>CAVTZG010000001.1:0-23394 GCA_963739135.1 uncultured Actinomycetes bacterium
CAGGCGTAGGCGTCTTGCCACTGGTCCAGCGGTACCTGGCAGGTGGTGAGACCGGCGAGCCGCCGGTTCCGCTGGGATGACGGGGGGATGACCTTGACGCCGGACTTCGCGATAAATATTCACGTCAGCCAGACAAGAGTTCCTGGTCAAGGTTCACCCGGAATTGGGCGATCTGATCGCGTAGGAGCGAGTGCCGCTGCTTCCACCGACGAGGAAATAATCATCGATAAGGTCGCCCGACGCGCCTTCCATGCCGTAATCATGATGAAAGAGGATGGGCCGGCCGGAGCCGACCGTGGACACCCTGAGCCGCAGCCCTAGCTCGAGCCGAGGTTCCCGGACTCACATCGCGTGCTGCCAGTCCATTTCTCTTTCTGCGCTCTTGGCCATCGCGTCCTGGGAGAACTCGGCGACCAGCTCGCCGTCTCGGGTGAAGACCTGCCCCCGGCCGAAGACCCGGCCGCTCGCCGCCTTGTCGGCCCAGTGCGCTAGCAGCAGCCACTGCGAAACGTCGAACGGCTCGACGAAGTGGATCGTATGGCCGATGACTCCGGTGTTGAGCGTGCGGTGCGCTTGGTGGATGTCGACCTTATCCCGGTGTCCGCTGAACGCCAGCCCGATGATGTTGCCGCACGTGGACCAGCTGAGCACGGCCTGGTTCGCGGCGGGAGTGTCCAGGGCCTGGTCGAATCGATGCCAGGCGTACATCACCGGTACACCGTCCACGACGCGATCACCCGGCACCGGGCGCCAGTCGGCCTTGGGGAAGGCCAGGCCGCTGGGCTGGGACTCCACCTCGTCGGGACCCGGCAGATGAGGCCACGGCGGCGATCCTGCTCAGCCCGGCGGTCAGCAAGCGGGCCACCTTGCCGGCCCCCACGA
The DNA here is from genome assembly GCA_963739135.1 of uncultured Actinomycetes bacterium. Classification (GTDB taxonomy): domain Bacteria; phylum Actinomycetota; class Actinomycetes; order Streptosporangiales; family Streptosporangiaceae; genus Palsa-504. The sequence continues at coordinate 883 of CAVTZG010000001.1, forward strand.
CGGGCGCCCGCACGGTCTGCACCACGCCGCCGCCGTCACCCAGGAAGACGATGTCCGGCGCGAGAATGTCGAGCAGGCGCTGCAGATCGCCCGTTTCGGCCGCCCGCTGGAACGCCTCGAGGGCGTCCCGGGTCTCGGCCGCAGAAACGACGCCGCGCGGCCGGCGCGCCGCGACGTGGGCCCGCGCCCGGTGCGCGACCTGGCGGACAGCGGCCGGGCTCTTGCCGACGGCTTCGGTGATCTCGTCGTAGGCCAGATCGAATACCTCGCGCAGCACGAACACCGCCCGCTCGGCCGGCGTGAGGGTCTCCAGCACCAGCAGCATCGCCATCGAGACGCTGTCGGCCAGCTCGACGTCCTCGGCCACGTCGGGCGCGGTCAGCAGCGGCTCGGGCAGCCAGGGGCCGACGTAGGACTCCTTGCGGCGGCCGAGCGTGCGCAGCCGGCTCAGCGCCTGGCGGGTGGTGATCCGGACCAGGTAGGCATGCCGGTCGCGCACGGTGCCAAGGTCGACGTCCGCCCACCGCAGCCAGGTCTCCTGCAGGACGTCCTCCGCGTCGGCGGCCGAACCGAGCATCTCGTAGGCGACGGTGAACAGCAGGTTGCGGTGGGCGAGGAACGCCTCGGTGGCGGGGTCCGGGCGGCCGTCGCGGCGCGTGCTCCCGGCGCGGTCTTCCGGCGCGGTCCGCGGCATGCCGGCCATGGGCAGGCTCCTTCACTCTCGGCTGCGTTACCCACCAGACACCGGGCCTCGCCGTTTTGCGACACCAAAGACGGTAACCGGTCCTGGTTGCCTGCTTGTGGCGCACGTCGCGGCACCGGCGTTGTCACAGCGACCGGGTGGCCGGCATCTGGTGTTCAGTTCACCGAAGCCGAGCAGGCCGCGCTGGCGCTCGCCGAGGAGGGCACCCGGCTCGCCGACGCCCACCACGGCGTGCCCGACGAGACATGGACCCAGGTCTGCAAGCACTACGACGACGACCAGATCGCCGCGCTGGTCTGCCTGGTCGCCATGATCAACGCGGCCAACCGGCTCGGCGTGATCGTCCGCCAGAAGGGAGGTACCTACGAGCCCGGCATGTTTGCCAGCCTGACCAGCTGACCGGTCGCGGACACCAGAGCGGCGAAGCGCCGCACTTCAGCGGAATGAAACCGGCATTTCAGCACCCCAGAGGGTAGTGGAACCGGCATTTCATTACCCTCGGCCGGGCCTCGGCCGGGCGTCGGCCTGCCCTCGGCCGGGCGTCGGCCGGGCGTCGCCCGGGCCGCGGCCCGGGCGGGAGGCCCGGGCCGCGGCTGGAATCTCAGTAGTCCGCGGGCTCGATGGTGGCGCGGAGTTCCGCGGCTCGGCGCCAGGCTTCGATCATGCGGCGCTCGGCGCGGGTCTCCATCCGGCGCGCGCGGCGCAGGGTCGCCAGGCGGCGGGCGGGGCGCATTCGCTCCGCTAGTTCTATGCTGCTGCGAGTTCGCTCCTGGGCGAGCTCTTCGAACAAACGCATGCTGACCACTCCGTTGTGTGCATTGTGTGCCTGTCTGGGCCGCGCGGCCCTGTTCCTGCCTGCGCGGCCCTTCGGTTTCTGCCGTGACCGCGCTTACGCGGCCACTTCGGTCTTGCGCGGACGTCCGCGAGGCCGCTTCCGGGGCACGATCGTGCCGCGGATCAGCAGCTCGCCGCCCCAGACACCCCAGGGCTCCCGGCGCTCCAGCGCCCCGGCCAGGCAGGCCAGCCTGGCCCGGCAGTCCCGGCACATGGCCTTCGCCTGCTCCACATCCTGCGGAGACTCGGCGAAGAACAGCTCCGGGTCCTCCGTGCACGGAAGATCCAGCCCTACCGGAAGTGCCGTGGCCGGGCCTGCCAGCGCCAGCTGACCCGCCACGCTGAAAGCCGGCCCCTGTCTCGCGGAGCTGTACGCCTCGAACCCCGTCGCGTCCTGCCTGCCGACGGTGGCTTCACGCCACTGCATCGGTGCATCCCCTCTCGCTTGCCGGTCCTAGTTCTCGTCTCGGCGATTCCTCACCCGTCTCGGGACCTAGGCCCAAATAACTAGGCCGCGGACCCTGTGTGCGGGTCCGCGGCCTCAAGGGGATCTCGGCCGGCCTGTTTAGGCCGGTGCCCTATCTGGAGGCGGACCTGCTTTGCCGACGCCAACGGCGTCAACGCTGGTCATGTAGTTATTCGGCTGGAGCTGAGCCGCCGGAGCGCCCATGGACGGGACGGCCGGAACGGCCCTGACCCGGACATGCGGAATGGGAAGCGCACCGATGGCGCACGGACCTGTGCCGGTACCGACACCGAGCACACCTGTCCCCGGGAAGATGACGCGCGGGCTGAAGGCACCCTGACGCGTACGCCACTGAACGGCCAGCAGCTCGCCAGCGTTGAAGTTCGTCACGTTGGGCACCTCCCTCCAGGAGCGTCGACAACTAGCCCACGGACATGTAGGCAGCCTAAATGCTGCCCCAGAATGCGGCAACAGTTTTTTGACCTGCGATTTTGCTGCAAAATTCAAGCGCCAGCCTGACCTGCGCCTTCACGATCGGACCCGGATCAGGCCCTCCTGCATCACCGAGACCACCAGCTCGCCCTCGGCGTTGAACACCTCACCGCGGGCCAGGCCGCGGGCGCCGTAGGCCACCGGCGACTCCTGGGCGTACAGCAGCCAGCGGTCGGCCCGGAACGGCCGGTGGAACCACATGGCGTGATCCAAACTGGCGCCCGAGGTGCGGCCGTCGGCCCAGGACAGGCCGTGGCCCAGCAGCACGCTGTCCAGCAGCGTCATGTCCGAGGCGTAGGTCATCAGGCACACGTGCAGCAGCTCGTCGTCGGGCAGCTCGCCGTCCACCCGCAGCCAGACCAGGCTCCGGGTGGTGCGCAGCGACGGGTCACGTTCGGCCTCGACCGACAGCGGCCCGACCGAGCGCAGGTCGAACGGGTGGCCGGGCAGCGGGGAGCGCGGCTGGCCGAACACCCGGGCCACCCGGTCGGTGTTCCGCTCGAGCTGCTCCGGCGGCGGCGCGTCCGGCATGGGGTCGGCGTGCACCGGGCCCGGCTCGGCGTGGTGGAAGGACGCGGACAGGGCGAAGATCGTCTCGCCGTGCTGGATGGCCGACACCCGGCGGGTGGTGAACGACCGCCCGTCGCGCACCCGGTCCACCGCGTAGACGATGGGCACGGACGGGTCGCCGGGCCTGATGAAGTAGGCGTGCAGCGAGTGCACCGGCCGTTCCGGCGGGGCCGTGCGCCCGGCGGCGACCAGCGCCTGCCCGGCCACCTGGCCGCCGAAGACCCGCTGCCGGCGCTCGTCGGGGCTGCGCCCGCGGAAGATGTTGACCTCGATCTGCTCCAGGTCGAGCAGGTCGAGCAGCGCGTCGAGCGCCCGGCCCATCCTCACCTCACCGTCCGCGCCGGGAAAGGCGCAGGCCGTCCAGGAACCGCGACCGCGGCCGGGCCGCACCCCGGCCCGGCGTCCGGGCGGGCGACCAGGACAGGTACAGGTGCTCGCGGGCCCTGGTCACCGCGACATACAGTAGCCGCCTTTCCTCCTCGATCGCCTCCGCCGTCTTGGCGTGCACGATCGGCATCAGCCCCTCGACCAGGCCGGGCAGCAGCACCGCGTCCCACTCCAGCCCCTTGGCCGCGTGCATCGAGGCCAGCGTCACGCCGTCGACCGCCGGGGCATAGCCCAGGTCGGCCCGCTGGGTCAGCTCCGCCGCGAAGTCGCCCAGGGTGGCATCGGGCCGGGCCGCGTACATGTCGTCGGCCAGCTGGGCGAGCGCGGCCAGGGACTCCCAGCGCTCGCGGGCCGCGGCGCCGCCCCCCGGGGCCGCGGCCGCGCTGAAGCCGATGCCGGTCAGCACGTCCCGGACCGCGGCGGGCAGGGCATCCCCCGGGTCGGCGCCGCGGGCCGCGCCGCGCAGCAGGACCAGCGCCTGGCGCACGACGGGCCGCTCGTAGAACCGCTCGGCGCCGCGCACCACGTACGGGACCCCGGCCTCGCCCAGGGCCTGCTCGAACCGCTCGGTGTCGGCGTTGACCCGGACCAGGATGGCGATTTCCCGGGCCGACACGCCCCCGGCCAGCAGGGCCCGGACCTGGATGGCCAGCCCGGCCGCCTCGGCCGGGTCATCGGAAAACTGAGTCAGCACCGGCTGCGGGCCGGGCGGCCGCTGGGCGATGAGTGCTGGCCCGGGGGGGACGACGACCCTCCCCAGGCCAACACCACTCCTACTGGGGGGACCCATCCCCCCAGACCCCCCTTGGGAAGGACTACCCGTCCCCCCGTACCCCCTTAGGAGCTGGTTGGCCACCGCGACCACCTGCGGCGTGGAGCGGTAGTCGCGCACCATCCGGACCACCGTGGCGCCGGGGAACTCCGCGGTGAAGCCGGTCAGGTAGGCCGGGGTGGCACCGGTGAAGGTGTAGATGACCTGATGCGGGTCGCCCACCACGCAAAGCTCGTCGCGGTCGCCGAGCCAGGCGTCGAGCAGCAGCTTCTGCAGCGGGTTCACATCCTGGTACTCGTCGACCACGAAGTACCTGAAGCTGGCCCGCACCGCCTCGGCCGCGCCGCGGTGCTCGAGCACGATGGCCGCGGTCAGCTCGAGCACCGACTCGAAGTCGATCAGGTTCCGCTCCCGGCGCAGCCGCTCGTAGCCGGCGAACACCGCCGCGACCGGGTCCGCGCCGACCGCGGGCGTGCGGCCCGCGGCCAGGGCCGCGCGCGGGTAGCCGTCCGGGCGGACCTGCAGGGCCTTGGCCCACTCGATCTCGGCGGCGGTGTCGGCCACGCCCGGGCTGTCCAGCCGGACCCCGTCCTGCTTGGCTGCCTCGCGGACCAGGGCGGCCTTGGAGTCGATCAGCTGGGGCGGGCGGCCGCCGACCACCCGCGGCCAGAAGTAGTTGAGCTGGCGCAGCGCGGCGGCATGGAAGGTCGAGGCCCGTACCTGCCCGGTGCCGAGCTGCCGCAGCCGGCCCCGCATCTCCCCCGCCGCCCGCACGGTGAAGGTGAGAGCCAGCACGTGGGCCGGGTTGAGGTGGCCGACGGCGGCGGCGTAGGCGATCCGGTGCGTGATGGCCCGCGTCTTGCCGGTCCCGGCGCCGGCCAGCACGCATACCGGCCCCCGGGTGGCCAGGGCCACCTCGCGCTGCTCGGGGTCCAGTGCGGCCAGCACCGCATCGGGCGCCTCAGACGCCACTTCAGTCACCCGATCCTCCCTCCGGGGAACGCAAACCGCCCCGCCGGTGTTACACGATCCAGTATTCTCACCGATTCGAGGAGGCGGCGGGTGCCCGGCCAGCTGACGATGTACACCACTACTTGGTGCGGCTTCTGCCGGAACCTGAAGCGCCAGCTGGCCAGGGACGGCATCGAGGTTGCCGAGGTTGACATCGAGCGTGACCCGGCCGCGGCCGAGTTCGTGATGTCGGTCAACGGCGGCAACCAGACCGTGCCCACCGTGGTGCTCCCGGACGGCACCGCGCTGGTCAACCCGTCGGCGGCGCAGGTCCGCGAGAGGTTGGCCGCGGTCAGCGCGGCGTAGTGCCGAGCACTGATACCACGGACCGTTCGGCCTAAAGATCTTTAATATCCCGAACGGCCCGTGGCGTACGCTTACAGGACGGACAGACATGGATGCGGAGACGGCGCGGCACGAGGGTGCCCCGGACGGGGTGATCGTGCGCCGGTCCGGGCAGGGCTGGCAGGTCGGTGCGGAGGACGCTGCCGACCTGACCAGCGCCATGGTGCTCGCCGACCTGCTGGCCGCCGACCTGGGATCGCCCGCGCCGCCGCCCGCGGGCCCGCCGGCGGTCACCGAGGAGGGCGAGGCCGCCCGCCTGGCCGTGACCGTGGCCCAGCTCGAGCACGCGCTGGCCGCCCGGGTCCGGGTGGAGCAGGCCATCGGGGTGCTGGCCGAACGGCACCGGACGCAGCCCAGGCAGGCGTTCGACCTGATGCGCAACGTGGCCCGGGCCAGCGGGCTGAAGGTCATCGACATCGCCGAGACCGTGGTGGACAGCGCGTCCAACCCGCTGCTGCCGCTGCCCGAGGAGCTGGCCAGGAAGCAGCCCGCCCCGCGCCCGCGCGGCCGCTCGCCGCGTCGTGCCCGCCCGGAAGAATCCGCCGCGGCCACCTCGTGATGTCAGCGGGCCGCGCTAGAGTCCTGGCTGGCTGCCACCATCAACTGAGCCGGTACCAGATAACAATGAGATAACGATGGCGGGCCCGGCCCGCGCGGCCACCGGCGGTGCCGTTACCTGGGGGAATCCGTCACATCCCTACTCGCAGTAATGCAGTAAATACTGCATTACTGCGGTGACCTGGCCCATTGTCGGCCCGGCGTCAGGGTGCCCGCTGTCGCTCCGGGCCCGACACTGCGATAATGCCCGGATGACAGGGCTGAGCCTCGCCCTGGCTAACCTGAAGCCGGGCACAGGCAAGACCACATCCGCGGTTTGGCTGGCACATGTTTTCGCACAGGCCGGCAATAGCGTGCTGCTCGTCGACGCCGACCCATCCGGCAGCGCCCTGGAGTGGTCCGACCTGGCCGCCATGTATCCCGGGCTGGCGCCGCAGCAGGCTGCCTTCCCGTTCCGGATCGTGGCCCTGCCCTCGCGGGAGCTGCACCGCCGCCTGCCCGAGATCGCCGCCCACGACGACGTGGTGATCATCGACACGCCGCAGATCGAGGACCACGCCGCCATCGCGCGTTCGGCGCTGCGTTACGCCGACGAGGTGCTGATCCCGTGCGCGCCCAGCCCGATCGAGATCAACCGGACCACGCCGGTGCGGGACGAGATCGCCGAGATCAGGGAGGTCAGGGAAACGCCGCTGCGTTCGGTAGTGCTGCTGAACCGGTGCGTGGCCCGCGCCCACTCCACCGCCGACGCCCGGGAGGCCCTGGCCGGGCTGGGCTACGACGTGCTGGCCACCACCGTGCCGCGGCGGGAGATCTACGCGCAGAGCTTCGGCGTGCCCATCAAGCAGGCGGGCACCGACGTGTGGCGGCACGTGGCCAAAGACCTGATCGAGCGCTGCGCCCCGCTGTGTTCGGTGCGGTCATGAGCCCGCAGTGCCGGCCGGGGCGGTCATGAGCCCGCAGAAGGAACGCGAGCTGCGCAAGGTGCAGATGGCGGCCGCGGCGGCGCGGCGCGCCGAGCCGGACGCGCGGCCGGCGGGCCGGACCGCGATCCGGTCCAAGCCGGTGCGGATCACCCTGGACCTGAGCCCCGAGCTGTACCGGCAGCTGACCGGGTGGGCGGATTCGGCGGCGGTCGAGCTGGGCGTGCCGCGGGTCTCGCTGGCCGACGCGGTGCGGGCCATGATCCGGGTGTCGGCCGAGAACCCGGACGAGGTCCTCGACCGGCTGCGCCGCGACCGCGAGTGCTAGCTGAGGTGGACGTAGTCGTAGTCGAACGGCTGCCCGTTGATGCCCTGCCGGGGCGGGGCGATCCAGGCCGCGATCTTGCCCCGCTGGTAGACCGGCCGCATCAGCGAGCGGACGTGGGTCTTGTCGGTGTCGGTGGGCAGCCACTGGCCGTGGCGCCGCTCCCATTCTTCCGCCGACAGCTTCTCGCCGTCGGGACCGGCCTCGATGCTGGAGAACGCGCCGACCTTGCGGTTGAACGCGATGTGCGGGAGCTTGAGCCGCTGCGGCAGCCCGGCCTGCTCCAGGATCCGGTTCCACCGCTTGACGCCGCCGGCGCAGTCGGCGATGTACTCGCGGCGCAGGTCGGTGTTCAGCCCGGTCAGTGCGGAGACCTCGGTCTGCCCAATGCTCTGTTCGCCAGTCCTGGCGTCGACGGTCAGCGCGTCCACCATCATCGCGTCGTCGGTGAGCTTGTGGTCGTCCCGGCGCCGGTCCTCGGACCAGCGGCCCTTGATCCCGGCGGTGTAGTAGTTGGCCACGTTGGTCGAGGTCTCCCCGCCGAACAGGTCCAGCGAGACCGAGTAGTGGAAGTTCAGGTACTTCTGGATGACCGGCAGCGGGATCACGCCGAGGGCGGCCACGTCGTCGGTGTCGTTCTCCACCATCACCTGGGCGGTCCGCTCCACCACCCGGTCCACGCCGGTCGTGCCCACCATCATGTGGTGCGCCTCCTCCTTGAGCATGAACTCGCAGGTCCGGCTGAGCGGGTCGAAGCCGGATTCCTTCAGCGTGCCGAGCTGGTACTTGCCGTCCCGGTCGGTGAAGTAGGTGAACATGTAGAAGCTGAGCCAGTCCGGGGTCTCCTCGTTGAACGCGCCCAGGATCCGCGGCGCGTCCACGCTGCCGGAGTTGCGGTGCAGCAGTTCCTCGGCCTCCTCCCGGCCCTCCCGGCCGAAGTAGGCGTGCAGCAGATACACCATGGCCCACAGGTGCCGGCCTTCCTCCACGTTGACCTGGAACAGGTTGCGCAGGTCGTACAGGCTCGGCGCGGTGGCGCCCAGGTTGCGCTGCTGCTCGACGCTGGCCGGCTCGGTGTCGCCCTGGATCACGATCAGCCGCTGCAGGTCGGCGCGGTACTCGCCGGGCACCTGCTGCCAGGGCGGCTCGCCCTTGTGCTGGCCGAACCCGATCTGGCGGCCGGCGTCCCGCTCGGCCAGGAAGATGCCCCACCGGTAGTCCCGCATGGCCACGTGCCCGAAGTTGGCCCAGCCCTCCCGGCCGACGTTGACCGCGGTGCGCAGGTAGACGTCCTGGGTGGGCAGCGCCGGCCCCATCGACTCCCACCAGTGGCGGAAGTTCGGCTGCCAGGACTCCAGGGCTCGCTGCAGCCGCCGGTCCGCACGCAGATCGACGTTGTTTGGGATCTTCTCGTCGTAATCGGCGGCGGTCACTGTTTACACTCGCTTCCGGTCGAAATCGGCCCGCTGCCCGGTGCCGAACTTGCGCAGCGCGCCGTCCGGCCCCGAGGCGTTGGGGCGGTTGAAGATCCAGTTCTGCCAGGCGCTCAGCCGGCCGAAGATCTTGGTCTCCAGGGTCTCCGGGCCGGCGAACCGGTAGTTGGCCTCCAGCCCGGACAGCGCGTCCGGGCTGAAGCTGGCCCGCTCCTCGATCGTGATCCGCACCTCGTCGGCCCAGTCGATGTCGTCGGGGGCGAAGGTGACCAGGCCGAGCCGTTCGGCGTCCGCGGCGAGCTGGGGCTCGTTAATGCATTTCTCGGCCGCGGCCAGGCTGGTCTCGTCGCCCAGGAACCTGGTCTGCAGCCGGGTCAGGCCGTTGCCCATGGGCAGCGGGCCCAGGTTCATCGGGCCCACAGTGATCGCGGCCGGGGCGGCGTCCGGGTCCTCGTCCTCGAACACCCCGGCCAGCTGGTAGGAACGGTCCGCGGCCAGGGCCAGCTCGAGCAGGCAGCCGGCGAAGCAGCTGCCCGGCTCGATCAGCGCGATGAGGCTGCGGCTGGTCACGTCCAGCCGCTTGAGCGTGCGCTTGAGGTAGTGCGTGATCTCTTTGGCCAGCCAGTCGTTTTTTTCGTTCAGGAGCAGCTCGTCGTAGGCCAGCACCTGGCCCGCGTCGCCCGTGGTGCGCAGCACCCAGGTGCCCAGCTCGGGCTCGTTGGTGCGCAGGTCCAGGATCAGGTCGTCGAGCTCGCGGGTCATGGCCAGGGTCCAGAACTGCGCGCCCTGCTCGTGGATCCCGTTGGCCGCGGCGGGAGGCGCTGATTCCGGTCCGGTGATCGTGATCTCGGCCGCGGCGCGGGCCCGGTCGAGCCTGGCCTCGACGTACCGGTAGCCGATCTGGCCTTCTGACCGGTCCTTGTCCAGCGGGGTGAGCTTTATGCCCTCGTCTTCGCCCTGGCTCCGGTTTGATGCGGCGGCCAGCTCGCGGGCCCGCCCGGCCACGGTCTGCTCCCAGGCGGGCCGGGGCACGGCCTCGTCCACCAGCCGCCAGGCGGCGGCCTTCTTGCCGCTCAGCCCCTCCGGCCGGGTGGAGAAGTAGTCGGCCAGGTCCCGGCGCACGTGCCGCTTGTCCACCACCCGGGTCAGCCCGCCGGTGCCGGGCAGCACACCGAGCAGCGGCAGCTCGGGCAGCGACACCGAGGAGGAGCGGTCGTCCACCAGCATGATGTGCTCGCAGGCCAGGGCCAGCTCGTAGCCACCGCCCGAGGCGGTGCCGTTCAGCGCGGCGATCCAGACCTGCCCCGAGTTCGCGGAGGCGTCCTCGATGCCGTTGCGGGTCTCGTTGGTGAACTTGCAGAAGTTCACCTTCCAGCCGTGCGGCGAGGCGGCCAGCATGCGGATGTTCGCCCCGGCGCAGAAGATCTTGTCCTTGCCGCTGGTCAGCACCACCGCGGTCACCTCGGGGTGCTCGAACCGCAGCCGCTGGGTGATGTCGTACAGCTCGATGTCCACGCCCAGGTCGTAGGAGTTGAGCTTGAGCTCGTACCCGGGCACCAGGCCGCCGGCCTCGTCCACGTCCATCGTCACCGTGGCCACCGGCCCGTCGAAGGTGACCCGCCAGTGCCGGCAGCGCTCAGGATCGACGCGGAACTCGACGAACGGCTGGTCCTGGATGCTCACTAGGCGCGCCCTCCTGCCGACCGATCCGGCCAGCTGACTAAATACTACATGTTGCTGGTGAAGCGTCAAGAGTTCGTAGCACATTGTCGGCTGACTCAGTGTTAGGTTCACGCTAATACGCCGCGCCCGGGAAGTTCTGCGTGGGCGGGCGGCGCGGGGGTCAGGTGGCGCGGGCGGCGCGGGCGCGGGTGCGGAAGCGCTCCTTGGCCTCCAAGACGGTCTTGCGCAGGCGGACGGCCGTGGCAGTGACCTCGACGCACTCATCGTCGGCGCAGAACTCCAGGGCCTGCTCCAGGCTGAGCAGCCGCGGCGGGACCAGGCGCTCGAGTTCCTCCCCGGCGGACTGGCGCACGTTGGTGACCTTGCGCTCGCGGGTGATGTTGACGTCCATGTCGTCGGGCCTGGAGTTCTCGCCCACGATCATGCCCTCGTACACCTCGGTGCCGGGGGTGACGAACAGCGACCCGCGTTCTTGCAGGTTGAACATGGCGTAAGCGGAGGCGGTGCCGGACCGGTCGGCGACCAGCGAGCCGGTGGCCCGGCCGCGCATGGCACCGGTCCACGGCTCGTAGCCCTCGAAGACGTGGTGGGCGATGCCGGTGCCCCGGGTCTCGGTGAGGAACTGGGTCCGGAAGCCGATCAGGCCCCGGGCGGGCACCACGAACTCGAGCCTGACCCAGCCGGTGCCGTGGTTGGTCATCGACTCCATCCGGCCGCGCCGCACCGCTATCAGCGAGGTGACCGTGCCCACGTATTCCTCGGGCACGTCCACGCTCAGCCGCTCCACCGGCTCGAAGACGGCCCCGTCCACGTCCTTGGTGACCGCGGCGGGCCGGCCCACGGTCAGCTCGTACCCCTCTCGCCGCATGGTTTCCACCAGCACGGCCAGCGCGAGCTCGCCCCGGCCGCGGACCTCCCAGGTGTCGGGCCGTTCGGTGGGCAGCACGTCCAGCGACACGTTGCCGACCAGTTCGCGGGCCAGCCGGTCGCGCACCAGCCGGGCGGTGACCTTGGCGCCCGGCTCCCGCCCGGCCAGCAGCGAGGTGTTAATGCCGATCGTCATCGAGATGGCCGGCTCGTCCACGGTGATCAGCGGCAGCGGTCGCGGGTCGTCCACGTCGGCCAGGGTTTCCCCGATCATGATTTCCGGGATGCCGGCGATGGCCACGATATCCCCGGGGCCGGCGGAGTCGGCCTGCACGCGCTCGAGTGCGTCAGTCAGGTACAGCTCGGAGATCTTGACCCTCTCGATAGACCCGTCGCGGCGGCACCAGGCGGCCTGCTGGCCGCGCGAGATCGTGCCGTTGCGGATCCGGCACAGCGCGATCCGGCCCAGATAAGACGAGGCGTCCAGGTTGGTCACATGAGCCTGCAGCGGCGCGCCGACCTCGTAGGCGGGCGCCGGGACGGTCGCCTTCAGCGCCGTGAACAGCGGCTCCAGGTCCGGCGAATCGGGCATCTCGCCGTCGGCCGGCCGGATCAGCGAGGCCCGTCCGGCTCGCGCGGAGGCGTACACGATCGGGAACTCGATCTGCTCCTCAGTCGCGTCCAGGTCGATGAACAGCTCGTAGCAGGCGTCCACCACCTCGGCGATCCGCGCGTCGGGCCGGTCCACCTTGTTGACCACGAGGATCACCGGCAGCCCGGCTTCCAGCGTCTTGCGCAGCACGAACCTGGTCTGCGGCAGCGGCCCTTCGCTGGCGTCCACCAGCAGCAGCACGCCGTCGACCATGGACAGGCCGCGCTCCACCTCGCCGCCGAAATCCGCGTGCCCGGGCGTGTCCACGATGTTGATGGTCAGCCCGGCGTGATGCACCGCGGTGTTCTTGGCCAGGATCGTGATGCCCTTTTCCCGCTCCAGGACGCCGGAGTCGAGCACCCGCTCGGCCACGTTCGCGTTGGCCCGGAACGCGCCCGACTGCCACAGCATCGCGTCGACCAAGGTGGTCTTGCCGTGGTCGACGTGCGCGACGATGGCCACGTTGCGCAGGTCGTCGCGGGTGGCCAGGACGGCCCGTGGGGAGGCGGGCTGGTGCAGAGCGGGCATGCGTGAGTCTCGTTTGTTCGGCGGCTGGGATGCGCCCACCCGATCGGGTGGCTCCTACCAGTGTAGTGAAAGGCGGAAACCCGATGGCCATGGGCCGCGTGGCGGCGGAGTTAGCGGCCGGCACGCACTCTGGTCCGTTCGGCATAAATGGCTCTGACCTGGGCTAAGACGGCTTAGGCCAGACGTGAGGCGATGCGCGCGGCCTAAGCCTCAGCCGGGGCCCGAAGATAAGGAATTCGTCCGATGCCGGGGGTGGGGCCTTACGGCGAATCTTGAGGATATGGGAACCAGACAGGTTCCCGTAGGGGACCAGGAGGAACCATGCATCCCGAGATTCTGCGCGAACTGACCTCTCAGCGCGGCCGCGAGATGCGGGCACAGGCGGAGCAGGCCACGCTGGCCCGTTCGGTGATCCGGGCGCGGCGGGCCCGGCGGCGCGGGGCCGTCCGGCCGGCCGAGGCCGACACGTTCGCCGTCCCGGCCATCCCGGACTACGTGGACGGCTCGTTCCAGACCGTCCCGGACCTCGATGAGCCGGCCAGCCGGCCGGGCCGGGTACCGAGCCAGCACCACGCCGCCTGAGACGGCCATGTCCGCTTCGGCCTCGCCCGACGCTGACCCTGCCTGCAGGCCCGCGGAAATGTCAGACCCGCGTGGAATGCTGACAGCAGAGATGAGCGGGCGAGCATCAAGCCCCGTCCTGGTCGGACGGGACGAGCAGATGGCCGCCCTGCGCGCCGCGTTCGACAGCGCGCGCCAGGGCGGCCCTTCTGCTGTGCTGCTCGGCGGCGAGGCGGGCGTCGGCAAGTCGCGGCTGGTCGGCGAGTTCGGTCAGATGACGGCCGCGGCGGGCGCCCGCGTGCTGACCGGCGGCTGCCTAGAACTGGGCACCGACGGGCTGCCGTTCGCGCCGTTTACCGCCGTGCTGCGCGATCTGGTCCGCGAGATGGGCGCGGACACGGTGGCCTCGATGTTGCCCGGCCGGACCACGCGGGGGCTGGCCCGGCTGCTTCCTGAGCTGGGTGAACCCGATACCAGCGGCGATCCGGGCGAGGCCCGGGCCCGGTTGTTCGAGGAGGTGCTCAGCGTCCTGGAGCAGCTGGCCCGGCACTCCCCGGTGGTGCTGGTCATCGAGGACGCGCAGTGGGCCGACCGGTCCAGCCGGGACCTGCTCACCTTCCTGATCGGCAACCAGCGGTCCATCAGCGGGCTGCTGATCATCGTCACCTACCGTTCCGACGACCTGCACCGCACCCACCCGCTCCGTCCACTGCTGGCCACGCTGGACCGGATCGACTGGGTGGAGCGGATGGAGCTGCCCCGGCTGACCAGGCACGACACCGGCGAGCTGGCGGACCGTATCCTCGGCCGGGCTGCGGCGGGCGAGCTGGCCGACGCGCTGTACCACCGCAGCGAGGGCAACCCGCTGTTCGTCGAGACGCTGCTGTGCTGTGACGGCGAGCTCAGCCCGGAGCTGCCCGAGTCCCTGCGTGACCTGCTGCTCGACGCGATGCGTCGGCTGCCCGAGGATACCCAGGAGGTGCTGCGGGTGGCGTGCGCGGGCGGCCAGACGGTGGGGCACGCGCTGCTGGCCGCCGTGACCGGCCTGGACGACGTCGCGCTGACCAGCGCACTGCGCCCGGCCGTGACCGCCAACGTGCTGCGGGCCCAGGGCGATGGCTACTCGTTCCGGCATGAGCTGATCCGCGAGGCCATCCACGAAGACCTGCTGCCCGGCGAGCACGGCCGGCTGCACAGCCGCTTCGCCGACGCGATCGACGCCGATCCCTCGCTGGTGCCGCCGGGCCGGGCCGCGATCGAGATGGCGCACCACTGGCATTCCGCGCACGACACGGTCTGGGCGCTGATCGGCGCCTGGCAGGCCGCGGCCCAGGCCGGCCGGGCCGTGGCCCCGGCCGAGCGGCTGTCGCTGCTGGCCCGGGTGCTCGAGCTGTGGGACCAGGTGCCGGACGCGGCGGAGCGGATCAGCGCTGACCACGGCCGCGTGCTCGAGGAGGCGACCAGCGCGGCCAACGAGGCCGGGGAGTTCGAACGCGGGATCGCGCTGGCCAGTTCGGCCCTCAAGGAGCTTGACCCGGCGGCCGAGCCGGTCCGGGTGGCGCGGCTGCTGGAGAACCGCGGCTACTTCAAGATGAACCTGGGCCGCCAGGACTATCCCGACGACTTCTCCGCCGCGCTGCAGACCGTGCCGGCCGACGCGACTGAAGCCCGGGTATCGATCCTGCTGTCCATGGCGCGCTGCATACCGCACGTCCCGACCGAGAGCTCCTACGCCGAGGAGGCCCTGGCCCTGGCCCGCCAGCTCGGCGACGAGGCCAAGGAAGCGAACGCGCTGCTGTCCCTGGCCATGTTCCAGGCGGGCGCGGGTCAGGAGAGCAGCACGGGCGGCGACCCGATCGGGCTGATCGCCCAGGCGCGGGCCATGGCCGAGCGGGCCGGCGCCTACGACCTGGTGGCGAAGGCGGCGGTCAACGAATCCCACCTGCTGGAGGGCGCGGGCGAGCACGAGCTGGCCGTGGCGGCGGCCCGCCGGGGGCTGGCCCACCAGGACGTGCAGTACCTGTCCCGCACCTCGCGCAGCCTGCTCACGATCAACCAGGTCGAGCCGTTGCTGGCGCTGGGCCGGTGGGATGAGGCCCTGGCGCTGGCCGAGGCCGCGCGCGATTTCCAGCTCGCGGCCCTGCCGCTGCACCGGGCCATCCTGCAGGTCATGAAGGCGCGGATCGCGCTGGCCCGGGGGCAGACCGACGTGGCCGCCGAGACGCTATCGGTCGCGGGCGGGTTCCTGCGCGGCTCGCCGCACGAAGACCAGCATCACCTCCCCCTGGGCGCGGCGCAGATCGCGCTGCAGCTCAGCACGGCCGGGGCGGCCGCCGCGGCCAGCACCGCGTCGCGGGTGATCGACGACTATCCCCTGGACAGCCCGCGGTACGCCTGGCCGCTGCTGGTCACCGCGGCGGGCGCCAGCCTGGCCGCGGCCCGGCAGGCCGCAGCCGCGCAGGACGAGCGCCTCCGGGACGAGGCGGCCGCCCTGGCCGACAGGCTGCGGACGTTCGCGGAGAAACTGGAGACGTTCGGCCCGGCGCAGCGGGCCAGCAGGCTGACCTTCGTCGCGACCGACGCGCAGGTCGCTTTGGTCCTGGGCGCCCGGGGCACCGAGCTGCAGGCCGCCTGGGATGAGGCGTCCGCCGCGTGGGCGGCCGTGGGCGAGCCCTATCCGCTGGCCCAGACACTGCTGCATGCGGCGGAGACCGCGATCGCCGGCGGCGACCGGGACGCCGCGGCAGACCGGCTCCGGCAGGCCGCCACGCTGGCCGGCCAGCTCGGCGCGGCACCGCTCGGCGAGGAGATCTCGATCCTGGCCCGGCGGGCCAGGATCTCACTGGGCGGAGGCGACCCGGAAGGCTCCGGCGACTACGGCCTGACCGGACGGGAGCTTGACGTGCTGCGGCTGGTCGCCGCCGGGCGCAGCAACCGGGAGATCGCCGCCGAGCTGTTCATCTCGCCCAAGACGGCCAGCGTCCACGTGTCCAACATCCTGGGCAAGCTGGGCGCCGCCAGCCGCGGCGAGGCCGCCGCCAAGGCGCACGCCCTGCGCCTGCTCGAACCCGCCTAGACCCGCGCGGATGGCCGGCCCGTGCGTGCTCCGCCGGGCCGGTCCCGCCGACCGCGCTGAAGAATTCGTCCCGCGCGGCCCCGGTCAGCGTGAGCGCATCGGCCAGCATACGCATCGAGCGCGGGTACGGCCTGGTGGTACGCCCGCGCTCCATGTCGCTGACCGCGCGGGCCGTCAGCCCGGACCGTTCGGCCAGTTCCTCCAGGGTCAGACCGGCCGTCCGCCGGTGACTGCGCAACAATTCCCCGAAAACGCTCGGCACGTACGTTGGCGCGCTCATCTGTCACACTTCCTTGTGCTGCGGTGCTCCAGAACCCGCTGTTAGACCGGCCGAATGCGCTAAAGGTTGTAGGTCATTGCTGAAAAGTTGCCCGAGAGCCTGATTCGCGGCTCCTTGCCGACCCGCATTACCTCCGGCCAAGCCACATCAGCCACTGTCGCCGCTGCTGCCCCGGAAGCTCGACATGAGCGCTGACTTTGCGCGGTTGATTCGGGCTTTGCGGTTGATTTGAGGGATTCCGTAAACATTCCGAAATTAACTGAGTTTCCGGCGTGTCGCGTGCCAGGATGCTGGTATGGGCGCGAACGCGGAGCTTTTGAAGCTTATCGGGCCGGAGCTGGGGCTGCTGCTGCCGGTGCTGGATGAGAAGGCGCGGCGGCTGGCGCTGGGCGCGGTGGCGCGGGCGGCCGGGGACGGCGGGATCACGGCGGTGGCCAAGATGACCGGGGCGTCCTGGCAGACGGTCGCCGATGGGGCGGCGGAGCTGGAATCCGGGTCGTTCGCGCCGGAAGGCCGGGTCCGGCGTCCGGGCGCGGGGCGCAAGAAGCTCGCCGAGGCCGATCCGGGGCTGGTGCCGGCGCTGCTGGCCCTGGTGGCGGACTCTACCCGGGGTGATCCGGAGTCGCCGCTGATGTGGACGACCAAGAGCGCGAAGAAGCTGTCAGATGAGCTGAGCAGGCAGGGGCACGCGTGCAGCCCGCAGACGGCCTGGCGGCTGCTGCATGAGCAGGGGTTCTCCACCCAGGCCAACGCGAAGGTGACCGAGGGGCGGCGGCATCCGGACCGCGATGCCCAGTTCCGGTATATCGCCGGGCAGGCTAAGGAGCACCTGGCGGCCGGGCAGCCGGTGATCAGCGTGGACGCGAAGAAGAAGGAGGAAGTCGGGGAGTTCGCGCAGGCCGGGGCCGAGTGGCGGCCGGAGGGCAACCCGGTCAAGGTCCGCGACCACAGCTTTGAAGATGAGCAGGGCGGGCACGCGATCCCGTACGGGGTCTACGACGTGGCCGCGAACGCCGGGTTCGTGAACGTGGGCACCGACCACAACACCGCCGCGCTGGCGGTGGAGTCGATCCGCCGCTGGTGGGACCTGATCGGCCGGGATGCCTATCCCGGCGCGGGGCGGCTGCTGATCTGCTGCGATGCCGGCGGGTCCAACGGGTGGCGGAACCGGGCCTGGAAGGCCGGGCTGGCGGACCTGGCCCGGCAGACGGGGCTGGAGATCACCTGCTGCCATTTCCCGCCCGGCACCTCCAAGTGGAACAAGATTGAGCACCGGCTGTTCTCCCAGATCACCCTGAACTGGCGTGGCCGCCCGCTGACCAGCCACGACGTCATCATCAACACCATCGCCGCGACTACCACGGCCACCGGGCTGGCCGTCACCGCCGCGCTGGACACCGGCTCCTACCCCACCGGGACCCAGATCAGCGACGAGCAGATGACCGACCTGGAGACCAGGGCCTTAACCCGGCACCGCTTCCACGGCGACTGGAACTACACCCTGCTGCCCGCCTGGCGGGCCGCCCCGCCACCCCCGCCGGACCCCGCGCCCGCCCCGGCCGCCGCCGCCCTGGCCCCCGTCGTGGCCGCGCTGGCCAGCCCGGAACTGACCGGCCTGTCCCGCCAGGACCTCGCCGCCCTGACCGCCAGCCTGCAACTGCCCTGGGCCGCCGCCCGCGAGCAGCGCCTGCACCTGGACCGCGGCCACTCCCGCCGCGCCCGCACCGGCCCCGCCGCCCCGTTCAGGTTCACCCTGGACACGCTGCTGCTGGCCGCCCTCTGCCACCACCGCCTCGGCATGCCCTGCACCAGCATCGCCGCCCTGCTCGGCGCCCACCACAGCACCATCACCCCCGCCGTCCAGGCCATCACCAGCCTGCTCGGCCCCGGCCACCCCGCCCTAGCCCCCGGCCCCGTCCGCGTCCGCACCCCGGACGACCTGCGCCGCCACGCCGCCGCCGCCGGGATCACCATCCCCGGCCCCCCGCCCCGCGGGCGCCTCCGCACATAGCACAATAAGCACCCGCAACACACCGCAAACACAACTTATTTTGGAATGCCTACCCAGTACCCCGAATCAACCGCAGGACCGGAATCAACCACGGTAATGGGGTAGGTGGTGCTGGCGAGGTGGGCGGGAACGTGGGCGGCGGACGGTCTGGGGCATTGGACCCCCGAGGTCATCTTCCGGGGAGAGACACGACGTTGGCGGGTGCTTTGGTTGCTGACCTGGCCGGAGAGTGACGGCTAGACTAACCGCGTCTTTCGCTCCGAACCGGATCGCGCCGCTGGCCGTCACCGTAAGTAGGAGCTGAGTAGATCAAGGGGAGCTACATGAGGTGGAGGTGGGCGCCGGGCGGGATCCTGCTCGCCTGTGCGGTGGCCGCTTGCTCGCAATCCACGCCCATCCCGTCGCCGACCAGCAGCGGGGCCACGCAGGACCGGACCACGGACGCGCCCGCCCTGCTGGTCCAGTGCATGCTCGACCAGGGCACGCTGGGGCAGACGGACACTGTTTTCTCCGGTCCACCCGCCTGGCTCCACGGCGGGAACATCGTCATCACGCCGAGCACGGCCACCAAGTTCGATACCTGGTACCTGGTCAACGGCGGGATCACCGTGGCGGGCAAGGACCTGACCGAGTGGACCCAGTGGGCGGCGTCCAACGACCAGCTGCCCCCGGCGGTGTGCGGGACCTCGGTGACGGCGCACGCGCTGCAGAAGAAGGTGTTCGGCAAGGATCCGGCGGCCGGGGACCCGTGGGGCGCATTAGAGGCATGAGCCGCTACGGGCTGGATGGGCCGGAGCCGGGCCGCGGCGGGTCGGCGCTGGCGGCGGCTCGCTTGGGCGGCAGCCTTGTGTAGAATGTACGTTCGATATAGGATATGCTGTCAGGATGGCCGCGTATACACCGCCAGGATGGCCGGCGGGGGTGCACCCGCCGGACAGCGAGGAGTTCGAGTCCACCGCGGTCACCTGGCTGCTTGATGTGGTGCCGCCGGACTACCGGCTGCACGGGGTGCTGCGCCGGTATCCGGTGGCGCTGGCCAGCATGGCCAGGTACCACACGAAGGCGTGCGTCGAGGGGGCGCGGCAGGGGTACCGCACGGCGCGGACCGAACTGGCCGGGGCGCTGCCGCCGCACGCGATCGACACCGTGCTGGCCGCCTACCGCAAGGAGGGCGCCCGGCTGGCCGATACCGCCCGCGCGGTGGGGCTGGTCGAGCGGGCGCTGCGCGGTGAGGTATTCAGCCCGAAGATGCAGGATAAGCGGAGTGGGCGGAAGAGCTGATCTCGGCGCTTGGCTGCAGGACAAGCGGGCCGCGCCCAAGGGCTGACCTTAGCGCTTGGCCATACAAGAGCGGCGAAATAACTACTGGCCGGGTAGCTGCGGGAGCAACCGAACGTGAGATTATGAGAGCAAGCTAGCCGGGGGCAGCTAGACCTGCGGGCAGCGAGAGGGAAGTGAGCCAGGTGTCGCGGCGGGCCCGGATCCTGCTGGTGGACGACCGGCCCGAGAACCTGTTCGCGCTCGAGGAGATCCTGGCTCCCCTGGACCAGATCCTGGTGTCGGTGCGAACCGGCGAGCAGGCGGTACGGGCCGTGCTGGCCGACGAGTACGCGGTCGTGCTGCTGGACATCATGATGCCGGGGATGGACGGCTTCGAGACCGCCGCGCAGATCAAGCGCCAGGCCCAGGGCCGCGACGTGCCGATCATCTTCCTGACCGCCGCAACCTCCCAGCCCGAGCAGGCCTTCCGCGGATATTCGGCGGGCGCGGTGGATTACCTGGCCAAGCCGTTCGATCCCTGGGTGCTCAAGTCCAAGGTGGCGGTCTTCGTCGACCTGTACCTCAACAGCCAGCGAGAAGATGAGACGGCCGAACGGTCCAGGCTGGAGCAGCTGGCTTCCGGACTGGGGGCGGTGGAGGAGACCGTGGCCCTGCTGCTGCGGCTGCCCGCGGTGATCAAGGACGCCGAGGCGGCGCAGACGGCGGCTCAGCTAGCCGGGCGGGTCGGGCGCCTGCGTGACGCTCTGTCGGCGCTGGGCGACGCCCACTGACCGCATCCAGCCATCGCCCGGCACGTACTGCCTGACGATCTGGGCCGGGACGCCCGCCACCACGCACCGGTCGGGGATGGTGCCCCGGACCACCGAGCCGGCCGCGACCACGACGTTGCGGCCGATGCACGCGCCGGGCAGCACCACGGCCCCGGCCCCGAGCCAGCTGCCGGAACCGATGCGCACCGCCGCGTTGCTGGGCATCTGGCGGCCGATCGGCATCTCCGGGTCGGCGTAGCCGTGGTTCTGGTCGGTGATGTAGACGTACGGGCCGGTGAACACGTCGTCGCCGATGACCAGCGAGTGGTGGGCCACGATGTGGCTGCCGCGGCCGATCACGCAGCGGTCGCCGATCCGCAGCACCGGCACCGGGCCCAGGTCCTGGCCGGGCACCATGCCCGCCGACAGCGTGACCAGGGAGCCGATGAGCGTGTCGGCGCCGATCGCGATCCAGCGCTCGCCGAAGATCGTCCCGGGCGGGAAGGCCGCCGTCGACCCGGGGCCGAACGCGGCGAACCGCTGGCCGACGGGCGTGCCCGCGGTGACCGCCCCGGCGCGGTGCACCGCCTCCCAGCCCCAGTGCACCAGCCGCCAGCGCAGTAGCCGCCAGCACTGGCGCGCCATGCCAGTCATCAGGGGCGGGCCGAGGCGGCCAGCTGACCGCAGGCGCCGTCGATCTCGCGGCCGCGGGTGTCGCGGACCGTGACCGGTACACCGTGGGCCTCCAGCCGGCGGACGAACTCGCGCTGGTCGGCGGGCCGGGATGCGGTCCACTTCGAGCCGGGCGTGGGGTTCAGCGGGATCAGGTTGACGTGCGCGAGGTGCCCGGCCAGCAGCGAGCCCAGCTCCTCGGCCCGCCAGGCCTGGTCGTTGACGTCCCTGATCAGGGCGTATTCGATGGAGACGCGGCGGCCGGTGACCGCGGCGTAGTCCCACGCGGCGGCCAGCACGTCGGCCACCTTGAAGCGCCGGTTGACCGGGACCAGGGTGTCGCGCAGTTCGTCGTCGGGGGCGTGCAGGGACACCGCGAGCGTGACCGACAGGTCCTCGGCGGCCAGCTTGCCGATGGCGGGGACCAGGCCGACCGTGGAGACGGTCACCGAGCGCTGGGAGATGCCGAGGCCGGAGGGCACCGGCTCGGTCAGGCGGCGCACCGCGGCCACCACGCTGGCGTAGTTGGCCAGCGGCTCCCCCATGCCCATGAACACCACGTTGGAAACTCGGTTTCGGGGGGGCGCGGGGGGGTCGTGTCTTCCCCGGGGGGTCCGGGGGGATGGGTCCCCCCGGTGAGAAAGGTCAGCAGAGACACGACCGGTTCCGCCGGGTACCTCGCCGTCGGCCAGGAGGCGGGCCCCGGCCACCACCTGGGCCACGATCTCCGCGGTGGACAGGTTGCGGGTCAGGCCCGCCTGCCCGGTCGCGCAGAACGGGCAGGCCATCCCGCAGCCCGCCTGCGAGGACACGCACATCGTGACCCGGTCCGGGTAGCGCATCAGCACCGACTCGACCAGCGCCCCGTCGAAGGCGCGCCACAGCGTCTTGCGGGTGGTCCCGCCGTCGCAGACCAGCTCGCGTTCGGCGGTCAGCAGCCGGGGCAGCAGGGCGTCGGCCAGCGCGGCCCGCGAGGCCCGCGGCACGTCGCTCATTTCCTCGGTCTGCTGCGTGTACCGGCCGAAGAAATGCCGGGACAGCTGAGTGGCCCGGAAGGCTGGCTCGCCGAGCTCGGTCACCGCCGCCCGCCGCCCGGCCAGGTCCAGGTCGGCCAGGTGCCGGGGCGGCCGCCCACGCCGCCCGGCCAGCGTAAGTGGCACGGGCGGGGCCGGATCCGCGGATACCACGGGATCACGGGCCGGGGGACTGAGGGCTGACACCGGGCTCCGTTCGGTCAAAAAGAATTGGGCCCCACCAGGATAGGACGGAGGATTGGCCGCCGGGGCCGCCGGCGCGGCCGGGGTTTCAGCTGTGCGGTTAAGTCAGTACATTT
>CAVTZG010000002.1:0-48255 GCA_963739135.1 uncultured Actinomycetes bacterium
CACAGGCCGCTGATAAATCACGCGCCCGTATTCGGCGTTCGGCGCGGAATTACCTCGGGCGTGCAGGACGCTCCGGTGACACTAGGTTACTCGGAAAGTGTCATCAGTCTCCGGAAGCTGCGGCATCTGGTGCCCCCTTGGCGGATCGGCTGGACCTGTCAGGCTTCTGCGAGCCCCCACAGAAACCCCACAACTCCGCGACACGGTGGTCGGTCCCCACAGGAATCCCACGGACGAAACGGCACACTCCGGTACACTTGTTATGCGTGTTAAAGGTACGGAGAACAGCCGGTCAGCAGCGTCGATGCGCGTGAGCTTGGCTGCTGGAGCCTTTTCCAGGTAAGTGCTCCCGGGGTGATAGACCTCCTGAAAAGCGGAGGGTCGATAGTTCAGGTCATAGACTTGACCATCAGCATGTAGGCCGCTACTCGAAATTAGCTAGCCTGAGAAGATCTTGTCCATGACCTCGGCGCCGGTGGTGATCACGGGGCGCAGTTCGCGGCGGTACACCACCTCCGTGGTGCGGGTGCTGGTATGCCCGACCAGGCGCGCAATTTCCTCCACCGGCACGCCGGAGTCCGACATCAGGCTGACGAAGGAGGTCCGGAGTTCCAGGGGTTTCCAGTTATCGCCCAGCCCGGCCGCGGTCGTGATCTTCTTGAAGGTCCGGCGCACGTTGGCCGCATCCAGCGGAGTTCCGACCGAGGAACTGAACACCAGATCGTGCTCTTGCCACAGGTCACCAGCCAGCAGTCGCTGCTCGGCCTGCCGGGCCATATGCTCCCGCAGCGCCGTGACCGCACGCTCGGGTAGTCGTAGCGTGCGCTTGGAGTTCTCGGTCTTGGTATCGCCATGGGCACGGACCGAACGCCACACCGCGACGTGCGGCGGTACCGCGGGAACCGCCGCGGGATCCCCGTCGAGATCGACGTGCCCCCACGTCAGCGCCCTGGCCTCCTCGGCGCGGATCCCGGTCAGCAGGCACAGCACCACATAGGCGCCCAGCAGGGATCCCTCGGCTGCGGCCATCAGCGCGTTGGCTTGGTCAAGCGTGAGCGATTTGGACGGCCGTCCGGGCTGTCCTGATGGCGGCCTGACCAGGGAAGCGACATTGCGCCGGACTTGGTCGTTAGCTTCCGCGTGCCGGATCGCACGCTCGATCGCGTTGTGCGCGACCACGACCGTCCGGCTCGAGCGCGTGGCCGCGATGTCGGTAAGCACCCGGCGGACATCCTGGGCGGTCAGCTCACGCAGCGCCTTATTGCCGATGCTGTCGACGAATGGCTTGAGGGCACCCCGGTTGAGCGTGACGGTCTTCTCCGCGCGGCCATCGAGGCCGTCACGCAGCCAGTCGTCTATCGCCTGGCCGACCGTGTAGCGACCGTTTGGTGCTGAGATCCCGGCGGTCAGGTCAACGTGTAGGTCCTCAAGCTTGTTCTTGACCTCTTGTTTGGTGCGGCCGCCCACCTTGCGGCGGATCCGCTTGCCGTCCGGCCCGTAGCCGAGCGACACCGCACCGCGCCAGCGCCCGGGGCATCCTTTGTGGTACCGGGGGTCGCGGCAGTCGCCGGAGTGGTCGAAGTAGATCGCGTCATCGCGAAATCCACGCCTGCTCATGGCGGGAGCGTAACACTTGGCTCCCACATTGGCTCCCAGCCCGACTTTGGGGGGAACCGTCTAAGCCTCTGACCTGGTGGAGCTAAGGGGATTCGAACCCCTGACCTTCTGCATGCCATGCAGACGCGCTACCAGCTGCGCCATAGCCCCTCAAGCACGTTATTGGATGGTCCCGCGAGAGGCCCGACCAACGCCGTGGACGCCCAGCCTAGCACCTGAACTGTCCGACTTGGTGACGACGACATAGTGTACCGCCTGCCGCACGCCCTGGGCCTGGCTGTTCTCGGCTGGCTCGACACGTGCCGCAGCTCCCCAACCTGGTCCAAGGACGACACCGGTCATGCGAGCGGTGCCGTTGAGCGGGCGAACCCTTGGCGACGGCAATGCTGCGTCCATGGGCGCGGTGGCCCAATCGCTGGCCGCGGCGGTCCGGTCCTCGGCCGAGGTCGTGGCCGAGGCGCCCTGCTGCACCGCGAGCGGCGGCCTCCTGCCGCTGACCGATATCGGCTCGGCGAACTTCACCGCCGCGACGGTTAACGGTGCCGAGCTGTGCAACACCAGCCCGGCCGAGATCGTCAGGCCGGACGTGAGCGTCTCGGCGATCAGTTCCTGCGGGGACTTCGGCGTCAGCTAAGGCGGCGGGCCGTCCGGAGGCACCCGCAGTTCCTAGTCAGCCCGGCAGTTCTTAGTCAGCAGCGCAGTGCGGGGACAGCGGCGGCACGTCCAGGGTCGGGTTGCGGTCGAAGAAGCCGGTCGGCTTGAGCGTGAATCCGCACCTGGCCACGGGCATGACCGGCCAGTCCTCCAGGCGCGGCATGTGGGTGGGGCCGAACGTGTGCCAGACCACGATGTCGGTGCCGTCGATGTCCCGGTCGCCCGCGACGAAGGCAGGGAGACCCGCCCCGCCCGGATGCTGGTTGACGAAATCGCCCGCCGAGTAGCGCTGGGCCGGGTCGTACCTGGTCACCCACAGGTGGTTGGTCGCGAACCCGGCCCGGGCGGTCACCGGGGCGGCGGGATCGGCCAGTAGGACCGGGGCGGATTCCGGGTAGAGGGTGTAACTGGTCGGGCGGCCGAACCGGTTCGAGTGCTCGGTGCTGATGATCCGCCAGGTCCTCCCCCGGGCCCCGTCGGCGCGGCGACCGGCCTGTGACTCGCGGGTCAGCCGGGTCACCTCCTGCACGATGGCGTTGCCGTACGGGTTGTCCGGCCCGATCGGGCGGCCGCTGACGTCGACCTCTTCCACCGCGTTGGCCAGCCCGTCGACCGTCATGTCCAGGCGCGCGCTGAACAGGTGCTGGTGCACCGGCGCGGCCAGGCCGGGCGCGACCTCGGTGGAGTAGGGGTGGTCTCCGCCCGGATAGGCCGAGGTGAACACCACGCCGGTGGCCTTGACCTCGCACTCGATCGTGCCGTCCAGGTAGAAGTACCAGTAGAAGCCGTAGTCGTAGTTGCCGACGGTGGTGAAGTACGACACCACAAGCCGGCGCTGGCGGCGGGACTGGGCCGAGCCGTTGAAGATGTCGGTGTGCTTCCAGAGGATGCCGAAGTCCTCCTCGTGGACGCAGATCGCGTTCTGGATCACCCGCGGCTGACCGGTGTCGTCGGTCACCGTGGCGTCCAGGTAGGCGATCTCGCCCAGGCAGTCACAGCCGAGCTCAAGGGAGTTGGCCCACTTGCCGCACAGGTACTCGCCGGTGTCGAAGTAGGCCTGCCAGTAGCGGAACCGCGGGTCGCCGTAGGGCACGACCATCTCGGGGATGGACGCGCGATAGATCACGGGCCGCTCCCGGCCGCCGCAGTTCAGGCTGATCTGGTGCAGGGTGAGCCCCTCGCGGGCGTCGAACCCGATCCGCATGGACCAGTCCTGCCACTGCAACCACGGCCCGTTCAGAATAAAACTCGGTCCCTCGGGCTGGATGATCTCGATGGGCCGCAGCGTCGTGCGGTGCGGGCCGCGCACCGCCTCGTCGTCATAGTCGCCTGACTCGGCCGGGACCGGCAGCTCGAACTCGTCGGTGATCCGGAAGACCTTCTTCTCGATCAGGTCGACGTAGGCGGCGATCCCGTCGACCGGGTGCGCCCAGGCCAGGTCGTGCTCCCGGTCCTGGACGAAGGCGAGCACGCGGACCATCCGCCGCCGGTCATCCTCGGCCGGCCCGAACGCGCCCGCCGTGATCGGGCAGGCGCGGATCTTGCTCATGTCCTCCAGGCCCCGCCGGGCCATGCCGGCACGCCAGGCGGGATCGGCCTTGACGATCTCGTCCACGGCCACGAAGTCACTGTCGATGATCGGCATCTGCCCGTCGGTCCGCGGGTCCAGCTTGCGCGCGCTGACGACCTGGCCGGCGGTCACTGAGACCACCACGTCGGTTGACTCGCCGGTACCGGTGTTGACCAGGAATGCGCGCAGCCGGCGATCGGTGCCCCGGCCGGCCAGCACGTCGTCCTTGGACGGCTCCTCGAGGCCGTAGTAGGCGAACCTGACCGGCTCGGCCAGCAGCTCGGCGGCCGCCATGATCTCCCGGCCCGCCAGGTACTCGGCCGCGGTGGCCGGGTCTAGCGGGTGTGCGGGGGGAACGCGGGACGCCTGGTCCGCGTGGACGGCGGTGTCGGTCATGGCGGATCTCCCCGTGGAGCGGAAACGGGGCCCGGTGGCGGACTCGGATCCGCCACCGGCCCGGAGGGTTATTCGTCGGCGACGATCGAGCCAACCCGGTCGCCCAGGCCGGGATCACGCCTGACCAGCCAGATCGCGTAGAGGATGGACACCACGATGAGGCCCACGCCGACCCACGGGAACCAGTCGTACGGCTGGGTCGGCGGCGACGGGTTGAACAGGTAGTAGATGGGGATGCCGACCGCGACCACGCCGAGGGCCGGCAGCACGACGTGCTTGATGATGTTGAATTCGGCCGGCCGGTACTTGCGGTAGTAGAACGGCAGCGCCACGTTGGCCGCCAGGTACACGAACACGATCAGGATCGTGCCCATCGTGGCGGATTCGGCGAAGAAGTTTATCGCGCTCAGGCTGTTGCCGGTCCCGCCGATCCAGTGGCCGATCGCCCAGCCCAGGGTGATGGCCGAAGCGATGGCGACGAAGGTGATGATGGCGTTGACCGGCGTCCGGCGGACCGGGTTCACCCGGCCGATCCAGCTCGGCAGCAGGCCCTCACGCCCGGCGTTAAAGATCAGCCGGCACTGGGAGTTCACCGCGGCGATGAGCACGCCGAGGGTGGAGGTCAGCCCGGCCAGGTACGCGATGAAGGCCAGCCAGGCCGCCACGCTGTGGGCGACGGCGATGAACGGGATGAGAGGGAGGGCGAGCGCCGTGGCGCTGTAGTGGAAGCCGGTGACGGTGGCGTAGGACAGCAGCAGGTACGTGAAGGCCATCACGGCGATCGACAGGAACACGGCCCGGGGCACGTTGCGCCGGGGGTTGGTGGTCTCCTCGGCCAGCGCCGCCGAGTTCTCCCAGCCGATGAACAGGTAGATGGCCAGCGGGAAGGCGACGCCCAGGCCGCTGAAGCCGTTGAGGACGTGGCTGGGCTGGAACGGCACGGAGCTGAGGTGGCCGCCGTTCTTGATCAGCACGGCGATCGACACGACGAGCAGCACGATCAGCTCGAAGCCGAAGAAGAAGCCCGCCAGCCTGGTCGACACGGCCACGCCGCGGAACATCATCACCATGGCGCCGGCGGTGAAGAGGGCGGAGAAGATGATCCAGGGGATGCTCACGTTGAAGTAGAACTGCAGCATGATCGACAGGAACCCGCCGGAGATGACCAGCACCGACGAGATCGCGATGATGTAGCCGGCCCCGGCCACCAGCGCGGTGGTCACCGCGCTGGTGCCGCCGAAGGTCTTGCCGACGAAGGTGATGAAGCCGCCGGTCGACGGCTGCGCCCGGGAGAACTGCGACAGCGTGTTGCCGAGCAGCGCGATGGCGACGGCGGCGACGAGCACGACCAGCGGCGAGGCGAGGCCGGCCAAGATCACGATCCCGGCGAAGCCGAAGTAGAAGCTGTAGGCCGGGCCGATGTTCGCCATCGTCGAGGCGGAGATGTCGATCAGGCTGAGGGCCCCGCGGTGCAGGCGCTCGGCGGATTCGGGCGCCTTCGTTTCGGAGAACGGGATGTGTGCCGCTTCGCTCAATATGCTCACTCCCTCAACGGGCTTTATTGGGCCGTGTGGTGGTACCGATTTAGTACGGATCATGCGCGGACCGGGGCTGATGGTCAACCATCGCCGCTGGTCTCCCACATGATGAGTTCGGCCTAGAGAGTTGATGCGGGGCTGGTGTCCGCGTGGTGGCAAGCGCTTTCCAATTGAGCGAAACGTACCTGATTGGCGGCTGGATCCGCAAGGGTCGGCGGCTGCGGCGGGTGCGCGGGGCGGCTCTGGGGCGGCTGGGGGCCGCTAGCCGGGCGGGCGGGGGATGGTGCTGTCGCGGAGGATGACCTCACCGGGGACGGGGATCACACGCGGCTGGTCCCGGGCCGGGTCGGCGTCGGACAGGATCAGGTTGGCGGCCATCTCCCCCATCTGCTTGAGCGGCAGCCGCACCGTGGTCAGCGGCGGGTAGACGTCGCGCAGGGTGAAGATGTCGTCGAAGCCGGCCAGCGCGATGTCGGCCGGAACCCGCAGGCCGCCGGCCCGCAGCCGGGCCAGCGCGCCCATGGCCATGACGTCGGTGACCGCGAACACGCAGTCGGGCCGCGGCTCCCCCGCGGCCAGGATGGCACTCATCGCCTCATATCCGCCGTCCCGGCTGAACGCGCCGTGGACCACCCGGGCCTCCTCCAGCGGTACCGACCAGGCGGCCAGCCCGGCGCGGAACCCGTCCAGCCGGTCCCGGGCGGTCAGCAGGCCGCGCGGCCCGGCCAGCACGGCGAAGCGGCGGTGCCCGAGGGCGACCATGGCCCGGGCCAGGGCCTGCGCACCTGCGGCGTTCTCGGGCAGGATCGTGTCCACGCCGAGCAGATCCTGGCCGACGCACACCGCCCGGCCGCCGGAGCCGGTGAAGGCGACGATCTCCGCGCGCAGCGCTGCCCTGGCCTCGGTGTCGTCGGTACGGCTGCCGATCAGGATGACCGCGCGGGCCCGCTGCGCGCGCATCAGCGCGACATACTCGCGTTCGGCCGCTTCGGTGGCTGGGGTGCTGGACATGCAGACCAGGAGCTGATGGGCGTCGGCGACCTCGATGAGACCGGCCGCGATGCTGGCGAAGTAGGGGTCGGCGATGTCGTGCACGACCACGCCCACCATCGTGCTCTGCCCGGTCGCGACCGCTCTGGCCTGCAGGTTCGCCGTATATCCAAGATCGGCGGCCGCCTGGTGGACGCGGTCGGCCAGGGGCTGGCCGACCTGGCGCCGGCCGTTGCTGAGCACCCGTGACGCGGTGGTCAGCGATACGCCAGCGCGGTCGGCGACGTCCTGCAGGGTCACCTTCTGCAGTGTCACCCTCGACCGGGGCCTGATCCGATCCGGAGGAGCTTGGTCGTGAATCACCGGCCCTCCTCGCCGAGGCTCACCCTTGACCCGTCTAAGGGCCCAGCCTAATCTGGGAAAGCACTTTCCCAGACGGTCTGGATAGTACCGCGGGCTCGTACCACCCGCCAGAGCCGGAGGCTGAATCCATGACGCGCAAGGTCATTCAGGTCGCCGTCAACGGCGTCACCGGCCGGATGGGTTACCGGCAGCACCTGGTCCGGTCGCTGCTCAGCATCAGGGAGCAGGGCGGCGTGCGGCTCGACGACGGCACCACCGTCTACCCGGAGCCCATCCTGGTCGGCCGCAGTGAGGAGCGGCTGCGGGCCATCGCTTCCCGGCACGGGCTGGACCGCTGGACCACGGACGTGGACGAGGTGCTGGCCGACCCGGAGGTCGACGTCTACTTCGACACCCAGGTCACCAGCGCGCGCGAGGCCAGCCTGATGAAGGCGATCGAGGCGGGCAAGCACGTCTACACCGAGAAGCCGGTGGCCGGCTCGCTGGCGGGCGCGCTGCGGCTGGCCCGGGCGGCGAAGGCGGCAGGTATCACCCACGGCGTGGTGCACGACAAGCTGTTCCTGCCCGGGGTGCTCAAGCTGCGGCGGCTGGTCAGCGCGGGGTTCTTCGGGCGGGTGCTGTCGGTCCGGCTGGAGTTCGGCTACTGGGTGTTCGAGGGTGACGGAATCCCGGCGCAGCGGCCGTCGTGGAACTACCGCGCGGAGGACGGCGGCGGGATCGTGGTGGACATGTTCCCGCACTGGCAGTACGTGCTGACTGACCTGCTCGGCCCGGTTAGCGCGCTGTACGCGCGGAACGTGACACATGTGCCGCGCCGCTGGGACGAGTCCGGGCAACCGTACGAGGCGACCGCGGACGACGCGGCGTACGCGGTGCTGGAGTTCGCCAGCGGCGCGGTCGCCTCGGTGAACTCGTCCTGGGCGGTCCGGGTCAACCGGCGCGAGCTGCTGGAACTGCAGGTGGACGGGACGCATGGCAGCGCGGTGGCGGGGCTGCGGCACTGCGCGATCCAGCACCGGGTGTCCACGCCGATGCCGGTGTGGAACCCGGACCTGCCCGATCCGCTCGACTACCAGGCACAGTGGACGGACGTGCCGGACAACATGAGCTTCGAGAACGGGTTCAAGGCCGAGTGGGAGCTGTTCCTGAGGTGCGCTGCTTCGGGGCAGCCTTTTGAGTGGGACCTGACCGAGGGGGCCAAGGGCGTGCAGCTGGCGGACCTGGCGCTCCGGTCGTCGGCCGAGGGCCGGCGGGTCGACGTGCCGCCGCTGGATGCCTGAGGTGGCGGTGGAGATCCGGCTGCCGGGCCGGGACGGGCCGCTGGTCATCCCCGAGCGGGGCTGGGCTTCCGCGTACCCGCCGCCGGTCTCGCGGCGGGTCTTTGCCGCGGCCCACGTCGCCGCCTCGCCATGCCCCGGGGGTGAGGCTGTCGACTGGGAGGCCACGATGCGGTTCCGGGAGCACTTGTGGGCGCACGGGTTCGGCGTGGCCGAGGCGATGGACACCGCGCAGCGCGGCATGGGCCTGTCCTGGGATCTGGCCCGGGAGCTGATCGCGAGGTCGGCTTCGGTGGCGCGCGGGGCCCTGGCCTGCGGGGCGGGAACGGACCAGCTGGCGGACGGCGAGAGCTACCCGATCGCGCGGATCATCGACGCGTACGCCGAGCAGATGGCGTTCGTGCAGGAGGCCGGGGCGGACGTGATCCTGATGGCGAGCCGGGCGCTGGTGGCCAGCGCCCGGGGACGCGCGGACTACCTGGCGGTGTACGGCGAACTGCTCCGGCAGGCGGAACGGCCGGTGATCCTGCACTGGCTGGGTGAGGCGTTCGATCCGGCGCTGCGCGGCTACTGGGGCGGCACCGAGTTCGAGGCCGCGGCCGACACGGTGCTGGAGCTGATCGAACGGGCGGGCGGGCAGGTGGACGGCGTCAAGCTGTCGGTGCTGGATGCGGGCCGGGAGGTGGCGCTGCGGCGGCGGCTGCCGGCCGGGGTCCGGCTGTACACCGGGGACGACTTCAACTACACCGAGCTGATCCGCGGCGACGCGCGGGGCCATAGCGACGCGCTGCTGGGGGCGTTCGCCGCGATTACGGCTCCGGCCGCGGCGGCACTGGCCGCGCTGGACCGGGGTGACGTGGCGGGCTACGACGCGGCGATGGCCCCGACGGTGCCGCTCAGCCGACTGATCTTCGAAGCGCCCACCTACTACTACAAGGTGGGCGTGGCCTTCCTGGCCTGGCTGAACGGCCTGCAGCCGGATTTTGCGATGCTGGGCGGGCTGCAGCGGCGCCGGCCGGCCAGGCACCTGATCCAGGTGTTCGAGCGGGCAGCCGCGGCGCGGGCGCTGACCGATCCGGAGCTGGCCGTGCAGCGGATGAGCGCACTGCTGGCGACGCTGGCCGGACCGGAGCGGGTTTGACCGGGATCGGCCTGGGCCGGCTGTCGCTGAACCAGGCCACGGTCAAGCACCTGTCCTTGCAGGACGCCGCGGCGCTGTGCGCGCGGCACGACATCCCGGCCATCGGGTTGTGGCGGGACCGGGTGGCCGAGGCCGGATTGTCTTCGGCGGTGGCGGCGGTGCGGGACGCGGGACTGCACGTGTCCAGCCTGTGCCGGGGCGGGTTCTTCACGTCGCCCGACGCCGAGGGGCGGGCGGCGGCGCGGGCGGACAACCTGGCGGCGGTGCGGGAGGCGGCTTCGCTAGGCGCGGACGCGCTGGCCCTGGTGTGCGGCGGGCTGGTGCCGGGCAGCCGGGATCTCGGCCTGGCCCGGCGCATGGTGGCCGACGCGATCGGCGAGCTGGTGCCGGAGGCGCAGCGGCTGGGGGTCCGGCTCGGCATCGAGGCGCTGCACCCGATGTTCTGCGCCGACCGGTGCGTGATCTCGTCGCTGGGCGAGGCCGTCGACCTGGCCACGCAGTTCCCGGCGGACGCGGTGGGCGTGGTGGTGGACACCTACCACGTCTGGTGGGACGCCCGGCTGCAGGCCGAGCTGGCCCGGGCGGCAGGGCGGATCGTGGGCTACCAGGTCTGCGACTGGGTGCTGCCGCTGCCGGCCGACACCCTGATGGGACGTGGCCACCTGGGCGACGGGCTGATCGACTTCGGGCCGATCTCGGCGGGCGTGACGGCGGCCGGCTACGACGGCTACGTCGAGGTCGAGATCTTCAATGCCGATGTGTGGGCGGCGCCCGCGGACCATACCGCGGCCACCGTCCGGGAGCGGTTTGCCGCCGTACTGGGCGGATCCGGAGAGCGGATAACAGGAAATGGCCGGCGGCTAATTAGCCCGGGGGCGTGAAAGCGAGCGCGGGCGGGCAGCACGGCCCGTTCGGCATAAAAGAGAATTTCCCTGGTGGCGGGCTTGTGCAGTTGAATCGGGGGATGGACAGTGCGCTGCTGCCGGAGGAGGACGGGGACGTTCCGGGGTTCTGGCGGGGGCTGGGGGTGCCCGGGCTGGCCGACGTGCACACACATTTCCTGCCGCCGCGGATGCTGCGCAAGGTGTGGGGGTACTTCGACGCGGCCGGGCCGCTGGTCGGGGTGACCTGGCCGATCCGGTACCGGTGGAGCGATGAGGAGCGGGTGGCGCACCTGCGGGCCATGGGGGTGCGGATGTTCAGCGCGCTGGCCTACGCGCACCGGGCGGACATGGCCGCGGACCTGAACGCGTGGACGATGGTGTTCGCGAAGGCGACGCCGGGGTGCCTGCCGTCGGCGACGTTCTACCCGGAGCCGGGGGTGGCGGGGTACGTGGCCGGCGCCTTGGCGGATGGGGCGCGGATCTTCAAGGTGCACCTGCAGGTGAGCGGGTTCTCCCCCGGCGACCCGCTCCTCGATGAGGTATGGGGGCTGCTGGCCGAGGCGGGGGTGCCGGTGGTGGTGCACGCCGGGCATGCGCCGGTGGGGACCGAGCACACCGGGCCGGGGCCGTTCGGGGCGGTGCTGGCGCGCCATCCGGGCCTGACCGCGATCATCGCGCACATGGGCGCGCCGGACTACGAGGCGTTCCTGCGGCTGGCCGCGGACTACGAGCGGGTCAGGCTGGACACCACGATGATCTTCACCGACTTCTTCGACCGCTTGGCCCCGTTCCCGGCCGCGGCCCTGCCGCTGGTCCGCGAGCTGGGGCTGGCGGGCAAGATCCTGCTGGGCAGCGACTTCCCGAACATCCCCTACCCCTACGCCAGGCAGCTCGCCGGGCTGGCCCGGCTGAGCCTGGGCGAGGACTGGCTGCGCGCGGTCTGCTGGGACAATCCGGTGGCGCTGTTCGGCGAGCCGTCAGCGGACCAGGCGGCCGGCCGCTGATAGCAGCGCCACTACCCGGTCACGGGGCAGCGCAATACGGCCAAAATGTCGGAGGTAGGTGTTAGCTTTCTCCTGGTTTCGGACACGTGTTCTAGCGGGCAGGTCGCCGCCCCGGTCCGAGGCCAGGGAGGTGAACAGATGAGGACCCAGGTGTCCACTCTGGCGCGGTACGCGGAAGGTTCCGGATCCGGGGCTGATCCGGCTCGACCGAGGGGCCGCCCGGGACGGAAGCCGAAGGGGAGCAGGCCCGCGGTCATCTTGGAGACGCCGGACAAGCCCGATCCCGATCATGTGCTGACTTGGCGGCAGCGCAAGGTGCTGAAGGTCATCAGGGAGTCGGTGCGGAAGCGGGGCTATCCGCCCTCGATGCGGGAGATAGGCGACGCGGTCGGGCTGACCAGCACCTCCAGCGTCTCCTACCAGCTGATCATGCTGCAGAAGAAGGGTTACCTGCACCGGGACGTGGGCCGCCCGCGAACCGTGGAGGCGCGCCTGCCCGGTGAGGCCGCAGCGGCGGAGTTCCCCGGCCTCGATATCCCGCCGCAGGAGGCGGCCTACGTACCGCTGGTCGGGCGGATCGCCGCGGGCGCGCCGGTCCTGGCCGAGCAGAACGTGGAAGACGTCTTCCCGCTGCCGCGGCAGCTCGTCGGCGAGGGGACGCTGTTCCTGCTCAAGGTGGCCGGCGACTCGATGATCAACGCCGCGATCGCGGACGGGGACTGGGTCGTGGTCCGGCAGCAATCCCGTGCGGAGGACGGCGAGATCGTGGCCACGCTGCTCGACGGCGAGGTGACGGTCAGGACGTACCGGCACTCCGACGGCGCCCGGATGATGCTGCACGAGCCGGGCTGCGCGCCGATCCTCGGTGATGAGACCAGCATCCTCGGCCGCGTGGTCGCCGTGCTACGGCAAGTCTGAGGGGCATGAAACCCGGCTTTCAGGCCCCGGGAGGTGCTGGATCCCGGGTTTCATGACACGGTCACCGCGTCAGGGCAGCGTCAGGGCGATGGGGCGGGCGCGGGTCGGGATCAGGATGGCGGCGGCGCTGCCGGCCTGGTGGACCATGCGGGCGAAGTGGCCGGGGTCGCCGGTGTTGCCTTTGATGGCGTCGTAGTGCATGGGGATGACGTAGGTCGGTTCGAGCTGGGCGCAGAGCCAGGCGGCTTCGGTCTCGTTCATGTTGCCGACGATGCCGGCCGCTTCCCGCATGTGGTCGCGGCCGTTGATGGGGAGCATCAGTACGTCGGGGGCCAGCGCGGACAGCGCCGCGGGGAGCTCGGGATAGACCAGGCCGTCGCCGGCGTGGAAGAAGCGGATCCCGCCGATCTCCAGCACGAAGCCGAGAAACCGGACCGGGCCGCCGTCCGGGGCGAACTCGTAGGCCACCGGCAGGTCTCCGCCCAGCCCGTGCAGGGCCGGGACCGGGTGCACGGTCACGTCCCGGTAGTGCAGGTCCTCCCCCGGCACCGCGCTGGTCAGGCGGGCCGGGTCCAGGCCGCCTTGGCTGGCAATCGTGGCCACGGGGGCCGGGACGATGATCCGGGCGGTGGCGTTGACCGCGCAGAACTCGCGCAGGAAGGGAAGGTCCAGGTGGTCGACATGCTCGTGGGTGCACAGCACCAGGGTGACGTCGGCGAACTCCGCCGCCGTGGCGGGCGGCGGGTAGTTGCGGTCGTCCCGCTCGGACAGGAACGGGTCAACCAGGACGCGGCTGTCCCCTGCGGCCAGCCTGAACCCCGACTGGCCGTACCAGGTGACGGAGACGGAAGAGCCTGGACCGTTTGGCATAACAATCTCTCTAGCGATCGTCGGACAGGACGGGCTCGGGAAGCGTGCCGGCGTTGTGCTCGAGCAGCCGCCAATGGCCCCACCGGTAACCGAGTACCGACCACGAGCAGTTGGACAGCGGGCCCAGCACGCTCAGCAGCTCGTCCGGCATGCCGAGCAGCCGCGACATGCCCAGCCGCAGCGCGGCGCCGTGGCTGACCACCACGGCCAGGCCCTCGCGGTCCGGCACCTGCTCGCCCACGGCCGAGGCGGCCCGCTGCAGGGCGGCGGCCACCCGTTCGGTGACCGCCTGGGTCGGCTCGCCGTCCGGCGGCGTCCAGGTCGCGTGGGCCGCCGGATAGCGCTGGCGGATCTCGGTGTCGGTCAGGCCCTCCCAGCAGCCGCCGTGCCGCTCCCGCAGGTCTTTGTCCAGGATCACCTCCAGCCCGGTCACCCGGGCCAGGGCGGCTGCGGTGCCCGCGGCGCGGCTGAGGTCAGAGGAGACGATCAAGTCGGGGCGCAGCCCAGCCAGCAGCCGGGAGGCCCGCTCGGCCTGCGCCTGCCCGGTCTCATCGAGCGGGATGTCACTCTGGCCCTGGAACCGCCGCTCGGCGTTCCAGGCCGTCTGGCCGTGCCGCCACAGGACCAGCCGGACTCGCTGGTCGCTCAGGGCCTCCTCCCCGGGTTGACGACCAGCTCGGGCAGCGGGATCGGCGGGCAGTCCTTCCAGATCCGCTCCAGCCCGTAGTAGGTGCGCTGCTCCGAATGCTGCACATGGATCACCACGTCGAGGTAGTCGAGCAGCACCCAGCGGCCCTCCCGCTCGCCCTCGCGGCGGACCAGCTCCGCGCCGGCCTGGCGCATCCGGAGCTCGATCTCGTCCACGATGGCGTGGACCTGCCGGTCGTTTGTCGCCGAGCACAGGACGAAGGCGTCGGTGATGACGAGCTGCTCGCTCACGTCGTAGGCGATGATGCCGTCCGCCAGCTTGTCCGCCGCCGCCAGCGCGGCAGTCTCCACGAGCTCGACGGCCCTCGGTGTGGCAGTCACGAGTGCTTGCGGCCCCCTTCGGTAGGCACTGTTGTTCTATAACCATCTCACGGGCGAGCGCCATTTACCCATGGCCGGGATGTCATGCCTGCCCGTCTTACCCATGGCCGGGATGTCATGCCTGCCCTTCGGCCTTGGCATACAGCGCCCGTTTGGCGATGTACTGCACGACCCCGTCCGGCACCAGGTACCAGACCGGCTCGCCGGCCTCGACCCGGGCCCGGCACTCGGTGGACGAGATGGCCAGGGCCGGGATTTCCACCAGGCTCACCTTGCCGTCGGGCAGCCCCGCCTCGCTGAGCTGGTGACCTGGCCTGGTACAGCCTACGAAATGCGCGAGAGTGAATAGTTCGTCCACGTCGTGCCAGGTGAGCATCCTGGCCAGCGCGTCGGCGCCGGTGATGAAGAACAGCTCGTCCTGCGGGCCGGCGGCGGCGCGCAGTTCGCGCAGCGTATCGATGGTGTAGGTGGCACCGGGCCGGTCGATGTCCACCCGGCTGACGCTGAAGCGGGGGTTGGACGCGGTGGCGATCACCGTCATCAGGTACCGGTCCTCGGCGGCGGATACCTGGCGGTAATCCTTCTGGTAGGGCTGGCCGGTCGGCACGAAGATGACCTCGTCCAGCGCGAAGATGTGCGCGACCTCGCTGGCGGCGACCAGGTGACCATGGTGGACGGGGTCGAACGTGCCGCCCATCACGCCGATCCGGCGTATGGCTTGCGTCATGGCTGGCACGTCCCCATGCCCTCGTATGGTACCCGCGTCCCTGACCGGCGTCCCTGACCGGCTTCGGGACGGGCTTTGTAACGAGCTTCGTGACGAGCTTCGGGACCGGCTTCGGGACCGGTTCAACTGGCTGGAGTTGAGGCTACGATACGAGATATGACTTCAGTGCCAGATCGCGCGCGGGTCCGGCTCACCGGCATCTCCTCCCGCGCCTATGAGCATCCCGCGGACCGTTCGGCGCTGGTGGCGCTGCGCAAGCTCACCGGCTTCGACACGCTGCTGCGCAGGCTGTTCGGCCTGTTCAACGAGCGGGCCTTCCGGCTGACGTACCTAGCCAGCGCCGTCCGCGTCTCCGAGCGGCAGTTCCCGCACATCTACGAGCTGGTCAGGGACGGCTCCTATGTCCTGGACCTGCCCGACGTGCCCGAGTGCTACGTTTCCCAGGACCCGCTGGTGAACGCGATGGCGCTCGGCCGGGACAAGCCGTTCATCGTGATCACCACCGGCATGGTCAACCTGTATGACCCGGAAGAGCTGCGCTGGGTGGTCGGGCACGAGCTGGGCCATATCCTGTCCGGGCATGCGGTGTACCGCACCATGCTGCTGATCCTGCTCCGGTGGGCGTCGCGGGCCGCGTTCCTGCCGATCGCCCTCGCCCTCACGGCGATCATCTGGGGCCTGGAGGAGTGGTTCCGCAAGTCGGAGGTGTCCTGTGACCGCGCCGGGCTGCTGGCCGGGCAGGACGTGGACGCGGCCCGGCGGGCGCTGATGAAGCTGGCCGGCGGCGCGCAGCTGTCCGAGCTGAACCCGGACGCGTTCCGCGAGCAGGCGCGCGAGTACGACGCGGTGCCCGACCTGCGGGACAGCATCCTGAAGATCATGCAGCTGCAGGGCAACACCCACCCGTTCGCGGTGGTCCGGTTCGCCGAGCTCGACTACTGGGCCACGCACGGCGAGTACGAGCGGATCCTGGGCGGCGACTACCCGCGCCGGGACACCGACAGCAGCGCCTCGGTCGGCGACGAGGTCAGGAACGCCGCCAAGGCGTACCAGGACTCGTGGAGCCG
This sequence comes from uncultured Actinomycetes bacterium, assembly GCA_963739135.1. GTDB lineage: Bacteria > Actinomycetota > Actinomycetes > Streptosporangiales > Streptosporangiaceae > Palsa-504. The sequence goes on from CAVTZG010000002.1 coordinate 16,046, forward strand.
GTCCCAGGACCCGCTGATCGGCATCTTCCGTGGCGTGGCGGAGAGCGCGGCCCGGGCTGGCGGGGGCCTGTTCGACAGGTTGCAGAACCGCGGCAACGCCGGGGACGACGACAACTAAGCCCCTCAACCGCCGCCGCTCCTGAAAGGCAACGCCCACAACCATCAGGCCAGCTCAACGCGCCGTCTGGTGATAGAGGCTGTGTACCGGCATCCCGGCTCATGTCGCGCCGCGTTGGCGTACCCCTCGTTGATGGCCGCCGACTCGCGCTATAACGTGGAAAGTCGGTGGCGCGGCGCCACCACGTCGCCGCCGAGGAGGCCGGATGCCGGCAGATCCGTCCAGCTCACCCGCGCTGCGCGCGTCCGACGCGGACCGCGACCGGGTCATCGAACTGCTGCGCGCCGCCGTCGCCGACGGCCGGCTCGACCCGGCCGAGTTCGACCAGCGGCTGGACGCGGCGCTGGCCGCCCGCACCATCGACGCGCTGGCCCCGCTCACCGCCGATCTGATCGCGGCGCCAGGCAGCGACGGCTCGCTCGTGCTGCCGCTCGCTGGGACGCCGGCCGAGCCGGCCGCCGAACTGCTCACCATCCGCGAGCGGCATGGCTCGGTGCGCCGCGACGGCCAGTGGACGCTGCCGCACCGGCTGGTGCTGCGCACCGCGTGGTGCGACGTGATGCTGGACCTGACCAGCGCGGTGCGCAGCGGACCCGAGCTGGTCATCGAGCTGCGGGTGCGCGGCGGCAACGTGGAGCTGGTCCTCGCGCCGGGCATGGTGGTGGACGCCAACGAGCTGGCGGTGCGGTTTACCAGGCTGGCGATCAGCAGGGACGCGGGCGACAACACGCCGGAGACGCTGCGCGTCCGCCTGGTAGGCCGGATGCGGCACGCCCGGATCGACACCCGGTGGCTGGCGCCGCACCCGGGGCTCGGTTAGAGGATGACGAGGTCGTCGCGGTGGACGACTTCGCGCTCGTATTCCGGGCCTAGTTTGCTGGCCAGCCAGCGGGTGGAGCGGCCCATCAGGCCGGGGATCTCCGAGGCGTCGTAGTTGACCAGGCCGCGGGCCACGACGGCGCCGTTCTCGTCCCGCAGGTTCACCGGGTCGCCGGCGTCGAAGGTGCCCTCGACCCCGGTGATGCCGGCCGGCAGCAGGCTGGCGTGCCTGCGCACCACGGCCTCCACGGCGCCCTTGTCCAGGTTCAGGCTGCCACGGGCCACCGCGGCGTGCTTCAGCCACAGCAGCCTGGTCGCGGGCCGCCGGCCGTGGGGTGCGAAGTAGGTGCCGACCGCCTCGCCCGCCAGCGCGGCGCTTGCGCTGGCCGCGCTGGCCACCACGGTCGGGATGCCGGCCGTGGAGGCGATCATCGCGGCTTCCACCTTGGTGGCCATGCCGCCGATGCCCGGCGCTCCTGCTTGGCTGCCCTGGACCCCTTGGCCCCCCTGGCCCCCTTGGCCGGCTTTCATGCCGCGGCGCAGCCCGATGCCCTCCAGGTCGGCCTGGTTCCGGACCTCCGCGATCCGCTGGGCTTGGCCGCGGCGCGGGTCGCCGTCGTACAGGCCGTCCACGTCGGACAGCAGGATGAGCGCCCGGGCCCGGGTCACGTGCGCGACCAGGGCGGCAAGCCGGTCGTTGTCGCCGAACCTGATCTCGTCGGTGGCCACCGTGTCGTTCTCGTTGACCACCGGCAGCACGCCCAGCTCCAGCAGCCGGTCCAGGGTCCGCTGGGCGTTGCGGTAGTGGGTGCGCCGCATCAGGTCATCCGCGGACAGCAGCACCTGGCCGGTACGTATGGCGTGCTGGGCGAAGGCCGCGGCGTAGCGTGCGATAAGCAAGCCCTGGCCCACGCTGGCGGCGGCCTGCTGGGTGGCCAGATCGCTGGGACGCCGGGTCAGACCCAGCGGGACCAGGCCGGAGGCGATGGCTCCCGAGGACACCAGCACCACCTGCGCGCCGGCCGCCCGGCGGCCGGCCAGCGCGGCGGCCAGGGCCGTGATGGCCTCGCCGGCGACCTCGCCGTCCGCTGTGGTCAGCGAGGATGAGCCGACCTTGATCACCACCCGGGTCGCCGCGGCGATGTCCGGCCGCGGGCTGGCGGTCACGGTGACAGCCTGGGATCGGTCCCCCGCGGACCGTGGTGCTGCTTGCCGCCTCGGGGCCGGGCCCCGCTGCTCATCGGGGCCGCCGGCTCCCAGTCGAAGATCACGGCGTCGTCCGGCTCGCCGATCAGGACCTCGGCTCCGGGCTCGGCGCCCGCCTCGGCCAGCGCCTCCTCGACGCCCAGCCGGGCCAGCCGGTCGGCCAGGTAGCCGACCGCCTCGTCGTTGCTGAAGTCGGTCTGGCGGACCCAGCGCAGCGGCTTCTCGCCCCGGATCAGGAAGCTGTCGCCCAGCCGGATCACCTCGAAGCCCGGCTCGTCGGCGGCCTTGACCGCGACCTTGACCCGGACCCGCTCCGCGGGCAGCTCAGGCGGGCGGGCGGCCCGGTCGGCGGCGACCAGCGCGGCCATGGCGAAGCCCAGCTGGCGCAGCCCCTCACCGGTGGCGGCGGAGATCTCGAAGACCTGGTAGCCGCGCTTTTCCAGCTCGGGCCGCACCTCATCGGCACGCTCGCGGGCGGCCGGGACGTCGATCTTGTTCAGGGCGACCAGCCGCGGCCTGCTGACCAGGTCCACGCCGGTCGCGTCGCCGTAGGCGGTCAGCTCGTACTCGATCGCGTTCAGGTCGGCGGCGGGGTCGCGGCCCGGCTCTTCGGCGGCGCAGTCGATCACGTGGACCAGGGTGGAGCAGCGCTCCACGTGCCGCAGGAAGTCGTGGCCCAGGCCCTTGCCCTGGCTGGCGCCCGGGATCAGCCCCGGCACGTCCGCCACCACGAACTGCACCTCGCCTGCCTCGACCACGCCCAGATTCGGGATCAGGGTGGTGAACGGGTAGTTGGCGATCTTGGGCCGGGCCGCGGACATGGCCGCGATGATGGAGGACTTGCCGGCGTTGGGGAAGCCGACCAGTCCCACGTCGGCCACCGTCTTCAGCTCCAGGATCAGGTCGCGCTGCTCCCCCGGCTCACCTTTGAGCGCGAACCCGGGTGCCTTGCGGCGCGGGCTCGCCAGGGCCGCGTTGCCGAGGCCGCCCCGGCCGCCCGCCGCGGCGACGAACCGGGTGCCGGTGCCGATCAGGTCGGCGAGCACTTCGCCGTCCGCGGTCTTGACCTCGGTTCCGTTCGGCACGGGGATGACCAGGTCGGTGCCGTTGGCGCCGGTGCGGTTCGAGCCCTCACCCTGGCGGCCGTTCCCGGCCCGCCGCACCGGGCGGCGGTGGAAGTCGAGCAGGGTGGCCGAGCTCGCGTCCACCTCGAGGATCACGTCGCCGCCGCGGCCGCCGTTGCCGCCGTCCGGCCCGCCGAGCGGCTTGTACTTCTCCCGGTGAATCGAGGCGCAGCCGTTCCCGCCATGGCCAGCCTGCACCCGCAGCGTGACCCGATCGGCGAACTCCGCCACTGCGTTTCCCTCGTTCTCGCGTTCTCGCATGAGAAAGGCGGGCCAGGTTCCCCGGCCCGCCTTCTGGTCGTCTGTTAGTACCGGCGGACCTACGCCGGAGGCTCGGCGGGATCGCCCGGGACGATGCTCACGGCACGGCGGCCGTGGAACGTGCCGAACTTGACTTTCCCGCCGACCAGCGCGAACAGCGTGTCGTCGCCGCCGCGGCCAACACCATCGCCCGGATGGAAATGCGTGCCGCGCTGGCGGACGATGATCTCCCCCGCGTTCACCAGCTGGCCGCCGTAACGCTTGACCCCGAGGCGCTGGGCCTTGGAGTCGCGGCCGTTGCGGCTGGATGACGCGCCCTTCTTGTGTGCCATCTCAGACCTCCTCCGCCTTGGCCGTGGACGCGGCCCGCGCGCTGCCCTTGGTTTCGCTGCCCTTGGTTTCGCTGCCCTTGGTTTCGCTGCCCTTGGTTTCGCTGCTCTTGGTCGCGCTGCCCTTGGTCTCGGTGCCGATGCCGGTGATCCGCACCTGGGTGTACTTCTGCCGGTGGCCGAGACGGCGCCGGTAGCCGGTCTTGTTCCGGTATTGGATCATGTTGATCTTGGGACCGGCCGCGTCACCGACGATGTCCGCCGTAACCTGGTACCGGCCGACCTCGGCGGGGTCGCTGATGACCCGGTCTCCGTCCACCACCAGCAGGGCGGTAAGCGTGATGCTCTCACCAGCCGCGCCGTCCAGCTTGTCGACGGTGACGACGTCGTCTAGCGCGACCTTCTCCTGCCTGCCGCCACAGCGCACAATCGCGTACACCCGAGAACTCTCTTTCGTTGCGCTTACCTTGCGTGCCCCGGCACGCCGGTGGACACCACGGCGGCTCGCTTGCACCAGAGGGGCCCGCTCAGCGGGCAACTCCCGACCGCTAAGGCTACCAGACATGCGGGCAGCTACGAACTCGGCTTCGCCCGGCCCGGTCCGGAGCCGGCTTCGTTACCGGGTCAGGCGGCGCCGTCCTGGGCCTGCGGGGGCTCGGGCAGGGCCGCTGGAGGTGCGACGGGGGCCTCCGGCGCGGCGTCGGCGGCGGGTGCCTCCGGTGCGGTGTCGGCTGCGGGTGCGGCGGCGGAGGCGCTGGGCGCGGACGATGCGGAGCGGCGGCGGCGACGGCGGCCGCTGCCGGAGCGGGCCGGCTCGGCTGGGCCGTCGTGGGTCTCGGCGCTGGCGGGCATCTCCGTGGCGTCCTGGCTGTCCGCCGCGTGCGCCTGCTGGGAGCGGCCGTCCGGGCGGGCCCGGGCGGCGACCGTGGCCGGGGTGGCGGGCCGGCTGGAACCGCGCGAGCCGTTGCCGCCGTTGCCGGAACCGCCGTTGCCGGAGCCGCCGCGGGGGTGCACGTGGTGCGAGGCCTGCGCGTCGGACTCGGGGTCGAACGTTATGATCACGCCCCGGCCATTGCAGCACTCGCAGGGCACCGAGAAGGCCTCGAGCAGACCCGCGCCCACCCGCTTTCTGGTCATCTGGACCAGGCCCAGCGAGGTCACCTCGGCCACCTGATGCTTGGTCCGGTCCCGGGCCAGGCACTCAAGCAGCCTGCGGAGCACGAGCTCCCGGTTGCTCTCCAGCACCATGTCGATGAAGTCGATGACCACGATGCCGCCCACGTCGCGCAGCCGGAGCTGGCGGACGATCTCCTCGGCGGCCTCGAGGTTGTTCCTGGTGACGGTCTCCTCCAGGTTCCCGCCCTGGCCGGTGAACTTGCCGGTGTTCACGTCGATGACCGTCATGGCCTCGGTCTTGTCGATGACCAGCGATCCGCCGCTGGGCAGCCAGACCTTGCGCTCCAGGGCCTTGGCCAGCTGCTCGTCGATGCGGTACTCGGCGAACGCGTCCCGGTCCTCCTGCCAGCGGGTCAGCCGCTCGGCCAGGTGCGGGGCCACGTACTTGACGTACTCGTCGACCACGTCCCAGGCCTCGTCGCCGGACACGACCAGCTTGCTGAAGTCCTCGTTGAACACGTCCCTGATCACGCGGATGGTCAGGTCGGGTTCGCTGTACAGCAGCGCGGGCGCACTGGCCGTCTTGGACTTCTTCTCGATCGCCTCCCACTGGGCGGCAAGCCGGGAGACGTCGTGGGACAGCTCTTCCTCGGCCGCGCCCTCGGCCGCGGTGCGGACGATGACGCCCGCGTTCTCCGGCATGACCTTCTTGAGGATCTGCTTGAGCCGGTTGCGCTCGGTGTCGGGCAGCTTGCGGCTGATGCCGGTCATGGACGCGCCCGGGACGTAGACCAGGTACCGGCCGGGCAGGCTGACCATGCTGGTCAGCCGGGCACCCTTGTGCCCGACCGGATCCTTTGTGACCTGCACGATGACCGACTGGCCCGCCTTAAGGGCCGACTCGATCCGCTTGGGCTGACCCTCAAGTCCGCTGACGTCGAAGTTGACCTCGCCGGCGTACAGCACCGCATTGCGGCCCTTGCCGACGTCGACGAAGGCCGCCTCCATGGAGGGCAGGACATTCTGCACCTTGCCCAGGTAGACGTTGCCGACGTAGGACTGCTGGCTGGAGCGGTTCACGTAATGCTCGACGAGCACGCCGTCTTCGAGCACCGCGATCTGGGTGCGGTCCTTGCGCTGGCGGACCACCATGGTCCGCTCGACCGACTCGCGGCGGGCCAGGAACTCCGACTCGGTAATGATCGGCGGCCGGCGGCGCCCGGTTTCCCGGCCCTCGCGGCGCCGCTGCTTCTTAGCCTCGAGCCTGGTCGAGCCCTTGACTGACCGCACGTCGTCGGTGCCGGCGGAGCCGTTCGGCTCGCGAACGTGCACCACGGTGTCCGGCGGGTCATCGGAGCTGAGCTCCGGGGAGGCCGGGCTGTCAGCCAACCCGCGGCGGCGCTTGCGCCGGCGCCTGCGCGGACCGGTGCCCGCGGAGTCTGCGTCATCCCCGTCGTCCGGCTCGGCCTCGTCCGCGGACTCGGCGGATCCGTCGGCCTCGGCGGCCTGCCGCCCGGCCGGCGCGTCGTCGGCGCCCCGGGCCGACGCGGCCCGGCGGCTGCGGCTCCGCGAGGTCGGTCCCTGGCTGCGCGGGCTGTCCGGCTGGCCACTGCTGTCAGCCTGCGCGTCCTGGTCCTGGGCGTCAGCGGCATCAGCGGCGTCCTGGTCACCGGTCCGGGCCCGGCTGCGGCTCGGCCGGCGCTGGCGCCGGCGGCCCGCACCGGTACCGTCGTCATCGCCGCCGGTGTCGCCAGGCGGCTCGGCACCGCCCGAGGAGCCAGCCGATCGCGGCGACTCCGGCTGGCTGGCCGGCTCCGTCCGGACCGCCGGTGGCTGGAACACCACCTGGGGCGGCTGGAACACGGCCGCTGGCACGCTAGCGGGACTTGGGCTCAGCTCTCCGGCACCACGCCCGCCCGCGGCGTTGTCATGTGATTCTCTGTCGTACAGCTCGCTCTCGAGCATTCGGGCTATCTCCAGTCAGGCTCCCGGGCGCGCGAGTACGCGGAGCTCCGCCTGGTGGCGGCGCACCGCGACACGCCCGCGCACCGCGCGGGAGCACATCGTCAACGTAGGCGCGGACGGTGCCGCGATCGCGGCACCGGGCTCGCGCGGTGACCGCGTGAGCCCGAGGGGTCCGAGCCTGCCTGCTTGTCTTCACGTCGTGGCTCCCCTGCACCACAGCCACGCCGTCATGACGCGTTCGCCCCGGCCAGCAGGGCCAGCGAACCCTGCGCCAGCCGGGTGGTCATGGGCGGCGAGGACGGGACGAGGCCGTGCCGCTCGCGGAGGGCGGTCAGCACGTCATCGGGCCGCACAGCGGGAGCCGTATGCAGAACAACCATTCGAAGAATGGCACAATCTTCGAGACCTGTCACGGCGGCGCGCTGGCCGCCGTCAGGATCGGCCGTGGTCGTGTCCTCGCCGAGGACGTCAAGCTCGGCCACGGCCGCCCGGGCATCCAGGATCCGGACACCCTTCTTTTCGATGCGGCGCTCCACGGGCGCCGCATCCAGGGCGAGAAAACCGGCGACGGCCCGCTGGGCCGCGGCCGGCGTCACGCCCGGCAGAACTACTCGCCACTGCGATGCTTCCAGGCGGCCGAAGGCGGTCCTGTCCGCCTTGGCGCCCTCAGCATGCTCCGTGACGTCGATCACATCTATCCCATCAGGCAACACCGCGTTCAGCCGCTCGCTTACGTGCGTCGCGGCCTCGCGGGAAGTCAGCGCCAGGCTCAGGTACTCCGCTTCGCTCGCTACGCCGGTCGGGGCACCGCCCGCGTAGGAGATCTTCGGATGCGGCGTGAACCCGGCAGAGTAAGCTATCGGCAGCCCGGCTCTGCGCACTCCCCGCTCGAAGACGCGAGCCACGTCCCTGTGGCTGGCAAAACGCATCTTTCCGCGCTTAGCATACCGGACCACCAGATGCTGCACCGCAGGCATCTGGGCTGCCGGCTCTGCCACGCTACCTCCCGCCCACCACGGGAAGCAGCCGCCTCCCGTCGAGCCGCTCCCCGGTGGGACCCACCTGGATCTCGGTACCCATAGCGGAACAGACCCCGCATTCATAACACGGAGTCCAGCGGCAATCTTCCACCTCGGCCGCTCCCTCGGGGGCGATGGAGTCCTGCCAGTCCTGCCAGAGCCAGTCGCGGTCAAGGCCCGCGTCCAGGTGATCCCAGGGGAGCACCTCACTGTAATCACGTTCGCGCGTAGTGTACCATGCAAGGTCGACCGGCTCGCTGGCCAGCGCCGACTCGGCGCAGCGGACCCACCGCTCGAACGAGAAACACTCGCTCCACCCATCGAAGCGCGCGCCGTCCCGCCAGGCGGCCAGGATCACGGCGCCCACCCGGCGGTCACCGCGGGACAGCAGCCCCTCGATCAGGCCGGGCTCGCCGTCGTGATAGCGGTACCCGATGGCCCTGGCGTAGGACCGGTCGGCGCGCAGCGCGCCGCCGAGCGCGCGCAGCCGGGCATCCACCACTTCAGGAGCGTCCTGCGCGGCCCACTGGAACGGGGTGTGCGGCTTGGGCACGAAGCCGCCGATCGACACCGTGCACCTGATGTCATGCCGCCCGGACGCCGCCCGGCCCGCGGCGATGACCCGGCGGGCCAGCTGCGCGATGGCCAGCACGTCTTCGTCAGTCTCGGTCGGCAGCCCGCACATGAAGTACAGCTTGACCTGCCGCCATCCGCTGGCGTAGGCGGTGCTGACGGTGCGGATCAGATCCTCCTCGGTGACCATCTTGTTGATCACCTTGCGCATGCGCTCGGACCCGCCCTCGGGGGCGAACGTCAGCCCGGACCGGCGGCCGTTGCGGCTGAGCTCGTTGGCCAGGGTCACGTTGAAGGCGTCCACCCGGGTGGACGGGAGCGAGAGCCCGACGTTGGTTCCTTCGTAGCAGTCAGCCAGGTCGACCGCGATCTCGTTGATCTCGCTATGATCCGCGCTGGACAGCGACAGCAGCCCGACCTCGTCGAACCCGCTGGCCGCCACCCCGCCGGACACCATCGAGCCGATGGTGGAGATGGACCGCTCGCGGACCGGCCGGGTGATCATCCCGGCCTGGCAGAACCGGCAGCCGCGGGTGCAGCCGCGGAAGATCTCCACGCTGTAGCGCTCATGCACGGTCTCGGCTACCGGCACGATAGGCGCGCGGGGGTACGGCCAGGCGTCCAGGTCCATCACCGTGTGCTTCGAAACTGATGGCGGAACGTCTTGACGATTCGGAGTTACTTTCGATATCCTGCCGTCCGGGTAATACGAAACGTCATAGAAGCGTGGCACGTACGCCACCGTCGCGAGCCGCAGCAGCAGGCCGTCCCGCCCGCCGGGCTGGCCGGCCCGCTTCCAGTCCCGGATCAGGTCCGTGATCGCGAGCACGGCCTGCTCGCCGTCGCCGAGTACCACCGCGTCGAGGAAATCGGCCACGGGCTCCGGGTTGAAGGCCGCGTGGCCCCCGGCGATGACGAGGGGGTGAGCCACGGTCCGTTCGGCAGAAAGGAGCGGAATGCCGGCCAGGTCGAGCACGGTGAGGAGGTTCGTGTAGGCCATCTCGGTGGCGAAACTGAAGCCGAGCACGTCGAAGGCGCTGACCGGCCGGTGCGCGTCCACCGTGAACTGGGGCAGGCCAGTAGAGCGCATGAGGGCCTCGAGGTCGGGCCACACGGTGTAGGTACGCTCGGCGAGCACACCGGGGCGTTCGTTCAGGACCTCGTAGAGGATCTGGACGCCCTGGTTGGGCAGGCCGACCTCGTAGGCGTCCGGATAGCACAGCGCCCACCGGACGTCGGTCTCATCCCAGTCCTTGGTCACCGAGCCGACCTCGCCGCCGACGTACTGGATCGGCTTGCGCACCTGGGGCAGCAGCGGCTCCAGCTCCGGGTACAGCGATTCAACAGGCATCTAAGTAGATTATCTGAACGGGCCGTGGTGACTGTTCACGGCAGAGTGAGCCGCGCCCGCAGCAGGAGAGCCGTCAAGCCGGAGACCGGCACGTCCGAGACCTTGTCAGTCGAAGACGCTGTCAGTCGAAGACGCTGTCAGTCGAAGACGCTGTCAGTCGAAAACGCTGTCAGTCGAAAACGCTGTCAGTCGAAGACGCTGTCAGTCGAAAACGCTGTCAGTCGAAGACGCTGTCAGTCGAAGACGCTGTTCAGTCGAAGACACTGTTCAGTCGAAGACACTGTTCAGTCGAAGACACTGTTCAGTCGAAGACACTGTTCAGTCGAAGACACTGCGGCGGCGGTGCACGGACTGGAGCAGGCCGATCGCGATCATGTCGGCGAAGACGGCTGAGCCGCCGTAGGACACGAAGGGCAGCGGGAGGCCGGTGATCGGCATGATGCCGATGGTCATGCCGATGTTCACGAAGGACTGGAACGCGAACCAGATCGCGATGCCGGAGGCGACCAGCATGCCGAACAGGTCATCGGCCCGGCTGGCGATGCGCAGCGCGCGGACGATCACCACGCCGAGCAGCACCACGATGGTGATGGTGCCGACGAAGCCGAGTTCCTCGCCGGCCACGGTGAAGATGAAGTCGGTCTGCTGGGACGGGACGAAGTTGCCCGCGATCAGCTGACCGTGGAACAGGCCCTGGCCGAACATCCCGCCCGAGCCGACCGCGATCTTGGCCTGCGCCGCGTTGTAGCCGGCGCCGGCCAGGTTGGCGTTCGGGTGCAGGAACGAGGTGAACCTGGTCAGCTGGTAGGACTTGAGCAAGTGCAGGCCGCCAGCCGCGGCGACGACGGCGGCGACCACCGCGGCGATGGCGGCGATGATGCGCAACCGCGCGCCGGACAGCACGACCAGGGTGGCGGTCGTAACCACCAGGACCAGCGCCACGCCCAGCGCGGGCTCGATCACCACCAGGGCCATCAGCGGCGCGGAAACGGCTAGCGCGAGCAGCACCGAGCGCAGGCCCGGGGTATTGCCGCGGGCCCGGCTGAACACCGCGGCCATGATCAGGATGAGGGCGACCTTGGAGAACTCCGACGGTTCGATCTGGAAGCCGCCGGGCAGGTTGATCCAGGCCTTGGCCCCGTTGACCTCGGAGCCGACCGGGGTGAGCACGGCCAGCAGGCCGAGCAGCGTCGCGCCGTAGGCGAACGGCGACCAGCTGCGCAGCTGGCGGGTGTCGGCGAAGCTGATCGCGACCATGAGGGCCAGCCCGATGATCACCCACAGCAGCTGCTTCTTCAGGTAGGTGCGCGGGTCCTGGCCCGCGGCGATCAGGCTGGGCTGGGTGGCCGACCAGACGAGCAGGACGCCGATTGCGCTCAGCCCGGCGACCACCACGATCAGCAGCCAGTCCATGTGCCGCAGCGCCGAGTTCCTGGCGAAGGCCCGGGCCAGCAGGGACCGCGGGCGGCCGGCGAAGACCCCGGGCCGCGGCGTACTGTAGCCGCGGGCGGTGTAACCCGGGCTCGATCGGCTCAGCATCATGACCCCCCGCTGTAGCCGGCTGGCGCCTCGATGACTCCCGTTGAGGTTATCTGGGGCAGCGCCGACGGCACCTGGCCGCCGGGTAGCGCGGCCTTGTGACCCTCCAGGCCGTAGATGTCGTCCCAGATCTGGCGGACCGCGGGCGCCGCCACGTCGGCGCCGTAGCCGGAGTCCGGCACCATGACGAGCACGACGTACTTCGGGTTGTCGCACGGCGCGAACGAGGCGAACACCGAGGTCGCGTTCTTGCCGAAAAGCTGGGCGGTGCCTGTCTTGCCGGCCACGCAGACCTGGTTGAGCGGGAAGCCGGCGAACGCGCCGGCCGCCGTGCCCTGGGTCACCACGCCGGCCAGCGCGTTGCGGATGTAGGCCAGTGTGTTGGAGGACACCGGCAGGTGCCGCAGGACGGGCGGGTCGATCCGCTGCACGACCTTCCCAGTCGGCGAGATCAGTGCCGCACCGATCCGCGGACTGTAGAGGGTGCCGCCGTTGGCCAGGGCGACGTAGGCGTCGGCCAGCTGGATCGGGGTGACGGTCACATATCCCTGGCCGATGGCGGCGATGGCGGCCTGGCCCGGTTCCCACTGCCAGCCGTTCTGGCAGTCCTGGTATTCGATCTGCTGGACGTAACTGCCGTACTGCTTGCCGTACTTGCACCAGTCCTGGCCGGTGTAGGCGTTGTCCTTCCACAGGTAGTACAGCCACTGCCTGGTGGGGATGCTGCCGAGCGATTCGGCGGGCAGGTCGATGCCGGCGCTCTGGCCGAAGCCCCAGTCCAGCTCCATCTGCTGCATCTTCTGCACCGGGGCGTCCGGCGTCGGCTTCGGGTCGGGCTTGAAGTTGTACGGGTCGCTGTTGTACATGTCTTCGCCGAGCGTGTAATACACCGTGTCGCAAGACTGGATGAGCGCCTCGGCGAACGTCAGGTCGCCGAGGCTGGGCTCGCCGTCGTTCTTGAACGTCGAGCCGTTGATGCTGACCGAGGCCGGACAGCTGTACAGCCCGTCCAGCGGGTAACCGTTGGCCACGGCGGCCGCGGTCGAGGTGACCTTGAAGGTCGAGCCCGGGGCGTACTGGCCCTGGGCGGCCCAGTTGTAGATCGGCTCGCCGTCGCCAGGGCTGATCAGATCATCGTACTGCTGCTGGGTGATGCCGCCGGTCCACACGCTCGGGTCGTAGTCCGGGTAGCTGGCCATGGCCACCACCTGGCCGGTGGTGGTCATCACGATCGCCGCGCCCTGGTTGGTGTCGTTCCCAGACGCCCGCGACCGGGACACCGCGCCAGCCAAGGCCTTCTGCACGTCGGCCTGGAGCTGCGCGTTGAGGGTGGTGACCAGGTCGTCGCCGTTGGTCGGGGCGGTCGTGCCGGCCGTGCCCGTGACGTCGCCGGCGGCGTTGACGTATACCACCTGATTGCCCGGCGTGCCGCGCAGCAGGCTGTCGTACTGCGCCTCCAGGCCCGCCTGGCCCACCAGGTCCACGCCGGAGAAACCGGTCACGGACAGGTGGCGGGCGGCGATCTCCTGCGGGGTGATCGGCTGCAAGTAGCCGAGTACCTGGGCCGGGTCGGCCCCGTCCGGCTGGGGGTAATCGACCACCGGCTGGACCTGAGCGGTGATCCCCGGGTACAGCGTCGGCTGCTCCATGACCTGCAGCGCGACCCGGTCCGAGACCTTCTGGTCCACCGGGATCGGCTGGTAGGGCGAGCCGGCCCAGCAGGGCTGGGAGACGCCCTTGGTGCACAGCCGGACCTTGTCGCTCAGCAGCTGGTACGGCATGCCGAGCAGGGTGGCCAGGCGGTGCAGCACCGCCACCCCGCCATCGGGCTGCTGGGACACCTGCATCATGTCCACCGAGACGACCAGGGCCGTCTGGTTGGTGACCAGCTGCGCGCCGACGTCGTCCAGGATCTGGCCGCGGACCGCGGGCACCAGCACGTCCCTGGTCTGGTTCTGGGCGGCCAGCTTGGTATAGGCGGTGCTGTTCATCACCTGCAGGTACCACAGCCTGCCGCCCAGCGAGACCAGCATGACGGCCGCGACCAGGTAGAGCACCAGCAGCCGACGGCGCGACGAGATGTTCACCGGTAACCTCCCGTCCGCCATTTCCGCTTCGATCTCGGGCGCGGCATGCGCAGCCGGGCAGGCCCGGCGCCCAGCCGCGGCCCGCTCCCCCAGCCACGTCCCATCACGCCGGTCCTTGACCGCCGCAGCCAGCCACGTCCCGGGGACCGGCCCAGGGCCAAGGGCCGCAGTGCTGACTGGTGGGCGGATGACGCGCGGGCGAAGCGCGGTGTGTGCCCGGCGGCCAGCCCGCCCGGGGCCGACCCGATCGCCCCGGTCCGGCCGCGCGACGCGAACGGCCGGCCGCGCCCGGATGACCTGCCGAGCCCAGACGAGCGGCCCAGGAAGGACGTCCGGCCCAGGAACGAGGACCGGGTCAGCGAGGCGGTCCGGCGCGACGGCGCGGGACGGCTGAGCGCCGATGGCGAGCGGCTGAACACCGAACCGCCGAGCAGCGAGCGGCCCATCCGGGACGGGCCGAACCTGGAGCCGGCCAGGCCGGAGCTCACGCTCGCGGAGCCGAGCCGGGAACCGCCCAGCACGCCTTGGCGCCGCCGGGTGGAAAACCTGACCTTGGCGGCGCCGCTACCGAACCCGCCGACGGCGAACGCCGCGCCAAGCGCGCTCCCGCCCAGCGAGCCGCCGCGGCCGAGGTTGAGGCGCGGCTCCCGCCTGGCCGGGGGCTTGCCGCCTGCGCCCTGGCCGCGCGCGGCGCCGACCCAGCCCTCGCCCTTGCCGCGCTCGGAGAGCCGCAGCCTGGGCATGCCCGTGCCGACCTCCCTGACCGCGGCCGGGGTGGGGCTGGACGCCGCGGTCCGGGCCGCCAGGCCCGACCACGCGGCCCGGTCGCGCTCCCCGCGCGATCCCGCCAGGCGCAGCACCGCGGCTGCGGCGTAGAGCACGAACGGGCAGAGCAGCACGTCATACACGACGGCGACCGGAAGCACGTGGGTGATCGCGCGCCAGGTGACCCGCGGATCGCTGAGCATGACGCCGAGCAGGGAGGCGAGCACCTCACCGACGATGGCGCCCGCCGCCGTGACCATGATCTCGAACAGCGCGGTGTGTCCTTGCTCAGGTACCCCGTCGCCGGACGGGGCGTCGGCGGCCAGGCCGCAGGCGTAGCCGACCAGGCAGAAGACCAGGGCGTTCTGGCCGACGAAGTGGCTGCCCGGCGGGGCGACGTCCAGCGCCAGGCCACCCCAGAACCCGGTCAGCGAGCCGGTCAGCGGGCCGGTCGCGAGGGCCAGCGCGGCCACTGCGATCAGCACCAGGTCGGGTCCGGTCCCGCCGGGAAAGGCGATCCGGTCCACGATGGTGATCTGGACGATGACCGCGACCGTCACGGCCGCGAGCGAGATAATCCCGCGGATCATCGGCCGCGACCCGTCCCGGACACCGACGGCGTTGCGGAGGGGAGCGTCCCGCCCGGGGACGGCTGGCTGAACGGGGCAACCGCGGTCGAGGACGGGGTCGGGGTGGTGGTGACCGTGACGGTCGGAGCGGGCCGCGGCAGGACCGAGATCCTGGGGTTGTGCTTGGGCACCCCCACCACGATGCCGACCACGCCCAGCGAGGTGAAGTTCACGAACGGCTTGACCAGCGCGGTCTGGGTGAGCGCCCCGCTGCCGCTCTGCACCGAGACGACCGTGCCGACCGGCACGCCCTGCACCTCCGGCTGGTCGCCCACGGAGGCATAGGTGACGACCTCCTGCCCGGGCTGCAGCACCGCGTTCGCGTCGAACAGGCTCAGCTTGAGCAGCGTGGACCCGGACATCTCGTGGCCGGTTCCGGTGACCTCGCCGATCTGGCCGCTGCCGGCCAACTGCACGCCGATCACCGAAGACGCGTCGTTGGCCAGCAGCACGGTGGAGGTGTCCGGGCTGACCTGGGTTACGGTGCCGACGAACCCGGCGCCGCTCAGCACGGTCTCGTCCTGCTTGATCCCGTCGCTGCTGCCGGCATCCAGCGTGACGGTGTCGGAGTAGTCGCCGCCGGCGGCGATGACGTTCGCGGCCACGATCCGGTAGCCGCCCTCGTCGAGCTGCAGCAGCTGGGCCAGCTGCTGCCTGGCAGTCTTGCTCAGCTGGGCCTGGCTGAGCTCGGCGCGCAGCTCGGCGTTCTGTTTCTGCAGGTTGGCAATGGTGCTCTGGGCCGAGGGCCCACCGGTGATCGAGTCGAACAGGCTGGCCACCGGGTCGGTCACATCATGCGTGAGGCGCTCGACGGGCCCGAAGAACCCGGCGCCCGCTCTCCGGACCGGTGACGCGCCGCCGTCTTTGAAATCCAGCGTGATCAGGGCAATCGCGACGATCAGGAGCACGCCAAGGACCAGGCGTGTCCGCCGGGTGTCGTGCACTACCGCTCCTCGTCAGTCCCGCCGTGGCCGATACGGCGGGGTTTTGGGGGCCGCGCCAGGGTCAGCGCCTGGAGTCCGGCACCAGCACCTGACGCAAGGTCTCGAAGTCCTCGACACACTTGCCGGTGCCGAGTACCACGGACTCTAGCGGGTTGTCCGCGACCTCCACGGGCATCCCGGTCTCCTCCCGGATCCGCGACTCGAGGCCGCGCAGCAGGGCGCCGCCGCCGGTCAGGGCGATGCCCCGGTCCATGACGTCGCCGGCCAGCTCGGGCGGGCACTTGTCCAGCGTGTTCTTGACCGCGTCGACGATCAGGTTAACCGGCTCCTCGATCGCGCGACGGACTTCCGCCGCGGAGATGACCACGGTCTTGGGCAGCCCGCTGACCAGATCACGGCCTCGGATCTCGGCGTGCGGCTCGTCCTCGGACGGGAACGCGGAGCCGAGGGCCATCTTGATTTCCTCGGCGGTCCGCTCGCCCAGCATGAGCGAGTACTCCTTCTTCGCGAACGTGATGATGGCCTGATCGAGCTCGTCGCCGCCGATCCTGATCGACTGCGAGGTGACGATGCCGCCCAGCGAGATCACCGCGACCTCGGTGGTCCCGCCGCCGATGTCGACCACCATGTTCCCGGTCGGCTCGTTGATCGGCAGGCCGGCACCGATAGCGGCCGCCATCGGCTCCTCGATGATGTAGACCCGCCGAGCGCCGGCCTGGTGGCCCGCTTCCTTCACCGCGCTCTGCTCCACACCGGTGATCCCGCTCGGCACGGCCACCACCAGCCTGGGCTTGGCCAGGTGGGTGCGTCGGTGCACCTTCTGGATGAAATATCTCAGCATCCGCTCGGTGACGTCGAAGTCGGCGATGACGCCGTCCTTGAGCGGGCGCACCGCGACGATGTTGCCCGGGGTACGGCCGATCATGCGTTTAGCCTCGGCACCCACGGCGACGATCTGGCCATTGTTGGTATTGAGCGCGACCACCGACGGCTCGTTCAGCACGATGCCACGTCCACGCACGTAGACCAGCGTGTTCGCAGTGCCGAGATCGACCGCCATGTCACGGCCGAGGAACGTCAGCGCGTTGCTCATCGGGAACGGGAACCTTCCGATCCGGGCTGGAGATCTGGAACTGTCAGCGCGGATGGGGCGATCCGCGCCCTGGGAGTGTCCTGGGTTCTTACTTGGACAACGGTGACGCCGGCTCACCGGGTTCCGGGAAGGTGATCTTCCCGGGCGTGAGCGAGCCAGCCGCCGGATGCTGATGATTCGCCACTGCGGCCAAGCTTACCCGTGAACGGGCGTCACCCCCGACCGCCGCACCCTGGAGGGCCTCATCCTTTAGGAGGATTTCCGTCTGTGCGCCGCCGGGGCGTGCAGGCCACGGCCAGGGCGCCGACGGCGCTGACGGCCGCCGCGACCAGGGCCCAGCGCACCGAGGTGGTGATCAGCGCGGCGTGCACCGTGGCAACGGTCCGGGCCTGTCCCAGCGCCTGCAGTCGCACGGCACCGGCCGCGAGGTAGCCGGCCAGCACCCCGGTCACCAGCAGGACGAGACCGCAGGCAGCGCCTCCGGCACTGGTGGCGCGCAACGTCCCCGCCAGGGCGGCAGCCAGGCCGCCGGCCGCCGGCAGGCACACCAGCGCCAGCACGAGCGGGCGCGCGACGGCGGATCCGGCCAGGCTGACCACGCAGAAACCCACGGCGGCAGCCAGCAGGCCGGCCGCGGTCAGGGCCCGGATGGGCACCCTCCTGGCCGACCCGGCCAGCGCGGCTGCGACCGCCGCGGATCCGGCTCCGGCGCCCGGCCGGGCCAGCGCCGCCACCGCGCCGACCGCCGGGACCAGGGTGAATCCGGTCACAGCACAGACCACGGCCAGCCGGTCGGCCGTGCTGGCCCTGGTGGCCAGGGCGGCCAGGGCGGCCAGGGCGACCGCCTCGGCCAGGGCAGCCGCGGCCACTGCGTGGTCGTCCCGCGTCCGGGGCGCGCGCGGGCGGGGTACCACGAGAGTTCCGGGCGTTGCGGGCGTTGTGGGCGTTGCGGGCGACGGGCCAGGGACGGACGACGTGCCGGGGACGGACGGTACGGATGTTGCGGCGGCGCGGGTCCCGGCACCGAAGGCACCGGCATCAGAAGCGGGGGCACCGGAAGCGGGGGCACCAGCGGCGGCGCGGGTCCCGGCACCGAAGGCACCGGCACCAGAAGCGGGGGCACCGGAAGCGGGGACCAGCGGCGGCGCGGGTCCCGGCTCCGGCGGCGGAGGCGGGGGCGCCGGCGGCGGAGGCGGGGGCGCCGCGGCGGAAGCGGCCGCCTTTGACCGCGGCGTGCGCACCGCCGCGCGGCCGCGGGACGCCATCCTCCCGCCGCGCCGACCCCTTTCCCAGGTCCGTCGCCACTTCAAGGTCTCCCGAGTGATTACTTTTAGCACTCATAGAACTACTTAAAGCTACCGGGAGCGTCGCGCCTTGGTCCATGATCATGTACGCGAACAATCCAGAATCAGCGCGTTTCAGCGCTCGTCGGTGGCGTGAGGCGCAGAGCTGGCGCCCTCGGGGCGGGCTAAATCATGATCGCGAAGGATCTACTACGTTTTGAGCCCGCCATACCAAATCCTTCGCGATCATGGAACGCGGCGCGCGGCGCTACGGGCCCGGGGCGCCTGAGGCGGGCGAGGCTGGGGCGCCCGGGACGGGTGAGGCGGAAGACGGTGAAGGGGTGCCAGCGGCCGGGGAAGCGGGAGCGCGCGCGGGCGGCGTCGCGGCGATGCGCTGGGCCAGCCAGATGCCGGTGACCCAGAGCGCGGCGAAGATCGCGCCGAGGATGTACATGGCGGGGACCACGACGCCGGCCGCGATGACCAGGACCTGCAGGACGGAGCCCGCCACCAGGGCCCAGCCCATGCCAGGCCGGCCGACCAGGCCGGACAGCACGAGGGCGCACAGGGCCAGGCCGCCGCCGACGCCGCCCGCGACGCCGTGGCGCAGGTGCTCGAGCACGATGGCGACTGGGATGGCAAGCCCGATGACGATGGCCTCCATGGCCAGCACCGTGCCGCACAGCTGCCGCAGCTGCTTCGTGGGCATGACTTTCCCTGCGCGGCTCATGACAGTTCCGCGGCGGTGAACGAGTGCCGCGCGGGCTGGCCGACCGACGGCTCGGCGGGCAGCTCGCCGCCGCCCGGCGCGAGCAGCCGGCGGGCATCTCCCGCGGTGATGACCGACCCGGTGATCAGCACGCCGCTGCTGCCAGGCAGGTCCTCCGCCGTGGCCTCGTCGGCCAGCGCGACGGCGGCTTCGATGGCGTCATCGAGGCGGTCGGCAGAGGTGACCCGGTCCTCGCCGAAGACGTCGGCGGCGAGTTCGGCCACCTCGCCGGGCTCCATGGACCGCTCAGAGGAATTCCGGGTGACCACGATCTCGTCCAGCAGCGGCTCGAGCTCGGCGAGCATGCCGAGCACGTCCTTGTCGCCGCTGGCCGCGAAGACGCCGGTCAGGTGGGTGAAGGTGAACGACTCCTGCACGGCGGCCGAGGTGGCGGCCATCCCGGCCGGGTTGTGGGCGGCATCGATGATGATGGTGGGGCTGCGCCTGACGACCTCCAGCCGGCCGGGCGAGGTCACCGTGGCGAACGCTTCGCGGACCAGGCCCGCGTCGAGCCCGGACGTCTCCCCCTCCTCAGAAACCCCGGCGAACGCCTCGACCGCGGCGAGCGCGCAGGCCGCGTTGCCTGCCTGGTACTCACCGAACAGCGGCAGGTAGACATCTTCGTAGGTGCCGCGCAGGCCGCGCAGGGCGATCTGCTGCCCGCCCACAGCCTGTTCCCGGCTCAGCACGCCGAACTCCACGCCTTCCCGGGCCACCGTGGCTCCGACCTCGACCGCGTGCCGCAGCAGTACCTCGGCGGCGCCCAGCGGCTGCTGGGCCAGGATCGCGACCGCTCCGGGCTTGATGATGCCTGCCTTCTCGGCCGTGATCTCCTCCATGGTGTCGCCGAGCAGCCGGGTGTGGTCGATGGAAATCGGCGTGATGACGGCGACCACGCCGTCCGCGACGTTGGTGCAGTCGAGCCGACCGCCCACGCCCACCTCGAGCACCACCACGTCGACCGGGGTGTCGGCGAAGACCGCGAAGGCCATCCCGGTCAGGACCTCGAAGAAGGACATCGCCACCGGATGGCGCTCGTCGACCAGGTTGACATACGGGATGATCTCGTCGTAGGCGGCCACGAACCGCTCCGGGCTGATCGGCGCGCCGTCGATGCAGATCCGCTCCCTGATCGAGACCAGGTGCGGGCTGGTAAACCGGCCGGTGCGCAGCCCGCGGGCGCGCAGCAGAACATCGCTCATCCGGGCGGTCGACGTCTTGCCGTTGGTGCCGGTGATATGGATCACCGGGCAGGCCCGCTGCGGATCTCCGAGCAGCCCGACCAGCTCGGCCATCCGGTCCAAGGCAAGATCCACGGAGTGTTCGGGCCGGCGGGAGATGATCTCCCGCTCGACCTCGTGCATCCGGGTCTCGATATCCATCCTGCTAGCCTACGATCGCGGCCAGGCGCTGCTCGAGCCGGGCGATGTCGGCGCGGGCCGTCTCGAGCCGCTGGCGGGTCTTGTCCACCACCGCGGCGGGCGCCTTGGCGGTGAAGTCGGCGTTGTCCAGCTTGCGGGCGGCCTGCTCGGCCTCGCTCCTGGCCGCGGCCAGGTCCTTCTCCAGCCGGCGGCGCTCGGCGGCCACGTCCACGGCTCCGGCCACATCCAGCTCGACCATGATGCCCTCGGCGGCCAGCGAGGCCGAGGCGGCGAAGCCGTCGGCGGGCGGGCTGAGCCGCAGCAGGGACCGGATCCGGTCCTGGTGCCCGGCCAGCGGCGTGCCCTCGATGCCGGCCAGCCGGGCGGCCACCCGCTGGCTGGGGCGCAGCCCCTGATCGGAGCGGAACCGGCGGACCTCGGTCACCAGCCGCATCACCGACGAGATCTCCGCCTCGGCCGCCGGATCGGGACGAGAAAACGCCGGCCAGGGCGCCACCATGACCGAATCCTCACCAGTCAAAGCCGTCCAGAGCTCCTCGGTCACGAACGGCATGACCGGGTGCAGCAGCCGGAGCAGCTGATCGAGCACGAACCCGAGCACCTGCCGGGTCGTCTCGGCCGCCTGCGGATCATCGCCCGTCAGCGGCACCTTGGCCAGCTCCAGGTACCAGTCGCACACCTCGTCCCAGGCGAAGTGGTACAGCACATCGCAGACCTTGCCGAACTCGAACGACTCGAACAGGTCGTCCACCTCGGCGATCACGGCTGACAGTCGGGACAAAACCCACCGATCTGGGACAGAGTATGAAATGTCGGATTTGTTGGCCGGGAAGGTGGAGGCCGGACTGACCGGGGCAGCGGGTTCCGGCGGGGCGGCGAGCTCCGGCGGGGCAGCGCGCTCGGGCGAGGCGGCGGGCTCCGGCGGGGCAGCGCGCTCGGGCGAGGCGGCGGGCTTCGGGGGGGCGGCAGTGACGTGAGCGCCGTTGAGCAGGGCGAAGCGGACGGCGTTCCACAGCTTGTTGCAGAAGTTGCGCGACCCGGCCGCCCATTCCTCGCTGATCGCGATGTCGCCGCCCGGGTTGGCCCCGCGGGCCAGGGTGAACCTGGTCGCGTCGGCCCCGAACCGGTCGACCCAGTCCAGCGGGTCCACGGTGTTGCCGCGCGACTTGGACATCTTCTTGCCGAACTGGTCACGGACCAGGCCGTGCAGGGCGACCACCCGGAACGGGACCGCGTCGGCCGGAGCCTTGTCGCGCATCGCGTACAGGCCGAACATCATCATCCGGGCGACCCAGAAGAACAGGATGTCGTACCCGGTGACCAGCACGCTGGTCGGGTAGAAGGTGCACAGGTCCGGGGTGTCATCCGGCCAGCCGAGCGTGGAGAACGGCCACAGCGCGGAGGAGAACCAGGTATCGAGCACGTCGGAGTCTTGGACCCAGCCCTCGGGTGCTTGCTCGTCAGGGCCGACGCAGACCGTCTGGCCGTTCGGCCCATAAAAAACTGGAATACGGTGGCCCCACCACAGCTGACGGGAGATGCACCAGTCGTGCATGTCGTCGACCCAGCCGAAGTACCGCGCGTTCATCTCCGCCGGGTGCAGCCGGACGCGGCCGTCGCGGACCGCGTCGCCGGCCGCCTTGGCCAGCGGGGCGACGCGGACGAACCACTGCAGCGACTGGCGCGGCTCGACCGCGGTGCCGCAGCGGCTGCAGTGGCCGACGGCGTGCACGTACGGGCGGACCTCGGCGACGATCCGGCCGTCCTCGCGCAACGCGGCCAGCACGGCGGGCCGGGCCTCGAACCGGTCGAGCCCCTCGAATGGGCCATGGGCGGTGATCACGCCGTGCTCGTCCATGATGGCCAGGCTGGGCAGGTCATGCCGGCGGCCGATCTCGAAGTCGTTCGGGTCGTGAGCCGGGGTCACCTTGACCGCGCCGGTGCCGAAGGCCGGGTCGACGTGGTCGTCGGCCACGACCGGGATCCGGCGGCCGGTCAGCGGCAGCTCGACCGTGCGGCCGACCAGGTGGGTGTAGCGCGGGTCGTCGGGGTGCACCGCCACCGCGGTGTCCCCGAGCATGGTCTCGGCGCGGGTGGTGGCGACCACGATCGAGTCGGGGCCGTCGCCATAACGGATCGAGACGAGCTCGCCCTCGTCGTCGCTGTGATCGACCTCGATGTCGGACAGTGCCGTCAGGCAGCGCGGGCACCAGTTGATGATGCGCTCGGCCCGGTAGATGAGCCCGTCGTCGAACAGCTGCTTGAAGATGGTCTGCACGGCGCGGGACAGGCCCGCGTCCATGGTGAACCGCTCCCGGGACCAGTCCACGCTGTCGCCCAGCCGGCGCATCTGGCCCAGGATCTTGCCGCCCGATTCGCTCTTCCACTGCCAGACCCGCTCGACGAAGGCCTCGCGGCCCAGGTCGTGGCGGCTCAGGCCCTCCCTGGCCAGCTCGCGCTCCACCACGTTCTGGGTGGCGATCCCGGCGTGGTCCATGCCCGGCAGCCACAGGGTGTTGTAGCCCTGCATGCGGCGGCGGCGCACCAGCGCGTCCATCAGCGTGTGGTCGAGCGCGTGGCCGATGTGCAGGGAGCCGGTGACGTTCGGCGGGGGGATGACGATGCTGTACGCGGGTGCGTCGGAGTTCGCGTCCGCGGCGAAGTAACCTGCCTTCTCCCAGCGTTCGTAGCGCGGGCCCTCCACCTCGGCGGGCGTGTACTGGGAAGGCAGCTCGACGGGCACCTTCTGGTCGGGTCTGCTCACGACAGGTGAGTCTACGCACCCCGCGGTGCCTCGCGGGCCGGCTAGCGGTTCCTGCGCCGGGCCGGTCAGTGCGCCGGGGTCTCCACGGCGTTCCTGATGGACAGGGCGATCCCGGCCGCGTTTCCGGTGAACTTGGTCAGCGACTGGCCGGATACAAAGTCGACCTCGCCGAAGGTGGTGGAGGTGACCCACAGGCACTCGGTGTTGTCCGAGCCGCTCGAGGTGTCCTCACCGCACATCATCTGGCCGCCGTGCTGACCCGGATTCACCGTGCTGGTGGACGCGAGCTGAGTCTTCTCGTACTTGATGACCGCCGCCGGGTTGAACGTGCCGTCGTAGCCGACGAACTCGACCGCCTTGAACAAAGGAGAGGATTCCGGCTCGGCGTTGAGGCCGTACACGGCGAAGACGCTCTGTCCCGGGCTACCCGCACCATCGGCCTTGATCTTCTGCACGACAAGAGCCGCCCGGCTCTGTCCGCTCTTGGAGAAGTCCGTAGTCGCGGTGGGGTTCAGCGGGTACTGACCGGCCACGCCGGGCTTGCTGAATACGTACTTGGCCGTGGACGCCGCGGCGGCCGGGGCGCTGCTGGAGCCGGTCGGCGTACTGCCGGTCCCGCTGGCCCCGGTGCTCGACCCGTTCTTGCTCAGGTGGACGACCAGCAGGACGATCAGCACCACGCCAATGACGGCGCTGGCCAGATAGAGGATCATCCTGATGCCGCTCATGCGCTGCGCTGACCGCTGGCCCGAGCGTGACGAGCCCGAGCGCGGCGGGCCGCCGGGAGCGGGGAAGGCGTCCTGGCCGTAATCCTGCCCGTACTGCTGGCCATATTGCTGCCCGGCGGACGGGTCGGGGCCGGGCTGGGCGTAGGGGTCCGCTCCGTACCCGTCCTGGCCGTAGGGATCCTGGCGGTAGCCTTCCGGGGCGTATCCGGCCTGAGCGTAACCGTCGGGTGAGTACGCGTCCGGGCCGGGCGCGTCCTGCGAGTAGGCACCCTGTCCGTAGCCCTGGTCGGCGTAGCCGTTCTGGCCGTAACCGTTCTGGTCGTAACCAGGCTGGTCGAAGGCTTGCTGGTCAAACTCTGGCCGGGCGTGGGCGCCGGATTGGTAGCCCTGGCCCGGGTGGGATCGGACCGTCTCGGCGAAGGCACTTGCGCCAGCGGCCCCGTAGCCGGGCTGGCTGTGGCCTCGCTGGCCGTAATCCTGCTGGCCGTAATCCTGCTGGCCGTAGCCTTGCTGCTGCCCGTAGTCTGGCGGGCTGTAGCCTTGCTGACCGTAATCCTGCGGGCCGTAGTCTTGGCCGCGCCCCGGACGGTCGTAGTCGGAGGGTCCGCGATCATGGCGACCGTGGGCGGGCGGGGAAGATGCGACGGTCCCGAAATCCTGGGGCTGTCCGGACGGCTGGCCGTAACCCTGGTCGGCGTAAGCCTGATCGCCGTAACGCTGGTCTGCGTAGCCTTGGTGACCGGAGACCCTGGTACCGGAACCCAGCGGGTCCTCCGCAGCCGACCAGGCCGCAGGGCTGGCGTCGGCCGAGCCGGAAGCCGGGTAGGACCCGCTCGGCGCCCGGTCATAGCCGCCACCGCCCGAGGACGCAGTGCCGCCGGGCCGGCGGGACGCGGACGGCCAGCTGGAAGCCGGCATGGTCTGGGACAGGGGGTCAGCTGGGCTCTGCGGTCCCGAGCCGAGCTGGCCCCGCGGGGCCGTACCGTGTCCGGTGTGGTCCTGGCCGTAGCGCGCTACCTGGCCCGGAGCAGTTCCCGTCCCGTAGCCGGGCTGCGCGCCGGTCCCCTGCGGGTAACCGTCCTGGGAGCCGTAGCCGCCCGCCTGCCCATAGTCGGCCTGCTGCCCGTAGTCGGCCTGCTGCCGCTCATAACCGGATCCGGGCCCGTAGCCGGACCTGGCTGGGTAACCCGATTCCTGGTCGTATGCGGCCGGCTGGCCCGGGTCGTAGCGCACGGTCTGGGCCGAACTCGCTGGCTGGTCGACACGCCAGGTCTGGTCATAGCCCTGGTCTCGGCTTTGCGGCTGGTCGTAGCGTATTGTCTGCTCGGGGTTCTGGGCCTGGTCGTAGCCGGGCAAGCCCCGTCGCCCGGTCCGGAGGGCACGGTCGGCGCCTCTCGCAGCGAGGTAGCCGCCCGTCGGCTGAGTCTGCCGGTAATCCTGATCGTCCGATCCTGATCCCGATGATTCCTCGTCCGATTCCCAGCCACCGGTGGGGGCGTCCCAACCACTCATCCGCGCTCAATTCCCCATCACTATGGAAGACGGCTGCTTGTCAGCGTCCGAGATCCTGGCGTGGCGGGAAACCGCGCCAGACTAACGCAATCAATTGGAGGCTACACACGAACAGCGCTGATTATGGGCAATACCCCCAAATTCGACATGCCGCCAGACACGTCACATAACGGCAGATCGGCAGGATGATCCCCTACTGCCGAACAGATGTGCTACAGGCGCTCAGGCCGACTTCTCGCGCGGCGTGCGCCGGCTGACATCCCTGGGCACGATGGTGGGGTTGACGTTCTCCAGCACGGCTTCGCGCGTGATCACGACCCGCTCGACGTCCTTGCGGCTCGGCACCTCGTACATGACCGACAGCAGGACCTCTTCCATGATCGCCCGCAGGCCGCGCGCACCGGTGCCGCGCAGGTTTGCCTGGTCGGCGATGGCCTCAAGCGAGTCCGGCGTGAACTCCAGGTCCACGCCATCCAGCTCGAACAGGCGGCGGTACTGCTTGACCAGCGCGTTGCGCGGCTCGGTCAGGATCTGGATGAGCGCTTCCCGGTCCAGGTTGTGCACCGAGGTGATGACCGGGAGCCGGCCGACGAACTCGGGGATCATGCCGAACTTCAGCAGGTCCTCCGGCATCACGTCGCCGAACTGGTCGGAGGTGGAGTTCGCGTTCCTGACCCGGAGCTTGGCGTGGAAGCCCATGCCGTTGTGGCCGGAGCGCTGCTCGATGATCTTCTCCAGGCCGGCGAACGCCCCGCCGCAGATGAACAGCACGTTGGTCGTGTCGATCTGGATGAATTCCTGGTGCGGGTGCTTGCGGCCGCCCTGCGGCGGGACCGAGGCAGTGGTGCCCTCGAGGATCTTCAGCAGCGCCTGCTGGACGCCTTCGCCCGATACGTCGCGGGTGATCGACGGGTTCTCGCTCTTGCGGGCGATCTTGTCGATCTCGTCGATGTAGATGATGCCGGTCTCGGCCTTCTTGACGTCGTAGTCCGCGGCCTGGATCAGCTTGAGCAGGATGTTCTCGACGTCCTCGCCGACGTAGCCGGCCTCGGTCAGGGCGGTCGCGTCGGCGATCGCGAACGGCACGTTGAGCAGCCGGGCCAGCGTCTGGGCCAGCAGCGTCTTACCCGAGCCGGTCGGGCCGAGCAGCAGGATGTTGGACTTGGCCAGCTCTACGCCCTCGTCGCCCGGCCGGTCGTCACCCGACTGGACCCGCTTGTAGTGGTTGTAGACGGCAACCGAGAGCGCCTTCTTGGCCTTGTCCTGGCCGATCACATAGGCGTCGAGGAACTCGTAGATCTCCCGCGGCTTGGGCAGGCTGTCCCACTTGAACTCGGCGGGCTCGGCCAGCTCTTCCTCGATGATCTCGTTGCACAGATCAATGCACTCGTCGCATATGTACACGCCCGGGCCGGCGATCAGCTTCTTGACCTGCTTCTGACTCTTACCGCAGAACGAGCACTTCAGCAGGTCCCCACCGTCACCGATGCGTGCCACCCAGATACTCCTTTACATGGTGCCGCCGCGACGGCCGTCCTGGCCGCCTCCAGCGGACATGTCCCGCGAGGCCGTCTAGAGCTTGCATATCGACGGTACCGCCTCCTGGGGCCCGATGGACACCATCAAACCCCCTCAGCGGCCCGGGAGGGAAGAGCTGAATCCTCCCGGTTAGGAAGACACTACCTCCACGGCGCGCTCGCTGCCCCGCTTGATCATGGTCAGGACCTCGTTGATGATGCCGTACTCCTTGGCTTCCTCGGCGGTGAGGAACTTGTCCCGCTCGATGTCGCGGCGGATCGACTCCTCCTCCTTGCCGGTGTGCCGGGCCAGGATGGCCTCCATGGCCGCCCGCATCCGCAGGATCTCGCGCGCCTGGATCTCCATGTCGCTTGATTGCCCGTAGCCGCCCTCGGTGGCCGGCTGGTGAATGAGAATCCTGGCGTTCGGCAGGGCCATCCGCTTGCCCTTGGTCCCGGCGGCGAGCAGCACCGCGGCCGCTGAGGCGGCCTGTCCGATGCAGCAGATCTGGATATCGGGCTGGATGAACTGCATCGTGTCGTAGATGGCCATCATCGACGTCATCGACCCGCCGGGCGAGTTGATGTACATGGTGATGTCACGATCGGGATCGATGGCCTCGAGGGTGAGCAGCTGGGCCATGACGTCGTTGGCGGAGGCGTCGTCGATCTGGACGCCGAGGAAGATGATCCGTTCCTCGAAGAGCTTGTTGTACGGGTTCATCTCCTTGATCCCGTACGAGGTGCGCTCCACGAAGGACGGCAGCACGTACCTGGACTGCGGGGCTGGCTGGGGGCTCCGCAAGCTGATTTCGCTCACGTTCGGCTCCTTTTCGTTCATCATGACACGACCCCCGCGGTGGGCACCTCGACGGCACTGCGGATCACCTGGTCGACGAAGCCGTACTCCTTGGCCTCCTCGGCGGTGAACCAGCGGTCGCGGTCCGCGTCCCTCTCGATCTGCTCGATCGGCTGCCCGGTGTGGTAGGCGGTGCGCTCGAACAGCGTGCGCTTGATATAGAGCATCTGCTCGGCCTGGATCCGGATGTCGGACGCCGTGCCGCCGATCCCGCCGGACGGCTGGTGCATGAGGATCTGCGCGTGCGGCAGCGCGTACCTCTTACCCGGTGCGCCCGCGGTGAGCAGGAACTGCCCCATCGACGCCGCCATGCCCATGGCGTAGGTGGCCACGTCGTTGGGAACGTACTGCATCATGTCGTAAATGGCCATCCCCGCGTAGACCGAGCCGCCCGGGGAGTTGATGTAGATGCTGATGTCGTGCTTGGCGTCCTCGGAGGCGAGCAACGCGAGCTCGGCGCAGATGCGGTTGGCGATGTCGTCGTCCACCTGCTGCCCGAGGAAGATAATGCGGTGCCGCAGGAGCCGTTGGAACAACTGGTCCCCGAACGGCAGGATGGGAGCCTCCGCCGCGGCCACGATCGACGGCGCCGACAGCGTCGGGCTCCACAAGGGCTGAGTCACACTCACTCACCTGCTCCAGTCACATCTGGTGTCGTTGTCAGGACCATAACGCCGCCGCGGAGCCCGTTCGTCCCGCGCAGTGCGCTGTTCGCTACCGGCGCACGCCATTGCGCCTACGCCGCGACCGCCGCCAGCAGACGGGAAGATCAGGCCTCGTCCTCGGCGCCGGATTCGTCGTCGGCCTCGTCTTCGCCGGCCCCGTCTTCGCCGGCCTCGTCCTCGCTGGCCCCGGGCGCGTTGAGGGCCGCCTGGACGTCGACCTCATTACCGGAGGCGTCGGTCACCTTGACCCGCTCGGCGATCAGGTTGATGGCCTTGCCGCGCAGCACCTCGGCGGCGGCAACGGGCAGGCGGCCGTCGTCGGCCAACTGCTGAGCCAGCCGCTCCGGCGCGACGCCCATCTGCTCGGCCTGCCGGGTGACGTAGGCGGACAGTTCGGCAGAGTCCACGCTGAGCTCTTCGTCGCGGGCCAGCTGGTCGAGCACCAGGCTGACCTTGACCGCCCGCCGGGCCCGCTGCTCCACGTCGGCGGCGAACTGCTCCGCGGTCTGGTTCGACATCTCCAGGTAGCCGTCCAGGGTGGCCCCGGCCCGCTCGAGCTGCTGCAGCAGCGCATCGCGGTTGTGCTTGGCCTCCTCCGCGACCACGCCTTCCGGCAGCGGGATGTCGATCTTGTCCAGCAGCACGTCCAGGGCGCGGTCCCGCGCCTGGACCACCTGCTGGGTGCTCTTCATCTGCTCCAGCTGTGCCCTGGTGTTGGCCCGCAGCTCACCGAGCGTGTCGAACTCGCTGGCCAGCTGGGCGAAGTCGTCGTCCAGGCCGGGCACTTCCTTGACCTTGACGCTGTGCACGGTCACCGTCACGTCGGCCTCGCGGCCGGCGAACTCCCCGCCGGCCAGCTCGGTGCTGAAGGTCGCGGACTCCCCCGCCGACATCCCGATCAGGGCCTGATCCAGGCCATCCAGCAGGGATTCGCTGCCGACCTGATAGGACAGGCCGCTGGCCTGCGCGTCCTCGACCGGCTGCCCGTCCACCGAGGCGGACAGGTCGATCGACACATAGTCGTCGTTCTCCACCGGCCGCTGCACGCCCTTCAGGGAGGCGAACCGCTCCTGCAGCGAGCCCAGGTACTCGGCCACCTCATCCGGGCTGACCAGGGTGTTGTCGACGGTCACGGCCAGAGTGTTCAGGTCGGGCAGCTCGAACTTCGGCCGGATGTCGACCTCGACGGTGAACGTCAGCTCCTTGCCGTCGTCGATGCCGGTGATCTCGACCTCGGGCTGGCCCAGCGCGGAGATGTCGCCCTCCTCGACGGCCTTGGCGTACAGGTCGGGCATCGCGTCGTTGACGGCCTGGGTGAGCACCACGTCCCGGCCCACCCGGCGGTCAATCACGGGCGGCGGCACGCGGCCCGGGCGGAAACCCGGAATGCGGACCTGACGGCCGACTTCGCGGTAGGCCTTGTCGAGGCTGGGCTTCAGCTCATCAAACGGCACCTCGACGCTGAGCCGCACGCGAGTAGGGCTCAGCTCTTCGACGTCAGTCTTCACGTCCGCGTCACTCCGGAGTTCAGGATGGTAACTCAGCGCTGGATCGCTGAGAAGTCTAGGCCGCCAGTCTAGGGGCTAGCGAACGCGGACTACGCGTACCGGCGGAGGCTCGTTGTTCTTGTTCCTCCGGCGGTCATCGCCGATGATCAGGTGCAGCAGCCAGCTCACCAGTCCCACGATGATGGCGCCCCAGAAGGCCGGCCAGAATCCGGTCACGTGGAACGGCAGCTTCAGGTCACCGGCGATGACGCTGGCCAGCCACAGCAGCAAGCCGTTGACCACGAGCGCGACCAGGCCCAGCGTGAGTACGTAGAACGCGCAGCCGACGACCTTGATCAGCGGCTTGAGCGTGGCGTTGATGATGCCGAAGATCAAGGCGACGGCGACTAGCGTGCCGACCCTCGACCAGGTGCTGCCGACCTGCAGCTCGATTCCGGAAACCGCCCAGGTCGCGACGCCCAGGGCCGCGGCCGAGACCAGCACCCGAAGCAGGAATCTCATGAACCAGATATTACTCGACTTTGCCCGTTCGCTGCTATGCCCAAATCCTCCCTCCTGGCTGCTGAAACCGGGGTTGTGGGCCGTTGCCCCCCGGCGGGCAGTAACGGCCCACGAACATGGGATCGACGGCGGCGCCCCCGGGTAGCTGTCGGTAGAGGGACTGGTGAGGACAGTGGGGCGAATGAGGGGAGGGGCGGGGGCTAGCAGGGGGCGGGGGCGGGGTCGCCGCGGAAGAGGCGGCGGTAGGCGTTGGGGGTGGTGCCGCGCCATAGGCGGAAGTGGTGACGCAGGGCGGTCGCGTTGCCGAAGCCGGTGCGGTCGGCGATGGCGTCGACGGTCTCGTCGGTCTCCTCGAGTAGCTGCTGGGCCAGCAGGATGCGCTGGCCGATCAGCCAGCGCTGCGGGGTGGTGCCGGTGTCCTGCACGAACCGGCGGGCGAAGGTCCGCTCCGACATGTTGGCCCGGGCGGCCAGCTGGCGGACGGTCAGGGCCTGGTCGAGATGGGCGCTCAGCCACTCGAGCAGGTCCCGGAGCGAGCCGTCGCAGGCCGGGGGGACGGGCTGCACCACGTACTGGGCCTGGCCGCCGTCGCGGTGCGGTGGCACCACCATGCGCCGGGCGATGCCGTTGGCGACCCGGGAGCCTTGCTCCTTGCGGACCAGGTACAGGCAGGCGTCGATGCCGGCCGCGGTGCCCGCGCTGGTGATGACCGGGTTGTCGTCGACGTACAGGACGTCGGGGTCGACCTTGGCGTTGGGGTAGCGGCGGGCCAGTTCGGCCGCGTTGCGCCAGTGGGTGGTGCAGCGGCGCCCGTCGAGCAGGCCCGCGTCCCCCAGGATGAACGCCCCGCTGCAGATGCTCAGCACCCGGGCGCCGCGGGCGACCGCCCGGCGCAGGGCTTCGAGCAGCTCGTCGGGGAACTGCGGTGCGGCGCCGCGCCGGTCGGCGGGCAGCCGCAGCCGCTCATCGCTGACCGCGGGCAGCGCGATCAGGTCCGCGTCCTCCAGCCGCTCCAGGCCGCAGGAGGTCTGGACGGCGAAGTCGAGGGCACGCAGCGGCGCCGGCTCGCCGCCGACCACACAGAAGTTGTAGCGCGGCAGCCCGTCATCGGACCGGTCGACGCCGAACACCTCGCAGATCGTGCCGAACTCAAACGGCAGGAAACCGTTGACCAGCACGGCGGCCACATTGCGCAGCATATATTGAGCATACGCGACAGTTGGCAGGATCTCAGCTAACTATGACTTTACTGCCACTGGCCGGTTCCCGGCCGCCGGAGCAAGCTGGTGACATGGACGCATTCAGCTCCTGGATCTCCGACCTGGCCCGCCGGATCCGCGACACGCTCGGCGAGATGAACTACGCCAGCGCCCGCGCCACGGCGATGATGATGTCCGACGGCCTGGAGGCCGGAGACCGGGCCCCTGCTCCGGGCCAGGTCCGTCCGGGCCCTGCTGGGCGTGCTGAACAGCGGGGACCGGCTCAGTGCCCGGCCCTGATGGTCGGTGCTGACGGTCGGTGCTGATGGTCGGTGCTGACGGTCGGGCTGGCCGGATTCGAACCGGCGGCCTCCGCGACCGAAAATTGTTATGAGCCTCGAACCCGGATGCTAGCATTGCATTAAAATAGCAGCTCAGGCGGCATTTTTTTGTTAGATCGTGCAGTTGTGTGGAGGCCAGTGCAGCAGCGTCCGACTAACAAGATTTCTAACAGGAGAGCATGGGGAGCCACGATGGCCTACGTATTCCGGCGTCCGGCCAAGGACGGAAAAGTCCGCTTCACGG
>CAVTZG010000003.1:0-19323 GCA_963739135.1 uncultured Actinomycetes bacterium
CGCTCCTCGTCAGTCCCGCCGTGGCCGATACGGCGGGGTTTTGGGGGCCGCGCCAGGGTCAGCGCCTGGAGTCCGGCACCAGCACCTGACGCAAGGTCTCGAAGTCCTCGACACACTTGCCGGTGCCGAGTACCACGGACTCTAGCGGGTTGTCCGCGACCTCCACGGGCATCCCGGTCTCCTCCCGGATCCGCGACTCGAGGCCGCGCAGCAGGCGCCGCCGCCGGTCAGGGCGATGCCCCGGTCGATGACGTCGCCGGCCAGCTCGGGCGGGCACTTGTCCAGCGTGTTCTTCACCGCGTCGACGATCAGTCAATTGGCTCTGGATCGCCGACGGGCTTCCGCCGCGGAGATGACCACGGTCTGGGCAGCCCGCTGACCAGATCACAGCCTCGGATCTCGGCGTGCGGCTCGTCCTCGGACGGGAACGCGGAGCCGAGGGCCATCTCGATTTCCTCGGCGGTCCGCTCGCCCAGCATGAGCGAGTACTCCTTCTTCGCGAACGTGATGATGGCCTGATCGAGCTCGTCGCCGCCGATCCTGATCGACTGCGAGGTGACGATGCCGCCCAGCGAGATCACCGCGACCTCGGTGGTCCCGCCGCCGATGTCGACCACCATGTTCCCGGTCGGCTCGTTGATCGGCAGGCCGGCACCGATAGCGGCCGCCATCGGCTCCTCGATGATGTAGACCCGCCGAGCGCCGGCCTGGTGGCCCGCTTCCTTCACCGCGCTCTGCTCCACACCGGTGATCCCGCTCGGCACGGCCACCACCAGCCTGGGCTTGGCCAGGTGGGTGCGTCGGTGCACCTTCTGGATGAAATATCTCAGCATCCGCTCGGTGACGTCGAAGTCGGCGATGACGCCGTCCTTGAGCGGGCGCACCGCGACGATGTTGCCCGGGGTACGGCCGATCATGCGTTTAGCCTCGGCACCCACGGCGACGATCTGGCCATTGTTGGTATTGAGCGCGACCACCGACGGCTCGTTCAGCACGATGCCACGTCCACGCACGTAGACCAGCGTGTTCGCAGTGCCGAGATCGACCGCCATGTCACGGCCGAGGAACGTCAGCGCGTTGCTCATCGGGAACGGGAACCTTCCGATCCGGGCTGGAGATCTGGAACTGTCAGCGCGGATGGGGCGATCCGCGCCCTGGGAGTGTCCTGGGTTCTTACTTGGACAACGGTGACGCCGGCTCACCGGGTTCCGGGAAGGTGATCTTCCCGGGCGTGAGCGAGCCAGCCGCCGGATGCTGATGATTCGCCACTGCGGCCAAGCTTACCCGTGAACGGGCGTCACCCCCGACCGCCGCACCCTGGAGGGCCTCATCCTTTAGGAGGATTTCCGTCTGTGCGCCGCCGGGGCGTGCAGGCCACGGCCAGGGCGCCGACGGCGCTGACGGCCGCCGCGACCAGGGCCCAGCGCACCGAGGTGGTGATCAGCGCGGCGTGCACCGTGGCAACGGTCCGGGCCTGTCCCAGCGCCTGCAGTCGCACGGCACCGGCCGCGAGGTAGCCGGCCAGCACCCCGGTCACCAGCAGGACGAGACCGCAGGCAGCGCCTCCGGCACTGGTGGCGCGCAACGTCCCCGCCAGGGCGGCAGCCAGGCCGCCAGCCGCCGGCAGGCACACCAGCGCCAGCACGAGCGGGCGCGCGACGGCGGATCCGGCCAGGCTGACCACGCAGAGACCCACGGCGGCAGCCAGCAGGCCGGCCGCGGTCAGGGCCCGGATGGGCACCCTCCTGGCCGACCCGGCCAGCGCGGCTGCGACCGCCGCGGATCCGGCTCCGGCGCCCGGCCGGGCCAGCGCCGCCACCGCGCCGACCGCCGGGACCAGGGTGAATCCGGTCACAGCACAGACCACGGCCAGCCGGTCGGCCGTGCTGGCCCTGGTGGCCAGGGCGGCCAGGGCGGCCAGGGCGACCGCCTCGGCCAGGGCAGCCGCGGCCACTGCGTGGTCGTCCCGCGTCCGGGGCGCGCGCGGGCGGGGTACCACGAGAGTTCCGGGCGTTGCGGGCGTTGTGGGCGTTGCGGGCGACGGGCCAGGGACGGACGACGTGCCGGGGACGGACGGTACGGATGTTGCGGCGGCGCGGGTCCCGGCACCGAAGGCACCGGCATCAGAAGCGGGGGCGCCGGAAGCGGGGGCACCAGCGGCGGCGCGGGTCCCGGCACCGAAGGCACCGGCACCAGAAGCGGGGGCACCGGAAGCGGGGACCAGCGGCGGCGCGGGTCCGGCTCGGCGGCGGAGGCGGGGGCGCCGGCGGCGGAGGCGGGGGCGCCGCGGCGGAAGCGGCCGCCTTTGACCGCGGCGTGCGCACCGCCGCGCGGCCGCGGGACGCCATCCTCCCGCCGCGCCGACCCCTTTCCCAGGTCCGTCGCCACTTCAAGGTCTCCCGAGTGATTACTTTTAGCACTCATAGAACTACTTAAAGCTACCGGGAGCGTCGCGCCTTGGTCCATGATCATGTACGCGAACAATCCAGAATCAGCGCGTTTCAGCGCTCGTCGGTGGCGTGAGGCGCAGAGCTGGCGCCCTCGGGGCGGGCTAAATCATGATCGCGAAGGATCTACTACGTTTTGAGCCCGCCATACCAAATCCTTCGCGATCATGGAACGCGGCGCGCGGCGCTACGGGCCCGGGGCGCCTGAGGCGGGCGAGGCTGGGGCGCCCGGGACGGGTGAGGCGGAAGACGGTGAAGGGGTGCCAGCGGCCGGGGAAGCGGGAGCGCGCGCGGGCGGCGTCGCGGCGATGCGCTGGGCCAGCCAGATGCCGGTGACCCAGAGCGCGGCGAAGATCGCGCCGAGGATGTACATGGCGGGGACCACGACGCCGGCCGCGATGACCAGGACCTGCAGGACGGAGCCCGCCACCAGGGCCCAGCCCATGCCAGGCCGGCCGACCAGGCCGGACAGCACGAGGGCGCACAGGGCCAGGCCGCCGCCGACGCCGCCCGCGACGCCGTGGCGCAGGTGCTCGAGCACGATGGCGACTGGGATGGCAAGCCCGATGACGATGGCCTCCATGGCCAGCACCGTGCCGCACAGCTGCCGCAGCTGCTTCGTGGGCATGACTTTCCCTGCGCGGCTCATGACAGTTCCGCGGCGGTGAACGAGTGCCGCGCGGGCTGGCCGACCGACGGCTCGGCGGGCAGCTCGCCGCCGCCCGGCGCGAGCAGCCGGCGGGCATCTCCCGCGGTGATGACCGACCCGGTGATCAGCACGCCGCTGCTGCCAGGCAGGTCCTCCGCCGTGGCCTCGTCGGCCAGCGCGACGGCGGCTTCGATGGCGTCATCGAGGCGGTCGGCAGAGGTGACCCGGTCCTCGCCGAAGACGTCGGCGGCGAGTTCGGCCACCTCGCCGGGCTCCATGGACCGCTCAGAGGAATTCCGGGTGACCACGATCTCGTCCAGCAGCGGCTCGAGCTCGGCGAGCATGCCGAGCACGTCCTTGTCGCCGCTGGCCGCGAAGACGCCGGTCAGGTGGGTGAAGGTGAACGACTCCTGCACGGCGGCCGAGGTGGCGGCCATCCCGGCCGGGTTGTGGGCGGCATCGATGATGATGGTGGGGCTGCGCCTGACGACCTCCAGCCGGCCGGGCGAGGTCACCGTGGCGAACGCTTCGCGGACCAGGCCCGCGTCGAGCCCGGACGTCTCCCCCTCCTCAGAAACCCCGGCGAACGCCTCGACCGCGGCGAGCGCGCAGGCCGCGTTGCCTGCCTGGTACTCACCGAACAGCGGCAGGTAGACATCTTCGTAGGTGCCGCGCAGGCCGCGCAGGGCGATCTGCTGCCCGCCCACAGCCTGTTCCCGGCTCAGCACGCCGAACTCCACGCCTTCCCGGGCCACCGTGGCTCCGACCTCGACCGCGTGCCGCAGCAGTACCTCGGCGGCGCCCAGCGGCTGCTGGGCCAGGATCGCGACCGCTCCGGGCTTGATGATGCCTGCCTTCTCGGCCGTGATCTCCTCCATGGTGTCGCCGAGCAGCCGGGTGTGGTCGATGGAAATCGGCGTGATGACGGCGACCACGCCGTCCGCGACGTTGGTGCAGTCGAGCCGACCGCCCACGCCCACCTCGAGCACCACCACGTCGACCGGGGTGTCGGCGAAGACCGCGAAGGCCATCCCGGTCAGGACCTCGAAGAAGGACATCGCCACCGGATGGCGCTCGTCGACCAGGTTGACATACGGGATGATCTCGTCGTAGGCGGCCACGAACCGCTCCGGGCTGATCGGCGCGCCGTCGATGCAGATCCGCTCCCTGATCGAGACCAGGTGCGGGCTGGTAAACCGGCCGGTGCGCAGCCCGCGGGCGCGCAGCAGAACATCGCTCATCCGGGCGGTCGACGTCTTGCCGTTGGTGCCGGTGATATGGATCACCGGGCAGGCCCGCTGCGGATCTCCGAGCAGCCCGACCAGCTCGGTCATCCGGTCCAAGGCAAGATCCACGGAGTGTTCGGCAGGCGGGAGATGATCTCCCGCTCGACCTCGTGCATCCGGGTCTCGATATCCATCCTGCTAGCCTACGATCGCGGCCAGGCGCTGCTCGAGCCGGGCGATGTCGGCGCGGGCCGTCTCGAGCCGCTGGCGGGTCTTGTCCACCACCGCGGCGGGCGCCTTGGCGGTGAAGTCGGCGTTGTCCAGCTTGCGGGCGGCCTGCTCGGCCTCGCTCCTGGCCGCGGCCAGGTCCTTCTCCAGCCGGCGGCGCTCGGCGGCCACGTCCACGGCTCCGGCCACATCCAGCTCGACCATGATGCCCTCGGCGGCCAGCGAGGCCGAGGCGGCGAAGCCGTCGGCGGGCGGGCTGAGCCGCAGCAGGGACCGGATCCGGTCCTGGTGCCCGGCCAGCGGCGTGCCCTCGATGCCGGCCAGCCGGGCGGCCACCCGCTGGCTGGGGCGCAGCCCCTGATCGGAGCGGAACCGGCGGACCTCGGTCACCAGCCGCATCACCGACGAGATCTCCGCCTCGGCCGCCGGATCGGGACGAGAAAACGCCGGCCAGGGCGCCACCATGACCGAATCCTCACCAGTCAAAGCCGTCCAGAGCTCCTCGGTCACGAACGGCATGACCGGGTGCAGCAGCCGGAGCAGCTGATCGAGCACGAACCCGAGCACCTGCCGGGTCGTCTCGGCCGCCTGCGGATCATCGCCCGTCAGCGGCACCTTGGCCAGCTCCAGGTACCAGTCGCACACCTCGTCCCAGGCGAAGTGGTACAGCACATCGCAGACCTTGCCGAACTCGAACGACTCGAACAGGTCGTCCACCTCGGCGATCACGGCTGACAGTCGGGACAAAACCCACCGATCTGGGACAGAGTATGAAATGTCGGATTTGTTGGCCGGGAAGGTGGAGGCCGGACTGACCGGGGCAGCGGGTTCCGGCGGGGCGGCGAGCTCCGGCGGGGCAGCGCGCTCGGGCGAGGCGGCGGGCTCCGGCGGGGCAGCGCGCTCGGGCGAGGCGGCGGGCTTCGGGGGGGCGGCAGTGACGTGAGCGCCGTTGAGCAGGGCGAAGCGGACGGCGTTCCACAGCTTGTTGCAGAAGTTGCGCGACCCGGCCGCCCATTCCTCGCTGATCGCGATGTCGCCGCCCGGGTTGGCCCCGCGGGCCAGGGTGAACCTGGTCGCGTCGGCCCCGAACCGGTCAACCCAGTCCAGCGGGTCCACGGTGTTGCCGCGCGACTTGGACATCTTCTTGCCGAACTGGTCACGGACCAGGCCGTGCAGGGCGACCACCCGGAACGGGACCGCGTCGGCCGGAGCCTTGTCGCGCATCGCGTACAGGCCGAACATCATCATCCGGGCGACCCAGAAGAACAGGATGTCGTACCCGGTGACCAGCACGCTGGTCGGGTAGAAGGTGCGCAGGTCCGGGGTGTCATCCGGCCAGCCGAGCGTGGAGAACGGCCACAGCGCGGAGGAGAACCAGGTATCGAGCACGTCGGAGTCTTGGACCCAGCCCTCGGGTGCTTGCTCGTCAGGGCCGACGCAGACCGTCTGGCCGTTCGGCCCATAAAAAACTGGAATACGGTGGCCCCACCACAGCTGACGGGAGATGCACCAGTCGTGCATGTCGTCGACCCAGCCGAAGTACCGCGCGTTCATCTCCGCCGGGTGCAGCCGGACGCGGCCGTCGCGGACCGCATCGCCGGCCGCCTTGGCCAGCGGGGCGACGCGGACGAACCACTGCAGCGACTGGCGCGGCTCGACCGCGGTGCCGCAGCGGCTGCAGTGGCCGACGGCGTGCACGTACGGGCGGACCTCGGCGACGATCCGGCCGTCCTCGCGCAACGCGGCCAGCACGGCGGGCCGGGCCTCGAACCGGTCGAGCCCCTCGAATGGGCCATGGGCGGTGATCACGCCGTGCTCGTCCATGATGGCCAGGCTGGGCAGGTCATGCCGGCGGCCGATCTCGAAGTCGTTCGGGTCGTGAGCCGGGGTCACCTTGACCGCGCCGGTGCCGAAGGCCGGGTCAACGTGGTCGTCGGCCACGACCGGGATCCGGCGGCCGGTCAGCGGCAGCTCGACCGTGCGGCCGACCAGGTGGGTGTAGCGCGGGTCGTCGGGGTGCACCGCCACCGCGGTGTCCCCGAGCATGGTCTCGGCGCGGGTGGTGGCGACCACGATCGAGTCGGGGCCGTCGCCATAACGGATCGAGACGAGCTCGCCCTCGTCGTCGCTGTGATCGACCTCGATGTCGGACAGTGCCGTCAGGCAGCGCGGGCACCAGTTGATGATGCGCTCGGCCCGGTAGATGAGCCCGTCGTCGAACAGCTGCTTGAAGATGGTCTGCACGGCGCGGGACAGGCCCGCGTCCATGGTGAACCGCTCCCGGGACCAGTCCACGCTGTCGCCCAGCCAGGCGCATCTGGCCCAGGATCTTGCCGCCCGATTCGCTCTTCCACTGCCAGACCCGCTCGACGAAGGCCTCGCGGCCCAGGTCGTGGCGGCTCAGGCCCTCCCTGGCCAGCTCGCGCTCCACCACGTTCTGGGTGGCGATCCCGGCGTGGTCCATGCCCGGCAGCCACAGGGTGTTGTAGCCCTGCATGCGGCGGCGGCGCACCAGCGCGTCCATCAGCGTGTGGTCGAGCGCGTGGCCGATGTGCAGGGAGCCGGTGACGTTCGGCGGGGGGATGACGATGCTGTACGCGGGTGCGTCGGAGTTCGCGTCCGCGGCGAAGTAACCTGCCTTCTCCCAGCGTTCGTAGCGCGGGCCCTCCACCTCGGCGGGCGTGTACTGGGAAGGCAGCTCGACGGGCACCTTCTGGTCGGGTCTGCTCACGACAGGTGAGTCTACGCACCCCGCGGTGCCTCGCGGGCCGGCTAGCGGTTCCTGCGCCGGGCCGGTCAGTGCGCCGGGGTCTCCACGGCGTTCCTGATGGACAGGGCGATCCCGGCCGCGTTTCCGGTGAACTTGGTCAGCGACTGGCCGGATACAAAGTCGACCTCGCCGAAGGTGGTGGAGGTGACCCACAGGCACTCGGTGTTGTCCGAGCCGCTCGAGGTGTCCTCACCGCACATCATCTGGCCGCCGTGCTGACCCGGATTCACCGTGCTGGTGGACGCGAGCTGAGTCTTCTCGTACTTGATGACCGCCGCCGGGTTGAACGTGCCGTCGTAGCCGACGAACTCGACCGCCTTGAACAAAGGAGAGGATTCCGGCTCGGCGTTGAGGCCGTACACGGCGAAGACGCTCTGTCCCGGGCTACCCGCACCATCGGCCTTGATCTTCTGCACGACAAGAGCCGCCCGGCTCTGTCCGCTCTTGGAGAAGTCCGTAGTCGCGGTGGGGTTCAGCGGGTACTGACCGGCCACGCCGGGCTTGCTGAATACGTACTTGGCCGTGGACGCCGCGGCGGCCGGGGCGCTGCTGGAGCCGGTCGGCGTACTGCCGGTCCCGCTGGCCCCGGTGCTCGACCCGTTCTTGCTCAGGTGGACGACCAGCAGGACGATCAGCACCACGCCAATGACGGCGCTGGCCAGATAGAGGATCATCCTGATGCCGCTCATGCGCTGCGCTGACCGCTGGCCCGAGCGTGACGAGCCCGAGCGCGGCGGGCCGCCGGGAGCGGGGAAGGCGTCCTGGCCGTAATCCTGCCCGTACTGCTGGCCATATTGCTGCCCGGCGGACGGGTCGGGGCCGGGCTGGGCGTAGGGGTCCGCTCCGTACCCGTCCTGGCCGTAGGGATCCTGGCGGTAGCCTTCCGGGGCGTATCCGGCCTGAGCGTAACCGTCGGGTGAGTACGCGTCCGGGCCGGGCGCGTCCTGCGAGTAGGCACCCTGTCCGTAGCCCTGGTCGGCGTAGCCGTTCTGGCCGTAACCGTTCTGGTCGTAACCAGGCTGGTCGAAGGCTTGCTGGTCAAACTCTGGCCGGGCGTGGGCGCCGGATTGGTAGCCCTGGCCCGGGTGGGATCGGACCGTCTCGGCGAAGGCACTTGCGCCAGCGGCCCCGTAGCCGGGCTGGCTGTGGCCTCGCTGGCCGTAATCCTGCTGGCCGTAATCCTGCTGGCCGTAGCCTTGCTGCTGCCCGTAGTCTGGCGGGCTGTAGCCTTGCTGACCGTAATCCTGCGGGCCGTAGTCTTGGCCGCGCCCCGGACGGTCGTAGTCGGAGGGTCCGCGATCATGGCGACCGTGGGCGGGCGGGGAAGATGCGACGGTCCCGAAATCCTGGGGCTGTCCGGACGGCTGGCCGTAACCCTGGTCGGCGTAAGCCTGATCGCCGTAACGCTGGTCTGCGTAGCCTTGGTGACCGGAGACCCTGGTACCGGAACCCAGCGGGTCCTCCGCAGCCGACCAGGCCGCAGGGCTGGCGTCGGCCGAGCCGGAAGCCGGGTAGGACCCGCTCGGCGCCCGGTCATAGCCGCCACCGCCCGAGGACGCAGTGCCGCCGGGCCGGCGGGACGCGGACGGCCAGCTGGAAGCCGGCATGGTCTGGGACAGGGGGTCAGCTGGGCTCTGCGGTCCCGAGCCGAGCTGGCCCCGCGGGGCCGTACCGTGTCCGGTGTGGTCCTGGCCGTAGCGCGCTACCTGGCCCGGAGCAGTTCCCGTCCCGTAGCCGGGCTGCGCGCCGGTCCCCTGCGGGTAACCGTCCTGGGAGCCGTAGCCGCCCGCCTGCCCATAGTCGGCCTGCTGCCCGTAGTCGGCCTGCTGCCGCTCATAACCGGATCCGGGCCCGTAGCCGGACCTGGCTGGGTAACCCGATTCCTGGTCGTATGCGGCCGGCTGGCCCGGGTCGTAGCGCACGGTCTGGGCCGAGCTCGCTGGCTGGTCGACACGCCAGGTCTGGTCATAGCCCTGGTCTCGGCTTTGCGGCTGGTCGTAGCGTATTGTCTGCTCGGGGTTCTGGGCCTGGTCGTAGCCGGGCAAGCCCCGTCGCCCGGTCCGGAGGGCACGGTCGGCGCCTCTCGCAGCGAGGTAGCCGCCCGTCGGCTGAGTCTGCCGGTAATCCTGATCGTCCGATCCTGATCCCGATGATTCCTCGTCCGATTCCCAGCCACCGGTGGGGGCGTCCCAACCACTCATCCGCGCTCAATTCCCCATCACTATGGAAGACGGCTGCTTGTCAGCGTCCGAGATCCTGGCGTGGCGGGAAACCGCGCCAGACTAACGCAATCAATTGGAGGCTACACACGAACAGCGCTGATTATGGGCAATACCCCCAAATTCGACATGCCGCCAGACACGTCACATAACGGCAGATCGGCAGGATGATCCCCTACTGCCGAACAGATGTGCTACAGGCGCTCAGGCCGACTTCTCGCGCGGCGTGCGCCGGCTGACATCCCTGGGCACGATGGTGGGGTTGACGTTCTCCAGCACGGCTTCGCGCGTGATCACGACCCGCTCGACGTCCTTGCGGCTCGGCACCTCGTACATGACCGACAGCAGGACCTCTTCCATGATCGCCCGCAGGCCGCGCGCACCGGTGCCGCGCAGGTTTGCCTGGTCGGCGATGGCCTCAAGCGAGTCCGGCGTGAACTCCAGGTCCACGCCATCCAGCTCGAACAGGCGGCGGTACTGCTTGACCAGCGCGTTGCGCGGCTCGGTCAGGATCTGGATGAGCGCTTCCCGGTCCAGGTTGTGCACCGAGGTGATGACCGGGAGCCGGCCGACGAACTCGGGGATCATGCCGAACTTCAGCAGGTCCTCCGGCATCACGTCGCCGAACTGGTCGGAGGTGGAGTTCGCGTTCCTGACCCGGAGCTTGGCGTGGAAGCCCATGCCGTTGTGGCCGGAGCGCTGCTCGATGATCTTCTCCAGGCCGGCGA
This sequence comes from uncultured Actinomycetes bacterium, assembly GCA_963739135.1. Taxonomy (GTDB): domain Bacteria; phylum Actinomycetota; class Actinomycetes; order Streptosporangiales; family Streptosporangiaceae; genus Palsa-504. The sequence goes on from CAVTZG010000003.1 coordinate 10,268, forward strand.
ACGCCCCGCCGCAGATGAACAGCACGTTGGTCGTGTCGATCTGGATGAATTCCTGGTGCGGGTGCTTGCGGCCGCCCTGCGGCGGGACCGAGGCGGTGGTGCCCTCGAGGATCTTCAGCAGCGCCTGCTGGACGCCTTCGCCCGATACGTCGCGGGTGATCGACGGGTTCTCGCTCTTGCGGGCGATCTTGTCGATCTCGTCGATGTAGATGATGCCGGTCTCGGCCTTCTTGACGTCGTAGTCCGCGGCCTGGATCAGCTTGAGCAGGATGTTCTCGACGTCCTCGCCGACGTAGCCGGCCTCGGTCAGGGCGGTCGCGTCGGCGATCGCGAACGGCACGTTGAGCAGCCGGGCCAGCGTCTGGGCCAGCAGCGTCTTACCCGAGCCGGTCGGGCCGAGCAGCAGGATGTTGGACTTGGCCAGCTCTACGCCCTCGTCGCCCGGCCGGTCGTCACCCGACTGGACCCGCTTGTAGTGGTTGTAGACGGCAACCGAGAGCGCCTTCTTGGCCTTGTCCTGGCCGATCACATAGGCGTCGAGGAACTCGTAGATCTCCCGCGGCTTGGGCAGGCTGTCCCACTTGAACTCGGCGGGCTCGGCCAGCTCTTCCTCGATGATCTCGTTGCACAGATCAATGCACTCGTCGCATATGTACACGCCCGGGCCGGCGATCAGCTTCTTGACCTGCTTCTGACTCTTACCGCAGAACGAGCACTTCAGCAGGTCCCCACCGTCACCGATGCGTGCCACCCAGATACTCCTTTACATGGTGCCGCCGCGACGGCCGTCCTGGCCGCCTCCAGCGGACATGTCCCGCGAGGCCGTCTAGAGCTTGCATATCGACGGTACCGCCTCCTGGGGCCCGATGGACACCATCAAACCCCCTCAGCGGCCCGGGAGGGAAGAGCTGAATCCTCCCGGTTAGGAAGACACTACCTCCACGGCGCGCTCGCTGCCCCGCTTGATCATGGTCAGGACCTCGTCGATGATGCCGTACTCCTTGGCTTCCTCGGCGGTGAGGAACTTGTCCCGCTCGATGTCGCGGCGGATCGACTCCTCCTCCTTGCCGGTGTGCCGGGCCAGGATGGCCTCCATGGCCGCCCGCATCCGCAGGATCTCGCGCGCCTGGATCTCCATGTCGCTTGATTGCCCGTAGCCGCCCTCGGTGGCCGGCTGGTGAATGAGAATCCTGGCGTTCGGCAGGGCCATCCGCTTGCCCTTGGTCCCGGCGGCGAGCAGCACCGCGGCCGCTGAGGCGGCCTGTCCGATGCAGCAGATCTGGATATCGGGCTGGATGAACTGCATCGTGTCGTAGATGGCCATCATCGACGTCATCGACCCGCCGGGCGAGTTGATGTACATGGTGATGTCACGATCGGGATCGATGGCCTCGAGGGTGAGCAGCTGGGCCATGACGTCGTTGGCGGAGGCGTCGTCGATCTGGACGCCGAGGAAGATGATCCGTTCCTCGAAGAGCTTGTTGTACGGGTTCATCTCCTTGATCCCGTACGAGGTGCGCTCCACGAAGGACGGCAGCACGTACCTGGACTGCGGGGCTGGCTGGGGGCTCCGCAAGCTGATTTCGCTCACGTTCGGCTCCTTTTCGTTCATCATGACACGACCCCCGCGGTGGGCACCTCGACGGCACTGCGGATCACCTGGTCGACGAAGCCGTACTCCTTGGCCTCCTCGGCGGTGAACCAGCGGTCGCGGTCCGCGTCCCTCTCGATCTGCTCGATCGGCTGCCCGGTGTGGTAGGCGGTGCGCTCGAACAGCGTGCGCTTGATATAGAGCATCTGCTCGGCCTGGATCCGGATGTCGGACGCCGTGCCGCCGATCCCGCCGGACGGCTGGTGCATGAGGATCTGCGCGTGCGGCAGCGCGTACCTCTTACCCGGTGCGCCCGCGGTGAGCAGGAACTGCCCCATCGACGCCGCCATGCCCATGGCGTAGGTGGCCACGTCGTTGGGAACGTACTGCATCATGTCGTAAATGGCCATCCCCGCGTAGACCGAGCCGCCCGGGGAGTTGATGTAGATGCTGATGTCGTGCTTGGCGTCCTCGGAGGCGAGCAACGCGAGCTCGGCGCAGATGCGGTTGGCGATGTCGTCGTCCACCTGCTGCCCGAGGAAGATAATGCGGTGCCGCAGGAGCCGTTGGAACAACTGGTCCCCGAACGGCAGGATGGGAGCCTCCGCCGCGGCCACGATCGACGGCGCCGACAGCGTCGGGCTCCACAAGGGCTGAGTCACACTCACTCACCTGCTCCAGTCACATCTGGTGTCGTTGTCAGGACCATAACGCCGCCGCGGAGCCCGTTCGTCCCGCGCAGCGCGCTGTTCGCTACCGGCGCACGCCATTGCGCCTACGCCGCGACCGCCGCCAGCAGACGGGAAGATCAGGCCTCGTCCTCGGCGCCGGATTCGTCGTCGGCCTCGTCTTCGCCGGCCCCGTCTTCGCCGGCCTCGTCCTCGCTGGCCCCGGGCGCGTTGAGGGCCGCCTGGACGTCGACCTCATTACCGGAGGCGTCGGTCACCTTGACCCGCTCGGCGATCAGGTTGATGGCCTTGCCGCGCAGCACCTCGGCGGCGGCAACGGGCAGGCGGCCGTCGTCGGCCAACTGCTGAGCCAGCCGCTCCGGCGCGACGCCCATCTGCTCGGCCTGCCGGGTGACGTAGGCGGACAGTTCGGCAGAGTCCACGCTGAGCTCTTCGTCGCGGGCCAGCTGGTCGAGCACCAGGCTGACCTTGACCGCCCGCCGGGCCCGCTGCTCCACGTCGGCGGCGAACTGCTCCGCGGTCTGGTTCGACATCTCCAGGTAGCCGTCCAGGGTGGCCCCGGCCCGCTCGAGCTGCTGCAGCAGCGCATCGCGGTTGTGCTTGGCCTCCTCCGCGACCACGCCTTCCGGCAGCGGGATGTCGATCTTGTCCAGCAGCACGTCCAGGGCGCGGTCCCGCGCCTGGACCACCTGCTGGGTGCTCTTCATCTGCTCCAGCTGTGCCCTGGTGTTGGCCCGCAGCTCACCGAGCGTGTCGAACTCGCTGGCCAGCTGGGCGAAGTCGTCGTCCAGGCCGGGCACTTCCTTGACCTTGACGCTGTGCACGGTCACCGTCACGTCGGCCTCGCGGCCGGCGAACTCCCCGCCGGCCAGCTCGGTGCTGAAGGTCGCGGACTCCCCCGCCGACATCCCGATCAGGGCCTGATCCAGGCCATCCAGCAGGGATTCGCTGCCGACCTGATAGGACAGGCCGCTGGCCTGCGCGTCCTCGACCGGCTGCCCGTCCACCGAGGCGGACAGGTCGATCGACACATAGTCGTCGTTCTCCACCGGCCGCTGCACGCCCTTCAGGGAGGCGAACCGCTCCTGCAGCGAGCCCAGGTACTCGGCCACCTCATCCGGGCTGACCAGGGTGTTGTCGACGGTCACGGCCAGAGTGTTCAGGTCGGGCAGCTCGAACTTCGGCCGGATGTCGACCTCGACGGTGAACGTCAGCTCCTTGCCGTCGTCGATGCCGGTGATCTCGACCTCGGGCTGGCCCAGCGCGGAGATGTCGCCCTCCTCGACGGCCTTGGCGTACAGGTCGGGCATCGCGTCGTTGACGGCCTGGGTGAGCACCACGTCCCGGCCCACCCGGCGGTCAATCACGGGCGGCGGCACGCGGCCCGGGCGGAAACCCGGAATGCGGACCTGACGGCCGACTTCGCGGTAGGCCTTGTCGAGGCTGGGCTTCAGCTCATCAAACGGCACCTCGACGCTGAGCCGCACGCGAGTAGGGCTCAGCTCTTCGACGTCAGTCTTCACGTCCGCGTCACTCCGGAGTTCAGGATGGTAACTCAGCGCTGGATCGCTGAGAAGTCTAGGCCGCCAGTCTAGGGGCTAGCGAACGCGGACTACGCGTACCGGCGGAGGCTCGTTGTTCTTGTTCCTCCGGCGGTCATCGCCGATGATCAGGTGCAGCAGCCAGCTCACCAGTCCCACGATGATGGCGCCCCAGAAGGCCGGCCAGAATCCGGTCACGTGGAACGGCAGCTTCAGGTCACCGGCGATGACGCTGGCCAGCCACAGCAGCAAGCCGTTGACCACGAGCGCGACCAGGCCCAGCGTGAGTACGTAGAACGCGCAGCCGACGACCTTGATCAGCGGCTTGAGCGTGGCGTTGATGATGCCGAAGATCAAGGCGACGGCGACTAGCGTGCCGACCCTCGACCAGGTGCTGCCGACCTGCAGCTCGATTCCGGAAACCGCCCAGGTCGCGACGCCCAGGGCCGCGGCCGAGACCAGCACCCGAAGCAGGAATCTCATGAACCAGATATTACTCGACTTTGCCCGTTCGCTGCTATGCCCAAATCCTCCCTCCTGGCTGCTGAAACCGGGGTTGTGGGCCGTTGCCCCCCGGCGGGCAGTAACGGCCCACGAACATGGGATCGACGGCGGCGCCCCCGGGTAGCTGTCGGTAGAGGGACTGGTGAGGACAGTGGGGCGAATGAGGGGAGGGGCGGGGGCTAGCAGGGGGCGGGGGCGGGGTCGCCGCGGAAGAGGCGGCGGTAGGCGTTGGGGGTGGTGCCGCGCCATAGGCGGAAGTGGTGACGCAGGGCGGTCGCGTTGCCGAAGCCGGTGCGGTCGGCGATGGCGTCGACGGTCTCGTCGGTCTCCTCGAGTAGCTGCTGGGCCAGCAGGATGCGCTGGCCGATCAGCCAGCGCTGCGGGGTGGTGCCGGTGTCCTGCACGAACCGGCGGGCGAAGGTCCGCTCCGACATGTTGGCCCGGGCGGCCAGCTGGCGGACGGTCAGGGCCTGGTCGAGATGGGCGCTCAGCCACTCGAGCAGGTCCCGGAGCGAGCCGTCGCAGGCCGGGGGGACGGGCTGCACCACGTACTGGGCCTGGCCGCCGTCGCGGTGCGGTGGCACCACCATGCGCCGGGCGATGCCGTTGGCGACCCGGGAGCCTTGCTCCTTGCGGACCAGGTACAGGCAGGCGTCGATGCCGGCCGCGGTGCCCGCGCTGGTGATGACCGGGTCGTCGTCGACGTACAGGACGTCGGGGTCGACCTTGGCGTTGGGGTAGCGGCGGGCCAGTTCGGCCGCGTTGCGCCAGTGGGTGGTGCAGCGGCGCCCGTCGAGCAGGCCCGCGTCCCCCAGGATGAACGCCCCGCTGCAGATGCTCAGCACCCGGGCGCCGCGGGCGACCGCCCGGCGCAGGGCTTCGAGCAGCTCGTCGGGGAACTGCGGTGCGGCGCCGCGCCGGTCGGCGGGCAGCCGCAGCCGCTCATCGCTGACCGCGGGCAGCGCGATCAGGTCCGCGTCCTCCAGCCGCTCCAGGCCGCAGGAGGTCTGGACGGCGAAGTCGAGGGCACGCAGCGGCGCCGGCTCGCCGCCGACCACACAGAAGTTGTAGCGCGGCAGCCCGTCATCGGACCGGTCGACGCCGAACACCTCGCAGATCGTGCCGAACTCAAACGGCAGGAAACCGTTGACCAGCACGGCGGCCACATTGCGCAGCATATATTGAGCATACGCGACAGTTGGCAGGATCTCAGCTAACTATGACTTTACTGCCACTGGCCGGTTCCCGGCCGCCGGAGCAAGCTGGTGACATGGACGCATTCAGCTCCTGGATCTCCGACCTGGCCCGCCGGATCCGCGACACGCTCGGCGAGATGAACTACGCCAGCGCCCGCGCCACGGCGATGATGATGTCCGACGGCCTGGAGGCCGGAGACCGGGCCCCTGCTCCGGGCCAGGTCCGTCCGGGCCCTGCTGGGCGTGCTGAACAGCGGGGACCGGCTCAGTGCCCGGCCCTGATGGTCGGTGCTGACGGTCGGTGCTGATGGTCGGTGCTGACGGTCGGGCTGGCCGGATTCGAACCGGCGGCCTCCGCGACCCAAAATTGTTATGAGCCTCGAACCCGGATGCTAGCATTGCATTAAAATAGCAGCTCAGGCGGCATTTTTTTGTTAGATCGTGCAGTCGTGTGGAGGCCAGTGCAGCAGCGTCCGACTAACAAGATTTCTAACAGGAGAGCATGGGGAGCCACGATGGCCTACGTATTCCGGCGTCCGGCCAAGGACGGAAAAGTCCGCTTCACGGCCCCTTAGCGTAGGGGTCAAGAAGCAGCTTGGCCGGGTTGCAGCGCTGACCGTGTTCGGGTTCCCACGGACCGTGTACACGGTAGCCGTACCGCTGCCCGGGTGTCACCGCTGGCAGGTAGGCATGCCAGCAGAACGCATCGACTTCTTCCAGGGCCACCCGCTGCTCGCCGCCCTCGTCGTCGAACAGGCACAGCTCGACCCCCTCGGCGGCCTCAGAAAACAGCGAGAAGTTCGTGCCCGCGCCGTCATAGGCGGCTCCGAAGGGATAGGGGCGACCCGGCCAGGTCTCGATAGCCTCGCTCATATACGCTTGGGGTCCTTTCTGATTCCGGGCCCGCCGATGGCGCCTGTGCTGGAGTGATCGCCTCGCCCGAAGTGGCGCGCTTCCATGGCTGACGTGGCCGGTTAGCTCTTGCTGACACGATGGCCGGTTCTCGGTGTCCGTGGCGCCCTTGACAGCCTTTTCCTCGCCAGCATGGTCGCGGTCCTGATAAGTGCTTGCGGGCCGCGCCGATCAGGCACTGCGTTGCGCCACCGGCTGCGCCGGGTTGACGGCTTCTGGTCATTCGACGGTTACCACGGAATCGACGGTGCCGTAAGCATTCGGCACATAGCGGTCTGCCTGCCTGTCATTCTCCCAGCGCCGGCCATCCAGCAGGTACCGGTAACGGTAGCTGCGGCCCGGCTCGAGCGCGATGGTGGCCCGCCAGGACCCATCGCTGTCGCGTTCTAGCCAGGTATCCTCGGCCGACCAGTCGTTGAACTCCCCGCACAACGCCACGGTGCCGGCGTGGACGTCGGCAGGAAGAGCAAACGTGACATCGACGGCGCCAGTCCCAGCGGCTGGAGTATCCGGCGTGCCGGGCTGCCCGGCCGACCCGGCAGCATCGCCAACCGGCACTTCGTCCGCGGCGGGCGGTGCGCTGCCCGTCGTGACCTGCCCACCGGCCGCCTCCTGAACTTGCCGCGGGTCGTCTTGTTCCTGGTAAGCGGCGATCTGGTCGTGCATCTCGGAAGCCCGCTCGTCGGCTCGCTGGATCTCGGGGGCCTGCTCGTCGGCCTGTAGCACCTCGACCTGCCGGTCCGGCGGGACTTGCCCGAAGTGGGCCGGCTGTACCGGCGCGTCCAGTGCGGGCCCGCCGACCCACTCCGGGTCCCTGGTTTGCCGAATCAGAGCCTGGCCCCGCCAAGAGATCTCATCGTCGGCAAGGAGTCGCCCGACAAATACATCCAGCGAGCCGAGCCAACGCTCGAAGCCCACGCGGACTGCCGCGTCCTGGCCCCAATAGCGGGCCACGACCCACTCGTCGAGAAGGGTAAAAGGCAGGCGCGTAGCCGCGTACTGCAGCCTGCCTATGCTGCGCGGCACGGCTAGATCCATTGTGATATGTCTCCTCTGCTTGCTGACGTGGCGTTTGCTCAGGCGCAAGCGAATCTGCGGACAGCGCGGGGCCGATGTACCTCTCCCGAATACCCGGCACCCCTAACCTGCTGTTCCGCCCAGGGCCGGAGCAGGCCTGGAGGTCGCCATGGCCCCGCACGAGCGGCATGGCTAGTCTCCTTCCTGACCGCGACGCTCTCCCCCCGCCACGGCAAGGCAAACGTCCCGGCGGCACTCGACAGGGAATCCGTTAAGCGCGACCAGTCGCTCGTCGCTGGCCGTCCCGCAAATCCTCCGCGTGACGGCGAACCCGGACGGGGCCGTGGACCACCCAGCAGATCCGCAGCCTCTTGATGGATCTCGGCGATCGCGCCGCGGATTTCCGGTTCCTGGTCTGCGACCGAGCCGGGCAGTTCACCGCGTCCTTTGACGCGGTCCTAGCCGATGCCGGTATCGAGGCCGTGAAAATCCCGCCCCGGAGCCCTCGAGCGAATGCCTATGCGGAAAGGTTCGTGCTCACGGCCCGGACTGAGGTCGCCGACCGGATGCTGATCTTCGGCCAGCGGCATCTGCGGACGATCCTGGCTCAGTATGAGGCCCACTACAACGGGCGCCGCCCTCATCGCAGCCGCCAGCTCCGCCGGCCCCGGCCAGACCACCCTCCCGCCGACCTCTTCCAGGAGCGGATCCAACGCCGGTCCGTCCTCGGCGGCCTCATCAGCGAATACGAGGGATCCGCCTAAAATCCCAGTTCAGGATTAGTGGCCGAGTTCTGGAACCCCACAGGGCCGGCCCGGGACCCAGTTCTTCAAGCCGCTGCGGCAGATCATCGAATCGGTCAACGACACCTTCAAAGGACAGCTCGACCTCGAACGACACGGCGGGCACACCCCTGCCGGAGTCCTAGTCCGCGTCCTGCAGCGCATCCTGGCCCTGACCGCCGCCATCTGGCACAACGACCACACAGGCCAGCCCGTCATGCGTTGGCTGATCGCCTACGACCACTAACCCCTTGGAATAGGTCGTCTAGACGACACCTAGCCCGCGCCATTAGTGTGTGTTTAGAGGAAGCATCCGCCCGGTCCCGGCCAGCTCGGCCGTCGGCTCGCCCGAGTCGAGTGCCAGGCCGGGGAGTTCCAGCTGCAGCGTGGACAGGCCGCCGGACAGGGAGCGGACGTCGGGCCGGCCGCGTTGCCGCAGCAGCCGGAGCGCGAGGTAGGACCGGAAGCCCGACGCGCAGTACACCAGGAGCGCGCGGTCCCGGGGGATCTGCCCGAGCCGCTGGCGCAGTTCGCTGTGCGGGATGTTCAGCGCGCCGGGTAGGTGGCCGGGGCGGAACTCGGCAGCTGACCGGACGTCCAGCAGCACTGCCTGGGGGCCGGCGTGGAGCAGGTCGTCGCCGCGCCACAGGGCCAGGTGCCGGTGAGCAGGTTGCTGGCGACCATGCCGGCCAGGTTGACCGGGTTTTTGGCTGACCCGAACGGCGGTGAGTAGGCAAGGTCGAGGTCGGCCAGGTCATCGACGGTCAGGCCGGCCCGGATGGCGGTGGCGATGACGTCGATCCGCTTATCAACGCCGTCGACGA
>CAVTZG010000004.1:0-77629 GCA_963739135.1 uncultured Actinomycetes bacterium
ATCTCCGCGCAGATCGCCGCCAGCGACCGCAGATCGACCCCGGCCCGCGCGGCGGTGACCAGGATCTCTTCGGCCCCGCCGCGGAACTCCGCCGGGATGGCCTGGGTCCACCGGGCCAGCAGCAGCGCCACCGACGTGGTCAGGACCCGGTCCCGCAGCCCGGCCAGCAGCGGCTCGTGCCTGGCCGCCAGGGCCTGCACCGCCTTGTACTGCCCGGCCTGACCCTTGGTCACCCGCAGGCAGTTCACCAGCCAGGTCCGGGTGGTCCGCTGCCCGTCGGCCACCGACCCCTGCTGGGCGTCAAAGGCCTGCAGCAGCCGACCCCGCAGCGCCGCGCCCACCGCATCCACCCGCTCCAGCGCCCGCAGTTCCTCGGCCAGCCCGGCCACCGGCCGCCCGGCCGCATCCTCCCCGGCCAGCTCGGCCAGCATGGACTCCACCAGCGCGAACTTCTCACTGGCAGTCAACGGGGGCGCGGCGGTGCACATGGCGCTGGTCTCACCTCCCGGGCTGGGCTCAGGGCCGAATGGGGTGTGGGAGTGGATCGGTTGATAATCCGACCCTAACAGGCACCTCTGACATTTCCGGCTGGCCTGGAACCGTATTCGATTATTTCTCTGAGTTAATTCAGTTACGGGAGAGTCTCCTGGGGCCACAAAGAACAGGTCGGAGGCGAGATCGTCCATCATGAGCGGGGGTGCGAACGCATCGTTCACTGCCAGCAGGTTTGAGCTCAGGCTGGAGTCGATCCCCGCAAGTGAAAATCGGCGCTAACCTGAGGCACGTGCGTACGGTGCGGCTGGCGGCGGCGAGTGATTTCTGCTGCGTGCTGGCGTTCGTGGTCATCGGCCGGGCCAGTCACACCAAGGGCGAGAGCCTGGCCGGGATCACCTCGACGGCGTGGCCGTTCCTGGCCGGGCTGGCGGGCGGATGGCTGGCCACCCGGGCCTGGCGGCGCCCCGGGGCGCTGGTCCCGTCCGGCGTGGGCGCGTGGCTCGGCGCGGCGGGCCTGGGCATGGTTTTGAGGGTGACGGCCGGGCAGGGCACGGCGGCAGCGTTCGTCGGAGTGGCGCTCGCCTTCCTCGGCGCGAGCCTGCTGGGCTGGCGGCTGGTGGCCCGGCTCGTCAGCCGGCCAGGCTTCCTGGCCTGGGCCAGGCACCGATAGCGGCGGCGGTCACTCCGACGTCGAAGCCGTCGCTTATGTTGGCGATCTCGGCCAGCTGGTAGCTGGTCAGCACCTCGAGGGACAGTTCGTGCAGGCGGCGGGTCTTCGCGGCGCAGCAGTCGGCCAGCAGGGTCACCGGGTAGTCGCGCATGAAGGCCGAACGCACCGTGGTCTCCACGCAGATGTTCGTGATGACTCCGCAGATGACCAGTTCCCCCACGCCGAGGCCGCGCAGCAGGGGCTCGAGCGAGGTCCACTGGAACGCGTCGAAGCGGGCCTTGTCCACCACCATGTCGTCGGGCCCGCAGCCGAGCTCGTCCACCACCTCGGCGTCCCAGAACCCGTCGGCCAGGCCGTTGACGCTGGCCAGGTCGGGGGAAGTCTGCTTGAGCGATGCGCCTTCATCGGCGCGGCCGGGGCGGTACACGTGCCTGGTGAACACGACAGGGATCGCGGCCCGGCGGGCCTGGGCCACGGCCACGGCGACCGCGGTCTTGGGCGGCTCGAACGGCGGCGGGGGCTGCGACGGATCCGGCGGCTCGATCGGGCCGGGCACGGGCGGGACAGGCGGCTCCGGCGGCTCGAAGGGCTGCGGCGGCTGCGGCGGCACGGGCGGTTCGAACGGCTCTGGCGGCATGGCGTGCAGCTGCGCCAGCCGGCGGCAGTCAAGAGTATCGATCATGCGCGCCTCCCCGGGGCGAATGCCTGGTTCCGGCGATCAGCTTCCCCGCCGGTAGCGATCTATCCCTGCCGGGGCGATAAGAGCGCAGCCGCCCCGGGTGTCGTTGCTATCCTGGAGGCATGAAGCGCGCGGCCATGACGACGACGCCGGAGCCTGTCCCGGCGCGCTGACTGCTGTTCTTCCAAGCCCCGGGGCGAGTGCTCCGGGGCTTTCGCATTCCCTGGTCACTCGCCTGCCCTACCGCGAGGAGATGACCATGTACGACCACCGCAAGCTGGGCCGCGAGCTCGAGCTGTTCGACACCGACCCGCTCATCGGCGCCGGGCTGCCGTACTGGCTGCCCGCGGGCGCCGCGATCAGGCACGCGCTGGAGGAGTACGTCAGGGAGGTGGAGCGGCGGGCCGGCTACCAGCATGTCTACTCCCCCGTGCTCGGCAAGCGCGAGCTGTACGAGATCTCCGGGCACTGGTCGCACTACCGCGACGGCATGTACCCGCCGATGGACATCGGCGGCGAGCAGGTGGTGCTGCGGCCCAGCCTGTGCCCGCATCACGCGCTCATCTACCGGTCCCGGGCCCGCAGCTACCGGGAGCTGCCGCTGCGGATGGCCGAGCTGGGCGGCATGTACCGGTCGGAGCTGTCCGGGGTGCTGGGCGGGCTGACCAGGGTCCGCGCCATCCAGCTGAACGACGCCCACATCTTCTGCGCCCCGGACCAGGTGGCGGCCGAGGCGGCCGCCGCGCTGGCCCTGATCGGGCAGGCCTACCGGGCGCTCGGCATCGAGCCGGCCCGGTACCGGCTGTCGCTGCCCGGCCGGGACGGGAAGTACGTCGGCGGCCGGGACATGTGGGACCGGGCCGCCGGGCTGCTCGAGCAGGTCCTGGCCTCCTCCGGCGTGCTGTATGAGGCGGACGAGGGCGAAGCCGCGTTCTACGGGCCGAAGATCGACGTGCAGATCACCGACAGCGCGGAACGGGAAGCCAGCCTGTCCACCATCCAGGTCGACTTCTACCTGCCCGAGCGGTTCGGGCTGGAGTACACCGGCCCTGACGGCGGCCGACATCGGCCGGTGATGGTGCACCGGAGCATCATCGGCAGCGCCGAACGAGCTGTGGCCCATCTCATCGACATCCACGGCGGCGCCTTCCCGGCCTGGCTGGCTCCCGTGCAGCTGGTCGTGTTGCCGGTCGCCGACGCGCAGCTGCCCGCCGCCGAGGCGATGGCCCGGCAGGCCGTCGACCGGGGCATTCGGGCCATCGTGGCCCGGCCGGAATCCGGCAGCCTGGGCGCCAGGATCCAGGCCGGCCGGCTGGTGCCGTACCAGGCCGTAATCGGGGCCCGCGAGGCGCCCGCGGGCGAGGCGGCGCTGCGGCTGCGGGACGGCCGACGGCTGCCCGCTTTGCCCGCCGGCGAGCTGCTGGCCCGGATCGGCGACCGCGTGGCGGCGCACCGCACCGAACTGTGGGAAGCGGACGCGATAACCGTCTAGCAGGCCCCGGGTAACACGGGGCGGCGCGCAGGACACCTGGTCCCGCAGGCCGCCCGGCCCTCGGCCGGGCGGGCGCGACTGGACCCGCCACGAGGTCACGACGAGGGTTCCCGGAGACTGTGACATCGTTGCGTTCGGCATATTCATGGCCGGTCGCGGCCGGATCGAGCTTCGGCAGGCGGAACTGATCCGCGGCCGCTGATCGCGGCCGGACACCTCGGCTACGGCCGGCGGCGGTCGACGGCTCCGGCCGCGTTGGCGATGATCACGGCGAACGGCGGGATGACCAGCGCGACGGCCGACACGGCGATGGCGGCGGTCATCGAGTACCGGTCCAGGACCGCCCAGGAGATGACGAACAGGCCGATGCAGATCGTCATCAGGATCAGGTACAGGCGCCGGTCACGGCGCGATGGGCCCGGCTGGTCTGGCTGGTACTGGTCCGGCTGGTCCTGCTCCGGTCCGGCGTCCGCCATGAGCACCATGTTACGGCGACGGTTACGAGCCGGATTCAGGGAAGTTGACACGGTCGTGTCAGCCTTCTAATGTCTTAGGCAACTAATACTTTGGAGCTTAGATGATGATCAGCTTCCGGGTGGAGAGCCGTTCGGTGGTGCCGCCCTACCTGCAGATCGTCCAGCAGGTGAAGCAGGCGCTGCGGATGGGCGTGCTCGAGGTGGGCGACCAGCTGCCCACGGTGCGGGAGGTCGTCTCGGCCACGGCGATCAACCCCAACACCGTGCTGAAGGCCTACCGGGACCTGGAGCGCGAAGGCCTGATCGAGGCCCGGGCCGGGCACGGCACGTTCGTGCGCCGTCGGCCGGCCGGGCCGCCGCCCGGGACCCATACCCGGCTGGGCCGCAGCCTGGCCCGCTGGGTCCGCGAGGCCCGCGACGCCGGGCTCGACGACGAATCGATGGAAGCACTGCTGCGCGTCACGCTGCAGGCCGCCGAGGAGGAGATCGCATGACTCCCGCCATTGCCACCACCCGGCTGACCAAGCACTACGGCAAGGTGGCCGCGCTGAACGATTGCACGATCACCGTGCCCGAGGGGCGGATCTCCGCGCTGATCGGACCGAACGGCGCGGGCAAGACCACGCTGCTCCGGCTGGAGGCCGGGCTGGCCCGGCCGACCGCCGGGCAGGTAATCGTGAACGGCGGTATCCCGCGCCAGGACCCGGCCTTCCTGGCCGACATCGGCTACCTGGCTCAGGAGATCCCGCTGTACCGGCGGCTGTCCGCCGCGGACCACATCCGGGCGGGGGGACACCTGAACCCGCGCTGGGACGCCGAGTCGGCGCGGGAGCGGCTGGCGTCCCTGAAGATCCCGCTGGACCGGGCGGTGGGCAAGCTGTCCGGCGGCCAGCGGGCCCAGGTCGCGCTGGCCCTCATCCTGGCCAAGCGGCCGCGGCTGCTGCTGCTCGACGAGCCGGTCGCCGCACTGGACCCGCTGGCCCGGCGGAATTTCCTGGCCATCCTGGCCGACGGGGTGGCCGAGGGCGGCCTGACCGTGGTGATGTCCTCGCACCTGATCGCCGACCTGGAGCGGGTCTGCGACCACATCGTCATCCTGTCCGCCTCCCGGGTCCAGGTGTGCGGCGACATCGAGGACGTGCTGGCCGAGCACCAGGTGCTGGTCGGCCCGCGCAAGGACACTTCGGCGATCGAGCGGGACCACCACGTGGTGCAGGTCACCCGTACACCCCGGCAGACCAGCCTGCTGGTTCGGCTGAACGGCCCGGTCACCGACCCGGCCTTCCAGGCCAGCGACGTCGGCCTGGAAGAGCTCGTGCTCGGCTACCTGGGCGAGGAGGCCGCGGCGGCCCCGGCCCAGCTGACTTCGGTAGGAGATGAAGGCAAATGACCTGGCTCGTCTGGCGCCAGCACCGCGCCCAGTTCTACATCGGGGCGGCCCTGCTGGCCGCATTCGCCGTGGTGATCGTGATCACCGGCGGCCAGGTGGCGGATCAGTTCCATGCGGCCCAGGCGGCCTGCACCGCGGGCCACGGCTGCAGGCAGCTCGGCGGGCTGTTCATGGGCAGCCACGTGGTCGGCTTCCTGATCATCGCCACGCTGGGCGCGCCGCTGGTGGTCGGGCTGTTCTGGGGCGCACCGCTGGTGGCCGCCGAGGCCGAAGCCGGCACCACGCAGTTCGCCTGGATGCAGAGCATCACCCGCGCCCGCTGGCTCACGGCCAAGATCGGCTGGATGATGTGGGCCGCGGCCATCTGGGGCGGCGTCATCTCGATCCTGGTGACCTGGTGGTCCAGCCCGACAAACGCCGAGCAGCTCAATCAGTTCGATCCCGGCCGGTTCGACCTCATGGATCTGGTCCCGGTGGGCTACTCGCTGTTCGCGATGGCGCTCGGTATCGCGGCCGGCGCGCTGCTGCGCCGGACGCTGCCCGCGGTGGCCGTCACGCTGGCCGGGTTCGTCGCGGTGCGGGTGGCGATCACGCTTTGGGTACGGCCGCACTACCTGGCCGCGGTCACCACGTTCTCCAGCGTGGTGACCGGCTCCACGCCGCCCGGCGCCTACTGGAAGCTCGCCCAGGGCGTGCTCGGCCCGAACGGCCAGCCGGTCCCCCAGCCGAGCAACATTCCCTATCTCGACGGCATACCGCAGAACGCCCTGCCGGCCTCCTGCCTGCCGGCGGTCAACGGACCGTCGGGCCCGACCCCGGCCTGCGTGCAGGCCCTGGCGCACTACCGCGCGTTCATCACCTACCAGCCCGCCAGCCGGTTCTGGGCGTTCCAGGGCATCGAGACCGGCATCTTCGTGGTCCTGGCCGCCGGCCTGGTCGCGTTCACCGTGCTGCTGCTGCTGCGCCGCGACGTCTGACCGGGCGGCCCGCTTACGGGACGCTCACCGGCTGGATGACGACCGGGCCGAGAGTGGGGTTGAGCTCGGTGGCCTGCGATACGTCCGCGGGCGTGACGACGTCCATGGCCTTCGGCACGGTCGTCGGGTCGACCGAGCAGATGGGCGCGGTGTTGCCCACCGCGCAGACGCCGAACGAGAACGGCTCGGGCGTGGCGGTGAAGGCGCGGGCCTGGTCGGGGCTGAACCCGTCCTGGCCGGTCAGCACCACGCTGAAGCCCCAGCCGGAGCCCGGCGTGCCGAACTGCGCCTCGGGCAGGGCGACGGTGATGGTGCGGTCGGACTGGACGGGCAGCACGAACGGGGTGCCCACCGCGGCTCCGCCGGCGTTCACCCACACCGGCGCGGCGAAGCCCTGCACCTCGACCCGCTGGCTCCACGCCCCGGCCGAGGAGATCGTGTAGTTGCGCGTCGGGAACGCGGCCGCTGTGGAGGTGGCCGTGGCCCCAGGCACGTGCACGTACACGTCGAGCAGCTGGGCCCCGTCAAGCGCCCCGAACGTGGGGACCAGGGTGCGCAGCGTGACCCGCAGGTAGGCGTAGGTGCCGTCACTCAGCACCTGGAACCGGGTCAGGTCGAACGACCCGGCCACGAAGGAGGAGTCGGTCGGGTACTGGTAGGTGCCGGGCCCGTTGTCGTCGCCGGACGGGTCCGTGACGTCAAGGACGCTGGTCCCGGCGCCCTCGTTGGACACCGTGACCTGGGCGTACCCGGTGCTGCGGCCGCCCGCCGCGGTAGCCGACACGGTGATCACGTTGCTGCCGAAGCTGACCGGGACGGTTGCTTTGAAGGAGCCGTCGGAGGCGGCGGTGGTGCTGGTCACCGACGCCGCCGCCCCGGTGGTGGTGTCGTCGGCGGCCACGGTCACTGACGCGCCGGGCGTGGTGGTGCCGGTCACCGTGGTGGACGAGACGGCCAGGGTGCTGCCGGCCGCGGGTGAGGTGATCGTCACCGGCAGCGTGCCGGGCGGGCCGTTCGTCACGTACCGCGCCGTGGTGACGGCCGGGGTGTCCACGTCGCGGCCGGCGCCCAGGGACACGATCAGCCGCAGCTCCTGCGCCTGGGCCCAGCTCAGCGGGGACGCCGACCCGGCCGCCTTGCCGTCGGTGAACCCGATCGACGCGGTGGCCGGGTCACTGCCGTAGGGCGAGGCGGCCAGGTCCGGATCCTCCCAGGCCTGCTCGGGCACCAGCCCGACCCCGGAGGAGAAGTTGAACATGGACTCGAGCAGGTCCGCCGCGCTGCCGGCCTGCCCGTCGGCCAGATCGGACTCGGCGCGCTCGCCGGACAGGACCGGCCATAGGTGCCCGGTGCCGGTGTCAGTCGGCGGCCACGGGGCTCCCGAAGTGGTGCAGGACGTCCGGCTGGGCTGGTAGCAGTCGCCGTAACCGTCGGCGCTCCCGTCGGCCGCGGAGTTCCCGTAGCGGTAGTAGCCGGTGCCGCTCGGGGTGACGACCGAGATCTGCTTGTCCAGCACGCCCAGCGAGGCCTGGATGTCGGGGTCGCTGACGGGCAGCTCACCCAGGCGGACCAGCTCCTGGAAGCCCCCGTCGATAACGGAGCGCTGGTCCACGGTGGGTCCGCCGTTGCCGAGGCTGTAGCTGATGGCCGCGTTCGGATCGCCGGTCTTGGACACCCTGATGAAGTAGCTCGGGGCGTCCGGTCCGGTGGTGGTCACCGTCCAGGTCTTGATCATGCGCTGGAAGTCGTCGGCGGTGGCCTGGTACAGCTGCGCCCGGGCGGTGTCGCCGTGTGCTTTTGCGATCACGGAGGCCGCGGTCAGCCCGGCGATCTCGGCGGCGATCGTGGACGGCGAATAGCCGGTCTGCTCTTCCCAGCGCTCCACCCCGAACGACGGCCCGTTGGCGACGAGGAAGTCCGCGGCCGAGCGGATGTGGTTCTCATAGAGGGAGGCGTCGCCGCCCAGGCCCGACAGCAGTGCCATCAGGATCGGGTAGGAGGCCTCGTCCAGCTGGGTGCCGCCGGTGTCCGGGGCCGCCTGGCCGTTGAGCAGCGAGTTGCGCGGCATGGAGCCGTTGGCCAGCTGCTGACGGTCGAACAGGAACAGCGTCGCCGCCCGGGCGGTGGCGATGTCGCCGTCGGCCAACAGCCCGGTGAACGCCTCGTACAGGTCACGGGCGAACACCTCGCGGTAGGAGCCGAAGTACGAGGGCTCTCCGTTAGCGAGCACTCCGGCCGGCACCGACTGGCCCCACGGGCTGGCCAGGGACGCGACGATCGCACCCGGGAACGTCTTGTCCTCGCTGGCCTTCAGGACGTTTGCGGACAGGTAGTAGTGATCGCGGATCTGGCCGTCCGGCAGCCCGGGCACGTGCGCGGGCGGTGGCCGCAGCCCGGCGTCATAGGCCAACCAGCCAGCCAGGTAACCCAGCACGACCTGGCCGAACGGGCGGCTCAGGGAGCCGTCGGCGGTGGAGGTCGCCTGGGCCTGGGTCCGGCCGAAGCCGAGGGCCAGGGTCACCTGGCTGCCGCGGCCCAGGGCGATCTCCTCGGTGGCCACGATGTGACCGTCGGGCCTGTCGCTGGGCGCGGTGGTCGGCGGCGCGGTCCTGGTCGAGGGCGTGTTCAGCTACCCGGGCGTGGGCGGGCTGCTGTTCACCGCGGTGACCAACCACGATTTCCCGCTGATGCAGGCGCTGTTCCTGGTCATCACGCTCACCATGCTGGTCGCGATCTTCATCGTCGACCTGCTGTACGTCCGGCTCGACCCGCGCGTCAGGATTGCGACATGACCATCATTACCACCGCCGTGCCGCCGCCCGAGGCGCCGGGCAGCGCGGTACGCGTGCCGGTCGGCGCCGCCGGTTCGGTCCCCGGGCCGCTGCGGTTCATCGGGCGGGCGCTGCGCACGCTGTGGAGCAACGGCAAGGCGCGGACCGGGATGATCATCCTCGGGCTGATCATCGGTGTGGCGGTGTTCGCGCCGCTGATCGCGCCGCACTCCCCCACCGCCACCTCGTTCACCCCGTACAAGGGGCCCAGCGGCACCAACCTGCTCGGCACCACGGGCAACGGCCAGGACGTGTTCTCGCAGCTGATCTTCGGCGCGCGGGTTTCGCTGATCGTCGGCCTGATAGCCGGGGGGCTGGCCACCCTGGTAGCGGTGACCTTCGGCCTGATCTCCGGGTACCGGCCCGGCCTGGTCGACGAGGTGCTCGGTTTCGTGACCAATCTGGCCCTGGTGATCCCGGCGCTGCCGCTGATGATCATCCTGGCCGCGTACCTGCAGGGCCGTTCGGTGTGGACGATCGTGCTGGTGGTGGCGTTCACCGGCTGGGCCACCGGGGCCCGGGTGATCCGCAGCCAGACCGTGACGCTACGCACCCGCGAGTTCGTGACCTCGGCGGTGTTCTCCGGGGAGCGGCTGTTCCGGGTGGTGTTCCGGGAGATCCTGCCCAACATGACCTCGCTGGTGGCGGCCAGCTTCTTCAGCGCCGCCACCGCCGCGGTGCTGGCCGAGGCCAGCCTGGAGTTCCTCGGCCTGGGCAACCCGGCCACGGTCAGCTGGGGCACCATCCTGTACGCCGCCCAGCAGCAGAACGCGCTGCTCACCGGGCAGTGGCTGATGGTGCTCGCACCCGGCCTGGCCATCGTCTTGCTGATGGTGTCGTTCACGCTGATCAACTTCGGCATCGACGCGCTGTCCAACCCACGGCTGCGGGAGAAGTGATGGCACTACTGGAGGCACGCGGCGTCAACGTCGTCTACGAGCCGAGCCGCGGCCAGCGGATCTGGTCGGTCCGCGACGTGGACCTGACCCTGGAGCAGGGCGAGTTCGTCGGGGTGGTGGGCGAGTCCGGGTGCGGGAAGACCACGCTCGGGTACGCCCTGACCCGGATGCTGCGCCCGCCGGCCCGGCTGGAGTCCGGTGTCATCACCTTCGACGGCACCGACATCAGCAGCCTGACCGGCGAGCGGCTGCGCCGCCAGCGGCGCAACGGCTTCGCGCTGGTCCTGCAGAGCGGCATGAACGCGCTGAACCCGGTACGCAGCATCGGCCGCCAGTTCGGCGACGTGCTCAAGGCGCACGCCCGCAGCGGCGACGACCTGTCCGCCGACGGCATCAGGCGCCGCGGCACGGCGCTGCTGGAGAGCGTCCGCCTGGACGCGGCGGTGCTGGGCCGGTTCCCGCACGAGCTGTCCGGCGGGATGCGGCAGCGGGTCTCGATCGCGCTGGCGCTGGCCCTGGAGCCGCGCCTGATCGTCTTCGACGAGCCCACCACCGCGCTGGACGTGATCGTGCAGCAGGCGGTGATGGCGACGATCAAGGACCTGCAGCGGGAACGCGGCTTCACCGCCATCCTGATCAGCCACGACCTGGGCACGGTGCTGGAGGCCACGGACCGGGTCATGGTCATGTACGCGGGCCGGATCGTGGAGGACCAGCCGTCCGCCGTGATGGCGCACGGGCAGCACCACCCCTACACCGAGGCGCTGCTGAACTGCTACGGCGACCCGCGCGCCGACCAGGTCCGGATCGGCGGCATTCCCGGCACCCCGCCGGACCTGTCGTTGCCGAACACCGGATGCTCGTTCGCGCCCCGCTGCCCGCTGGCCGAGGACATCTGCCTGACGGCCTATCCCCCGCTGGCGCCGCTGGATCTGGGCCGGGCGGCCTGCCACGTTCGGGCCCGCGCCGGGCACGTGGAAGTGGAGGCCAGCAGTGTCCGTTGACTACAACCCCGTGACCAGCAACCCGGCGGACCGGGCCGCCGCGGCCAGCAGCGGCCCCGCCCTGACCGTCAGCGGCGTCTCGAAGATCTACCGGGCCCGCGGGCGGGGCAGGAAAACCGTCACCGCCGTCGACGACGTCTCGTTCGCGATCCCGCCCGGCGCGGCCGTGGGCCTGGTCGGGGCGAGCGGCAGCGGCAAGAGCACGCTGGCCAAGATGATCACCGGCTCGGAACGGCCCACCGCAGGTGAGATCCGTTACGGCGACACGTCGGTCGGACGGCTGCGCGCGGGCGGGCTGCGCCAGCTGCACCACCAGGTCCAGATGGTCTTCCAGGACCCCTTTGGCGCGCTCAACCCGCTGCACACCGTGGAGTACACGGTGATGCGCCCGGCCCAGAACTTCCTGGGCCTGTCCGCGGGCTGCCCCCGCAGGAGGGGAACAACTACACGAACTACTACCACAACGGGGCGCTGTACAGTGACCCGCGGATCTCGGCCTACATCGGCATGGGCCTGCACCAGATGCCGGGCAACGTGTGGTGGCGCAGCTGGCGGGTCCTGCCGCCTAAGGCGCCGTTCGCGGACTGCCAGAGCACCGACCCCGACTTCTCCTGGCAGGGGCAGTGGCCGATGGGCGGTTACTGGCAGACCATCACCGACCCGCAGTCCGGGCAGAAGTTCGAGGTCTGGGAGGGCCACTACACCTACCCCGGCACCAACCTGACCTTCATCCCGACCTACTCGGGCGGCATGTTCGAGGCCATGATGCCGAACCTGGTGGTGCCGGAGACCAGCTGGGGCACCAGCAGCTTCGGGCTGGCGGACGCCCGCACCGTCCAGGTGCAGATCAAGTACGCCACCCAGCAGCTCGGTTACAAGGTGTGGGGCATGTCGCCGTCCAGCACGCCGGACGACACCGGCGACTACGGCGGCTACGGCGTGGAGGGCCTGGCCTTCCCCTACTACGGGACCGGCGCCGGCGCCAGCAACCCGAACGAGGGGCTGTCGCAGTGCCACGGCTGCGCCACCGAGAACGTGGTGACCCCGCACGCCTCGTTCATCGCGCTCGACGTGGCACCGCACCAGGCCTACGCCAACATCCAGGCGCTGCGCGCCGACTACCCCGGCCTGTACGGGCCGGTCGGGTTCTTCGACGCCGTGGACCCGGTCAGCGGCGCGGTCGGCCACCGGGACCTGGTGCTCGACCAGTCGATGATCATGGCGGCGCTGGACAACGCGCTCAACAACCGGGCCATCCAGCGCGACTTCGCCAATGACCCGGTCTCCTGGGCGGCCCGCACCTACCTGCCGGCGGAGACGTTCTCGCTGGGTAGCTAACCACGGGGCAGCTAAGTAGGGGGGCGGGCGCGGGCAGCACGGCCCGTTCGGCATAAAAAGAATTAACCCGCAGAGGAGGAGCGATATGGGGGTCCCGGACCGGACCGAGGCCGCGCGGGCCGACTGGGGGCAGCGCATCGGGCGGCGCGCCGGGCCGGGCCAGGACGGCGACGGGGCTCCGGCAGGCCTGCCGCCGCCGGACCGGGTGCGGGCGGTGGCCGGGCAGGGGCACGTCACGCTGGACTGGGACCCGGTGCCCGGGGCGGCCGGGTATCTGGTCTACCGGGCGGCCGGCCAGCCCTACCAGGTGCTGGACCACGGCGGCGGGGACGTGCTGGCCGTCCCGGCCGGCCCCTACGCCGACACCTCGGGCGTGCCCGGCCGGATGAGGCACTACGCGGTGGCCGCGGTGACCGACGGGACCTCCGCCGGGCCGCTGTCCGAACCGGTGGCCAGCGCCCCGGCCGCGGCCAACGGCGGGCGGCCGGTGGTGACGGTCGAGGTCGGGGAACCGGGCGGGGGCCAGCTGGCGCCCGGCGGGCTCGGCCGGCCGTGGGAACCCATGATCGGCTCGGAGCACCTGAGCTACCTGCTGAGCCAGGAGCGGACCGGCGGCCGGGTGATCGGCCCTGAGGTGCGCGAGGCGCTGCGCATCGCGCACGACGAACTCGGCGTGCAGGCCGTCCGCGCGCACGCCATCCTGTGCGACGACCTCGGGGTGTACACCGAGGCGGGCGGCCGGGCGGCGCACGACTTCAGCGGCATCGACCGGGTGTACGACCAGCTGATGGAGATCGGCGTGCGGCCGGTCGTCGAGCTGTCGTTCATGCCCCGTGACCTGGCCCGCGACCCGGGCCAGACGGTGTTCAGCTACGGCGCGATCATCTCACCGCCGAAGGACTGGGACCGCTGGGCCGATCTGGTCCGCGACCTGGCCGCCCACCTGGTGCAGCGGTACGGCCGGGACGAGGTGATTTCCCGCTGGTCGTTCGAGGTGTGGAACGAGCCCAACCTGGACGTGTTCTGGTCCGGCACGCCGGAGGAGTACTTCCGGCTCTATGACGTCTCGGCCCGCGCGGTCAAGGCGGTGCACCCGGATCTGCGGGTGGGCGGTCCTTCCTCGGCGGCGGCGGGCTGGATCGGCGAGCTGCTCGGCCACCTGAAGGGGCTCGGACCTGCCGCTGGACTTCCTGTCCACGCACGTGTACGGCAACGTGCCGCTGGACCTGCGGCCGGCGCTGGCGTCGTCCGGCCGGGCCGGGACGCCGATCTGGTGGACCGAGTGGGGCACTACGCCCACGCACTTCCACCACGTCGGGGACACCGTCTTCGCGGCGGCGTTCCTGCTGCGCGGCATGGCCTCGGCGCTGGGCCGGATCGAGGCGCTGTCGCACTGGGTGGCCTCCGACCACTTCGAGGAGCTCGGCCGGGCGCCTGAGCTGTTCCACGGGGGGTTCGGCCTGCTGTCGGTGGGGAACCTGCGCAAGCCCAGGTACTGGGCGATGGCCCTGCTGGCCCGGCTGGGCCGGTCCCGGCTGGCCGTCGACGTGCGCGGCGACGGGGCCGGCGGGCTGGTCGAGGCGCTGGCCACGCGGCACGACGACGGGCGGACCGGCATCGCGGTCTGGAACGTGACGCTGGACCAGAGCAAGATCGCCGGGGACCCGCTGCTCGACCGGGTGATCCGGGTGCGGGTGGCGGCGCCGCCCAGAGCCACGTATACGGTGCGGCATTACCGGATCGACGAGGGGCACTCCAACATCGTGGCGGCCTGGGAACGGATGCGCGGCGGTGCGCCGTGGCCGGACGACGGCCAGTGGGCGGCGCTGCGGGAGCTGAACACGCTGGACGAACTCGGGCCGCCGCGGCAGCAGGCCGCGGGCGCCGACGGCGTGCTCGAGCTGGCCTTCGAGCTGCCCATGCCGGCCGTGTCCTACCTGGAGCTTGACCCCGTGCACCCGGAATGAAACCCGGGTTTCAGGACGTCAGGCGGTGGTGGAACCCGGTTTCATTACCCTCGGGTCCATGGATGCGGTAACACATGAGGTAAGGGTTGTTCGCGGGTTGCCGTAGAATTATCGATTATTCCGATGTGAATAGCCGAGAAGGGATAGCCAGATGCTGCTGCCCCGGCCTGACCGCAGCGTGGTCGCCGCCGCACCGCCTGGCACCGGACCCGGGTACTGGGCCGGAGCACCGTGCGCGGTGGCGGGTGACGGGGAGATCTTCCTGGCCTACCGGCTGCGGCGGCCCATCGGGCAGGGCCGCGGCTATGCGGTGGCGGTGGCCCGGTCCGTGGACGGGGAGCGGTTCGAGACGCTGCTGAGCATCGGCAAGGAGGAGATGGCCACCGAGTCGCTGGAGCGGCCTGCCCTGGTCCGCACGCCGGAGGGACGCTGGCGGCTCTACCTGAGCTGCGCGACGTTCGGGACCAAGCACTGGCGGGTGGAGATGACCGAGGCCGCGCACCCCGGTGAGTTCGACGTCCGACGGCGGGAGCTGGTCTTGCCCGGGGACGCCAAGACCGGCGTGAAGGACCCGGTGATCCGGTACCACGACGGCCGGTGGCACCTGTGGGCGTCGTGTCACCCGCTGGCGGATCCGCATCAGACCGACCAGATGACCACCGAGTACGCGACGAGCCCGGACGGACTGGCCTGGGCCTGGCACGGGACCGCGCTGAGCGGCACACCCGGCCGGTGGGACTCCAGGGGGACGCGGGTCACGTCGGTGGACTTGGGCGGGGGCGTGGTGACGGCCTACTACGACGGGCGGGCCAGCGCGGCGGAGAACTATGAGGAACGGACCGGGGTGGCAGCCGGCGCCGACCCGGCGGCGCTGACCGCGGCGGACGACGGCCCGGCCGCCGCCTCCCCCTACCACGGCGGCGGCCTGCGGTACCTGGATGTCGTGGCGCTGCCGGGCGGCAGGCACCGGCTGTACTACGAGATGACCCGCCCGGACGGGTCGCACGCGCTGGTCACCGAGCTGCGCTGACGGGCGTGGCCCGTCGGGGATCACCTGTTACTTCTTGACAAGCTATCTAGGTAAATAGCTATAGTGCTACGCAGCTAGGTAAATGAAGGAGAGCGGTGATCGAGTTCCACCTGGACGCGCGATCCGGCGTCGCCCCGTACATGCAGCTGATCCACCAGGTACGGCAGGCGCTGCGGCTGGGCCTGCTGAGCCAGGGCGACCAGCTGCCGAAGGTCAAGGACGTGGCAGCCGGGCTGGCCATCAACCCGAACACGGTGCTCAAGGCCTACCGGGAGCTCGAGTACGAGCGGCTGGTGGCGGCCCGGCCCGGGATCGGGACGTTCGTGACCGGGACGCTGGGGGTCGCGTCGCTGGCCGCGCACGGGCCGCTGCGCCGCGAGCTGCAGCGGTGGCTGGCCAAGGCGCGCGGGGCGGGGCTGGACGACGAGTCCATCGAGGCCCTGTTCACCAGCACGTTTCGTTCCGCCGCCGAGGACATAGCATGACCGCCGTGCTGACCACCGAGGGGCTCGGCAAACGGTACCGGCGGCTGTGGGCGCTGACCGACTGCACGCTGAGCATCCCGGGCGGGCACGTGGTGGGCCTGGTCGGCCCGAACGGGGCCGGGAAGACGACCCTGCTGAACCTGGCCGTCGGCCTGCTGGCGCCGACCACGGGCAGCATCGAGGTACTCGGCGGCCAGCCCGCGGGGCGGCTGCCCAGGATCGGGTTCCTGGCTCAGGACGCGCCGGTCTACGCCGGGCTTTCCGTGGCCGACCACCTGGCCCTGGGCGCGCACCTGAATCCCGGCTGGGACGCCGGGCTGGCCAGCGGCCGGGTCGACCGGCTGGACCTGGATCCGGCCCAGAAGGCGGGGACGCTGTCCGGCGGCCAGCGGGCCCAGCTCGCGCTGACCCTGGCCGTCGCCAAGCGGCCCGAACTGCTGATCCTGGACGAGCCGGTGGCCAGCCTGGACCCGCTGGCCCGGCGGGAGTTCCTGCAGGACCTGATGGAAGCGGTGGCCGAGCAGGAGCTGTCGGTGGTGCTGTCATCGCACCTGGTTGCGGACCTGGAACGGGTCTGTGACTACCTGATCGTGCTGGTGGGCTCGCGGGTCCGGGTGGCCGGCCCGGTCGAGGAACTGCTGGCCAGCCATCACCTGCTGTCGGGCCCGCGCCGGGACCCGGCCGCGCTGCCGGACGGCCAGCAGGTCATCTCGGCCAGCCACACCGACCGGCAGACCACGCTGATGGTCCGCACCAGCGGCCCGGTCCTGGACCCGGCCTGGTCGGTCTCCCAGGTCGGCCTGGAAGACCTGGTGCTGGCCTACATGAGCCAGGCCACCGGTCGCCGCCGCCACCTGGAGGTGCAGAAATGATCTGGCTGACCTGGCGGCAGTTCCGGGCCCAGGCCATCACCGCGGCCGCGGCGCTGGCCGCGTTCGCGGTCCTGCTGGGGGTCACCGGGCCGCGCCTGGCCCACCTGTACGCCGTCAGCGGGATCGGCAGCTGCCATGGCACCTGCAGGTTCGCCGCCGACCAGTTCCTGGCGCAGCTCGACGGCGGCAGCTACTGGGTGGTGTACCTGCTCGGCGTCGTCGTCATCCTCATCACCCCCGTCATCATCGGCAGCTTCTGGGGCGCCCCGCTGATCGCCCGCGAGTACGAGACCGGGACCTATCATCTGGCCTGGACCCAGAGCATCAGCCACTCCCGGTGGCTGGCGGTCAAGCTGGCGCTGACCGGGCTGGCCGCGATGGCGGTCACCGAAGGGCTGAGCCTCATGCAGGCCTGGTGGGCCGCGCCCATCGGCCGGGCGGCCGGCCTCGGCAGCGGCGGCGACCGGATCGGCATGGGCAGGTACAGCGCGCTGGTCTTCGCCACCCATGGCATCACCCCGCTCGGCTACGCGGCGTTCACCTTCGCCCTGGGCGTCACCGCCGGGGTCCTCATCCGCCGCGCCGTCCCCGCCATGGCGGTCACGCTGGCCATCTTCGCGGCCCTCCAGCTGGCCATGCCGCTGTGGATCCGCCCGCACCTGTTCTCGCCGGATCACACCACGGTCGCGCTCATGTCCACCCGCGACATAACGTTCCAGACCGGTTCGCAGGGCACCTTCGCGATAACCACCGGAGGCCTGGCCAGCCAGCCCGGCGCCTGGGTCATCTCCAGCGGAGCCGTCAACGCGGCCGGCCACCCGGTCGGCACCGCGCCGGCGGCGTGCCTGCCGACCGTCGTGAACGGCGGAAGTTCCTCGGCCCTGAACTGCCTGGCCAGCCACGGCGTCCGGATCGCCGTCACCTACCAGCCCGCCGGGCGCTACTGGGCGTTTCAATGGGCCGAGACCGGGATCTTCCTAGTCCTGGCGCTGGCTCTGGCCGGGTGCTGCTTCTGGCGGCTCCAGCGCCGCCGGTCCTGACCCGCCGGCCGGCCGGGCCCGCCCGGACCCGGCCGGTGCTCAGACCGGGCGGCCGTTCTTGGCCTGGGCCTGGCCGGCCTGCTGCCGACCATGCCGCCGGACCGCTCGCGGGGCTGCACCCAGTCGCGGAAACTCTCGCCGAGGACCTGCTCCAGCAGCTCGATGTCCGGCTCGAAGCGCGGGATGAGTTCCTGGCGCTGCTCCCAGCTCAGCGGCTGCCGCTCCCGGCTGTGCCGCTGCAGGTAACGCTCCAGCGGGCCGGTGAGAGTGGCCGCGGTCAGGCCGGGGACCCGGGCGCCCACCGCGCTGCCCGCGCGCTGGGCCAGCGACACAGCGCGGTGCGACAGCGTCGGTTCCGGGTGGGACGTGACGTTCTGCCTGGGAATCTCGGTCAGCAGGCCCGGCTCGACGCCGAGGAACGCGCAGATCTGGTCCAGGGTCCCGGCCGGGTCGTCGACGAGCCGCCGGTAGCGCAGCACGAGGACCTGCTCGCGGGGGAACAGCGAGAACAGGTACTCGAGCTGCTTGCCATAACGGCCCAGCCCGGTGTAATGCCAGAAGCTGGCCCAGCCGGCGGCGATCCGGCGCGGCTCCTGGTCGCAGGCCCGGACGAAGTCGCCGACCGGCTCCAGGCCCGCCGACCACAGGTGAGTCCAGTTGGAATGGGCCCGTTCCACCGGGTCACGCACGATCGCGATCAGCCGGGCGCCCGGGACCTCGGCCCGGATCCGCCGCAGGGCCGCGCGGTCGTAGAGGTACAGCGGGGTCGATTCACCCTTTAGCGTCCCGGGCGGGGCCGGGTCGAACAGCGCCTCGTAGTCCGCCCGGCGCCACACGTGCTCCCGGTAGGTCAGGGCGTCCCCCGGCCCGCCCCTGACCGGCGGCGGCCCGTCGGTGAGGAAGAACTTCGGCTCCTTGATCGCCGACATGTACAGCCCCGGGTGACCTGACAGCGCGACGTGCAGCGCCGTGGTGCCCGCCTTCGGGGCCCCGGTCACTAGGAAGTCGGGCATAGTCACAGGACCTCCCGGATTCCTGAACCCATATTATCTACTAGAATAATTGGATATTAGCCAGTGAGGCTAGAACACTACCCGGCGGACGCTAATCATCCCGCCGGGTGCGCCGCACTCGTGACCGCAATGAACGGCCTAGGTACGATCAGCGACTAGTCACCCGGCCTCAGGCCCACCGCCGGCGGCCAGCAAGAACGGGAGGGCGGTCAGCAGGCTGAGGCCGCACAGTAGGCCGGACGCGACGTAGGGAGCGCGCAGTCCGGCCGCGTGGGCGACGAATCCGCCAGCCAGCGCGCCGACCGGCATGAGGCCCCAGCCGAGCATGCGGTAGACGCTGTTGACCCGGCCCAGCAGGGCCGAGGGGACGACCTGCTGGCGCAGGCTGACCGTGACCACGTTCCACATGGTGACGGCGAAGCCCTGGCCGGCCAGCATCACCGCCGCCACGGCCGGGTCAGGCGCCAGCCCGACGCCGACGAAGACGGCGGCGTTGATCGCTCCCCCGGTGACCAGCGAGGCCAGCATGCCCAGCCGCCGGGTCAGCACCGGGTTGACCAGGCCACCGACCACGCTGCCGACGGCGGTCGCCGCCAGCAGCAGCCCGTAGCCGCGGGTGCCCACGTGCAGCGTCTGCGTGGCCAGCAGGACCAGGACGGCCTGGCCCATCTGGTTGGCGAAGTTGTACACGCCGAGCAGGACGGCGATCACGCGGAGCAGCCGGTGCCGCGCCAGCCAGTGCAGCCCTTCGGCGATCTGGGCGCGGATCTTGGCGGGTTTCGCGTCCCCGGGCGCCGGGCGGGTCCTGGGCAGGCGGGCCAGCAGGGCGGCCGAGCCGGCGAACGAGCCGGCGTCCAGCCCGAACGGCAGCGCCGCGGCGGCGGCGAACAGCAGGCTGCCGACCGGCGGGCCGAGGAACGACTCCCCCACGGTCAGGCTGACCTGCTGGCTGCCGTTGGCCTTGGGCAGCAGTTCGGGCGGCACCAGCGCGGGGAGCACCGACTGCGCGGCGTTGCTGAAGATGACCTCGGCGCTGCCGAGCAGCAGCCCGGCCACGCCGAGCACGGCGATGTCCGCCTGCCGGAAGAGCACGGCGATCGTGACCGCCACGACCACGGCGGCCTGAACGGCCTGGGCCCGCCACATGAGCGTGACTCGGTCGCAGCGGTCAACCACGGCGCCAGCCGGCAGCGAAAGCAGCAGCCACGGCAGGTAGGTGGCGGCGGTCACGACCGAGATCAGCCGCGGGTCGCGGGTGATGGTCACGGCCAGCAGCGGCAGCGCGGCGATGAAGGCGCCGTCGCCGGTGCTGCTGATCGTGTTGGCCCACCACAGCCGCCAGTAGTCCCGGCCCAGGCGGGCTGGCGCCCTGGTCGCTGCCTGCGTCATGCCGCCAGGGTGGCGCCGGCTCTCGCGCGCGTTCTACGGTTAAGCAGACGGCTAAATCCTGGCCGGACCGGCGGCGGCGCGGCAGAGTTGGCCTCGGGATGGTTTCAACTGCTCTAGTTAGAGCGTGTATTAGCTAGCGTACGTATGTTCTATATAGTAAGATTGGGCCTGTGAATCTGACCGAGTGGGCGCGTGCGCAGGGCATCCATGTGCAGACCGCCTACCGCTGGTACCGGGAGGGGACGCTGCCGGTACCGGTGCAGAAGGTCGGACGCCTCATCCTGGTGTCCCCGGAGACCGCCACCGTAGCGGCCCGGAAGACCGAAGGCGCTGGCCTGTACGCGCGGGTCTCCTCGCACGACCAGAAGTCCGACCTGGACGGGCAGGTGGCACGGCTGTCCGCCTGGGCGGCGAAAGCCGGACTGCCGGTAGTGCGGGTGGAGGCTGAGGTCGGGTCCGGGATGAACGGATCACGGGCGAAGGTGCGCAGGCTGCTCTCGGACCCGGCAGTGACCGTGGTGGTGGTCGAGCACCGGGACCGGCTCGGCCGGATGAACACCGAACTGGTAGAGGCTGCCCTGTCCGCGCACAACCGCCGCCTGGCGGTACTCGAGGATTCCGAAGTGACGGAGGACCTGGTACGCGACATCGTGGAGGTGCTGACCTCGTTCTGCGCCAGGCTCTACGGACGCCGGTCGGCGCGGAACCGGGCGTTGAAGGCTCTGGGCTGCGCCCAGCAGGACATCGGGCCTAAGGCTGTGAAGCTCCAGACCTCCGGCGGCGCCGTGTGAGCGCGCTGCGGGAGATCGCCGGACCGTTCGTGGTCGCGCCGCCGGCAGGGGTACGGGTACGGACCCGGCTGCGGGTGTCCGGCATCGACGCTGGCGTGCTGCGCGAGGTGGGCGGGTACCTGGGTTCGCTGGCGTCGGCCGACTTGGCAGCCCGGTGCGCGGAAGGCAGGCTCGATGCCAAGCAGCGGGCGCGGTCGCGGCAACTGCGTAAGCAGGAGCTGACCGCGAAGTCGTCCTCCCGCTGGGCCGGGGCGTTGACCCGCACGAGCGAGGACGCCTACCAGCTCGCCCACCGCAACCTGCTGGCCGAACGCCGCTCCCTGCTGGCCCGCATCAAGCGGATCCAGACCCGGCTGGCCGTGACGGCGGGGATGCGGGCCGGGCAGGTGCGAGGGTACCCGACCACCGCCGAACGGCACGCCAAGACCATCCGCATCCAGACGTTCCGCACCAGGCTGGCCGAAGTCGAACAGCAACTGGGCACCGGGCGAGTGAGCGTGTGCCGGGGCGGGAAAGCCTTGCTACGCAAGCGGAACAACCTCGCAGATGCCGGTCTCACCCAGACCCGGTGGCGCGAACGATGGGCTGCGGCCCGGCTGTTCATCACCGCCGATGGGGAAAAGGACAAGACCTGGGGCAACGAGACGATCCGCTGGAACCCGGACCAGAACTGGCTGGAGATCAGGCTCCCTGCCCCGCTGGCGCGTCTGGCCAACCGGCCCAACGGGCGTTACCGGCTGTCCTGCCCGGTCGAGTTCACCTACCGGGGCGGCGATGTTGCCGCGCAGGCCGCGACCGGGGCCGTCCGCTATGACATTTCCCTCAACCCCGCACGGGGGCGCTGGTACCTCGACGCATCGTGGAAGACGCCAGCGATCGAGCCTGTCACGCTGGCGCAGGCCCGGCAGGGCACCGTCGTCGCGGTGGACGTGAACGCTGGGCACCTCGCAGTGGCGGTACTAGGCCCGGATGGCAACCAGGTTGGTGTCCCGTACACCATCGGCCTGCCACTGGCGGGCCTGCCGTCGAGCACCAGGGACGGGCGGCTGCGGGCCGCGATCACCAGCATCCTCACCACCGCCCGCGAGCACTGGGCCAGCGCCGTCGTGATCGAGAACCTCGACTTCGACGACGCCCGCCACCAGGGACGTGAACGCACCGGCAGCCGGCCCTCACGGGGACGCCGGGGCCGGGTTTTCCGGCACCAGGTAGCCGGTATCCCAACCGCCCGGCTCCGTGACCGGCTCACCCACATGGGCCGCAACACCGGCATGGCCGTCATCGCGGTGGACCCGGCCTACACCTCCCGCTGGGGAGCGCAGCACTGGCTCGCCCCCATGCAACAGCACCACCCCAAGCTCACCGGCCACCACGCGGCAGCGTTCGTGATCGGCAGACGCGGACTCGGCCTCCGGGCTCGCCGGCGTGCGTCAGGGAACCTACCCGCACCAGCGGATGCGGCTGCGCCCCAAAGGGCTAAGTCAACCCAGGCACGCCCCGAGACCCACCCGAAGACCGGAACCGAAACCAGGAGACCCGCCACCCGGACGGACCCACGGCAGCCACCAGGCACTAAGACCGGAAGGCCCCGACGGAGCACGGCAGGCGACCAGGCGACCCAAGACCGTTCGGGACCGCCCACCAGGCAGGACTCGCTCCTGCTAGGTGACTAGGAACGGTGCATGCTGCTGGTACTTGAACTCGATGTGGCGGACCTGGCGGCGACCAGGTTCGCGATCTCGCCGCTGCACGAGGCGCTCAGGGCCCTCCCGCTACTGTCCAACCCGGGCCGGTCCGCGGTGAACCGGCCCTGGGTGCGCTGGGCGCTGGCCGAGCTTGAGCGTCAGCCGCTGCGGCTGCCCCGCGTGTGGCCGCTGATCGTGACCGACCTGCCCTACTGGCCGGAGTTCCTGTTCCCAGCGCCGACGGGCAAGTCTCCCGGATTCGACGAGGAACTGGCCGCGGTCTGCGCGGCCCCGGCCGAGGCGGTCCGGGCGAGCCTGCAGCGCGTGTTCGGCGACGGCGAGTGGCCGGACAGCGCGACCGAGCTGTCCGAACGGCCCCGGGAGACACTGGCGGCGATCGCGGCGGAAGTGGCCGACTACCACGACCGCCTGATCGCCCCGCACTGGGAGCGGATGAGGCCGGTGCTCGAGGCCGACGTCAGCTACCACGCCGGGCTGCTGGCGGGCGGCGGGGCCCGGTCGCTGTTCAGTGACCTGCATCCCGGCCTGCGCTGGTCTGCGGGCACGCTCTTCATGACGGATGCGGAAGCTGAGCAAGATCCGCAGGTCACGCTCGGGCCGGACGGGCTGGTGCTGGTGCCGAGCGTGTTCACCTGGCCGGACTGGTCGGTCAAGAAGGCGACAAGTACCCAGACCACGCTGCTGTACCCGGCACGGGGCGCCGTGACGGTCTGGGAGTCGCTGGCAGCGGCCCCGGCCGAGACGGCGGCGGTTGAGCTGCTGCTCGGCGCGCCGCGGGCCCGGCTGCTCGGCGCGCTGCGCTCGCCCGCCACCACCAGCGCGCTGGCCCACCGGTTCGGCGTCACGCCCAGTGCCGCCTCCCAGCACCTGGCCGTGCTGTACCGCGGCGGCCTCCTGGAGCGGGAGCGCAGCGGCCGCCGGGTGCTGTACAGGGCCTCTGAGCTTGGGCTGGCCCTGCTCGACCAGGCCGTGGCGAGGTCGGGCTCGTGAGGGCGGCCGTCTACTCCGGCTACGGGATCATGCCGGAGCTGACGCAGGTCGCGGACCCGGCCTGCCCCGCTGACGGAGCGGTCATCGCGGTGGGCGCGAGCGGCGTGTGCCGGTCGGACTGGCACGCCTGGAAGGGACACGATCCGGTCGTGCTGCCGCACATCGGCGGGCACGAACTGGCCGGGGTCGTCGCGCAGGCCGGGCCGGAGGTGACCCGCTGGCGGGCCGGGGACCGCGTGACGGTGCCGTTCGTGTGCGGCTGCGGCCGGTGCGAGTACTGCCTGGCGGGTGACGCCCAGGTGTGCCCGCGGCAGACGCAGCCGGGCTTCACCGGGCCGGGTTCCTTCGCCGAGCTGGTGGCGGTCCACGCGGCGGACGCGAACCTGGTCGCGGTGCCCGATGCGGTCGATTTCATCGCGGCCGCGAGCCTGGGCTGCCGGTTCGCGACGGCATTCCGCGCCGTGACCGCGCACGGCCGGGTCCGGGCCGGCGACTGGCTGGCCGTGCACGGCTGCGGCGGGGTCGGACTGTCGGCGGTGATGATCGGCGCGGCGCTCAGGGCCCGCGTGGTGGCCATCGATGTGGCGGCCCCGGCGCTGGACCGGGCCCGTGAGCTCGGCGCGGAGTTCACCGTGGACGCAGACGCCGCTGACCCGGACACGCTGATCGGCGAGATCACCGGGGGCGGGGCGCACGTCTCGGTCGACGCGCTCGGATCGGCGGGCACCGCGGCCTGCTCGCTGCGCTGCCTGCGCCGCCGGGGCAGGCACGTCCAGGTCGGCCTGCTGCTCGGCGGGCCGACGCCGATCCCGATGGACCTGGCCGTGGCGCGGGAACTGGAGATCTACGGCTCGCACGGCATGGCCGCCCGCGACTACCCGCCGATGATGACCATGGTCGCGGACGGCATGCTGCGGCCCGGGCTGCTGGTCGGCCAGGTGATCGGCCTGGCGGACGTCGGCCGGGCGCTGGCCGCCATGGACGGCCCTGCTCAGGGGGCCGGGATGACGGTGATCAGGCTGCCGTAACACGCCGGCTCCTACAGGTGGGCGGCCAGCCAGTCGGCCATCTTTGACCGGGACTCGAAGGCGTGGTTGGTCAGGCCGTGGCTGCCGTCGGGGTCCAGCATGAGCTCGGCGCCCGGCGCCTCCCGGGCCAGGCGCTCGGCGTGGTAGACGGGGACCAGGCGGTCCCGGCCGCCGGCCGCCACCAGCAGCGGGCTGGTGATGCGGGCGGCCGCGTCGGCCAGGGTCAGGGCGGCCAGTTTTTGGCGGGCCTGAAGCGGGGTGGCCGCGCCGGAGCGGCGCTGGAACGTGGCCCGGGTCTGGGGCGGCAGGATGTCCCAGTCCAGGGACCACTGGTACGGCCCGGCCAGCGAGACGGCGGCCTTTACTCTCGGCTCGTAGGCGGCCGCCCGCGCCGCGTAGTAGCCGCCCAGGCTCACCCCGAACCCGCCGATCCGGCCCGGGTCTATGTCGTCGCGTCCCTCCAGGTAGTCGGCCACGGCGGTGGCCACCCGCTCGTAGGCGGGCTCGATCGGCAGCTCGTACTCGGCTTCGCCCTGGCCGGGACCGTCGACGGCGATGGTCGCGAGACCGCGGCTGAGCATGTATTCCGCGGTGGCCTGCAGTTCCTCCTTGACCGAGTCCAGCCCGGGCATCATGATCACCACGGGCGCCCTGCCGTGGTTCGCTTCGGGTATCCGCAGGTACGCCGCCAGCGCGGTGCCGCCGTAGGGCACCCGCACCGGCTCGGCGGGCGGGCTGAGCGTGCCGGCGCCGCGGCGGAAGCAGGCCACGGTGCGCTCATGGGCCGCGCACTGCTGAACCGGGTCATCGACGAAGACGAACTTGCCCCAGTGCCAGCACAGCGCGGCGCGGCGCCAGGCCTCCCCGGCGGTGACAGTACAGCCGGCCGCCTCGGCGGCTGCGGCCAGTTGCTCGTAGTGCCGGGCGGTCCGGCCCCATTCGCGGCACCACTCGTCCCAGGTCTGGATGCGGGCCATGGTGGCCTGGAAGTCGCCGTAGCTGGTGCCGTTGGCGATGAAGCGCGCCGCCCAGTGGGCGTTGGCCGCCTTGACCCGCTCGTCGGGGACGCGCTCCGCCGCGGGGGCGTACAGTCCGGGACGGCGGTCGGCCAGCAGGTCGTTGTCGCCGGACAGGCTTTTGTCCCGGGCCCGGGGCAGGTCGCAGGCGGCGGTGAGCACGGCCGGGCGGTCGGCCAGGACCGGCCCGGCCAGCGGATAGCCGTCGGGTCCGGCGATCAGCGAGCCGCTGATCCAGGACACGCCGCGCTCGTCCTGGCACCGGTCGGCGACCGCGACGAAGATCCCGTTGGTGGCCGCGTCGGCCTGGGCCTTGATCACCTCGGCGGGGCGCTCGCCGGCCGGGCGGTCCGCGGCGGGCCAGTTGACCGGGGCGGCGATGAGGTCGGCGCCGGCCAGCGTGGCCAGCCGGACCCACTCGGGGAACTCCAGGTCGTAGCAGACCATCACGCCGACCCGGCCGAAGCCCAGGTCCACCACGGGCGGCGGCGCGTCGCCGGGGGTGAAGACGAGCTTCTCGGAGTCCCACAGGTGCGCCTTGCGATAGACCGCCCTGGTCCCCGAGGCGTCGACCACCGCGGCGCTGTTGTACAGGTGGCCGTCGGCGCCGCGCTCGCAGAAGCCGCCCACGATGGCCAGGCCGTGCTCGGCGGCGAGGTCACGCCACTGGCGCAGGGTGTCGCTGTCGTCGGCGGGCGAGGCCAGCGAGCCGGCTTCGGCGCGAGCCCGCTCGGCGTCGGCGCCGAACACGTAACCGGAGTCGCACAGCTCGGGCAGCACGACCAGCCGGGCGCCCGCAGCGGCGGCGTCGGCCACCGCGGCAGCGGCGGCCTTCCGGTTGGCGTCTGGCTCGCCGATGGTGATGGCCAGCTGGGCGACCGCGATGACGGCCGGGCCCTCGTCCTGCGTTCTGTCCACTGTGCGCTCCGTCGGTCCGGGATGGGAACTATGTAGGCAGCATCCATGATCCCGTACCGTCAGCAGGAGACGGTCTGCGGGAAGGAAGGGCTGGCGTTGACGGGACACGCGGATGTGGTGGTGGTGGGCGGCGGGCACAACGGGCTGGTGGCGGCGGCGTACCTGGCCCGCGCGGGGCTGGAGACGGTGGTGTGCGAGCGGCGCGAGGTGCTGGGCGGCGCGGCGGTCAGCGAGCATCCGTTCGGGCCGGACTACACGGTGACGTCGCTGTCCTACGTGGTCTCGCTGCTGCCGCCGGACCTGGTGCGCGACCTGCGGCTTGAGCAGCACGGCTACCACGTGTACCCGCAGGGTCCCTACTTCGCGCCGCGGCGGGACGGGCGGTACCTGCGGCTGCCCGACGACCCGGTGCAGAGGCACGCCGAGATCGCCAGGTTCTCGGCCCGGGACGCCGACGCCTATCCCACGTACGCGGCCCACCTGGACGGCCTGGGGCGGCTGCTCGGGCCGCTGCTGCACCAGATCCCGCCGCGGCTGGGGTCCAGGCGGCCGCCGGACCTGCTGCGGCAGGCCCGGCTGCTGACCCAGCTCCGGGCGGTCGACGAGCGCGCGGCGGTCGACGTGACCCGGCTGCTCACCGGCAGCATCGCCGACCTGCTCGAGCCGTACTTCGAGACCGACGCGATGCGGGGCCTGCTGTCCGTCTCCGGGGTGATCGGCACGTGGGCCGGGCCGCGGTCGGCCGGGACGGCGTACGTGATGCTGCACCATCACATCGGCGAGACGGCCTGGGGGTTCCCGCGCGGCGGCATGGGGGCGGTGACGGGGGCGCTGGCGCGGGCGGCCCGGATGTTCGGCGCCCAGCTGCGCACCGGGGCCGAGGTGGCGCGCATCCGGACCCGCGACGGCCGGGTCGCCGGGGTCACCCTGGCCGGCGGCGCGTCGATCGACGCGCCGGTGGTCGTGACCACCGCGCACCCGCAGATCTCGTTCCTGCGGCTGCTCGACCCGGCGGAACTGCCCGCCGGGTTCGTGGCCGACATCCGCGGCTGGCGCAGCCGCAGCGGCACCGTGAAGATCAACCTGGCGCTGGACCGGCTGCCGGCGTTTTCCGCTTACCCGGATCCGGACCCGTCGGTCTACGGCGGCACGATCGTGCTGGCCGAATCGCTCGACGACATCGAGACCGCGTTCCAGCAGGCCGTCTCCGGTCGGCCTGCTGACCTGCCGTTCGCCGATATCTGCATCCCGAGCGTGTTCGACGATTCGCTGGCCCCGGCCGGAAAGCACGTCATGTCGCTGTTCACCCAGTGGGTGCCGCACGAGTACGCGGACGCCCCCGACGCGGCCGGGCTGGCGGCCTACGCCGACCGGGTGCTGGCCCGCCTGGAGGCGGTGGCGCCCGGGTTCACCGATTCAGTGCTGCACCGGCAGGTGATCGGGCCGCACCAGATGCAGGAGGAGTACGGGCTGGTCGGCGGGAACATCTTCCATGGGGAGCTGTCGCTGGGGCAGATGTTCCACGCCCGGCCCGCTGCCGGCTACTCCGACCTGCGCACCCCGGTCGGTGGCCTGTACCAGGCCGGGTCGGCCACCCACGGCGGCGGCGGGGTCACCGGGATCCCGGGCCGCAACGTGGTCCGGCAGGTCCTGGCCGACCGGCGGGCGGAGCGCTGGCGGCGCCGGGTGCCGGTGCCGCGTCGGGCGGCGGCCAGCGTCGCGAAACAACCGGACGCGGAACCTTAGACGGGCCGCAGCCGTTATCCGTCCGAGGCGGCCAGGTCGACATGGCGGAGGCGGTCGGGGTCGGAGATCATGTCGATCTCGATGATCTTGTCGTCTCTGACGGTGAAGGCGAGGGCCCCCACGAGGCGTCCCTGCGGGAGGATGGCCAGGCCTGGGGCCCCGTTCACCAGCGCCGGGTGGACGACCCGGGCGCTGCGCGAGAAGTTGAGCGCGTAGCCGCCGACCGCCCGGGCACCCTGCATCATGGCGGCCGCGCCGGGCAGCGACGAGCTGTCGTCGCGGAGCAGCACGTCGGGATCGAGCAGGGTCAGCAGCGCCTCGAATTCGCCGTCCCGTAGCGCGGTCAGGAAGGCGTCGACCACCCGGCGCTGGGCGGCCAGGTCCACCTGCTCGGCCGGAGTCGCCCCCTGGACCCGCCGGCGGGCGCGGCTGGCCAGCTGGCGGGTGGCGACCGGGGAGCGGTCGAGGATGGGGGCGATCTTGTCGAACGGCATGGCGAAGATGTCGTGCAGCACGAAGGCCAGGCGCTCAGCCGGGCCCAGGGTGTCGAGCACGATCATCAGCGCCGGGCCCACCGAGTCGGCCAGCAGGGCCGCCGCCTCCGGGTCGCCCGCGTCGCGGTCGCCGGCCGCCGGCTCGAGGTCTGTGTCGGCCAGAGGTTCCTCGCGGCGGCCCCGGCGGGAGCGCAGCATCCGCAGGCACTCCCTGGCCACCACGGTGGTCAGCCAGCCGGCCAGGTTCTTCACCTCGGAGGTGTCGGCGCCGGACAGGCGCAGCCAGGAGTTCTGCACGGCGTCGTCGGCTTCGGCCAACGATCCGAGCATCCGGTACGCCACCGCCCGCAGATGAGCCCGCTGCTCCTCAAAGCGCGCGGCCAGCCAGTCAGCCTCGTCCATCGGTCACATTCTCCCGTCCTGAGGGCTCAACGCGATGAACCACGAATCGAAGCAGATGTGACTAGGAGCGCCCGTGACCCACATCAAAGGTACCTCCGCCACCATCCGCCAGCCTCCCCGCCCGGCCGCTCCCCCGCCGGGCCGGCTGGGCCGGGTCGGGGCCTGGTGCTATGACCACCGCCGGGGCGTGCTGCTCGGCTGGATCGCCGCCGTGATCGCCGTCATCGCCGTGGCGTCCGCGGCCGGATCCGCGTTCCAGGACGACTTCGGCGGCGTCGGCCAGTCCCAGCAGGCCCAGAACATCCTGACCCAGCGCTTCCCGGCCCGGGCCGGCGACACCGCGCAGGTCGTTTTCCGCTCCTCGGCGCCGGCCAGCACCCCCGGCGTCACCGTCCGGGTCGAGGCGGCCCTGGCCGCCATCCGGCCGCTGCCCTCCATCGCCTCGGTCACGCCGCCGGTCATCGCCCCGGACGGCCACACGGCCCTGGCCAGCATCCAGTTCGACGCGACCAGCGCCAAGCTCCCTCCCGGCGAGGTGAAGGCGGTGATCGCCCGGGCCCAGTCCTATGACCGGCCCGGTCTGCAGGTCGCCCTGGACGGCGCGCCGGTCAGCGCCGTGGTCTCCCCGTCACCCGGGCCGAGCGAGGGGATCGGGATCGGCGCCGCCATCCTCATCATGCTGCTGGCCTTCGGCTCGGTGGTGGCCATGGGCCTGCCCATTCTCACCGCCCTGACCGGGGTGGGCGTGGGGTATGCGGTGGTGGCCCTGATCAGCCACCTGCTGATCGACCCGAGCTTCGGCCCGGAGCTGATGGCCATGATCGGCCTGGGCGTGGGCATCGACTACGCCCTGTTCATCGTCACCCGCTACCGCCACGGGCTGGGCGAAGGGCTGGATCCCAAGGACGCGGTGATCCGCGCCATGTCGACGGCCGGGCGGGCCGTGCTGTTCGCCGGCACCACGGTCGTCATCTCCCTGCTCGGGCTGCTGCTGATCGGCCAGCAGTACCTCGACGGCCTGGCCGTGGGCACGATCCTGGCCGTGCTTGCCGTGCTGGCTGCCGCGCTGACCCTGCTGCCGGCCACGCTCGGCTTCTCCGGCCGGGCCATCGACCGGCTGCACGTCCCCGGCCTGCTGCGATCCCCGGCGGCCGGGACTAGGCCCGGGCTGTGGTGGCGGTGGAGCCGCACCGTCCAGCGCCGCCCCGTGCTGTGCGGCTCGGCGGCCGTGGCCGTGCTGGCCATCCTGGCCGTCCCGCTATTCTCGATGCGCCTGGCCTTCACCGACTCGGGCAATGACCCGGCCGGCCTGACCACCCGCCAGGCCTACGACCTGATCTCCGGCTCGTTCGGCCCCGGGTTCAACGGCCCGCTGGTCCTGGCGGCCGAACTGCCCGGCGGAGCCCGGGACCGCACCGTGGTGGCGGCCGTCGAGCGTCGGCTGGCCACCGTCCCCGGCGTGGCCCGGGTGCAGGCGCCGGCCTACAACCCGGCCGGCGACGCCGCGGTGATCCTGGTCTACCCGGCCACCGCACCCCAGGCGGCCGCCACCGCGTCACTGGTCAGCCAGCTGCGCTCGGCGGTCATCCCCCGGGCCACCGCCGGGACCGGCGTGCAGGTCTTCGTGGGCGGCCAGACGGCGGCCGGGATCGACGCCTCGGCCTACCTGTCCCGGCGGCTGCCGCTGGTCATCGGCGCGGTCATCGCGGTGTCGTTCGTCCTGCTCATGGCGGTGTTCCGGTCGGTGGCCATCCCGCTGAAGGCGGCGGCCATGAACCTGCTGTCGATCGGGGCCGCCTACGGGACCATCGTGGCCGTCTACCAGTGGGGCTGGCTGGCCCCGGTCTTCGCGGTCAGCCGGACCGGGCCGATCGACCCGTGGATACCGCTGATGATGTTCACCATCACCTTCGGGCTGTCCATGGACTACGAGGTCTTCCTGCTCTCCCGGGTGCAGGAGGAATGGCGCCGCGGCGGCGACCCCGGCACCGCGGTGGCCGACGGCCTCGCCGCGACCGGCCGGGTCATCACCGCGGCGGCGGCCATCATGGTCTGCGTCTTCGGGTCATTCGTGATCGGTGACCCGGTGCGCATCCTGGACGTGTTCGGCCTCGGGCTGGCCGTCGCCATCCTGGTCGACGCCACGCTGGTGCGCATGGTCCTGGTGCCCTCGGTCATGCAGCTGCTCGGCCAGGCCAACTGGTGGTTCCCGCGCTGGCTGGACCGGACCGTCCCGCGCCTGGAGGGGCGGCGGTTATGACGGGATGCCGAGACCCTCGGTACTGGGGTTGCGGGCCAGGTCGGCGACCAGCTGGAAGGAACGCAGCCGGTCGGCGGGGTCGAAGACCATGGTAGTGAGCATCAGCTCGTCGGCTGAGGTCGCCGTGAGCAGGTCGGTCAGGCCGCGCCGGACGGTCTCGGGGGCGCCGATGATCTGGGTGGCCTGCCTGTCCTCGACGAACGCGCGCTCAAGCTCGGTGTAGGGGTAGGCGGCCGCCTCCTCGGGCGAGGGCAGCGGGCCGGGCCGTCCGGACCGCAGCTTGAGGAACGACAGCGCCCCGGAGCCGGCCAGCCAGCGGGCCCGCTCGTCGGTGTCGGCGCAGACCACCGCGGCCGCGACCATGGCGTACGGCTGGTCGAGCAGCTCGGACGGGCGGAAGTGCGAGCGGTACAAGGCCAGCGCGGGAAGCGTGTTGGCCGGGCTGAAGTGGTGCGCGAAGGCGAACGGCAGGCCGAGCAGCCCGGCCACCTGCGCGCTGTAGCCGCTGGAGCCGAGCAGCCACATGGCCGGCTGGTAGCCCCGGCCGGGCACGGCGGTGATCTGCGCGAACGGGTGGCCTTCCGGCCAGCGGCCGGTGAAGTAACCCAGCAGGTCCATGAGCTGATCGGGGAAATCGTCCGCCGACAGCCCCTCCGGCGAGCGGCGCAGCGCCGCGGCGGTGACCTGGTCGGTGCCCGGGGCCCGGCCGATGCCCAGGTCGATGCGCCCCGGATGCAGCGCCTCGAGCATGCCGAACTGCTCGGCGACCACCAGCGAGACATGGTTCGGCAGCATGACGCCGCCGGAGCCCACCCGGATCGAGCCGGTCGCGTCGGCGATGTG
Organism: uncultured Actinomycetes bacterium; assembly: GCA_963739135.1. Lineage (GTDB taxonomy): Bacteria > Actinomycetota > Actinomycetes > Streptosporangiales > Streptosporangiaceae > Palsa-504. The sequence goes on from CAVTZG010000004.1 coordinate 32,242, forward strand.
GCCGATCAGCACGGCGGGCGCCGAGCTGGCGATGCCGGGCATGTTGTGGTGCTCGGCCACCCAGAACCGCCGGTAGCCCAGGCGCTCGGTGTGCCGGGCCAGGTCGATGGTCGCGCGCAGCGCGTCGCCCGCGGTACCGCCGTCGGGCACGGGCGCCAGGTCGAGGACCGAGAGCGGCACGGCCCCGGGGTCCAGCGTCAGGCCGGCGCGATCTTGATCCACGTTGTCCACGACTTGTCCGAACATCACACGGCCCGGTGTTCTTCCGGTCCGCCTCGCCGCACGATTGCAAAGATAGGAGTCGTTCCTGTTCGGCGACCAGATCCTCTACGTCACCGCGGAGGAACCGGCGGTACTGGGGGGCGTCGACGATCTCGATGCTCGGCGGCCAGATCTCGAACATCGCGCTGCCGCTGGCCGCGGTGATCGCACTGCGCGTGGGGGCTGCGCAGATGGGCTACCTGACCGCGCTGGAGTGGCTGCCCAGCCTGCTGTTCGGGCTGCCCACCGGAGCCTGGGTAGACCGGCGGGGACGGCGCCGCGCGACGATGATCGGCGCGGACCTGGGCCGGGCGGCGCTGTTCGCCAGCATCCCGGCCTGCTACGCGCTGCACGTGCTGACGCTGCCGCAGCTGTACCTGGTCACGTTCACGGCCGGCACGCTGAGCATCCTGTTCAACGTGTCGGACGGGACTCTGTTCGTGTCGATCGTCGCGCCGGAGGCGTACGTCGACGGGCAGTCGCTGATCTACGGCAGCCGGGCGATGTCGTTCGTGGGCGGGCCGAGCATCGGCGGCGTCCTGGTGCAGCTGCTGTCCGCCCCGTTCGCGGTGGCCGCGGACACGCTGCGGTCCCGGGTGACCGGCGCGTTCCAGGCCGTCAACTACGGCGCCCGGCCGGCCGGGGCGCTGCTGGGCGGGCTGCTGGGCAGCGTCATCGGCCTGCGGTCGGCACTGCTGGTGGCGGCCCTGGGCGGCGTCGCCGCATGCTTCCTGCTGCTGCCCTCGCCGCTGCCGGGCTACCGGCTGCCCGCCGGGACACCCGACCCTGCGGAGCCCGGCGGGGAACCGGACCGGGCCCCGGTGCGGGCACGGTCCTAGCCGCGGTGCACGGTCCGGCGCGGCCCGCCGGCCGGGCGGTCGTGGCCGAACGGGCGGCCCTCCAGGTTGAAGCTCCACGAGATGTCCGGCGTGATCCGCATGTACGCGCCGGGACCGAACTGGCCGGGCCGCTCGATCAGCTCGGCCGTCCCATACACCCGCAGGAAGCGCGGGGTCCACGGGTCCGTCGAGACCAGGTCGTCGACGACTAGGGCCACCTTGGCGTTACCCGCCTTGACGTTGAGGAACTTCCTGGTCCGCTCCGGCGCCATGCCCCCGACATACAGGTAGGTCCCGTCGAACTCGAATCCCACCGGGGCCACATCTGGCTGCCCGTCGGGCCCGACGGTGGCGATCCTGGCCAGCGGCTGTGACTTCAGGTAGGCGGCCTCTTCCTCGGTGAACGCCATGGGTGCTGCTCCCGTCTGCTAGTTCGTATCATTTACTATCAACGCGCGCATCACCGCGGACGCGCCCTGGCCGGCCGACGGGTGATCCCATCAGGGCTTGCGGCCGATGCCCCCCCACATCTGGGCGCGGACGGCGGCGTCGCTCGCCGATGCGGGGCGCCATTCCGGCACCCGGACCAGGCCCGGCTCGAGCAGGTCAAGCCCGGCGAAGAAGGCGGCGACCTCCTGGTGAGTCCGGGGGACGGCCTGCTGCTCCATCAGCTCGTTGAGGCGGTTGGCCATGCTGATCATGGCGCCGGTGTCGATGTCGCTGGCCACGTGGCTGATCACCACGTAGCTGCCCGGCACGACGGCGTCGACCAGCTCGCGGACCAGACCGCAGGGGTCGTCGGCGTCCACGATGAGGTGCAGGATCGCGATCAGCATGATCGCGACCGGACGGCTGAAGTCCAGCGTATGCGCGGCCTCGGCCAGGATCTGCTCCGGCTCGCGCAGGTCGGCCTCGATGTAGTCGGTGGCACCCTCCGGGGCGCTGGTGAGCAGCGCGCGGGCGTGCGACAGCACGATCGGGTCGTGATCCACGTAGACGATGCGGGCCTCAGGCGCGATGGACTGCGCGACCTCGTGGATGTTGTTGTTGGTCGGCATGCCGGTGCCGACGTCGAGGAACTGGCGGATGCCTGCCTCGCGGGTCAGGTAGCTGGTGGCGCGGACCAGGAAGGCGCGGTTGGCCCGGGCGGTGGAGACGATGTCCGGGTTGATCCGCATGGCCTGCTCGGCCGCTTCCCGGTCAACGGCGAAGTAGTCCTTGCCGCCCAGCAGGTAGTCGTAGACCCGGGCGACGTGCGCGACGCTGGCGTAGTGCGCGAGGGGCCGCTGCGGGCCCGGCGCGGTACTACCCGGCAGCTGCGATGGCATGGACGCATCCTCCCTTGGGGTCAGCATGCCATGGCTATGTCTCAGTTAAGTAGAAAAGGGCCGGCGCATGACGATATGGGTCCGGCCGCTGCCCGCGTAGTCCTGTACCAGGGTCATGTCCGTGAATCCCATCCGGCGGTGAAACGCGATCGACCCCTCGTTTTCGGTGCCGTCCTGGTCATCGCCGCCTGCGCCGCTGCCTGATCTTGATGTAGCCGAACAGGGGGTGGCCGGTGACGGTGACCGTGGGGGCGCCCGGGTCCGCCGTTTCCGCGGCCCGGTTGCTGATGTGCCCGGTGTAGGTGCTCAGCGGGCTGACCCGGGCGGCCCAGCCGTCGGGCAGGATCAGCTGGATCCACCCGGTCTTCGTGATGACCTCCACGGTGACCTCGCGATAGGCGCAGTGCGCCGCGGTGAAATCGATGGTGATCCAGCCGGTGGTGGACTCGGCGGTGATCCGGCGCGGCACCACCCAGGGGCCGGCCTGCCTGATGTTGGGCGTCGTGGTGCGCAGGACCAGGGTCTCCGGCTCGGTAGCCAGGCCGGGCAGGGACGTGAACGGCAGCTGCACGGGCAGGTCCTCGACCAGGATCGCCAGTTCGCCGTAGGTCTTGGCGCCGTAGGCCTGACCGAGCCGTTCGTCAAGCTCCCAGAGCTCGATGCGGCCCTCGCCCGCGGCGATCCGCAGCCGTTCGGCGATGGCCTCCCGGTCCGCATCCGCCGCCCGCTGGCCCGCCAGGTCGTCCGGCCGCGACACCAGCGGATCCCCATCGGTCATAGGCCGACTGTAGTCACGCCCTGCGGCGGGTATCCAGGCCGGCGGGCCTTTGCCGACCGCTAGTGGTGGACGGCGGCGAGGAGGGCGGCGTAGGAGCGGACCAGGGCGGCATGCTCCAGCGGGAGCAGCGGGCTGTCCGGCTGGCAGCCCTCCCTGATCCACTGGTCGGACAGGTCCATGGCCCGGGCCCGGTGCACGGCGGCGGGCCGGACCTCGGCCTCGGGCTCGCCGTAGAGATAGCAGTACAGCCGGGTCACCGACTCGATCAGCTCCGCGGCGGGCTCGGCAGATCTCGTTCCCGCGTACTGGCGCTTCCGGTGCGCGCGCCACCAGTCGATCTCGAGCTCGGCGGCCCGTGCCGGGTTGGCAGGCTCGCCGTAGCTGAGCTTGACCAGCGCGTAGAAGCGCCGCATGCAGGCCCGGGCGCCGTCGGGGTCGTTGTCGGGGTAGGGCGCCCACCGCTGGCTGGCCCGCAGCGCCAGCCAAGCGCCGTGCAGGGTCCGGATCCAGTCCTGGCCGAAGCCCGCCCGGACCAGCCCGACCGACGCCGCCAGCACCTGCGGCCAGCGGCGCAGGTAGTAGCCGACCCAGGCCCGGTACTCCAGGTCGGCGATCCGGACCGGATCGAACGACCGCAGCCGGTTCGGCGCCCCGGCGCTGGCTGTGGTGCGGCCCATGAACTCCCCCCTCGCTCGCGCCTACCAGGCATATGTACCGTCTCGTCCCGGCCCGGCGCGCGGGTTTGGCATGAACTTGTCAACTTGACATTTTTATGTCAGGAGTGGCACAGTCATGTCATGTCTGCTCCGGGCCAGCTTCGCGAGCGGCAGGCGGCCGTCATCAGGGAAGCGATCCTCGATGCGCTGGCCGACCTGCTGGAGCGCGAGGACCCCGACGACGTGGCTCTGCCGCAGGTGGCCGCCGACGCGGGCATCTCGCTGCGCACCTTGTACCGCTACTTCCCGACCCGGGAGGCGATGTTCGACGCGGTCGGCGACCACGTGGTGGCATGTATGGGGCTGCCGCGCCAGATCGACGGCGCGGACGACATCGCCCCGGTGTTCCTGGAGTCGGCCCGGCGCGGGGCGCAGAGCCCGCAACTGGTGCGGGCGATGCTGTGGACCCGGCTGGGGCGCCGGGCCCGCTCGGCCCACCGGCGGCGCCGGGTGGAAGCCATCACCGCGGCGCTGGCCGAGGTGACCTCGCACCTGCCTGCGGCCGAGGCCCGCCAGCGGGCCGGTGCCCTGGTCTACCTGGCCAGCCTGCCCGCCTGGATCACCGTCAGCGAGGAGTGCGGGCTGTCTGCGGAGGACGCCCAGCTCGGGATCGCCTGGGCCATCACCACCCTGGTGGCCGAGCTCAGGCACGAGAACCAGGCCGCGCAGGCCGGCGGCTGAACACCAAATGGGAGGGACAGCATGACCGAGACATACCAGCCCCTGGCCAGGCACACTACGGCCGGAGCCGGCGAAGCCTACTGGTTCTTCGACTCGCTCATGGTCATCCGGGCCGACCAGCCGGGCCAGCCCGTGATCATCGAGGCCACGGTCGCGCCCGGCGGCGGCGCTCCCCTGCACGCGCACGCCGACCTGGACGACAGCTTCTACCTGGTGTCCGGCCGGCTGGCCATGCGCTGCGGCGAGCAGGCCTTCGCCGTTAGCCCCGGCGATTACGTCGCTCTGCCGCACGGCGTCCCGCACACCTTCCGCGTGCTGGGCGACGAGCCTGCTGTGATGCTCCAGGTGCACGCCGACGACTCGTTCCTGCGGTTCATCCGGGCCGTGGGCCAGCCCACCGCCACCCGTACCCTGCCGCCGGGCCTGGTGCTGGCCACGGACATGGATACGGCGCTGGAGGTCGCCGCCCGGACCGGGCAACCGGTGATCGGCCCGCCGATGAGCGAGGAGGAGGCCGTGGCGGTCCTGCCGGTCAGCCTTGCCCGGGAGGAGTGAGGAACCGGGTCAGCAGGTCGTTGACGATCTCCGGCCGTTCCATGTTGATCATGTGACCGGCGCCGGGGACGACGTGGTGCTCGGCGCCGGGGATGCGGGCGGCCAGCACGGCGGACATCTCCCGGAAGCCGGGCACGTCACGCTGGCCGGAGAGGACCAGGGTGGGCACCGTCACGTCCTCGAGCCCGTCGAAGGCCCGCGGGCCTGGCCGGCGGTGCGGGTCCTGGCCGAGCCAGTGCTGGCCGGGGTAGCTGGCCACTATGGCCGCCAGCTGGCCGGCCACCTCGGGCTGCTCGCGCGCGGCGGCGAACAGCGGATGGCCCAGCCAGGCCTCGCGGCCGGCCAGCAAGCCGTGCGCGTCGACCTGCCCGGTGACCGCCTTGAGGCCCGCCCGCGACTCCGCATCCCAGGGCACGCCGTCCAGCACCGAGCTGAGCAGGGCCAGGCGGCGGATCCGGGCCGGGACGGCCAGCGCGGCCTCCACCGCCAGCTGCCCGCCGAACGACAGGCCGACCAGCGCCGCGGCCTCGATGCCCAGGTGGTCAAGCAGCGCGACCAGGTCATCGACGTGGGCGTAGGTCACGGCCGGGTCGAGCGGGCCGGAGGCACCGAACCCGCGGCAGTCGTAGCGCACCACGCGGAACCGGGCGGCCAGCGGCCCGGCCTGCGCGTCCCACACGCGCATGTCCAGGCTGAAGCCGTGGATGAGCACCACGGCCGGGCCCTCCCCGGTCACCTCGTAGGCCAGCCGGGCGCCCGGCCGGGCCAGCACCGCGGTGGCCGCGGCGGAGCGGCCGGCGGTCAGGGACGTGGCGTGCGGCATGATCGTGCCTCCCGGTCTGGCAGGAACCTGCCGTGTTTCGGATACCAGCATCGCGGCGCGGGCGTCAACTCCGGGACCGGCGGCGGGTGCGGGCGGCGGCAGCCTGGACCGTTCGGCATAAAGATCTTGAGAGGGTGGCCCGGGCGCCTTTTACCCGTCTTACTCGTCCAGGGCGGCGGCGTCGGCGGGGACGTCGACGGAGTACTGCCGCAGCACCTCAAGCGGGACGATCTCCAGCGCACGCTCGTGCGTGGAGGCCAGCACCACCGGGGCGGCGGCGCCGTCGCGGTGGGCGCGCAGCCAGTTCGCCGCGGTCACGCACCACCGGTCCCCCGGCACCAGGCCGGGGAAGCTGAACTGAGGCATCGGTGTGGACAGGTCGTTGCCGATGCCGCGCTGGTGCGCGAGGAATTCCGCGGTCACCACCGCGCAGATCGTGTGACTGCCCAGATCCTCGGGTCCGGTGGTACAGCACCCGTCCCGGTAGAAGCCGGTCAGAGGATCGGTTCCACATGGCTCGAGCTCGCCGCCCAGCACATTTCGGTCGCCCATGCTTGCAGTATCGGTACCGCGGCAGCAGGTAGGCAAGCTCGACCGCGGCGGCCATATCGGCCATCCGGTAAGGCCGTGCTCGCTAGCTGATAAAGACAAGCGTTATCGACCGAAAGGACGGTGATGGCTGCGCAATAACAGCGAAATAAGCGAGAAACGCCGAGCGCGGACCGCGGACACCGCGCCGTGAGGGGTTAGCCGGTCTGGGGTTAGCCCGTGAGGGGTTAGCCCGCCTGGCCCTCGTCTGGACAGGGCTGGCCTGGCGGCTTAGGCTTGACTGTATGGTCAGTCAGGAATTGAGCGGTCGGCCGGACCTGGCTCCGGTCGACCGGGCCGGGCTGGAACTGGTGCTGCGGCCGTTCGGGCAGAGCCGGATGCTGCCGCGGGCCGCGTACGTGAACCCGGCGGTTTTCCAGTGGGAACAGCGGCATTTCTTCGGCGGCGGCTGGATGTGCGTGGCGCGCAGCGAGCAGCTGCCCGAGCCGGGCGACCAGCGGGCCGAGGCGACGGGAACGGGCAGCGTGCTGCTGGTCCGGGGCGACGACGGCACGCTGCGGGCGTTCGCCAACACCTGCCGCCACCGCGGGCACGAACTGCTGCCCTGCGGCGACGGCGCCCAGCACAAGATGATCATCTGCCCGTACCACGCCTGGACCTACTCGCTGGCGGGCGATCTGCGCGCCGCCGCGAGCTTCAGGAAGGTGCCGGGCTTCGACTTCGCCGAGTGGGGCCTGGCGCCGCTGCCGGCGACCGAATGGCACGGCCTGGTGTTCGTGGACAGTTCGGGCGGCGCGGCGGGTTCGCTGGACGAGACGCTGGCCAAGCTGGACGAGATCGTCGCGCCGTACGAGCCGGAGCGGCTGGTGACAGCCGGGCAGCACAGCTACGACGCCGCGGCCAACTGGAAGATCCTCACCGAGAACTACCACGAGTGCTACCACTGCCCCTCCATCCACCCCGAGCTATGCCGGGTCAGCCCGCCGAAGAGCGGCGAAAATTACGCGGCCGACAGCGCCTGGATGGGCGGCTGGATGGACCTGCGGGACGGCATGGAGACAATGTCGCTGTCCGGGGAGAGCGGCGGGGTGCCGCTGCGCGGGCTGAACCAGCAGGGGCTGCGGACCGTCATCTACCTCAACATCCTGCCAAACGTCCTGCTCAGCCTGCATCCGGACTACGTGATGACACACCGCCTGGTGCCGGTGGCCGCGGACCGGACGCGGATCGAGTGCACCTGGGCGTTCGCGCCCGAGGCGGTGGCCCGGCCAGACTTCGACCCGGGCTACGCGGTGGAGTTCTGGGACATCACCAACCGGCAGGACTGGTCCGCGTGCGAGTCGGTGCAGCGCGGGCTGGCCTCACCGCACGCCTCACCGGGCCCCCTGTCGCCGGCCGAGGACGCGGTGTACTCCTTCGTCACCACCATCGCCCGCGGCTACCTGGGGCAGGCGGCCTGGAACCCGGCACCGCAGCGCCGGTAGGTTTCGCGGCCGGTCCGTCCGTTGGCAGGGCGACCGGGCGGCAGGGGCGGCCGGGCGGGGCTTCTGGTTCGGCAGGGGGGGTAGCGTGGCGGCGTGAGCATCTACGACATCCCCGTGAAGACCCTGGCCGGGGAGGACTCCTCGCTCGGCTCCCTGTCCGGCAAGACCCTGCTCGTGGTCAACGTGGCCTCCAAGTGCGGGCTCACGCCGCAGTACACGGCGCTGGAGCGGCTGCACGAGCAGTTCGCCGACCGCGGTTTCGCCGTGGTGGGCTTCCCGTGCAACCAGTTCGGCGGGCAAGAGCCGGGCAGCGCCGAGCAGATCGCCGAGTTCTGCTCGGCGACCTACGGGGTCACCTTCCCGATGTTCGAGAAGATCGAGGTCAACGGGCGGGGCCGGCACGCCATCTACACCGAGCTGACCGCGGTGCCCGATCCGGACGGCGAGGCCGGCGACATCCAGTGGAACTTCGAGAAGTTCCTCCTCCGCCCGGACGGGACGGTGGCGGCGCGGTTCCGTCCCCGCACCACCCCCGACTCCCCCGAGGTGATCGCCGCCATCGAGGAGAACCTGCCCGCCGGCTACTTCCTCGGCTAGGTTCCGGCCGGGACCGCGGCTCGGTGCCTGCGGCTGCCCGTTTAGGGACATGAAACCGGGTCCGGGGGTCGCGAAGGGTTCCCATCTGCTTCGCGATCATGAGCTGTGCCGCACAACGCCGGATCACTGGCCCCAGCGGTCACATTCGCGCGGTGGATTCCGGTCCTGCGGTTGATTACCGGTACTGGGTAAGCATTCCAAAATAAGTTGTGTTTGCGGTGTGTTGCGGGTGCTTATTGTGCTATGTGCGGAGGCGCCCGCGGGGCGGGGGGCCGGGGATGGTGATCCCGGCGGCGGCGGCGTGGCGGCGCAGGTCGTCCGGGGTGCGGACGCGGACGGGGCCGGGGGCTAGGGCGGGGTGGCCGGGGCCGAGCAGGCTGGTGATGGCCTGGACGGCGGGGGTGATGGTGCTGTGGTGGGCGCCGAGCAGGGCGGCGATGCTGGTGCAGGGCATGCCGAGGCGGTGGTGGCAGAGGGCGGCCAGCAGCAGCGTGTCCAGGGTGAACCTGAACGGGGCGGCGGGGCCGGTGCGGGCGCGGCGGGAGTGGCCGCGGTCCAGGTGCAGGCGCTGCTCGCGGGCGGCGGCCCAGGGCAGTTGCAGGCTGGCGGTCAGGGCGGCGAGGTCCTGGCGGGACAGGCCGGTCAGTTCCGGGCTGGCCAGCGCGGCCACGACGGGGGCCAGGGCGGCGGCGGCCGGGGCGGGCGCGGGGTCCGGCGGGGGTGGCGGGGCGGCCCGCCAGGCGGGCAGCAGGGTGTAGTTCCAGTCGCCGTGGAAGCGGTGCCGGGTTAAGGCCCTGGTCTCCAGGTCGGTCATCTGCTCGTCGCTGATCTGGGTCCCGGTGGGGTAGGAGCCGGTGTCCAGCGCGGCGGTGACGGCCAGCCCGGTGGCCGTGGTAGTCGCGGCGATGGTGTTGATGATGACGTCGTGGCTGGTCAGCGGGCGGCCACGCCAGTTCAGGGTGATCTGGGAGAACAGCCGGTGCTCAATCTTGTTCCACTTGGAGGTGCCGGGCGGGAAATGGCAGCAGGTGATCTCCAGCCCCGTCTGCCGGGCCAGGTCCGCCAGCCCGGCCTTCCAGGCCCGGTTCCGCCACCCGTTGGACCCGCCGGCATCGCAGCAGATCAGCAGCCGCCCCGCGCCGGGATAGGCATCCCGGCCGATCAGGTCCCACCAGCGGCGGATCGACTCCACCGCCAGCGCGGCGGTGTTGTGGTCGGTGCCCACGTTCACGAACCCGGCGTTCGCGGCCACGTCGTAGACCCCGTACGGGATCGCGTGCCCGCCCTGCTCATCTTCAAAGCTGTGGTCGCGGACCTTGACCGGGTCGCCCTCCGGCCGCCACTCGGCCCCGGCCTGCGCGAACTCCCCGACTTCCTCCTTCTTCTTCGCGTCCACGCTGATCACCGGCTGCCCGGCCGCCAGGTGCTCCTTAGCCTGCCCGGCGATATACCGGAACTGGGCATCGCGGTCCGGATGCCGCCGCCCCTCGGTCACCTTCGCGTTGGCCTGGGTGGAGAACCCCTGCTCATGCAGCAGCCGCCAGGCCGTCTGCGGGCTGCACGCGTGCCCCTGCCTGCTCAGCTCATCTGACAGCTTCTTCGCGCTCTTGGTCGTCCACATCAGCGGCGACTCCGGATCACCCCGGGTAGAGTCCGCCACCAGGGCCAGCAGCGCCGGCACCAGCCCCGGATCGGCCTCGGCGAGCTTCTTGCGCCCCGCGCCCGGACGCCGGACCCGGCCTTCCGGCGCGAACGACCCGGATTCCAGCTCCGCCGCCCCATCGGCGACCGTCTGCCAGGACGCCCCGGTCATCTTGGCCACCGCCGTGATCCCGCCGTCCCCGGCCGCCCGCGCCACCGCGCCCAGCGCCAGCCGCCGCGCCTTCTCATCCAGCACCGGCAGCAGCAGCCCCAGCTCCGGCCCGATAAGCTTCAAAAGCTCCGCGTTCGCGCCCATACCAGCATCCTGGCACGCGACACGCCGGAAACTCAGTTAATTTCGGAATGTTTACGGAATCCCTCCAATCAACCGCAAGACACGAATCAACCGCGATATTGGGAGACGTGAAACTGATGTGACAACCAGGGATGCACACCGGCGCCGGACGCCGGCCTGTCCCCGGCACCGTGGCCACTGCCCCTTGCACCCGCCGGCGCTCCTTAGTCCGGCTCGGGGTATCCACTCCGCTGATAAGTTGATCTTGCCCGGACCTTGTGACTTCTGGGGCGTGTGGGATGCGTGGGTCGGCGCGCAGGCGTCATCGGGCGGCCAGGCCAAGCGGGCGAGGGCGGCGGGGCGGTCAGGCTAGGGTGGCGGGGCCGCGCTTGGTCATCTGGCGGGCGATGATCATCCGCTGGATCTCGCTGGTGCCCTCCCAGATCCGCTCGACGCGCAGTTCGCGGAAGAAGCGCTCGGCCACGTTCTCGCGCATGTAGCCGCGGCCGCCGAACACCTGGACGGCCCGGTCCGCCACCCGGCCGGCCATCTCCGAGCTGTAGAGCTTGGCCATCGAGCACTGGGCGTGCGACACCTTGGTGTCGATGCCGCGATCGATGCCGCGCGCGGTCTCATAGGCCATGGCCCGGGCCGCGAACAGCTCGGTCAGGCTGTCGGCCAGCATCCCGGCCACCAGGCCCTGCTGGCTGATCGGCGCGCCGCCGACCTGGCGGGCGGCAGCGAACGCGGTCATCTCCTCGGTCAGCCGCCCGGCCGCGCCCAGGCAACGGGCGGCCACCATCAGTCGCTCGAACCTGAACCACTCGTACGCAAAGGCCATCCCGTCGCCCTCGGCGCCGACCAGGTTGGCGGCCGGCACGCGCACCTGCTCGAACGCGACGATCGGGTGATGGTGGCTGATCGTGTGCGAATAGGCCGGGGTCCTGACCACCCGCACGCCGGGGCTGGGCAAGTCGACCAGGAACATGGCGTGCTCGCCGTCGTGCGGGCCGCCGCGCAGCCGGGCCTGAAAGAAGGCGTAGTCGGCCGTGTTGTACGAGGTGACGTGCCACTTGACCCCGTCGAGCACGTAGTCGTCGCCGTCGCGGTACGCGGTGGCCTGGATCGCGTCGACGTCAGACCCGGCACCCTCCTCGGTGATGGCGTAGCACTCCTCCCGCTCGCCCTCGATCGCCGGCCTTATATAGCGCTCGATCTGGTCTGGGGTGGCCACCGCCGGCAGCCAGGACGGCGGGGTGGCCGCCACCCAGCCCAGCGCGTTGGTCACCCGGCCCACCTGCTCCTGCACCAGCACCTGCTGCAGGCTCGTGCAGCCGCCCCCGCCGAGCTCGGCGGGCATGTTGGTCGCGTGCAGGCCCAGCTCGCGGGCCCGCTTGGCGTGCGCGGCGGTCAGGTCGGCGGGCAGCTCCCCGGCTGCGGCTTCGGCCTGCTCCTCGTAGGGGATCAGCTCATCCGCGAGCTCGCGGGCCCGGGCCTGGATCCGCTGGTCTTCCTCTGACAAGCCGTACATCCGGCGGTCCTCCTCGGGCACGCAGCCGTATTGACTGAATGTTCAGTCTATGACAGCATCGGTCGCGTGCCAATGAGGACCGCGGAGGCGGACGGTGGGTGAGTCAGTCGGTGCTGCGGGCGCCGCGGAGGTGGGCGGCGGGTGAGTCGGTGAGAACTGCGGATGCCGTGGTGGTGGGCGGCGGGACGGTGGGCGCGTGGTGCGCGTACTTCCTGCGCCAGGCCGGGCTGGACCGCGTGGTCCTGGTCGAGAGGGGACTGCTGGGGCAGGGCGCGAGCAGCCGGGCGGCCGGGGTCGTCCGGATGCAGGGCGGCACGCCCGAAGCCGTGCGGCTGGGCATGTGGTCGCGCCGGTTCTACCTGAGCCAGCGCGACGAGATCGGCACCGACTCCGGGTTCACCGAGCAGGGCTACCTGCTGCCCTGCTTCACCCAAACAGACGTGGCGGCGGCCCGGGAGCGGATGGCCATGCAGTCCGGCCTCGGCGTGCCGGTGCGCTGGCTCGGCCCGGACGAGGTGGACGCGGCCAACCCGACGCTGGCACCGGGACAGACGCTGGGCGGGACGTTCTGCGCCGAGGACGGGTTCATTAACCCGCCGCGTAACGTGGCCGCCTACACGGTCGCCCTGCTCCGCAGCGGGGTCGAGGTCCTGGAGCGGGTCGCGTTCCGTGGCCTCGCTCCGGGCGGCGTGGACACCAGCGATGGGCGGATCGACGCCGGGCTGGTCGTGCTCACCGGCGGGCCGAAACTCGCCGAGGTCGGCCGCCTGGCGGGGCTGCGGATCCCGGCCGGCGGCGCCCGGCACCAGGTGGCGGTGACCGAGCGGCACCCGGACCTGGACCCGGCCCGGGTGCCGATGGTGTTCGACCTGGCCGCCGGGCTGTACTGGCGGCCCGAGGAGGGCGGCCTGCTGTTCGGGATGAGCAACCCGGACGAGCCGCCCGGCGACAACCGCGAGGTGGACCGGGACTACCTGGCCCGGATGCGGAAGCGGCTGGCCGCGCTGGTCCCGGTCACAGGCGGCCTGGGGCTGCGCCGCCTGTGGGCGGCCACCATCGACTACACCCCGGACCACCTGCCCATCATCGGCCGCGCGCCGGGACTGGAGCAGGTCATGGTGGCCTGCGCGGGCGGCGCCGGCATGATGTGGGGACCCGGCGTGGCGAAGGCCGCCGCCGACGTCACCCTGACCGGGTCCTCGGAGGTGGTCGACACCTCGCTGCTCGGCCTTGACCGTTTCGACGAGGCCGGGCACAGCCGCCTGGCCACCGACCCCATCGCCCTGCCGTTCCCGGAAAGGATCTCCCCGTCATGATCACCGTCACCCCGTTCCTGGCCGCCGCCGCAGACGCGAAACTCGAGGACTGGGGCCCGCTGGACGAGGCGGCCGGCGAGGTCATGCACACCTCGGGCACGACCATCTGGAACGGCGAGGGCGACCAGGAAGCCGGCGTCTGGGAGTGCACGGCGGGCCCGTCCCGGTGGAAGCTGGAGAACAACGAGTTCGTGCACATCCTGTCCGGCCGCATGACGGTGACCCCGGACGGCGGCGAGCCGTCGGACATCGGGCCTGGGGACACCGCCGTGTTCCCGCGCGGCTGGACTGGCACCTGGCAGATCCACGAGACTATCCGCAAGCTCTACGTCCTGTTCTAGGCGGCGTTTCTTGCGGAGGCTCTGGTGTCCCTGGACGATTTCCCGCGTTATCCGCTGCTGTTCGGCCCCAGCCCGGTCCACCCGCTGGAGCGGCTGACCGCTCACCTGGGCGGCGCCGCGATCTGGGCCAAGCGGGAGGACTGCAACTCCGGGCTGGCCTACGGCGGGAACAAGACCCGCAAGCTGGAGTACCTGGTCCCGGACGCGCTGGCCCAGGGCGCCGACACGCTGGTCTCGATCGGCGGGGTCCAGTCCAACCACACCCGCCAGGTCGCCGCGGTCGCCGCCAGGCTCGGCCTGAAGGCCACGCTGGTGCAGGAAAGCTGGGTCAACTGGCCCGACTCGGTCAACGACCGGGTGGGCAACATCCTGCTGTCCCGGATCATGGGCGCCGACGTGCGGCTGGTGGACGAGGGATTCGGCATCGGCATCAAGTCCAGCTGGGAGCAGGCGCTCGATGAGGTCCGCGCCACCGGGGGCACGCCGTATGCGATCCCGGCCGGGGCCTCCGACCACCGGCTGGGCGGCCTGGGCTTCGCCAACTGGGCGCGGGAGGTCCGGCAGCAGGAGGCCGAACTCGGGGTGTACTTCGACACCATCATCGTGTGCAGCGTGACCGGCTCCACCCAGGCCGGGATGATCGCCGGCTTCGCGGGCCTGGAGGGCCCAGGGGCCCACGGGGTCCGGCCGCGGCGGGTGATCGGCATCGACGCGTCGGCCAAGATCGGCGAGACCCGGGCCCAGGTGGAGAAGATCGCCCGCAACACGGCCGAGCTGACCGGGCTGGGCCGGGACCTGCGGGACGACGAGATCACCCTGCTCGAGGGGTGGGCCGGGGACTACTACGGCATCCCGGTGCAGTCCACGCTGGACGCCATCCGGCTAGCCGGGCGGCTGGAAGGGATGATCGTCGATCCGGTCTACGAGGGCAAGTCGATGGCCGCGCTCATCGACCTGGTCCGCACCGGCCGGATCGGCACGGACTCCACCGTGCTGTACGCCCACCTGGGCGGCCAGCCTGCCCTGAACGCCTACAGCGCCCTGTTCCGCTAGGGCCCTGTTCCGGCGGCCTCGCCCTGGCTGGTGCTGCCCCCGGCCGACGGCCGGCTCGGCCAGGCGGGCCTGTGGGCCGGCCGCCCCCGCGGGGCGGCCCTGGCCGCGCTGGTCGGCCGCAACCGGGCCGCGGTGCTCGGCGCCGAGCTGCTGAAGGCCGGGTAAGCCAGCCGGTGGGCTGGCCATAGTCGGCCGGACTATGGCCAGCTCGGACCACCGGCTTGTGGTTTCCAACCCCAGGATCACTCCCGGCGGGGTCCCTGCAAACCCTTTCGGTTGTGGCCGAAAGGGTCATGAACCGGGGCATGATCTACTCCATGGCCCGGGACCGGCGGCTGCCCGGCCACCAGTTCCTGCACCACGTGCCGAAGGCCACCGGCGGGCCGTCCTGGGCCACGATCCTGGCCGCGGTGCTCGGCGCGCTCATCACCCTGGTGCTGCGCACGCACACCAGTGCGCTGGCCACCTTGTTCACCGCGTCCACGATCATGCCCGCGCTGCTGTACTCGGGCACGGTGCTGCTGTACGTGTTCACGTCCCGGCGGCGCGGCGCGCAGGAAGCCGAGGGCACGAACCGAGCTCCGTTCGGCAGATATAAAATCCCGGTGGTCGGCGGCGCGCTAATCTGGCTGGCCTACGAGCTGATCATCCTGATCGGGCCGGCCGAGTTCCGCGACGCGCAGTACTACGTGCTCGGCGCGCTGGGCCTGGGCCTGGTGTTCTACGTGATCCAGGTGTTCTACGTGATCCAGCTGGGCGGCCGCGCTGCCGGAGGTGGCGGACTGCGCGGGGGTGGTGGGCGAGACCGCCGCCTTCGGGCGTTCGCTGCCCATCGCCGGGATCGCCGTCGACCAGCAGGCGGCCCTGCTGGCCGAGGGCTGCCTGACCCCCGGCGACGCCAAGTGCACCTACGGGACCGGCGCGTTCCTCCTGGTCACGACGGGCCCGGCGGCGGCCAGGTCGAGCGCCGGGCTGTCCGCTTCGGTGGCCTGGCGGCTCGGCGGCGCGACCACGTACTGCCTGGACGGACAGGTCTACACGGCGGGTTCGGCGGTGCGCTGGCTGGCCGGCCTTGGGGTGCTCACCGATCCGGCCGAGCTTGACGCGGCGGGCCGGGCGGTGCCAGATTCTGGCGGCGTGATCTTCGTACCGGCGCTGGCCGGGCTCGGCGCGCCGTTCTGGCAGCCGGGCGCGCGCGGGCTGCTGACCGGCCTGCACCTGGGCACCGAGCGGGGCCACCTGGTCCGCGCCGTGGCCGAGGGCATCGCCGCCTCGGTGGCGCTGCTGGTCTCGGCGGCGCTGAGCGACATGGGCGGGGACCTTTCGTCGCTGCGGGTGGACGGCGGTCTGACCAGGTCGCGGCTGCTGATGCAGGCCCAGGCCGACCTGCTGCAGCGGCCGGTGCTCATCTGCCGGTCGGCGGACGCGACCGCCCCGGGGGTGGCGGCGCTGGCCCGGCTGGGCCTCGGCGACGCGGCCTCCGCCGCCCAGGCCGTGGGGCCGGCTGAGGTGGAAGCGGTGGTGGAGCCGACCATCACCTCCGATGAGGCGGCCGAACGGCTCGTGGCCTTCCGCTCCGCCCTCCGGCTGGCGCTGGCCGGGTGATGACGCCCGCAGTCGGCGACGTGGCCGACGTGGTGATCATCGGGGCGGGCGTGGTCGGCACCGCGATCGCCCGCACGCTGGCCGGCTACCGGCTGGACTGCGTGCTCCTCGAGGCGGCCGGCGACGTCGGCACCGGCACGTCCAAGGCGAACACGGCCATCCTGCACACCGGGTTCGACGCCAAGCCCGGCAGCCTGGAGAGCCGGCTCCTGACCCGGTGGCCGGCATCAGGTCCACCGGGCTTTCGGCGTCGCTGGGCATCGCCGAGTATGTGGTCGGTTTGCTGGCCGAGGCGGGGCTGCCGCTGCGGCCCCGGCCGGGCGGGCCAGGGGGTCCGCCGCCGTCCATACCGTATATCGGCGAGGCGGGGCGGCGGCCCTACCAGGACGCGGCGGCGATCGCGGCCGACCCGGCCTACGGCCAGATCGTCTGCTTCTGCGAGCGGGTCAGCCGCGGTGAGATCAGGGACGCGCTGGCCAGCCCGGTCCCGCCCGCCGACCTGGGCGGGCTGCGGCGGCGGACCCGGGCCATGAACGGCCGGTGCCAGGGCTTCTACTGCGCGGCCGCGGTGTCCCGGCTGTTCGCCGAGTCCCGGCGCGCGGGCACGGTGACCTGTGCCGGTGCCGGAAACCGGCCGCCCGATATTCGTGCGCCCCACCATTGACACCAGCAGGCCAAACCGGCAACGCTTCCGATCAGGCCGCCAGTGGCGGCCTGCACACCATCAGCGCCTCATAGTGGAGGTACCCATGACGACGGCAGCGGACCTGGTAGCGGGACGGCCGTTGGTTTTCCGTAATGCCACCGTGCTCACGATGGACGACGCGCACCGGGTCCTGCCCAACGCGGATGTGCTGGTCACCGGGGAGCGGATCGCGGCGGTCGGCCCGAACCTGCAGGTGCCCGACGGCACCGCGGAGATCGACGCGGCCGGCGGCATCCTCATGCCCGGCATGATCGACACGCACCGGCACATGTGGCAGACGGCCATGCGGGCCTACGGGGCCGACTGGACCTTGACCCAGTACTTCGTCTGGTACTACCTGAACTGGGGCAAGACGTTCCGTCCGCAGGACGTGTACGCGGGGAACCTGCTGGCCGCCATCGAGTCGATCGACGCCGGGGTGACGACCACGGTGGACTGGTCGCACGGGCTGCAGACCACCGACCACGCCGAGGCCGCCACCGACGCCCTGGAGGAGGTGCCCGGCCGTTTCGTCCTGGCCTACGGGAACATCCAGCAGGGTTCGTGGGAGTGGAGCACCGCGCCGGAGTTCCGTGATTTCTACGTCCGCCGGTTCGACGGCAAGGGCGACATGCTCGGGTTCGCGATCGCCTTCGACATTCCCGGCGACGACCCGGCGTTTCCCGAGAAGGCCACCTTCGAGGTGGCCAGGGAGATGGGCGTGCCGGTGACCACGCACTCCGGGGTGTGGGGCATCACCGTCGACGCCAGCATCCGGCGGATGCACGAGAGCGGGTTCTGCACCCCGTCGACGGTCTACGTGCACTCTGCTTCGCTGTCCCCCGACTCGTACCACATCATCGCCGCCACCGGCGGTTCGGTGTCGGTCTCAACGGAGAGCGAGTGCAGCGCCGGGCAGGGGTACCCGCCCACCTGGAAGCTGCGCAACTACGGCATCCCGGTCTCGCTGTCCCAGGACACCAGCGTCTGGTGGAGCGGCGACATCTTCTCCGCCATGCGCGCCACGCTGTCCGCCAACCGCGTCATGGACCACTTCGAGAACCACAACGAGGGCAAGACCGTCACCAACCACCACCTGCGGGCCGAGCAGCTCGTCGACTGGGCCACCCGCGGCGGGGCCAAGGCGATCGGCCTGGATTCGGTGATCGGCAGCCTGGAGGCGGGCAAGAAGGCCGACATCGTGCTGATCAAGAACGACCACTCGCCGGTCATGTTCCCGATCCTGCACCCCTACGGCCACGTGGTCTACCAGGCTCAGCGCGGCGACGTGCACACCGTGGTGGTGAACGGGCGGGTGGTCAAGTTCGACCACAAGCTGGTCGGCACGGACCTGGCCAAGGCCAGGCAGGCCATCGACGAGACGACCGAGTACCTGCGCAGCGAACTCGGCGAGCAGGCCTGGAACGAGGGCATGCACCCCGAGATCCCCGAGCACGAGACTCTGGCCAACCCGTACACCTACACCGGCGCCGCGGCCTGGAAGGAAGAACAGGAGTAGCCCGCCCGATCCGGCCGCTCCAGCGGAGCGGCGGACGGCGGACGGCGGAGCGGCGGGAATCAAACCGGCTTTTCAGCACCCTGGAGGGTGGTGAAACCGGGTTTCATTACCTATTTTCTGGTCGCGCCCGTCACGATGACGTCAGCACGCCCTAGCGTTCAGGTTGCGCTGGGGTTGACGTGGCTGCTGATGCGGTCTGCCGGGAGGCTTGCTGTGGTCATGTTTGCGGTGTGTGATTGGCGTCCGGGCCTGAGGCGGCAGCGAGGACGCAGATCACTGGCGGGCTGAGGGGGAGGGTCTCGGTGCTCAGCTGCGTGAAGCCGGCGCTCCGCAGCAGGTTCTCGACCTCATCGGCGGCGCTGCGGGACGTGCCCGCCGTGGCGCCCGGGCAGCGGGGCTGGGACGCGATAGCAATGCGGCCGCCGGGTGCGAGCCGTCGGCGCAGCTCGGCGAGCCGTTCGGCGGGCGCGGGCCAGAACCCGAGGGAGTTGACGGCGAGGATGGCGTCGAAGGGGCCGTCGAGAGCGGCCGGAAGCTGATCGGCCGAGGCGTTGATCAGGGTGACCCGGCCGGCCCGGATGGCGGCAGCGTTGCGCCTGGACGCCTGCCGGAGCATCACGGCTGAATGGTCGATGCCATACACGTGACCTGCGCCGGCGCGAGCCAGTTCCGCGACCGCGAGGCCGGGTCCGAAGCCGATCTCAAGGACACGGTCGGCGGGCTGAACCTCGAGCAGCGAGACCACCCAGCCGTTGCGCTGCCGGTTGGACGGGCGGTGGGCAAACACCCAGCCGGTCACGCTCCCGGCCGCGCCCCGAGGATGATGGCCCTGGCCGATGACGTCACGGTCCAGGGCGCGCACGACGGCGATCCCGGCACTCGCGACCCCGCGCTCGACGGCCGCGGTCACCACCCGCCGCACTGCCCGTGGCATGCTTCCCTCATGTCGTGTTCCCATGGCCGGCAGTCAACGCCTTCAAGTGCACCTGAAGTCAACACGCCCGGCTGCCTGCTCACCATCGGCGAACTGGCCCGCCGTGCCGGCGTCACGGCCTCGGCCCTGCGCTACTACGAAGAACTCGGCCTGCTGCCCGCGCCGGCCAGGATCTCCGGGCAGCGCCGCTACCCCGAATCGGCGGCCAGGCTCGTCGCCGCCATCCTGCTGTACAGCGACGCGGGGTTCACCCTCGCCGAGCAGAAAGCCCTCATGGCACCGCGCGACGGCACGCCCGGCTGGAGGCAGCTCGCGCAGCGCAAGCTCGCGGAACTTGATGAGCAGATCGCCAGGGCGCAGGCCGTCCGTGAGGCCATCAGGCACGGGCTGCGCTGCCCCCACGAGGACATCACGCAGTGCCCTGCGCGACGATCTTCACCCCGGGGTCGGTCGCTATCGCCTTGTCGAACGCGCCAGATATCGCCACGTCCAGCGCCGACGCCTTGATGTCGTACAGGTAGCCGACGTTGCACGGGTTGAGATTCTTGGCCTGGCAGGCCTGGACCACGAGGTTGCCGAGCTTGGTGCCGATCTCGGTCGGCACGAACATCACGTTGGCCGCCAGGCCGGTGACCTGGGGCGCGTCGGTCGAGTAGTTCGGGCCGAGGACCTGGTCCATGTTCACGACCTTGATGCCCTTGGCGATGGCCAGCTGGACGAGCGAGATCAGGCCGGTGCCGAAAATCGGCTGCAGGGTTGCACGGCCGGACTCCTTGTCCGGCTCACCGGCCGCTCCGGTGAGCCGTTATCCAGGGGATGGGTAGGACTGTGATCCGTGACGGCCGCCAGCCGCGCGGACGCGTGCGCCAGCCGTCGTGTGTGGGGCTGTGTCAGGCGCGGAGCCAGGGACGGCCCGTGTTACCGCGCGTCTGCGTTTCCAGGCGCTGCCACAGCCCGCTCCAGCGGTAGGAATGGCGGCCGGGCGGCTGGGGCGCCTGGGTTTCGATCCACCGCACCCGCCCGGTGCCCGTGTTGTAGAAGCCGTGAGTGGAGCCGACGCCGGCGAACAGGACGTCTCCGGCGCCGAGCGTGTAGGCGGCGCCGTCGAGTTCGGCTTCGATCGCTCCTTCGAGGAAGAAGTACGCCTCCTCGAAGGGGTGATCATGCGCCTGGGCGGCACCGCCCGGTTCGTAGTCGACCATGAACATGGTGAGCAGTTCGGCCCCCAGGCCGCGATCGACCATCATCTTGACCGAGATCCCGCTGTAAGCGAGCAGGGCGGTATCCATGCCGGCCGGCTCGCGGTCCCGCACCCGGTCATCCACGCGCAGCGCCTCCTGCTGCGGCGGCGTGCCCGCGTAGTGGCCCAGGTAACGGCTGACCGGGTTGGGCAGGACGGACGGAGCCGCCTGGCCGCCGGCCGCGGGATCGGCGGCCACGAAGAACGTGTCGCCAGGCCGGTGGCCAGGCGGGCGGCGCTGCGGCGTGCTGTGGACAAGCAAGCGGGCCTGCTCGCCGGCGGGGCTCGCCCAGCCGTGCGGCATCCCGATGGGCAGCAGCGCATAGTCGCCCGTGCGCAGCTGGCAATGGTGGCCGCCGATGTTGAGCACCGGGGTGCCCGCCAGGACGTAGACGGCTGATTCGAAGGAGTGCAGGTGCAGCCCCGTGGTCAAGATCACTGCACATACTTCCGGCCACGGGTAAGTAACGTTAAATAACGGACGGCCCGGATGCGGGCGGCCGCGGCAGGCGGCAGCGACCCCGGCGGCGACCCGGTGTGCGGCTCGCGGTGGCGTGTCCCGCGCCGCTACCGCGTCCGGTTGATGATGACCCAGATGGCCCGGGCCGGGACGTCGCCCGCGTTCCAGAACCGATGCGGGATCGTGGAGTCGAAGGTGAGCGAATCGCCCACCTCCAGGACGTAACGGTCGAAGCCGATCTGCGTGGACAGGGTGCCCTCGATGATGACCGCGTACTCCTGCCCGGTGTGCTGGATGGCGTGTTCGGCCTCGGGCACGCTCTGTCCGACGCCGTAGCACACCTCGAGGAATTCCATGTCCTTCCCGGCCGCGGCGGTGAGCCGCTCCCAGACCACGCCGCGCTCCAGGGTGATCCGCGGCCTGGCGGCCCGGCGCAGCACGGGGCCGGCGGCACCGTCATCGGCTGGCGCCGTGCTGTCCTCCTCGGAGCTGAGGATGCCGTGGCCAGCCGGGTCGAAGAGCCGGTCCATGGAGATCCGAAGCGCGGTGACCAGCGCCCATAGCGTGCTCACGGAGGGAACCGCCCTCCCCCGCTCCACCTGGGAGATCAGGCTGGGTGAGCAGTCGACGCGGCGCGCGAGCTCGCGCGCCGTCATGCCGAGCTCGAGCCTGCGGTGGCGCAGCCTGGCCCCGATGAGCGCGCCGCGGTCGAGTGACTCAGGCTCGACGCTTCCCTCGGCGATCATTCGTGGAGCCACGCGTGCCATCCTACCGGCGGGCAATCTGACCGCCCGGCCTGCACCAGCCAGGCGAGTAACGCGTTAAGCATTATTTCATTTAGTAATCAAGACTGCTGCCCCGGGCCCCGGTCGGCGGACGGCCCTGGCCGCTTCCGGGGCGGCACTTAGCCGCGGCGGTCCACCTGGAACGGGGCGAAGCTCTGGGCGACCGGCATCAGCTCGATGACGTTGATGTTCACGTGCGGTGGCTGGCTGGTGGCCCAGTCGATGGCGGCCACGATGTCGTCGGCGGTCAGCGGCTCGGTCCCGGCGTACACCCGGCGGGCCCGTTCGCTGTCGCCCAGGCGCACGTCGGAGAACTCGGTGCCGCCGACCAGGCCGGGTTCGATGCAGGTCACCCTGACTCCGGTGCCGTGCAGGTCGGAGCGGAGGTTGAGGCTGAACTGGTGCACGAAGGCCTTGGTCGCGCCGTAGACGTTGCCGCCCGGATAGGGATAGGTGCCGGCGATCGAGCCGAGGTTGACGATGTGCCCCCCGCCGCGGGCCACCATCTGCGGCAGGAACGCCCGGGTCAGGTAGACCAGGCCCGCGCAGTTGGTCTGGATCATCTGGTCCCACTGGTCGACATCGGCCTCCTGGGCGGGCTCCAGGCCCAGGGCCAGGCCGGCGTTGTTGACCAGGATGTCGACCTCGGCGAACTTCTCCGGCAGCGAGGCCGGAAACCGCTGCACGCTGGACCGGTCCCTGACGTCCAGGGTCACCGGCAGCAGGAGGTCGGGGCCGAGCTCGCTGGCCAGGACCTCCAGCCGCTCGGTGCGCCGCGCGGCGGCGATGACCCGGTCGCCGCGGGCCGCGAACCGGCGGGCCGCGGCGGCGCCGAAGCCGGAACTCGCCCCGGTGATCAGTACAGTCCGCACGGCACGAGGTTAGCGAATAAGCCGAGGGCGCCTGGCGTTGCGTAACAGGTAATGCCCTCTACAGAATGCACCATAGATTCCGCCATGACGCTCACTGACCTGCTGCCCGGCACCCCCGAGCCCGACGCGGTCTTCGACGCCTTCGCCGGGTGGTCGAAGCGGCGCGGGCTGGCCCTGTACCCGCATCAGGAAGAGGCGCTCATCGAGATCGTGTCGGGGGCGAACGTCATCCTGTCCACCCCGACCGGGTCCGGCAAGAGCCTGGTGGCCGCGGGCGCGCACTTCACCGCGCTGGCCGAGGGCAGGCGCTCGTTCTACACCGCGCCGATCAAGGCCCTGGTGTCGGAGAAGTTCTTCGACCTGTGCGCCGCGTTCGGCCCGGCCGAGATCGGCATGATGACCGGCGACGCCAGCGTCAACCCGGAGGCCCCCATCATCTGCTGCACGGCGGAGGTGCTGGCCAACATCGCGCTGCGGGATGGCGCCGCGGCCGACGTCGGTCAGGTGGTGATGGACGAGTTCCACTTCTACGCCGACCCCGAGCGGGGCTGGGCCTGGCAGGTCCCGCTGATCGAGCTGCCGCACGCGCAGTTCCTGCTGATGTCGGCCACGCTCGGGGACGTCTCGCGGTTCGAAGAGGACCTGACCAGACGCACCGGCCGGCCGACCGCGGTGATCTCCTCGACCGAACGCCCGGTACCGCTGGTGTTCTCCTTCAGCCTCGAGCCGCTGCACGAGACCCTGGGCGAACTGCTGTCCACCAACCAGGCGCCCGTCTACGTGGTGCACTTCACCCAGGCCGCGGCGCTGGAACAGGCGCAGGCCCTGATGAGCATCAACGTCTGCAGCCGGGCGGAGAAGGACGCCATCGCCGACCTGATTGGCGGCTTCCGGTTCTCGGCGGGCTTCGGCAAGACCCTGTCCCGGCTGGTCAGGCACGGCATCGGCGTCCATCACGCCGGGATGCTGCCCAGGTACCGCCGGCTGGTGGAGACCCTGGCCCAGGCCGGGCTGCTGAAGGTCATCTGCGGCACCGACACCCTGGGCGTGGGCATCAACGTGCCGATCCGCACGGTGCTGTTCACCGCCCTGTCCAAGTACGACGGGACCCGGACCCGGCTGCTGCAGGCCCGCGAGTTCCACCAGATCGCCGGGCGGGCGGGCCGCGCGGGTTACGACACGGCCGGCCGGGTCGTGGTGCAGGCCCCCGAGCACGTGGTGGAGAACGAGCGGGCCCTGGCCAAGGCGGGCGATGACCCGAAGGCACGGCGCAAGGTGGTCCGCAAGAAGCCGCCGCAGGGTTTCGTGTCCTGGGGCAAGCCGACCTTCGAGCGGCTGGTCGTAGCCGAGCCCGAGCCGCTGACGTCGAGCTTCAAGGTCACGCACGCCATGGTGCTGAACGTCATCGCCCGCCCGGGCGACGCCTTCACCGCGATGCGGCACCTGCTGACCGACAACCACGAGGACCGGGCCGCCCAGCGCAGGCACATCCACCGGGCCATCGAGATCTACCGGGCGCTGCTGGCCGGCGGGGTAGTGGAGCGGCTGCCCGAGCCGGACGAAGCGGGCCGCCTGGTGCGGCTGACCGTGGACCTGCAGTTCGACTTCGCCCTCAACCAGCCGCTGTCGCCGTTCGCGCTGGCCGCTATTTCGTTGCTGGATAGTTCGGATCCGGATTATCCGCTGGACGTGCTGTCGGTCATCGAGGCCACCCTGGACGACCCGCGCCAGGTGCTGTCCGCGCAGCAGTTCCGGGCCCGCGGCGAGGCGGTGGCGCAGATGAAGGCGGATGGCGTTGAGTACGAGGAGCGGATGGAACTGCTGGACGGGGTGACCTACCCCAAGCCGCTGGAGGACCTGCTCGACGGCGCCTACGACATCTACCGCCGCGGCCACCCCTGGGTGGCTGACTACGAGCTGTCGCCGAAGTCGGTGGTCCGGGACATGTACGAGCGGGCCCTGACCTTCACCGAGTACGTCGGCTACTACGGGCTGTCCCGGTCTGAGGGGCTGGTGCTCCGCTACCTGGCCGACGCCTACAAGGCGCTGCGCCAGACCGTGCCCGACGAGGCGAAGACCGAGGAACTCGCCGATCTCATCGAATGGCTGGGCGAGATCGTCCGTCAGGTCGACTCCAGCCTGCTCGATGAGTGGGAGCGGCTCCGCAATCCGTCGGCCGATCCGGCCGAGCGGGCCGACACCCGGCCGGCCTCGGTCACCGCGAACCTCCGGGCGTTCCGCGTGCTGGTCCGCAACGCCCTGTTCCACCGCGTCAAGCTGGCCGCGCTCGGTCACTACGACGAGCTGGGGGCACTGGACGCAGACAGCGGCTGGGACGCCGTCGCCTGGGAGGATGCGCTCGAGCCCTTCTTCGAGGTGCACGACGAGATCGGCACCGGCCCGCAGGCCCGCGGGCCCGGGCTGCTGATCATCGACCAGCAGCCGGGTAGCTGGGCGGTCAGGCAGATCTTCGACGACCCCGCGGGCGACCACGACTGGGGCATCAGCGCCGTGGTCGACCTGGCCGCCTCGGACGAGGCCGGCACGGCCGTGCTGCGGGTGACCGACGTCGGCCAGCTGTAGCCGTCCTGGCCTGGCCGCTAGGCTGGTCGTGTGCCGCCCGAGGACCTGCCGGTCATGGAGTTCGCCTTTCCCGGACCGCTCCGGGATCAGCTTGTCGCCGCGGTCCTGGACGGCAGCAAGACCACGACGACCAGTCTGCTCACGGAGTACGAGCGTGCGGGCGAACCGCCACCCGCGGCCGGACGGCGGCACGCCGTGGCTGACTCCGCTGGTCACCTGGTCGCGTTGATCGAGACGACCGCGGTGCGGGTGCTGAGGCTCGCCGAGGTGGACCTGGACCACGCGCTGGGCGAGGGCGAGGGATTCGCGACGGTGGCCGAGTGGCGGGCCGGGCATGAGCAGTTCTGGCACTCGCCGGAAATGCGCGCCGAGCTCGGTGATCCGGGATTCTCGGTCAGCGACGACACCCTGGTGGTGGCCGAGGCCTTCCGGCTGGTCCCGGAGCCCTAGCCGGCCTCGTCAGGATCCAGGCCGACAGCAGGATGCTGGCCTCGCGCGGAGACGGCCGGCGCGGGCGTGGTGAGCGGCTCGAGCAGGTCGATGAGCGGCTGGTGGCCGAAGTAGCGAGCCCAGCCGAGCGGGGTCGAGCCGAACCGGTGATCGCGGAGGCCGGGGTCGGCGCCCAGCCGGAGCAGGGTCTGGGCCAGCTCCAGGTTCCCGTCTTCGGCCGCCTTGTGCAGGGGGGTCTGCCAGGGCTGGTCGCTGCGCACGTCGGTGCGGCCCTTGGCGTTGACGTCGAAGCCAACCCCGGCCAGGATCTCGACCGCTTCCGGGCGGCCGCAGGCGGCGGCCCAGGTGATCAGGGCGGGCCGGGCCGAACGGACCTGGCCGAACGGACCTGGCCGGCCAGTCCGGGATGAGCACGGCGCAGCCGGTCGAGGCCGGGCCGGTCGGCGGCCAGCGCGGCGGCGACGAAGGCCTCGGCCGGGTCGAGGCCGAGCGGCGGGGCACCGTGCGCGACGAGGTAGTCGATCAGGTCGGCGTGGCCGGTGGTGGCCGCGTAGGCCAGGTAGAACAGCGGCGTCCAGCGGAACGGGCCGCCCTCGCGGCAGGCCACGGCGGGGTCAGCGGCCAGCAGGCGCCGCAGCGCGGCGGTGTCGGCCGCCGCGGCATAGCCTGATTGCGGAGCTGGGTGAGGCTGGGCTCGTCGGGCAGGGAGATGACCGGCATTGCGACCCCTTCCGTGTGCCTGCGGTCCGCGTCGCCGGCGCCAGAAGGAAGATTGCGGCCATCCGGGTGGTTACGTGCTCAGGCGGGCTCTGCCCTTCCCGCGGACGGGAGGCCCCCTGCGAGCCTGCTTTCAGCCCAGCGGAGGGGCCCTCGGGGCAGCTCAGTAGCTGGCCGGAGTGGTCCTGCTGACGATGAGGCTGACGATCTTGCCGTCGCGCACCGTGAAGTAGTTGGTCAGAATGAGCTCGGCGGGCAGGTTGGTCTTGTCGTAGTCGCCGTCGTAGCGGGCGCGGACGATGGTGTCGCCGTGGTGGGTCAGGACCTCGGTGACGTCCATCGTGACCCGGTCGCCGACCAGTTCCCTGGCCACCCAGCGGCGGATGGCCTCGGCGCCCCAGAACTCCCGGCGGGCGTCGTTGACCAGGGCGTCGGCGGAGAAGGTGGCCACGATGGCGTCCTCGTCAAAGGCGTTAACGGCGGCGATGTGCTCGGCCACGACCGGCTCGAGAGCGGTGGTGCTCAGGGACGGGGCGCTGTTCATGAGGGCTCCTTGTCGTTTCTCGCCTTCTTGCTTTCTTGCTGATGACTCCAGCCTCGGTGCTCCCTTGGCCGGAGGGTCAAGAGCACATTCCGCGGTCGACTGTCCGGTACGGGGAGGGTTGAGCATGACCTGGTTCTGGCATCGTCATCAATACGGCCGGGATCCTTCGGTTCCCTTCCTTCATCGACGCCGAACAAGACGACTGGATCGCGGTACTCGATGTCCATTTCAACGGCTATCTCAACGTTCTGGCCGAGGCACTGCCGATCATGGCGGGTCGATTCGTCGTTGCGACTAGAGCGTGTCCCGTAGATCACGAGGCGGGACGGCGAGGCCTGATCCGCTGCGGCGCAGCGCCCGGCCCCGGTGCGGTCCCGTGCAGCGCACCAGTCCCGCCGGCCCCATTTGCGCGGTTGATTCCGGTCCTGCGGTTGATCCGGGGGCCTGGAGCACCGGTAAACAACCGCAGAACCCCAATCCACCGCAATGATTTCCGGATCGCGGAAGGCCGAGCCGACTGCCGTCTGACCGCAGCGGCTGGCGGGGCGAACGGGGCGCGCGGGACCGGCGGGCCATGAAGATCTACAGGACACGGCCTCAACATTCCCATGTGCATCCGGGCGATCAGAATATTCTCTTCGCCGTGCTGAACCACTCGACCCGTCGCAAGTTCACGAAACGCTGGGGTTGTCTCGACAAAATCGCAGTACCGCGCGTCGGGCTCGCGACTTTCTGGGCGATTGTCCCGGCAATTACGGTGATCGGCCTCATTCCCGCACTGGCTTGGAGCGTGACGCTGCGGCGGCAGATGAGGCGTTTCATAAACAAGGGGATCATGCCGCTGTGGACCAGCACCGGAGCGGTCGCCGCGACACTGACGCCTGAGGTGGCCGGTTGACTCTCCGGTAACGGGAGGGCTGACAATGGCCAGATGGCAGCAGGAATCACGGTCGGCGACTTCTCGCGTGCTACTCACCTGAGTGTCAAGACGCTGCGTCACTACCACCAGGTCGGGCTGCTCGAGCCAGCCGCGGTGAACCCGGACACCGGGTACCGGTACTACTCGGCCGGGCAGATCCCGACTGCGCAGGTCATCCGGCGCCTGCGTGACCTGGAGATGCCGGTCGCCGACGTCAAGGCGGTGCTGGCCGCCGCGGACGCGCCGGCCCGCAACGCCCTCATCGCCGCCCACCTGGACCGGCTGGAGGCCGAGCTGGCGCAGACCAGGGCCGCGGTCGACTCGCTGCGCAGCCTGCTGCAGCCGGCGGCGGACGCGCCCGCGATCGAGCACCGCAGCGTGCCGGCCACCGCGGCGGCCGGGATCGGGGCGGTGGTGGACCGCGCGGACACCCTGGCCTGGTGGCAGGGCGCCCTGGGCGAGTTGCAGGCCACCGTCCGGGCTCAGGGCCTGCAGGCCGCCGGACCGGCCGGCGGGATGTACGACAGCGGGCTCTTCACCCGCGACCGCGGCGAGGCGACGGTGTTCATCCCGGTCCAGGGCTGTGTCCGGGCCATCGGGCGGGTCGCGCCGGTGGTAATCCCGGCGGCGGAACTGGCTATCATCAGCCATCACGGCTCACTGGCCGACGCCGACCTGAGCTATGCCAAGCTCGGCTCATACGCCGCTACCCACGAGATCAGCATCGACGGGCCGCTGCGCGAGTACTACCTGCGCGGCGCCGGTGACACGCCGGACCAGGCGGAATGGAGGACCGAGATTGGCTGGCCCATCTTCCGCGCTGACGGCCGTGCCTGACCAGCCGCCCCGGCTGAGCGCTCCGGCGCGGCGGGCCGTGCGGCGCTTCGCCGAGGTGGCCTGCCCGCCGGGGATGCGGATGCACCATCGGACCGACCGGGTCTTGGCCGAGTTCGAGGCGATGCTCGGCGCGCTGGCGCCGTCGGCCGCCAAGGCCCTGACCAAGGCGGTCGTGGCCCTCGACCAGGGTGCGCGGCTGTACCCGCGGTCGCGGGGACGGCGCCTGAGCCAGCTTGATGACGAGGTAGCCGAGGCGTACGTCCGGGCGCTGCTGGCCCGCCCGGGCAGTGGCGGCGAGCTGGTGCGGCGGATCAGGAGCCTGGTCGTGATGTGCTACTACGAGCTCCCCCCGGTCCAGCGGGAGATCGGCTACCGCCCGGGCCCGTACATCGAGGCCGTGTCCCGGCGGCGCCTGGCGTCCTATGGCCCGCAGATCCGGGCGGGCGAGGCCGCGGTCACCGCTAAGCGAGAACCATGATCATGGGTCAAAACTGGCGCTATTTGCCGGAAACGGCCCATGATCATGAAAAGGGCCATGATCCGGAAACGGGCCATGATCGTGAAAAAGGACTGCGCGGGCTGAGCACGCAGGGTGATGTGCCGGGTGATCTGCGGCTGGACTGCGACGCGGTGATCGTCGGGTCGGGGGCAGGCGGGGCCACGATGGCCGTCGAGCTGGCCGAGGCGGGCCTGGACGTGATCGTGCTCGAGGAGGGTGGCTACCACCCGACCGAGTCGTTCACCGCGCAGAGCGTGCGGGCGCTGCGCACCCTGTACCGCGACGGCGGGGGCGGGATGGCGCTGGGCCGCCCGTCCGTGCTGTTCGCGGAGGGCCGGTGCGTGGGCGGGTCCACGGTGGTCAACGGCGGGATGTCCTGGCGGACCCCGGCCCAGGTACTCAAGCGCTGGTCCGAGCGGGACGGGGTGCTGGACATCGGCGAGCAGGACCTGGACCCCTTTTTCGCCCGGGCCGAGGCCCGGCACTCGGTGGGCCCGCAGGACCCGGAGACGGTCGGGCTGGATTCGCAGCTGATCCGGGCCGGCGCCGAGGCCAGGGGCTGGGAGGTCGTCCCGAACCGCCGCAACCAGCTGCATTGCGCGGGCACGAACAACTGCAACAACGGCTGCCCGACCGGGGCCAAGCGCTCGATGCTGGTGACCAGCGTGCCGCGGGCGCTAGCGCTCGGCGCCCGGCTGTTCGCCGACTGCCGGGTCGATCGGATCACGCGGGCCGGATCCGCGGTCACCGGCGTCACCGGCCATTTCCTCCGCCCGGGTGGCCGCCAGGGTCCGCGGCTGACGGTCCGGGCCCGGACGGTAGTCGTGGCGGGCGGCGCGATCCAGACTCCGCTGCTGCTGGCCCGATCGGGCCTGCGCTCGGAGCCGCTGGGCCGCAACCTGTCGCTGCACCCGAACACCACGGTGACCGCGTTCTTCGACCAGGACGTCACCGGGTGGCAGGGCGTGCACCAGGCCTTCCAGGTCCGCGAGTTCATGGCCGAGGGCCTGGTGCTGACCGCGACCAACCTGCCGCCGCCGACGCTGGCCGCGCTGCTGCCGGCCTACGGCCGCGAGCTGGGCGAGCTGATGGCGGACTACAACCGCATCGTGACCGCCGGGCCGCTGGTGGAAGACACCGGCACCGGCCGGGTGCGGCACCTGCCCGGTCTCGGGACACAGGTGTTCTACCAGCTCGCCGAGGCCGACGCGGCGCGCATGGTCCGCGGCGTGGAGCTGACCGCCCAGGCCCTGTTCGCGGCCGGGGCCCGCCGGATGCTGCTCCCGTTCCACGGCGCGCCAGAGATCCGCAGCCCGGGCCAGCTACGCAGCCTGCTGGCGCGGCCGGTGCCCAGGCGGTCGATCCAGGTGTACTCGATCCACCTGATGGGCACCGCCCGGATGAGCGAGAACCCGCGGCGTGGCGTGACCGACAGCTACGGGGCGGTGCACGGCGTGCCCGGACTGTTCGTGGCCGACGCCAGCCTGTTCCCCGGACCGACCGGTATCAATCCGATGGAGACGGTCATCGCGCTGGCCATGCGCAACGCACGGCGGCTGATCGAGCACGGATGATCGAGCACTGATGATCGAGCACGGGCGGGCGCTAATGCCAGAGGGCGACCGGGGCGCCGGGCGCATAGACGTAGCCGCCGGTGTCCTTGGTGCCGTTCGGGTCGTGAGACAGGCGGGAGTAGTCGATGCCGAACTGGTACATCACGCCGGTGGCGACCCGGTGATAGGTCGGGTCGGGCGGCTCGATGATGCCGGGATCGGTGAACGTCCCGTCGGCGTAGTAGAACTGCTTGGGGTTGACCACGAACCCGTCGGCGCCGCCGATGATGACCCAGCTGATCACGGCGCCGCCGGTCTGGTCGCCCTGAGTGTCGATCTCGGCGATGCGAGAGCCTTCCGGCGTGGTGTACCAGGACAGGTCGTTCGGGTCGATGCTGTCGGTGGACTTGAGCTTGGCCTCGGGCGGGGTGATGCCCTTAACCGCGTCCAGCCGGGCGGTGCTCTCGTCAAGCAGGCAGGCCGCGACGCTGATCCCGTCGATGGTGCCGCCGGTGTTGAAGGCCGCCTGGCACAGCGGCCCGCGCGCGGCCAGCCAGGCGGCGTCCTGGGCCAGGATGGCCGTGCGCTGTGATGGCGACCCGCTGGAGTAGGCGGCCAGCCGCACGGCGTCGATGGCGGCGTCGGTGTTCTCGGTCTTGGCCTGGTAGCACTGCTCGATGGCCAGCGTGCTCGACTGACTGCCGCAGCTGGCCGAGGCGGACTGGACCCGGGCCGGGTGCCCCGGGTCGAACGGCTCGACGATGGGCACGAACGGCGCCGCGGCGGCCGCTGCGGCGCCGCTGGCCGCGCTCGCCGCCGGGCTGCTGGCCGCGGTCTCCACCGGAACGGCAATGCTGCTCGACGAGGAGGAGCTGCTGCAGCCCGCGGCCAAGCCGACCAGGACGGCGAAGGTCGCGGCGTGCGCCACATGCCGCCTGCGTCCAAGCGTGATCATCCCGGGTCCCCTTCGGTTGACGGCCGCCCCTGCTGGCGACGATCGTAGCGGGACCCGGTCCCTAACCGGGCGAGGAGGACGACTCGGCCACCGCGGCCAGTTCGGGTTCGCGGAGCGGGTAGTGGCAGGCGGCCTGGTGCCCGCCGGCGGTGAAGGGACGCAGCGCCGGTTCCTCGGTGACGCACAGCTCCTGAGCCCGGGGGCAGCGGGTGCGGAAGCGGCAGCCCGACGGCGGCGCCAGAGCCGAAGGTAGTTCGCCGCTGACGCCGCGGTGTTCCTTGCCGTGCTCGAGGACGGGATCGGCGACCGGCACGGTATCGATGAGCCCCCTGGTGTAGGGGTGGACGGGCCGGAAGTAGATGTCGGCGGCCGAGCCCGTCTCGACCAGCTTGCCCAGGTACATCACCCCGATGGTGTCGGCCACGTAGCGGACGACCGACAGGTCGTGGGAGATGAACAGGTAGGTCAGGCCGTGGCTGGCCTGGAGGTCCTTCATCAGGTTGAGGATCTGGGCCTGGATGGAGACGTCGAGGGCCGAGACCGGCTCGTCGGCCACGATCAGGGCGGGGCGCAGGATCAGGGCGCGGGCCAGGCCCAGGCGCTGGCGCTGGCCGCCGGAGAACTCGTGCGGGTAGCGGTCGGCCGCGCCGGCGGGCAGCCCGACTTCGCTGAGGATATCGGCGATGAGGCGCTGCTGGCTGGAGCGGCTGCCCTGGCGCTGGATGACCAGCGGCTCGCGCAGGATGGTGCCGACCCGCATGCGCGGGTCCATGGAGCCGTAGGAGTCCTGGAACATCAGCTGGATGCGGCTGCTGTGGCGGCGGCGTTCGCGGCCGGACATCCGGGTTAGGTCCGCGCCGCGGAACAGGATGTGGCCGCTGGTGGCCTGTTCCAGCCCGACGATCAGCCGGCCGATGGTGGTCTTCCCGCAGCCGGACTCGCCGACCAGGCCGAAGGTCTGCCCGGCCGGGATCGCGAACGACACGCCGGCCACCGCCGACACCGTCCCGATCCGCCGCTGCATGACCGCTCCGGCGGTGACGGGGAAGTCCTTGACCAGGTGATCAAGCCGCAGCAGCTCGCCTCCGTCACCGGCCGGGGCCGCCTCCCAGGGGTCGTCCGGCTGGTCGGCCGCGGCCGCAGCCTCGGCCGCGGTGCTGGCCGTGGATACCGCGGTCTCGTCGGCCTCCCCGACCGGGAAGAAGCAGCGGAAGTCGTGGCCCGCGGTGCTGGCGATCAGCGCGGGTTCGGCGTCGCGGCACTTGTCCCGGGCGTAGCGGCAGCGCGGGGCGAACTTGCAGCCGGGCGGCGGAGCGATCAGGTCCGGCGGCTGGCCGGGGATGTTGTACAGCCGACGGACGGCCGGGCCGAGCTCAGCTGCCTTTTCTGGGAGGGCCGCCCTTTCCGGGAGGGCCTCGAACAGCGCCTCGGTGTAGGGGTGGCGCGGGTTGGCGAACAGCGCGGTCGTGGTGGTGGTCTCCACCACCCGTCCGGCGTACATGACCGCCACCCGGTCGGCGCGGCCGGCGATGACGCCCAGGTCGTGGGTGACCAGGATGACCGCCATGCCCAGCCGGGCGCGCAGGTCGTCGATGAGCTCCAGGATCTGCTTCTGGATGGTGACGTCCAGCGCGGTGGTCGGCTCGTCGGCGATCAGCAGCTTGGGCT
This sequence comes from uncultured Actinomycetes bacterium, assembly GCA_963739135.1. Lineage (GTDB taxonomy): Bacteria > Actinomycetota > Actinomycetes > Streptosporangiales > Streptosporangiaceae > Palsa-504. Next base: position 65,855 of record CAVTZG010000004.1, read on the forward strand.
CGCAGGCCAGCGCCATGGCGATCATGACCCGCTGGCGCATGCCGCCGGACAGCTGGTGCGGGTAGTTGGACACCCGCTCGGCGGGCCGGGGCATGCCGACCAGCCCGAGCACCTCGACGGCGCGGGCCAGCGCGGCCTGCTTGCTGGCGCCACGGTGCAGCCGGACCGACTCGGCGATCTGGTCCCCGATCGTCATCGTCGGGTTCAGCGAGGTCAGCGGGTCCTGGAAGACCATGCCGACCAGGTTCCCGCGCACGTCCTGCATCTTGTCCTCGGGCAGCGCGGCGATGTTGGTGCCGTCGACGGTGATCCGGCCGGAGGTGATGTGGCCGCCGCCGGGCAGCAGGCGCATGACCGACAGCGCGGTCATGGTCTTGCCGCAGCCGGACTCGCCCACGATGCCCAGGCACTCGCCGGTCTCGACGGCGAGGCTGACCCCGTCGATGGCGTGTACCACCGACCGGCGCAGCCGGATCTCGGTGTGCAGGTCCTCGATTTCCAGTAGGGATGTCATCGGCGCTGCAGCCTTACCTCGAAGGCGTCGCGCAGGGCGTCGCCGATGAAGTTGATCGCGACCACGACCAGGATGATGGCGATGCCGGCCGGGAAGATCTGCCACCAGTAGCCGTCGTAGACCGAGTTGATGCCGCTGTTGAGCATGCCGCCCCAGTCGGTCTGCGGCGGGCGGATGCCCAGGCCCAGGTAAGACAGCGCGACGACCAGCAGGATCGCGTCGGCGACCTGGAAGGTGGCGTTGACCACGATGGTGCCTACCGCGTTGGGGGCGATGTGCCGGAACACGGCCCGGGCCCCGCCGCCGCCCATCACCCGCATGGCCTGCACGTAGTCCCTGACGCGGAGTGACAGCGCCTCGCCGCGGATCAGCCGGGAGGTACTCAGCCACGAGGTCAGCGCGATGACCAGGATCAGCTCGGCCTCGGTGGGCGAGAACATGGAGACCACCACCAGCGCCAGGAACAAGGTTGGGATGGCCAGCAGCGCATCGACCACGCGCATCATCACCGTGTCGGCGGTGCCGCCGAAGTAGCCGGCCACCGCGCCCCAGATGGTGCCGAGCCCGGTGGCCAGGATCGCCGCGGCCAGCCCGACCTCCAGCGAGATCTGGCCCCCGACCATGAGCCGGCCGAGGACGTCGTAGCCGTTGTTGTCGGTGCCCAGCGGGTGCCCCGGGCCAGGCGGCTGGTTCTCGATGGCCAGGTTCACGTGGATCTGGTCGGTGTGATAAAGCAGCGGCCCGATGAAGCAGAAGGCGAACATGGCGGCCAGCAGGGCCGCGCCGATGATGGCCAGCCGGTTCTCCAGGAACACTTCCAGGCCGCGGACGAACATGCCCCGGGATTTCCCGGCCGGGGGGTACGGGGGGGCAGGGAGCTCCCCCGTGAGCGGGGGGGTCTGGGGGGGTCGTCCCCCCGGGCCAAGACCAACGAGGGGACCGGATTCGGTCGGCGGGCTGGTCATGGCCGCGTGTACCTCACTCGGGGATCCAGGATCGCGTAGGCGATGTCGGCCAGCAGCGACCCGACGACGACCGCGACCGCGACCACGATGATGAAGCCGAGCAGCGTGGGATAGTCCTGCTGCTGGGCGGCCTTGAAGAACAGGTAGCCCATGCCCGGGTAGTTGTAGACCGACTCGGTGATCAGGGTCCCGGACATGATGTAGGGGATGGACAGCCCGAGCAGGGTGGCGATGGGGATCAGCGAGTTGCGCAGCACGTGCCGGAACAGCACCCGGCGCTGCGAGGCGCCCTTGGCCCTTGCCGTGCGCACGTAATCCTCGGTGATGTTGTCCAGCACCGCCGAGCGCATGTACCTGGAGAACAGCGCCATCGTGATCAGGGCCAGGGTGAGAACCGGCAGCGTCATGTCCCGCCAGTCGGTGAGGTCGTTGACCAGGCCGCCCTGCGGGCCTTCTGGGCCGAAGATGTGCAGCTTGACCGAGAACAGTGGCGGTCATTCCCGGCCGCCGCGCGGCCGCTGCTTGACCTGGTCGGACCACGAGGACCGTGGCCGGCCTTCATCGACTCATCCGCCCCCGACATCGAGGAGGCGCTCGACTTCGTCCGCGCTACCCCCCGCGAGTACCTACAGGTCGAGCTGGCCGACGTCTGGGGGGACCGCCCCGGCCGGCCCCGGCCTGGCTGCGTCAGCTGGCCGACGGCGACCCGGAGGCGCTGGAAGTCGTGGTGCGCGCGCTGCGGGCGTTCCACGACGCGGTGGTCGCCCCGCGCTGGGACAGCGTGCTCAGCTCGTTCCACGGTGACGTGGCCCGGCGGATGCCGGTGCTGGCCGCGGGCGGGCACCAGACGATGTTCGACACGCTGCACCAGCAGCTGCGGTGGCACGACGACGGGCTGGAACGGCAGGGCTTCGACTGCGAGTACGACCTGGGCGGCGAGGGGCTGCTGCTGTTCCCCTCGGCGTTCTGGACGGGATCGCCGGTGTTCGTGCGGGGAGACGGGGAACGCATCGGGCACGCCCTGCTGTACGCCGCCCAGCCGGGGGGTCAGGCCGCGGACCCGGACGACTCGCTGCTGAGCGAGGCGGGCAACGACCACCTGGCCGCCCTGCTCGGTCCGACCCGGGCCGCGGTGCTGCGCACGCTGTGGGAACCGCGCGGCACGGCGGAGCTGGCCGCCGCGGTGGGCATCAGCCCGGCCTCGGCCTCCGAGCACGCCAAGGTGCTGCGCGACGCCTACCTGGTCGAGACCCACCGGGTGGGCCGCTCGGTCCGGCACTCGCTGACGCCGCTGGGCCGGACCATGCTCGGCCAGCTGTGCCTGGCTGCGAAGAGCCCGGCGACCGGGCCGGCTGAGGTCACGGGCGACCCGGCTGGCGAATGCGTCCCGGCCATTACCGGCGTCAAAACTACCGGGTCGGCTCCCGGTCGCCTAATGCCATTGAATTAATGGCGGGGACACTCCGAACCGCAATGCCGACAGCAAGTAAATACCTTGCGCACCGGCCGTTCGGGAAGCGAAATTCTCCGGTGTCAGGCCGGTGCTATTCGCAAGTGTCATCGGGACGAGGCAGGCTCGTTAGCCAGGCGCTCACCACGGTGTCGGCAACTTCGACAACGGCCGGGCCAGTCATGAGGCCGGCACGGCCAGCACGTCGGCGGCTACCGCACCGGACGGGCCGCAGATCAGCGGGTTGATGTCCAGCGCGGTCAGCACGTCGCCCAGGTCTGCGGCCAGGTCGGACAGGCCGGCGATGGCGCCGGCGATCGCTCCGAGGTCGGCCGGGGGCTGGCCGCGGGCCCCGGAAAGTACGGCGGCCAGCCGGAGCCGGCCGCAGATCGCCCGGGCCCGCGCGCGGGTGACCGGAGGCAGCACCACGGCCCGTTCGGCAAAAATCTCGATCAGGACCCCGCCGGCGCTGATGACCAGCAGCGGGCCCAGGGCCGGGTCGCGGACCAGACCCAGGGCCAGCTCGGTGCCGGGCCCGGCCGTCTCGCACACCAGCACCCGCGGGCCGAGGCGGGCGGCCAGGTCGTCGTAGGCGGCGCCGGCCGCGGCCGGGTCGTGCAGCCCGAGCCGCACTCCCCCGACGTCGGACTTGTGCGCGATATGCGGCTCATCGGTCTTGAGCACCACCGGGTAGCCGATCTGCGCCGCGGCGGCCAGGGCCCCGGCGCGGGTGCGGACACCGACGGCGCGGACGGCGGGGATACCGTAGTCGCGGAGCAGGTCGAACAGGTCCGCGCCGGTCAGGCCGCCAGCCGCCAGCCGGTCCGCCCAGCGCCGCCGCCGGGGTCCGGGCTGGCCCGGGGCGGGCGGGGGCTCGGGGCGTTCGGCGTGGCCGAGCAGGTGGTGCAGCGCGAGCAGGCCGGTGCGGCTGCCCTCCAGGACTGGCACGTCCGCGGCCCGCAGCCGGGCGGCGGTCACCGGGTCGACGGCGGCGGGCAGCCCGGCCAGCACGGCGACCGGCTTGGCCGTACCCGCGGTCGCGGCCAGGACGGCCCGGGGGTAGGCGTCGTCGCCGTCGAACTCGGGCACCAGGTCGACGGCCAGGGCGACCGCGGCCACCGCCGGGTCGGCGGCCAGCGCGGACAGGCACTCGGCGAACAGCGGCTCGGTGTCCCGCCCGGTGCCCCACACGTCCAGCGGGTTGCCAGGCGGCAGGCCTGGATCGAGCACCGCGGCCAGCCGGTTCCTGGTCGCCTCGGCGATCGGGGCGAACGGAACGCCAAGCTCGGCGGCTAGGTCCGCGACGTGGGCGCGTTCCAGGCCGGAGTCGTGCACGGTGGCCAGGCCGGTTCCGGTCCGGCACCGTCGCCCGGGGCTGAACAGTTCCAGCGTGTCGGCCAGTTCGGCCAGGTCACCGACCCGGTGCACGCCGTAGCCGGCGGCCAGGGCCTCCCAGGCGCCGTCGACGGCGGCCAGCGCGCCCGAGTGCGCGGACACCAGCGCCTGCCCGGTTTGGGATGCGCCCACGCTGAGCAGCACGACCGGCACGTCGGCGGCCCCGGCCGCCTCGAGCATCGCACGCAGGCCGGCCGCGTCCCTGATGGCCTCCAGGACCAGAGCCAGCACCCGGGTCTCGGGCAGGCCCAGCGCGTAGCTGGCGTAGGCCGCGGCGGGCGTGACGAGTTCCTGGCCGGAGGAGACGGCCAGGCTGAAGCCGAACCCGCGCCGCGCCCGCAGCAGCGCGGAGAACACCGACCCCGAGTGGGTGACCAGCGCGACCGGCCCGGCCGGGACCGGGTCGGGCTCGAGGTAACCGACGGCCCGCAAGCCGCGGGCCACGTTGACGAAGCCCATGCAGCCCGCGCCGCACACGGCCAGCCCGGCCTCGGTGGCGATCGCGGCCAGCCGGGCCCGCAGCCCGGTTGCGCCGGGCGGGTCGAAGGCATTGCCGAAGATGATGGCCGAACGGGCCTGGGTGCGTGCGGCCAGGACCAGCTGGTCTTCCAGCGCGGCGTCGGGCACGGCCAGCAGCGCCAGGTCGACCGGTTCCGGCACCTCGGCCAGGCTGGGCAGGCAGGGGGTACCGCCGATGTCCTCATAGCGCGGGTTGACCAGGTAGGTGCGCGGCCGGGACGGGCTGCGGGCCAGCTCGGTGATCATCCGCGCGCCCAGGCTGCCGGGCCGGGCGCTGGCTCCGACCAGGGCGACGCTGCGGGCCTCCAGCATCGCCCGGACCTGCGTGGTTCCCGTGGCCCCCTCGGTCATGGGCGCAGCGGTCACCGGCGGCGCGGGCGGCGGAGCGCCCGGCGGCGGGCCTCGGCGCGGCGGTCGGCGAGCGCGGCCCGGGCCGCCTGCATGCCGGGGATGCCGCACACGCCCCCGCCCGCGTGGGTGGCCGAGCTGGCGTAATAAAGGCCGGGTACCGGGGTGCGGTAGTCGGCGAAGCCCGGCGCGGGCCGCATGTGGAACAGCTGCTCGAGCGACAGCTCGCCGTGGAAGATGTTCCCGCCGATCAGGCCGTAGTCGTGCTCCATCTCGTACGGGCCGACGATGTCGCGGTGCAGGATCGAGCTCTTGAAGTTCGGCGCCACCTCGTTGTAGCAGTCGATCATGCGGTCGGCGTAGGCCTGCAGTTCCTCGGTGTGCGGCTGCTCGCTCCAGTCGGCCGGGACCCACTGGGTGAACAGGGACATGATGTGGTACCCGTCCGGGCACAGGGTCTTGTCGAACGCGGTCGGGATCACGCCGTCGGAGAACGGTTTCATGGCCGGCCGGCCCTCGCGGGCGTCTTGGAACGCCCGCTCGATATACGGCATGGTGGGGGCCATCTCGACCGAGCCGGTGTGGTGTTCCTGCAGGCTGGTGCCAGGGTCGGCGGTGAAGTCGGGCAGTTCGGCCAGGGCCAGGTTGATCTTGACTACGCCGCTGCGGGTCTTCCAGTGCTCGATGTCGTTGACGAAATCGTCTGGGAGGTTCTGGCGGCCGACGTGGTCCAGGAACGCGGTGCGCGGGTGCAGCGAGCTGACCACGACCCTGGCCGTGAGCTGCTGGCCTGTGTCTAGCAGGACTCCGGCGGCGCGGCCGTCTTTCAGCAGCACCTGGCTGACCTTCGCGCCGGTGCGGATCTCGGCGCCGGCCTCGCGGGCGGCGTTCGCGATGGCGTCGGCCACGGCGCCCATGCCGCCCTCCTGGAAGCCCCAGTTGCCCAGGTGCCCATCGCCGACGTCGCCGATCGAGTGGTGGGCCATCACGTAGGCGGTGCCCGGCTCGTAGGGGCCGGCCCAGGTGCCGATCACGCCGTTGACCGCCAGTGCCCCCTTGACCTGCGGCGACTCGAACCAGTCGTCGAGCAGGTCGGCGATCGACATCGTCATCAGCCGGGTCACGTCGGCGATCGTGCGGACGTCGAGGTTCTTGTGGCGCCAGGCCAGCCGCAGCGTCTCCTTGAGGTCCCTGGGCTGGCGGGAGCCGAGGTTCGGCGGCACGGTGAGCAGCAGCGGGCCGAGCACCTCGGCCAGGCCGGCCAGCCAGGCGTCCCAGCGCGGCATGGCGTCGGCGTCCTTCTTCGACCAGCGGGACACCTCGTCGTGGTTGCGCCGGGCGTCGTCGGCGTACAGCTTGATCGACCCGCCCTCGGGGAAGGCCTGGTAGTACGGGCCCATCGGGAAGATCTTGTAGCCGTGCTTTTCCAGCTGCAGGTCGTTGATGATGGTCGGGGGCAGCAGCGACATCACGTAGGACAGCCGGGTGACCCGGAAGTCGGGGGCGTCTGGCCAGGGGGCTTCGGTGGTCGCGGCGCCGCCGGTCTTCGGCCGGGCCTCCAGCACCAGCGTGCGTGCGCCGGAGCGGGCCAGGTAGGCCGCGGCGACCAGGCCGTTGTGCCCGCCGCCGACGATGATCGCGTCATAGTCCTTGGTACTCATGAAAACCGAAGCCTCCGAAAGATTGACTGAACATTCAGTCTAGAAGCTGCTACGATAAATTCTCAAGACCGCGATCCTGCGAGCCGACGGGCGAGCGGGTCAACAGCCGGAGGCGAGGCTCAACATGAAGGCGCAGGCGGGGGGCGCGCGCGACGCTGGGGAGCGCCGCGAGCAGATGCTGCGGGCGGCGCTCGAGGTCATACTCGAGCGCGGCTATGCCGAGACCAGGATCGCCGACGTGGCCGAGCGCACCGGGACGAGCCCGGCGCTGGTCATCTACTACTTCAAGACCCGGGACCAGCTGCTCACCGAGACGATCAGGTACTCAGAAGACACCTGGTACGCCGAGAACCTGCGGCGGATGGAAGCGATCCCGACCGCGGCGGGGAGGCTGGCCGAGGCCATCGCCATGATCTGCCTGCCCGGGAATCCCGAACCCCGGCTGTACTGGCTGCTGTGGCTGGACCTTTGGGCGTTCTCACCGCGCAATCCCGGGGTGGCCGCGGTGCGGCAGAAGTCCGACGAGCGATGGCGGGAGACCATCCGCTCCATCGTGCTGGCCGGCCAGGAGGCCGGCGAGTTCGCGTCGGTCGACGCGGACGACTTCACGATCATGCTGGCCGGCCTGCTCGACGGGCTGGCGGTGCAGATCGCGCTGGAGGACCCGGAGGTACCGCCGCAGCGGGCGTACGAGCTGGCGATGCGGTTCGCGGCCGGGCAGCTGCAATTCGAGGGGTCCGGGGGGTCGTCCCCCCAGGCCAACAGGGCCGACTGGAAGCCCGCACCGAAGCGGGCGCGCAAACGCGGTAGATAGCTGGAGGTGGCGCCGTGGCCGGAGGAAGCATCGAGCTGTCCGGGCTGACCAAGAGGTTCGGCGAGATCGCGGTCGACAACATCGACCTGACCGTGGCCAGCGGTGAGTTCTTCTCCCTGCTCGGCCCTTCCGGCTGCGGCAAGACCACCACCCTGCGGCTGATCGCCGGGTTCGAGCAGCCGACCTCGGGCAAGATCGTGCTGGACGGCGTCGACGTATCGGACGTGCCGCCGCACCGCCGCAATGTCAACACGGTCTTCCAGAGCTACGCGCTGTTCCCGTTCCTGTCCGCGAGAGACAACGTGGCGTTCGGCCTGCAGCACCGGTCGGTGACCAAGGCCGAGCTCAACCGCCGGGTCAACGAGGCCCTGGAACTGGTCAAGATGACCTCCTTCGCCAATCGGCGGCCTGGCCAGCTGTCCGGCGGCCAGCAGCAGCGGGTCGCGCTGGCCCGCGCGCTGGTGCTCAACCCGGCGGTGCTGCTGCTCGACGAGCCGCTCGGCGCGCTGGACGCCAAGCTGCGCCGCTCGCTCAAGGTCGAGCTCAAGGCGCTGCAGGAACGCATCGGCATCACCTTCCTGTACGTCACCCACGACCAGGAAGAGGCGCTGACCATGTCCGACCGGCTGGCCGTGATGAACGCCGGCAAGATCGTGCAGATCGGCACGCCCCGCCAGGTCTACGAGGAGCCCGCCGACACCTACGTGGCCGACTTCCTCGGCGCGGCCAACCTGATGGAGGTCTGGGTCAGCTCGCCCGGCGCGATCCGGCTGGGCGACTGGAACCTGTCGGCGCAGCGGTGCGAGGCGGCCAGCGGCGGCCGCGCGCACGCGGTGATCAGGCCGGAGCGGGTGCGGATCGAGCCGCACGGATCGCCCGGCGACAACCGGGTGCCCGCGATGGTCGAGCGGGTCGTCTTCCTGGGCGCGGCCATGCAGGTCATGCTGCGGCTGGCGCCCGGCGTGTCGCTGCAGGCCCTGGTGCAGAACGACGGCGAGCGGCCGGACCTGGCCCAGGGCACTCCGGTGCACTGCTACCTGCCGCCGGACGCGCTGCGCGTGCTGGCCGACTCGGCGGCGGAGGTTCCGGTCCCGGAGGACGAGCCGCTGGTGGCGACCTGACTTTCGTCCGGGCCAGATCGGGTCAATGGCCGGATCGGATCAGTGGCCGGATCGGATCAGTGGCCGGTGAAATGGGCTTCGCGGCGCTCGATGAAGCTGCGCAGTCCCTCGGCGGCGTCCCGACTGCGCAGGAGGCCCGGGAGCAGTGCGGCGATGCAGTCACGCGCGGCGGCCGGGCCGCCGCCCAGCCCGGCCCGGGCGCTGGCCAGGGTGGCCTGCACGCCGAGCGGGGCCTGCCGGGCGATGAGCCGCGCCAGTTCGGTGGCCCGCTGGACGTGCGTGCCGGTCGGGACGACCTCCTGCACCAGGCCGATGCGCAGCGCCTCGGCAGCGCCGAACTCCTCGGCGGTGAGCAGGAACCGCATCGCGTTGCCCCAGCCGAGCTGGGCGGGGCCGCGGAAGGTGGCACCGCCGAACGGCACGATGCCGCGGCCGATCTCCAGCTGGCAGAAGCGCACATCGTCGGCGGCGATCACGATGTCGGCGGCCAGGGCCAGCTCGATGGACAGCGTGAACGCGATGCCGTTGACCGCCATCACCACCGGCTTGGGCACCGGGTCGCCCCAGACCGCGAACGGGTCGAAGCGGTGCGCGCCGGCCACCACGTCCGGGCCGCGCTCGGCCACCGCCGGACCCACCTCGGCCAGATCCAGGCCCGCGGAAAAGTGGTCACCGTGGGCGAACAGCACGCCCGCCCGCAGTTCGTCGTCCGTGCCCAGCAGCTCGTAGGCGGCGGCCAGCGCGTCGATGGTGGCCAGGTTGAACGCGTTGCGCTTGGCCGGGCGGTTGACCCCCATGAGCAGCACGTGCCCGTCGCGTTCCACGGTGATCGGCTCTGTCCCTGGCTCTGTCGCAGGCGCTGTCACTGGGGCTGTCACTGGGGCTCCTTCGGATCCGGGGTGTGACCACCGTACGCTGGCCCGCCGCAGGTGGGAACCTTGGCCTATGCGCGCATTGGTGATCACCGGCCCGCGGTCGGCCCGGGTAGAGGAGGTCGAGGCTCCGGTGCCAGGGGCGGGGCAGGTGGTGGTCGAGGTACGCCGGGCCGGCATCTGCGGGACGGATGCGGAGCTGTTCAACGAGCAACTGGCCTACTTTGCCCAGGGCAAGATCGGGTTCCCGATCCGGCCGGGCCACGAGTGGTGCGGCGTGGTCTCGGCGCTCGGCGCGGGGGTCGAACCCGGGTGGCTCGGCGTCAGGGTGACCGGGGACACCATGCTGGGCTGCGGCCGGTGCCCGCGGTGCCGGGCCGGGCGGGGGCACGTATGCGCCGACCGGGGCGAGGTCGGGATCATGGGCTGGGCGGGCGGGCTGGCCGAGCAGGTGCTGGTGCCGGCGTCCAGCCTGCACCGGCTGCCCGACACCATCGACGACCGGGCCGGCGCGCTGATCGAGCCCGGCGGTAACGCCTGGCGGGCCGCCACCGCGGCAGGCGCCGCCCCCGGCCGACGGATCCTGGTCTGCGGGCCGGGCACCATCGGCTTGCTGACCACGGCGTTCGCGCGGGCCGCGGGGGCCGAGGTGGACGTCCTGGCCGAGGACGATGGGCGGCGCGAGCTGGCCGCGTCGTTCGGGGCCGCCGGGTACTGGACGTCAAAGGACCCACCTGCGCCGGGATACGACGCGGTGGTGGACTGCACCGACGACCACCGGGTCCCCGCTTTGGCGCTGAGCTTGGCCGAGCCGGGCGGGCGGGTGGTCTACATCGGCGTGTCGGGTACGCCGAGCCTGACCGACAGCCGGGATCTGGTCCTGGGTGACCTGACGGCGGTTGGCATTCTCGGCGCGTCGGCGGGCCTCGCTCCGGCGATCGAGCATTACGCGGACGGCCGGGTCGACCCGGCGGGCATCGTCGCGGTAACCGTGGGCCTGGACCACGCCGCCGAGGCGCTGGCCGGGCAGGTCAGCACCGGTGCGGGAACCAAGATCCACATCGACCCGCGGGCCTTTAGCTAGTCATCCCAGAACGGCCGGACCTCGATCGTTCCGATGCTGGCGGTGGGGTGACGTGAGGCTATCTCGATGGCCTCGTCCAGGTCGGCGCAGTCGATCACGTCGTAGCCTGCGACCTGCTCTTTGGTCTCGGCGAACGGGCCGTCGCTGACCAGCAGGTTGCCCTCCTGGATCTGCACGGTGGTCGCATCGCTTACCGGCCGGAGCCGGCCGCCGTGCAGCCGCACACCCCGGGCCGTAAGGTCATCGAGCCAGGTCTCCAGCGCGCCGGCCGCGGGCGTACCCGGGATCCGGCAGTTGTCCTCCGGGGCGAGCGCGACGGACTCGTCCACGCAGTGGATCAGCATGTACTTCATCGTTCCTCGCCCTCCAGGATGCCGTACCGGTCATGGTAGGTGGCCTGCCCGACGTGGTACTGGCGGCCGGCCGGGGTGAGGTCAAGATAGTTGAACGTGCCGAGCAGCAGGTCACCGCCCCGGGCGAAGGAGGAGTAGGTGTGAAAGACGCTGTCGCCGTCACGCAGGAACACGCTGGTGCCGGGCTGCTCCCCCTCGGTGGCCCAGGGCTGACCCGCCGCGGTGAGCTCGGCCTTGGTCCGGTAGTTGTATTCCACCGGAGCGGTTGACTCGTCCAGCGTGACGTGGAAGTCGTAGTTGAAGTCGCTCCCGTATGAGGAGTAGAAGGGCATGGCCCAGCCCATACGGGCCCGGAACGCGCTCAGCTTCTCCCACGGACCACGGGAAACGACCGCCAGCGTGGTCTGGGCCGCGTGCAGGTGGGCGAGGTGGCCGATGCTGTCGACCAGGAACGAGCAGCTCGGGCAGCCCGCGTCCAGATCCCAGCGCCACATGAGGTGGTAGACGATGAGCTGGGTGCGGCCTCCGAACAGGTCGGGCAGTCCTGAACCCCGACGGCATGACCTGGTGGTGATATGAGCACAGAAGGATGCATTCTTTGGTGCTGGTCTTGCCGCCGTTGGCTTTGTGTTTGGTGTGGTGCACCTCGCAGGCTGAGGCGGGCTGATCGCAGCCGCCG
>CAVTZG010000005.1:0-68414 GCA_963739135.1 uncultured Actinomycetes bacterium
GCATCGCCTCCTGCAGCGCGTCGTGGTAGCGCTGCCCATGCGTGCGGGCGTCCTCGCTGCCGGCCGGGGCGGACAGGGCGTCCAGGACCGCGGTGACCACGGCGGCGCATTCGGGGGTCAGGTCCCCGGTCAGCACGCCGGCGCCTTTGAAGGTGGCCGCCAGGCGCACGGACCGGTCCTCGGACCCGCCGCCGGGGCCGTCATCGGGCGGGGCGGACCGGGTGTGCATCTCCGCGGCCAGCTCGGCCAGGTCCCGCAGGTCCACCCCCGCCCGTGCGGCCGCCACTAGGATCGCATCCGCGGCGGCCCGGCAGTCATCGGGCAGCTTGTCGGTCCACCCGCAGATCGTCCGGGCTACCGACTCGGTCAGGACGTACCCCTCGGCCATCGCGGCTGCCACCTCCGGGTGGGCTGCGGCACGGCGGGCCCAGGCCCGGTGGGCGCGGGCCGCGTGCTTGGTGACCCGGGTGCGGTGGATCAGCCACGAGGTCGGGCTGTAATCGGCGTCCTGGGCATAGCCGCGGGCGGCGGTGAACGCGCCCAGGATCCCGGCCCGGGCCGCGGTGCCGATGGCGTCGGCTTGTTCCAGGGCCAGCAGGCAGGACGCCTGCGCGGCGGTGGCCATGGCGGCCGGATCGTCGGCGGCCAGGTACCCGTACCCGGCCCGGACCATCTCCAGCGCCTCACGGATGCTGGAGGGAGCGGCCAGGCTGCTCACCGGGTGCTCACCTCCGTCCTGTGATCGCCGGCCTAACGGGGGTTCCTTCCAGCCAAGATGATCTTTATCGTCTCCTTGTTCGAGACTACCAGCACCCTCTGCCATTTCCGGCCCCCCGGAAGGCGGCGTCACATTCTCTTTTCGCGGCTTGTCATCATTAAGGGCTGGCGTAACCGCACCAGGCATGGAAGGGGTTGATGATGTTGCCGTCCATCTTGGTTACCGGCGGTACCGGCACACTGGGCCAGCAGGTGGTGTCGCGCCTGCGGGAGGCCGGCCGGGAGGTCCGGGTGCTGAGCCGGCGCAGCCGCAGCGGGCCTGATGGCGTTCAGTTCAAAACCGGCGACCTGGCTACCGGCGAGGGGCTCTCCGCGGCCGTGCACGGGACCGGGACCATCGTGCACTGCGCCAGCCAGCAGAAGGGCGACGCCGAGGCCGCACGGAACCTGGTCCGGGCCGCCTCGAACGAAAAAGCGCCCCCGCATCTGGTCTACATCTCGATCGTCGGGGTCGACCGCTTCCCGCATGGGTACTTCAAGGCCAAGCTGGCCGCCGAGGACGTGATCACAACCTCCGGGCTGCCCTGGACCACGCTGCGAGCTACCCAGTTCTATGACCTCATCCTGAAGGGGGCCAGGCAGCTCGGGAAGCTACCGGTGATCCCGGTGCCGAGCGGTTTCGCGACCCAGCCCGTCGACTCAGGCGAGGTGGCGGACCGGCTGGCCGAACTGGCCCTGGGCGAGCCGTCCGGCCGGGTGCCCGACATGGCCGGCCCGCAGGTGCTGGGCTTCGCCGAGGTGATCCGCGCCTACCTTCGTGCCACCGGCCGGCGGTCGCGGCCGCTCGTCCCGGTCTGGATCCCGGGCATCGGTGCCATCCGGGCGGGCGCCCTCTACCCCGACCCGTCGAGCCAGCCCACGCTGGGCCGGCGGACCTGGCCGGAGTTCCTGGCCGGCAAGTCGGCCTAGTCGCCAGGCCGGCCTAGTCGCCAGGCCGGCGTAGTCGCCAGGCCGGCGTAGTCGCCAGGCCTGCCCTCCGGACTAAGAGACCGGCGGTGCGTCAGGTTGGCAGATCTGGCCGTTGGCGTCGCGCCCGCGCATCGGCTTGTCGCTGCCGGGCGCGATATAGGACTCGAGCTTGTCGCCGGCGATCTTCTCGTGCGGGAACTGACCTACCAGGTGCCCAGCGATCGAGCCGCCGAACGTCCACCCGGCGTCGGCGGCCAGGCTGACCATGTGCGCGTACAGTTGCTCGCCGCTGATGTCCTCGTGTGACTGGAAGAACTCCCGGCCGGCGTCGAAGATCACCGGGAGCGTATCCCGCAGCCGGATCTTGACCGGGTCCTGGCCCAGGACGTAAGTCCGGCCGAAGTCGGCCTCCCACTGCTCGAAGATCGGACCGAAGTCGCAGAATGCGATGTCGTCCGTGCCGAGCACCCGGTCCGGCGGATTCTCCCGGTAGGGCTGCAGGGTGTTGGGCCCGGCCCGCACGATCCGCTTATGCCAGTGCCTGCCCACCCCGAACATCTCGGCCGCCAGGTCCCGGATCGCGTTGCTCGCCTCGACCTCGCGCACGCCCGGGGCGATGATGCCCCGCGGTTCGATGGCGGCGAACAGTTCGGCTGCCTCGGCTTGCGCGTCAAGCAGCCGGGCCGCGCGCATGTCCTCGTCCTCGACGAGCCGGGGCGGCTTTCGCCTCACCATGCGCCGAGTCCCCTAATCACCCAGCGCCGCCAGCAGCGCCTTCATCCAGGGACCGAGGTCGGCCGGGGTCCGAGCGGAGATGAGATGACCATCGACCACCGCGGCCTCGTCCACCCAGTCGGCTCCCGCGTTGATCATGTCGTCGCGGATGGCGCCCACGCTGGTGGCCCGGCGGCCCTTGATGATCTTGGCAGAGATCGGCACCCAGCCCGCGTGGCAGATGAAGGCGATCGGCTTCGCCGCGTCGTCGAAGGCCCGCACCAGGTCAAGCACGGTCTCCGAGCGCCGCAGTTTGTCCGGCGCGTAGCCGCCCGGGATGACCAGGGCGTCGAAGTCGGCCGCCGCCACCTGGCCGACAGTGGTATCGACCGGCACCGGCCCGTGACCCTTCTTGCCTCGCACCGGATGGTCATCCAGGCCCGCCACCGTGACCGCGACGTCCTCCTCCATCAGCCGGTACAACGGGTACAGCAGCTCCATGTCCTCGAAGTCATCGGCGGCCAGGATCAGGACCTTACGCTGTGAAAGCACCATAGGACCGACCCTACCTACACGCCCCCTTACCCGGCCGGCCCCGTGGCACAGGCCGACGCGAGGCACGCAAGGCATGAGGTCGTATCCGCTGCCAGTCGTACGCGTGCAAACGGTACCGCGAGCGCCCACGTCCTCGCCGTGACAGCCAGCCGCGCCGTGACGGCCGGGCTCGCCGTGACAGCCAGCCGCGCCGTGACGGCCGGGCTCGCCGTGACAGCCGGCAGGCAGCCGGGAGGTGCAGGCGCGCGGCCAAGGTCTTATCTTCCCGACCAGGGCCGCCGAACCACCCGCCGCGATGGCCGAGGCCGGGCACGACATTAGGCTGAGCGGCGTTTACCAGGTAGACCTAGGTACACCCCATCTTCGGGGCCCAGCCTCACTTCCGGACCCGCTGCCAGCCCGGCAGACTGGAGCCAGGAGGCATAGCGATGAGCACGGGACAGACGCCGGATAACCCGGGCGACCAGGATACGCCCGAGGTCTCGATCGCGTGGCCCGAGATCTGGGCCTGGGCGGGCGGCCGGCTGGCCGTGGCCGGCCGCGGGATGCTGCTGTTCGGGCTGGCGCTGGCCGGGCTGATCCAGCTGGCCCTGCTGGTCGGGGCCGCGGTCCTGCCGGCGGCCCTGACGCTGCGGACGTCCACCCACCCGGGCCGCAACTCCACCCTGGTCGTCGGCGCCGCCGGGCTGGTGTTCTGGCTGGTGGCGAGCCCGCTCATCCTGCGGTGGATGCGCAGCCTGGCCCGGCTGACCCGGCGGGTGGTGGCCCAGTGGGCCCAGGTGCCCATCGCCGAACCGTACCTGCCCCACCCGTGGACTGCCGACACCAGCAAGGGCCTGCGCCGCCGGCTGGC
Organism: uncultured Actinomycetes bacterium; assembly: GCA_963739135.1. Lineage (GTDB taxonomy): Bacteria > Actinomycetota > Actinomycetes > Streptosporangiales > Streptosporangiaceae > Palsa-504. Next base: position 3,809 of record CAVTZG010000005.1, read on the forward strand.
CTGGCTGCTCACCGACCCGGCGACCTGGCGGGACCTGCTCTGGATAACGGTGAACGGACTGGTCGGCTGGATCCTGGCCCTGCTGCCCGCCGGGGTGCTGGTCCTGGGCCTGTTCGGTATCTTCGCGCCGTATGCGTCGGGCTTCCAGCGCCTCCTGGTCGTCGGCATCGCGGTCGCCGGGACCTGGGCGTCCCCGTGGCTGCTGCGCGGCTACGGCTACTTCGCCCGGTCCCTGCTGGCCCCCACCCGGGAGGCCGAACTCACCCTCCGCGTCCAGCAGCTGGCCCAGACCCGCACCGAGGTCATCGACACCGGGGCGGCCGAGATCCGGCGGATCGAGCGGGACCTGCACGACGGCGCCCAGGCCCGGCTGGTGGCCATGGGCATGACCCTGGACGCCGCGGGCCAGATCATCGACACCAACCCGGATGCGGCCCGGGCCCTGGTGTTCGAGGCCCGCGACGCCTCGGTCAAGGCCCTGGCCGAACTACGCGACCTGGTCCGCGGCATCCATCCGCCGGTGCTGGCCGACCGCGGCGTGGCCGACGCCATCCGGGCCCTGAGCCTGGACACCCCGCTGCGCATCCACCTGGCCAGCGAGCTGTACGGCCGCCCGCCCGCGCCGATAGAATCGGCCGCCTACTTCGCCGTCAGCGAGCTGCTGGCCAACGTGACCAAGCACGCCGAGGCCCGCCAGACCTGGATCGACCTGCGGCACACCGACGGGATGCTGCGCATCGGCGTGACCGACAACGGGCACGGCGGGGCCGACCCCGCCCGCGGCACCGGGCTGCGCGGGATCGAGCGCCGGCTGGCCCCGTTCGACGGGGTGCTCGCGGTCAGCAGCCCGCTCGGCGGCCCTACCGCGGTAACCATGGAGATCCCGTGCGAGTTGTCATTGCCGAAGACCTCTTCCTGCTGAGGGACGGCCTGACGCGCATGCTCCAGGCCCACGGCCTGGAGATTTCCGCGGCCGTCGACAACGGCGCCGACCTGCTGGCCGCGGTGACCGCGGACCAGCCTGACGTGGCCATCGTGGACGTCCGGCTGCCGCCCACCTTCACCGACGAGGGGATCAGGGCCGCGCTGGCCGCGCGGCGCGAGGTGCCGGGCCTGCCGGTGCTGGTCCTGTCCCAGTACGTGGAGCAGCTGTACGCCCGTGAGCTGCTGGCGGGCGGCACCGGGGGCATCGGCTACCTGCTCAAGGACCGGGTGTTCGACAGCGCGCAGTTCGTCGACGCCGTCCGCCGGGTGGCCGACGGCGGGACCGCCATGGACCCGGAGGTGATCGCTCGCTTGCTCGCCAGTAACACCGGCGACGGCAGCCTGGCTGCCCTGTCCCCGCGCGAGCGCGAGGTGCTCGCGCTGATGGCCGAGGGCCGGTCCAACGCCGCCATCGCCCAGCGGCTCGTGATCACCGAACGCGCCGTGGCCAAGCACACCGCGTCCATCTTCCTCAAGCTCGACCTGCAGCCCTCCGACGACGACAATCGTCGCGTCCTCGCCGTCCTGGCCTACCTCGGCGGCTGAGCCTATCTCGGCGGCTGAGCCGGGCCCCGCGGCGCCGCATAACCTCCGCGCTCGCGGGCAGTACGGGGGGCCACGTGCTTGTGCCGACAGCACCAGGGGGTATGCAGTGAGCACAGATCCGCAGCCGACCGCGATGCCGGCTCAGTCCCCGCCGGGGCCGCCCGCCCAGGCCCCGTCTCAGCTCGTCGCCCCGCCGCCGCCGGCCGGACCGCAGGAGGCGACCGGACCGCAGGGTCCGGCCGGACCGCAGGAGGCGACCGGACCGCAGGAGCCGGCCGGACCGCAGGAGCCGACCGCGGTGCCGCTGCCGCAGCACAAGATCAAGCGGACCAGGATCAGCGGCCTGTGGGTGGCGGTGGCCTTCTTCGCCGTGGTCCTGCTGCTGCTCCTGATCTTCATCCTGCAGAACGGCGCCACCGTCCACATCTCCTACCTGGGCATGCACGGTCATCTGCCGCTGGGCGTGGCCCTGCTGCTGGCGGCGGTCAGCGGCGTGCTGCTGACCATGCTGGCCGCGGCGGCGCGCATCAGCCAGCTGCGGGCCGTGGCCCGGCGCCACCGCCGCGCCGACGCGCGCCGGGCCAGTCCCCAGTAGAGCCCCCGGCAGAGCCCCCAGCAGAACTGAGTACCCCGGCAATCCGCCGCGCCGCCTCGCGCAGCTGGTCCGGCGTGTGCGCCGCATAGCCGACCACCAGCCCGGCCGGCCCGGCCGCATCCCGGTGCCAGGACAGCGGGTGGACCAGGACTCCCGCCTGGTGGATGCGCTCGGCCAGGTCCCGGTCGTCCAGGGCCAGCTCGGGGAACGTGATGAGCAGATGCAGGCCCGCCGCGACGCCCTGGACGCGGGCCTGCGGTAGCTGCTCGCGGACGGCGCGCAGCAGGGCGTCCCGCCGGATCCGCTGCCGCTTGCGGGCCAGCCGGATGTGCTGCTCGAGCTCGCCGGTGCCGATCAGCCGGGCCAGCACCAGCTGCGGCAGCGCGGGACTGCCCAGGTCCGCGGCGTGCTTGGCCTCGACCAGGTCGGCGTGCAGCCGGGCCGGAGGGACCAGCCAGCCCAGCCGCATGCCCGGCGCCAGCGTCTTGGACGTGCTGCCGGTGTAGGCCACGTGCCCGGGCGCGGAGGTCTGCAGCGCGGGCACCGGGGCCCGGTCGTAGCGGTACTCGGCGTCGTAGTCGTCCTCGATGATCAGCGCGTCGGCGGCGGCCGCCCAGTCCAGCAGGTCCCGGCGGCGCCGCGGGGCCAGCACCACCCCGGTGGGGAACTGGTGGGCGGGCGTGAGCAGCGCCGCCCGCACGCCCGCATCGGCCAGGCCATCGATCTGCAGCCCGTCGGAGTCCACCGGCACCGGGACCGGCCGCAGGCCCCAGTAGGAAAGCTCGTCCCGCGACCCGCGGGATCCGGGGTCCTCGACGGCGACCGGCGTCCGGTCCTGGCCGTTCAGCCACTGGGCCAGCAGGGCCAGTGACTGGGCCACCCCGCTGACCACGATGATGTCTTCCGCGCTGGCCCGCAGCCCGCGGGTACGGGCCAGCCAGCCCGCCAGCTCCCGGCGCAGCGCCTGGCTGCCGCGTGGGTCGCCGTAGCCGAGGTCGGCCACGCTGGCCTCCTGCAGCACCGCCCGCTCGGCCCGCAGCCACGCCGCCCGCGGGAACCCCGACAGGTCGGGCACGCCGGGCGACAGGTCGAGCTCTGCCCGCGCCCGCCACCGCTGTGGCAGCACCGTAGCGGCGCGCCCCGGCCGCTCGGCTTTTATAGGCGGCCGAACGGGCCGTGGTGGCAGCCCCGACACCCTGGTACCCGTCCCCGGCCGCCCGCTGACCAGCCCCTCGTCGGCCAGCCGCTGGTAAGCCTCCACGACCACCCCGCGCGAGATACCCAGATCCCCGGCCAGCAGCCGCGTGGCGGGCAGCGCAGTCCCCGCCGCCAGCCGCCCGTCGATGATCGCCGCCCGTATTTCCCCGGCCAGCCAGGCCGTCAGCCCCCGCCCCGGCGCGCCATCGGGGCTCAGCTGCAAGAAATCCGCCCCGCCCCGCACCCCTCCGCTCCGCACCCCTCCGCTCCGCACCCCACGCCCCTGCGCCCCGCTCATTGGTCCACTATAGAGTCCGAGTCGTGGTCCTGTTAACTGGACCATAGCCGCCCTACCGTGAACTTCGTGACCGCCCTTCGCGTCCCCGACGCGCCCGCCCCGTCCACGGGACCCCTTGCCGACGGCTTCCCTTCCGCCGTCCCCGCGGCCCCCGCGGCCCCCGCCGTCCCCGCGACCCCCGCGGCCCCCGTCGTCCCCGCGGGCCCCGCCGTCCCTGTTGTCCCCGTCGTCCCCGCAGCCTCCGCGCCCCCTGGCACCCCGGCGCGGCCGCTGACGCCCGGCCTGGCGGCCGGGGCGGGGGCCATGATCTGCGTGGGCGGCAGCGTCGCGGTCTCCGGCGTGCTGGCCGGGGCGCCGGCCTTCACCGCCGAGGCGCTCAGGTACGCGCTGGCCTGCCTGATCCTGGTCGCGCTGGCCCGGCTGACCGGCCGGCGCCTGGTCCGGCCCCGCGGCGCCGAATGGCTGTGGCTCACCGGCATCGCGGCCACCGGCCTGGTCCTGTTCAACATCGCGCTGGTGGCCGGGTCCCGCCACGCCGAGCCGGCCGTCCTCGGCGTAGCCGTGGCCTGCGTTCCCGCGCTGCTGGCCGTGCTCGGGCCGCTGCTGGAAGGCTCCCGTCCTCGGCCCGGCCTCGTCGCTGCCGCCCTGGTCGTGACCTGCGGCGCCGCCCTGGTCCAGGGCGTGGGCCGGACCGACGGGATCGGCATTGCCTGGGCCGCCGTGGTGTTCGGCTGCGAGGCTGCCTTCACCCTGCTGGCCATCCCGGTGCTGGGCCGGCACGGCCCCTGGAGTGTCTCGGTGCACACCACCTGGCTCGCCGCGGTGATCTTCGCCGTCCTCGGCGTCGGGCACGAGGGCCCCGCGGCCACCCTCCGGCTGGACCGCCAGGACTGGCTGGCCATCGCCTACCTGGCGGTGGCCGTCACCGCGGTGGCCTTCGTCCTGTGGTATTCCAGCGTGGGACGCCTGGGCGCCAGCCGGGCCGGCCTGCTCACCGGCATCGCCCCCGTGGCCGCGGCCGCCACCGGCGTCCTGCTCGGCGGCCCGGCGCCCCGGCCCCTGGTCTGGGCCGGCATCGCCGTCGTCGCCGTCGGCCTCACCCTAGGCTTGCGGAGCAACCCCCCGCCGCCCCGCCTAACCCAGCCCATCCGGACTCCTCCCCGCTTACTGTGGTGGATTCGGGTTTCGCGGTTGATCCAGTGCATCACGGTCCCCCGAATCGACCGCAGAACCCGGATCAACCGCGGGAAAGTGGCGGACGTGACTGAGGAGAGAACGTTCATGGAGTTCCAGCACTCGGCTGACGTCTGGCGCGACTTCCCGCACCTGGTGCCGGGCGCGCTCTACCTCAACGGCATCACCAGCACCGCCGAAGTCAGCGCCGACCGCTTCTACGCCACCGCCACGGCCCGGCTCGCCAGCGCCACAGAAAGCGAACTGCCCGAGATTCAGGCCTGGCGGCGGGCTTTCGCGCAGATGGGGCTCAAGCCGACCCAGTACCGCTGCGCCTCGGAGTCACTGCTGCGCCGCTTCCGCAAGGAGGGCAGCCTGCCCGCGCTGCATCCCCTGGTCGACCTGTGCAACGCGGTCTCGCTGGCCTTCGCCACCCCGGTGGCCGTCCTGGACGCCGCCCAGATCACCGGCCCACTCGAGGTCAGGTACGCGGCCGGGGACGAGACCTACCTGACCTTCGCCGGCGACACCGAGCATCCGGCCCGCGGTGAGGTGATCTTCGCCGACCGGGCGGGACAGGCCCATGCCCGCCGCTGGACGAACCGCCAGAGCGGCCTGTCCGCGGTACGCGACTCCACCGCCGCCGCCCTGATCGTGGCCGAGGCCCTGCACGACCAGGCCCCCGACGACATCCCCGACCTGATCAAGACCCTCGCCGCCGAACTCGAAGCCACCTGGTCCATGCCCCCGCGGACCGCCATCCTGACCGCGTCCTCGCCCGTCTTCACCTTCGGCGCTTAACCCAGCTCGGCGACCTCCAGGGAACCGCCCTCGGCCAGCAGCGCGTGCTCGGCCTGCTGGGTGGCCTTCGGCTGCCCGGCCCGGCCTCGGTACCGCGCAGGCTCGACCGTGCCGCGCTCATACGCGCCGATCGCGGTGACCGCCCCGTCCAGGCCCACCGGGCCGTAGTACAGCCCGTGCGGCAGGATGACCAGGTTGGCCGCGAACCGGTGCCCGCCCACGTGCGTCGTCTGATACACCTGCCCGGGATAGCGCGCGGCCAGCGCCTGGGCCAGCGGCCCGCCCCACCGCGCACAGCAGGCACTGCGCTGCGCGTGCGTGCACACCAGGAACACCGGCTCGCCGACCACCGACCCGAACTCCGGCGCGCTCCCCGCCGCCAGCTTCTCCAGGTCCAGCGCCGCCACCGGGTCCGGCCGCCTGCCGGCCCCGGAGGCATCGGACCACTCGGCGTGCCGCAGCCACGGCTGCGGCCCCTCGGTCCAGCCCGCGTAGATGCTGCGGGTCGGCCCGATCCGGCCGCGCCCGGGCCTGCGGATCATCTGGACCCTGACGCCGAGCGCGTCCGCGGCGGAGACCAGAGCATCCAGCGGCGCCGGCAGCACGGCCTCGGCCGGCTCGTGCGGCCAGGGGCCCGGGTGCTCGATCAGCAGCCAGGCCCGGGACGCCTCGGGAGCCGAAGCCGCCGACGACTCCGTCCCGTCGTGGCTTGCGGCCCCGTGCTCGCAGACATCGGTCACGCGGTCAACCTCCGATTCCGTTATTCCTTGCCATGCTAGACAGTGAAATGCCGGGACCCCGCCCGCGCCGGGCGGCCACGCGTGAGGGGGTAGCATCGGTCCGTGCCGCTTGGCTCCCGGTGTGCGGGCGCCGGCCCGAGGAGGAGACGCGCTTGATGCCGCGCACCAGGGATACCCGCATCACCGGCTACGAGCCGCTGCTTTCCCCGGCCGCCCTGCTCGACGAACTGCTGCTGAGCGAGCAGGCCGCGGGCACCGTGGAACGTACCCGGGCCGAGGTCCGCGCCGTCCTGGACGGTTCCGATGACCGGCTGCTGGTCATCGCCGGGCCGTGTTCTGTGCACGACCCGGCCGCCGCCCTGGATTACGCGGCCCGCCTGCGGGCGCTGGCCGAGCGCAGCCCGGCCGACCTGCTGATCGTGATGCGGGTGTATTTCGAGAAGCCGCGCACCGTGACCGGCTGGAAGGGCCTGATCAACGACCCGGGCATGGACGGCGGCCACGAAGTGCACCGCGGCTTGCGCACCGCCCGGCGGCTGCTCATCGACATCGTCTCGCTCGGCCTGCCGGTCGGCTGCGAGTGGCTGGACCCGATCACCCCGCAGTACATCGCCGACACCGTGACCTGGGGCGCGATCGGTGCCCGGACCACCGAGAGCCAGGTCCACCGCCAGCTCGCCTCCGGCCTGTCCATGCCGGTCGGGTTCAAGAACGGCACCGACGGCGACGTCCAGGTGGCGGTGGACGCGTGCCGCGCCTCCGCCGCCGGGCATACGTTCTTCGGCGTCACCCACAACGGCGCGGCCGCGGTAGTCACCACGGCCGGCAACCCGGACACCCACGTCATCCTGCGCGGCGGCCGCACCGGCCCGAACTACGAGCCCAGTCACGTGACCAAGGCCCTGGACCTGATCGCGGGCACCGGCCTGCCCCGCCGGCTGATGGTCGACGCCAGCCACGGCAACAGCGGCAAGGACCACCGCCGCCAGCCCGTGGTCGCCGCCTCGATCGGCGAGCAGGTCGCGGCGGGCGAGACCGGCCTGACCGGCGTCATGCTGGAGAGCTTCCTGGCCGAGGGCCGCCAGGAGCCCGGCCCCCCGGCCACCTTGACCTACGGCCAGAGCGTCACCGACGCCTGCATGGACATCGAGGCCACCGCCGCCGTACTCGACGGCCTAGCCGCCGCCGTCCGCACCCGCCGCAACGCTATGTAAGCCGAACGGTCCACCCCGCCCGCTCCCCGAAAACCGTAATGAAACCCGGGTTCCACCAACTCCTGGTGTGCTGAAACCCGGGTTTCACTCCGCTTCGCGGGCGCCTACCCGACGGCGGGGAGGTTCGCTATGGCCGCGTCGATGCGCTCCTGGGGGAGCTCGAAGTCGGTCATCTCGCCGGACAGGTACTTCTCGTAGGCCACCATGTCGAAGTGCCCGTGGCCGCACAGCGCGGTCAGGATCACCTTCGGCTCGCCCGACTCGGTGCACTGCTTGGCTTCCTCGATGGCCGCGGCCAGGGCGTGCGTGGGCTCGGGCGCCGGGATGATGCCCTCGGTCCGGGCGAACAGCACCGCGGCGGCGAAGCACTCCCGCTGCGGCTTGGTCACGGCCTCGAACATGCCCAGCTCGTACATGTGCGACAGCAGCGGCGACATGCCGTGGTAGCGCAGCCCGCCGGCGTGCACCGGGTCCGGGATGAACTCGTGCCCGAGGGTGTGCATCTTCAGCAGCGGCGTGAACCCGGCCGTGTCGCCGAAGTCGTAGGCGTATACCCCGCGGGTGAACGAAGGGCAGGCCGACGGCTCGACCGCGCGGATGACCGGGTTGCCTCGGCCGGCCAGCTTCTCCCGCAGGAACGGCAGGAACAGGCCGGCGAAGTTGGAACCGCCGCCGGTGCAGCCCACGATGAGGTCGGGCATGGATTCCCCGGCCACGGCGAACTGCTTGATCGCCTCCTGGCCGATCACCGTCTGGTGCATCAGCACGTGGTTGAGCACGCTGCCCAGCGCGTACCTGGTGTCCGCGCTGCCGCCGGCCGCCTCGACCGCCTCGCTGATCGCGATGCCCAGGCTGCCGGGCGAGTCCGGGTCGGCGGCCAGGATCTTCGCGCCCGCCGTGGTGGCCCGGGACGGGCTGGGGTGCACGCTGGCGCCCCAGGTCTGCATCATCGTGCGCCGGTACGGCTTCTGGTCGTAGGACGCGCGGACCATCCAGATCTCGCAGTCGATGCCGTACTGGGCGCAGGCGAAGGCCAGCGCGCTGCCCCACTGGCCGGCGCCGGTCTCGGTGGTCAGCCGCTTGGTGCCCTCGGCCGCGTTGTAGTACGCCTGCGGGACCGCGGTGTTCGGCTTGTGCGACCCGGCCGGGGAGACGCCCTCGTACTTGTAGTAGATCCGGGCCGGGGTGTTCAGCGCCCTCTCCAGCCGGCGCGCCCGGTACAGCGGGGTGGGCCGCCACAGCCGGTACACGTCCAGCACGTCGTCAGGGACGTCGATGAAGGAGTCGGTGGCTACTTCCTGGCGGATGAGCTCCATCGGGAACAGCGGTGCCAGGTCCTCTGGGCCGACTGGCTGCAGCGTCCCCGGGTGTAGCGGCGGAGGCTGCGGCGCGGGCAGGTCGGGGACCACGTTGTACCACTGGCGGGGGATCTCTGACTCATCCAGCGTGATCTTGGTGCGCTCGGGCACGACAGCCTCCTGAGAAACGATCATCCTTGGCCGAACCCTACGCTCTATCCTCCCCGCTCGCCTCCGGGGCGCTGCGAGCCGGCTCCTTCCCTCGTCGCTCTCTGTCTTCCCGCTCGCTCTGTTTTCCCGCTCGCTCTGTTTTCCCGCTCGCTCTGTCTTCCCGCTCGCTCTGTCTTCCCGCTCGCCTCCGGCGCCTCTTGACGCGCCGCCTTCCCTCGTCGCTCCTCCGTCGCGCCAGGGGTGGGTCCGTGGGGACAACGGAGTCCAGGCGACGCCGGCGCCTTTGGCTCGCGGGGGAGTCCAGGCGACGCCGGCGCCTTTGGCTTGCGGGGGAGTCCAGTCGGCGCCGGCGCCTTTGGCGCGCGGGGGAGATCGTTAGCCGACTAGCGTTTTCACGGCGGAGGTCAGCTGGGCCATGGCCTTCTTGGCGTCGGCGAAGTACATGCTGGTCTTCGGGTTGAAGTACAGCTCGTTCTCCATGCCCGCGTAGCCGGTGCCCATCGAGCGCTTGATCACTATGACGGACTTGGCCTGGTCCACGTCCAGAATCGGCATGCCGGAGATGTCGTTGCCGGGGCGGCGGGCCGCCGGGTTGGTCACGTCGTTCGCCCCGATGACCAGGGCCACGTCGGTGCGGGCGAACTCCGGGTTGATCTCGTCCATCTCCTTCAGCTGCGGGTAGGGCACGTTCGCCTCGGCCAGCAGCACGTTCATGTGCCCGGGCATCCGGCCCGCCACCGGGTGGATGGCGTAGCTGACCTCGATGCCGTGGTCCTCCAGGACCTTGGCCAGCTCGGCCACGCCGTGCTGGGCCTGCGCGGCGGCCAGGCCGTAGCCGGGCACGATGATCACCTTGGACGCGTACGCGAGCTGGATGGCCGCGTCGTCGGCCGCGATCGAGCGGACCTGGGCGTCGACCGGCCCGCCGATGGCGACCGCGCTGTCGCCGGTGCCGAACCCGCCCACGATGATGTTGACCAGCGACCGGTTCATCGCGTCGGCCATCAGCTTGGTCAGGATGCTACCGGAGGCGCCCACCAGCGCGCCGGCCACGATCAGCGCCCAGTTGCCGATGACGAACCCGGCCATCGCGACCGCGGTGCCGGTGAACGCGTTCAGCAGCGAGATCACCACCGGCATGTCCGCGCCGCCGATCGGCAGCACCATCATCACGCCGAACGCCAGCGACGCGAGCACCACGATCAACAGTGCGGGCAGGCTGGCGGTGCTGAACATGTACGCGGCCGTGCCGATCGCCACGACGGCCAGGACCGCGTTGAGCAGGCGGCCGCCCTTGAAGGTGATCGGCCGCCCGGGGATGAATCCTTGCAGCTTGCCGGCCGCGATGATCGACCCGGAGAACGTCACCGAGCCGATGAGCACGTCCAGGACCGTGAACACCGTGGTGGTGCCGAGCACGCCGCTCACGTGGGACTCGGCGTCGTAGTAGCCGTAGATCGCCACCAGCGCGGCGGCGCCGCCGCCCACCGCGTTGAACGCCGACACCAGCTGCGGCATCGCCGTCATCTGGATCGTCCGGGCCGCGTACAGGCCGATCCCGGAGCCGATCAGCGCGCCGGCGATCAGCACGATCCAGCCGGTCGTGGTGACCGTGCCGTCGTGGATCATCAGGATGAGCGTGGCGATGCCGGCCACGATCATGCCGGCCATCGACACCTGGTTGCCGCGCCGTGCCGTCGCCGGACTGTTCATTTGGTGCAGCCCGATGACGAAGAGCGCCGCGGCCAGCACGTAGACGAGCTGGATGGAATTTTCGTAGCTGGTCATGACCGCGTCCTGCCTATGCCGACCCGTCCGGCCAGGCCCTTGAGGCCCCGGTGGCCGTTCAGCTCTGCCACGCTCTCCTGGCTCACCTGCGGGGCCGGAGCCTTCTTGCGGAACATCTTCAGCATCCGCTCGGTCACCATGTAGCCACCCACCACGTTGGCGGCGGCGAAGACTGAGGCGATGAACGCGAGGACGTAGCCGACGGGATTGTGCGCCGTGACCCCGATCAGCAGGGCGCCCATGAGCACGATGCCGTGGATGGAGTTGGTCGCCGACATAAGCGGCGTGTGCAGCGTGGCCGGGACCTTCCCGATGACCTCGATGCCTATGAGCAGCGCGAGGATGAAGATGGTCAGGTCGGTTACTAGTGCCGTCGACATCGGCGCCTTCCTAGGGGTGCGGTTCGGCTTGGAGGAGGCGGGATACGGCCTCGTTCACGACCTTGCCGTCGTGCGTAATTACCACGCCGGCCTGTATCTCGTCGGTGGTGTCGATGGCGAGCGCGCCGTCGGAGGTCATGTGCAGCAGCAGCGCGGAGATGTTCCGCGAGTAGGCGTTCGAGGACGCCGTCGGCACGGCGGCGGGCAGGTTGTCCGCCCCGATGATCCTGACCCCGTTGCCGGTGACAACCGTCTCGCCGGGCCGGGATCCGGTCACGTTGCCGCCGAGCGCGCTGGCGCCCATGTCCACGATGACCGAGCCGGGGGACATCGCCTTGAGCGCGTCTTCGGTGACCAGCAGCGGCGGCCTGCGCCCGGGCACCTGGGCGGTGGTGATCACCACGTCGTGCCGGGCGATGTGGCCGGCCAGCTCGTCCTGCTGGGCCTGCCGTTCCTCCGCGGTCAGCTCGCGCGCGTAACCGCCCTCGCCCGCCGCGCTTCCCACCGAGGTCAGCTCGATGAAGGTGGCCCCGAGCGACTCGACCTCGCCCTTGGACGCGGGCCGGACATCGTAGCCGCTCACGACCGAGCCGAGACGTCGGGCGGTGCCGATCGCCTGCAGGCCGGCCACACCCGCGCCGAGCACGAGGACCTTAGCGGGCGGGGCGGTACCCGCCGCGGTGATCAGCAGCGGGAAGAACCGGCCGAATGTATCCGCGGCCACCAGAGCGGCCTTGTAGCCGGCCACGTTCGACTGGGAGCTGAGTGCGTCCATCGGCTGGGCCCGGGACAGGGTGCGCGGCAAGCCGTCCAGGCTGATCGCGGTCACGCCCTTGGCGGCCAGCGCGGTGGCCAGTTCCGGGTCGGTGAGCGGGGCCAGCATGCCGATGATCGCCTGGCCCTTGCCGAGCTGCTCCATCATGGTCGGTGACGGCTTGGTGACGGTGAGGATCACGTCGGCGGACGCGAGCAGCTCGGCGGTGCCCACGATGGTCGCGCCCGCGTCGGCGTAGGCGGCATCGGTCAGCCAGGCGCCCTCGCCTGCCCCCCGCTCCACCAGCACCTCGATCCCCGCGGGCCCGAGCTTGGCCACCGCGTCCGGCACCAGGGCCACCCGGCGCTCACCCGGCGCGGTCTCCTTGACGACAGCTGCCTTCATATCGCTGACCTCATATCCGTTACCCGGTGGTGTCGTTTCCGTCCGTACCAGTTATTCAATGATTGCACATCCATGATTGCACATCCATCGAAGCATCGGTTGCCGCGGCGGAGTGGTCTTCCACACTCTGGCAGGTTACCGGCCCCTACATGGTCCGGCCATGGCCATGCGCCACCGTCCGGCCGGGCCTTTAGTCCCGAATCGCCGGCTGGGCCCGTAGTCCCGAATCGCCGGCCAGGCCCGTCCGTCCCTCAGTGCTCGGCACGCAACAGCTTGCTGATCCGGTCTCCGGCCGCCACCACGGCGCCGGCGTGGAGTCGGCCCGGCAACCGGGTCAGCCGCTCGATCGGTCCGGACACGGAGACCGCGGCCAGCACCCGCCCGCCGGGCCCGCGCACCGGGGCGGACACCGAGGCCACGCCGGGCTCGCGCTCGGCCGCGGTGGCGGCCCAGCCGCGTCGGCGGACCTGGGCCAGCGTGGTGGCGGTGAACTTCGCGCCGCGCAGCCCGCGGTGCATCCGGCTGCCTTCCTCCCAGGCCAGCAGGACCTGGGCGGCCGAGCCGGCGGTCATCGGCAGCGCCGCCCCGACTGGGACGGTGTCGCGCAGCCCGCTGGTGCGCTCGGCCGCCGCCACGCAGATCCGCGTGTCGGCGTGCGGCCGGTACAGCTGCGCGCTTTCCCCGGTGGCGTCCCGCAGCTGGGCCAGGACGGGCTGGGCCACGGCCAGCAGCCGGTCCTCGCCGGCCGCCGCGGCCAGCTCGCCGATCCGCGGGCCGAGCACGAACCGGCCCTGCGCGTCGCGGGCCAGCAGCCGGTGGGTTTCCAGGGCCACCGCGATGCGGTGCGCGGTCGGCCGGGCCAGGCCCGTGGCCTTGACCAGCTGCGCCAGCGAAGCAGGCCCGCTCTCCAGGGCAGACAGAACGGAAACGGTCTTGTCGAGGACGCCGACTCCGCTAGAGTTGTTCATGTTATGAATACTGCCGTCTCGAATTGCGAGACGCAAGGCTGCCTGGCCGCCTGCGGCGGAGGGCGAAGGGAGAGAGCGTGATGGGCCGTACGCTCGCCGAGAAGATCTGGGACGCCCACGTGGTGCGCCGCGCGGAAGGCGAGCCCGATCTGCTCTATATCGACCTTCACCTGATCCACGAGGTGACCAGCCCGCAGGCGTTCGACGGGCTGCGCGCCGCGAACCGGCGGGTGCGGCGGCCCGACCTGACCATCGCCACCGAGGACCACAACGTGCCGACCACCGGCATCACCGGCCCCGGCGCGCCCACCCCCCTCTACGGCCCGGGCAGCCCGTTCACCGACCCGGTCTCCCGCACCCAGGTCGAGGCGCTGCGCAAGAACTGCGCCGAGTTCGGCATCCGGCTGCACCCGACGGGCGACGCCGGCCAGGGCATCGTGCACGTCATCGGCCCCCAGCTGGGCCTGACCCAGCCTGGCCTGACCATCGTCTGCGGCGACTCTCACACCTCCACCCACGGCGCGCTGGGCGCGCTGGCCTTCGGCATCGGGACCAGCGAGGTCGAGCACGTGCTGGCCACCCAGACGCTGCCGCAGCAGCGGCCCAAGACCATGGCCATCACCGTCGACGGCGTGCTGCCCGGCGGGGTGACGCCCAAGGACCTGATCCTGGCCATCATCGCCAAGATCGGCACCGGCGGCGGCCAGGGCTACGTGGTCGAGTACCGCGGTCCCGCGGTCCGCGCGCTGTCCATGGAGGGCCGCCTGACCGTGTGCAACATGTCCATCGAGGCCGGTGCCCGGGCGGGCCTGGTGGCCCCGGACGACGTGACCTTCGCCTACCTGGAGGGCCGGCCGCACGCCCCGTCCGGCGCCGCATGGGAGGCCGCGCTCGATTACTGGCGTTCGCTGCCCGGCGACGAGGACGCGGTCTTCGACCGCGAGGTCAAGCTGGATGCCGGGACGCTGACCCCGTACGTGACCTGGGGCACCAACCCGGGCCAGGCGCTGCCGCTGGCGGCCTCGGTACCCGATCCGGACTCGATCGCCGACCCGGACCAGCGGGCCGCCGCCGAGCGCGCGCTGACCTACATGGACCTCAAGCCCGGCACCGCGCTGCGCGACATCGCCGTGGACACGGTATTCCTCGGCTCCTGCACCAACGGCCGGCTGGAGGACCTGCGCGCCGCCGCCTCGGTCCTGGCCGGGCGGCACGTCGCTCCGTCCGTCCGGATGCTGGTCGTGCCCGGGTCCATGCAGGTGCGGGCCCAGGCCGAGACCGAAGGCCTGGACGCGGTGTTCACCGCGGCGGGCGCCGAGTGGCGGGCGGCCGGCTGCTCCATGTGCCTGGGCATGAACCCGGACAAGCTCGCCCCCGGCGAGCGCAGCGCGTCGACCTCCAACCGTAACTTCGAGGGCCGCCAGGGCAAGGGCGGGCGCACCCACCTGGTCTCGCCCGCGGTGGCCGCCGCCACCGCCGTGACCGGCCACCTCAGCTCGCCCGCGGACCTGTAAGGAGACCGACCATGGAACCGTTCACCACGCACACCGGCCGGGCCGTCCCGCTGCGGCGGACCAACGTGGACACCGACCAGATCATCCCGGCCGAGTACCTCAAGCGGGTCAGCCGGGCCGGGTTCGGCCAGGGCCTGTTCGCGGCCTGGCGCGAGGACCCGTCGTTCGTGCTCAACCAGCCGCAGTACGACGGGGCCACGATCCTGGTCGCGGGCCTGGATTTCGGCACCGGCTCGTCCCGCGAGCACGCCGTCTGGGCGCTGACCGACTACGGTTTCCGGGCCGTGATCGCCCCCCGGTTCGGCGACATCTTCCGCAACAACGCCACCAAGGCGGGCCTGCTGCCGATCATCCTGCCCGAGGCCGCCGTGAGCGCCCTGCAGTACGCCGTCGAGGCCGATCCGGGCACCGAGGTGACCGTGGATCTCGGCGCCCGCGTGGTCCTGGCCGAGGCGGCCGGCATCAAGGCCTCCTTCGACCTCGACGACTACACCCGCTGGCGCCTGATGGAGGGCCTCGACGACATCGGCCTGACCCTCCGCCACGTCGACGAGATCACCGCCTTCGAGCTCTCCCGCCCCTCCTGGCTCCCGGTCACCGCCTGACCCGCCTGGAACAGGCCGCGCAACGACGTCGTTGCCACAACGACGCGCACCAGACGACGTGATTGTCACAACGACGTCGTTGCCATGCCCCGGCGACCGCGCCCGGTTGCAGGTACGCTCCGAGCCCGCCAGCCACACCGATGGTCACCGTCCCGGTTCAAGAACGCCGCCCGGCCCACCCGGCCACCGGAGCCACCATCCAGGTGCCGAAGTCCTCGGTGCCCAGGTTCCGCGCCGCCGCCGACTTCAAGGCCCTGGTCAACGGCGAGAAGCCGGGCCAGAAGTAACGGCACCAAGGACAGCAAAGCGGGCGGCCTCCAAAGGAATCACCTGGACGGAATCACCTGGACGGAATCACCTGGACGGAATCACCTGGACGGCCGCCCGCTTGCCGTCTCAAAGCAGGTAAGCGCGGCCCGGGCCGTTTCTGCAGCGCGGTCTGGATGATCCGGTCGACCAGCTGCGGCAGCGGCAGGCCGCTGGCTGCCCACATCATCGGGAAGCCCGAGGCGGGCGTCATCCCCGGCATGGTGTTGATCTCGTTGACCAGGATTTCCCCGGCCGCGGTGTAGAAGAAGTCCACCCGGGCCAGGCCCTCGCACGAGATGGCGTCGAACGCCGCGCAGGCCAGCCGCCGGATCCGGTCAGCGGCCGAAGCAGGGATGGGCGCCGGGATCGTCATCGACGTCCCCGAAGCCAGGTACTTGGCCGTGAAGTCGTAGAACTGCGACCCGGAGTCCACCACCACCTGGCCGGGCACGCTGGCCTCGGGCGGGCCGCCGTCCAGGCCCTCCAGCACCGCGCACTCCACCTCCATGCCGTCGACCGCGGCCTCCACCAGCACCTTGGGGTCGTGCACCCGGGCAGCCTCCACCGCGGATTCCAGCTCGCCAAGAGACACCACACGGGTGATCCCGATGCTCGACCCGCCGCGGGCCGGCTTGACGAACACCGGCCAGCCGAGCTCAGCGATCTCGTCGAGCACCCGTTTGCGCTCGACCAGGCCAGAGGACCAGTCGCGGTCATGCACCACCACGTAGCGGCCCACCGGCAGGCCGCGCGCCGCGATGATCAGCTTCATGTACTCCTTGTCCATGCCCGCCGCGCTGGCGAACACCCCGGCCCCGGCGTAGCGGGTACCGGTCATCTCCAGCAGCCCCTGCAGCGTGCCGTCCTCGCCGAACGTCCCGTGCAGCAGCGGCAGCACTACGTCCACCTCGCCCAGGTCCCGCGGCACCGCACCCGGCGCCGTCACCTCCAAGACGGCACCAGGCCGGGGCGTGATCTCGGCGCCAGGCACCGCCACCGCCGCCACGGAAGGCAAACCAGCAGACGACAGCGCCAGCCGGGCCGGGTCACCCGAGGTGAGCACCCACCGCCCGTCGGTGGCGATGCCGATGGGCAGCACCTCGTAGCGTTCCGGGTCGATGGCGGACAGGACCAGGCCCGCGCTGGCGCAGGACACGGCGTGCTCGGTGCTGCGGCCGCCGAACACCACGGCCACCCGGATCTTGCGCTGCTGCCCCGTCACGCGACCTCCAAGAACCTAGGGTCTGCTGAGGGACTCCAAGGCCACGTACGCGTCGGAAATCAGGTCCTCGGGATCCTCCAGGCCAATGGAGAAGCGTACCGCTCCCGGGTCGATGCCGCCCGCCGCTAGCGCACGATCGTCCAGCTGGCGGTGCGTGGTGGAGGCCACGTGGCTCACCACCGTGTGCGTCCCGCCCAGCGACGTGGCCAGCTGCGCAAGCCGCAGCTTGTCCGCGAAGGCCATGCCCGCCTCGCGGCCGCCGTGCGGGGTCACGGTGACGATCGCGCCGAACCGGACCCCCTCAGGACCCGCGTCGAACAGGCGCCGGGCCACCTGGTGCCCGGGATGGTCGGGCAGCCCCGGATAGTCGATGCGGACCACGGTCGGGTGCCTGGACAGCGCGGCGGCGAACACCGAGGCGGTGGAGCAGGCCCGCCGCACCCGCAGCGGCAGCGTCTCCAGGCCCCGCCGCAGCAGGAACGCCTCGTCCGGCGCCAGCGACCCGCCGGTGTCCACCCGCACGCTGCGGATGTTGCTGATCAGCTCGATGCGCCCGGTGACCACGCCGCCCGTGGTGTCGGAGTGGCCGCCGATGTACTTGGTCGCCGAGTGCAGGACCAGGTCGGCGCCGTGCTCGAGCGGGCGGCAGATGACCGGCGGGGCCAGCGTGGAGTCGACCACGAGCAGCGCCCCGGCCTCGTGCGCGATGTCGGACAGCGCGCGCAGGTCGGCCACGGCCGTGGTCGGGTTGGCGATGGTCTCGGCGTACACGATCCTGGTCGCGGGCCGGATGGCCGCCTGGACCTGCTGCAGGTCGGTGATGTCCACGAAGTCGGTCTCCACCCCGAACCGGGAGGCCACGTTGCGCAGGAACGAGTATGTCCCGCCGTAGACGGCCGAGGACGCGACCACGTGCGCCCCGGTCCGGGCGAAGGTCCAGAACACCCCGCTGATCGCGGCCATGCCGGAGGCGAAGGCCTGCGCCGCGGGCCAGCGCGGCAGGTTGACGCCCTCCAGCGCCGCGACCGCGCGGGCGAAGGCGTCCACCGTCGGGTTGTCGATCCGGCTGTAGGTGTAGCCGGGCATCTCGTCGTTCAGCACGGCCCGGTATTCCTCGGCCGAGCCGAACGAGAACGCCGCCGTGCGGTACACCGGCGTGCCGAGCGGCTCCTGGGCGGGCGTGGGGGGAGACGGCAGGTGCACCGCGCGCGTGTTCTCGCCGGTCTGCTTGCGCACTATGTCCACGGCAATCCATCCCTCAGGAAACCCGGCAGGAAACTCGGCAGGAAACTCGGCAGGAAACTCGGCAGGAAACTCGGCAGGAAACTCGGCAGGAAACTCGGCAGGGAACCCGGCTGGAAGCCCTGCGTCATGGCCCGTACCACTCAGGCTTGGCCGATCGTGACGCTAGCATCGCGGCGGCCTGCTCGACCGGCAGTCCGTCCCGCATGACCGCCTCGGCCACCTCGGTGATCGGCATCTCCACGCCGTGGTCGCGGGCCAGCTTGAGCACCGGCTCGCACGAGGCCACGCCCTCGGCGGTCTGGCCGGTCGCCGCCGTGGCCGCCGCCACCGACATGCCCCGGCCCAGGTTCTCGCCGAACGTCCGGTTGCGGGACAGCGGCGAGGAGCAGGTGGCCACCAGGTCGCCCATGCCGGCCAGGCCGGCGAAGGTCTGCGGCTGCGCGCCCAGCGCCGAGCCGAGCCGCGCGATCTCGGCCAGCCCCCGGGTGATCAGCGTGGCCTTGGTGTTGTCACCCAGCCCCATCGCCACCGCGATGCCCACCGCGATCGCGATGATGTTCTTCACCGCGCCGCCCAGCTCGCAGCCGGTCACGTCGGTGTTGGTGTAGGGCCGGAAGTACGGCGTGTGGCAGGTCTCCTGCAAGGCCAGCGCGGCGGAAGGCGACACGCTGGCCACCACTGTGGCGGCGATCTGCCGCCTGGCGATCTCGCGGGCCAGGTTCGGCCCGGACACCACCGCGACCCGGGAGGGGTCCGCGGACAGCACCGACGTGATGACCTCGCTCATCCGCATGCTGGTGCCGAGCTCGATGCCTTTGATCAGGCTGACCAGCAGCGCGCCGCGCGGGATGAGCGGCGCCCAGTCCTCGAGGTTGGAACGCAGCGTCTGCGCCGGTACCGCGAACACCACCACGTCCGCGCCGGCCAGCGCCCGGGCCGGGTCGGCGGTGGCGTCCAGCGCCGGGGTGAGCGCGATCCCGGGCAGGTAGTCCGGGTTCTCATGCCGCTCGCCGATAACCCGGGCCAGATCCGGCCGCCGGGCATACAGCATGGCGGAGGTCCCGGCGTCGCACAGCACCTGGGCGAACGTGGTGCCCCACGACCCGGCCCCCATGACCGCTGCCCTCATGTCTGGCCGGTGTCCGGCGCGTCCGGCGCAGAACCGGCCGGAAGCGGGGTTCCCCCGTCCGTTCGGTCCAACTCTCCAGAACGGCCCCCTACGGCGGGATCCCACGGTACGGCGGGCGGCGTCTCCTGCCTGATCGTGGCCAGCAGGGCGGTGATGGCGGCCATGATGTCGGCGGTCGCGGCCTGCAGCGTCGAGGCGCCCAGCCGCTGCCCGGCGTAGGCCGACAGGTCCACCGGCGGCCCGGCCGCCATCTGGACCGTCTTGCGCGGCCACAGGTGCGGCTTCTTGGTGCCGTAGGGGAGGATGTCCTGCGCGCCCCAGTGCGCGATCGGGATCACCGGCGCCCCGGTGGTCAGGGCCAGCCGGGCCGCGCCGGTCTTGCCCACCATGGGCCACAGGTCCGGGTCGCGGCTGGCGGTTCCCTCCGGGTAGACGATCACGGCGTCGCCCTTCCGGAGCGCCCGCTCGGCCTGCTTGAGCACCAGACCGGCGTCGCCGCGGCCGCGGTACACCGGCAGCTGCCCGAACTTGTACATCAGCGGCCCGATGACCTTGACCTCGAAGATCGGCGATTTGATCATGAACACCGGGTACCGGTGCGCGTAGCCGTCGCTGAACAAGGCGATCGTGGGCCAGTCGGCGTAGGACAGGTGGTTGGGGGCCAGGATGATGCCGCCGGTCTTCGGAATGTTCTCCTTGCCCGCCCACCTGAACCTCATCAGCAGGCGCAACCCCGGGTGCAGGATGATCCGCGAGAACAGCCGCCAGCCTGGCGAGTAACCCCACTCGCGGCGGACCGTAGGCTGGTCCCCGGGCGGGAGGGTCGGGGATCCCCCCTGGCCATGCCCTCCCGGGGCGGCCTGGGGGGGGCGTCCCCCCGGGCCGACAGCGCCATTCCCGGTGCTCATAGCGTCAGTCTCCTGGTTCAGGTGCTCTGGTGTCGAGGCAGGATCAACGATATGACCGATAACGCGCTGATCACGTGGTCAGTGCTGCTGCCCGTCAAGGTGCTCGCGCGGGCCAAGTCCCGGCTGGCCGAGCTGGCCGGGCCGCACCGGGCCGAACTGGCCCTGGCCCTCGCCTGCGACACGGTGGCGGCGGTACGGGCCTGCGAGGCGGCCGCCCGTGTGATCGTCATCACAGATGACCAGGTCGCGGCCGCCGCGCTCAGCGATCTCGGGGCTGTGATCGTGCCGGACGAGCCGCGGGACGGCCTCAACGCGGCGCTGCGGCACGGCGCCCGGTACGCCGCCGCCCGCTGGCCGGGCGCCGGTACCGCCGCGCTGTCTGCCGACCTGCCGGCCCTGCGCCCGGCCGAGCTCGCCCGGGCCCTGTCCGCCGCCGCGGCCTGGCCGAACGCGTTCGTGGCCGATGCGGCGGGCGACGGCACGACGATGTACGCGGCGGCGCCCGGCGCCGCGTTCCGGCCGGCCTTCGGCCTGGCCTCCCGGGCCAGGCACGCGGCGGAAGGCGCCGCGGAACTCGGCCTGGCCGGCGTACCCGGACTGCGCCGGGACGTGGACACGCCCGGCGACCTGCGCGACGCGGCCGGGCTCGGGCTCGGCCCGCGCAGCGCGCCGCTCGCGGCCGAACTGCTCAGATGTGCACCACGGGGCAGGTGAGCGTCCGGGTGATGCCCGGCACGGCCTGGATGTTGGCCGCGACCAGCCGGCCCAGCTCGTCCACGTTGTCGGCCTGCGCGCGCACGATCACGTCGTACGGGCCGGTGACGTCTTCCGCCTGCGTGACTCCGGTGATCTTTCCTATGTGCGAGGCCACGTCGGCGGCCTTGCCGACTTCAGTCTGGACGAGGATGTACGCCTCCACCATGAGGTCCTCCCGGGGCCATTGCGGGACAAGGTGCCCTGATGGATCACGCTACCGTAGAGGTCCAGACCGGTGACACACATGTCGGCTACCGGAGGGCATCATCGCTGCTGACGACGCGGGGACCGTGGCTGCGCTGGGGGAGTTCGGCCTGATCGCGGCGCTGTCAGGCTGGCTGCCCGCCGACCCGCGGGCCCTGGTCGGGATCGGCGACGACGCGGCCGTGCTGGCCGCGCCGGACGGCCGCGTGGTGGCCAGCACCGATTTCCTGCTCGAGGGTCGGCACTTCCGCCGGGACTGGTCATCGGCGGCCGACATCGGCCGCAAGGCCGCCGCCCGGAGCCTGGCCGACATCGCGGCCATGGGCGCGACCTGTTCCGGGCTGCTGGTCGCGCTGGCCGCCCCGCCCGACCTGCCGGTGGCCTGGGCCCGGGACCTGGCCGCCGGGCTGGTGGCCGAATCCGCCCGGGCCGGCGCCAGCGTCATCGGCGGCGACACCGCCCGCGCCGATACCGTGCTGCTCGCCGTGACCAGCCTGGGTGACCTGGCCGGGCGGGCCCCCGTACTGCGCTCCGGCGCGTCCCCGGGCGACCTGGTGGCGGTGGCCGGCCCGCTCGGCCGCGCCGCCGCCGGCCTGGCCCTGCTCACCGCCGGCCTGGATGGCCCCCTGGCCGACGCGCACCGGCACCCGGAGCCGCCGTACGACGCGGGCCCCGAGGCGTCCCGGCTGGGCGCCACGGCCATGATCGACACCAGCGACGGGCTGCTGGCCGACCTGGGGCACATCGCCGACGCCAGCGGCGCGGGAATCGACGTGGTGTCCGCCCGGCTGCGCCCGCCCGATGACCTGCTGGCCGCGGCGCGCGCCGTAGCCGCGACCCGCCGTCACCCCGGCCCACCTCCCCAGCCCCCTTCTTTGGGCCGAACGGGCCGTGGCTCGAGCTCAGCCTCCCCCGAGGCCCCCTCCTCTGAAGCACTGAGCTGGGTGCTGACCGGCGGCGAGGATCACGCGCTGGCCGCCACGTTCCCGCCGGGCACAGCGCTGCCGGCCCGGTGGCGGGTGATAGGTCAGGTCCGGGCCGGGACGGGCGTGCTGGTCGACGGCCAGCCCTGGGCCGGAGCCGCGGGCTGGGATCACTTCGCCTAGCGGGTGACCTTGCCTGCCTTGATGCAGGAGGTGCACACCTTGAGCCGCTTGGGCGTGCCGCCCACCATGGCCCGCACGGTCTGGATGTTCGGGTTCCAGCGGCGGCGGGTGCGGCGGTGCGAGTGCGAGACGTTGTTGCCGAAGCCCGGCCCCTTGCCGCATACGTCGCAGACGGAAGCCACGGGTTGCTCCATAGATAGAGGTAGGTAGGCCCGGTCCAGGACCGGACCAGGCAGCCGTCGAAGCCTACCCGATGCCGGGGCCGGGCGCGAACCGGCCGTCATTGTCGGGGGCCGCTTCTATGCTGGCCAGTGTGACCTCGCTCCGCGAACCGCTGACCGTGTTGCAGGGTCCCAAGACGGCCGACAAGCTGGCCGAAGTCTTCGGCCTGCACACGGTCGGTGACCTGCTGCGGCACTACCCGCGGCGCTACTACACCCGGGGCGAGCTTACCGACCTGTCCTCGCTGCGCGAGGGCGACCACGTCACGGTCTTGGCCCGGGTCGTCTCGCTGGGCGATCATCCGCTGCCGTCGCTGCCGGGCAAGGGCCGCCGCAGCCGGACCGAGGTGATCGTCACCGACGACCGGGCCAAGCTGGTCCTGACGTTCTTCTTCAACTCCCACCGCAGGCCGCCGTACCTGCGCGGCCTGGTGCCCGGCATGATCGGCATGTTCGCCGGCACCGTGTCCAGCTTCCGGGGCCGCCGCCAGCTGGTCCACCCCGAGTGCGAGATGCTGCCGGGGGCGCCGCCCAACGCCGACCTGACCACGGAACTGGCCGCCGAGTTCGCCACCGAGCTGATTCCCGTCTACCCGGCCAGCGCCAGGTTCCCGTCCTGGCGCATCGCCAAGTCGGTCCAGACCCTGCTCGACACGCTGGACGCCATGCCAGACCCGCTGCCTGCCGAGCTGCGGGAGCGGTACGGGCTGGTCGGGTGGGCCGAGGCCATCCGGGCCATCCACCGGCCCCTTGACGCGGCCGACCGGACCCGGGCCAGGGACCGCCTGAAGTGGGACGAGGCCTTCGTGCTGCAGACCGCGCTGGCCCAGCGCCGGCTGGCGGCCGCCGCGCTGCCCGCCATGCCCCGCCCGCACACCTGCGGCGGCATAGCCGACGAGTTCGACGCCAGGCTGCCGTTCACGCTGACCAACGGCCAGGTGGCGGTGGGGGAGACCATCGCCGCCGACCTGGCCTGCGCCTATCCCATGCACCGGCTGCTGCAGGGGGAGGTCGGCTCGGGCAAAACGGTGATCGCCATCCGGGCCATGCTCCAGGTGGTCGACGCGGGCGGCCAGGCCGCCCTGCTGGCCCCGACCGAGGTGCTGGCCCAACAGCACTACCGGTCCATCCGCGACATGCTCGGCCCGCTGGCCCAGCGCGGCCAGCTCGGCGGCTCCGAGCACGCCACCGGCGTGGTCCTGCTCACCGGCTCGGTCAGCGCGGCGGGCCGCCGGTCGGCGCTGGCCGACGCCTTCACCGGCGACGCGGGCATCGTGATCGGCACGCACGCTCTGCTCGAGGAGCAGGTCCAGTTCGCCGACCTGGGCCTGGTGGTCATCGACGAGCAGCACAGGTTCGGCGTCGAGCAGCGGGACGCGCTGCGGGCCAAGGCGGCCGACAACCGGCCGCACGTCCTGGTCATGACGGCCACGCCCATCCCCAGGACGGTGGCCATGACCGTCTACGGCGACCTGGAGACCTCCACGCTGACCGAGCTGCCCGCCGGCCGTTCGGCCATCGCCACCCACGTGGTGCCCGCGGCCGACAAGCCCAGGTACCTGGAGCGGGCCTGGGAGCGCGTCCGTGAGGAGGTCGGCCGGGGCCAGCAGGCCTACGTGGTCTGCCCGCGGATCGGCGACGGTGCCGACACCGACGAGGCGGGATACCCGGACGAGGACGACTTCGCCGACGTGGATATGACCGGCGGCGTGCCGCGGGGGGTGGTCGGCACCCGGCGGCAGCCGCTGTCGGTGCTCGACGTGGCCGCCACGCTGGACGCCGGCCCGCTGGGCGGGCTGCGGCTGGGCATCCTGCACGGCCGGCTGCACCCGGAGGAGAAGGACCGGGTGATGCGGGAGTTCGCCGCGGGCGACATCGACGTCCTAGTGGCCACCACCGTGATCGAGGTCGGGGTCGACGTGCCGAACGCCACCGTGATGGTCATCATGGACGCTGAGCGGTTCGGCGTCTCCCAGCTGCACCAGCTCCGCGGCCGGGTCGGCCGCGGTTCCGCGGCCGGGCTGTGCCTGCTGGTCACCGAGGCGCCGCCCGCCATGCCCGTGCAGGGGGGCCCGGGGGGGTCGTCCCCCCGGGCTAGCACGGCGCGGGAGCGGCTGGACGCGGTGGCCGCCACCCTGGACGGGTTCCAGCTGTCCCGGCTGGACCTGGAGCAGCGCCGGGAGGGCGACGTGCTCGGCGCCGCGCAGGCCGGGCGGCGCTCCAGCCTGCGGCTGCTCCAGCTGCTGGCCGACGAGGAGCTGATCGGGCAGGCCCGCGAGGAAGCCACGGCCGTGGTGGCCGCCGACCCGGGCCTGGCCGGCCATCCCGCGCTGCGCGTGGCCATCGACGACCTGCTCGGCGTGCACGCCGACTACCTGGACAAAACCTGACCCGCCCGGCCCGCCCTGTACGTTGTGTCGTTGGGGGCGGACGACGGAGAGGCACCTCGTGACCGAAGACCCGTCCGGCGCCGGCCTCGGCCCGCGCGCCGTCGACGCCAGCGTGCCGCACGCGCCCCGGATCTGGAATTACTGGCTGGGCGGCAAGACAACTTCGCCGCCGACCGCGAGGTCGGCGACCGGATGGCGCAGATGTACCCGGACATCGTGGAGCTGGCCCGCGCCGACCGGGCCTTCCTGGGCCGCGCCGTCAGGTTCCTGGTCCGCGAGGCGGGGGTCCGCCAGTTCCTCGACGTCGGCACCGGCCTGCCCACCGCCGACAACACCCACGAGGTGGCCCAGGCGCTCGCGCCCTGCTCCCGGGTCGTCTACGTGGATAACGACCCGCTGGTGCTCTCGCACGCCGGCGCCCTGCTGGTCGGCAGCCCGGAGGGGGCTACCGACTACATCGACGCGGACGCCCGCGACCCGGCCCGGATCCTGCGTATCGCCGCCCAGACCCTGGACTTCCGCCGGCCGGTGGCGGTCATGATGCTCGGCGTGCTGATCTACGTCAGCGACACCGACGAGGCCTACCGGATCGTGAACCAGCTGATGGACCCCCTGCCGTCCGGCAGCTACCTGGTCATCGCGCACAGCACCAGTGAGGTCAGGGGCGAGGCCACCGAGGAACTCGTCCGGACCAGGAACAAGCTCCTCGACCCGCCGATGACCCTGCGCACGGACCAGGAACAAGCTCCTCGACCCGCCGATGACCCTGCGCAGCGGCCAGCAGATCGCGCGCTTCTTCGACGGCCTGGACCTGGTGGAGCCGGGCGTAGTCTCCTGCCCCCGCTGGCGCCCCGTCCCCGCCGACATCGGCCACGCCCACGACGTCGACGAGTTCTGCGGCGTGGCCAGAAAACCCTGACCCCGCCCCGGCCGCAGGCGCTCCCAAGCCGTCCGCGACGCCTTCCCCAAACCCGCGGCCACCCAACCCCACCAGTCTCACCACTCCCAACACCGCGGTGGATTCAGGCTTTGCGGTTGATTTGAGGGATTCCGGGATTCCAGTACCCCGAATCAACCGCGAAACCCGAATCAACCGCGATTGTGGGCGGGAGGTGCGCGTGGTGGGTCTCGGCGCGTCGGGCCGGAAACCTGATCAGGCCCAGCCGGGGCGGACCAGGCCGACTTCGTAGGCCAGCACCACGAGCTGGGCCCGGTCCCGGGCGCCGAGCTTCATCATGGCCCGGGCGGCGTGGGTCTTGACCGTGGACTGGCTGACGTAGATCTGCGCGGCGATCTCCTCGTTGGACAGGCCGGTGGCGATCAGGGCCAGCACCTCGCGTTCCCGCTCGGTCAGCTCGTCCAGTCCGGGCCGTTCCCCGGCTGCGCGGCCCCGGCCGGGGAACGGCCGTCGTCGTCGACCTCGATGGTGAGCGCGTCGGCGTCGTAGCGGAGGTGGACGACGGCCGAACGCCCGCCGGAATGCCGGACCGAGTTGGTCAGCGCCTTCTGGACGATACGGTACGCCGCCGCGTCCACGCCCGCGGGCACCGGCCGCGGCTCGCCCTCGGACACCACCCGGACCGCGATCCCGGCCGTCTGCGCGTGCGCGGCCAGCTCCTCCAGCCGGTCCAGGCCCGGCGAGGGCACCAGCGGCGCCTCGGCCCGTCCCGCAGCACCCCGAGCACCGAACGCAGCTCGCCCAGCGCCTGCCTGCTCACCTCGTGGATGTTGACCAGCGCCTCGCGGGCCCGTTCGGGCTGCCGGTCCATGAGGTGCAGCGCAGCGTTGGCCTGCACGTTGATCACCGAGATGTTGTGCGCCACCACGTCGTGCAGGTCCCGCGCGATGGCCAGCCGCTCCTCGCTGGCCCGCCGCCGCCCCTCCTCCTGCCTGCGGTTCCTGACCGCGACGGCGCGCTGGTTCCGCACCCGGATCAGCTCAGCCGCCGACAGCAGCGTGATCAGCCCAGCCAGCAGGCCCAGCGCGGCGACCGCCGAGGTGTGCCCGCGGGTGCCGATCAGCCACGGCGGCCAGACCGACACCAGGTACCCGATGACCAGGGACGCGATGGCGGCGGCGCGCTTGCGGTAGACCACGGCGTTGACGAACGCGGTGGCCAGGACCAGCCACCCGACCGGCCCGGACAGGGCGGCGTCGGCCATGGCCGCGGCCAGCGCGACGGCCAGCACCGGCACCGGGTAGCGCCGCCGGGCCAGCAGCGCCAGACCGCTCGCGGTCAGCAGCAGATAGTCGGCCAGGCCGGGCCGGTGCTGGCCCGGATGGGCGGAGCCGGCCAGCCAGGCCAGCACCTGCAGGCCACAGACCGCCACCGCCAGGGCGGCTTCGGCCCTCCCGTACCGTCAGCGCCGGCACCCCGCTGCCGTTCGCGGCCGCCACCGCCCTGCTGATCGCCCTGGCTGTGGCGCTGGCCGCCGTGGCGGCCCGCACCATCGTCCGCCGCGACATCGCCTGAACGTGACGGAGCCCACGCTGTCGGCCTCCCGCGGGCGGCGTGCACACTTGTAAGGTGGCACGCGTTATCGCTGGCGAGGCGGGAGGTCGGCAACTGGCCGTCCCGGCCGGGCGGGATACCCGCCCGACCAGCGACCGGGCCCGGGAGGGCCTGTTCGGCACCGTCTTGTCGATCATGGGCTCGCTGGCCGGCGCACGCGTGCTCGACCTGTACGCGGGATCGGGCGCGGTGGGGCTCGAGGCCCTGTCCCGCGGCGCCCGGCACGTGCTGCTGGTGGAGTCCGGCGACCGGGCCAGCCGCGTCATCCGCCAGAACATCGAGGCCATCGGCCTGTCCGGGGCCGAACTGGCCGCCGGCCGGGTGGCACAGATACTGGCCCGCGGCCCGTCGGGCGGCCGCTACAACCTGGTCTTCGCCGATCCGCCCTACGCGCTGCCCGGCGATGAGGTCACCGCGATGCTGTCCGCCCTGGCCGACCGGGACTGGCTGGCGCCGGGCGCGTTGGTGATCGTGGAACGGGCCACCCGGTCCGGGCCGATCACCTGGCCGGACGGATTCGCGCCCGACCGGGCCCGCCGCTACGGCGAGGCGACCATCTGGTATGCCCTGGCCCCTCCCGCTCTGGGACACTAGGACAGTGACAAGCTCAAGCCCGTCCGACCTGCCCGCTGAAAGGTGTCATCGCGTGCAACGCGTAGTTTGTCCGGGTTCCTTCGACCCTGTTACCAACGGTCACCTCGACATCATCGCGCGCGCCGCCGGCCTGTACGACGAGGTGGTCGTGGCCGTGCTGATCAACATGACCAAGCACAACCTGTTCACCGTGGACGAGCGAATCGAGATGCTGCGCGAGGTAACCGCCCGCTACGGCAACGTCAAGATCGACCGGTTCCACGGGCTGCTGGTGGACTTCTGCGCCAACAACGGCATCACCGCGGTGATCAAGGGCCTGCGGGCCGTCAGCGACTTCGAGTACGAGATGCAAATGGCGCAGATGAACTACCGGATGGCGAAGGTCGAGACGATGTTCATGACCACCAATCCGCTCTACTCGTTCCTGCGCTCCAGCCTGGTCAAGGAGGTCGCCAGGTACGGCGGGGACGTCAGCGGGCTGGTCCCGGACATCGTGCTGGCCCGGCTGCGCGACCGGCTGGCCGAGGAGTGACAGCCGGCCCGCCCAGGGTCAAGTTGGGATTACCGCGTGCCGCCGGTAGGCTGGGCCCTCGTTCTGCAAAGCTATTGACGCGAGTACACTGTCATGCCCAATACACGCACCAATCCCCCGCGCGGCGCGCTGGTCTTCGACCTGCGCGCGCTCGGCCGTCAGGCCGGCTCCGCGCGGACCCAGCAGCTCACCGCGCCGGCCCCGGCTGACCTGCGCCTCGAGCTGGTCAGCGTCCCGGAAGGCGCCGACGTCGAACTTGACCTCAGGTTCGAGGCGGTGACCGAGGGCGTCCTGGTCACCGGCACGGCCACCGCGCCGGTGACCGGCGAGTGCGCCCGCTGCCTGGCCCCGCTGACGAGCACTGTCACGGCCAGCTTCCGTGAGCTCTACCTGTACGCCGACAAGCACGATCGGCACGACAAGCACGACCGGCACGACAAGCACGACCGGCACGACCGGCAGGACGACAGCGACGAGCAAGACGATGAGGAGCTCTACCTCGACGGCGACCTGCTCAACCTGGAGCCGGTGCTGCGGGACGCGGTGGTGCTCGCGCTGCCGATGTCGCCGCTGTGCCGGGAGGACTGCCCGGGGCTGTGCGTCGAGTGCGGGGCGCCACTGGCCGAGGCGGGCCCCGGCCACCGGCACGAGGACGCGCCGGACCCCAGGTGGGCCGGCCTGAAGCAGTTCACCGACCAACCGAACAACCAACCAGGCCGGCACGCCGGCGCGATCGACCTACAGGAGGGCTGACGTGGCGGTTCCCAAGCGGAGGATGTCCCGCAGCAACACCCGATCCCGGCGCTCGAACTGGAAGACCACCGCCCCCACGCTGGTCAGCTGCCCCCAGTGCCACGAGCCCAAGCTGCCGCACGTGGCCTGCCCGACGTGCGGCACGTACCGGCGCCGTCAGGTCCTGAACCCGTCCTGAGGAGCGCGCGGTGGGCGTGAGTCAGGCCTGGGAACCAGACAACTCGGGGAGAGATTCCGCCGAGCTCCGGCACGTCCTTGGCGTGCCCATCATGCCCAATTCGCTCGAGCGCGCGCTGACGCACCGCTCGTACGCCTACGAGAACGGCGGCCTGCCCACCAACGAGCGGCTCGAGTTCCTCGGTGACTCGGTGCTCGGGCTGGTCGTGACCGACACCCTGTTCCGCGGCTACCCGAAGATGCCCGAGGGGCACCTGGCCAAGCTGCGCGCCGCGGTGGTCCAGATGAACGCCCTGGCCGACGTGGCCAGGGACCTGAGCCTGGGCTCCTACGTCCGGCTCGGCCGGGGCGAGGAGGTCACCGGCGGCCGGGACAAGGCCTCGATCCTGGCCGACACCCTGGAGGCGGTCATCGGCGCGGTATACATCGACTGCGGCCTGGACGAGGCCAGTGCCCTGGTCCACCGGCTGTTCAACCCGGTCATCGACCGGTCGGCCAGCCTGGGGCCGGCCTGGACTGGAAGACGTCGCTGCAGGAGCTGACCGCGTCCCAGCTGCTCGGGGTCCCCGACTACCAGGTCGAGGAGAGCGGGCCCGATCACCAGAAGTCATTCCGCGCCGTGGTCAGGGTGGCCGGCCGGATGCTCGGCTCGGGCACGGGCCGTTCCAAGAAGGTCGCCGAGCAGCATGCGGCCGAGGCGGCCTGGAACGCGATCAGCGCGGAAATCTCCGGCCGCGGCGGCGGGGCGGACGGCTCCCCGCCCTCTTCGTGAACCACGGGAACGGCCGGGGTGCCTGAGCTACCCGAGGTCGAGACCGTCCGCCTGGGCCTGGAACGTCACGTAACCGGCCGCACCATCGAGACCGTGCAGGTGCTCCACCCGCGTGCCGTGCGCAGGCACCTGGCCGGGCCGGAGGAGTTCGCCGCCGCGCTGGCCGGGCGCGGCTTCGGCGGCGCCCGGCGCCGGGGCAAGTACCTGTGGCTGTCGGTCGGCGAGGACGCCCTGCTGGCCCACCTGGGCATGAGCGGCCAGCTGCTGGTCGGCGAGCCCGGCCGGGCCGTCTCGCCGCACGTGCGGATCTGGTTCACCTTCGCCGACGGCGGTCCCGACCTGCGCTTCACCGACCAGCGGACGTTCGGGCACATGACCTTCGTGCGCGACGGCGCCGAACTCCCCGGGCCGATCGCCCACATCGCCCCCGACCCGTTCGAGCCGGCCTTCGACGCCGCGGTCCTGGCCGCCCGGCTGCGCAAGCGCCGCACCAGCATCAAGCGCGCGCTGCTCGACCAGTCGCTGGTCAGCGGCATCGGCAACATCTACGCCGACGAATCGCTGTGGCGGGCCGGCCTGCACTGGGCCAGGCCCACGGAAACCCTCAACGGCCCGGAGGTCGCCACGCTGCTGGCCGCGGTGCGCGAGGTCCTGGGCGAGGCCCTGGCGGTCGGCGGGACCAGCTTCGATAGCCTGTACGTCAACGTCAACGGCGAGAGCGGCTACTTCGAGCGCTCGCTGGCGGTGTACGGCCGGGAGGGCCTGCCCTGCCGCAAGTGCGGCACGCCGATCCGGCGGGATAAGTTCATGAACCGGTCGGCCTACAGCTGCCCCCGCTGCCAGCCCCGCCCCCGTCGGGCCCGCTGGTGAGGCGGCCGGGCTCCCCGAAACCTCTTGTAATGGCTGATAGGGTATATAACACGCTCCGAATCGGCGCTCAACTTGACCGGCAAACGCCAGGGTGGGACACTAGTAACCGTTGATTGCGCGCGCGGGTTCGCGTGTGTTAAGTATGTGCCCACTCTGGTCACTCAGCGTGGAGGACCTTTAGCAATGGCGAAGGCTCTATTCGGCCACGTCGGCGGTCCCGACCCCCGCATCGTTTCTGAGATGCGCCGCCTCCAGCAGCGAGTACGGGACCTGGAAGCCGAGCTTACTCGGCTCCAGGAAGAGAACGACGCGCTCACCGTGGAGGCGACTCACGAGGACATGCTGGTTCCGGATCGCGAGCCCGTGCTCGCCTGACGAGCACCGGCCTGACGAGGCAAACGGCAACGGAATAGGGGCGCCCCCAAGGCGCCCCTATTCGTTGTCCGTCCACTCGTTTCGCGTCATTTGCCGCGCATTAACGTGCCGTGGCGCCCCGGCGGCTTCCGGTGCCGCCGGTCGGTCCGGTGTGCCCGGAATCCGGCGCGCGCAGGCCATCTGCGGTTCCCGGTTTCACGCGCCGCGGGGCGGTAAGGTGCGTGGAGCCCGGTAAGTTAGCCCCGGTAAGTTAGCCGGGAGGAGGGGCGCTAGGTGTACCTGAAGAGCCTCACCCTGCGCGGCTTCAAGTCGTTCGCCTCCGCCACCTCGCTGCGCCTCGAGCCCGGCATCACCTGCGTCGTCGGCCCGAACGGCTCGGGCAAGTCCAACATCGTCGACGCCCTGTCCTGGGTGATGGGTGAGCAGGGCGCCAAGTCGCTGCGCGGCGGCAAGATGGAGGACGTCGTCTTCGCGGGCACCACCTCGCGCCCGCCGCTGGGCCGCGCTGAGGTCACGCTCACCATCGATAACAGCGACGGCGCGCTGCCCATCGAGTACGCCGAAGTCACCATCAGCCGCCTGATGTTCCGGTCCGGGCAGAGCGAGTACGCCATTAACGGCGACCACTGCCGGCTGCTTGACGTGCAGGAACTGCTGTCCGACTCCGGGCTGGGCCGGGAGATGCACGTGATCGTCGGGCAGGGCCAGCTCGACGACATCCTGCACGCCGGCCCGGAGGCCAGGCGGGCCCTGATCGAGGAAGCGGCCGGCGTCCTCAAGCACCGCAAGCGCAAGGAAAAGGCGCTGCGCAAGCTCGAGGCCATGCAGGCCAACCTGACCCGGCTGGTCGACCTGACCGCCGAGCTGAGCCGCCGCCTCAAGCCCCTGGGCCGGCAGGCCGAGATGGCCAGGAAGGCGGCCGTCATCCAGGCCGAGCTGCGCGACGCCCGGCTCCGGCTGCTAGCCGACGACTACGTGCAGCTGGCCGCCGACCTGCAGCGGGACGAGGCCGACGAGGCCGCCGCGGGCGCCCGGCGGGCCGCTCTGGAGCAGGAGCTGGCCCAGGCCAGGAACCGGGAGACCGAGCTGGAGACGGCCGCGCAGCAGGCCTCGGCCCAGCTGGCCCGGGCCCAGGAAACCTGGTTCGCCCTGTCCGCCCTGGCCGAGCGGCTGCGGGCCACGCAGAAGCTGGCCGCTCAGCGGCACACCCTGCTCACCGAGCAGGCCGAGCCCGAGCGGGCCAGCCGCGACCCCGACGAGCTTGACCGGCAGGCCGCCGAGCTGCGCGCCGAGGAAGAGACGCTGACCACCCGGCTCGAGGCGGGCCGCGAGGTGCTCGCCGCCGCCATGACCGAACGCACCGCGGCCGAGGCCCAGCTCACCGCGGCCGAACGCCGGCAGGCCGAGGGCGCCCGGGCCGCAGCCGCCCGGGCGGGCCGGGTGGCCCGGCTGCGCGAGCAGGTCGGCGCGGCCGACAGCCGCACCGCGGCCGCCCAGGAGGAGATGGACCGCCTGGCCGTCTCGGCCGAGCAGGCCCGGGAGCGGGCCGAGCTGGCCCAGGCCGAATACGACCAGGTGCAGGAGCTGGGCGGCGCCGAGGAGGACCGTAGCGAGCTGGCCGCCGCTCATCAGCAGGCCGCCGACTCGTTGGCCGAATTGTCCGAACGGACCGTGGCGCTGCGCACCGCCGAACGTGAATCCGCCCGCGAGCTGGCCGCCCTCCGGGCCCGGGCCGAGACACTGGCCGAGGCCGCGCGGCGCGGCGCGGACGCCTCCGCGGCGCTGCTGGCCGACCCGGACCGGTTCGCCGGCGTGCTCGGCTCGTTTGCCGCCCGGCTGCAGGTGGCCGACGGCTACGAGGTGGCCATCGCGGCCGCCTTGGGCGCCGCCGCCGAAGCCATCGCCGTGACCAGCCTGGACGCCGCCGCCGGAATCCTGGCCACCCTGCGCCGTGACGACGCGGGCAGCGCCGCCCTGGTTATCGCCGCCCCAGGCACCGCACCCGCCACTCCGGACACGCCCGCCTCAGGGCCGGTCCGCGTCGCCGACGTGGTGCACGCGCCGGACGGACTGGCGCAGGCCGCCGCGGCACTGCTCCGCGACGTGGTGGTAGCCGATGACCTGGAGCACGCACGCCGGATCGTTCGGGATAATCCCGCCCTGAAGGCGGTGACCCGGGCCGGTGACCTGCTCGGCGCGCACTGGGCCCAGGGCGGCGGGGCCCGGCAGCAGAGCCTGTTCGAGCAGCGTGCGGCGGCGGACGAGGCGGCCGCCGGGCTGGCCGGGGCCGAGTGGGCCTGCGAGGCGGCGGCGCGGGATCTGGCCACGGCGGCGGCCGCCGAGGAAGCCGCCCGGCAGGCGGTGACCGAGACCCTGGCCCGCAGGCACGAGGCCGACGCCGCGGCGGCGGAGATCTCCGGCCGGCTGGGCCGGCTGGCGGGCGCGGCCCGGGCGGCGAACGAGGAGGCGGGCCGGGTCGAGGCCGCCATCACCGCGGCCCGGCTGGCCGCCGAGAAGGACCTGGCCAAGCTGGAGCAGCTGCAGGCCGAGCTGGCCGAGGCCGAAGCCGAAGCGGACCTCCCCGACGAGCCGCCGGACGAGACCGACCGGGAGGACCTGGCCGAGCGCTGCGTGGCGGCCAGGAACGCCGAGATGGAGGCCAGGCTCGAGGTCCGCACGGCCGAGGAGCGGCTGCGCGCCATCGACGGCCGGGCCGACTCGCTGTCCGCGACCGCGGATGCCGAGCGGCGGGCCCGCGCCCAGGCCGCGCAGCGCCGGGCCCAGCGTGCGGCCCAGGCCGGCGTGGCCCGGGCGGTGGCCATGGCCGCCAGGTACGCGATCGAGGCCGCCGAGCGGTCCGTGACCCAGGCCCAGGCCCGGCGGGCCGAGGCCGAGGCGGCCAGCGCGGGCGGCACCGGCGAGCTGAGGATGGTCCGGACCCGGGTCCGCGACCTGGCCGCCGACCTGGACTCCGTGGTGAACACGGCGCACGGCACCGAGATGGCCCGGGCCGAGCACCGGCTGCGCCTGGCCCAGCTGGCCGAGCACGCGCTCGAGGAGTTCGGCCTGGAAGCCGGCGCGCTGGTCGCCGAGTACGGGCCCGAGGTGCCGGTGCCGGTGATCGGCCCGGTGATCGGCGGGGAGGCGGCCCTGCCGTCGCGCTACGACCGGGCCGCCGCCGAGCGCCGGGCCGCCGACGCCCAGCGCCAGCTCGACCGGCTGGGCAAGGTCAACCCGCTGGCCCTGGAGGAGTACGAGGCGCTGACCGAACGGCACGCGTTCCTGGCTACCCAGCTTGAGGACCTGCGCAAGACCCGCCGTGACCTGCTCACCGTGGTCAAGGAGGTCGACGACCGGGTGCAGGAGGTGTTCGCCTCGGCCTATGCCGACACCGCCCGCGAGTTCGAGCAGCTGTTCGCCCGGCTGTTCCCCGGCGGCCAGGGCAACCTGGTGCTGACCGAGCCGGACGACATGCTGGCTACCGG
Organism: uncultured Actinomycetes bacterium; assembly: GCA_963739135.1. Classification (GTDB taxonomy): domain Bacteria; phylum Actinomycetota; class Actinomycetes; order Streptosporangiales; family Streptosporangiaceae; genus Palsa-504. Next base: position 38,800 of record CAVTZG010000005.1, read on the forward strand.
CATCGAGATCGAGGCCCGGCCGCCGGGCAAGAAGGTCAAGCGGCTCTCGCTGCTGTCCGGCGGGGAGCGGTCGCTGACCGCCATCGCCTACCTGTTCGCCATCTTCAAGGCCCGGCCCTCGCCGTTCTACGTGCTGGACGAGGTCGAGGCGGCCCTGGACGACACCAACCTGCAGCGGCTGCTCGGCGTATTCGAGGAACTGCGGGAGAGTTCCCAGCTCATCGTCATCACCCACCAGCGGCGCACCATGGAGGCGGCCGACGCCCTGTACGGCATCACGATGCGCGGTGACGGCGTCTCCACCGTGATCAGCCAGCCCATCGCCTCGCGCCAGCCGGCCTGAACCTGTACTCCAATCAACCCGGTCGTGCGTCTTGCCTACGTATCATCCGGTTTACTGCTGGATCAGGTTAATGACGGGTCAGTAGTGGCGGACAGAACGGCGGACCGGCATGCAGGGTGAAGACACGGTGCATGTGCAGCCCCCGAAGCAGGCTGGCCTGGCCGGGCCGGCCGAGCGGACCGGCGCGGGCATCGCCCGCGGGGCCGCGCTCGTGGCCGGCCTGACCATCGCCTCCCGGATCCTGGGCCTGGTCCGCACGCTGGTGTTCTCCCAGACCATCGGCGCGGGCTGCCTGGGCACGGCCTACGTCACCGCCAACCAGGTGCCCGACCTGCTGTACCAGCTGGTTCTGGGCGGCGCGCTGACCTGCGCGATGATCCCGATCCTGGCCCGCTCGGCCGAGCATGCGGCCGACGACCCGGCGGCCAAGGCGCACGTCAGCAAGATCACCTCGGCGCTGCTGACCTGGACCTTCATCATCGTGGTGCCACTGACCCTCGGCATCGTCGCGGCCGCCGGGCCGATCGCGTCCCTGCTGAACCCGGCCAACCCGGCCGCCCACTGCCCCCGGCCGGACATGGTCGCCACCACCACCACCATGCTCCAGGTGTTCGCGCCGCAGGCCCTGCTGTACGGGTTCTCGGTCATCCTGTACGGGCTGCTGCAGGCATACCGCCGGTTTGCCGCGCCGACCATCGGCCCGGGCATCTCCAGCCTGGTCCTCATCTCCTGCTACCTCGCGTTCGTGCCCCTGGACAAGGGGCTTCCGCTGAGCCAGCTGCCCGTTTCGGCCGAGCTGGTCCTGGCCGGGGGGACCACGCTGGGCATCGCCGTGCTGGTCCTGGTGGCCGTGCCGCCGACCTGGCGGCTGCACCTGCGGCTGCGGCCCGCGGTGCGGTTCCCGCCCGGGGTTGCGCGCCGGGCGGGCGGCCTGGCGCTGGTCGGGTTCCTCGAGCTGGTCGCGATCGACGTCGCCAACGTGGTGGCGATCACGCTGGCCAATGGGCGGGGCGAGACGGGCGCGCTGGTCATCTACAACTACGCCTCGCAGGTGTTCACCTCCGTGTCCGCCGTCCTGGCCCTGTCCATCGTGGTCAGCGCGTTCCCGGTGCTGTCCGCCCGGGAGGGGCCGGTCTTCGACCGGACCTGCGCCGGGTCGACCCGGGCGATCATGCTCATGTCGTGGCTCAGCACGGCCGTGATCGCGGCGATCACCGTCCCGGCCGCTCACGTCCTGGCCAAGCAGCCGGATCAGGTCCCGCAGCTGATCGGATCCTTCGCCGCGTTCGCGCCCGGCGTGGCGGCCACCGTCGTGATCGCGAACCTGTCGCGGGTGATGTTCGTCATCGGGCGGCTCAAGGTCGCGGCCGCGGCGCTGGCCGGCAGCTGGGTGCTGGTGATCGTGGCCGACGTGGTGCTGGCCGAGCTGGCTCCGCACCGGCTGGTGCCCGCCGCGCTCAGCCTGGGTTACACCATCGGCCAGACCGTGGTGGCCGTCCCGATGGTGGCCATCACCCGGCGGATCTGCGGGCCCGCCGCCCTTCAGGGGGTCGGCCGCGCCACGCTGACCGGGCTGGCCGCCGGGGCCGCGGGCGTCGCGGTGGGCGTGGCGATCAGCGTGGCGGTTCCGCTGCACCACAAGCTGGAGGCGTTCGCCGTGGCCGTGCCCGCGGCCGTGTTCGCGATCCTCGCGTTCTTGGTGGTCGCCTACCTCCTCGACGACGGTGACCTGCGGGCCATCGTGGCCCGCCTGCGCCGCGCGGCCCGCTCCCGCGGCGGGCGGCATGAGCGTCCGCCGATGGGGGCATAGACCCCTGCGGGGAGGACACCGTGGACCATGACCTGGCCCAGCCGTCATCTGGCTCGGGCCGCCGTGACGTGCTGAAGAACCTGCTGGTGCTGGGGGCCGCCGCACCGCTGGCGGGCAGCCTGGCCTGCTCGCCGGCCCGGGCCGGCGGCAGTCGGCCAAGTGGAAACCCGGGGCGCAGGCCGCGCTGTCGTCACAGCAGCTGGCCGGCCAGCGGGTCATCTACTCCTACTCCGGCCTGACCGTGCCGGCCGCCCTGCTGCAGGCCATCACCGCGGGGCAGGCCGCCGGAGTGATCTTCTTCGGCGGGAACATCTCCAGCGAGGCCCAGATCGCCTCGGTGATCAAGCAGCTGGTGGCGGCGCAGCAGGCCAGCCCGGTGGCGGCGCCGCTGCTGCTGATGACCGACCAGGAGGGCGGCGAGGTCCGGCGGCTGCCCGGTGCCCCGACCCTGTCGGAGAAGCAGATCGGGGCATCCGCCAACCCGGCCCGCCAGGCCAGAGCGGCCGGCACCGGCGCGGGGCAGAACCTGGCCGGCGTCGGCATGAACGTCAACCTGGCCCCGGTGCTCGACGTGTACTACCAGGCCGGCAACTTCATCGACCAGCATCAGCGGTCCTACAGCAGCAACGCGTCGGTCGTGACCGAATGCGGGCAGGCCTTCATCACCGCCCAGCAGCAGGCCGGCGTGGCCGCCACCGCCAAGCACTTCCCCGGCCTGGGCTCGGCCACGGAATCCCAGGACACCGACGCCGGCCCGGTCACCCTGAACGTGTCCCTGTCCGGCCTGCGCGGCCAGGACGAGGTGCCCTATCCGGCTGCCATCGCCGCCGGGGTCAAGCTGGTCATGATGTCCTGGGCCATCTACCCGGCGCTGGATGCCAGCTACCCGGCCGGGCTGTCCGCCGCGTGGGTGCAGGGTGAGCTGCGCGGCCGGCTCGGCTTCGGCGGGGTGACGATCACCGACGCGATCGAGGCCGGGGCGCTGACCGCGTTCGGCAGCTACGGGCAGCGGGCCGTGCTGGCCGCCCGGGCCGGGATGGACCTGCTGCTGTGCTCGGCGCAGGACCCCGGCGAGGGCCAGTCCGTCACCTCGGCGCTGGCCGGCGCGCTGACGGCCGGGCAGCTCGACTCGACCGCGTTCAACACCGCCGCCGCCCGGGTCACCGCCCTGCGCGCCAGCCTGTAGCGCCGGGGCCGCTGGCTGCGGTACCCGCGAGGGTCTGCGAGACTGTGAGCCTGATGGAATACGTGATCCTGATCATCGTCATCGCCGTCCTGGCCGTGCTGACCGGCGGTTACCTGCTGTTCCTGCGGCCCCGGCGCGGGCGCGTCGCGGCCCCCTCCGCCCCGCCGCCGGTCCCGCCCGCGCCCGCCCCGGGCGGAACCGGGACCGAGGCCGAGACCGCCGCCGCGGAACCGCCCGCGGCCACCGCCGCCATCCTCGAGGTCGAGCGGCCGCCGCCGTCGGCCGGGCGGATGGTACGGTTGCGGGCCCGGCTGGCCCGGTCGCAGAGCTCGCTGGGCTCGGCGCTGCTCAACTTGCTGTCCCGGGACCGGCTGGACGACGAGACCTGGGACGAGATGGAAGAGGTGCTCATCACCGCCGACGTGGGCGTGGCGGTCGCCCGGGTGATCGTGGACGACCTGAAGACCAAGGTCAAGGTGCTCGGCGTGCACGGCCCGGCTGAGGTCCGCGACCTGCTGCGGGCCGAGCTGCTGACCCAGCTCGGCGACGAGGACCGGACGCTGCGTACCGAGCCGCACAACGGGATTCCCGCGGTGCTGCTGATGGTCGGCGTGAACGGCACCGGGAAGACCACCACCTGCGGCAAGCTGGCCCGGGCGCTGATCGGGGACGGGTACACCGTGCTGCTCGGCGCGGCCGACACCTTCCGGGCCGCCGCCGTCGACCAGCTGCAGACCTGGGGCGAGCGGGTCGGCGCCAAGACCGTGCGGGCCGACCGGGAAGGCGCCGACCCGGCCAGCGTGGCCTTCGACGCGGTCAGCGAGGGCATCGAGACCGGGGTCAACGTGGTCATCGTGGACACCGCCGGGCGGCTCCACACCAAGGTCGGGCTGATGGACGAGCTCGGCAAGGTCAAGCGCGTGGTGGAGAAGAAGGCCCCGGTCGACGAGGTGCTGCTGGTGCTCGACGCCACCACCGGGCAGAACGGGCTGCGCCAGGCGCGGGTGTTCGGCGAGGTGGTCGACGTCACCGGCATCGTGCTGACGAAGCTGGACGGCACGGCCAAGGGCGGCATCGTGATCGCCGTGCAGCGCGAGCTCGGCGTCCCGGTCAAGCTGGTCGGCCTGGGCGAGGGCCCCGACGACCTGGCCCCCTTCGACCCGGCCGCGTTCGTGGACGCGATCCTGGGCTGAGCCCCGCCCGCGAAACATACCCGTAACACCCTCGGCGGGTGTTTCACCTGGCCGACACACGCCGACAGATCCGGTGAAACCTCGGCCGCCCAAGGTCGGTACAGGACACCGAAGGGACACCTCACGATGAAGCTCATCACCGCTGTCATCAAGCCGTTCAAGCTGGACGACGTCAAGGCCGCGCTACAGGCGTTCGGCGTCCACGGCCTGACCATCACCGAAGCAAGCGGATACGGCAGGCAGCGCGGCCACACCGAGGTGTACCGCGGCGCCGAGTACCAGGTCGACCTGGTGCCGAAGGTCCGCGTCGAGGTCCTGTGCGAGGACGAGGACGCCGACGACCTGATCGGGGTGGTGGTCAAGGCGGCGCAGACCGGGCGGATCGGCGACGGGAAGGTCTGGTCGGTGCCCGTCGAGACGGTAGTCCGGGTCCGCACCGGGGAACGCGGGCCGGACGCGATCTGACCCCAGCCATGACCGGCCCGGGGGACCTCAGCCAGACGATGACCTCGTTCGCCGCGGACCGGGCCCGCCGGACCATCCAGGTCGACCGGTGGCTGGCCGAACTGCTGGGCGCCGAGCCCGGCGTGGCCCTGGTCGCGGTGGGCGGCTACGGACGCCGTGAGTTGCTGCCCCGCAGCGACCTGGACGTGGTGCTGCTGCATAGCGGCCGGGACGACATCGCCGGCATCGCTGACCGGATCTGGTACCCGGTCTGGGATTCCGGTGCCGAGCTCGACCACGCGGTGCGCACCGTGCCGCAGGCCCGGCGCGTGGCCCGCGGCGACCTCAAGGTGGCGCTCGGGCTGCTGTCGGCCCGGCACGTGGCCGGCGACCCGGACCTGACCGAGCGGCTGCGCGCGGGCGCGCTTGAGGACTGGCGCGCGGCCGCGGCGGCGCGGCTGGCCGAGTTGCACGCCGCCCACGACGAGCGGGCTAAGACCTTCGGCGAGCTGGCCTTCCTGCTCGAACCCGACCTGAAGGAGGCCCGGGGCGGCCTGCGGGACGTGCACGCCATCCAGGCCGTGGCGGCCGCCTGGGTGGCGCCGGCCCCGGGACCCCGGGTCCGCACCGCCTACGAGCAGATCCTGGACGCCAGGCACGCGCTGCACGAGATCACCGGGCGCCGGCTGGACCGGCTGGTCCTGGAAGAACAGGACGAGGTGGCCCGGGCGCTGAGCCTGCTGGACGGCGACGTGCTGCTGCGCATGCTGGCCGGCGCCGCGCGGACCGTGGTCTACGCGGTCGATCACGCCTTCCGCCAGGCCGATCGGCTGGGCGGCCGGTCGGGCGCGCGGCGGTTGCGGCGCCGCCCGCCCGACCGGCGCCCGCTGGCGGACGGAGTGGTGGAGCAGGACGGCGAGGTGGTGCTGGCCCGGGCAGCCGACCCGGCCCATGACCCGGTCCTGGTGCTGCGGGCCGCCGCGGCCGCCGCGCAGGCCGGGCTGCCGCTGGCGCCGCGCACGCTGGCCCGGCTGACCGAATGCCCGCCGCTGCCCGTGCCGTGGCCCGCCGCGGCCCGCGACGCGCTGCTGGCCCTGCTCGGGGCGGGCGAGGCCGCCGTCGCCGTGTGGGAGGCGCTGGACACCGAGGGCCTGGTCACCAGGCTGATCCCGGACTGGGAGCGGGTCCGGAACCGGCCCCAGCGCAACCCGCTGCACAAATTCACCGTAGACCGCCACCTGGCCGAGGCGGCCGCCCACGCGGCCGCGCTGACCCGCGAGGTGGCCCGTCCCGACCTGCTGCTGCTGGCCGCGCTGCTGCACGACATCGGCAAGGGCTGGCCCGGCGACCACAGCGTCAGCGGCGAGGTCGTGGCCCGTGACGTGGGCCGTCGGCTCGGCCTGCCGGGCCCTGACGTGGAGCTGATCGCCGCGGCTGTCCGGCACCACCTGCTGCTGCCCATGGTGGCCACCCGGCGTGACCTGGACGATCCAGTCACGGTCAAGCAGGTGGCAGCGGCCGTACCCAGCCGGGCTCTGCTGGAGCTGCTGCACGCCCTGGCCATCGCCGACGGCCTGGCCACCGGGCCGGCCGCCTGGAACGACTGGAAGGCCCGGCTGGTCGCCGACCTGGTCCGGCGGGTGGCGGCCGTCCAGGCCGGCGAGCCGACTCCGGAGCCGGCCCCGCTGCGCGAGGACCAGCTGGCCCTGGCCGCCGAGGGCGGTCCGGCCGCCACGGTCTGCGGCTGCGAGGTGACCGTGGTCGCCCCCGACCGGCCCGGCCTGCTGTGGCGCGCCGCGGGCGTGCTGGCCTCGCACCGGCTCGCGGTCCGCAGCGCGAACGCCACCTCGGTAAACGGCACCGCGGTGACCGTATTCGACGTCGAGCCGGAGTTCGGCGAGCCGCCCGACGCCACGCTGGTGGCCGGCGACCTGCGCCGGATGCTGCAAGGCCGGCTGGATGTCGAGGACCGGCTGGAGCGGCGGGCCCGGGCTGCCACCAGGCGCATCGCCCCGGCCCCCGCGCCCAGGGTCACCCTGCTCGACGGGGCCTCGGAAACCGCCACGGTGGTCGAAGTCCGCGCGCACGACGCGCCCGGGCTGCTTTGGCGGGTGGGCCGGGCCCTGGGCGAATGCGGCCTTGACGTGCGCGCGGCCCGGGTCGAGACGCTCGGCGCCGAGGTCGTCGACGTGTTCTACGTGACCGGCGCCGACGGCCAGCCCCTGGCCGATGCCGCCTTGCGCCGCGCCACGGTCAGCTCCGTCCTGGCTGCCCTGGCCGGCTAGGACTCTCCTACCCGCCCCGCTCCCGGGCAGGACCCACCTACGCCCCGCGCCCGGGCAGGACCCACCTACGCCCCGCGCCCGGTAGCCTGGATGGGTGTTCGAGACCCTTTCTGACCGGCTGACGCAGGTATTTTCCGCGCTGCGCGGCCGGGGACGGCTGACCGCTGCCGACATCGACGCGACCGCCAGGGAAATCCGCATCGCACTGCTCGAGGCGGACGTCGCCCTGCCGGTCGTCAGGCAGTTCATCGCCCGGGTCAAGGAGCGGGCCAACGGCGAGGAGGTCTCCGCCGCGCTGAACCCGGCCCAGCAGGTCATCAAGATCGTGCACGAGGAACTGGTCGGCATCCTCGGTGGCGAGGACAGGCGGCTGCGGTTCGCCAAGGTGCCGCCGACTGTGATCATGCTGGCCGGCCTGCAGGGTTCAGGTAAGACCATGCTGGCGGCCAAGCTCGCGTTGTGGCTGAAGGGCCAGGGCAACACGCCGATGCTCGTCGCTGCCGACCTGCAGCGGCCCAACGCCGTGCAGCAGCTCGAGGTTCTCGGCCAGCGGGCTGGCGTCCCGGTATACGCCCCGTTCCCCGGCAACGGGGTCGGCGACCCGGTCCAGGCCGCGCGGCAGTCGCTGGAGGAGGCCAGGCGGCGCCAGCAGAACATGGTCATCATCGACACCGCGGGCCGCCTGGGCGTCGACGCGGAGATGATGGCCCAGGCCGTCGCGATCAGGGACGCCACCCAGCCGGACGAGGTCCTGTTCGTGGTGGACGCCATGATCGGCCAGGACGCGGTAGCCACGGCCCAGGCCTTCCTGGACGGCGTGGGTTACGACGGCGTCGTGCTGACCAAGCTGGACGGCGACGCCCGCGGCGGTGCCGCGCTGTCCATCGTGGAGCTCACCGGGCGGCCGATCATGTTCGCCTCCTCGGGCGAGAAGCTCGAGGACTTCGACCTGTTCCACCCGGACCGGATGGCCTCCCGGATCCTCGACCTGGGTGACGTGCTGACCCTGATCGAGCAGGCCGAAAAGGCCTTCGACCGGGAGCAGACCGAGTCGCTGGCCGGCCGGCTCGCCTCCGGCGAGGGCTTCACCCTGGAGGACTTTGTTGAGCAGCTGTCCATGGTCCGCAAGCTCGGGCCGATCGGCAACCTGCTCGGCATGCTGCCCGGCGCGGCCAAGAACCGCGAGCTGCTGTCCCAGGTCAACGACAAGGACCTGGACCGGGCCGAGGCCATCGTCCGGTCCATGACGCCCGAGGAACGGCGCAACCCCAAGATCATCAACGGTTCCCGGCGGGCCCGCATCGCCAACGGCTCAGGCGTCGCCGTCGGCGAGGTCTCGCAGCTGGTCACGAACTTCTACGAGGGCCAGAAGCAGATGAAGGCCATGTTCAGCGGCGGCCTGCCCGGCATGCCGCCCGCCATGGGTGCCATGGCCCGCCGCTCCGCGGCCAAGTCGGCCCGCGGCAAGAAGGGCAAGAAGAAGCCCACCCGCAGCGGCGACCCTCGCCGCGCCGCCGAACTCTCCCGCGGCACCGGCGCCCAGGCGCCCGCCAACTCCGGCGACGGCAGCACGCCGCCCGGCCCGGGCGGCGCCCCGGCAGGCCTCGGCGGGGCAGGCGGCCTCGGCGGCCTGCCCGAGGGTTTCCCCGAAGGCCTGGCCGATGGCCTGGCCAACCTGCCCTCCGGCCTGAACTTCCCGTCCCCCCAGCAGGGCAACGTCCCCGCCGCCTTCCGCGGCGGCAACAAGCGCCGCGACAAGAAAAAGTAACCCCGGCAGCGCCCGCCTCGGTGAGCAGCGCGGCCCAGCGTCCCCGAGTGGGAGGCCAGCCTTACTCCGGGGACAGGGCCCGCACGGTGTCGATGGTGTCGGCGTCGGCGGCCGGCTTGTCCTCCCGGTAGCGCAGCACGCGGGCGAAGCGCAGGGCCAGGCCACCCGGGTAGCGGGGGCTGCGCTGCACGCCGTCGAACGCCACCTCGACCACCAGTTCCGGGCGGACGTACACGGTCCAGGAGTCGCGCCGCTCCTCCAGGGCCAGCAGCCGCTGCGTCTGCCAGGTCAGCAGCTCGTCGGTCAGCCCCTTGAACGTCTTGCCCAGCATGACGAACCCGCCGGTGGCCGGGTCACGGGCGCCCAGGTGCAGGTTGGACAGCCAGCCGCGGCGCCGCCCGTGGCCCCACTCGACGGCCAGCACCACCAGGTCCAGGGTGTGCCGCGGCTTGACCTTGATCCACCCGGCGCCCCGGCGGCCCGCCGCGTACGGCGCGTCCAGCGACTTGACCACCACACCCTCGTGGCCGTGGGACAGCGCGTCGCGGAAGAACTCCGCCGCCGCCGCGGGCGAGTCGGTGACCAGCCGGGGCATGAGCAGCTCGGGCGGCACCGCCCAGGCCAGCTCGGTGTGCCGTTTCCAGCCTGGCAGGTCGATCAGGTCCGCGCCGTCGCGGTGCAGCGCGTCGAACAGGAACACCGACAGCGGCGGGCCGTCGGCGCTGGCCGCGCGGGCCGCCGTGTCCTGGAACGGCAGCGGCCGGCCGTCCGCGCGCAGCGCGATCAGCTCGCCGTCGAGCACCGCCGCCCGCACCGGCAGCTTGCCCAGCACCGCCGCCACCTCGGGCAGCCGGCCGGTGATCTCGTCCAGGGTCCGGGTGAACAGGCGTACGGTGCCCCCGCTCAGGTGGGCCTGGATCCTGATCCCGTCCAGCTTCCACTCCACCGCCGCCTGGGCGCCCGGGCCGATCTTGGCCAGCGCATCCTCCAGAGTCGGCGCGCTGGCGGCCAGCATGGGCCGCACCGGCCGCCCCACCTCCAGGCCGAACGCGCCCAGCGCCTGGCTCCCGCCCGCCAGCCCTGCGGCCGCCACCACGCCCAGCGAGCCGCGCAGCATCATGGCCCGGCGCACCTCCGCGACCGGCACCGCGGCCGCGCGGGCCACCGCGTCGGTCATCACGCCTTCCAGCGCGCCCTGGCGCAGTTCACCCGACAGCAGCCCGACCAGGAACCGCTGCTCATCCGCGGTGGCCCGGCCGAACAGCTCGCCGACCAGCGCCTTGCGTGCCACCGCCGAACCCTTGCCGGACACCGCTCCGATCGCGGAGAACGCCGCGTCCACCTCGCTCAGGGACAGCGACGGCGCGGCGGCGGGCGGGAACCCGTCCCGTAGGGCGGCCCAGCCGACCCCGATCTGCCGCTGCGGCAGCTCGCCGGACAGGTAGGCGACCGCGATCGGCACCTCGAGCGGCCCGGCCTCCCGCAGCGCGGCGGCCAGCGCGTCGATCTTGGCCAGCCGGGCACCGGTCGCGGCCACGGCCTGCGACACCTCCGCGATCCGGCGCAGCAGCATGGACCGGTCAGGTGAACAGCATGAGGTCGCGGATCTGGCGTCCCACACCGGGACGTTTCCGCGGCGCGGGCTGATAGCCGTTCCAGTTCGCTGGCGTCACGTTGGCCTCCCCTCGGTGCCTGCTGACCCAGCCTAGCCGTGCCGCCCGCCGCCCCGCCGCCCTCCGAACCAGCGCCCGCCGAACCAGCGCCCGCCGAACCGGCGCCCGGCGGCGCCGGGGGCCCACAGGTAATACCCGACCGGGAACAGCCGCACGTGCAGGTGCTCGTCGACCAGCCCCCACAGCCCGCGCCGCGCGAAGATCGCAATCCCCATCGCCACCAGGCCCAGGATGATCAGGTACCAGGCGTTGTAGGAGGCCAGCGTCTGCTGCAGGACCATGTACACGATGGTGCCGAGGATCGGCCCCTCGATCGTGCCCAGCCCGCCGATGATCACCGCGAACGCCATCTCGGCCGTCCACTGCACGCTGAACACTGCGCTCGGCTGCACGATGAGCTGGCTGTCGGCCAGCAGCGCGCCGGCTGCGCCGCACCCGATCCCGGCCACCACGAACACGAGCATCCGGGCCAGGCCCACCCGCGCGCCCGAGCTGCGGGCGGCCACCTCGTCGTCCCGGACGGCGGTCAGCACCAGCCCCAGCCTGCTGCGCAGCAGCAGGTACACGGTGAGCAGGGCCAGCACCGTGACGGCCAGCCCGATCCAGTACGTGTACGCCTCCAGCACCGCCGAACCGAGGGTGGGCGTGTGCGGCAGCGACATGCCGGTGCCGCCGCCGATGGACGGGAACTTCTCGATGATCAGCAGGACGGTCGTGGCCAGCACCCAGGTGGCGATCGCGAAGTACCCGCTGCGCAGCCGCGAGACCAGCCACCACATCGGCAGGGCGGCGACGCCGCAGCCGATGGCCGCGACCGGGAGCGCGGCGAACATCGAGATGTTGTGGATGTTCAGGATCAGCACGAAGTACGCGCCGAGCCCTACGAACGCCTGCTGCCCCACCGACACCAGGCCCGCGTAGCCGGCCAGCAGGTTCCACATGCTGGCCAGGGTCAGGATGATGAAGGCCTGCACCATGATGGTGTCGGTGCCGGGGCCCGCGATGTAGGGGAACAGCGCGAGCACCACCACGATCACCAGGGCGCCGAGGCCGGTCCAGGCCACGTTCCTACGTGACCGTGTCACCCGGTATTTTTCGGCCGAACGGGCCGTGGTTTCAGCGACCGCGGTCACGATGTGCTCCTCCTGGCGATGAGGCCCTGCGGGCGGAGGACCAGGACGGCCAGGAACACGATGTACCCGGCCAGGAACTCATCCGAGCCGCTGATCTGGGCGCCGATCGCCTGGGCCACGCCGAGTATCACGCCGCCGAGCAGGGTGCCCCACAGCGAGCCGAGCCCGCCGATCACCACCGCGGCGAACGCGAACAGCAGGATCGTGTCGGTTCCGGTGGTCGGCGAGAACTGGGAGTACATGCCGTACGCGATGCCCGCCAGCGCCACGGTGGCGAACGCGATGGCCGCCGCGATGCCGAACACGTGCCGGTAGTCGATCCCGGACAGCTGGGCCGCCTCCCGGTCGTCGGCCACGGCCCGGATCAGCCGCCCGTACCTCGACCGGGACAGGAAGTACTGCAGGCCGGTCAGGACCACCACGGCCACGACGAAGATGAGCAGCAGCAGGTAGGCGATCGTGATCTGCGAGCCGATCGAGAACGAGCTGGTGATGATCGCGTCGTTGACCCCGAGCGAGTGGCTGTTAGCGCTGGCGAACTGCAGCAGCCCGTTCTCGATCACCACCGACAGCCCGAACGTGACCAGCAGGGTGGTCAGGATGCTGCGATCCAGCGCGGCCTGGATCACGGTCCGCTGCAGCACGTAGCCCAGCACGGCCATCAGCGGCACCACGATCACGAACGACCACAGCACCGGGATGTGGGTGACCGCGATGACGCCGACCGCGATGTAGCCGCCGATGACGGCCAGGTCGCCGTGGGCCAGGTTGACCACCTTCATGACCCCGAACATCAGCGACAGCCCGCAGGCGAACAGCGCGTACAGGCCGCCGACCAGGATCCCCTGGATGATGTCGTTGACCCAGACCATAACTGTGCCTCCTCGGGGGGGACGACCCCCCCCAGACCCCCCCCGCTCCTGGGGGGAAGCCTTTCCCCCCAGACCCCCTCGGCCCCCCCGCTCACGGGGGGCTCCCCGCCCCCCGTACCCCCCGGCCCCCCGAGCCCGAAGTAGGCGGCCTCTACCTGTTCCGCGGTGACGTCGGACGGCTTGCCTTCCAGGGTGGTCCGTCCCTCGAGCAGGCATTGCAGGTGCGAGGCCACCCGCAGCGCCTGGCTCACATCCTGCTCGACCAGCAGCACGGTCAGCCCGGTGGCCAGGATCTGCGGCAGCATGCCGTAGATCCGTTGCACGACCACCGGCGCCAGGCCCAGGGACAGCTCGTCGAGCAGCAGCACCCGCGGGTTGGCCACCAGCGCCCGGCCGATGGCCACCGCTTGCTGCTCGCCGCCGGACAGCTGCGCGGCGGCCTGATGGCGGCGGTCCCGCATCCAGTAGAACAGCTCGTAGACCCGTTCGATCGTCCACGGCCCCTTCCGGGCGTAGGTCGCGCCGACCTGCAGGTTCTCCTCAACGGAGAGCGAGGGGAACAGCCGCCGGCCCTCCGGCACCATGGCGATCCCGCCGATGGCCCGGCGTTCGGGCCGGACCCTGGTCACGTCCTTGCCGTCGTACCGGATCGAGCCCTCGGTGGGACGGTGCAGGCCGGCGATCGTGCGCAGCAGCGTCGACTTGCCCGCCCCGTTGGCGCCGATGATCGCGTACACCTCGCCCGGCAGCACCCGCAGCGAGATGTGGTCGAGGGCCCGCAACTGGCCGTGGTGCACGGTCAGATCACGCACCTCCACTATGGGCTCTGTTTTCCCGCTCGCTCCGTTTTCGGCCTCGCTCGGCTCCGGCTCGCTCATGGAGTATCCCCGGGAGGGTCCTCGGTCAGCGTGCCGGTGGTGAGCGAGGCGGTGACTTCGGAGCCGAGGAAGACCTCGCGGACCGCGGGGTTAGCCAGCACCTCGGCCGGGTCGCCGTCGCCGACGAACTTACCGCCGGACAGGCAGATCAGCCTGGTCACCACCGCCACCAGCGCCCGCACCACGTGCTCGATCCAGATCACCGCGATGCCCTCGGCGTTCACCCCGCGGACAATTTCCACCAGGAGCGCGACTTCCGGGTCGGTCAGCCCGCCGGCCACCTCGTCGAGCAGCAGCAGCTTCGGCCCCGACGCCAGCGCGCGGGCCAGTTCCAGCCGCTTGCGCTGCAGCAGGCCGAGCCGCTCGGCGGGCAGGTTCGCCTCGTCGGCCATGCCGGCCCGCTCGAGGGCCTCGGCGGCCGCGGTGTAGCTGGCCCGGCGCCTCAGTCCGGCGCCCTGCTGGGCGGCCACCAGCACGTTCTCGAACACGGTCATGTCGCCGAACGGCCGGGGTACCTGGTAGGTGCGGCCGATGCCGAGCCTGCACCGGCCGGCCGCGTCCAGCTTGGTGACCGGGCGCCCGGCGAACGAGACGGTCCCCGCGCCCGGGGACAGGTCGCCGGAGATGAGGCCGAACAGGCTGGTCTTGCCGGCTCCGTTCGGCCCCACGATTCCCACTGTGTCCCCGGGCCCGACCGTGAACGACAGGTCCTCGGCGATGACGACCCGGCCGAACCGTTTCGTCACGTGGTCCAGTTCAAGCAGTGGATCAGTCATCCGGTCATGTGTTCGTCGGCTCGAGCGTGCCGGTGAGGGGTACGTTCGGCATCAGCGTATTGTCGACAACCTCCATTGACCAGCCGTACTTGCTGTTCGGCTTCCACTGCACGCCGACGCAGGGCGTGTCGACGACGCCGGGCGCGGGGTTCTTGCTCGAGGTCCAGTCGAGCTGCCCGGCCAGGCCCTCGATGTTCACCTTGAACAGGGCCGCGGCGACCTCGGTCTTGTCGTGCGGGTTGTTCACCGAGGTCATGGCCGCGTAGGCCACCTCGAACAGGCTGTAGTTGGACAGCGACTGCACCCACTGCGAGCCGGTGGCGGTGGTGTATGTGGCGGCGATCTGCGCGCAGGTCTGCCCGGTGAGCGAGGACTTCCACGGCATGTTCGGCGTCCACCACGCGTCGGTGGCGACGTTGTTGACCAGCGAGCCGAGCGCGGCCACGTCGGACGGGAACAGCAGTACCTTGGCCACGGTGGCCAGCTTCGGCTTGTAGCCCTGCTGCGCGGCCTGCTTCCAGAACACGTTGAAGTCGGGCGGCAGCGGCACGTTGGTGAAGAACTCGCAGTTCTTCGACTTGAACAGGCTGATGAACGAGGTGTAGTCGGTCGTCCCGTCGGTGTAGGGGGGCGGATCGACCAGCGTGTAGCCAGCCGGGCCGGCGAATAGCGGCCAGGCGGCGCGGAAGGCGTTGCCGTCCGAGTCGTTGGGGAACATGCACCCGGTGACCTTGTCCGTGCTCAGCTGGGCGTGGATCCTGTTCCACATTGGGATGAAGGCGTTGCACAGGTCGTTGACGCCCAGGAAGTACATCGTCACCCAGGTGGGCTTGAACGTCGACTTCCCCGGGGTCGGGTTGCCGCCCAGGTTGGCGTACCAGGCCTGCCACGGGACGTTGCCGCAAATGGTGGGGGTGCCCAGCTTCTCGGCCACGGTCGCGACCGGGTTCACCGTCTCCGGGGTGGAGGAGGTCAAGATCAGGTCCACCTTGTCGGTCAGGATCGCCTGGCTGGCCAGCTGGCCCGCGCGGGTGGGGTCGGACTGGGTGTCGTAGGACTTGATCGTGACCGGGTAGGTCTTCCCGCCCACCTTGAACCCGTTCTTGTACTGCGGCGTAGCCATGATCGTGCTGATGATCCAGTTGTCCGAGGTGCCGAAGTCGCCCAGCGCGCCGGTAAGCGGGTGGATGAAGCCGATCACGATGTCCTGGGTGCTCGCGCCCGTGGTGGACGAAGACGAGGACGAGGTAGAGGCGCCCTTGATGCTGGAACTACACGCCTCGAGCAACCCGCCGCCCCCCACGACGACCGCGCCGGCGCCCGCCGCGCGCAGCAGGCCGCGCCGGCTGACGCCGCCTTCCGGGTTGGTCGTATCCGGCTGCCCAGTCTGCTCACTCATTGCCATCGATCTCCTTTGAGTTCGCGCCGAGGGCGCGGGACCGCGTATGAGGTGACGCCCCGGCGTCCCGCTGGTCCGGGAAGGGTGCGGCGTCACAGGCCAACAGCACCTGAATCCCGTCACTGGGGACCTCGATGCGGATGCCTGGTGCGGGCTCCTTCACTATGTGGGAGTGTGTCGTGATGTGGGAGTGTGTCGTGCTGAGACGCCCGTCCCGCGCACGAGTGGCATTCGTGCGCTCTGCGAACGGGCGTACAGATAAAGAACAGTATGGCAACGCTAGGATGCCTGTTTGCGGATAGTCAACGCACGTTATGTAACTGTTTCAATCCGTGAGATAGCCGAGGTCCGCTCTGTTTATCCCGCTCGCCTCCGGGCGCTCTTGACCCGCCTCTTTCCTTCGTCGCTCCTCAGTCCAGTCGGCGGCGCGCCCTTTGGCTCGCGGGGGATCCGGAGACGACGATTACTAGTTGAGCCGAGTTGTCTGGCACAATGTGATGCTGACCGCCTGGCTATGCGACGCCCTCTCCTCGTTCGCCCGGCCCGGCTCACTGAGCGGTCCCGTCGGCTGATCCCCGGTCGGCTCGGACCCTCTCGCATCTATCGCTGGGAGAAGACCACAGTCGTGGCTGTCAAGATCAAGCTGAAGCGCCTGGGCAAGATCCGGGAGCCCTACTACCGGATCGTCGTCGCGGACTCACGCACCAAGCGCGACGGGCGCGCTATCGAGGAGATCGGCAAGTACCACCCGAAGGCCGACCCGTCCTTCATCGAGGTGAACTCCGAGCGGGTCCAGCACTGGCTCTCGGTGGGCGCGCAGCCCACTGACCCGGTCCGGGTCCTGCTCAAGGTCACCGGGGACTGGCAGAAGTTCACCGGGGAGCCGGGGGCCGAGGGCACGCTCCGTACCGCCGCGCCGCGCGCGGACAAGAAGGAAGCCTTCGCCGCCGCGGCCAGCCAGAGCCAGGCCGCCAAGGAAAAGGCCTCGGCCAAGGCGGCCCCCAAGACGGCCAAGCCCGCTAGGGACGGTGCGCCCAAGGACAGTGCGCCCAAGGACAGCACGCCCAAGGACAGCGCGCCCAGGGACAGCGCGCCCAGGGACAGCGCGCCCAGGGACAGCGCGCCCAGGGACAGCGCGCCCAGGGACAGCGCGCCCAGGGACAGCGCGCCCAGGGACAGCGCGCCCAGGGACAGCGCGCCCAGGGACAGCGCGCCCAGGGACAGCACGCCCAGGGACAGCGCGCCCAGGGACAGCGCGCCCAGGGACAGCGCGCCCAGGGACAGCGCGCCCAAGGACAGCGCGCCCAAGGACAGCGCGCCCAAGGACAGCGCGCCCAAGGACAGCGCGCCCAAGGACAGCGCGCCCAAGGACAGCACGCCCAAGGACAGCGCTGCCAAGGACAGCACGCCCAGGGACAGCGCTGCAAAGGAAACCAAGGCCAAGACCGAGGAGGCCCCGGCCGAAGCAGCAGAGCCGGCCGTAACCGCCGAGGCGGAGGACGGAGCCTAACGTGCTTGAGGAAGCCCTCGAGCACCTGGTCCGGGGCATCGTCCAGTACCCGGACGACGTCCAGGTGGCCAGCCGGGCGCTGCGCCGAGGCAATGTCCTCGAGGTACGGGTGCATCCCGACGACCTCGGCAAGGTCATCGGCCGGGGCGGGCGCACGGCCAAGGCGCTGCGCACGGTGATCAACGCCCTGGCCGGGAGCCGGTACGTGCGCATCGACCTGCTGGACGCCAACGAGGTCCGCTGACCCGATGCGGGTAATCGTCGGCCGGATCGGCCGTCCGCACGGGATCCGCGGCGAGGTCGTGATCGGGGTCAGGACCGATGAGCCTGATCTCCGCTTCGCCGTGGGCGCTGTCGTGGACGCCGACCGGTCCGCCGAGGGCGACCTCCCGGCGGACCGCGCCCCGCTCAAGGTCGTCTCGGCCCGCTGGCACTCCGGCCAGCTCCTGGTGGGCTTCGCCGGGATCACCGACCGGACCGCGGCCGGGCAACTGACCGGCAGGTGGCTGAGGGTCGACTCCGGTCAGCTGCCGGCCACATCCGACCCCGACGAGTTCCGTGACCACGAGCTGATCGGCCTGTCCGTGCGGACCACCGCCGGGGAGCCGGTCGGCGTGGTCACCGACATGCTGCACTACGGCCAGGACCTCCTCGTCGTGCGCCGCGCCGACGGCGGCGAGAGCCTCGTCCCGTTCGTGAAGGCCCTGGTGCCCGAGGTCGACCTGAGCGCCGGGGTCCTGGTCATCGACCCGCCGCCCGGGCTGCTCGACCCCACCGCGGCGGAATGACGGAACGGGCCAACCCGCCACGGCCCGTTCGGCATGAAAAAGAGGAGGGGGCGTGCCGCTTCGCACTGACATCGTGACGATCTTCCCCGAGTACTTCGACAGCCCGCTGCGGGTGTCGCTGATCGGGAAGGCGGCGGCGCGGGGCGACATCGAGTTCCGCCTGCACGACCTGCGGCACTGGGCCACCGACGTGCACCACGCGGTCGACGACGTGCCATTCGGCGGCGGCCCGGGCATGGTCATGAAGCCTGACGTGTGGGGTGCCGCGCTGGACGAGATCGTGCCCGGCGGCGGTGCCCGGCTGGTGCTGCCGACGCCGAGCGGGATGCCGTTTACCCAGGACCTGGCCGCGGCGTACGCGGCGCAGCCGTGGCTGGTGTTCGCCTGCGGGCGGTACGAGGGCATCGACGGCCGGGTCGCCGACGCGATGCGCGCCAAGATGCCGGTGGACGAGGTCAGCGTGGGCGACTACGTCCTGGCCGGCGGCGAGGCGGCGGTCCTGGTCATGGTGGAGGCCATCGGCCGGCTGCTGCCCGGGGTGCTCGGCAACGCGTGCTCGGCGGGCGACGACTCCTTCGGCGGGTACGGCGAACAGGCCATGCGCGGGCTGCTCGAGGGACCCGTCTACACCAAGCCGCGCGCCTGGCGCGGCCGGGAGGTGCCCGAGGTGCTGCTGTCGGGCAACCACGCGGCGATCGCCCGCTGGCGGCGGGACGCGGCCTTGCGCCGCACGGCGGCACACCGCCCCGATCTCATCCGGGCCCTGACCGACCTGGACGCCCGCGACCGGCAGGTGCTGGCCGAGGCCGGCCTGGATCTGGCCGGTCCCCCCACCTTTCCGGTTAGCGGCGAAGATATGGCACACTGAAGGGCGCTGTCTTTTCCAGGCCGCGGCTGAAGGTACCCTAGGCCCGGCGCGAGCCGGCTGCCGCCCGGTCCCCGAACACGACCACCACCGAGGAAACTGCTGTCATGCATACCGCGATTGCCGAAATTGAGCAGGCCCAGACCCGGTCTGACATCCCGGACTTCAGGCCCGGCGACACCCTGAAGGTCCACGTCCGGGTCACGGAGGGAAACCGCTCACGCATCCAGGTGTTCCAGGGCGTGGTGATCAGGCGTCAGGGCAGCGGGGCCCGGGAGACCTTCACCGTCCGCAAGATCAGCTACGGCGTGGGCGTGGAGCGGACCTTCCCGGTGCACAGCCCGTCGATCGACAAGATCGAGCCGGTCACCAGGGGCCGCGTCCGGCGGGCCAAGCTCTACTACCTCAGGGACCTGCGCGGGAAGGCGGCGCGGATCAAGGAGCGCCGCGACCAGACCGGCAGCTGATGCCCGGCGGGCCGCCGATGGATGACTGGGAGGATCCTGGCCCGCCCGCCTCGGCTGCCACCTCCTCGCCCCGCCCGCCCGGCCGGCACGCCTCGGGCGCCCGCAGGAGCGAACCGGACCAGCGCGAGCCGGACGCTCCCGCGGCCGGCCAGCGCAAGCACAAACACTTCTGGCGTGAGCTGCTGATCATCGTGGTGGCCGCGGCCGCCCTCACCCTGCTGATCAAGGCGTTCGTGGTCCAGGTGTACCGGATCCCTTCGGCGTCGATGGAGAACACGCTCCAGGTCGGCGACCGGGTCCTGGTCAACAAGCTCGTCTATCACTTCCGCGGCATCGCCCGCGGCGACATCATCGTGTTCAGCGGGCAGGACTCCTGGGGCCCGGACGCGCCGCCGCCGTCCAGCGACCCGGTGATCCGGCTGTGGGACGACGTGCTGTCGGACATCGGGCTGCAGAGCAGCCAGACCTTCTACATCAAGCGGGTGATCGGCCTGCCCGGCGACCGGGTGGCCTGCTGCACCGACGGGAAGGTGACGGTCAACGGCGTACCGCTGGCCGAGACCTCGTACCTGTATCCCGGCGACGACCCCTCGTTCCCGTTCAAGGCCGTGACCGTGCCGCCCGGCCATGTGTGGGTCATGGGAGATCACCGTAGCGATTCCGAGGACTCCCGCTACCACGTGTCCGACCCGGGCGGCGGCGCCATACCGGAGAACGAGGTCGTCGGGCGGGCGTTCCTGATCATCTGGCCGCCGTCGCAGCTGCGCGACCTGCCCATCCCGTCCACCTTCGGCCAGGCCGCGCTGCGGTCAGGCCCGGCCGGGGCGGCCATGGTCGGTGCCAGCACCGTCAGCGGCGCCGCCCTGGGCGGCGTCGCCGCCCTCCCGGTGGGGGCCAGCGCCGGGGCTGCCGGGGTGATCGGAGCCCCGCTGCTCCTGCTGCGCCGCCGCCGGGCCCGGTAAGTGTCTTCCGCCCCGGATTGCCCAGCTAACTAGCCCCTGATCACCGGCCAGGCCGGCGATGCAGGGGCTCTGGCGGACGCCGGATGGCGCTAAGCTCAACGGGATGACGGTGCGGGTCGAAGAGGGGTGTGGGTCTGCGTGAGCGGGGCTGACGAGGAAGCACCGGGACCGGGCCGGACGGTCAGCGCGGACACCAACCCCGTGACCCCGGAGCCGCCGCCGGACCAGCCTGCTGGCGACGGCGATGACGCCGCGCGGGCCGACGAGGGCGGTACGCCTCCAGCGGCAGCCGAATCGCCCGAATCGGCCGAACCGGCCGCGGCCGGGTCGGCCGGCGCCGGGGCCCGCGGGCGCAAGCGCACCGGCCGGAAGCGTTCGTTCTGGCGCGAGCTGCCGATCCTGGTGGCCATCGCCCTGCTGCTCGCGGTGGTGATCAAGACCTACGCGATCCAGGCGTTCTGGATCCCGTCGGGCTCGATGGAGAACACCCTCGAGATCAACGACCGGGTCCTGGTCAACAAGATCATCTACCACATCCGCGACATTCACCGCGGTGACATCGTGGTCTTCAACGGCGACGGCTCCTGGGAGCCGGGGGCGGTGCCGGTCAGCGGGAACATCTTCCAGCAGTTCGCCGACGGGTTTGCCAGCATGTTCGGCTTCGGTCACCCGGGCGACATCCTGATCAAGCGGGTCATCGGGCTGCCCGGAGACCGGGTGGCCTGCTGTGACGCCCAGGGCCGGGTCACCGTCAACGGCGTCCCGCTGCACGAGCAGTCCTACCTGTACCCGGGCGCGGCGCCGTCGCTGGTCAGGTTCAACATCGTGGTGCCGCCCGGCCGGCTGTGGGTCATGGGCGACAACAGGACCTATTCCGACGACTCCCGCTTGCACATGGGCGACCCGGGCGGCGGGACCGTCCCGGAAAGCGCCGTGGTCGGCCGGGCCTTCGTCATCATCTGGCCGCCCAGCCGGTGGCGGTTCCTGCCCATCCCGGCCACCTTCGAGAATCCGAAGCTGAGCCCGGCCAGCGCCGCGGCGGGCCCGGACGGCCCGGTCTCCGCCCGGCTCACCCCCGCCGGGCCGGAGGTCCCGCTGGCCCTCGGCTTCGCCGGGGCCCTGCCTCTGACCTGGGCGCAGCGCCGGGTCCGGATGCGTGTCACCCGCCGCCGCCGGCGGCGCCGCGCCCGCTCGTTACCGCTCCCGCGGCGTTGTCCGCGCGACCGTCATAACTGGCGTACTCTGCGGAGTGTCATGACGCGCCATCCCGGGGCGCCGGCCGTCGGCAGCCCGCCCTCCCCTGCCACCCCGCTTCCCCGGTACGCGGGGTACACGCCCCGGCGAGACGGCGGCCTCGGCGCCTACGAGACCGTGCTCGACCGGGCCGGGTTCGGGCCCGTGGCGGGCATCGACGAGGCGGGCCGGGGGGCGTGCGCCGGGCCGCTGGTCGTGGCGGCCGTGGTCCTGGACCCGGACCGCATCCGGCGTATCCGCGGGCTGGCCGACTCCAAGCTGCTGACCGCCGCGGCCCGTGAGGAGGCCTACGCCGAGGTGCTGCGCTGGGC
Source organism: uncultured Actinomycetes bacterium (assembly GCA_963739135.1). Lineage (GTDB taxonomy): Bacteria > Actinomycetota > Actinomycetes > Streptosporangiales > Streptosporangiaceae > Palsa-504. Next base: position 60,717 of record CAVTZG010000005.1, read on the forward strand.
GCTGGACTGGCACGTGGTGGTCATCGGCGCCAAGGCGATCGACGCCACCGGGCTGCACGTGTGCAACGTCGCTGGCATGCGCCGCGCCTGCGCCGGCCTGCGCTGCCGGCCCGGCTACGTGCTTACCGACGGGTTCCCCGTCCGCGGGCTCGGCGCGCCGGCCCTGGCCGTCTGGAAGGGCGACCGGGTCACCGCGTCGGTCGCCGCCGCCTCGGTGCTGGCCAAGGTCAGCCGGGACCGGATGATGCGGGACCTGCACGAACGTTATCCACAGTATGGATTCGACCGGCACAAGGGATACAACACCGACGACCACGTGCGGGCCCTGACCGAGCACGGGCCGAGCCCGGTGCACCGGTATTCGTTCGTGAACGTGAATCGGGTGGCGGTATCGCCGGACCCCGGCACCCCGCTGGATCCCATGGACCTGATGCCCGCCGAGGATCCGGCGGACGTCGTGGACCTGCGGGACCCCGCCCTGGCCCTAGCAGGCTTGACGGGTGCATTCGGGGAGAACGAGAGGAGCGAGAGGAGAATGAGCTCATGAGCGCGGAGGACCTTGAGAAGTACGAGGCCGAGATGGAGCTGCAGCTCTATCGCGAGTATCGCGATGTGGTCGGGTTGTTCACCCACGTGGTCGAGACCGAGCGCCGGTTCTATCTCACGAATGACGTCGAGCTGAATGTCAGGTCAAGCGACAACGGTGAGGTCTTCTTCGAGGTTACGATGCGAGACGCCTGGGTCTGGGATATGTACCGCCCGGCCAGGTTCGTCAAGAATGTGCGTGTAGTCACCTTCAAGGACGTCAACATCGAGGAACTCGCCAAGCCGGACCTGGAAGTTCCTGAGGATAAGCCGGACTTCCCGGCGTAGCTTTCGGCGGAGGGGCGGATGTTCGGGCTTCCTGACGGCGTGCAGGCCTGCCTGTTCGACATGGACGGGGTGGTCACCCAGACCGCGACAGTGCACGCGGCGGCCTGGAAGGAGATGTTCGACGAGTTCCTCCGCGAACGCGCGCAGAGCACCGGAACCCAGTTCGTTCCCTTCGATCCGCACCACGAGTACGACGCCTACGTCGACGGCAAGCCGAGGCTGGACGGAACCCGGTCGTTCCTGCAGTCCCGCGGCATCGACTTGCCCGAGGGGACCCCGGATGACCCGCCGGGGACGCCGACGATATACGGGCTGAGCAACCGCAAGAACGCCCTGGTCCTGGCCAAGATCGCGGCCGGCGGGGTCCAGGTGTACGAGGGCAGCATCGCCTACATCAAGGCGGTGCGGGCAGGAGGCATCCACACCGCGATCGTCTCAGCCAGCGCCAACACCCAGCAGGTCCTGCACTCGGCGGGCATCGAGGACCTGTTCGACACCCGGATCAACGGGGTCATCGCCAAGGAGCGCGGCCTGCGCGGCAAGCCCGCGCCGGACAGCTTCCTGGCTGCGGCCGAGGCGCTCAAGGTGCCCCCAGCGCACGCGGTGGTCTTCGAGGACGCTCAGGCCGGGGTGGCGGCAGGCCACGCGGGCCACTTCGCCCTGGTGGTCGGCGTGGACCGGGTCGGCCAGGCGGCCGAGCTCAAGGCGCACGGCGCCGACATCGTGGTCAAGGACCTGTCTGAGCTTCTCGAGGGAAACAAATGATCAAGCAGGCGGCGTACGGGACGGAGCCCTGGCGGCTGGTGGAGAAGGAATCGGACCTGAGCCTGCTGGCTCAGAGCGAGTCGATCTTCGCGCTGTCCAACGGGCACATCGGCCTGCGCGGCAACCTGGACGAAGGCGACCCGCACGGGCTGCCGGGCACCTACCTCAACTCCATGTACGAGGTCCGGCCGCTGCCGTACGCCGAGGCGGGCTACGGGTTCCCCGACAACGGCCAGACCGTCATCAACGTCACTAACGGCAAGATCATCCGGCTGCTGGTCGACGACGAGCCGTTCGACATCAGGTACGGCACCCTGCACTCCCACGAGCGCATCCTCGACCTGCGGGCGGGCACGCTGACCAGGAACGTCGACTGGTCCTCCCCGGCCGGGGCCCGGATCAAGATGACCTCGGTGCGCATGGTGTCGCTGACCCAGCGCGCGATTGCCGCGATCAGCTACACGGTCGAGCCGGTCGACCAGTCGCTGCGCCTGGTGCTGCAGTCCGAGCTGGTCACCAACGAGGAGATGCCGAAGCGGGGCAACGATCCCCGGCTGGCCGCCATCCTGGAATCCCCGCTGGTCAGCGAGGAACACCAGACCGACGACGGGACGCCGGCGCGGGTCGTTCTGGTGCACAGGACGCGAGCCAGCGGGCTGCGGATGGCGGCCGGCATGTCGCACGTGATCACCGGCCCGCAGAAGATGGCCTGCCGCACCGAGTCCCATCCGGATCTGGGCCGGTCCACGGTGGCGGTCGAGATCGCCCCGGGCGAGCAGCTGCGGGTGATCAAGTACGTCGGCTACGGCTGGTCCAGCCAGCGTTCGCGGCCGGCGCTGATCGACCAGATCGTCGGCGCCCTGGCCGGCGCGCACCTGACCGGCTGGGACGGGCTGCTGGCCGAGCAGCGGGCCTACCTGGATGAGTTCTGGGACGGCGCCGACGTCGAGGTGGAGGGCGACGCCGAGGTCCAGCAGGCGGTCCGCTTCGGGCTGTTCCACATCCTGCAGGCCGGCGCGCGGGCCGAGTACCGGCCGATCGCGGCCAAGGGGCTGACCGGCAGCGGCTACGACGGGCACACCTTCTGGGACACCGAGACGTTCGTGCTGCCCGTGCTTATGTCCACCCAGCCGTCCGTCGCGGCCGACGCGCTGCGCTGGCGGCACATGGTGCTGGCCGAGGCCAAGCAGCACGCCGCCGACCTCGGCCTGGCCGGGGCGGCGTTCCCGTGGCGCACGATCCGCGGCCAGGAGTGCTCCGGTTACTGGCCCGCCGGTACCGCCGCGTTCCACATCAACGCCGACATCGCCGACGCGGTGGCCCGCTACCTGGACGCCACCGAGGACGCCAAGTTCGAGACCGAGGTCGGCCTCGAGCTGCTGGTGGAGACCGCACGGCTGTGGCGGTCGCTTGGCCAGCACGACGCGGCCGGCCACTTCAGGATCGAGGGCGTGACCGGGCCCGATGAGTACAGCGCGGTCAAAGACAACAACGTCTACACCAACCTGATGGCCCAGCGGAATCTGTACTGCGCCGCCGAGGCGGCCACCAGGCTGCCCGCCGAGTCCGAGGCGCTGGAGGTGACCACCGAGGAAGCCGCGTCCTGGCGGGACGCGGCGGCCGCGATGTTCATCCCATTCGACGACCGGCTGGGCGTGCACCCGCAGCACGAAGGGTTCACCGACTACGCCAGGTGGGACTTCAGGAACACCGCCGAGGACAAGTACCCGCTGCTGCTGCACTTCCCATACTTCCAGCTGTACCGCAAGCAGGTCGTCAAGCAGGCCGACCTGGTGCTGGCCATGTACCTGCGGTCCGAGGCGTTCACTCCCGAGCAGAAGGCGGCCAACTTCGCCTACTACGAGCCGCTGACCGTGCGCGACTCATCCTTGTCGGCCTGCACGCAGGCGGTGATCGCGGCCGAGGTGGGCCAGCTCGACCTGGCCCACGATTACCTGGCCGAGGCCGCGCTCATGGACCTGCGGGACGTGGAGCACAACACCTCCGACGGCGTCCATATGGCCTCGCTGGCCGGGGGGTGGATAGCGCTGGTGGCGGGGTTCGGCGGGATGCGCGCCGGCATGGGGGCACTGTCCTTCAGCCCGCGCCTGCCCGACGCCATCTCGGGCCTGACCTTCCGGGTGCGCTACCGCGGCCGGAAGCTGCGTGTGGCGATCAAGCCCGGCCACGCCCGGTACGAGCTGCTGGACGGCGACCCGCTGCCGGTGATCCACCACGGCGAGGAGTTCGAGCTCGGCACCAAGGCCGTCGAGCGCAAGGTCCCCTCGATCAAGGGCGGCCCCCGCCCGGAGCAGCCGCCCGGGCGCCCGCCTTACGACCGGGGTTCCGGGACCTGATCACTCCTCAGGATCCCTCCTCAGGATCCCTCCTCGGGCCGTCCCTCCGGTCGCCCTGAGCTCGCAGCACGCATGACCCCCGTGTATCGAACCACCCAGCTCTGACATTTCCGCTCGGCTATCCACACCGGCGGTGCCCTCCCTCCGGCTGTCCACAGCCTCGGCGGCCGTCCCACGGCCCGTCCCGCCTGCGGCGATCGTCGGAACCGGAGGTGAGGGTGATGACGATGCGGGCCAAGGACGTGCTGGGCAAGTCCGGTGAGCAGGCGGCGGCCGAGTACCTGGAATCGCGCGGTTTGCGGATCCTGGACCGGAACTGGCGCAGCGCGGACGGCGAGATCGACATCGTGGCGGTGGAGCGGCACGTGCTGGTCGTGGCTGAGGTCAAGTCCAGGACCTCGATGCGCTACGGCAGCCCGCTGGAGGCCGTCAGCCGGGCCAAGCGCGCCCGGCTGCGCCGGCTGGCGGTGCAGTGGCTGAACGCCCATGGCGTCCGGTTCGATCAGGTCCGCATCGACGTCGTGGGCCTGGTCTACGAGGGCACCGGCGGCTTCACGATCGAGCACATCAGGGGAGTGGGCTAGCCATGCCGCTGGCCCGCACACACTCGGTGGCGCTGATCGGGGTGACTGGCCATGTGGTGGAGGTCGAGGCGGACATCGCGAACGGCCTGGTCGGCATTATCCTGGTCGGCTTGCCTGATACTGCGCTACGAGAGGCGCGGGACCGGATCCGCGCCGCGATCGTGAACAGCGGCGAGGAATGGCCGCAGCGCAAGATCACCGTCGGCCTCTCACCGGCCAGTCTGCCCAAACGCGGCAGCTGGTTCGACCTGGCCATAGCCGTGGCGGTCCTCACCGCGGCGGGCACGGTGCCGCGGGCGGCATCAGAAGGGGTGATGTTCTTCGGCGAGCTCGGCCTCGACGGGCGGCTGCGGCCAGTGCGCGGCGTGCTTCCCGCCGTGGCCGCCGCGGCGGATCGCGGCTTCGGCACGGTCATGGTGGCCGACCAGAACGCGTCCGAGGCCGTCATGGTGCCCGGCGTGCGCGTAATCGCGGCCAGCAGCCTGACGGGGGCGGTGGACTGGCTGCGCGGCACGCCGGGCCTGCGCGGTCTGTCCGCGGCCGAATTCAGAGGCGGCCGGGACCTGACCGCAGGCCGGGTCGGGCCCGGACGGCGCGTCGGCGCAGGCGCCGCGGGCTCAGCTGGCCGCGACAACCGGGTCGGCGCGATGTCGCCTGACCTCGCCGAGTTGCTCGGCCAGTCGATGGCCCGGCGGGCCGCGGAGGTGTGCGCGGCGGGCGGTCATCACCTGTCGCTGCTCGGGCCACCAGGGGCGGGCAAGACGATGCTGGCTGAGCGGATCCCCACGATCTTGCCGCGGCTCGACCGCGCGGCTGCGCTGGAGGTCACCTCCATCCACTCGGTGGCCGGAAATCTGCCGCCGCAGGTCCCGCTGCTGACCGACCCGCCGTTTATGGCCCCGCACCATACCGCGACCAAGGCGGCGATCGTCGGCGGCGGCAGCGGCATCATCCTGCCCGGCTCCGCGTCATTGGCGCACCGGGGCGTGCTGTTCCTCGACGAGGCACCGGAGTTCGCTAAGGATGTGCTCGACGCGCTGCGGCAGCCACTTGAGGCGGGTGAGGTCGTTGTGGCCAGATTGGGCGTGATCACACGATTCCCTGCGAAGTTCACGTTGGTCTTGGCCGCCAATCCCTGCCCGTGCGCGAAGATGATCGGGCCCGCCGAGGGCTGCCGCTGCAGCCCGGCCGTGCGCCGCCGGTACCTGGGCCGGCTCTCGGGCCCGCTGCTCGACCGGATCGACGTGAAGGTCGAGCTCGAGCCCGTGAGCCGAAAGGAACTGCTGAGCGACAGGAACTTCGCTGAGTCGAGCGCTGCCGTGGCGCTGCGGGTGGCCCGGGCCAGGGACCGCGCCACGCACCGGCTGCGCGGCACACCGTGGCGCCTGAACGCCGAGATCCCCGGATCGCAGCTGCGCCGGACCTTTCCCCCTGCGCCGGGTTCGCTGGCCGTGGTGGAACGCTGCCTGGAGCGGGGCCAGATCAGCGCGCGCGGCGTGATCAAGGTCATCCGCGTCGCCTGGACTATCGCCGACCTGGCCGGCAAGCCGCGCCCGGGCAAGGATGAGTGCCATACCGCGCTCGGACTGTGGCTCGGGGTCCGGCGATGAGCCCCGCGGCCGCCGTGACCGGGCGGCTTGGCGAGCAGAGCCTGGCCCGGGCGGCGCTCACCTATCTGGCCGAGCCCAGCGACCCGGCGCTCGGCGCCCTGCTGGAGATCTGCGAGCCGGCCGAGGTGCTGGCCGCGGTCAAGGCGGACATGCTGCCGGGGATCGGGCCCGGGTGCGGCGACAGCCCGGCGAGCAGGAAGGCGCTGGAGGGCGCGCTCGGCCGCTGGCGGGCCCGGCTCCCCGGGCTGCCCGACGACGCGGACATCGCGGCTGCCTGTTGTGACGGTATCAGGCTGGTCTGCCCGGGAGATCCGCAATGGCCGGAGCGGCTGGACGAGCTGGGCCAGGCTCGGCCCTACGCGCTGTGGCTGCGGGGCGGCGCCGACCTGCCCGCAGCCTGCGCGCAGTCGGTATCGGTGGTGGGGTCCCGGGCCGCCACCGGCTACGGCGCGCACGTCGCCGGCGAGATCGCCGCCGACCTTGGCGACCAGGGCTGGGTCGTCGTCTCGGGCGGGGCGTACGGCATCGACGCCGCCGCGCACCGCGGCGCCCTGGCCGCGAAGGGAACCACGATCGCCGTCCTGGCCTGCGGGGTCGACCATCCCTATCCGGTGGGCCACGCGGAACTGTTCGCGGACATCGCGGCGGGGGGCCTGGTGATCAGCGAATGGCCGCCAGGGCGTCATCCCGCGCGACTGCGGTTCCTGGTCCGCAACCGGGTCATCGCCGCGCTGACGTGCGGCACCGTGATCGTGGAGGCCGGTGAGCGCAGCGGTGCGCTGAACACCGCGCGGCACGCCGCCGAGCTCGGCAGGCCGCTGATGGCCGTTCCCGGACCGGTGACGTCGCGCGAGTCGGCCGGCTGCCACCGGATCATCAGGGAGTGGGGCGCCACCTGCGTCACCTGCGCCGCCGACGTCATCGAGATGCTCACCCCGCTGGGCGCCCCAGCTGCCCCGGCACCGGCGGGCGGCCCGTGGCGGGCGCCGCCGCCTGCACGCGGGCCAGCCTCAGCCCAGCGGAAACAGTCGCGCGATGAGCTGGATCCGGACAGCGCCAGGGTGCTCGACGCGCTTCCCGGCCGCGGCGGCGCCGGGCCGTCCACGATCGCGGTCGAGGCCGGAGTGGACCTCGACACGGTGCTGCGCTGCCTCGGCCTGCTGGCGGGCTGCGGCTTCGTCGAGCGCTGCGACCGGGGCTGGCGGCTGCGCAGGCGCTGAGCGTACCCGGCCCAACCACGTGTAGATGACCACGCCGGGCCCCAGGGCTCACGCCCGAACGGACAGGTGCCCTCACCCGGCCAGGCTGGTGCGCTCGGCGGCCAGCTGCTGCAGGCCGTACCGCTCGACATGCTCCGGGTTGTCCAGGCTGAGCGTCCGGAGCCCCTGCCCGGCAAGCCGTGACTGTGTGATCTGGCGGGCAACCCCTTTGCTTTTGGGCGGCGGCAGGTGACAGTAACAGAATGCAACCAGCAAACTGTAACCATATGGTTGCAATACGCACATAACG
>CAVTZG010000006.1:0-14849 GCA_963739135.1 uncultured Actinomycetes bacterium
CCGTCGCGGCGGATCCGCGCCGCGGCGATGTCGAGGATACGGTCATGACTGGCTGCGGACGATCCGGACCGGCTCAGGAGCGCGTGGGACAGGCGCCATCGGGCGTGTGCCGCCGGGTAGGGGAAGCACAGTGCGTCCCAGCGGCTGACGGCGTTGCGCCAGCGGGCGGCCTCATCGGACTCGCCGGGCCGCAGCCAGGCCCAGTCCGCTTCGGCGGTGGCCATCTCAGCGCTCGTGACCGCCAGCTCGCCGATCCCCGCCCGGGCGGCGCTGCGTGCCCGGCTGATCAGCTCGCTCGCGGTCGCGACGGCGGACGCGACCTCCTTCCCGCGGTGCCGGACAGTCGCGGCCTGCGCGTTCCGTCTCGGCGTGCACGCCGGGTCTGCTAGGCGGCCGGGATCCGTCCCAGGGCGAGTGCGAGCACGGCTGGGGTCAGGGCGAGCAGGACCGGGGTCAGGGCGAGGGCCGTGGCGGTGGCGCGCAGCAGCTGACGGCGGGCGCGGCTCAGTGGCTCGGCGGGGCCCAGCAGCCGGTGTATCCGCTGGACCGAGTCGGTGGCACCCGCGGCCAGGGCCGGCGCGGGACTGGCGGCCGTGGCGAGCAGGACCAGGGCGGTGGCGAGCAGCCGCGGATCATGAGCTCGGGTGGCCGCATCGTCGGCGTGCAGCTCAACCAGCCGGGCTACCTGCTGTTCGGCGTCCCGCATCAGCGGCAGGAACGGCAGCACCTGGCGGCCGATCCGCGCCACGGCCAGCAGCCGGTGGTGGCGGCCGGCCAGGTGGGCCCGCTCGTGCGCCAGGACCGCATCCAGCTGGCCGGGATCCAGCGCCTGCACCGCGCCGGTGGTCAAGATCACGGTGGGGTGGCAGCTCGTTTCCGCCGCCCTGGCGCACCTGTCGCCCGCACACCAGAGCGTGCTGGTGGAGACCTTCTACCGGGGCGGGACCATGGCGGCGGTCGCCCGCGAGCTCGGCATACCGCACGGCACGGCCAGATCACGGCTGCACTACGCGCTGGATGCACTGCGCCAGCACCTCGACGAGCACGACGCGATCGCGTCCTGATGGCCGGCCGCATGCCCTGGGACATCACCGCGGCCGGCGCCGACGGCGAGCAGGCAGCACCTGCTCCCAGGCCCAGGCCCGGCCGGCACCTGATCGCCGTGATGCTGCTCACCGCGGCAGTGCTGGACCTGACCCGGTGCGGCCTCGTCCTGGCAGCAGCCCGCCACCCGGCACCGGCCGCGGCGCTGGCCGCGGCCGGGCTGGCCGCAGCCGGGCTGAGCGTGCGGACCGCGCGCGGATGCCAGGCCGGCCGGCGCTGGGCAGGCTGGGCCGCATTGCTGATCGGCGCCGCGTCGGCCCCGCAGGCGGCCATGTCCGGCTTCCACGGCCCGTACACCATCCCCGACACCGCCACCGCCGCCCTGGGAGTACTGCTGGCCGTGGCTGTCCTGGCCACCGCCGGTCCGGCCGGACGGCCGGGCCAGCACACCGAAAACCCGTGCACCCCCGACAGAAGAGCCACCCGGTGACCCGCAGCGCACCCCGGCCATCAGCACGCCGTGCCCAGGCCTACGCTGCCATTGCGGCGATGATGAAAGTGTCAGTGCCAGGCCCAAACCAGCGGGCAGGCAGGAGCCGTAGCAATGGTTCGGCGCCCGCCCGGCCTTATGCGGGCTCGCCCTTGAGGGTGAAGCCGGACAGCAGGTTGATGGCCAGCACGAGCGCGCCGACGGTGACGATGGCGCCCATGACCACGGAGGTCAGCAGGCTCAGGCCCGCCTGCAGGAGCGAGTCGTTGATGAAGGCGTTGGCGATGCCGAGGCCGTAGTGGCTGACCGACAGCAGCCTGACGCCGCTGACGAAGTTGGCCATCAGGATCTCCCAGACCAGCACGTACAGCAGGCCGACGGCGATGGCCCGGGTGGTGGCCACCGAGATCATGACGAAGACCGCGTTGTAGATCACCGAGCAGGCCAGCGCCCCGACGAACAGGCCGAGGGCGAACTTGCCCGTACTGATGGTGACGGGGCCCAGGATCTGCGCGCCGCCCGGACCGGTGCCGAACTGACCGGGGACGGTGCCGCCGCCCCCGATCAGCGCGGCGATGAGCTCGGGGATCGCGGCGAACACCACGGTCAGGCCGGCCGCGACCGCGAACTTGGTCAGCACCACGGATGACCGGCGCACCGGGGTGGCCAGCAGGTGGATGATGCTGCCGTCGTCGACCTCGGCGCCGAGGACGCTGGTCCCGATGATCAGCGCGGTCAGCGGGATCAGCACCGAGAACCCGAACGTGCCGAGCACGTGCGAGGGCCAGGGCCGCAGCGGCGGGCGCGAGGCCTTGAGCGCCACCGTGAGCAGGATCAGGATCGCCGCGGGGATGGCGAACAGGAACGCCCGCTTGCGGCTCAGGGTGGCACGGAGCGTGATCGAGGCCACCGTCGGGTTGAACAAGCCAGACATGCTGCTCCTTTAGTCGGCCACCAAGTAGGCGAAGACGCTTTCCAGGGACTCGTCGGTGGGCTGGACCTCGCGCAGGCGGATGCCGTGGTCGCGGGCCAGGACGGCGATGTCCCGGCAGAACGCGCCGTAGTCCGAGGTGCGCACCTGCAGGCCGCCCCGGGTCAGCTCGACGGCAGTCACCGCGGGCCGCCCGATGAGCGTGCCGCCGAGCAGCCGGTCGTCGGAGGACCGCACGGTGAACACGTGCGGCCTGCTGGTCATCAGCCGGCGGATGGCCCGGAAGTCACCGGAGGCGGCCAGCCCGGCCACCACCACCTGGATGGTCCCGGACAGCCGCTCGACCTCCTCCAGGATGTGCGAGCTGAACAGGATGGTCCGGCCCTCGCTGCCCAGCTTGTCGAGCAGGTCCATCATGTGCAGCCGCTGTCGCGGGTCCATGCCGTTGAACGGCTCGTCGAGCAGCAGGATCTCCGGGTCGTGCACCAGGGCCGCGGCCACCTTGATCCGCTGGCGCATGCCCTTGGAGTAGGTGGCGATCTTGCGGTCCGCGGCGTCGGCCATGTCGAGCAAGGTGATGGCCCGGGCCGCCGCCGCGGCCGGGTCGGGCAGCTCGTGCAGCTTCGCGGTGGAGACCACGAACTGCTCGCCGGTCAGGAACGCGTACACCGAGTCCCGTTCCGGTACCAGGCCGATCTTCCGGTACAGCTCAGGGCGGCGCCAGCTGGGCTGGCCGGCCACGGTCAGCTCGCCCCGTGAAGGCGGCAGGAACCCCGAGATCATGTGCATGATCGTCGACTTGCCGGCGCCGTTCGGGCCGAGCAGGCCGGTCACGCCAGGCTCGATCGACATCGTCACGTCGTTGACCGCCACCACGTTGCCGTACCAGCGGGATACGTTGCGCAGTTCGATGGTCATCAGGATCGGCTCACTTTCCGGTACCTCGCGGCCAGGCCCCCGAGGCTGGCCGCGAGGAGGACAACGGCGGCCAGCCCGTAGAGCGGGCCGTAATGGCCGGGATCGGCGACCAGGCCGGTGGTCGGGTTGCCGCCGAGCCAGACGCGTACCCCGTCCAGGATGGTGAACGGGCTGAACAGCCCGGCCACCCGGGCGCCGGTGGTGGTGGCCGTCTGCCCGCCCTCGGCCTGGATCAGCAGCAGGGACAGGAAGAACGTGAGCACGAGGCTGATCGCGACGATGCCGGTGGAGTAGGCGCGGCGGCCGGTGAGCGAGGCCAGGACCAGGCCGATGGCCGCCATCAGCACGGCCCACATCAGGCCGACGCCGAGACCGGGGATCAGCGCCCGGGTCTGGTCCCAGACGGCGCCGCCGCCCTTGACCGAGGCGATCGTGCCCACGTACAGGATGAGCAGCGGTATCTCGATCAGCAGCAGCAGCGCCCCGGTGAGCGCGAGGTACTTGGCCAGGGGGTAGTCGCCGTGCCGCAGCGGCCTGGAGTAGTACAGCGGCAGGACGTGGTTGCGCAGGTCGCGGGAGACCAGTTCGGGTGCCTGGGCGGCCAGGAAGATGATGACCACGGCGACCCGCAGGTTCGGCACGTACACGTCGTAGCCGAACAGCCTCGGGTTCCCCCTGGCCACGGCGAACGCGTTCACGAATGCGGGCAGGCACATGGCCACGACGGCCAGGATCGGGATGATCTTGGCCTTCACGCCCCGCCCGATGCCGAACGTGGAGCGGAAGCTGTGCCAGGTCAGGGCCCTGACGATCTGGGCCCGGCCCAGCCGGGGACCGTCGTAGCGGCGGTAGCCGAGGTCGTGGATGACGCCGGCGGCGCTCGTGGTCTCAGACATGTTCGGTGCTTTCGTCGTCGCGGAACAGTTCCTCGACCTGGTGCCGGCGCTGCTCCAGGCGGCACAGCGGCAAAGCCAGGTCGGCCACGGCATCCCGCACCACGTCGTAGGTGTCGTCGCCGCCCAGCGGCACCAGCAGGACCCGGTGGTCGCGCTGGGCGGTGGCGGTCAGGCCGCGGGTTTGCAGTTCCTGCTGCAGCTGCACCAGGCCTTCCTCGACCTCGACGGCCAGGACCTGGCTGACCTGAGTGAAGCTGGTGATCGTGTCGGCGCGCAGCAGCCGGCCGCCCTCGATGGCGACCAGGTGGTCGCAGATCCGCTCGATCTCGCCGAGCAGGTGCGAGGCGACCACGATCGAGATGCCGAACTCCGCGCCGATCCTGGCGATCAGCTCGAGCATGGCGTTGCGGCCGGCCGGGTCGAGCCCGTTGGTGGGCTCGTCGAGCAGCAGCAGCCGGGGGTCCCCGACCAGCGCCTGGGCCAGCTTGACCCGCTGCTTCATGCCGGTGGAGTAGGTGCCGATCAGGCGGTAGCGCTCCTCGTGCAGGCCCACGTGGCGCAGCGACTCGGCGGCGCGTTCCTTGGCCACCGTGGGCGGCAGCCCGGACATCCGGCCCAGGTGCGTGACGAACTCGGTGGCGGTCACGTCGGGCGGCAGGCAGTCGTGTTCGGGCATGTAGCCGAGCAGGACCCGGATTTTCTCGCCGCTGGCCTGGCAGTCGTGGCCGAGCACCTTGGCCTGGCCGCTGGTCGGCTGGATGAGGCCAAGCAGGATCTTGATCAGCGTCGACTTGCCCGCGCCGTTCGCGCCGATCAGCCCGGTGACGCCGGGCGCGACGCGGACCGTGAGCCCGTCGAGCGCGGTCACGTTCGGCGGGTACCGCTTGGTCAGCGCCGTGGTCTCGATGACCGCTTGGGCGGGCCCCGATGGCTCGGGGACTTCGGTGGGTGGCATGGTGCTACCGTGCCAGCGCGCGAACCGGCCGTCATCCCCCCCGAGAGTGAAGTTGCGGCGGTGCCGGTGACGTGGGATGACGGGCGGTCATCGCCGGGGTCTACGCCTGCAGGATGACGCTCTCGGCGCCCCGGGAGGTTACGGTAGGAAGGTGCGCACTACCTCGGACGATCGAGCTGGACGCCAGCGGCCGCCGCTGACCCAGCGGATGAGCCCGTCGCACTGGGCCGCGGTCGACTACGGGGTCGGCCTGATCACCGCGATCGTCCTGTACGAGTCGGTCAGCCGGAGCCTGAGGCAGCCGTTCCTGTTCCCGTTCGGCCCGGCGCACTACGTCCCGCTGGCGCTGGCCAGGCCGATAGCGCTGCTGCTGGTAATCGCGGCGGGGACCGCGGTGGCGCTGCGCCGCCGCAACCCTACGCTCATGCTCACCGTGCTGCTGGTCAGCACGCTGTTCGTGACCGTGCTGACCGGGCCGGATTCCGGGTCGCTGACCTACTTCCTGCCCGTGGCCTACGTGCTGTACCTGGTGGCGTCCACCTACAACAGGCGGCGGGACGCGGTCCGCGTGCTGGTGGTGGTGTTCGTCACGCTGATCGCGGACAACGCGCTGGTGGCGGCGGGCTGGGGCGGCGGCGGCGTCTTCGAACCGGGTGCCCTGATCTCGGTCACGCTGTGCGTGACCATCTTCTGGACGGTCGGCTACACGGTGCGCCAGCGCCGCAGCTACGCGGTCAGCCTGCAGGACGAGGCGGCCAGCAAGGCGGTCGCGCAGGAGCGGCTGCGCATCGCCAGGGAACTGCACGACGTGGTGGCGCACAGCATGAGCGTCATCGCGGTCCAGGCGGGCTACGGCCAGTACGTCATCGACAGCCAGCCGGGCGACGCCCGCGCCGCGCTGGGCGCCATCCAGGCCACCAGCCGCGAGGCACTGGACGAGATGCGCCGGATGCTCGGCGCCCTGCGGCAGGCCGACGAGAGCGAGGCCGCCGGTGCTCCGGTGGCGCCCGCCGGTGCTCCGGCGGAGCCGGCCGGTGCTCCGGCGGAGCCGGCCGCCTCGCCGGCGGGTCGCGACGATCCGGCGGTACGTCCTGTGGCCGCGGCCGGAGGGCCGGGGGCCCCGCTGTTCCCCGCGCCCGGGCTGGCCGAGCTGGACCGGCTGCTGGCGCGCACCGCGGGCGCGGGGGTGCGGGTCGACCTGACCCGCGCGGGAGAACCGCGCGACCTGCCTGCGAGCATCGACCTGTCGGCCTACCGGATCGTGCAGGAGTCGCTGACCAACGTGGTCAAGCACGCCCGGGCGAGCTCGTGCCGGGTGCTGATCGGCTACGGAGCTGACGAGCTGACCATCGAGATCACCGACAACGGAGCCGGCATGCCGGTGCCCGAGCTGGCCGGCGCGGGGGTGCCCGCTCCCGCGGCCTTCGGTCACCCGGCGGCCGGGCACGACGGCGTGGCGGCCGGCCCCCGGTCAGCGGCCGGTCCGCGGTCGGCGGCGGGATCGTGGGCGGGTGGCGGTCCGGCCTGGGCCGCGTTCGGCCGGGAGGCAGGCTCGGGCGCGGCGAGCGTGCCTGTTGGCGGCGGGCACGGGATCATCGGCATGCGCGAGCGGGTGTCGCTGCTCGGCGGCGAGTTCAGTGCCGGGCCGCTGCCTGGCTACGGGTTCCAGGTGAGCGCGCTCATCCCGCTGCCTGCGCCTGCGGGCCGGACGTGACGATCCTGGCTGGCCGATGAGCGCGCCGGATCCGCTGCGGGTGGTAGTAGCCGACGATCAGGCCCTGGTCCGGGTGGGGTTCTGCGGGATCATCGCGGCCACGCCTGGTTTCGTCGTGGTCGGCGAAGCCGGCAACGGGGCCGAGGCCGTGGAGACGGCCAGGCGGGCCAGGCCCGACGTGATCTTGATGGACGTGCGCATGCCGGTCATGGACGGCATCGAGGCCACCAGGCAGATCACCCAGAGCACCGACGTGCGCGCTCTCATCCTGACCACCTTCGACCTGGACGAGTACGTGTTCGCCGCGCTGCGGGCGGGGGCCAGCGGGTTCCTGCTCAAGGACACCCTCCCGGCCGACCTGCTGACCGCCATCCGGGTGGTGGCGGCGGGCGACGCCCTGCTGGCGCCGAGCGTGACCCGCCGCCTGATCGGCGAGTTCGCCCGCACCGCGCCGGCTGAGGACCATCCGGGCGGCGCTTCCGGGACCGGGCCAGACGGGGCCGGGCCCGATGGCGTCCTGGTCGACGGGACCGGGCGGGAGGCTGCAGCCAGGACGAACGCGGGCGGGAGGCTCGGCGCGGCCGGGCGCGCCGACCGGCTTGCCCGGGTGCTGACCGAACGCGAGCTCGAGGTCCTGACCATGGTGGCCCGCGGGCTGTCCAACGGGGAGATCGCCGAGCAGCTGACGATCAGCCCGGCCACGGCCAAGACCCACGTGGCGCACCTGCTGACCAAGCTCGGCGCCCGTGACCGCATCCAGCTCGTCATCATGGCCTACCAGTCCGGGCTCTGTGACCCGGGGGGACGACCCCCCGAACCCCCCGCATACCCGCTGCGGTCCTCGCCGTAGTGTCACGCGGCTGGGGGGCTCTGCTTGCTCCCACGAGCCCACCCCAGGCCCCCGCAGGCCGCGCGACTAGTGGGAGAAGTTGCCCCGGTAGTACTCGAAGACGAAGCCGATCGTGGCGAAGACGGTGAACAGCATCCCGATCAGGAACAGCCACCAGCCGACCGCGAAGCCAAGCCCCGCCGTGGCGGCGCTAAGACCCAGGAACAGCGGCCACCAGCTATGTGGGCTGAAGAACCCGAACTCGCCGGTGCCCTGCTCGATCTCGCCGACGTCATCGTCTTGCGGGAGCTTGGGCAGGCGGCGCCCGGTGAACAGGACGTAGAAGCCGGTGAGAAGGGCCAAGCCCACGGCGAACGCGAGCGCGGCGGTACCGGTCGGGTCATGCGAGGTGTACCAGTACACCAAGTCCGTGCCGGCGAAGAACACCCCGCAGCCGAGGAACAGCCAGCCTTCGACCTTCATGCTCCGAACCTCTACTTCCGCGCGCTCTCGATGGCCGGCAACGTCTGCTCCAGCCCGTGTGACTCACGGCCCCACTTGATGTGCGGGTAGTGCGCCTCGAACGCGGGCCGCTCGGACCTGATCCGCGGGATCCGGTAGAAGTTGTGCCGCGGCGGCGGGCAGGACGTAGCCCACTCCAGCGAGCTGGCGAAACCCCACGGGTCCTCTTCTGTCACCCGCTCCCCGTACCGCCAGGTGACATACATGTTCCAGAAGAACATGAGCACGGACAGGGCGAGTATCCACGACCCGACGGAGGAGATGATGTTCAGCGTGGTCACGTTCCCGGGCAGGAAGGGGTAGTTGGCGATGCGCCGTGGCATGCCCTCGACGCCCATCCAGTGCTGGACCAGGAAGGTCATGTTGAAGCCGATGAACATGAACCAGAACTGGACCTTGCCGATCCGGCTGTTGAGCATCTTGCCGGTCATCTTCGGCCACCAGAAGTAGAAGCCGGCGAACATCTCGAACAGCACCGTGCCGGCCAGCACGTAGTGGAAGTGCGCGACCACGAAGTAGGAGTCGGACACGGCGAAGTCCAGCGGCGGGGAGGCCAGGATGATGCCGGTGATGCCGCCGAACAGGAATACGATCAGGAACCCGACCGTGAAGAGCATCGGCGGCTCGAAGGTGAGCTGCCCCTTCCACATGGTGCCCACCCAGTTGAAGAACTTCACCCCGGTCGGCACCGCGATCAGGAACGTCATGAACGCGAAGAACGGCAGCAGCACGGCACCGGTGGTGAACATGTGGTGTGCCCACACGGTCATCGACAGCCCGGCGATGGCGATCGTGGCGGCGATCAGCGTCTTGTAGCCGAACAGCGGCTTGCGGCTGAACACCGGGATGATCTCGGTCGCGATGCCGAAGAATGGCAGCGCGAGGATATAGACCTCGGGATGGCCGAAGAACCAGAACAGGTTCTGCCACAAGATCGCTCCGCCGCTGGAGGCGTCGAAGACGTGCGCGCCGAGCCGCCGGTCGATCTCGAGTACCAGCAGCGCGGCGGCCAGCACCGGGAACGCCATCAGGACCAGCATCGAGGTGAGCAGCGCGTTCCAGGTGAACATCGGCATCCGGAACATCGTCATGCCGGGCGCGCGCATGCAGAAGATCGTCGTGATGAAGTTGACCCCGCCCAGGATGGTGCCGAAGCCGGACAGCACCAGGCCCATGATCCACATGTCGGCGCCGATCCCGGGTGAGTAGATCGCGCTGGTCAGCGGGGAGTAGGCGTACCAGCCGAACGACGCCGAGCCGCCCGGGGTCAGGAAGCTGGCCAGCAGGATCAGGCCGCCGAAGGTGAACAGGTAGTAGCTGAGCAGATTGAGCCGCGGGAAGGCCACGTCGGGCGCGCCGATCTGCAGCGGGATCAGCTCGTTGGCGAACCCGACGAACAGCGGCGTGGCGAACAGCAGCAGCATCAGCGTGCCGTGCATGGTGAACAGCTCGTTGTACTGCTGGTCGGACACGAAATGCTGGTCTGGACCCAGCAGCTGGATCCGCATGAGCAGGGCCATGATCCCGGCGCACAGGAAGAAGAAGAACGAGGTGATCAGGTACAGGTGCCCGATGATCTTGTGGTCGGTCGAGGACAGCCAGTACGCGAGGATCGACCCCTTGCGCTCGGTCCTGCTCTGGGGCGCGGCAATGACCGGCTGCTCGATCGTGCTCACTGTGTGCTCCCGGATGCCTTTTGCGCCGCCTGCTCGGCGGCCATGTACGCCTGGAATTGCTGCGGGGTCACGACCTTCACGGTAAACAGCATCCTGCTGTGATACAGGCCGCACAACTCACTGCAGTGCCCGGTGAAGGTGCCCGTCTGCGTCACGGTGACCTCGAAGTGGTTCGGGTGACCGGGGATGACGTCGCGCTTGAACAGGAACTCTGGTACCCAGAACGAGTGGACGACGTTGGAGGAGGTCAGGTTGAACCGGACCGTCTCGCCGGCCGGGATCTCCAGCACCGGCAGCAGCGGCTCGTTCTGGTTCGCCGAAAGGCTCGGGTCCCAAGGGTTGCCCACGTTGGTCACGCCGTACTGCGGGTAGTTGAACTGCCAGCTCCACTGGAAGCCGAGCACGTTCACCACCACATCGGTCTTGTTGGACAGCTTGTCGATGTAGTTCTCGTCCTTGGCAGTGAAGTAGAAGAACACCGCGATCAGCACGAACGGCACCGCCGTGTACATGATCTCGATCGGCATGTTGTAGCGCGCCTGCGGCGGCAGCTTGTCGCTGCGCTTGCGGTGGAAGATCACCGCCCACAGGATCAGGCCCCACACCAGCACGCCGACGGCCAGGCCCGCGATCCAGGAACCCTGCCAGAGGGTGAGGACCGTCTTGCCCTGCTCGGTGATCGGGTTGGGGAAGCCGAGCCTGGTGAACGTGTCGTTCGTGCAGCCGCTCAGGCCGAGGACCAGGAGCACCAGCGCGACTGTCATGCCCGTCGCGCGCGCGCCACGCACCCGGCGGGGACCAGGGGACGCGGGCCTGGGCGAACCCTGTCCGTCGTGATCGGTAGTCAAGGCGAGGGCCTTCCTCGGTTCTGCTACAGCGTGTCGTGCAAACAGTATCGCGCTCCGCCGCTGCGGCTTCCAGGACCCCCGGCATCTTTCCGGTCATGTTCGCGTCTGCGCGCGTACCGGGGCCGTGTGCGGGCATGATGGTGGCGTGAAATTGCGCCGCCCCGGGAAGATGGTCCGTCCATGACCGGGCGCCGGGCCCGCCTGTTCGGCCGCGGCGCGGCCAGCCGCACGGACCAGCCGGACGCCGCCGCCAGTGGAGTCCCTTTTCTCGAGCCCGAACGGGCCGTGCTTCCACCGCCGGGTCTCGTTCCCGTGCTGACCATTGACGCGCTCGGCCGTAAGTGCCCGATCCCCATCATCATGCTCGCCGAGCAGATCAGGGACGTTCCGCTGGGCGCGATCGTCTCGGTCCTAGCCGACGATCCGGCGGCATATACCGACGTGCCGTCCTGGTGCGTGCTGAAGTCCCAGGAGTTCGTGCAGGCCCAGGAGCTCCCCCGCGGCTGGGCCCTGTTCATCCGCCGCACCCTCTGACCGTTCCGGGGCTTTCTCGTCCGTCACAGCGGTCCCCGCTGGGGGGCGCGTGGGACTGGAGGGGCGGGTGGGGCTGGCGGGTTGGGGTCAGGTGGGCTTGAAGCGGCTGGTGAAGCGGGGGTCGTCTTCCCACCAGGGCTTGGATCCGGCTGGCTCGTCGGGCTGGGCTGGGTGGTCTGGGTCGTCTGGCGGGGTGGCCGGGTTCAGGGCGGCGGATACGGCGGTCGTGCGGTTGGCTTGGAGTGTGGTGCGGTTGGCTTGGAGGGGCGGGTGGTTGGCTTGGAGTTCGGCGGCTTCGCGGGTGTCGAGTTCGGCGTCGATGCGGGCGGCATCGGACTCGTCCTCGCGCATGAAGTGGATGAGCTGAGCGGCGAGGAACGGCAGGCCGACCAGGTTGCCGAGGATCCACAGCACTCCCCCGCCCAGGACCTGGTCTGTCTGCAGGGTGGGGCCGAACGGCCGCGCCAGCGCGTGGTAATAGGCGTAACCGATCAGGTTCTGGTCGGCGATGACGGCGATGCCCAAGAACGCGTCGCCGATGACCGCGGCACCGGTGATCCACATCGAGACCGCATAGGCATAGGCCTTCGGCACCGGGTCGACCCGGAGCAGGGTCCAGAAGAAGGCCAGGCCCGGCACCATCAGGATCAGGTAGGTGATCTCCCGCAGGGCTGTGCTGTGGAAGACGGCTGTGTACCAGGACGTGAAGTACATGACGAACGGCACGGCGACCAGGGCGAACGTGGTGATCGCGGGGAAGGTGAGGATCCGGGCCACGCGGGAGCGGATGGCTGTCTCCAGGCGGGCGCCGGCTCGCGGGAAGGTCGTGATGGCCAGGGTGAGCGGCCGGCCCAGGGCCAGGAACAGCGGGACGACCAGCACGAGCAGCACCGTCTGGACGGCCCGGGCATAGAACAGGACGGGCTGGTAGACGCCGACCCAGGACATGGTGGCGATCACCAGGAACCCGAGACCGAGACCGCAGAACCAGATCGGCCTGGCCACAGACCAGTCGCCGGTGCGCCGCACCCGGCGGACCCCGGCCAGGTAGCCGGCGCCGAGGATCAGGACCAGGGCCAGCATCCACGGGTCGAGCGTCCACTCGGTGAAGGCCCGGGACAGGGTCAGCGCGGGCGGCCCGTGGTAACCGGACGCGAGGGCACGGGTCGCGGGCAACTCGGGCAGGCCGTGAGATACGGACGCGAGCGCTGTTCCCATGCCAGTCACGCTACCGCCGCGGCCGGATGAGGCAGCCAGCGGCCTGCGGGACGGCTGGCGGTTGGGTCAGCAGGCCCGGGGCGCGGGCGTCAGGGAGTCAGGAGGTCAGGGGTCAGGTGGAGCCGCCGGTACCGGCGGCGACGGCAGTGATGAACAAGGTCTGCACTGGCTCGGCGCAGCCTTCTGAGGTGCTGGGGAGGAAGACGGCGCCACGCGATCGCGGATTAGCGTGAACTAGGCTGCACCGCGGCGATGAACAAGGTGTGCACGGGCTCGGCGCAGCCGAAGGACGTGGTGGCCAGGTAGACGGGGGCCGTCTGGTTCGGCGGGTAGACCCTCAGGTGGGTCGCCGTAACCGGGCGGCACGTGCTGGGCGAGTAGTTGTGCGCGTCGACGATCTGCAGCTCGGCAGTGGCCATCGCACCGGGAATCAGGGTGACCAGCCTGACCGGCGCGGTGTTGTCGCGCTGCGCGGCCAGGCCGATCTGCGCGTAGGGCGGCCCGGTGACCAGAGAGACACCGGGATAGCCGTACATGGTGCAGGCCGCACCCGATTGGTTGGTGAAGTCGATCACGTAGTACACCCCTCCGGCGTAGCCCTGCGCCACCCCCAGCCTGACCAGCAGCGCGCTGGTCGCGCAGGCCGGAGCGGCGGTGGCCGGCGGGGTCAGGGTCGGCGAGGGCGCCGCGGCCGGGGTGCTGACGGCGGCCGAGGAGGCGGGGCTCGAGCTGGCCGGGGCAGAGGCGGAGCTCGGCGCGGTCGACGAGGTTGAGCTGCTGGCGGCCGAGGCACAGCCCGCCGTCACCGCGACGCACAGCAGCGCGGCGGCCTGGACGCCGCGCCTGGTTGCCGTTGACCACATGACCGTGCCTTTCTCGTACGGTGCCTTTCGTGCCGGCGCACCTTGTCCGCGTTGCAGCCAGTATGGCGTCAGGCGGCCGGGCCGGGGTGTTCTGGGTAACGGCGTGTCGGAAAAGCCGGGCGGGCGCAGACCAAGGCGCCGGTGATCAGGGGCGGGGTGCGGGCAGTACGGACCGTTCGGCAGAAAAGATCGTGATCGTGGCTCAGGCGGGCAGGTGGGCCGCGACCTCCGCCGCCGCAGTGTCGCCATAGGCGGCGGCGAAGCGGTCCGTCAGGGGGCCGGGCTTCAGGTTGTACTCCTGCGGCCCGGTGGCCTCCAGGGCGTGCACGGCCATCAGGTGGCCGAGCTGAGCGCAGCGCTCGAGGGACAGCCCCCAGGCGACGGCGGCCAGGAAGCCGGAGCGGAAGGCGTCACCCGAGCCGGTCGGGTCCACCGGCTTGGCGTCAGGTACCGCGGGGACCGTGACCGGCGGTTGCCCGGCCTGCTCGATCCGCGCGCCGCCCGAGCCCAGGGTGGTGATCCTGGTGCCGACCCGGGACAGGATCTCGGCGCCGGTCCAGCCCGACTTGCGCTCAATCAGCGCTTCCTCGTACTCGTTGCCGAACAGGTACATGGCCCCATCCACCAGCGCGCGGACCTGCTCGTCGTCGAGGATCCTGGCCAGCTGCTGGGACGGGTCGGCGACGAACGGCAGCCCAGCGGCGCCGCACTCGGCGGTGTGCGTCACCATGGCTCCCGGGTCACCGGCCCCGATCAGGACCAGGTTGATGCCGTGCGCCCGGGCCAGCGGCGCGATCTTGATCTCGGCGTCCTCGCTCATCGCGCCCGCGTAGAACGAGCCGATCTGGTTCCCGTCCACGTCGGTGGTGCACACGAAACGAGCCGTGTGCTTGAGCAGCGATTCCCGGACCCCGGCGGTGCTGACCCCGTGGTCTTCCAGCCAGCGCCGGTAGTCCTCGAAGTCGGCCCCGACCGCGCCGACCAGCAGCGGCCGCAGCCCGAGCACGCCCAAGCCGAAGGCGATGTTGGCCGCCACGCCGCCACGCCGGATAGCCAGGTCGTCTACGAGGAACGACAACGAGACCTTATCCAGCTTGTCGGCGATCAGCTGCTCGGTGAACCTGCCGGGAAACGTCATCAGATGGTCAGTCGCGATCGATCCGTGACCGCGATGCGCACGGCGTCTATCCCCGGCAGGCATCAGTGGAAGGAGTCGCCGCAGGCGCAGGACCCCGTAGCGTTCGGGTTGTCGATCGTGAAGCCCTGCTTCTCGATCGTGTCCACGAAGTCGATGGTCGCGCCCATCAGGTACGGGGCGCTCATCTTGTCCGTCACCACGTGCACGCCGCTGAACTCGTAGACGATGTCGCCGTCGATCTCACGCTCGTCGAAGTAGAGCTGGTAGCGAAGC
>CAVTZG010000007.1:0-468441 GCA_963739135.1 uncultured Actinomycetes bacterium
AAGCGATCCAAGGCCGCGTGCAGCGACAGGAGATTCTGTACCGGCCTGACAAGCGGTTTCATTTCGTGCTGACCGAGGCGGCGCTACGGATGCGGCTCTGTCCGCCTGCGGTCATGCTCGGCCAGCTCGACCGGCTGATCTCCTTCTCAGCCCTGCCCAATGTGCGGCTCGGCATCATCGGGTTCCAGACGCAGTACGCCACTTCTCCGTGGCATGGCTTCTGGCTCTACGACCAGGACCGCGTCATGGTCGAAACCTACTCAGCCGCCCTGACGCTGACCCAGCCGCAAGAGATCGAGCTGTACAGCCGGGTGTTTGACGAACTGGCGGCCGTGGCCAGCTACGGCCGGGCCGCGCGGGCCATCATCAACGCGGTAGGCGAGGAACTGGCCGCTGAAATGCCCGAAGATGATGGCGCGCTATTGCCGGGCATCGCGCACCCAAAGTTAGTTTCGAGCAATACTGAGAAACGTTCTGGCCTTGCCGCGGCCCTGCTTCTACGCTCCCAGGAGAGCGTCTACTTCGACGCTGATGACTGGGGAAGAGGACCAGGTGAGCACTACCGTTCCACTCCTGAGCCAGACGCAGCTCACGCGCCTGCCCGATCGCGCCCGTGAGGTTGTCGAGTACCGCAAGAGCGGCCTGAGCCTCAACCACGTCCAGGGCTGTCCGCTGAACTGCGCCTACTGCATCCGGCACACCTACGGCCTGTGGGATCAGCGCCAGCCGCGCGCCCTGATGGGCGATGCCGAAGCCGTCGAGCAGCTCGTCAGTCACCGCTACTTCCAAGCCGACCTGACGCCGATCCAGCTCTTTAACCGGGCCACCGATCCGTTCCTGCCAGCCGTCCGGCCGCATACCTACACCGTGCTCGAAGACCTCGACCAGCGTGGGCTTACCAACCATGTGCTGGTCATCACCAGGTGCCCAATGAAGACCAAGGACGTCGAGCGGCTGAACGCACTCAAGAACCTTAAGGTGACGCTGTTGTTCACGTACTCGGGTATCGAGGATGCACGCGTCGAGCCGTACCCCTCAACGGTGGCCGCCAACTCACTGGTATTCATCAGCCCGATATCACGCCGCTACCGGACGGTGCTGTACTGGCGTCCGCTGGTGCCGGGCCTGAATGACTCGCCCGAGCACCTCGACCGCGCTCTTGAGCTGCACCGGCACGCCGACGCCACGGTGTTTACCGGCTTGTTTTACCGTGACCAGTCGCGGAGTATTACCGGGCGAACGGCTTGCCTGAACCGTACGAAGATACCGCCCGCCGCAAGATCGTGCCCGAGACGCTTGAGCGGCGGGTGCTGTCGGTATTCGCCGTTTCGACCTCGCTGTTCCGCAAGACCTCCTGTGCCGTGTCGTACGTCCACGGTCTGCCGGATTACACCGGGCACTGGGTATACGGGAACGTGCGACATCTGCCACTGGCCCAGCTCGACCGCTGCAGGCAGGCCACCTGGTGCCGACTGCCGAACGACTGCGTCAGGTGGCCAGTGCCTTGCCCGAGGCGCGTGACCTGGCCGTCGTGGACATCACCGACGGGCGGCTATCGTGACGGGTCTTGGCCGTGGGCAGCCACGCTACTACCTGCAACACGCCTTTGGCTTTCAAGTGCACGACGTGCGGCATCCGCATCACGCCAACCGCCACGGCCGGGCAGATATCGGCTGAAGGACAGCGAAGCATGACCGACTGGACGAGCCTTGCCTACGCTGTGGTGGATGTCGAAGGCAACGGCCAGCAGCCGCCGGACCTGGTAGAGCTGGCCGTGGTGCCGATCGTCGGCGGCAAAATCGGCGAACCGCGGAGCTGGCTGGTGCGGCCCGAGCGGTCCATCAAGTACTACGCGACGCGCGTTCACGGGCTGACGAATGACGATGTGGCCAGCCAGCCACCGTTCGCGGCAATCGCCGACGAGGTACGGACAGCACTGGCCGTACCGGCGCTCGTTGCTCATAACGCCCATGTCGATACCGGCGTACTCCAGCGGGAGTTTGGCGACTGGCAATGCCCTGAAGTCTTCGACACGCTCAAGCTCGCCAGGCGACTGCTACCCAGGCGGGAGAGCTACCAGCTTAGTGTGCTGGTCAAAGACTTCAACTTGGCCGCAGACGTGCCGGATAACCTCACCCCGCACCGGGCGACCTATGACGTGCGCGTTACTGCCCGCTTGTTCGTACATCTGGCCACGGCAACGGATGCCCGGGTGCTCAGCCTCGAAGCCCTGCGCGGCGAACGGGCGGGGGACAGCGATGAAGCTACACCCTTTCTAGCCGCAACGCGGCTTGTTCGTAAGCGTGGATGGCCCGAGCGGTGCGGGCAAATCCACCATCGTCCGTCACCTGGCACAGATGCTCGTTGCCAGCGGTGAACACGTGCATGTCACGGCCGAGCCATCCGACGGGCCGATCGGCAAGCTCTGCCGCGAGCTGACCGAATCAGTCACCGGCCACGCCTTGGCCTGCCTGTACGCGGCTGACCGCTACCACCACATCGAGACGGAGATCCGCGCGCATCTCGACGCGGGAGCGGTAGTCGTCAGTGACCGCTACATCCCATCGGGCCTGGTCATGCAGCGCTTCGACGGCATCGATCCAGTGTTCCTATGGCAGCTCAACGCCGAAGCGGAGCGGCCCGACCTGACCGTAATCCTTGAAGCCGATCCCGACGTTATTGCTGAACGGCTGACCGCACGCGGAGCGAACAACCGTTTCCAGCTAGCGCCCGGTAGCAGCCACGCCGAGGCGCATTTCTACCGGCAGGCCACTGAGCGGCTGATTCAAGCCGGATTCGACGTGCTCAGAGTGGAATGCAGCGACCGCCCACCGGAAGCATCAGCCGCCTTCATCCGTGACCGGCTCACCAACTTCTTTGCCGCATACGACGGGTGAGCAGGCAAGCGGCCAGCTCGTGAAAGGCAAGGCTTCATGACCGCGACGAGTCGCGCAGGCCAGTACGAACAGATGAGGCGCGAGCATATGGCGGAGGACAACCAGCTACGGGACATCAACGGCCTGACCCTGGCAGCCGTTGCCACGGCGGCTGGCTGTTCCCGCCTGTTCGCTCGCTCCACGCTCCGGCAGTGGGGACTCGTCCGTATGGTTGACGACAGCGAGCTGGTCATCTCTGAGCTGGTAACTAACGCCGTCAAAGCGACCGGCGTTACTGACCCGCAACCACGCTGGCGTGAACTAGCCGATCTTGCCATTATCAGAGCACGGCTGCTCTTGTACGGTACTCAGGTCGTTATTGACGTCTGGGACCGCGCGCAAGAAGCCCCTGTTCTGAAAGAGGCAAACCCAGAAGACGATTACGGCCGTGGCCTGTCGATCGTGGACGCACTCTGTGTGCGCTGGAGTTACTTCTATCCGCGCACGGGCGGCAAGGTGGTATGGGCCGAGCTGGCCATACCGCCACACCAGTACACCTTAAGGGGCCTTCCCTCGCGACCGCAGACCGCAAAGCAGCACCCTCCTACCGAAGTGACCCAGAGTCCCGAGCTACTACGGCGGGTGCGAGATGGGCTGAATGCACTGTATGCGGACAGTGATGGTTAAACCGGGCATCACTGACAGCGCTGCCTTTGCGCGATTGCGTACCCGGCGTCGTCCCGTTGAGACCGGTCATGGAGCCGGTTCGCGGACCGTGACGGCGGCGGCCTTGCCCCGGTTGAGGATGGCGTGGATCAGGGTGTGGATCCGCTTCTCGCTCGGCGCGATGATCGCGCGGAGCAGCGGGTGCCGGATTCGGCCCAGTCTCCGCAGGACCTCTTGCGGCAGGTCAGCGGCCTGGTCGCCGATCTCCCGGAAGTTCTTCGCCAAGTCAGCTGGCCTCGGCGGTGTCGTTCGGTATGGCGGTTTGCTTCAGGTAGCCCAAGATCTCGATGATCGTGCCAACCTCGGGATCGGTGAAGAACACGTCGGGTCCCTGCGGTGCCCGGCTCTTAAATGGCTGCTCGTAAAGGTGGCCGATATCCAGGTAGCCGTTCCTGGTGAGGGATTCGATGAGCAGGTCAACAAAGCCGTACTGGGCAGGGCTGAGGGTCTTGCCTCGCTGGAAGTCGCTGAACGCCTGGACGGCAGCTTCGCGGCTCAGGCCGGTGATGGCGCGCAGGAACAGGCCAAAGCCTTGGTACTCCTCGGTACAGGTCGATGTCGGCCTCGGTGCCAAATCCCAGATCAAGGAAGATGTTTTTGAGTTCGTCCAGGTCGGCGCTGGTGATCTGACGGCCTCGCAGGAGTTTCTGCACGACCAGGTCGTTCTCGTGGCTGCGCAGGTAGGTGCGTACCTTCCGCTCGAACCTGCTGCGGTTGGTCCCGATGTCCATGCCTTTGAGTTCGGCGTGGGTCAGTTCGCCGAGCTCATCTTCGAAGTCGAGTGAACACGACGCCACGGTGCTTGGCGGGGATAAGCCGGACCAGGCCGCGCATGGTCCGGCGCATGGTCTCCAGCATTGGCAACGTGATGTCTGCCACCAGTCTTCGCCCGAGACGTCGCAGGAGGTCCACATGGCGGGTGACGACCGGGTTGTTCAGGACGGTCGGGTCCAGCAGATCCTCGGCGATCCGTTGGACCTGCATCTTCAGTGCCTCGTACCCGGGATCGCCGACCAGCAGGCCCAACTGGAGCCGCAGCGCCATCAGGTCGAACCGCTTTGCCTCTTCCCTGTTTTCGTCGTCCTTGTACGAGGAGGGCAGGCTCGCCAGTTTCTCCTTGAGTTCGTCGCGTTTCTCGGCAGTGATCTGCTGCCAGGAGTCGGCGTCGAGATAGATGTCCACTTCACGAAGGTGGCGGCGAACCTCGATGTTGTCGCGGTTCATACCCGCGACTTCGGCCTGGAGCCGGGTCGCGACATCGCGGCGGACGGCGGTATCGCCTGTGGGCTCAGGGGTAGCGGGCTGAGCGGCCAGCTCCATGGTCCAGCGTGTACAGCAGCTCGCTTCGCTGGGCGAAGAGGCGTTCGCTCAGCGACAGCTGGACCCTGCCCTCGGTCTCGGCGATGTCGGCGTTAAAGTACTCGACGTTCCGGGCCAGGTCGAAGATGAGGAACTGCTCCTTATCCTGGCCCGGTCCGAAGAGGTCCTTGCAAAGCCGCGTACCCCGGCCGATCATCTGCCAGAACTTGGTCTTGGACCGGATCGGCTTCGCGAAAACCAGGTTCACGACCTCGGGGATGTCGATGCCGGTGTCGAGCATGTCCACCGAGACCGCCATGCGCGGCGGCGGAGTCCTTGCGCCGGAACTGGCTGATCAGGTGCTCCGCGCCGTTGATCTGTGGGTGATCACCCGGGCGAAGTCGCCCCGGTGCTCGGGATAGAGCTTGTCGAACCGCTCGACGATGAACTCCGCGTGCTTCTGGTTGCGCGCGAACACGATCGTCTTCCCGAGCCGCTCACCGCCCTCGACCGAGGCCGTAAGTCATCACGGTCTGGAGCATCTTGTCGATGGTGTCCTCGTTGAACAGAAACCGGTTAACCTCGTCGGCCGTGACCTCGGCGGGAGTCGGGTCATCATCGTCCCAGTCGAGCTCGTCCCAGCTCTCCTTCTCCTCGTCGGAAGCTCGTCGTACCGCAGGCCACGCTGCGGGAATGTTCAGCGGGACGTTGATGGTGAACGGGCCGACCAGGTAGCCGTCGGCCTTGGCCTGGTCCAAGCCGTAGCTGTCGGTCGGGTTGCCTTCCTCCAGGTTGAAGATCCGGTAGGTGTTGCGGTCGATCTCGTTCCTGGGGGTCGCGGTCAGGCCTAGCAGGAGCGCGTCGAAGTAGTCGAAGATGCGCCTTGTACTTGTTGAAGATCGACCGGTGAGCTTCGTCCACGATGACCAGGTCGAAGTAACCAGGCCCGAACTTGCGCTGACCCTGTCCGACATGTTGTTGATCAGGTTGAGCATCGTCGGGTACGTCGAGACGAAGACCCGGGCCGTGTCGTTCTTTTCGTCAGGAGGTTGACTACCGGCGTGCCCGGCAGGTGCGCTTTGAACGCGGTGGTGGCCTGGGTGACCAGTTCCTGCCGGTCGGCCAGGAACAGTACCCGCTTGACCCAGCCGGCCCGCTGGAGCACGTCCACCAGCGCGATGGCGGTCCGCGTCTTGCCTGAGCCGGTGGCCATGACCAGCGAGCGCCTGGCGCTGGGTCCCTCTCGAACGCTCCCCGATCTTGCTGATGGCCCGGCTCTGGTAGTAGCGCTCGAACGATCTCCTCGTTGACCACCATGCTGTCCAGCGCCTGCCGCGAGGCCCGCCGGGTGATCAGCGAACGCAGTTCGTCCTTCGTGTAGAAGCCCTGGATTGGCCGCGGCGGGTAGAAGGTGTCGTCCCAGATCCAGGTCTCGTACCCGTTGGTGTAGAAGATGACCGGACGGGAGCCGAACTTGACCTCCAGCGCGTCTGCGTACTCTTTGGCCTGCTGCTGTCCCGCTATTTCAGACTTAGTCGTCGCCTTAGCTTCCACGATGCCGAGCGGCTTGCCGTCATCATCCCACAAGACGTAATCGATGTATCCCTTGCCGGACTTGGTTGGCAGTCCGTCGACCGGGTACTCCCGGTCTTCCGGCTTGTCGAGCAGCCAGCCGGCCTCCTTGAGCATGAGGTCGATGATGTGGGTCCTGGTGTCTGCCTCGCTGTATTCGTGCGTGTCGCGCCGCTGCTCGTTGGCAGCTTGGCGGCCTTGATTTCTTCCTGCAGGCGCTGTATTTCATCGTCTAGATCCTGGCTGCGCCGCCGCTCCTTGGCTAGTTCTTCCTGCTGCCCGGCGTACCGATCAGCCATCGCCGCAGCTCCTCGAGCTTCTTCTGCCGGACCGAGGCGGATTCTGGGACCGGGATCAGAGAGGCGTCGAATGCGAGGGTGGAAGGTGGGACATCGGTCTCATGCCTCGCATAGTTGCGGGCCAGCCAGTACAGGACATGGAAGAGCTCGGCCACGGACCGAATGGCGTCTTTGGAATGCACCTGAGCGGCCGAGTGCACCGCCAGGTTTCCTTGCCTGCGGATGACATCCATCTTCATCCGCAACGCCGGGCCGACTTGCCACCAGCGTCGGCTCGTTGATCATCGCGCTAAGGTCAGGGTGGTATGGCTCCTGCAGGGAATCGTCAGCCTTGTAAACCCAGTTCAGTGCCAGTTCAACCGCCCGCCGGGCGTAGAAGCACGAGGTCCGCGGGTCGGCGATGGCGAGTCGCTCAGCCCGAACCGTCTCGTTGAACAGCTCCGGCCACTCGGCCTGCAGAAACTCGAAGTTGCTCACCCAAACCGCCCTTGCTCCCTCACCCGGACAGGTGCGGCAAGTCTCTCACAACTCGTTGCGGAACGCCCTCGCCTGCAGGGACGTGAAGAGTTCCTGGGCACCCTGAAGCTGCCTTGATTGGCTCTTCTTCAGGGCATTGATCTCTCGAATTTTGCGGCCGAAATCCTGCTGAACCTGCAATGGCGGTGTGGGCAGTCTGATCGACTCAAGTGTCTTCTGGTTTATCTTATAAGTGCCGTTTGTGGTTCGGGCGCCGACTTGAATCTGGGTTCGAATGAAATCGGAACGCCAGACGTATTCCAGGTACTCGCGCTCCAAACTGTCCGGGGAGACGCGGGCAGCAATAATAGTGTCGGGAAAAATGGTATCGGAAGCGTCCTTATCTGGAAAGTGGCCATGACCTACCAGGGTTAGGTTTCCGTTACCTCGACAGACCAGGAAGTCGCGATGGTCTACGGCTTTAGACGACGGGGGTGTTGCCTCAAATGTGGATATCTTGACTGCTGATGCATCAAATGCGGTTCCGGTGATCGCAAACAAGGTCAGGACGCGTGCCTCAACCTTGCCTCTCTTCGAGGGTGAAAGCCCATTGCGAGGTGTCTGTGTAAGTTGGTCGAGAAATCGTTCTACCGGCCATCTTATGAGGTCGGCGCTTGGGTTACCGAACATGTCGAGGAAGATGGACTGGGTGAGGTTGTCGAGGAGGGCGCCCGCCTGCCGTCGCTTCGCTCGAACCTCATCCGCTTGATCCAGAATATCTGCAATACGCCGCTGCTCATCAATCGGAGGTATTGGAATTCTAAGATCTTTGAGCTGCTCGACGGGGAAGTTGTCTGCGGTAGTCGCCCGAACCCAAGTTAGTATCTGGCTAGAACGCCATTGGATGAACCTAGCCAAATATTCTGGAAGAATGGAATTCGAGCAAACGAGAGCTTTCATATCCTGGTTGAGTGTTACAGGTGTTCTGGCGATCCCGATTGGTAGGGTGTGCTTGAGCACGCCCGACCGGACGACTATCAATACACTTCCCTCAGGAACCAGCTTAGCCGGACTGTTAGCTAGTCCGAGCGGCGTTAGAAACACTTTACTTCTATTAATGTTCCATGCCTTCATGTCCTTTGGTGTGATCCACGGGATTTCTCCGCCGTAGTATGTATGGTCAGTTCGCGCAGGCGTGCCACCCCCAACTATCGTCGCGACGGAGCTGATCGAAGTATTAGGCCATGAAGTCATCCGAGGCTCGCCTTCAGGTTGGAGATGCCTGACTGGATGTCGGATTCGAGACGTTCGAGGTCGGCGATGATGTCGAGAGGTGGACGGTGTTCGACCTCCTCGTGGACGATCTCTTTGTAGCGGTTAAGGCTGAGGTCGTAGTTCTGGGCAACGATGTCGGCCTTGGGAACGCAGAAGCTCTGCTCGGTTCGAGCACGGCTGGTCTCGCTGCCGCCGCGGCGCGCCCAGCGGGCCAGTACGTCGGGAAGGTTGTTCTTGGCGTGGTCAGCCTCGGCCAGTGCTTCGGACGGGCGGACGCTGAGCTTGTCCTCAGGCAGCAGCGGGGTCCGCTTGTCGTCGAGGCTGAACCCGTCGGCAGTGACGTCGTAGAACCAGACGTTATCCGTGCCGCCCGCGTTGGTCTTGGTGAAGAAGAGGATGGCGGTGGATACCCCCGCATACGGCTTGAAGACGCCACCGGGGAGCTTCACGATCGCTTCCAGCTTCTGGTCCTCCACCAGTATCTTGCGTAGTGCGACGTGAGCCTTGGTCGAGCCGAACAGCACGCCGTCTGGAACGATGACAGCCGCGCGGCCACCTGGCTTGAGCAACCGCAGGAACAGGGCGAGGAACAGCAGTTCGGTCTTCTTGGTCTTGACGACCCGCAGCAGGTCCTCTGCAGTGGTCTCGTAATCAAGACTGCCCGCGAACGGCGGATTGGCGAGGATGAGGGAGT
The DNA here is from genome assembly GCA_963739135.1 of uncultured Actinomycetes bacterium. Lineage (GTDB taxonomy): Bacteria > Actinomycetota > Actinomycetes > Streptosporangiales > Streptosporangiaceae > Palsa-504. Next base: position 9,198 of record CAVTZG010000007.1, read on the forward strand.
AGCGCTCGGCCTCGTCGGCTGCGCTCTCGGCGAGTGAGTCGCGGTAGCGGATGTCTGGGCTCGTCGATGCCGTGCAGCAGCATGTTCATGCTGGCGATGCGGAGCATGGTGCTGTCGAAGTCAAAGCCGTGGAACATGCTGTGGTGGAAGTGCTCCTGCTGGGCATGCTCCAGCAGGGCGCTCGGTTTTGTTCGCGCTGGACATACTCTGCTGCGGCGACCAGGAACCCGGCTGTCCCGCATGCCGGGTCACAGATCTCGTCGCGTGGTCCGGGGTTCATCATCTCGACCATGAGCTGGATGATGTGCCGGGGTGTGCGGAACTGGCCGTTGTGTCCAGCCGTGGCGATCTTGCTGAGCATGTACTCATACAGGTCACCCTTGGTATCGCCGTCGATCCAGCGGCAAGTCGTCCAGGGCGTCCACCGCCTTGGCGAGCAGGTTCGGCGTGGGGATGGTGAACCGGGCGTCCTTCATGTGGTGCGAGTACGTCGAGCCCTCTCCGCCCAGTCGCCGCAGCCAAGGGAATACACCGTCGGCGACGATCTGGTACATGTCCTCTGGCGACATCTCGGTGAACACCGACCAGCGCAGTTCCTGGGGATCGTCCTCGGTGTAGACCGGGTTCTCGATCGGCTTGCCGGTCCGGTTCGCCTTGTTCTCCTTGAGCGTCTGCAAGTCGTCAAGGCGCTTGACGAACATGAGGTAGGTGATCTGCTCGATCACCTCAAGCGGGTTGGAGATGCCTCCAGACCAGAACGCGTCCCACAGCCGGTCGATCTTGCTACGTAGTTCACCCGTGATCACGCTGCGGAGCTTAGTGGAAGCTGGTCACGGGTGGAAGTTACGGCGCTGGCCGTGGGCTCCGCGCCGCCTCGGGAGCAGCTACTGACGGGTTCCTCTGGGCAGGCGCGGTGCGGCAGGAGCGAGATGGTAGCTGCGCAGCTTGCCGGAGGCCAGTTCGGCGACCACGAGGCTGACGAGTTTGCCATCGCCCGCTGGCTCAGCGGGTCGCCGGCCTGCACCGAGGCCAGGTACGCGGCACGCACTGCCTGCTGCACGTCAGCCGACACCGCCGGGGCCGTTGCTGGCCTGGCCTGGCGGCGGCGCCTGCGGGAGCGGTGCACCAGCTCCAGCACCATGTCCGCCGCGCCGAAGAACGCCACCGCCGGCCAGGCCGAGATGATCGCGCCGAGCAGCCCGCACCGGGCTCCGGACACGATGTCCGCGGCGGCCATGACGGCAGGGCCCAGCAACTGCATTCCCTCGGCTGTCCCGGGCACCCACGAGTCACGCTCCTCGCCCAGCAGCACCAGCGATGAGCCGACGATCAGCCCGCCCAGGCTCATCGCCACCAGCAGGGCAGCCGTCCCGTCCAGGCCGTGACTCCTGGCCAGCGCATAGGTGCGGGTGGAGCCGACGGTCATGGCGCTGCCGGCTACCACGCACAGCACCACAGTGGCCGCGCCGCCGGTCAGCCGGTCCCCGGTCACCGCGACCGCCCCCTGCGCACCGCCGGTGTGGTGGGCCTGCGCACGGCCGGGGTGGCATCCACGCGCATTGCCGGCACGCTGGGCTTGGGAACCGCCGGCGCTGGCCGGCGGATCTCGCTGGAGTCCCGGAAGCACATCGGGTAGTACAGGTTCCGGGATGCTGTGTTACGCGGGGCGGGGCGGCCATCGCGCAGCACGGCGACGTCGCGGTCCTCGACGCACACCTGCCACTCGTCCGGGCCGCACTGTTCCACGATGGTTCCGGGCAGCCACGGCCACGCCGCCCGGTCACCGTGTTCTTCCTGCCTGGTGCGGGGGTAGCGGACCTCGACCCGGCTGTCGTCGGGGAACCGGCCGTCATTGTCGTTCTCGTCGTATGCCATCGGGGTTCCTCCTTGCCTATACCGCGTCCGCCGGACGGCCGGCGAGATGAGCCTGGACCTGCTGGGCCTTGCCCTGGCCGATGCGCAGTGCGCGCTGGATCTCCCGCAGTGACGGGACGTTGCCTGCCCCGGCCGCGGGGAAGGCTTGCCCGGCCGCGTCCAGCAGGGCGGGCGTCTCGGAGTGGCGGCGGCGAGCCAGCTCATCGGGTGCATCCGCTGCCGCATCCGCAGATGCGGGCCGCGCCGTCGGGTGCATCCCGGTGTTGCGCCGCATCCAGGTGAGCAGTTCCATGCAGCCGACATATGCGGCCACGGGCCACACCGACAGCAGCGCGCCCGTCAGGCCTGCGTGGAGGCCGTAGCCGACGTTCGCGGCGATCGTGGCGCCGATCCCGGCCAGCAGCATGACCCGGGCCAGCACCGGCACGTCGCGGCCCTGCCGGGAGGCGACCAGCATGGCCGACGACGCGGCGGCGATCAGCCCGTCACCGGCCAGCGGCAGCAGCGCGGCCGAGGCGATGGCCTGCCCGTGGTTCCGCGCCAGGGTGTAGATGTGAGAGTAGGAGTCGCTGCCGGCGAAGAGCCCTACAGCCAGCACGATCCCGGTGGTCACCCGCCTGGTGGCGGTGTCATTCGCGGTCATGATCACATGTCCGTCCCGGTGAATTCGGGACCTTAAAACATGTTTCCTTGTCCGAAGGCAAGGTCGTCAAGAACCGGCTGCATCTTGACGTGCGGGTCGGCACCGGGCTCGTGGGTGAAGAGCGCCTGGCCGCACTTGAGGCCGAATGCGCACGGCTGGTCGCGCTCGGCGCGGTACGCGTGCGACTGCTGCCTGCCGATGGCGGCAACGAGTCGTGCCTCGTGATGCAGGACATCGAGGGCAACGAGTTCGATCTCGACTTATTAGTGGCCGCGAACGTGGCACCTTCGCGAGCCGGCTGGTGCAGTTCGCCATCACGAGGGCCGCCGTCCCGCGGCGCGCCAACGGTCCTGATCCAGAACCACCCCTCGGTGTCCACGAGCACGAATCTAGCGGCGATCGGCGCGAACATATCTACTCAACCCTGATGGGACGGTCTTGCAGACCGTCCCCTTCTGCAGCCTCAAGGCATGGAGCTTCTGCGCACCGGACAGCGACACCCTGCGCCTGGTGATGGGCCGGCTTTGCCTGCCGCGATCGCCTCGTATACTCGCGGCACGCGACAGGTAGATCAGCGCGGCCCGCGTGCTGGAGCGGCCCGCGTGCTGGAGCGGCCCGTGCGCTAGAGCGGCCCGTGCGCTAGAGCGGCGCAGCCCGCCGCCCACCAGGCCGGTGAACACCAGACCGCCGTTCTACCTCGCGTGGCGCGGTAGCGAAGGAGGCCATCGCATCACGCGGCTATGGTCAGCCGGCCGGATGGCTGCCGGTCACGCGGGGGCAGGATATTCGTCGACGCAGTTGGGGTACCTGGCGGTGGCGGGGTCGAGGGCGTTGAGCACCAGCTGGAAGACCACGGGGTCGTAGGAGAGGTCGCCGTGGTCAACGAGGTCAAAGGGGCAGTACCGCTGGACGTACTCGTTAGTGACGCCGGGCTCGTGGATGAACGAGGAACCGAGGGGGGTGACGACGGTTTCGTTGAGGGTCTCGATGATCGTGTAGTTGACGCCTGCCTGGGCGATGGGGCCGTAGTCGAGCTGCTGGATGACAGAGGAACCGGTTTCTTGGTCGGCACAGGCCTGGCAGGCGTCGCCGATCAGGCTGCTGGCGCCGGGGAACAGGTCTGCCAGGAGCGTGAGGCCGTCCAGCGTGGTGCCGTGGGTGGTCGGTGACAGGCCGACGAGGTCGTGAACGTAGCGGGCTCCGTCGAGGACCTTCGCGTAGTACTCGGCGAGCATGCCGCCCTGAGAGTGCCCGATCAGGTTGACCTGGCTTGCGCCGGTCTCGGCCAGAACATGTTGCACGTAGCTGGCGAGGGTCTGTGCGGACGCGGGCACCGGGCCGATGGACTGGATGAGCTGGCTGGAGGGTGCCCCGTAGTCGAAGGTGTAGACGCAGTATCCGGCGTTGGCCAGCGTGGGCGCGAGGCCGCCGAAGTCGTCCACGGCGTTGCCGAAGGTGCCGTTGACCAGGACGACGGGGATCGGATGAGCCGTGCTGTGGCAGCCGGGGACGTTGGCTCCGGCCGGGGCCGCCGCAGGGTTGGGGATCGCGTTAGCGATGCCAGCCGCGAGGCTCGGGGTGACCGGGTAGGCGGGCGAGGCGTCTGCCGTTGCCGTCGGCGGCGCGGCGATGAGAGCGATTGCCAGCACGCCACCGGCTACGGCGAGATGACGGGACTTTGCCACGAGTTCGACCTCCTGTGGCTGTGACCAGCGTCACAGCCGCCGTGCCATTGCGCACAGTATGGACGGCATTTGAGAGGTCGGCAATATGCCGTTTCCGCCAAAACGCCTTTCTGCCCCGTGCCGGGCAGACACCAGATTCGCGCTGACGCCCGACCCGGCGGCCGGGACCATTGGCTGCGTGAGCGCGGCGCTGCCCCGGCACGAAGCGGTCAGGCAGCCGTCGGCCATCCGGCGCGATGGGTATCGCTGCGGCGGGCAGCTGGACCGCGGCGCCCCGGGGTCGGCTGGTCCTGGGGAGCGCTTGACAGCCAGGGTCAACCCGGGGTTGAGGCTGGTTATCAACCCGGAGTCCCACCCGTGGGCCGACGCTGCGGATGGGTGCCCGGAGGCACTGTGACGGCATGAACATAAACATGTACGTGATCAACGCAGTTCTCATCCTCATGGTCATCCGCCAGATCCGCGAGCACCCGCTCGACCTGCGGTCACTGGCGGTCCCGGTGCTCGCCGTGGGCTGCGCCGCGGTCCTGTTCCTGCACTCGGTGCCCGCCGGCGGCAATGACATCGCACTGGAGCTGGCGTGCGTGCTGGCCGGCTCGATCATGGGCGCGGTCGGTGGCCTGGCCACCCGGCTGCGGCTGGGTGCCGACGGCCGGCCGCTCGGCCGCGCGGGCGCTCTGGCGGCCGGCATGTGGATCGGCGGCGTCGGCGCGCGGCTGGCCTTCGCGGTCGCCGCAACCTATGGCGCGGGCCCGGCGATCGCGCGCTTTTCCATCGCGCATCAGATCACCGGTTCGGCGGCCTGGGTGGCGGCGCTGGTCATGATGGCCCTGGCCGATGTGCTCACCCGGCTGGTGATCATCTACCTGCGCGGCCGCCGGCTAGCGACGGGCTCAGCTGCTGCCGCGGCCCGCATCCCGGCAGGCTTCGGTGCCTGACCTGGTATCCCGGCCCGCCGCGGGCCACACTGTGTCCATGAGGGCACGGTTGGCCGCGGCGGGCCTTACTCATGGCGCCGCGCGATCTGGTTTGCTTGGTGGCCTGGCACGGCCTGGCTCGGCTGCGCCTGGAGGCGGGGCAGATGAGGCCGCTTCGGCCCGGGTGGCGCAAGCGCAATCCCGCGCCCGCGAGCGCGGGGACGCTCAGCGGCAGGCGCTGCGGCCGCTGGGCCTGGTGTTCATCGCGGTCGTGGGGGCCTTGAGCGTGCAGGGGCATCCCGCGCCCGGCCTGCGAGACGCCGGGCTGGGCGTGGCCCTCGTGCTGGCGGTATACGCCGCAGCGGTCCTGACCGCGATCAGCGTGAGCTGGGCTCGCCGGGGCGCGGCCGCGCAAGCCGCGGTGGCCGGGCTGATCGGCGGCTGCGGGGTGGCATTGGCCGTCTTGCAGCCGGACGGGCCGGTCGAGATCGCGGCGAGCATGGGAGTCTGGATCGCTGCGGTCAGGCTGCCGCCCGCCATGGCCGCCGTCACCGCGGGCGCGATCACGGCCGCGCTGGCGGTGGCCGTGGGCCTGACCGGGCACCCGGGCGTCCAGTCCGCCATCACCGCGACGCTGTTGTGCCTGCTGCTCGCGGTGACGGGCCAGTTCATCCGGCGCGGCCGCCAGAGCCAGGACCGCACCGAGCTGCTGCTGGCCCAGCTGCAGGACGCACGCGAGGGCGAGGCCGCCGCGGCCGCGCTGGCCGAACGCAGCCGTATCGCCGGCGAGCTGCATGACGTGCTCGCCCACTCGCTGTCCGGCCTGGCCATCCAGCTCCAGGGCGCCCGCAAGCTCGCCGGGCGGGAAGCGGTCAGCGACGGGCTGCGCGCCGCGATTGAGCGGTCGGCCGAATTGACCAAGGCGGGACTGGCGGATGCAAAGCAAGCCGTCGGTGCCCTGCGCGGCGACCGGCTGCCCACCCTGGCCCAGCTGGCTGACCTGGTCGAGGATTTCCGCCGCGACACCGGTGCCAATGCCACCCTGCGCATCGACGGGACAAGCCGGCTCCTGCCCGCGGAGGCCAGCCTGGCGCTGTTCCGCGGCACCCAGGAAGCACTGACGAACATCTCCCGCTACGCGCCCGGCGCCACCACCGCCGTCACCGTGAGCTACCAGGCCGGCCGCACCCTGGTCACTGTCGAAGACCATGTCCGCGGATCAGGGGCCGGCCCGGGTCCGGCCGCTGAGCCTGGATCGTCCCTCCTCGCCGGCGCGGGCGGCGGGCGCGGCCTGACGGCGATGCGCGAGCGAGCACAGCGGGCGGGCGGCACCGCCCGGGCCGGGCCGACCGCCGACGGGTGGCGAGTCGAGCTGGAGGTGCCGTCGTGACGGCAGCATCTGAGCCGGGCACGATCCGGGTCCTGATCGCCGACGACCAGCGGGTCATGCGCGAGGGGCTGAGCATGCTGGTGGCGCTCATCGACGGGGTCGACGTCGTGGGCACGGCCAGCGACGGAGCCGAGGCGGTACGGCTCGCCGAGGCTCATCACCCAGAACGTGGTCCTGATGGACCTGCGCATGCCGGGCACCGACGGCATCGCCGCCACGGCGGATCTCCGCGAGCGGCTGCCGACTGCCCGGGTGCTGGTGCTGACCACCTACGCGGACGAGGACGCGATCGTGCCCGCGCTGCAGGCCGGAGCGCGAGGCTACCTGACCAAAGATGCCAGCGCCGAGCAGATCGAAGCCGCGATCCACGCGGTCCACGCCGGGCAGACCCATCTCGACCCCGTCGTCCAGGAACGCCTCGTGACCGCGGTCATCAGCCGGCCGCCGGCCGCCGAGCCGCCCGGTCCCGGCGCGGGCGCCGGCCCGACTCCCGGACAAAAGCCGCCCGGCGGGCTGACCGCCCGCGAAGCCGAGGTGCTCACACTCCTCGCCGCGGGCCTTTCCAACGCGGAGATCGCCAAGCGCCTGTACCTCAGCCACGCCACGGTCAAGACGCACATCAACCGGATCTTCGCCAAGACGGGCGCCCGGGACCGGGCTCAAGCCGTCAGGTACGCATACCAACACGGCCTGACCACCCCCGCTCAGTAACCGTCATCACGCTTCGTAACAGCTCAGAACACCCGATTACGCGCACACTCCCGTTCTGTACTGGAACAGCCCCTTCAGCCCGGTCCGTTCGAGGCGCGCAGAACGGACATTCTGCAGCGCCAGAGGGCGCTGTGGGATGCCTGCGCTTGGCTTGGCGCTGCAGGATGATGGTCCGGCGTGGTGGGAGGAGCGGCAAGCCCGCAGCAGCAGCGTCGGGATGCTGGCTGGGAACCCAGCCAGCGGCTTGAGGATGCCATCGCCGCTCGTCGGCGGCTATGCAAGCCGGGCCGGTCCGGTTACTCCTGGCCTGAGGAGGCCGCGCGGAGCCGGTGCGCTGGGTGGGCTGAACCGCCGAGTGCCGGTGGCCAGCTCATCTTGCATGTGAAGCGGTGGCATGGAAGGTCCAGATGCCGTCGCCGGGTCCGGGTGTGCAGTTGGTCTTGTAGCCGGCCGTCAGGAGTATGTCGGTGAATCCGGCTTCCGCCAGCAGGTCCTCGAATTCGTGCGGGTTCCAGTGCTGCAACCGGAACATCTGCAGTTCCGTCATGCGCAGGGTTCCGTCCTGCCATTTGTCGTAGCGCAGGAGGCGGGTCGTCTGGTTAGCGGCCGGGTCGTGTTCGATATGCATGGTCTGGAGCGTCCACAGATGGGAATCGCGCCGCCAGTAGCGCATCGGCTCGTGCTCGGCCCCGGGTCGGGGCACCGGAACATCGACGAACAGCCGGCCTCCTGGAACGAGCGAGTCACGAAAGCACGCCAGGGCTTGCAGCGTCGCCTTCCGCCCGTCGAGCAGTGCGATCGATCCGGCCGGGATGATCACCGCCGCGTAGGCAGCCAGATGCACGAAGATCGTCATGTCGGCCTCGCGCAGGACGGGATCAAGACCGCGGTCACGGCAGTGCCGACGGCAGACCGCGAGCATCTCCGCCGAGCTATCCAGGCCATCTACCTCATGACCTGCCTCAAGGAGCGGGATGAGGATCCGGCCCGTTCCGGTTGCCGGTTCCAGGATCGGTCCGCTGACTTTGGCGAGCAGGCACCTGTAGTACTCCACGTCCCCGAAGGAGCGCCCGATGGGCTTCTCAAGGTCGTACACCTCGGTAGCCAGCGCGCCGTACTCCCAGCTCATCACCCGCCTCCACCCAGCAAGATAACCACGGCATCGGACCGGCACTCCTGGTGCTGCTTTCCTTTACCCCCACGATCTTTGCTCTCGCGATCTGGCGCGGCCGCCTTCACACATGGCCGGCGAATGCGATGAAAGCCAGCGCGGCGCAAACAAGCACGATCCACAGGATCGTGAAGACAGCCGTCTTCGTCTTCGGCTGGAGCCGCTTCACCTTTTCTCCATTCACGGTTTCTCCATTCACGGTGCGGAACATCTCTTTCGCCCTCTCGTATTCGACGCGACGCTGTCACGGGTTGCCCGCCGGGTCCATGCGGGTGGCCTCCGCCGCCCGTGCCGGGACCATGCGGCAAGCCGGTTACTGAGACGGTAGGCGCAGAGCCACCGGAAGGAATCCGGTGTTTCCACACGAAGGTGCGGCGGCCGGGTGAACGGGCAGCCGGCCTGCGGACAGCGACCGGCGTGCCGGCCGGGCCGGATGTCCTCAGGACTGCGGCGCGGCCGGTCCGCGGCGGGTCATGGCCGCGCCGAGTTCGGCCCGCGAGGACACGCCGAGCTTGCGGTAGACGCGGGCAAGGTTAGCTTCCACGGTCCGGGGGCTCAGGAACAACGCCGCGGCGACCTGCCGGTTGGTCTGGCCGGACGCGGCCAGGACGGCGACGCGCTCCTCGGTCGCGGTCAGCTCGAGCGGCGCCGGCGGGCGAAGCCCGATGCGGGAAAGCTCCGAGCGGGCGCGCGCCGCCCATGCCGGGGCGGGCAGGGACTCGAAGATGCCCAGGGCATCGTCCAGGTGCTGCCGGGCGATCCGCTTGCGCTTAGCCCTGCGCTGCATCTGCCCGCTGACCAGCAGGGTCCGCGCATGCTCAAAGGGCATCGCCAGGTGCTGATGATGGCGCAGCGCATCGTCCAGCGCCTGGACAGCACCGGGGGTATCGCCCCGGGCGGCCAGCAGCAGCGCCCGGCAGCGAGCCGCGCAGGCCAGCGTCCACAAGCGCCCGGTGGCGCGACCCTGCCGCTCAAGCCACGTCAGGAGCACTTCGGCCCGGTCGAGGTCGCCCAGGCCGATCACGATCTCGACGTGGTTGGCGTGGAAACGCCAGGCGGCTGGTTCGGCCAGGCCGATCCGGCCGGCGAGGCCGACAGCGGCGGACAAGCTCGCCTCGGCTGCCCCGCGGTTCCCGGCCGACAGTTCCGCGAAACCGAGCACGCCGTGCAACATCATGGCGGCCCAGTCGTCCCCGGCTGCGGCGGCGACGGACAGGCCTTCGCCCGCTTCAGCCCTGGCCGCGTCGATGCGTCCCATGTGCGCATCGATCAGCGCCCGCGCGTAGAAGGTCGTCACCCGCCAGACGCGGTGATCGACTTGCTCGCCCGCCTCCCAGCTTCGTGAAGCGTAGCTTTCGGCTATCTGCCAGTTCCCCGCCCAGCACTCCAGGTCAGCCAGGTGAGCCAGCAGGTTGGGCAGCGAGCTCTCGTCACCCTCCTCCTGGGCGGCCTGAACCGCCCGCTGCAGCAGGCGGCGGGCCTCATCGAAGCGATCGGCCCGCACCAGGCACAACCCGAGGATGGTCGACGCGCGCTCCTCAACCGCAGACGGCTCGCGCTCCGGCCCAGGCTCCACGACCCCGTCATCGGCAAGCTCGAAGCCAAGGCCCCTGCCCAGCATGAAATCGGCGTACTGCTTCTCAGCTCGCGCCTGCCTGGCCAGCCCCTGATCGCCTGCCTGATGCGCCAGCGCGAGCCCCGCCTCCGCGTGCCGGACGCAATAGCGGAGGTCAACACCGCATGTCCTGGCGAGGCTGATATGGATGCGAGCCTGCAGCACTCGGTCCGCGGAGGCCTCGGCGAGCGCCTCCTCGAGGACCGGCACCGCCACCAGATCCCCCGCGTCGTGCAGCAGGAGCCTGGCCAGTACCAGCAGCGTTTCTGCACGCTCTCTGCCGCTCGGCATGTCCTGCGCCAGTGCCTCCAGCCCGTGCCGCGCCCGGGCGGTGTCACCAGCCAGGAACAGGTACTCGGCGGCGTCCAGACGACGCCGCCGCCTGGCCGGTGCCAGTTCGACGGGGGTACGCGCGACCGCGAGCTCGGCCAGTTCCGCCGCAGCACCGGGAGCGCCGCGCGCGGCCGCTGCCTGCGCCGCCTTGGCCAAGGCAGCGGCGGCCTCCTCGTCGGGTCCCTCTGCGGCCAAGGCCCGATGCCTGGCTCGTTCCTCCGCGTTCGGGGCGATCAGGCTCAGCTTGCGATGGGCCTGCCGGCGCCGCGACGGCGCGACTCCGGAATAGATCGCCGAGGCAAGCAGGGGGTGGGTGAACCGGACCCTGGCGCCCTCGATCTCCACGACGCCCTCGGCGGCGGCCACCTGCAGGGCCGGCCAGGCCGCCGGCCCGTTCGCCTGCTCCAGCATCAAGGTCGTCGGTGATCGCAGGCACGACGCCGCCAGCAGGACATCTTGGACATCCGCCGGGAGCGCCTCGACCCGGGAACTCAGGACCCCGTGCAGGCCAGCAGGCACCGGAAGCGGTTCCCCCGGCAGCAGGTCCGTCTCCATCCGGCCCAGCGCCCTGGCCAGCTCAAGACCATAGAACAGATTCCCGCCCGAAGCCTCGAACAGCCGGCGGATGGTGAGCCGGGAAAGCCGGTCACCAGCCAACGCCCGGATCGCCGCCTCGTAATCAGCTGGCGCCAGCGGACCGATCGGCAGGTGCCCGACGTGGCCTGCCGCCAGGCCCGCCCCAGCCACAGACACCGGCTGCCCGCCCGCCCCGACCCGGACCGACGCCAGCAGCCCGACCGGCTCCTTCCCCAGCCGCCGCAGCACGTAGTCGAGCGTCACCGCGCTCGGCCGATCAAGCCACTGAAGGTCATCTATGGCGATAACCACAGGGCTGTGAGCGGCCAGGAGGCGCACTACCCCGAGAAAAGCGACACAGACGGCTCGGTGTTCCAGGGGGCTGCCCTCCGGATCTTTCAACAGCAGCGCTACCTGCAAAGCGTTCTGCTGCGGCGCAGGCAGCTCGGCGAGCACCCGCTCGATGACCCCGTCCATCAGATCACCAAGCGCCGCGAACGAGAGCTTCGCCTCCGATTCGGTCGGACGGGCCGGCAAGACCAGGTACGAGCGCGCGGCCGCGTCGGCTACCCCGGCCATCCACACCGTCGTCTTGCCGATCCCCGCTTCGCCCTCGAGCAGAAGCCCAGACGGCCCCGACGGCAACCCATCCAGGAAGGCAGCCACCGCGCCGAGCTCGCGGCCGCGCCCGAACACACCGCAGGCCTCGGGCATGGCCGCCTCCTCAGGCAAGTCACTGGAAACAGTATCGACGGCCGGCCCGAAGGCATCGCGCCTCGCCGGCCCCGAATCTTCGGTGAAGCGCCAATCGCAACAGCGTCCCCATGATCAAGCCGCCGGCCCGTAAGGTGATCGCTGCCTTGCACCGCTGCGTAAGCATCCAGATCCGGCTGATCTGGGCGAACCGACCCCGACGAAAGTCAACCACGTGACCAGTTCATAGTCGGCAGCTCGGGGACCTACCGTTCCTGCTCACACCGTGTGATCGGCGCTCGATTTCAGGGGAGCGCACACTCCCGCCCAATTGGGTGATCGAAGATCACCGAGCCCTTCGGGCCATATAACGCTAGATATACGGGTGATCATCGCTCATCTTTTCGGTCCGATATGCGGAGATGATCACCCGTATATCACTCGTTCGGCGCTACAGGTGGGGATTCGGCACTGTGCTGAAGCTGACCCTGCGTGATGGCCACGGTCTGGGCTGGCGCCGTGTATCCGGCGCTGCCGGGTGATGTCTTGTGGGCGGGGTCAGGTGCTGTCGTTCATGACGCGGTTGTAGCTGCGGCGGGCGCGGGCGCCGCGGGCGCTGGCGCCGTAGCGGGTGAGCATCTGGGGGAGGTCCAGCCGTTGAGTTCCATCAGGTCGCGTTCGGCGCCGCCGCGGTCGAGCCAGGTGTGGCTGAAGTGGACTGGGAGCAGTGCGAGATCTTGACCCTTCACGCTGCCGGGCAGTGGCACGGGGCAGGGACCGCGTTGATCGAGGCGGTTGAGCAGCTGGCGGTGCAGCACCGGTGCAGGCGCCTGTGGGTCATTACCACCAATGACAATGTTGATGCGCTGCGCTTTTACCAGCGTCGCGGTTTCTGCCTGGTGTGCGTGCATCGCGGTGCCGTTGATCACAGCAGGGCCAGCCTGAAGCTCGAGATCTCGCTCGTGGGCAACTACGGGATCCCGCTGCGAGACGAGCTCGAACTCGAGAAACAACCCTGAGCATAAGTGCCGCGCTCGACAGGGGTTCGGTGCCCGTGCCTCCGCTTCCCTGTGACCGTTACGCAGCTGCCGGTCACCCGCTGCCAGATCTGCCACGGCACCGTCGCCTACCGGCCCGGCAAGCTGACTGGGGTCCTGACCGAGCATTACCGCCGAGCCCATCCCTAGCGATGCTAATGGTCGCTAGGCGCTTGAGCTCGCATCCTCCTAGCCGGTCACGAAGACCCGGTTATCGTCGCCGACGTCGGTCGGCTCTTCCCCGGGGTGAGTTCACCGATCGGAAACGTGACGCAGCGTGGCCAACTCCCCAGCAGGGCCTGCGCAAATACCCGATATAGCCGTCCACACTCTCGAATACTAGTCGCGCTACGTGACGATCGCTGGTCGCGAGCCAACGGGCGATACCCGCCGTTAGGTGCGATTGCCGGATGGTGATGATTGTCAATGGCGGTCGCTCATAACAGGGTGTTCAGGACTGACCGCTCACGTTCCCGGCTGGGGCGGGCCGATCGCCGGGCGGCGTTGTGACAGTGCCTCGCGGAAGGCGCCGATGTCGGCATCGCAGTGGGCTTCGGCCAGGGTCGCGATCTCTGCCAGCAGTGCCTCGGCTGCCTGGAGTGCTTCTCCGAGCTGGCCGTTTGACAGTGACTCGAGTCGCTCCGCGAGCCGGTCGGGGACCAGGCGGAGCCCGGTGGTCAGGTGGCGCTGCCATTTGAGCTGGCGGTGCGGCAGGTAGACGCGGTTGAGTGCGAGGGTAGCCCGCACTGCCGCGAGTCCGGTCCTGGTCAGCAGGTCGCGGACCGCCAGGTCGTCGCCGCGGCTGACGAGCGCTTCGCGGGCTGACCAGCCGGTGAGCACCTCTGGGGCAAGGGCCTGTTCCACCAGTGCCGAGACCAGCTTGCGGGGGAAGGTATCGGCTCGTGCCCGCCAGGATGCCATCATCTCCGTGCCGGCAAGCGGGCGGGAGCGCTGCAGCGCGGCCAGGCGCATGTGCCGGACGGGGTCGGTACTCGTCCGGACGAGCACGTCATCGAGGAACTGCTCGACGGAGCTGACGAGGAAGTTGCTTACGGTGATGCCGAGTTCACCGACGAGGTAGTCCTCGCTCCATTCCTCGTCGTCTTGGTCGTAGTCCCACAGTGCTGTCAGCTCGCCGTCCAGCGCGCGGACGGGGGCGAGCCGGTCCGCGTCGGCCGGCGGGCGGACCCAGTAGCAGTCCAGCTCCAGGTCTGAGAACCGGTCGGCGACGCCCGCCCCGACCGAGCCGGCTACGGCCAGCGCGGCGAGGTTCCGGTTCCCTGCATAGACCCCGGCCGCCCGCTCGGCCACCCGCATCCGCCACGCGGCGTGGACGTTTTCCGCGCCCGGCGTCCCATACGGCCACTGCATGGCTCCCGATCATGCCATCAGGCAGCGGGATAGCCCCAGCCAAAATGCCCGGCCATCGCCTCCACTGGCGCAGGCATGAACTGTAGCCGCCGAAAACCCGCACGCCCACCCGCCGATCTGCGGTGCGTCCTGAAAGGGGAGTGAGGCGATGTAGAAGGTCGCCGGCACGAACCGTGCTGTGCCAGTGATGGAGGTAGGTCCTGCGGGTTCGCCGTGCAGGTGGGGAGCCCAAACCACCGCAAGCTGCGCCGGTTAAGAGCCGGGGTGGTGAGCGTTGCGGGGAAAGGCCCGCTGTCAGCGGGTCAGGTGTGCGACGAGAAGACGAACATGCGTGAACCACTGCTGACGCATCGATAGGCGGAACGATGGCATCAAAACCGGGGGAGTGCATAGCTCCCGGGGCAAAGGCGCGTGGATGCGTGCCCTCAGCCAGGGGGTGGCCTGCATGCTGCCCTGGCGGTGCCCGGTGTAGAGGTGGCGTGAGCTCGTCGCGGGCGCTGGCACGGAACAGGAGAACCTGTCGCCCCGATAGTGACGGTCAGCTGCGTACGGCAATCCAGCCGGGCTGGCCGCGAGAGGGAGGACCGCAAGTGGCGCGCACCGCGAGCGGCAGAGTACCAAGGCGGGGCACAGGGGCGGGACGGCTCGTAGTAGCGGTGAAGGTCCTGTAATGGGGCTGGAGCGAAGGAGCCGTGCAGACCAGGGTCAGCCCGGGGCCAACCCGCCAGGGGAGGAGCCCGCCGGCGCAGGCTCACGTTAATGTGGGCGGGACTGGTGAGGAGCGGTGATGCCGGTACTGCCGAGGTTCGATGTACAGGGCCAGGTCGCGCTGGTGACCGGTGCCGCCCGTGGGCTGGGCCGGGCGATCGCGCTGGCGCTGGCCGCGGCCGGGGCGGACGTCGCGCTCGGGCTGCGCGATGCCGCCGCGGACGGCGGCGTGCCCGCCGAGATCGAGGCGCTGGGACGGCACGCGCTGCCGCTGCAGATGGACATTGCCCAGGCCGGCCAGATCGGCCCCGCGGTGCAGGCGGCGGCGGCCAGGTTCGGCCGCCTGGACATCCTGGTCAACAACGCCGGCATCGCGCCCAGGAATCCGGCCGAAGACGTCCGGGAGGACGATCTCGACGCGACCCTGGCGGTCAACCTCAAGGGGACGTTCCTGGCCAGCCAGGCCGCCGGGCGCATCATGATCAGCCAGGGGTACGGGCGGATCATCAGCGTGGGCTCCCAGGCCGGCGCGGTCGCGCTGCCCGGAGAATCGGTCTATTGCATGACCAAGGCTGCCATCGCGCACCTGACCCGGTGCCTGGCCATCGAATGGGGCCAGCACGGGATCACCGTGAACGCGGTCGCTCCCACGTTCATCCGCACCCCGGGCACCGAGCCCGCCCTGTCCGACGCGCAGTTCCGCGCGGATGTCATCGAGCGGATCGCCGCCCTGCACCGCATCGGCGAGCCCATCGAAGTAGCCGGCGTCGTGGTATTCCTGGCTTCCCCCGCCGCCTCACTGATCACCGGCCAGACCATCCTGGCCGACGGCGGCTGGACCGCCCGCTAGGCTCCGCAGCCTCACGTCAGCCGCACCAGCCCGGCCATGTTGCGTAACGTCACCGCCAGCCAGCCCCGCCACGGGAAGCCAGCCCGCCAAGGAAGGCGGCGATCATAAGGAAGGTAACGTCACACGCATCTCGCGGAGCCTGACCGGAGGTCGCCGATGCCGCTCGATCCGCAGTTCCGCACCATCCTGGACACTCTTCAGGAGCGAGGCCTGCTGCCCCTGGTCCGGGGCGACGCGGCGGAGACCCGCGCCCACTACCAGGAGCTGTCGATGAGCCGCCGCGGCCCGCAGTACGTGCCGGAACAGGTCGCGTCCGCGGCCGATCAGCGGTCACCGGGCGGGGTGCCGGTCCGGATCTTCGAGCCGCTGCAGCCGAACGGCAGCATCATCATCTACCTGCACGGCGGCGGCTGGGTCGTCGGCAACGTGGAGACCCACGATCCGCTGTGCCGCCGGGTGGCGAACGCGACCGGCGCCCGGGTGGTCTCAGCTGAGTACCGGCTCGCTCCCGAACATCCCTACCCGGCCGCCCTTGACGACGCCGAGGAAGTCCTCCGCTGGCTCGCCGCCGGGTACCCGGGCCGGCCGCTCGGGGTGGCCGGCGATTCCGCCGGCGCATCCCTGTCGGCGGGCCTGGCCATCAGAGCGCGGGACAAGCAGATCCCGCTCACCGCCCAGCTGCTCCTGTATCCGGCCGCGGACCCGGCCATGACCAGCCCGTCCATCACCGAAAACGGCGACGGCTACTTCCTGACCCAGCACGCCATGGCGTGGTTCTACCGGCAGTACTTCCCGGCCGGCGTCCCGGCGGACGCCGAGGCCGGCCTGGCCCACGCCGATGTGGCCGGGGTCGCCCCGGCCGTCGTGGCCACGGCGGAATTCGACCCGCTGCGCGACGAGGGCGCGGCCTATGCCGGCCGGCTGAAGGACGCCGGCGTGCCGGTCGAGTACGTACCGGGGCCCGGGCTGATCCATGGCTTCGCCGCCTTCCTCGGCGTGGTCGACGCCGCCGAGCGCAACGTCTCCGCCATCCTCGAGCTCTTCTCCCAGGCGATGCGCTATGATTGATATAGTTTGCACGTGCTTGCTATATGCATCACAGGAGAACCCAGGTGCGCCGGACCAGGTACGCCCGCAGTGCCGAGCTGCGCATCGCCTACGAGCTACGCGGGACCCTGCGCCGGTGGCGGCCCTGGCTGGTCCTGATCCAGGGCATGGGCTTCGACCGCCGAGGCTGGCAGCCCGTGCTGCCGAACCTCCAGCGTCACTTCCGGCTCGTCCTCATCGACAACCGCGGGTTCGGGGGCAGCGACCGCGGAGCCGGCCCGTTCGGCGTGGCCGACATGGCCCGTGATGTCCTGGCCGTGCTCGACGACGCCGGTATCAACCGGGCCCACGTGCTGGGGGCGAGCCTGGGCGGCATGGTGGCCCAGGAACTGGCCAGCACCCACCCGGAGCGGGTCGACGGCCTGGTCCTGGCCTGTACGGCGCCTGGCTGGCCGTTCGCCTATCCCATGCCCATGGCCACGGTGCGGAGGCTCATCACGGCCTCCGGCCTGAGCGCCGAGGAGAAACGGCGCCGCCTCACCGAGAACGCGCTGTCCCCGCGGACCGTCCAGCACCACCCCGAACTCGTCGGCCGCCTCCTGCAACTCCAGCACGACCGCCAGCCGGCCGTGGGGGAGCCGGCGGACGACCGCACGCTCCAGGCCCAGGCGGCCGCGGGCGCTCGCTACGCCCCGCGGCTGCGGCAGGCTCCTATCCGGGCCCGCACGCTGGTCCTGCAGGGCGGCGCCGATACCGTCGTCCACCCGCGCAACGGGCGGCTGCTGGCCGACCGCATCCCGGGCGCCCGGCTGGTGACCTTCCCCGACCTCGGCCACCTGCTCTGGTGGGAGGATCCGGACGGCTTCGCCGCCCAGGTCACAGCGTTCCTGCTGCCCTACAGGGCGAAGCTGCAGCCGTCCCAGTACGCCTCGACCCGCGGATGGCGCCGGCCTCGCAGGCCGATCTCCAGTACGTCGGGCACCCGGCCGGCCGAGATGCGGAACCAGACCTGCAGGCCGGCCTCCTCAACCGGGCGGAACCCGGACAGGCCCGGCGGCGGCGCGGTGGCCGCATGCATATAGGCGGGCGTGCCCCAGCAGCACACCCGCGGGTGGGCCGCCCAGACCCACACCTGGCCGCCGTGCCCGCGGACGAACTCCTCCGCCTCCGGGCTCACCTCCACCTGCACCATCCCATCGTGCCACCCGCCAGGTCCAGCGCACCAATGCCCGCAAGGCCATCGACCGCATGGCTCACGGCAGGAGGCTTCCCGATCCGCCCCAGTTAGCCGCCAGGTGGTAGCTCACCAAGGCCAGGACCAGGCCGGCGGTCAGCGAGCCGGCCAGCAGCAGCCAGCGGGTCAGGCTGGCCGCCAGCATGGCCCGGGCCCGCTCAGCCGGCCGGCGGGCCAGCAACCGGGGCAGCCGGGGGAGATAGGAGGCCAGGTGGATGAGGATGACCACCAGCCAGACCAGGAACGCCTCGCGGTGCAGCTGATGCCACTGGTACCCCTGCCCCGGACTCTGGAAGGCCAGGACCACACCGGTGCCGAGCACGGCCACGGTGGTCAGGATGACGAACGGCCCGAGTACCCGCTGCAGCGGATGCGGCGGGCCCTTCCGCACATACGGCTCCGAGCCGGTGTAGTACCTGGTGAAGCGCCACAGCGTGGAGCCGATCTTGAGGCTGACCGGGCCGAGCAGCAGGAACCCGAGGAAGACATGCAGGGTCAGCATGTTGCCCAGGTCCAGCAGCGTCAGGCACTCGGCGAGGAACAGCGCCAGCAGCACTGTCCCGGTCATGGCGGTCAGCCGTTCGTTCCCCCGCGGGTCACCCCGCCGCCCAAGAATCCGCCGCCCAAGAATCCGCCGGCCGAGGATCCGGCGGCCGGGGATCCGGCGGCCGGGGATCCGGCGGCCGGGGATCCGGCGGCCGGGGATCCGGCCGCCGGGGTCCCGGTGACCGGCGCCCGGGCTGCCTTCGATTCGGGGGCTTGGCGACAGGCGACCCGGTTCTCGCATCGTCACGGCGCTAGCGTAGGCAGCGACCGCCCCGCGCCGACATGGTGATGACCACCGTCTTCGGGGTAGACCTAGGTACACCCGGGGCCCGCCGCGCGGTCCCGTCCGAGCGCGAAAGAGTCGGTAATGGGATTCTTTTCCTGGTTGAGCTCCTGCGGGTCCAGATTCGAGGGCGAGATCGCGGAGGACCAGGAGGAGCCCAGCCTGGTCCACACCAACTACGAGACCCCCAAACTCGAGGAGATCCAGCGCGCCGCCGCCGACGACGTGGCCCGGGTCCAGGAGGACGACAAGTACTTCGACCGCAACTCACCAGGCAACGACCCGGACGCGCTGTGAGCTAGGCCTGGCGCTCCGGGTGCGGGCTGGGCGGAACGTCCAGAGCCGGATTGCGGTCGAAGAAGCCGAACGGCTTCAGCCAGAACGACACGGCATCAGTCGGCATCACCGGCCAGTCTTCCGGCCGGGTGATGTGATGGATGCCGAACACGTACCACAGCACCACGTCGGTGTTCTCGATGGACCGGTTCGCCGCCGTCCAGGCCGGCAGGCCCTCATCGCGCAAGCTCAGGTTCGGGAAGTCGCCGCACGGCCAGCGCTCGTCCGCCCGGTACGGCGTGACCCACAGCGTGTGCCCGATCACCTCGGCCCGCTTGAAGGCGGCCGTGGACTCCTCGAGCAGCGGCGGGAACGCCCCGGACGGCACGAGCTTGTACCCGACCGGGCTGCCCAGGCCGTTCCGCACGCTGGGGTTGACCACCTTCCAGCCGCGCTGCACGGCCCAGTCGTAGTCCTGCTTCCCCTCCGCCTCGGTGCGCAGCGGCGTGTCCACTATCTCCAGTCCCAGGCCGTAGGGATCGTCTCCGGTGGCCCGTGACTCCACCGCGTGCACCGTGTTGTCCGGCCCGTCCACGTCCAGGTCGAGCCGCGCCACGATGAAGTGCTGGTGGAACGGCGCGTAAGTCCCCTGGTCCACCACGGTCCCGGTCCTCGGCTCGCCACCCGCCGGCACGTGCGAGGTGACCACGATCCCGGTGGCCCGGACCTCACACTCGATGTTCCCGTCCTGATAGAACCGCCAGTACACCAGGTACTCGTAGTTGGCCACGGTCACGTGGAAGGAGACCACCAGCCGCCGCTGGCGCCGCACCTCGGCGCCGGTCCGCTCGTCGACGTGCTTCCACAGCACGCCGCTGTCCTCCTCGTGGATGCAGATCGCGTTGCGTATCTCCCGCGGCTCGCCGGCCGAGTCGTGCACCACCGCGTCCAGGTAGCTGATCACGCCCAGGCAGTCGCAGCCCAGCTCCAGCGAGGTGGTCATGAAGCCCAGGCCCCACTCGCCGATGTCGAACGCGGTCCGCCGGTAGTGGTCGGGGGTGGCGTCCCGGTACGGCACGAACATCTCCGCGAACGACATCCGGTGCGCCACCGGCCGCAGCCGGCCGCCGTCGCTGAACCGCACCTGGTGCAGCACCAGGCCCTCGCGGTAGTTGAACCCCAGGCGCAGCTGCCAGTTCTGCCACGACAGCAGCCGGCCGTCCAGGGTGAAGCCGGCCCCCTCCGGCTGGCTGACCTCCAGCGGCTTGACCTCCCGCAGCGGCCGCCCGAGCAGCGCGGGCACATACTCGCCACTCACCTCGGGCAGCCCGGCCCGGCCGCCGTCGTCCAGGCTGTCCTCGATCTCCAGCAGCGCCATCCGGTTCAGGTCCACCACCGGATGCAGCCCGGTGACGTGGTGCGCGTACGGGTTGCCCTCCGGGCTGTCCCGGTACCACACGTCCGACCAGCCGATCCGCAGCCCCCGGTAGCGTTCGGGCACCAGCGCGGCGCCGTAGGCCCACATGTCGGTGAGCACCAGCGACATGTCGGTGATCCCGCGCCTGGCCAGCGCCTCGGCCAGTGCCGGGTGGGCCCGCAGCATCTGGTCGCACTCGTGCCACTCGTCCACGGTCATGTTCGGCTGCTGGCCGGGCAGGTCTTCCCAGGCTGTCACCGCGTCGCCGGTCAGCGACACCACCGCCCGCCAGGCCCGCCCGTCCGCGCGGTCCCAGCACACCACGACCGCCTCCCGGCCGATCATCTCGCCCGCCTCCCGGCCGATCATCTCGCCCGCCTCCCGGCCGATCATCTCGCCCGCCTCCCGGCCGATCATCTCGCCCGCCTCCAGGGCAGGCATGACGTCCTTGCCGGGCTCCTTGAGGTCGATCGACGCGAACCGCCAGCCCGCGCCGACCCCCCGGTCACGCCGCAGGATCGCGGCCGCCTGCCGGATCTCCTCGGCGCTCAGCGGGTCGAGCGGATGTGCCGGTGAGCTTGTCACGATTGTCCCTCCGTTACCGCGGGCAAGCCCATCCTGACGGATGACCGCAGGCGGCGCCACATCCGCCCGCTCCGGCTCAGGCTTTTCCTGATGCCGAACGGGCCTCGGTATCAGCCCGCGCCCAGCTGGGCCAGTCCGCTGCGCCAGTCCGCTGGGCCAGCCCGCTGGGCCGGTCCGGCGGAGTTCGCGGCGTCCTTGCGGTCCCGCGTCTCCAGCCTCTACGGTGCGCCCATGCACAGTGTGGATGCGACAACGGAGTCGATGATCAGGTCGGTGCTCGCCTACGCGGAGAACCGGCTGCGGCTGAACCCGGTGCCCCTGGACAGGGGCTCACGGAACCCGGCCGACCTGGACGCGGCGCTGAAGGGCCTGCTCGGCTCGCAGCCGCACAATCCCGATCAGGTGCTCGGCGTGTACGCGTCGGTGGTGGCGCCCGCGGTGATCTCCGCGGACAGCCCGCGCTTCCTCGGCTTCATCCCGGCCGCGCCGACCAAGGCCTCGCTGCTGTTCGACATGCTCGTCTCGTGCGCGTCGATCCAGGGCATCTCCTGGCTGGAGGCGGCCGGGGCGATCCACGCGGAGAACCTGGTGCTGCGGGTGATCGCGGACCGGGCCGGGATGCCGGAGGGCGCGGGTGGCTGCTTCGTCTCCGGCGGCTCGGCCGGGAACTTGTCCGCCCTGGTCGTGGCCCGGGAGGTGGCCAAGCGCAAGGCCGGCCCCGCGGCTTCGCCCGGCCGGCGGTGGCGGGTGGCGGTCAGCGAGGACGCGCATTCCTCGGTCACCAACACGCTGCGGATCTGCGAGATGGACCCGCTGGTCGTGCGGGCCGACGACCACCGGCTGACCGGCGCGGGCCTGCGGGCCGCGATCGAGGCCGACGGCGATCCGGCCTCGCTGGCCGCGGTCGTGGCCACGTCGGGTACCACGAACGCGGGCATCATCGACGACCTGGCCGGCGCGGCCGCCGTCGCCCGCGAGTACCGCCTGTGGTTCCACGTGGACGGCGCCTACGGCGGCGCGGGCCTGTTCGCGCCGAGCGTGCGGTCCAGGTACGACGGCATCGAGCACGCCGACTCGTTCATCGTGGACCCGCACAAGTGGCTGTTCGCCCCGTTCGACTGCGCGGCGCTGCTGTACCGCGAGCCGTCGGTGGCCCGGTCGGTGCACAAGCAGGACGCCTCGTACCTCGACGTCATCCACGACACGCCGGGGGAGTGGAACCCCACCGACTACGCCTACCACCTGACCAGGCGAGCCCGCGGCCTGCCGCTGTGGTTCTCGCTGTCGGTCTACGGGGTTGATGCCTACAGCGCGGCCATCGAGTCCGCGATCGGGCTGGCGCGCCAGACCGCGGACGAGATCCGCCGCCGGGACAACCTGGAGCTGATCCGCGAGCCCGAGCTCGGGGTGGTGCTGTTCCGCCGCCGCGGCTGGGACTCCGCCCAGTACAACCGGTGGGCGGACCAGCTGCTGACCGACCAGATAGCCTTCATCCCGCCGTCCGCCTGGGAAGGCGAGACGGTGGCCAGGTTCGCTTTCCTGCATCCGGACACGTCAATGGACCTGGTCGCGGAGATCCTCGACCGGATGAACTGAAATACAGTTATCCAGCCATCCTCTGGCCCCGGACACCGCTATCCAGCCATCCTCTGGCCCCGGACACCGCCTCTGGACCGGGCGCCGACCCTTCCGCCCAGCCCCTGGCGCCGCGGCGCTTCATGCTCGGCGCTCGTCTGTCCTGCCGGCAATACAATCCCAGCTCGTTTCGATGGCAAGGGCCAGGGTTCCAGCTTGTTCGATTATATGTTTTAATAGCGGTGCGAGAGTTCCCGGCATGGCCGCTGACCGCCGGGAACCGCGACCGGCCCGATCAGGGAGTCGACATGGTTTCAGCCGTTGCCGCTGGCACCAGCCAGCCCGTAGTCGCCGCTTTGCTCGGGCTCGGGGCGTCCGGGCTCGCCGGGGCGGTGGTGGCCATGGCCTGGAGCGTGCACGCGAAGCAGATCCGGCTCGCCGAGCTGCTGACCCGCCGCCAATACGTGGTGACAGGGGAGACGGCCGCAGCGGAACCTGCGCTCAACGGCCACGCCAGTGCCGAGGCGGCCCTAGTCGAGCTCCGCGAAGCCAAGGAGACGGTGGCGGCCCAGGCCGGAGCGAAGGTGCCGGCCAGCCGCGGGGCCGCCGCTGCGCGGTCAGCCAAGCTCTTCATCGACGGGCCGGAGACGGTGGTAGCCGGGGAACAGGTCCGCTATCGCGTCCGGCCCGGAGCCGACGGGAAGATGGTGACCTGGGCGGCGGGCGGAGGCTCGGTGTCGCAGTCGCCCGATCCGGCTCATCCCGACGAACTGCTCCTGATCGCCGACGAGCCGGGCAGCCTTATGGTCAGCGTGCGGGTGCGCGAAGGCCTCACCGAGCGCCGCGAAACGAAGTCCGTGACCGCGCTGCCGGAGGTTACGACCGTGCCCCCCTTCACCCTGCGGCTGTTCCTGCACGGCTGGGGACTGGTCGTGGTCGCGGTGATGGTCATCGGCTTCGCCGGGGCGCTCGACGCCCTAGGCAACCTCACCTCCGCCGACTTCATCGCGCTGGTCGTCCCGCTGACCGCGTTGCTCGGCGTGATCACCGTCACCCGCGGAGCCAGCGACCTGACTCCCCGCCCCGGGCGCGGCAAGGATCCGGCCGGACCGGAGCCGTGAGGTCGGACCGGAGCCGTGAGGTCGGCCCGGCCGTCGGCACACGAGCCCGCTCCCGCCGCCACGCCCACCGCGATCCCGCGCGCTCGGGCCCGGGCGTGCAGCAGCACCACCGGGTCGTTGTCGGCGTAAACGATCCGCGCCTCCGGAGCGACGGCCTGCGCCACCTCGTGGGTGTTGCCGACCTCGTGGTGATCTACCTGGGGATGAGTGTCAACGCGGCGAGGGGCGTGAGGACCCTCATCTCGTTCGGGCCGAAGATCCGCAAGTCGGTCGAAGCGCAGCCCGACGGGCTGTTGCTGCACGAGAACCTGCTGTTCTCGCTGTTCCCGCCCCACGCGGGGATGCGTCAGTACTGGCGTGACTTCGACTGCCTCGAGCGCTGGGCCCGGTCCTTGCCGCACCGGCAGTGGTGGCAGCAGTTCCTGCGAGACAGGGCGGCACCGGCTTTGGCATGAGACCTACTTCCGCGGCGGGGCTTCCGGCGGCTACCAAGGCGGCCACCGCGGCCTCATCAGCTGGGAACGATTCGTTCGCGCACCGCGCCGCGCGCCGGTTTGCGGCTCATGCGCGGGCTGGCGGCCGTAGGTCAGGCAGGCGGTGCGAAGAACTCGAGGGCAATTCCGTCCGGGTCGCGGAAAGAGACCCCGGAGCCGTAATGGGCGTCCTTGATCCCGCCATGCACGATGCCGAGCTCGTCCAGGCGCGCGGCCCATGTCTGCAGCTCATCGCGGTCGCGGCAGGCGAACGCGACATGATCAAGGCCGGTGCGGTGCTCGTCGAATCTGTCACCTGCGGCCTGGGGGTGCGTATGCAAGCCGAGTAGCTGCCCTCCGCCAAGCGCGAACACGGTGTGGTGAAAGCCCCCGATCTGCTCGTCCTCGTCCAAGACCGGCTCGGCGGCCAGCAGCTCGCTGTACCAGCGGGTGCTTCGCTCGAGGTCAGTCACGGTCACAGCGACATGGGTGATCGGCGGGAACTCAGGCATAGCGGCCTCCTGATTGACGGTGAACGTTGGAGTGGTTACGGAGATCCTGCGTAGGGCTCTGGAGAACCGGAGCTCCGGCATCCGGAACATTGATGTCTCATTCTTTCCCCCGCCGCCCGGCCTCGATCGCAAACCAGCTGATTCTGTGCGGGCCGGGAATGACGAGCAGCTCGGAGAGGCCGCGCAGCACGAGCTCGTCGCCGTGGCCCCAGTACGGCGCGGTGGCGGAGACGGCGAGGCGGAGTTCAGGGAACCGGTACAGCAGCGACCCGAGCGCGAGCCGGCCCTCCGTACCAGGCTTGGCGGGTGACCCCAGCCCCGCGCAGCCGGAGCCGTGGCTTCTTGCTGGCGAGGAGATCATGGAAGCGGACCGGCTCATGACCGGTAGCCAGCTCCAGTCCGCGGCGAGGTCGCTGAGCGCCGCCGCCCGCTCGCGAGTGCGGGCGTGGAGGACAACGTCATGGCCTTCACTGATGAGGACACCGGCGGCGGCGCGGCCGAGTCCGTCGGTGGAGCCGGTGATGAAGATACGGGGCACGGGATAATTCTTCCGCCGGTGGTGTGCTGGCACCGATCGGCGGCGTGGGGGCACATGGCATGCCCGCGGTCGGGTCGGTCCCAGGACGAGCAGGCACATGCACGATCGCGCCTGAGCCGCGCTGCCGCAGGTACGGATCAGCCAGTTGCGGCGGAACTCGGCTTACGCTGTCAGCCCCGACCGCCAGGCCGCGTAGAACGCTCGCAGTTACCGGGGAGGTCACGCAGCGCATGCTCGTTCCGGCCGGCCGCCACCGCGGTGCGGCCGCCGGCGGCGAGGACCGCCGCCGTCGCGTGACCACGCGCACCGCCCGCCGGGGCGATCGCCACCTTAGCGCTGATGGCGTCACCTGACCCAGGAGCGCGGCGGTGACGTGCTCGCCGAGCCGCTGCCCGTTGGTGCGCATCGTGAATTCCTCCTTCTCATCGCGCCGGCCCAGCCAGGCTCGTTGCCGGGGTGTCATGTCGTTCTCCGTGACCAGGCGATCGACGGGCCGGGGGCTGCTAGGAGGCAGGTAAGAGGTCATCACCGGATCGTGGTGATTCGCCGCACCGGGACAACGCGGGACGGGATGGGATCGCGGTGACACCCGGCGTCAACGGGCGGCGATGGCCGGCCGGGTGCTATCGGAGCTCGCCGGCCAGGCGCGGCCGCCTCATCCTGGTCACCGACGACCGGCACGAGCTGACCTCGCACGAGCTGACCTCGCCGGACGCGCTCGCCCAGCTCACCCGCCTGCTGACGAACCTGCCTGGCGACGTGCACGCGGTGCCGGCCGCCGTCGCGATCTCCCGCTGCGCCTGCATCAGCTGCGCCTGGCCGGCGAGCTAGCCGAGGTCCGCGCTCCAGCAGGAGCGCTCGCAACCTCTCGGCCGCAGCCAGCCACGCCCGCGGGACGTGTAAGGACGGCTTGACCTTAGCCGGGACGTCCCGGCACGTTCAGGACCGGTCCTGCCGCGCGGTAACCGCACCTTGGCACTCCGACGCGCTCTGTGGTCCACGACGTGGTGGCCGCCGTTCACGATGTGTCCAGTGGCCAATCAGGAGGTCATCCGTGCCGCTCCCCGGAGCCGCTCGGAAAAGGCGCGCGCCGCGAAACCATTCCGCTAACCGGGGAGCTGTCCCCGGGTCAGCATTCCGTGCGTCCGGTACCGTGACCGGGCCAGGGTCCCGGGGCAGGCCGGCGAATCACCTGGATCAGGCGAGGATCGCTCACCTGCCTGGTCACAAGACTGCAAAGGCGATCTCGGCGTCAAACGCCGACGCGGAGTCCAAGCAAGGCGTGTTAGCAAGGGAACGGAGTGTGATCGTCATGGCTGAAGCCACGGCTGCCGGTGGCGGCCTGGACCGACGGCGCTGGGTGCTGCTGGGCGTGATCGGCATCGCGCAGCTGATGGTCGTCCTGGACCTCACAATCATGAACATCGCGCTGCCGTCGGCCCAGCGGGCACTGCACTTTTCCACCGTCGACCGGCAGTGGGTGATCACCGCCTACTCCCTGGCGTTCGGCAGCCTGCTGCTGCTCGGCGGCAAGCTGTCTGACCTGCTGGGCCGGAAGGTCACGTTCCTGACCGGACTGGCCGGCTTCGCCGGGGTCTCGGCCATCGGCGGCGCCTCGGTCAACTTCACCATGCTGATCACCGCGCGGGCCTGCCAGGGCGCATTCGCCGCGATCCTGGTGCCGACGGCGCTGTCGCTGCTGACCACCACCTTCACCGACCCAAAGGAGCGCAACAAGGCGTTCGGGATCTTCGGCGCGATCGCCGGGGCCGGCGGCGCGGTGGGCCTGCTGCTCGGCGGCTTGCTCACCGAGTACCTGTCCTGGCGGTGGACGCTGTACGTGAACCTGATCTTCGCCGGGGTGGCCTTCGCCGGCGGGGCGCTGCTGCTGGGCCGCCAGCCGTCCTCGGCCCGGCCGAGGCTGGACATCCCGGGCGTGCTGCTGGAGGCCGGCGGCATGTTCTGCCTGGTGTACGGGTTCGCTAACGCGGCCTCGCACAGCTGGGCCACGCCGTCCACCTACGGGTTCCTGGCCGCCGGCGTGGCACTGCTGGCGGCCTTCGCGGCCTGGCAGACCCGGGCGGCCCACCCGCTGCTGCCGCCCCGCGTGGTGCTCGACCGCAACCGGAGCGGCGCCTACCTGTCGATGCTGTTCGTCTCGGCCGGGCTGTTCGGGACATTCTTGTTCCTGACCTACTACCTGCAGCAGACGCTCGGCTACTCGCCGCTGGTCACCGGCGTCGCGTTCCTGCCGCTCAGCGGCGCCATCATAGTCGCGGCCAACCTGTCCACGATCGTGCTGATGCCAAGGATAGGACCCAGGCCGCTGGTCGCGTTCGGGCTGCTGGCCGCCGCCGGGGGGGCGGTCTGGCTGGCCCAGGTCGCCCCGCACACCGGCTATACCGCAGGCGTGCTCGGCCCGACCATCGTGAGCGGGATCGGCATGGGCATGGTGTTCGCCCCGGCGATCAACGCCGGCACGTTCGGCGTGGCCCCGCAGGACGCGGGAGTCGCCTCCGCGACCCTCAACGTTGGCCAGCAGCTCGGCGCCTCGATCGGCACCTCGCTGCTGAACAGCATCTTCGCCGCCGCCCTCACCGCCTACCTCACGGCGCATCTCGCCTCGGCCCAGCTGATCGGCCGCCAGGCCCTGACCGGGCAGGCGCTGCTGCACGGCTACACCACCGCGTTCTGGTGGACCGCCGGGATCTTCGCCGGCGGCGCGGTCATCTGCGGCGCCCTGATCCGCAGCGGGCCGCTGGCTCAGCCGGGCACGCCGTCCCCAGCACGCGGCGCGACGCCGGCGCAGGCCGAGGCCGGCCCCGCCGTCCCGGCGTGACCCGGCGTGACCCGGCGGGGTCCCGGACGGCACCCGGCGTGACCCGGGCATAATCCGGACACGCCCAAAGAAAGCTGACCCCATACATAAAAGGACGACCAGCAAGGCGCCGCGACCGGAGACATCACATTCACGCCTGTCCACGGCAGATCGGTTCTATGGTGCTCCGGTCGCGTGAATCACCGTGATCCGGTGACGGCTCCTTACCTGCCTGGCGGCAAGTCTGGTAGTGGCGCGCCTTCCGGCTGGAAATTTTTCAGAAGCGGATTGACATGGGCGAGACCGCCTGGGGTGCTGCCGGGCGAATTCCAGCCGAAGGGAGATCCTCCGTGAGCACCGAGCAGCGAGAGAACCGCGAAGCAATCCTGCGGTAGTCAGCCTTGCCCCCGATAGCGATGTCAGCGAGCAGCGGCGGCTGCTCCGGGAGCTGGCATCGGCGCAGCCGCTGCCCGCCTACTGATTGAGCGAGTCAAGGGAGAGAGATCATGGTAAAGGCAGTCAGGTACGACGAGTTCGGCGGGATCGACGTCGAGCTGGCCCAGGCGTTCTCCCCGTACCCGGAGCTCAGCTCGTGCAGGTCATCGATGACCAGGACGAAGGGACCGCCGGACACCGCGAGCTCGGACAGTACCTTGTCGACCATGGCCTGGCCGTTGAACTCGGGCGCCACGGGCGGGATTCGGCGCCGCCGGTCGCGGCGCGGACCGCGCCCGCATCGCGAGCTAGAACACCTGCGCGTCGCGCTGGCCCGGCCATACGGACATGAGGGCGATCCGGTGGTCCTGGCGCGGCCGGCCCACGCGTGCAGCAGCGACGTCTTCCCGCTGCCGGGGGGCGCTGAGATGATCGTTACCGCTTCCCGACCACGCGATCCAGCGTGGCGACCAGGTCGTGACGGTCGATCAGCCCTTGCACGGCCGCGCCTGCCGCGGGACCAACCAATGGCCGACATGTCGGTCATCGCGCCATCGCCTCCGGGCACCCGGTCGGGGTAACTCACCGCAGATCGCCTCTAGATCACCGGAATCCGGTGACGGCTTCTCACCTTCCCGGTGGTGAACCTGAACGCGCCCTGAACAACCAGGTCCGTTCATGACCGGAAGGAGACGCGCCATGACATCCGTTTTTGCCGCCGTCTCCACGGAGGTGGCGGTATGAGCGAGCATGTGGCGATCGTGGCCGGCGCGGGGGGTGAGCTCGGCCGTGCGACGGCGGAGAAGCTTGCGGCTGCCGGGTTCACAATGGTCGGGGTCGACCGGAGCGAGGAGGGGCTGAAGGAGCTGCCGGACGGCATCCGGCGTGAGGCGGCCGACCCGACCGAACCGGCCGCGGCCCGCAGCGTCGTCGACCGGATCGCCGCCGAGGTCGGCCCGCCTGAGGTGCTGGTGAACACCATCGGCACGTACCGCCTGGGCGAGGCGCTCACGGCAACGCTCGAGGACCTGCGGCTCATGATCGACGTCAACCTGGGCCCAGCGCTGTGGCTGACCCGGGCTGTGATCCCGTACCTGCGCGAACGCGGTTCGGGTTCCATCGTGCAGGTGGCCGCCCGCCCGGGCCTGGAGCCGGCCGCCGGAATGGCCGTCTACGCCGTCAGCAAGGCAGCCCTGGTCCACCTCACTCGCGTGCTCGACCTGGAGCTGCGCCCGCTCGGGATCCGGGTGAACGCCGTCGCGCCGCAGCTGCTCGACACCGCCAAGAACCGTCCGTACCTCACGCCGCACCTGCTCGCGCACGGGGTTGCCCCGGAGGTGGTCGCGGACATCATCGTCTACCTCGTGAGCGACGCCGCCGCGCCGGTCAGCGGTGCGGTCGTGCCCGCCTACGGCGCCTGAGCCTCTTCCCCTCCTGTCGTACGTCTGGAAAGGACGACCATGTCACCCAACTCAGCCCCGAACCGCCGCTCGTTCCTCGCCCGCAGCGCGGCGATAGCGGCCGTCCCCGCGGTCGCCACCCTGGCCGGGGGCGCCCTCGCCGAACCGGCGTCGGCCGACACCCTGCCCGACTACGCGCCGATACCGCCGTCCGCGCTGGGCCCGGCGGTCAACGCGCAGGGCTACTTCGTCGGGCGGGTGGAGAAGAACCTGTACTGGGTCACCGACGCTGCCTATCAGGCGGCGTTCCTGACTACCCGCGACGGGGTCGTGCTGTTCGACGCGCCCCCGTCGATCGGGCACAACCTGCAGCGCGCCATCGACCAGATCGCCGCCGAAAACGGGGTGTCGAACAAGGTGACCCATCTGGTCTACTCCCACCACGCCGACCACATCGGCGGCTCGTCGCTGTTCGGAACGGACGTCGTGCGGATCGGGCAGGTCCAGGCCAAGCAGTTGCTGGCAAGCGAGAACGACCCGGCCCGGCCTGTCCCTGACGTCACCTTCGAGACCAAGCACACACTCAACGTGGGCGGGGAGCGTGTTAACCTCGCGTGGCACGGCACCAACCACACCCCAGACAACAGCTACATCCACTTTCCCGACCACGAACGCTCATGCTGGTCGACATCTTCCTGCCCCGCTGGGTGCCGTTCGACAGCTTCAACCTGAACGAGGACGTCCCGGGTTCCATCGCCGCCCCGGACACAGCCATGGCCTACCCGTGGAAGCACTTCATCGGAGGCCACATGGGCCGGCTGGGCACCCGCGCCGACATGGTGCTCTACCAGCAGTACGTGAACGACATCATCGATGGCGTCAAGAAGGCCCTGGCGACGGTCGACCCGACCCCGTTCTTCGCCAAGTACGGGAACAACGTGTGGGCTGCGGCCCAGCAGTACCTGGCCGCGGTGGTCGCCTACGCCTCCGGGCCAGTCATCAAAAAGTACCTCGGGGTCCTAGCCGCTGTCGACGTCTACACGGCGAGCACGACGTTCGCCATCCTCGAGTCGATCCGCCTCGACCTCGGCTTCGGCTCGCAGATCCACCCGTGACGGGAGCAGGAGCGGCAGCTGCTACGGCTGGCCCCCACTGTGCTGCTCATCCCCGGGACCGGCTCTGTCGCCCACCTGCGGGAAAACCTGGCCGCCGGACGCATGGCGCTCGATGACGAGACGCTGCGCAACTTGGACGCCGTTGCACCATGGCCAGACGATCCGTCTCAAGCGGTGTGAGGCCATGACGACCGCACAGGATTCCGCGCGTGGACGGACCGCGGTCGTCACCGCCTGCGCGGGCGCGATCGGGACCGCGATCACCAAAGCATTGCAAGAGGCAGGACACTGTACCGCCCGTTGCACAGCGGCGAGAAGATCGCCCCGGTCGATCAGCCAGGGAGTTGCCTGAGCCACCTTCAAAGGCCCGCGTTGATATCGACGCCTGGCACTACAGCGTCGGCAACGCAGTCCCGGCAACGCCCCTCCCGGTCCCAGGCCACCGTACGTGCTGTCAACGGCGCGAACCTCCCGTCCTGCGTTGCCCCGCTCTGGCGAATCACCGCGATCCGGTGACGACCAATCACCTGCCTGGTGGCAAACCTGAGTCTGCTGCGAAGACCCGCACGGCCCGGTTGAGGAGATCGACATGACAGCGGACAACGAAAGCCGAGTCGAGCCGGGAACGGGCCTAGTGACCGGGGTGAACGGACGTGGTTCTTCGGTGCCTGCGGTGCGGGTCGAGGGTGTGGTCAAGCGTTTCGGGGCGACGGTGGCGCTAGATGGCGCCGGGCTCGAGGTTCCGGCGGGGATGGTGTTTGGCCTGCTGGGCCCGAACGGAGCGGGCAAG
Source organism: uncultured Actinomycetes bacterium (assembly GCA_963739135.1). GTDB lineage: Bacteria > Actinomycetota > Actinomycetes > Streptosporangiales > Streptosporangiaceae > Palsa-504. The sequence continues at coordinate 40,938 of CAVTZG010000007.1, forward strand.
ACCACGCTGGTCCGCATTCTGGCCACGCTGCTCACGCCCGATGCGGGGCGGGCGGAGGTCTTCGGCCGCGACGTGGTGCGCGAGCCCGCGGCCGTCCGCGAGCTGCTCGGCCTGACGGGGCAATTCGCGGCGGTCGATGAGATCCTGACCGGGCGGGAGAACCTGGAGATGTTCGGCCGCCTGTTCAAGCTGTCCCGCGAGGACGCCCGCCGCCGCGCCGGCGAGCTGCTCGAGCGATTCGACCTGGCGCAGGCGGCTGACCGGCCGGCCCGCACCTACTCCGGCGGCATGCGCCGCCGGCTCGACATCGCCTCCAGCCTGCTGACCCGGCCGCGGGTCCTGTTCCTGGACGAGCCGACCACCGGCCTAGATCCGCGCAGCCGCAACGAGATCTGGGCAATCGTGCGCGAGCTGCGGCGCGAGGGGACAACGCTCCTGCTGACCACCCAGTACCTGGAGGAAGCCGATCAGCTGGCCGACCGGATCGCCGTCATCGACCGCGGGAAGGTGATCGCGGAGGGAACCGGGAACGAGCTCAAGGACCGCGTCGGCGGCCAGATCCTGGAGGTAGAACTGTCCAGCGCGGCGCAGCGTGACCGTGCGCAGGCGGTGCTGGCGGGGGTGGGCTGCGGCGAGCCTGAGCCGGACGAGCGCCCGGACCGGCTCACCCTCCCGGCCCCGCGCGACGGGCTCCAGCTGGTGGAGGAGGCGGCCGCCGGGCTGCGCCGGGCACAGATCGGCGTCAGCGACATCGGGCTGCGCCGGCCCACGCTGGACGATGTCTTCCTGCAGCTGACCGGTGCCCCGCCCAGCGAGGACGGCGGCGGACCTAGCCCCCGGACCCGGCGCCGCCCCCGGCCCCGGCAGCCGGCGCCGGGCGTGCCAGCGCCTCGCAGGCCGGTCCTGCGGCTGCGGCTCCCGTCACCGCAGGCCGTGCGCTCGGCGGTCACCGACACCGCCGTGGTCACCGGCCGCAACCTGCGTCACTTCATCCGCCAGCCCGACCTGCTGACCTTCTCCACCATCCAGCCGGTCCTGTTCGTGCTGCTGTTCGTCTACGTGTTCGGCGGCGCGGTCGGCCGCTCGCTGCCGCACGGGGTCGCCTACGTCGACTTCCTGCTGCCCGGGATCTTCGTCCAGTCGGTCACCTTCGGCGCTTCGCAGACGGCGGTCGGCCTGTCCGAAGACCTGCAACGCGGGGTGGTCGACCGGTTCCGGTCGATGCCGATGGCCCGCTCCGCGGTGCTGGCCGGGCGCACCGTGGCGGACCTGGTCCGCAACATCCTCATCATCGGCCTGATGATCGCCGTCGGCTACGCGGTCGGGTTCCGCTTCCTCGGCGGGGTAGCCGGAGCACTCGCGTGCATCGCCGTCGTCACCGCCTTCGGCTTCGCCCTCAGCTGGATCTTCGCCTTCGTGGGGCTCACCGTCCGGGGCGCCGAGGCGGCGCAGACGGCCGGGTTCGTCGTGATCTTCCCGCTCGTGTTCGCCAGCTCGGTGTTCGTGCCCGTCTCGACCTTTCCGGACTGGCTGCAGGCGTTCGCGAAAATCAACCCCGTCACCGTCACCGCCGACGCCGCCCGCTCGTTCGCGTTCTATGGCACCCCGGCATCGCTGGGAGCGGCCGCGGCATGGATAGGCGGCCTGCTGGCCGTATTCATCCCCCTGTCCATATGGCGCTACCGGCAGATCAGCTAGCACCGGGCCGTTGACCACGCCGGGGGCGTAGTACTAGGCCGTGTCGATGTGATCGACTCCGGCGGCGACCGCGGCCTGAAGCACGCCGATGGCGACCACCAGGAGCGTGCAGGCCCCGGTGATGTCCGTCTGGGGCGGTTCCCCGGAATGACTTTCCAGTAGCGACTCGGCTTAGATCTTGGGGCTGGGTCATCTCACGCTGGCCGTGGCGGGCGGCCCTTGCCCGGCGGCCGCGGCTTCTGGCCCGCGAAATCGCCGGAATCCGGTGACGGCCGCTCACCTCGATGGCCAGTAGCTTCGGCCGCACTCGATACCGCCGGCCGGAGGAGGCCAGGAATGCTTTCCGCCAGGACGGTCTTCGAAGAGAACTTCGACAACGACGAGGCGTTCCGGCTGTTCTGCTCCGAGGTGGGCGACGAGCGCGCCGAGCTGGCCTGGCATGGTCCCAACCACTCGCCGGACAACATCTTCATCCACCCCTGACCGGCTACGACCACTGAAGCCATAAGGAATTACTGATTCCAGGTGAACCAAATTAGGGAAGGAGGGTCAGCGTGAGCGTGCAACTGAACCACACCATCGTCTCCTGCCGTGACCAGCAGCGGTCGGCGGCCTTCCTGAGCGAGATTCTCGGCTTGCCGCCGGCCACCAGGTTCGGGCATTTTCTCGTGGTCGAGGCCGACAACGCCGTCTCGCTGGACTTCGCCGAGTCCAGCGGAGAGATCGCCGCCCAGCACTACGCGTTCCTCGTGGGCGAGGACGAGTTCGACGCCGCCTTCGGCCGCATCCGGGACCGGGGGCTGACGTACTGGGCGGATCCCGGCAAAAGCCGGCCCGGGGCGATCAACCACAACGACGGCGGCCGCGGCCTGTACTTCGACGACCCCGACGGTCACCGGCTGGAGATCATCACCCGCCCGTACGGCAGCGGCGGCTAAATCGTTGACCGGGGAATCTTGGGTCTCCGTACTTAACCGGGGGTGCCGCCGATCCGGCCCCTGCGCCCGGCCTATCCTGATCCCGTCGGCCGCGTCTACGGCGCCCTGGCGCCGCCCCGCTCCTGGCTACCGTCCGTGACCGCTGCGGCGCGGGTCCCTGCTGGCGCGCCGGGCGGTGCGGGTGGTGGCCATGCGGACCGGCGGGCCTGGTTCTTCGGGTTGGCGAATCCGCGGGCGTTCTGGCGACAAGTTTCGCGGTGCGGTTATGCGCCTCGGCTTTCGCGTTCGAATAGCCGGTCAGCACGGCGTCGATGACGGGCTGCTGCCATTTGCTTATCGTCTTGGCGAGGGTTTTTATCTCGGGGACGCTGTGTTGTCCGCGCACCAGGTGTAGAAGCTGGCGAGCTTGTCGCGGACGGCGCTGGGCGCGGGGGTGACGTGGGTGCGGGTGGCGCGCAGGGCGAGCAGGTCGCGCAGGTGCTCCTTGGCGATCCAGACGGCGGCGATCTGCTGGCCGTCGGCGTCGGCGTCCAGCACGCCGATGATGGTGGCCAGGTGATCAGGGTCCAGGTTCTCGATGTTGTACCGCAGCATGTAGTGCAGCGGCCGGGGCAGCCCGAGTTCCTCGTGCGCGTGCTCGGTGCGGTAGCCCAGCCGCCGGAACGCGTCGTCTATCTTCCGGTTGGCGAGTTTGACCAGGTGAAAGGCGTCCGCGATCAGGGTCACCCCGGCGGGGGCGCCGGAGCGGTAGGTGGCGGACATGTCCATCGCCAGGTACCTCAGCGTGGCGGCGTGCCCGGCGAGCAGGTCCTTCTCCGCGGCGGCGGTACGGCCCTCGGCCAGGCCCAGGGTGCCGCCGCTGCCGAGATCGACCAGGTGGGTGAGCCATTCGGAGCGGGTCTGGGTGACCTCGCCGGTCGCGGGGTCCGCTGTGGAGGCGGAGACGCCGCGGCGGAACTCATCGACCCCGGCCGCCTCGACTAGGCTCTTGCTGCTCGTCCAGGTCAGCGAGCTGCTCATCGGCGTAGGCGGTGAAGGCGCGGGCGGCGGTGCGGTCTGAGACGCCGTAGCGGCGCGCCGCGGCCGCGGCGGGCGTCAGGTCATCGCCCACCGCCTCGCCCAGGCAGGTCCGCAGCCGGGAAGTCAGCCGGGCCCGGCGCTGACGGCCGGCAGCCATTCGGTGAAAGTCCCTGCTCGCAGCCGGGTGTGTCGCAGTGCCAGCGGGTCTTGCGCCAGTCCAGCAGGACCTGCCGGTCCCCGATGAGCACGTCACGGGGCGCGGTCCGGGGACGCTCCTTGACCCGGGTGGCCGCCTTGCCGCACCGCGGGCAGCAGCGCGCGGCCTCGAAGGCGAGGTCGGTGATCACCTCCACCAGGGTCTGCCCGTCCGGCGTCTGGGTCACCGCGGTGACCAGCAGCCCGCGGATCCCCGCAGGACCGTCGCCGCGGCGCAGGCCGGCGCAGGCCGGCGCGGGTTGCGCGGGCCCGGCCGAGCCGGTACCGTCCACCGGTGGCGGTTCCTTTTGCGGATTTGCGTTTCTTGGTCGGAACGAGAATCCCTGGGGAACCGCTTCCTGTCTGCCATCCGCAGTAATTCACAGGCGAATTCGTGGATATGTGGACAGGGCGCGCGTAATTTCCCGGCCCGGAGCGCGCGGGAACAGGAAAGCCGGTTGAAACCGGACGGCGCGCCTGCTCGCGGCGCGCGAGGGAAATCGGCGCGGGAATGGCGGCAGCGGCAAACTGGCCCGCGATTCTCTGGCTGCGCCGCCCGGCGCGCCAGGAGGGACCCGCGCCGCAGCGGGTCACGGACGGTAGCCAGGAGCGGGGCGGCGGCCAGGGCGCCGTAGGCGCGGCCGACGGGATCAGGATAGGCCGGGCGCAGGGGCCGGATGGCGGCACCCGGTTAAGTCGGAGACCGGAATCTTGGCAGTTCAGTGATCGTAGGCGATCAGGGATCGCTTGACCGGGGGCGCCGATTTGCCAGTTGAACCAGATAACTAGGTCCCGAGATCCGAGGTCCGGCTGAAGAACAGGAGCGTCTGGAGGCCCCTCCCGGTCAAGGGCATCTTCCGCCAAGTCACCGGGAGGCACAGTGTCGGCGGCCGGCGATGTGACCGGCACGATCACCGTGGCCGCCCGGTCCGGGGCATACCAAGAACAAGAGGCGGGACGAGCACCTTCCCGGGCCGCAACGTGGTCCGCCAGATCCTGGCCGACCGCGGGCCGAACGCTGGCGCCGCTGGATGAGAAAGTCGATCACGTCCGCGGCTCGCCCGCCGGCCGTCTGATCCTCGAGTACGGCGATTACGAGTGCCCGTACTCGCGGCAGGCCTTGTTCATTGCATCGGCGGACCCCCCACACCGGGGGGCCGCAGGGATCGGGCTGGCCACCAACGCGGGCGCGGTTCGTCGTCACCACCTCGCGGTGCTCACGGTCGACCGCGGTGACGATGCCGGCCACCGCCTTGCCTGCCAGCGGGCAGCGGGCCATCCGCAGCGGGTCATCGATGTCCGCCGCCGGCCGACGGTGAGGGACCAGTCGATGTGGCGGGTGTATTCCTCGAACGTCACCAGGACCTCGCTGGCCGGTCTTAGGGGTGTGGGCTACGCCCGCCTAAGTTCGAGCACAGGAATGGTGCGGACTCCAGCGGTTTGGCGTGCGTACTCGGCAAAGCCTGGGTAGCCCCGCGCTTGCTCGGCGTAGATGCGGTCGCGTTCAGCACCGGTCAATTCGCGGACGGTCACCATGTATGTCTCGGTTCCGCGTTCGACACTGCCGTCACCGGCGGCGGTCAAGTTGTGGTACCAGTCCGGGTTGGTGGGTGCTCCGGCCTTGGTTGCGAAGACGTAGATGATGTCCGGCTCGGTGTCGTGCCGGAGGTGCATCATCGGGGTGACGTACTCCCGCCCGCTTTTGCGGCCGCGGTGATGCACCAGGACCATCGGAGCGCCCTCGAAGACCCCGCCAACCCTGCCCTCGTTCGCTCGGAACTCCGCGATGGTCTTCGCGTTCCAGTCGAGCGGCTCGCTCATGTCGAACTCCTGTCGTTTACGATCCCGGGGTATGCGCTGGCACGGGTGATGGGAGCCCCGACCGCCGTTCTCCGCGATCAGTACTCATCGGCGGATCCCAATACGTGAGTCGGTCCCGCTCCTGACCGACCTGTGTGGTGGGGTGTCCACAGATCCTGGAGCACGCTCGTCGAAGCCAGCGGGCGGTGTCTCCATGGACAGGAAGGGCCTAAAGAGAGGGACTCCGCTGCCTGCGATCATCGCGGTGAGCTCGGCGCTCGGCTCACCAAGGAGTTCGCTGGAAACCGATCCTGTCGCAAAGATCGCCTCCGTGAGATGGCCAACGTGCGCGCCGTGCTCGATGACCGCCTGGGAGTCCCGGTATCGCTCGTAGACGACGCACTCGGACTGATCGTCGTTGATGTAGATCTCATACTGCAGCGTCCCGGTGTCCTTGGCCCGCACGATGTCCATGGCTTGCGCGGACAAGCGCTTGAACTCCTCGACCTTCCCCTCGTGAAACTTGAACCGAGCGACACCTTTTATCTCACTCAACTGCTCCGGCCCTCCAGTCGTCTGTGATCCGGTGAGATGCGCCGACAGGAGCTGTCCGGCTCTGTCCAGCGCAGCGGCCGCTTCGTCGAGGATCGGGTAATAGGCCTGGAAGACGTGCGGCACCCCAGGGGTGATGTCCAGGGTGACCTCGACGTCGGCGGTGGCAGCTTGCCGGGCGAGGCGGATGGCATCGTCGAGGAGAACCTCATGCGTCCCGGCCTGGATGATCAGGGGCGGCAGGCCGGACAGGTCGGCGAATACGGGGCTGATGAGGCCAAGAGCGGCGTCTTGCCCCGCCGTATAGTCGGTGACCCGGGCCTGGAGTGCTTCGGGGCTGAGCAGCGGGTCGGCCTCGCGCTTGGTGTCCATGGTCGTCCCGGCCAGGGTGAGGTCGGCATACGGTGACATGACGAAGGCCGCGGCGGGCAGGGGCAGCCCGTGATCGCGGGCGGTGACCAGGGTGGCGATGGCGAGCCCGCCGCCGGCGGACTCTCCCGCGAAGGCGATGTCCGCCGGGTCGGTGCCGCCGTGCAGGAGGGCTTGGTAGGCGGCCAGGGCGTCGTCGACCGCGGCCGGGTACGGGTGCTCGGGGGCGAGCCGGTAGTCGACGGAGATGACCTTGGCGCGCGTCCGCCGGCCGACCTGCGAGGCCAGGCCGGCGGCTTGGAAGGCGTCCCCCAGTACGTACACGCCGCCGTGGAAGTACAGGACAACATGGCGAGGTTCGATTCCGTCGATGGTGATCTCGGCGGTTGGGACGCCGCCCAGGGCGGCTGCGGTCACGGTCACGTCGGCGGGCGGCGGCTGCGCCGAGGTCAGCTCCCGGAGCAGTCGCCGCTGCTCGCTGACATCGATGTCGGCGGGGAAGGCTGACTGCCGCAGGATCGCGTCGAGGTTCTCTCGCTGTTCGGTGCTCACGGAGGATCTCCCTTCGGTTGGAATTCGCCCGGCAGCGCTCCCGGGCGGGCTCGCCCATGGCAATCCGCTGCTGAAAATTTCCTGCCAGGAGGCGGGCACCTCCGGCCCCGGGGCAGCGCCCCAGGGCCGCCGTCGGCCCTGGGGCATTCGGGTCAGGGGTTGACCGGTCGGCTGACGCCGAGCCCGCTGTCGAGGCGCAGCGACTGCATGATCTGGAACGTCGTGGTGTAGGTGAACACCTCGATGTCCGCCGCGGCCAGCACGCCGGTGTACTTGGCGACGATGGGGGCGGCCGCGCGTTCGGTGACGGTGTCCAGGTTGGCCTTCACCCCGGCCCAGGCGTTCTCCCCGTACCTCATGTAAAAGGGGATCGGGTCGACCGCGGCCAGCGCCTCCCTGGCGCTGGCTTCGATGTCGGCGATGTACTGCTGGTGCACCGTGACGTCGTCGCGGGTGGCGAGCCGGCCGAGGTGCCCGCAGATGAAGTGCGTCCACGGGTAGTCCAGCGCGATGGCCGGGGCGCCCATGTACCCAGGGATGTCCTCGGACAGGTTGAGGTTGTAGATGGGCACCCACCCGGCGTTGACGACGTCGATGAGCATCAGCGTGTCGTGGCCGGGGAAGTGGATGTAGATGTTGTCCGGTGAGTGGTTGGGGCCGTGCCAGGCCAGTTCGGCGCGCTCGCCGCCGACGTCGAGGGAGTAGCGGTCGGTGAAGGTCACCTCCGGTGCCGGCCGGGTCGGGTCGTTGTCCCGCACCAGCAGGCGTTTGGTCTCTTCGTGCCCGATGCGGACCACGTCCCCGCCGAACAGCGAGGCCGCGCCGGCGTGGTCGGCGTGGTGGTGGGAGTAGACCAGGTGCGTGACCGTGTTGGGCACGCCGTTGGCGGCGGCGATCTCGTCCACCGCCAGGCGCAGGTTAAGGCCGATGCTCGGGGGCGCGTCGAACACGACTACTCCGTCGCGGGTCGTCAAGAACGCCGACTGGTAGACGCCGTCGGTGACCCAGTACAGGTTCCGCTCCACCCGTCCGACGTAGTACCTCTGATCGTTGAGGGCCGGGCCAAGCGCGGACCGGGGGATCGGCGCGTAGTCGGGCAGGTCCGCGGCGCCGTCGGCGCCGGTAGCCGGTGAAGTCACGGTATCTCCCTGGAATCTTGGGGCACGTCCCCTGGCGGCCGTGCAAGCCTTCGCAACAGGCCCAGGCTCGCCGCCAGTCAGGTGAGAGGCCGTCACCGGATCCCGGTGATTCACGAGGCTGGATGGGATCGCGGCGGCGACGCGTGAATGACAGTGCGGCAGAACTGGGGTTCGCCCGCCGTTGACAGTAGGTGCGCTGGCCTGGTACCGAGACAGAAGGTGCCAGGACTGTGTGACCGGCGCCAGGGTGCCAGGCGTAGATATCAGGGCAGGTCTTGACGGTGGCTCCAGCAGCTCCCCGGCTGATCGACCGGGGTGATCTTGTCGCTGCCCTGGATCGCGCGGCGGCGAGCAAGGTGACGGTCATCTCGGCTCCGGCCGGCAGCGGGAAGACGTCGTTGCTGCGCGCCTGGGCCGGCCGGCCGGGTCAGCCGCGCCGGCTCGCCCTCGTGCAGGTGCAGCGCGGCCAGCAAGACGCCCAGCAGTTCTGGCTGGCCCTGCTCGGCGCGGTCCGTCACGCCACCGGTGCAAACAGCGGCGCGGAACTGCCAGCAGCGACACCCGACTTCAACGCACCGGCGATGGCCGGCCGGGTGCTCTCGGAGCTCGCCGATGCTCATGGCGGCGTCACGCTGGTTATTGATGATCTCCACGAGCTGACCTCGCCAGAAGCACTCGCTCAGCTCACCCGGCTGCTGATGAACCTTCCCCCGAACGTGCACGCGATCCTGACCACGCGCCACGATCTGCGGCTGCGGCTGCATCAGCTGCGCCTGGCGGGCGAGCTCGCCGAGATCCGCGCGGCCGACCTGCGCTTTTCCGAGCGCGAAACCCGCGAGCTGCTCGACGCCTCGGGCATCGCGCTGTCCGAGGCCGGGGCGGCGCTGCTGCACCAGCGGACCGAGGGGTGGGCCGCGGGCCTGCGGCTCGCGGCGCTCTCCCTGGTCGGCCACCCCGACCCGGAGCGGTTCGTCGCCGAGTTCTCCGGCAGCGAGCGCACGGTCGCCGAGTACCTGCTCGCCGAGACGCTCGAACGCCAGCCGCCCGACGTCCAGGATCTGCTGCTGCGCACCTCCCTGCTGGATCGGGTCAACGGCGAGCTGGCCGATCTGCTGACCGGCCGCCCGGGCTCGGAACAGATCTTGCTGAGTCTCGAGGACGCGAACGCGTTCGTCGTCTCGCTCGACCCCGGGCGCGCCTGGTTCCGCTGCCACCACCTGTTCGCGGATCTCCTGCGGCTGGAGTTGCGCCGGACGCTGCCCGAAGAAGTACCCGCGCTGCACCGGCGCGCCGCCGGATGGTTCACCCAGCACGGCCAGGTGGCCGAGGCCATCCGGCACACCCAGGCGGCGGGCGACTGGGCTGATGCGGCCCGGCTGCTCGCCGACTATTCGTTCAGCCTAACGCTCGACGGGCAGGCGCAGACCATGCAGGCGCTGGCGCGGGCCTTCCCGCCGGGCGGGGACCACCCCGAGCTGGCCTTGGTGCGCGCCGGGGGTGACCTGGTCCAGGGGCGCCTGGACGAGGCGGCTGCCCACCTGGCGGTCGCCGAGACGCACGCCGAGGCGGCGCCGCCGGAGCGCCGGCGCCGCCTCCGGGTGGCGGTCGCGTCGCTGCAGCTGTCGCTGGCCAGGCGGCGCGGTCACCGGGCCGGCGTGATCGAGCGGGCCAGGTTCCTCGCCTCCCCGGTCACCGGGCAGTCTGACGAGGACATCGCGCTCGGCAGCGACCTGCGCGCGGTGGCGCTAATGAATCTGGGGACCGCCGAGGCGTGGTCGCTGGAGCGGCCAGACGCGCCGGACGCTGAACGCCATCTCCGGGAAGGCGCCGACCTGGCCCGTCAGATCGGCCGCCCCTACCTGGAAGTCGGCTGCCTGGCGCAGCTCGGGTTCGCATCGCTGGTCCTCCACTCGTTCGCCACGACCCAGCGGCGCTGCCGCGAGGCGATCGCGCTCGCCGAGCGGCACGGCTGGGGCGCGGAGCCGGTGATCGCACCCGCGCTGATAATGCTCGCCGCCACGCTGATCTGGACGGGTGAGTTCGACGAGGGTGAGCGATGGCTGCAACGAACCAGACAGGCCCTGCAAACAGACACCGGGCCGGACATCACGCTCCTGCTGCACCAGACGGCCGGGATACTGCACGCTGGCCGCGGCCACCACCATGAAGCGCTCGAGGAGTTCGGCGCGGCCGAATACCTGGGATCGCAGCTAGCGGACTCGCAGGCGCTGGCGACCCGGACCACCCGCTGGCTGCTAGCCACCCAGGCCCGCCTCGGGATGACCGGCGAGGCCCGCGCCTTGCTCGCGGCGCTCGATGACGAGCGGGCCGGCTCCGGTGAGATCCGTAACGCCCTCGCGGTGATCTGCCTCGCGGAAGGCGATCCGGCGGCGGCTCTAGCCGCGGTGGCCGATGTTCTCGATGGCACGGCACCGGTCCTCGGGTACGTCACGGTCATGGAGGCTAACCTGCTCGCCGGGCTCGCTCACCGTGAGCTCGGTGACCAGCGCGCGGCGAACCAGGCGGCTGAACGCGCGCTGGCCCTGGCGGAGTCTGACCGGCTGATCCTGCCGTTCGCGATGACCGGCTCAGCCGAGCTGCTCGAGGCGCTGCCCCAGCACCAGACCGCGCACGCCGCGCTGCTCGCCGACATCCTCGACGTCCTGCACGGCTCATCCCCGGCGGCCAAAGAGCAGTCCTCGTTGCCGTCGGCGGAGGAGCTCAGCCCGGGCGAGCTCAGGGTGCTGCGCTACCTCCCGACCAACCTGTCCCGGCCCGAGATCGCCGGCGAACTGTCCGTCTCGCTGAACACCGTCAGCACGCACCTGCGCAGCATCTACGCCAAGCTCCAGGTCCGTGACCGGTCCTCGGCCGTGCGGCGCGCCCGGGAACTGCGGCTGCTGGCGGCCGGCCGCACGCGCTGGCCCCGGCGGTCACCGGATCCCGGTGATCCGGGGTCACCTGCCCGCCCGTGATCATGGCGTCATGGACCCGGCACCCGCCCCGTACATGATCCGGATCAACGGGCACCTCGGCGCCACCGTGCTGTCCGCGTTCCCGGCGCTGGCGCCGCAGCAGCACGGCGCGCACACCGTGCTCACCGGCCTGCTGGACCAGGCGGCACTGTACGGCGTGCTGACCGAGATCGAGGCGCTCGGCCTGGACCTGCTCGAGATCCAAAAGCTCACCCCGGACCGCAAATCACCGGAACCAGGTGACAGCCGCTCACAGTGACGGCCACGACAGCGCTGACCTCACCGGCACCACGATCAGAACGGCAGCCCAGAAAACCGGTACCAGGCGCTCACCGGCCATCGAGGGGGAACACATGAAGCTCACCGACGCACAGACGATCGAGTTGTCCGCTGGGACGATCGACTACACCGACACCGGTGGTGACGGGCCCGTGCTGGTGTTGTTGCGCGGCTGATGATGGACGTCTAGCTGGGCGGGCGGATGCCCCGGGGGCCTCCAGTTCGCGGTCGATGGGTGCCTGGTTGCGTCGGTTGACACTCAAGGCCAGTATTGCCGTGCCATGGAGATTACCGGGCTTCCGCCGACGCCGCTGGTCCTGCCTGCGGCAGGCGAGCTGGTTCATATCCGGACTCAGGAATGGGCACTTGAACGGTGGGACGGAGAAGACCCGCCTGGCCTGTCAGTGACCTGGGGCCGCAAACCCAAGTTCTCCGTGAACGGGAGCCGCTCGTGCGCGGAGCTGGCGATCGTGCATCGCCTGCGGGCCGACGGCTGGGACGGGGTCTGGGTCAATGCCTTCCGCGGCGAGTTGCGCACGCAGTGGTTCCCCGCCCCGGCTGCCCGGCGGCTCGCCGAGGTCGGCGCGCCCGTGTGGGCCGTGGAGATCTTCGACCCTGCGTGCCGCGAACGGCGGGACGCTGAGCGGCTTCTTCCACGTGTTCGCCTGGCGGGAGCCCGGCCGGGCCGCCTTTTTCGAGGTCAAGGTCGGGCCAGACCGGATCGAGCCAACTCAGCTCAGGTTCGTGGAGATCGCACTGCGCTTCCGCCGGCTAGAGGATTTCATGATCGTCGAGGTCGCCGGGCACTCCCCGCGCCGGACGTCGGCCGGCCAGCTTGGGACTACCGTGGGCCAGGCTTCAGGACGGCGGCGGCCGGTGGCCATCGGGCCGCGTTTCGGCGGCCGGGACCTGCAGCCTCCGCTCCGCCGGCCTGTCCCGGCCGGGCCTGGTCATTACGCCTCCCGGGAGCAGCGGCCCCCGGGCGCGGCACGGTGGACCGGGGACGACGTGATCGAGGCGGTCGCGTCGTGCGGCGATGACGCCGCCGCGATCGCCCGGACCGTGACCGGCTGGGCCGCGAGACCGCATCTGCGGCTGGCCGGCGGCACGGGCCCGAGTTACCCGTCATTCACTGTCGAGGCTGATTCCGGGCGCACGGGAGGTTCCCGCTGGCGCGGGGTGCTGGCCCTTTACGCCAGCCCGCACGGCGGACCACCCGCCCTGGAGGTCCGCGTCAAGACAATGTGCCGGACGCCCCCGTATAACCGCCAGCAGTACCGCAGCCGGCTGACTGCGGGACTGTGTTTCTGACGGGACGGTGGCCTGCGGCAGACCCGGCGCGGGTAGTGGTAATCCAGCCTGTCTGGCCCGGCGTCGTGCCTGGTCCGGTTCGTCGTCCCGGGGCTGCCTGGCTCTGCGGCCGCTAGCCCGGGCCTGAGCGGCTTGCGGCCCGGTGCGGGCTGGCCGCCAGGGACCGCGACAAGGGCGCACCTCTGCGGCAGGTGGCCCTTATCCGGCTGCTTGTCCAGCGCGCGGCAGGCAGGGTCCGTCCACGCGATCGCGTCGCCGTCCGGGCTTGCCAGGGATCAGGCGCCTGCGCCGGTTCCTGGCTCATTTGCCGCCGCGTCCGCGGCAGCGCTGCTGGGCCCCGGCCCTGGGGATGTCGCCTGGGGCCGAACGGCCCGCCCAGCCGGGACTTCGGTCCGCAGCGCCCGCTGACACCGCAGCACCAGGCTGAACAAGCCCAGCAGCCCTCGAACGGCGGAGGCGAATATAGATGACAACCGGGCACGGACCGGCGAACAGCCAGGGCGCGGCAGCTGCCGTGCCCAGCCGGGAGCCGCGGGCACCCGATCCCGCTGCCGCCAGGCGCGCCCTGCGGACGCTCAGCCCGGCCGAGTGCTTCGGCCTGCTGGAACTGGGCGGCATCGGCCGCGTCGGGTTCGCGGCCGCAGACGGGATCACGATGCTGCCGGTCAACTTCGCGGTCACCGGGAAGGCCATCATTTTCCGCACCGCTGCGGACACACTGCTGGCGGTCCACGCCAATGGGCCGGTCAGCTTCGAAGCCGACCACCTCGACCAGGCGCTCCGCGCAGGATGGAGCGTCCTGGTACACGGCCGCGCGCACAAGGTCACCGATGAGCGTGACGTGCAGCGCCTTGAGGACAGAACGCACCTCCAGCCGTGGGCGGGCGGCGCCCGCGACGTGTACGTGCGCATCGCGCCGACCCGGATCAGCGGCCGGTGCATCGAGCCAGGCCGGGCCAGTCCCCGGCCGCAGGGCACGCAAGCCCCGCAGCGCCTGGGCCCGCCGCGCTGAGCCAGTTACCACAGGCCGCATCCATCGACGGCATCACGCTGAGTAGCCGAGAAACATCCAGGAGCAACGCCCGCATCCCCGCCTGAACCGGAAAAGCCTCTTTGGTCCGGCCGCTGCAGGCCCGCAGGCCCGCAGCCCGGTGGCCGTGCTCGCCGGGCAAGGTCTTTCCCGGTGCATCCTGGCCAGTGAGGGGCGTCTTGCCATCGGGCTGACCGCAGGTCTGCATCGCCTCGGCCGGCCTGTCGGTGGCCAGAGCTTCTGGCCGGCTATCCGGCAGCCGCCTGGCTGGAGGCTGACGGGGTGAAGGTGCTGATGGCGCTGGCCCGGAAATCCACGGGCAGCGGACCGCTTTGCAAGTCAGCGGCGAGCTCCTCGGCCTGGACCCGGGTGTAATCCCCTGTGATCTGGGCGATGCCGCCGGGGATCGGGCTGGCGGTCTGCGGCGCGGCTATGACGTTCCCGTCCAGGACCACCGCGATGGTGTCCAGCCAGAAGTCGTCCTGGTTGCCGGCCTGGGCGCCGGGAAGATACTTGGCGACCAGCTCCGTGGTCAGGTTGGTGAAGGCGGTGGCACCCGCGCTTTTGAGCGTCAGCGTGACGTCCCACTGGTTGGAGGTCGTAGACAGCGCGGCGACCGCGCGGCTGATCTGCGTGCCCGGCACCTTGGCCACGTCCAGGGCGTACTTGTTGCCGCTGCTGTCGCACGAGATGACCTGCGTGTCCGGGTTGTCGTAATCTTCTGCTGCGGTATACCCGACCTGGCCCTCCCAGGTGCTGGTGTTACCCGGCCTGCAGACCAGCTTGCGGAACAGCGAGAGCGTGTGCTGGTTTACCAGACGCACGTCCCCGTACGTCGTGGCCGCGCGGGCCGTACCGCCGTACGGCTGGTAGAGCAGCACCTGCCGGAAGTTCAGCACGCCGGACATGGCGAGGGCCTGGAGCTGCATCCGATCGGCTGCGGGCCCGGTCAGCACGACGTGCGGCCCGGAGACCCGGGCCTGGGTGTCCGGCAGGTGCAGATGTGCGGCGCGCTGGCCGAGGAGCAGAGCGGCAGCGGCCAGCACGTCCGTGCTGGCCGGGGTGGCCGGCGAGAGCGTGATCGAGACAAGCGGGCCGGGCGGCGGCGGGGAGGCAGGGCCGGGTGCCGCGGTCAGCGGCAGCACAATGGCCAGCGTGAGCGCGATCGCGCCGGCGATGGACGCTGCCGATGCGGCCAGCCTGGCCCGGTGCCAGCGCCGGCCCGCCAGGCAGCATCCGCGATCGGCCCGGGCAGTCTGGCCTCGGCCGCGATGTCGCGCAAGGCCCCGGCGATCAACTGATCCGCGTCCCTCACCTGCCTGCCTCCTCACTCGTCAGGCCCAGTGACGGCAGGACCAGCCTCAGCTGGGCGATCGCCTTGTGCGTCTGGCTGCGCACCGTGCCGACAGAACACCCCAAGATGTCGGCCACCTGCGCCTCAGGCAGGTCCTCCAGGTACCGCAGCACCAGCATGGCGCGCTTGCCGGGCGGAAGCGCCAGCAGCGCATCCCGCAGCGCCAGCCGCGCCTCGACCATGACCATCTGATCCTGCGCTGGCCGTTCGGGCACCCGCGCTGCCACCGTCACCGGCCGCCGGGCGCGGCGCCGCCACCAGCTGACCTGCTCGTGATACATGATCTGCCGCACGTAACCCTCCGGCGCGCTGTGAATGCGCCCCCACCGCGCCGCGGCCTTGGTCAGCGCACTTTGCAGCAGATCCTCGGCTGCATGCTGATCGGCGGTCAGCACATAGGCCAGGCGCAGCAACTCGGCGGACCTGCCCGCGACGAACTCCGCGAAGTCCTCCCGGGCACGCTCATCCACCAGGCACCTCCCGTCCTCACCTTCTAAGACGCCGCCCGGCCCCCTCGGCTATGCCGCCACCAGCAAAACATCCACCCACACCGGCCGCGTCAACAAGCGGACCTGGATCCACCGCAGGCTCCCGACGCCAGGCGCCTGGCCGCACACAGCACCCGCTGTGACATGAAGCGTCAGCCCAGGCCACAGAATCGGGGACTTTCTCATGGCCACGGACAATCGGTCAATCCGCATTCCTCAGCTGACGAATTTCAGGTAGTCGCAGCCCGCGCGAAATCGGCGATCCGTCAGCTCACCGGCCTTCGGCTGAATGACGCTGCGTGATCAACTCTGGTCCGCGCAGTGTGCGCGGGTATCCGCTGCTTAGCGCGCGTCGAGGAACGGCGTGATCAGCGCGAGCACTTCGCCGGGCCGCCGTGTCACGCCCACGTGCGTGGTCCCGGGGAGCACGGCGAGTTGCGCGTCCGGCAAGAGCTCGAACATCTCCACTACGTCAGGCAACGGTGAGAAGTCGCGGTCGCCGAAGATCAGCAAGGCCGGCACCTGCAGTGATCGCAGCTCGTCGATCCACCCCGGGAACTCGTGCACCATTGCCGACGTCCTGGCCGCGAACTCGTCGAAGTGGGCGGGGTCAGGAGCGACAGCATCGTAGGCGTCGCGCCACGCCTGGAAGTCAGCCGGCGTCGGCAACCGGTCATCGCCGAGTGGCGCGCTCTCCCGGCCCGGCGGGCGGCGGGCATCCGCCGAGGCGACGATCAGCTTGCCGACCCGGGCGGGCGCGCCGAGCGCGACCGCGAACGCGACCAGACCGCCGAGGCTGAAGCCGAACAGATCGGCCTCGGCGATCCCCAGATGATCGAGCAGCGCAACGACGTCACCGGCCAGCGCCTCGATCGTCATCGGGCGGCCGGTGTCGGCAGTGTGCCCGTGGCCCTGGAGCTCCACCGCGATCACCTGCCTGCCCGCCGCCAGGGGCTCGAGCAACGGCCCGAAACTGAGATCGATAGTCAGCAGGCCACCGTGGAGCAGCACGAGTGGCCTCCCGCTGCCGCGGATCTCGTAGTAGAGCTGCAGGCCGTTCACTGGTGCGTACGTCATGCCGGGTATGACGGTACGCGGCCCGCGGACTCATCGCGAAGCGCCGACCGCCGCGAGAAGGTTACGGGCCGCGACCTCAATACGAACGTGAACCGCCGTTATGGTCGGCAGTCCGTTGTCAGCATGACCGCCTCACCTGCAGCCAGATCTGGGTGATCTGTACGCGGCTGCGGGCGTGGTGTAGGCGGCCGGTCCGCCGCGGCGTCGATACGGATGGTGCCTTGCCCGGGTACCGGATCCGGAATGATCGTGGTACATCCGGATCGTATTGAGATGCGCGACGACCGTGCATGCCGGGAAAGGATCCGCCACGCTGGCAATCGACGGCACGGACCGCAACGCGAGCGCCTTCCAGGGCTTGGCGCTTCGTACGGAGTTGCCTGGGCTGCTCAGGGCCGGGGTCGTAGCTTAGCCTGATGCCATGTCAGCATCCGATGCCGAGCCGGGATCGCCGTCAGCCGGGCCATGGCCGGGGAAGGCGTACCAGGGCAGCGAGATCACTGTGTACTTCGACGCGCAGCGATGCCGGCATTCCGGCGAGTGCCTGCGCGGGCTCCCGGAGGTATTCAATGGCAGGCAGCGGCCCTGGATCGCCCCGGGCGCCGCGAGCGCGGCGCTGGTAGCCGAGGTCATCCGCCGCTGCCCGTCCGGGGCCCTGCACTACCAGGCACCGGGTATTCCCCGGGAGCAGCCCGATGTCCCGGCCACCATCCGCGCTGTCGAGCGCGGCCCTTTCCTCCTCCGCGGTGATCTGCGGATACAGGCAGCCGACGGGTGGGTGACCGATACCCGGGCGGCACTGTGCCGGTGCACTCGCAGCGTCCGCCAGCCCTTCTGCGATGCTGCGTGCGCCGCCCCCGAACCGCCGGGACCGCCGGATCGCCCGGAAGAACAAAGACCGTGATCCGCCGGAGCACATCCAGGTCGATGTGCAGCCACCATCCGGGCGCCTGTGAGGTGACCTGTCCGGCAGCCTGCCGGCCGCCCTCCGCTGGGTCTTCGTGGAGGTCAGCTGCGGTACGGACCCGTACTCGGTCCGCGATCATGGGGACCGCGATTTCGCGGCGGTACAGGGCGTCACGCATCCCCAGCATGGCGATTGCCTCCGGCCGCAGGACGCCCGCATGGCTGCGCAGTGGCTCCGGCGCCCGCTGGCCGGTCAGGCCCAGCAAGAAGGCCACCTCCATGTAGGCGGCCTCGCCGGTCGTGGAGGCTTCCATGGTCGTGGCATCTTCGTGGCCATCGATGAAGACCAGGCCAGCCCGTCCGAGAACGTCGGCAAGCGCAGACACCGCTCCGAGCAGCACCGCGCAGTCAGCGTCGTAGACCAGCGGAAAGCGCCCTTGTGCCAGAGCTGCCCGGACACGCGTATGGAGCATGCCCACCATTTCCAGGAGCGCGCGCTCATTCACAAATCCAGAGGATCCACGTGCCGAAGTGGGCTCCGAGACGATGACATCCGGCGTCAGGCTCGCGCGCTCTCGCAGGACCGCCGCCAGGCCAGCTTCCCGCAGTGCGGCGGGAGCACTTGCTTGCCCGGCAAGGCGCCCCGAGCCATCGAAGCACACGCCAATCAGATCAATTGCGTCCATTGTGGCTGTCCCTCCTTGGCCCAGACTCACAGGCACCCAACACAGAGGGTCGGACACTTCTAGTTTGTCAAGGGCTCGTGAGTGGCTTCATCGACTGGTTGAGCTGCCGGTAGAGCTCGCTGGCGATGTATCGCTTAACGCACCGGCGGATTTCCTTAGCCCTGCGCGCCGGGCGCGCTCACTGCCTTCCTCTGCGCCCGCCGCCAGCGGCACAGGGACACGCCAGCGGCGATCAGTATCGCCAGACCCGGACCGCTGTGCACGGCCAGCACCCCAGCCAGACTCGGGCCTCCCCAGTTTTCCCGGTAACTCTCCGGCCGGGAGTAGTTGATCACGAAGAACTCCACGATGCCGCGGACAACCAGGTACGCCGCGAGCAGCCCGGCGGCAGCCGCTCCAGAAAACCGCGGCAGCCGCCGCCTGCACCTCGGAGAGGCGCCCACGACGCCAGTTGAGGTCCTCACGCTGGCCGACCACCTTCCAGGACCAGCCTGAGTTGGCCGAGGTTCTGCGCCACTGCCGCCTTGATCCTGGGGGTCGCGAGCGGGGCAGCAAGCCTCAGCATGGCATGGGAGGGATCGAGTTCCACGTTGTTGACTAGCCGTGTCGCACCGGCCGTGGCCTCCAGCTCGTAGCTGATCGTTGCGTGGAAGGGCCCGATTTGTCCGTGCATGGCCAGCCGGCGGGCTGGCTCGAAGACGGTTACCTCGAAGCCCTCGACGCTCCTGCCCGGGACCGAGCGTGTCTGGCGGTATCTGGTGCCGACCCCGGCGGGCCCTGCGGAAGTCTTGTGGGTCTCGTCGATCGCGTAGTTCCATTTCGGGATGTTCTCGAAGTCGGCGAGGAACGCGAAGACCTCCTCAGCGGGCCGTTGGATCGTCACTGTGTTCTCGAATGTTTGCATGGTTGTCTCCCGTGTCAGGTGCCGAGCAGGCGCGCGGCAGCGGTGGGGTCGTGGGCGGGCAGGATGACCAGGCCGGGCATCTGCTTTTTGAGCGCGAGGACTTTGCTGGTGGTCTCGGCGAGCCGGCGCCGGTTGCCTACGCCCGGAACCTGGCGGCGTTCGAGCAGCTCGGCTCCGTAGGTGAGGTCGCCGACCAGCAGCAGCGGCGGCCTGGCCCCGCGCCGGATCAGCAGCGAGATCGAGCCGTCGGTGTGGCCGGGGGTGGGGAGCAGTACCAGTGAGCCGTCTCCCATGACATCCAGTGACTCGGTGAAGGGCGCGAGAGCGGGATCGCAGGCCGGTTCGAGGCTGATCTGGTGCCACTTTGAGCCCGGGATCTGGATGTGGTCGCGCAGGAAGCCGCGCGGCTCGGGGGCGGGCTTGGACAGCTGCGCCCATTCGGCGGCGGAGACTATCAGGTCAGCGTTTTTCAGCTCGGCGATCCCGCCGATGTGATCTTCGTGCAGATGGGACAAGATCGCGGTGTCGACGTCGGCCGGGGTATACCCGAGCGCCGCGAGCTGGGCGGTGAGCGTGTCTTGCTCGCCGATGTCGAAGCGGGCAAGACGGTCGTAGATGAGCCCCGTGAAGCCGCCGGGGAAATACGCCTCGTCGGTGACCGACGCGCGGTCTTGCCCGGTGTCGAACAGGACAAGCCCCTTGGCGTGCTCGATGACGTAGACGTTGACCGGCCGTGGTGGCGTCCACCGGCGTGAGGTCAGCATCCACCAATACAGCGGCTTCCTCGTGCCGAATGGATGCTCCGGGTGGATCTGGACGGTCCCCGTACTGACAACCGATACCGCTCTCACCGCATCCGCGGATCCGGGTTCGGTGCGGGACACTGTGACTGAGGCGCTCATCGTATGAGCCCCCTTTACTTTGGGCTAGCCCGGCGTTCCGGGCCTGACCCAACCAGCGTGCCGCTGCCGGTCCGGCTTGTCAGTGACCTCAGTAGCGGCGCCCGGTAACCAAAGTCACAGGCCAGCCGGGCCCCTGGATTCGCTGTACAGCCGGGCCGCGTCGAGAATCAGGACGCTGTCCGATGACGTGGCCACGATTCCCTCGACACGAAAATCACGCAGGACCCGGGCCACCACCTCGCGGACGGACCCGACCGCATCCGCGAGCTCCTGCTGCGACACGCGGGCCGCCAGTCGGCCACGCGGATGGAACCGAGCGGAGGCAAGATCGAGGAGATGAGCGGCGACGCGTTGCCGCACCGAGCCGAACGCATTGACCGCGGTCTGCTCCAGCGTCTCATACAGTCTTCGGTTCAGCTCTTCCGCCACAGCCCACGCGACCCGGGCATCGTGCCGCGCCGCGCCGGTCAGGGCCCGGGAACTGATGCGGAACAGGCTCGCCTCCGCCAGGGCCTGGGTACTGACGTTGGCCGGCCCGCCCACCAGGACCGCGATCCCCAGCACGTCAGCGGCCCGCGCGTACCGGACCGTGACCTGCCGGCCCTCCGGGGAGGTCATGTAGACACGGAACAGACCGCGCACAACCAGCATCGCCCTCGGGGCCGAACCAGCCCGGTAGATCGTGGTGCCTGCCGGATAGTCGGCGCGTTCTCCCTCTGCCCGCAGCCTCGCAACGACTTCCGGCGGCAGCCTCCCCAGAAAGCTGCGCGCTAGCGCTTCTTCCACGTCCCGGTCAGCCACCATCTAACCCCCCGATGGGAGGAAGGCGCGAACGATCATCTCGTCAAGCCGGCAGTCTAACCCTGACCATGCGGGCGGACGGTGGTGCACATCCAGCGATGGCCGGGCACACCCATCTGGAATGCTGAATATCAATGATCCCGCAGTCCTCGGTGATGCCGCCCTGTGCGCTGCATGTTGTACGGCACCCGCAGCCAGAAACTGCAGTGGCATCCCAGACATCCGCCCGATGGCCGATGTCGCCCCCAGCGGGCCTCGCACGATGGGGCGGGTGCAGATCCGGCCACACACCGCCATTTCTCCCGGCCCGAAGAAGAAGAAGATGATGGGCGTTGTCGGCGCACCTCCCTCCAGCTCGACATCCCCGGGCCCCCAGCACTACCTCTCCAGCGAGCGCACCCTGCGGTCGGACGTGCCCTGTTCCCGGATGAGCAAGCCCCAGCAAGCACACAGATCTAGCTGATCGGCGCTCAGCATCCACACGAACCGGGTAAGACCGGGCGCGCAAATATTCGGCGTATCCAGGTCACGCTGCTCTTACGTCACGCTCTGTATTCCGCCGAGCGCGCGAGCTGTCGAGAAATATCCGCCCAATCTGTCTCGTCACGTGGCGGGATCGAACTGTGACTGGGACCGCGCAGATCGGAGCATTCGGTGCCGCTGCGCGGAGGGGTAAGGTCTTGCTGGTGGACGGTATCCATGACCTGGGTGGCATGCAGGGCCTGGGGGCGGTAGATCATTCGCCGGCGGAACCGGTTTTTCACCATCGGTGGGAGGCGGTGGCCCGGGCGCTGCTGGCGGTTGTGGCTGGCGCGGTCGGGGCGAGCGGCGGGGAGTTCCGGCATTCGATCGAGCGCATGGAGCCGGGCCACTACCTGACGTCGGGCTATTACGAGCACTGGCTCACCGCGGCGGCCACCTTGGCCGTTGAGCATGAGCTGGTGACGGTCTCCGAGCTTGAGGCACGCGCGGGCGGGCGGTTCCCGCTGAGCGGCCCGGTGCTGGCGCCGGCCGTGGTAGAGGCTGGGCCGGATGTCGGCACGCCGCGCTTCGGCGTTGGCGACCGGGTCCGGGTGCGCGAGTGGCATCCGCCCGGACACACCCGCTGCCCTGGGTATGTGCGGGGCAAGCCCGGGACGGTGGTGCGGTTGGATGGTATCTATTCGGTGCCCGATATCGAGGCCCACGGCACTGCCCGGCGCCACGAGCCGACGTATTCGGTCCGGTTCGACGCCGCGGAGCTGTGGGGTGACGGCCAGCGCGGTGTGCGGGTGCACGTCGACCTGTGGGACTGCTACCTGGAGCCATCATGAGCAACAGCTCGCACCACCCGGCTCCGGTGTCGCCGGTTGAGCAGAGGGTTGCGGCGCTTGAGGCTTTGCTGACCGAACGAGGGCTGGTGCCCGAGGGGTTCATCGATCAGATCACCCGCCGGTATGAGTCGGAGATCGGCCCGATGAACGGGGCGAAGGTGGTGGCCCGGGCGTGGCTGGACCCGCCGTACAAGCAGCGGCTGCTGGCTGACGGCACCGCCGCGATCGCTGAGCTCGGCTTCGGCGGGCCCGAGGGCGATCACATGGTGGTCGTGGAGAACACCGCTGCGGTTCACAATGTGATCGTGTGCACGCTGTGCTCCTGCTATCCATGGCCGGTGCTGGGGCTGCCACCCGCCTGGTACAAGGACACGCCCTACCGCGCGCGGATGGTCCGCGAGCCCCGGGCCTTGCTAGCCGAGATGGGCTGCCCGCTGCCCGAGGAGGTGGAGATCCGGGTATGGGACTCCTCCGCCGAGGTCCGCTACCTCGTGTTGCCCCAGCGCCCGCCCGCGACCGAGGGCATGACCGAGGCTGAGCTGGCCGCCCTGGTGACCCGGGACTCGATGATCGGCGTGGCCCGGCTGTGACCACCCCGCTGAGCCTGTCCGGGCTGGACCTGCCCCGCCGCAACGGCGAGCTGGCCTTCGACGCACCCTGGCAAAGCTCCGTGTTCGCGCTGGCGGCCGCGGTCATCGAGCACGCCTTCGGCGGCGACCGGGAACCGTTCCGGCAGCAGCTCATCAAGGCCATCGCCGCCGAACCGGGCCGCGCCTACTGGGAGAGCTGGACCGCCGCGCTCGAAGCGCTCGTGCCCGTCCTGCCCGAACGCTCCACACCCTGACGTGACCGGGCGCACCACAGCGCAACGTGCCGGATCCGCCCAAACGGCCGCCGACTCCTTCGGTGCAGGCCAGCGCATGCGCACAGACCAGGACGATCTGCATGCGGTCCCGCTTCCCAGTCGGTGCAATGTGCAAGTCAGTCCAGGCCACGTCGTCGCCCGGCGCAGGCCCGGGTACGGACCAGGGATGTCACGGGCGCGGGGTGTCCACCCGATCCGCAATCATGAGGCAATGCCAGCTAATCCGCTGGCGCGGGGATGGGTCGTTGGCCGGGAACGCCGGGCCGGATCCGCGGTCCGGCCGTCCACCGTCATCAACCATCCAGGAGGTGGAGACTTATGTCCAACGAAACTGAAATCCGTCCGTTCCGGGTCGGCATGCCCGACGAAGCGGTCGCCGACCTTCGGCGGCGCATCGCCGCGAGGCGCTGGCCCTCCCGGGAGCTGGTTGCTGATCGGTCGCAAGGCGTGCAGCTGGCGACGTTGCAGGAGCTCGCCCGCTACTGGGCGACCGATTACGACTGGGGCGCGTGCGAGGCGAAACTGAACGCGCTGCCGCAGTTCAAGACCGAGATCGACGGGCTGGACGTCCACTTCATCCACGTGAAGTCAGAGCACGCGGACTCGTTGCCGCTGATCATGACGCACGGCTGGCCCGGCTCGGTCATCGAGCTGCTCGAGGCCGTCGGCCCGCTCACCGACCCGGCCGCGCACGGCGGACGCGCCGAGGACGCGTTCGACCTCGTGCTGCCGTCCCTGCCTGGCTACGGCTTCTGCGCCGAGCCGCCCGAGATCGGCTGGGACCCTAGCCGCATCGCGGGTGCCTGGGCGGAGCTGATGCACCGTCTCGGCTACACCCGCTACGTCGCCCAAGGCGGCGATCAAGGCGCCTCGATCACCGATGCGATGGGCCGCCTGGCACCCGGGGGGCTGCTTGGCATCCACGTGAATTTGCTCGTGACGGCGCTGGGCGGCGGCGCCATGCCGGCAGAAACCGAGCAGGAACGCGCGGCGCTCGAGCAGACCCAGACATTCAGGACGAGCGGCTTCGGCTACTTCCTGGAGCAGGCCACGCGGCCGCAGACGATCGGCTACGCCCTGCTGGATTCACCCGTCGCCCTGGCGGCCTGGATGCTCGACCACGACACCGACGCCTACTACAAGATCTCCCGCGCCTTCACCGGCGGGCAGCCGTCCGGGGGTCTCACCCGGGACCACATCCTCGACAACATCACGCTGTACTGGCTGACCGGTACCGGGGCCTCGGCGGCCCGGTCCTACTGGGAAAGCGGACGAGCCCAGGCTCTCGCGGCGGCGGCCGGGCAGGCTCGGCCGGAGGTCTCGCTCCCGGTCGGCTTCACCACGTTCCCCGGCGAGATCTTCCGGGCCCCACGCAGCTGGGTCGAGAAGGCCTACCCCAACCTCACCTACTTCCACGAGGCCAGCAAGGGCGGCCACTTCGCCGCCTGGGAAGAGCCCGAGCTGTTCGCGACCGAGATCCGGGCGGCGTTCAAGTCGCTACGCTAACGACAACCTGCACCTGGGGAAGTGGGGAGTCGGCTATCGAGTCAAACCAGAAAGGCACGAAGAGATAACCAGCTGAAGCGCGACAACCGAGCCTCGCAGAACCGGGAGATCTGAGCCAAGCTGAGCCCTCCAACGAACGAGTTGGCACCCGCGCCTAGTCGGCAGGGAGGTTCGCTCTCACTCCGGAACGCCAGTCGCACAGCGTGACGATCCCTGGTCGCGGCCATTGCGCGAGATCCGTTCTGGTCGAGTCGCAGGTAGGGACCTTCGCAATCCCGGCCGCGCCTAACGGGCTTTTCTGCGCACTTAGCGTTGCCAGTCGACAGCGTGCCTATTGGTGCCATCAGGTACCGCGCCGATGGCAATTCCGAGTGCGCTGGTGACCGCCGACGTTGAATGCCAGGCGGCTGCGGGTGCCCGTAGCCGAAGCGGCGCCAGCCCGCGAGCCGACCGCGGTGCCTATTGGCCGCCCGTAGCATGCGCCGATGCCGCCAGAGCTAGTCCTTACTCGTCGGGAGCCGCTTGCGGTGCTGACCGGGATGGGCTACCGGGCGTCGAGGAAGGTGATGACGGCAAGGACGCGCCGGTGGGTGTCGGACGTGGCGGGGATTCCGAGCTTGCTGAAGATGTGCTTTATGTGTTTTTCGACCGCTCCTTGGGTTATCCAGAGGGTCTTGGCGATCCCGGCGTTTGATTGCCCCTCGGCCATGAGCTTGATTACTTCTCGTTCGCGCGGCGTGAGCGCGTCGAGGGGGTCGGTTCGTCGTGTGCGACCGAGTAGTTCAGCGACGAGCTTGGGGTCAAAGACGGTGCCGCCTTCGCTGATCCTGGTGAGGGCGTCGGTGAGCTGGTCGAGGTTCGCTACTGAGTCCTTGAGCAGGTAGCCGACGCGGCTGGCTGTGGCCGTGAATAGCTCGACCGCTTCGTCGATCTCGGTGAAGGTAGACAGCAGCAAGATGCCGACGGCGGGAAACCGCTGGCGGATCTGGAGTGCGGCGCGGATGCCTTCTGTGGTCTGGGACGGGGGCATCCGGATGTCTACGATGGCCACGTCGGGCTGGTTTTCCTCGATCGCCCGCAACAGTGATGGGGCGTTGCCGACCTGGGCGACGACCTGATTGCCGGCCCGTTCGAGGAGTTCGGCGAGCGCTTGGCGGATCAGGGCTGCGTCGTCGGCGAGGACTAGGCCTAGCGGCATAGCGCAGTTCCTCCTGGCGACTTGCTAGCCGGGAATCGGGACTTCGGCTGTCACGATTGTCGGGCCGCGGTCCGGGCTGTCCAAGGTAAGGTGGCCGGCTGCCGCGTCGGCGCGGTCGCGGAGGCCTTGCAGTCCGGTGCCGCGGGCGAGGGCGGCTCCCCCGGCGCCGTCGTCGGTGATGGTGAGCCGGAGTGTGCCTGCGGTACGGACTAGCACGATCTGGAGGTGATCTGCGTTGGCGTGCTTGACGGCGTTGGCGGTTGCCTCGGCAGCAATGTAATAAGCCGTGGCTTCGATCTGAGGGGGTAGCCTCCCGACGTCTTCGGCTTTCAGATCGACTGGGATCGCGGCACGCCGCGCGAGTGTCCGCAGAGCGGCTATAAGACCGCGCCGTGACAGTTCGGCTGGATGGATCCCGTGGGCCAGCCGCCGGAGTTCAGCTATGGCCTCGCGCAGGTCGGCGTGCACGGCATCGACGAGCCGGGCGGCATCGGCCGGGTCGGTCTGGATCAGGCGCCGGGCGTTCTCAAGGCGCATCGCGACGGCAACGAATTGCTGCTGCGCGCCGTCGTGCAGGTCGCGTTCGATCTCGCGACGGGCGTCATCGGCCGCCTTGGCGATGCGCGCGCGGGAAGCTTCGACTTCCCCCAGCCGCACCCGCGCTGAGATATCCCGGAATGCCACGACCACGCCGCGGCCGTCGACGAGGTCCACTGGCGCGGAGGAGTATGAAACCGCGACCTGCGTGCCGTCCTTGCGGACGAGCGAGTCCTGCTCGAACTGGAGCGTCTCGCCCGTCTGGCTGGGCCTGAGCAACGCGCATTCCGCTGCGGGGAACGGGGAGCCATCAGGGCGCAGGTAGTGGATCGTCTCGTGACTGGACCTGCCGAGCAGTTCGCCTGCATCGCCGTATCCGAGGATCTTCAGGGCGGCCGGATTCAGGAAGGCGATGCGTCCCGCGACATCGGCAACATACAGAGCATCTGCCGCAGCCGCGACGGCTCGGAAGACTGTTTCCGCAGTGGCCGGCAGCCCAGGTCCAGCGATCACGTCCTCATTGTCATCCATCGGTGGCCCGGCGCACCACCCGGATAGACCTGCCAGCCCTACCCCCAACAGACCGTTAGCCCCAGCGACACAAACCCCTGCGGCACGCATCGTAGAGGAGACGCGCCGAAGCGATCCCACGGAGGCGAATGGACCGGCGGGCGTCACCCCAGAGACGCACCGAAGAGCGGAGGAGGCACCCGGAGACAACCCCGGGGATGATACCCGGGTACATCCCGGGGCCGCCACCCGCGAATCGGCGCGAGAGTAACCCCATCAGCGCCATAGCGACGTTGCCGACGAGGAGAGGAACACCACACCGCCAGCACAATCACCGCCAAGGACGGGCACCAAGATCCATGAAGGACTGAAACCGGCGCCTTCCTTACTGCCGCTCCGACTCTGACACTCGCATCACCGGAACGAAAGGACTGTCCCCATGTCCCATCACCTCGACACGCCGCTGGCGGCTCAGACCGGCCAGCTGTTCATCGACGACCTGTACGTGTTCCCCGGCGAGGGCAGCACCGTGTTCGTCATGGACGTCAACTCCAACGTCAACGGCCTCCACTCCGAGCCGGGCTTCCACCCCGAGGCACGCTATGAGTTCAAGGTCCACTTCGACGGGGCCGACTTCGAAACCCTGACCTACCGGATCTCCTTCAGCGAACCGGGCCCCGACGGGCACCAGGCCCTCCAGCTGCACGCCCTGACCGGCGAGGCGGCACGCGAGGACTCCGCGGCCGGCGAGCTGGTGCTGGAAGGCCGGACCGGACAGACGGCCAGCCGGGGCGGCACCCGGCTGTGGGCCGGGCGCATCGCCGACTCCTTCTACATCGACCTGTCGCTGCTGGCCCTCATCAACGGCGCGGTGGCCACCGGGACCGCACCGGACCTGTCCGGGTGGCGGCCGGACAACGCGGCCAACAGCTTCGCCGGCACCACCGTCGACTCGATCGTGCTGGAGGTCTCCCACTCCCACCCGCAGCTGCGGCCCGGCGCCCGGGTCGGCGTGTGGTGCGCCACCAAGCTCGCCACCGACGCCGGCGGCTGGCGGCAGATCAACCGGGCCGGGCACCCAATGATGTGGCCGATCTTCTGGCCGAACGACACCGACTTCTCCGACCCCTCCAACACCCGGCACCCGTCCGAGGACGTCAATGCCGCGGCCAAGTACATCGGCGAGCAGGTCGCCGCCGTCGTGGCGGCCGCCGGGACCTCCGATGACCCGCCGGGCTACGGCCAGACCGTAGCCCGGGACCTGTTCCCCGACGTGCTGCCCTACGTGGTGGGAACGCCCGCGGTCTACGGCTTCGCCGCCCGCAACGGCCGGACGCGGGCCGACAACGCCCCCGAAGCCATGCTGTCCCTGGTCACCAACACCGCGGTGCCCTCCGGGCTCAAGCCGGCCGTCGCGCAGGACCAGCGGACCAGCACCTTCCCCTACGTCGTCCCGGCCTGACCACCCACCAGCCTGACCCGCACGGGGCGGGCACGCCCACCAGCTCATCATCAGACGCCCCGTCGTAGCAGTTGTCCTCCCCGGTTGCCTGCTCCGCGAACTGGCCCAGCGTGAGACAGCCCGGCGCGGTATCCAGCGGCATCCCCGACGCGAACCCCGACGCCCGGCTGACATACTCACCCGGGAACGCCTTGGCCGACCCGGGCATCCCCGGACCCCGCCGCCCCGCCGCGGCCGGGACCGCGCCCATCGCGCCGGTCAGCCCGATCCGGTCGGTCACCGCCTGGGCCCGCACCGCATCCGCGGTCACCTGCGCCGCCTCGGCATATACCGCGGCCAGCCGCGTGTCATCCAGCCAGACCGCCAGGTCGTCTGGGTCCAGGCCCGACCCCCACGGGTCCTCATCTTCTGCCGGGGGCTCGTCGTCGGCCAGCGCGTCCAGTTCCCACTGCGGCCGCTGCGGGCTGGGCGGCACCAGCTGCCACCCCTGGTCCCCGTCAAACCGCGGATCAAGGCCCAGCCCGGCAGGCTCCCGGCCGGGATCCTCGTCCCGCCCCGCAGCCTCGTCAGCTGGCCCGTGTCGCATTGACCACCGTCCGTTCGAACAAATCTATCTGCCAACCATGATAGTCAAAAATCTATTCGATAATGAATCGACACGCCGAATTTATCGGCGGTCCACGAGAGCGCCAGACCTAGATCGTTGACCGGGGGCGCGTCGCTGGCCAGGCTGTTGAGCTACGAAACGCCGTAGAAGGTCCGTGACTTGTAACCTGACTTTTATCACCGGGTCGGGGTTCGCTCGGGCGCAGAGCTGTGGCCTGCAAGTTTGCGTACGGAGGCCGGTGGATTTGCGCACTAAAGGGCGAGCGGCGCCCGTGGCGCATCGGCTGTGCTCCCCGCAGCGCGCTCGGCTACGGCGCGGCCAGAGGCAAACTACCTGACGACTCCTGCACCGCGCACCGGCTCACTAGAGTAGACGGACATCTTGCCGCTCTCCAGCGGGCACGGCCCGAGGCAAGGAAACGATCATGTGCCCCATGCCCGGAGATGATGTGACACCCTCCGTTATTCCAGGGCCCCGGCCCTCCCATCACTCCGGCCCCGGGTATGTGGCGAACCCCAAAGCGCCCGACTTCGAGCTAGATCAGCCGCTGAGAGAGGCCGCGGCACGGTGGCTCAACCTTGTTCCCGCCGAACGCCGCCATGACGGCCGGGAACCGGCGAAGGATGTTCTGGAGACGCTGCGGGAACAAACGCGCAGCTGCCCCGGTCATCCGGTCGGGGCCCTGTGGGTGGCCCATCGCCACCTGAGGGATCCGGTCCCCGCGGTCCGGATCGCGTCGCTCGTGCTTGCCTCGGAGGCGCTGTGGTGGCTTGGGCATTTTGAGGACGCACGGAGGGCCGCCCAGGCGGCGGCCGACGCTGATCCGGCATCTGCCCAGGCGCTGTGGCGCCTCGCGGTCGCGCTGTACCGCCAGGGCCGATTCGAGGAGGCAGGCGAATGCCTCGATGACCTTCTGAAATTGGCCGGCCGGTTCGCTCCTGCGTGGGCGCTGCGCGGCCAGGTCAAGGTCTGGCTCGATGCGGACAACCCTGAGGCGGGCGGGCCGACTTCGCCGCCGCGGCGGCGCTGACCTCCGGTTCGGGCACCTGGGTAGTGCCGTACCGGATGGCGGGTGCTGACTTCCAGGCGCAGGCTGATGCACAGATCAGGGTTCATGACTCCGAGACGGGCGGTTCCTCCGGCGGCCTGGTGGACGTGGTGTTGCTGCCGGACAAGTCGCGGGTCGAGCGGGGTGTAGATCCGGATCGCCGGTGGCACCTGGAAGGGCCTAGCACTGGGGGCGGCGATTCGGACAATTTGTTTGGCGGGCTGGGCGGGGACTTCGCCGCGGGGGCACGCTCGCGCGTCTCCTTCGGGACGAGGTTTGTTCTCTATCAGAGGAACATCGAGAACCTCTGTAAGGACAGGGCGGTTCTCTGCGAGGAGATCCGGAAGTCGGTGGCCGAGCTTTACGACGCGGCTCTCGAGTCCCGCGCGACGATCGCAATCAAGGGTGCGCCCGAGCAGCACGCCGAGGGGGCAAACATCCCAGGGGATGAGGACGGCTAGCACTAAGCCCATCCCAGTCACTCCCTTCACCTGGCCTGCTCCACGTGCTGCGGACAATCTGGACACGCGTGTGGTGGTGCCTCACCCGGTGCGGGTAGCGTGCGCGTACATCGGCGGTAGGACCAGCATCCGCTCCGGGTCATCCCTTCCGGGTAGACGCTTCACACTGGAGCGCCGGGAGGATGGCCGCCTTACCCGCTACCATCCGACCTCCGCGATGTACTCGCGCTCATCAAATGAACCAGGCGGTGCGCACTAATTTGATAAAAGTCGGGGTGCCGAATTTATCGGCGGTCCACGAGAGCGCCAGACCTAGATCGTTGACCGGGACGCGTCGCTGGCCAGGGACCCGAGCATGCGGCAGCAGTGCGCCAGCAGCTCGGGCCGGTAACGCTCGGTGCGGGGGATGAACTCGTCGCTGGGCGACGCGGTCCCGACCGTGCTCGGCATCCCTCGCTCTCTCGTGTTGCCGGAACAGAACCTACCTGACCGAACGCGAGCTGTGAACCGCCGCAAGGTGGCAGGGGCAGCCGCCACCGCTCAACCGTGGCAAAGCCGGGTCTTACGGCCCGATTCCTTTTCCGGACGCACCGGGTCTGTCTTGGTGACGGTGCCAGGCGGCCCGTCGGCACCGAAGGAGGAGGATCATCATGCGCAAGTTGAGTGTGTCGACCCTAGTGACCTTGGATGGCGTCATCCAGGACCCGGGCGGGTTCGGTGAGACCGAGCAGGGCGGCTGGGGGAACCCGTACTTCACCGCAGACGCGCAGCAGAACGCCCTGGAGCACCTCCAGGCAGCCGACTACTTCCTGATCGGGCGAGTCACCTACGAGCTGCTCCGCAAGACGTGGGGAGACATCAAGGACGGCGCTTACCTGGACCGGATGAACCAGATCCCCAAACTGGTGGCATCCACCACGCTGACAGGGCCGCTGCCGTGGAACGCGACAGTGATCAACGGCGACGTGGCAGCCGAGATCGCCCGGCTCAAGCAGCAGCCTGGCGGGGACATCGAGGTGTACGGCAGCGCCACGCTGGTGCAGACTCTGATGCGGCACAACCTGATCGATGAATACCGGGTTGCGGTGCACCCAATCGTGCTCGGCGGCGGGACGCAGCTGTTCCCCCAAGGCGGCGTAAGCGCCGCGCTGCAACTGACCGCCACCCGCACCCTGGACTCTGGCGTGGTCAGCCTGACCTACGTGCCGACGAGCCAGGATTGACCGGCATGCGCTCCGCCCACCGTGGTCACCGACAAGCCCATGACCTCAACAGAAGCCTGTCAACGATCTAGCCGGCTGCCGCTTCGGCCGGACGGCCACGGCTCACAGGGCCGGACGCCTCCGGCCCGAGCCAGGTCGCGACGTTCAGCTCGACGGCCCCGGCGATGTCGCCGGCCTCGATCAGGTCCTCCTCTCGCTGCCAGAAGGCGCGCAGGACCACTGCCGGGCCGGTTCCTGCCACATCGCGTGCCACATCGCGTGCCACATCGTAAGCAAGCATCACCGGGACCATGGGCCTTCTCA
Source organism: uncultured Actinomycetes bacterium (assembly GCA_963739135.1). Classification (GTDB taxonomy): domain Bacteria; phylum Actinomycetota; class Actinomycetes; order Streptosporangiales; family Streptosporangiaceae; genus Palsa-504. Next base: position 72,947 of record CAVTZG010000007.1, read on the forward strand.
CCGGCCACGCGCAGCCGGTTATCGCCCCGAGTCAGCCTGGATCGTCCAGGTCGGCAGCCAGTTCCCGCGGCGCGCGCATCCGCCACGCGTCCGTGACCAGCTCGGTCAGCCGCTCCACGTTCACCTCCGGCAGGCGCAGCATGAGCAGGGGCCAGCCGTCGTACCCGGGCGTGGTGAAGAAGACCTCTGGCTCGCCGAGGAGCAGAGCCTGCTTCTCGGCCTCATCACCCACGTACAGCACGGCGATGTCGGTCCTGATCACCCGTCGCTGGCCCGGCTTGCGCTCGGGGTAGGACCAGACGAACCCCTTGCCGCCGACCCGGAAGTCGAAGCCGTCGCTGTCGATCTCCTCCACATGCGGCAGGGCCAGCGCCAGACGGCGGACGTCCTCGGCGTCAGCCACGAATCCCTCCTCGCCGCCCTCTGCGGATGTGCCCTGATCATAGGACCGGGCTGCCGGGAAGCAGCCAGAATGGCCGGATGACGGAAGATGCGCCATTGGGCCCTGACTGCGCCGGACCGCCGAGCGGCTGGGCTTCGCGGTCGAGGGCCGCCGCCGCGAGTGCCTCCTGGTCGACGGCGCGTTCGTCGATGAGCTGTACAGTCGATGAGCTGTACATGGGTGTGATCCTTGGGTGATGACCAGGCAGATCAGCCGGTTTAGCGCCGCACGATGACCGGCGCGGTGCTGCTCGAGGCGCGGCTCGAGCACGTCCTTTCGCTGCTCGACCCGCACTCCAGCCTCGCGCTTCGCGTCCGGACCAGGCTGGCGGGAGAGGCCGACTACCTGCACGGCACGAGCGAGGCCATCCTGGCCGCGCTGGAGCTGGCCCGGGCCGCCGGGGATCCGGAGCTGCTGGCCGAGGCACTGAGCATGGCCCATCACTGCCTGCTCGGCCCCGAGCACGTCGAACAGCGCCGGGACCTGGCCGTCGAGCTGATTAAGGCCAGCTTCCGCACCAGCCGCCGCAGCGACCTGCTTATGGGCCTGCTCTGGCAGACGGTCGACTCCTATTCACAGGGCGACCCGCACGCCGGACGGCATCTGGGCGAGCTGCGCGATCATCTCAAGCAGCAGAACCACCTGGCGGTCGCGTTCGTGGTCAGCGCCATCGACGTGATGCTGGCCATCCGCGCAGGCCAGTTCGATGAGGCGGAAGCCCTGGTCCGAAGCTGCGCCGCGAACGGCGCTGCCGCGGGCGACATCGACCACGAGTGGTGGTCCGGCGCCCAGCTGGTGACGATCCGCTGGTATCAGGGCCGCCTCGGGGAACTGCTGCCGTCGCTGCAGGACCAGGTGAACTCCCCCGATCTCAGCGCGGTGGACAACTCCGCCGTCGCGGCGCTGGCCGTCGCCGCGGCCCTCGGCGGCGACCTGCAGACGGCCTCGAGTTCGCTGGGTGCCATGTGCGGTGCTGACCTTGCCCGCCTGCCGCGGTCCAGCAGCTGGCTCGTGACCATGGACGGCATCGTGGAGGCCGCGTACCTGCTGGGCCGGGCCGGCGTGGCCGAACAAGCCTATGAACTGCTCCGCCCCTACGCCGGCCTGCCGATGATCGGCAGCCTCGGCGTCACCTGCTTCGGGTCTGCCCACCATGCTCTGGGGGTCGCCTCGCTGACTTCGCGGCACCTGGACCGGGCCGTCGATCATCTGACCGCGGCCATCCAGCACAACCTCGCGCTGGCGCACTGGCCGGCGGTGGTGGCCTCCAGGCAGCGGCTGGCGCAGGCCTGCCGGCTGCGCGGGCAGCCGGGCGACGCCGAGGCCGCGCGCGGTGAGCTGGCGACGGCGGCCAGCGAGGCGGCCGCGCGGGGCATCCCCGTCCCGCACGGCCCGGCGGACGCCCCCGAGGCCGGCACAGCAGCAGGCCCAGCAACAGGCACAGCAATGGGCCCAGCAAAGGGCCCAGCGCGTAACCCAGCGCCAGGGCCAACGCACAGCACACAGGTCACCACGGCTCGTGGCCCAGCGCACGGACCGGTCGCGGAGTGCCGACGGGTCGGCCGGAAATGGCGCCTCACCTGGCAGGACCGGGACCTCCTGGTGGAGGACAGCATCGGCATGGCTCACCTGTCCGTGCTGATCGCTAACCCACGCCAGGAGATCCCGGCCGCCGACCTGGCCGCCGGGCTCGCCGCGCTCAGGTCCGCCAGCGACGGCGTCTCGGCCCAGCCGGTCCTGGACGAAGCGGCGATCAGTGAATACCGCAACCGCCTGAAGCGCCTGGACGCCGAGATCGACCGCCTAGAGCCGGACGCCGCCCCGGACCAGGACGCCGCCGCCCAGGCCGAACGAGACTGGCTCATCGCCCAGCTAGCCGGGGCCGCAGGCTTCGGCGGGCGCATCCGGTCCTTCCCTGATCAGGGCGAACGCGCCCGGGTCGCCGTGGGCAAGGCCATCCGCCGGGCCCTGGCCCGGATCGCCGAGGCCGACGAGGCGCTCGGCGGCCATCTGCGTCAGACGGTGCACACCGGCGTCCGCTGCTCCTACTGGCCCGGCTGACCACGCTCCTCAGGCCGAACGGGCCGTGGTGCACGCCTGCGCCACGACCTGACCGGAGCGCTCGAGCTCTTCACCGTGTACCTGGGCGAGCGGCTGGGCCTGTACCGGGCGCTCGCCGCCGACGGCCCGGCGACCTCGACGGAACTGGCCATGCGTCCGGCGACCCTGCGCCGCTATGCCGAGCAGGCGGGCTTCGCCGGCGCGGAGGCCCTCCCGATCGAGACGGAGACCTGGCGGTTCTACCGGCTGACCCGGGAAGCCGCCGACCGAGGGGAGAGAAAAGCAGGCCGCGCCGGATCAGTGACCTGCAGGCCCGCCGGCCTGCTCCGCCCGCAACCAGTCGGCCCGCTCCAGCGCGTACTCCACGGCCCCGAACTGGTCACCGTCGATCGGGTACGGCCACGGCTGGTGGAAGGTCCGTACCAGCGTCAGGCCCGCCTTCTCCATCACCCGCCGCGAAGCCCCGTGGACGGCCATGGTCTCCGCCACCACGCGCTGCACGCCGAACTCGGTGAAGCCCTTGCGGATCAGCGCGCGCGACCCCTCGGTGGCATACCCGAGGCCCCAGGCCGACCTGCGCAGCCGGTAACCGAGCTCGACCTCGCCCGGGGCGGCGTCCGGGCGCGGCCGGAAATGAAACCAGCCCAGGAAGTCCCCGGTGGCCTTCTCCACGGCCGCCCAGAACCCGAAGCCCTCGTACCGCTGGTAGTAGCCCAGGAACGCGGGCAGGAACTCGCGCTCGATCTCCGCGCGGGACGTCGGCACCCCGCCGGTGACGAAGTGCATAACGTCGGGGTCGGCATCCAGGCTCGCCAGGTGGTCCGCGTCGTCCCCGGTGAACCGGCGCAGTACCAGCCGCTCCGTCTCCAGGAAAACGTCCATCGCCCGGCCCTTCCGCCGCTGTGATGAGTTTATGAGGCCGCGCGGCCAAGGCCATGCCGACCCGGTGACCCGTCGGGTTGAATAGGACGATCATCGCCGACCCGCGGAAGGTCTCATGACCACAGCACGTGACCTAGCCGACCGTTTCCATCAGCGCTGGCTGGAGGAGAACCCCTTCGCGGCCACCATGTACGGCATTCCGGGCTACGACGATCTGGTGCCGGATGAGAGCGAGGAGGGCGGGCAGGCCTGGCGGGCCGAGGTCGAGCAGTTCCTCCGCGAGGCCGACACCATCGCCAGCGGGCCGCTGACGCCCGCCGATGCCGTCACGCTCGACTGCACCAGGGAAGCAGCCGTCCAGGAGCTTGAGCTTCTCCAGCTCGCCCGGGCGGAGTACACGGTCACCGCGATGCAGTACGCGGGCCCGGCCATCTTCATGGCGCTGGCCGCCCGGACGGTCCTGGTCGACACGGCGGCCGCCGAGGCCTACCTGATCCGGCTGCGCCGCAGCGGCGAGTGGCTCGACCAGATCGGCGAGCGGCTGCTGGCCGGAGCCGCCAAGGGCCGGCTCCCGGTCGCCCCGCTCGTCGAGCAGGCCATCGCCTGGGCCGAGGAGGTCCTGGCCGCACCCGTACCCGGTCCGGTGCTGGCCCCCGTTCCGCCGCCGGGCTGGGACCGGACCGCGGACTGGGAGCAGGAACGCCGGGCGGCCGCCGCCGAGGTGGTCAAGCCTGCCCTGGCCCGGTGGGTAGCCATCGTCAGGGACCTGCTTCCCCGGTCCCGGCCATCCGACCGAGCCGGGCTGGTCTACCTGCCCGGCGGCGCCGAGGATTACGCCCGTGCGGTGCGGATCTACACCACCCTGCCGCTGCAGCCCGAGGAACTGCACCAGATCGGCCTGGACCACATCGCCGCGCTGGAGGCGCGCGCCGTCGAGCTGGGTGCCGGGCTGGGGCTTTCCGGCCTGGACGCGGTACTCGACGCGCTGCGGGACTCGGCCGGGAAGATGCCGCCGGAGGAGGCCATCCGCGAGGCGGCGGTGGCGGTGAAGCGGGCCGAGGCCCGGGCCGGGGAGTTCTTCCCGCAGCCCCTTCCGCCGCCGTGCGACGTGACGCCCATGCCGGAGGTCGTGGCCATCAGCGGTGCCGCGCCGCACTACACCCCGCCGCGTCTGGATGGCGGCCGGCCAGGGACGTTCTGGTTCAACACCGAACGGCCCACCGCGGGCACCGGCTGGGACATCGAGGTGGTGGCCTTCCACGAGGCCGTGCCAGGACATCACCTGCAGCTTTCCCGCCTTCAGCTGCTCACCGACCTGCCGGCGCTGCAGCGCCAGCGAAGCCTCCCGGTGTTCTCGGAGGGATGGGGCCTGTACGCCGAGCAGCTGGCCGAGGAGACCGGCCTGTACGCCGACGAGCGCGGCCTGCTCGGCTCGATCAGCACCTCGCTGATGCGGGCCGCCCGGCTGGTGGTGGACACCGGCATCCATCACTTCGGGTGGAGCCGGGAACGGGCCCTGGAGTTCATCGTGGCACACGTCCCGATGCCGCGGGAGTTCCTGGCCAACGAGGTCGACAGGTACGTGGTGATGCCGGGGCATGCGCTGGCCTACCTCACCGGCAAGCTCGAGATCCTCCGGCTCCGCGAAGCGGCCCGTGACCGCCTCGGCCCGGCCTTCTCGCTGCCTGACTTCCATGCCGCCGTCCTGGACCACGGCTCGCTCCCGATGTCGGCCCTGGACCGCAGCATCGCGGGGTGGCTGGATCGGGCCGGCTGACGCCCTCGGCGGCGCTAACTGGCCTGGTCATGGTCGGCCTGCAGCTGATCGACACGGCCACGAACAGCAGGCCGGTCAGCGCGCCCGCCAGGCCGGCCACTGTGACCCCGAAGTCGTGCCACACCGCTGGCAGGTAACCCACGGTCCGCGCCTTCCTGAGTCCCGCCGTCAGCCGGGCCTGCGCCGGCCAGCAGATCGGCGAGCACGCGCGGATCGCCGCCGGCCACGTCGATTATCTTGGTCCGGCCCGATGCGCCGGTCACCAGCGTGACCGCATCACGGCGGACGCCGAACGCCGCCGCGACCGCCGCCAGCGCGGCCTGCGTGGCCTGGCCGTCCACTGGCCGGGCGCTGACCCGTACGACGAGTGCGCCGGCCTGCTCGCCGCCGATCCCGGGACGTGCTGCGCCGGGCCGGACCCGGATCGTGATCCGCATACGCCTAGTGTGGCGCCCACCGCCGGTGCGCGATACTGAGGGCGGCTGGAGGGAGGGCGCTACATGACCGCCGCTAAGAGCCAGGTGACCACCGACGGGGGCGAGCGGCCCTGACCGTGTACGGGGCTCCCTGGTGCCCGCACTGCAAGCGGGTCAAGAAGTTCCTGGCCGCGCACCGGGTCCGGTACGTCAACATCGACATCGACACTGACCCGGACGCCATCGAGCGGCTCAAGCAGATGCAGGACGGCGGCCAGATCATCCCCACCGTGGTCTACGCCGACGGGACTCACGAGGTGAACCCGAGCGACGAGGCGCTGGCCCGCCGCATCGGCCTCACCGTCGAGGCGGTCCGGGCCGCCTACGACCTGGTCATCGTGGGCGGCGGTCCGGCTGGGCTGGCCGCCGCCATCTACGCCGCCCGCGAGGGCATCGACGCCGTGGTCGTGGAGGCCGGCGCGCTCGGCGGTCAGGCCGGGATCAGCGACCGGATCGACAACTACCCGGGATTCCCCGAGGGCATCTCCGGCGCCGAACTCGCCGACAAGTTCGTGGCCCAGGCCCGCCGCTACGGGGTCGAGCTCCTGTCGGCGGTGTCGGTCAGCGCCATCAAGCACGACGGCGAGGACCTGGTGACCAAGCTCGCCTCCGGGCAGAAGCTCGTCTCGCACGCCGTGATCGTCGCCACCGGATCGACCTACCGGCGCCTCGACGTGCCCGGCGAGGACGACCTCATCGGCGCCGGCGTCCACTTCTGCGCCACCTGCGACGGCCCCTTCTACAAGGGGGCGGACGAGATCGTGGTCATCGGCGGCGGCAACTCCGCGCTGGAGGAGGGGCTGCACCTGTCTGAGTTCGCCAAGAAGGTCCGGGTGGTGACCCGTAATGGCCTGTCCGCCTCTCCTGTCCTGCAGGAGCGGGTCAAGTCCGACCCGCAGTTCGACATCCGCACCGGCATGGACATCGTGGAGCTCGAGGGCGGCCAGGACGGCCGGTTCGCCGCCGTCGTGGCCAAGGACCGCGGCAGCGGCGAGACCACCAGGTTCCCGGCCGCGGCGGCCTTCGTGTTCGTCGGCCTGAAGCCCAACAACGCCTTCATCGACGACTCCGTGGCGCGCGACGCCGGCGGCTTCCTGGTGACCAGCCCGACCATGGAGACGTCCATGGCGGGCGTCTTCGCCGCCGGCGACGTGCGCTCCGGGTCGACCAAGCAGCTCGGCTCGGCAGTCGGCGACGGCATCGCCGCCCTGCTCATGACCCGGCGGTACCTGGAAGCCCATCACCACAAGGCGGCGGCCCTGGTCGATGCCTGACGCATAACTGCCGCACCTGGCCTGCATCGCTCCATACAGGTCCGGTCTGACCAGGGCCCGTGCGCTTATTTATTGACCGAACGTTCGGTAATGTAGTAAGCTGCGAAGTAGAAGATCGGAGGCGGCGTGTACGGTAATTACGACACCGGCCCCAGCGGCTCAGGCGCATCCGGGGACCCGGCCGAGGCCCACTTCGACCAGCTCATCGCCGCCGACCAGCGCATCGAGCCCCGTGACTGGATGCCGGACGCGTACCGCAAGACGCTGATCAGGCAGATCGCCCAGCATGCCCACTCCGAGATCATCGGCATGCAGCCCGAGGGCAACTGGATCTCCCGCGCCCCCAGCCTGCGGCGCAAGGCCATCCTGATCGCCAAGGTCCAGGACGAGGGCGGCCACGGCCTGTATCTCTACTCGGCCGCCGAGACGCTCGGCATCGACCGCGAGGAGCTTCTCGACCGGCTCCACGACGGCCGGCAGAAGTACTCGAGCATCTTCAACTACCCCACCCTCAGCTGGGCCGACGTCGGCGCGATCGGTTGGCTGGTGGACGGCGCGGCCATCATGAACCAGGTGCCGCTGTGCCGCTGCTCCTACGGCCCGTACGCCCGGGCCATGGTCCGCATCTGCAAGGAAGAGTCATTCCACCAGCGTCAGGGGTTCGAGATCCTGCACACTCTGTCGCACGGGACGCCGGACCAGAAGGCGATGGCCCAGGACGCGGTGAACCGGTACTGGTGGCCGTCGCTGATGATGTTCGGCCCGCCGGACGGGGAGTCGTCGCACTCGGCCCAGTCGGCCGCCTGGGGCATCAAGCGGTTCGGCAACGACGAGCTGCGCCAGCGTTTTGTCGACATGACCGTCCCCCAGGCCGAGGTCCTCGGCCTGGCCCTCCCCGACGAGGACCTGCGCTGGAACGACGAGCGCGGCCACTATGACTTCGGCGCCGTCGACTGGGACGAGTTCGCCCGCGTCATCCGCGGCGACGGCCCGTGCAACGCCGAACGGCTGCGCTGCCGCCGCCAGGCCCACGACGACGGCGCCTGGGTCCGCGAGGCGGCCCAGGCCTACGCCGACAAGCAAGCGGACAAGCAAGCGGAGCAAGAGGCGCGAGCGTCATGAACGAAAGCAGCAAGCGGGGCTGGCCGCTGTGGGAGGTGTTCGTCCGGGCTCGCCGCGGCCTGGCCCACCAGCACGTGGGCAGCCTGCACGCGCCCGATGCGACCATGGCCCTGCGCAACGCGCGTGACGTCTACACCAGGCGCGGCGAGGGCGTGTCGATCTGGGTGGTGCCGTCGGCCGCGATCGTGGCCAACAGCCCGGACGAGAAGGATCCGTTCTTCGACCCGGCCCTGGACAAGGCCTACCGGCACCCGACCTTCTACGACGTGCCCGAAGGGGCCAAGCATCTATGAGCGGCCCGCGGACGCTGCCGCCGCTGGCCGGCTACGCGCTTGGCCTGGGCGACGACGCGCTCATCCTCGCCCAGCGGCTGGCCGAGTGGGTGGCCGACGCGCCGCAGATCGAGGAGGACGTGGCCCTGGCCAACATCGCCCTCGACCTGCTCGGGCAGGCGCGGACCCTGCTCAGCTACGCCGGCGCGGTCGAGGGCGCCGGCCGCGACGAGGACGACCTGGCCTATCTGCGCGACGAGCGCGACTTCAGCAACGTGCAGCTGGCCGAGATCCCGAACGGCGACTTCGCCGTCACCATGGCCCGCCAGCTGGTCTTCTCCGCCTATCAGTACGAGCTCTATACCGCCCTGCTGGACAGCGCCGACGCGACCATCGCCGGGCTGGCCGGCAAGGCGGTCAAGGAAGTGGCCTACCACCGGGACCACGCCACCCAGTGGGTGCTCCGCTTGGGCGACGGCACCGCGCTGTCTGCGGCGCGCATGCAAGCGGGACTTGAGCAGGTCTGGCCGTTCGTCGACGAGCTCTTCGACCCTGACGACGCGGCGGCCCGCCTGCCCGGCGTCGCCGCCGATCCCGCGACGCTCCGCCCGGCGTGGGACCGGTATGTGACGGGTGTGCTGAGCGAAGCGACCCTGCATCAGCCGGAACCGGGCTGGCGCTCCCGCGGCGGCCGGGTCGGCCTGCACACCGAGCAGCTCGGCCACCTGCTGGCCGAGATGCAGTGCCTGCACCGCTCCCACCCCGGAGCGACCTGGTGAGCCCCGTACCGCGGCAGACCACGCTGGACCGCGCCGACCTGCTGGCCGCGGCCCGGGCCGTGCCGGACCCGGAGATCCCCGTGCTGACCCTCGGCGACCTGGGCGTGATCCGTGACCTGCGGGTCACCGGCGGCACGGTGGTGGAAGTCGACATCACCCCCACCTACACCGGCTGCCCCGCCACCGCGGTCATCGCCGCCGACGTGCAGGCCGCCCTGGAGCGGTCCGGCGCGGCCGAGGTCCGGGTCCGCACCGTGCTGTCCCCGCCGTGGACGACCGACTGGATGACCGAGGCCGGGCGGGTCAAGCTGCGCGAGTTCGGCATCGCGCCGCCCGGGCCCGCCGCGCACCCGGGTGGCCCGGTCGCGCTCACCCTCGCGGCCCGCTGCCCCCGGTGCGGCTCGGCCGATACCCGCGAGATCAGCCGCTTCGGCTCGACGCCCTGCAAGTCGCTGTGGACCTGCCGGTCCTGCGCCGAGCCCTTCGACTCCTTCAAGGCCATCTGATGGCCGCCCCCGCCGGCCAGGCCGCCCCCGCCGCAAAAACGCAGGCCGCCCCCGCCAGAACGCCGGCGCGCGCGCCGGCACTCCGTGTTCCACCCCCTCCGCGTGGCCTCGATCGACCGGCTCACCGAGGACGCGGTCGCCGTCACCTTCGACGTCCCGCCCGAACTACGCGAGGCCTTCGCCTTCCAGCCCGGCCAGCACGTGTCCATCCGGTCCCCGGTGGTGGGCGACGACGTGCGGCGCAACTACTCCATCTGCTCCGCGGCGACCTCCGGCCGCCTGCGGATCGGCGTCAAGCGCATCCCGGACGGCGTCTTCTCCAGCTACGTCGCCGAACGCCTCCGCCCCGGCGACAGTCTCGACATCATGACCCCGACCGGCAGCTTCTCCACCGCCCTGGACCCTGGCCAGCGCAAGCGCTACGCCGCCATCGCCGCCGGGTCCGGCATCACCCCGGTGCTGTCCATCCTCAGCACCGCCCTGGAGGTCGAGCCCGCCAGCCAAGCTGTCCTCGTCTACGTCAACCGCACCATCAACAGCATCATGTTCCTTGAGGAACTCGAGGACCTGAAGAACCGCTACCCGGACCGGTTCCAGCTCGTGCACGTCCTCGACGAGGAGCCGCTGGACGTCGAGATCCTCTCCGGCCGGCTGGACGCCGACCGCCTGAGCCGCATCCTGGACGTCCTGGTCCTGCCGGACGACGTGGACGAGTGGTTCCTGTGCGGCCCGCTGCCCATGACCGACGTGGCCCGGGAGGTCCTGCTCGCCCACGGCGCCGGCGAGGACCGCATCCACCGCGAGCTGTTCTTCGTCGGCCCGCCGCCCGCCGCCGGCGACCGGGCCCCCGCCCGCGAGCAGGAACCGGAATCCGGCGCCTCCGTCACCGTCATGCTCGACGGCCGCTCGCAGAGTTTCGTGCTGCCGCCCGACGGTTCCTCGATCCTCGACGCCACCCTCCGGTACCGGGCCGACGCCCCCTTCGCCTGCAAGAACGGGGTGTGCGGCACCTGCCGGGCCAAGGTCGTCGAGGGCCAGGTGCGGATGGACGCCAACTACGCCCTGGAGCCCGCCGACATCGCCGCCGGATACGCCCTGGCCTGTCAGTCGCACCCGGCCGCCGAACGCGTCGTCCTCGACTTCGACCAGTAACGGTGCGCTCATGCCTCCTGACCGCGATTCCCGCCACGATTCCCGCCACCGGCCCGTCCCGCCCTTCCACGTCAGGCAGCTGACCATCGAGGATGGCCTGACCCTGGCCGCCTCACCGCAGCCCGCCGCCTGGCAGGTGCACGATGCGCTGCAGCCGTTCCCCGCGGACGAGGGCTACTGGGCGGTGGCCGACAGCCAGGACATCCTGCTCGGCTTCTGCTGCCTGGGCGAGCCCGCCCGGACGGCGGGGGAGAGCGGCCATCCGGCTGTGCTCGACATCGCGATCGGCATCCGCTCCGACCTGTCCGGCCGGGGATGGGGTGCCGAGCTCGGCCGCGCTGCCGTCGCCTACGCCCAGTCGGTGGCGGCAGACCGCCGGCTGCGCACCACCGTCCCGGACTGGAACACCGCGGGCCTGCACGTCGCCGAGCAGTCCGGCTTCACCCGCTCCGGCACCGTCGCCCTCGGCGGCCGTGAGTACATCGTCCTCGAGCAGCCGGGCCTGGCAGCCGATTTCACGGCTGGCAGCTGATCCCTTCCAGCGGCTTCAGGGCTTGGGCCGCAGGCCGTCGAACGCCACCGTGACGATGGTGTCGGCCAGGTCCGCGGGACGACCCCCGCCACGCGGCCGGTACCACTCCACCACCGAGTTGATCATCCCGTACAGCAGCCGGGCGATGACCGCCGGATCGACGTCGGACCGCAGGTCGCCCTCGTCCCTGGCCTGGGTGACCAGGCTCGCGACCGCGGCGTCGAACTCGCGTCGCCGCGCCAGCGCCTGGCGTTCGGCCCTGGTGTTCCCGCGCACCCGCAGCAGTAGCGTGACGAACGGCAGTTCGGCGGCCAGCAGCAGCACGCTGCGCCTGGCCAGCTCCTCCAGCCGGGTCATGGCGGGCGCGTCGAGCCCCGAGACGTCATCGAGGATGGCGAACAGCCCGTCCAGGGCCCGGCCCACGGCCAGCAGCAGCAGCTCCTCCTTGCCCGTCACGTGGTGATAGATGGCCGACTTGGTGATGCCGAGCTCGTGGGCCAGGTCCTCCATGCTGGTGCCGTCGTAGCCGCGCTCGTTGAACACCTTGACCGCGCCGCGCAGCACAGACTCCAGGTCGTGTCCGGGCCGGCCGCGCCGAGTCCCCGCTTCCATGCCTGGCACCTCACCTGCGACGGCCGTGGCGGCCGGAACGGGCCGCGAGCAAGAAACTGACCGAATGTTCAGTCGAGAACTCTAGCGCAACCAGGCCAGAAGTCAACCATGCCGGCGTCCCGCCGCCCGTCAGCGGAGCAGCCGGAAGAACTCCCGCACGTCCCCCACGAACAGGTCCGGTTCCTCCATCGCCGCGAAGTGGCCGCCCCGGTCGAACTCCGACCAGTGCACGATGGTGTCGGACTGCTCGGCGTACCGCCGGATGGACGGCGCGATCTCCGCCGGGAAGACGGCCACGCCGGTGGGCACGGTGGAGCGCGCGGGCGGGCCGCCGGGCCCGACCCGGGCCTCGTAGTACAGCCGGCCGACGACCCGGCCGTGCCGGTCAGCCAGTACAGCATGACGTTGGTGAGCAGCTGGTCCCGGTCTACCGCGCCGGGCAGCCCGCCGTCGGTCCACTCGTGGAACTTCTCCGCGATCCAGGCCAGCTGGCCGGCCGGGGAGTCGGTGAGACCGTAGGCCAGCGTCTGCGGGCGGGTCGACTGGATCGCGCTGTAACCCCGCCCGGTGGACCGGAACCGGTGCCCCCGCACGGGCCGCCCGCCGCCGGCCGTCAGCTTTTTATGCCGAACGGTCCGTGGTGCCCGCCTCCTGCCCGCTAACCGCGCCACGTCCCGGCACCCGCGCCACGCCGACCACATGGCCCCCCGCTTGCACCACCGGTCACGTCATCGGTGCCGCAAGCGGTCCGCTACGAGCGCGGCTGATCAGCCGTTCTCGGTCAGGACGGGGCGCAACGCGTCGAGGACCGCGGCATCCTCGATCGTGGACGGCACCGCCTCGTCCTGGCCGTCGGCGATGCCCCGCATGGTCTTGCGCAGGATCTTTCCGGACCTGGTCTTGGGCAAGGCGGGGATCACGTCGACCCGACGCAACGCCGCGACCGGGCCGATCCGGTCCCTGATCAGCTGCACCAGCTCGGCCGACAGCACGTCGGGCTCGGCGCTTACGCCCGCCTTGAGCACCACGAACCCGCGCGGTATCTGGCCCTTGAGCTGGTCGTTCACCCCGATGACCGCGCACTCGGCCACCGCGGGATGGCTCGCCAGCACCTCCTCCATCTGCCCGGTGGACAGCCGGTGCCCGGCCACGTTGATCACGTCGTCGATGCGGCCCATCACGTACAGGTAGCCGTCGTCGTCGCGGTACCCGCCGTCGCCGGTGATGTAGGAACCAGGGTGCTGCGACAGGTAGGAGCTGACGAACCGCTCGTCGTCGCCCCACAAAGTGGGCAGGCAGCCTGGCGGCAGCGGCAGCCGCACCACGATCTCCCCGGTCTCACCCGGCTTCACCTCGGCACCGTCGGCGTCGACGACGCGCACGTCGTAGCCGGGCACCGGCATCGTGGGCGAGCCGGGCTTGGTCGGCAGGGCCTCCAGGCCCATCAGGTCGGCGGCGATCGCCCAGCCCGTCTCGGTCTGCCACCAGTGGTCGATGACCGGGATGCCGAGCAACTCCCCCGCCCACCGGTAGGTCTCGGGGTCAAGCCGCTCGCCGGCCAGGAACAGGTACCTGAAATGGGACAGGTCATACTTCCGGGCTAGCTCGCCGTCCGGATCTTCCTTCTTGATCGCGCGGAACGCGGTCGGTGCGGTGAAGAGCGCCTTGACCCGGTGCTCGGCGATGACCCGCCAGAACGCGCCCGCGTCCGGGGTGCCCACTGGCTTCCCCTCGTACAGGACGGTGGTGCACCCGGTCAGCAGCGGGGCGTACACGATGTAGGAGTGCCCGACCACCCAGCCCACGTCGGAGGCGGCCCAGAACACCTCGCCCGGATGGGTGTCGTAAATGTTCGGCATGCTCCAGCGCAGAGCGACCGCGTGGCCGCCGTTGTCGCGGACCACCCCCTTGGGCTTAGCGGTGGTGCCGGAGGTGTACAGGATGTACAGCGGGTCGGTGGCCGCGACCGGGACGCAGTCGGCCGGCTCGGCACCGGCCACCGCCTGCGCCCAGTCCAGGTCGCGGCCGGGTACCAGGGCGGCGGCCGCGGCCGGGCGCTGCAGGATCACGCAGTGCTTGGGCTTGTGGGTGGCCAGGTCGATCGCGCCGTCCAGCATCGGCTTGTACTCGATCACCCGGCTGCCCTCGATGCCGCAGGACGCCGAGACGAGCACCTTCGGCGCGGCGTCGTCGATCCGCTTGGCCAGCTCGGCCGCTGCGAATCCGCCGAACACCACCGAGTGCACCGCGCCGATCCGCGCGCAGGCCAGCATCGCGATCGCGGCCTCGGGGATCATCGGCATGTAGATGACCACCCGGTCACCCTTCGCCACGCCCAGGCCGCGCAGCAGCCCGGCGAACCGCGCCACCTCGTCCCGCAGCTCCCGGTAGCTGAACGTCCGCTTAGTGCCGGTCACCGGGCTGTCGTAGATCAGCGCGGCCTGCTCGCCCCGGCCGTCCCGCACATGCCGGTCCACCGCGTTGAAGCAGGTGTTCAGCACCCCGTCGGGAAACCACCGGTAGAACGGCGGATTCGAGGCGTCGAGCGCCGACGTCGGCGCCCGGTCCCAGTCGATGTCCTTCGCCGCCTCACCCCAGAACCCCTCGGGATCGGTAATACTCCGGTGGAACTCTTCCGCGTATCGGCCCATGACCACACTCCTTCTCCCAGCTATCTTCTTACGAAGCGTGGGCAAGCGCAACGTGGTCGTCCAGGGCCGAAGGTCACCGACTTGCCACCCAGCCGGCCGGACCAGTCGGCGGGCGAGGGCTTGCCGCCGGCTACGCCGCACAGAAGGCGCCGGCCGCGGCCTGCTGCCGGGCGGCGGCAGCGCGGGCCGGCTCCGGCTGGCCCCCGCCCCGGGTCCCGCCGAACGCGCGGGCGACCTCCGCCCGCGCCCAGCGCATCCGCAGCATCGCGGTCTCCGGGTGCTCGCCGTAGGCCTCCGCGACCTGTGCCGCGCAGCCCCACGCGCCGGCGGCGCGGATGGCCGTGATGATCGCCTGGCGGATCTGTGCCGTACTCGGGTCGTCGGAACGCTGCAGCGTCGAGGCGAACAGCGCGTCGGCCCGGGCGGTGCTGATGCTGAGGTGGTTCGTCCCTGACCGCATCATGGGCCTCCTAACTGGTGGCTCTTCCGACTACATCACGGGGGTCTGACATTCCCGTGCTGCCTGTTTGTACGTAATGACTGCCCGGCGCGGTTCAACTCATCGCTCGCTGAGGCCCGCGATCCACTCCGCGACGCCTACCACGTCGGCCTGGCGGGGAAACACCTTCTCCACCAGGACCCGGTGCACCTCGGGATCGCGATCCAGGCAGCCGTCGGCCAGGACCGTGAGCCCGTAGTCCAGGTCCGCGGCCTGCCGCAGCTGGCGGGAGGAAGTACGGTACGGGTGTGGCGACTATAGACGACGTATCCCGGCTGGCCCTGGGGCTGCCCGAAGTCACAGCTGGCGAGCGGCACGGCAACCGGACCTGGTTCGTCGCCAGCAAGGCCTTCGCCTGGGAGCGGCCGTTCACCAAGGCGGACCTGAAGCGCTTCGGCAACCAGGTCCCGCCGGACGGGCCGATCCTGGCCGTCCGCGTCGGAGACCTCGGCGAGAAGGAGGCCGTGCTCGCCGCGAACCCGGGAGCATTCTTCACGATCCCGCACTTCGACGGCTACTCCGCCGTCCTCATCCAGCTGCGGGAGGTCTCGGCGCAGGCGCTGCGGGAGGCAGTCACCGACGGCTGGCTGGCCTGCGCGCCGCCGCGCCTGGCCGAGGAGTTCCTGGGCCGCCCGTCCTGACCGATCGCCTCGCCGCCCAGGTAAGGTTCCCGGAAGACGCTGGACCGGTACGACGCCTCCGGCGTGAACAGGTCGGCCACCTCGTCCTCGTCGGCGGTCCCCCAGGCCCGCCGGTGCCGCTCGATCCACTGGTCATGGCTCATGCCCGTGCCTCCGCGAAGCGCGCTGCCAACTGTCCCACCAAACAGGTCATCCGGCCTGTCGGACTTGACCTGCGGTTCGTCTCCATCTGTAGGGTGGCCCAGTGACCGAAGATACACGCGACCCGTCCGCGTACGCGGACGGCATCGAGGCGGCCATGGTCCTGATCGAGGCCAGCCGGGGCGCGACCATGCTGGTGGTCGGCAGCCGCGGCCACGGCGGCTTCGCCGGGCTGCTCCGGCTCGGTCAGCGCGAAGGTCGCCGAGCACGCCTCCTGCCCGGTGCTGATCATTCACGGCGATCAGCCGCCGCCCGCCTGAAACCTACACCGTGCCGGGCCGCGACGAGGTGAGCGAGGCGAATACAACAGTGGAACTGAGGTAATGCCCGGTGCTGTAGTCGAAAGCGCCGCCGCATGTGATCAGCCGCAGAGCCGCGTAGTCGGTCGCGCCGTAAATCGCTTTCGCCGGGAATTCGGATTTGAGGTACTCACGGACACCGGTGACCCGGAAAATGGCCGTGATCCCGTCGGCCAGCGTTACGTCGATGGGGTCTCCCGGGCGGAGCGCACCGAGCCGGAAGAAGACGGCCGGGCCCTGATAACTGTCGACGTGGCCTTCGATGACCGACGACCCGATCTGGCCGGGCGTGGCCGAGTACTTGTACCAGGCCGCCTCGTCGGAACTAGTTATGAGCGACGGGACCTGGATGGTGCCGTCGGGGTTGACTCCCAGGTCCAGGAGTTGCGAGTCCACCCCAATCGCCGGGATTTCGACCGATACCGGCAGCGAACGCTGCAGCCGGGGCCCGCGGCCCGCCGGGCCCAGGACGCCGGCCGCGGCCGCGGCAGGCTGCGGCGCGTGCCGCTGTGACATGATCGCGACGCCCACGATGACGGTTCCCGCCAGGATGAGCAGGACGCCGACCACTCCGGCCAGCCGCGCCGGAAGGCTTACCGTCCTGGCCGGCGGCCGGGCGTAACCGCCATCCGGCCACGAGGCGACCACGCGAAACCCGGCTATCCGCGGCCACCTCACATCCCCCAATGCCGGCGCCCTCCCTCCGTGTTCTTCAGGTGTTCTACCTGCCAAGCCTAATATTGCGATGTTGAGCGCGCCATTCCCCGTTTGTGCGGCCCCCGGGGCTTAGCATTATGGTCGCCTGCGCAGCCGCCGGACGGCCACGCTTCCTTTCCCGCGCCGGTTTCCGCAGCCGGGAAGAGGGAAAAGGCCCCGCATGAGGGAGGTTCAATGAAGGTGCGCGCAGCGATCGCGGGTCCGGCCCCCAGGGTGAGCCTCAGGGTAAGACTGACCGCCATCGGCTGGGGCGCCTTGATCCTGCTCGGCGCGGTCGGCGTTTCGGCCTGCTCGTCCGGATCAACGCCGTCGTCGATATTCACCCCGTCGGGCGGCTCGGCCACCGCAGCCTTCTCGTCCACGTCTACCTCCCCCACCAGCGCCAGCACCAGCACGTCGGCCAGCACCTCGACGTCCCCCTCGTCCAGCCCGTCGCCTTCGCCGAGCGCCAGTCCCAGCCCGAGTCCCAGCCCATCGCCGTCACCGTCTCCGAGCACGTCGTTCCCGACCATGGCCCCGGTGACCGGGGGCGGCGGGACGGCCGGCTTGCAGGACGGCCTGCTGTTCGCCCTCGGCGCGGTGGCGATCCTGGCCGGCGCCGGGAGCATCGCCTACCGCCGGAAGCTGAACCGCAGCCGCTGAAGCCCGGGCGAATCAGCGAAAGGGCACCCGATGCTGATCGGCGCGGCCGTCTGCCCGCACCCGCCGCTGCTGGTCCCCGAGGCGACCGGCGCGCGGGGTCCCGGCGACGCCGAGCTCGAGCAGCTGCGGGCCGTGTGCCACCAGGCCGTGGCCGACCTGCTCGGCGAGCGCCCGGACCTGGTCGCTGTCGTCGGCGGAGCCGCGCATACCGCCCAGTACCCGGCCGGCGCACCGGGCAGCCTGCGCGAGTTCGGCATCCCGTTCACCGTGGGCGGCCCCCATCCCCCCTGGCCCCCCTGGTCCGGCCGGCTCGACCGTACTGCCGCTGGCCCTGACCATCGGGAAGTGGCTGCTCTCCCGGGCCGACGACCCGGTGCCTGCCGTCTGGTGGGGGATCGCGTCGGACGCTCCCGCCGCCGAATGCCTGAAACTGGGCGAGAAGCTGGCCGCGCTCGCGCCCCGGGTCGCGCTGCTGGCCATGGGCGACGGACCCGGCCGCCGGGCTCGCCGGGCCCCGGGCGCCGTCGACGCGGACGCCGACCGCTACGACGACCAGGTGGCAGCGGCACTCGCCGCCGCCGACGCCAGCGCGCTGGCCGCGCTTGACCCCGGCTCGGACAGCAGGCTGTTCGTGGCGGGCCGGGCCGCCTGGCAGGTCCTGGCCGGCGCGGCGGGCCGGGACGCGTTCACCGGGGACCTGCGCTACTGGGCCGTCCCGTTCGAGGTGACCTATCTGGTGGCCCGCTGGCGCCGCCGCTAACGGCACACTGGTGGGCATGGGCACGCACGTCATCGCCGTGGTCGGCGCGACCGCCACCGGCAAGTCCGGGCTCGGCGTCGGCCTGGCCCGCGCCCTGGGCGGCGAGGTCGTGAACGCCGACTCGATGCAGCTCTACCGGGGCATGGACATCGGCACCGCCAAGGAGCCCGAGGCCGCCCGCCAGGGCGTCCCGCATCACCTGCTCGACATCTGGCCAGTGACCCGGACCGCCAACGTGGCTGACTACCAGCACCTGGCCCGCGCCGCCATCGACGACATCATCGCCCGCGGCCGTGTACCCGTGCTGGTCGGCGGGTCAGGCCTGTACATCAGGGCCGCTTTGGACGACCTGAATTTCCCCGGAACGAACCAGGCGATCCGCTCCCGGCTCACCGATGAGCTCGGCCGGGTCGGCGCGGCCGCGCTGCACGCCCGGCTGGCCACCCTGGACCCGGCCGCGGCCGGCGCGATCCTGCCCAGCAACGGCCGCCGCATCGTGCGCGCCCTGGAGGTGATCGAGATCTCCGGGGGTCCCTTCGCCGCCACCATGCCCGGCTACGGCCAGGCCCGCCCGGCGGTCCAGATCGGCCTCACGCTGCCCCGCCCGGACCTGGACCAGCGGATCGCCGCCCGCGTCGAGCGCATGTGGGAGTCCGGTTTCGAAACCGAAGTCCGCGCCCTGATCGCCGTCGGCCTGCGCCAGGGCAAGACCGCCAGCCGTGCCCTCGGCTACCAGCAGATGCTCCGCCACCTGGACGGCGAGCTCACCCTGGACGAAGCACGCGAGGAGACGGTCAAGGCCACCAAGCGCTTCGCCCGCCGTCAGGAGTCCTGGTTCCGCCGCGACCCCCGCGTCCGCTGGCTCGACGCCGGCGCGGGGGACCCCCTCGCCGCAGCCCTGCAGCGCCTGCAAATTGGGCCTTTCATGATCGCGAAGGGTTCTGGGTCGTATATGCCCCCGAACCTTTCGTGATCATGGTGGCCGCCCGCGGTCGGCGGCTCAGTTCGCGGGATCCTGCCAGGTTTCGCCGTCGGGGAGCAGTGCGGCGGCTTCGGCGGGGCCCCAGGTCCCGCGGGTGTAGGGGTGCACTGGGACGACGTCGCCGAGGACCGGGTCGACAACCCGCCAGGCCGCTTCAACGGTGTCCTCCGAGGCGAACAGCCAGCGCTGGCCGCTGAGCGCGGCGCCGATCAGGCGGTCGTAGGGGCGCAGGTCGGAGCCCGGGTATTCGGCGAACCTGAGCTCCTCGGCCCCGGGCAGCCAGCCCACGCCGGGCTTCTTGCCGATCAGGGACAAGGTGACCCGGTCGTCCAGTTCCCGCAGGTCGCGGGGCAGCGCATCGGCGACCGAAAGCAGCTTCATGCTTCCATTACATCTGATCGCCGAGCTGGTAGGCGCGTTTAGCATTGTCGGCGCAGAGCATCCGGGTCAGCCGCACCACGGCCCGTTCTGAATAAAGACCTTCTTCCAAGCCGGCCGACAAGAAGCCGGACAGCGCGGTCCGGAAGCCCGCCGCGCCCAGGTAGAACAGTTCCGGCAGCCCGAAGGCATCCGAGGAGTAGAGGAACTTGCCGTACGGTGCGAGCTCGAGCGCCTCGGCCAGCAGCGCTGGGGCACGGGCGCCCAGGTTGTGGGTGGCCAGCCCCGCGTCGACGTATACCTGCGGGAACACCTGGGCCAGGTAGCCGGCCTCCCGGTGGAAGGGGTAGTTGTGCAGCAGCATGACCGGGACCCCGGTCGGCTGGATGGCCCGCAGCAGCGGGGTGAGCAGCAGCGGGTTGCAGCGGTGCAGGTCGACGTCGCTGTCCCCGTAGCCGACGTGGAACTGCACCGGCAGCCGCAGGTCCACGCCGCACCAGATGAGGAACCGCTGCAGGGTCTCGTCGGCCAGCCGGAGCGTGCCCGAGCCCAGCCAGCGGCCCGCGGCGGCCGCCACCTCGGCGTCGGACGGCCGTTCCGGGGCGAGGTCAAGCCCGGTCCGGTAGGCGGCGATCGACTTCACGCCGATCGCGGCAGCGGTCCTGGTGGCCAGCGCGGACCGCACCGCGTCGGCGAAGCCCGCGGCGCCGATCCCGGCGGCGGCGACGTCCTCGGCGACCCGCTCGAGCCGGACGATCTCATGCGCGGTCGCGCCCGCCAGCCCGCCCAGCTCGGCCGGCGAGGTCAGCGGCTCCGGGGTAAAGCCGGTGTCCACGCACAGCATGGCCAGCCCGGCCGCCTGCAGGAACCGCTTGCTCACCTCGGTCACGCCGATCTCGGCCCGGCGGGCCGCGTAGTCGGCGATTTCGGCGTGCGCGGGCAGGCCCAGGACCGGCGGGCACAGCCGGCGGAACGCGAAGCCGGCCTGCGAGTCGAACACCGACCCGCCGGGCACGCCCGGTCCCTCGGTCAGCAGCGACTCCAGCGTCGCTTCGTCCGCGTCCCGGTCCAGCACCCCGTGACAGTGGTGGTCGACCAGGGGCTGGTCGGCGACGCAGGCGAGCAGCCCGGGCACCCCTAAGACGCCTCGTCGCGCGCGGTCGCGAGCCCCGGGCTGGACGTCGCTGCCTGCTCCTCTCCCGGGGCCTTGATGCCCTCGCGGGCGGCCAGCGCCACCCCGAGCCGCCGGGCGGTGCCGGCCGCGAAGACGACCGCGATGATCGCCGCCAGCAGCCACGCGCCGGACACTATGGGGAACCACGCGCCGTCGCCGGCCGGGTACGGGACCACGTTCCGGTACAGCGTGTAGCCCAGCACGATCAGGCCCGCGATCGGGATCACGATCTGCCACGTCGGCACCGCGAGCTTCCGCCGTACGAAGACCAGCATGATGCAGCCGATCGAGGCCAGCACGTAAACGACCAGCAGGATCAGCGTGCCGATGGTGCCCGACCACAGGAAGCTGTCGAACGCGGTGGCGTGGAAGGCCGTCGTGTAGATGATCACGATCAGGGCCGACATGGCCGTGATCACCACGGTGGCGTTGGCCGGCGTGCCCCAGCGCGAGCCCGCGCCGACCCCGTGTGCCCCGCGGGCGTCCCGGGACAGCGCGTACATCAGCCGCGCCGCCCCGACCGTGGAGGCCAGGCAGCAGCCGAAGGCGCTGACCGTGGTGCCGAGCGTGATCACGTCGCCGACCCAGTGGCCGACGTAGGAGGAGCCCAGGTCGCCGAGCAGCGACGGCGAGTTGATGAAGTTCTTGACGCCGGCTGGGCCGGTGCCGAAGCCCATCATCTCCACCGCGGTCACGACGGTGAAGTAGACGCCGCCGAACACCGCGACGCCGAAGATCGCGCGCGGGATGTCGCGGGTCGGCCGGTTGGCTTCCTCGCCCAGGGTGGCCGCCGCCTCGAAGCCGGCGAACGACAGGAAGCCGAATACCACCCCCAGGAACAGCGCGGAGGAACTCGTCCCCGGCGACAGCTGGAACACGCTCAAGGTGAAGTGCTCGTGTCCCGGCGCGTTCCCGGCCAGCAGCCGGACCAGCACCACGACGGTGACGATCAGGATCAGCGCCACGGTGGTGCCCTCCACCGATAGCAGCACGCCCGCGCCGCGCCTGGCCGGTATGACGGCCAGCAGCAGCGTCAGCGCCAGGGCCACGGCGAGCAGGACGAACGGCGCCCACGTCGGCGGGTTCGGCCAGATCCCGACCTCCTGCAGGAACGCGGTGCCGAAGATGCCGGCCGCGCTCGCGGTGACCACCGCGTAGAACGTGTAGGTGCCGAGCATGCCCCAGCCCGCGACCACCCCGGCCCGCGGGCCGAGCGTCGCGCCGACGAACGCGTAGGCCGAGCCGGAGTGGTGGAAGTACTGGCACAGGCGGACGAAGGAGTAGGCCACGAGCAGGACGCCGACGGCCGCGATGAGGAAGGTCAGCGGCACCGCGCGGCCCGCGGTGGTCGCGCTGGCCTGGGGGTTGATGTTCGCGGCCATGCTCGGCGCCATCAGCGCCACGGACAGGCCGACCGCCGCCCAGATGGACAGTGATCGCTTGAGTCCCGGGCCTCCGGACGGAGTAGCTGCCATTTGCTCCTCCTCAGCTGTCTCTGTCCCCATAGTGTCCCCCGACCCGCGCGCCACGGAAGGGGCAAAAAGTGCGAAACGTCGGTTGGACCAGCTATTTCCCAGAGCCGTGCACGCGGCTCGCCTGACGGCGTCGTCATGTTCCCGTTCCAGCTCGGAAATCCTGATTGAACCAATTTGCGTCCTCGCGCGTCACTGACAGTAGGAGCTATTGCGTAAGGAGGTGACCCACCGTGACTGGTGCCTATCCGGTGCTCCACGTGGGTTCCTCCGGCTCTGCGGATGCCCCGCGTCCGGCCGGACCGGCCGGGACCCCAGGGCCCCGCAGCGCCAGGAGTCCTCAGGGCCGCTGGTCCCGTGCCTTCCGCGGCGTGCCCGCGTCCGTGCCGGAGGCGCGCCGGTTCGTGGCCGGACTGCTGGCCGGCTGCCCCGGCCGGGAAGTCCTCATGACGTGCGTGTCCGAACTGGCCGCGAACGCGATCGAGCACACCGACTCGGGTTACGGCGGAGGTTTCATCGTCGAGGTCGACTGCCCGCGCGACGGCGTGGCCCGGGTCGCGGTCACCGATGAGGGCAGTTCGTCGGTCCCGGCGCCCGGCTCGCTCGCCCTGATGGCGGAGGGCGGCCGCGGGCTGGCCATGGTGGCTGCGTGCACCAGCCGCTGGGGCTACGCCGACGCCTACCCCGGCCGCACCGTCTGGGCCGAAGTCTGCTGGCCGGTCCCCGTCCCCTCACCCGGTCAGCCCGGCCCGCGTCCCGCCTCCCGCCGTCGCCGCCTCCCGTTCCCCCCGCCCGACCTGCCCCCCGGCTCCGCCGCCTGACCTGCCCCCGGCTGTCACCCGAAATGGCTCTATCTCAAATATGAGATATCCTTTACGGTATGAACAGCGAGCGAGACCTGACGGCGGGGGCTCCTGAGATCCCAGGGACACCTGGGGCAACCGTCGGGGCGCCCTCGCCCGGGCTGCCGGTCATGCCGGGCTTCCGCGAGATGGCGCTGCGCCGCCAGGCCGATGAGCAGGCGGCTCAGATGGCCGAAGGCCGCAGCCAGCTGGTCCGCGAACTGGCCGGACAGCGCCAGGCGGCCGGCCTGTCGCAGACCGAGGTCGCGGCCCGGATGGGCACCTCCCAGTCCGCGGTGGCCCGGCTGGAGTCCGGCACCGCGGACGTCCGCGCCTCGACGCTCGAACGCTACGCGGCCGCTGTCGGCGGCCAGATCACCTGGAAACTCGGCCGTCCTGGGGAAGGAGCCAGCGGATGACCTACGGAGCACTGCGCGCCCACGTGCCGGGAGGACCGCCGCGACCGGGCGAGCCGGGCTGGCCCGGCAAGCCGCCGGTCCCGGGCCAGCCGCCCGCCCCGGACTGGCCGTCCATTCCGCCGCATCAGCCGGCTCGCGCCAATGAGCCGGTCCGGGTCTGGCTGGACCCGGAGGCCGAGTGGCGGAGCAGGCTGTACCAGGGGCTGCTCGAGAAGCGGATCGTGCTGGCGTCGGGCGTCCTGGACGACGACGCGGCGGCCCGGCTGTCGGCGCAGCTGCTCACCCTGGACGCCGAAGGCCAGCAGCCCATCCGGCTCGAGCTGCAGAACCTCCGGGCCGAACTGCCCGCCGCGCTCACCGTCATGGGCATCCTCGATGTCCTGCATGTTCAGGTGCACGCCTGCGTGAGCGGCGAGATCAGCGGTCCCGCCCTGGGCGTGCTCGCGTCCTGCCCGCGCCGGACCGGGTACCCGAACGCCTCGTTCCTGCTCACCGAGCCGCGGCTGCAGTTCGGCGGCACCGTGACCGCGCTCACCGCGCGGCAGCAGCAGTTGACCCGGATGCTCGACACGCTGTACTACCGGCTGGCCGAGGTGACCGGCCGCGAGGTGGACGAGATCCGCGACGACGCGCGCCGCGACCGCTCGCTGACCACTGGCCAGGCGATCGGCTACGGCCTCATCCAGGCCCAGGAGACCAGCCCCCGGCCCCGACCGGATCACCCGCACAGCTGAAACTGTGACTTCCCAGAAGTCCAGTTACATCGTGTGACGCCTCGCTATGAGCGAGCCCGGCGCCGGACCGGGCTCTGGTTCGCATCGCCGCTGGCCAGACGGGTCTTGCCGGGCAACCCGACGCACAGCTGGTCAGGCGGCGGCAAATCCCAGAAAATAGCCCTCTGTACACTCTCGCTCTCAATGGGTAACATCGAACCCGGGATGACCCGTACGAAGTAGCAGGGATCGGCGAGGATCGTGACATCTCACCGTAAACATGGCTGAACTGGGGCCTATGATGAACACGAACAGTGATGAATCGAGTGAGAACCGTCATCAAAGGCCCATGGCAGCCCGGGAACCACGGCCTGCTCTTGGTGGTACGGCGGACGAGAAGGACGCGTGGCCCGGTGCGGCTCCGCCCGCGGGCTGGTTCCTGCGCATGCCCGCCGGCGGCCCGGCCGGCGCGTCAGCGGAACCCCGCGCTCCGGCCGGTGCCCCGCCCGCCGGCCTGGAGATAGCTGACGGTGACGACAGCCTGACCGGCGAGTGGTTCGTACCGCCCGCACTGGAGCTGGGCGAGGCACCGGTTACCTGGTCGCTGGACAAGGCCGGCCTGGATGAGCCGCACGCCGGACCGTCATCCGGACCGTCATCCGGACCGTCATCCGGACCGTCATCCGGACCGTCATCCGTTGCGCCGCCGGCGATGGACCCGCCCCCCGAGCCGGCCCGCGCCGCCCTCCCGTCCCAGGACCCCGCGGCCGAGGAACCCGCGGCGTCGCTGCCGCACGGCCAGCCTGGCGCATCCCTGACCGGGAAGATGGCGCCTCCGGCGGCCACGCCGCCCGGCAGCCGCGGCGCGGTTAACGGTCACCGGGCCCCGCCCGCCGGGAGTCCAAGGGCCAGCCTGCCCGCCGAGCCGGTAGTCGGCGCGACACGTGCCCTGCGGGGCCGCCCGGGAGGTCCTGGGTTCCACCCCAGGCGCCCGGACGCCCGGACCAGGAGGCTGACGGCCAGCCAGTCCCCGTGGCAGATCTCCCACCGCCTGTGGACAGAGGCTGAAATCCCGTGGGAGCTCCGCCCGGCCGGCGGCCCGTACCAGCCGCAGGCTCCGGAGCGCTTCCCCTACCAGGAGCCCGCCACGCGCCCGCCCGCCGCGCACCGCAACCCGCCGCCCTCCGCCCTGCCGCCGAACGCCGTGCCGCCGAACGCCGTGCCTCCGAACGCCCTGCCGCCGAACGCCGTGCAGCCGCCGCGGACCCCCATGGGATCGCCACCGCGGAACGCCCCGGCCCGGCACGGCAGGTCCGAACCGCCGCAGTCCGAGCCGGTGGACGGAGCCTGGCCCGGGCCGATGCGGATCCCGCTCGGCGCGCCCGTCTTCGCCGACTCCCAGGCCGCCGACCGTCCGCCCCCGCTATGGGACCGCTCGCAGGAGCCGGCGCCGTCGCCCGGCTACCGGGCCATCCCCAGTGACACCCTGCTGCTCGAGCCCGAACTGCCGGACACCTTGTACCAGGGCCCCCGCCGCGGCCCGGTCAGCCGCCGCACCGCGACCATCGCGGTGCCGGTCCTCGTGCTGGTCGCGGTGGCCGTGCTGGCCCTCGCCCTGCTGACCGGCCACGGCCCGAAGTTCGGCCAGCTCACGGCCAACCAGCCCGCCGGCCAGCGCGGCGCCCAGGGCACCACCGCGCAGTCCGCGCTGACCATCGGCATGTATCCCGGTCAGCAGCAGCGCGGAGTATTCCAGAGCATCGGCCGGATCGTGGCTTCCGGGACGACCATCGTGGCGATGGGTTCGCAGGTCAGTGACGGGGTGGTGCGGCAGCAGTTCTTCGTGTCCGGCAATGGCGGGGCGAGCTGGCGGCTGGCGCCGGTGCGGGCGCCCGGTGGCGGGCAGCCGCCGGTGGGGTATCCGGCGGCGCGGCTGGCGGGCGGCCCGGGGGGCTGGCTGGCGGTGGGTCCGCAGGCCATCTGGACCAGCCCGGACGGGACGACCTGGACCCTGGCCGCCACCCACGGCATCACCCCGCAGCTGCCCGGCGACCAGATGTGGGTACTGAACAGCACCGCGCAGGGCTTCCTGGCCGCCGGCCTGGCCCCGGCCGGCCAGGGCGCGAGCCAGGCCGTCCTGTGGACCTCCCGTGACGGCCTGACCTGGCAGCGCAAGACGGCAGACCAGCTGGGCCTGGCCGGCCCCGGCGAGACCGTCACGAGCATCTCCTACATGACCACGCGCGGCCAGGACACGGTCATCGCCGGCGCGGTGATCAAGGGCGGCACGACCTACTCCGCCGCGTGGCTGAGCACCGACGGCGGCTCGGCCTGGACCCGGGTCAGCGTCCCGGCCGATCACGGCGCGGGCCCCTCGATCACGGGGCTGGGGTTCGACGGCTCGGGCCTGATCGCGGTGCGCCCGGGCCGCTCGGCGAGCGGTGCCGCTGACGGGGTGGTCTATTTTTCTCCGAACGGACAGAGCTGGCAGTACGCGGCCACCATCGACGCGGACCCCAGAACCGGCGGCTGGACCCCGAACCTGGTCAAGGGCAGTGATTACGGCTTCGTGGTCTCCGGGACCACCACCGCCGGGCAGATCGTGGCCTACACCAGCACCGGCACCGGGACCGCCTGGCAGCCCACCGCGCCGCTCGGCGCCGCCGCCGGGCAGACGGTGGACGGCGTCACGGTCGCCCCGGCCAGCACGATCATCGCCATCGGCGCCACGGCCGCCAGCAACGTCAGCCAGCAGCCCGTCTTCCTCGAGGCGAATACCGCAGGGAGCGTCCGGCCGGTCCCGCTGGCCAGCATCCCCGGCGCCACCGTGCCGGAACTGGCCGTCACCGGCCTGGCCATCGCCGGCGGCCAGCAGGTCGCTGTGGGCAGCGCCGACGGCTATCCGGCGATCTGGCGCCAGGCCTCGGGCGGCTCCTGGACGCTGGTCTCGGCCCTGGACCAGGTCACCGCCGAGCCGGCCCCGCGGGCCCTGACCGGCGTCGCGCACGGGTCGGCCGGCTGGCTCGCCGTCGGCGCGCCGGGTCCGGTCGTGTTCACCTCCGCGAACGGCACGAACTGGCAGGATGCCAGCGGTCCCGGATCGATCACCGATGACCTGGGCGCCCCGGCCGTCGTGGCCACCGCCGCCGGCCCGGCCGGGTACATCATCGTCGGCACGATCGTCAAGCCTGGCGGCGGCTGCCTGGCCGACGTCTGGTGGTCACCGGACCTGACCTCGTGGGCCCGCGGGCACGACGTGAACGACGTGACCGGCTCCAGCACGGTAATGGCCGTCGCCGCGGGCCCGCACGGCTTCGTGTCGGTCGGTTCGCACGACGGCACGCCGGCCGCGTGGGTTACCTCCGACGGCCGGAGCTGGACGACGATCCTCCTGCCGCTGCCCGCCGGGTCCTCCTCGGCCGCGCTGCAGCAGATCGCGATCAGCGGCAACCGCGTGGTGGCCCTGGGCCAGGAGACCACCTCGGCCGGCGTGGTGCCGTTCGTCGAGCTGTCCCTCGACGGGGGCATCAGCTGGAGCCAGGTGCCGTTCAGCTCACCAGGACCCGACACGACCTTCACCGCGCTGACCCCCCGGACCGGCGGCTTCACCGCCGTCGGCCAGTTCGGCCCGGCCGGACAGCGCCAGACCGGACAGCAGGAGATCGCAGTCTGGACTTCGGCCGACGGGACGACGTGGGCACCGGCTCAGGTCAGCGGGGTTACCGGCGCGCACACCGGCGGCAGCTACCAGATCACCGCGGTGGCCCCGTCCGGATCCGCCCTCACCGGCATCGGCTCGATCGCCACCCAGCAGAGCCAGGAGGTCTTCACCGTGACCTTGCCGGCCCGCTGACCGTCTCGCGCGAAAAGAGACGATTTCATACCGCAAGCAGAGTATCGCTGCAGTTTGGCCGCAGTCGGCGCGGATGTCCTTGGGTCAGGACCATCACCTGACCGCGAGGAGGCGGACGCGTTGAAATCCAGACTAAGCAAGATCATTATCGGTACCGCTGTCGGAGCGGGTGCGCTCGGCGTGGGATTCGGTGGCAGCATGGCTGTCGCGAGTGCCGCGACGAGCCACTCCTCCCCGTCGTCGACGACAACGTTTACGACCACGTCATCGACTGCGGTCAACGCCGCCTCTGCCAGCACGGCAACTCCCTCGCCTAAGGCCTCGCCTAAGGTCACGCACAACTGCCCGAACATGAAGTCCGGGCAGGGCCCACAGGGCCCACAGGGCGCAGCGCGCACCAGCACCGGCAGCTAGAACCGCGGTAAGCGGCCGGCCTCACCTCCCGAGGTCCGGGTGAGGCCGGCCGTCCGCTGGCCGGCCGGCGCCAGCCGGGAAGGGACCGGGAAGGCGGCACCCGGGCCGCTGCGTTACATTGCGTGGTGGAAAGTTCCGGGCCTTACGGCGGCGCGTGCGGCGGCCGCAGGGCCCTGGTCGCGAGCGAAGGTGAGGCTGACTGTGCCACTGGCGAACGATTCTGCGCCTAAGTTCCTCCAGTACGCGCACCCGGAAATGATCGTCTCCACCGACTGGGTGGCCGAGCACCTGGACGATCCCGGCCTGGTGGTGGCCGAGTCCGACGAGGACGTCCTGCTGTATGAGACCGGCCATATCCCGGGCGCGGTCAAGCTCGACTGGCACACCGAGCTGAACGACCCGGTGACCCGCGACTACGTGGAAGGCCCGGGCTTCGCCCGGCTGATGTCGGAGAAGGGCATCACCCGGGACACCACGCTGGTGCTGTACGGCGACCGGAACAACTGGTGGGCGGCCTACGCGCTGTGGGTGTGCTCCCTGTTCGGGCATCCCGACGTGCGCCTGATGGACGGCGGCCGGGCCAAGTGGATCGCCGAGGGCCGCCCGCTCGACACCGTCACCCCGGAACCGGCCAGGACCGACTACCCGGTTGTCGACCGCGACGACAAGCAGTTCCGGGCGTTCAAGGATCAGGTGCTCAAGCACCTGGGCCAGCCGATGATCGACGTGCGGTCACCGGGGGAGTACACCGGCGAGCTGCTGCACATGCCCGACTACCCGCAGGAGGGCGCCCTGCGCGGCGGCCACATCCCGGGGGCCCAGAGCGTGCCGTGGGCCAGGGCCGCCGCCGAGGACGCCACCTTCCGCACCCGCGCCGAACTGGAGGCGATCTACCAGGGCGAGGCCGGACTGGAGCCCGAGGACGACGTGGTGGTCTACTGCCGCATCGGCGAGCGGTCCAGCCACACCTGGTTCGTGCTCCATCACCTGCTCGGTTTCCCGCACGTGCGCAACTACGACGGGTCCTGGACCGAGTGGGGCAACAGCGTCCGGGTGCCGATCAGGCGCGGGGACAGCCCGTGACGGCCGCCGCTCTGCATCCGCGGCTGCAGGAGATCGCGGACGACTTCAACTCGATGCCGGACAAGGACCGGCTGCAGCTGCTGCTGGAGTTCTCCGCGGAGCTGCCCGCCTTGCCCGGCCGTTACGCCGAGCAGCACAGCCTGCTCGAGCCGGTGCCCGAGTGCCAGTCGCCGCTGTTCCTGGCCGTCGAGGTGGAGCCCGATTCGGTCGTTCACCTGTTCTTCGACGCCCCGCCGGAAGCGCCCACCACCCGGGGCTTCGCCGCCATCCTGCATGCCGGGCTGGACGGCCTCACCGCCGACGAGGTCCTGGCCACGCCCGCGGAATTCACCAGCCAGCTCGGCCTGCAGGACCTGGTCAGCCCGCTGCGGCTGCGCGGCATGGCCGCCATGCTGGCCCGGATCAAGCGCCAGATCCGCGATCAGCGCGGCGAGAGCACGCCGAGTTAACCGGAGAATTCCGCCACGCCCTGCGCCACCGCGCACGGCGCGCACAGGGACACGTTAGCCTCGCCGAGCCGCCGGGTCATAACCGCCTTGCCGTCGCACACGCCCCGGTCGTCCGGGTGCGCCGTGCCGCACGGGCAGCGGCAGTCACGCCATTGGCCGGTCATGGCCGCGCGCCCGGCCTCGACCGCGGCCTTCAGCGCCGGGTCGAGCTTGTTCAGCGCGTCGTTGGTGGCGGCCGAGACCCGCTGCTGCCATTCGCTCAGCGCGTCCGTGGCCGCCTGCCAGGCCGCGGCGAACTGCCGCGACGGGTGGTCTGCGTTACCGCTCATCTAGGCATTTTCTCACCGATGGGGCCATGTGACTAGGCCGCCCCCGATACGGGACGTCACGCCGGGGGCGGCAGGCCGCGCAGCGAGGCGTCCAGGATCTCGGCGATGTGCGCGACCGCGATGTGCTGGCCGCGGTCGGCCAGCGCCGAGGCGATCTGCAGCGAGCAGCCGGGGTTGGCCGAGATGAGCAGCGGCGCGCCCGCGTCCAGCACCGACTGCGCCTTGCGCGCGCCCAGTTCTCCGGCGGCCTCGGGCTGCAGCAGGTTGTACACTCCCGCCGACCCGCAGCAGGTCCCAGCGTCGGCCAGCTCGACCAGCTCGAGCCCGGGGATGGCGCGCAGCAGCTCGCGCGGCTCGCGGGTGATCCGCTGGGCGTGGGCCAGGTGGCAGGCGTCGTGGTAGGCGGCCCTGACCGGCAGCGGATGCCGCGGCGCGGCCGGGCCGAGCTCGGTCAGGAACTCGGAAAGATCGCGGACCCGGCTGCTCAGCGCGGCGGCCCGCCCAGCCCAGCCCAGGTCCTGGCCCGGCCGGCCCAGCAGCCGCTCGTACTCCTTCATGGCCGAGCCGCAGCCGGCCGAGTTGACCACGATCGCGTCCACCCCGGCCTGCTCGAACGTGACGATGATCTGCCGGGCGAAGGCGATCGCCTCCGCCTCCCGGCCCGCATGCATGGACAGCGCGCCGCAGCAGCCCTGGTTCGGCGGGATGATCACGTCGCAGCCCTCGGTGGCCAGCACCCGCGCGGTAGCCGCGTTGACCTGCGGGAAGAACACCGACTGCACGCACCCGGTGAGCATGCCGACCACCGCGCGCCGCGGCCCGCGGGCCGCCACCCGTTCCGGCAGCCTGACCGGGGTAGCCGCCGGGGGAGTCAGCCGCAGCGCCGCCTCCAGCACGGGGGACAGGCGGCCCGGCAGGCTGCTGCGGGCCAGCCGGCCGTGCAGCCCGGTGCGCTGGGCCGCGCGCAGCGGCCTGACGGCCGCCCTCAGCCGCGCCGGATAGGGGAACAGGGAGAAGATGGCCGTCCTGGCCGCCCGGTCCCGCAGCCGCGCCGCCCGTCCCGGCGAGGCCGCCGGCGCCGCGGCCACCGCAGGCCCCGGCCCCGCATCATCGGCCGCCGTCCCGTTCCTGGCGTCCTCGGTCCAGACCCGGGCCGCCTCGATGAGCTGGTCGTACTGCACCCCGGACGGGCAGGCGGTCATGCACGCCATGCAGCCCAGGCACCGGTCGAAGTGCTCGGCCGCCGCCGGGGTCATCTCCGCGCCCTCCAGGATCTGGTTCACCAGGTAGATGCGGCCGCGCGGGGAGTCCATCTCCTCGGCCCACAGCTGGTAGGTGGGGCAGGCCGGCAGGCAGAACCCGCAGTGCACGCAGTCCTTGACCACGCCGCGCAGGCGATCGGTGTCGTCCATCAGATTCCCTCTAGGCGCCCGGGGAACATGCGGTGGCCGGGATCGAACTGGTCCTTGATGGCGCGCATCAGCGCGGCCCCGGGGACGGGACCGTAGGCTCCGGCGGCCGCCAGGACGGGCGGGGGAGCGGCCAGCACCACCACGCCGCCCCGCGGCTCCGCAGACTCGGAGCCCGCCAGCCGCTCGCGCAGCCCCCGGACGAACCGGGCCGCGGTGTCGTGCTCCGCACCCGCGTCCAGGCAGGCGTACAGCAGGCCCGCCCCGGCCGGCCCGCCGACCACGGGCCGGATTCCCGCGGCCCCGCCCGCCGCGGCCAGCGCGTCGAGCACGCCGGGCAGCCGGCTGACCCAGAACGAGACCCGGACCACGGTGCTGGGCGCGCCCCCGGCGGGCAGCGTGTCCCGCCAGCCGAACGGCACCGCGGACAGCGCCACGGTCGGCGTCCCGCCGGACGACACGATCAGCTCGGACATGCGGTTGGCCCGCTCGGCCACGCCAGCGGACGTGCCTTCGAGCAGCACGCCCACCTGCAGCAGCGCCGGCGCACCGGGCCCGCCCGACCACTGCAGTTCCACCGCGGCGGGCACCAGCGGGGAACCCGCCGCGGCGGCCACCGCCGCGGCCGCCCCGGCCCGGTCCGAAGGCCCGAACTCCCCGGTGACCCAGGCCACCGCGCCCGGCCGCGGGTGCAGCCGGAACGTGGCCTCGGTGATCAGCCCCAGCGTGCCCTGCGAGCCGGAGAACAGCTTGCCCAGGTCGTACCCGGCTACGTTCTTGACCACTTTGCCGCCCGAGTGCGCGACCGCCCCGTCGGCCCGCACGATCGTGATCCCGATCAGCAGGTCCCGCGGGGTCCCGTAGCGGAGCCGGCGCGGCCCGGCCGTCCCGGTGGCCACCACCCCGCCCACCGTGGCCTCGGCCGGGGCGTCAACCGCGAGCTCCTGGCCGGCCTCGGCCAGCACCGAGGCCAGGTGCCCCATGGTCGCGCCGGCCTGCACCCGTGCCACCAGGTCGCCGGCCGCGTGCTCGAGGACCTGGTCCATCGCGGACATGTCGACGACCAGATCGCAGGCGGCAGGCGGAGCGCCCCAGCCCAGCCCGGTCCCGGCGCCCCGCGGCACCACCGTCAGGTCATAAACGGCAGCGGCCCGCAGCAAGGCCGAAGCCTCGTCCGTGCTTCCCGGCGAGGCGACGAACGACGGCACCACCCCCGCGACCGCATCCAGGGCGGGATCAGCCTCGCGCACGACCGGGCACGCGGCCACGAGCGCGTCCCGGACGGCGGGCACCACGGCCCGTTCGGTATCCATCAGAAGATCTCCGCCTGCCCGGCCGCGACGGCCGGATGGGGCTCCCGGCGCCGGCCGGGGACCTCGCCGCACAGCCGGGGGGTGGGAAACACCTTGCCCGGGTTGCACAGGCTGGCCGGGTCGAACGCGCAGCGCAGCAGCTGCATGGTGTCCAGGTCGGCCGGGCTGAACATCTTGGGCATGTACCGGGACTTGTCCACCCCGACCCCGTGCTCGCCGGTGATCGAGCCGCCGTGTTCCAGGCACGCGTCCAGGATCTGGCCGGACACTTCCTCGGCCGCGGCCTCCTGGCCAGGGATGGCGTCGTCGTACAGCACCAGCGGGTGCAGGTTCCCGTCGCCGGCGTGGAACACGTTCGCCACCCGGATCCCAGCGGCCTCCGACAGGGAAGCGATACGAGCCAGCACCGCGCCCAGCGACGTGCGCGGCACCACGCCGTCCTGCACGATGAACGACGGGCTGATCCGGCCCACCGCGGCGAACGCGGACTTGCGGCCGGCCCAGATCACGGCGCGTTCGGCCGGGTCGTCGGCGGCCCTGATCTCGGTGGCGCCCGCCTTCTCGCAGATCGAGCGGACCGTGGCCAGCTCGGCCTCGACCTCGGCGGCCGGGCCGTCGAGCTCGACGATCAGCACCGCGCCCGCGCCCGCCGGGTAGTTGCAGTGCACGGCGGCCTCGGCCGCCTCGATGGACAGTGCGTCCATCATCTCGATGGCGGCGGGCATGACGCCGGCCGCGATGATGTCCGAGACCGCCCGGCCGCCCTCGGCGGTGGTGGCATACGCGGCCAGCAGCGTGTGCACCACCTGGGGCAGCGGCATCAGCCTGACCACGATCTTGGTCACCACGCCGAGTGTGCCCTCCGAGCCGGTGAACGCGCCGACCAGGTCGTAGCCGGCGCTCACGCCGGTCCCGTCGCCCAGCCAGGTCAGCTCGCCGGCCGGGGTGACGATCTGCAGTCCGGTCACGTGGTGCACGGTGAACCCGTGCTTGAGGCAGTGCGCCCCGCCGGAGTTCTCGGCCACGTTGCCGCCTACCGAGCAGACCACCTGGCTGGACGGGTCGGGCGCGTAGAACAGGCCGAACGGCGCCGCCGCCTTGCTCACCGCCAGGTTCGTGACGCCCGGCTCGACTACCGCCCGTCGGCTCACCGGGTCGATCTCGACGATGGAACGCATCCGGGACATGACGATCAGCACGCCGTCCTGGTGCGGCAGCGCGCCGCCGGACAGGCCCGTGCCGCTGCCCCGGGCCACGAACGGGACGCCGGCCGCCGCGCACGCGGCGACGACCGAAGCCACCTCGGCAGCCGTGCCCGGCAGCACCGCCAGGGCGGGCACCGAGCGGTGCGAGGTCAGGCCGTCGCATTCGTAGGTGCGCAGCTCCAGCGGGTCGGTGATGACGTTCCCCGGCCCGCAGATGCCCTGCAGCTGCGGTACCAGCGCCTGGACGGCCGTCGTCATCACTACCACCTCACCCCGGGAAACCTGTGCTGATTGTCTCCTTTTCCCGCCCCCGTGACCAGAAACCAGTTACGGCATCCGCTCGTAGGCCGGGATGGTGAGGAAGTCCACAAAGGTGTCGGCCAGGGCCACCTCGGTGAACAGCGCGGTGGCCTGCCCGTACTGGGCCGCGTCGAAGTCCTCGCCGGCCGCCGCGCGGATCTTGGCCAGCTCCTCGTCGATGAGCTGCTCGACCAGTTCCCGCCTCACTACGGGCCCGTCTTCCAGGGCCACGTCGTTGTGGATCCACTGCCAGGTCTGGGACCGGGAGATCTCCGCGGTGGCCGCGTCCTCCATCAGGTTGAAGATGCCCACCGCGCCGTTGCCGCCTAGCCAGCTGGCCAGGTACTGCAGCCCGACGCTGATGTTGTTCCGCAGCCCGGCTTCGGTGATCGAGCCCGGCGTCTTGCTCACCGCGAGCAGGTCCTCGGCGGTCACGCTGACGTCTTCGCGGGTCTTGCCCAGCTGGTTCGGGTTCGACCCGAGCACGCCGTCGAACACCTCCTTGCACAGCGGCACCAGGTCGGGGTGCGCCACCCAGGAGCCGTCGAACCCGTCGCCGGACTCGCGGGTCTTGTCGTCCCGCACCTTGGCCATGGCCTGCGCGTTGACCTCGGGGTCACGCCGGCTGGGGATGAACGCGGCCATCCCGCCGATGGCGTGCGCGCCGCGCCGGTGGCAGGTCTTGACCAGCAGCTCGGTGTAGGCCCGCATGAACGGGGCGGTCATCGTGACCGCGTTCCGCTCGGGCAGCACGAACTCCTTGCCCCGGGTGCGGAACTTCTTGATTATGCTGAACAGGTAGTCCCAGCGGCCGGCGTTCAGCCCGGCCGAGTGCTCCCGCAGCTCGTAGAGGATCTCCTCCATCTCGAACGCGGCCGGGATCGTCTCGATCAGCACCGTGGCCCGGATCGTCCCGCGCGGGATGCCGAGGAAATCCTGCCCGATCACGAACGCGTCGTTCCACAGCCGCGCCTCGAGGTGGCTCTCGTTCTTGGCCAGGTAGTAGTAGGGGCCCTTGCCCTTGTCCAGCTGGCGCTGCGCGCAGGTGGCCAGGTACAGCGCGAAGTCGACCAGGCTGCCGGAGGCGCGTACACCGTCTACCAGGATGTGCTTCTCGTCCAGGTGCCAGCCGCGCGGCCGGACTACGATCGTGGCCAGCTCGTCGTCTGGCCGCAGCGCGTAGTCCTTGCCCTCGGGCGAG
Organism: uncultured Actinomycetes bacterium; assembly: GCA_963739135.1. GTDB lineage: Bacteria > Actinomycetota > Actinomycetes > Streptosporangiales > Streptosporangiaceae > Palsa-504. The sequence continues at coordinate 108,780 of CAVTZG010000007.1, forward strand.
CGGAAGTCGATGGTCCGGTCCAGCGCGTCCTTCAGGTTGAGCTGGCCGGTGATCATGTTGTCCCACAGCGGGGTGTTGGCGTCCTCGAAGTCCGCCAGCCACACGTTGGCGCCGGAGTTGAGCGCGTTGATCGTCATCTTCTTCTCGGTCGGCCCGGTGATCTCCACCCGGCGGTCGACCAGGCCGGCCGCGGGCGGCGCGACCCGCCAGGCGGTGTTCTCCCTAATCTGAAGCGTCTCGGGCAGGAAGTCGAGCATCCCGCCGCGGGACAGTTCGGCCTGCCGGCGGCGGCGCGCGGCGAGCGCCTCGAACCGGCGCGGGGCGAGCTCGGCGTGCAAAGCGGCGATGAGGTCGATGGCCTGCGGCGTGAGGATCTCGTCGTAGCGGTCACCGGACGGCCCGGTGATCTCCACGCGTTCTGTTCCAGGCATGTCTAAGCTCCTCGCGAGCACGTAGAAGTCGTGCCCTACATCCTAAGGTGGGCCTGCGGGAGAAACAGGTCAGCCCTGACGCGCCCGGCCGCGGGGCGTCGGCTTGGCGGGCGAGAGGGCGGCGTCGCGGAAGGCCGCCCAACCTCGCCGAGTACCGTGGAACGGCCCTCCAGTGCCGACTCCACGACGGTTGGATAACGACTTGCCTCGCCCTAGCAGCCAGCCCGGCCTGGAGCTTAACCTGCCGTAGGGGTCTTGTCAGCCCGGGCCGTTCATGGTGCTGCGGGGTGATCTGCCCGCTCGGAGGGACGACGTGATGCGCGGCCCGCTGGCCTCGATCCTCGGACGGAGGATGAGGTCATCCCGGATGCTGCTGGCCGGCGTGCTGCTGACCGCGTTCATCGCCGCCTCGCTCGTGGCCGCGCTGGCCACCTTCGACGCGCAGGTCCTGCCCCAGGCGGCGCACCGCCAGCTCGCCCGGTCCCCGGGCATGTCGATGGTGATCATCGGAGTGCTGAACGCTAGCATGGCCGAGGCGGACACAGGGGCGATCCGCGCCTCGGTCCGGAACGCCCTGGAGGGCGGCACATACCAGCTCGACCAGGCCGTCTGGTCCGATCCGCTCGCGGTGACCGTGACTGGCGGCCATACCAGCCCGCAGGCCGAGGTTGGCGCGTCAGGTCAGATCAAGGCGAACGCGACGCTGGCCGTCGGCGCCTGGCCAGGTCCACCGCGCGCGGGGCAGCCGATCCCGGCGGCGCTACCTGAGGCCGTAGCAGCCGAGCTGCGCGTGGTGCCCGGCGACCTGCTGGCGTTGCGCGACCAGAATACCGGTGCCAGGCTGCGCCTGCGGGTCAGCGGTCTGTACCGGCAGCGGAACCCTCAGTCGCCGTACTGGGCCATTGACGCGATCTGGACGTGCAGTGCCAGCATTCAGCACTGCCCCACCAGCCACGGCCCGATCGTGGTGAGTTCCGCGGCCTTCGCCCGGGCCGGGTTTGCGGTTGACCAGGTTTCCTGGGTCGTCCTGCCGGACGCGGCCAGCCTCGGCACCGGCGAGCTGGCCGGCGTGGCCGCCCGGATCGAGCAGGCCGAGGGATTCCTGCAGGGGTCGGCGGGGCTGGGCGGCCTGGTGGCGAGCAGCGGCATGCCGGCCGCGCTCGAGGCCACCAGCAGCGATCTGACAGTGGCCAGATCGCTGCTGGCCATCGATACTTTGCTGTTGCTGCTGCCGACCGCGGGCGCGCTGGTGCTCGCCGCGCGCCTGCTCGCCAGGCACCGCGACGAGGAGTCTGCCCTGCTCAGCGGGCGCGGAGCAGCGCGCTGGCAGCTGGCGCGCCCCGCTCTGGCCGAGGCGGTTCTGGTCGCGGCCGCGGCCACGGCGGCGGGCGCGTTCGCAGGCACCCAGCTGGCAGGCCTGCTCGCCAGCACCGGGCTGCTCCGCGGTGCCGGGCTGCGGCTGTCCGGGATGCCGCCGGAAGTCTGGTGGTCCGCCCTGGTTGTCCTGGTGCTGTGCGTGGTGATCATGCTGTGGCCGGCGCTGCGGCCTCCGGCCCCCGGCGTCGCCCGGATCCGCCGCGGTCGGCAGGCGACGCGGGCTGCGGCCGCCGAGGCCGGAGGCGACATCGCGCTGCTCGCGCTGGCGGCGATAGCGGTATGGGAGCTTCGCGACTACTCGGCCGTCGCACCATCGGCGTCGGGCGGGACCGGCATTGACCCGGTGCTGGTGCTCGCCCCGGCGCTGGCGCTGGCGGGAATCAGCCTGATCCCGCTGCGTGGGCTGCCGGTGGCGGCTAGGGTCCTCAACCGCGTCACGGCGGGCAGCCGGCGCCTGGGCTCCGCCCTGGCCAGCTGGGAGATCAGCAGGCATCCCGTTCGCCAGGCCGGCCCGGTGCTGCTCGCGGTCCTGGCCGTGGCGACCGGCACGCTGGCGCTCGCCCAGTACCAGAGCTGGCACCAGTCGGCGCAGGACCAGGCTGCGTTCGCGACGGGCTCGGACGTGCGGGTGGACACGTCGCCTCCGGTCCCGCCGGGCCAGGTCGCCGCGATCACCCGCGCCCCGGGCGTCACCGCCGCCATGGCGCTGACCAGCGTTACCCCCGGGTCCGGAGGCGTTCTCCTCGCCCTGGACGGACGGTCAGCGTCGGCCTCGGTGCTGTTGCGCCCCGACTTGTCGCCCGTGCCGGCCGCCGAGCTGTGGCGCCAGATCACGCCACCGCAGCCGAAGGCTGGCGTAACCCTGCCGGGACGCCCGGCCCGGCTGGAGATCACCGCCAGCCTCGCCCCGGGAGCCCCGGAAGCCCGGGGAGCCCCAGGAGCCTCGGGATCAGCAACGGGCCTGGGCCCGGCCTCGGCTACCATCTCAGTCCAGGACGCGTCCGGTGCCGTGTACTCGGTGTCGGCCGGCACCCTGCCCGCCGACGGAACCGATCACGGCCTGGTTGCCGTGCTCTCGGCGACCAGGCAGGCGGATTACCCGCTGCGGCTGCTCGGGCTGTCCCTGGCCTACACAATGCCGCTGGGCAGGCCGGGATCCGCCGGGACCCGCCCCGCGCGGCTGGTCATCGGCGGCCTCGCGGTAGCGTCCGCACCGACCGGCGCGTTCGCCGCGCCCTTCGCCGACGGCAGTGCGCTGGCGGCTTGGCGGCCAGCGGCGTCCTCTGCCGGCCTGCCCAGCCCGGCTCCCCCGGGGGGCCCGGCCGTCACCGGGTCCCAGCCTGCGGTCGTCGGCTGGCAGGCCGCCGCGCCAGGCACACGGCAGCTGAGTTTCCTCGCCGGCCTTGCCCCGGACACGGCACCCACCACGGCCGGAACGCTTACGGTGACGGCACCGCTCAGCGGCGGGCTCATCCCCGGAATCGCGACCCGTGCCTTCCTCAGCGCCGGCCACCTCGGCGTGGGCGCGACCATCTCGGTTGCGGTCGGCTCCTCTTCGGTGCTGGTCAAGATCGTGGCCGAGATAGCCGGCTTCCCGACCGTGACCGGCCCGGGCGGCGCGCTGATCGTCGACCAGGCGGCCGTGCAGGACGACCTGATCAGCAACTCGGACCCGCCGCTCCCGGTGACCTCCTGGTGGCTGCGCACGGCCACCGGCGCGGTGCCTCCAGGGATGCCGCCCGGATCGGCCGTCACCGTCCGGGTCGGCCAGGCCTCCGTGCTGCTCGGCGACTCGCTGTCGGCCACGCCGCAGCAGGCCGGGCTGGCGGTCGCCGCGGCCGCGGGCCTGCTGGCTGTGGTGGGGTTCTCGGTCAGCGTCGCCGCCAGCCTGCGCGGCAGGCGCACGCAGAGCGCGCTGCTCTCCGCGCTCGGCGTGTTGCGCTTCGCCCAGGCCGGCCAGCTGTGCCTGGAGGAGCTCATGCTGAGCCTGCCAGCCGCGGCCGTGGGCCTGCTCGCCGGGGCCCTGCTGGCGCACCTGATCATCCCCGCCGTCACCCTCACCCCGGCCGCGACGGCCCCGGTTCCGCCCGTCGTGGTCGAGGTTCCGCTGGGCTGGGTGGCCTTGCTAGCGGTCGCTGTGGCGGTGATACCCGTGCTCGCGGCCGCGGCCACGGTGGCCCGGCGACCCGACCCTGCGGCGCGGCTACGCCTGGCCGAGGCAGGATGAGCGCCCTGGCCCGCCGCCTGCAGGCGGCGTGGAGGCTGCTGACCGGCACCGGCGCCGCGGCCAGCATCGGCCTCGGCCTGCTGGTGTTCACCTGCGTATTTCTCGCCGTAGCCGCGCCACGAGAAGGCCTGGCCCTGCGGACCCGTGCCCTGCAGCATGCCCTGACCACAACGTCGCCCCTGACGACGACCGTTGCCGCAACTGCCGACTACACGGATCTGTCGGTCGGAATGAACCGCCCGCCCGGCGCGCAAGACCTCGCCACCGCCCGCACCGAACTGGCCGCCAACCTCACCAGCTTGGGGTTGCCCTTGGCTGGGCCAGCCAAGGACTGGTGGGGGCTTTCCTCCGGGTTCTTCGTGGTCACCGGCGGGCCGCCCGCGCTGTACGGCGGGGGTCTTCCTCCGCAGATGAAGGTGCTGTACTACGCGGACCTGAACCGTTACGCCAGCCTCGTGGCCGGCAGGCTTCCGTCCGGTGCCCAGGTGACCAGCAACGGCGTTGTCTTCCAGATCGCGGTGACGTCCGCCACTGCCGCCCGGTTCGGGCTCCATCCCGGCACACGAATCGGAACCGAACCGGGAACAGGCCTAACCCGCTTGTCACCGGAGTCGTCCGGCCCGCCGCGGGGGACTCCACCTTCTGGGCCACCGAATCGCTCGCGACCGTCCCCGAGCAGATACCGCCCGATGCGAACTTTTACCGCTGGGAGGGCGCCGCGTTCGTGGGCCCTGCGGGGCTTTCCCTGCTGCCGCTCCACCTCGATCCCACCCAGATGAGCCTGTTCTGGGAGTTCCCCCTCGACCTCCGCTCGCTGACCGCAGACGGGGTCCAGGCCCTGCAAGGCGAGCTCATCCGGGCCTCCACCCAAGGCGGACTAATCGGCGGCAGCGCCGGCGCCATTACCAGCCTGCCCGAGCCCGTCGCCTTGTCCTCAGGTGTGACCAGCATCCTGGCCAGGTTCGTCCAGCAGGACGGGGCGGCTGACTCGGTGCTGAGCCTGCTGTCGGTCAGCCTAGCCGTCATCGCGGCCGTGGTCGTCCTGCTCGGTGTCCGCCTGCTGGCCGAGCGCCGGCGCGGCGAGTTCGCGCTGCTGCGAGCGCGCGGGGCCTCACGCGGGCAGGTTGCCTTGCGCGCGCTGTGGGCGGCCGCGGCCGTCACGATCTCTGCGGCGGTCGCAGGAGCCGCCGTCGCGGTCGGCCTGACCTCGGGCTATGCCGCGCCGCTGGCCTGGTGGCTCGCCGGGCTGACCGTCGTGACAGCGCTGGTCGGCAGCCCGCTGATCGCCTTCCGCATGCACCGCGTGGTCGCCGCCCCCGATGTATCGGGCTCGGAAGGGTCAGACCGGCCGGTTCCCCGCCGGGCCGCGGGGCGGCGCCTGGCGGCCGAAGCCGCGCTGCTGGCCGCCGCGGCCGGCGGGCTCATCCTGCTGCGGCGGCAGGGCCTGCCCGCGGCAGGTGGCGGCAACGCGTACCCCAGCCTGGCGCCGGTCCTGGTCGCGATTCCGGCCGCGATCGTGGTCCTGCGCTGTTACCCAGCCATGACGCGCGCGCTGCTGCGGCTGGCCAGGCTCCGCCCGGGGGCCACCGCGTTCGTCGGGTTCGCGCGGGCGGCGCGGGCTCCGCTGAGCGCCGGCCTGCCTGCGTTCGCCTTGGTCCTCGCGCTGACCGTGGTCGCCTTCGGCACAATGGTGCGCAGCGCCGTGCTCCGCGGCGAGGTGGCCGCTTCCTGGCAGCTCACCGGGGCCGACGCCGTGATCGACGCCTCGGCCTCGGCGCAGCCGCTCACCCCCGCGATCCAGCGGGCGATCGCCGCCGTGCCCGGCGTGCAGCGCACGGCCGCCGTCCTCGTCACGTCCGGATCAGTGCAGGGCACCGCGCTCACCGTCGTGGTGGTGCACCCGGCCCAGTACGGGGCCCTGATCGCGGACACCCCCCAGGGTGCGTTCCCGGCCTCGAAGCTGGCCGGGCACCTTAGGCCCGTCCCGGCGCTGGCCTCACCTGGCGCTCCGATCGGCCGGCGCAACACTGCGCTGGACCTCGGGACAACCGGCCTGACCATCCAGGTGACGGGGACGGCCTCCGCCGTCCCCGGCGTCCCGGGCAGCGCGTTTGTCGTGCTGCCCTGGCAGGCGCTCGGCAGCAGTCCGCCGCTGCCCACCCTCATGCTGGCGGTGGGTCCCCATCTCGACGGGAGCCGGCTCGAGGCCGTTGTTCATCGTGACCTGCCCGGCGCGGTGGTCACCCTCCGTGCCACCGAACTCGCCTCGCTCACCACGGCACCGCTTCCGAACAGCGCATACGTGGCGATCGCGGTGGGCTCCGTGGCGGCGGCCGGGCTTGCCCTGCTGATCCTGCTGATCGCGCTCGTGCTCGGCGCGCACCCCAGAGAGCTCACCCTGGCCCGGCTGCGGGTGATGGGGCTCGCGGTGGGGCAGGCGAGATGGCTCGTGGTGGCCGAGGTGCTGCCGCCGGTCGTGGCGGCCGCGGTCGGCGGGGTGGTGTGCGCCGTGGTGCTGGCGCCCCTGGTCGGGCCGTCCATTGACCTATCGTCGTTCACGGGCACCGGGGCGGGCGTGCCGATCCGCCCGGAACCGGCGCCGCTGGCTGCCGTGCTGGCCGGCCTGGTGGTCCTCGCGCTGCTCACCTTGGCTGTCGAGACCCTCATCGCAGGCCGGCGTGGTACGGCTCGCGTGCTGGTGAAGCGAGAATGAAAATGCCGGGCAGACACCAGAGGAGTCAACGGTGACGACAGGATCAGCTGGTCCGGGGTCAGCCACGCCGGGAAACGGCGCCGACGCACCTGCCGCCGGGATCGGCGAGCTCGACGCCGAAATACGGCGCGCTCGGAGCTCCTACGGCCAGGACGCGATGATCGTCTGCGATCAGCTGGTGCGCATTTACACCGGAGACGGCATCGAGGTGCAGGCCCTGCAGGGACTCGACCTCCTGGTCGCCGAGGGTGAGCTGACCGGAGTGGTCGGCGCCTCGGGCAGCGGCAAGTCCACCCTGATGAACATCCTCGCCGGACTTGACACGCCCACCGCGGGGGCGGTCCGGGTCGCCGGGCACGACCTCGCCGCCCTCAGGCCCCGCGAACGGCTCGCTTACCGCCGCGCCGTAGTGGGATTCATCTGGCAGCAATCCTGGCGGAACCTGCTGCCCTACCTGACCGGCCGGCAGAATGTGAGCGTGCCGATGCGGCTGCGCCGGATCGGTCGGCGCGAGCGAGTGCGCCGGACCAACGACCTCCTCGAAGCCCTTCGCGTGGCTCATTGCGCCGACCGCACTCCGGACCGGATGTCCGGCGGCGAGCAGCAGCGCACCGCCATCGCCGTCGCGCTCGCGAACCAGCCGCGAGTCCTGCTCGCCGACGAGCCGACCGGCGAACTGGACACTGCGACGGCCGCGGACGTGTTCGCCGCCCTGCAGACCGCCAACACCGACCTGGGCGTGACGGTGCTCGTCGTGACGCACGATCCCGCGGTAGCGGCGCGGGTCCGCCGCACGGTGGCGATACGCGATGGCCGCACCAGCACCGAATGGCTCCGCCATGCCACCACCGATGAATTCGGCAACGCCACCCAGCACGCCGTCGAGTACGCGGTCATGGACCGGGCCGGGCGCGTTCAGCTGCCACGGGAGATGACGCAGCCGCTCGGCATGCGGGACCGCGTCCGGCTGGAAGCTGAGCCCGGGCACATCGCCGTCTGGCCCGACCGGCCGTCCCAGCCCTCAGCCGCCGGGCCGTCGGCCGCCCCGCCATCCGAAGGCGGGCCCGCGGGACAGGACCGCTGAGATGGCCACACCCGTCAACGCGTCCGGGAAAGACTCGCCCGTCGGCACCGACCCCGGCCAGCCGCCCGATCTGGTAACGGTCAGCGAGGTATGCCGCACCTTCGGCCGCGGCGAGGCGGCCGTCCAGGCGCTGCGGGGAGTCTCGTTCACCGTGCGGCAGGGCCAGCTGGTCGTGGTGTACGGGCGGTCAGGATCCGGCAAGACCACGCTGCTGAACATCACCGGCGGCCTGGACGTCCCGACCAGCGGCACGGTTCACGTGGCCGGCCGGAACGTCTCCCGGATGACCGAAAGCGAGCGGACGATGTTCCGCAGGAACAAGGTCGCGTTCATCTTCCAGTCGTTCGGGCTCATCCCGATGCTGTCAGCGGCCGAGAACATCGGGATTCCGCTGCGCATCACGGCCATCGACGCGCGGACCCGCGAGGAGCGGGTCCGTCTCCTGCTCAGCGTCGTCGGCCTGGAGGAGCACGCCATGCAGCGCCCGAACGAGTTGTCGGGCGGGCAGCAGCAGCGGGTCGCCATTGCCCGGGCCCTGGCGGGCAGCCCTCAGCTGCTGATCGCCGACGAGCCGACCGGCCAGCTGGACTACGAAACCGGACGGCAGATCATCCGGCTGCTCCGGACGGTCGTCCGATCGGAGGGAATAACGGCGCTCGTGGCCACCCACGACACAGAACTCATGGATCTCGCTGACGACGTCCTCAGGCTTGAGGACGGACGCCTCGTCGAGTAACGGGGGCCCCGGCCTTCTGGCTGTCGTTCGTCACGGCCCAGGCCATGAGCTGGCGCCGGTCCAACGGTGAGCGCCGCCAGCAGCGGAAGTGGCTGCTGGCCGGGGCCGGGATCCTGGCCGTTCCCCAGGCCGTGTTCCAGCCGATCCTGAGCCTCCCGCTGGTAATACGCAGCCATTTTCCGGGGGAAATAACACGATGCTTTAAATAGCTTCGCGGTATGGAAGCCGTGACCTCGTGTTTTATGCAAAAGTTCGCGTCAGGCAAAGAACCCCCCACCCACCTGGCCGCTCACCTGTACCGATCGCTCGCGCAGGCCAAAGGCCCGCACTCGCGAGCCGGTTTTGCATAACGCTCCAGGACTGACGAACACCGCGAAAGCTGCTAAACTTGCCTAACCCCGCAATCGGCGTCATCCCCGTCAGCACACAATTAAAGAAAGCATATCACGAAATATGACGTCTCGCCATGCCAATTCCGTCGCCACAGGTTCTGCGGATGCCGTCGGCCAGGAGCAAGCCTACGTCGATATGCTTTACCGCCTGCTGGATACCGCCCGCGACCGGGCCGCCGAGGCGCTGGCGGTGACCCATGGCAGCGGCGGCGCGGGCGGGACGTTCCAGGCCCGGGTCGAGCGTGATATCACCGCGGCCGAACAGGGCAGGCGGCTCGCCCAGCTCAACGCGGTGGAGGCCGGCCTGGTCTTCGGCCGTACCGACGGCCGCGAGGCCCGCGCCGCGGACGGCGCCCCGGCCACGCTGTACATCGGCCGGATCGGGCTGCGCGACGACGAGCACGACCCCAAGCTCATCGACTGGCGGGCGCCCGCCGCGCACCCGTTCTACGCCGCCACCCCCAAGGACCCGAACGGCCTGATCCGGCGCCGTCACATCTACACCAGGAACCGCACCGTCACCGGGGTCGATGATGAGGTCTTCGACCTGGACGCGATGTCCGAGCCGGACCGCAGGACGCTGTCCGGCGAGGCCATGCTGATCGCCAGCATCACCGCCAGCCGCACCGGCCGGATGACCGACGTGGTGGCCACCATCCAGGCCGAACAGGACCGGGTGATCCGGGCCGGCCTGCAGGGCGTGCTGGTCGTCCAGGGCGGCCCCGGCACCGGCAAGACCGTCGCGGCCCTGCACCGCGCCGCCTACCTGCTCTACACCCACCGCCGCATCCTGGAGCGGCGCGGTGTCCTGGTCATCGGCCCGAACGCCACCTTCCTCCGCTACATCAGCCAGGTCCTGCCGTCCCTGGGCGAGACGGACGTGGTGCTCAGCTCGATCGCCGAGCTGTTCGGAGGGGTCAGCGCCGCGCCTGACGACGATCCCGCGGCCGCCGTGATCAAGGGCGACCTGAAGATGGTGCAGGTACTGCGCCGGGCGGTGCGCAACACCCAGCAGGTTCCGCCCGGCGACCTGGAGGTCACCGCCGACGGCGTGCGGATGACGGTGCCGCGGGAGACCTGCCTGCGCGCCCGCGACCGGGCCCGCGCCCTGCGCAAGCCGCACAACGCGGCCCGCAAGCTGTTCGTCACCGAGCTGCTCGGCGCGCTCGCGAGGGCCGAGGCGGCCGCCCTCGGCCGTCCCCTCGACCCCGATGACCTGCCCTACACCCGCGCCCGGCTGTGGGACGAGGCCCCGGTCCGGGCCGCGCTCGATGGCCTGTGGCCGTTCCTGGCCCCGCAGCGGCTGGTGGCCGGGCTGCTGGCCTCCGAAGGTGCCCTCCGCCGCGCCGCCCCGGCTCTTTCGGATGCCGAACGGGCCGTGCTGCTCCGCCCGGCGGCCCCCGACGCGTGGACCGTGGCCGACGTGCCGCTGCTCGATGAGGCCGCGCAGCTGCTGGGCACCGACGACTCGGCCGAGAAGCGGCAGCGCCGGGCCGCGGACCGGGAACGCCGGGCCGAGGAGCGGTATGCCCGGGAGGTGCTGGAGATCACCGGCCTGGCCGGTCAGGGTTTTGTGGACGCCGCGACGCTGGCGGACTGGAACCGCGATCAGGGCCAGCAGCTCACCACGGCCGAACGCGCCTGGGCCGACCCGTCCTGGGCCTACGGCCACGTGATCGTGGACGAGGCGCAGGAACTGTCCGCCATGGCCTGGCGGATGGTGATGCGGCGCATCCCCACCCGGTCGCTGACCGTGGTCGGTGACGTGGCCCAGCGGGGGAGCGCGGCCGGCGCCCGGTCCTGGGCCGAGATGCTCGACCCGTACGTGAAGGGCCGCTGGCACGAGGAACTGCTGACGGTCAACTACCGGACGCCAGCCGAGATCATGGCCGTGGCCGCCGACGTGCTGGCCTCGGTCGCGCCTGGCGAGCAGCCGCCCGAGTCGGTCCGCGAGGAAGGCGTGCCCCCGCGCGCGGTCCGGATCCCATTCCGCCCCGTCCTCGTCCCCCCGCCCGGCCCAGACCCGCGCCCCGCCCCACCCTCTTCGCCAGCCTCGCCTTCCACCTCCACCCCGCACCCCGCCCCTGCCACCTCGCCAGCCTCGCGTTTCCCCTCCGTCCTGCCCTCCTCGTTGGCCACGGGCGCCGCGTCAGTAGTCGACGCCGAACTGCCCGAGATGGAGGACGGCGGCCGGCTGGCGGTCATCGCGCCGACGAGCCGGATCGGCGAGCTGGCCCGGGCCTTGCCCGCGGCGGTGCCCGGCGACCGGCCCGAGGTGCTCGACTCGCCGGTCGCGCTGCTGACCGTGGGCCAGGCCAAGGGCCTGGAGTTCGACCGGGTGGTGCTGGTCGACCCGGCCGGGCTACTCGCCCAGTCGCCGGCCGGCGGCCATGACCTCTACGTGGCCATCACCCGGGCCACGCACCGCCTGACCGTGGTCCACGACGGCGACCTACCCGCCCTGCTGCACCGCCTAGCGCACTGACCCCTATGGCACTGACCGGCTCGGGTCACCGAGGCGGCCTTGCCCGGCCGGGGCACCACGGACCGTTCGGCATCAATGAAGGCAGGCGGCGGGGCACATATCGAGCGGCCCGGGTGTTAATGAAATGAAATCCCGCGCGGCGCGTGGCACCATCGGGGGACGAGCAAACCACGGATCTCGGAGGACAATGAGCACGGTCTTCAGTGAGCAGCCCGACGTACCCGACCTTCCCGGAGAGATGGACCCGGGGGAGATGGACCGCCAGGAGCGGCACGCGCTGCGGCGGGTGGCCGGGCTCTCCACCGAGCTTCAGGACATCAGCGAGGTCGAGTACCGGGCGCTGCGCCTCGAGCGGGTCGTGCTCGTCGGGGTCTGGGCCGAAGGCAGCCTGGCCAGTGCGGAGAACTCGCTGCGTGAGCTGAGCAGGCTGGCCGAGACGGCGGGTTCCGAGGTTCTGGACGGCGTGATCCAGCGGCGCGGCCGGGTCGACGCCGCCACCTACATCGGCTCGGGCAAGGCGCACGAGCTGGCCGGCATCGTGGCCGCGGTCGGCGCCGACACGGTGATCTGCGACGGCGAGCTGACCCCCAGCCAGCTGCGGCGCCTGGAGGGCGTGGTCAAGGTCAAGGTCGTTGACCGGACCGCGCTGATCCTGGACATCTTCGCCCAGCACGCCCGCAGCCGCGAGGGCAAGGCCCAGGTCGAGCTGGCCCAGCTGCAGTACATGCTGCCCCGGCTGCGGGGCTGGGGCGAGTCGCTGTCCCGGCAGGCCGGCGGCCGGGTGGCCGGCGGCGGCGGGATCGGGACCCGCGGTCCCGGCGAGACCAAGCTGGAGACCGACCGGCGGCGGCTGCGGACCCGCATCGCGCGACTGAAAAAGGACATCGACGGCATGGCCACCGGGCGGAAGGTCCAGCGCGGCCGCCGCCGGCGTCGTGACGTGCCGTCCGTGGTGATCGCCGGCTACACCAACGCGGGTAAGTCGAGCCTGCTCAACGCGCTCACCGGGGCCGGCGTCCTGGTCGAGGACGCGCTGTTCGCCACCTTGGATCCCGCCGTGCGGCGGGCCGAGACCCCGTCCGGTCGGGGCTACACGCTGACCGACACCGTCGGCTTCGTCCGTCACCTGCCGCACCAGCTGGTCGAGGCGTTCCGGTCCACGCTGGAGGAAGCGGCCGAGGCGGACCTCATCCTGCACGTGGTGGACGGGTCCGACGCCGAGCCAGGGGCGCAGATCGCCGCGGTCCGCGGCGTGCTGGCCGAGATCGGCGCAACGCACGTGCCGGAGCTGGTCGTGGTCAACAAGATCGACACCGCCGACCCGGTCGTGCTGCAGGGGCTGCGGGTGCGCGAGCCCGGCAGCGTCAGCATCTCGGCCCGGACCGGGGCCGGGCTGGCCGCCCTGGCCGACGCCATCGAGGCCGCGCTGCCACGGCTGGACAAGCAGGTCCGGCTGATCGTGCCGTACCGCCGGGGTGACCTGGTGGCCCGGGCCCACGCCGACGGCGAGGTGCTGAGCGCCGAGCACGTGGCGGACGGCACGCTGCTCGAAGCCCGGGTTCCGCCGGCCCTGGCCGCCCAGCTGGAAGCGGCCGCGCTGGCCCCGGCCGCCGCGGCGCCCCCGGCCTGAGGCCGCCGCGGCGCCCCCGGCCTGATCCGGCTCCGAACACCGCCGCGCATGGACGTTTGTGTCCATCAGAACGTGATAGTGGTCACCTTTGGTGGGTAATTTTCGTCACCTAAGAACTTCTAGACTGCGTCAGAAGATATGGTTCGGCATTTCGCCGAAGGTCTTGTCGGCGATGGTAGCGGTGCAATAACGTTTGGTTCGATATGTTGGTGGACGCACCCGCACGGCCCACACTCATCCGGTGCTGACGCAGGGCGTGGTGCGCAAGCGAAGCTCGTCCAGTGCCCGTCGGTGACCCGGCGTGCGCCAGGCATGGCAGGTGATCGCGTATGGCGCGTGAGATCACCGGTCCCGGGGGGGATCGCCGGTGACTGTTCGCCTGCTGACCAACATCGGCCGCCTGTGGACCGGATCCGAGATCCTGTCCAACGCCGCCATCGTGACCGGCGATGACCGGATCGCCTGGGTTGGGCCCGCCGCCGAATTGCCCCAGCGCATCCCCGGCGTCGTCGACGACATCGTGGACGTCGACCATGTCGAGAACCTGGGCGGCGGCCTCGTCACCCCTGGCCTGATCGACGCCCACACGCACCCGGTCTACGCGGGCAACCGCTGGGCCGAGCTGGCCATGCGCTCCAACGGCTCCTCGGTCGCGGAAATCACCCAGGCCGGCGGCGGGGTGGCCTCCACCGTGACCGTGACCCGGGGCACCGACCCCTGGACGTTGTGCAACGGGGTTAGGGAGCGGATGGGCCGCTGGCTGCGGTCCGGGGCCACCACCATCGAGGCCAAGACCGGCTACCACCTGACCAGGGACGGCGAGCTGGCCGACGTCCGCATGCTGCGCGGCCTGGAGGGCGAGCCCGGCATGCCGCGGGTGCACGTCACCTTCCTGGCCGCCCACGCCGTCCCGCCCGAGTTCTTCGGCCGCCGCGCGGACTACATCGACGCGGTCACCGCCTGGAGCGCCGAAGCCGCCGCGGTCGGCGCGGACAGCGTGGACGTGTACTGCGAGGAGGGCCGGTTCTCCGAGGAGGAGGCCCGCTGGATCCTCAGCGCGGGCCGCCGGTCCGGCCTGCTGCCGCGGCTGCACGCCTGCGGCGACTCGCGCACCGACGCCGCCCAGCTGGCCGCCGAACTCGGCTGCGCTTCCGCTGACCTGCTGCACGAGGCCAGCGAGGACGACGTGGCCTCGCTCGCCCGGGCGGGCGTGGCCGCCGTGATGTGCCCGAGCACCGCGCTGCAGACCGGGGGCAGGCCGCCGCTCCGGGCCCTGCTCGACAAGGGCGTCACGGTCGCCCTCGGCTCGGACCACACCCCGGGCGGCACCGGGATCACCTCGATGGCCCTGGTCATCTCGCTGGCCGTGTCCTACCTCGGGATGAGTGTGGAGGAGGCCCTGCGGGCGGCCACTATCGGCGGCGCGCACGCGCTGCGGGCGCCCGACCGGGGCGCGATGGTCCGCGGCCGCCTGGCCGACATGGTGCTGTGGGACGCCGATCACGAGGGCGCGTTCGTCTGGTCCTACGGCCTGGCCCCGCGCCGCGTCTGGCTCGGCGGCGAGCCGGTCACCTGAGGTCCGCCTGACTTGCAATACTGACCGGCCAGACCGCCGAGTTCGGCATCCGGGACGCCGGCATGGCATGCTGCGGTCATGGCAGCGCGTATCGCGGAAGGCCCGTCGCCGGTCACGATCGTCGTGGGCGAGGAGGAGTTCCTCATCGACCGGACGGTCCGGGACCTGATCACCGCCAGCCAGCAGGCGGGCCAGGCCGGGGATGTCCACGACCTGGACGGCGCGGCGCTGGGGCCCGGCGAGCTTGACGGGCTGACGTCGCCGTCGCTGTTCGGCGGCGGATGCGTGGTGGTGATCAGGTCGGCGCAGAACACCGCCAAGGAAGTGGCCGCCGAGCTGGTCAGATACGCGGGTCACCCAGCCGAGGACACGGCCCTCATCCTGACCCACGCGGGCGGGGTGAAAGGCAAGGACCTGGTGGCCGGGGTCAAGTCGGCCGGGGCGCGCGTGATCGAGTGCCCCAAGGTCACCAGGTTCGCCGAACGGCTGGACTTCGTCCGGGCCGAATTCCGGCGGGCGGGCAAGCGGGCCGACGATGCCGCCGCCCGCGCCCTGCTCAACTCGGTCGGCTCGGACTTGCGTGAGCTCGCGGCCGCCTGCGACCAGCTGGCCGCCGACGCCGGCGATCACATAGACGAGGCCATGGTGGCCACCTACTACCGGGGCCGCGCCGAGGCCACCGGGTTCACCGTGGCCGACCGGGCGGTGGAGGGGCACCTGGCCCAGGCGCTGGAGCAGCTGCGCTGGGCCCTGGCCACCGGCGTCTCGCCCGTGCTGATCTGCAGCGCGCTGGCTCAGGGGGTGCGGCTGCTCGGCCGGGTGGGTTCGGCGCCCCGCGGGCAGAACGCCGCGGCGCTCGCGGCCGAGGTCGGCGCCCCGCCGTGGAAGATCGACCGGGTGCGGCAGCAGCTGCGCGGCTGGCAGCCGGCCGGCATCGCCTGCGCGCTGCACGCCGTGGCCGAGGCCGACGCCCAGGTCAAGGGCGAGACGACCAGCGCCGCCTACGCCCTGGAACGCGCCATCCGCCGCATCGTGGCCGCCCGCGCCGCATAACCAGCGGGCGGCCAGGCAAGAAGGCCACGCAAAGCAGGAGCTAGGCCTGCTGGAGCTCGGCGTACCGCTTGGAGATCGCGGACTTGCGGTTCGCGGCCTGGTTCTTGTGGATGACGCCCTTGCTGGCGGCCTTGTCCAGCTGCCGGCAGGCGGCGCGCAGGGCCGCCTCGGCCTCGTTGACGTCGCCGCCGTCGGCGGCCTCGCGGAACTTACGGACCGACGTGCGCAGCGAGGACTTGACGGCCTTGTTCCGCTGGTGCGCCTTCTCGTTCTGCTTGTTGCGCTTGATCTGAGACTTTATGTTCGCCACGCGTGGGAGTCCTTCAGAAGTTTGGCTATGGGGTGACGCGACCTGGAAGCTTATCCGAGCCGAGGCCCTACACTCAAACCGCGAGCCCCGGCTGCCCCACCCGGGCGGCCCGCCTGACATGGGATCATGGAACACCCAGGCGAACACCCGAGGCCGCATGGCGGCGAGTAACTCGAAACGGACGTGCGTGTCACCTACCAGCCCTGCCCCTGGCCACACCGACCAGGCCGTGATCAGGAACTTCTGCATCATCGCCCACATCGATCACGGCAAGTCGACGCTGGCCGACCGGATGCTCCAGCTCACCGGCGTGGTGGAGGGGCGCCAGATGCGCGCGCAGTACCTGGACCGGATGGACATCGAGCGCGAGCGCGGCATCACGATCAAGAGCCAGGCCGTCAGGCTGCCCTGGGTCAGTAACGGTACGCAGTACGTCCTCAACCTCATCGACACCCCCGGCCACGTGGACTTCAGCTACGAGGTCTCCCGCAGCCTGGCCGCCTGCGAGGGCGCGGTGCTGCTGGTCGACGCCGCCCAGGGCATCGAGGCGCAGACGCTGGCCAACCTGTACCTGGCCCTGGACGCCGACCTCAAGATCATCCCGGTGCTGAACAAGATCGACCTGCCCGCCGCCCAGCCCGACCGGTACGCCGCCGAACTGGCCGGGATCATCGGCTGCGACCCCACCGAGGTCCTCCGGGTGAGCGCCAAGACCGGCGAGGGCGTGGAAGACCTGCTGCACGAGGTCGTCCGCCTGGTTCCCGCCCCGCACGGCGAACCGGACGCCCCGGCCCGCGGGCTGATCTTCGACTCGATCTACGACACCTACCGCGGCGTGGTGACCTACGTCCGGGTGATCGATGGCCGGCTCTCCCGGCGGGAACGCAGCCTGATGATGTCCACCCGCGCGGCCCACGAGACGCTCGAGGTGGGGGTCATCTCACCCGAGCCGATACCCAGCGAGGGGCTGGCCGCCGGCGAGGTCGGCTACCTGATCACCGGGGTCAAGGACGTCAGGCAGGCCCGGGTCGGCGACACCGTGACCAGCGCCGGGCACCCGGCCAAAGAGCCGCTGGCCGGGTACTCCCACCCCAAGCCGATGGTGTTCTCCGGCCTGTACCCGCTGGACGGCGACGACTACCCGGACCTGCGCGACGCGCTGGACAAGCTGCGGCTCAACGACGCCGCGCTGGTCTACGAGCCGGAGACGAGCGCCGCGCTCGGCTTCGGCTTCCGCTGCGGGTTCCTGGGCCTGCTGCACATGGAGATCGTGCGCGAGCGGCTGGAGCGCGAGTTCGACCTGTCGCTGATCTCCACCTCGCCGAACGCCGTCTACCGCGTGGTCATGGACACCGGCCAGGAACTCCGGGTGACCAACCCCAGCGACTTCCCGGGAGGCTCCGAGCCGCAGAAGGGCAAGATCAACCGGGTCTACGAGCCGGTGGTGCGGGCCACAGTCATCTCCCCGGCCGAGTACATCGGCACCATCATGGAGCTGTGCCAGAGCCGGCGCGGCGCCCTGATCGGCATGGACTACCTGTCCGCGGACCGGGTGGAGATCCGCTACACGCTGCCGCTGGCCGAGATCATCTTCGACTTCTTCGACCAGCTCAAGTCTCGCACCCGCGGCTACGCGTCGCTGGACTACGAGCCCGCCGGGGAGCAGCAGGCCAACCTGGTCAAGGTCGACATCCTGCTGCAGGGCCAGCCGGTGGACGCGTTCAGCCAGATCGTGCACGCCGACGAGGCCCGGGAGTACGGCCTGTCCATGACGGCCAAGCTGAAGGAGCTGATCCCGCGGCAGCAGTTCGAGGTCCCGATCCAGGCCGCGGTCGGCGCCCGGATCATCGCCCGGGAGAACATCCGCGCCCTGCGCAAGGACGTGCTGGCCAAGTGCTACGGCGGCGACATCACCCGCAAGCGCAAGCTGCTGGAGAAGCAGAAGGAAGGCAAGAAGCGGATGAAGACCATCGGCCGGGTGGACGTCCCGCAGGAGGCCTTCGTCGCGGCCTTGTCCTCTCAGCCCACCGAAAGGGGTAAACGGTAACCCGGCGGTATTTTTATGCCGAACGGTCCGCGGTGCCTGCCGCGGGCCCCCTTTCACGGCCCGGCAGGTTCACGCCCCGGGCAGGACAGCCTGCGGCGCCGCGGGCAGTGGCTTCAGGACCGGCGCCAGGTTGACGTGCTGAAACCCTGGGTAGGGCACGGCCTGGGTGTGCGCGGTGATCACGGCGGTGATCACCGCGGCCAGCGTGAAGATGATCAGCGCGGTGATGATCAGCGCGGCCGCGGGCTTCCAGCTGCTGGCCGGGGCGGCGCTGACCGGCATCACGACCCCGGGCGGCGTCGGGCCCATCGGATAGGGGAGTGCGCCGGCTGGCAGGTCCGCGGTCAGTCCCCACAGCTGCTCGTAGGTGCGGGCCGCGTAGGCCAGCGCGACGCGATCGTCGAGCTCGTCCTGGGTCAGGCGACCCTCGGTGAAGCCCGCCCGCAGCACGCCCACGGTCCGCTCCCGGTCGGCGCTTGACGCCAGCCACGCTGGATTCACTGGTACTCCCGGCCCGTATCCTTCGGGCACGCCAGGCTGCGGCGGATATGCCTGAGCTGGACCGTATGCCACGTGAGCCTCCTGCGGACGCCTCTACTGAGTGTAGACGCGCGAGGCGGCCCAGGAGTGCCAATGACGTTTCGCAGCGGCCGGTGGCTTAGAGCACAGGAGTCGCCGAGTGCGTTCCTCAGAGTGAGGTAGTCCTGGTCCATCTGGCTGACGGGACCATTCCACCGGTGCTGGCGACCTGGCGGTCCAGGCCGGTTTCAGCCCCCGGGCGAACCGACTGGGCCGCCGCCGTTGTGCGCGATCGAGATCGCCACGCCCACCAGCGTGGCGGCGATGAGGACCGACCAGAAGATGATCGCCATGTAGCCGAGCACCAGTCCGCTGGTGGCCAGGCCGTCGCCGCGCTCGGCGGTCTGCTTGATCTGGCGGCGCGCGATATGACCGCAGACCACGGCGGGAATGGCGGTCAGCCCGACGGTGAAGAACTCGGCCACGCCCAGCACCACGGACGCGATGGCCATCGAGTTCGTGGTGGTAGGTGGCGCCTGGTAGGCCGCTACCGGCCAGGCCGGCAGCACGCCGGCCGGCAGGTCAGCGGTCAGTGCCGCCAGCTCGCCGTAGGTGCTGGCGGAGTAGGCCCGGCCCATCCGGTCGTTGTACTCGTCCTGGGTCAGGCGGCCCTCGGCGAAGCCCGCCTTGAGCACGTCGACGGCTCGTTCCCGGTCCGCCGAGGACGCGCGCATGGCGGCCTGGTTCCCGGCCGGATGGGCCGGGTAACCCGGGCCGACCGGGTAGCCGGGCGGCTGGACCTGGTAGCCCGCGGGCGGAGCGTAGTAGCCGGACGCCGGAGGGGCTGGGGGATGGTAACCAGGTGGCGGTACCGGGGAGCCGCCAGGCTGGCTGTACCTGGGGTACTGGGCCGGCCATTGCGACTGGTTGTCTGCCACCGATGCCTCCCGTGAACGCGACCCGGGTGCCTACCGTGCCCGCGACTGCTTCCAGTCTAAGCGCGCGAAACCCTAATCAGGCATCCCCCATCAAGCTCGTCCGGAACCCGGGCCACCGCCGGGTACCGTGACTGGCATGCCTGGTGTGCTGCCTGAGGGGGAGCCCGTCCCTGCCGACGGGGCCCTGCCGGACGGCGCGCGCCGCGGGCTGGGCGAGCGGCCGTTCGGCGTCTACGTGCACGTTCCGTTCTGCACGACGCGCTGCGGGTACTGCGACTTCAACACCTATACTGCCGCGGAACTCGGCGGATCCGGCGGATCGGCCCCCGGAACCGCCGTGTCGCTGGCGGGCTATCCGAGCCTGGCCATCGCGGACATCGGGTTCGCCCGCAAGGTGCTCGGATCCGCGGACATCCAGGTCAGCACGGTGTTCTTCGGCGGCGGCACGCCGACCCTGATGCCCCCGGCCGCCTTCGGCGCCATCCTGCGCGCCATCGACAGCGAGTTCGGCCTGGCCCCCGGGGCCGAAGTCACCACGGAAGCCAACCCGGAAAGCGTCGAGGCGCAGACCCTGGAGGAACTGCGGGCGCAGGGCATCACCCGGGTGTCGTTCGGGATGCAGAGCGCGGTGCCCGGCGTGCTCGCGGTGCTGGACCGGGTGCACCAGCCCGGGCGCCCGGCGCGCTGTGCCGCCTGGGCTCGCTCGGCCGGGTTCTCCCACGTCAGCCTGGACCTGATCTACGGGACGCCGGGGGAGACAGCCGCGGACTGGCGCTGCTCGCTGGAGGCCGCCATCGGGGCCGGGCCCGATCACGTGTCCGCCTATGCGCTGACCGTCGAGACCGGAACCCGGCTGGCCGCCCGGGTCAGGCGCGGCGAGCTGGCCGCCCCGGACGACGACGTGCTGGCCGATCGCTACCTGGCCGCCGACGAGATGCTCACCGCGGCCGGCTACGGCTGGTACGAGATCTCCAACTGGGCGGCGGGCGGCGCGTCGCGGTGCGTGCATAACATGCTGTACTGGACGGGCGGCGACTGGTGGGGCGTCGGCCCGGGTGCGCACAGCCATGTCGGCGGCACCCGCTGGTGGAACGTCCGGCATCCCGCCGCCTACGCCACGCGGATCGGCGCGGGGATCAGTCCGGGCCAGGCCCGCGAGGTGCTGGCCGAGCCCGAACGTCAGCTGGAGCGCGTCATGCTGCTCCTGCGCCTGGCCGAAGGCTGCCCGCTGGTCGTTCTCGGCCCGGCCGGGCGCGCCCGCGCGGCCACGGCGGTCGCCGAGGGGCTGGCCAGCGCGAAGGCCTACGGCCGGGGCCGGATCGTGCTCACCCGCCGGGGCCGGCTGCTCACCGACACGGTGACGCAGCTGCTCACCGAGTGAGCTACTTGACCATCTGGCCGTGGATCCAGCTCGGGGGTGTCTCGGGCCGCTCGCCGCGGTTGGCCGCGGCGAAGCCGCGGATGAGGTACCGCAGCATGCACAGCCATATCACGACGGCCACCGGGATGGCCACGCCCAGGGCCACGGTCACGCTGTCCAGCAGGAGCAGCCCGCACAGGATCAGGCAGCACAGCCCGTACAGGATCCCGGTCAGCGACAGGTTCAGCGCCATGGCCGTGTGCGCCCGCAGGAACGGCGACCTTCTCCGCCCGACCAGGTAGACGACCAGCGGGATCACCGGACCGGAGAGGATCGCGCCTAGGTAGGCGTAGCTGGCCGATGTCACGTCGGCCTCGCGGACCGGCTCGCCCGTGGCGGGGTCGCCCGTGGCGGGGTCGCCCGTGGCGGGGTCGCCCGTGGCGGGGTCGCCCGCGGCGGGGTCGCCCGCGGCGGGGTCGCCCGTGGCGGGGTCGCCCGTGGCGGGGTCGCCCGTGGCAGGGTCACCCGCGGCAGGGTCACCCGCGGCAGGGTCACCCGCGGCAGGGTCACCTCCGGCCGGGCCGCTCGCGATCGGCGGGCCGGGCCGGGGCCGCGTCGGCTTGCTCGTCATCGGTCCTCGCTGGTGAGCCGCTGCTACATCCACGCTATTCGCTTCCCGGCGAGGTGACGAAATCGATCAGCTCCTCGACCCGGCCCAGCAGCTCGGGCTCCAGGTCGGCGAAGCTGGTGACCGAACGCAGAATCCGCTGCCAGGCGGCCGGCACCTCGGCCGGCCAGCCGAGGGCGCGCAGCACGCCCTCCTTCCATGGCTGTCCCGGGGGGACGTCCGGCCAGCCCGCGATGCCCACGGACGCGGGCCGCACCGCGGCCCAGATGTCGATGAACGGGTGGCCCACGATCAGCACGTCGGGCGACCGCACGACCGCCGCGATCCGGCTCTCCTTGGAGCCCGCCACCAGATGATCCACCAGCACGCCCAGGCGGCGGCCCGGAGCGGGCGAGAACGCCGCCACGATGGCCGGCAGGTCGTCGATGCCTTCCAGGTACTCGACCACCACGCCCACGTCGCGCAGGTCATCGCCCCAGATCTTCTCCACCAGCTCGGCGTCGTGCTTGCCCTCGACGAAGATCCGGCTGGCCCGGGCCACCTTGGCCCTGCTGTTCGCGGCGGCCACCGACCCGGAAGCCGTCCTGGCCGGGCGGGTCGGCGCCGCCGCCGGGGCGGGCGGCGTCAGCGTGACCCGCCGGCCGTCGAGCAGGAAGGCCCCGGGGGAGAGCGGGAAGACCCGCCGCTTGCCGTGCCGGTCCTCGAGCGTCACCGCGCCTTTCTCGTAGGCCACCACGGCCCCGCAGAACCGGCCCTCCGAATCCTCCACGACCAGGCCGCGCTCGGCCTGGACCTCCGGTACCAGGCGCTGGCCGGCGCGGTGCCTGCGCGGTCCGCCGGCGAGCACGTCGGAACCGTAATGCCTGCTCCGCAAGGAGACCTCCCCACAGCTCGAGCACGGGTAAGGCGGGGTTCGCCTGAAGCGTAGCCGCGCCCTGGCGGCCGGGGCAGCGGCGACACGCCGCTATCGCGGCCCGGGCCTGCCGGGTTACCATCCAGGAGAGTTCATATCCTGTGCGGCTTCGCGGAACCTCACGCCGAGGAGTGATCACAGCGCCTGTTCGCCTCGCTGTTGCGCGCCAGGAACGTGCCGGACGCAATAGACTTAGCACTCGGGGATCATGAGTGCCAAGGAGGTGAACGCGTGCTTGACGAGCGGAAGCTGACGGTGCTCCGGGCGATCGTCGAGGACTACGTGTCCACCACTGAGCCGGTGGGATCGAAGTCACTGGTCGACCGGCACCACTTCGACGTGTCCCCGGCGACGATCCGCAACGACATGGCGGTGCTCGAAGAGCAGGGCTTCATCGCCCAGCCGCACACCAGCGCCGGCCGGATACCCACCGACAAGGGCTACCGCCTGTTCGTCGACCGGCTGTCCAGCGTTAAGCCGCTGTCCGCGGCCGAGCGGCGTGCCATCGAGTCGTTCCTGGCCGGCGCGTACAGCCTCGACGACGTGGTCACGCGCACGGTCCGCCTGCTGGTCCAGCTGACCCGCCAGGTGGCCGTGGTGCAGTACCCGTCGCTGACCAGGTCCGCCATCCGCCACATCGAGCTGGTCTCGCTCGCACCGCAGCGGCTGCTGCTGGTGCTGATCACCGACACCGGCCGGGTCGAGCAGTGCACGGTCGACCTGCCGGACGCCTGGGACGACTCGTCGGTGTCCCACGTGCGCGCGGTGCTGAACGCGTGCCTGGGCGGGCACAAGCTGGCCGACGCCGCGGCCATGGTCACCGACCTGTCCGACCGGATCCCGGCCGAGGAACGCGCTAACGCCAATACCGTGTTCTCCGTCCTGCTGGCCAGCCTGATCGAGCGGAACGAGGTGAAGATCGTCTTCGGCGGCGCGGCGAACCTCAACGCGCAGGACTTCAACCGGGGACTGCGCGAAGTGCTGGAGGCACTGGAAGAACAGGTGGTGCTGATGCGGCTGCTGGGCGAGGCGACCGATCCCGCGATCCTCACCGTCAGGATCGGCTCCGAGAACCCGGTCGCGGGCCTGCAGGCCACCTCGGTGGTGTCCACCGGGTACGGCAGCTCGGCCCAGCCGCTGGCCAAGCTGGCCGTGCTGGGGCCCACCCGGATGGACTACCCGGGCACCATGGGCGCGGTGCGCGCCGTGGCACGTTATGTCGGCCAGATCCTGATGGAGTCCTAGTGGCGGCGGATTACTACTCCCTGCTCAAGATCCGCAGGGACGCGACGCAGGACGAGGTCAAGCGGGCCTACCGGCGGCTGGCGCGTGAGCTTCATCCCGACGTGAACCCCGATCCCGAGACCCAGGAGCGGTTCAAGGAGATCACCCAGGCCTACGAGGTCCTGTCGGACACCGAGAAGCGCCGGATGTACGACATGGGCGTCGACCCGTTCGCCTCCAGCGCGGCGGGCGCCGGGGCCGGCCCGTTCGGACCCGGGTTCTCGCCGCTGAGCGACCTGCTCGACCAGTTCTTCGGCGGGTCGGCGGGCGCCACCACGCGGGGGCCGCGCAGCCGGGCCCAGCGCGGCCGCAACGCCACGATCAGGATCGAGCTGGACCTGGCCGAGTGCTCGTTCGGCGCGACCCGCGAGCTCACCGTGGATACGGCCGTGGTCTGCCCCACCTGCTCGGGCGAGGGCACCGCGCCTGGCACCCACCCGCAGACCTGCGACATCTGCGGCGGGCGCGGCGAGGTGAGCCAGGTGACCCGCTCGTTCATCGGCCAGGTGATGATGGCCCGGGTCTGCCCGGGCTGCGGCGGATACGGCACTGTCCTGGTCCGGCCCTGCCCGGAGTGCGACGGCGACGGCCGGGTCAGGACCAGGCGCACGATCAAGGTGCGGATCCCGGCCGGCGTCGAGGACGGCACGCACATCCAGCTGGCCGGCGAGGGCGAGGTCGGCCCCGGCGGCGGCCCGCCGGGCGACCTGTTCCTGGAGATCGCCCAGCGGCCGCACGCGATCTTCGAGCGGCAGGGCGACGACCTGCACTGTACGGTGACCATCCCGATGGTGGCCGCGGCCCTGGGCGCCACGCTGTCAGTGGAGAGCCTGGACGGGCCCGCCGATATCGACATCCGGCCGGGGACCCAGTCCGGGCAGGTGATCCCGCTCTACGGCCAGGGCGTCAGGCACCTGAACGGCAACGGGCGCGGTGACCTGGTCATCCACGTGACGGTCGAGACTCCCTCCAAGCTCGACGCCGAGCAGGAAAAGCTGCTGCGTGACCTGGCCAAGCTCCGCGGCGAGGAGGCACCGCCCGGCCGGTTCCAGCCGGGCCAGCAGGGATTCTTCTCCAGGCTGCGCGACGCGTTCAACGGACGCTGACCCTGTGTCTTATGAAAAGGTTCGCGTTATGCAAAGAACCCGCTGTGGTTGCCGTCCGCTCCTGTGCACCGATCGCTCGCGCAGGCCCGAAGGCCTGCACTCGCGAATCGGTTTTGCATAACGCTCCGGGGAAGACCACGGTGCCGCAGCCGCCCCTCTTCCTGGCCGACCGCGCCGAACTCCAGCGGGACGCCGTGGTCCTGTCCGGCCCCGAAGGGCGGCACGCGGCCACCGTCCGCCGGCTGCGTCCCGGTGAGCGTGTCGACGTCGGTGACGGCGCTGGCCTGGTCGCGGAGTGCGTGGTCACCGCCCATTCCGGCCGCGGGCTGGAGCTGGCCGTGCTTGAGCTAGCCGTGCTGGCCCGGCGAGAGGTCCCGCCGCCGGACCCGGTGATCACCGTCGTCCAGGCCATCCCCAAGGGCGACCGGGGCGAACTGGCCGTCGAGGAGATGACGGAAGTGGGCGTCGACCGCATCGTGCCCTGGGCGGCGGCGCGTTCGGTCCCGGTCTGGCAGGCCGAACGCGGTGCGCGCTCGCTGGCCAAGTGGCGGGCCACCGCGCGGGAGGCGGCCAAGCAGTCCCGCCGTGCCTGGCTACCCGAGGTGACCCAGCCCGCCTCGGCCGCCGACGTGGCAGCGGTGATCGCCAAGGCGGCCTGCGCGGTCGTTCTGGATCCTGACGCTGCCGCCGGGCTCGGTGACCTGCGGCCGCCGGACTCGGGCGACCTGGTGCTCGTCGTGGGGCCGGAGGGCGGGATCACCGAGGCGGAAAACGCGGCCTTCCTCGCGGCCGGCGCTCACGTGCGACGGCTCGGACCCACCGTGCTGCGTACCTCGACCGCGGGCCCGGTGGCCGCGGCCATCCTGCTCAGCCGCTCCCGCCGCTGGTAACGCTCGTCGCGGCCGTCAGCCAGCCTGAGGGCTCGGAGAGGGGTCTGTCACTGACCCGCCCTGCGTGGTCGACGTCGTTCCGCTGCGGGTGGCCGACGGGCTATCGGCCGGGGCGGTCTCGCCGCTGGCCGTCGATGACGTGCTGGACGTGTCCGACGGGCTCACCTTGGGCGACGGGGACTGGCTCGGCGAGGTGATCTGGGGCTTCTTCGTGCCCGTGGCCGAGGAGACGGGCGTCCCGCTCGGCGACGTTGCGGGCGGCGAGCTCTGACAGTCGGTCGCGGTCCCGGTGGCCTTCGGCTTCGCCTTAGCCGAGCTGGCAGCGGTCGCGCTGCCGGTGGGGGTCGCCTTGACCTTCGCGGTCGGGCTGGAGGCCGGGGTCGAGGTGCCGGTCGGCGTGCTCGCCGGGCTGGTGGTGTCAGTCGGGGTCGCCGCGGGACTGGTCGTGGACGGACTGGCCGGCGGGCTGCTGGTCGTCGGCGTCGACGGCGGGCTCGTCTTCGGCGTGGCCTTGGGCAACGCCTGAGGCGTGGCCTTGGGTGCCGGTGACGACGCACATGACGTGACCGGCGAGGCGGTGCGGTCCCGAGCCGACGTAGCGGTGCCCAGCGGACTGGCGCCAGACGACCCGCCCCCGGGCGAGGCTCCCGGGCCCGACGAACTCGACGAGGAGGTCACGCCGTTGAAGGCCGACGTTGCGGCGGCAATGATGCCCTGGCGGAACGGCGGAACCGCGGCCAGCACGACGCCGAGGGCGAATACGGTGACGCCGATGGCCAGGGCGGGCCGGAGCATGACCTCGCTCCAGCTCGTGGGCCGCCGCGGAGCGTGCCGCGGCCAGGCCGGGCCCGGCCGGGCCGACGTCGCGGGCCGCCCGGACCACGCCTGGCGCCAGTACCCGCCCAGCTGCGCCAGGAATCCCGCGATCGCCAGCCGGATCGCCGCCATCCTGGACTGGCTGGCGTAAGCCGGACGGGACCGGATCTTCTCGCGGATCCGCTCCAGGCCGTCCCCATGCGGTTCCACCTGATCGGCGGCAGCACGCAACGCATGGCGGACGAAGTCCGCGAAGTCTGGATGCCCCTCGGGGCCGTGGCCGGGTCTGCTCATTACTCCCGCTCCAACGCTGAGCGAAGAGCCGTCATGCCGCGCGCCGTATGACTTTTCACCGCACCGCGGCTGATGCCCATGGTGGCCGCGATCTCCGCCTCGGACAGATCGGCGTAATACCGCAGGACAATCGCCTCGCGCTGCCGATCCGGCAGGCCCCGCAGCGCCGCGATGACCGCGGACCGCTCGAGCAGCGCCATCGCCCCGTGCTCGGCGCTGGGCATGTCCGGCGGCGCCTTCTGCAGGTTCTTGTCCACCACCGTCCGGTGCCGCAGCACCGACCGGGACCGGTTGACCACCGCCTGCCGCAGGTAGGCCAGCGCGTTCTCCGACTCCCGCAGCCGCTGCCAGGCATCGTGCATGGCCACGAACGCGTCCTGCACAACTTCCTCAGCGGTGGGCACGTCCCTGACCAGCAACGCGGCCAGCCGCACCAGCGTCCGGTAATGCAGTGAGTAAAGCTCCGTGACCGCGGTGTCCGCGCTCCACCCGACGCGCGCAGCCGGCGCCAGGAATGCGGTGGGCATGATGGCGTCAGCGGCCACCAGGGTTTCGGTCACGTTAGTTGGACGCGCTTCTGTGCCCTCAGGTTCACTCACCAACCGGCCGCCTCCGTGCTGCCGCCGGACTCGCAGGACCCAGCTTGCTGGTCCCTCATGCCCAAAGCTCCCACCCTCTGACCGCCAGCTGCCCGTTTGCCCCCCGGCAAACCCGCCCGGCCAGCCAAGCCACTGAACTCGCCGGAAGATTGCGGAAACACAAGAATATCCGTAGTCTGCGACATCCGACACCACTTGTATAGATCGCCGCGATAACACACGGTTACTCGGTAGTATCGCCCGCGGCCGTCAAGTATTGACATATGCCGATGGCTCAAACTCAAGGATCGCGCCGTGCCTGACTGCCTGTTCTGCGCCATTGCCGCAGAAACGATCCCCGCCACCCAGATCCTGGCCACCGACCGGGTGCTGGCCTTCCGCGACATCAACCCGCAGGCCCCCACCCACGTGCTGGTCATCCCCAGGGAGCACTACTCCGACGTCGCCGCCCTGGCGGCCGAAGACGCCGCGCTGCTGCACGAGATCATGACCCAGGCTCACCAGGTCGCGGTGGCCGAGGGCATCAGCAACGGCGGCTACCGGGTCGTGTTCAACTCCGGGCCCGACGCGGGCCAGGAAGTGCCCCATGTGCACGCCCACGTCCTCGGTGGCCGGTCGCTGCGCTGGCCTCCCGGCTGAGCCGGATAATGGCACGGGCCGGGCGGCCAGGCCAGATAGCATGGAGGGCAGCACGCTCGGGGGGCGGTCCTCCGAGTCCTTCGAAAGCGTCGAATTGACGTCGAATTGACAGATATCCGGAACGATAACCTGCGCGGCAGAAACGGCCCCGCCGGCAACGGGCAATCGGCTGAGCCCCCGGGCGACCTGGCGGCCGAGCCGCGATCGCAGGTCAAGATCGTGGTGCCCGCTGATCATTCCATGGTCAGCCTGCTGGGCTCAGGCGATGAGCTCCTGCACGTGATCGAGCGGGACGTTGCCGCCGACATCCATGTCCGCGGCAACGAGATCACCGCGACCGGCAGCCCGGCGGAAACCGCCCTCGTCTGCGACCTGTTCACCGAGCTCATCGAGCTGCTGCGCAAGGGCACGGACCTGACCTCCGACGCGGTGGAGCGCGCCGCGGCCATGCTGCGGGCCGAGCGCGGCGTGCGCCCGGCCGACGTGCTGACCGTCGGCATCCTGTCCGCCCGCGGCCGCACCATCAGGCCCAAGACCCTGAACCAGAAGCGCTACGCGGACGCGATCGACAAGCACACGATCGTGTTCGCCATCGGCCCGGCCGGGACCGGCAAGACCTACCTGGCCATGGCCAAGGCGGTCAAGGCGCTGCAGGCCAAGGAGGTCAACCGGATCATCCTGACCCGGCCCGCGGTCGAGGCCGGGGAGCGGCTCGGCTTCCTGCCCGGCACCCTGTCCGAGAAGATCGACCCGTACCTGCGGCCCCTCTACGACGCCCTGCACGACATGCTCGACCCCGACTCCATCCCGCGCCTGATGTCCGCCGGCACCATCGAGATCGCCCCCCTGGCGTACATGCGGGGTAGAACTTTGAATGACTCGTTCATCATCCTGGACGAGGCGCAGAACACCTCGGCCGAGCAGATGAAGATGTTCCTCACCCGGCTGGGCTTCGGCTCGCAGGTGGTGGTGACCGGCGACGTGACCCAGGTCGACCTGCCGGCCGGCCAGGTCAGCGGCCTGCGCGTGGTGCAGGACATCCTGGACGGCATCGAGGACATCCATTTCGCCCGGCTGACCAGCCACGACGTGGTCCGGCACCGCCTGGTGGGCAAGATCGTCGACGCGTACGAGCGTTACGACGCCCACGAACGCCAGCTGGGCACGGGCAGCAGCACGGGGCGGCCGAACCGGCGGAAAGGCAGCTAAGACGGGGCCATGAGCATCGATATCGCCAATGAGTCCGGGGTGGCCGTCGACGAGGTGGGGCTCGCCGCGGTGGCCAGGTTCACGCTGGACCAGATGCGGATCCATCCGCTGGCCGAACTGTCCGTCCTGCTCGTGGACGAGCGGACCATGACCGAGCTGCACGAGCGGTGGATGGGCGAGCCGGGACCTACCGACGTCCTCGCCTTCCCCATGGACGAGCTGCGCCCGCCGCACCTGGGCGGCAACCGCGTCGACCCGGAGCCGGGCGGCGACCCCGGGCTGCTCGGCGACGTCGTGCTGTGCCCGCAGGTTGCCGCGCAGCAGGCCGCCAAGGCCGGCCACTCCACCCAGGACGAGCTGGAGCTGCTGTGCGTGCACGGCATCTTGCACCTGCTCGGCTACGATCACGCCGAGCCGGACGAGCACGCCGTCATGTTCGGCACCCAGGACCAGCTGCTGAAATCCTGGCGGGAGGGCAGAGCGACGGAGCAGGGCGCGAAGGAGCGGGAAGGGACCGCGTGATGTCACCGCCCGGGTGGCTGCTGGTCGCGGCGGCCGTGCTGGCCCTGGCCGCGGGCTGGTGCGCGAACGCCGAGGCCGCGCTCACGCTGGTCTCCGCCACCGGACTGGCCGAACGCCGCGGGCACAAGGGCACGCTGGAGGTCGTCGCCGCCGACCTGCCCCGCTACATGGGCGTGCTGCTGCTGCTCCGCGCCGTCCTCGAGATCATGGCCGCGGTCCTGGTCACCGAGGCCTTCGCCAGCTGGCTCGGCGACGACTGGCGGGCCTTCCTGGCCGCGGTCGGCACCATGCTCCTGCTGCACTACGCGCTGACCGGGGTCCGGCCTCAGCTCGGCCGGATCGGACCCCGGACCGAACGCACCGCCGAGCGCGCGGCGCGGCTCCTGCACCCGCTGACCCGGGCCCTGGGCCCGCTGCCCCGGCTGCTGGTGGCCATGGGCAATGCGCTGCCGCCGCGGCGGCGCCCGCGGAACGCCGACGGCAGCGAGCCAGGCGGCGAATCGGGCGCCCTGGTGGCCCGCTCCGAGCTGCGCGGGCTGGTCGACTACCTGGAGCGCCGGACCGGCATCGAGCCGGGGGAGCGCGAGATGGTCCGCTCGGTCTTCGAGCTGGGCGACACCATCGTCCGCGAGGTCATGGTGCCGCGCACCGACATGGTGTTCATCGAGAGCGACCGGACCGTCGAGCAGGCGCTCTCGCTGGCGCTGGAGCACGGCTTCTCCCGGATCCCAGTGGTCGGCGAGAACACCGACGACGTGGTCGGCATCGCCTACCTGAAGGACATCGTGGCCTGGAGCCACGACCATCCCGGTGCCGAGTCCAGCGAGAAGGTCGCCACCGTGATGCGCCCGGCCAGCTACGTGCCGGACAGCAAGCCGGTCGACGAGCTGCTGCGGCAGATGCAGGCCCAGCGCAACCACGTGGCCATCGTGATCGACGAGTACGGCGGGACCGCTGGGCTGGTCACCATCGAGGACATCCTCGAGGAGATCGTGGGCGAGATCACCGACGAGTACGACAACGAGCAGCCGCCGGTCGAGTGGCTGACCGACGGCTCGGCCCGGGTGACCGCCCGGCTGCCGGTGACCGAGCTCGAGGAGCTGTTCGGCGTCCGGATCGAGGCCGAGGACGTGGAGACGGTGGCCGGGCTGCTGGCCCACAAGCTCGGCCGGGTGCCCATCGCCGGCTCGGCCGCGACCGTCAGCGGCCTGCGGCTGACCGCCGAGAACCTGGCCGGCCGCCGCAACAAGATCGGGACCGTGCTGGTCCAGCCGGACGCCGACGAACCGCAGTGACCTCGCCGTAGAATCCGTCAGGTGAGCACTCCTTCTGAGGAAGATCTCAAGATCATCACGCTGGCCCGGTCGTCCCGGGCCCGGGTGGCGGCCTCCGAGGGCGCGGCCGTCCGTGACGAGACCGGCCGGACCTACGCCGCCGCCGCGGTCGCCCTGCCCTCCCTGCGCTTGTCCGCGCTGCGCCTGGCGGTGGCCATGGCCGTGTCCAGCGGCGCGCAGAAGCTCGAGGCGGCGGCCCTGGTCAGCGAGGCTGAGCTGGACCCGGGCGACCTGGCCGTGGTGCGCGACATCGGCCCCGACGCGACCGTGTACCACGCCGCCCCCGACGGCACCCTGCGCCGCACCCTCACGACCTGACCCGCGCCGCACGGACCCACCGCTCCGTCCTCCTTGATTTTTATGCCGAACGGGCCGTGGTTCCAGCCCGCCGGACATGCGGCAGAATCAAGTCGTGAACCACCCACCGGCCGCCAGCTCCCCGGAGGCCGCCGCGCCTGCGGCCGGCCCCGTCTTCCGCTCCGGGTTCGCCTGCCTGGCCGGCCGGCCGAACGTCGGCAAGTCGACGCTGACCAACGCGCTGGTCGGCGCCAAGGTCGCGATCACCAGCGACCGGCCGCAGACCACCCGGCGGGCGATCCGCGGCATCGTGCACCGCCCCGACGCGCAGCTGATCCTGGTCGACACGCCCGGCCTGCACAAGCCGCGGACGCTGCTCGGCGAGCACCTGGACAGCCTGGTCCGCTCGACGCTGGCCGAGGTCGACGTGATCGGGTTCTGCGTCCCGGCCGGCGACCCGGTCGGGCCGGGGGACCGCTTCTTCGCTCGTGAGCTGGAGAACGTCAGGAAGACACCGGTCGTGGTCGTCGTGACCAAAACCGACGAGGTGCCCCCCGAGCGGGTCGCGGAGCAACTGGTGGCGGTCAGCGAGCTGGGCGACTGGGCCGACGTAGTGCCGGTCTCCGCCGTGACCGGTTTCCAGCTCGACGTGCTGGCCGACGTGCTGGTCTCCCACCTGCCCGAGGGCCAGCCGCTGTATCCCGACGGCGAGCTGACCGACGAGCCCGAGCAGGTCATGGTGGCCGAGCTGATCAGGGAGGCCGCCCTGGACGGGGTGCGGGACGAGCTGCCGCACTCCATCGCGGTGGTGGTCGAGGAGATGGGCCCCCGGCCCGGCCGGGACGATCTCGTCGACGTGCACGCCGAGCTGTACGTGGAGCGGCCGAGCCAGAAGGCCATCGTCATCGGCACCGGGGGCGCCCGGCTGAAGGACGTCGGCAGCCGCGCCCGCCGCCAGATCGAGGCGCTGCTCGGCACGCAGGTCTTCCTCGACCTGCACGTCAAGATCGCCAAGGACTGGCAGCGCAACCCCAAGCAGCTGCGCCGCCTCGGCTTCTACGACTGAGCCCGATCATGCCAGCCATGATGACAGGCCGCCCGGGCCGCGCCGAAGTACCGGATCTGCATAAAGCTGGTCCGTTCGGCCCAATCCAAGACATGATGGATCTGACCTGTACCGGAAACGGGGCGTGCGTCGGGCAGAGCCGGAAGGGGGATCGACGTTGCTGATCATTTTCGGGCTGCGCGTGTTCTACCGGACGATCGCGCAGGGCACCTTCCACTGCCGCCGCTGCGGCGGGGACCGGCAGTACC
The DNA here is from genome assembly GCA_963739135.1 of uncultured Actinomycetes bacterium. Taxonomy (GTDB): domain Bacteria; phylum Actinomycetota; class Actinomycetes; order Streptosporangiales; family Streptosporangiaceae; genus Palsa-504. Next base: position 141,503 of record CAVTZG010000007.1, read on the forward strand.
GCCGCCGCGCCGGGCGCCGCTGGTTCACCTTGTTCTTCATCCCGGTCATCCCGCTGAACAAGGTCGGCGAGCACGTCCAGTGCACGACCTGCCGGACCAGGTACGTCCCGGACGTGCTCGGCCTGCCCACCACGGCGCAGATGCAGGCGGCGCTGCCCGCGGGCATGCGCGCGGCCGCCTCGGCCATGCTGCGATCCGGCGATCCGTCCAGCCCGGCCGCACGCCAGCGCGCCATCGAGGCCATCATCGGAGCCGGGCTGCCGGGCTACAACGAGGCCATGCTGGAGGACGATCTCCGGCAGTCCTTCGAGGCCATCCGCCCCGCGCTGAACCAGGTGGGCGCCCAGCTCACCATCCAGGCCCGGGAGTGGTACCTGGCCGACGTGATCAGGATCGCCCTGGCCGACGGTCCGCTCACCGACAGCGAGCGGCTCGCCGCCCAGGCCATCGGCGCCGACCTGGGCGTAACCCAGGCCCAGGCCCTCGGCGTGATCGCCATGACCGAGCAGTCGGCCGGCCGCGACTAACCTCGCGCCGCTGGCACGCTCAGCTGCTGCGAGGTCGACGGCGGCCCGAGGACGGTGTAGCCGAGCGCCTCGTTGACCGCGATCATGTACGGGTTTTCCGCCCCGTTCCAGGTCGCCATCCGTTCCAGCTGCGGCTCGGCGGCGGCCAGCATCTCCAGCATCGCGACCTTCACCAGCAGGCCGAGACGGTGCCCGCGGTGCGGCCGCCTCACACCCGTGATCGCCTGGTGAGCCCAGTCGGGATGGGCGGGATCCACCATGACCTCGGTCAGCGCCGCCATCTCCCCGGTGGCGGCGTCCCCGTGCACGGCCGCGACCGTGTAGTCGCGGGTGCCGTAATACGGGCGCCGGGCATTGGCCTCGCGGACCCGCTGCCCGTCCCAGAACGTGGGCGCTTCCCCGTCATCGTGCGGGGCGTCGTTGAGCGCGTCGTAGACCGGTGCCACCCGCTCGATGAACTCCTCGGGTACCGGCCCCGTCCAGGACACCACCGAGTAGCCCGCCGCCGCCCGCTCGGCCTGCTCGCGCAGCCTCTCCAGCCTGCCGTCGGCCGGCTTGCCGAGTTCCAGCATGCGCTGGAACTCCACCACGCCGGGTTCCGCCCCGGCCGACCGGGCGAAGGCGGCCCCGGGCGTGCCGTCCCGTGCCGCGCCGGCCAGCACCGAACGCCCGTGCCCGGCCGCGCGTTCCGCCGCGTGCCGCAGCAGGGCGGTACCGAACCCGCGCCGCCTTCCGGCCGGGTGCACGAACAGGTCCAGGTAGGCACGGTCCTGGTTCTCCCGCTCCGGCAGCTCCAGCCGGTACCAGCCCAGGACCGGCCGCCGCGACCCGTCGCCGCCCTGGCCCGCCGCCAGCCAGACCTCCCGCGGATTGCCGTCCCAGCCCACGGTCAGCCAGCCACGGAAAATTGAGCCGGTCAGCCGCGGCTCCTCCGGGCAGTCGGCCTCCTGAGCCGCTAGGCACACCTCGTCGCACGCGCGTATGCCCTGCGCGTCCGCCAGGTTCACTCGCTCGATGTGCATGCCCCCAGGAAACCCCGCGCCCGGCGCCCGCGCCACCGAATATTCCGGCGGCGCAGCAGATCCGGTTTCACCGCCCAGCCGTCCGGCTGATACAGTGGCTGGCGATGTTGCGCGAGCTGCTCCTGCTTAGCGGCCGCGGCGGGGGCCGATAGGCCGGCTCCCTCGCCGCGGGGTTTTTCCTTGTCCGCTGGCCGCCGTCCACCAGCTCCGAGGAAGCAGCAGAAAATGCAGCACGAGTCCGTCTATAAACGCGTCGCGCCGATCCAGCAGCAGCCCAGCGGCATGCCGTGTCAGCGCTACACGCCGTTCCAGCCGGTCGATCTGCCGGACCGCACCTGGCCCGCCAAGTCCATCACCCGGGCTCCGCGCTGGCTCTCCACTGACCTGCGGGACGGCAACCAGGCCCTGATCGACCCCATGAGCCCGGCCCGCAAGCACAAGATGTTCGACCTGCTCATCCGGATGGGTTACAAGGAGATCGAGGTCGGGTTCCCGTCCGCCAGCCAGGCCGACTTCGACTTCGTCCGCGAGCTGATCACCAGCGACCGCATTCCCGGCGACGTCCGGGTCTCGGTGCTCACCCAGGCCCGGGAGGACCTGATCGAGCGCTCGGTCCAGTCCCTGGTGGGCGCGCGCCGGTCCACCGTGCACCTGTACAACGCGACGGCCCCGATCTTCCGCCGCGTGGTCTTCCGCATCGACCGCGAAGAGTGCAAGGCGCTCGCCGTCGAGGGCACCCGGCACGTCATGAAGTACGCCGAGGAGCTGCTCGGCGACGCTGACTTCGGCTACGAGTACTCGCCCGAGATCTTCATGGACACCGAGCTGGAGTACGCCCTCGACGTCTGCGCCGGGGTCATGGAGGTCTGGCAGCCCGGCCCGGAGCGGGAGATCATCCTCAACCTGCCGTGCACGGTCGAGCGCTCCACCCCGAACGTCTACGCCGACCAGATCGAGTGGATGAGCCGGAACCTGCCCTTCCGCGATCACGTATGCCTGTCGGTGCACACCCACAATGACCGGGGCACCGCGGTAGCCGACGCCGAGCTGGCCGTGCTGGCCGGGGCGGACCGGATCGAGGGCTGCCTGTTCGGCAACGGCGAGCGCACCGGCAATGTCTGCCTGGTCACGCTGGGCCTGAACCTGTTCAGCATGGGCATCGACCCGATGATCAACTTCTCCGACATCGACGAGATCCGTCGCACGGTCGAGTACTGCAACCAGCTGCCGGTCCACCCGCGCCACCCCTACGCGGGCGACCTGGTCTACACCGCCTTCTCCGGCTCCCACCAGGACGCCATCAAGAAGGGCTTCGAGGCGCTGGAGGCCGAAGCGGCCAGCGCGCAGGTGCCGTTCGCCGAGTACCCGTGGGCCGTGCCGTACCTGCCGATCGACCCGCACGACGTGGGCCGCACCTACGAGGCGGTCATCCGGGTCAACTCGCAGTCCGGCAAGGGCGGCGTCGCCTACGTGATGAAGGCCGAGCACCGGCTGGACCTGCCGCGCCGCCTGCAGATCGAGTTCTCCAAGGTCATCCAGGTCCACACCGACACCGAGGGCGGCGAGGTGTCGCCGGCCCAGATGTGGGAGATCTTCTCCGCCGAGTACCTGGCGGCAGGCCCGCTGGCCCTGCTCGACCACCAGACCTCCTCGGTCATCGAGTCCAAGCACGCCCTTTCGGCCGAGATATCCGCCGACGGGCAGGCGCGGCAGGTGGAAGGCGTCGGCAACGGCCCGATCTCCGCGTTCTGTGACGCCCTGGCCGCCATCGGCATCAGCGCCCGGGTGCTCGACTACACCGAGCACGCGCTGACCGAGGGCACCGACGCCCAAGCCGCCGCGTACGTGGAGTGCGAGATCGGCGGTCAGGTCTTCTGGGGCGTCGGCATCGACACGAACACGGTCACCGCCTCGATGCGGGCCGTCCTGTCCGCCGTCAACCGCTCCCGCCGCGCCTGACCTTTCCGCGCTTGGCTGCACTGCGCCCAGACCGCACTGCACGCAGACTGCACTGCGCCCAGACCGCATTGCGCCCCACCCGGCGCATCCGATCCTGGCGCGCCCGTACCCGGTGCGCGTCACATCCGGCGCGGAGGCGGCCCATGCCCACAAGGCACCCCCGCCTCCGCGCCGTTACAGCCATCCGGCCGGTCGGCTTTTCATCACGGATGCCGGCCTGGCAAAGCCAGAAGTTGTCCCGCTGTGCGGGAGAATAGGAAGGTGCAGCTCTACCGGGATGACGGCATCGTGCTGCGGACGCAAAAGCTCGGCGAGGCCGACCGGATCATCACCGTGCTGGGCCGCGGCACCGGACGGATCCGCGCGGTGGCCAAGGGCGTCCGCCGGACGAAGTCGCGGTTCGGCGCCCGGCTCGAGCCTTTCACGCATGTCGACCTGATGCTGCACCCGGGCCGCTCGCTGGACGTGATCACCCAGGCCGAGGTGATCCGGCCCTACGGCGCGCCGCTGGCCGCGGACTACCCCCGCTACACGGCGGGCGTGGCCATGCTGGAGACCGCCGAGCGCTTCACCCCGGTGGAGAAGGAACCGGCGCTGCGCCAGCTGCTGCTGCTCATCGGCGGCCTGCGCACGCTCAGCGAGGGGGAGCACGACTCGCGGCTGGTGCTTGATGCCTTCCTGCTCCGCTCGCTCGCGGTGGCCGGGTACGCGCCCGCCCTGGAGGAGTGCGCCCGCTGCGGCGCGTCAGGCGCCGGCCGCGACCGCGGCGAGACGGGATCGGCAGGCGGTGACCCGCGGTTGCCGGCGTTCGCCGTCCCGGCCGGCGGCATGGTGTGCGCGTCGTGCCGCCCGCACGGCGCCGCCTCGCCCGCGGCGGGCACGGTGGCCCTGATGGCCGCGCTGCTGCGCGGGGACTGGGCCAGCGCCGACGGCAGCGAACGCAAGCACCAGGTAGAGTGCAGCGGACTGGTGGCCGCCTACCTGCAATGGCACCTGGAGCACTCGATCCGTTCGCTGCGTCACGTGGAGCGCGTTTGAAGGACCCCCAGCGACCGCGACCCGCGGCGGTGCGCCCGCCGGATCCGCATCCGAGCGGGGCTAAGCCGCCGGACATACCCAGGGACCTGGTACCGCGGCATGTGGCGCTGGTCATGGACGGCGACGGCCGCTGGGCCAAGAAGCGCGGGCTGCCCAGGACCGAAGGCCACAAGGAGGGCGAGTCCTCGCTCCTGGACGTGATCATGGGCGCGATCGAGCTCGGCATTCCTTACCTGTCCGCCTATGCCTTCTCGACCGAGAACTGGCGCCGTTCGGCGGACGAAGTCCGCTTCCTGATGGGCTTTAACCGCGACGTCATTCACCGCCGCCGGGATCTGCTGAACGAGATGGGCGTCCGTATCCGCTGGGCCGGCCGCAGGCCCCGGCTCTGGCGCAGCGTCATCAGCGAACTGGAGTACGCCGAGCAGCTGTCCGCCGGGAATTCCGTGCTGACCTTGCAATTCTGCGTGAACTACGGCGGCCGCGCGGAGATCGCCGACGCTGCCGCGGCCATCGCCGCCGACGTGGCGGCGGGAAAACTCCGCCCGGAGAAGATCAACGAAAAGGTGTTCGCTAGTTACCTGGATGAGCCCGGGATTCCCGAGGTCGATCTTTTCGTCAGGTCATCGGGCGAGCAGCGGCTTTCGAACTTCCTGCTGTGGCAGTCGGCCTATGCCGAACTGGTGTTTCTCGATACCCTCTGGCCCGACTTCGACCGGCGCCACCTCTGGCACGCCTGCGAGATCTACGCCAGCCGCGACCGCCGCTACGGCGGCGCCGTGCCCAACCCGGTCCCGCCTCCCGGCGACCCCACCGTCTCCTGACGCGCCCCGGCCGGCGAAGGTGGTCACGGTGGGCGGGTACTCGATTGACATCGACTCCGACCTGGTGAACAGCGCGGTGGCCCGCGGATGAGGGCCGGTCACCGGAACGCACCGGATGAATTCAGTTCGCTATCATCGTCCAGTGCTCCTAAGCTAGGGGCCTCCGGTCACGGATCCGGCCCGCCGCCGCAGCCGCACCGGAATCACCACGGGGATCGCGCCCGTCGCGCCCGCCGACCGCCAGCCGGATGGAGACCTCTGATGGCCCTGCGCAGTGACCGCCTTGACGCCATAGTCAGCCTGAGCAAACGGCGGGGATTCGTCTACCCGTCCAGCGAGATCTACGGGGGCCTGCGGGCTTCGTGGGACTACGGCCCGCTCGGGGTCGAGCTGAAGAACAACATCAAGCGCCAGTGGTGGCGCGCGATGGTGACCGAGCGCGACGACATCGTCGGACTCGATTCGTCGGTGATACTGGCCCGCGAGGTCTGGGAGGCCAGCGGCCACGTCACCGAGTTCGTCGACCCGCTCACCGAGTGCACGTTCTGCCACAAGCGGTACCGGGCCGACCACCTCATCGAGGCCTACGAGGAGAGGCACGGCCACGCGCAGGCCGGCGGCCTCGAGGAGATCACGTGCCCGAACTGCGGCAACCGCGGCACCTTCACCGAGCCCCGCATGTTCAACGGCCTGCTGCGCACCCACCTGGGCCCGGTGGAAGACGAGTCCGGGCTGGCTTACCTGCGCCCGGAGACCGCGCAGGGCATCTTCATCAACTTCCGCAACGTGCTGCAGACCTCCCGCAAGAAGATCCCGTTCGGCATCGGTCAGATCGGAAAGTCGTTCCGCAACGAGATCACTCCGGGCAACTTCATCTTCCGCACCCGGGAGTTCGAGCAGATGGAGATGGAGTTCTTCGTCAAGCCCGGCACCGACGAGGAATGGCACCAGTACTGGATCGACACCCGCCTGGGCTGGTACACCGACCTCGGCATCCGCAAGGAGAACCTGCGGCTGTACGAGCACCCCCGGGAGAAGCTGTCGCACTACTCCAAGCGCACGGTGGACATCGAGTACCGATTCGACTTCACGGGCACCGAGTGGGGCGAGCTTGAGGGCATCGCCAACCGCACCAACTACGACCTGACCACCCACCAGAATGCGTCCAAGCAGGACATGTCCTACCTGGACCAGGAGTCGGGCGACCGGTTCATCCCGTGGGTGGTCGAGCCCGCGGCCGGGGTTGACCGCGGCGCGCTGGTCTTCCTGCTCGACGCCTACGCCGAGGACGAGGCACCGGACGCCAAGGGCAACCTGGAGAAGCGGACGGTGCTGCGCCTGGACCGCAGGCTCGCGCCGGTGAAGGCGGCGGTGCTGCCGCTGTCGCGCAACGCCGAGCTTTCACCCAAAGCCCGCGACCTGGCCGCGGCGCTGCGCAAGCACTGGAACACCGATTTCGACGACGCCAGCGCGATCGGCCGCCGGTACCGGCGGCAGGACGAGATCGGGACCCCGTACTGCGTCACCGTCGACTTCGACACCCTGAACGACCAGGCGGCAACGGTCCGGGATCGCGACACCATGCGCCAGGAGCGCGTCGCCCTCGACCAGGTCGTGTCCTACCTAACCGAGCGCCTCGGCCCCTGCTGACCCCCGCCGCGCAGAGCGGTGAGCACGGCATCCAGGTCGGCGTCGCCACCGGGGGAGCGGCGGTAGATCTCGGCTGCGGCCTGGTGGAAGCCATCGGGCAGGCCGGCCCCGGTCATGGCGGCGGCGATCTCCTCCATCTCCGCCACCCAGCGCCACCCCTTGGCCGCCGCGGACCGGGCCGCCCGTGCGGACCGGCCGTCCAGGCCGGTCTGGGACAGGGCCCACTCGGCGAGCAGGTCATCTTCGACGCCCTCGGCCCGGGCCAGCGCCCGCGCCGCTAGCAGCATGGCGGCCGAGCCCTTGGTCCAGGACGCGTAGGCCATCTTCACCGCCGAAGCCGCGCCTACCCTGTCCGGATCCCGGCTCACCACCCGGGCCTCGATGCCGCCGCCGTCGAAGTCAAACAGGGCACGAACCTCCTCAGCCCGCGGCCCGGACAGGTAGATCCGGATGTTCCCCGGCTCGGGCGGCGGCGTGCCGATGATCCCGCCGTCCACGTACCCGGCCCCGCCCGCCTCGACAATGGCGGCCGCCTCCCGGGCGGTGGCCGGCGAGATCGCGTTGGCGTCCACGTACACGCCGCTGAACCCCGCCCCGGCCACCTGCCGTGCCATCTCAAGGGCGGCATGCGGCGGGCAGACCGACACCACGACATCCGAACGAGCCGCGATATCCGCCATCCCCGACGCCGTCAGCCCTGCGGCCTCGGCGCGCTCCCGGGTCGCGGGGCTGCGCCCCTCAGCCGCCCACAGCACCACATGGCCCGCGGCCACCAGGCACTGCCCGACCGCGGCGCCCATATCCCCGGGATGAAGCAGCCCGATCGTCACCTCGCCCATGCCCTTACCTCCCGCGCCGGTTGCACGGCCGAGCCTACAAACGCAGGCGGTTCCGGCTTTCACATTACAGAGACGCTGGCGCCCCGTTCTGGTTGCGCCTCCGGGACGAAGGTCCGTGTCTTTACCGTCACTTCACCGGTAGAGTCCCGAGTGACTACACGACGTCGCGCACTGCGAAGAGCAGGACGAGGAGCAGGACGAGGAGCAGGAAAGTGCCGAAGCTGGTTTATGACTTCACCGAAGGTAACAAAGACCTTAAGGATCTGCTGGGCGGTAAGGGTGCCAACCTGGCCGAGATGACCAATATCGGACTGCCGGTGCCGCCCGGATTCATCATTACCACCGAGGCATGTCGTTACTACCTGGAACAAGGTTCTACGCCAGAGGGCCTCGACAAGGAAATCGCCGACCACCTGGATCAGCTGGAATCGGCGATAGGCCGCAAGCTCGGCGATCCGGCCGACCCGCTGCTGGTCAGCGTCCGGTCCGGGGCGAAGTTCTCCATGCCGGGCATGATGGATACCGTCCTGAACATCGGCCTGTCCGATGAGTCGGTTCAGGGCCTAGCCAAGCAGGCCGGCAACGAGCGGTTCGCCTGGGACGCCTACCGCCGCCTGATCCAGATGTTCGGCAAGACCGTGCTCGACGTCGACGGCGAGCACTTCGAGCACGCCCTCGACGCCGCCAAGAAGGCCAAGGGCATCACCAACGACCTCGAGCTGGACGCGGCCGACCTGCAGAACCTCGTCGAGACGTTCAAGGGCATCGTCAAGACGCAAACAGGAAGGGAATTCCCGCAGGACCCCAGGGAGCAGATGACCCTAGCCATCAACGCGGTGTTCGACTCCTGGAACTCCGACCGCGCGATCCTCTACCGGCGGCAGGAACGCATCCCCGGGGACCTGGGCACGGCCGTGAGCGTGGTCGCGATGGTGTTCGGCAACCTGGGCATGGACTCGGGCACCGGGGTGGCGTTCACCAGGGACCCGGGCACCGGCGCCATAGGCGTCTACGGTGACTACCTGCAGAACGCCCAGGGCGAGGACGTGGTGGCCGGCATTAGGAACACCGTCCCGCTGCAGGACCTCGAGACTATCGACAAGACCTCGTACGACCAGCTGATGCAGATCATGCGGACGCTGGAGAACCACTACCGCGACCTGTGCGACATCGAGTTCACCATCGAGCGCGGCAAGCTGTGGATGCTGCAAACCCGGGTGGGCAAGCGCACCGCCGCCGCCGCGTTCCGCATCGCCATGCAGCTGGTGGACCAGGGCCTCATCGACATGGACGAGGCCCTCGCCCGCGTGAGCGGGGCCGAGCTCGCCCGGCTGATGTTCCCCAGGTTCGACACCAGCGGCAAGGTCACCAAGATCGCCACCGGCGTGAGCGCGTCGCCGGGCGCCGCGGTCGGCAAGGTCGTCTTCGACTCGGCCCGCGCGGTCGAGCTGGCCGCTCAGGGCGAGAAGGTGATCCTGGTCCGCCGCGAGACCAACCCGGACGACCTGCACGGCATGATCGCCGCCCAGGGCATCCTCACCAGCCGCGGCGGTAAGACCAGCCACGCGGCCGTGGTCGCCCGCGGCATGGGCAAGACCTGCGTCTGCGGCGCCGAGGAACTCGACGTGGACACCAAGGCGAAGAAGTTCACCGCGCCTGGCGGCATCACGGTCAGCGAGGGCGACGTGATCTCCATCGACGGCACCAGCGGTGTCGTCTTCCTGGGCGAGATCCCGGTCGTCGCCTCCGAGGTCGTGCGCTACTTCGAAGGCGAGATCCACCCGCACTCCGCCGAGGCCGACGACCTGATCCGGGCCGTGCATTCGATCATGGAGCACGCCGACCGAAAGCGCCGCCTCGGCGTGCACGCCAACGCGGACACCGGCCCGGACTGCGAGCGGGCCCGCCGGTTTGGCGCGCAAGGCGTCGGCCTGGTCCGTACCGAGCACATGTTCCTCGGCGAGCGCCGTCAGCTGGTCGAGGACCTGATCCTGGCCGACACCGAGGAGGAGCGCCAGCACGCGCTGGACGCCCTCGAGCCGCTGCAGCGCGGCGACTTCGTGGAGATCCTCGACGCCATGGACGGCCTGCCGGTGACGATCCGGCTGATCGACCCGCCGCTGCACGAGTTCCTGCCCGACCTGACTGACCTCACGGTCAAGATCGCCCTGGCCGGCGACGCGGCCACCGAGAAGGACCAGAAGCTGCTGGTCGCGGTGCGCAGGCTGCACGAGCAGAACCCGATGCTCGGCCTGCGCGGCGTCCGGCTCGGCCTGGTCATCCCCGGCCTGACCGACATGCAGGTCCGCGCCATCGCGCACGCGGCTGCGGAACTCAAGCAGGCGGGCAAGGACCCGCGCCCAGAGGTCATGATCCCGCTCACCGCGGCCGTACAGGAGATGGAGATCGCACGCGAGCAGACAGAAAAGGTACTGCGCGACGTCGAGGAGGAGACCGGCACCCACGTGCACACGCTGATCGGCACCATGATCGAGGTGCCGAGGGCGGCCGTGACCGCGGGCCCGATCGCCGCCAGCGCCGAGTTCTTCTCCTTCGGCACCAACGACCTGACCCAGATGACCTGGGGTTTCTCTCGCGACGACGTGGAGGCCGCGTTCTTCAGCAGGTACATGGAGCTGGGCATCTTCGGCGTGTCGCCGTTCGAGACGATCGACCGCGACGGGGTCGGCCGTCTGGTCGACATCGCGGTCAGGGAGGGCCGGGCCGCCCGCCCCGACCTGCACATCGGCGTGTGCGGCGAGCACGGCGGCGACCCGGAGTCCGTGCACTTCTTCAATCAGGTCGGCCTGGACTACGTGTCCTGCTCGCCGTTCCGGGTCCCGGTCGCCCGCCTGGAGGCAGGCCGCGCGGCGCTGGCCGCTGCGGGCTCCGACAGCAGGTAGAAAAGGATTTGTGCGGGGATACGACGAAAGCGCTACGGCCCGCTGGGCGGCTGAGCCGCCCAAGCGGGCCGGGCGCAGCGATTTCGAGCGAGACCGGGCCCGCGTCCTGCACAGCGCGGGCCTGCGGCGGCTGGCGGCCAAGACCCAGGTGGTCAGGGCCGCCTCGGCCGACTTCCCCCGCACCAGGCTGACCCACTCCCTGGAATGCGCGCAGATCGGGCGGGAGCTCGGCCGCGAGATCGGCTGCGACCCTGACCTGGTGGACACCGCCTGCCTGGCCCATGACATCGGCCACAGCCCGTTCGGCCACAACGGCGAGTTCGCCCTCAACGAGCTGGCCGAGCCGTGCGGCGGATTCGAGGGCAACGCCCAGTCCCTCCGCCTGCTCACCAGGCTCGAGCCGAAGGTCGCCGGGGCTGGCCTGAACCTGACCCGGGCCACGCTGGACGCCACCCTCAAATACCCCTGGCTCAGTGCTGGCCCGGGGGGGACGACACCCCCCAAACCCCCCCCGCTCCGTGCTGGCCCGGGGGGGACGACCCCCCCCAAACCCCCCCCGCTCCTGGGGGGGAACCTTCCCCCCCAGACCCCCGCGGCCCCCGTGGCCCCCCAGGCCCCCGCGGCTCCCGGGAAATATGGCGTATACGCGGCGGATGCCGAGGTGTTCGGCTGGATCCGGGCCGGCGCCGGACGGCCGGCCGTGTCTCGAGGCCCAGGTCATGGACTGGGCCGACGACGTGGCCTACTCGGTGCATGATCTTGAGGACGGCTTCCACGCCGGCCTGATCACCTTCAAAAACCTTAATTCTTCTGCCGAACGGGCCGCGGTATCTCATACCACCGCCACCACCTACTGCGGCGCTGACGTCGCCGAGGCCGAACTCACCGAGGTTCTCGATGCGCTGCTCGCCCTGGACATCTGGCCCGCCTCCTACGACGGCGGCCCGGACACCGTCGCCGCCCTGAAGAACCTGACCAGCGAGCTGATCGCCCGTTTCTGCCTCGCCGCCCAAGACGCCACCCTCGCACGTTCCCGCGGCCCCCTGACCCGCTACGCCGCGGACCTGATCGTGCCGCGCCAGCAGCGGCTGGAGTGCGCGCTGCTCAAGGGCATCACGGCGCACTACGTGATGACCCGGGCGGGCGTGCTCGCCGCCCAGGCGCGGGAGCGCGAACTGCTGGCCGAACTGGTCCCCGCTGTCGAGCGCGGCGCGCCGCTGACGCTCGACCCGCTCTTCCGGCCGGCCTGGAACGCGGCCGGGTCAGACGCCGCCCGCCGCCGCGTGGTCATTGATCAGGTGGCTTGCCTGACCGACACGTCCGCGATCGCCTGGCATCACCGCCTCTGTCTCTTATTGGGAGTTCGCGTTATTCAGATTCCCGCGGCGGCCCTCGCCGTAGCCCCGCACCGGCCGCTCGCACGGGCCTGAAGGCGCGTACTCGCGAGCCGGTTCTGAATAACGCTCCCGGGGGCCCGGCGCGTCATAATCTAGGGCGCATGCCAACCTTTGTGATCGCCGGGGCCAGCCTGGCCGGGGCCAAGGCCGCCGAGGCGCTGCGCGACGAGGGCTTCGACGGACAGATCGTGCTGCTCGGCGCCGAGCCGGACCGCCCCTACGAGCGCCCGCCGCTGTCCAAGGGATACCTGCTCGGCAACGACGAACGCGACTCGGTTTTCGTGCACCCGGAGGACTGGTACGCCGGGCACGACGTTGACCTGCGGCTGGGCGTCACTGTGACCGCCATCGACCGCGCCGCCTCGGCCGTCGTCGTCTCCGGCCCCGGCGGATCGCAGACGCTGTCCTACGACAAGCTGCTGCTGACCACCGGCGCCTCGCCGCGCAGGCTGGACTTTCCTGGCTCGGACCAGGACGAGGTGCTGTACCTGCGGACGGTGGAAGACTCGGACCGGCTGCGCGCGGCGTTCCAGCCCGGTACCCGGGTCGTGGTGGCCGGAGCCGGCTGGATCGGCCTGGAGACCGCCGCGGCCGCCCGCTCGTCCGACTGCTCCGTCACTGTGCTGGAGCCCCAGTCCACCGCGCTGCCCGACCAGCTCGGCCCGGAACTCGGTGCCGTCTTCACCGACCTGCACCGCTCCCACGGTGTCGAGTTCCGGTTCGGCGAGAAGGCGGTGGAGTTCCGCCCCGGCATGATCATCACCTCGGCCGGCGCCGAAGTCCACGCCGACATCCTCGTGGTCGGCATCGGCGCCGCCCCCAACGACGCGCTGGCCGCCGCCGCGGGCCTCGAAGTGTCCAACGGCGTGCTGACCGACGAGGCCCTGCGCACCTCCGACGAGAACATCTTCGCCGCGGGCGACGTCGCCAACTCCGTCAACCCGCTGCTCGGCCGCCGGGTCCGCGTCGAGCACTGGGCCAACGCCCTCAATGGCGGCCCCGCCGCCGCCCGGTCCATGCTCGGCCAGCCCGTCGTCTACGACCCCGTGCCGTACTTCTACAGCGACCAGTACGACCTCGGCATGGAATGCGCGGGCCTGCCCTCGCCGGGCAGCTACGACCAGGTCGCCTACCGCGGCGACCGCGGCAGCGGAGAGTTCATCGCGTTCTGGCTGTCCCGCGGCACCGTGATCGCCGGCATGAACGTCAACGTGTGGGACGTCAACGACGACATCCAGTCCCTCATCCGCTCCGCCCGCCAAGTCGACCTCTCCCGCCTCACCAACCCCGACATCCCCCTCCCCGAAGTCTGACCGAGCCATCCCTCCCGCGTGGCCGTACCCGTCCACCCGCCGTCGCCACGTGCCCGTTCCCGTCCAGCGCCGAGTTACAGCGGCCGAAGGGGTCGGCCTTCACAAGTCCGGCCGGCGGTCACGAGCCGGTGACGGCGGCCAGCAGGAGCGCGGTGTCGGTCAGGTCGGGCAGGACCTCGTGCGCGCCGGCGGCGGCCAGGTCGGCTGCGGGGAAGCTGCCGGTAGCCACGCCCACCGCGCGGGCGCCCGTGGCCAGCGCGGCGGCAACGTCCAGAGGCGTGTCGCCGACCAGCACGGTCGACGGGCCATCGAAGTCCAGGCCGTAGACCGCGGCAGCGGCACTCCGGGCTACCGGCACCAGTTGCGCGCGCACCTCGTGGACATCGCCATACGCGCCGACGTCTAGGTCCAAGTGCTCGCCCAACCCGGCCAGGCCGAGCTTGAGCTCGGCGAGCGGCCGGATGTTGCCAGTGAGGACGGACTGACGGGCCCCGGCCGCAGCCAGTGATGCGATGGCGGCCGCCGCGCCGGGCAGGGCGTGCACCTCGTCGGCGGCGCCGTCGATCGTGGAGCCTTTCGCGGCGGTGCCGTCCCAGGCGGCCGACTGGCGGGCAAGGGCGGCCAGGAACGCGTCGACGTGGGCCAGCGGCTCGGCGATACCGGCCAGGGCCAGCGTCTCCACCAGGATGGCCCGGTCGGTCCGCCCCGCCTTGGGCGCCACCACAGTCAGCTCGCGGCCGAACATCTCCCGGAACGTCACCTCGTACAAGCGGGTGCCCAGTCCCGCCGAGCTCACCAGCGTGTAGTCCACGTCCCACAGGACCAGCAGTTCGCGCACTGGCCCAGGCTAGCCGCGTCTATCCCCGCGAACCGCCCGCCGGCGGACTAGACTCGCCGCGACGGGAGACCCCGGGGGCGGCGGGGAAACCGGCGGACAGACCCGGGCGGTGGAAGACCGGCGGAGGTGGCTGATGGCTGGGCGGATCCGCGACGAGGACATCGCGGCAGTTCGCGAGCGATCGCCGATCGACGAGGTGGTCGGGGAGTACCTGCAGCTGAGGAGCGCGGGCGGCGGCTCGCTCAAGGGCTTGTGCCCGTTCCACGACGAGAAGACGCCCTCATTCAACGTCACGCCAGCGCGAGGGCTGTTCTACTGCCTTGCGGGAGAAACGCGGGTGCTGACCTGGGAAGGCGTCAAACCCATTCGTGAACTCGCCGGTGGCACCCATCGCGTTCTCGGAAGACATGGGGACTGGATCGACGCTCCTTTCCGCTCTTTCGGTGTCCAGCCGTTGATGCGACTTACGCTTACCCGCAATGGCGTAAGAAAGCAGATCTATGCGACTGGCGAGCATCGCTGGTTCATTCGCTCTGGCAAAACTCTGGCATCTAGCCGCGAAGTAACAACCCGTGATCTCCGGCCAGGCCACAGGTTTGTCTCGAAATACCCGAGAACCAGAGTCAAGAATACTACACCATCCCCATTTGGCATCGCCCACGGGCTGACATTCGGTGACGGCACCCGAAGTGGCACAGGGTCCATGGCTCAACTGGATGCCGTCAAAGACGCCGAACTCCTTAAGTGGTTCCCCGTGAGCATGGTCACGCAGCACGGGCGTCAGTTGCTCGTGCACCACCTGCCGCGGTTCTTTAAGGATCTGCCGCCTCTCAATGAGTCCGTCTCCTACTTGTACGGCTGGTTGGCGGGATACTTCGCAGCCGACGGCTGCGTCTCGACAGCCGGTACTGTCATGCTCAACTCGGCAGATCGCAAGGTTCTCGAATATGTGCGCATGGTATGTACACGCCTCGGAATCGGAACGTACGGCGTTACCGAGCAGGTACGAGTTGGATTCGAGGGCAGGGAGCCAAGCTCACTGTTCAAGGTCGTCTTCATCGATTCGGGCCTCACCGAAGAATTCTTCCTTCTCGACCAGCATCGCCTGCGGTTCCGCAGTGCCAGTAAGGCTTATGAACGAAAGTCCTGGGTTGTCCGCGAGGTACTTCAGACGGACCGGGTGGAGGAAGTATTCTGCGCCACAGTCGACGAAGGTCATGCTTTTACGCTCGAGGACAACATTCTTACCGGGAACTGCTTTAGCTGCGCCGAGGGCGGCGACGCGATCAAGTTCGTGCAGAAGATCGACGGGCTCAGCTTCGTCGAGGCGGTCGAGCGGCTGGCCAGCCGGGCCGGCATCGAACTGCGCTATGAGCAGGGCGGCTACGTCCCCGGCCAGGAGCAGAGCCAGCGCCGTCGGCTCGTCGACGCGCACCGGGCCGCCGCCGCGTACTACGCCGAGCGGCTGCGCGGACCCGACGCCGAACACGCCAGGAAGTTCCTGGCCGACCGCGGCTTCGAGCTGAACGACATCGAGCGCTTCGGCGTCGGCTACTCACCCAAGGCCTGGGAGGACCTGACCAGGCACCTGCGCGGGCGCGGCTTCACCGACGCCGAGCTCATCACCGCGGGCCTGTCCAGGGAAGGAAACCGCGGCTCGCGGGACCGGTTCCGCGACCGGCTGATGTGGCCCATCAGGGACCTGTCCGGCGACGTCATCGCGTTCGGGGCGCGCAAGCTCGACCCGGACGACGACGGCCCCAAGTACCTGAACACGCCGGAGACCTCGCTGTTCCGCAAGAGCACCGTGCTGTACGGCGCGGACCTGGCCAAGCGGGAGATCGCCCAGCGCAGGCAGGCGGTCATCGTCGAGGGCTACACCGACGTTATGGCCTGTCACCTGGCCGGAGTGCCTACTGCGGTGGCCACCTGCGGCACCTCGTTCGGCGAGGACCACATCAAGGTGCTGCGCCGGCTCATCATGGACACGGACTGGTCCAAAGGCGAGATCATCTTCACCTTCGATGGAGACACGGCCGGGAAACGCGCAGCGCTGCGTGCATTCGAGGCCGAGGCGAGGTTCACCACCCAGACATACGTAACCGTTCAGGCCGATGGCCTCGACCCGTGCGACGTCCGGCTGGCGCACGGCGACGCGGCGGTGCGCGACCTGATCGCGCGCAGGGTGCCTCTCTACGAATTCGCGATCCGCAGTCTGCTCGATGAGTACGACCTGGATACGGCCGAGGGCCGGATCGCCGCGCTTGACGGCGCCGCGCAGTTCATCGCGCGGATCAAGGACGACGCGCTGCGCAAGGTGTACGCCGGGAAGGTTGACCGCTGGCTCGGGCTCAATGATCCCGAGCTCATCCTGCGTCGGATCGCCGGGCATCTGCCTAGCACTGCTCCCCGGGCCGGGGGGTCCAGGCGGGCGACCGGCTCAAGTCGCGAGCAGGAAACCGGAAACGGGCACCGCGGATCGTTCGGCAGAAAAAATAACGAGCAGCCCCACGATCCCGCAGATCCGGTGGTCCAGCTGGAACGGCAGGCGCTCCAGCTCGCGGTGCAGCGGCCGGCGCTGTGCGGGCCCGAGTTCGACGCGCTCGGCACGGAGGCGTTCACCGTGCCGGTGCACCGGGCCGTCTACACGCTGATCGCCGAGTGCGGCGGCACCGCGGCCAGCGGCGGCACCCCCCGGCAGTGGGCCGCCAGGCTCCGCGAGCAGGCGCCCAACGAACGGGCCCAGGCCTTCGTCACCGGGCTCGCGGTCGGGCCGCTGGTGATCACGGGCGAGCCGGACGCCAGGTACGCCGACGGCCTGCTGGCCCGGGTCGGCGAGCTCGCGGTCAGCCGGGAGATCACCGCGGTCAAGGCCCGTTTGCAGCGCATGAATCCGGTCGAGGAACAGGCCGCATACAACCGGCTGTTTGGCGATCTGGTGGCCCTGGAAACCCGCCGCCGGGCCCTGGTTGAGCGGGCCTCCGGCGGCTGAGCCGCGCCCCGTGGGTGATTATATGATTGCGGAGCGTGCTTTTCAGTAGCGCAAAAGTGACAAAATTAGGTCCCCCGTAACTAGTGGTTCGTGACGCAGACTGGTCCCGTGACCCTCACGGTGCTAACGAACGGACCATCACCAGCGGATCAGCTGACCGATCTCGTGGCGCTAGGGCGGGAGCGTGGTTCCCTGACCATGGCTGACGTCATGGTGGCGCTGGATCGCGCCGACCTGCCGCCGGAGGCCATCGACGCGGCGGTGCGCGCGCTCGCCGACGAGGGCGTCGATGTGCTTGACGTGCCGCGCGAGGACGAAGCCGAGATCCGCCGGGCTGAAGACGCGGGCAGGCGGGCCGCCACCAGCGACCTGGTGCGGATCTACCTGCGGGAGATCGGCCGGGTGCCGCTGCTGACCGCCGAGGACGAGGTCGAGCTGGCCAAGGCCATCGAGGCGGGGCTGTTCGCCGAGGAGAAGCTCTGCGGCGGCATCCCGGTGCTCGGCGCCATCCACGGCGACCTGGAGCTGCTGGTCGGTGAGGGGGTCAAGGCCAAGCAGCGGCTGATCGAGGCGAACCTGCGGCTGGTGGTATCGATCGCCAAGCGGTACATCGGCCGCGGCCTGGTGTTCCTGGACCTCATCCAGGAGGGGAACCTGGGCCTGATCCGGGCGGTGGAGAAGTTCGACTACACCCGGGGCTACAAGTTTTCCACCTACGCGACGTGGTGGATCCGGCAGGCCATTACCCGGGCCATCGCCGACCAGGCGCGGACCATCCGGGTGCCGGTGCACATGGTCGAGACGATCAACAAGCTGGCCCGGGTGCAGCGGCAGCTGCACCAGGAGCTGGGGCGGGAGGCCACCGCCGATGAGATCGCCGCGGAGATGGGGCTGGAGCCGGAGCGGGTGGCTGAGGTCCAGCGGATCGCCCAGGAGCCGGTATCGCTGCAGTCCCCGATCGGCGAGGAAGAGTCCGATCTCGGGGACTTCATCGAAGACGCAGACGCCGTGGTGCCCATGGAGGCAGCGGCGTTCATCATGTTGCAGGACCAGCTGGAACGCGTCCTGGAGGAACTGGCCGAACGGGAGCAGCGCATCATCCAGCTGCGGTTCGGCCTGACCGACGGGCATCCGCGGACGCTGGAGGAGGTCGGCCGGGAGTTCGGCGTGACCAGGGAGCGGATCAGGCAGATCGAGTCAAAGACCCTGGCCAAGCTCCGCCACCCCAGCCGCGCCCAGATGCTCCGCGAATACCTGGACTAACGCGCGCCGTCTGGCCCTACTCGGCCGGGCGGGTGCCGTTAGCCCCGGTGGGTTCGTCGTCCGAGGAGCTGCGGCCGGGCAGTCGGCCGCGCACCTTGCTGGCGCCGCTCTTGGCCGTCTCGGTGATCTTCGGCATCCGCTCCGCCGCCTTCTGCCCGGCGGCCTTGGTCAGCCCGGCGGCCTTGTCGCCTGCGGCCCGCGTGGCCTTCCGCACGGCGGGGCTCTCCGCCGCCTTGCGGCCCAGCTTCACCATCTGCTCGTAGCGCTCGCGGCCAGCCCGCGCGCCGGCGACGAAGCCGACCGCGAAGCCCACCAGGAACGTGACGCGTCTACGCATCTGGAACCCCTCTCGCGCGTGGTGGTCAGTGCACTCATGACCTTCCCTCGTGACGCGATCGTACTCATTGCGACCCTGGGCAGGTTAACGGGATGCGTCGGTCGCGCGGGTCGTCACACGCGCGCTAAGAGTGCGCTACCCTTATCCGGGTCGATCCCGCGTAGCTCAATCGGCAGAGCGTCCGGCTGTTAACCGGCAGGTTATAGGTTCGAGTCCTATCGCGGGAGCCAGGTTGTCAGCCCTCTCACCTGCATAAACGCAGGAAGAGAGGCCCCCTTATGGCGCAGTCAGCGCCCGCGCGGACCAAGATCAACACAAAAGTAACACAACCGGCCCCCGGACGGTCCTCACGGCGCCCGGCCGGGCGGCCCGGGCCAGGCCGCCCGGCGAGAGGCCCCCGGGTGAGCGGGGACGCCCGCGACTCCGTCCGCCAGTCTGCCCGCCCGGTGATCGAGCTGGACTTCGGCATTCTGGTGTACCCACCGGAGGAGGACGGGGAGCCGTGGCGGGCCGTGTTCACCGAGAACGGGCAGCGGAAGTACCGGCAGGGCGCCACAGAGGCGAAGCTCGCCGAAAAGCTGGAGAAAGTCAAGGAACGGCTCCAGGCCGACGCGGCCAACATGGAGCGGCCCGGCGCGGACCTGATCAAGCATTACCTGGACCCCGACCGGCTGCCCGCCGGGGACCGGTGGTCCCGCAAGCACGCCCACACCCAGCGGCGGCTGTGTGAGCGGTTCGCCGCCCCGGTCATCGGCACGGTCACCTGCCAGGACATCAAGACCTGGCACACCCAGCAGATCGTCAATGCCGCGCCCACCGCCGGGGAAGGCGACCGGGTGCACGGGATGCTCTCCGCCCTCGTCGCGGCGGGGATCGAGGGCGGGTACCTGACCAGCCCGCGGCTGGCCATGGTGCACTGGCAGGCCGGGGACCGGCCGCTGCCGGCCCAGCTGGTGAGCGTGTCGGGTGAGTCGGCGCTGTGGGTCGACTCTGCCGAGATCCCGTCCGATAGCGACATCGGCAAGCTCGGCCGGGCGCTGGCCGCGGGCCGGCACGGGGAGCGGGATGAGCTGATGGCCAGCACCGCGGCCTACAGCGGGCTGCGGTGGGGCGAGCTGACCGCGCTCACCATCCCGCAGATTGACCGTGCCGGCCGCGTCATCACCGTGGACCGCCAGGTGATCGAGGTCGCCGGGCACCTGTACACCGAGGCGCCCAAGTGCCGGAAGTACCGCAAGACGATCTACCCGCGCCGCACCCCGGACGGCTACCCGCTCGCGGGGAAGCTCGCCGCCCGCATCGAGCAGGCCACCGCCGAGCACGAAGCCGGCACCAACCCGCTCGGGCTGATCTTCCCGTCGCCGGCGGGCAAGCACTGGCGGTCCTCCAACTTCAACCGCAACGTCCTCAAGCGCGCCTACCTGGCCATCGGCTGGCGCGACGCGGACGGCAACGGCAAGTGGACCTGGCACAGCCTGCGGCACGTGTTCTGCACCACCGCCCTGTTCACCTGGAAGCTTGACCCCACCGACGTGTCCTGCATGGCCGGGCACGCCAACGTCCGCACCACCCTGCTGATGTACGTCGGCTCCACATCCGGCGTCCTCGACCGCGCCCGCCAGGCCACCGACTAGCCCCTGCCCGTCCGCGATTGAGGGACCGGGCATGGCTCACGCAGGCCGTGGCCTGCCCGGTTCCTCCGCGCCGTCACGGAGGAACAGCATGACCGACACTGATCTCCACCAGCCCTATCCCGGCCCGCTGCGCGCAGCAGCCGAGGCCGCGGAACTCGCGCAGGCAGCATCCGGGCTGGTCAGCATCGACGGGTGCCGGCTGGCGGCCAGCGACCCGCTGGCGCCGCTCGCCCGTGACATCGCCCGCTCCCTAACCGAGGCGGGCCTGACCATGCACCACTGCGCGCAATATCACCCGCTGTACCGGCTCGGCGGCGTGTGCCTGCCCGCGGTCCCACCGGAATCCGGGACCGGCAGCAGCGGGATCGCCGTGTCCTGGACCGCGCATAACCTGCTGCTGCTGGACTGGGACAGGTACGGCGCCTACGCCGGCACCCAGCAGGCCATGAACACCGCGCTCGGCGGGGTTCTGCGCGTCTTCGGTTACCCGGTCGCGCCGTTCGGGTCCGGCGGCGCCTGGCTCGTGACCAGCCGCCAGGGAACGGAGGCGGGACGATGACCGCTCTCGCGCTCGCCCCGGACACCAGGATCAGCCACGAGCCTGCCGCAGCTGCGGGGGTAGACCGCGCGATCCGCGTGTCCACGGCGATCGCCGTCCTGGCCGTGGCCGGCGTCGCGGCGTACGTCTCCTACTGGCACGCCTACGCCGTTGTCTGCGCGCACGGCGAGACCGGCGTCACCGCGCGGCTGGAGCCGGCCACGATCGACGGGCTCGTGTACGCCAGCTCGATGGTCAACCTCTATGCCGCGCGGCACCGGCTCCCGGTCCCCGCCCTGGCCCGCTGGCTGCTCGCGCTCGGCATCGTCGCGACACTGGCCGCCAACATGGCACAGGGCTGGTCCCACGGGCCAGTCGGCGCGGTCATCGCGGCCTGGCCAGCGGTCAGCCTCGTGGGGAGCTACGAGCTGCTGGTCTGGATCATCCGGACCGCAGCCGCGGGAGACCTGGTCCGCGGGCCGGCCACGGACCACGGCGGGCCGCAGGCGGACCACTGTGGTACCAGCCTCCGGTTCGCTGCTGGTCAGGCGCGTGACGACGGGCCGTGGAGCCTGCACGAATCAGGCGTCGGCCTGGTGCCCGGCGGTGCGGACGGCCCGCTTCCCGTGCCCGGGATGGCGGGCGCGGGCCAGGCAAGCGGACCGGGCTGGAACACGGCGGACCAGGCGGACCAGATGGCGGACCAGCCCTCCGGCTCACAGGGGCCGGTGACTGCCGCCAGCTCCGGTGGCGGCATCAACGCCGCCGCGGTGGCCGCCTACCGCGCCAGCCTCCAGGCGGGCAGGCCGCTGTCCGAGCGCAAGCTGGCCGGGCAGTTCGGCAAGACCTCCAGGCGCTGGGCACGTAACCGGATGGCCGAAGCCCGGCAGAGCCCGGCACCGGCCTAGCGCCCCAGCGGGCGGCACCGCAGGTGCGGAAACCCCGCCGGCGGATAACTCCGGCGGGGTTGCCGCTCGATGCTGGTGCCGTCGGCCTCGGGGGTAACGCAAGACCGAGAGCAGTCACCATGGCGCACCGTCCGGCGACGGGAATGTGCTGTGACTGTCTCTGGCATCATCTCGCTAGCTGAGCGGTAAGCCCGGCCCTGATGCGGGGACCAGGTAAGAGTGCGACTGATTCCCCTCGGGAGATGCGTTCGACCACCTGGCTCAGTTCGACGGGCGCGCAGTGGCTCATGAACCGTATGACGGACTGCGCGGCGTACTGGCGGTCGAGTTCGAAGGATATCCAGTTCCGGCCTGTCGGTGACGCAGTGCCATGCGTAATCCCGGGCTAGGGTCCATTTACCTGGGACGTACCTGGCCGGAGTTCCGGTACGACGGCGCCAGCGGGCCAGCGCTTAAAACCGTGGAGGCGGTCGCGGTGCCCAGCGGACTTCCCGTTCGGCCGGAGCTGATCCCGGCACCGCTGACGCGGACACTCCGCTTCCGCCAGGTGCATCTACTGCTCGCGCCACAGCTTGACCGCGCCGACGGCCAGCACTATCAGCGCCGGGACGAAGAACAGCCCCGTATGCAAGATCCCGCCCGCGATGCCCGCGATCAGGACCGCCACCCCGGCGCCTGTTCACCGGAGCCGGGGCGAACGCCGCAGCCGCAGCCAGCGGCGCAGGCGCGATGGCCAGCAGCAGCGCCGACCACGTCACGGCCAGCGGATCGGCGCTAGTAAGCGCCGAGATGGTAATCAGCTGCGCGGCACCGGCGAGGATCAGCGCGCCCCGGCGCCACGGCCAGCTCGGCGGGGCAGGCACAACTACTGGGCTCGCGGCTGCGGCTGTGCTCGTGGCAGCTGAAGCATCTGGAGGTGCGTTCATCGGGTGCTCCTGATGCACGAATCCGACCGGTTGGGAACTTCGCGCGGACCAGGCTTCCCGGCTCACCTGATCACGAGCATAGATCTCGCCGCGCTGTCCTGCCTCTGGACGGTAATGCTGCTCGCCGCCGACGCCTACCTATCCCACCGTCGCGATGCCTGAGCCGCCGGTGATAGGCGTCCGCCGCCGCGGAGCTGGCTGCGTCTAGGCGGACGTGACAGCTTCCCGGCATGCGGTGGAATCTCCTACCCGGACTGCGGCGATAGTGACGATTGCCGGGAACCTGCTACCGGTCAGGCGGTGTGTGCTCCTCGACCCACCGGCGGAAGCCGGGGTGCAGCCGCAGCGTTCTCATCTCGCTGAGCGTGAACCAGCCGGTGCTGACGGTTTCCCTGCCCGTATACGCGGTGAAGGGTTCATCGGTGTCGGCGTGGATGATGTGGAATTTCCAGCCGCCGCCGCAATCCTGCACCTCGGTGCCGGTGACGCGGTAGGGCGGGACGGGCCAGATCTCCTCGGTCGCCTCGCGGTGAGCTGCTGCCTTGGCTGTCTCGCCGTCATGTATGGCACCGCCGGGCATTCCCCACGTGCCGCCTTCATCCACCCACCGGGAGCGCTCGGTGAGCAGGTACACCGGCTCCCCACTCCGCGGGACGTACCGCAGCAGCAGCCCGGCACCGCCGTGTGCGCCCCAATGGATGTGGCCCAGGCCGCAGAAGGTCCAGCGATCTTGGCTGCCTGGCGTGGTCATCCGCCAGCTCTCCTATCCGCGGGAAACAGCCTGCTAACGCTGACCGTATGCGTAGCCGCTTCCGGCTTGGCATACCGCTCTACGGCTGGTGAGGGGTACAGGCCGGCGAGCAGGCGGAGCGCGTCGAAGTGGGCGCGGGATTCATCAGTGACCAGTCGGCTATGCAGGGCTTCCCGCTTAAGTGCGCAGGCACGCATGCCGTCGGCGTTCCGCCGGCGCATCGGGCTGCCGGCCTATCGATTCGAGTACACCGGCCACGGTGGCGGCCGGCCCGGCGTAGTCGGCCGAGATGCCGAGCGGAGAGGCGATGGCGGCGTACTGCCAGGTGCGCAGCAGGGCAGAACCCGTCGGCCAGCGCGTGCCGTGCCGGTCATGTTCCCGGGTGGCGAGCTAGAACTGGCCGCGGGCCAAGGTTATCGGCCAGGGACCGTACCGGCCGCGCGTGTTCCAGACGGCAGAGCCACGACGGACCCGCCTGGCGGCTATCCGGCCCAGCGCATTCGGATCGGTGCTCAGCCCCAGCTGCCGTGTTCCGTCCGAACGCCGGTCAGGTTGATGACGTTCTCCATCTCTGCGGCGTTGAAGGCCCGCGTCGTGCGGACGCGGACGTTACCGGCCGACCCGAGCCGGAGAAAGGCCGCGACCGCTGATTCATCGCTGGCGAACTCGGAGATATGGACGAGGTCGTACTCGCCGACGGTCCACAGCACCTCGCGGATCTTGCCGCCGGCCCTCTCGACATGCAGGGAGAATTCCCGTGCGCGCTTGATAGTGTTGGGGAAGTTCTTGATGCCCTGCTCGGTCCAGTTGACGAATGAAACATAGGTCGGCATATCGACCCCTAACGGTTCTTGGTTCCGGGTAATCGTGTCTCACAATGGCCCGGTATGTTGACGGCCTTATTTCCTGAGCATCCGGCCAGTGTCCGGCCGTGCTCTATTGACGATGTTGCTGCCTGGCTGCCCCGCTGGCCGTGCCTGGCGGCGGTCCGCTCCGCACGCCCGATTGCGCCGCCTAGCGTGAATATCAGCGAAGGGCGCAGGACGCGGGCACTCGTCTCTGCGACAAGCCTGCGGGTACGCGCGGGGCAGAAGCCGGCGGACTCGCCCAGGGTGCGCAGCAGCGCCGGATCGTTGTGATTCTCCATGCCGAACCAGCGCATCCACGTCCGGGCCGCCTCCTCGCAGATGCGGCACAAGACGCAGCCGGGCTGCTCCAGGTTCCCGTCCTCGTTCAGTTCGCTACCTCGGCTACGCCGACGGTTCAGGGGCAGGTAATGCCCGGAAATGGGGCATCGATGCCGATTGGCAGCACGCAAGGCGTGTGGAGCATTCCGGTCGTCGGCGTGCTGCTCACGCTTGCGGTCGTGGTGGTCATTGCGCGGGTGGGTGGCCGGCTGCTGGGCGTCAGGCTGGGCTGGGGGCGGGCCCTGGCGGCGGGATGGCTGGGGCTCATCCTGGGGATCCTCACGGCGTGGGCGGTCAACGGCCGCCACCCGCACGGCCCGCAGGACCTGCAGTGGCTGCTGGTTCTGTTCGCGGCGCTGATCGCCACGATGCTGATCGCGGTGCTGATGGAGTTGCTGTCCAGGCCGGGGCGGTTCGCCGCCATGGAGGACCGGCTGCGCCACGGCCCGATCCCGCATCCGTGGCGGGCGCTACAGCAGCGCTTCACCCGCACCAGGCGGTACATAACGGTCAGCCGCATCGCCGCACGGCACGGGCTGTCTGCATACCTGTCCGGCCGGCGCCCGGCACGAACCGATGCCCGGCCGCTCGCGCGCAACGTCCGCCAGGCGCTCGAGGAGGCCGGCGGCATGTTCGTCAAAATCGGCCAGGTGCTGTCCACGCGCGCGGACCTGCTGCCGCCCGATGTGATCGCCGAACTTTCCGGCCTGCAAGACCATGTGCCCCCGGCCTCACCCGGCACCGTGCAGGCGATGCTCACCGAGGAGCTCGGCGCGCCCGCCGCCGGCTACTGGAGACCCGGCTGCACGAGGTGCGGCACCAGCTGACCGACGCGGCCCGGCACCTGGCCGGCGCGAAGGTCCTCGCCGCGCGGCTGTACGGGGTCGGGCCGGTCACCGCGCTGGCGATGACCTGCTGGCTGGGCGGGAAAGACCGGTTCTCCTCCTCCCGCAAGGCGGTCCGGTTCGCCGGGCTGGACGTCACCGTCTACTCCTCTGACCGCAAGGGGCCGCCCGGGCGGCTGTCCCGGCAGGGGCCGCCGGTGCTGCGCTGGGCGGTCTATGAGGCCGGCAAGACCCACGCCCGGTCCTCGGCCCCCGACTACCGCTACTACGCCCAGGTGAAGGACCGCTGCAACGGCAAGCGCGCCGCGCTGTCCGAGGCCCGCAAGATCCTCCGGCAGGCCTGCCACATCCTGGCCGAGCTCGGCGACGACGCGCTAGCCGCCGACTGAGACCCCACGCTCCATAACACGGTGACCAGCCCATGACCGCGCCGAACCGGCCAGGCCAGATACGCAGCCGCATTCACCCGATGGGGAACCACCGCGGCCAGCTCCCGCCGATCCGCTGTCAGCCGCTGCCGGCCTCAAGGGGCCAGGCGGACGGCCTGATTAGACTGAGCGGCCGCATCCCCGCCGGGGACCGTCGCAATGAGGCCGGGGACACCCCGCGATCAGAGGCTGGCATGCCCGCCGCATCACGGGTCGCACTGGCTGGCACGCCACTCGCGCCCCGCGTGACCTGGGCAGCGCGTAAGGGCGCTGCGGCGCTGCTGCCGGGCCCTGCGCGCCCCGGTGACCCGCCCGCCCGCTCGCAGAACCCGGCAGCTATCAGGGCCGCAGGCGAGTCAGACTGAGCCATCCCCACGACCAAGGCAACCATGACCGTGAGACCCTGGAATCGAACGCTTGCGGTCACAGGCGGATGCAGGTAAGGGCGCCTGCGGCGCCGCTGCGCGGGCGCTGCGCGCCCCTGTGACCCGCCCGCCCGCTCGCAGAACCCGGCAGCTATCAGGGGCAGGGAGCAGACTCAGCCATCCCCAGACCAAGGCAACCATGACCGTGAGACCCTGAAATCGAACGCTTGCGGTCACAGGCGGATGCAGGTAAGGCGGATCTCGCGTGTCGCACGACCGCGGTGCTGTCACCGTCGGTAACGAGGCGCCTTCCCCAACCCCGGCGGGGACGCCCCCCGACGCCAGGGGCTATCCTCTTGCGCTGCCTGCCGGTGCGCTGGCTGGTGATCCTAGGGGCGGGCCAGGCCGCTGATAACAGGTGGGCGGGGATCGGCTGGATGCGGGGCCCGTGCCCGGCTGCCGCGACGGTGCGCTCGTAGGATGCGCGCAGGGCGGCGGCGTCGGCGGGGTCGGTGCGCCACGCGGTGCCGGCCGGGAGCACCACGAAGTCCGGGTGGCGGACCCAGACCGGCACGTAGCGGATGAACGTGACGCGGGCTCCGCGGCTGTCCACGGTGATGGTGAGCAGCACGATCATCCCGTCCTGGGAGGCGGCCGGGCAGCAGGCGCTGGTCTGGTTGGAGATCAGGTTGCCTTCGCCGAAGACGACGAGCTTGCCGTGCAGGATGCGGATGGGCTGGACGATGTGCACGTGCTGGCCGACGACTGCGGTGATGTCGGGTGAGCGGGTGAGCGTGCTGGCGAGGGCGAGCTGGAAGCTGCTGGGCTGGGCGACATCCTCATCGCCCCAGTGCAGGTTGACGATGACGACTTTCGCGCCGTCGGTGCGGGCGCGGTGCGCGTCGGACAGGATCTGCGCCGCGCTGGCCCGGTTGACCGACCAGGGGTGAGGTGAGGGGATGCCGTTGGTGAGCTCGGTGTAGGCCAGGAACGCGACGCGGACGCCCTTGACCGTCATGATCAGCGGCGTTTTCTGCGCGGCCGCCGAGGAGAAGGTGCCGGTGTGCGCCACCCCGGCGCGATCCAGCGCGCGGATCGTGTCGTCGACTCCGGTCTGCCCTTGATCCAGGGAGTGCGTCGCGGCCGTGGAGCAGGCCCGCCACCCGGTCTGGGCGATCGCGGTGGCCAGTTCCGGCGGGGTGTTGAAGGTCGGGTAGCCGGTGGGAGGAGCCGGGGTCATCGGCGTCTCGACATGGCACAGCGGCAGGTCTGCGCCCTGGATGTAGGGCTTGATCTGCGCGAACATGGGAGCGAAGTTGTAGTGGCGGCCACCGCCCAGGACCAGCGCCCGGTCGAAGACCGCGGAATGGATCAGCAGGTCGCCGCTCGCCTCGACCACCAGCTGGACGCTGGGGCTGCCGCTGCGGAGGTGCTGCGGAGACGTCGCGCTGGGGCGGCCCTGGCGGATCGCGTTGCCGCCCGGGTGCCCGGAGGCCGTGCACGCGCACGGCGCGATGGCCAGCGCGAGCACGCCGACAAGCATGATCGCGCGCCGCCATCCCTGTGCACGGCGCGGCGTAGCGCCCTGAGTCACCGTAACGATCCTAGCCAGTGGAGCACCCCGAAGCGGCCCAATGAGCAGGTACACGGCCCAGATGCTGTGCAAGCCAGCTAACCTCGGGTGGTGACTTTTTGCGGCTTCCGCGCGATGCGGCCGGCCACGGCGGTCGCGAGCCCGGCCCGTGCCGTAGCCGTGCTGGCCGCAGTGGTCGCGGCCGGGCTGGCCGGCTGCACGTCACCGTCCTCGCCGTCTAGTCATGCTAGGGCCGCCGCGAGCACCCCGGCCCGCCGGTCGCTGTCACCCTCGCCCAGCGCGCCGTCCCGGCCGGCGAGTGCCTTCCGGCTGCTGCCTGCCCGCGGTCCGGGGCATCTGGCACCAGGGTCAGATCCGTCGGCGCTACCCGGCGACGTGCTGATCGCCGACGAGAACAACCGGCGGCTGCTGCTGGTTGACCCGTACGGGCGGATCCGCTGGCAGTTCCCCGGCCCCGGCGCCCTCGGGCGCGGCCAGACGTTCGGCCCGCCCGACGACGCGTTCGTCTCCCCAGACGGCCGGTCGATCGTCGCCACCCAGGAGGAGAACCAGACGATCTCGGTGATCGACATCGCAACCGGCCGCGTCACCCGCCGGTACGGCCATCCGGGGGTGCCCGGGTCCGGGCCCGGCTACTACTATCATCCCGACGACGCCATGCTGCTGCCCGGCGGCCAGATCCTGGTGGCGGACATCCTCAACTGCCGGATCCTGCTGCTGTCGGCCCGGGGCATCACCCGCCAGCTGGGTAGCACGTCGACAGCGTGCTCTCATGAACCGCCGCGTCAGTTCGCCCAGCCGAACGGCGCCTTCCCGCTCACCGACGGGCATTACCTCATCACCGAAATCCTCGGCAACTGGGTCGATGAGATGAGCCTGGACGGCCGCGTGTACTGGTCGGCGCACCCGCCGGGGGTCCGCTACCCGTCCGATACGAACGAGGTGAGCCCGGGCCGCTACCTCGTCGCCGACTACTCCTATCCGGGCCAGGTCGTCATCTTCACCCGCGCCGGCCGCCTGGTGTGGCGGTTCCGGCCCGCCGGCGCCGCCGCGCTCGACCATCCCTCGCTCGCGCTGCCGCTTCCCAACGGCAACATCCTGGTCAACGATGACTACAACGACCGCGTAATCGTGATCAGCCCGAAGACGAACCGGATCATCTGGCAGTACGGTCACAACCGAGTCCCCGGCCGCGCCGCCGGTTACCTGGACAACCCTGATGGTGTCGACCTGGCACCGCCGGACTCACTGCTGATGGCGCACGCCGCCACGATGGGCCGTCCCTGACCGCCCGGCCCGCGGGGCGGCATCGGCATGTGCGAGCGTCGGACAGCCGTCCTACACGCACAGATCACCCAACTTTGCGCAAATCCAGGACGGCGCTGTCGAGCCTCGGCGACCACGCATATCGGCAGGGATGATGAGAGAAGCTCCGACACATGCCATGCTTCAGTGGTTTCGCGGTGGCTCGGGCGTAGTGTCGGGGCCTGGGACCCGGCCTGACCCCCGATCCGGCCGACGCCGTCAAGGTTGTCCTGTTACCGGCGTGTCGGCCGGGTCCCAGTCCTGGCACCCACCGGCGCTGCCGGTCTGATCTGCCTGGCCTGTGCAAGAGGCCGGGGTTCACGGGTCCGGCGGCTAGCGGGTGCGTGCCATCCCTCAACCGTGAAGGGGACGGCTATGACCACCATGGTAGAAGACACGCGCGCCATCACTGGCGGTGTGGACACGCACGCTGACCTGCATGTCGTGGCTGCACTCAACTCGGTCGGCGGGCTGCTGGGCGTGCAGGAGTTCCCCGCCACAGCAGCCGGGTACGCGGAACTGCCCGGCTGGCTGCGCAGTCTCGGGAACCTCGCTCTGGCCGGCGTCGAGGGCACCGGCAGCTACGGGGCCGGGCTGGCCCGCTGTCTGGCCGCGGCCGGGGTGCGGGTGGTGGAGGTGGATCGCCCGGACCGGCAGGACCGGCACCGGGCGGGCAAGTCCGATCCGCTGGATGCGGTCAGCGCGGCCCGGGCCGCCCAGTCCGGGCGAGCGTCGGGGGCGCCGCGGGGCCGCGACGGGGCGGTGGAGGCGATCCGGGCGCTGATGGTGGCCAAGCGCAGCGCCCGCCAGGAGCGGACCCAGGCGGTCAACCAGGCCCGGGCGCTGATCGTGACCGGCCCCGAGGAGCTGCGGGCCCGGTTCGCCCAGCGCTCCCCGGCGCAGCTGATAGAGGCGATCGCGGCGCTGCGGCCCAGGCCAGGCGACGTGCCCGGCTACGCGACCCGGGTCGCGCTGCGCGAGCTCGGCCGCCGCGCCCAGTTCCTCGATGGCCAGCTGGACCGCCTCGATGAGCTGATCGGCCCGCTGGTCACCGAACGCGCGCCGGGCCTGCTGACCCTGCACGGCGTCGGCCCGGACACCGCCGCGCTGCTGCTGGTCGCCGCCGGCGATCACCCGGAGCGGCTGCGAAGCGAAAGCTCGTGGGCGCACCTGTGCGGCGTCGCGCCGATCCCTGCCTCTTCGGGGAAGACCGCCGGCCGGTACCGGCTCAACCGCGGCGGTGACCGCCAGGCCAACAGCGCATTGTGGCGGGTGGTGATGGTCAGGCTGAGGTCTCACGAGGCCACCCGCGCCTACGCTGACCGCCGCGGCAAGGAAGGACTGCCGGAGAAAGAGATCATCCGCTGCCTGAAGCGGTACGTCGCGCGTGAGGTCTACCGTCAGCTCCGCGCTGAGAGCTGACGCCTGCAGCTTCCCGGGGCGGCCTGGCCCTCATATCGGCTGTCGCACCCGTGCTGGCCTTTATCCGATCTGCCGGCCACCCCGGGACCCTCTTTCCGCCCTTGCTGGCCTCGTGACCTGGCAAGAGCCTGCCCCCCCGCGTGAGCCGCCCCGGGCTCACCCCGCGGCCACCACTCCATTCCTCCCGGGAGGCATCACCATGAACGCGACCGCGATTCCCGTTGACGAGCTGATCGGCCAGCTCCTGGATGCCGCCGACGGCATCCTGGCCGGCACCGCCGCCGCCGGGCTGATCATCAGCCACGAGAACTTCCTGCACCGCGACGCCTTCCGCCGCATCATCAGCACCGGCGCCAGCATCAGCACCGGCCAGCCGCTCGCCACAATCGGCTGGGACGCGGCCCTGCGCGCCCTGGACGCCGGGCAGATGCCCTGCGCATCCTCCGAGCAGGCGATCTTGCGGATCGCCGCCAGCCTCGGCGATCCCGCCATCGGCGTCCGGCTGCGCACCGTCCTGGGCAACCTGGACCGCCGCAACATCACCCTGGTCACTGACGCCGTCACCGCCGCCAACGGCTAACCCATCACAGCTTCCGGGGCGGCCTGGCCCTCA
Source organism: uncultured Actinomycetes bacterium (assembly GCA_963739135.1). GTDB lineage: Bacteria > Actinomycetota > Actinomycetes > Streptosporangiales > Streptosporangiaceae > Palsa-504. Next base: position 172,921 of record CAVTZG010000007.1, read on the forward strand.
GATCGGCTGCCGCACCCGGTGCCGGCCTTGATCCGATCTGCCGGCCGCTCCGGGGACCCTCTCTCCGCCCTGCTGACCTCGTGACCTGATAGGAGCGTGCGTGCGCCACGAGGCGCTGTCGTTTACGGATGGAGGTGGGAGACCGTCCATCTCTCCGCCGTCGTGGCGGCGGGGTGAAGCTGGAGGCAGCCTGAGTGCGCCACGAGGCGCTGGTGTTTCGGATGGAGGTGCGAGACCGCCATTGCTCTGCCGTCGTAGCGGCGGGGTAAAGCTGGAGGCAGTCTGAGCCGGGGGTCACCGGTGAGGATGGGAGCAGCCTCAACAAAGTCGCGTCGTGCCAGTACTGCCGGATGGGCCGGGCGCGGTGAGCGAGACGGGAAGGCATACGCGAGGAACGTGCGCCACGAGGCGCTGTTTGGTCCGAATGGAGGTGGAAGACCTCGATCTCCCTGCCGTCGTAGCGGCGGGGTGAAGCAGGAGGCAGCCTGATCCGCGGGTCGGCGGGGAGGGCGGGAGCAGCCTCAACAAAGTCGCGTCGTCCCGGGACTGCCGGATGGGGCGGGCGCGGTGAGCGAGACGGGAAGGTACACGTGAGAAATCGGTTGCGTTACGCCTCTTGAGCGTATGCCAGCTCTAAACCCGGTGGATTCGGGCTGGTTAGCGGCGCGCACCCGCCCCTCATGACGGGCGGGGAACTTCAGGCTGGGTCTGTTCCGCCTGGGTCTGGAGGCCACGGTGAAGGTCTGCGGCGTAGCCGTGGCGATGCCGCAGGGGCAGAGCCGGGTGCCTAACCCGTTGATCGGATGACAGTGAACGTGGGGTGCGCCGGGATAAACCGGCAGGAGGAAAGGGATGAGAACGCCCGACATCGAAGGAGTAGCGACCCGCGATGGCCCCGAGTCATGCGCTGGTACCCGTGAGGGTGCTGGTGAAGCGTTGACAGGGGTACGTGCAGGCCGGGCTATTGAGCCGCGAAATCACCACTTCGGGGTGCCAACGCTGTCCCACGAGGCGGAAGGCCACATCGTCAGCAGCGTTAGCGCGAGCTGCTGGCGGACCCCGCGCGGTCTGAGAACCTGCGCATGTACGGAGTCCTCCTGCGCGAGAACCGGGAGGTCCCATGCTCGCCCGTCCACGGTGATCGCGGGGCGGGCCGTCCAGGGAACGCCGAGGCGGTAAGCCTGGGATGCACGAGCATGGGAAGTCAGACAGTCCCGTAGTACCTGCGATGCCGCCGAACAAGGCTGAGGCTGCGGAGGCGGCGGAGGGAAGGGGACTGGCCGAGGGGAACACGGACGGCACAACGCATCCCGGACGCAGTGCCGGGCACGATGCGCCAAGCGGGCTGGACCGTGTGCGTGAAGTGGCACGAAGGGATAAGGACGCGCGGTTCACGGCGCTGCTGCACCATGTCAGCCTGGAGCGGCTGGTGATGGCCTACTGGGCGCTGAGCCCGAAGGCCGCACCGGGTGTGGACGGGGTGACGTGGGCGGACTACGGGCAGGACCTGGTGGCCAGCCTCCGGGACCTGCACGACCGGGTTCACAGCGGGCGCTACCGGGCAAGGCCATCGCGCAGGGCGTACATCCCGAAGGCGGACGGGCGGCTGCGGCCGCTGGGCATCACCGCGCTGGAAGACAAGATCGTCCAGCGGGCCGTCGCCGGGGTGCTGAACGCTATCTACGGTGCGCCGGGATAAACCGGCAGGGAGAAGGAGATGAGAACGCTCTACGTCGAAGGGCCAGCGACCCACGACGGCCCCGGGTCATGCGTCGGCGTCCGTGAGGGCGCAGGCGAAGCATTGACAGGGGTACACGCAGGCCGGGCTATTGAGCCCCGAAATGCCGATCCGGGGTGCCGACGCTTTCGTAGAAGCGGAAGGCAACATCGCCGTCAGCGCTATCGCGAGCTGATGGCGGACCCCGCGGGGTCTGAGAACCAGGGCATGCGTGGAGTCTCTCTGCGCGAGAACCGGGAGGTCTCGTGCTCGCCCGTCCGGCTGATCTCCGGGCGGGCCGCTCAGGGAAGGCCAAGGCCGCACGCCTGAGATGAACGAGCACGAGAAGTCAGACGGGCTGGTAGTACCTGCGAAGCTGCCGAACAAGACCGGTGTGCCGGCTGCGGAGGTGGTGGAGGGAAGCAGCCCGGCCGAGGGGAACACGGACGGCCGGACACGTCCCGGACTCAGTGCCGGGCAAGGCGTGACAAGCGGGCTGGACCGTGTGCGTCTAGCAGCAAGAAGGGACAAGGACATACGGTTCACGGCACTGCTGCACCACGTCGACCTCGACCGCCTATGGGCGGCCTTTGCGGCCATCAACCCGAAGGCCACCCCAGGGGTGGACAAGGTGACGTGGGAGACCTACGGGCAGGACTTGAGGGCAAACCTCGAGAACCTGATCTCCCGGGTCCACAGCGGTGCCTACCGGGCGAGTCCATCTCGGAGGGTGTACATACCGAAACCAGACGGGCGGCTCCGGCCGCTCGGCATCGCCACTTTGGAGGACAAGATCGTCCAGCGGGCGGTGGTCGAGGTCTTGAATGCCATTTATGAGGAGGACTTCCTCGGCTTCTCCTACGGGTTCCGGCCAGGGCGCAGCCCGCACGATGCGCTGGATGCGCTGAGCGTCGGAATCTCAAGGAAGAAGGTGAACTACGTGCTCGACGCTGACATCAGCGACTTCTTTTCCAAGCTCGATCATTCTTGGCTGGAGAAGTTTCTCGGGCACCGTATTGCGGACAAACGAGTCCTGCGGCTCATCCGGAAGTGGCTGAACGCAGGGGTCATCGAAGACGGGAACTGGAAGGAGACGATAGAGGGGTCACCGCAGGGGGCATTATGCGCAGCTGCGCATAATGCCCCCTATGAACAGCGCTGGGTTATGCGCAGCGCCCGGGGTTGCCGCTGGCGGGGGCGGTGCCGATGACCGGACGCTGCGCATAATCCGGGCGGTTAGAGGCTGGCGAGCCAGCTGAGCAGCTCGGGATTTTGGTTCCATTCGGCCAGGTCGGCAGTGACGACGTTGGCGTAGACGGCTTCGAGGGCTTTGCGCTTGGCCTCGGTGGAGGCGCGCGCGTAGATCTCGGTGGTGGATAGGTCGACGTGGCCGAGGATGTCACGGATGTAGGGCAGCGGAACGTCGGCGTCGTAGAGGTGCATGGCCCGGCTGTGCCGCAGGATGTGTGGACTGAGGCGGGCGCTGGCGAGCGCCGGATCGGTTGCCCGGGCTTGGTATTTGCGAAGGATCCAGGTGATCCCACCGCGGCTGAGTTTGGAGCGGTGCTGGTTGAAGAACAGCGGATGGTCATCACGACCGGGGCTATCCAGCTGCCGCTCGGTCAGGTAGGCGGTCAGCAGCGCCGCCGTGTTGGTGTCCAGCGGGACGTGACGGGTCTTGCGGCCCTTGCCGGTCAAGGCGGCCATGGCTGGGTGATCCAGACGGATGTCGCGGACGGTCAAGTCGGCGAGTTCTTGGACCCTGGCCGCGGTGTCATACAAGGTGGCCAGCAGCGTCGCGTCTCGTCTGCCTCTGCGGGTGGACCGGTCGGGCAGGGCGAGCAGCTGGCGGGTCTGCTGGACGGTCAGGTGAGCCACGGCCGGCCGGTCGTGCTTCTTGGCGGGGATCGCGAGGATGTCCTGGCAGCACGCCATGCGGGCCGGGTCCTGGGATTGCATCCAGGTGAAGAACGAGTCGATCGCGGCCAGGCGCTGGTTGCTGGTCGACGCGGTGTTGTGCCGGCTGGTGCGCAGCCAGGTGAGGAACCCGGTGATGGCGGCGGCGTCGATCAGCTCGAGGGTGAGCTTCTCCGGCGGGATGGACCGCTCGTCCCGGAAGTAGCAGATCAGCAATTTGAACGCGTCACGGTAGGAGGCGATCGTGTTGGGCGAGTAGCCGCGCAGCCCGGCCAGGTGAGCGGTCAGGAACCGGCGCAGGAACACCGCGAAGTCAGTGGCCATGACGCGGCCCTGCCATGACGGGCGGGACGATATCGCCGATGGCCTGCCGCACCCGGGTAGTGATGTCCGGGTAGGACTCGGCGGTCAGGTGCAGGTAGTAGGCGGTGCCGGCCAGGGACGAATGGCCCATGTAGGTTTTCAGCACCGGCAGCAGCGCGCCGACGTCTTGTCCCTGGGCGAACCAGAACCGCAGGTTGTTAACCGCGAAAGTATGGCGCAGATCGTGCACCCGGGGGCCGTGTCCGCGCCCGCCGTGGGAGATGCGGGCCTGCCACAAAAACCGGCGGAAGTTGTGTCCGACGTTGCCGAGCGTGAGCTGCTGGCCGGGCCTGCCGGGGAAGAACCACTCCAGCCGGCCCGGCTGCCCGGCGGACTGGGCGTGGTAGCGGGCGAGCCTGGCACGTAGCGCCTCGGAGACGGGCACCTGCCGGTCTTTGCCGCCTTTCGCGTCACGGATTTGCAGCACCCCGCCGTCGATGTCGACATCGTTGACGCGGAGCCGGCGGGCCTCGGAGCAACGCAGACCGCAGGCGTAGATCGTGCGGAACAGCACCGGCATCACCAGGTGGCGCAGCGGAACCTGGCAGCAGTAGCGGCAGCGGTCGGTTTGCGTGAACAGCGCCGCAAGCTCCCGATCGGTGTAGATGTGCGGGACATACCGGGCCGGCCTGGGCAGCGCAGCCGTGGGCAGCAGGTAGGCCGCCACGCCCCGGCGGCCGAGCCAGCGGGCCAGTTCCCTGACCGGCGCGGCCAGGCCCTGCAGGGTCGCGGGCTTGACGTCTCGCCGCCGCGCCGCGACGATCCACGCCTGCACCGACGCTTCGGTGAGCGTGTCCAGCCCCGGGAACTGGCCGCGGCTGAACGCCTCGAACCGGGCCAGCACCTGCTGCTCCGCATGGTATTTGTAGCCGACGGCGCGTTTCTCGGCTACCAGGGCCGTGATCGCGTCGGTGAGCGTGATGCCGGCGGTCATCGTGTCGCCCCCGACGGCGACGCGTCGGGGTCCAGGGCACACTTGGCCAAAAGACCCAGGGACGATTTCAAGTACACGCCTGTGGACGCGACCGACTGGTGACCAAGGATGTCGGCGATCTGCTCGACCGGTGTGCCGTCTTCCATCAGCCGGGTCGCCAGCGTGTGCCGAAGCGAATGCATGCCGTGGCGGCGTTTCTCACCCAGCGGGACATGGGCGGTCCGGGCGTGCTTGACCAGGATCTGGTGCAGATGATCCTGGTCGGAGAACGGGCCTATCGGGGCGGTGTGCCGGAGGAATACCTCCGGGCAGTCGCTTCGCGGACGGCCGGAGCGAACGTAGTCGATGATCGCCCAGCCGACGTCTTTGAGCAATGGCAGCTGCACCCGGTGGCCGGTCTTGGCCTGCACCACCGACAGCCGGTTGCCGGGCCAGTCCAGATCACCGAACCGGAGCCGTCTGACGTCGATGCCGCGCAGCCCGAGCCTGGTGATCAGCAAAATGATCGCGTAATCTCGTTTGCCGCACGGGTTGCCGCGATCGACCGCCTGCAGGATTCTGGTCACGTCAGCCGGGTCCCACACCGACGGGATCCTGGCCTGCCTGCTCGACTTCGCCGCCGGGACCGCCTCCAGCACAGCCCCGTCGACCAGCCCGTCGCTGCCGGCGAACCGCAGGAACGACCGTACGGCGCACAGTTTGTGCTCTACGGTCTTGGCCTGGTAGCCGGCCAGGGTAGCCACGAACGCGCCGATGATCCCGGCGTCCAGCCCGGCCAGGCCGCCCCGCCTGCCGGTGAAGGCGAGGAACTCACCTGCCACCGTCGCATACGACCGCACCGTCGATGCGGCGCAGTCGCCGGCCAGCAGCCACGCCTGAAACCCGGCCAGCATGCCTGCCTGGCCGGCGGCGAGCTTGCCCACGGTTCGGGAATAGCGGCGCAGCACCGCCCCCCGGACCGCGAAATCGTCGAGCATCTGCGCGACCCGGAACAAGTACACATCGGTCGGTTTGAGCGTGCCGGCCTGCTCCTTCTCGAAGAAGCCGCCGCACGCCCCGTCGACCCACGTCATCGCCAGATCCAGCGAAAACTCCTGCACCCCACGGGATGCGAAGAACCTCTCCAGGCGGCGCCAGCAGCCCCGGTACCACACCATCGTCGAGGCCTTATAGCCCAGACGCACCAACTCGGCATCCAGCCCAGACACCAGTTCGGACACAGCCACCATCGCAGCGACCTCCAATCACGAAGGCCCGGCACCATGCCGAGCCGCGTGATCAGAGTCCGCCCGGATTATGCGCAGCGTCCGGTCATCGGCACCGCCCCCGCCAGCGGCAACCCCCGGGCGCTGCGCATAACCCAGCGCTGTTCATAGGGGGCATCGGTTTCACCGTTGCTCGCTAACGTCTACCTCCACTACGTGTTCGACCAGTGGGCCAGGCAGTGGCGACAGCGGCACGCCAGAGGCGACATGGTCGTCGTGAGGTTCGCCGATGACTTCGTTGCCGGGTTCCAGCATCTTGGTGATGCGAAGCAGTTCCTGAAGGACCTTCGTGAGCGATTTGCGAAGTTCAACCTGGAGTTGCATCCGGAGAAGACCCGCCTCATCGAGTTCGGGCGCTTCGCGGCCCAGCATCGGTCGGAGCGGGGCCTTCCCAAGCCGGAGACGTTCGGCTTCCTCGGCTTCACGCATATCTGCGGGAAGACGAGGGACGGGCGCTTCTGGCTCCGGCGCATCACCATCCAAAGCCGGATGCGGGCGAAGCTCAAGCGGGTGAAAACCGAGCTCAAGCGACGCCGGCACCTGCCCGTCCCCGAGCAGGGGCGCTGGCTGGCAAGCGTGGTGCGGGGTCATCTCGCCTACTACGCCGTGCCAGGCAACATCGACGCTGTTGGGACCTTCCAACGCCAGGCGGGCCGCTGCTGGCTGCGTGCACTTCGCTGCCGGAGCCAACGGCACCGCCTGACCTGGCAGAGGATGAGTCGCCTCACCGACCGGTGGCTGCCGCCTGTCCGCATCGTGCATCCCCAACCCAGCGTGCGCTTCGACGCCAGGACCCGAGGCAGGAGCCCGATGCGGTAGTTCCGCACGTCGGGATCTGTCCGGGGGGCCGCCCGCAAGGGCGGTCCCTACCGGGATAGGCGGACTTCCTGGGCTTCTCCTACGGGTTCCGGCCGGGCCGAGGCCCGCATGACGCGCTGGATGCGCTGGCGGTGGGGATCTGGCGGAAGAAGGTGAACTGGGTGCTCGACGCGGATATCCGCGACTTCTTCGGCCAGCTTGATCGGGACTGGCTGCGGAAGTTCCTCGGGCACCGGATCGCGGACAAGCGGGTCCTGCGGCTGGTCGATAAGTGGCTGGCCGCGGGAGTCATCGAGGACGGGACATGGTCGGAGACTCCGCAGGGTTCGCCGCAAGGGGCATCGGTCACGCCCCCAACACAGTTGGCAATTTCTGCTTCGAGGTCACGCTGGGTTACCGGCGAGTGGAGCGTGGCCGGTGACCGCCGCGCGGCCGGGGCTGCCGGCCGGGCCGGTGGAGGTGCCGCCCGCGGGGTTCGTGCCGGAAGAAGGGCTGGCCGAGATCCTGGCGAGCGTGCTCGCCGGGATCGAACTGGGTGCCTGGGACCGGCGGGTCGCGGACTGGCTGGCCGGCTTGGATGCCTGCACGGTGCTGACCATCGCGTCATGGTTCGCGCGGACGACGGGGAGGCAGTTGTGATCTGCGGCCGTGGTGCGCCGCGCCCGGATGCTGACAGATTCGGTAGTACGATTGTGGCATGCCTGGTGACCGGGTTCGTGCTGGCGAGTACGCCGCGCGGGTCAACGCTGCCGCGGACCTGGTGGAGGCGGGGGCGCCGGCTGCCGAGGCGGCCCGGGTGCTGGCGGGCAGGTTCGGGTGCTCGGTGCGGCAGGCCCGCCGCTATGCCGAGCAGGCGGCCCGGGCGGGGCGGACCGAGGTGCCCCAGGACACGGTGGTGTTCACGGTCAAGCTGCCCGCGGGGCTGGCCGGGCGGGTACGCGCGCACGCCCGCCAGGCCGGGCTCAGCATCTCCGCGGTGGTCACCCAGGCGCTGGAGGACTTTCTCGCGAGGGGTCACAGGAATCATCCCCGCAGGTGAACGGCCGGCGGGTCGAGGCGGAGTTCGTCTTCGACCGGCACGCGGCCACGGATTTGTCAGTGGCCTACGGGATATTGGTGCCGCCGCGGCGAGCTCGCATCGCGCGGGCCGGCCAGGAAGGACAGCGAGATGACGACTGCGGCGCTCTACGCCCGGGTCTCCAGCAAGCGGCAGGCGAAGGACCAGACGATCGGCTCGCAGACCGCGGCGCTGCGCGCGCACGCCGCGGGCAACCGGCTCGAGGTGCCTGAGGGCTGGGTGTTCGAAGATGAGGGGCATTCCGGCGCCACGCTGGTCCGCCCGGCGCTGGAGGCGCTGCGCGACCTGGCCGCCCAGGGCTGCATCGACGTGGTTCTGGTTTACTCGCCGGACCGGCTGGCCCGCAAGTTCGCCTACCAGGCGCTGCTGATCGAGGAGTTCGCCCGGGCCGGGGTCCGGGTGGAGTTCATCAAGAACGGCACCCGGGGAGATAGCCCCGAAGACCAGCTGCTGGTCCAGTTCCAGGGCATGTTCGCCGAGTACGGGAAAGCCCAGCTGATGGAGCGGTACCGGCGCGGCAAGGCCTACCGGGCCAGGTCCGGGTCGGTCAATGTGCTCGGCGGCGCCCCGTTCGGCTACCGCTACATCCGCAAGACCCCGGAGTCCGCCGCCCGCTACGAGATCGTCGCCCACGAGGCGGTGCTGGTGGCGGAGATGTTCCGCCGCTACGCCGATGACGGCGCCACCATCGCGGACCTGGCCCGCTGGCTGGCCGCTGCCGGCGCGGTGACCCGGACCGGCAAGCACCGCTGGGACCGCAGCGTGGTCTGGGGCATGCTGCGCAACCCCGCCTACGCGGGCCGCGCGGTGTTCGGCAAGACCCAGATCGTGCATGAGCAGCCGGGTCTGAACCGCATCGCCCGGCTGCAGGGGCGGACCACGCCGCGGCCTGCCAGGACCGTAGACCGGCCGCGGGAGGAATGGACCGAGATCGCCGTCCCGGCGATCGTGGACGAAGACACCTTCGCCCGTGTGCAGCAGCGCCTGGAAGACAACAAGAAGTTCGCCACCCGCGGCAGCAAGGTCCCCTCGCTGCTGCAGGGCCTGGCCGCCTGCGCGGCCTGCGGCTACGGCTACTACCGCACCTCCACCCGCACCGCCCGGCGGAAGATCTGCTACTACCGGTGCCTGGGCTCGGACAACTACCGCTACGAAGGCGGCCGGGTCTGCCGCAACAAGCCGGTCCGCGCCGACTACCTGGACCAGGTCGTCTGGGACCACATCACCGGCCTGCTCGCCGACCCCGCCCTGATCCGCGCCGAGATCGGCAAGCGGCTGGAGCAGGCCCGCACCTCCGACCCGGTCACCCGCCAGCGCACCCAGCTCGAGCTCGCCCTGGCCAAGGCCGCCACGTCGGTCACCGCCATGGTCGAGGCGTACTCCGAGCAGCTGATCACGATCGACGAGCTGCGCGCCAAGATGCCGCACCTGCGCGCCCGCGAGGCGAGCCTGCGCGGCCAGCTCACTGCCCTGGACGCCCAGGCCGCCGACCGCGATGCCTACCTTAAGCTCGCCGATGACCTGGAAGGCTTCCTCGCCCAGCTGCACGGCAAGGCCACCGGCGCGAGCACCGACGACCGCAGGCGGGTCCTGCGGCTGCTGGTCAAGGACGTCCTCATCGGCCCGGAGAAGATCACCATCCGCCACCGCATCCCGATCCGGGAACCCGCCAGCGGCGGCAGACACCACGACACAACCGACACGGAGGGTGACATGCGCCAAAGTTATGCACTGTGTTGGGGGCGTGGTTTCCCCGTTGCTGGCGAACATTTACCTGCACTATGTCCTCGACTTGTGGGCCGAGTGGTGGAGGCGTCACGTGGCGCACGGCGAGGTGATCATCGTGCGGTTCGCGGACGACTTCGTCCTGGGTTTCGAGGACTACCAGGATGCGTGCCGGTTCCTGCACGACCTTCGCGAGCGGTTCGCGAGGTTCGGGCTGGAACTGCACCCCGGCAAGACGCGGCTGATCGAGTTCGGGCGGTTCGCCGCCGCGAACCGGCAGAAGCGGGGCGCCGGGAAACCGGAGACGTTCGACTTCCTCGGCTTCACGCATATCTGCGCGAAGATGCGGGACGGGCGCTTCTGGGTGCGGCGCATCACGGTCTCGAAGCGGATGCGGGCCAAGCTGGCAGAGGTCAAAGACCAGCTGCGGCAGCGCCGGCATCAGCCTGTCCCGGAGCAAGGGCGGTGGCTGGGCAGCGTGGTGCGCGGGCATTGCGCCTACTACGCCGTGCCCGGCAACCGCAAGGCGGTGGCGGCGTTCCGCACCCAGGTGACACGGCACTGGCAGGCGGAGCTGCGGCGCCGCAGCCAGCGCTCCCGCCTGGACTGGAAACGCATGAACCGCCTGGCGACCCGGTGGCTGCCGCCCGCCCGCGTGGTGCATCCCTTCCCTGACGTGCGCTTCAGCGTTCGTACCCGAGGCAGGAGCCCAGTGCGTTAGCAGCGCACGCTGGGATCTGCGCGGGGGGCCGCCCGTAAGGGCGGTCCCTACCGCGATAACCTGTCGCCCCGATGGTGCTGGCCGGGTGTTGGGCTGGCCAGCCGAAGGGAGTACCCCAAGCAGCAGAAACTGTGAGGGGCCGAGTACCGGTGCGGGGCACAGGGGCGGACCGTCTCGTAGGTGCGCCGGGATAAACCGGCATGGAGGAGGAGATGGAAGAGCTCTGCATCGAAGGTCTAGCGAACCACGATGACCGCGAGCCGTGCGCCGGTGCCCGTGAGGGTACAGGCGAAGCGTCGGTAGCGGCACGTGCAGGCCAGGCTATTGAGCCGCGTAATCACAGAGTCCGGGGTGCCGACGCTGTCTACGAAGCCGGAAGGCAACACCGCCAGCGGCGCTATCGCGAGTTGCTGGCGGGCCCCGCGCGGTCAAAGACCCTGTGCATGTACGGAACCTCCATGCGCGAGAACCGGGAGGTCCCGCGCTTGCCCGTCCGGCCGGTCACCGGGCGGGCCGCTCAGGGAACGCCGAGGCGGTACGCCTGAGATGAACGAGCGCGGGAAGTCAGACAACCTCGTAGTACCGGCGAAGCCGCCGAACAACGCCGGGGAACCGGTCGCGGAGGTGGTGGAGGGAAGGAGGTTGGCCGAGGGGAACACGGACAGTCCGGCACGTCCCGGACGCAGCGCCGGGCAAGGCGTGCCAAGCGGGCTGGACCGTGTGCGAGAGGTAGCACGAAGGGACAAGGAGGCACGGTTCACCGCACTGCTGCACCACGTCGACCTCGATCGGCTGTGGGCGGCCTACGTGGCGATCAACCCGAAGGCCGCACCAGGTGCCGATCAGGTGACGTGGGACGCCTACGGGCAGGATCTGCGGGGAAACCTCGAAGACCTGCTCCGCCGTGTCCACAGCGGTGCCTACCGGGCGAGCCCTTCTCGCAGGGTGTACATACCGAAGCCGGACGGGCGGCAGCGCCCGCTCGGCATCGCCACCTTGGAGGACAAGATCCTCCAGCGTGCGGTGGTGGAGGTGCTGAACGCCGTGTATGAGGAGGACTTCCTCGGTTTCTCCTACGGGTTCCGGCCCGGGCGCGGCCCGCACGATGCGCTGGATGCGCTCGCCGTCGGGATCACCGAGAGGAAGGTGAACTGGATACTCGACGCTGATGTCAGCGACTTCTTCTCCAGGCTTGATCACTCTTGGATGGAGAAGTTCCTCGGGCATCGCATTGCGGACAAGCGAGTCCTGCGGCTCATCCGGAAGTGGATGACCGCGGGGGTCATCGAGGATGGGAACTGGTCGGAGACGGTCGAGGGGTCACCGCAGGGGGCATCGGCTTCACCGTTGCTCGCGAACGTGTACCTTCACTATGTCTTCGACCTGTGGGCCGATTGGTGGAGACGCCGCTACGCACACGGTGACGTGATCATCGTGAGGTTCGCGGACGACTTCGTGGTCGGGTTCCAGCACCTCGGTGATGCGAAACGGTTCCTGAATGATCTTCGTAAGCGGTTTGCGAAGTTCGGCTTGGAGCTGCACCCGGACAAGACCCGCCTTATCGAGTTCGGCCGCTTTGCGGCGAAGAACCGAAAAGAACGCGGTCTCGCGAAACCGGAGACGTTCGATTTCCTGGGCTTCACCCATGTTTGCGGGAAGACGAGGGACGGGCGCTTCTGGCTCCGGCGCATCACCATCAAAAAGAGGCTGAGGGCGAAGCTGAAGCAGGTGAAAGCCGAGCTTCGGCGGCGCCGTCACTGGCCCATCCCCGAGCAGGGGCGCTGGCTGGCAAGCGTGTTGAGGGGACACTTCAACTACTACGCCGTGCCCGGCAACATCGATGCGGTGACGGCTTTCCGTGACCAGGTGAGATGGCTATGGCGGGAGTCGCTGCGGCGTCGAAGCCAGCGCCATCGCATGACCTGGCCTCGCTACAGCCGGATCGCTGCTCGGTGGTTGCCCCCTGCCCGCATCGTGCATCCCTACCCCAGCGCGCGCTTCGCCGCCAGGACCCAAGGCAGGAGCCCGGTGCGCTAATTCCGCACGCCGGGATCTGTCCGGGGGGCCGCCCGCAAGGGCGGTCCCTACCGGGACTAGCGGTGATGCCCGGTAATGCGGGCGGAGCGAAGGGGACGGGTTGCCCGGGTTCGCCCGTCGGTCAACCGGGGTTGCCGGGAGGAGCCGGGTGAGCGAGCCGAAGTCGCAGGACAAGCCGTTTCAGATCTCCAAGTGGAAGGTCTGGGAAGCGTTTGAGAGGGTCAAGGCCAACAAGGGCGCGGCGGGGGTCGACGAGCAGTCGATCGCGGAGTTCGAGGCAGACCGGGACCAGAACTTGTACAGGATCTGGAACCGGATGTCGTCGGGCTCGTACTTCCCGCCGCCGGTGAAAGCGGTGGAGATCCCTAAGGCAGGAGGCAAAGGGGTCCGTGTGCTCGGAGTACCAGCGGAGGCGGCATAGTGCCGTTGCTTCCAGGGAGCCTTCGGGTTCTGTTCTTATCACGCACCCTTTTCATCCGCTGAGCGGGCAGCGGCTGGAGGTCTTGTTCGCCAAGCGCCGCGCTGGCGCGGTGGTGCTTGTCGGCGAGAGCGCTGAGCTGGGCCGGGTGACGGTGCAGGAGTCCTGGACGGATCGCGGCCCGGCCCCGCTGGGGCGCCGGGTGTCGGCGGAGGGCCTGGCCGCGCTCGACACGCTGATCCGTTCCTTGCAGGGTCGTTGATCCCGGTGGCCGGCCACGGCATACTCTTGTGCGATGAACGCACACAAGAACGATCTTGCGCGGATGTCGGTCCGGCAGCTGCGGGCACGCCGGCGGGCGCTGGCCGCCCGGCTGCCGGACGTGCAGCAGGTGCTGGCCGGGTCGCTGGCCGAGCAGTCGCGGCGGTGCGGCAAGGCGGGCTGCCGGTGCGCGGACGGGGAACCGCACGGCCCGTATGCCTACTTCACCCCGCGCCCGGCTGGCCGCGGCCGGGCGAGATACGTGCCGGCCGCGCTAGCCGGCGTGGTGCGCCGCTACCTGCAGCGCGGCGCCGAGGTCGAGGCGGTGCTGGCGGAGATCTCGGCGGTCAACGCCGAGCTGCTGGCCCGCAGGGAACTGCGGTAGCTGATGACCGCCGCCGTCCTGGCTGGCCCGGCCCGGGCCGAGGCGGTGGCGGCGGTGGCCGGCATGACGATCTGCGCGCTGGGAGGCATGCGTGAACGGCGAGCACAAGGTCACCGGCGGGCACCGGGCCAGGACGGCGCTAATCTACCTGCGGCAATCGACCCTGATGCAGGTCCGCGAGCACACCGAGTCGACGCTGCGGCAGTACGCGCTGGCCGATACTGCGGTCGCGATGGGCTGGGCACCGCGGGATGTCGAGGTGATCGACCGGGACCTGGGCCTGTCCGGGACGTCGGCGGCGCACCGGGCCGGGTTCCGGGAGCTGATGTCGCGGGTGTGCCTGGGCGAGATCGGGGCGGTGTTCGGGCTGGAGATCTCCCGGCTGGGCCGGTCGAACGCGGACCTGGCCCGGCTGGCAGAGATGGCCCGGCTGACCGGTACGCTGCTCATCGACAGCGACGGGGTCTACGACCTGACCGATTTCAACGACTGGCTGGTCCTGGGGCTGAAATCCACGATGAGCCAGGCGGAGCTGCACATCATGGCCGGGCGGCTGCAGGCGGCCAAGCGGGCCGCCGCCGAGCGCGGCGAGCTGCGCGCCCCGCTGCCGGCCGGGCTGGTCTACGACGACGACGGCATGGTCGTGACCGACCCCGATGCCGAGGTCCGGGCCGCCGTCGCTGACATCTTCGCCTGCTTTCTCGCGGCCGGGTCGGCCTACGGCGTGGTGGCGGCGTTCGCCGGCCGCAAGTTTCCCCAGCGTGCTTACGGCGGCGTCTGGGCCGGGCAGCTGCGCTGGGCGCCGCTGACCCACCACCGGGTGCTGCAGGTGCTGAAGAATCCCGCCTATGCCGGCGCCTACGTTTACGGGCGGTGCGTGACCCGCAAGAAAATCGACGCCGACGGGAACGTGCGCACGGTGACGGCAGACCTGCCCCGCGCGCAGTGGCCGGTGCTGATCAAAGATCATCACCCTGGCTACATCTCCTGGGAGGAGTACCTGGCGATCGAGGCGCGGCTGGCCGCTAACCACACCGGGGGCGGCGGCCGCCCGGTGCGGGAGGGCACGGCGCTGTGCCAGGGGATCATCATCTGCGGCGGCTGCGGCGGGCCGATGGCCGCCAACTACCACGGCGATGACCGGGCCAGCTACGAATGCCACTCCCACCGCGACGGCAAGAAAACCCCCGGCTGCCGCGGCATCACCGCGCACGCGGTCGATGACGCCGTCGCCGGCGTGCTGCTGGAGGCCCTCACCCCGGAGCAGGTCGCGCTCGCGCTCGCCGCAGCCGGCGAGGTGACCAGCCAGCACCAGCGGGCGGGCCGGGCAGCCGAGCTGGCTGCCGAGCGTGCCCGCTATGAGGCAGAGCGCGCCGAGCGGGCCTTCAGCCAGCGTTGAGCCGGAGAACCGGCTGGTCGCCCGCACCCTGGAGGCCCGGTGGGAAGCCAAGCTCGCCGCGCTGGCTGACGCCGAGCAGGCCCTGGCAGCCGCCCAGGCCGCCCTCCCGCCACTGCCGGACCGGGCCAGCCTGGAGAAACTCGCCGCCGGCCTGCCCGCGCTGTGGCACGCCCCCACCACCACCGCCCGGGACCGCAAACGGCTGCTGCGGACCCTGATCGCCGACGTCACCTTGCTGCCCGAAACCGACCGGGGCAAGGCCAGGATCGGAATCCGCTGGCACACCGGAGCCGCCGACCAGATCGTCATCGACCGGCCCAGGCCCACCGGGGTGCCGGCCCCCACGCCCACCCCGGCTACCCAGCTGATCCGCGAACTCGGCCCCGTCACCAGCAACACCGACCTGGCCGCCATCCTCGCCCAGCGCGGATACCTCACCGGCGCGGGCCGCCCGTTCGACATCAAAGCCATCCAGTGGGTCCGCCACGCCTACCAGGTCCCCGCTCCCTCTCCCTACCGCGACGCCGAGATCAGCGTCGCCGACGCTGCCCGGCGGCTCGGCTGCAGCCCCGGCGTCGTCTACTACTGGATCGAAACCAGGCAGCTGGCAGCCCGCCGCGGCCCAGGCGGCAGGCTCTGCATCCCCTGGACGCCAGCCACCGAGGCGGACTGCAAGACACGCATCACCAGCTCAGGGCACCTCAACCCGGCCGCCCGGCGCACCAGGCCCCGCCAGCGCCACTGAACATCAGCCAGGAAAGTCAGTACCCGCTGGCATCATTTCTCCCAGCACGCCCGGACACGCCAGACCGAAATCCATAAACACCGCGATAAGAGGCGCAGTATGAAACCACCGTCCCGACATGGTCCGATAAACTGGTCGGCGAAGTTGTCCGCCTGCTGCTGGAAGCCTATTACGACCCGCAGTTCTCGGACAGCTCGCACGGCTTCCGGAAATCCAGGGGGTGCCATACCGCGCTGCGGGGAATAGGCAATACCTGGACCGGGACCACCTGGTTTATCGAAGGAGATATCTCCGACTGCTTCGGGTCACTTGACCACGATATCCTTCTCGGGATAATGGCGGAGAAGATCCACGACAACCGGTTCCTCCGGCTGGTGCGCCACATGCTGAAGGCCGGGTACCTCGAAGAATGGGAATATCATGACACGCTCAGCGGAGTTCCGCAAGGCGGCACGGTTTCCCCGGTCCTCAGTAATATCTACCTGGATAAGCTCGACAAATTCGTCGAGCAGGAACTGATCCCGCAGTATACGCGCGGGGGACGCCGCAGGCTCAACCCTGAGTACAACAGGACGGCAATGCGGCTGAGGCGCGCTCGGAAGCGCGAGGACCGGGCAGAAGCCCGCGACCTGCTCAAACAGCTGCGCACGCTTCCCCGTGACGACCCGATGGACCCCGGTACCGCCGCCTTAAATACACAAGGTACGCAGATGATCACATACTGGGTTTTATCGGGCCGAAGGCCGAAGCCGGGGAGATCAAGGCCAGGCTGGCGGAGTTCCTCCGGGAGACCCTCGGACTGGAACTCAACCAGGACAAGACCCTCATCACGCACGCCCGCACCCAGCGGGCGCGGTTCCTCGGCTATGACATCAGCGTCTGGCACTGCAACACGAAGATCACCAGCGGCCGCAGGGCGGCCAACGGGAAAATCGCGCTGCGAGTGCCCCCTGACGTGATCACGGCCCAGTGCGCCCGCTACCGGAAACACGGCAAACCGTGGCACCGGCCCCGGCTCCAGAACCTGGACGACTACGAGAGCGTCCGGATCTACGGAGCCGAGTACCGCGGCGTCGTCAATTACTGCCTGCTTGCCCAGGACGTATCGAAGCTCACCCGCCTGCGGTGGCACGCCCTGACCTCGCTGTTGAAGACCCTGGCCGCCAAGCACCACTCCACCGTCACCAAGATGGCGGCCCGCTACCGGGCCAAGACCGAGACCAGTGACGGGCTGAGAACCTGCTTCGAGGCCAGGCGGCACCGGGAGGGCAAGCCGGACCTGGTAGCGCGTTTCGGCGGGATCCCCCTGCGGCAGAACCGGAAGGCGGTCATCCGCGACCCCGCGCCCGCCCGGATTCCCTATCCCCGCAAGGAGCTGGTCAAACGGCTCCGCAAACGGATATGCGAGCTCTGCGAGACCGGCACCACGGTGGCCGTCCACCAGGTGACCGGCCTCAACGCGCTCGGGAAGCCGGGACCGGGCCAGCCCGCGTGGGCCGCGCTCATGGCGCGCATGCGGCGCAAGACGCTCGTCGTCTGCGCCGGATGCCACGAGCACATCCACGCAGCACCGGTCGCACTCGCGGCCTAAATCGCTGGAAAGCTCAGTGCCGCCGAAAGGTGCACGCTGAGTTTGGAGGGAGGCTGCCCGGAAAAGGCCCAGTTCAGCCACGCTGAACCCGGGACCTCGCTGGGCAGCCGACCCTACCAGGCAAGCACCGTTCGACGGTCAATGCGATGGCCCGCAAGTACAAGGCCACCATCGAGACACCCGCCGGACCGCGCAAGTGCCTGCAGGTCACCGTGGAGCGTGACAGAGGAAGGAAACCACTGGTCGCCCGCTTTGGCGGGATCCCGCTCAGACGGGTACGCACAGCCGTCCTCACCGACCAGCGGCCGGTCATGGCCAGCACCCGGCGCAACGAGCTGATCCACCGGCTCCTCGCCGGACGCTGCGAGATCTGCGAGGACACGGTGAACCTGGAGGTCCACCACGTCCGCAAGCTCGCCGATCTCAATAAGCCCGGCCAACGCGGAAAACCCGCATGGATGCACCTGATGGCCAAGCGACGACGCAAGACCCTGGTGACCTGCCGCCGCTGCCACGAGGACATTCACGCTGGCCGGGCTACCAGGCCCTACCCGAAATGATCACTGGAGAGCAGGGTGCGGGGAAACTTGCAAGCCCTGTTCGGGAAGAGACCGACGGAAAAGGACCCGGCCAAGGGCACCTCGTCGGCGGTCGACTTCACGCGGGAGGGGGCTTGCGGGAAACGGACGGCGGCAACACCGAAACCGCGCCCGCAGGCCTACCTCACCCTCCTGCCGGGAGCGGCCCATCCCTGTCGTGTCCGTCCCTCAGCAACCCACGCTCGTCAATTTCCAGATGACCGAAGCCGGACCACGAACTCGTCCCCCACGGCCAGTTGCGCCACCGGGACCCGCACCTCGCGGCCGTCGCGCAGCACCGCGGCGTCCCTGGCGCCCAGCGACAGCAGCGCCCGCAGCGCCGCGCCCGCGCGCCGCTTCGCCCGGGCCTCCAGATAGCGACCGAGCAAGATCAGTACCGTCACCCCAGCGGCGACGTCCAGGTAGATGGCTCCCGTCCCGCTGCCGCGCGCCAGCCACGCGAAGCCCATATGCGTGCCCGCCCGGCCCGCGGCGCCGAAGAACAGCATGTATACCGACCACAGGTACGCCGCGGTGACCCCGACCGACACCAGCGTGTCCATGGTCGCGGCACCGTGCCGGGCATTGACGACCGCGGCACGATGGAACGGCCACGCTCCCCACACGGCCACCGGGGAAGCCAGCACCAGGCAGGCCCACTGCCAGTTCCGGAACTGCAGGGGCGGGATCATCGCCAGCGCCACCACCGGGATGGCCAGCGCGGCTGACACCAGCAGCCGCTGCCGCAACGCGGATGTCTCGGCGGCGCCGTCCTCCTCCTCCTCCTCCTCCTCCGCCGCGGCGCCGGCCGGCTCGCCGCGGGGCGGGGCAGGCAGCGCCGCGGTGTAGCCGGCCTGCTCGACCACCGAAACCAGCTCGGTGGCGGGCAGCGCGGCCGGGAAACTCACCCGGGCGGTCCCGGTGGCGTAGTTGACCGTCGCGGTGACGCCGTCGAGCTTGCTGAGCTTCTTCTCCACCCGGGCCGCGCACGAGGCGCAGGTCATCCCGCCGATCGCCAGCTCCACGGCGCGCACTTCACCATCCGGCACGGCGGCCGGGCTCACGCCCGTGACCATGCTCATCCGCGCATCGCCCCCTTCCTTACGCTGTCACGTGCACCACGGCCGTTCGGGGAAAAGATCTTCAGGCCGAACGGACCGGGTATCACGCCCGGCTCGAGGCTTGACCTGGTGGCCCGGCATGGCCGCCCGGCGGCCTGTTCAGCTCCCGGCGAGCTGGTAGTCGCCGGCTTCATCGAGGGCGTCCGCGACGGCCTGCCGTGCCAGCGGCCGGTCGCTGGTGACCATCACCGCGGAGGCGCCGCCGGGGACCAGGTCCACCGTCACGTCGCTGACGCCGTCCAGGGCCCTGAGTTCACCGGACACCGCACGCACGCAGTGCTCGCAGGTCATCCCGCTGACCCGGTACATCACCGATGTCATGAGCCGCCTCCTTCCTGCACCTCTGCCAGACAGCTTTCCATACCCCGGCACGGTATCCATCAGGCCGGATGGCCCCCACGACCAGGACCTTCGTAAGTACTGCCAGCCGCGACAGCAGCGGCTCGGGCCGGGCAGGGCGGAGAGCACATGGGCCGCCCGGCTCAAGCCGCGCCGGCTGACGGCGGCACGAGCCAGCGCAGGTGCTCGACGTCTCCCTGCAGCTCCAGCCGCCGCCAGAGCGGCGCCGCGGGTGAGACCTGGCTGGCATGCAGCAGCGCGGCCTGCCGCTGCCGGGCCCGGCTGACCCGGATGGCGAAGTCCAGCCGCCCGGGCGCCTGGCCTGCGAACGGCTGGCCGGTCTCGGCTCGCAGGCGGTCGGCGATGCCAGCGGGCAGCGCCCACGCCAGCACGGGCAGGCTCAGCGAGCCGGCCGCACGGACGGCCGCCTGGGTGGCGGCCCGGTGGTCGGGGTGGCCGGTGATGCCGGTGTCGTCGAAGACCAGCAGCCCGCCGGGGTGATACCGGGCGGCCAGCCCGGTGATGTGCGCAGCCAGCTCGGCAGTCGGCACCCCGGCCAGGCGGCCGTCGGGATAATCCAGCAACGCGACGGCGGAGACGCCGAGTGCCGCCCCGGCCTGCCGCAGTTCCCGGGCGCGCTGCCGGGTCAGGTCGGCGCCGGTCTGGTTCAGCGTGGACGCCTCGCCGCGGGTGTAGCACAGGACGTGCACCGCGGCTCCGCCTGAGGTCAGCCGGTCGATGATCGCGCCGAGCCCGAATGACTCGTCGTCGGGGTGGGCGACGACGGCCAGCACGGCGGCCCAGGCCGGCAGCAGCCCATGTGGTTCGCGGGCCAGGCTGCCCTGCAGCCCCGCGGGCGGTCGTGATTGGCCTGTGCTCATCCTTGCCACCTCCCGTCTGCCGACGGACGCGGGGCATGATTTCGCCCTTTCCCTTTACTATACCCCCCAGGGTATAATAGGACCTGTCACCGGAGAAGGAGGCGGCAATGGCGGCCGCAGATCATGCGCCGGCCTGGCCGGAAAACACGGCGCCATCCGAGGTGGCGGCGTCACCGCTCCTGGAGCGCATCCGGCGGGGGATCATCGGCGAGGGCGAGCTGATGGAGGGCCCGTTCGGCCCGCGCCGGGTCACCTACGCCGACTACACGGCCTCGGGGCGGTCGCTGGACTTCATCGAGGACTTCATCCGGGACGCGGTGCTGCCCCGGTACGCCAACACCCATACCGAAAGTTCCGGCACTGGCCTGGCGACCACCCGGCTGCGTGAGGACGCCCGGCGGATCATCCGCGATGCGGTCGGCGGCACCGCCGATGACCTGGTCATCTTCTGCGGGTCCGGGGCGACCGCCGCGGTGAACAAGCTCATCGGCATCCTGGAGCTGCGTATCCCGGCCGGGCTGAACGAACGCTACCAACTCGCCGACCGCATCCCGGAGGCCGAACGGCCGGTGGTGTTCGTCGGCCCGTACGAGCACCACTCCAACGAGTTGCCCTGGCGCGAGTCCATCGCCGACGTGGTGGTCATCGGCGAGGACGCCGACGGCCACATCGACCTGGCCGACCTCGGCCGCCAGCTGGCCCGGTACGCGCAGCGGCCGCTGCTGATCGGCAGCTTCTCCGCCGCCTCCAACGTGACCGGCATCCTGACCGATGCCAACGCGGTCGCCGCGCTGCTGCACGCCCACGGCGCCCTGTCGTTCTGGGACTACGCCGCCGCGCCCTACGTGCCGATCCGGGTCGCCGCCTCCCGCCCGGGGGGCGGTGATCACAAGGACGCGGTGTTCTTGTCACCGCACAAGTTCCCCGGCGGCCCGCAGACCCCCGGCGTCCTGGTCGTGCGCCGCGACCTGGTCCGCAACCCGGTGCCGACCGTCCCGGGCGGCGGGACCGTGGCGTTCGTCGACCCCATCGGCCACCGGTATCTCGACAACCCGGTCGCACGGGAGGAGGGCGGCACCCCCGCCATCATCGAGTCCATCCGGGCCGGCCTGGTCTTCGGTCTCAAGCAGGCGGTCGGGACCGACCTGATCGCGGCCCGCGAGGAGCGGCTGTGGCGGCACGTGCTGCGCCGCTGGGCCGACAGCCCCGGCATCGAGGTCCTCGGCAGCCACCAGGCCGCACGGCTGTCCATCCTCTCGTTCCGCATCCGGCACGGCGCGCAGTACCTGCACCACAACTTCGTGGTGGCGGTGCTCAACGACCTGTTCGGCGTCCAGGCCCGCGGCGGGTGTTCCTGCGCGGGGCCGTACGGGCACCGGCTGCTGGCCATCGGCCCGGCCCGCTCGCACGCCCTGCGCGAGGAGATCGGGCACGGCTGCGACGGGGTCAAGCCCGGCTGGACCAGGGTCAACCTCAACTATTTCATCTCTCCGGCCACCGCCGACTACATCGCCGCCGCGGTCGAGCTGATCGCCGCCGACGGCTGCCGCCTGCTCCCGGACTACCGGTTCGACCCGCGCACTGGCCTGTGGCGACACGCCGCCGGGTCGCCCCGGCCGCAGATCACCCTGTCCGGCGTCGGCTACGGCCCGGACGGGCAGATGGACTACCCCCGGCAGCGCGGGCAGGCTGGCGAGGAAGCCTTCCCCGGCTACCTGCGGCAGGCCCGCGCCATCCTGGCCGCGCGCCCGGCGCGGCTCGACGGCGGGCCCACCGGACTGCCCCCCGAATTCGAGACGCTGCGCTGGTTCCCGCTGCCCCCGGCATGCCTGCGGAGCCAGCCCGCCCGCTCGGCCGGGCCTGGCTGACGACCGGCCGCCGCCGGGTACACCATCTGTACCATCCGGGCTTCCGTACCGCCTGACTCCAAGGCGGGCTGGCCGTGATCGCGAAAGACCCCTGTTCACCAAGGTCAATGGCCCGCTAATGAACCGGCGAGCCTCGTCCAGCCCGGGCTGATCCCTGTATCCTGCTCCATTCCATCCAGCGGGCCCAGGCATCTCCATAACACGTTGATCTGCAGCACTGCACCCGGCCCGCTACAGAGAGGACTTCAGCGATCACGGCCGCGGGGAAGATAACCCTTCCTGGAGAGGGGATGTGGAGGCAAGGCTCGGCCCCAATTCAGGCGCGGGATGAGGGAAGCTACCTCGTACTGCGCCATATGTGGACAGAATGGGCTGATGAGGGTCATTGCGACCCGAATTGAGCCGGACGGCACCATGCAGCGCCGCATGGTGGACACCGCCCGGCAAAGCGACCGTCGGCTATGGGAGGATCTCGCCGCACGCGCCGTCGGTATCCCCGTGCCGTACCGCCCAGCCCCCGGTATCGCCGTCTACCACATCAAGTTGGACGACTACCTCTTCATGGCTGCCGAGCACGACCTTGCCGGGCCGCTGCTGGACCTGGTGACTGCCGTGATGGCACTGGGCAGCGAATGTTAAGGCATGAAATCCCGCCCCGATCCGGCCACAGCGTTCCCCCTGCCCATCAGCCGGAAGGACGCCGAATACCGCCGCCAGGCCAATCGGGCCATGGCCGTCAGCGCCGCGGGCTGGCTACCACGGGCCTCATCGAGCTGCTACTGGCGGTGCTCACCGGTTCGGTCGGGCTGCTCGGCGACGCGATCCACAACCTGTCCCACGTCTCCGCCAGCGCGGTGGTGGTCCTGGGCTTCCGGCTGTCGCGGCGACCGCCGACCACCGCTAGTCCTACGGCCCGGACCGTGCCGAGGACCTAGCCGGGATCGGGACCGCGGCGGTCATCTGGGTCAGCGCGGCGTTCGCCGGCGCTGAGAGCATCCGCAAGCTGCTCCAGCGCGGCCACACCACCGCTGCCGACGCGGACATCGCTGGGGCGGTCATCGGCATCCTGGGCAACCAGGCGGTCGCCCGGTACAAGCTCGTCATCGGCCGGCGCATCGGCTCGGCCACCCGATCGCCCGACGCCCGGCATTCCTGACTCGATGCGCTGTCCTCGGCTAACGCGCTGGCCGGGGCGCGGCGATCCCCGCCACGGCCGACCCGCCTGCACCAAGCCAGGCCAGGCGGTAGCGGCTGCCCTCGCATCGGGTACGACCTAAACCGGTGCCCGGCGCCGGCATCACCCGCGACCGGCTCGGATGGGCGCCGCGGCTGCACCCGGCCATTCGCATGTCAGCGGGCGGAGACTGGCAGGCTGGCGGGACCGTGCAGGGCGAGCCCGTCCCGGTAGGCCGGGTCGCCGGTGAGGGCCAGGCGGGGGAACCGGGACAGCAGCGCGGGGAACGCGATCTGTGCCTCGAGCCGGGCGAGCGGGGCGCCCAGGCAGTAATGGATCCCGCCGCCGAACGACAGCGGAGGCTGCCCGGCCCGGTCCAGGATCAGCCGGCCCGGCTCGCTGAACGCCTCCGGGTCGCGGTTGGCGGCCCCGAGCAGCGCCATCACCCATTGCCCGTCGCAGGTGGTCAGCCCGGCGACATCCAGGCCCGCCGGGGCGCTGCGGGTAGCAAGCTGCACGGGTGAGTCATACCGCAGCAGTTCCTCCACCGCCGGCGCGGCGAGCGCCGCGTCGATGCGCAGCCGCCGGGCTTGGCCGGGATGGGCGAGCAGGGCCGCCAGGCCGTTGGCAAGCAGCCCGGTGGTGGTCTCGAAACCGGCCGCGAGCAGCAGCGCGGCCATGGTCACCAGTTCCTCCGGGGTGAGCTTGTCACCGGCCTCGGCAGCGACGGCCAGCGCCGAGAGCAGGTCGCCGGCGGGATGGACGCGCCGGTGCGCGGCCAGGCCGGCCAGGTAGCCGCCGATCGCCGACGCGGCCGCATCGGCCCGGTCCACGACCAGCGGGGTCAAGACCTCTAGCACCGCTGTCCAGTCCCGGACCAGGTCCTGGAACATCGGCCGGTCGTCCACGGGGATGCCGAGCAGTTCCCCGATCACCGTGACCGGCATCGGGAACGCGAAGCAGGCGACGAAATCATTCTCCCCGGCGACCTGCTCACACGCCTGCGCTGCGATCCGCTCCACGGCCGGCCGCAGCCCCTGCACCCGGCGGGCGGTGAAGGCCGCCGTGATCAGACGGCGCAGCCTGGTGTGCGCAGGCGGGTCGAGCGCCAGGATGCTGGTGAACATCAGCCGCAGCGACGGGCGGTCCCGCCACTGTGGGTACCCGGCGGCGGCCAGCATCCGCTCCGGTGTCTTGCGCAGCCGGTGGTCGTGCAGCAGCGCCGAGCATTCCCGGTAGCCGGTGACCACCAGCGACCCGCCGGGAGTCACCACCGCGGGCCCCAGCGCACGCAGCCGGTCATACAACGGGTAAGGGTCGGCCCGGCCCTCAGGCTTGGCCAGCGCGGCCAGCAGCTCTCCGGCCTGGCGGTCCCCCGCCAGCGCGTCTGTGGTCATCGTGGTTCCTCCTGGCGGTCAGGGGTCCGGGGCGGCACGGTGGCGGCGGCGCGGGCGCATTTGTCACCGGGCCGAAGATGCCGTCGATCTGGTTGTAGCTCAGGGTCAGGCCGGCCAGAAGGTACTGCGCCACCTGACCGTGGCTCCGGTCGCGCCTTCGCAGATAGCCGGGGCAGGGGTCATTGCCGGCTCCGATCCTGACTGCCGGTCTCGGACTGCCGCACACCCGGCCACGGGCTGGCCGGGCAGTCCTCATGTACCCCGGAGGGGCCGGCACCGCACCTGCTACATCCGTGGCCGGACTGACCCGGGCAAGAAATAGCCCGGAGACCTGAGCGGTATGTCAGCAAGCCGCGGCTGTCTCAGGCGCTGGCCCGCGAAATCCCGGCCGTGGGCACGGCCGCCGACGTGGCCACGCCTGGCGAGCTCTCCGACGTGCTGGCTGCCAGTCCCCGACCACGCTGGGTCGCGGGCTCGCAGAATGCCCGGCCGCGGCGCTAGGTGAAGGCCGTGGCCCGGGTCGGCGCGCCGTGGACCTTCGGGCTGAGCCCAGGCGAGGCGGCGGCATTCTTCGGCTCCCGTGGCCTCCATCCGCAGCGTGACATCTCCACTTTGGAGGCCAGCCGGGCTTTGCCAGCCGCCCTGGCCCGGCGCGAGCACGGTTCCGCGCTGTACCGGATCGTCCTGGGCATCGCCGGCCGGTCCCTGGCGCTGACCGGAGACCGTCGCGGTGCTCGTGCCTGGCCGCGCGCCCAAGCGCGAGCACCGGCTGGTGCGAGCGGCGCCGGAGGCCGTTCCGGCGCGACGGCTGTCGAACTAGGTTGTCATGTTGCTCGCGGTCCCTGCGCCGTCAGCGTCTACGGCAGGTCTGTCTCATGAAGCGCTCGCGAGCGGGCCGGGATCGGCATCGGCGCGTCATCAGCGGTAGCCAGCGCCTGAGCAGCCAGTTCGGCTGGGCTCATCGCGGCACCCTCATCCATGAGCGCGGCGGCCAAGGCCGGGCCCGCTCGTGCCCGGAGCCGGTCGGCCGCCGGCTGGTACCGGCGGACCAGGGGACCGAACATCCGCAGGCCGCGCTGGCCCCAGGCCCCGATCGCTCCCTGCAGGCGCAGGGCGGCTCGTTCCCTGCCCTCCGCCTCGGCCAGCAGCATGCTGCCCCACAGCCACGTCGGATCTTCGTGCATGCCGTTCAGCGGGCCCGTCACCAGCGCCAGCACCTCCGCCGTCACCGTCCTGGCCCCGGCCACATTGCCCAGCTCCAGCAGCACCGCGATCTGGCCGGTCCGGTTGAGTGCCAGCCGGGCGCTGTCGCCCACGGCACTGTAGACGGAGGCGGCTTCACCGAACCGGCGTCCGGCCACGGCCAGATCGCCGCCTACCACTGAGGCGATGCCGAGGTAAGCGTTTGACTCGGCGGTACCGCGCTGATCACCGTGCGCAGTCAAGATGCCGAGTGCCTGCTCAAGCAGAGCCCGGCCGGCTGCAAGCTCGCCCTGGGCCATCCGGTACAGGCCAAGGAGGTTGAGCCGGCGGGCCATGCCCTGCTCGTCGCCCGCGGCGCGCTTGGCGTCCGCGTTTTCCTGGATCCAGGCCACGGCCGCGCTGTAATCGCCTTGCAGGTACGCAAACCAGGCAGCGGCGTCGAGCACCCGGACGCGCAAGGCGCCGCGGGCAGAGGCTAGCGCGGCTTCCAGGCGGGTGCGGCCTTCGCCGACCGAGCCGTCGGCAGCCCAGAACGGCACCAGGGCAAAAGCCAGCTGGACCCCAGACTGGTCCGCCTGGATGGTGGCCCAGCGCAGCGCCGTGTCGAAGTTAGCGCGCTCCGCCCGGAAGCGCGGCAGCCACCGCCGCTGGTCGGCACCGTCCGGCATACCCGGCGGGACCTGCTGGGCGAGCCGCAGGTAATGCCCGGCGTGCCAGCGGCGGGCGTCGTCCTCCTCCCCGCTCTCGGCCAGCCGGGCCTGCCCGTACTGGCGAAGCACCTCCAGCAGCCGGTAACGCATCGCGAGGCCGTCCGGTTCGGCCAGGACCAGCGACCGGTCGATGAGCGCAGCGAGCAGCTCAGGTACCGGGCCAGCGCCGACGGCCTCAGCGGCCGCCAGGTCGAACCCCCCGGAGAACACCGACATCGTCCTGAACAGCCGCTGCTCGCCCGGCTCTAGCAGCTGGTAGCTCCAGTCCACGGCCGCCCGCAGTGTCCGGTGGCGTGGCGCCGCGGTCCTGGCACCCGAGGTGAGCACCGTGAAGGCGTCATCGAGCCGCCCGGCGAGCTGCGCCGGTGTCAGCGTCCGGCTCTGCGCAGCGGCCAGCTCGATCGCCAGCGGGATCCCGTCCAGCAGACGGCAAACCCGGGTGACGGCGGCCGCGTTCTGCGGGCCGATCACGAAGCCGGGCACGGCGAGCGCGGCCCGGTCGGCGAACAGGCGGAGGGCGTCGGCCTCGGGGAGCGCCGGAACCTGCCAGGTCACCTCGCCAGGTACCCGGAGCACCTCCCGGCTCGTGGCCAGCAGCCGAAGCCGAGGCGAGGCGGACAGCAGGTGATGAGCAAGCTCCGCGACCGCTGCAGCCACATGCTCGCAGTTGTCCAGGACCAGCAGCCCGTCCAGGCCGGCCGCGTGCTGGAGCAAGGTCTCGGCAAGCGGGGTTCCCGGCACCTCACGGGCGCCTACCGCGACCGCGACGGCGTGGACAACCAGCTCCGGCTCCAGGCAGGCGTCCAGGGCTGCGAACCAGCGGCCGCCAGCATGGCGCTCCGCAACCACCAGGGCCAGCCTTGTCTTCCCGGTGCCACCGGCCCCGAGCAGCGTCAGCATCCGGGCCTGGCCGACCCGCCGCTCCACCTCCGCCAGCTCCCCCTGGCGGCCGACAAAACTGGTCAGCTGGACCGGCAGCGGCCGACCCGGCGGTCCGCTGGGGCTGTCCTGCCCAGCCGCGGCCGACACCAGCAGGGCGCGATCCTCGGCACCGAGGGCGAGCGCCTCGGCCAGCACACCCAGGGTAAACGCCCGCGGCCGGCTGCGCCGCCCCCGCTCCAGGGCGGCGACAGCGTCCGCGCTGAGCCCGGCACGCTCCGCCAGCGCCTCCTGCGACAACCCGGCCGTGACCCTAAAGCGCCGCAGCAAGGTACCGAACCGTGCCGGCGGCTCATTGCTCATACCGCGATTATTCTCTACTGGCCAGCCCGGATACAGCCTCGCAGGCAGTAGGCGTCCAGCCGCCTGGCGAGCTGCTCGTGGTATTCGTGGCGAGCGCGGACGATGAGGCCCGGAAGGCACTTGGCCAGCCTGGTGTCCCAGGCGCACCGATCCGCGTGCAGTGTTCCGGCCGCTTGGCGTCTGTGCGGTCGTTGCTGCGCCCGCCCGGATGTCAGGCGGCTGTCAGGGCGCTGTCACTTCCGGGTTGCCGGCGGCCTTGCCATCGTGTGCGTAGAGAGCGAGGTGAGCGGCATGGGCGGCACGAGCCGGATACCGCAGGTGCTGATCGTGGGCGCGGGGATCGCGGGGCTGGCGGCAGCGGGGGCGATCCGCGAGCTTGGCTGGGACGTGGACGTGGTCGAACAGCGGGCGGACTTCGACGGCGC
Source organism: uncultured Actinomycetes bacterium (assembly GCA_963739135.1). Taxonomy (GTDB): domain Bacteria; phylum Actinomycetota; class Actinomycetes; order Streptosporangiales; family Streptosporangiaceae; genus Palsa-504. The sequence continues at coordinate 201,234 of CAVTZG010000007.1, forward strand.
CGGCACCGGGTTGTTCTTCCCCGCGAACGGAGTCCGGGCGCTGGCCGCGCTCGGCGTGCTGGACGGGGTGGCATGCCGTGGCCGGCGGATCGGCCGGCTCCAGGTCCGCAGCGCCGACGGAGCGGCCCATGCGGCGGCGCGGCTGGATCTGGTCTGGCCCGCGGTCGGACCGTCCCTCGCGGTTCACCGGTCGCTGGCGCAGCAGGCCCTGCTGGAAGCCGCGCTGGTGCCGGTGCGGATGGGCATCCGGCTGACCGGCATCGCCACGGACGGCACGCGGGTCCGTGCGGTATTCGCCGACGGCGGCACGGCCAGCTACGACCTCATCGTCGGGGCCGACGGGGCGGGCTCTGCGGTACGCGGCCTGCTGTGGCCCGGCTCGGCCGCCCGCTACGGCGGCGAGTCGTGGTGGCGGGGCATCGTGACCTGCCCGGCGGGCCTTGATGACTGGACACTGACGCTGTGCCGGGCCGGGAACCTTATTGCCATCCCGATCGGTGCCGGGATGGCGTACTGGGGGGCCGGCGTGAGCGGCGAGGCCCGGTTCCGGGACGAGCATCCCGGCCGGGCCGCCAGGGTGCAGGACCGGTTCGCTGACGCCGCCGGGGTCACCGCGACCGTGCTCGGCCTGGTTAGCGACGACGCCGCCGTGCAGTTCAGCGCGGCCGAGGTGGCCTGGGTGGAGGATCCGGTCGCGGGCCGCGTGGTGCTGATCGGCGATGCCTGGCATGCGACCACCCCGAACATGGCGCAGGGCGGCTCGATGGCCGCCGAGGACGCGCTGGTGCTTGCCCGGGAGCTGGGCCGTGACCCGCGAGGCGGCGCGATCCAGGACTCGCTGTGCCGGTTCGCGGCCCGCCGGCTGCCGCGGGTCCGTCATGTGCAGGAGACGACCGCCATGCGGAACCAGCTGGCGGCACTGCCCTACGAGCAGCGGCTCGCAGTTGTGCCCCGCTGGGAGCAGATCAGCGTGGCGTCCTTCGCGCCGCTAGTCAGCGAACCCTGAGCTGGCCGTTCCGAGCTACCTCGGCGGAGCCACTCGGCAACGGAGGACGAGCGATGACCATCCCTTGGCACGGCAGCGGGCGCTGCGGCCAAGGCTTACCAGCCGGCCGACGTGTCCCGGCCTCTGCTCGAAACCACCTGCGGCAGCGTGGTCCGCGACGGGCGGCGCGGTACCCCCTATCTGACCCGCCTCCGGTTCATCAACCCTGCCGCCTTGCCAGAAGGAGTCAGCACATGCACGACACAGGCAGTAGCCAGGCCGTCGTCCTCGGTGCCAGCATGGCGGGCCTGCTTGCGGCCCGGGTGCTGTCGGAGCAGTTCGACCGCGTGGTGGTGATCGAGCGGGACACGCTGCCGCCGGCCGGGGAGCACCGCCGGGGTGTGCCGCATGGCCGGCATCTGCACGGCCTGCACCCGCGGCCACGAGATCCTCGATGACCTGTTCCCGGGCTTCACCGCCTCGGTAACCGCCAGCGGCGCGGTGCCTGATCGGCGGGGGGCGGGGCGGGCCGCCTATTGCCGGGGTCGGGGTGATCGTGGCGGAGTTCTTCGACACGGGGGAGTCCCGGACGTTGCCGTGGGCGCGGCGCCCGCAGGCCGCTGCTCTGGTCGCTCAGCTCGCCGATCCGGGCCGGGGCTGGGACGCGATCGTGATCGGGGAGTACGAGCGGGCGTTCTACGGGAACCAGTACGCGTCGATGGCCCCGCTGTTCGAGCATTACGGCGTCACGCTGTGGATGCCGGAGGTCGGCGGGCGGGTGGACTGGCATGCCGAGGATCATGAGCAGACGATAGTGGCGCTGGGGCTGTCGTCGAAGCGGGAGATCACCCGGACCCGGGTCCGGGTGCGTACCGCGATGGCGGCGCAGACCCTGGAGCAGGGCCGGTATCTGGGCGGGCGCCCGCCGTACGGGTACCGGCTCGCGGATGCGGGGCCGCATCCGAACAAGGCGCACGCCGCGTGGGGGCGGCGGGCGCACCGGCTCGAGCCGGATCCGGCCACGGCGCCGGTGGTGTCGTGGATGTTCGGGCAGCGGCTGGCGGGGCATTCCGCTGCGCGGATCACCCGGGCTTTGAATGATGCCGGGGTGCCGTGCCCGTCGGCAGCGGACCCTGCCCGTAATCCGCACCGGGCCGGGAGCGGGTGGACGCTGCGGACGGCCGCGGCGATCCTGGCTAACCCGCGGTATACGGGGCGTCAGGTGTGGAACCGGCAGCCGTCCCAGGCGGTCCTGGTCGATCCGGCCAACACCGGGCTCGGTCACAAGCAGGTGCAGCGGTGGAACCCCCCGAGGGGTGGGTCACCTCAAAGCATCCCGCGCACGCCGCGCTAGTCAGCGAAGCTGACTTCATCGCCGCGCAGGACGCGGCTGCGCCGCGCGGCCCGGCCGGACCCGCGGTCCGCAGGTACCTGCTGGCCGGGTTCATCATGTGCGGGCGGTGCGGGCGCCGGCTGGAATCGGCGTGGTCCTATGGCAGGCCCGCCTACCGGTGCCGCCACGGCTACGCCAGCGCCACTAGCCCGGACCCGGACCGGCCGAAGAACACCTACGTCCGCGAAGACCAGATCCTCCCGCACCTGGCCGCACTCGCCATCCTCCTCGCCGGCCATGCCGGGAGGCCCGTCCGAGGGAGCCGCGGCCGGGCGCAGCTGACCGGCCCGGACGGCACGGCAGCGCTCATCGACCAACTGCGCGCCGACAGCACCGTCCTGACCTACGACCCGGATGGCCGGACCCTGCGCGCCGGCGGTCATGACGCGCCGGCGGTCACCATCGGCACGGACGCCGCAGGCACCCACTCACGCCAGGGCAAGGAAAGGAGGACCGCCTAGCCGGAGTTTCAGTTGATCATGTTTTTGTGAGGCCGGCCGGGTTGCCGGCTTGACGAGTTTCCCCTGATGACACGCCGGCTGGGTGTTTGATTTAATCGCGGTACGGGTGTATGACCTAATGTTATGGCGAGCCTGTACCCGAAGAAGGTCGGCGGCAAGACGTACTGGTACCTGCGCGAGATGGGCCGCGTCGACGGCAAGCCGAAGATGATCTCCGAGCGGTACCTGGGCAGCGCCGCGGACATCGCCGCGGCGGTGGAGACGCGGGAGGCGGCCGGGCTGCCGGAACGGACCCGGCACCTGGCCTTCGGGGACGTCGCCGCCGCCTGGGGAATCCTGGAGGACCTCGGGGTCGCCGCGGTCATCGACGAGGTGACCGGCTCCCGGCCGGCCGGGGCGGCGCTGTCCGCCGGCACCTACCTGGCGCTGGCCGCGCTGAACCGGCTGGTTGCCCCCTGCTCCAAGGCCGCGTTCGCGGACTGGTGGAAGACCACCGCCGGCGACCGGCTGGCCAAGATCGGTGCCCCGGCGCTGGATCACCGGTACTTCTGGGACGCGATGCACGCCGTCACCCTGGGGCAGCTGGCGGAGATCTCCCGCACGATCGCGGTGCGGATCGTGGGCTTGTCCGGGGTGGACTGCTCGTCGGTCGCGCTGGACATGACCAATTTCGCCACGTTCATCGCGACCGCGAACGGCAAGGCGCCGGTCGCGCAGCGGGGCAAGGCCAAGCAGAAACGCTCCGACCTGCGGCTGGTCGGGCTGGGCCTGGTCGTGACCCGGGATGGCGGCATCCCGCTGACCTGGCACGCCTACCCCGGCGACCGGCCCGACGTCACCCAGTTCCCGGCGATGACCGATCAGCTGCTGGGCCAGTACCAGGCGGTCTGCGCCGCGGCCGGGGGCAGCGCCGGCGCCGCGGACATGACCGTGGTCTTCGACGCCGGGCAGAACTCCGAGGCCAACTTCACCCACCTGGCAGCGACCGGCATGCACTACATCGGGTCGGTCCCGGCCTCGGACTGCCCGGACCTGACCGCACTGCCCGCCTCCCGGCGATCGATCGTGGACGCGGGCCGGTTCGGCGGCCTGACCGCCCATGACACCCGCCGCGTCGTCTACGGCGCCGAGCGGCGGGCGATCCTGACCCATTCACCAGAGCTGCACCAAAGCCAGGCCGCCGGGTTCGGCGGCACCACGCTGGCCAAGGCCGGCAAGAAGCTCGACGAGCTGGCCGCCACCCTGGCCCGCGGCAAGACCCGCCGGCCCAGGGCAAAGGTCGAAGCGGAGATCGAGGCGATCACGGCCAAGCCCTGGGTCCGCCGCGTCATCACCTGGCAGCTCGACGGCGACCAGCCCAAGGACCTGCGCCTGGCCTGGTCCATCGACCCGGCCGCCCGCACCGCGCTGGAAGAGGAAATCTTCGGCAAGCACGTGCTGATCACCGATCACGATGACTGGCCCGTGCCCGAGGTCATCGCCGGGTACCGGTCCCAGTCCGAAGCCGAGTTCTCCTTCCGCCAGATGAAAGACCCGCACGTGGTGTCCTTCTCCCCGATGCACCACTGGACCGAGCACAACATCAGAGTCCACGTCTTCACCTGCGTCCTGGCCCTGCAGATCGCCCACCTCATGCGCCGCGCCGCCGCCCAGGCCGGACTGCACCTATCCGTCCGCCAGCTGCTCGCCCAGCTCGCCGCCATCGGCGAGACCGTCCTGATATACCCCTCCACCGGCGGCCGGCCCAAAGCCCGCCGCATGACCACCGAGCTCACCAGCGACCAGCGCGAACTCTACGAAATCTTCGACCTGGCCAAGTGGGCACCCCGAAGTTAGGTCATACGCCTAAACGGGCAACCAAAGCCCACCTGACCAGCAGGAACAGTCAGCCAGCATCAAGATCATCTGAAACTCCGGCTAGGGAGAAGCGGAAAGAGAGCACCCGCCGCGGCCGGAGGCTGAACGCGGGTGACGATCGAGCATGCCCGTGAACGGCCGCTCATGGGGATTTAACGTGGGCCGGTGACAGCCTCCCGCTGCTGCCCGGCAGTCCCCGCACCGCAGCCGCAGCCCCGGTAAACCGGCCCAGATGACCTTGCCGCCGAGTTGAACCCCCATAATACCGAGTTGAACCCCCATAAGGCAGTCCCCGGCGGCTAGCCGCGCCGGAGCAGGTCAAAAGCGGCGCCTTTCCGCGCACGGCGCATTGCTCACCAGCACGCAGCTGACAAGGGCAGAGCCGGCGGTCACGTCGCCTGCGATCCGCGGCACCCGTGACGCACCGCCACCGCCGCTGGCGTAGCTTGCGCGCGCGTACCCGCCGCTATGGCGTCAGCGCGGCCTACCGTTTGGTCATCCGCGTCCCGCGCCGATCAGGACATTCTGCCGCGCCCGGTCTTGAGCCATTACCGCAGTCCTACCTTGCCTGGCAGAGGAGTAGCTGGCGTGGTGTTCCCTGCGCTCCGCACCTGGTGGGAAACTGTGCGTCGTGGAGCTGCTGATCGCCGTCAACCCCGACCCGGACTCCAAGCTGCCCTATCTGCTGCGGCTCCCGCTGGCGGGCGGGATGGTGTTGCGCACCTCCGGGACCTGGCCGCGCACCACGGCGCTGTACTGCTACCCGGTGCCGGCTGGCGAGTGGCCCGACGATCCCGAGATCGTGGAGCGGCTGGCGTTGCGGTCGTGCGTCCGCCGGGGCGCGGCGATCGACCTGGTCGTGGACCGGGGCCGGGAGAACCGGTCCCAGCTGGTGTTCACCACGGCCCGCGGCCGGGACGCGGTCTTCTGGCAGTCACCGCGGACACGCAGGCAGGCCCGGCCGGACGTGCGCACGCCGACCGCCCGGGCTGCCGGGATCCCCAGCTTGCAGATCGTGGTCGACTCCCACGAGCAGTACCCTTACCGATTCACCGGCCAGCAGGCCACCACCGTCAAGCGTGCGCTGCCCTGCGGCGACTACGCCATCACCGCGGGCGGGCGGCTGGTCGCCTCCATCGAGCGGAAGTCGCTGGCGGACCTGGTAGCCAGCCTCACCAGCGGCAAGCTCCGCTACGCCCTGGCCGAGCTCGCCGCCTTGCCCAGGGCCGCGGTCGTGGTCGAGGACCGCTACTCGGCCCTGTTCAAACTTGACCGGATACGCCCGGCGCTGGTCGCTGACGGGCTAGCCGAGCTGCAGGTCCGCTGGCCGAACGTCCCGATCGTGTTCTGCGAGACCCGCCAGCTCGCCGAGGAATGGACCTACCGGTTCCTGGCCGCCGCGCAGGCCTGGGCCGACACCGAAGATGCCGCCATCCAGCGCATCGCGCCGGCCATCGGCAGCACCGCCCTCGCCGATGCCCCGGCGGGGCCCGGACCTTCCACCTCCGAGGTCCGGGCCTGGGCCCGAAGCCAGGGCATGCCCGTGCCGGGCCGCGGGAAGCTGCGGCCCGAGATCTGGCACGCCTGGCACGCCGCCCATCACCACTGACCGGTTTCCCAGATCCGCCGCCGGGGTCTCCATTTGACTGGAGTAGCCACAAGATCTTGGAGCGGGCGACTGCCACGATCACAGCATCTCGCGGTCCTTGCTGGTCTGCTCCTCCCAAGTGGAGACCCCTATCCGCCGTTAGGTGCGCTGGCCATGCCGTTGGGCATGGCCTTCGGTGTCCGCACAGGAAGATCGTTATGGGCGCGAGTTGGTCATGAACGCAACGTCGGCCCGGTGCCAGGCTGACACTGCGGATATGCGGCTGTGGGGAGTCAGGCTGACCGGCCAGCGCAGCAGCATCGGAAGCCGAGGCGGCGGCTGCGAGCAGCACGATCATCGGGTTCAGCCCAGGCGCCGTCGTGTGGCCGCCTTGCGGGTTGGGGTGGCAGCTGAGGCGGCGAAGGGCAGGACAGCACGCTCGAGGCGCTGCTGGTGGTCCAGGGCCTGGACGACGCGGGAGGGTCGTCGGGCTTGCGCTCGCCGGCGGGAAGGAGAAAGCTGTGGCACGGGACTGGACCGCCCCAGGGCGCTGCCGTGGCGTGCCGTTGCGATCTGCCGGTTCGATGAGATGAGGAAACGGCATGCCTGCTGACCCCATGAATCCGGTAACCGCGGTCACCTGGGGGCCGTTCATCCAGGCCGCGTCCGAGCAGTTCGCCAGCGATCCCGGTCAGGTCAATCCGGCCGCGATCACGAACATGCCGGCCGGCTACACGCTGGTGCGCACGATTCAGATGACCGACTCCTTCGGTCCGGTGCAGTCGCGTGTCTTCTACGGGTTCGTCGCGGTGGGCGGCGCGCCCAAGACTGCGGTGGTCGCGTTGCGCGGCACGGCCACGACCACCGAATGGTGGAATGACTTCCAGTGGGATCTGGTGCCGTTCACCCAGGTTCCGAACGGCGGAAACGTCGCCCAGGGCTTCCACGACATCTACAGCACCTTCGGCACCATGACCCCGGGCCAGCAGCACAGCGCGCCCGCGCCGGCCACGTTCGCCGCCGACGTCGCCGCCGCGGCCACCGAAGGTCTTGCGGCCGAGGTTGATCCTGCCGGCCTGCCGATCGTGGTGACCGGCCACAGCCTGGGTGGCGCGCTGGCCACGCTGCTGGTCGCGGACCTGACTGCGAACACGCCGCTGAAGCCTCAGGCGTGGACATTTGCCTCGCCCAACGTGGGCGACGCTGCCTTCGCCGCCCGCTACGGCGCCCTGAGCACGGTGTCCTGGCGGATCTACAACCAAGTCAACGTCGTCCCGTACTTTCCCGTCGACATCTTCGACCACTACCAGCCCGTCACCACCGGGTACGCGATCAACTCCCTCGGGAAGGCCAAGTGGAACCTGGGCTGTGCCCACGCGCTGAACACCTACCTGCACGTGCTGTCGCCCGCCACGGTGCCGCTGGATCCGGCCTGCCGCTAGCCGCCGGGATGCTTCCGTAATCCACACAGGAAGCGGGAGCAGGCATCATGGATGACATGCTGACCACGGACTACGACGGGTGCGGCCGGTGCCTGGTGGCGACCCGCCGGCTGAGCCGCAAGACCGACAAGACCAGCAGCCCGCAGCGTCAAGGAGACCAGATCCTTGACGCCACGGCCGGCGTCGGCGGGCACATCATCGCATGGGCCGATGACTGGGAGGTGTCCAGGGCGACGGACCCGCTGACGCGGCGCGGGTTCGGGCCCTGGCTGCGAGGAGAGATGGGGCCGTACGACGGCGTCGTGGCCGCGTCGGTGGACCGGGTGGGCCGCAATGTCCGCGACACGCTGAATACGCAGACGCTGCTGACCGGTCAGGGCCGCGTGGTGGTGACGGCTGATCACGCCGGGGTGTGGGATTTCTCGGACCCGAACCAGGAAAACGAGTGGCTGGCCAAGGCGTGGGGGTCGCAGATGGAACTGCGCGCGATCCAGAAACGCAACCGCGATGAGGCCATCCGGGCGCGGAAGGCGGGCGAACCCAAGCAGCGCCCCTCGTACGGGTACACGTATGTCCGGCCTGCCCCGATGGCGAAGGTCGATCATGTGGCGCTGGATCCGGCCGGCGCGCAGATCATCCGGGAGGTGGCGCGGCGGATCCTGGCCGATGAGACGGGGAAGATCACGATCGGGACCGAGGCGGTGCGCTTGACGCGGGAGGGGATTCCGTCTCCGGGCGACCGGCGCGCCCAGCTGTACGGCCGCCCGGTGAAGGGCGGGCCGTGGACCGGGCATACCCTCAAGCACATTTTGTGCAGCGAGGCGGCGCTGGGGTACCTCATGCACGGCGGCAGGCCCGTCCTCGGCGCGGACGGGCGGCCGGTGCGGCTCGCGGAGCCGTTGTGGGATCGCGCGACGCATGACGCGCTGGTGACGGCGACCGCGCCCAGACGCGACGGCACGCGCGCGCCGAAGGGCATGCGGCTGCTGACCGGGGCGGCGTTCTGCGGGAGCTGCGGGGCGCGGCTGCATGTCACCGGACGCGGCCATTCGCGGTACGCGTATGAGTGCACCGCGCGGATCCGCGGGATCCGCGCCTCGGCGCAGTGCAGGCCCGCCCCGGCCATGGCGCTCGCGGCCGCCGATGCGCTGGTCAGCGGATGGTTCCTGGCCCGGTACGGGTCCGGGGAGGTCATGCGGAAGGTCTACGATCCGGGGACCGGGCACGCGGCGCAGATCGCGGAGCTGGAGGCCACCCGCACGCGGCTGCGCGAGGACCGCCAGGCCGGACTGTATGACTCGGCGGAGGACGCGGAATGGTACCGCACCGAATACCGCCGGCTCGGGGAGGAAATCACGGCGCTGAAGGCGCTGCCGGAACGCAAGCCGGGCATCCGCCTGGTGCCCACAGGCCGCACCATAGCCCAGGAATGGGACGCGGCCGATAACGCGCGGCGGCGGGAAATGCTCGCAGAGTTCGAGGTCCGTGTCGTGCTGCTCCCCGCCGGCCACGACCCGCGCGTGTCCATCACCGGCATGGAGATCATCCCGGACGGGTTTGACATGACCGGCTGAGCAGCCTGCATAGCGACGAAACCGCCCGGGCTCCGGCCCGTGGGGCGCGGGCAAGAGCACATTGTTGCGCGAGGGCCAAGCCGTTCCCGCTGAGCAAGAGGGCCACTATTGCAGCCGCGGACGCGGAGCGGACGGCTCCGCTGGGAACGATGGTGGCCACGGCCAGGGCCAGACGGCGTGACCCGGTGGTGATCTGCCATCCCGGCGCGCCGGTGACCGGGTTTGCCCACGGACTCAGCCGCCCGTCGCGTGAGTGGCGCGTGATCGGTTCACCGGTCATCGGCGGGAGCGGATCACTCATGATGACTCCGCCCGCGGGTCACGAACCGGAGGGCTCGGTGATTACCGTTGGTGACGGAGCGGGGAGCGGGCTTAGTGCAAGTGCACGGGCTGATGATGCCGCTATACGTGCAGACGCGCGTGAGGGCGTGCACTTGCACTTTGCACTCCCGGTTACGGATGGTCATCTCGCGGTGCGCCAGTGGCCGCGTACGGTCTGGACGGCGTAGCCGTCGGCGGCGAGCTGGCGGAGCCGGTAGAAGACCCACCGGCGGCTCACGCCGGTCATCGTGATGAGGTCGCTGACGGGGACGCCTTCGGCTGGTGCGCGGACAGCGCGCGTCTGAGGATCGCGTCCGGGTCTTGCTGCTCGTCCGCGGCGGCGGGCGGTTCGCCTTGGCCGGCATCATCTGGCCTGGCCGCGCGATGACCGGGGCTCGGTTCACCGGAGGGTTGCGGCGCTGGCGGCGGCCCTGCGGTCAGCGCGTGGCGCGAGATGCTGTCGAGCTGGGGGCGGGTGGCTGCGTAGCGCGCGACCGCGACCGCAACGTCGTCGTCGGTGATGAGGTAGGCGCGGGCCCGGCGGGGGATGTCGTGCTCGGGTGCCGAGACGAGGAACTGCTAGCCGGGCCTCATCACTCACCGTTACCTCACCCGCCGGAGCGATGCCCACACAGCGGAGCCGACCTAGAACTAACCGTGAAACACGGACTGTAATATTGGCGGGAGAGCTAGGAGACTAGACCCCGGCGAACCTGTCAGCACCAGGGTCTCGTCATGGAAGGGGCGCGCGAAACCATGGCGGTTCTGCCTCGGCTGGTCCGGCCGATGGTGGCTACACCGCGACGTGACCTGCCCGCTGATCAGGACCGGTACGGGTGGGAGTTCAAGTGGGACGGGATGCGCGCGATCGCTTACGTCAGCGGTGAACAGGTCCGGCTGGTCTCGCGGACTAACAAGGAGATGGCGGGGAGCTATCCGGAGCTGGCCGTGCTCGCCAGCCGCGTCCAGGCCCCGGTGATCCTGGACGGGGAGATCGTAGCGGTTCACGCAGGGCGCCCGGACTTCGGGGTGCTGCAATCCCGCATGCACGTCCGGCATCCGCCCGAGCGGCTGGTAGAGAGCATCCCGGTACAGCTGTATCTGTTCGACCTGCTGCACCACGGCGAGGAATCGCTGCTGGGACGTCCCTACACCGAGCGCCGGGCCCGGCTGCAGGACCTCGGCCTGGACGCCGACCCGGTGCGGACCCCGCCGTGGTACCGCGACGACGCGCAAGCTGTGCTGGCCGCCAGCCTCAAGCATGGCCTGGAGGGAGTCGTCGGCAAGCCGCTGGCCTCCCGCTACCACCCGGGCCAGCACCGGGACTGGATCGAGGTCAAGAACATCCGCCACCAGAAGGTCATCATCTGCGGCTGGCAACCCGGCCAGGGTAGCCGCGCCAACACGATCGGGTCGCTGCTGCTGGGTGTCTACGATCATGGCCAGCTGCGGTACGCCGGGAATGTCGGCACCGGGTTCACCGAGGCCATGCTCGCCGGCCTGATGCGGCAGCTGGCCCCCCTGCAGCGCGACACCAGCCCGTTAAGCACCCCGGTGCCGCCCAGGTATGCCCGCGGCGCGCACTGGGTGGAAGCCCGTCTGGTCGGCGAGGTCGCGTTCACCGAGTGGACCGCCGACGGGAGCATGCGGCACCCGAGCTGGCACGGGCTCCGCACCGACAAGAACCCCGAGCAGGTGCGCCGCGAAGACTGACTACTGTGGTTTGCCCTGACCCGGGCCTCGCGGCGTTCTCCGCTTCGGCGTGCTGAACGGCGGGCGACCCGCGATCACCCTCCGGCACCGTCCTTCCTCGATCCACGCCGGGATCGCCTCCGGATCAGCTCCTGCGGCCCGGCACAGGTGCGCGGCCTGGCATGCGAGCGGCTCGCTAGGCTCTCTCGGACGCGCCCTCGAGGATGTCGACGACCTCGGCCAGCAGGTCAGCTCTCCCGCGCGCGAGTTTCCGGAACTCGGCCACCGCAGCGGCTTCCTCGGACTTGGTCGGGTCACGCCACCTGGTGTGGTGCTTTGCCTCGCCAAACAGCTCGGCGACCAGGAGCCGGTCAGCTGCAGGCCGCCTGTCGATCGCGTGTTCTAATATCACCGGTTTGGTTCTTCGGGCCGGACCTCGGCCGTAGCACTGGCCATCTCCCATCCGGCCAGGTCATCACTCGCGGCCTTCCCGGAACGCCCACCAGGCATCTGTGAGCGCGCATGCGCGAGGTCCGGAGCGACGGCCGTCACCGCGATGGTTACCCCGCACGTAGTCCCGGCCCCGCCTGGTCTCGGACTCGACATGGGGGCCGATCAGGATCTGCCGGCATCCGCGCTTCGGTCGCCTCACCGCGACGTCGACGAGCTTCGCCGTCTAGGCGGTTCCCGGCGCCCGCATGGTGGTCTACATCCCGGCCGGCGGGGCCGCGCGCACCGCGACGGCCCGGCTGGCGGCCGGCGATGGGATGAACGACGCTTCCCATGGTGGCCCGGCATGAGACCGAACAAGTGGCGGAACTCGTTCCCGCCACCTCATAGACCTGACTTTCGGCCGCTCTGACCATGACCTATGACCCTCCCAGCGAACGCGGCGGCGACACACGCTCTGCTGAAGACACAGTTCGTAGTCAGGAGGAAGCAATGTCTACCGACCCAACCTTCCAGCCCGGAGAAGTCAAGCCACTCAGGCCAGTGCCAGTCGCGCCCCCGGCAACGGCGACCGGCGCGGCGTGGGGTAACTCCGCGCCGCTTGCACTGGCGGGCTTCGGGATCACCACGTTCATGCTCGCCATGATCTACATCAACGCGGTCCCGGCGGCCACGACGCCGGTGGTCTTCGCCGTGGCCCTCATGTTCGGCGGGCTCGCCCAGTTCGTTGGCGGGATCATCCAGCTGCGCATGGGCAACGTCTTCGGCGGCATGCTCTTCGGCGGCTTCGGCGCCTTCTGGATGGCGCTGTTCGTCTTCGCGGAGTTCTTCGCCAAGGACGTGCCGGTGACGCAGGTCGGCCACGCCCAGGGCCTGCTCCTGTACGCCTTCGGCATCTTCGCGGCCATCATGTTCCTAGCGTCCTTCCGCACCAGCATCGCCGTGGTCACCGCGCTCGCGATGCTGACCGCAACCCTGTTCGTGGTCGGCGCCGCGCTGTACACCGCGTCGGTGCCAGTCATCGCGGGGACAGCGTCGTCGGGGCTGCTCAAGACCGGCGGCTGGATGGCGGTCATCCTGGCGGGATTCGCCCTGTACGTGGCCCTGGCCGAGGTGTGCCAGGCTAGCTACGGCCGCGAGATCCTTCCGGTCGGCCACCTCGACAAGCCCAGGCGCGAGGCTCTCAGGAAGGCGTAAGACGCCGGGCATGCAGTGAAGGAGGCAATCACCGCAGCTTCGGGCATCACGCCTCCCGGGCGTGCACTCGCGGGCTGGGCATACGATCCACCACCGCTCGCAGCCGCGCCGGACCAGGATGCAGGTAGACCTGCGCCGGGCCTAGCGAGGCCACACCCGTCGGATCCTGGATCTCATCGGGCGCACCTCCCGCGTCAGACCTGGCTTGTGACACCCTCGGCGGTCTGGAACGTGTGCGGGTCGCCGACCTCGGAGTTTGCCGTTTGTCGGTAGCGGATCTGCGGACTTTACGGGCTCGGAGTAGGGCCGGGGCCGCCGGCGAAGGTCCGGCGGCCTAGCGCCCTACTAGGATTCCGCGGTCGGCCTCAGCGGCCAACTGGGCGTCGGCATCCTGCTGTGACCTGGCCAGGATTCGCTGAAGGGCCGCCACGTGCTGCTCGAATGCCTGGCGGCCGGCTCTGGTGAGGCTGGCTGAGTTGCGCGGGCGCATGCCCACGCATCTCAACCCCACCCGCTCAGACGAACGGTACCCGTACCTGTTCCCCGGTTTCCCCGGTTGTGACATCGACTGCGGCCTGCACACCACGCTGGTCTTCAGCGACCGGAACACCCGCGTGATCAGCGACCGGGACATGCGCGCCATCTCCGGTGCCAGCCGCGCGCAGGCACTGGAGACCGCGGTGAGCCTGTACGCGGAGGAGATCACCGCGCTCGCCGACGAGAACCGCGTCGACGTGCTCATCGTCGCCCGCCCCGAGCAGCTCATCGACACCACCCGCCGCGCCGCGCCCGCAGCCGTGGAAAAGGACGCCGCCGGGTCACGCGCCGTTGCGGAATCCGGCGACTGCGCTAGGCTGCCCCAGTTCGCTAACTTCCACGACCTGCTCAAGGCGCGGGTGCTGCAGATCCGGCAGCCGATCCAGATCATCCGCCGCAGCACCTGGGACGAATCCGTCCCGCCCCCGGCCGGCCATAGCCGCCAGGACGAGGCCAGCCGCGCCTGGAACCTGCACGTCGACGACACCACCTTGGACACCTCTGTCGCCCAGGTCTTCAACGAGCGCGGCGACGGGGTGATCGTCCGTGGCGGACCCGCCCGGGTCGGCCGCGACGACCGCCAGCCCCACCTCACTGAACACGACGCGCACGCGCTGCTGCTCCACGCGCTGGCCACCTACCACCGCGAGCACCGCACCCTGCCCGCCCGCCTCGTCCTGCACAAGACCTCCTCGTTCACCGCCGCCGAGAGCCGTCACGCCCGGCGGGGCAAGCCCGCCAGCTTGACACGACGCAGCCTCCATCTGTGCCCGGCGATACAGACCAGTAATTCTTACTGGCGCCACCCGGCCGGCCGATGCGCGATGGTGAGGCGGTACCGCTTGTGAAGGGGATCCTCGTGGTCTCACCTTCCACCCGCCTGCCCACCGCGGAAGGGCACGGCTCCGTCTAGGACGGCCGGCTCCACACATCGGCCACCAAGCAATACCAAGGAGACCTACATGTCTGCCCCGACCGAAACCTCAGCAGGCACCACAGCGATCCGGCCGTTCACGGTCCCGGTCACCACCGAGGCGGAACTGGAGGCCTGCGCGCGCGCGTCGCGGCCACCCGCTGGCCCGACCAGGAACTCGTCCCGGATCATTCGCAGGGCCCGAAGCTGGCGGTCATGCAGGAACTCGCCCGCTACTGGGCGACGGAATACGACTGGCGCCGGCGCGAGGCGAAACTGAACGCCCTGCCGCACTTCATCACCGAGATCGACGGGCTGGACAGCCGACTTCATCCACGTCCGCTCCGAACACGACAACGCGCTGCCGGCCATCATCACCCACGGATGGCCCGGCTCGGTCATCGAGCTGCTGGCGGTCATCGGCCCGCTCACCAACCCCACCGCCCATGGCGGCAGCGCAGCCGACGCGTTCAACGTGGTCATCCCGTCGATGCCGGGCTACGGGTACTCCGCCTAGCCGCGAGAGACCGGCTGGGGCCCGGACCGCATCGCCCGGGCCTGGACCGAGCTGATGAGGCGCCTGGGCTACACCCGGTTCGTGGCGCAAGGCGGCGATTGGGGCGCGATCATCACCGACGTGATGGCCGCCCAAGCCCCCCGGAACTGATCGGCATGCACACCAACCACGCCGGTGTTGTTCCAGCCGATGTCTCAACGGCGCTAGCGCGCAGTGTCCTGGGGGCCGGCGGCCCGCCGCCCTCGGGCCTGTCGGCTGAGGAGAGCCGCACGTACGAGCAGCTGAATTTCTTCTACACCAAGGGCATCGGCTACGGGATTGAAATGATTACCCAGCCGCAGGCGCTCTACGGGATCGCGGACTCACCCGTCGGGCTGGCCGCCTGGATGCTCAACCACGACGCGGCCAGCTACTCCGACATCGCGGCCGCCGTCGCGGGGCACCCCGTCGGCAACCTGACCCGGGACGAGGTCCTGGGCAACGTCACGTTCTACTGGCTGACGAACACCGGGATTTCCTCCGCCCGGGCTGTACTGGGAGAACACGTACGACTTCTTCGGCGTCAAGAACGTGGCCATCCCGGCCGCCGGGAGCGTCTTCCCCAAGGAGATCTACAAGGCCCCGCGCAGCTGGGCCGAGCGAGCCTATCCCAAGCTCATCTACTTCAACGAGGTCGACGCGGGCTGCCACTTCGCCGCCTGGCAGGAGCCGGCGCTGTTCTCCGCTGAGCTACGCGCCGCGTTCCGGTCACTGCGCTAGCGGGTACAGGCGGATGGCGCGCACACCGTGCCTGCCATCCGCCACGCCCGGTTCGCGGGCCGGGAACCCGGCTCGGATATTCAAGCCACGAGGAGGCATCGTCATGAACGCACGCTGGCGTGCGCCCGCCGGGCTGCACACGGCCTCGGCCCTGCGGTGCGTTGAGCTTGTGGGCGTGCCAGCCGGCCCTGAGCTTGCCCTGCCCGAGGACCAGGTCGACGTCGCGTTGTTCTTCGACGCGGAAGGACAGGCGGATGTTCATCTGCGAGCGCACCGCGCCGTGCCCCATCACTTGCTGGGTCGGACGCTAGGTGGCGATCACCAGCGTCACGGCGGGCGCGCGGCCAAGCCGGGCGATGGTGTCGGCGCCCTTGAGCCCGCGGGCAGCTTGCTCGGCCAGCTCAGCGTATTCATCGATGATGATCACGAGCACCGGCATGCGTTCGGATGGTTCCCACTCGCGCTTGCCGATGCCGGTGAGGTACTGGGCGCGGGCATACAAGATGGTGACCGCGTCGGCGAGCAGCGCGGCCCGCGGTGCCGAGGTGGTCTACGACCCGGTGGGCGGAGACATGTACACCCGGTCGACCAAGTGCATCGCGTTCGAGGGCCGGATCCTGATCGTCGGCTTCGCCGGCGGGGTAACCCAGTCCGCGCCGCTGAATCACGTGCTGATCAAGAACTACTCGGTGGTGGGACTGCACTGCGGCCTGTACCAGACCAAGGACCCGCAGTCGATCAAGGACTGCCACGTCCAACTGGGCAAGCTGGTGGCCGACGGCCTGATCCGGCCGCTGATCGGCGAGCGGCTGGGCCTGGGCGAGGTGGCCAACGGGCTGCAGCGCTGGCCGACGGGAGCACGGTGGGCAGGTTGGCCTTCACGCCCTGAGGAGTTACGAGGCGCTCTGTACCCGGGTGCCAGGGTAGGTGTAGCTGGTCGTGGTCCCGTCGCCGCTGCAGGCGATCCCGGTCGGCTCCATGCCGCTGTAACTGCCGAAGGTGATCAGCCGGGAGGGCCCGTTGGGGAGCTTGAGAAGCTCGAGGAGGAGCTCGAAGCGCTCGAGGAGCTTGAGGCGCCCAAGGAGCTTGAGGAGCTTGAGGAGCTTGAGGAGCTTGAGGCGGGCGCCGATGTGTTCTGGCTCGGGCTGGTCGAGGAGGAGGACGTAGGCGCCGACGCGGGGGCCGAGCTGTTCGTGACGGCCGGCGTCGGAGGCGCCGTCTGGCTCTGGCTCGAGCCGGTCCCGGGGTTGGTGGCATGGTGCCCGGCCAGCGCGAGCGAGAGCGCCGCGCCGCCCGCCCCGACCAGGATGGCGAGGGCCAGGACGATCGCGAACAGGGCCGGACGCCGGGAACCGGACTGCCTGACGGCAGGGGTTTCCGGAGGCACGTCACGGGCGTGTGAGGGCACGGCAGGGCCGTACGAGGGCGTGGCACCGGCCTGCGGGGGCGTGGCACCGGCCTGCGGGGGCGTGACACGGGCCTGCGGGGGCGTGACACGGGCCTGCGGGGGCGTGGTTCGGGCCTGCGAGGGGACGACAGGGATCTGCCGGGGCGGCGTGGGAGGCCGCCAGGTCTGGGCCAGGATCGTCTGAGTGGGAGTGTCATACCGGGCCGAGGGCTGCACGGGGGTGCGGGTCAGCTGGCTCAGTAGCTCGGGCGCGGTGGGCCGGGCCTGCGGCTCCTTTGCCAGCGCCGCGGTGACCTGCGGAAGCAGGCTGCCCGGAACCGCGGCGATGTCCGGCGTGTCGTGCAGGATCCGGTACAAGATGGCCTCGGACGTTCCGGTACCGAACGGGGACTGCCCGCTGGCCGCAAAGGCGATCGTCACGGCCCAGCTGAAGATGTCAGCCGTCGTGCTGGCCCGGCCCATGATCTGCTCGGGCGCCATGAATCCGGCCGAACCGACCGTGAAGCCGGCCTTGGTGACGGCGGTCGCCTCCAGCACCTGGGCGATCCCGAAGTCGATGACCTTCGGCCCGCCCGCCGTGAGCAGCACGTTCGAGGGCTTGAGGTCGCGGTGCACGATGCCGGCCGCGTGGATCGCGGTCAGCGCCTCGGCCAGCCCGGTGGCCAGCCCGTACAGCATCCGCGGGTCCATCGGCCCATGGGATTCGACGTACTCGGACAGCGAGGGTCCTTCGATGTACTCGGTGACCAGGAA
This sequence comes from uncultured Actinomycetes bacterium, assembly GCA_963739135.1. Classification (GTDB taxonomy): domain Bacteria; phylum Actinomycetota; class Actinomycetes; order Streptosporangiales; family Streptosporangiaceae; genus Palsa-504. The sequence goes on from CAVTZG010000007.1 coordinate 219,081, forward strand.
CGGCCGGTCCGAGCTGGTGTCCGCCTCGATCACCCGTACCGTGCACACGCCCTTGACCCGGGTGAGCGCGGCCACCTCCCGGCTGAACCGGGTCCGGAACTCCGCGTCGCCGGCCAGTTCGGGCTGTAGCACCTTCACCGCGACCGGGCCGCCATTCGCGCCCGCGGCAAGATACACGACACCCATCCCGCCCGCGCCGAGCCGGGCCGTCAGCCGGTACGATCCGACCTGCGCCGGGTCGCCGTCCCGCAGAGGCGTGCGAGCCAATCTGTCCCCTCCCGCCAGGCCTCAATAGTCGCGCATCGGCGCGCCGGGCGCGAGATGCGTGGCGCAGACTCCTGGCTTCACTTCCTGTTACCGATGACCAGCCAGGCCAGGGCGAGCGCGACCAGGTAGCCCGCCGCCGCCGCAGCCAGCGGGACGTGCAGGCTCAGCGTGTGTCCCGAGCCGAGGAGCGAGCCGAGCAGGGCCACGCCGAGGGCCCCGCCCGACTGGCGGGCGGCGTTCAGGATGCCGCTGGCCACGCCCGCGTGCCCGGGGCCCAGCGGCGCCCACCACGGCGGCGGTCATGGCCGGCATGGCCAGCGAGACCAGGCCAAGCAGCACCGAGCCGCGACGATGACGGCCAGCGGCGGGCCGGCGCCCGCGGCGGCCAGGACCGCCGCCCCGGCGGCGGCCAGCGTGAGCTCGGCGAGCATCGACGGCCGCAGGCCGAGGCGCGCGGTCAGCCTGCCGCTGGCCAGCGAGCCGGCGCCGACGACCAGGCTCATCGGCACCAGCAGCAGCCCGGTGACCAGGACCGGCTCATGGCGCGACTGCTGGAGGAACAGCGACAGGTACAGCAGCGACCCGTACAGGACCAGGTTGAAGATCACCCCGACCCCGGTGGCGCCGCTGAGGTTCCTGGACCGGAACAGGGCCAGCGGCAGCAGCGGGGACGCTCGCCGCCGCTCGGCCCGGACGAACAGGCAGGCGGCTGCCGCCCCGGCCGCGAGCAGGCCGGCCGGAACCGGGGAGAGCCAGCCGAGCTGACCCGTCGTGATGAAGCCGGCGGTGAGCCCGGCCAGGGAGGCGACCCCGAGCAGCAGGCCCGGAACGTCAAGCCGCCGCTCCGGGTTGCGCGGCGATTCGGTCACGTGCCGCCGGAGCAGGAACACGGTGAGCACGCAGACGGGCACGTTAACCAGGAAGATCGACCGCCAGCCGGCCAGCGTCACCAGCGCGCCGCCGGCCACCGGGCCGAGCGCCACGCCCCGTGACCCCATCGCGCCCCACACGCCGAGCGCACGCGCCCGCGACCGCGGACCGGGGAACTGGTGCACCAGCAGGGCAAGCGAGCAGGGCAGCAGGGCCGAGGCGCCGAGGCCCTGCACCGCGCGGGCCGCGATCAGCACGCTCAGCGACGGGGCCGCGGCGCACGCGGCCGAGCCGACCGCGAAGGCCGCCAGCCCGCCCGCGAACAGCTTCCTGGCCCCGACCCGGTCCGCGGCCGACCCCGCAGTGAGCATGATCGAGGCCAGGGCCAGAGTGTAGGCGTCGACGACCCACTGCAGGTCGGCCAGCGAGCCGCCGATCTCGCGCTGGATGGCCGACAGCGCGACGTTCACGATCGTGACGTCGAGCTGGATCACGAAGAAGCCCAGGCACACCGAGATCAGGGCGATCGCCGTGTGCCTGGTGGGAGGTTCGGAGTATCCGGGCTGGGTGTCATCCCAGCGGATGCCCAGCGGTTTCCGTCCACAACATGCCGACGTGATCGCAACCAGGATTGACGCACATGAGCCAGATCACCGAGGAGACCTGGCGCGGAAGAGGTCTGTGGTTCAAGTCCGCATGGCCCGCCAGCTAGCGTGTATTAGACAGCCGCCCAGGCCAGCCCTGGATGATATCGCGGCAGACGCGACGGACTAGACGGCACCTAGCCCACGTGGATAATGTGTTTAGAGGAAGTATCCGCCCGGTACCCGGCAGGGCCATCACCCGCGGCATAACCGGACTCGGGCGCCACCGTTCAGGCCAGCAGCCGCGGACCGGTACCACCGACCCACTGGGTCCCTCGCCAGCCGCAAGAGCCATAACTGGATAATCTGCATAGGGACGATTGCATGATCAGCGAGAGAGTCAACCACGCCGAATCGGCAGGGATCCGGCGCTCGCAGCAGGTTAGGAGCGTCGGCCTCTGCTAACGCTGTGTGATAGCTTCGTCGGCTGCTTGCCCGGCGGTACCGGCTGTTCGGGGCGAGGTTGCAGTTCCGGCTGGTGAGGCTGGGACCGCAGCGGTTGTATTGCCGCCCGGTCTGGCCTGTTCGGGGAAGCGGGCGGATGGCTGGCCTGGGGGCGGGTAGGGTCTGGCTGTCATGTCCGATGCCAGGGCGGTGGTGGCGGGCCGGTACCGGCTGGAGGGCCGGATCGCGGCCGGCGGCATGGGCGAGGTCTGGAAAGGCACGGATGCGGTGCTGGGCCGGCCGGTGGCGGTCAAGCTGCTGCGGGCCGGGTACGCGCAGGACCCGGGATCGCTGGCGAGGTTCCGGTCCGAGGCCCGGCATGCCGCCTCGGTGTCGCATCCGGGCATCGCGTAGGTCTATGACTACGGCCAGGCGGAGCCGCCTTACCTGGTGATGGAGCTGGTGGACGGGCCGTCGCTGGCTCAGGTGCTCGGCGGCGGGCCGCTGGATCCGGGCCGGGCCATGGACGTGGTGGCCCAGGCGGCTGCGGGCCTGGACGCCGCGCACCGGGCGGGCCTGGTGCACCGTGACATCAAGCCGGGGAACCTGCTGCTCGGCCCGGGCGGCCAGGTGAAGATCACCGACTTCGGGATCTCCCGCGCCGCCGGGTCAGCGACGGTGACCGGTACCGGGGAACTGCTCGGCACGCCGGCCTACCTGGCCCCGGAACGGCTCGCCGGCCAGGTGGCCACCCCGGCCAGCGACCTGTATTCCCTCGGCGTGCTCGCGTGGGAATGCCTGGCCGGGACGCCGCCGTTCACCGGGACGCCGGCCGAGGTTGCCCTGGCGCACCAGACCCGCCCGCTGCCGCCGCTGCCCGCCGCGGTGCCCGCCGATGTGGCCGCGCTGGTGGCCGAGCTGACGGCCCAGGACCCGCTGGCGCGGCCGCGGGGCGCCGGTGAGGTCGCCGGGCGGGCCGGCCGCTCCGCGACGCTGTGAACAGCCGGGCGACGCTCCCGCTGGAGGGCCAGCCGGACCCGCTGGCCGGCCTGGTGCGGGCGGGTCCGGCTGGGCCCGGCACGCGGGTCCGCGGCAGGACGCTGCCCGGCCGGGCCGCCGTGCTGGGCGCGGGTGGCGTGGCCGGGGCTGTCGTTCTTGCTGTCCTGCTGGCGGGCATGCTGAGCGGTGCTGGATCCCCGGCGCGCACCGCGCCGCCCCCGGCTGCGCCATCCCGCACGTCCCCGGCCGCCACGGTGCAGGTCAGCGCTGGCTCGCTGGCGGGTCAGCCGCTCAGCGCGGTCCGCCGCCAGCTGCAGCAGCTCGGCCTGATGGTCCGGGTACGCTGGCAGCCCAGCGGCCAGGACCCCGGAACGGTGCTGTCGGTGCAGCCCAGCGGGCCGGTGCCAGCCGGAAGCGTGATCGCCATCACCGCCGCCGCCCCACCGCACCACGACAGGCACGGGCACGGTGACGGCCACGGCAACGGGGACGGCGGCGACTGATCCCGGACCGGCAGCTGACTTCATCCAGCCATCCAGCCCTACCACACCGGCCCCGCCGCACCGAACCGGCAGCCGGCCACAGCCACCCCGGCAGATCGCATCACGCTGAGTGACGGCGTTGCTCAGGGAGAATGCGCGCCGAGCCGCCGTTATGGCGCCGTGGCACGTCCAACGCCGAGTTAGCGCCATGCGAGCAGATCGGGCGGTTCTGTCACGTGAGGTGATGCTGGACTTACCGTAGTGCGCTGTTACGAGCGCGGATCCTGATCGGCTGCTCACCCCTGGCGGCGGGCTGTGGCAACGGCGTAGCGGCTGGTTACCCGGAATCTTTCGGCGTCTTCGTTGCCGTTCTCCAAGATCCTCAGGAGGCGGGTGCGCAGCGCTTCTGCCTGGCCGAGTCGCTCTAGGACGCTGAGACCGGCGACTGCCATTGGATGGTTCTGAGTCTGGTCAGCGAGGAACTGTTGCGCGGACGACGCGGCGAACGCCAAAGCGTGATACTTGACCTCCACGCTGAAGCCGTGCGGGGCGAGCAGGTTCAGCAGGGCGTCGCGCTGTTCCCAGGCAAACGGCGCAGGTCCGGGGGGCGCCCCCATGGCCTGCCTGATGGTGTCTGACGCCGTCGAGGTCATCTCGAACATCGCGCCGGCGGGAACCCACGCGCTCAGCACGATGCGCCCGCCCGGAGCCAGGACGCGCGACATCTCTGCAGCTGCGGCACCGGGATCGGGCACGAAGATCAGGGCGAACACCGAGAGAATGACATCCACAGCGGAGTCGTCCATCGGCAACGACGCGGCCTCGCCGTGACGGAACGTTACCTTCTTGCCCTTGCGGGCGGCTTGAGCTCGTGCGATCTCCAGCAGCCGCGATGCGGGATCCACGCCCGTCACCTCGCCGCAGCGGTCTGCGGCGAGCAGTGCGGCGTTCCCGGTCCCGCAGCCAAGATCAAGGACACGCTCAGCGGGCCGGAGCCCCGCGCTTTCGAGGACGACGCGGGCGGCGGGCAGAAGCTGCGCGGCCAGGGATTCGTAGCTGTCGGCTCCCCAATCCAGGGCCGGTGCCTGAGCCGTGGCCGGGACGGGTGGGCCGGTCTGCCCCTCAAGTTCCACGCCGCACCCCCTTCGCGCTGGCCGCGGGAAGGTCAACAGCGCGTGCGCGCCGTTTGGCCCGCGCCATCTTGAGCAGGTAGGCCGGGGTGGGCGGGATCCAGCCGAGTTGCCTGGCCATCCCGAGGTCGTCGCGGTTGGCCCAGTGCTCGATGATCTGGCCGTCTTCGATCCGGAACCAGTGGGACTGGGTGACCGCGAAGGTGTTGTTTGTCGGCGGGAAGACGGTGTCGACGGCGCCGTCGTCGGTGTAGACGGCCCACGGGGCGACATGGCGGCCGCTCATCGTCGCGTTCACCGCGACCAGGTCGCCTTCGGCGGCGGCGTGGTGGATGTCGTAGCGCAGGCCGGCGAACCCGTTGCGCAGCCACAGCGCGGTCGAGTAGAACCCGGCCGGGCCCGGGACCCGCGATGACGGCGGGCCGTTGTCCCGGTCGGCGGCGCGCGGGTGGTACAAGGTGTCGAAGCTGGCCTGGTCCCCGTCGGCCACGGCGCGGATGGCGCGCACCGCGACCGAGGCCGGGCCGGCGGACACGGCCGGGGAGGAGCTGGCGGTCATGGTGACTCCAATCAGATACAGTGTGACTGTATCTGAATCTTGGAGCATGCGATGACGGAAGTCAAGAGGTCCTACGACGCGTCCAGGCGGCGCGAGCAGGCCCGGGCCCGGCGCCTGGCCGTGGTGCTGGCCGCTCGTGACCTGTTCGAGCGGGACGGGTTCCGGCCCACGACGATCGCCGCGATCGCCGCGCACGCGGGCGTCTCGGCGGAGAGCATCTACAAGGGCTTCGGCACCAAGGCCGCGCTGGCCAAGGCCGTGTTCGACCTGGTGATCGCCGACGATGACAAACCGGTACCGGTCGCCGAGCGCCCGGCGATGCAGGCGATGCGGGACGAGCCCGACGTGCGGCGCAAGATCGCGATGTTCGCCGAGGGCCTGACGCAACGCCAGGCGCGCTCGGCCCGGGTGCAGATCCTCATCCGCGACGGGCGGCACGTCGACGACTCACTCGCCCCGGTCTGGGCGAAGCTGACCGACGAGGGGCTGGCCGGCATGACCATGCTGGGCCGGCACCTGCTCGACACCGGCCAGCTCCGCGACGGGATCGGCCTCGGCGAGGTCCGCGACGTGCTGTGGAACTACCTGGCGATCGACAGCTACGAACGGCTCGTCCTGACCCAGGGCTGGCCGCTCGGGCGATACGCGCGCTGGCTTACCCACGCCATTACCAGTGCCCTTTGCCCCTGATCGGCTTCAGCAAGCGACATCCGCACCGGCACGCTGTGCCGCTACCAGCCCGCACCGGGAGGCCCGGCCCGCCGGCGCCTGACCTCGGAAGTCTCCCCGCCACGACGCCTCCAGCGGCACCGGGCACGACGCTCGACCGATGGTCGAAATGCCGCCGAGCCAGACCGCCATCCTGCTGTCGGCTCTCGTTACGGCCTAACGATCTTCAATGGTGGGGTTACTTAGGTCGAGCGTGGTCTTGGCCAGGAAGCCGTCGAGGAGGCCGGGCCGGTATTGCATCCGCCTGAGCCGGGACTTGGAGCGGGCCCTCGAAGCGCTCGACGAGCGATCGTGGCGCGCCGCCGGGTTGCTTGGCTGGCTGACCGGCCGGGACCGTGACGTCCAGATCCACCACCCCGCGGGAAGCCTGCCCGCAGTACTGGGGTGGCTGTGACCCGATCCGGCTCGCGCGGACGCCGGAAGCCCGGGATGCCTGTGCGGGTCCGCTGGTCGCCGTGATGGCTGAACCGGAAGGAAGCCTGGCACGTTACTGGCCAGTAGGGGAGCACACCCGTCGTCGGCTGGAGGTCTGGGACGCGGTGCAGTAACCGCGGGCACAGCCGGGCGAGGTGTCTCCAGGGGAGCATCACCATGACGAAATGGATCGCCAGAGCCGCCGCCGCGGCCGGGATCGGCCTGCTCGCGGCCGCCTGTTCCAGCGCCTCGAGCACGTCCACATCGAGTCCGGCCACGTCGAGCCCGGCCAGTTCGAGCCCGGCGGCGGCCGCGCCGTCGAGCAGCCCCGCGGCCACCGGCCAGGCGAGCGGTGCTGCGACGGTATCGCTGGCCGCCATCTCCGGGATACCGGGCAAGGCGCTGGTCGGCAGCAACGGGCGCACGCTGTACCTGTTCCAGGCCGACATGCACGGCACGTCCGCGTGCTCGGGCGCGTGCGCCGCGGCGTGGCCGCCCGACATCGTGACCGGGACGCCGCAGGCGGGCAGCGGGGTCAGCCAGTCCCTGCTGGGCACCATCACGCGGACGGACGGGACCGTGCAGGTCACCTACGACGGTCACCCGCTGTACTACTTCACCGCCGATACCGCGGCCGGGACCGCCCACGGGCAAGGGGTCAAGGCGTTCGGCGCGGAGTGGTACGTGATCGGCGCCGGCGGCAGCAAGATCGACACCAGCTGACCGGGAACCGTGCGCGTCCGGGGCGGGGCCAGCCTGGTCAGGCGGTCGGAGGGCAGGCATGACGTCACCGCCGCGGCCGGTGCCGGTCGTGCACAAGGTGACCGGATTCGCCGTGTTCGCGCTCACCGTCCCGGTGGCCGTGCACTGCCTGATCGCCTACGGCGTGCAGCTGACTAGCCCGCAGGTGGCCATTCACTCGATCGCCGGCTGCTTCTTCTACGGCGCGTTCGCTGCCAAGCTGCTGCTCGTGCACAGCGGGCGGCTGCCCGGCTGGGCGCTGCCGGTGGCGGGCGGGACGCTCGCGATCGTCATCGGCGTGCTGTGGTACACCTCGGCGCTGTGGTACTACAACGGCTTCCAGCTCCCCGCCTTCTAACGAGCCTGGTCATCCGGTGCGCGGTGCGCTATGCCGGAGGCATGAGGTACCCCGATGGCGGCGGGCTGACCGCAGCGGCGCGGGCCCGCCTGGAGCAGGTCCGGCTGGCCGCCGCCGAGATGATCGAGGCCGGGGCCAGCGACCGGGAGGTCGCACGACGATTCCGGGTGTCCCGGATGTCGGCGAACCGGTGGCGCCGGGCGCTGGCCGCGGGCGGGAAGCAGGCGCTGGCCTCCAGGGGCGCGGGCGGTGCGCAGTGCAAGCTCACCCCAGTCCAGGTCGCCGAGTTGGCGGCAGTGCTGGATGCCGGCCCGGCGGCCTGCGGGTATGCCGATCAGTGCTGGACGCTGGCCCGGATCGCGGACCAGGTATGGCGGCGGTTCGGCGTGGAGTACACGCTGGCCGGGATGGATGTGCTGCTGCGCCGCATCGGGTGGAGCGTGCAGGTCCCGGCCCGCCGGGCCGCCGAGCGGGACGAGGACCAGATTGCCAGGTGGCGGGAGGAGACCTGGCCGGTGATAAAAGGACGGCGGCGGACCTGGGCGCCTGGCTCTGCTTCGAAGACGAGTCCGGCCAGGGCCTGAGGCCGCCGAAAGGACGCACCTGGGGGCGCCGCGGCCACACCCCGGTGGTGACCGTGACCGGCGGCCATAACACGCGGGTGTCGCTGGCCGCGCTGATCGCCACCCGGCCCGGTCACCGGGCCCAGCTGATCTACCGCACCCGCGCCGGCCGCAGGCACGGCAAGGACCAGCGCAAGGGCTTCACCGAGACGGACTACGCCCGGTTCCTGGACGCCGCGCACCAGCAGCTCAATGGGCCCGTCGTCCTGGTGTGGGACAACCTGAACACCCACGTCAGCCGCGCGACGCGCGAGCTGGTCACCGCCCGCCCGTGGCTGACGGTCTACCAGCTCCCGCCTTATGCGTCCGAGCTGAATCCGGTGGAGGCGGTCTGGTCGAATTTGAAACGGTCGCTGGCGAACCTCACCAAGCAGAACATCGATCAGCTGACTGTGCTGGTGAAGACCCGGCTCAGGCGGATGCAATACCGGCCCGGCCACCTCGACGGCTTCCTGGCCAAGACCAGGCTCGACCTAAGTAACCCCCACCATTGAAGATCGTTAGTCCGTACAGAAGTGGACGATCTGCGCGCTGCGACCCACTGGGCCGACACAGTTCTCAGCCGCCCCGATTCGGCGATCCGCGCGAAGTCGGGCCAAGAACTGGGTGACACTCTGTAACTAAAGGCCTGCGGCGATGAACGCCCGGCTGGCTGCCCGGCAACCAGGCCGCCTACCCTGGTAGCAGGTGACTGGCATGTGGTACCGGCTGGAGGTCCGGCTGACCCGCGCCGATGTCGGCAAGCGGGTCGTGATCCGCTGGCGCCCAGGACCGGCTGACAGCAAGCCGATGACCGACGTGCTGGGCATTCTCGAGCAGGCTGACGCCGGGTCCTTCACGGTCCGCACCAGGGACGGGAAACTCGTCGTGATCCCCGCCGGGCACGCCGTCGCCGGGAAAGTGGTCCCACCTCCGCCCGCCCGCCGACGCCACCCCAGCCCCAGGCCTCCCTTACCGGCGCCGCCCCCGACCCGGCCGGCACGGCTACGCCGCCGGATACGGGTGCACGAGGAACTGAGCGCACATGATGCTGCCATGGCACTGATCACCGAAGCCCTGGCCGGTACGCTGACCGCGGTCGGCGGGAATGCCAGCTCGGCGGTGCTGGTCAGGGTATCTGCGACACTCGGGGCATGCAGAAGATCTCCCTGAACGCCCTGGCCCGCGAGCATCTCAAGCGGGCCCGGTCGGCACCGAGCGGGCGCAGCGCCGAGACCGTCTACGGCGGACATGAGAACCTGCTGCGCCAGGCGCTGATGACCCTGGTCAAAGGCAGGTCACTGGCCGAGCACGAGACCCCGGGCGAGGCCACCGTTGTCGTGCTGCGCGGGCGGGTGCGGGTCACGGCTGAAGCCGACATGTGGGAGGCACGCGAAGGCGACCTGCTGATCGTCCCCAGCGCCCGGCACAACCTCGAGGCGGTCGAGGACTCCGCGGTGCTGCTCACTGTCGCGAAAGCAAAAGAGCCGGCACCGGCCTGACCTCGCGACAGCGCGGCCAGGGCCGAACAGCTCACGGCGCCTCGTGCATCGGTCCGTGCCCAAGGCCCGGGGGCGCAAGCCGAGCCCAAGCCGAACCAGTCGGCCCTCAGGCAGGTAGCTAATGCCGTCACCCGCGGAGGGGCAGCAGGGGTTCCCGCATGCTCTAGCACGACCTCCAGCTTGACACGCGGCGTCTGGGCCCGACGGCGGCCCTCCCCAGCGTTCCCTTGCTTGCGCTGACCGAAGCGCCCTAGCGGGTCCGGTTTCGGTGGCCGGGACCGCTGGCTCGACGCAACGATTTCACGCTGCGTGACCTGCCCTTGATTTGAGTCGGGCGCACACTCCCGCCGTTCTGTACCGGAACAATCCCTTCGGTACGGTTTTGCTCAAGGCGCGCAGAACGGCATTTTCTGTCGCGTTGGCTATCTTCTAGCGAATGCGCGGCGAAGTTCAGCAGCCCAGAACTGTAGCGCCTGGTCACGACAAAAATGACAGCGGTCTGCGGGGTCGCCCCGCAGACCTCGAAGCGGTTCGAACCGCGACGTCTATGACGACCATACACAGGGCGCCCGATAACGGGTGACCGAAAGCCGATGTCTGGGCTGGTCAGGAAGCGCCCAACGGCTACGGTCACCGCGTCTAAGCGCACCTGCGCGCTCATGGTCGCTCCCATCCTGCTCCCAAAATCGGACACCATGAGATAAAGGAGCCGACGAGAGAACAAGTTGGCGGGTGGGAACTCTCGACGGGGTGGCCGGATTGAACCGGCGGTCTCTTCGTCTGAAGCCAAGACGATGTGCGTAAAACCTCGGACGTTATTGCGTGCACCCGCCAAACGTCACGCTGCTTGACACTTGGGCACACGTGGGTTTGGCCAGTGGCCCGGGACAGGCCTTGAAGGGCTGAACTTTTGGCTCTTTCAGGTGTAGCGGATGCCCAGCTCAGGCGGGACGCGCGAGAGTACGTGGCTGTCTACGGCTGCGTGAGGGCGCTGACGGCTGCGGTCGTTGCCGTCACGGTTGCCGTCGGAGATACCGGCCGCCCTTCCGCTTCACAGATGGCTTCTTCGTCCCGAAGCCAACTCGCGGTGCGGCCTGCCAGCGCTGCGGCAGGGCTGACCTGGCAAGCGCTGTCCGTCAACGTCCGCTGGCGCGGGTCGCCTCGTCCGCGCGGGCGGTCTTCGCCCGGGCCGTCTCATCTGCGCGGGCCGTCTCTGCGCGGGTCGTCTCGTCCGCGCGGGCCGTCTCTGAGCGGGTCGTCTCGTCCGCGCGGGCCCTCTCCGCCCGGGCCGTCTCATTCGCGCGGGCCGTCTTGTCGTCCGCGCGGGCGGTCTTCGCCCGGGCCGTCTCATCCGCGCGGGCCGTCTCCGAGCGGGTCGTCTCGTCCGCGCGGGCCCTCTCCGCCCGGGCCGTCTCGTTCGCGCGGGCGGTCTCCGCCCGGGCCGTCTCATTCGCGCGGGCCGTCTTGTCGTCCGCGCGGGCGGTCTTCGCCCGGGTCGTCTCGTCTGAGCGGGGCGTCTCTGAGCGGGTCGTCTCGTCCGCGCGGGCAGTCTTCGCCCGGGCCGTCTCGTTCGCGCGGGCCGTCTTGTCGTCCGCGCGGGCCGTCTTCGCCCGGGCCGTCTCATTCGCGCGGGCCGTCTCCGAGCGGGTCGTCTCGTCCGCGCGGGCCCTCTCCGAGCGGGTCGCCTCGTCTGAGCGGGCCGTCTCCGCCCGGGCCGTCTCATCCGCGCGGGCCCTCTCCGAGCGGGCCGCCTCGTCTGAGCGGGCCGTCTCTGAGCGGGTCGCCTCGTCCGCGCGGGCCCTCTCCGAGCGGGCGGTCTCGGCTTGGGCGCTCTCGCGCTGGCCGATCAGGTCGCGGTCCTCGCTCACCGCTGCTGTCTGTCCGCGGGACTGTTTCAGTTCGCGGCGTGCGCCGCGGCCGCGGCGTGAGGTCCGGCGCGCACCGACCAGCAGCAGGCCCAGCCCGAGCATGGCGGCCGCCCCGACCACGATGCCGTAGAGGAACAGCGCGCCGGTGGAACCGGTCACGTGGTAGCCGAACACCGAGAAGCCGTGGGTCAGCGCGTGCCCGCTGCCGACGTTGTTGAACACGCCCGCCACGCCCACGACCACCGCGGCGACCAGGATGATGAGGCCGAGAACGACAAACATGACACTCTCCGGATATTCGCCCTGTACCCAGTCAACTCGGAGTTTGAATCAAGTCAAACCGGGCCCGTACGTGGCCCGGCTCGATCCAGGGCACGCCTCGCTCTGCCCCGTCCTTCCGATAGATGCCGTGGTCTTGCGCGGTAAGAGGATGCCAGGCACGGAGGACGGGCCAGGCCCGATCTTGCAGGTGCGGTCATCAGGCCAGCGTAACGGCGGGTACCGCCTGCCTGCGGATGCGGGGCGGCGGACCGGTGGCGGCCAGTGCGCCCGCAGGGCTTCCGCCCGAAAGGGCGCGGCATGGCCGCCACCCCGGAGTCGGACAGTAGCCCCTGCCCCTTCTCCGCTCACGGCCTGGTGCCCGTCTCAGTCACGCATTCCCGTTACCGTGGACGGCGAGCGGGACATGCTGGGCCTGTGGGCCGGGGAGCACGGCGACGGGGAGGGGGCCAAGTACTGGCTGCGGGTCTGCTCGGAGATCAAGAACCGCGGCACCAGGGACGTGCTGATGGTGGTCTGCGACGGGCTGAAAGGACTCCCGGACGCGGTGAATTCCGTGTGGGAGAAGACGATCGTGCAAACATGCATCGTTCATCTTCTGCGGAATTCGTTCAAGTACGCGTCGAAGCGGGACTGGGCGCAGATCGCCAAGGACCTCAAGCCGGTGTACACCGCCGCGTCCGAATCTGAGGCGCTGGACCGGTTCGCCGAATTCAGCGGCAAATGGGAAAAGCATTACCCGGCGATCATACGGCTCTGGGAGAACGCGTGGGCCGAGTTCGTGCCGTTCCTGCGGTTCGACCGGGAAATCAGGACCGTGATCTGCACGACGAACGCGATCGAGTCGATCAACGCCCGGCTGCGCCGCGCGGTGAACGCCCGCGGCCACTTCCCGACCGAGCAGGCCGGGCGCCCTGAAGTGCCTGTACATGGCGATCATGAGCCTGGATCCCACCGGGAAGGGCCGCCAGCGCTGGACCAACCGGTGGAAGGCCGCCCTGAACGCCTTCGACATGACCTTCGACGGCCGCCTGAGCGCGGGACGCAAGTAACAACAGAGGAAGAAGTTACACCGTTAAGTTGACAGACCCGCTCGGGAGGCCGTGAGCGGCCACGCCCGGACCTGCTGAAACGCAGGTCAGCAAGCGGTTGATTACTGGCGAGTTCCCGGTGTTGGCCGGTTGGTCGTGCAGGCAACGGGCACGCCGCCCGGTGCGTGCACGACGGCGGGCACCTGTTAGGGGTCCTGGTCTTCGTACCCGTCTAGCTGCCTATGGATCAACCAAATCCTGCCCTGGTGGATGCCCGCACGGCTGCGGCGAGGCGGGGCGCGGGATCTCGGCTGGCCGTGACCGTATTACCGGCGTCTGGGCTATTCACTTGAGCGGACACCAGGTGAGAAAAGACCGCTAGATGCTGTGGTCATGGCAGCTAGGCGCACCAAGATCTTGCGGCTGGTCCGGTTAACTGAATACCCCTTACCGGCGTTATGCCCGGTGCGGCACTGCTGTGGCCGGGCCCGGCTGGGCTGTACGCCGGTAGTGGCCCGCAGTTATGGTTACGGCTGTGGGGCGGTCTGCGGCGGGTACCGCAGCGGGTGGCGTGCATGGCTTCGCGCCGGCGCTGACGAGTTTCGTGGGCCGCGCCGGGGCGGTGCATGAGGTCGCGGGCCTGCTGGATCAGTACCGGCTGGTGACGGTGACCGGGCCGGGCGGTTCGGGGAAGACCCGCCTGGCCGGTGAGGTGGCCCGGCAGGTGGCGGGCCGGTTCGCGGACGGGGCGTGGCTGGCGGAGCTAGCCGCCGTGCGGGACCCGGCGCAGGTTCCGGCGGTGGTCGCGGCGGTGCTGGGGATGCGGGACCAGCCAGGGGTGCCGCCAGCGGCTGTTCTAGCCCAGGTGCTGGCCCGGCAGCAGCTGCTGCTGGTGCTGGATAATTGCGAGCATGTGATCAGCGCGGCAGCCGGGTTGTGCGCCGACTTGCTGGCGGCCTGCGATGATATGCGGGTGCTGGCGACCAGCCGGGAGCCGCTGCGGGTGGCCGGGGAGGCCCGGTACCGGCTGGGGGCGCTGGCCCTGCCCGGTCCGGATGATATGGCGGATGCCGGGCGGTGTGAGGCGGTGGCGTTGTTTGCGGACCGGGCCCGCCGGGCTGATCCGGATTTCGCGCTGGCCGGAGAGACCGGGCCGGCGGTAGCGCGGCTGGTGGCGCGGCTGGATGGGATGCCGCTGGCGATCGAGCTGGCGGCGGCGCGGGTAGAGGCGCTCGGGGTGGCGCAGCTTCTGGAGCGGATCGATGACCGGTTCGGGCTGCTGGTGGCCGGTGACCGGCTAGCGGCCGGGCGGCAGCAGTCGCTGGCGGCGGCCGTGGAGTGGAGTTACCGGCTGCTGGATGACCACGAGCGACGGGTGTTCCGTGCGGTATCGGTGTTCCCGGGCCCGTTCACGCTGGAGGCGGCCGAGGCGGTGGCGGGGGTCGGTGCCGGGCCGGCGGTGCTGCGGCTGGTGGACTGCTCGCTGCTGGTCCCGCCGCGGGCCGGTCCGGATGGCCGGTCCCGGTATGTAATGCTGGACACGCTGCGTGCCTACGGGACCGGGCTGCTGGCCGGGGCCGGCGAGGATGACGGGGCCGCTGCCGCGCTGGCCGGTTACGCGCTGAGCGTGGCCGAGCAGGCGGCGGCGGGGCGGCAGACCAGCACCGCCGAGGTGGCCGCCGCCCGGCGGCTGGATGCCGAGGACGCCACCATGCGCCACGTGCTGGCCTGGACTACGCAGCACGATGCGGCCATGGCGCTGCGGCTGGCGATCGCGCTGGCGTGGTGGTGGTTCCTGCGCGGCCGACTGGCGGGAGGGTACCCGCTGCTGCGGGAGACCGCCGACCGCGCCGCGCCCGGCAGCGCCGGGTGGTGCGCCGCGCAAATCTGGCTCGGCTGGACGGCGCTGTACTCGGCCGATCTGGCTGCAGCGCTGGGCCACTTCACCGCGCTCTGCAACGCCGTCGGGGACCGGCCGCCGTCTCGGGCGCTGGCGGACGGCCTGTGCGGCCGGTCGGTGGCATTGTCAAACCTGGGACGGTTCGTCGAGGCGGCCGAGGAAGGCCACCGTTCGCTGGCATTGGCACGGGAGGTTGGTTACCCGGTTGGGGAGGCGATGGCCCTGGCGGGCCTCAGCATCGCCGCTTACATGGAGGGCGACCCGGGCAGGGCCGTGCTGCTGGCCCGGCAGGCCCAGCACATCAAGGCAGACATCCCCAGCTCGATAGCCCGGGCGTGCAGCAGCACCTTGATCGACGCGCTGACCGAGGCCGGCGACCTGGCCGCCGCCGAAGGTATCTGCGCGGCGGGGTTGGCCCAGTCCCGGGACGCCGGCGACCTGTGGAACCAAGCGAGCCTGCTGACCAAGATGACGATCTTGGACCTGCAGGCGGGCCGCGTCGAGGACGCCGCGGCGCACCTGCGGGAAGCGCTCCAGATCAACTTGCGGGCCGGCAGCTGGACAGACGTGCTCGCCGGCCTGGATTGCTGCGGGTACCTGTGCGCCGCGACCCGGCGCCCCGCCGAGGCCGTGACGGCCTGGGCCGCGCGCGTAGCGCTTTCGCTGCACGAAGGGTTCACGGAAGCGCCCGCGGATGCGCGCCGCCGGCAGGAGCCCCTGCGCCAGGCCCGGCAGGTGCTCGGACCCGGCCGGGCGCGCGCGGCCGGGGAACGCGGCACGGCGATGAGCCGGGACACCGCCGCCGAGTACGCTCTCATGCTCACCGCGGCCGGGCCGCAGCAACCCCCGGTGCCGCCGGGACTGGGAAAGCTCAGCGCCCGGGAACGGGAACTGGTCACCCTGGTCGCCCAGGGCCGCACCGATGCCCAGATCGCCGGCCAGCTGTACATCAGCGTGAGTACGGTCAGCTCCCACTTGGACCGGATCCGGGACAAGACCAGCTGCCGCCGCCGCGCAGACCTCACCCGCCTGGCTCTGAGCGCGGGCCTGGTCTCGCCAGCCCGCCGGCCCGGTCCGGCAGCAGCCCGGGGCGCCTGTGGGTGGTTCCACCCCGGCCGCCGCCGCGGCGCAAGAGGGGTGAATCGGCCCCTGCCCCGCGCATAGACGGGCGGGCGAGCCTGCTGATGAGGGCCGGGATGCCCGGCCAGCCTGGACAGGCAGGAGAAGGCCATGTTCACACACCCCGACCTCGCCAACCAGCTCGCCCGCGAGCAGCGCCGCCGGATTCTGGCAGACGCCAGCCAGCGGCAGTTGCGGCGCCAGCAAGGCCACCGGACAACCAGGAATGCAAACGCCGAGGGTGTGGCTGATAGCCCGTCAGTCACCGCCTTGGTGACACGCGCCAGGAACGGCGACAAGCAGGCGTGGGATGAACTCGTCGAGCGATACGCCCCGCTGATCTGGTCAATCTGCCGCAGATACCGGCTGCGTCAGGTCGATGCCGACGACGTCGAGCAGGACGTCTGGCTCCGGCTGGTGGATCAGCTTGCGTCACTACGCGATCCGGCCGCGCTTCCAGGCTGGCTCACCACCACGACCCACCGGGAATGCTGCCGGGTTCTGCGCGCAGCGCGGAAACAGGAGCCCGCCGGACACTGGCTGGACGTTGCCAACATAGCGGACAAGATGACTGGAATGGTGGAGTCGGACCTGCTAGGGACCGAGCGCTCGGCCGCGCTGCGCGAGGCGCTCACGCAACTGCCCCCGGACTCCCGGCGGCTGATCGCCATGCTCTTCAAAGACCCCCGAATGCCATACACCGAGATCAGCGCCAGGCTGGGCATCCCGGTCGGGAGCATCGGGCCCCGTCGTGCACGCTGCCTGGACAAGCTCCGCCGCTATCCGGCAGTCGCTGCCCTGATTAACGCCTAGGAGTCTGCTAAAAAGGATCAGCAGGTCTAGACGTTTTACCGGCCCAGCGTTCGATCAACTAGAACACTGTCTTCCATGCAGGGCTTCGAGCGGGCAGGCGGCAGTTCCTGGACGCCGCGGCGCTGGCCGGGTACCTGGTACCGGCGGGCAGCATGTTCGCGCTCCTGGCCGCCCACCGGGGCCGCCCTGCCCTGAGCGCCGCCCCGCGACCATGAGCAGCGATAGCCAGCGGACCCAGTGCACCGTCGCCGACGCCACAGAATCTCTGTTCCGCGCGCCTTCAGTGGCCCGGACCGGAAGGCTCATTCCAGTACAGATCGGCGGATATCGTATGCCGCCGACTGGCCGAGCTGTCACTGTTAGAAACGAGGCGCCAGTGGGTGGTCTAGCAGTCAAGTCCCGGTTACCCTTGTGACGGCCAGCAGCGCTACAACGACGTCATTGGCAACGTCCCCGTCTGATAAGCGCGAATCACGCTCGTTTGCGGCTGGCGAGACGTTCTCACCTTTCGGGCGCCTCGATGCGGTAACTGCCAGGCCTCCACGCCGAACCGGTTCACGGGGTTCTCGAGTCCGTCGGTGCCCAGCCCGTCCAGGTCGGCCGCGCTGAGGATCGCCGCGGCCTCCTCATGACCGGTGCTGATCTCACGCAGCGCCTGGGCGGCGGCCACGACGTCATTGAAGGGATTTGGGCTCTCCATCTAACCGGACCTGTGGTGGGAGGTAACCGACATTAGTGCTGGTCATGGCTCCAAAGTGTCCGTTCGTCCAGTTGCTCGTGGCGTGGCCTTGACCTGCACTACTCCGGTTAAATGGAGACCCCCGGAAGGGATAACTGCGCTCCTCGGGTGGCCTGGTGGCGAAGAAATGGAGTAACTCTGTGGCTTACCAGGCCGGGGCGCTAGCGGTGAACGACGGTCCCGGTCACCTCGACCCTGCTCACCAGCGCCAGCGCCCCGGCACGTGCCAGGACCATCAATGGGCCGTCCTCGGCGAGCGGGTCCGCCTCAGTGGCCGCCAGGTGCCGCACCAGCTCATCGCCCGCAGCCACGACGTGCATCGTGGAACCGCGGCCGCGGCTCCGGCGCAGCAGAACCTCGGCAGGCTCGAGCGACACGCCAAACCGCGCGGCCTGGGCCTGCAGGATCCGGCGCGCGGTCTCCCTAAGCGCCGGAGCCTCAAGCTCGGCACAGTAGACAATTACCCCGACGTCCATGCGCCAGACGGTAACTCCGGGTACTGACATTCTGGCGCTGCGTCCGGTACAGACCGGGATAAATGCCGGATATGCGCACAGTTTGCTTGCATTTATCGCCTTTAAGTTCGATCCTTATCTGATGGCTCGAGACCAACCCGGGCCCGACTCCGACCGGCTCATCGTGGCCCGGATCTCCGGCGTCGCCATGCGGCACGCGAGCTGGCGGGAACCGGCCGAGGACGAGATCGCTGCGGCGGTCGCCGAGCTCCGCGAGGTGGCCGGCGACCGCCCGGACTTGCTGGCTGAGGAAGCGGGCATCCTGCTCGGGTTCCACGAGGGTGGCCAAGACGAGCCCAGAGCGAGGTCCGCGGCTCAGCTGCTCATCGCCGCCGGCGCCGACGAGAGCCGGATCCCGGGATGGATCGAGGAAGGACGGCGACGGGCGGGACTCCGGCGGCATCCTCCGTTCAGCGGGGTTGAAAGCGGGAAGTTACGGAAGCCTGGCTTAAGCCGAGCTGGCAGCTGGCAACCGGCCGCGCGGCCATCCTTGACGCGGGAGATACCCCCGGTTGCAGCACGCGCCATGCGCCGCGGGGCAGCCTCACCGCAGGTACCGGCTTCCAGCCGACCTACCAGGCGCCGCGATCCCCGGCGCACCGGCTGGATGGCCAGATGCTGTCCTGGTTGGCAAGCAAACTCGCCTGACGCCTCGGGTCTGCCGCTCGGGACGCATCGGCAGTCATAGCAGCCATGCTGGTCACCACTCTTCGATCGTGGCGAGCGGGTGCGGCTCGCCGGTCAGCGCGGCCACCGCGGCGGCGACCTCGGACAGGCTGGCGCGCACGTAGGTCGCCGTGGCGCCGGTCTCGCTTCCGCTGTCGGTGTGCCCGGCGTAGGCGCGGGCCACGGCGTAGCCGAAGTTCCGCTCGACCCACGTCAGGGTCGTGTGATGGATCCAGTGGCTGCTGATCTGCTGGGTGCGGACCCAGGGCAGCTGCCGGCCCAGGCGGGTCCACAGGTGGTCATACCGCCGGGCGGTGATCGGCCGCCCGTTCGCGTACCGCAGCAGCTGCCCGTCCGGCGGGGCGCGCCGCTCGCGGCCATGCTGGACGAGTCGGCCCATCAAAGTAGGCGAGACCGGCTGCCAGCGGACCGTCTCACCCTTCTCCCGCAGCCGGACCAGGCACTGATCCGGGTCCAGATCGGACAGGCGCAGCGCCAGCGCGCCACCCCGCGGCGTGCCGTCTCAGTGTGCAGCCGCAACAGCAGGGTGTCCAGCTCCGGGTCATCGCCCGTGGCCGCAGCGGCCTGGTTGATCTCCGCCAGTCTGGTATCCGGCAGGGCCCGCCGGGTGGTCGGCTGGCGCCGCGGCTTGGCCACTTTGCGCGCCGGGTTATCCGCCTCGGCGATCAGCCCGTCATCAACAGCCCGCCGGTACACGCAGCGCAGCGCCGCCACCAGGTGCTCTTCGGCGCTGCGGCCGCCGCGGGCGTTGCGGCGCGCCACGACATGGGTCTTGACGTAGGCCATCAGCTGCCGGATCTCCGACGGGGTCGGCTCGTCCAGGCGGCGGCTGCCCCAGTGCTCGACGACCCGATTCCAGTACGAGCCGTACGCCCGCCGGGTCCCGGCGCTCACCGCCGCCGACACCAGCGGGACGTACTCGGCGAAGGTCGGCACCAGCGTGCGGACCTGCGGGACGGCGGTCAGGTCCGCCGGGGACAAGCCCATCCGCTCCAGCAGCACCAGCGCCGCCTCCACCACCGCCTGCCGGGAAGCCTCTGAGTTCACGGCGGTCATGACAGCCTCCCCTCGCCGGGGACCGGGGCGTGCGCTCGCAGCGCACGGTCCACCACCGCGAAGGAGTACGCCGTCAGCTTGTCCTGGCCGGGCGAGGCGGCCAGGAGCACGTGATCACCGGGCCGCAGCCCGCAGCGGCGCCGCAGCGCGGCCGGGATCACCAGATACGGCTTGGCCGGCATGATGACCATCCCGGCCGGGTCGCGACGCGCGATGACCACGCCCGCGGCCGCGGTGAAGGTCAGCCGGTCCCCCCGCTGCCAGCCCAGCGCGCCGGTCATGGCCCGGTCAGCCACCCGCCCGGACTCGTCGATCCGGCCGGTCCCGTACACCACGTCATCCGGGACCGCCGGGACTTCCGGCGCGGCCGCGACCGGCAGGCGGCGGGCCGTGGCCGTCTTTCCGTGCTCCCGGGCGCCCGGCCGAGCACGCGGGGGAATCAGGGGTGCGATCAGCGGGGCGGTCATGGCCGCCTCCCCGCGGGGAGGAGCCAGGGCAGCCCGGCGGCCAGCAGGCGGCCGGGCGTGTTCGAGTGATGCCTGGTTTGCGGGAAATCTCACCGGTTTTGGTGGGCTAACGACAGAACTCGCTGACCAGGGGTTACGTGTCGCTTGCGGGGCGCGGTTCCCGCGTTAAGCGGGCTGATCTCCCGGTGTTTTGCCCGTTTCGGCCTGGTTCGCCGGCCGGGGGCTGGTCCCGGCTTCGCCGGGCTGGTCTTGCGGCGGTCCGGGTGCTGGGGGCTGTCCGGCGAGCTTGATGGAGACGGCTTCGAGTTCGGTGATGAGCTGGCGCAGGCGGCGGTGGGCGGCGAAGTAGGGGCGGAGCCGGTCGGCTTCTTCAGCGGTGAGGGTCTTGGTGATGGAGCGGGCGCCGGCTTTGCGGGTCCAGGTGGGGTAGGGGCCGTGCAGGACCGGCGGGGTGGCGTGGCAGTGGCAGCCGGGCCGCTGGCAGCGGGTGGTGCGGCTGGTGAGCGAGCCGGGCAGGGTGATGCCGATCCGGGCGAGCTCGGCCTGGATCTGCTGGTGGCGGCGGGCCGGGTCGTCCATGGTGACAGGATTCCTTATCCGCCGCGCCGGCGGCATCCCCCGGTCTCATGCTTGAGGTCATTATATTTCAATCATGGCCGTCCCTGCCGGGGATGATACGGCGGGCGCGGGCGTGCGGATGCTGCCGGCAGGCAGGGTGACCGCCCCCGCGCTGCGCGGGCTGTCCCGGTTCGCGGATACCCGGGGACTCCCGGCCAGCCGGGAGTCCCTGCTGGACTACGACGTGATCGAGGCGTTCTGCGTGGCCGGCCTGACCGGCCGGGCGTCCTCCACCCGGGGCACCTACCGGTCGGCGCTGTACCGGCTCGCCGAAGCGGCGGGCGGCCCGGCGGGGCAGCGGGCAACGCCGTTCCCGGGGGCGAAGGCGCCGCCGCCGTACTCGCGGGCGGAGCGGGCGGAGCTGGCCGCGGTCGCGGCCGCGCAGCGCGGCCCGGCGAAACGCTCCTCCGCGCTGGCGCTGATCGTGTTCGGGATCGGGGCGGGGCTGCGGCCCGGCGAGCTGGTGGCGCTGCGCGGCAGTGACGTCTTCCGGCACGGCCGCCAGGTGATGGTCCGGGTCAGCGGGCCGTCGGCGCGGGTGGTGCCGGTCACCTCGCGTTACGCCGGCCGCGCCGGGGAGCTGGCCCGCCACGCCGGCAGCGATTTCGTGTTCCGCCCCGGCCCGGCCGGCCGGTCCTATAAGAACTTCGTCACCAACTTCGCCCGGAACCTGGCCGCCGACCCGGCCGCACCGGGACTGTCGATGCGCCGCGCCCGGTCCAGCTTCATCTGCGACCATCTGGCCGCGGGCACCCCGGTCCCGGTGCTGCTCGCGGTCACCGGGATCGCCGAGGCCGGGTCGCTGGCCCGCTACGCCCGCCACGTGCCGGGCATCAGCTCCTCCACCGGCGCCCTGCGGGCCCGCTGGCGCGCGGAGGCCGGCCCGTGACCGCCGCCGGCCTGACCCTGCCCCCCGCCGGCGGCGCCGCCAGCGACACGACGGCCGCCTTCGCCGCCGAGCTGGTTGACCGCTCCGGCAAGGCCCCGGTCATCGAGGCGGCGCTGGCCCACCGCACCGGGCGGCCCCGGCCGCTGCCGGCGCGCGCCGTGCTGACCGCGCTGCTGTGCCTGGCCCTCGATGACCGGCCGCTGTTCCTGACCGAGGCCACCCGGCTGCTGTTCTGCCAGCTATCTCCTGCCTCCCGCCGGCTGCTCGGCGTGCCGGGCACCGCCGACACCGAGCAGGCGTTCCTGGCCGCCTACCGCCGGGTCCGGTACTGCTTCCACGCGATCGTGTCCGTCGCTGACCCCTCACCGTTGCCGAAAAACCGGCGGCTGACCGCCGGCGAGCTCAAGGCCCGCACCAAGCCGATGACCCCCGATCACGCCACCGCGGCCCGGGACCGGCTCGAGACGCTGGTCAACGCGCTGCTGGAAGCCAGCGTCTCGGTCCTCACCCAGGACGAGCGCGCCGCCTTCGACGGCGGCACTGCCCTGGACGCCACCCCGGTGCCGCTGTTTTCCCGCGGCCCGTCCACGCGCACCGGCTTGTCGGCCAGCGACCCCGACGGCGGCTGGTACGTCCGCGAAGGCGACCACCGTGAGCGCGAGGACGACAAGGGCAAGCCGCTGCGCAAGATCGCCTGGGCGCTGGAAGCCACCATCGCCACCACCGCACGGCCGCCCGGCGCCCCGCCCGCGCACCCCAACCTCGCCATCGGCCTGGCCATGACCCGGCCCGGCCAAGACCCCGGCGGCACCGGCGCCCGGGTCCTGGCATCAGCCGCCGCCCGCGGCCACAAAACCGGCTGGCTCGGCTACGACCGCGCCTACACCCAGGCGCTCCCCGGACGCTTCCAGCTGCCCGCCCGCGCGCTGGGCTATAAGCCCGTCATGGACTACCGCGACGACCAGCTCGGCATCCAGGCCAACAGCCAGGGAGCGCTGCTGGTCGAGGGAACCTGGTACTGCCCCGCCCTGCCCGAGCCGCTGATCACCACGACCACCCGGCTGCGCGGCCACGCCATCACCCGCGAGCTGTATGACCAGCAGATCACCGCCCGGGCCTGCTACCGGCTCAAGCGCAAAGACGGGCCCGACGCCGACGGCTATCAGCGGCTGTCCTGCCCCGCCACCGGCAGCCACCCGGGGCTGATCTGCCCGGTGCGCCAGGCCTCGGCCTCACCGCGCGACGGACGGCCCAAGGTCCTCCAGCCCCCGCCAGAACCACCCAGGCTCTGCCGGCAGACCGCGATCACCATCGCCCCGGACATCGGCGCCCGCTACCGCCAGGACCTGCCCTACGGCAGCCCCACCTGGCACGCCCGCTACGCCACCTTGCGGAACACCATCGAAGGCCTCAACGGCTACGCCAAAGACCCCGCCCACCAGGCCCTGGCCCAGCCCGGCCGCCGCCGCGTCCGCGGCATCGCCGCCCAGTCAATCTTCACCGCGCTGCTGCTGATCGCCGCCAACATCCGCAAGATCCGCGGCTGGCGAGCGCTCACCGCCAGCGGCAAAACCTGCACCACCCGGCGAGCACCACGACGGCGAGCCAGCCTGAGCGACTACCTCCCAGACGGCTGACCGGCGCACACCCCAGGCGCCACCGGTCATCTTCACCCAGCCGGGCAAAGCACGCCCCACGCCGGCCGGGCAGCCCGGCAACAGGCCACCGGAGACCATCGTAAGAGGAAGGTTGTCAAGCCGGCGGGCGTGAATATTGCGGTGTTGCTGGTCAGAGGGGCTAGCGAGATGGCCTGGCCCGGAGTTACGGATGGTGGTCGCGGGCGGGCGTGGTTTCTGCGGGCATGGCGGGATGGCCGGGCGGGTCCTAGCCGCCCGGCTGGGGTTCTGCGTGTTCTGCCTTGTTCCGTCCCGGTGTGCGGTGTCCTGCCGCGCCGTGCGTCTCTACGTAGCATCAACCGGGTTCTCCCTGGTGCCGTGGGGTGCGCGGCCCGGGTCCCGACAGCGCGCAATCGAGCTCGGTGCACGGTGCGGCGGGACTGCCCGTGGTCTCCGGCGAGCTGCGTGGCTCTTCGCCTGTGCGGGCTCGTTCCGCCGCCGGGGGGAAAGTCGTTCCGGGCAGCCGCGGGGCCGGCCCGGCGAGGATGGGCTACCTCACGCGGCCGCCGCGATGGTCACGGTGGCGGGCCGGGCGGGGATGACCCCGGCCGCGATGCGGGCATCCCATGCCTGCCGCCGGGTGATCACGGCCCACAGCCAGCGCAGCAGGGTCGCCGCGCACGCGACCCGCGCCTGCCCGTCAGCAAGCCGGTTACCGTCCCGGCCGGTCAGGTGCGCGTACTTGGCGGACAGGACCCGGTTGTGGCGCAGCGCGCCCCAGACCGCGCGCCAGGCCGCTGACCGCAGGCCCGGCCGGCCGCGGCGGGAGATCCGGGTCTGCCCGGTCATGGTGGCCGAGGTGCGCTCGGACGGGTTCAGCCCGGCATGCTTGACCACGGCCCGCCCGGAAGTGAACCGGCGCGGATCCCCGGTCTCGGCCAAGATCACCGCGGCGCTGAGGGCCGACATCCCGTCGATGCTGGTCACCAGCGCGGTCAAGCCCAGCTCGCCCATCATCGCGGTCATCCGGTCCTCGGTGTCGGCCAGCCGCGCCCGCAGCGCCCGCCAGTCTCCCAGCAGCAGGTGCACCCGCTCCAGCGCGCCGCGCCGCTGCGCGGCCACCCCGCCGGCATCGGCTAGCGCCTCCCACACGTTCCTGGCGATGGAATGCCGGATGAGCTTGCCGCCCCAGCGGGGCAGCTCCCGGCGGATCGCGGCGACGAACCGGTCATAGCCCATCTTCCGCAGCCGGGCCGGGTTCCCGTTGCACCGGTCGGTGATCACCGCCATCGCGGCCAGCCAGGTCACCGATTCCAGCGGCCGGGCCGCCGCGCCCAGCGGCGCCGGCCACGCGCACCCCAGCAGGTCACCGGCCTGCTGCATGCACGCAGTCACGTCCGCCACCAGGGCGAACCGGCGCGCCCCCAGATGCCGCAGCCGCGCCCAGTCCTCACCCGCCCGCTCAGGCAGGTAGCACTCCAGCCGGACCACGAGCTTGCCGATCAGGTACGCATCCCGGTGATCCGTCTTGTCCCGCGTGTAGTCATCGCTCTCCCGCGCCCGGGCTACCGCCAGCGGCTGCACGCACACGAACCCGTGCCCGGCCGCGTCCGCCAGCCCCATCAGCGCCTTCCACCGGTGCCCGGTCGGCTCGCACGCCACCGTCAGCCCGGCGAACCCGGCCCGGGCAGCCTGACCCGCCGCCCATTCCAGCAGGCCGCCCAGCTGGTACGCCTTCGCCTTAACGATCTTGCGGGCCAGCACCCGCCCCTCATGATCAACCAGCACCGCAGCCTGCTTATCCTCACCCAGGTCCGCCGCCAGCACCGCCCGGTCCCGCCGCACCACCCCCCGCACCGCGGCGATCCGCCGGTTCCGGTTCCGGTCCCCCCGCGTCAACCCGCTACCCTGAGCCACGAACGTCCTCCTGCTGTCTTGGGATCTGAAGCCCGTCATCACATCAGGAGGACGTTCCTTCAGCAACCCGAACAAAGCCAACAGGTAGTTACTACGCCTGAACTAGCTCACACGGGTGCGCGAGCCAAAGTCAGACCCTCGCGCGATACTCAGAAACGGTCACCGATGCAGTTCTGTCGGCACGACACCGGCAGTTCTGTCGGTAACCCTTGGTGTCCGAGGGGGGACTTGAGCTCACAGCGCCCCGCATGCATGCGGGTCCATCCGAGGGCACGGAAAGTCAGGCTGAGCAGGACGTATGGGCATAGGTTGCGATGGTCAGGGCAGGAGATGGCGTTGCGGAGGGGTGTCGCGGATGTCGTATCTGTAGCCGTCCATCAGCAGCCACCGGACCGGCGCGCCGTCGGGGGACAGCAGGGCGGGGCCGACGCCGTCGGTGCCTTGAGCCCACGCGGGCACGGCAGGTTCAGGATCGGTGCCCCGGGAGCGGGGGATGACCTGCCGTTTTGCGGGCAACACAAAACCAACACAACTCCCGGGTTCCGGGGAAGATCAACACGCGGACAACACGGACAAAACGGTACTGTCCGGCACCCGACGGCACGCTTGCTAAAATGACCGTGTTAGCCCATGGAAGCCCTCATGCAGGTCAAACGGGCTGACAACATCTCAGGCACCCGCGAACCCCGGCTATGACAGACCTTCTGTTAACCGGCAGGTTATAGGTTCGAGTCCTATCGCGGGAGCTTTCTAATCTGGTCCCTGACCAGCGGAGATGCTTAAGGGTCGACGTTACGGGTGTGACTGATGGGGCCTGTTAGTTGTGGGGATCTTGGCCTACTGCCAGGGTTTCGCGTCGCGCAAGGATCCGTGTGCCGTGGGGGCTGGTGCCCTGCGGACGGGGTGCGGACAGCGTGAAGTGCCTGGTCAGAGCCGTTAACCTCGTCCGGTCTGCGGGATCGGGGTGCTGGCCCGGGCATTGGGGCGCGGGCGGGCGAGCCGGGTCCGGCGTCAATGACCTGCCGGGCTGGAACCGGCCTGTCATCCGGGTCGCCTGCGGCCGGGGCGGTGGCCGTGAATTCGCGGGAGCACGCTGACGGCGGAACCTCGTACGCGCATTGCCGGCCTGGGCGTGGACGTCACAGCGGGCCGAGATGGGGACATGCAGGCATCGGGATGCACGGCCTGGTCGCGTTTGGGGACTCAACGGATCCGCAGACGGAGACTGCGCCGCCGGATGACCCTGCACCGAGGTGTCCGTGCAGCGGGGAACCTCACTGGCGAGCAATACTTGGCTGGTGAATACTTCCAGTCAAGATAGTATCGTGTAAAGAAGTATCTATGGGAATAGTCTTAGGGGCAGTTATGGCGGGCTTCGTGGGACGGCGGCGCGAGCTGGCTCGGCTTGACGGGATGCTCGCTGAGGTCCGGGAACTGGTTGGCTCTGCCCGGCCCGGCAGGTGTGTCATTGTCCGGGGGCGTCGGCGGATTGGCAAGTCCGCGCTCGTTGAGGAGTTCATCGAGCATCAGCGGGTGCCGAGCGTGTTCTATACCGCTGAGATCGGGTTCGGCGGCGAGCCGCTGCGAGAGTTCGGCGAGGCAGTGCGTATCTCGGGGCTGCGCGACGCGCAGGTGTTCGGGGAGGCGGTGCCGGGGAACTGGGCCGCGGCGCTCCGCCAGCTGGCGGGAGTGCTCCCCGACGACGGGCCGAGCATCGTCGTCCTGGATGAACTTCCCTATCTGATGGATCCCGACGGGGCGTTCGAGAGCGTGCTGCAGCGCTCATGGGACCGGGAGCTGTCCCGCAAGCCGGTGCTGCTCATCCTGGTGGGGTCTGACCTGTCGATGATGGAGGCGCTCACCTCCTATGGCCGTCCGTTCCACCAGCGCGGCACGCAGCTGAAGGTAGGACCGCTGAATCCGGCTGATGTCGCGGTGATGGCCGGGCTATCCGCAGCCGAGGCTTTCGACGCGGCCCTGGTCACCGGGGGCCTGCCGATCGTTTGCGCGCGGTGGCGGCACGGCGAGGACACGCGGTCCTTCCTAGCGCGAGAGCTGGCCAACCCGGTGAGCCCGCTTGTGGTTTCCGCCCAGCTCTCGCTCGCGGCGGAGTTCCCGGACCAGGCACAGGCACGGATGGTCTTGGCCGCGATCGGCAGCGGAGAACGGACCTTCACCAACATCGCCCGTGCCGCCGGGGGCATCGCCCATTCCACCCTGACCCGCGCTGCTGAGCTTCTGATCAGCAAAGGCGTCGTGGCAGGGGAACTGCCGGTCAGTCTTTCGCCGTCGAAGGAACGCCGATACCGGATCACCGACTCCTACCTGCGGTTCTGGCTCGCCTTCCTCGGCCCGCACCTAGCCGAGGTGGACCGGATGCGCTCGGACCTGACACTGGCCCGGATCGAGCGGAGCTGGACTGACTGGCGTGGCCGTGCCGTCGAGCCACTTGTCCGCGAAGCGCTCGCGCGCCTGCTGCCCGCCCAGAGCATCCCCGCCGCGCCGGTGATCGGCGGTTACTGGACGCGCAGCAACGACGTCGAGATCAACATCGTCGGCGCTGACCGGAGACCTGTCGCCCAGCAGTTGCTGTTCCTCGGCTCAGTCAAGTGGCTGGAGACAGGCCAGTTCGACGCCCACGACCTCGTAGCGCTCCAGCGCCACCGGGACCGGGTCACCGCCGACCCCGTCCCGCTCATCGCTGTCTCCCGCTCCGGAACATCCACCACGCACGTAGACGCCGCCTTCACCCCAGCCGACCTGGTAGCGGCCTGGTAAACCGCCCGCCGAGCTGTGCGCGACCGCCAGGGCGGCTTCCGGTCGCTGTGGCCTTGAGCGGCGCCGATTCGCTCCGGGCGACGCAAGCAAGATATCAGTCACGCTGTGTAACCAGAGCTGGTCGGGCTAGCGTCCGAGATCCGCCGTTATGGTCGATAGCCCGATCATCGGGTTGGATGCCTTAAGTCGCGCACGGTGCGGCACGTGCTAGCAGGCGTTAGTCGTCTCCGCGGATCTGTCGTCTGGCTTCGCTACCGCGTGCTGCTTGAAGTGCGGACCGTGCCCTGGGCAGCGCCCGCGGTTGGTTGTCTGGCTGCGCCGCGTCGTGATCGTCTCTACTGCGGCTCTGCGTGACCGGCAAGGTGAATCCTGGCGCGGCATTTACGTATCTACTGGTGGCAGGCGGCCTCCGAGCCTACAAGGGCAGCGCGGTAACGAGGTATCGGCAAGCTGACACCAGCAGTGTCTGCCAGATTACTGACGGCGACTTCCAGGTCGGCCAAGCTGATGGCAGTTCTCAACCAGGCAGGGAGAGGCTTGAATGCTAGAGCCTCAGAGCACGACGCTATTCGTCCTTCTGATACTGATCTTCGGCGCGCTGATATGGCGGGCGCTGGCGGCCCGTCGCGCGGCGTTCCGTGTCCTGGCCGGGTGCCTGGCCTTCGTTCCGGCCATGGCGTTCGGAGTCCTGGCCGTCAACAAGTACTACGACTACTACCAGACCTGGGGCGCGCTGATAGCAGACCTCACGAACCAAGGCGTCGATGCGGCGTCCCAGGTGCCCGCGGTCACGTTCGCCTCCGGCCCGCAGCCGGCCACGCTCGACGGCAGCCGTGGCCGCCTTCTGCAGGCGCAGCAGCAGGGATACCTGGTGCGGCTGATGGTGACCGGCCCGCGCAGCCACCTCACCAGGGTGGTGTACGTCTATCTGCCGCCGCAGTACTTCGAGCCGGCTTACCGTGCGTACCGGTTCCCCGTGATCGAGCTCATCCACGGCCAGCCCGGCGAGCCGCAGGACTGGATCACCGTGGTCGGCGTGACGCATACCTTTGACACCCTGCTGGAGGACAAGGCCGCTCAGCCCGCCGTCCTGGTCATGCCGGACGCGAACGGCGGCAGGGCAATCTCGCTGCAGTGCCTCAACCAGGCGGGCGGCCCGCAGGACCTGACCTACCTGGCGGTGGACCTGCCGGCGCAGATTACGCGCATGCTGCGGGTGCAGCCGCCGGGCAGCGCATGGGGCGTGGCCGGCTATTCCGAGGGCGGGTTCTGCGCCGCCAACATGGCCCTGCGCTACCCGGACCGGTACGGGTCCGCCGGCGTGCTCAGCGGCTACTTCAAGCCGTCCGGCAACCAGCTGGCTGACCCGAGCCGCCTGGTCAGCCCGTTCAACGGCAACATCAGGCTGGAAGAACAGAACACCCCGCTGGACGAGATCCAGGAGCTGCCCGCGGCCGCGGTCATCCCCCGGTTCTGGCTGGCCTCGGGGGCGGCCGACCAGCAGGGCGTGGCTGACGCCGAGGGCTTCTGGCAGGAGCTGCGAGTGCGGCAGCCGGACGTGCCGCTGACGCTCACCCCGGGGGCCGGACACACCCTGGCCGCGTGGCGCGCAGAGGTCCCGTCGATGCTCACCTGGATGACCCCGGGCCTGGCCCGCGCGGCCCACGAGCAAGCTGGTACGCAGCCGGGGCAGACCCCGATCCTGGCCGCGCGGTGATCCGCAACCGG
Source organism: uncultured Actinomycetes bacterium (assembly GCA_963739135.1). GTDB lineage: Bacteria > Actinomycetota > Actinomycetes > Streptosporangiales > Streptosporangiaceae > Palsa-504. The sequence continues at coordinate 248,782 of CAVTZG010000007.1, forward strand.
GGCAGGCACCGCGCCAGGCCAGCTCGGTCAACCTCACTCCCCGGCCGAGGTCAATTGCGGCCCGTACCCGACCGGCGCGACGACGCTCAATAAAAGGCAACCTGGATCCTGCGAAACCGGTGATCGACAATTCGGAGCGAGCGCATACTCCGCGATCCGGTACAAAGGAGAATCGTTCTCCCGTAACGCACTGTAGTCTGCTCTTACGTCACTTTTGAAACACGCCCTAGCCTGAGGGTGTGCGCCGATTTTGTAGGTGACTGATGGGTAACTTGCCGCTGACGGCGTGGCGTGGCCGGTCAGAGCCGGGTCAGGCGGTGGCTGTCTGGTTGCGGGGCCGCTGCCAGATCTCTTCCCATTGGCTGCTGGCCTCTCGGCAGCGCAGGGCGATGATGGCGTCGGCACCGGCGACGGTCCATCTCATGCCGGAGAGCTTGAGGCGCTGGGCGACGATCGCCTTGCACCCTGCCTCCACGACGCCGGAGCCGACGAACAGGCCGCGGGAGCGGAACCAGTGGTAGCGCATGCGGGGCGCGTTGGACTCGAAGTAGCCCAGCGCCTTGTCCACCTCGTCTTTCTTGACGCCCACGAGCGGGTAGGCGCGGGCGGCGGCGGCGATGCCGTTGATGTCGCCGTAGTCCAGGTCCTCCAGGCGGGCGGCGAGCCACTTCTCGCGCTGGTCTCCGAGCATGAACTCCAGGACGCGGGCGAGGTCGTGCAGGTGCTGGCGGGCGTGGAACAGGTCGACGATCTGGGTCGCTTCGGGGAATTTCGCGGTGGCGATGTTCCAGATCTTATTCCGGTGCCGCCGGAATAAGATCTGCTATCCCGACGTCGGGATAGCAGATCCAGGCGGCGCCGTCGCCGAGGATGGTGAGCTGGCGGATGTGGTGCGCGCCGCGGCGGATGCCCTCGGCCTCCACGAAGTCGGCGAAGACGCTGGCGGGCTCGAAGGTGGCCAGGTAGCTGGAAGAGTCCTGGTCGCGGACCGGGTAGCCCTCGTCGTTGACCTTGTCCTGGGTGAAGAAGACGGCGAGCTTGACCTCGCGGGTGCGGGCACGGCCGTCTTCTCCTTTGCCGTCACGCCCGGCGGCCTCCTTCGCGGTCATGGGCACGCCGGTGCCGTCGATGGCGGCATACAGCTTGTCCGGCAGCGGGGACGGGGGCAGCGGCACGAGCTTGCGGGCGGTGATCGCCTTGGCCCGGCTGCGGTCCGCAGCGGCCTTCGCCGCCCCGCTGGCCTCGCCGGATCTTTCGACCCGCTTGGCCGTCAGGTGCACCCCGGCCAGGTCGGCCAGCAGCCCGGCTGCCTTGGCGAACGGCCCCGCTGCGGCCACCTTGTCGTTCATCGCGGCCAGCCCCGGGGACATCGATGTTCCTGCCACGCCGAACTCGGCGTCCCGGGGCGCCAGCCCGTGCTTGCAGTCCGCGCAGTGGTACCAGGCGCGCGTCAGGGGGACCGGTCCGAGCACCGTGTCGATGACTTTCTCGCGGTAGCCGGTGAACTCCGCCTGGTGGCCCTGGCCGCACGGCACCCGCGGGCCGCGGTATCCCGGGTCGGCGGCCAGCAGCTTCCCCAGCACGCCGCCGCCCAGCTTCAGCATCCCGGCGCGGATCACCGCTTCGGCGGCTTCCAGCCCGCCGTCGCAGCCCAGCGCCCGGGCGGCTTCGGCGGCCAGCCGCCCTACCTCGGCCGACGCCTCCGCGGCGAGCGCCTCGCGGAGCCCCCTTTTTCCCCTCCCGCAGGAGGGGCACCATCATCGCCGTCGCCGGCCGCGGCCGGGAGAACCGGCCTGGCCTCGCAGATCGCCTCGTTCACCTGCACGATCTGCTCCGACACCGCCACGAACCGCCGGTAGTTCGCTATCTCGCGGCGCACCTTGTCCAGCTCGGCGGCGGCCAGCTGCCGGGTGCGCGTCCGGCCGCCCGCCGAGCGGGTCCACAGGTACCGCGGCCCGTGCCCGGGATGGTCCGGCTGCGCGCAGGCGCAGTTCGGCTTGCCGCAGCGCCGCCACGTCTCGCTGACGCTGCCCGGACGGAAGTCACCGGTCCCGGCCAGGCCCGCGTACAGCTCTGCGCGGCGGCGTTCCAGCTCGTCAAGCGGCTGCTCGGTCATCCAGGCTCCTATCTGGAAGTCTTTACACTTCCAGATTATCGCGCCAGCCTGGACTTACCCAGCACCCCTACATATGTGTCGCACACCCCTAGCCTGAGACGCGGGGCAGCGGACAAACGGTGGCGTCCATATCGGGAATTTCTGGGCCCCGCGTTCGATGGTCATCAAAGGGGCGGTGGCGTCGTGGGCCATGAGGCTGATCTGGGCACCCGGCCGTTCGGGATCGGCCAGGGTGACGATCCAGCCTTGGTCCATTACCGGCCGCAGTCCCGGTAGGTCGCCGTAGAAACCCTTGGCCGCCTCCAGCGACGTACTGCTGAGATCAGGGACCACTCGGCGAACACCCATATTGTGATCCTCCCAGCCCGCTTCGACGCGGCAGGGGCGGCCGGGCGGATCGTCCCGGAGGCGGATGGGCGCGTGGCCTGTTCGCTGCGGCCCTGGCCTTCCCCGATCACGACAGAGACGGCGATCCGGTATGTGCGGGGATGCGGCCGGGTGGGCGGTCAGATCCAGCCGCGGGAGCGGGCGAGCTGGATCGCTTCGTGGCGGTTGGCGGCGCCGAGCTTGGCGGCGGCGGAGGAGAGGTAGTTGCGGACTGTGCCGGGGGTCAGGGCTGCGCGTCTGGCGATTTCATCGAGGGGGGCGCCGCCTGCCGCGAGTTCCAGGACGTCGGCTTCGCGGGGGGTGAGCGGGCTGTCGCCGGCGCTGATGGCGTCGGCGGCGAGTTCGGGGTCGACGTAGCGGCCGCCGCGGTGGACGGTGCGGACCACGTCGGCCAGGACCTGGGCCGAGACGGTCTTGGGCAGGAACCCGCGGACGCCGGCGGCGAGGGCCCGTTTGAGATGCCCGGGCCGTCCGTAGCTGGTGAGGATGAGGCTGGCGCAGGCGGGCAGCTCGGTGACCAGCTTCTGGGCGACGGCGATCCCGTCCAGGCCGGGCATCTGCAGGTCCAGCACGGCCACGTCCGGGCGGTGCCGGCGGGCCATCGCGAGGGCCTCGTGGCCGGAGGCGGCCTGGGCCACGACCTGCAGGTCGTCCTGGATCGCCAGCAGGGAGGCCAGCGCGGTGCGGATGAGGTTCTCGTCGTCGGCCAGGAGCACGCGGATCACGGCGCGGGCGTCTCTGGTGTGACATCGGTGCCGCGCTGGCCCGGGCCGGGCGGCACCGCTGCGGCGCCGCAGGCGGGCAGGCTGGCCTCCAGCCGGAAGTGGCCGTTGCGGGGATGCCCGGTGGTGATGCTGCCGCCCAGGCCGGCCAGCCGCTCGCCGAGCCCGGCCAGCCCGCTGCCGGCAGATCCGGCGGCCGGCGTGTGCACGCGGTCGTTGTCCATGCGGAGCGTCACCGCGCGGGGGGCGCCCGGGGAATCCAGGAGGTGCAGCTCGATCGTGCAGGCGGTGGCGTCGCTGTGGCGGATGATGTTGGTGGTGCCCTCGCGGACCACCCAGCCCAGGGCGGCCTGCACGTCAGCAGGAAGACCCGCCGGGTCGCCGGTGACGCGGCAGCTCATCCCCGCGGAACGCAGGACCTCCTGCGCGCCGGCCAGCTCGGTGCCGAGGTCGGCGGTGCGGTATCCGCTGACGACCGCGCGCATTTCCCGCAGCGACTCATGGGCCACCTGGCGCACCTGGAGCATCTGCCCGGCGGCGTCCTGGTCGCCCCGGCGCGCCAGCTGCGCGGCGAGCTCGCTCTGGATGGCGATCAGGGACAGGTTCCGGCCGAGCACGTCGTGCAGGTCGCGGGCGAAGCGCAGCCGCTCCTCGGCGACCGACAGGCGGGCGTGCTCGGCCCGGGACCGGTCGAGCTCGGACATGATCCGCAGCGTCGACGCGGACGAGCGGCAGGTGAGCACGCCGACGCCGACGATGAAGGCGTAGAACAGGGATGCCGCGATGAGGAGGTCCCCGTGGTCGCCGGCGCCGGCCCGGCCGGCGCTCGCGGTCAGGCCGCTGGCCGCGGCCGCGCTCACCACGACCAGGGCGGTCAGCGCGCGCAGGCTGAGCAGGGGCGTGAGCGCCAGCATCAGGGCGCCGCTGAAGAGCATGGCTACCAGCATGCTCGGCGGGACCGCGGTCCCGTGGGGCTGGGTGAAGGCCGGGAAGGCCGCCGCTCCGGCGAGCACGCCGGCCGCGGTCAGCGCGGCGGCTGAGGCGACCAGCCATCTGCCCGGCGGCGGTCCCGCCGCGAGATAGCGGCCCAGGCCTGCGTGCAGCAACGCGATGCAGACGCCTGCCTGCGCCACGGACAGCAGCAGGAAAACGGCCAGGCCGGGTACCCGCACCTGGCGCTGCCCGGCGGCCAGGACCACCGCGAGCACCGGCACGGCGGCGAGCAGCACGTACACGCCGGCCCTGGTCCGGAACTCGAACCATCCGAGACTGCCCCGCTCGTTCCGTCGCCGCCACATCGCCGTCACCCCTCCAGGGTGTCACGCCTGCCTAGCGCTGCGGTTCCCAGCGGAACCAGCGTCGTGCCGCCCACCCGGCCGCCGCGATCCAGGCGGTGAGCACGAGCACCGGGATGACGGCCGCGCTGAAGGTCGCGGCCAGCCCGAGGCGGTGACCGCCGGCGGCGGTTCCGGTCAGGGCGAGCCGCAGCAGTTCCGCCACCGGCGTCAGCGGCAGCGCCTCCGCGGCCCATCGCAGCGGCCCGGGCAGCATCGCCAGCGGGAACAGCAGGCCGCTGAACACCAGCGGCAGCCACAGTGCCGGCATCGTCGTGACCTGCGCCAGCTGCACGGTGCGGGTCACCGCAGCGGTGACCGCGGCCAGCAGCACGAACACCGCAGTCCCCAGGATGAGCGCAACCGGTACGAGCGCGGCGTTGGCGGGCGGGTTGAGGCCGAGCACCGCGACGGCGGCGACCGCGGCCACGGCGATCTGCGCCCAGGCGATCGCGATGGCGGGCGCGGCGGTCCCCGCGAGGATCTCGCCGTCGGTGGCCTCGCCCGTGCGCAGCCGCTTGAGCACGAGCTCCTCGCGGCGTGCCACCATCGCCGTCACCAGGTTGCAGTACACGGCAATCAGCAGCGCGAACGCCGTCAGCCCCGTCAGGAGCATGGCGCCGAAGTCATGGGCCCCGCTGGCGCCAAGACCACCGAAGGACTTCAGCGAGCCGGCCAGGGCGGCGGGCAGGATGACGGCGTTCAGCAGCGCGAGGCGATTGCGCCACAGCAGTATCCCCTCCGCCCTGGCCAGGGCCGCGACCCGGTGCGACGGCTGCCTCGAACTGCTCACTGTCACTGTCCCGGCGCTCATGCCGCCACGTCCTTTGCGTTGCCGTCGTCTGCTGGACTGCCGGCTGAGGCAGCCACCGCGTGGAAGGCCTCCGCCAGCGAGGCCGGGCGGGCGTCCAGGGCGCCCAGCACGAGGTCCCGGGAGTTCGCCCACCCCAGCAGCGCGGTCAGCGCCGGCTGGAGGTCCGCCGTCTGCAGCAGCACGGTTCGCCCGGTGACGCTGGCCCGTGTCCCCGCTAGGTCCGGAACTGGCTCGCGGGAGTCCCCGGGCAGCTCGAAGGAGATGCGGGCCGGCTGCGATGCCGCGACCTCCGCGGGGGTGCCCGTGCGCACGATCCGGCCCTGAGCCATGATCGCCAGGCGGTCCGCCAGTTCCTCAGCCTCTTCCAGGTAGTGGGTGGTCAGCACGACGGTGGTACCCGCGCCCAGCAGCTCGCGGATCAGCAGCCACGTACGGCGGCGGCTCTCCGGGTCCAGCCCGGTGGTGGGCTCATCCAGGAACAGGACCTCCGGGCGGCCCAGGATCGCCATCGCCAGATCCAGGCGGCGCCGCTCACCGCCAGAAAGGGATCTCACCGCGACCCCCGCGCGGTGCCCGAGGCTGACCAGGCCCAGCGCCTCGGCCACCGCGCCGGGGCGCACTCAGTGTCCCGGCCCGCATCCGGCCGGTCTCCGCCACGGTCAGATCCGGCGGGAACCCGCCCTCCTGCAGCATGATCCCCATCCGGCGCCGGACCAGGGCCCGCTCCCGGCAGGGGTCACAGCCCAGCACCCGGACAGCGCCCTGGGCAGCGGGTGCCAGTCCCTCCAGCACCTCCATCGCCGAGGTCTTCCCGGCCCCGTTGGTGCCCAGCAACGCGAACAGCTCCCCGCGGCGCACCGAGAAGGTCACCCCCCGGACCGCATCAAAGCCCCGGCCACCCGTGCCGCCGTAGCGCCGCCGCAGATCCCTGACCGTGATAACGCCGTTGCCGTCCATGCCACCCAGCTTCCCGCCTGACCAGCGTGACCGCCGGTGCCCGCCATCACCAGTCCCGGTGACATCCGCCCAAGCCGCCCATGACAAACCTCACCGCCCGCCCGGACGCCGGACCAGGCCGCTGTCCCCAGCCGCCCCCTGCATAACGACCGCACAAACGCCTGGCGCTGCTGGCCGCGGCCAGCAGCGCCAGCACCCGCAGCTCCCGAAATGGCGCGATCAGCGGGTACGGACGGGCAGGCGGAACCATCGCCGGACGCAGCGACCGCGACCACCGCGACCCCCGCCCGCGCGATCGCGAGGGCTCGCCGCGGCCAGGCCTGCCGCAGGCCGGCCGATTCCGTCAACGAGATCGTGACATCCAAGACCGCCGCGCCCCAGGGGCAACTGCGCCGACGACGGCGATGGACACCAACGCCGGGGTCCACGTGACATTCTGGCTAACGGACGCGAACCACCCGTCCCACACCAGCGCCCCGGTCAGGACAAGAACGAACGCCACCAAGAACAGGCGCACGCTGAGCTTCTCCTCGGACCAGCGGCGCATCCGGGCAGTACCGGCACGATCATCCTGAGATCCAGCGCGTTGCGAGTTCTTCATGGCAGACTCCGTTTGGTCACGTCCCGGGATGAGCCCGGGCTCATAGGTCCAGCATCGCGGCGAACCGGGACTCCCGCCCGTGCCTGCCATCACCAGTCCCGGTGACATCCGCCCGGGCCGGCCATGACAAATCACACGTCTCGCGCCTGGATGCCCTTGCGGGCGACGTCAGAACTCTCCGTCGTCCTCGCCATCGCGTGCGTTCGGGTCGCGCAGCGGCCGCAGCTCTGCAGGCGGCTGGGTGGTGAAGGCGTAGCGACCCAGGCAGTTGAGGTGCGCGTGCCCGAGCGGGGACAGCCGGGCGGCAGCCTCGTCGCGCCCGGGCTGGCCGCTGCCGCGCAGGCTCTCGACGATGGCGTCGAGGTAACGGGTATTCCACAGCACGACGGCGTTGAGGACCAGGCCGAGGGCGGCGAGCTGATCTTCCTGGCCTTCGCGATAGGCCTGCCGGATCTGGCCGCGGTGGCGACCGAGGTGAACTCGGCGGTGAACCCGGTCAGGTAGAAGCCCTGCCCATGCCTCATGATTAACGAGACAGGACAGCCGTCCCGCCTTCTCCCTCAACCCGCCGATACGTCTGCCGAAGATACTTGTACTCTACCTAGGGTCTAGGTAGAGTACGTCCATGGTGAGCAAGAAGGTATCCGGGCCGCGGATGACAATCCCGGTGCAGCTGGTGCTGCGCGCACTGCTAGCGGAGCCGGGACAGGAGATGTACGGGCTGCAGATCTGCGCCGCCGCCGGCCTGCCAAGCGGGACCATCCATCCCATCTTGGCGAGGTTCGAAGGGCTGGGGTGGATGGAATCCCGCTGGGAAGACGCCGTCCCGCAGGACGAGGGCAGGCCCCGGCGCCGGTACTACAAGCTAACTGAGGACGGCGCCGAGCGGGCCCGCATCGCCCTAGCCCAGGCCAGCACATCCCTCGCCACCCTCGGCCTGCGGCCTCGCCCCGCCACCGGACTGACATGAAAACCGGCCAGCAGCGCGACCTCGGTCACGCTATCGGCTTCGCCCGCGAACTCGCCCGCCAACTCGACCGCGAACTCATCAACAACCGCGATCTCGTCCTCGCGCTCGTCCGCGACCTTGCCCGCGACCTCGACGTTGCCCTCGGCCTCGTCCGCATCCGCGACCTCGACCGCGCCCTCGTCCGCGACCTTGCCCGCGTCCGCAGCCGCGTCGGCGACCTCGACCGCGCCCTCGACCGCGCCCTCGACCGCCGACTGAGCCGCGACTCCGTCGTCGTCGTCCGCGTCCGCGACCTCGTCCGCGACCTCGTCCGCGACCTCGACCATGCCAGCATTCGGGCCGACCGTGGACAGCGCGCGGCGGGGCGGGTCGTGCCTCTGGCGGAGCGGCTGCTGGCGGCTGCTGGCGGCTGCTGCTCGGCTGCTTCCTGCGGGTGACCGTGCCCGGTATGCCGAGGAGTTCCGGTCCGAGCTGACCGAGATCGCGCGCGTCGGGGCCGGGCGCCGTCGGCAGCTGGCCTACGCGGCCCGGGTGGTGATGTCGGCCAGGCGGCTGCGCGCGGACCTGAGGGTCCCGCGGCGGCGCGGGGCGGCGCCGTGATGAAGGCGGCGGGGAGTATGCTCAGGCGCGCCGGCGTGGCGGCGGCTGGGGCGCTTCCGGCGGCCGCGCTGGCCGGGCTCGGCCTACCCGCGCTGGGTGCCTTGGTGTTCCTCGCTATTGCGTGCTGGCGGTGATCTGCTGGGTGGTAGCGAGCGGGGAGCGGACGGACCGGGTCAGCCAGATGATGCTCGCTCGCCGCGGCCAGGCTGGCGGCCCGACGCCGGAAGTCGCCGTGCCGCCTGTGCCCGCTTCCGGGCCGGCGCGGTGCCGGATGCGCAGGGCGGGCGCCCAGGCCGCCCCGCCCCGGACCCGCACGGATTCCTCCGCCGGACCGGGCACGGCGGTCGGGGTGTCCGTTAGGGGAACCCCAAACGGACGCCCGCTCCCGTGACGAACAACCCATCACAGCCAGGACCTGGGCCATCTCACATAGGTGGTACGAAAAATTCTCAGTGACGGGTGGCTATCCGTTACACTCCGATCGTGTCCGGGACCTTGATCGGCTACGCCCGCTGCTCCACCGACACCCAGGATCTCACCGCCCAGCGTGACCGACTGCGTGAGCTCGGCGTCGCCGGTGACCGGATCTACCTCGACCACGGGCTCACAGGCACCATCCGGAAGCGTCCCGGCCTCGACCAAGCGCTGGCCGCCGTCCGCAAAGGCGACACCCTCGTCGTGCCGAAACTCGACCGCCTGGCCAGGTCAGTGCCCGACGCCCGCGGCATCGGTGACGACCTCGCCGCCCGCGGCATCAGACTCTCCCTCGGCGGGCAGGTCTACGACCCGGCCGATCCGATGGGCAAGATGTTCTTCAACATCCTCGCCACCTTCGCGGAGTTTGAGGTCGACCTGCTGCGGATGCGCACCCGAGAGGGCATGGCCGTCGCGCGGGCCAAGGGCAGACTCCGAGGCCGCCAGCCCAAGCTCTCGGCCAAGCAGCAGGCCGAACTGCGGCGTATGCACGCCTCCGGCGACTACTCCATTGCCGATCTGGCCGAACTGTTCACCGTGTCCCGGCCCACCGTGTACCGGACCCTCCAGCGCAGCCCCGCCAGCCGGCACGATGACGTGCTTGTCGAGTGATGATCCCGGCAGATTTCGCCCTCATATCCGTTGGGTTTTCGGCGCCTGGACCCGGTATCCCTACATCGCAGAGACTGATGTGCACATTGGGAGACAACCACAATCTCGACGAGATTACGAGGACGCTTCGCTCCCTTGGGGATGTGCGCCGATCGCGGACAGGCTCCGGTCTTCTCACCGGCTGCGCCGACCCGAGTTTCCCGGTTTTGCGCAACCGCTGGTAATGCATCTCGCAGTAAGTCCGCTTGACCGGCGGCCGGGTGCAGCCCTCGCTTCGCATAGCTCCGGCTTCGGGGCTGCTCGCTGGAGATTCCCTGCCGGGCCGGGATCGTTCTGGTACCTGACGCGCCAGCGATGCATCTGGCAGTAACCACCAGACCATGCCTGCCTGTCGCAGCCGTCCACTGCGCATGTGCCCTGCTGTTGCCAGGGCCGGGCTTCAAGCTGGCCTGTGCGCTTCCACCTGGCGTAGTGGCGACGGCACCAGCCGCGCGCCACTACAGGCCGGTCGCATTCTCCTACGGTGCACACCAGAGTCTCTTGCCATACTCCAGAGTGTCACGTTTTGGCGGCTAGAGGCTCTATGGTCTTTCCACGGATCGGTCCATGTTGGCACCTTCGATCCTGGAAAGCCGTGCCCTGCCCGTCTGTCAAACCAGGCACCAAGCCCACAGCCGACACTACGGCACGAACAACGACCACAAGCGTCCTCGTAGGCGCCGCATCGCCACAGTCTTTATCACCCTGATAGCTGTGGCGTGGTTGAAAGCGGCCGCAGCCATCATGGCGCGCCTCTACCAGCGTCGCTTTCGGAAAATCTGCACCTATCCACGTCACCGCAATTCCGTGCGAGAGCACATAGCGGGGCTGCGCCCCATCCCAAAAGTCATGCATGTGCGTGGCCGGGGCCTGCCTTTGACGGTGCGCTGGTTCTGGCCTGGGTTTTCGCAAAGGGCTCCGGTCCGCTGGCCAACGGTGACATCATGTGCCCGTTCATGTACCGCTTGTGCGGTTAGGTGGCCCTTGCGGGCCTTGCCGCAGACCGGAGCCCGTCATGACGCTACCGCGCACCACAGCTGATGTCCTGTCTGGCCACGTGGTATTCGAGATCGAGTCGGTTGACCGGATGTACCTCAACGTCTATCAGCCGAAGCTGCAGTACGGCGGCGGGGTCTCGGCGTTCTTCGTCGGTCACCGCGGGTACAAGTACGCCTCGTCGGTGCTGATGGCGCCGATCACCGAGACGTTCGTGGCGAACATCCATCACTTCATCGCGGCCCGGGGCCTGGACCTGGTGTCCTTCGGCAAGGGCGAGGATAAGGACGCGATCGCGCACCGGTACCTGGCTGATTTCCCCGGCAGGGAGGGGGTGCTGTTCGTCGGCCGCGCCCAGGAGAAGGCCTGGGTGTTCCGCACCCAGAAGCGCCGCAACCCGGCCACCGGGGCGGAGTACCTGTGGCTGACCCGGGCCACGCTGCAGGTCAACTACTTCTACTTCTACTGCGTCGATGAGGATTTCGGCCCGTTCTTCATCAAGTTCTGCAGCTACTTCCCCTACACCGCCAAGCTGTGCCTGAACGCCAACCACTGGGCGCAGCGGCAGGCGGAGAAGGCCGGGATCGGCTTCACCCCGATGGACAACGCCTTCGCCGCGGTCGATGACGTGCCGGCGCTGCAGGCGATCTGCGATTCTTTCGGCGAGGAGCACATCCGGGCGCTGCTGGCCAAGTGGCTGCGGATCCTGCCGTACCCGTTCACCGAGGACGACACCGCCGCCGGGTACCGCTACGACGCCTCCATCGTGCAGGCGGAGTTCAGCCTCACCCAGATGCTCGACCGGCCGGTCACCGGGCGGATCTTCCTGGAGCAGATGATCCGCGACAACCTGGACATCGGCCGCCCGGACAAGATCAGCCTGATCTTCGGCCGCCGCATCCACAACGGCCGCAAGCGGCCCACCCCCAGCGAGTTCCGCACCCGCATCGTGACCGACAGCGTCACCCCAGCGGTCCGGGTCGAATACAAGAAAACCAAGGTCAAGCAGTACCACAAGGAAGGGAGAGCGCTGCGCACCGAAACTGTCATCAACGATCCCGGCGACTTCGGCATCGGCAAAGGGCTAGCGAACCTGCCCGCACTGCGGCAGGTCGGCTTCACCGCCAACCGGCGCCTGCTGAGCGTCCAGAAAATCAGCCACGACCCCGCCGCCGGCGCCGCCGCGATCACCGCCATCACCGCTCCTGTCATCACCCCGGCCGGGACGCGCATCCCCGGCCTGCGCTTCACCGACGAACGCGCCCAGGCCCTGCTCTCGGCCCTGTGCGCCTTCAGGCTGCTGCCCAACGGATTCACCAACCGCGAACTCCGCACCCACCTCGCGCCGCTGCTCGGCAGGCGCTATGAGGACATGACCAGCGGGCAGATCACCTACGACCTCAGACGACTGCGCGTCCACGGCCTCATCGAACGCATCCCCCGCACCCACCGGTACCAGGTCACCAGCAGCGGGCTCCGCCACGCCCTCTTCCTCACCCGGCTGCACGCACGGTTCCTCCGCCGCGGACTCGCCGAGCTCACAGGACAGCCCCCGCCCGTCCCGGCACCCCTGCGCGCCGCCGACCGTGCCTACCGCGACGCGATCAATGACCTCGCCCGCCAGGCAGGACTAGCCGCATAAACCGCCATCATCCAAGGTCAGGGTGCACATACACCAAATTTGACTCGATCATGGCGGCTTCGGCCGCCCAAAGCCCTTAGTACTACTTTAAGCTTTTGGGCATGATGGGACTGGAGCAAGTGGCGGCGGGTTCCCGGCCGCGCGCCGCGTCCCGGCCGCGCGCCGCGCTGCGGCGGGCCCGGCGGGCAGCCTGGCCCGCCGGAGCAGCGGTCACGGCGGTGGTGCTGTTCCTATGCGCGCTGCGCGAGGCGCGGACGCTGCCCGTGGGTTCGGACGGCGCATCGGACGCGCTGCAGGCGTGGGCGATGCTGCACGGCAACGTGCTGCTGAGCGGCTGGCACTTGGGAGACGTGTCTTTTTACACCACGGAATTGCCTGAGTACATGCTGGTGGAGTCGGTTCGCGGCCTGCGGCCGGACGTGGTGCATGTGTGCGCCGCGCTCACGTACACGCTGCTGGTGTTGCTGGCTGCCTTCGTCGCCAAGGGCCGCGCGACCGGTCGCGCCGGCGTCGCGCGCGCGGCGATAGCCGTGGGGATCATGCTGGCCCCGTCGCTGTCCGAGGCCGGGTCCACCTTCGGGTCCGCCGCCGGAAATCTGCTCAGCGTCCCGAATCATACCGGGAGCGCGGTGCCGGTGCTGGCCGTGCTGGCGCTGCTCGACTGGGGCGGACGGCGCTGGTATGTCCCGCTGCTCACCGGGCTGGCGCTGGCCTGGGCGGTGGTCGGCGACCCGCTGGTGCTGGTCATCGGTGTGGTCCCGGTGCTGGTGGTGTGCCTGGCGCGGGCCGGTAACAGGCTCGTGCGGCTGCGCGAGCCCCTGCGGGATGTGTGGTACGAGCTGTCGCTCGCCGCGGCGGCGGTGGCTGCGGCGGGCGCCGCATCCGCGGCCGTTCATGTCATCAGGGCGTCCGGCGGGTACGTGCTCGCCGGGGGCGTGCACCAGTTTGTCCCGTCGGCTGCGCTGATGCTGGCCAACGTGGCGGAGACGGGCCAGGAAATCCTGCGTCTGTTCAGCGCCGACTTCTTCGGCGAGCGGTTCGGCCCGGGGCTGGTCGTCACTGCCATTCACCTCGTCGCGGCAGCCCTCGTCGCTGTAGCGCTCTGGCTGGCCGTCCGGCGGCTCTTCTGGTCGGCCGATCTGGCCGTCGCGATACTCGCGACGGCGATCATCGCGAACGTGCTGGCCTATCTCGTCCTCTTCCAGGCGTCTTTCATTTACAGCCACGAAGTGGCCCCGGTTTTCTCGCTGGGCGCCGCGCTGGCCGGCCGTGTGCTCGCGGGGCCGCTGCTGCAGAACCGGCTTGAGCCGCTGCTGGCCCTCTGGCTGGCCTGCTGCGCGTGGACGCTGGCGCCACCCATCCTGCTCGCAAAGCCGGCGCCCGCCCAAGCGAGCCTGGCCGCGTGGCTGGAGGCCCACCACCTGCACGACGGCATCGCCGGCTACACGCTTGCCAACAGGACGATGCTCGACACCGGCGACCGGGTGACGATGCGGGCTGTCATGGATCTCCAGTGTTCCGGGCTGACACCATTGGCGTGGGAAACCGACGCGGCCCTGCTGAACAGCCGGGCCTACGACGTGAACTTCCTCCTGACAAATAGTAGATCCATTACCGAGGGGGAAGCGATCAGCGAGTTCGGCAAGCCCGCCCGGGTCTACCACGTCCAGGCATACACGATCCTGGTGTGGCGCAAGAATCTCCTGCCGCAGCTGAACCGGAAGGGTTTGCCGCCCCTTGCGCGGGCCCTTGATGGGGGCTGGGCGGAACTCATCGACGTCTCGGACCCTCGCTGCCGGATCATACGGGCGTGATAGAGCGTCACTCGTGTTTCCGAGTTTCTCGGGATGAGATCTTGTGCTTGATCTCCGTGAGGGAGGTCAGGGTGGTTGAGGCAGGTGCGCCTGGGGTGGCGCGGGTGTCTGGTTTGCGCGTGATTGCCTGACGGGGCAGCATCAGCGGTGTCTTCCACCGCCGCGATGACACGGAGTGCCCGCTGATGCTGCCGTCTTCGATGCTACCGATGCCCGCGACCTGGGGTGATCTGCTGGGTGAGCTGGCGCCTGTGTTCCGGCGCCGTTCCACGCACCGGCTGTTCGTGCTGCTGGCGTGCGGGATGGTGCTGGCCGGGCGGCGCACGGTGGTGGCGATGGCGGCGGCGGCCGGGATCGCGGATCAGTTCCGGCGGGCGTGCTGGTTCTTCTCCGGCGCGGCCTGGGACATCGGTGACCTCGGCCTGGCGGTCGCCCGGCTGATCGTGACCTGCCTGGTGCCCGCGGGGCAGCCGGTCACGGTGGCCGTGGACGGCACCTTCTTCCGGTTGATGAACAGTCGCCGCACCCGGCGCAGCGCCGCCTCGCTGTCCGCCGTGCCGCCATCACCGCTGGGGTGCCTCCTCCCGGGTCCTTGATGACGAGGCAGAGGGTGCCCTTCAGGATGGGGTGGTTCTTGCGGTCGCGGGAGCAGACCCGGCGCCTCTGCGCTATCTCGACCGTGCAGGCCCCGAGGACCCTGCGGACCTTCGGCATCAGCGGCTCCTTCCGAGTGCCTCGCCGATCCGGCAGGGCCCCTGACGTGACTTTTCGTTCCGCTGCTACATCAGCCCCAACACGGTCTTGCTCGCCGGACGGCTCCGGCGGACACGCCCGGCGGGCCAGGGCTCAACGTCCCTGCCCCGGTTCTCTGGGGCGAGGCTGATCCTGGTCCGAAAGCGGGATGTTCGGAGGGGCAGGCAGCAGCTGCCAGGCGAGGGGCGTCGCTGGCTCTTGGGGGCGGGTCGGGCCGGGGTTACCCGGCTTTGGCGACTGGCATGGTATCGGGGGTCGGATACGGAACTACTGCGCGCCTGCCGCTGCCGGGACCCGGGCACCGGGCCGGCGCCAGCGGCCAGGCTCGTAGCCGGACAGCGTGGCGCGGGCGAGTGCGGTGATGAACGCGGGCGTGGATACACCGCGGGTGAACAGGGCCCGCTGGCGGTCGGCTCCGGTCCCCCGGTCATCGAGCCGGCGCAGCAGCCTGGTGATCGTCTCGGTGTCGCCGTGGTCCCGCAGCGCGGGGTAGACATGCTCGAGCAGGCGGGCGCGGAGCGCCGCCGCATCGACGGCCTGCCCGGTGACCGGGTCGGCTCCTGCCCCGGCCAGCCCGTGCCGGGCCGCGGCGGCCAGCGCCGCGGCGACCTGCCGGGCCGGGGCGGCTGGCACCGGTGTCCCGCGGCGGGCCTCGGCCAGGGCGGTGGCGACCAGGGCGCGGGTCAGCCCCGCCAGCAGCACCGCGGTGCCGGTGTCGAGGCAGACGTCGGCGACCCGGACCTCGACGGTGGGGTAGCGCGGGGACAGCCGGGCCAGGAAGTAGACGCTGCGCTCGTCCAGCGCCGCGCCGCGTCCGATGGGGCGGCGGACGGCCGTGTCGTAGGCGGCGGCGTCCGGCCACGCCGCGGGCGGCACCGCGGTCGGCCAGCGTGACCAGGCCAGGTACTGTGCGTGCCGAGAATCCCGTCCGTGGCGCTGACCAGCAGGGTTGCTCTCATAGCCGTCCGGCCGTGATCATCACCGATCATGTGTCTGCGATTCGTCTTCCTCCTGATCACGCGGATGGCCTCATGGCTGCGGCTGTCCCGGCGTGAGGAAGCGTGGCAGACCGCAGAGATCTTGATCTTGCGCCACCAGCTCGCCGTACTGCAACGGCGGCAGCCACGCCGCCCGAACCTGAACTGGGCGGACCGGGCGCTCCTAGCCACCCTGCTCGGCGTGATACCCAAAGCGCAGCGCCAGAGGCTTCGGCTGCTGGTCACCCCGGACACGATCCTGCGCTGGCACCGCGACATCGTCCGCCGCCGCTGGGGCGCCAGGTCCATGCGCGGCAAGACCGGCCGACCAGCGACTCGCCGGACCATCAGGGCACTGGTCCTCCGGCTAGCCCGGGAGAACCCAGGATCGGGGTACCGCAGAATCCACGGCGAACTAGCCGGCTTGGGAGTGAAGGTAGCGGCGTCGACGGTGTGGGAAATCCTGCGGAAGGCCGGAATCGACCCCGCGCCGCGCCGATCCGGGCCTAGCTGGGCACAGTTCCTGCGCTCCCAGGCCGAGGCGATCCTGGCGTGCGACTTCTTCACGGCCGACCTTCTCGATGGCACCCAGGCCTATGTCCTTGCGGTGATAGAGCATGCCACCAGGCGTATCCGCATCCTCGGAATCACGCTGTACCCCACCGGGGAATGGACCGCCCAGCAGGCCCGCAACCTGATCATGGACCTCGGCGAGCAGGCGCTTCAGATGCCGGGTAGCCCCGGTGCATTGCTGCACCGAGGCCCCCTCAGGACCGCGCATGCACGTTCCCGCGCACACGGCCCAAGCAAGCCACTAGGGCGGTTCAGTTCGTCTGCTGTATCACGGTGTTTCTCGCCGTCCGGGGCTGGTTTCTGCTCCGGTGGCAGGTGTCGTGTACGAGGTGTGTCCGGCTGCTGCGCGCGGCACTGGGCGTGTCGTGGTGGACCAGGTAGCCCGCCGTGATTGCCTTCTTAGTGACCCGCAGGAACCAGCGTTCCCAGCCCTCGGGGGACTGCGGAGGCTGGTCGCGGGTCAGCAGGTTCTCCCCGCATAGGCTGCACCGCCCGTCCTGCCTGGACAGCAGGCGCACGGTGTAGGAATCCAGCGGGGGTTTCACCTTCTGGCGACGTTGCGCCCAGTACCCGGCCAGGGCGGGATCATCGGGTGATGCCCCGCTTTTGACCAGGATGTGCCGCACGATATCGGTCCAGGCTGGTTTCGGCAGGTAGGCGCCGGTGTCCCGGTCGCCGAACACCCACCGGTCGTTCCTGAACTTACTGAATTTCCCGAAGTACCGGCCGGTGATCCAGTGTTTCGGCTTGTTCGGGTGGCTCCAGCACGCCCACTTGTAAGTGAGCCTCCACAGGTAATCGGTCAGGGCAGCGAACACCCTGGCCGACACCACCGTCCGGTAGTAGGCGACCCAGCCCCGTGTGATCGGGACAATTTTCGCCAGTACCGCTGCGACGTTGGCCCCGCGGAGTGCGCGGAACTCCTTCGCAAGCCTGTTCCGGAGCCTCTTGATGGCCGTGGCGCCCGGTTTGATCAGCAGCTTTCCGTTGGGATAGCGGCGGAGATTAAATCCGAGGAAATCGAACCCCTCAGTAACGGGGACGATCCGGGTTTCGGCTTCGTTAAAAGCCAGCCCTCTCGGCTCCAGCCACTCGGCCAGCCGTGTCCGGACCTGCTCGGCCTGCTGCCTGGAATGGCAGCATACCACCAGGTCATCGGCGTACCTGATGAGCGCCGGGCAGCCGTCCTTCACCGTTCCGGCATGAATGCCGCCCCGGTATCGGACGCCTGCGGCCTCCTCCAGCCCGTGCAATGCGATATTCAACAGCAAAGGCGAAATAATACCGCCCTGGGGAGTTCCTTCCCCGGTCGGCGCGAACCCTTTCCCGGCCTCGAAGATCCCTGCTTTCAGCCACCCGGCGATAATCTCCCTCGCGGGGAAACCGCCGAGCATTTCCAGCAGGTGCTCGTGGCTGATCTTGTCGAATGCGCCTGCCAGGTCCGCGTCCAGTATCCACACCCGCTTGGATTTCCCGCACAAGGTGCTGAACAACGACTCTATCGCGTCATGGCAGCCGCGGCCCGGCCGGAACCCATAAGACCTGGGCTCGAACCGGGCCTCCCACTCGGGCTCCAGCGCATTACGCACCCGTGCCTGATGGCACCGATCCGAAAGAACCGGAATTCCGAGCGGCCGCATTTTTGTCTTATCACTGGCTTTCGGTATATACACACGCCGGACCGGGGACGGCACATGAGAACCGATTCTGGCGTGCACCTGCACCGCCATCTCGGCCCTGGCCTGGCTGGTCAGCGCGACCAGTCCGTCGATTCCCGCGGTCCTGCGGCCCGTGTTCCGCTGCGTCACCTGCCGCACGCTGACTAGCGTGTTGCTCCAGCTCCGCAGCGACACCGGTAGGCCGACGGCGAGGTGCCTGCCGTGAGGCAGGTCCTTTTCCGCCGGCCCCCGGTCCGAACCACGCGGGCACCTTTCAATGCACGTGGCTCTCCAGTGGCTATACCGTGACAGCGGTGCGTTCACGGAGGACACCCAGCACCGTTTCGGCGCTCTGCATTTCGCATACCCTTTCAGTATCCGGATATCCAGCCACCTGGTGCCCTTCGCCCTGCGGACGGCCTTCCCGTCCCCCTTGGTGCGGCGTTACTCGCACGACTACTACGACACCTGTGTCGCCATAGGGCTCGCGCCCCTTAGGCGATCCCACGTTCGTCCCTGTCATACGTGCTAGCGCGGTTTAGGCTCCACTTTCATCTCCTTGAATACCCTCGCTGGGCATCGCTCCGCGTCCCGAGGGGTGCACTGGCCAGCTAATGAGACCAGCGCAGGACGCGGCGCCGGTGTCAGGCGTCTTTCCGGCGGGCGTGCAGTTGCACCTTCTGGAGATTATGGTTCAGGCAGTCTAGCTTTAGCCTTGCCGCGCGGGCCTCCTAATGCGCCGTTCCTTACGCCTGGACACGACCACTAGTTTCCTGCCATGCTGCGGTTCCCTTCCCCTTTCAGTTCCAGGTAAGGCATCAGGCCCAGGAATCTCCCTTCGAATTCCTCCCGGCTGAGCCGGGGATACAACAGGGCGCCTCGTGGCGCAGCGAGCTTCTGCAGGTTCCTGGCCAGCGGCCAGTCACCAGCCTGCACCGCCTTGAAAATCCGCCCGCGCAGCCGCCGTACCTGCTCCTCATGGAACCGCCAGTCCACACAATCCCAGGCGCCACCATCGAACGAGGGCAGGCCCTCAGGTCCGTTCACCGAAGTGTCCAACTTGCCCGTCAGTTCCGGCATTTACGCCGCTTCGTCTCAAAGGCTCACCTGCCCACGTCAGCGCCCTTGCGGGCCCGAGCATCACGCTCGCTATCCGGCCAGTTATACGGGCACCGGCCGGGAGGAGACCCGGCCCTGCGGCACCCGCCTTCCTGCTGCCTTTCGGCCGCCGGCATTCGCTTCCTGGGCACCCTGTCCCGCCAGGGGCTTCCGCCCCTCTTACGATCGGCCTACCGGCCGGCCTGCACCTACCCGTGCCTGCCGGGCGGACCCTGGCGAGGTTTCCACGTTCCGCACGCATGAGACCCGGACCGGGCCGGGCGCCCTCTATACCCCGGGGACGGCGGTGTTCGCTAGCCGTCGACTTATCCGCGGCCGCCGCCTGCCGCCTCTCAGCGGCCGGTCCCTGGCACCCCGGTACAACGACCCAACCCGGGATGTATCAGTGACGAGGCATCAGCAAAGGTTCCCTGACAGTCGCCCTGTTCCGGTCCTTCCCCTCGCCTGTGACCGCCATGGTTGGAGCAGCGGCCCTTGGGCTTTCCCGTGAGCTCCGCACCCAGCCGATCAGGAACCGGCCACGCACGTCACGGCGGGGACAGGTCGAACACAAACCTGTAGCTATGTCACCGGCATCAAGCCGACCTCCTCGACAAGCTCACTCACAACGTGCGACCTCGTGTCGCAATAAGCTCCTGATCCGCGACCGCGGCTCGGACTACACGGCTACGTTCAACGCGGTCCTCGCCGATGCCGGGATCCGGACCGTGCTCTGTAGCGTCCGGACGCCCCGCATGAACTCGTTCGCGGAACGCTGGATCGGGGGATGCCGACGCGAGCTCCTGGATCGTACCCTGATCTGGAATCTGAGCCATCTGCTGCGGATCTTGTGCCAGTACGAGACCCACCACAATCAGCACCGGCCTCACAGGTCGCTGAACGGCGCTGCCCCGCTGAAGCCGCTACCCGAACCGGTCGATCTTGAGCAGTACCGCGTCCGAAAATACGCTCGCGTCGGTGGCCTGATCAACGAATACCGCCTGGTCGCGTGACGTGGATGAGGTTTTGGCACCCACACGTTCTGTGCGCGCCAGCGCAGGCGATTACGCAGGCGCATTTCGTCGCCAAATTTGCGGAGGGGTTCCGCGTCCACCCGGTGCAGCGTCATGAAGACGCGAGAACCTCATCGAGGGCCTGGAGGAAGAGGTCGGCGTGTTCGTGCTGGAATACCAGCGGCGGCCGGATCTTGAGCACGTTTTCGGCCGGGCCGGTTGCGCTGAGCAGTATTCCCCGCTCGCGCATCGCCTCGGTTACTGTGCGGGCGTTCCCGGCTGCTGGCCCGCGCGCCTCATCGATCAGTTCGACGCCGAGCAGGAGGCCTTCGCCCCGGACGTCCCCGATCAGGGGGTGGCGTTCCGCGAGTGTCAGCAGGCCGTGGCGGAGGTAGGAGCCGACTTTCGCGGCGTTGGCCACCAGGCCCTCTTCCTCGATGACGGCCAGGACCGCGAGCGCGGCCGCACAGGCTACCGGGTTGCCGCCGAAGGTGCTGAACAGCTCGACCTCCTCGGGTACGGCCGCGAGCAGCTGGGACCTGACCACTAGGGCGGCGACCGGGAAGCCGTTGCCCATCGGTTTGCCCATCACCACCATGTCAGGCGCGATCCCTGACGCCTGGAAGCTCCACAGGTGTGTCCCGGACCGGCCGTGACCGGCTTGCACTTCGTCGGCCACCACGAGCCCTCCCAGCGTCAGCGCCCGCCGGGCTGCTTCCCGCAGGTAAGTGGGTGGGGGCGACAGGATGCCGTCGGCGGTAAAGGCCGGATCCAGGTATATGGCGGCGAAGCCGCGGTCGCCGAGCGCTCGGGCGGCGTCATCGATGTGGGCGGCGTACCGCTGCACCCACCCGTCGTCTCCCCGGCGGTACGGGCCGCGGTACCCGTCAGGTGCCGGGATCGTCGCGACGTGGGCAGGCTGCTCCCCGTTGGCCCACTCCTCGGAGGACAGGGCGTGGGTGGCCTCGGTCAGCCCGTGGTAGGCGCAGGCGGTCACGACCGCGCCCGCCCGCCCGGTGGCCGCGCGGGCGATCCGCCAGGCGAGGTCGTTGGCCTCGCTGCCGGAGTTCACGACCATGACGGCGTCCAGCTCCGGCGGCAGGGTGGATTGGAGCCGTTCGGCGAGCTCGACGATCGCTTCGTGCAGATAGCGGCTGTGGGTCGCGAGCAGCTGCTGCTGCTGCGTCACCGCCTGCACGACCCTTGGGTGGCTGTGCCCGGCCACGGCCACGTTGTTGTAGCAGTCGAGGTACCGCCGGTCGTCGGGGTCGAACAGCCAGACACCCTCGCCGCGGACGAGGTGCACCGGGCGGGAGTAGAACAGCGGCGATCGGGGCAGCGCCCGACGGCGGCGCTCGAGCAGAGCACTGGTGGCAGACCTTCGGTAGGGGAGCCGACGGCAGGCCTCGCGGAAACGCCGCGCGACAACGTCTATCCCCATCGCCTCGATGGCATCGAGGAAGGCGCGGGCCCCAGGCTCGCCGCTCGCGGCGTACGCGGCGTTGTCCGGGTAGAGCCCGCGCCGCCAGGCGGTGACAGTGACCTCAGTGGCAAGCCTGGCCGCCACCAGATCCGCGAGCAGCCCGGCCTCCTCATCTTCGAGCGGTGTCACCGAGACGTAGCCACCGATTATCGTGTCGGCCGCCTCAATGGCGTCGTCACGGCCGTGGAGCACATCGGCGACGGCGACGGCGAGATCGCAGACCAGCGGCGCATGGGTCATATCCCCGAAGTCCACGATCCCGCTGACCCGAAGGTCATCGCTGAACAGCACGTTGTCCAGGCTCATATCGCCGTGGATCACCTGCGCGCGAAGCCCGGGCAGGGCCGGCGCGACCCGGGCCTCGAACCGGTCCAGAACCGATTCCACCTGAGCCCGACGGTGGCCGTCGGAGAGATGGGTGAGCAGCGGCCGGAGCTTGGGCAAGCGGGTGATATCCCACAAGATCTCGTAGTCGGCCGCGGGGTGGAAAAAGCCACGCAGCGCCCGCCCCAGACGGGCCGTGATCTGCCCATGGGACCAGATCGCCTCCGTGGTGAGCGCTGTGTTCGCGGCTACCTGCCCGGGCAGGAACGTGAAAAGCCGGGCCGGGTAGGTCCGGCTGTCGGGCCCCGGCACCTCGACCCAGGATTCCCCCGCCCCGGCCGGCAGGGCACGCATCACCGGCAGGCCCGGATCCACTCGCTCGATGTGGCGCAGAGCGGCGGCCTGCATCGCCAGGATGGGCCCGTCATCCGCCGGATTAGAGATCTTGAACAAGAAGCGCTGCCCGGCGGCCGTGTCCACCCGGAAGTTCTGGTCCCGTTCGCCCGCGAGGGGCTTGAGGGAGGACGATTCGATGCCGAAGCCTTCCCGCAGGATCTGCCTGGCTGCCTGCTCGCCGAAGGCAGGCGGCGTGCTCTCCAGGGGGTCAGGGCGCTTCACCATAGGCCCGAAGGTTATCCTGCGGCCCACCGGCCGGCCACCGCCCGGCCGCGCTGCCGCCTTCCCGTGGGCCGGGGATCTGGCATCCAGCCTACTAGGATCGGACAATGCCCATCCCAGCGGCGTTTGACCTGTCCGGCCGGGTGGCGGTGGTCACCGGGGCGGGCGGTCCCGACGGCATCGGTTTCGCCACGGCCAGGCTGCTTACCGAACTCGGTGCCGCCGTGATGATCAGCGCCACCACGGCCCGGATCCAGGACAGGGTCAGCGAACTGCGCAGCGCTGGTTTCGACGCGGCGGGGATCATCGGCGATCTCACCGATGCCGGCGTGGCGTTCGGGCTTGTGTCGGCTGCGCTGGAGCAATGGGGCCGGCTGGACATCGTGGTCAACAACGCCGGCATGATCTCCGCCGCTGACCCCGTGTTCGAGTCCGGCACCGTGGAGTCCATGGACCTGGCGACCTGGCAGGCCGCGCTCGCCCGCAACCTGACCTCCGCCTTCCTGGTCACCAAGGCGGTGGTGCCGGCCATGACCAGCCGCGGCTGGGGGCGGATCATCATGGTGGCCAGCGTGACCGGCCCGGTGATGGCGATCCGCGCGGACGTCGGTTACGCCACCGCCAAGGCCGGTATGGTCGGCCTCACCCGCGCAGCCGCCGTCGACACCGCAAGGCACGGAATCACCGTCAATGCCGTCGCCCCAGGCTGGATAGCGACCGGCTCCCAGACCCCGGAAGAACGCGGCCAAGGGCAGGCCACCCCAGCTGGCCGGAGCGGCTCACCCGACGAGATCGCCGCCGCAATTGCCTGGCTGGCCAGCCCCGGCGCGTCCTACATCACCGGGCAATACCTGGTCGTGGACGGCGGCAACTCGATCGCCGAGCAGCGCGCCACACCAGCGTGATCGCCTCGCGGCCGCCTGGCCCGCGTGGACCGGCACTATGCCATCTGCCCAGTCACCGGCGACTCCACGTCGTCCTCGAAGCGGAGACACACGACCGCGCCGGTGCCCACAACGACCATTCTGGAGCGGCGCGGACCGCCAGCCAGCCGACCTCCAATCCGCACCGTCTACCCCAAGTCTCAAATTGGGCGGGAATGTGTGCCTGATCCAGGTCCAAGGCCGATTACATGCTGCGAGATAGCGTGGCGCGGGCGAGCGCCTGGACGAACCCGGACGGGGACAGGCCGCTGGTGAAGAGGGCTCGCTGGCGGTCGGCTCCGGTTCCCTCCTGGTCGAGCCGGCGCAGCAGCCCGGTGATCATCTGAGCGTCGCCGCGGTCGCAGAGCGCAGGGTAGACGTGATCGATGAGGCGGGACCGCACGCTGCGCGCGTCGGCGGGCTGCCCGGTGAACGGGTCGACGGCTGGCCCGGCGAGTCCGTGCCGGGCCGCGGCGGTGAGGGCCGCGTTGACGTGCCGGGCCGGCGCCGCTGGCACCGGCGTGCCCTGGCGGGCCTCGGCCAGGGCGGTCGCGACCAGGGCGCGGGTCAGCCCTGCTAGCAGCACCGCGGTGCCGGCGTGCAGGCAGGCGTCGGCGACCCGGACCTCCACGGTGGGGTAGCGCGGGGACAGCCGCGCCAGGAGGTAGATGCCCTGCTCGTCGAGCGCCGCGCCCCGCCCGATGAGGCGGCGGACCGCCGCGTCGTAGGCGGCGGCGTCCGGCCATGCCGCGGGCGGCGCTGCGGTCGGCCAGCGTGACCAGGCCGGGTACCGGCAGCTGGCCCAGCCCGTGTCGCGGCCGCCCGCGATCGGTGAGTTGACGGTGATGGCCAGCAGCGGCGCGAGCCAGGGCCGCAGCCGGGCCAGCACCTGGACGCCGAGGTCGCGGGAGGGAACCCCGACGTGCACGTGGCAGCCGCAGGCGCCGCCGGCCTCGGCCACCAGCGGGCCGAAATGCCGCGCCAGTTCCCGGTACCGCGGCTGGTCAGTCACGGCGGCCAGCCCGGGCGCGCGGTACGGCGCAATCCCCGCTGCCACCAGCAGGCAGCCCGCCGATGCCGTAGCGTCCGCGGCCAGCCGCCGGAGCCGGGTCAGCTCGCCGGCGAGGCCGTCCAGGCTGGTGCACACCCTGGTCGCGGTCTCCACCTGGAACCGCATCACCTCCGGCTGGATCCCCGGCTCACCGTCGCGCATCCGCGCCACATCCGGGCCGGCCAGGGCAGCGGCACCGGTGCACGGGTCCAGGAGCACGAACTCCTCCTCCACGCCCAGCGTGATCCCGCCCGCCGCACTCGCCGCCCCCGGCGGGCCGCCCAGCACCGAGACCTCTGGTCCGGTACCGCGTGGCCCGGGCACCGCCGGCCACCCTGCCGGCCTGGTTGCCGCCGGCCTCATCTTGCCTCCTGTGCCGGGATCGCCGAAGACTCCCGCCGGAGTCCCTCAGGCAGCGGCCCGCCCGGGTCCGATGCCGCAAAATATAGTTTGCACCCGCTTGATTTAACAATCGCCCGGCGACGGCGGCTTGATCAGGGCCAGACGTCCCGACGTCTGCGGACGATCGGACGCCGCGTGCTGGCGCCCGGCCCGATGAGGGCCAGCAGCGCCCAGAAACCGGCCCTGGGCGACCGCCGTGAGGTCGCGCCGGGTGGCGTAACCGGTATGACCGAGCGCCGGCAGCCGCGCCGATCACCCAGATCCGGGCCAGGCCCGCGTTATCCCGGCACGTTCTAGTCGACGTGCATATCGGCTATCGCACGTCGGTACTGTCCCGTCCGTCACAACGCGTGACCGTCATAGCCGTGACCGTGCAGTCCGTGATGCCGCGACCGCGCGGGTCGCGGTGACCGCCGACCAGGACGTAGTCAGGGCGGCGAAAGTAACAGCGGCGCTCATCAAGCGTTGCCGAACCGTACTCACGGAGCGCTGCCGCTACATCACCAAATAACGAGGTCGCTAACAGCTCTCATCGCCGTGATCTTCCTCTGACGCATAGTCACGTGCATGCACGTTACGTGTCGCGGACTTGGTTCCGGGCCCGCCCCAGACGCCCGACTCAGGCCCCTGGGCGCCCCCACAGAATCCCCACAAGTCCGCATCCGCGGCGATGTCCCCACAAGAAACCCACGGACGAGACGGCATTGCCCGGTACACGGCGGCACGGCTGCTAGCATGGCCTTGTCAGCCCTGACGAGCCTTTATGCAGGCAGCACGGGCTGACGCGACTGACAGCCCTGGGCGCTCCCGGCCGCGACAGACCTTCTGTTAACCGGCAGGTTATAGGTTCGAGTCCTATCGCGGGAGCCCAGTTATCTGGCCTCTGACCAGCAGAGATGCGCGGGCGGGTGGTGTTCGCGTGGGGCTGGCGGGGCGTGTGTGTTGTGGGGATTTTGTGGGGGTCTTGGCTTCCGGTGGCGGTTTCGCCGGTCTTTTACGGCGCGTCGGCGAGGCGGATGATGCCGGTGGTGCGGCGGGGGAGGAAGTGCGGGGCGGGGAGTCGCCGGCGGTGCCGGTGGACAGCCTAGAGCTGCCGGGCTAAAACCGGTCTGTCGTTCCGGCCAGATCGGACGGTTCGCATCAAAAAGTGGAGCACCCGAGTTTCTTGAAGGCTGTGATCTCCGGGAAAGCTGGGACTCATGGTATTACGGGAGGCAGCATCCCGCGCGCCAATCAGGCGGCTACTTGCACTTATCGCTGGCGTTGATATGGCTCTGCCGGGATGGGCCTGCTGGTCATAAGGTCAGGTCAAGGCTGGCGGCAGCTGGAGTCGGTCACTGCTGCCTGGCTCGTTGAACGCATTTGTAGCCAGGAGAACTTCGGTGGCGCCGGCGAGGGTCGAGAAGTCGATCCTGGCGGTGTAGTCATGGCCGTAGCGCAATGACTTGATTAGCACACTGGGATCGTTGCGGCGTGTCATCTGCCGGAGTCCGCCGAGGTAGTCGTCGCGGAACACGGTCGGGATGATGATCCGTGACTGCGCGCCGCTCACCAACTCGGTGTTCATCATGACGCGCGCTAGCCGGCCGTTGCCGTCGTCGAATGGGTGGACTTCGGAGACGAGGAACATCATGTAGACCGCGCGCTCGAAGGCAGTGTCCAGCGCGGCCAGGCCGTCCCATCCGGCCCGTAGAGTGCCTGGCACCAGCTCAGGCAGAACGAACAGTGAGTTCCCGGCTCGGTTAGCGGCTTCTTTGAAGAGCCCCGGCCGCTTGTCTGGCCGCCCGCCCATGATCATCGCGTGCCTGGATCCCAGCAGTTGCAGGAATTCCTCGGGAGTCGAGGCGAGAGTGGTCATTTCGGCGAGGTCGGCAACGACCCGGTAGGTGCCGAGCAGGTCGTGGCTGTCGTCGGCTCGTCCGGGTATCTGCTTGTCTTCGTAGACCACGGCCACGGCTTCGTCTAGCTCGAACTCAGTTCCCTCGATGAAATTGGAGAAGTAGGCCTCGAAGAACGGCAGGTGCGTATAGCGCGGGTCGCGAGGATCCGGGACTGGTCTGTTCTGCGGCGCCGATTCGCGCAGGCTGTCGGCCAGCTGCGTAAATAGGCGCAGCCGGTCCTGGTCGTAAGGCAACGATGCCTGACGCGCGGCCAGTGCTCTGGATGATGTCATCACCTGCTGGGTCCCCAGTGCCGCGCCGATCATCTGGGACAGGGCTTTCACTGCGTCCTGGGGTGCGCCCACGGCATCGGCGACTTGTTCCGCCTGCTCCCGGTATCGGGCGAGCTTCTGCGGCCCGTCGACCTGGCACAAGCGGTCGACCCAGTCGCCCAACTCGGCCGCGTCCAGCGTGCGACGCACGCGGCCATCGCGGGACCGGGACGGCCTGGCGTTTTCAGCCAGCGCTCGTCCCTTGCTGGCTTGGTGAAGGCCGCCAGGCAGCGGAATGTCCCCATCCAGCGGGCCCGCTCCCGGCCGTGCTGTCACCCTCAGCCCCGGCAGGTCAACACCCCTGGCGCGGCCGTCATGGGCAAGGTAAAGCACGCCGCCGACGGGCCCCCCGGTCAAGGCTGAGCGATCGGTGATGACCGCGCCCGGGAACATCCTCCCGGCAATGTCGTGCCATTCACGGGCCACCACCGCAGCCGGATCGGACGTAACATCGCTGGTGTAGACACCGGTAGCCAGTCGGACAAGTTCCCCCCGCCGCACGCGATCTGAGATCGTGGCGGCGGGCGCATCCGCAGCGAAGACAATCGTCGTATCCACGCTTCTCCTCGTCCTCCCCGAAGGAACCTGTACTTTAGGATACCGGGACCGAAGTTCCCTGCACTTAAGGCCGTCGGCTTCCGTCTACAGCAGGAGGTTGTCCCGAGTTCCGTTGAACTTCGGTGACGGTCCCCGGTGACCCTTAGGCCACCTTCTGGTCCTCATTCTGGCTTACGGCAGTGACATTCTTGGTGAAGTGGGCCTCCAGCGCGGCGCGGAGCTTCGGGAGGTGCAGGTGGCCGTTGACGCGGCGGAACTGGTGGCCTGCTTCGAGCATCCCGGCCGCGCACCAGCGCAGTGCCATGGTGCCGTCCCGCCAGCGCTTGACGTTCTTGGAGTGGTCCCGGCAGATCTCGATCATGGATTCGATCGTTATCTTGAGCTTGCGTGTCAGCCGGGGCTGTGACCTGCGGCGCCCCGTCGTGGACAGTGTCGCCGACGGGACGCTCGCGGCCTGATTGCGGGAGGTTCAGCTTCCTTGATCGTTACCTGATCGGGTCCGTGCTGACCGCTGGCCGCCGAGTGCATGGGCGAGCTGGCGGCGGAGCCGTGCGTTCTCGTCAGCGAGTTGCTTGTTGCGGTCGAGGGCGGCGGTGAGCCTGGCCCGCAGCGACGCATCGGTGGCCCGCTGGCCGGCCGGGATGGCGCGGGCGGAGCCGGCGTCATCTGTTTTCTGCCGCAGCCTGCGGATGTGGCCGCTGATGTCGGGCTGGGTATAGAGCCACGACCGTGAGACCCCCGCTGTCTGCGCGACGCCGGCGAAGGTCACCGGGGTGCCGGCCCGGTCAAGCTCGCGCAGGGCCTGGATCGCCTTGGCCCTGGTCAGCTCGTGCCGCCGGGCGGCTGCCTCGGAGAGCGGGTCACGATGCACCGGCGGCCGCCTCCTTCTCGTCCGGTCCCCCGGCCTCGAGGGCGGTGATGATCTTGTCCAGGTTGCCGGCGACCTGCCTGTTCATCTCGGCGACGCGGGCATGGCCTGCGGCTTCGGCGGCGGAGATGATCTGCAGGGTCTGCTGCCGCTGGGCATGATGCTGCGGGAGGAACTCCGCCGTCGTCACGAACATCGGGCAGGTCAAACAAGATTCTCTGAACTATGCAATCCGAGTTGCAAGGTTGGGATGTCGCACCAGGTCACGGCGGGCCGCACGGGTGCTCAAGGCCCGTCGCGGTTGATGTCGAAGATCGGCAGCGAGGAGAAGCTGGACAGGTGGTTAAGCGCCATATGTCCGGTTTCTGCGGCGGGCAGGCTGACGATACGACAGCCACGGCCTGGCAATTAGGATGTTTCGGGCACCGCGACGATCGGCCGCGAGAACGGCTGGCCTCCTGAGCTGCGGCAACGTCGGGCAGTTCAGTTAACAGGTCGTTGGCATGCGGGCAGACGCGCACCATAGGAAGCTCGCAGTAGCCGTTCGGCAGCGCCTGGGTGGCCCTCGAAAGCCGCTGTTTCGCCCAGGCGGCGTCGCCGAGCGGCCCGCCGGGGCTGATCTGGACGGGCTGGCCTTCGGCGTTGACCTTGCGGGCCCTCTCCCAGTGCTTGCGGACGGTCTTATCGGACAGCCGGGCATAAAGGGCGGTCATGAGAGGCGAGTCGTGGTCGAGTATTTTCTGCACGACATGCTGGGGAACGTCGCGGTTGATCAGGACGGTTCCCAGCGTGTGCCTCCACTGATGGGGGGTCAGGTGGACGGGCTGGCCGTGCTCGTCGCGGACATCGCAGTGTTCCAGCCAGCGGTAGAGTGCCGCCCGGTAGGTGGCGCTGCTAACCGGGGCCCTCCCGTCCGGGTTCTTCTCCGGCCGGGGGAACAGCACGGTCCCTGACGGGTAGCGTCCGGAGACCCGCTGCTGCTGGCCCTGGATCAGGTCCAGAAGCTCGTGGTCGAGGGGGACGAGCGCCTCGCGCTTCATCTTGTGGTTGAAATAGCGCAGGTAGGGGGCGCCGGCGTCGTCGGCGGTGACGCAGCCGGACGGCAGCCTGAGCGCGTCCGAGACCCTCAGCCCGCAGCGGATCAGGATGAGCGTGGCCAGCCGGTAGGCGGGGTTCTCCTGGCGGGCGAGGTTGCCGGGCTGCTCGACCTGGGCCATCACGTGCCCGGCCAGTGCCCGGGGCAGCAGCTCGGTGCGGGGCGGCTGGTCGCCGGGGAACAGCATCGCGTCCGGCGGCAGGCCAGGGGCCCATCCGTGCTGGCGGACTGCGGTGAGGAACAGGCCGATGATGCTGACGTGGGCGCCGTGCTCCGGCCTGCCGCCCACGGCCGAATGGAGGTCGGCGAGGTAGTCCTCGAGCACGGCCCGGCCGATGCCGTCTGCTCCGGTGATGCCGCGGGCGTGGAGGAAGCGGGCGAGCCGGGTCAGGAAGCGCAGCGGGCGGCACCCGCCTGCTTCCAGGCCGAGGCCGGTGCTGAGCCGCCACCGGATCCAGCGTTTGGCCAGGTCTTTCAGGTCCTGCTGGGGGATCCGGGAGAAGTCCAGGACGTTCCTGCCCTCGAAGCCGAGGCGGTGCATCTGCCAGGCGTCGCGGGGATACTCGGCGTCCCAGCCGCTGCCCTCGGCCAGGTCGGTGACCTGCCGGCGGGACCAGGCCAGCAGCGCGATCGCGTTGTTCTTCTTGCCGAACGCTTCCCGCCATTCCTGCTCGGTCCGGTCCAGCAGCGAGGACGCCCCGCTGGAGGCCAGGAACCGGACCATGATCATGACGATGAACGGCGGGGCCTTGCCCGCGCGCTGGCCGGACCGCCGCTGGAGCGCGTACTGGATCTCCAGCTTCAGCTGCGGGGGCAGGCTGTCCACGAAGATGCGTTCATGGACGGGGACCGGGTGGTCATCGAGATACCGGGCGGCGAAGCCGCCCGGTTCGGGACGGCCGTTGACTTTCCACGTGGCGCCGTGGGCCTGGCAGAACGGGATGCCGCGCTCGGCCCACAGGCCGCAGAACCTGACCAGGCAGTCCTGCTGGCCGGGCGGCGGGACGGTCACGGGGACGCTGGCGAGCCACTCATCCGCATCCGGGCGTCCGGCACGTCCCCAGGCCGCGCCGTGACGCGTGCACAACCCCTGGCGGCTGACGCCGCGCCCGCAGCCGGGTGCCCGGCAGCAGGCCAGGGGTTCCTGCTTGTGCCAGCGGGGGCTCGTCGCCGCGATGAACGCGTCCAGGTCAGGCCTGCCCTCAGCGGTCCACCGGTCGTGGTGAGCGGCGCACAGGCCCCGGCCGCCCCGCGCCGTCCGCGGGCAGGAAGCCACCCGGCAGATCGCGCCCCCGAATACCGGGTCGGCGGGGTCGAAGGCGATCTCGCCGGCACGGAACTCGGGGCGCACTGCGGCGATGAGCTTTTCCAGCAGGCCCGCGGCAGCCTGGTGATGCTGCCCGGGAGGCTGCGCCCGGAGGATGTCCGGGCGGCTCACCGGTCCTCTTCCCCGCTGTCGAAGACGGTCGTGGTGACGCTGACCGTGACGCCGCCGCGGACACCGCGGGCATGCAGGTAAACGGCTGTCCCGTTCGCGGACGGGGTCTCGGTCACCTCGTCTAGCCCGAGCGCCTGCCGCCACTGCCCGAACAGCACGCGCCGGCTCGCCGCAGGGGCGAGGACCCGGCCGGACAGGGCCCCTCCGGACGCGGTGACGGTCCACGCGAGCACCGCGATGCCCGGGTGCGCGGCCAGGATCGCGGCCAGTTCGGCAGCGGCCCGCTGCTGCCAGCGGGACCGGCCGGCCTGCGTGATCCAGCCGCCGCTTACCATGACACTTCCTTCCCGGTGAACCAGCCGGCCTTCTCCAGCGCCGCCCGCGCGTCCTCGGCCGTCAAATGCCCGTAGACCGAGGACGTGACTGCTACCGATGAGTGCCCGAGGAGCGTGGACACGACCTCGATCGGGACGCCGTCGCGCAGCCAGCGCGTGGCCGCGCTGTGACGCCACCAGTGGGGATCGAACGCGATCCCGGTCCTGGCCCGGAGCCGCAGGACCAGGTCATAGGCCGCCTGATACGACCACGCGTGTCCCTTCGGCTCCGCCCAGATATTGATGAACACGTAGTCACTGCAGGCAGCGCCGTACTCTTCGTGCAGGTAGTCGGCATAGAGCCGGATCAGCTCCGGCCCGACCGGGACCGTGCGGCCGCCGGACTTGGCCCGTGCGCGGTTCGCGTTCTCCCGCGCCGCGATGGTGATCTCCTGCTCGGCCGCGGCGATGTCCTCATGACGCAGGCCCAGGGCCTCGCCGGCCCGGCAGCCGCTGTCGTAAAGCAAGGCAAAGAAGAAGCGGTCCCGCAGCCGGGTGCAGGAATCGAGGATCGCCTGCGTCTCGGAGACGGTGAGGATCCGCGGCAGCTTCTTCTCCGCCTTCAGCGTGATCGCCCGCCCGCGATACGGTTCAGCCTTGCTCACGTGGTGCAGGAACGGTTTCCAGCCGCCCCGCCCGCCGGTCCGCCACGCGGCCAGCAGGTCGCCGACCCCGGCGCCGTTGCGGGCCTGGTGCGCATAGAACGCGCTCACCGCGGTGAGCTTGCGGTTCACCGTCGAGGCCGTCACCTGAGCCGTCACCGACGGCAGCGCCGCGACCTCTCCCGCACGGCCCGCCGGCGGCAACTGGAGCCAGGCCACGAACTCGCCGGCGTCCTCCAGCCGGGCCTCGCGCCAGTCCAGCCCGCGGAAGCCGATGAAGCACCAGTAATCCTTGAGATCGTGCGCGTACGCCTTCACCGTGTTCGGCGACCGGCCGATGTCAGTGAGATAGGCCAGGAACCGGTCGACCGGGACGACTGGCACGTCGTCGTCCCCCAGCACGGTCCACGATCGGGTCCCCGAACCGGGGATCACCACCGGATGCACGAGCATCGTCTCCTCCTTGAGCAACGTCATGGACAAGGCAGGAGATAACCACGGATCAGCCCTCATCCGGGCAGGTGAGAACGCTCGTGACGGACGTTAAGGACACGCTAGTTAAGGCTGGAGATAACGATCGGGTTCGTGCTGTGCAGGGTGCGGGCCAGGGTGGGCGGCACGTCCAGCCGCAGGATCGTCAGGGTCTGGGGCAGGCCCTCGCGCAGGCTGGCGGCGGCGCCGGGGTGGGTCTTGTCCAGTTCGCGGGCCAGCTGCTCCAGCTCGCCTTCGGCCTTCAGCGCCGATTCGGCGTGGCAGGCCTGCCGCATCCGCCGCTCGGTCACCTGCTTGAGCCGGTCGGGCAGCTTGTCGGTCACGTTCCTGATCTTGTGCTGCTGGCAGCGTTGGATCAGCGGCTGGTCGAACACGTCCTTGACCGCCCGGGACAGCGCCTTGGCCCCGTCCAGGACGGCCAGGATCGGCCGGGTGACGTCCAGGCCACGCTCGCGCAGACCGGTGATCAGGTCCGTGACCACGGTGGCGTTCTCCGTCGAGCCCTCCTCCACCGCCAGCGGGTGCTTGACTCCGTCGATGCCGATGCCGATGCCGATGCCGAGCGCGACGACGCAGGTGTGCTCCCCGAAGTGCACCCCGTCGACCATGAACGCGACCAGGTCCAGCCCGTCCAGGCGGCGGCTGGTCAGCTCGGCCAGCGCGGTCTCGGTCGCGGCCACGAACCGGCGGGACACCGCCGACTTGCTGGTCGAGGCCGCCTGCGCCTCGACGGCCTGCCCGGCCGGCTCCAGGCCGTGCGTATACCGGCGCGACGACAAGCCCGCCAGCATCTTCTCCAGCGCCAGCTGGCCCAAGATCTCGGTCGAGGAGAACAGGTCATAGCTGGCCAGGTGCAGCTCCCCGGACCCGCCCGCAGCCCGCACCCTGGGCCGGGTCACCGGCAGGCGGCGCCCGCCCAGGGTGACCGACCCGGCCTCGGTGCCGTGCCGGTACCCGGCGCGATCGGGGTTGTGCTTGCCGCCCGGGCCGCACAGCCGGGCCACGTCCTCGTCGAACATGGCCGTCATCACCTGCAGGCCGGTGCTCACGGCCAGGGCCAGCAGGCCTTCCTTCGCCGCCCCGGCGATCTCGGCCATCGACACGATCACCTGCTCCGGCACGGCCACCTCAGCCGCAGGCGTGGCGGCCTGGCCAGCACGGCGGCCTTTCTGATAGGTCTTGCTCACGGCGGTCCCTCTCCTTCGGGTGTTCCTAGTCCGTTCACCCGTCGCCTACCACTCGGCAGGCTCCAGGTGGGGGACCGCCACGCTCAAAGTTCTACGACGCCCGGGACATCCTCGGCACCGACCCTATATGCCAGTACAGCCAGGCGATGGTGGTCAGCGGGACCGGGGTCGGCTCGGGGACCGCAAAGTCAGCCACCCATTCGCCGACCCCGAACGGGTTCGGTGTCCTGCACTGGTCCTGGCGGCGAATGCTCCAGGTCGTCGTGAACGGCTCCCAGAAGAACTCATCATCGGTCAGGCCCTCCCAGGCCCGGGCAAGGGTGAAGTACTCGATTTGGTACATCAGCTCCAGCAGCGTCTCGGCTCGTTTCCCGGTCATGAGCCGCATCGTAGTCAAGCCTCTGCCCACGCCTGGGTGCCGCGGCATGCCGACGGATCAGGCCTCGGCCCAGAGTCTCGCAATCCCTTTCTGTTCTTGGCATCGGCAGAGAACCTGGCCACATCAGGCGCTGCCAGAGTGTCATGCCGCTTCTTTTCGGCATCCCGCTGGCGGGGTGCGGCCAGGGTTAGCGGTGCCGTGCGCGGTCTTGGCGGAAGATGGCCAGGTCGATGGCGTCGGCGAGTGCGCGGGCTCCGGCGTCGGAGGGGTGGAGGCCGTCTCCGGAGTCGTAGCCGGGGGCTATGCGGGTGGGGTCGCCTGGGTCGGCGAGCGCTGCGGCGAAGTCGGCGACCGGCCATTCGCGCTGGCTGGTGATGGCGCGGTTCACGGCCTGGCAGATGTCCTCGTTGCCGTCGGCGCGGATGGCGTCGACGCGGGCCGCGAGGATCGGGGTGAGGGTGCCGAGGACCGGCTGGATGCCTTGCTGGGACGCTCGGCGGGCGAGGCTGAACAGGGCGTCGCTGATTGCCCCGGCTGTCGGCTGCGGGCCGCCGAAGACGGCGGGCAGGATGATGTCGTTGAGGCCGCCCGTGATGATGACGTGGGTGGCTTCGCCGATGCTGAGGACGTCGCGGGTGAGCCGCTCGGTCATCGGCGGTCCTACCCGGGGCAGCAGCAGCCGGTTGGCGCTGAGCCCCGTGTTCAGGACGACCGCGCTGCCCAAGCCGACGGTGAGCATCCTGGCCTGCAGGTGGTCCGGGTAGCGCTGTTCTCCGTCGATGGTGGTGCCGTCGCCTCTGGTGAACGAGTCGCCGAAGGCCACGATCACCGGGCCGTCTGCCGGCGCGTCGGTCAGGACCCGCGTGATCCAGTACAGGGAGGAAAAGGACTGCGGGCCGTCGGGGCCGGCGAGCTGGTCCCGGGCGGCCTGGTTGCCGGGCGCGGCGTAGCCGGTGCGCTGGGCGGAGTGCAGGAACGCGGCTGGGCCGGCGGTGCCGGCGACGTAGCAGGTCACCGCGATCTCTTCGCCGGCCGCCACCGGCAGCTGGACCGGGTCGCTGGCCGCGGTCTGGCCGGGCGGGATCTCCCAGCGGGCGCTCCCGCGGAGCGTAGTGGTCCGGGGCGGCTTTCCTTGCGCGCCGCTGACCGTTGCCGTGTCGATCACCAGCGGGGTTTGCCCGAACTCGTTGCTCAGCACCAGTCGCAGCCTGCTGCCGCCGCGCCGCAGGCGCACGGCCTGCCGTATCGTCTGGTCGCGAAAGGACTGCGGCTGGGCCAGGAACGCCGGCGTGTCAGCGGGGTCTGCCAGCGCGCTGGCATAGGCCGTAGTCCAGGTAGTAGCGGGGATGCTCATTGTAATCGGTTTCCTTTCCTGGCTTGTGTGCTCGAGACAGCCTGCCTACACCCAGGGAGACCCCGTGAGAACGGGAAAGGAATCGCTCAGAAGCCGAACACGGTGACCAGGCTCGGGTCGCCGAAGGAGGAGATCCGGCGGATGCCCGCGCCGGTGACGGTAAGCACGCAGATTCCGTACGGCTGGTAGTTCCCGCCGGAGTCACGGGTGTAGGCCGCTGCGGCAGGCTGCCCGTTGGCGCTGGTGGCCAGCATGCGCCAGTGACCAGGTGATCCCAGGAGCCGGTTGCGCAGGAACGGCATGCAGGTCTTGCGGCCGGCGAACCAGGTACGCAGCGGCGTCGCCTCTATGACGGCGTCCGGCGCCAGGAGTCGCTCCAGCGCGGCTGCGTCGGCATTCTCAAACGCCGCGATGTACTGGTCGAGGAGCGCACGGGCCCGCGGCGCGGTCGGCTCACTGATCTGGTCGGCGACCGGGGCCACTTCCTCCAGCCGGGCACGGGCGCGCTGCAGCCCGCTCTTGACCAACGCCGTCGTGGTGCCGAGCATGACGGCGACATCGGCGGCGGGGAACGCGAGGACGTCACACAGGACCAGCGCCGCCCGCTGCCTCGGCGGCAGGTACTGCAGGCTGGCGATGAGCGCTAGCCGCAGCCCCTCGCGTGCCGCGACGATCGCGGCGGGATCAGCCGACTCCGGGGTCACCATCGCATCCGGCAAAGGCTGCAGCCAGCTCACCTCCGCCCCGGCCTCCTCGGGGGTAGGAGCCGGGATCCGGTTCCGGCTCGTACATGCCGGATGGCAGCATCCGCCTGCTGCGCTTGCCCAACTCGGTCAGGCACCTGTTAGTGGCGATCTGGTACAGCCAGGTACGTACCGAGGACCGTCCCTCGAACTGGCCATAGGACCGCCAGGCACGAAGGTACGTCTCCTGGACCAGGTCCTCCGCATCCTGGACCGAGCCGAGCATGCGGTAGCAGTGTGCGAGCAGCTCACGCCGGAACGGCTCGGTGGCCTCGACGAACCCGGCACTATCGGGCACGGCTCACGGCGAACCTCGGCGTCCCCGTAGCATACGCCCGGTATCCAACGTATCGGCGACGCGCCGGTGCCGGCCCCGCGGCCGGGAGAGGTCCTGATCCGGGTCACCGCCGCCGGTGTCAACTTCGCCGACATCTCGCAGGCCAGAGGCACGTTCGGCGGTGGCCCGCAGCCGCCGTACCTGGCAGGCTTCGAGGCCGCTGGCGAGGTCGCCGCCGTGGGCGCGGAGGTGACCGGGCTGGAGCCCGGTGCCCGCGTCATCGGCACGAACGTCGCCGGCCAGGGGGCTTTCGCCGAGTACATGGTACTGCCTGCGGATGCGGCGGTGCCGGTGCCGGCGGGCTGGGCCGACGAGCAGGCGCTGGGCGTGGTGGTGAACTGGCCTACCGCGCTGGCCGTGCTTAAGCCGCTAGGCGGCATCGACGCCGGCCAGACGGTGGTGATTCACGCCGCGGCGGGAGGGACCGGCCAGGCTGCCGTGAAGATGGCCAAGCACTACGGCGCGACGTCATCGCCACCGCCTCGCCCGGCAAGCATGAAACGGTGCGGGCACTAGGAGCCTGCTGAAATAGGCCTTCCTGCGGGCCGTGCGCAGAGCGCCACGGTGGCCCGTAACGCCTTGCCGGGCCGGGCCGTTCGTGCCGCTGCCTGCAGAGCCGACCGCCGGCCGGCCTGACCTGCGGCCGGCCTGCCTGGCCGGGGCCTGGCCGGCCAGGCAGCCCTGGCTGGCTGCCGGGTCAGGTGGCCAGGACCCAGGCGCCGTCCCGGCGGGTCAGGCCTTTGCCGAGCAGGTTGCGCAGGTTCAGCGCGGCGGTGCGCCGCTTGAGCCAGGCGTGGTTCCTGGCCGTCCCGCGGTAGCGGAGCTTGACCCGCCGGCCCCGGCAGGTCGCCACCTGGGCGACGGCGCGTTCCACGTTCGGCCGCTGCGCCATGTAGTCCTCGCGCAGCCCGGGATCGGCGGCCCAGTCCGCGCGGGCGGCCCGGAGCAGGTCATCGCGGGGGTGCAGGACGAGCTTGCGGCCGGTCTTGCAGGTGGTGCACCGCTCGCGCAGCGGGCAGTCCCGGCAGGCCACGCCGAAGGTGGCGATCCGGGTCCGGCTGAGGGTGACAGTGTTCCCGGCCGGGCACGTCACGGTGCCGGCCTGCTCATCGACGGTGAAATCGTCGACGGTGAACCCGCCGGCGACCGGGGCCTGCAGCGGCTTGGGCTTGATCACCGCGGCATGGCCCGCGTCGCTGATCGCGCCGCGCAGGTCCCCGGTGCCGTAGGCGGAATCGCCGTACCAGGCCAGCGGCTCCCGCCCGGTACCGTTGTCACCGTGCTGCCCTGCGCCGCTGTCATCGTCCTCACCGGCGGCCGGGGGCTGCTCCGCGGCCGCCGGGCCGGCCTCGCCCTGCCCGGCTTCGGCGGCCAGGAACTCCTCCGCGACCGCCGGATCGGAGTTCTCGGTCCCGCTGGCCCTGGTCAGCTTCTCATCGGTGATGATCCCCGTCTCCGGGTCCGCAGCGAGGTGAGCACGGTAGCCGTCGCGGCGGGCCTCCGGCGACTTGCGGGTGTGCCGGGCATCCGGGTCGACGGTGCTGATCACGCGATCCCCGGCGACCTTGCGGGCGATCCGCCACCGCCCGTCCCGCCCGTCAGAGCCCTCGGCGGGCTCCACGTCCTGCCCGGCGACCAGGGCCAGCAGCGCCACCGCGGACGCGGCTGCCTCATCCAGCTTCGCGTCCCCGAACGCAGCCACCACCGCGTTCGCGTCGCTGACCAGGGCGGAGACCAGCGCATCCTTCGCCGCCGGGTCATCCCAGTCGATCTTCGGCTTGCCCGGCACCGCGTAATCATGGCCGGTGCACACCGCCGCGATCTGCTCCGCGGCTCCCGGCACCTCCCGCGCCACCCGCCGGATCGCCGAGACCAGCTGGGTGATGGTGTCCTGGGTGGCCACCGCATCGGCCAGGATCGTCGAGTCCGCCGCCCGGCGCCGCCGGCCCTTCAGCACCCCGGTCTGCTCCACGATCAGCCGGATCGCCTCGTTGACCCGGTGCGGCCGCTCCGATCTCGCGATCCGCCCCCGCCAGTACACCAGCGAGGAGGGATCGAACCCCTGGTCATCGATCGCCAGCCCGCAGGCCACCTTCCACCGCACGTCGAACCGGACCGCCTCGGCGGTCTCCCGGTCCGAGTAGTCATGCAGCGACTGCAGCGCCAGCACCGCGGCCATCCGGGTGGCCGGCAGCGAGGGCCGGCCGAACGCGGCGAACAGGTCCGCGTAATCGGCGTCCGGGAACACTTCGGCCCGGTGCGCGGCCAGGAACGCGAACATGCTCCCGGCCGGGACCAGGTGCCCGGCCAGCATCTCGGCGTCGGTAAGCTCACGGTCCATCCGCTCGAAGCCCTGCATGAGAAGATTATCCCAGGTCGTCGAACACGAAGCCGGCAAACACGCCAGGACTAGCGGCCTTTTTCAGCAGGCTCCTAGCCCGAGTTTCCGATGATTCTGGGTTTCCGGCTGCTGGCCGCGATGTGACCTAACACGGTTTTCCCTGGTGACATACCGCTTCTGGTGCTTGACGCCGCTCCCGTTCTAGCCTATGACCTAAATATGGCAAGCCTGTACAAGAAGGTGATCAGCGGCCGGCCGTACTGGTACCTGCGCGAGATGGGCTGGGTGGACGGCAAGCCGAAAATGATCTCCGAACGGTACGTGGGCACCGCGGCCGAGGTAGAAGCGCTGCTGGACGCCCGCGAGGAACGGATGCTGCCCGAGCGGACCCGGCACCTGGACTTCGGGGCGGTCGCCGCGGCATGGGGGCTGCTGGCCGATCTCGGCGTGGCCGCCATCATCGACGGCGAGGCCGGGGCCGGGCCATCCGGGCTACCGCTGTCACCGGGCACCTACCTGGCGCTGGCCGCGCTGAACCGGGCCGTGGATCCCTGCTCCAAGCGGGGGTTCGCGGACTGGTGGCGCACCACGGCGGCGGACCGGTTCACCAAGATTCCCGTCTCGGCGCTGGATCACCGCCGGTTCTGGGACGCGATGCACGCGGTGCCCCTGGAGAGCCTGGCGCGGATCGAGGAGAAGGTGGCGCTGGCGGCGTGTGCCCGGTTCGGGCTGGATACCGGCTCGGTGGCGCTGGACATGACGAACTTCGCGACCTTCATCGATACCGGCAACGATAAGGCGCCGATCGCGCAGCGGGGCAAGGCCAAGCAGAACAGAGCCGACTTGCGGCTGGTCGGGCTGGGCCTGGTGGTCACCCGGGACGGCGGGATCCCGCTGCTGTCCCATGCCTACCCCGGCAGCAAGCCGGACGTCACCCAGTTCCCGGAGATGATCAAGACCCTGGCCGCCCGGCACGCCGTCTTGGCCGCCGCGGCCGGGCAGCAGGGCACCGAGATGACCGTCGTCTTCGACGCCGGGCAGAACTCCGAGGCCAACTTCGCGCTGCTGGCGGGTACGAACCTGCACTATGTGGGGTCGGTGCCGGCCAGCGACTGCCGTGACCTGCTCGCCCTGCCCGCCAGCGCCCGCACCATCGTCGACGAGGGCCGGTTCGGCCGCCTGACCGCTTACGACACCCGCCGCGCCGTCTACGGCACCGAGCGCCGGGCGATCTTGACGCATTCCCCCGAACTGCACGCCCACCAGGCCCGCGGCTTTGACGGCACCACGCTGGCCAGGGCCGGCCGGAAACTGGATGAGCTGGCCGCCACCCTGGCGCGCGGTAAAACCCGCCGGGCCCGCGCCAAGGTCGAGGCCGAGATCGGGAAAATCACGCACGACCCGCGGGTGCGGCGCGTCATCGCCTGGCAGCTGGCCGGCGAGCAGCCCAAGGACCTGCGCCTGGCCTGGGACATCGACCAGAACGCGCGCGCCGCCCTGGAAGAAGAGATCTTCGGCAAGCACGTGCTGATCACCGACCACGACGACTGGCCCGCCGCCGAGGTGATCGCCGGCTACCGGTCCCAGTCCGAGGCCGAGTTCTCCTTCCGCCAGATGAAAGACCCCCGCGTCGTGTCGTTCTCCCCGATGTTCCACTGGACAGAGCACAACATCCGCGTCCATGCCTTCACCTGCGTCCTGGCCCTGCAGATCGCCCACCTGCTGCGCCTGCAAGCCGAGCGCGCCGGGCTGCACATGTCAGTCCGCGAGCTGCTGACCCAGCTCGCCGGCATCGGCGAGACTGTCCTGGTCTACCCCGCCGAACGCGGCAGGCCCAAAGCCCGCCGGATGCTCACCGAGACCACCGCTGCCCAGGACAAACTGATCCAGGTCCTCCAGCTGAACCGCCACGCGCCCTCGGTTAGGTCATAGGCGCCAGCGGCTCCGGAAACCCCTTCCCACCAGGCGAAACACTCAGCCAGGCAGCATGATCATTGGAAACTCGGGCTAGGCGCCGACCACGTCCTGGACTCCCGCAGCGCCGATATCGCCGCCAAGGTACTGTAGCTGACTGGCGGCACGGGCGCCGACCTGGTGCTGGAGGCAACCCCCGGTGCTACGCTCGGCGCCAGCCTGGCTGCGGTCAGGCGGGTCACCGGCCGGGTCGTCGTCTACGGCGTGGCCGGCGGCGAAGCCGCGATCACCAACTGCGAACTGGTCTACAAGCACCAGGTGCACGTGATCGGCCTGAACATCGACATCCTGATCCAGGCCGCGCCGCAGATTTTCGGCGAGGTCATGGGCGAGATGTTCGCGCTCATAGCCGCCGGGGTGCTCACCCGGGCAGGCCGACCGTATACGACTTGGCCGACGGCCCGAAGGCGCTAACGGAACTGGAGGCCAGGACCACCGTCGGCAAACTGGCCCTGCTGCCCTGAGAAAGCCCTAGTAACCGACCCGTTGGCACCGAAACCGCATGACAGGAGCTGAAAACAGATAACAGTAGCCGTGGACGCGTCCCCCAAGCAGATGGCGCGATTCGTGGTCATGTACGACACCCCGTCCGACCTCGACGCGTTCGAGCGCCACTACAACGGAGTCCACATCCCGTTGGCGAAACAGTATCCGGGCCTGCGTCGCTACACGCGCAGCCATGAGCCGGCGGCAATGAGCGTCTCAATTCCGTAACGGGGTTCCCCGCCCCCTTTGGCCCGAGGAACCCGGTCACGCTTCTCCGCTCCAGCGAGAACGACGGGTCGCTCACGGCCTGAACCGAGCCGAAATTCCTGGACGGCGAACTCGCCTCCGTGATTGGCGCCGAGTCACCGTACCGGCCTGGAGTGCGTACAGCGGTTTCTGTTATCGTCGGCCAGCCCTCAGGATGACGCCGGCGTGGGCGGGCTGCTGTCCCCGGGCCGGTGATTCCGGTTCCTCGCAGCCGCAGCGCGCGCTTCGTGCCGTGCCTTCACCGCAGCGGCACGGGCCCTGTGGCGCTCCTCGTGCTCGGCGCGGACCGCAGCCGGGTCGGCGTGCTTCGGAACGCCGGGCACCCGGTGGGTGAGGTCGTGGAGGAGCCTCACGAGCAAGGGATACGGTCGTCCGGGCGCGGGAGACCCGGCACCCGCCGGGGATTCTTCGAGATTCCGACGGGCTACCACGTAGCGTTCGCCGGTCGATGCGGCACGCGCTCGGGCGGCACGCTTCCTGGCACGATCTGACGTCACGTCAACTCCAGCCGGGCCAAGCCCCACGTCCTTGGCCGCGCGTGAAGTGACGGTCAGGATCTAGTGCACCGAGTCAGTGACCCTTGTCCTCGTTGCCGCTGCTCACGTGGGGAGTATGCGACTCAGAGTCAGGCGTGTGCCGCCGCCGCGATTAATGTACCACCGACTGCGGACACGGCCCAGAGCGGTCAGCTCGTGACTTCTCCACACGCCCACCATGGCCACGATCGGAGCGGGGCCTAGGCGGACGAAAAACTGTCAAATTCCGATTTGGGCTTGCCGACGCCGTACGTCTTCTCTGGCTGGACGGCTCGGCGTCTCGCAGGGCCGCGGCTTCGCCCGGAGCACTGCCGCAGACGAAGGGTCCGGAGCGATTCCTTTCCGCCCCCGCCAGGTCCGTATGGTTGAAGGCGGATCACGCGGGAGAGGATCGCAGCTGATGGAGTGCTCATTGGGCCAGGCCCTCCAAGGTACCCTGGCCATCTTGGCCAAGGTCCGGCCCGCAGATCTGAATCCCGGGCTGGCCGCCGGACTGCTCAGCCAGGCGAGGCTTGCAGTCGTCGGCGCCTGCCGCGGGCCTGACGGCCAGGCCCTGTTCGGGCCTGCCCAGCGAGGCTCGTGCCGGGCCGGGCCGGGACCGGCCGGCCATCTCGCCGCCTTCCTCGGCCGCGTGGTGTGAGTCGTGCCCGATAGTGTCGGATTCGTCCGGGATGCCGAGCCGTTCCGGCGTGAGCTGGTCGCGCACTGCTACCGCATGCTCGGCTCGATCCAGGATGCGGAGGACCTGGTCCAGGAGACATACCTGCGGGCCTGGCGGTCCTACGGCGGGTTCGAGGGACGGTCCTCGGTGCGTACCTGGTTGTACCAGATCGCCACTAACAGGTGCCTGACCGAGCTGGCTAAGCGTAGCCCGCGAATGCTGCCATCCGGTGTTTCCGACCCGGAACCGGATCCTGATGCGTACCTGGAGGAGGCCGGGACAGAGGTGAGCTGGCTGCAGCCGGCACCGGATGCGCTGGTGATCCCGGACTCGGCTGATCCCGCGGCCATCGTTGCGGCGCGCGAGGGACTGCGGCTGGCGCTCATCGCCAGCCTGCAGTACCTTCCGCCGAGGCAGCGGGCGGTGCTGGTCCTGCGGGATGTGCTGGTGTTTCCTGCCACCGAGGTCGCGGTCATGCTCGGCACCACGACGGCGTCGGTCAAGAGTGCCCTGCAGCGCGCCCGGGCGCGGCTGGAGGAACTGGCACCGGCCGCCGGCGAGATCACCGAGCCGACCGCGCCGCAGGCCCGCGCGCTCCTCGACCAGTACGTCGCGGCGTTCGAGAATGCCGACGCCGCCGCGCTGGAGCGGCTCCTGCTAGCGGACGTCACCCTGGAGGCAACACCGCTGCGTACCTGGTTCGCCGGCCGCAACACCTGCGTGCCGTTTCTGCGCGACCACCTCCTGGGATCGCCTGGTGACTGGCGCATGCTGGCGACCAGCGCCAACGGGCAGCCTGCCGCAGCGGCCTACACCCGTGACTCCGGCGGGAACTACCAGCCGTATGGCATCTGCGTGCTCACCGTCACCGACACAGGCATCCGCCGGATCTCCTCCTTCGGCGACCCGAGACTG
This sequence comes from uncultured Actinomycetes bacterium, assembly GCA_963739135.1. GTDB lineage: Bacteria > Actinomycetota > Actinomycetes > Streptosporangiales > Streptosporangiaceae > Palsa-504. The sequence continues at coordinate 292,553 of CAVTZG010000007.1, forward strand.
GTCACCGTGTTCGGGTTCGGGCCGGACATGGCACAAGCAAAGGACGCTTAGAGCCTGCAGATGATTAACACGCTGTCTTGATCTCTGGCGGCACGGTGATTCCCTCGGCGGCCGCGAGGCTGTAAAGGTCGTCCAGGCTGGCGAGCCGGTGCGGGCCGGGCTGGATGGCGTGTCCGGCCTGGTCCAGGAGCTGGCGGATGTCGCGGATGCGCTTGTTGATCGTCTCGGGCCGGACGCTGAGCAGGGCGGCGATGGCGACCTGGGGCAGGCCGAGGCGCTGGTGGAGGACGGTGGCCAGGAGCCGGTCGGCGAGGGTCAGGACGGGGCGGCGGCCGACCCCGGGAGCGATCAGCCGGGGACGGTGACCGCGGCGCTTGTCCAGGCCGGCTTCCCGCTGCTGGTCGTGGAGTGTCATCAGCGTGGTGATCAGGGCGTCCCATCGCTGGGCCGGCAGCCCGGTCAGGGCCGGGTGGCATAGCCAGGCCAGGTCGGGACTGGGCTGGTCGAAGGCGTCAGGAGCGCCGGCGGCCTGGTCGTATGCCTCGGGGTGCAGGGTGTAGTTCCAGTCGCCGTGCCAGTCGTGGCGGGTCAGCGGCAGGGCGTCCATCTGCCGGTCGCTGATCTTGACCCCGGTGTCGTAGGAGCTGGTGTCCAGTTCGGCGCGCACCCGCAGCCCGGTGCGGGTCGTGGTCGCGGCGATGGTCTGCACGATGACCTCGTGGCTGGTCAGCGGCCGACCCCGCCAGTTCATCGTGATGTGGGAGAACAGCCGGTGCTCGACCTTGTTCCACTTCGACGTCCCGGGCGGGAAGTGGCAGCAGGTGATCTCCAGCCCGGTCTCCACCGCCAGCGCGGCCAGCTCGGCCTTCCACGCGCGGGTGCGGTAGCCGTTAGAGCCGCCCGCGTCCGCGGTGATCAGCAGCCGCCGGGCCCGCGGGTACTCGCCGCGGCCAGCCGCCGTCCACCAGCGGCGGACCGACTCGACGGCGAACGCGGCGGTGTCATGGTCGGTGCCGACCGACACCCAGCCCGCGTTCGCGGTCAGGTCATACACCCCGTACGGCACCGCCTTGCCCACGCTGTCCCCGGGGAAGTCATGGGTCCGGGTGGCCGCAGGCTGGCCCTCGGGCCGCCATTGGCGGCCCGCGTTCTTGAACTCGCCGACCAGCTCCTTCTTCTTGGTGTCCACGCTGATCACCGGGTCCGCGGTGCCCTGATGGGCCTTGACCTGCTCGTTGATGTACCGGAACTGCGCATCGCGGTCCGGGTGCCGCTGGCCCTCGATGGTCTTGGCGTTGCCCTGCAGGCTGAACCCCTCCTCCCGCAGCAGGTCACCCACGGTGTCCGCACCCACCCGGTGACCTTGGCGGGTCAGCTCATCCGCCAGGTTGCGGGTCGACTTCACCGTCCACCGCAGCGGCGACATCGGATCACCCCGCTCCTCCGGCTCGACCAGGGCCAGCAGCGCCGGGCGCAGCCCCGGATCCAGATCGGCGGCCCGCTTGCGGCCGCCGCCCGGCCGGCGGGCCCGGCCCAGCGGCTCCGCCCCGGAATCCAGCTCATCGACTCCCAGCGACACCGTGGCCTCGCGGACCCCGGCGGCCCGGGCCACCAGCCGGATCCCGCCATGCCCCAGCGCCCGGGCCTCGGCCCCCAGCAGCAACCGCCGCTGCCGCTCATCCAGATGCGGGAAGATCGCCTGAAACTTCGCCGCCAGCACCTGCCGGGTTTCCTCCATAGCGCCCATACCACACCAATGTGCCAGACTCTGGGAAGCTACGGCTTATTTTTCTGCAGGCTCTTAACCGGCTCCCTTTGGGTGCCTGGAACCTGCCGGGACGGGCGGGTACTTGAGCAAGCCCGGAGACGGTCACGAGCATGCCGTACGGGCCAGCTTCTTGACGGGCGCGGCGTTCTAAGCGATTCCTTTCCCGTTCTCGCCGGGTCTTCCCGGGTGTAGGCAGGCCCGCCCTCGATCACGCAAGCTAAGGAAGGAAACCGATGGCCATGAGCATCCCTGCTACCATGTGCGCCCTGCAGCAGACGTCCCTGAACGGCCCGCAAAACCTGCGCCTGATCACCGACGCGCCCGTACCGAGCCCGGGCCCGGGTGAGGTCCTGATCCGGGTCACCGCCGCCGGCGTCAACTTCGTCGACATCTCGCAGGCCCGCGGCACATTCGCAGGCGGCCCGCAGCCGCCGTACCTGGCGGGCATCGAGGGCGCCGGTGAAGTCACCGCCGTCGGCGAGGCGGTGACCGGCCTGGAGCCCGGCGCCCACGTCATCGGCGTCGGCATCACAGGCGGCGCCTTCGCCGAGTACATGGTGCTGCCTGCGGCCGCGGCGGTCCCCGTGCCGGCAGGCTGGGCCGACGAGCAGGCACTTGGCCTGGTCGTGAACTGGCCGACCGCGCTGGCGGCGCTCAAGCCGCTGGGCCGCATCGCCGCAGGGCAGACCGTCCTGATCCACGCCGCGGCCGGCGCGACCGGCCAGGCCGCGGTCAAGATGGCCAAGCACTACGGCGCGACGGTCATCGCCACCGCCTCGCCGCGCAAGCACGAGGTGGTACGGGCACTAGGCGCCAACCACGTCATCGACTCCCGCGGCGCCGACCTCGCCGCCGAGGTCCTGCGACTGACCGGCGGCGCGGGCGCCGACCTGGTACTGGAGTCGGTCGGCGGCGCCACCCTCGACGCCAGCCTGGCCGCGGCCAAGCGGGTCACCGGCCGGGTCGTCGTCTACGGCGTAGTCGGCGGGCAAGCCGCGATCACCAACTGGGAGCTGGTCTACAAGCACCAGATCCACATCATCGGCCTGAACATCGGCATCCTGATCCAGGCCGCACAGCAGATCTTCGGCGAGGTCATGGGTGAGATGTTCGGGCTCCTCGCGGCCGGCGTGCTCGGCCCCGGCCAGCCCACCACCTATGCGCTGGCCGACGGGCCGAAAGCGCTTACCGAACTGGAAGCGCGGGCCACCGTCGGCAAACTGGCCCTGCTGCCCTGAGAAACCCCTAGCGCCGAGCCGGTGAGGCCGCACACCGGAGGTTCCCAGACAGGAGTTGAAACAGATGACCACAACCGTGGACCCGGCCGCTAAGCCGAAGGCGCGATTCGTCGTGATGTACGACACCCCCTCCGACGTGGACGCGTTCGAACGTCACTACAACGATGTCCACATTCCGTTGGCGAAACAGTATCCAGGCCTGCGTCGTTACACGCGCAGTCATCAGCCGGCAGTCGTGATCGGCGAGCCGTGCTATATGGTCGTGATGCTGGACTGGGACGATATGGCTGCGCTGGAAGCCGCGCTCGGGTCTGAGGCCGGCCAGCGCACCGCCGAGGATGCCACGGCGAACCTGACCTGCTACGCGACCTTCCGTGGCATGATCCTACAGCTCGACGAGGTCTGATCGGCCAGGCCAACTCGAGGGTGGACCGCGCTGGCGGCACGGTCGCCCGTCCACTTACGTCCGTGGGCTCCGCAACACAGCGCCCTACAGCGCTACAAGGTGACACGCCACGGGACAGAGCAGAAGCGGCCCGCTAGCCGAGAATCCGCAGCTAGCGGGCCGTTCGGCGTCGGCCTTAGCCTGGCGGCCAACCTCGCCCAGGCCCAGCCGACCGCGTGGGGCCGCGTCGTGGCCGCCGTCCGGTCCGGCGCGTTCCTGGTCGCGGTCTCCATGATCGAGCGCCGCCCCCGCCCGCCGTGCCGCCGACGAGGACGGCGGCGCGGGCCGTCGGTGGCTTGACCGCACCGGTACCGGGTTGTCTGGCTGTCCGCGCACAACCTCACGTGCCGCCTGGGTACACGGGATCGGCGCCCAGAATGTCGGTTCGGGCACGGCATCGGGCGGCCACGCTGACGACCAGATTTCCGTGCATATTGGCGGCTCGGGTGCCGGAGTTGGTTGCCGAGGTCTACTCGATCGTCCAAGGCTGGCGGCCATCGGCCGCAACAGTGCAGCGATGGGAGCGGCGTCCAGAGAGAATCCCAGTCTGGGCAGCTGTTATGGCCGCCGCCGGCTTCGCCACCGTACCGGCCTTCCGCGCGCTTACTCTGCTGGGCAAGGGCGCCCGGATAATGGACCTTGCCTACAGCATGAGGCATATAGGACAGATGGCGCGGCGCATGGACCTGCCCCGTGCTTGGTGGTATTAGCGGGGGGCGCTGGCTAGAGTTATCCGGCTTAGCTTAGGATGTAGCTATTCAGCCTGAGTGATCGATGGTGCGGTTGTTGCTGGCGGGCGAGGGCTGGATGGTTACGCGAAGCCGGCCCGGCGTGTCGAATTGATAACTGTCGGCCGGCTGTGGTGGAGTGCGGCGTGTGTCCGGTACGCCGCGTGTGCCCGCATCTGATGAGGTGGCGTGGCTGCGTGTGCGGGTCGCGGAGCTGGAGGAAGTTAACGCGCGGCTGCGCGAGGCGGCCGCGGCCCGCGATGAGCTGGCCGCCGCGCAGCTGGCCGCGCGGGACGCGCAGATCGCGGCGCTGGCCGCGCTGGTAGAGGAACTGCGGCGGCGTCTGGATAAGGACTCCTCGACGTCGTCGAAGCCGCCGTCATCGGACAGCCCGTATACGAAGAAGCCGCGGGACCGGTCGCTGCGCGGCAGGTCCGGGCGCAGGCCGGGCAAGCAGCCCGGCGCGCAGTCCTCGACGCTGAAGCAGTCACCCCATCCCGGCGAGACGGTGTTGTGCGGGCCGGCCGCGTGCGGCTGCTGCGGGCATGACCTGACCGGCGAGCCGGTGCTGGGCACGGTGCAGAAACGGCAGGTGTTCGAGGCGTCGCCGCCTCCGCCGCCGGTGGTGACCGAGTACCAGGTTGCGGCGAAATGCTGCCCGGCGTGCGGGGAGATCTCGGTCGGGCTGGCACCGGCCGGGGTGACCGGGCGGGTGCAGTACGGGCCGGGAGTGCACGCGAAGGCGGCGCTGGCGGTCTGCGCGCACTACCTGCCGGTCGCCCGCGCCGCCCGGCTGGTCGCCGCGCTGACCGGGGTGAACGTCTCGGCCGGGTTCGTGGCCGGCGTCCGGGGCAAGGCCGCCCGGCTGCTGGCGCCGTTCATGGACCGGGTCCGGGAGCTGCTGCCTGCCGCCCCGGTGCTGTACGCCGACGAGACCCCCGCCCGGGCCGCCGGGAAACTGCACTACGTGCACGTAGCGTGCACCGAGTTCCTCACCGTGATGCACACCGGCGACCGGACCAGCGAAGCCATCGACGCCGGCGGCATCCTGCCCGGCTACCCGGGCACCATCGTCCGCGACGGCTACAAGGGGTATGAGCACCTCACCGATGCGCTGCACGCCTGGTGCGGCGCGCACGGGCTGCGCGACCTGGCCGGGCTGTACCGCTTCGACCCCGAAGGCCAGATCTGGGCCCGGTCGATGGCTGACCTGCTCATCGACGCCAACGCCAGGGCCACCGCCGCCCGCAGCGCCGGCCGGGCCAGCCTCAGCGACGCCGACCTCACCGGCATCCGGTCCTGGTACCGCGGCGCCGTCGCCAAGGGCATCGCCGGCAACCAGCACAAGCGCACCCAGATGGCCAAAGACGGGCTGCGGCTGGCCCGCCGGTTCCGCGACCACGAGGACATGATCCTCCGCTTCGCCACCAACCTGACCGTCGGATTCACTTCAAATCAGGCCGAACGCGACATCCGCCCGGTCAAGGTCCAGCAGCGCACCTCCGGCGGGACCTGGCGCACCCTGCTCGGCCTGGCGGACTTCGCGATCGTCCAGTCCTACCTGTCCACCGCCGCCAAATGGGGCATCGACGCCCTCGACGCCCTCGACCTGCTATTCACCGACGGCCCCTGGCTCCCGCCCGCAACCGCGCCCCCATAGCACCGCGGCGGACCGCCGCCCCCACCACGCACACCCGCCGACGAGCGCACCCCACGTCAGCGGGCAATCTCGCGCGTCCGCAATGAAGGCCCGACTCAGACTGAATAGCTACCTTAGGATGCCTGCTGGTATGGCGTCGGAGTAGATCGGGCAGAGATACGAGCTAGAGACTGATCAGCTGGATCTGCATTGCCGTACATAGGACGTGTATCAATCGAGGGCACGCGAATATTGGACGATTTACATGCTTGGTTGCGCTGCCAGATACAGCGCAGAACATCCAGTTATGCGACTCCATGAACTGCGGAGAACTAAACAGGAAAACCACGCAGAACGGCGGATCCGGCGTGCCTGGAAGCGGGCCTGCCTGACAGGGCCGTGACGCTCGGTGACAGGACGCTTGCCGTCGGGCGAAAGTTCCACGGCGTGGACGCCCTTGACTATGGCCCGTATTCGCTGCATGCCTGGTACCGGCCGTGCGGCGACGATAGCCGTCTGGTCCCGCCGGCCGCTGGCCGGCCATTGGCTTGCAATCCGGACCTGCCAGCACCCGCCGTGAGCGAGGTGCCGGACAGCATCGCCGGGCATCCTGGCAGGGTGGCCCGGGACGGCCGCCGGCAGGCCGCAGGTGGCCACGCTTGGACTTTCCGCTGGGGCTTACATCCGGGTGTGCGGGAACTCGGCGGAGCGCCGCTGGAATGAAAGAATCTTCGGATTGCGGATCACGCCGTTGCGGATCTCGATCGCCCGGCGGATGGTCTGGTCGCGGTCCCAGGCGCCGGGCCCGTCCATCACGGTATGCAGGTGCGGGATCAGCGCCTCGCTGATCTCCCAGGTGGCGGAGTTCCATAGGTAGGACGGGCTGTGGTCGACTCCGTAATAGTTCATTGCCTCGCCGACGGCGAACATCGGCTCCGCGAACGAGGTGGGCCGCGCCCACTCAAAGCCCATGCCCTCGTCGCAGGACACATCGACGAACAGGCTGCCGGGCGCGAACAGCCGCAGCTCGTCACGGGTGATGAACATTAGCGGCGCGTCGGTGTCCTGCAGCACGCAGTTGACGACGATGTCGTGCTGGGCGAGGAACTCTGCGATCGGCGCCGGGCCGCCCGGCGTCAGCACCACGATCCGTGCCGGGTCTTCAGCGGCGGGCTCGAAATGGACCATGCGGACCGACGGGATGGGCGAGGCGACGGCAGGCACGTTGCGGTGGGTCAGCACGGTCACGTCGGAGATCCCGAGCGCCGTCAGCGCGGTGACCGCCCCGCGGGCGGTCGCGCCGAAGCTGATCACGGCGGCCCGGACGCGCCGCCCGTACGTCCCGGTCGTGCCCAGCAGCTGCAGGGACTGCAGCACTGAGCAGTAGCCCGCGAGTTCGTTGTTCATGTGGAAGACGTGCACGCCAAAGCTGCCGTCAGCTGTCCAGTAGTTCATTGCCTCCCATGCGATCACGGTCAGCCGGAGGTCGATACCCAGCTGGGTGACGGCGTAGTCCTGGACGCAGTGCGGCCAGCCCCACAGCACCTGTCCCTCCCGCAGTTCAGCGATGTCGCCTCCGGTGGGCTTGGGCAGCACGATCACGTCGCATTCCGCGATGAGTTGCTGCCGCGAACGCACGCCGGCCACCATCGGGGCGAGCTGCGCGTCAGCTATGCCGAACCGCCCGCCGTAACCGCGCTCGAGGAAGATCCGCGCTCGCAGGCCCGGTTCGATCCGGTCTAGCTGCAGTGGGTGGATCGGCAGCCGGTGCTCGTTCTCCTTGCGGGAGGTCCCGCACAAACCGAGGCTTAGCTGTTCCATCAGCACTCCCAGATCCTCCGCCGGGCGCAACAGGTACCTGACCACCATGCCGTGGCACCCAGGGCACCGGTTACTAGCGTTGCCGGAGCCTGGCCGCCTTCTCCCGCGTGCGCAGGCGGCACCGATGTCTATACCCACGGCCAGGCTCCCCGCCGAATGTAGCGTGCGCCGGCTCACCGGCCAGGTCCGGCCGGACACCATCCAGGCGATCCCGCGGCGCTGACGTGCATTGCCGTGCCAGCGCCGGCGTGAAAGCGCGCCCGGCAGGCCCGGCCCGCCCGAGCCCTCCTGCTCAAGGCCTGCACCAGATCATCAGCCGACGGCCCCAGATTCCCAGCATCGCTCAACCAAAAGCATGCGGCAGCGGCGAGTCTTGCGAGGAACATCGGTCCCAGGGCAGCGCCCTAAACGCCGAACACCCTGTTCTGTCCGCGCTGGGATCGGGCCTTTCAGGAACCCGAGCCGCCCATAACGGCGGCTACGCGTGCGGATTATCGGTGACGCCGATTCGGGTTGCGGGCCTGATCGGGTTGGAGGCCTGCCCAGAACATTGCGGTCGCTGACGTCACCGGGCCGCCGTAGCGAGCCACCGCTCGACGCTGCGCACATAGGCCGGGACCAGCTGTGCCTCGGTCCGGTGGCTCAGCACCAGCGCCGCTGCCCGGGTGCGGTCGTGCCCGCGCAGCCGCAGCATCGCGTAGGCGAGCATGGCCGAGCGGCGCCTGCCCGCGGTGCGGTGGATGAGCACCCCCGCCTGCGGCTGATCGTCCAGCACCCGCGCGGCGAAGCACGCCGCCGCCGCCCACACCGCAGGCCGCTGCGGCAGGCCGTGATCCTGCATCGGCGCGTGCACGACCCACCCGGGACCGAAGGCGCCCGCTCGGCCGCCAGCTCCCGGACCGCCGCACCTGCGCCCTGGCCGGCAGTTGACCACGTGCGTCACGCCCTGCTCAGCCAGGCGCGCCACCGCCCGGGCTGGCGGCACGCCGCTGATCGCGATGCGCTCATCCCCGAGCCAGCTCAGCACCGGACCGGTGGTATCTGGCCCGGGCACCCCACGCGAAGCGGCCAGCGTGCACGCACGCTCCGCAGCACATCCATGCCAGCCCTCCGGTGTCACCGTAATACAGCCCGGCTGACCCGCCTCCGGCACAGGCAACCAGAACACGTACCACCAGCGCGCTCGTAGTCGCACAACGTGAGAGGACGCCGGGAATCCGCATCTCCGGATCGCCGACTCTTACGGCAGTTGTAGATCGTTATCGTGGCGGCTCGTCGGCGTAGGCGTGCCAGCGCTGGTGGGCCTGCTGGGCCTGGTACTGGTGGCGGCGGCGCCATAGCGCCCAGGCGTCGCGGTGCGGCTTGTCGCGGCGGGGCTCGCCGATGACGGTTCCGCGGAGCTGTCTCAGCAGCTCAGGGATGGTAACGGGGATCAGCTTGAGGAGGCCGGCACCGCCGTCGCGGGTGCGCTGCCAGGCTGCGGCGACGGCGAGGAAGACGTAGGCGAGCAGGCTGATCGCGGTCCAGCGGTGCCAGGAGGTCCAGGTGGTGACCTGGCCGCTGTCCAGCCCGCTGACCTGTTTCGTCAGCTGGTGATCTTCCTCGATTTTCCACCGGGCGACGGCGACGGTGATCAGCTTCGCCAGCGGGACCGGGCCCGGGCTCCAGCACAGGAAGTAGCTGACGGTGCCGGTGTAGCGGTGCCGCCTGAGCAGCAGGAATCCGTGCCCGTCGTCGTGCCCGTCCGGGGTGTCGTCGGGCGTGATCTCGATCATCGCCCAGTGGTAGTCCTTGGCTCCCTTGGTTGCCGAGCCGGTGCGCATCCGCTGCCACATGCCGGGTTTCACCAGGCCGGCGGCGTTCTTCACGGTGAGGCGGCGGTCTGACGGGAGGGTAACCACGTGGTTGGAGCGGACCGCCAGCACGTAGCCGGTGCCGCGCCCTCGGATGCTCTTTCGCAGGTCAAGGCCGCCGTAGACCTCGTCGCCGGCGACGAAGGCGGCGCGGATGCCGCGGTCATGGGCGTGCTGCAGCAGATCGCCGGCCAGCTGCGGCTTGGTGGCGAACATGACCTCGTCCGGGACTCCGGCCAGCTCGCGGCGTTCCTCGTCGGACGCCCAGCCCTCGGGCAGGTACAGGGCCCGGCCGATCAGCGCGTGCCCGGCCCGGGACGCATAGGTCAAGGTGACCGCGACCTGGCACAAGGCGATGCCGCCGACGGTGCCGCTGTACTGGCGGGCCGCGCCGACGCAGTCAGCCGACGACTTCTCGTCGGCGGTCTCGTCCACGATCAGCACCGCGTCGCCACCGTCCTGGCCTGCGGCCAGGTGGCCGGCGGCCCAGTCCGCGGCGGTGCCCAGCATCTGCTGCTCATCGATACGGGCGCGGGAGAGCAGGTGCTGCATCCGATGCGGACCCGGGTGCCCGGCGGCCTCGCCCATCGTCCAGCAGTTGTGATCTTCCAGTTCCGTCAGCAGGCCGTGCACCATGTCCCGGCAGCTCATGCGGGGTCTCCCGCCGGGCGAAGCACGGCGCGACCCGCGCCATCAGGTCATCGAGCAGGCCCTGGTGCGCACCATGGTCTACCGTGGCATCAGCGGCTGTCGGGTGATTGTTGTGTTCCACAAACTGGCATGATCACGGCAGCCGCGTCCGCTTTCCCGTATCTCCGGCCATCCGTCACCAGCGTGCCGGCCGCCCGACGCGGCGCGCACGGGGCGGCGGCTGTGACCTGCGGCTACACAGCCAAGGTAACGATCTACAACTGCCGTAACTCTGCGCGAATCGTAATCGCGGCGGCTGGCCTGCGCTCTTACGCAGAACGTCCAGTTCTGGCTCACGCTTTTAAGATATCCGCAGAGGTAATGCGTCGGCAACAACGTGATCACCCCCTTCAAGAAGCCTGTAGGCGGCGAACTTCTGGATTGGCAGAAGGAGTTCAATAAGCAGGTCAACAAGATCGCTACGTCATCGAACAGGTATCGCGAACTTCAAGACCTGGCGGATCATGTACACCGACTACCGCCGCCCCTGGCAACATTCCCCGAAACCATCTCAGCCGTGGTCGCCCTGCACTTCTACGCAGCCGCCTGAATTACCCTCAGTGTCCCGCATACCTTGAACTGAGCCTTGCAAAGGTGGATCCTTGAATCTAGGAGGTTAAGCGAGGCTATGTTCGAGAAGGTCCACGTCCGGGAACTTGCCGCCCGCATGCGAGACGCCGCGGCCGACGACCCACCGCATACCCTGCCGGTGCTACTTGGCACGGGTTGCGCCGAGGCTGCTGGGGTGCCGTCGAACGCCGTGATGGCACGCGGGACCCTCCCCAGACTCGCGGCCTCAAAGAAAGTCCCAGACGTTCTTAGCGAAGAGACGCCAGACGCGCAATGGGTCGAAGCCTTCAGGGGTTACCTCGGCGGTCTCAACCGCGTTGAGCGCTACAAGGTCCTCGAGCCCTATTACCGGGCGTTGCCGGTGCCGTCCTTCTACCGCGATCTCGCCGATCTGGTCGTGGACGGCTTTGTCGATCGTATTCTTACCACCAACGTCGACTCGCTGCTAGAACAGGCCCTGGAGCGGGCAGGGCTAAGGGCCGGCACTGGCTATGAGATCGTAGTGCTCGGTTCGCTTCAGCCCAGGCCGTCGGTTGAAGGCTCCGTACTGACGCTAGTGAAGCTGCACGGCGACCTCGGGGAGTCGCTGCTCCCGGTAGGGCCAGATGAGATCGGAAAGGTCCTTCACGAACACCGGTCGGAGTTTCGTTCCCAGCTGCTCGACGAACTGATCGTAGTAGGTCACCGGCTCTCCGAATCTGAACCGGAACCGGTGAATGACTGGCTATGGCGGTCCTCGGATTCGCCTTTGTGGTGGGCCACCCCCGACCCGCCAGAGACCGATCCAGGTCAGCTAGGTCAGCTGGCCGAAAAGAGGTCAGTGCGGCTCCTGGCCGGGCCAGAGCAGGGATCGCCAGAAGGGCTGTTCGCCCGGCTCACCTTCGAGCTGCAAGGGCTGCCAGCGATGCGCGCCGCGGACGTCGTGGCGGAGAACTGCGATGACGACGAGCTCGAGGTCGCGTTTCACCGCAGCGAGTTGCTGAAAACCAAGACTGCCGCGCAGGACCTCCAGGAGCAAGCGGTGCCCGGGGTACGCAACTCGGCGCTCGACGCCGAGCTAGCCGAGCAGTACCGGCGGGTGGAGGGCCAAGAGGCGCAGCTGACGGCATCGGGCTCTAGGGCTTCTGCTGATCGTCCGCTGCGCGAGGCCGCTGACGCGGTCGGCAAACTGGTAGGCGAAGTCAGTCGGCTTGATGTCGGGCAGCCCGCCGTGGAGTTCTTGCGCACTGTTGCTGGAGTGGTCCGGCAGCAAGCTGCAGCCGATCCGCCTGACCGCATCCTGGTCCAGGCAGCCCTGGCCGGCGCGCAGCACTTCGCACAGGCCTTTGACCAGGACCTCTCGTCGGCGACCCGCAATAGCCTGAGCGATGCTGTGGCGAGCTTTTCCGGTCAGCCGTCCCCCCCATCGTCTCATCCAGGGGGCGCGCCGTGACCCAGATCAGCGTGATGGCGCTGCCCAACAGGGTCGATGACGACGACCCGGCGGCGCTTTTCTACCTGCTCCGACACGGCACTTGGCACGAGGTGCCATTGCTCACGCGGGCGCCGGTCCGGCTAGGTGATGTTCGCACGTCGGTGGAGGAACTGCTCACCGAGGTTATGAGGCGGATTGGCCAGGGCAACCCAAGGGAGGCCCTGTTGGTGCTGCAGTCCAGAAGCCAGGATTGGTGGGACAAGTTGGTCCCCATCAACGTGCGCCGAGCGATCTCCGACGGGCTCGCGGAGGCCGCTGCCCGAGACGTGGTGCCTGAACTGCTCATACATACCCACAGCAAGCTGGAGTGGATGCCGTGGGAACTGCTACACGATGGGAGCGACTGGCTCGGACTACGGTTCCGCATTTCACGGCTGCCCATCGTCGTCAACGGCGGAGTCCCACCGGTCGGCCCCCGCCAAGTGTGCCATGCCCGCAGTTTCCTCGGCACGCGTGTGTTCGGCGACGACGAACAGGAGGCATACGAGGCGTGGGCCTGTACGTTCGACCCATTCACCGTGCTCGGCGTGGAGTCAAAGCGGTGGCCGGCAAATGGCCTAGGCGGCAACGGCTGGCCCGGTCTGCAGGAGGTGGTGGACGCTCGTCAGGCCGACATAATCCACGTTACGGCTCACGGCGGTGTTGACAGCGACGGACGGCAATACCTCACTCTAAATCCCGACGACGACTTGTTTTACGGCATCACTGAGTCGATCGTCGCTAATATGTTGGTGTTCGCCAATCCAGGACCGTTGGTCTTCGGCAACGCCTGCCGCATCCTGGCTGGTGGGGGCCAGGCTCCAAAAGTGACCCGCGGTCTAGGCATATCGTTCTTCGACCGTGGTGCCGCCGCATACATCGGCACGATGGCGCCGATCGGGAAGGATATGGCGATCCGCTTCGCTATGAGCTTCTACCAGCACCTGCTCCGGGACCGCGAGCCGGTAGGCGAAGCGCTGCGGCTGGCCAAGCGGGACCAGCATGACCGTGACCAGGATGACCCATCGTGGCTGTTCTACTGCCTGTATGGTCTCCCCGGTACTCAGTTCCTGCCAGGTGCCCTGGCCGGGCGTTCCGAGTAAGGCCACCAAATGGCCGAATATACGGCAGTCGAGGAGTTGCGCGCTCGAGAGTACGATCTCCATCGGCGGGCGGCGGCGTTGCGGCGCATCGCGTACGTTGACGTCGAAGACACCGACGCAGCCGGGACTGACATCCACACCGCCGCGGACGAGGCCGCTGAGGGATTGGCGGAGGTAGAGGCGGCGCTGGCGGAGGCGACCGCGGCGCGGCTGGCCGCAGAAAAACAGGCTGGGGCAGGCTTGGTGGTGACCACCGTCGGGCCAGGGGCGACGCTGGGAGCGGACTCCACGGGCTTGGAGGCCACCGTTGCGCTGCGGATGGCCTACATACCAAGCGCCGTGGTACATCTGCTGCACGTCGATGACCACCCGTTGGCTACGGTCACCGTGCGCCGCGCCCAAGGGAACAGCGATATCCGCCGGGTCAGGGTCCTCGCGGTGGTGGAGGGATACTCAGCGCCAGCGGTACAGACGGTGGAATTGAATACGGGGAAGGAACAACTCGTGCGCCTGCTCCCTACGTTCTATCCGGCCGCATTGCGCGAGGTCACCGAGCTGACCCGGGCCACACTCACCACAATGGTCGAGGACATCGACAAGGATCCCCCCAGGGTGGAATTGCACCAATCAACATCGGTATGGCTGCTCGCGCGGAACACCGCACCGCTATCTGTCAGGGACCCGGCTGGTGGCGCCCGGCTCGACCTCACCCGTTACCTCGGAGCGTTCGTCACGCCCAACGCCCCGGCCGTGCTCGGCTTTCTGCGCCAGGTCGCCGCTCGCCATCCGGATGGCCGACTGGTCGGATACCAGGGGGCACGCGATCGAGTAGAGTCCCAGGTGCGCGCGGCGTACGACGCTCTAGCTAACGACGCAGGCATCACATACGTGAACTCGGTTGTCACCTTCGACCCGGAAGACGGCTCGGGAAGCCAGCGGGTGCGGCTGCCGCGGGAGAGCCTGGAAGAGGGCTCGGCAAACTGTCTGGATGCCACCCTCCTTTTCGCCAGCCTGCTGGAGGCGATGTCACTACGGCCGGCGCTAGTACTAGTCCCTGGGCACGCCGTGGTGGCGTGGGAGACCTGGCCCGACTCAGCGGAGTGGTGCCACCTTGAGACTACGGTGATCGGGTCGCAGCCCTTCGAGGTAGCCCGTCGGCGCGGCGAGCTGGTGGCGGAGCGGTACGCCGGGCGGGAAACGCCTGGCAAGCCAGCACTTAGCCCGCCGCTATACCGGCGGCTGCCGCTGCGCGACCTGCGCGTTGCGGACCGGATCACCCCAATGGAATAACGGCTCAAGCAGATAATTCCGCCGCATCCTGCTCCTGTTCTGAAGCCACCACCGTACAGATGTCGGTCACCGGCGCAACGTCGGGGCCGCTTACCGTGACCCGGTAATCGCCGACGGGAGGTGGAGGTATTTCTACCGTCATCCATCCCTCATCGAGGCTGTGGGCCGTGATGCTCGCTACCACCCCGCCGCGGGCCGCGTCGACCACGGTGACATCGAGGTTGGAACCGACCTGGTCGGTGCGCACTGAGAGTGTCAGCGGTTCCCCCACCGGGTGCGCCAGCGGTAGGTCCAGTGCGGCTCTCCCGACCGCAGCGTAGAACTCCTCTGGCGGAACTGGCTGCCCACGCAACAGCCCATACAGTTGAGTCAACACGCCGTCGTCATTTTGAAGTGAGGCGTGCTTTTGAGCAACGAAAGTCACGTTGTCGCGCCGTTCATACAGTTCCCGTGGATAGGACGAGAGGCCTGGAACGGTGCCGTCGCCGCCACGGTCGGAGCCTTCCCAGGTACCGAGCATGCGGAGCCCGTTACCGTCGGGCTGGGCCGATTGCTTAGTGGGTTGAAATTCCCCAACTATGGGCCTGATGTCGTAACCGCCGGTTCCCTCGTAGTCGCTTGCCTGATGTTCCTTCACAGCAACTGCGATGCCGTCGTGCATACTCAGCGCCGCTGCCCAGCCGTCTGACCGCCAACCGTTGGGAAGCGGCCGGTCGCGTAGCCGCACCAGCCGTTCCTCGCCGGTGTCTATACAGCGAAACGTTGGCAGCAACTGGTAGACCGACGGGAAACTGCGCATCGTCTCAGTGAGGTCGATAAGTGTCAATGGCCCCAGTTTCTTAGTCTGGCCATTGACCAGCCCGTCAAGCGCGTTCAACGAGCCGCTATAGGGCGTGCCAAAGGTGACCAGGGTTCGCGTATCGCGCCACCCGTCCTCGCACTCCAAGTACCATCGCGAAACCAGCCCGCCCATCGAGTGCCCGATGAGCACGAGCTTGGCGCCTTGGTACCCGGAGTGGTTCCGCCAGTCCCTCAGCCAGGTTCGGCTCTGCCGCCGCAAGCGCTTGGCGTGCGCGCGGTTGTCCCGCCGCCAGTCATAGGCGAACTCGAAGTAATTCTGGCCCGGCACCAGATCAAACCATGCCTGAAGCCGCTCGGCTACCTTTCCGTAGCCATCGATCCGCCAATCGAGACCAGGCAGAAAGTGCAGGTCAGGCAGCAGCCCGGCCTCCCGCACGCCGTCATCGAGGTACTCAGCCTCAAGGTCGTCGCCGTCTAGCGCAAGCCGCTTGATGCTGCGGCCAAAAGTAAGCAGAGCCCGGCCCACCGCCCCAGCAGAGATATCCCAGACCGGCTTACCGTCCTTGACCAGCCGACTACCGGTGATACCTGGCAGCAGGACGACGATATCTTTCATCGGTAGTTTAGGCATGCCATGCCCCCTCCGGACGCCCGTCTGGCGGTACAGTGTGGCGTTATTCGATCATACGCTGAGATGCCGTCAGTGACACGGTGGCGGCCGGTCGGGAATGGAGTCGGAGACCTCGACCAGATCGAGGCCATCCGGCAGAAGTAACGAGACCGGACCGGTGACAGATCGCTAACCGGAATTCGTACTGGCGCTCATAAGTGAGCTTCGCGATATTCGAGAATCCCGGACCTGTGAATGTGGCATCCTTCCGGATGCAGATGCTGAGCTCTCGTTATCCAGCGATGATCACTTTGTATCGAGCAGGGCGAGTGGGATGACATGATGCAACGGATAGCCTCTCACGAACAGGCAGGAATTCGCGTGTTGCTGATTCCGGGCGGACCGAGTCCCGGCGCTTCCCCTGCCGCCAGGACACTCAGATTGCCCGTTATGCGACAGCACCGCGCTCCCCGACCTGCTCGCCAGGCCCGAGCAGATCGGCGGATATCGCGCGTCGATAGTATCCAGTCCGTCACAATTCGTGACTATGATAGCCGTCACCGGGTAGCCCTTGATGCCGCGACTGTGCAGGTCGCGGCGACCGCCGACCAGGACGCAGTCAGGGCGGCGAAAGTAACAGCAGTGCTCATCAAACGTTGCCGAACCGTGCTTACGGAGCGCCGCCGCTGCATCACCAACTACGGGGTCGCTAACAGCCCTCATCGCCGTGTTCCTCTGACACATAGTCACGTGCATGCACGTCACGTGTCGCGGAGCCGGTTCCGGGCCCTCCTCAGACGGCCGACTCGGGCGTCTGGGCGCCCCCAACAGAATCCCCACAAGTCCGCGTCGGCGGCGATGGTCCCCCACAAGAAACCCACGGACGAGACGGCATTGCCCGGTACAAGACGGCACGGCTGCTAACATGGCCTTGTCAGCCCTGACAGGCCTTTATGCAGGCAGCACAGGCTGACGCTAATGACAGCCCCAGGCGCTCCCGTACGCGGCAAGCCTTCTGTTAACCGGCAGGTTATAGGTTCGAGTCCTATCGCGGGAGCCCAGTGATATGGACCTGGCCTGGGGGTTCTGTTCATACGGGACTGTCCCGGGGATTCGTCGGCCCGGCGCAGGTTGTGTTGGCTTGTGTTGATCATGGCAGTCCGCGGGCTTCACGAGGACCGGGATGAGGGCGCGCGGGCCGGGCTGCGGTGGAGCCGGGTGCACGCTCGGGCGTGCCTGCGGACCTGGGAGTCCCTAAGCAGACGCGGATCCTAGGACTTGTGTTCGGTTGATCTCACCCTTTGTCGCCGGTGATTCCCGGGGCCCTAGTGCACTTGCCCTCGTGACACGAGCTGCCGGGCCGTACCCGGTCGCTCTTATCGTCCGGAGGCCCGCTGCGATGGAATACGACCCAAGCCTGCGTAGGCCCGGACCGCACGGCGCCTGCATCGTCGTCACGTTCATCGTCCGCGCCGCATGTAGCAGCTCATGACCGCTATGCTGAGCGTCGTCCGGCAGCCACGCAACGCTACTGCTGGGTGCCCCAAGACGCCCGAAAAGGATGGGATGCCGTCCGTCAGCAGGTCTTGGGAGTCGGCTGGCGTATCTGCTGCGCGAAGCGGGAACTAATTGGCAGACAACAATTGTTGACATGGTATGCGCGGGCGGACAAGATACTGCGGTGAGGATCGGTGCGCCGGCTCGCAAGCACGGGGTGGACGATGCCGACGTCTGGCACGCTGTCCGCACCGCCGTCCGGAAGATCGACATGGATGATGACCTGACCATGCTCATCGGCCCGGCCCGCGACGGCACGCCGCTGGAGATCGGCATGCTTGACCTGAACGGCGAGGATCCGGTCGTCATCCACGCGATGCGGCTGCGTTCCAGGTTCTACCCGCTCATCAGGCAAGGGTGATCTCATGAAGCACACGGACGCCGAAATCGAAGACGCCGCGCGCCGCTTCAAGCAGCTAACAGACAACCTCGACCCGGCCAGCGTGGCGGCGGAAGACCTGTCAGACCTGCGGGCGGTCGCCGAGGCCGCCGAGCAGGTCCGCCGCGACGAGGCCCTGGTAACCGAGCGGGTCGCGGCGGCGCGGGCCCGCGGGCGGAGCTGGAACAGGATCGCTGTTGCGCTCGGCGTATCCCGGCAGGCCGCCCGCCACCGGTTCGCCGACAAGGTCGGCTGACCCGATTCCCGATCGAGCGACGAAGCCACCCGCAATCCGCCCTGCTGAAGGCGCGCGACGATAGCCGCTTGCTGCTGCGTCCGGAGTCGCGGCATCAGGCGGCTGCCACCGAAGCCGGGGCGGAACCAACTTGGCATCCCCGCCCGAGCGAGCCGGCTGGCCGCATGGCGCGAGCTCGTCCGCGAAGCACCACCCGCAGTCCTCGCCGACGCGCTGGGCGTCTCGTCGGGCACAGCTATGCGCCACGCGTTCTTCGGCGGCGCCGACTGGTCCGCCTACGCCTCTCGCCGACGTGCTCCCACCTCGAGCATTGGCGGTCATGGGTATCTGCCCGCTGGCGGCCACCAGCGCCAGAGCCCGAAATACGGCTTTATGTCGCCGGAATGTCAGCGCTATCTGTCGTAGGGTCGGAGTGTTCCGGTGACGGGAGACTCGTGGGCGGTTCCGGCGGTTTCCCTGCTGATGGCCCGGAGGCCGCCGTGGCGATATCAGTGCGGGATTTACCGCCGGCGGTCCGGTTGGGTGACTGGGCGGTGCGGTGGGCCGTTTCGAGGCCGTCGAGGATCAGGTCGAGGCCGAACTCGTACTCGTGGCCATAGTCGTAGCCGGGCTGCAGCACGTGCCCGAAGGTGAACTCGGCGAGGTGGGGGTACTGGCCGGCGGGGAAGCGCGCGAGCATGACCTGGGCGAGCGCCGCGCTCTCCTGCGGGGTGTCGAACGGCAGCCCCCGCTCCTGCAGCGTGAACCCGTAGATGTAGCTGTCCAGGGCCGAGTAGGCGTGCGCGGCCAGTTCGAGGGAGAAGCCGGCCTCGCGGAGGCACCCCAGGACGGCGTCGTGGTGCCGCAGCGTCGCCGGGCCGGGGGAGGTCCGTGATTCCATCAGGCCGACCGCCCACCGGTGCCGCGCCAGGACGGCCCGGACCGAGATCGCCCGCTGGCGCATGGCCCTCTTCCAGCCTCCGGCCGGGGACGGCAGCTCGATCTCGCTGAACACCAGGTCGATCATGCCGTCGAGGAGGTCTTCCTTGCTGGCGACGTGGTTGTACAGCGACATCGCCTCGACCCCGACCGCGTGGGCGAGCTTGCGCATCGACAGCGTCTCGATGCCGTTCTGGTCGGCGAAGGCGGCCGCGGCGCGCAGGACCCGGTCGCGGCTCAGGGGGATGCGGGGCGCTGGTGCGGCATCGGGCGCGGGCACTGCGGGCTCCTGTTCTGCGCCGCGCCGGCGGCGCCGCGGTGAGACAGCTTGACAGACTTACAGTGTACGTGTAACTTACATCGTAAGCATACATTGTATGCCGCGCCGGCCCGGCCGTCTCCTGGCCCCGCCGCACGCCACCCCCGGGAAGGGGACCCCGATGACGAACCACGCTGCCGGGCCAGCCGCCCGGCGCCACGCCAACGACGCGCCGCCGCCCTCCCGGCAGGGGACCGATGCGAGCCGGCCGGTACGCAAGGCGAGCCTGATCGCCGGGGTGGCGCTGCTGCTCATGTCGGCCCTGGCGGGCTTCGGCTACAACGTCGCGATCCACGGGCGCATCACGCCCGGCAACGCCGCCCGCACGGCCCAGGACATCATGGCGCACCAGGGACTGTTCCGGGCCGGCATCGCCTGCCTGTTGCTGGTCGCCGTGCTGGACGTGGTGGCCGCCCTGGGCCTGTACGGGGTGTTCCGCCCGGTGAGCAAGCCCATCTCGGCGGCCGCGGCGGGGATGCGCATCGTGTACGCGGGGATCTTCGCGGCGGCCGTCGTCCAGCTCACCGGGGCTGCCCGCCTGCTCGGCGGCGCATCCCGGCCGGCGTCCGGCGCGGCCCGGGTGCAGGCCCAGGCGCTGTCTGACATCAACCGGTTCACTGACATCTGGCACGCCGGGCTCATCGTGTTCGGGCTTTACCTGCTCGTGATCGCGTGGCTGGCCTGGCGGTCGGGCTACGTGCCCAGGCTGCTGGGTGTCCTGGTCGCGACCGCGGGCCTGGGCTACATCTACGACAGCATCGGCCAGTTCGTGTCCGGCGGCTCCTGGACCCAGGTCTCCACGGTCACGTTCATCGGCGAGTTCCTGCTGGCGCTGTGGCTGGTGATCCGGGGCCGCCGCATCACGGTGAGCCAGCCGGCCCTCCGCACCGAGCCGGCCGGGGCAGCGCGATGACCGCGGTAACGCCCGGGACGGCCGCCGCGGCAACGATGACGGCCATCGCCCAGGACGAGTACGGCACCGCCCCCCAGGCCGTGCTCCGGCTCGCCGGGATCACCAGGCCCGCGATCGCAGCCGACGAGATCCAGGTGCGGGTGCGCGCGGCCAGCGTGGACCGGGGCACCTGGCACCTGATGGCCGGCCTGCCGTACCCCACGCGGCCGGCCGGCTCCGGGCTGCGCAGGCCCAAGGCCCCCAACCCGGGCCGCAGCCTGGCCGGGACGGCCGAGTCCGCCGGCCCGAAGGTGACCGGGTTCAAGCCGGGCCATGAGGTCCACGGCACCTGCGACGGCTCCGACCCGCGGCCGCTAGGACCCGGGGAGATCATCTCCCACGCCGGCCTCGGCCCGTGGAACACCGTCTACCGGGACGGGATACCGGTCGCGCTCATCGACTGGGACGCCGCCCAGCCCGTCGACCCGGTGGCCGACCTTGCCGCGACGGCGTGGACCAGCCGGCGGCCCCGGTCATCCAGGTGCGGCAGCAGCGTCTCGAACTTGGCGGCCAGCACCTGCTCGTCGATCTCCATCAACCCGGGCCATACCACAAGATTGCCAGCCCCAGAGCATAGGAAGTTAGTTAGCGCAAATAGGAAGGTTGCCAGCCCCAGAGCAGATAGGAGGTTAGTTAGCTAAACTACAAGGGACTAACGTCCCCGGGACCGTCGCCGCGGTGGTGCTCCTCACCCCGCCTGGCAATTAGAGACCGGCAGGCATGATTATGCCGGCGAGGCATCACCGCCTGTCCCGAGTGGCGCAATTCCGCCGTTTTCACCGTCCGGACCGGGGACAACATCAGTCCCAGGCCAAAGCAGCGGTATCCCGGCGGGACGCCTTGCCTACACGCCCCGTTCGGTAAATAGCGGTAAGAATTTAAAAAGATTTTTCGGGTCGCTGTTCCCGCAGGTCAGAGAGATGCAAAAGCTTGACAGGCCGTTTCATATGACAGGGTCCTGAGCGCCCGCGCCGGCACATCTTGTTGTATCCGGCGCGGACACCCGAATCCTTGCCAGGAGCCCCGCCATGATCAAATCACGCAGCGACCCCATCAACTCCCGCAAAGCCCAGGCCGGGGCTCTAAGAATCCTCATATCCCTGGTGCCGGGGTTTTGCCGGACTGACGGATGTCCCGCGAGACAGGAACGAACGGCACTCGCGAAAAGGCCATTGGCCACTGCAAATCCCAGGCGGCAAGGCGACGCCGTGATATCACGTCAGAAATATCGAGGTGTGCCATGAGTAGCGCAAGACGGCTGACCGGGGCCGCTGGCCGGTGGAGCGCGACTCACCCGTGGACGGCGATTATCGCGTGGCTCGGGTGCGTCGTGGTTCTGCTGCTGGCCGGCCACATGGCCGGAACATTCCAGTTGCCCGACTCGCAAACGGGATCGGGCCAGGACCTGCAGGCCTCGGAGATGATGGCCCGGGACTTCCCCCAGCACGCCACCGAGTACGTGCTGTTCGACAGCCGCGGCTTGCAGGTCGGCGCGCCGGCCTTTCAGGCCGCGATCCGGGACGTGCTGGCCCGGATCCAGGCCACCGGGCGGGTGACCCAGATCCATTCCCCGCTCGACCCCGCATACGCCAACCAGGTCTCCGCGGACCGGCACGCCGCGCTGCTGCAATTCCAGGTCACCGGCAACATCAATGACGACGCGACCCAGGTCGTGCCGGTGCTGGCCGCGGTGCAGGCGGCGGCGGCCGCCCATCCGCAGATCCAGATCGCCGAGACGGGCCAGGCCAGCATCGACAAGGCGCTCAACGACACCCTGCTCCGTGACCTGCACCGGGCGGAGGCGCTGGCCTTCCCGATCACGCTGGTGGTCCTGCTCATCGCCTTCGGCGCGGTCGTCGCCGCGCTGCTGCCGCTCGGGCTGGCCACGATGGCGATCCTGGCCGCCACCGGCCTGATGGTGTTCGTCAGTCACCTGTCCGGGGCTACCGAGGAGTCCAGCGCGCTGATGCTGCTGATCGGCCTGGCCGTGGGCGTGGACTACTCGATGTTCTACGTCAAGCGGCAGCGTGAGGAACGCGCCGCCGGGCGCCCGGTCCTGGACGCGATCGAGGTGGCGGCCGCCACCTCGGGCCGCTCGGTGCTGATCTCCGGCCTGACCGTGCTGGTGGCCCTGTCCGGCCTGTTCCTGACCGGCAACAAGGTCTTCTACGGGATGGCCGAGGCCACGATGCTGGTCGTGGCCTGCGCGGTCATCGGGTCGCTGACCCTGCTGCCGGCCCTGCTCGCCGTGCTGGGCGACCGGGTGGACCGGGGCCAGCTGCCCTTCGTCAGCCGGCTGCGCCGGCCCGCCGGGCAGAGCCGGGTCTGGACCGCGGTACTCGACCGGACCCTGGCCCGCCCGGCGCTGACCGCCGTGGTGTCCGGCTGCGTCCTGGTCGCGCTCGCGGTGCCCCTGCTGCGCCTGCACACCGCGCAACCGGGCGTCACTGACCTGCCGCAGAACACCGCCGCGCTGCAGACCTACGACCGGATCCAGCAGGTGTTCCCCGGCGGCCCCGCGCCCGCCGTCGTGGTCGTCGAGGCCCCCGACGTCACCTCACCCGCCATGGTCGCCGCCGGGCGGGCCTTCGAGCGGGCCGCGCTGGCCAGCGGCCAGATGAACCAGCCGATCACGTTCATCGTCAACTCCGCGCGCACCGCCGCGATCATCCAGGTGCCGCTGGCGGGCACCGGCGAGGACGTGACGTCCGTCCACGCGCTCGCCACCCTGCGCGGCCAGGTCATCCCGGCCACGCTGGGCAAGGTGCCCGGCGTCCGGGTCGCGGTCACCGGGAACACGGCCAGCACCGCGGACTTCAACACCGTCTTTAAGCAGCGCTCCGTCTGGGTCATCGCCTTCGTCCTGCTGCTGGCTTTCGTGCTGCTGCTGGTCTCCTTCCGCTCCCTGGTCATCCCCGCCACCGCCGTGATCTTCAACCTGCTGTCGGTGGCCGCCGCCTACGGCGTCGTAGTCGCGCTGTTCCAGTGGGGATGGGCGCAGTCGCTGCTCGGCTTCACCAGCGTGCATGCCGTCACCAGCTGGCTGCCGCTGGTCATGTTCGTCGTGCTGTTCGGGCTGTCCATGGACTACCACGTGTTCATCCTCAGCCGGATCCGGGAGAGCTACGACGGCACCCGCGACACCGGCCAGGCGGTGGCGCACGGCATCAAGATCAGCGCCGGGGTGGTCACCGCCGCCGCCGTCGTGATGGTGTTCGTCTTCCTGACCTTCGCCACCTTGTCGATGGTGTCGTTCAAGGAGATGGGCGTGGGCCTGGCCGTGGCCGTGCTGCTCGACGCGACCATCGTCCGGGCATGCCTGCTGCCGGCCACGATGAAGCTGCTCGGCCCCCGGAACTGGTACCTGCCCCGCTGGCTTGAGTGGCTGCCGCAGATCTCCACGTACACGCCGCCCCCGCCGACCAGGCAACCGCCGAAGCAGCCCGTTCCGTCGGGCAGGCCGTAAGACCCTTCCGGCGCCCAGGCCAGGCACCAAGACCGCGAGGCCGGGATCGGCCTGGCCCGGGCGCTGACCAGCGAAGAGGTGCTTGCCATGCTCACTGTGGCCGCCCATCCGCTGCGACTGCGCATCGTCGCGGAGCTCGCGGGGCGGACGGGTGCACGGGCCATGGTTGCCGCCAGCGGTCACCGCCAGGTGGTGACCGCCCGGGCCGTCGGAGTCATCGCGGTCATAGCCGGTGCGGTCTGGGCCATCTCCGCCGAGTGGGTGGTCATTCGCGGTGGTTACGGCGCCTTCGGGTATGCACGGCTGCAGACATGTCGGCTTCGAGTGACTCGGTGGTATTCGTCAAGGAAGTGGTCGTGCTCTCCGAGGCCCATGGCCACTAGGTAACGTCGACGCCGAGCTGCTCGAGCGTGTCTGCCATCCCGGCGGCGACGACGGCCAGATCAGGGACCGCCTCGGGGTCGCCGACGACAGCGATGTTCAGCTGGCCCGCGTAGGAGAGGGCGCCGACGTTCACGGTGACGTTGCCCCCCACGATGCCGATCTGGTACATCTCCCGGATTCTCGCGCCCGCCAGGCACAACGGGGAGGCGGGGCCGGGGAGATTGCTGACGAGCAGGTTGATCAGGCGCTGCCGCGACATCATGCTGATCATCGGTCGCTGCAGCAGGCCGGCGTTCGGACCTGCTACGGGTGGCTGGCGCTTGCGGGCCGCGGTGGCTGCGGCGATCTGCGCCAGCCGCCGGGCGGGGTCAGCCTCTGCGACCGGGAGCGGGACGAGGAGGATGCCGACCTGGTTGCCGGTGGCCCGCGGATCCGGCGCGGCTCGCACCGATGCGGCCACCGAGGCCCGCAGGACGAGCCGCGGCGTGAGCTCACCGCGGGCGGCCAGCACGCTCCTGGCCCCGCCTGCCACTGCCGTCAGGACGAGGTCATTGATCGTTCCCCCGTGCGCGTGCGCGGCCGCCCGGGCACGCTCCAGGTCCGCCCGGACCAGGAGCAGGCGGTGGTGCCCGCTGACCGGGACGTTCAGTGAGGTCCGGGGGGCGGCGCCGTCGGCTGCCAGCTGGCCGGCCTGCCGGGCCAGGACGCCAAGGCGGGCGGCCCCGGCCGAGGGATGCCGCACCGCGCGTATCACACCGGTCACGGCCAGCGCCTGCCGGTGCAGCTGGTCGGCGGCCAGCTCGCGTCCGGAAGGGACCGGTTCGGGCGCCCAGGCCGGGACGTCCGCAGCCGCCGTCCCCGGATCGGGGTCGCACAGGGCTGCGAGCATCGCCAGCGCGGCGATCCCGTCGGCGACCACATGATGCAGGCGGACCAGCAGCCTGGCGCGGTGATCAGCCAGCCCGGTCAGCAGCCACATCTGCCACAGCGGCCGGGACCGGTCCAGCCGGTCCTGGTTCAGCTCGGTGCAGACGCGCAGCAGTGCCGCCTCGTCGCCCGGCGCGGGCACCGGCCGGGCGCGCACGTGCTCCCGGAGGTCGAAGCCGGCGGCGTCCACCCAGACGGGAAGCCCGAGGCCGGGCCCCGGCCGGTACAGCACCTGCCGCAAGCGAGGCACCAGATGCAGCCGCTGCGCCACGATCACCCGCAGGGTATCCAGATCCAGCAGGCCCGCTGGGCGTGCTTGGTCCCGCGGACCCGCCAGGCCAGCGCGGCCGGAGTCCGCCACGTCCGCGCGAGCAGCGCCGTCGAAGATGATCAGCGCCGCGACGTGCATCGGCAGGCCGTGGTCCTCGACCCGCAGATTGATCAGATCCCGGGGGCTCAGCCGCTCCATACGGCCCAGATCCTCAGCTGCCCGGCCGTCGGCACCCGGCGCGGGCCGGGCCCGCGCGCCGCCGGGGGAACCGCACGACGGCATGTCCGGCCAGCGACACAGCCGCATAGCCGCAGCCAGGGCTCCGGCGCGCGCCACGGCTACCGCGGCCCCGCCGGCTCTGCGGCTTCCCGCGGTCGCCAGCCATCATGCTAGCCTCACGGCCTGCTCACGGTCCGGCCAGGGGCGAACGTCCCGGACCGGGCGTGCGCTCCGTCCACCACAGGCCGCGCCCGCGATCTTCTGAGCCGTGGCTCAGGCCGTTCCGTTTTCTGCCGCGGAATCCTCTAGCTTGGCCTCGTCCCGAAGCACGCCGTAAATCACCGTTATGCACGCTGATTGCTGCCGGCGGGCACGCCCGAGGTGGACGCGCAGACGGATCGTTCTGACCTCACAGGATCGCGGCCGCGCGGCGGCTGCCGGGTCATGCCGCGTGTCCCGGGCATGCTAGATGCGCGCACCCGACAGCGCTTACGGCATATGAGGACAGGATGGGAGCCGACCCAGGGGCCCAGGGTCGCGCAGCTGCGCTCTGCCCGCTTGGCTCCTCGTCCCTGATCAGCACCGTGAGAACACTCCCTGCAACCTCACCTTTGCCGGCAGAGGCCGACGTCCCGTCCTCGGGGCCACCCCGAAGCAGCCCAACGGGGGCCAGCGTGGCCCTCGGTGAGGCCCTGTGCGCGAGGCGTTGCTGCCGCGCTGCGGCGGCCGACCCCGAGACGCGCGGCGGCCTCGCTCAGGGATCCCCAAGCTGCGCGCGACGCCCCGCCCGCACCAGCATGTCCGGCCGCGGTGAGCACCCGTGCCCCGTCACCGGCTCAGCCCGGCGGCGGCTGCCAGGCACCACATCCCGCGGCAGATGGTGATCACCGGATGAGCACACCCGCCGGCCCGCGCCTGGGTCCCACCGGGCCGCGAGGTGGTCGTGCCAGCTCGCCGGCAGCGATGTCCGGGATCCACATCCCCGGGTGTCACGCTCAGCGGCCGTGCCGCTGACGGGCTGTCGAGCCGTAGCCGCCGTTCGGGTCGGTTGTCTGTTCATCAGCATGACCATCCGTGCCGCGCCCGAACTGGCTGATATAAGCCCGACGGGCATCTAACCGTAACGGGCCTGCAGCACAGCGGGCCGGGCCCCGGCTACCAGGTCTGCGCGCGGCATGCCGCGCGGGACTAAGGCCCCTCCTGGCCAGGACGGATAGTCCTTGCGTTCCTGGCGGCCGGCGACGACAGTTGACCGCGATCTGAACAGGCCTCCGGGCAGCGCAGTGTGCAGCGCGGGCCACTGAGGCGAGAATGCCCGCGAACGACAGCTCGCTGAGCAGGAGCATCACGGTCCACGGCCGGCAGGCGCGCTCGTCGGGGCTCCGGAGCTAGGGACGGTCGCATGGGACTTGTCAGGAAGGCCGCCAGCATCTTGACGCTCGGCGGCGTGAGCAGCCACAGCAGGCGCGATCCGCAGGCAAGGGCCGCGAAGGCCCAGGCTGAGCTGGCCGAGGCTGAGACGAAGGTAGCTGGAGAGCAGGACGCAGCGATCGCCAGGGCCTTGCACGAGGACGAGGCGCACCGGCAAGCATACCTGGAGGAGGTCGCCGAGAAAGAGGCCGAGGCCGTGCCGTGGGACCGGCCAACCGACTTCTGACGGCGGCATTAAAAGCCGCCCGATCCCGGCCACGGGTTACCCTCGGTGACGAGTCTCCGCAGGTGTAACCGCCTGTACGATCTGTATGGAAGTTGAGTCATCGGACCTGATTGCCGATGCCGTGCCAGAAGGATCGTTCTGGACGGGCGAGAGTCAGCAGCAGTGCCCCCTTGGCGAACGGGAACACGCCGGCAGCCACCGGACTACGGGAGGAAACCGGGCACACAGTCGGCGACGCGAACTCGCCCGCGCAGACGACGCCCGTGTAGCCGGCAAGCAGGGCTGCCAGCCCAGGCCATTTGCCGAGCAGCACCTGGCTGCGCCGGACAGGGGCGGATCTGGCCTGCCAGGCCGGTAACAGGGCAACGTAGACAGCTACGACACTAGAACATCCGGGCTGTCTCAGACGGGATAGGGCTCAGGGGTGCGTGGAGGCGTAGGCGTTGCTCGCGGCGGTGCCGAGCGCGCTGCCCCAGCTGCGGGCTCGCGAGTCCTCGCCGTCGAGCAGGGTGTTCTGCTTGCCGATAAGGAAGCCCTCCGGGGCGGTCAGCAGCGCGTAGCCGTGCTGCCTGAGTAGCCTGGCGATGCCGCGGCCAGCCTGTCCGGTAAATACCGCGACGCCGTTGATCCGGGTGTCGAAGGCCGCGGCGAGCCCGTGACCGTCGCCGATGCCGTTGAGCCATTCGCGTAGCCCTGGCCCGCCCGCGTCCGGGTCCATGGTCAGCCCGCTGCCCTCCTTGCGGGCCGCCTCTGCCGCCATTCGCCGCGAGGCGGCATTCGAAATCCCGTGCATGTGCGTCGGCCCGCCGACGACCAGGAGATCGGCCGTGGCGATGAGCTCTCGCGTAGCCCCGGCCACGGGAACCACTGTCACCTCGCGGCTGGCGCGCAGGCCGTCAGCGATATTGCTGGCGATGACACGCGTATTCCCGTACATCGATTCGAAGACCACCAGCGCCCGCGTGGTGACCACTTCCTTAGTCCGTTGCCGCTCTCGGCTTCATTTCAGCAAGCCGCCGCCCCCGCGGAAAGGAGCCAACGGCCCTTGGCGCCGGGACCATCGGCTCGTAACGAGCGCCAGGTGGCAGCCGGCTCAGGGGTGGCTGTCACGGAGTTGCGCGAGTTCGCCCTCAACGGAACCGACCACGCCACCCACCGCGAACAGGCGCATGATCAGCCGCTCCATCGCCTGGCGCAACCGCCACACCGCCGACCCCCGCCTATGTCGCCTCGTCGAACGGGCAAACGTAGCCAATACGGCACTAGTCACGTGGTGATGGTGCGGTAAAGGCGGACCGCGATGATGAAGAAGGCCGCCAGGATGCCGGCGGACCACGCTATGGACTGCCATGCCCAGGGGGAGGCCGGCCCGCTTTCGAGGAGGGCGCGCATGGCGTTGGTGGTGACGCTGAACGGCTGGTTGCGGGCAACTGGCTGCAGCCAGCCGGGCATGGTGTCGACTGGCACGATGGCCGAGCTGATGAACATGAGGATGAAGACCGGCAGAACCGCGATGACTTGCGCAGATTCGGGGTTCTTGGTGAGCAGGCCGATGGTGGCGTAGATCCAGGAGAATGCGTACCCGAAAGCGATCACCAGCGCCATGGCGGCGAGCGCGGCGGCGAAGGTGCAATGGAACCGGAACCCGACTGCTACCCCGACCACGACCACCAGCGCGAGCGCGAATACGCTGCGGACCAGGTCAGAGAGGGTCCGGCCGGCCAGGACGGCGGAGCGGGCCATCGGCAGGCTCCGGAAACGGTCGATGATCCCGCTGGTAAGGTCTTGCGCCAGCCCGATGGCGGTTGACATCCCAGCGAGCAGCATCGCCTCCACAAAGACCGCGGGAACCAACGCAGATAGTCGGCGTAGTTACCACCCGGAACCTTGATGGCACCGCCCAGCACGTACCGGAAAAGCAGCAAGATCACCACTGGCTGGATGATGAGCACGCTGGCCTCCCCCGGCAGGCGGATCGTGCGCAGCATGTTCCGCTTCGCGATGCCCGCGGCATCGCGCATGGCCACCATCAGAGTCATCCGCGTCACGCGGGCGGAACTGCCGGAAGCTGCCATTGGACCTCCCGCTGCTGCTAGGGCCCGGCAGTGTTCCCGCGTGGGGGCTCACTGCCGGCGGGCTGCCCGGCGTTGCCGGTCAGGGACAAGAACACCTCGTCGAGCGACGGGCGCCGGATACCCAGGTCGTCGAGGGCGATGTGGTCGCCGGCGAGCCGCCGCCCGGCGGCGATCAGAATCTCGGTGCCGCCCCTGGTCGGCAGGCTCACCCGCTGCTGATCAGGGTCGACCTCAGGAGCACCTTCCCCCAGGGACGCCATGATGGCGCCCGCCCGGCCGAGGTCGGCCCGGTCGGCGACCCTGGCAACCAGCACGTCGCCGCCCATCCGGTCCTTGAGTTCGGCTGCGGTGCCCTCCGCGATCACTGTCCCGGTGCTGATGACGACGATCCGGTGCGCCAGGCGCTCGGCCTCCTCCATGTACTGAGTAGTCAGCAGCACGGTGGTGCCGGCTGCGACGAGTTCGGCGATGAAGTCCCACAAGTCGTTGCGGGTACGCGGGTCCAGGCCAGTGGTGGGCTCGTCGAGAAAAAGGACCGCCGGGCGGCCGATCAGGCTGGCAGCCAGGTCCAGGCGCCTGCGCATCCCGCCCGAGTACGTTTTGACCAGCCGGTCGCATGCGCCGGACAAAGACAACCGCTCCAGGGCCTCCGCGGCCCTGCGCCGGCGGTCGGTCTTCCCCAGGTGATACAAGAACCCGACGAGCTCCAGGTTCTCCCGCCCGGTGAGCAGCTCATCGACGGCCGCATACTGGCCAGCCAGGCCGATCGCCGATCGCACCGCTCCGGGATCGGCAATGACGTCGTGACCGGCCACGCTGGCCCGGCCGGCGTCCGGCCTCAGCAGCGTCGTCAAGATCCGCACCAGCGTCGTCTTCCCCGCCCCATTCGGGCCCAGCAAGGCCAGGGTTGTCCCTCTCCGGGCGGCCAGATCAATCCCGGCGAGCGCGCGGACCGGCCCGAACCGCTTAACAAGCGCTTCCGCCTTGACCATCAAGTCCATCGCTGGCCGTCCCGTTGCCTGGCCGCCCGCAGGCGCGCCTCAGACATCCCCAGCAAGCACCGGATCGTGGTGGCCTTCCCCGCCCCGTCCGGCTCCAGGTAGCCCACCCCTGCGGTACGGATCACTGCCATCATCACTGCCTCCCAAAATGCGAGGCCTTGAAGTTTGCGAATACGGTCTCGCCGCCACGGCGGCGCCCCCAGGGCTGTACGTCCCGGCACGCCGGGACGTACGGCTTGCATTCCCGGCGGCCACGGCGAACCCGCGGTTGGGGCTGACCGGCGCGCTTGATGCGGTCGCGGCGGCCACCACCGCCACCGCCGTTCAGGCGATCACCGTGCGCCGGCCAGGCAGACACCGCGTCCGCCAACTCGCCGGTGGCCGGCACAACATAAGCGGAATATCTGTGCGCCCGGCATGGCATCCTTCAATCGACGCCTTCTAATACCTATTCGGCAGGGAGGGTGATTTACCCGCCGGCGCTCCGTAATCGAGCTAGCCTCGCACGAACGCGCACCCGGCGGGAACGGCAACTAACTTAGCGCGGCTGGCTACGGCCCGGTGGAGATTATGACAGCTCAGGGCCTGGGTAAGGCACTTTGGCTATGCGTCCCCAGGTGTGCAGCATCGCGATAGCAGCCGGGTGCAGGGC
Organism: uncultured Actinomycetes bacterium; assembly: GCA_963739135.1. Taxonomy (GTDB): domain Bacteria; phylum Actinomycetota; class Actinomycetes; order Streptosporangiales; family Streptosporangiaceae; genus Palsa-504. Next base: position 323,595 of record CAVTZG010000007.1, read on the forward strand.
CTCGGTGTCCCATCCGAAGAACCAGCGCAGGTGCTCCACCAGTGTCGACACGCATAGCGGGCCTGCCAGTAGGTGCAGCGCGGCGTCCCGGGCGCTGAGGTTCATCTGGACGCTTTACCTTGCCGGGCTCGGCTGGCGCCGGAGCTCGCATCAGGAACCGGGATAGTCCGTGCAGTTGGCCGTGCGCCACGCTGCTGAGTAGTTGCTGGTAGGTCGCGCCGACCCGGAGGTGCGGGACGCGTACTTGTGGATCAGCGCCATGGCTGACGGCGGCTTGTCCCCCAGGAAACACGGCGTGAACCCCTTCTTCGGCTGAGTCAAGGCGAAGCCGAAGTGGTGGCCGGTACGCACTATCGCTGCTTCCTGGCCTCGGTGCCGCGCCGCCTTACCGGCGGCATCCTGGCCGGAGAAACGGGCGAGCATGTTCAGGTCCTCGTGCAACGCAACCAGGTTATGGTTCATCAGCCTGCGCACGCGTTCAAGAGGCTGGATCCCGGGGTCGCTCAGGTAGCACGCAATCGACCCGGCCTCAGCGGCGCCCAGGGTAAGCGTGTACAGCGAGGGCGACAGCCCGGTGTCCGATTAGCACTTCGCCCGCGACCGTCAGGTGATCGGCGCACGACCAGCATTCCATGAGCAGCGTCGCAACTACGTCGCGGGCAGGATGGGTACTCCAGTCGCCAGCGAAGGGCTCACCGCCAGCCTCCTTATCCGCCGGTGAGCCTGCAGTCGGTCGTTTGTTCAAGTCGACCAGTCGGATAAGCCCCTCGGCGACCTTGCTCAGGCAATCCCGAGATCCGCAAACGAATCAGAAGACACGGGATGAGATTAGACCCGACTTGAGCCGCGATTCGGCGATGTGCCGCGTGGCAAGGCGCTGACCTGCGGGGCTTTGTCGCCGTCGAGGCTGAGGCTGCGCACTAAGATTGGGTCCGCAGCCGGGCGTGCTGTCTCTATGGCCGGACGGTTGGGGATCACCTGAGGGTCCGGCCGGGCAATCCAGCGAGAGGCTCTAGGCGAGTACCAGCATGATCGTCCGGGTGATGGCGCCGCGAAGCCAATTAAGAAGGCGAACTCGATGGGCGGCAGCGCATAGCTGATGGCTGCCGCAAGGGTGCGTTCACCAGCAGCATCGCTCTGGTGGCCGCCTCGGCCAGGCAGACGAGCACGTGCCCGGCCAGCAGCGGTGCCGAGGTCGGCAGGCCGCTGCGGGCAAACGGCCCTCCGCCGTATGCCGGGAGGCCCGTGAACGTCCAGATCTGGCCCGTCGGGGCGAAGTGCAGCGTCCCGAAGAACCCGGGCAGCCCGAAGCCCAGCCCGGGCAGCCCGAAGCCCAGCCCGAGCAGCAGCGAGCAGGTCGCCGCTGCCTTCACTATTGCGTCTTCTGGCGAGCGCTGACTACGTAACGCCATCATCTGTCGCCAGTACTCTGACCGCCGACTCTGGGCCGCCGGTTCTATGCCGGGTTTTCCGGTCGTGATGCTTGTGCGAGCGCCGAGTGCAGGTCGTTCCAGAGGTCGTCGATGTGTTCGCAGCCAACGCTCAGGCGCAGGAGCCCGGGGGGCACGTGTTCTTGTCCGGGGAGCTTGCTGCGCCGCTCGATGGTGCTTTCGACGCCGCCCAGGCTGGTGGCGTGGACGATGACGTGCACGGCGTCGCAGAGGCGGTCAGCGGTGGGGGCGTCGGCGACCTCGAAGGCCAGCACTGCCCCGAAGCCGGTCATCTGCGCGGCGGCGGTGCGGTGCCTTCGTGCACTTCAGCGCAATCACCGGTGGCGGCTACCGCAGCCTTGAGGAAGGGCAGAAGGTCGAGTTCGACATCACGCAGGGCCAGAAGGGACCCCAGGCGGAAAACGTCAGGGTCATCGGCTGACGCATCGGCAGGGACGACGCCTAGCGCCAAGCTGCCTGACGTCTGGGATCATCCGGTGTTCCGGATCGACAGCGATCCAGGCAGGTAATCCCGGTCACCAGGCCGGGGCGGGGAACCCGGTGTCTTGTGTCTGCAGCGCGGGTCCCGGGTCCGGATCCGCGTCGGCGTGCTCAATGTTCGCACGGCGTTATCAGCCACGCGTTCATGTTCGGCTCAAGCCGGACCCGGATTCCCGCCCGGCGCAGCAGGCCGGAGATGGCCTGCCCCGCGGCGTGTGCGCACCGCCGAGCTCACCCACCCTCATCGCAACCCAGCGCGAGAACAGGTAGCGCACCACATACCCCCGCCATCCCCCCGCGACGACGAACCCGGCCAGTACCCTGGCAGAATCACCGCCGACTAGCCCGTTGCGGTCGGCCAGCACCGCACCCGGAGCCAGGTGATGCGCGTGCCGCTGACCACGCGGCGCCTACGGCTGCAAGCCGCGCGGAATCGGCCTGCCAGATCTGATCTCACCAAGGTGAGCTGCATAAGTGCCATTGCTGACGGTTGACGGAGGCGAGGATATCGGGGGTGGCTGCGGTGAGCGTGGTTTCGAGGCGGTCGAGTAGCTCGTCACAGCCTGGCTCGTCGATCACTAGTGGCGGGGCTATGAGCAGCCAGTCGCCGTAGCGGCCAGCGTTCTGGCGGCGGGAGTACAGCAGCAGCCCGTGATCCAGGCCGTGCCGGCGGATGATGGCGGCGGGGTCGGCGTGCTCGGGGAACCGCTGGCTGGTCTGCTTGTCGGCAACCAGTTCAAGGGCCAGCAGCAGGCCGCGTCCGCGGACGTCGCCGATCAGGGGTGAGGCGCCCGCGATGCGTTCCAGGCCGTCGCGCAGCCGCGCGCCGAGCGTGGCTGCACTGTCGATCAGGCGGTGTTCGGCGATCTCGTCGAGGACCGCGGTGCCGGCAGCGCACGCGATCGGGCTGGCGTCGTAGGAATGGGAGACGGTGAACCCGGTGGTCGCCGCCACTTCCTCGGCCAGCGTAGCCGAGACGAGCGCCGCGCCGAGCGGCGCATACCCGGCGGCCAGTCCCTTGGCGAGCACCACCACATCGGGCACGGCCGCGGGATCGTGGTGGGCAGCGAGGAACCGGCCGGTGCGGAAGGCGCTGACGATCTCGTCGAACACCAGGTGAATGCCGTAGCGGGTGCAGATCTCCCGGGCCCGGCGCGCGAATGACGGGTGCGGCACGTTGACCCCGGTCGCCTGCCCCCCGACTGGTTCCATCACGAACGCCAGCACTTGCTCCGGCCCTACCCGCAAGATAGCAGCCTCCAGCGCCGCGCAGCTGGCCGCTGCCGCCGCTTCGGGACTCGGCGCCCGGAAGGTCAGCGGCGCGGGGATTTTCTCTGATTCCACGGCCAGCGGTCCCCACAGCGCCGGGACGCCGATGTCGCCGTTGAGGGCGAGCGTCTGCAGTGTCGCGCCGTGGTAGCCGGGCATCAGCGAGATCACCCGGTGCCGTTCGGGGTGCCCGGTGGCCACGGCGTGTGCTCGCAGCAGTTTCAGCGCCATCTCCACTGCCTCCGAGCCGCCTGATGTCAGGTGTGCCCGTTCCAGTCCCGGGCCCGCGAGCATCGCCAGCCGCCGCGTCAGCTCAGCATTCGCAGCGTGCCGGGTGGTGCGCGAGTACGTATAGGTCAGCTGCCTGCCCTGAGCGAGCATCGCCTGCAGGACCCGCTCGTTGCCCTGTCCGAGATTCGCCAGGAACGGGCCCGAGCAGACATCAAGCAGACGCCGGCCCTGGTCATCGCGCAGGTACACACCCTCACCAGCCACGATCGTCGGCAGGTCACCCACGCTGGACCGCGGGAAGAACAGATCCTGAGTGCCGCCCAACGGCGGGAACGGCTGCATGCCCAACCTAGCCTCACCTCAGATGTCCAAATGGAGAGCATTTACGCTACAGCGGGCGGGCATCAACGCGGACCCTGCTCCCGGGCAAGCCCATCCCGGCTGGCCGCGCCCAGACGACGGTTCGTGCCGCCATATAGGCCATCCCGGCGGCCGGTAGGTGAAACGCCCGTACAGATCTGGTCAATCTGCGTCGGGCAAGCGGCGTAGGTGATCCACTTCTCAACCGATCCGAATCGGCGATCCGGAGATGCGGATTCCCGGCGTCCTCTCACGTTGTGCGACTACGAGCGCGCTGGTGGTATGTGTTCTGGTTGCCTGTGCCGGAGGCGGGTCAGCCGGGCTGTATTACGGTGACACCGGAGGGCTGGCATGGATGTGCTGCGGAGCGTGCGTGCACGCTGGCCGCTTCGCGTGGGGTGCCCGGGCCAGATACCACCGGTCCGGTGCTGAGCTGGCTCGGGGATGAGCGCATCGCGATCAGCGGCGTGCCGCCAGCCCGGGCGGTGGCGCGCCTGGCTGAGCAGGGCGTGACGCACGTGGTCAACTGCCGGCCAGGGCGCAGGTGCGGCGGTCCGGGAGCTGGCGGCCGAGCGGGCGCCTTCGGTCCCGGGTGGGTCGTGCACGCGCCGATGCAGGATCACGGCCTGCCGCAGCGGCCTGCGGTGTGGGCGGCGGCGGCGTGCTTCGCCGCGCGGGTGCTGGACGATCAGCCGCAGGCGGGGGTGCTCATCCACCGCACCGCGGGCAGGCGCCGCTCGGCCATGCTCGCCTACGCGATGCTGCGGCTGCGCGGGCACGACCGCACCCGGGCAGCGGCGCTGGTGCTGAGCCACCGGACCGAGGCACAGCTGGTCCCGGCCTATGTGCGCAGCGTCGAGCGGTGGCTCGCTACGGCGGCCCGGTGACGTCAGCGACCGCAATGTTCTGGGCAGGCCTCCAACCCGATCAGGCCCGCAACCCCGAATCGGCGTCACCGATAATCCGCACGCGTAGCCGCCGATCTGTATGCCAGCTGAGTCGGCCGCTCAGGTCGGCGGCGCCGGACCGAAAGATCGTTATGAGCGCGAGCTGGTCTTGGCCAGGAGCTCGGTCCGGTGTCAGGCCAAGACCGCGGACTTGCTGCCGCCGAGAACCAGGATGACGGGCGGCTCGGCAGGGGCCAGATTCGTGCTGTGGTCCGCCGCCATCAGTCACTGCGCCCTCTCATCCTGGCCAGGTGCCGCTTGCCTGCCTGCTGGTCCGGGGTCAGCAGGCAGGCAAGGGCGCGCGCCGGCGCCGCTGCGGCGCGCGCCCTTGCCTGGTCAAAGAAGTGGCCTGCTGGGGGATCTCTGTTCGCCGGCGGTGTCCAGATCAGGTCCTAGGTCACCATTGTTCAACGTCTGGGCTGTCCGGCTTGTCAGCCTTTCCGGCGTGACTCCCCGGGTATCGGCCAGGCAGTGCGTCCGGTCCGGCTTCCTGTTTCGCCTCGCAGATATCTTCATGTATGCGAGGCGTCCAGGACGCTGCCCAGGGCCGGAAGTCCCGGGTGCGCGGGCCGAAGGTCGGTTGTCGCCGACGGCGGTATGCCACATCTGCACGCCACGACCGCGGCGGGCAGTGCTGCCGCGGCCGTCACGCGGCGGTCACGGCGGTGGCTGCAAGGCCGGGCCGGAGCCGTTGTGCATGAATGCGCCGGGCAGGCGGGCGATCGGGTGCGTGGCTTTCCAGCCGGCGGGGACGATCAGATCTGTTGCCAGTTGCCCGCGGGGCGGTGACGTGTCCCCCGACGAGCGGCCCGGGCAGATGGAACCCCGTCGATGACCGCGCGGCTTGCCAGCGTGATCAGGCGCTGGGTAGGCCGGGTGGGCCGGGTGGGCCGGTGGCGTGGTCGACGTGGCCGTGAGCGCAGACGATGGCCTCGATTGCCGTCGCAGACAGGACCAGGTTAATGCCGCGGTCGGCCATCGCCTCGCACAGCCGGGCGAGCTCGCCGGGCTGGTTCTGCAGGTCCACGGTGAGCACGCTCATCTGGTGTTCCTTTCGTCTGCGGCACGGCGTCCTGTGCTTCATGCGCCCCGCCTTGTGTCCGCGCACCTGCAGCGCCGGCCGGGTCGGCATCGGCGTCGAGGGTGCGGCCGATGCGCTGCTCCCGTCATGGCCGGTGACGTGCTAAGCCCCCGATACCCGGTGGCTCCGCGGTCGCGGATGGCCCGGACGCTGTGCGATGGTGCGGCGCACGCTTTGATCACCAGGGCGGTCGTGGTTCGGGACCGAGGTCTCTTGCACAGGTGACAGAGGGCCCTGATGAACCCGGCGCGGGATGGGAAAGCTGACGCTTACAAAGAGCGTGCAGTACCCCCGTAGGTTGCGAGAGGGGGAGCGAAAATGCCACGCAGCGATGTTCACCGGGACGGCCTAGCTCGTGAGCTCGGCGCCACCCACTACCAGTCCGCCCACGACAAAGCCGCCGCAGCCGATCTCGCCGAGAGCCACCGGCCCGAGCGCGGGGAGCCCGGGCATGCCCGTGGCGAACCCAGGCAGTACCACGGCCGATGGCAGCAGCGGGTCGGGGACGTCATGACGACGCCTGTGGTGACTGTTGACCTGCGCACCCCGTACAAGCGGATCGCCGCCCTGCTGGCGCAGCACCAGATCAGCGCCGTGCCGGTGCTGGTACTGGGCCGCCACGTCGCCGGGGTGGTCTCTGAGGCCGACCTGCTCAGCGCCCAGGAAAGGCGGTTGCGGGAGGCCCAGCTCGAGTCAGCCGGCCACTTCCGCCGGCACGCCAACGTCAAGCAGCACCGGGGCCTGACGGCGGGAGAGCTGATGACCTCGCCGGCCATCACCACGCACCCGGACGCGCCCCTGCCGGCCGCCGCGAGGCTGATGAGCAGCCGGCACATCAAGCGGCTGCCGGTAGTCGAGGCCGGAACGACGTTCGGCGGCGGCGTCGGCGGCAAGCTGATCGGGATCGTGAGCCGCTGTGACCTGCTCAGCGTCTTCCTCCGCCCAGACGAGGACATCGCCGGGGCGGTCCGCGAGATGCTCGCCCGGCTACCGCAGGCGGACCCGGGTGGCGTAACCGTAGCGGTGCGCAACGGCATCGTGACCTTGGCAGGCCTGCTCGGGTCCGCCGAGGAGCATGACCTGATCCAGGTGGCGGCCCGGCTGACCTGGGACATTGATGGCGTAGTTGACGTGGTGAACAATCTTGGCATCACCCAGCCGGTAACCTCATCCACCCCGCGGCACCGCGAGGTGCCGCTCAAGCCCGACGAATTCCTCGGCATGCTGACCAAGCCCGAGGAACTTGTCAGCATGCTGGCCAAGCCCGGCGAGTTCATCGCCAGCGCCTACGACTTCGCCGAACAACTGCTCACCTCCCAGGTGGAGTACGCCGAAGGCATGACCGAGGCGATCAAGCCGCTGCTTGGCGGCACGAAAGGCGCGGCCAAGAAGGACGACAGCAAGTAACACCCAGATAGGCGGCGAGCCCGGTTTCCCGGACTGACGCTATATGATCGCACCGGAATTGAGCGAGGCGCACATTCGCGCCGACGTGAGCGGCATTTAGAGCCGAAGTCCCAGCCGGGCTGGCGCCGCACATAGAGAACGATCTGTGCTGACCGGTCTCGGCAACTGCGTCATCGACAGACAGCACCGAGTCGGCAGGGAGGATGGGGATAGTGCTTCCGGCCCTGCTTACACGGTTTTGCGACGGTGTGGTGTGGGCGTAGGGTCGGGAGCCTGGGTCCCGGCCTGACCTCCGAATCGGCTGACGCCGCTCGGGCTGTCCTGCGAGACGATCTGTCGGCCGGGCCCCAGGTTTACGGCACCCGCCAGCGGTACCGACCTGATCTGCCTGGCCTGGGAAGAGGCCGGGGTTCACAGCTCCGGCGGCCAGCGGGCGCGTGCCATCCCTTTACCAGAGAAAAGAGATGGCATTGACCATCGTAGAGACACCTGCCATCACCGGCGGCGTGGACACCCACGCGGACGTGCACGTCGCTGCGGCGCGGGATCCGGTCGGCAGGCTGCTCGGCGTCGCAGAGTTCCCTGTCACCCCGGCCGGCTACGCCCGGCTGCTGAGCTGGCTGGGCGGGTTCGGGACCGTCGCCCTGGTCGGCATCGAGGGCACCGGCAGCTACGGCGCCGGCCTGGCCCGCCACCTCGCCACCGTCGGCATCCGGGTCGTCGAGGTCGACCGCTCCGACCGCCAGGACCGGCGCCGGCAAGGCAAGTCCGACCCTCTCGACGCCGTCAGCGCCGCCCGGGCCGCGCAGTCCGGCCGGGCCCGCGGCGAGCCGAAAGCCGGGACGGATCCGTCGAGGCGATCCGTGCGCCGATGGTCGCCAAGCGCAGCGCCCGCGGTGAGCGGACCCAGACCATCAACCAGGCCAGGTCCCTGATCGTGACCGGGCCCGACGACCTGCGGACCCGGTTCGCCCGCTACACCGTAGCCGCCCTGGTGGCAGAGACCGCATCGCTGCGGCCCCGCCCCGGCAGCACCGTCGGCTACGCCACCCGGATCGCACTGCGCGAGCTGGGACGGCGCGCGCAGTTCCTCGACGGCCAGCTCGAGCGCCTGGACAAGCTGATCGTCCCGCTCGTCACCTCCCGCGCTCCCGGCCTGCTCGCCCCGTACGGCGTCGGCCCCGACACCGCCGCCCTGCTCCTGATCGCCGCCGGGGACCACCCCGGGACCACCCCGCACGGCTGCGGTCCGAGGCGGCCTGGGCGCATCTGTGCGCTGCTGCCCCGATCCTCGCTTCCTCGGGCAAGCGCACCCGCCACCGCCTCAACCCCGACGGCGACCGCCAGGCCAATCACGCCCCGTGGCGGATAGTGATCACGCGGATGAGCTCCCACCCCCCGACCCGCGCCTACGTCGAGCGGCGCACCGCAGAGGGCCTGTCGAAGACAGAGATCATCCGCTGTCTCAAGCGCTATGTCGCCCGCGAGATCTACCCCCGCCTGCGCGCCGCCGCTGACTGACCCCTAACTCCGGGGACGGCCTGACCCGCTAATCGGCTGCCCCATCCCTGTACTACAGTCCGGGTTTGTGATCTAGGAGCAGGTTGATCACGGTGTGACCGACGTCGTTTTGCGATACGTGGCGGCCACCCCATGATCATGCTTCGTGACTAGACAAGACAACGAGGTGGCCGCCGGTGCCATCGTAGAAGACGGGGCCTGGCTGGCCGAACTGAGACGGGAGCTGTCCGGGCTGCTGGCGGGGGTATTCGCGCAGGCCAGGTCGCGGCTGACGGCGTTCGCGTATATCGGGGCGCTGCTGGCCGAGCCGGGTGACCGCAGGTCGTGCTGGCAGCTGGCGGAGGCGGCCGGGCACGCCACGCCGCGGCGGATGCAGGCGCTGCTGGCCGAGTACGCCTGGGACTGGACGGCGGCGCTGGCCGCGCTGCAGCGGTTCATCGTGGCGCGGCTGGGTGATCCGGGGGCGATCGTGGTGCTGGATGAGACCGCGGAGCTGAAAAAAGGCCAGGTCACGGTGGGGGTCGGTCGGCAGCATGCCGGGATCACCGGGCAGGTGGAGAACTGCCAGAGCGTGGTGTTCGCCGCGTATGTGACCGCCCGCGCCCACGGCCTGTTCGATTTCCGGCTCTACCTGCCGAAGGCCTGGTGCACCGACCGGGCCCGGCGGGAGCGGGCGCACGTCCCCGACGAGACCGAGTTCACCACTAAGCCCGCGCTGGGCACCACAGATGATCACCGCCGCCGCGGGCGCGGGCGTCCCGTTCGCCTGGGTGGCCGCCGACGAAGTGTACGGCCGCAGCTCCAGGCTGCGCGAAGCGTGCGAGAAGGAGAAGAAGGGGTACGTGGTCGCGGTGCCGGTCAACTTCACCGTCACCCTCCCGTCCGGGCGGAAGACAACCGCGGCCGCGGTGGCCCGGCTGGTCCCGGCCGCGGCGTGGGAGACCCGCTCGTGCGGGCCCGGCTGCAAGGAGTGCCAGCCATGACGACATCGGTGGAGCCTTCGGGTGACGCGATCAGCACCGTCCCGTCCTCCGGCCGGGTGACGTTGTCCGTCAGCCGGGCCGCTGACTTCTTTGAAGAGCGCCAGTTCGTCTCGCCGGCTGGACGGCCGCCTGCGACTGCGCGAAGTTCTGCCCGCCGCTGGCTGCCCGCGATAAGGCAGCAGCCCCGCATGCAGTAGTGAGGCGGGGCTGCTGCCAGCCGCGCTAAGTGGACTTGGCCTATTGCGTACTATCCCAAGCGCGGCTTACTATCCCTGTAGCCGTGTGACTGCCGTCACAGACGCGGCAGCCACGGCGTGCCCGAGGAGGAAGGGACACGACTGTCAGGGATGACGACGTGCGCGAACAGATCATGCGGGTGGGCGGGCGGTCGCTGCGCGTCGCGATCCGGCCGGGCACCGGGACAGGGCCTCCGCTCCTGCTGTGCAACGGCATCGGCATGCGGCTGGAAGCCTTCCGGCCGTTCGTGGACGCGCTCGACCCGGCCATCGAGGTGATCCGCTTCGATGCCCCCGGCACCGGCGGCTCTCAGCTGCCCAACCGGCCGTACCGTTTCACCACCTTGGCCCTGCTCCTGCGCGAGATGCTGCATAAGCTCGGCCACCAGCAGGCCGACGTCCTGGGCATCTCCTGGGGAGGCGGGCTGGCTCAGCAGTTCGCGCTGCTCAACCCGCGCCGGTGCCGGCGGCTGATCCTGGTCGCAACCTCAACCGGGCCGCAGACGATGGTGCCGCCCAACCCGCTGCCGCCGGTGAAGAACCTCCTCCTGCGCCGCTATGGCGACCTGTGGGGAGGAAGCGCGAAAACCGACCCGGACGCGCTGGCCAGCGCCCTGCACAAGGCGCGGATCAGCCCGCTCAGCATCGGTTACCTGTACCAGCACACCGCCGCGCTGGGGTTCACCACGCTGCCGCTCATCCGCCAGCGCACCCTGGTGCTCACCGGCGACCAGGACCCGATCATCCCGGTGGCCAACGGCCGCATCCTGGCCGCGGGCATCCCGCACGCGACGCTGCACATCTACCACGGCGGCCACGTCGAGCTGGTGACCCGCCCGAGCCTGCTCACCCCCCTGATCACCGGCTTCCTCGCGTCATGACCAGGCATAAAGGCAGCAGCCCCGCCACAGCAGTAGCTGGCGGGCGGGGCCGCTGGCTGCACCCAGACGGCGAAGCACGTATCCGGCGCGGGGTCGCCCAGCTCGTCGGTGGCCAGTGGGCAGCCGCCGCCGTGCTCGCCCAATCCGCCGCCGGAAGCGCCGCCGTCCTCGCCGACCACGGTCACCACCATCGGGCAGGCCTACTACTGCGTGTTCGCCCACTACTACGCCGGGCCGGTGCTGGATGACCGGGTGCTGCTGGCCGGCGCGTTCGCCGGGTTCACCCAGGAGCTTGACCGGCTCGGGATGGACCAGCCGGACGCCACGATGCCCGCGCTGACCGGCAACCGCGACAGGGACTGGGACGCGTTCGCCGCCGTGTACCAGAAGGTGACCAGCCAGCTTCCGGCCAGCCCGGCGCAGCGGCAGGAGCTTGCCGCCGCCACCATGACCGGCATGATCGCCAGCCTGGACAACAACCACGCCCGGTGGTCCTACCCGGCGCTGCCGCCCGGAGATGTGCCAGGCGACCTGGGGATCATGACGTCACCGGCGCCGGGGCTGGCGGATATCGCGCCGCAAGAGGCGCTGCCGCCGCTGTTCATCACCGCAGTGCTGCCGGGATCGCCCGCCGCCAGCAGCGGACTGCGGCCAGGGGACATCATCGTCTCGGTCGACGGCGCGCCGCCGTTCGCCGACGGCATCATCTCCGAAGGGGTGATGAACCTGCTCTTCGGTCCCTACCCGAAGCCAGGCCGGGTTTCGGTGCAGCTGCAGCGGCCTGCCACCGACCGCACCTGGACGGTGACCCTGACACCCGCGCTCTACCAGGCCCCCCCGCCTCCGGTATCCGTGAAGCTGCTGAACGGAGACATCGCCTACGTGCAGCTGCCCGGGTTCTTCCCCGGCTCGGCAGACCAGGTGCTGCAGGCGATAACGGGCCTGGCCCCGGGCGCCAAGCTGCGCGGGCTCATCGTGGACCTGCGCGGCAACGGCGGCGGCACTGTCGCCGATCCCGCCAGGCTGCTCGGCGCCTTCATCCACGGCGCGGCCTGGTCCTACGACTGCGACGTGCACGGCGGCTGCACCGCAAACTACACCGACAGCAGCGTCCCGCTGCTGCACCTGCCGCTGGTCGTGCTGACCGACCGCAACTGTGCCTCGGCGTGCGACGCGTTCAGCGGCGCGGTGAAGGACCTGCGGCTGGGCACCCTGGTCGGCACCCGGACCTCGGGCATCGTGGCCGCCCCCGCGGCCGCCTACCTGCTCGACGACGCCAGCCTGATTATCCTTCCGGCAAAGCACGAGCTCAGCGCCAACCACGAGCTCATCAACGGCATCGGCATCGCGCCCGACTACTACATCCCGCTCACCGCGCAAGACCTGTCCACCGGGCACGACCCCGACATCGCCAAAGCGCTCGCCCTGCTCAGCGGCTGACCCGCACCTTCCACCCTGGGCAGCCCGGCCGGCAGGCCGCGGACGAACGCCGCCATCCGCCGTCGCGGCCGGACCCGGGCGAACCGGCCGCCGGCCCGCAGCATCAGCTCGTCGAATTCCTGCCGCCAGCGATCCAGGTCTCAGGGCTCCTGGCATGGTCGACCGGTAACGGAGTGTCACGTGTCTGGTGGCCTGGTTCTTTCTGGGGCTTCCCGGCATATCGCTCCATGTCGCCACACTCGGAGCAGTGAAAATAGATGCAAGGAAATTATGTAAAGCTGGCGCATCTGCTAGCCAGTGACCTGCGGAAACGCGCAATTAGGGTCTGATTTCTGGCTCTCTCACGCCGGAACATCACATCGACTTTCACACCATGTCAGCAGTCCTGGGCCTCGCGCCAGGCGGTATTATGCGGCCGATGCGACTGACGGACGGCATCTACAAGGTTGACGGCATGAGGGTCGCCAACGTCTATCTCGTTATGATCGAGGACGGCCTCTTGTTGGTCGACAGCGGGATGCCAGGAAACGCGAAGCGGATCCTCGCGTTCACAAAGAACCTCGGCCATCAGCCGCGTGACCTGCGCTTCATCGTCCTCACGCACTGCGACATCGACCATGTTGGCAGTGTCGCCAAGCTCAAGGACCTTACCGGTGCTCAGGTGGCGATCCACGAACTGGATGCTCCGGTCCTCTCGGGCGACCAGAAGCCGCAGAAGGGCGGTCTCGCGATGGTGGTGCTTTACCGGCTGCTCTGGTTTCGGCCGGTTGTGCCCGACCTGCTCCTGACTGATGGCGACACGATCGGTGGCTTCCACGTGATGCACGCGCCGGGGCATACCGCAGGGAGCCTGGTTCTGTACCGGGAGGACGGTGTGGTGTTCTCCGGAGATGCGCTCCTCAGCAACAAAGATGGGCAGGTTCGGCCGCCAGATCCCCGGTTGGCGCTCGATCGGGCTGAGGCGCTGGCATCTGCCGAGCGGATCAAGGCGTTGCCCACCAGGCTGCTGCTCACGGGCCACGGCGCGCCGGTGTACTCGTAACCCCAGGACTGCTGACATGGTGTGAAAGTCGATGTGATGTTCCGGCGTGAGAGAGCCAGAAATTTTCACTGCTCCGGGTGTGGCGACATGGAGCGATATGCCGGGAAGCCCCAGAAAGAACCAGGCCACCAGACACGTGACACTCCGTTACCGGTCGACTATGCCAGGAGTCCTGGGTCTACGCTGAGGCCAGCGGCCACCACACGGTCTTCTGTTGTCCACACACCTTCGGATCATCGGGCGGTGGCCGCCTCACGTCTACCGCCGCCAGGCTGCACGATCACAAAGTGATCATGTGGGTATTTGGGCTCGTCGGCGGTAGTGGCAGGCCCGGGCGGTGGCCTGATGTCGTCGTCGCCATCGGGATCGGTGCAGCTGCAGCCGCGGCGCCGACGGCTGGCACAGTCCGCTGAACAGCCGGCGGATCTCGTGACGGGTCAGCGGGATCAGCAGGTCATCGCGTGGGTGGCGGTCACCGGCTTGGCTGGCCAGGACGGACAAGAACGCGTGGGCGAGCAGGGCCAGGATGGTCCACCGGTGCCAGGAGGTCCAGCTGCGGACCTAGTGCTCGTCCAGGGCGGCCAGCTCCTTCCCGCCAGCGAACCCGTCCTCCACCGGCCATCTCTTCCCGGCGACCTTGACCAGGATGGCCGGGGTGACCGGCCGGCCCGCAGGGACGTGGCAGTAGAAAAACGCCAGCTCATCGGGGTCGGACAGGCTGCGGCGGATCAGCACCAGGTGCCGCGGTGAGGCGGTGGCGGCCCAGGCCCAGGCGTAGTCGCGGTGGCCCTTCCGGGCGAAGTTACTGTCATCCAGGCCTAGCGGTTCCGGCGGCGGGCAGCCGCAGCGCTGCGGGCGCGGGCGGCGGCACGGCCGGGCTTCGTGGCTCGACGGGTGCCAGGCGCCGGTAGGCGGCGCCAAGGGCAGGGCGGGGGTCGGCCTCGCCCCTGTTTGGCCACAGGGCCATCGCGCGTTCGGCCTGGGCTGTGATCGTCAGCGCCGGGTTGACGCCTAGGTTCGCGGAGATCGCGGAGCCATCGACCACGTGCAGCCCGGGATGGCCGTACATGCGGTGGTAGGGGTCAATTACGCCGCTGTCCGGGCCGTCGCCCATGACGCAGCCGCCGATGAAATGCGCGGTCATCGGGACATCGACTATCTCACCGACGCTGCTCAGGGGGAATCCGCCGATCTTGGATGCGATCCGGCGCATCGCCTCATTGGCGGCGGGTATCCAGGCCGGGTTTGGGGCGCCATGCCCCTGCTGCGAGGTCAGCTTGATCCGGCCGAGCCGGGTGCGCCTGGGCTTCACCGTGATCGAGTTGTCCAGCGCCTGCATGGTGAGCCCGATCACCGCCCGTTCGGACCAGTGGTTGATGCCGCCGTAAAGCGATACGAACTGCCCTGGATGGCGCGCCACGTGAGCCAGCCACGTCACACCGCGCGGCAGCCGTCCGCCTCCATCGGTCATCAGCGTGCTGAGCAGCCCCATCGCGTTCGAGCCCTTGCCGTAGCGGACGGCTTCGATATGGGTGTGCTCATCCGGGTGGATGGATGAGGTGATGGCGACCCCGCGGGTGAAATCGTGCTTCTTCCTGTTACGCATCGTGGTCAGCGCGGCGCCGAGCGCCTCGGAGTTCGTGCGGGTCAGGACGCCGAGCCGGGCGGAGATCCCCGGCAGCCAGCCCTGGGCCTTCATCCGGTGCAGGAGTTGCTGGGTGCCCCACGTCCCGGCGGCGAACACCACGTGCCCGGCGGTGAAGGTACGCGCGGTCCGGCCCGCCCGCCACGCACCGGTCCGCACCGTGTCCACCGCGTACCCCGCGGTCTCCAGCGGGCGTACCGCGACGGCCGTGGTCTGCGGATGCACCGTCGTGCCGGCCCTTCGGCCAGGTACAGGTAGTTCTTGACGAGCGTGTTCTTCGCGTTGTGCCGGCAGCCAGTCATGCACTCCCCGGTCTCCAGGCAGCCGCGGCGGCTTGGGCCGACGCCGCCGAAGAACGGGTCGCCGGCCTCCACGCCAGGTTCCTTACGGCCGTCCCGGCCGAAGAACACCCCGACCGGGGCCATGCCGAACGTGTGCCCGATCCCCATCTCCCCGGCGACCTGCTTGAGGACCTCATCCGACGGCGTCATCGTCGGGTTGCGCACCACGCCCAGCATCCGTACCGCCTGGTCGTAGTAGGGCGCGAGCTCAGCCTGCCAGTCGGTGATGTGCGCCCACTGGCGGTCATGGTAGAAGGCGCCCTTCGGCTCATAGAGCGTGTTGGCGTACACGAGCGAGCCTCCGCCGACCCCCGCACCAGCCAGGATGATCACGTTCCGCAGCAGGTGAATCCGCTGGATGCCCAGGCAGCCGAGCTTCGGCGCCCAGAAGAACCGGCGGGCATCCCAGGACGTCCGCGGATAATCGGCATCCTCGAACCGGCGCCCCGCCTCGAGCACACCCACCCGGTAGCCCTTCTCGGTGAGCCGCAGCGCGGCAACCGAACCCCCGAACCCCGAGCCGATCACAAGCACGTCATAGTCATACGGAACAGCAGGCACACCCGTCATCCGCCCACCTCCATCACGCGGCATTCGTCCATGTTGCGCGTCACACCGCCATGCCAGCAAGGCCGAAGGTCCCGACGGCTGAGCCACGGTCCGTTCGGAATGAAAGATCTTAAGAAAGATTCAGCCGAACGGACCGTGGTGAGAAAGCCGGGCAGGTGTCACGTGCGCGCCTCGCGTGGGCCGAGCATGGCCATGGTGGCTTGCACCGCGACTTCGGTGATGTCGCTGATGCCGCCGCCTGTGGGGTTCCAAACCGGGCATAGGTAGCTGACCTGAGGGTTCTCCTGCGGATGTGGTCGTGTGAGGTCGCCACCCGCGGCGAGCGGCGAGGCGACTTCGCCCGGGGGCGTCAGCTCGTGCGCAGGAACGCGCCGATGGCGGCGATGGAATCATCGTGCGTGGTGATCGTGTAGTGGTTGGCGTCGATGTCCACCACGCGTGCCGATGGCACCCCGGCCGCAAACCGCTGCGCCTCCGCGGCGGGCAGGATGAACCCGAACCCCGGCATGATCTCCTGCCGGGCGCGCAGCACCAGTGCCGGCATGCTGATCGCATTCCACAGCACATGGATCGGCGCATCCGGGCCCGGCCAGTACATCGCATTCCCGTACCCGAGATCCTCGAGCACCGCGCCTCGGTCGCTGGCCGGCGTCACGCCGCCGTCAACGTCGCGCAGCTCATAGGTGAAGTAGCGATCCCAGTACTCGTCCCACTCGGGGATGATGCCGAATTGCTTGATCAGCGCGATGGCCACCTGCGCCGAGGGGTAGACCGTGCCGAGCCGGCTAATCGAGGCGAGCACGGGCACCGCCGACTGCTGGTCAGGACTGCCCGCCAGATCGACCAGGACGAGCCGCTCGACCCGCGAGGGCTCGAGCTGCGCGCAGGTCATGGCGATGGCCGCACCGCTGGACTGGCCGATGATCGCACACGACGGTGCGCCAACGGCGTCCGCGATGCCGAGCACGTCGCGCGCGTGGTTGCGCCAGCCGTAGGTGCCCGCGCCGGTCACCTCGCTGCGGCCGCGGCCGCGCAGGTCGATCGCCACGAGTTGCAGTGTGTCGCCGGCGAGCTGTCCGGCGAGGCGGTCGAAGCCGCACAGGTTCGCCGACAGGCCGGGCACGCATACCACCACTGGCGCATCCGCGGCACCCCACCGCCGCACCCGAAGCCTTCCGGACTTCAGCGGGATGTCGCAGTCCTCGTATCCCACGGCGTGGTCCGTCATGTCGGCACTCTCCTCCGCCCGCCGGTTCGTCCGAGGATAGCCCGGTGATGAGTGCTGAGCGTCGGGCCGATGCCGTGGGACCGGACCGGTGGCGTTCTTCAGCCCCAGGCACCAGGTGTCCACCAGGTAGGAGCACACCCCGGCCGTGGACCCGCCCCGCTCCCGGGAGACCAGCACGGTCACCAGGCCCCGAGTGCCCGGTTCGTTCGGACGGCCCGACCCCGGCCAGTCCGGCCGCTCGGTGCCTGGACGCTGGATGACCAGCCCGGACTGATCCAGCACCCGATCAGCGCGTCCTCCCCCCTTGGTCCGCCCGTCGGCGGCGGCGACCGATCTGATGAGCGGCGCGACCGCGCTCGGCGGCATCTTCAGCGCCCGGGTGATCTGCTTCGGCGTGCGCCCGGCGTCCCGCAGCGGATAGCCAAGTACGCCGCCGCCGGGACCCGGGTCCCGGCGGCGGCTGAATAGGACACGCTGCGCTCAGTGCTCCAGGACGTATGTGCCTGGGGCGGGATCCAGGGGCGGGAACGTCGCGCTGCCCAGCGTGCGCGGGGCATTCTTCGTCTCGCCGCTGCGGTCGGCTAGCCAGGTGGTGTAGTCGGCCCACCAGCTGCCCTGCACCGTCTGGGCCTGGGCCAGCCAGTCATGGTGATCGGGCGGGTTGGCGGGCGCGAGCCGGAAGGTGGCCTTCGGGTTGGATGGCGGGTTGACCATGGCGGCGATGTGCCCGGCGTTGGAGAGCACGAACCGGATGTTGCGGCTGCCGAGCATCTGGGTGGTGCGGTAGGCCGACGGCCAGGGCGAGATGTGGTCCTCGATGCCGGCCACGAGGTAGCTGTCGGCGTCGATCGTGGACAGGTCCACGGGGGAGCCGAGCATGCTGGTGGCACCGGGCTTGGTCAGCGCGTTGGCCATGGCGATCTCGATGAAGTTGCGGTGCAGCCCGGCGGGCATCCTGGTGGTGTCGGCGTTCCAGTACAGGATGTCGAACGCGGGAGGGGTCTTGCCCTGCAGGTAGTTGTTGACCCAGTAGTTCCAGATCAGGTCGTCGGGCCGGAGCCAGGCGAACACCTCGGCGAGGGTGCGCCCGTCCATGTAGCCGCGGGCGCGGGAGGCCAGGATGGACACCTTGGCGGCGGCCTCGTCCATAAACGAGACCGTCGTGCCCGCCTCCGTCATGTCCAGCAGCGTCACGCCCAGGCACAGGCTGGCGACCTGATCGAGCTGCCCGGTCGCGCTCAGGTGCGCGCTGACCATGGAGGACAAGATGCCGCCCGCGCACAGGCCGATGATGTTGACCTTGGGGGCCTTGGTGATCTGGCGGGCCGCGCCGATCGAGGCCACCACCGCATCGCCGTAGGTGTTCAGGTCCCAGTCCCTGGCCTGCCGGCCGGGGTTGCGCCAGGAGATCACGAATACCTGGTATCCCTGGGAAACGAAGTATTCGATCATGCTGCGGCCGGGCGCGATATCGGTGACGTAGTACTTGTTGATCATCGGCGGGACCATCAGCAGCGGGAACCGGTGCACGGTGGGCGTGGCCGGGGAGTACTGGATGAGCTCGCAGACCTCGGTGCGGGCCACCACCGACCCCGGGGTCACCGCAAGGTCCTTGCCGACCTGGAACGCGTCGCCCTTCACCATGGTGGGGATGTGCGGGGCGGAGGCCATGTCGGAGACGAAGGCGCGCATCCCGCGGACCAGGCTCAGGCCGCCGGTGTCGATATACGCCTTCCGTGCCGCCGGGCTGAGGTAGGGGTTGTTGCTCGGCGCGGATGCGGCGATCAGATTGGTCAGCACGAACTTCAGCCGCGTGTTGTCGCGCCAGCCCAGTTCGGCGTCGGTGAGCAGGTCCTGGGCGCTCCGGCCGAGGGCCAGGTAGGTCTGGACAGTGCGCCTGAGCAGCGGATCCGTATTCCACGCGGGGTCTGAGAACCGGCGGTCATGCCGCTGCGGGGCGATCTGCGAGCTGCCCTTGGCAATGCCGGCGAGTTCGGCGGCCAGCTGGCCGGCCCGCCGTGTCACCGTCCGCGGGCGGCCTGCTATCCGGGCCGCGTACCGCACCATGCTGCTTTCCGGCCAGAACCGGCGCACCATACCGAGGGCGCCGGGCTCGTAGAAATCGAGCATGCCTGCGGCATCGGTAGCGCCCGGCTCTGCCGACTCACCGGGCGTGAGCGTGGTGGTGGATGCGTCTGTACTCGTTGGGGTTGCCACGGGTGATCACTCCCTCAGCCGGTCCGCGGTGCGGAGCTTCTCCCATCTGGCGAGCCGGCCACCGGCCGAAACCAGCCGTCACTAATGAGAATCCAGCCATCATTAATGAGGGAATCAGGTGACCAGCCGGGCCCGCAGAGTCGAATGGCCTTGTCAGGCAGGACATTCGGCCTCTTGTGCCAGGAAACGGCGCGGGCTGTCTGGTTGTCCTAGGAAACGGCGCGGGCTGTCTGGTTGTCCTAGGAAACGGCGCGGGCTATCTGGCTGTGGGTTCCAAAAACGGGCATGGGTGGCTGACCGGCTGGTTCGCCTGCGGCGCGTTCGGCAGCGTCGAAGGATGCCGAGCTGGTGGTCTCCGCCAGGAGGTGCGGGGGGCGGTTCGCGGCTTCAGCTGATGTGGCGGTGGAGGTCTTCCGCCGTGGATGGCCCGGGCTCGGCGGGGGCGATCCACGGTCCGGGTATCGACGGGTCGATGATGCCGTCCTCCAGCCATGAGTAGCGGCCGGCCAGCACGCGCCGGGCCAGCGCCGAGTCGGCGGTGTCGGTGTTGCTCCACAGCTGGCCGAACAGCTCCTCGGCCCGCACCCGCGCCTGGGCGCAGAACAGCCCGGCCAGCTCGGGCGCCTCGCGTGCGACGATCAGCTGCATGATTTCCGAGGATCCCTTCGCACCGCAGCGGCACACAGGCGAAGGTCCCGGATTACCGTGCCGTTCGTCGGTTCCTTGACCCGATCTGGAGCGCAGGACATGGATGTACGACAAGAAGCTCTTGCGTGTCCGCCACGGCGGGGGCAGCCTGGATGTGGTGATCAGCGATGAGCCGCCTGCGGCGGCCTCCGCCACGTAGGTGGAGAGGGCATGGCGATGACCATGGAGAAACAATTATGACAACCCCGCACGGCGAGGCGCCGTTGACCGAGACCGGGCCCAACGGCCGTGGACAAGCAAAACCAGCCGCCAGGAGACGCCGGCCGAAGGCGGCGGCGGCGCAGGCGGCGGAGGAGCAACCGCGACGCGCGCAGGCGGCGGAGGAGCAACCGCGACGCGCGCAGGCGGCGGAGGAGCAACCGCGACGCGCGCAGGCGGCGGAGGAGCAACCGCGACGCGCGCAGGCGGCGGAGCCGCGCGAGAACCTGGCCGATACTGCGGCGCAGCTCGCGGGCGGCGCGGAGGGCGCAGAGGCGGTCCTCGGGTCTGGTCTGCTCGCCGGTTCCGGCCTCGGCCCGGTCGCGGGTGCACTGCGGTCTCTCGGCCAGGTCGCCGTGCGGCAGCCGCGTTCTTTGCTGCGGAGCGGGCCCAAGGTTGGCCTGCAGTTTCTGCAGATCGGGCTGGGCAAGTCGGAGGTAGCGCCGCAGAAGGGGGACAAGCGCTTCGCCGATCCGGCCTGGCGAGACAATCCCCTGTTCCGGACGGCAATGCAGGCGTATCTCGCCCTCGGGTCAGAGCTCGACGTCTTCGTCGACAATCTCGGCCTGGAGGGCGTGGAGGCCGAGCGGATGCGCTTCGCAGCCACCTTGTTCCGGGAGGCCATGGCGCCGACCAACTTCTTGGTGACCAATCCCGCGGCACTGAAGCGCTTTTTCGACACCGGCGGCGGCAGCGTCCGCAGGGGAATCGCCCACTGGGCCGGCGACATGCTGCACAACCACGGCATGCCGTCGATGGTCGACTCCAAGCCGTTCAAGAAGGGCGAGAACATCGCGGCCTCGCCCGGCGCGGTTGTTCACCGGTCCGAGGTTTTCGAGCTGATCCAGTACACGCCGCAGAGCGAGACCGTCTGCCAGCGCCCGCTGCTCGTGGTGCCGCCGCAGGTGAACAAGTACTATGCCCTGGACATGTCACCTGGCCGGAGCATGTACGAGTACCTGCTCCAGCGCGGCATCCAGGTGTTCGGGATCAGCTGGCGCAACCCGACGGGTGAGCAGCGCGACTGGAATTTCGACACTTACGTGCAGGCGACGATCGAGGCGGTCGACGTGGCCCGCGAGATCTCGGGTTCGCCGGACGTGAACATCATCGGCGCCTGCCTGGGCGGGATGACCGCCGCTCTCGTGCAGGCGCACCTGACCGCCCATGACGATGACCGGATCCATTCCGCGACGTTCATGGTCACCCTGCTGGACACCGAGTCCGAGGGGCGGATGTTCCTGTTCGCGACGCCGCAGACGATCGCGCTGGCCAGGAAGGTGTCGGAGCCCGGGGGGGTGATCGACGGCTGGCAGATGGGGTCGATGTTCGCCTGGCTGCGCCCGAACGACCTGGTGTGGAACTACTGGGTGAACAACTACCTGCTCGGCCAGGACCCTCCGGCCTTCGACATCCTGGCCTGGAACGCGGACACGACCCGGCTGACGTCCGCCTTTCACCACCAGCTGCTCGACATGGTGGCGGGCAATCAACTGGTGCATCCGGCGGCCTTGACGGTCCTGGGCACGCCGATCGACATATCGCGTATTACCTGCGACACGTACGTAGCCGCCGGGTTCTCCGACCACATCACGCCGTGGAAGACCGCCTACCGGACCACCCAGATGGTCTCCGGTCCTGCGCAGTTCGTCATGTGCTCGAGCGGCCACATCCAGACCGTGGTGGCCGACCCGAAGCACCGGGGGCTCGGGTACTTCCTCAACCCGGAGACGCCGCCCGACCCTGAGCAGTGGCTGGCGGGCGCGGAGCGGCATGAGGGCTCCTGGTGGGGGCACTATGCAGCCTGGCTGGCCGAACGCTCCGGCGACCAGGTGGCAGCGCCCCAATCGCTCGGCAGCGGGCGCTACCCTGCGATCGAGCCCGCCCCTGGTAGCTACATTAATCAGTGACAACCCGGTCGGCCGGCCACTCCAGGCCAAGGTGGCGGCCATTGAGTCGCGGCGTGCCGCTAGCGCAGGCCAAGAACGGTCAGTGCCTAGAACTAGAAGGGGACCCGCGGCGGTGTCCCGGCTCGAGCTCGGGGTTGTGCTACGCCAGCGAAGAGCTACAAAATACTATCAGGCCTCAACGTATTAGTTGAATAATCATCGACTGGCTGGCTCGCGGCCGAGGACCTGGAGGTGGGCATGGATACGGGCCCTGCAGAGCCGCTGTTCACTTCGCCGAACGTGGTATCCGAGAATGCCGATGACGGCAGTGTGATCCTCCGCTCGGCCGACCCGCTGGGCGCCTATCCCAGCACGGTGATGCACAGCGTGCGGGCCTGGGCGGACCTGGACCCGGACCACCTTCTGGTGGCCGAACGCGGGCCCGCCGGGGCCTGGCGCAGCTGCAGTTATGGCATGGCGGTGGCAGCGGCCGACGGGATCGGCCAAGCGCTGCTGGATCGCGGGCTGGGCCCGGGCCGACCGCTGCTGGTGCTGTCCGGCAACGGCGTCGACCACATGCTCATGACGCTGGGGGCGATGACCGCTGGCGTTCCGGTCGCGCCCGCCAGCGTGGCGTACTCCTTGCTAAGCCGCGACCATGCTCGCCTGCGGGCCATCGCTGAGCTGATCCGTCCGGGCGCGGTGTTCGCCGAGGATGCCGATCGCTTCGCCGCGGCCCTCGACGCGGTCGGCGCCGTGCCGGCGATCGTGAGCGCGGGCGAGCGGCCCGGAGCGGAGCGATTCGACGAGCTCGCTACGACCGTGCCCGGCCAGGCCGTTACCGCGGCTTTCGACGCCCTGGACCCAGACGCGGTGGCGAAGATCCTGTTCACCTCGGGCTCGACCGGGGCCCCGAAGGGCGTGCTCAACACCCACCGGATGCTGTCCGCCAACCAGCAGATGATGCAGCAGGTGTGGCCGTTCCTCACCAGCGAGCGGCCGGTGATCGTGGACTGGCTGCCATGGAGTCATACCTTCGGCGGCAACCACAACATGAACATGATGCTCACCTGCGGCGGCACCATCTATGTGGACGCGGGCCGTCCGGCGCCGGGGATGTTCGCACAGACGATCGCGAACCTCGCCGACGTGCCGCCGACCATTTACTTCAACGTCCCGGCCGGCTATGCGCAGCTCGTGCCGGCGCTGGAGTCGGATCCGGCCTTCGCGGCGCGGTTCTTCTCCCGGCTACGGCTGATATTCAACGCCGCGGCGGCGCTGCCCGGGGCCCTGCGCAGCCGGCTCGAAGAACTGGCGGCGCGCAGCACCGGCCAGGCGGTCCCGGTCACCGGATCCTGGGGCGCGACCGAGACCGCTCCGGCGGTGACGACGGCGCATTTCGCCTACGCTGACGCTCGCTGCATCGGCGTACCGCTGCCGGGCGCACAGGTCAAGCTCGCCCCGGCCGAAGGCGCGTACGAGATCCGGGTGAAGGGCCCGATCGTGACCCCAGGCTACTTCGCACGGCCGGATCTCACCGCGGCAGCCTTCGACGAGCAGGGCTTCTATCGTTCCGGCGACGCGGTGGTCTGCGCTGACCCGGAAGACCCGAATGCCGGGCTGGTGTTCCGGGGACGCCTCGCGGAGGACTTCAAGCTCACCACCGGCACGTACGTGCGGGTCGGCGCCGTGCGCCTGGCGTTGCTGTCGGTCACCTCCATGCTGTCCGACGCGGTGATCGCGGGCGAGAACCGCGCGTACGCGTGCGCGCTGGCCTGGCTCAACGCGGCCGAGGCCCGCAGGCTGCTGGGAGAGGAACCGCAGCCGCGAGGCGAGCTGATCGTGCATGAGATCGTGCACCGGACGCTGGCGCAGGCCCTGGCCGACCACAACGCCGCGGTCGGCTCGGCGGCCCGCATCGAGCGGCTCGTGGTGATGGCCCGCCCCGCCGACCTGGACGGCGGCGAGATCACCGACAAGGGTTACGTCAACCAGCGGCAGGTGCTCATTAACCGGTCGACGCTGGTCGAGCTGCTCTACGCCCAGCCGGCGCACGCCCATGTCATCGTCGCGGGAACAGCAGGAAGGACTGCATGATGCGGTACGAGAACGTTGCGATCCCGGCCGGGTTCGCGTGGAGCTCGCCCTTCACCAAGTGGCAGGGCTCGCTGGCCGAGGTATCCAGCCTCGACCTGGCCGCCGACGTCACCGCCCGGGCCCTGGCCGAGCGGCGGGTCGACCCAGCCCGGCTGGCCGGCCTGGTGCTGGGCTGGACGATCCCGCAGCTGGACATCTTCTACGGCGCCCCCACGCTGGCGGCGCGGCTGGGCGCCGGGGCGGTGAGCGGCCCGATGATCAGCCAGGCCTGCGCCACGTCGGTCGCGTGCCTGTCTGCGGCGGCCGGCGCGGTCACCACCGGGGCGGGCTTGCAGCTGGTGGTCGCCACCGACCGCACCAGCAACGGGCCGCAGCTGCTGTATCCGGCGCCGTCGGCGGTGGGCGGCGCGCCGATTTGTTCTCACTGGGTCCTGGATAGCTTCGCCCGTGACCCGTGGGCCGGCACGTCGATGCTGGCCGCTGGGGAGAACGTGGCCGCCGAAGCCTCAATCTCGCGCGGCGACCTCGATGAGCTGGCGGCGTTGCGGTTCAGCCAGTACTCTAAGGCGCTGGCCGACGACCGGGCCTTCCAGCGCCGGTACATGGTCGAGGTGCAGATCCCGCAGCGCCGTAAGCCGCCGCGGGTGATCGACGCTGACGAGGGCGTGCGGCCTATCGTGCTCGAGGAGATCAGCGCGCTGCCGCCGGCGTCCCCGGACGGACGGCACACCTTCGCTACCCAGACCCACCCGGCCGACGGCACGGCCGGTGCTCTGGTCACCACGCTCGACGAGGCCCGTGAGCTAGCCGCCGGCGGCGGCGTGGCGCAGATCCTCGCGACCGGCTTCGCGCGGGTGGCCCCGAGTCATATGCCCCAGGCCCCGGTCCCGGCGGCCAACGCGGCCCTGGTCGACGCGGGCCTGACGATCGGCCAGGTCGACGCGGTGACCACGCACAATCCGTTCGCCGTGAACGACATCTACTTCTCCCAGCAGACTGGCTTCCCGCTGGACCGGATGAACTCTTACGGCTGCAGCCTGATCTTCGGCCACCCGCAGGGCCCGACCGGGCTGCGCTCGATCGCCGAACTGATCGAGGAACTGCGTCAGCGCGGCGGCGGCGTCGGCCTGTTCACCGGCTGCGCCGCCGGAGACTCCGGGGCGTCGGTCGTGCTACGAGTGACAGATTTACAAACAGGAAGCGAGCGCGACCGTGACCACTGCCGCTGACTACACCGAGAAGATCCCGAACAACGTCAGCCTGCGTGCGGACCGGCGGCTGCAGCGGGCGCTGGAGTCCTGGCAGCCCAACTTCCTGGAGTGGTGGCAGACGATGGGCCCGGCGCTGCCGACGCAGGATGTCTACCTGCGCACCGCGGTCAACGTCGGCCGCGAGGGGTGGGCGCAGTTCGGACACGTGGCCATGCCCGAGTACCGCTGGGGCATCTTCCTGGCCGAACGTGACCCAGGTCGGCGCGTCGGCTTCGGCGAGCACATGGGCGAGCCGGTGTGGGACAAGGTGCCGGGGGAGTACCGCGCCGACCTGCTGCGGCTGATCGTGATCCAGGGCGACACCGAGCCGGCCAGCGTCGAGCAGCAGCGCAACCTGGGCGCCACCGCGCCGAGCCTGTACGACCTGCGCAACCTGTTCCAGGTCAACGTGGAGGAGGGGCGGCACCTGTGGGCCATGGTGTACCTGCTGCACGCCTACTTCGGCCGGGAGGGCCGGGAGGAGGCCGAGGAGCTGCTGCACCGCAACTCCGGCAGCGTGGACGCGCCGCGGATCCTGGGCGCGTTCAACGAGGAGACCCCGGACTGGCTCAGCTTCTACATGTTCACCTACTTCACCGACCGGGACGGCAAGTACCAGCTCGGCA
The DNA here is from genome assembly GCA_963739135.1 of uncultured Actinomycetes bacterium. GTDB lineage: Bacteria > Actinomycetota > Actinomycetes > Streptosporangiales > Streptosporangiaceae > Palsa-504. Next base: position 349,693 of record CAVTZG010000007.1, read on the forward strand.
CGCTGAAGGAATCCGGCTTCGACCCGCTCAGCCGGACCTGCGAGTTCATGCTCAAGGAGGAGGCGCACCACATGATGGTGGGCACGACCGGCGTGGACCGGGTGGTGGAGCGGACCGCCCAGGTGATGGTGGAGAACGACACCGACGACGTGGCCGCCCTCGGCGCGATCCCGCTGCCGGTCATCCAGAAGTACCTGAACTTCCACTACTCGGTCTCGCTGGACCTGTTCGGGGGGGAGACCTCGACCAACGTGGCCAACTACTACACCGCCGGGATCAAGGGCCGCTGGTCCGAGGACCGGCGCCGGGACGACCACAAGCTCACCGACGACGCGATGATGGTGGACGCGCTGGTCGAAGGGGAGATCGGCGAACTCGAGGTGTCCGCGCTGATCGGGCTCAACACCGACCTGCGCCGGCAGTACATCAACGACTGCCGCGGCGGCGTGAATCGCTGGAACAAGATCCTCGCCGACGCCGGGCTGGCGTACCGGCTCCAGCTGCCGCACATCGCCTTCAACCGCCGGGTCGGCGCGTTCACCGGCGTCGAGGCCTCACCCGACGGCGAGCAGCTGAGCGCCGATGAGTGGGAGCGGCGCAAGAGCCAGTGGCTGCCCACCGACGTGGACAAGACCCACGTCCGCTCCCTGATGCGGCCCGTGTACGAGCGGGGCAAGATCGCGGCCTGGATCGCCCCGCCGCGCAACGGCATCAACGGCCAGCCGTTCGACTACGACTACGTCCACCTCCCCTGAACCGGGACACGTCAAATGAGCGAATCGTTCAATGCCTGCGCGTACCTGCTCGACCGGCGGCTGGTCGCCGGCGATGAGAACCGGCTCGCGCTGACCGGCCCGGGCGGCGAGCTGACCTACGGGCAGCTGCACCAGCAGGTCCTGCGGGCGGCCGGGGCGCTGCGCGGCATCGGCCTGCAGCCCGAGCAGCGGATGGTGATGTGCATGGCGGACTCCCCCGAGTTCGTGATCGCCTACCTGGCGGCGATGCGGATCGGAGCAATCCCGGTGCCGACCTCGACGATGACGAACGCCGCCGGGCTCGGCGAGCTGCTGCGCGACTCGCGGGCCCGGCTGCTCGCGGTGACCGGCGAATTCGCCGGGCTGGCCCGCAAGGCGATCACCGGCGCGCCGGACCTGCGCGGCGTGCTCGCGCCGGACGACGCCAGCGAGGCATCGGGCGGACTGCCGTGGCACGGGCTCGGCACGCTGCTCTCCTCGACCCAGCCGGACGAGTCCGTCTATCCGACCACCGCTGACTCGCCCGCGTTCTGGTTGTACACATCGGGCACCACGGGCTCGCCGAAGGGCGCGATGCACCGGCACGGCTCCATCCAGGCGGTGTGCGAGACCTACGGCGAACAGGTGCTCGGCATCACGCCGCAAGACCGGTGCCTGTCGGCGGCGAAGGCCTTCTTCGCCTACGGCCTGGGAAACTCGGTGTTGTTCCCGCTGTCGGCCGGTGCCGCGGCCGTGCTCGAACCGGCACCGTCGCGGCCCGCGGTCATAGCCGACCGGGCCCGCGAGTACGGCGCCACGCTGTTCTTCGCCGGTCCGACGTTCTTCGCCAACATGCTGCGCGCCGGCCTGCCCGCGGATGCGCTGGCCGGCGTGCGGCTGGCGGCGTCGGCCGGGGAGGCACTGCCGGCCGCACTGTACACGCGATGGACGACGCACTTCGGCGTGGACATCCTCGACGGCATCGGCATGACCGAGATGCTGCACATCTTCCTGTCAAACCGGGCCGGCCAGGTGCGCCCGGGCAGCACGGGTGTGGCAGTTCCCGGCTACGACCTCAAGATCGTGGACGATGACGGGCTCGCGGTACCAGTAGGCACGCCCGGCACCTTGCTCGTGCGAGGGGAATCGGCTGCCACCGGGTACTGGTCGCGCTACCACGCCTCGCGCCTGGTGTTCCAGGGGGAGTGGCTACGCAGCGGCGATACCTACGTCCTGGACGCCGACGGTTACTACACGTGCCTTGGCCGCACCGGCGACATGCTCAAGGCGAGCGGAATGTGGGTGGCACCGGCCGAAGTGGAGGCCCGGCTGCATGGCCACCAGGCCGTGGCGGACGCGGTCGTGGTGGCGGCCCGGGACGCCGACGGGCTGGAGAAGCCCGTCGCGTTTGTGATCCTGCGACCCGGCCAGATCACTACCGAGACCGAGCTGATCGAGTTCTGCCGCGAGGGCCTGCCCGCATTCAAACGACCGCGCAGGATCGTGTTCGTCAGTGAGTATCCGACCACCGGCACCGGCAAGATCCGCCGCGTTGAGCTGCGGCAGATTGCTACCGACGCCGGCCTGCTGGCCAAACCGCCCGGCTGATGCCTCACGACCGGCGGGCCATGGCGAAGGAGGAGCGATGACGCTGCACTGGACGAAGGAGGACACTCCGCACTGGGACGCCGACAAGCAGCAGTTGTTCGGCCTGGACGAACTGGCGGCGGTGGGCTTCGATGAGCCCGCTCCCGGAGCTGCGATCGCCGACGAGTGGTGGCGGGTTACTGACGACGACGGGATCGTCGTCGGCTACGGCTGGCTGGATTCGGAATGGGGCGCCGCTCAGATTGCGCTCCTGGTCGACCGGGCCAGGCGCGGCGCCGGTATCGGCAACTTCATCCTGGACCGGCTGGAGGACGAGGCCGCCGAACACGGGCTGAACTACATCTACAACGTCGTCCCGGACACGCACCCCGACGCAGCCCGGATGACGCGCTGGCTGACCGAGCGCGGCTTTACCCACGGCACCGGCGACCTGCGCCGGCACGTCCCCAGCAGCAAACCGGCGTCGTGACGCGGCTGAGGTAAGGAGTTGTCGTTCACGCGTCGCGGAGGCGGAGCACCAGCCCGCCAGCCAGGAGCGCGGCAGGTACAAGGTTCACCGGTTGACCGCTCTGGCGGGGAGGTTCCCCCACGCCCGTCAGCGTAGCCTTAGCGTGTGGGTAGCTGACGCCGCGATCGTGCCCGAACAGGAGGTCAGCCGTGCCCGGACTGCAGAAGGTCGCCGCCGCCCTCGTGGCGCCGGGGAAGGGCATCCTCGCCGCTGACGCCAGCATCGCGACGATGTCCAGGCGGCTTGAGGCAGTGGGTGCCGCACCGGCCGCGGCGATGCTCAACATAACGCGCCCGCGCCTGCGCGTTCGCATGCGCGATGCGCCCGTGCAGGGAAGCCGGGTGGCGGGCAATTGCCAGCATCCCAGCCAGGCGTCGGCGGCGGGTTCTCCGGATTGCGCGCTGCCGCTTTCCAATGAGAGGCAGGCAGGCCGTGCGTGAGGAACGCAGGACGCTGACCAGGTACACCATCGAGTCCGAGCACCGTCATCCCGGCTCCACCGGTGATTTCTCCGGGCTGCTCAACGCGGTGGCTACCGCCGTGAAGATCATCAGCAACCAGGTCAACCGCGGCGCGCTCGCCGGTGCCCTGGGAAGCGCTGGCGCGGAGAACGTCCAGGGCAAGGTGCAGAAGAAGCTCGACCTCATCAGTAATGAGGTGATGATCGACGAGACGGAATGGGCCGGGCACCTGGCCGCGATGGCGTCGGAAGAGATGGAAGACATCTACCCCGTCCCGGCGGCACAGCGGCGGGGGAAGTACCTGCTGGTGTTCGATCCGCTGGACGGCTCGAGCAACCTTGACGCCAACATCTCGGTGGGCACGATCTTCTCGATCTTGCGCAGCCCCGACCCGGGTGCCGAGCCGAGGGCGGAGCACTTCCTCCAGCCGGGTACGGCTCAGGTGTGCGCGGGCTTCGCGCTGTACGGGCCGTCCACCATGCTGATCCTCACCACCGGGGAGGGCGTTGACGGATTCACCCTCGACCGCGACATCGGGGCCTTCATCCTCACCCATCCACAGCTTCGCATCCCTGAGGACTGCGGGGAGTTCGCCATCAACGCATCCAACGAGCGGTTCTGGGAGCCTCCGGTGCGCCGCTACATCCAGGAGTGCCTGGCCGGCGGGACCGGACCGCGAGGCCGGGACTTCAACATGCGCTGGATCGCGTCCCTGGTGGCTGAGACGTACCGCATCCTCACCCGCGGCGGTGTCTTCCTGTACCCCAAGGACAGCAAGGAGCCCGACATGCCGGGGCAGCTGCGGCTGATGTATGAGTGCAATCCGATCGCGTTCATCGTCGAGCAGGCGGGCGGCGGCGCGAGCACTGGTCGCCAGCGGGTCATGGAACTCCAGCCGACAGGCCTGCACCAGAGCGCGCCGCTCATTTTCGGCTCCAGGAACGAGGTCGAGCGGATCGAGCGCTATCACCGCGACCAGGCCGGCCGGCCGCAGCCCGCCTTCGACGACTCGCTGTTCAACGTCCGTTCCCTGTTCCGGATCCAGTAGCGGCGGGAGAACATATGTCGGCCAAGCATCCCGTCATCGTCGTCACCGGCTCGTCCGGCGCCGGCACCTCCTCGGTGACCAGGACATTCCAGCACATCTTCCTTAGAGAGCAGATCAACGCGACGATCGTGGAGGGCGACTCCTTCCACCGCTACGACCGGCAGCAGATGAGCATCGCCATGGCGGAGGCCGAGCGGCAGGGCAACCACCATCTCTGCCATTTCTCACCCGAGGCCAACCTGCTCGAGGAACTCGAGGCCCTGTTCCGCGAATACGGCGAACACGGTGGCGGTCGGGTCCGCAAGTACCTGCACGACACCGAGGAGGCCCGGCCCCACGGGCAGCAGCCCGGCACCTTCACGCCGTGGCAGGACGTCGAGCCCGGCAGCGACATGCTCTTCTACGAGGGGCTGCACGGTGCTGCCGTCACCGGCAAGGTTGACGTTGCGCAGCATGCAGACCTGCTGATCGGAGTGGTCCCGATCATCAACCTCGAGTGGATCCAGAAGCTGCATCGCGACAAGACCACTCGCGGCTACTCCAGCGAGGCTGTCGTGGACACGATCCTGCGGCGCATGCCGGACTACGTCCATTACATCTGCCCGCAGTTTTCCCGTACGCACGTGAACTTCCAGCGCGTCCCCACGGTGGACACGTCGAATCCGTTCATCGCCCGCTTCATCCCGACCGCCGATGAGAGCTTTCTCGTCATCCGGTTCGCCAACCCCAGGGGCATCGACTTTCCGTACTTGCTGTCAATGCTGCATGACTCGTTCATGTCGCGGCCGAACATCATCGTCGTGCCGGGTGGGAAGATGGAGCTGGCGATGCAGCTGATCTTCACTCCGCTCATCCTGCGGTTCATGGAAGCGCGGCGCCGGGCCTGACCGCCCAGCCGCCGCCCAGGCCGTCCCGGCTGTGGCACCACGGTCCGGCTTGTCCTGCGGTCAGCCCGGTCGGTCAGGCGGTTGATTCGGAGAATGGGGCGGCTCATCCGGTGCGCCGGGCGAGCGGCCAGCGGTGTTGAAGACTCGGCTGGCGCGCACGTCGGCTTCGCAGATCTCGATGAGATCCGCCCGGCTGATCTGACCGCCGGCTGCTACCAGCCGGCCCGCTTGCCGCAGCCGGAGGCGGTCGATGGCGTTCCTGATGCTGCGCGCGTTGGCGAAGCGGGGCTGCTGCATCCGCAGGCTGATGTACTCGCGGAACGCCTCAGCTGCCTGGGGTGAGAACCTGTATTCCTCTTCCGCCAGCATCCTCTCGGCGATCTGCGTCAGGTCACCGAGGCTGAAGTCAGGGAAGTCGATGTGGTGCGCGATCCGGGAGGCCATGCCCGGGTTGGACCGGAAGAACACATCCATCCGCTCTTTGTATCCGGCCAGGATGACCACAAGGTCATCACGGTGCGCCTCCATGAACTGCAGCAGGATCTCGATGGCTTCCTGGCCGTAGTCGCGCTCATTCTCCGGCCGGTAGAGGTAATAGGCCTCGTCGATCAGCAGGACTCCGCCCATTGCCCGCTTGAGCACTTCCTTGGTCTTGGGTGCCGTATGCCCGACGTACTGCCCGACCAGGTCGTCGCGGGTCGCGGTGACAAGCTGGCCCTTGCGCAGATAGCCGAGCTCATGTAGCAGTTCGCCCATGTGCATCGCCATGGTGGTCTTGCCGGTTCCCGGGCTGCCGGTGAAGCACATGTGCAGGCTGGGCCGTGATGAGGTCAGCGCGTACCGGGCCCGGAGCCGGTCGATCAGCAGCAGCGCAGCGATCTCCCGGACCCGGTTCTTGACCGGGGACAGCCCGACAAACTCACTGTCGAGCCGCTCCAGCAACGCGGATATCCGCAGTGCCTTGCCCTCTTCGTCCAGGTCGACGAGCGCGTCCGCCGGGAGCTGCTCCCGGCCGCCGGGCTCCGCATCGCCATCTGCCGCGCGGCCCGCGGTACTGCCGGGGGACGCAGGGCCGGCGGTGCCGTCGCCCCCCCGCGGAGGCATCATGAAGCCCCCGCGGCCGGCGGGCTCATCCGCCACCGCGCTAGCCCGTCTGGTTCTCGTGGCGCTCGCCGCCCGACCGGTCCGTCGCGTAGGGGGCATGCAGCGAGTACCGGATCCGCCGGTCGGATACCTCCTGCCGGTCCAGCCGGAAGCCGGGCTCGTGAGCCGGTCGGCTGACGATGAAGCTCAGCGCCGTCGTCTGCCGGCCGAGCGTGGCGTCATAGGCAGAGACCCGGATGTAGTGATCGGGCCAGGCCTTCCGGCAGGCGGTCACCTCGTGCATGGCCGCCGATGCATCGGAGATCTCGAACATCGGCAGGCCCCACATCTCCCACAGCACGTTGCGCGGGTGCGGGTCGTCGGTGAACTCGATGGCCACCGCCCAGCCCTGGTCAATGGCGTACTGCACCTGTGCCCTGATCTCGCTGTCAGTGAGATCAGGAAGATAGGAGAACGTGCCCTGGGTGATCCGCATGGATGCTCCTAGTGTCGGCGCCGCGGCGCCGCGGCGATGGCCGACCGGGCTTGCCGTCAGGTGGTCGGGGTGGGAGTGACGTCCGGGGTGTCGGTCGACTCGTAGTTGAAGGTGATATCGCCCCAGGTGTCGATAGCAGCCTGCAGCTCGCGGCATTTCTTCGCCGCCGCGGCGAGAATATCCTCGCCCTCGCGCAAGAAGTCACGGCCCTCGTTGCGGGCCTTGATCATCGCCTCGACGGCCACCCGGTTGGCCGTGGCGCCGGCCGCGATACCCATCGGATGGCCGATGGTGCCGCCGCCGAACTGCAAGATGACGTCCTCACCCAGGTAACCAAGGAGCTGGTGCATCTGCCCGGCGTGGATGCCCCCCGAGGCCACCGGCATAGTACCGGGCATCGATCCCCAGTCCTGGTCGAAATAGATGCCCTGGCCGAGATCCTGCGGTATCCGCGATGCGCGCAGCGTGTCGTAGTACCCGCGCACCATGGCGGGGTCGCCCTCCAGCTTGCCGACCACCGTCCCGGCGTGGATGTGATCGACGCCGATCAGCCTGCACCACTTGGCGATCACGCGGAAGCTGACGCCGTGCGACTTCTGCCGCGTGTAGGTCCCGTGGCCAGCCCGGTGCAGATGCAGCAGAACCCCGTTGGCCCGCGCCCAGTTCGACATCGAGTGCAGCGCCGTGTAACCGACGGTCAGGTCCACCATGACCACGATGCTGCCCAGTTCCCTCGCGAACTCGGCCCGCTCGTACATGTCCTCCATCGACGCGGCGGTGACGTTGAGGTAGTGCCCCTTGATCTCGCCGGTTTCCTGCGCTGCCCGGTTGACCCCGTCCATGGCGAACAGGAACCGGTCCCGCCAGCGCATGAACGGCTGAGAGTTGATGTTCTCATCGTCCTTGGTGAAATCCAGCCCGCCGCGGAGCGCCTCATAGACTACCCGCCCGTAATTGCGCGCGGACAAGCCAAGCTTCGGCTTGGTAGTCGCGCCCAGCAGCGGCCTCCCGTACTTGCCGAGGTACTCGCGCTCCATCACGATGCCGTGCGGCGGGCCGCGGAACGTCTTCACATAATGCAGCGGGATCCGCATGTCCTCCAGCCGCAGCGAGCGCAGCGCCTTGAACCCGAACACGTTGCCAATGATCGAGGATGTCAGGTTCGGGATCGAGCCTTCCTCGAACAGGTCGATATCGTAGGCGATATAGACGATGTACTCACCCTCTCGGCCAGGCACTGGATCCACCCGGTAGCACTTCGCCTGATAATGCTCATGCGCGGTCAGCCGATCGGTCCACACCACCGTCCATGTCGCCGTCGAGGACTCCCCGGCAACCGCGGCGCCGGCCTCCACCGCATCAACGCCGGGCTGCGGCGCCATCCGGAAGGCCGCCAGGATATCGGTGTCCTTCGGCACGTAGCTCGCGTCGTAGTACCCCATCTCAGCATACGGCATGACACCCGCGTTCCACCGGCCCTGCGCTGCAGCCATGGCAGCTCCCTTGAACGACGACAGCCTTCTGCCTGCCAGCATGCTCGTCAACCCTTTGATTGTCTATTGAGGCCTCAAAGGGAAATCAAGAAGAACGATGAAATCGCTCCCCGCGCGCTCCCCGGCCTGGCCGCGCCTGCGTCGGCCCGGATCGTAGGCCCGATCCTGCTGCTGTCGGTGTGGGCGACTGCCCAACAGGACGCCCCACCTAGCGAATCTTGCTTAGCCCTGATCCGGCGGAGACGGCACGGGGGGCTGGCAAGGCTGGTGCGGCCGTGGCGGTGCGCGGGCCCAAGGTCCCCGGGCGTGCGGGCCATTGGACCTTGCCTGCGTCCGCTGGCGGGCGCGATGGTAGGCAATGGCGGCACCGCCATCAGGGTGATGACGTGCTGCCTGGCCTGGCGGGAACAGGACGTAACCCTCCAGAGGAGCAGGTCCTGCGGTGGCTGGCCTTGGGGCTGGCCGCGTGATCACCGCTCGCGCCAGGACGCTTCCTGCAGGCATCGTAGGAGGAGGAGGAGGCAGTGATGGCAGTGATCAGGTTCGATCCCTTCCGGGACCCTTTGGAGCGGCTATTGTCGATGGCCGCGACCGGGACGCGTGCCCCGCTCGGCATGCCCATGGACGTTTACCGCGCCGGGGATGGCAGCTACCATGTCGAGGCCGACCTGCCCGGCGTGGACCCTGACAGCGTCGAGGTCACTGTCGAGCACAGCACCTTGACGATCCGGGCCGAACGCAGCCCGCATTACGGCGAGAGCGAGCAGGTTATTGTCGCTGAGCGGCCCCAGGGGTCGTTTACCCGGCAGCTGTCCCTCGGCGAGGGCGTAGACTCGGAGAACCTCACCGCCGCCTACGCCGACGGTGTCCTTCATCTGATCATCCCCGTCTCGCCCAAGACCCAGGCCCGCCGGGTCGAGATCACCCATGCGCCCGGCGGCAGCCGCACCATCTCGGGGAGCACAGTTGAGCAGGGTGAGGCGCCCGCCGGCAGCACCGGCAGCGGCTGAACCTCCGCTCGGTCAAGCCGCGCCAGCCTCCACGGCATCCAGGCTGGTGCAGGCCTGGGTTGGCAGGGAACGACGTCGGAAGGTACACGCGGGCAGCTCCCCGACCCGGCCGGATCCGGCCCGGCGTCCTCTGCGTCACGACCGGTGGGCTGGCCTGTCCCACACCTGACGAGCCGTACTCGGCTCATCGGCTCGTCCACGGGTCCCCTAGGTCCGCGAAGGCAGTGAGAAGATCATGCACTGCCCGCGTCTGAGGCACGTCAACCCCGACCCGCGCGGCGATCTCGATCGCTGCGCCTGTCAGGCAGTCGAGTTCCAGCGGCTTGCCCGCTAGCCGGTCCTGCAGCATGGAGGTCCGGTGCTCGCCTACCTCAATGGCCGCCTCCAGCCGCCGGTCGATCGTGATCGGAAGCTTGATCCCCAGCGCTGTCGCGACATCGGCGCTTTCCCGCATCATGGCACGCACCAGCCGCAGCGCTGCCGGGGACCGTCCGAGCTGGCCGAGCGTCGCACCGAGCAGTGCCGTCACCGGGTTCAGTGACGCGTTGCCGATCATCTTGAGCCAGATCTGATTCCGCAGTTGGGCAGCTACCGGAGCCTTGAGGCCGGCGGCCCGGAACGCCTGGGAGATCTCGCCGCACCGCTCGCTCACAGTTTCGTCAGGCTCTCCGATCGAGAACCGCTTACCTTCGACGTGGCGGATGATACCCGGCTCGGTGATCTCGGTCGCGCAGTAGACAACGCAGCCGACCACACTGGCCGGGTCGATGGCCTTGGTGATGACACCCCCGGGATCGACGCTCTCAATCACCAGATCGCGGTAAGGACCGGGCCGCCGCTGGAAGTACCACCACGGGATTCCGTTCTGGGCAGCGATGACCGGGACTCGGGGACGCAGCGCACGGTGCAACGCGTCAGCAACCCCCGGGAGGCTGTAGGCCTTCAGCCCCAGGAACACGACATCGGCATCAGCGACCGCACCCATCTCGTCACTGGCCTGCGGATGGGTCAGGAAGTCACCATCCGGGCTGAGCACCCGGATACCATGCTCCCGGATGGCGGTCAGGTGGGCGCCGCGGGCGATCAGGGTGACCTCGGTGCCGGCGCGGGTGAGGCAGGCGCCTACGTATCCGCCGATGGCCCCCGCGCCCACCACGGCGAACCTCACGGCCCCTGCCCCGTCAGCTGGGCGGCGATCCGGTTTCGCTGCACCTTGCCGGTGGGAGTCCGCGGGATTTCCCGCACGACGTGTATGACCTTAGGCACCTTGAAGTCAGCGAGCGACTCCCGGCATCTGGCGCGCAGTTCCGCCCCGTCGGCCTCCCCTTTCAGCACCACAGCGGCGCCGACGACCTGGCCGTATTTCTCGTCTTCAATTCCGAAACACACGGCATCGGCGACGGCCGGGTGCGCCTTCAGGACAGCCTCGACCTCGCCCGGGGAGATATTCTCTCCGCCGCGGATGATCAGTTCCTTGATCCGGCCCTGCAGCCGCAGATACCCCTGGTCCAGCAGGCCACGGTCACCAGTGCGGAACCAGCCGTCGAAGAAGGACTCGGCATTCGCCTCAGGGTCGTTCAGGTAGCCAGGTGTCAAGCCCGGGCCGCGGACCGCGACCTCGCCGATGTGCCCTGCCGGGACGTCCCGCCCGGTCTTGTCGACGATACGCACCTCCGCGCCTGCCGGGATCCCTACCGAGCCCGGCCGGTGCTGCCGGGGCGGCAACGGGTTCGAGGTCATCTGATGGCTCGCCTCGGTCATGCCGTACGCCTCCAGGACCGGCGCCTCGTAAATCTTCTCGAGCCGCCCCATCAGGCCAGGCGACAGCGCGGAACTGCACGAGCGCACGAAACGGAAGGACGGCGCCGGCGCCGTGCCATGCTCCATCAGCTCCTGATGGGTGGTAGGGCTAGCGGAGACCCAGGTCACACCATGCGTGCTGACCTGCTGCCAGTACCGTCGCCTGGTAAGACGCCGCGGCGTGACCACCGACCCGCCCACCGCGAGCTGGGCCAGCGTGGAGGCGATCAGTCCGTGGACATGAAACAGCGGCATCGCGCAGTAGGAGACGTCCGCCTCATCAAGCCGGTAGTGCGCGCCGATCGCCCGCAGCGACGCCATCAGGTTGCGCTGCAGCAGCGGCACCTGCTTCGGCCGTCTGGTGGTGCCGCTAGTGTGCAGCAGCAGGGCCACGTCCTCCGGCGAGCCCAGGTCGAATGACCGCTCCGCCGTCGCCTCGATACCGGCCACCGACACCTGCGGCGGACCCTGCCGCTGGACCGGCACGTCTGCGATCATCAGGTCACCGGCTGCCCGGCGGACGTCCGCCCCCCTGCCCGCCTGGACCACCAGCAGGCTGGGATCAAGATCATTAAGGTAGAACTTGTACTCCGCTTCGGTGTAGCCAGGATTCATGGGCGCCGCCGTAGCGCCACACAGCGCCACAGCGAGCAGCAACTCCACGATCTCGGGGCCGTTCGGCAGCACGAGCGCAACCCGCTGCCCACGCGCCACGCCGAGTCCCGCGAGCACACCCGCGAGCTGGTACACGGCACTGGCCAGCTCACCATGGGACACCACGGTGCCATCGTCAGGGCAGATCAGAGCGGGGCTCGGGCTGCCCTCCCGCAAGATCGCCGGCAACTGCTCGGGGGTCAACGGCGCTGCTCCCGTCACATGGCCTCCCCACACTAGATTTCCCAGTCTGACCCGAAGGATGGGCATTAAGGAAATTAGCGGAAAGCGAGCATCGGCCACAGGCAACCGACGGATGCTGGCCCGGCTGCCCTGTTACGACAGCGGCCCCGCCGAGGCATGAGTGCGTCCGGCGGGGCCTAGATCCCATCCCCCCGCCAAACCGGAAGGATGAGACCATGGAAGACACGGTAGACCAGGCCCATGGCGCAGTGCCACGCGCCCGTCGGCCTTGGCTTAGAAGCGATTACTTGGCGTCTTGGATCGGTGCGGCGACTGCTGTTATGGTCACGGCATGCGGCGCATCCCACGCGGTGCTGATCGACATCGATGGTGCTCACCATCTCGTGGAAACCGTTGCCCGGGCGGTCGTGGCCAGCATCTCTGCACGGAAGGTATTTCTGGAAGCGGTCCAGGCGACCGCGGGCGAGTGGCTCAAGACCGACTCAGATACACTCGGTGGCTGCGATGAACGGTTTCGCGCTCACATACGAAAGCTTCGATCCGGCCGGGGAGGGGCTTCGGGAGGCGCTGACCTCAACCGGCAACGGTTACCTGTGCAGCCGGGGCACCGCAGAGTGGGAAAACGCCGACGGTGTGCACTACCCCGGCACTTACGTGCACGGGGTCTACAACCGCGAGACGACGATCCTTGGCGGGCTGCCGGTGCTCAATGAGGATCTCGTCAATCTTCCCAACTGGCTGGTGCTCAAGCTGCGGATCGAGGGCGCAGATGAATTCCGGCTAGCGGATGTTGAGCTGCTTGAGTACCGTCACGAGCTCGACATTCACCGGGCGGTGGTGTCCCGCGAGCTTCGCTTCAGGGACGCCGCCGGGCGTGAGACGGCGCTGCGCAGCAGGCGATTCGTGAGCATGGCCCATCCGCACCGGGCCGCTATCGAGTGGACGCTGACGCCGCAGAACTGGTCGGGCCGGGTGGAAGTGATCTCGGCGATCGACGGACGCGTGACTAACCAGGGCGTGGCGCGTTATCTGGAACTCGAGGGCCGGCATCTCAATCCCGTCTCGCCGCGGACGTTCGGCGCGGAGGTCATCGCGCTGAAGGTCCAGACGCGGCAGTCGAACATCTACATCAGCCAGGCGGCACGCACACGCGTCTTCCAGGGAAGCGAGCCGCTCGCCGTTGCACGCACCCTGTACCAGATGGAGGACTACATCCAGCAGGTGCTGGCGTTCGACGTCCGGCAGGGCACTCCGGCCAGGATCGAGAAGATGCTGACGTTCTCGACCTCCCGCGACGCCGCGACCAGCGACACGCTCGCAAAGGCCGGGACCGCGGCGCTTTGGCGGCATGACTTCGAGGGGACGCTCAAGCGCCATGTCGCCGCCTGGGAGGAGCTGTGGCGCGTGTGCGACGTGCGCGTGCGCGGAGACGAGCGGGTCCAGCTGCTGTTGCGGCTTCACGTCTCCCACATCCTTCAGGTGTGCTCCCGGCACACGGCCGACCTGGACGCCGGATTGCCCGCGCGCGGTCTCAACGGTGAGGCATACCGCGGGCACGTTTTCTGGGACGAGCTGTATGTGTTTCCTTTCCTGAGCTTCCGTATTCCAGAGGTCACGCGTGAGCTGCTGATGTACCGTTACCGGCGCCTCGACGAGGCGCGGGCGGCGGCCCGTGAGGCGGGTTTCCGCGGGGCGATGTTCCCGTGGCAGAGCGGCAGCGAAGGCAAGGAGGAGACCCAGCGGGTGCACCTCAACCCGCTATCTGGGCGCTGGGAGCCGGACCTCAGCCGCAACCAGCGCCATGTGAACGCGGCAATCTTCTACAACATCTGGCACTACTTCCAGGCCACGCGGGATCTGGCTTTCCTGCGGGATTACGGTGCGGAGATGATGGTGGAGATCGCGCGCTTCTGGGCATCCATTGCCTGGTTCAACCCGGACCGCGAGCGCTATGAGATCCACGGGGTGATGGGCCCGGACGAGTTCCACGAGAAGTATCCGGGCGCGGAGGAGGGCGGCCTGCGCAATAACGCCTACACGAACGTGATGGTGGCGTGGCTGTGCGAGCTCGCGGGCGAGGTGCTTTCGCTGCTGCCGGCGAGCAGGGCCGATGCGCTCCGCGCCCGGCTCGAGATCTCTGAGCAAGAGCTGAGGCTGTGGCAGGACATGAGCCGGCGCATGTTCGTTCCCTTCCACGGCGACGGCATCATCAGCCAGTTCGAGGGCTACGAGGCGCTCGAGGAACTCGACTGGGACGGCTACCGCGCGAAGTACGGGAATATCCAGCGGCTCGACCGGATCCTGCGCGCCGAGGGCGACGACCCGAACCGCTACATGATCGCCAAGCAGGCCGACACGGTGATGCTGTTCTTCCTTTTTTCCCCGAGCGCTGTCCGGCGGCTGTTCGAGCGCTTGGGCTATGAGTATCGCGCGGACACCGCGGCCCGGAACATCGCCTACTACGACCGGCGCACGTCGCACGGCTCCACGCTGAGCCTCATCACGCACGCGGGTGTACTCGCCGTGCTCGATCCGGAGAGTTCCTGGGAGCGCTTCCTGGCGGCGCTGAACAGCGACGTGGAGGACGTCCAGGAGGGGACAACCAGAGAGGGCATACACATGGGTGTCATGGCCGGGACGCTCGACCTCATACAGCGGGCCTACCTCGGCACGGAGATTCGCGACAAGGACCTTCACTTCGAGCCGCGGCTTCCCGGTCCGATCGAGGAGCTGTCATTTACGATGCAGTTCCGGCGGACGCCGCTCCTGGTGACGCTCGACAAGGACGGGCTCACACTCGTGCTCCATCCGGAGGGCGCGAGCGGGCCGATAAGGGTCGGGTTCGGCGGCGAAATCCGCGAGCTCTGCCCCGGAGACCGGCACATGTTCCGGCTGTCTCCGGCTAGGCCGGCCGAAGAGCACCGGGCCAGCGGCTGAGGGGGAGGACGCGTGCCGACGTTCCAGGGAGCGATTTTCGACGTCGACGGAGTGCTCGTCGACTCGCCGCACGAGAAAGCATGGCGTGAGTCGCTGCGCCAGCTGATGGAGTCGGACTGGAGCGACATCCGCGACCGGACGAGCTGGTCGCCGGAGGCGTTCACGTCCCGCGTCTACGAGGAGCAGATGTCCGGCAAGCCTCGTATGAGCGGCGCGCGCGCGGCGCTGGCGTATTTCCATGTCCCCGATGACGATGGCAAGCGTCTGGCCGAGTTCGCCGACCGGAAGCAGGCGATGGTGGTCCGGCTGATCGAAGCCGGCGACTTCACCGCATACCCCGACGCGCTGCGCTTCATCATCGCCGTCAAAGACGCCGGGATCGGGGTGGCGGCCGCCTCCTCCTCCAAGAACGCCGGGCTGTTCCTGCGGCAGATAAGGCTCGACAGCTTCGCGCGGGAGCACGGGATCGTATCCGCGTCGCTGCGACCCGGGCTGACGCTGCTGGAGTTCTTCGATGCCGACGTGTCGGGCCGCGACTTCGCGCACGGAAAGCCACATCCGGAGATGTTCCTCACCGCAGCGCATGAGCTCGGGGCCGCAGCCGAGGACTCGATCGTGCTGGAGGACGCCTCGGCGGGCATCCAGGCCGCCAAGGCCGGCGGCATGGCGGCGATCGGCATCGCACGCGCCAATGACACCGAGCTCCTGGCAGCGGCACACGCCGACATCGTGGTCACCACGCTCGACGACGTCGACCTGAGCGAGCTGGCCAACCGCCGCCTGGCCACAAAGAAGGCCTAGCTTCCAGCGGTTCAGGCTTAGCCCGATCATTCACCGGGGTGGGCCGGCGCCACGCGGGAGCCATTTATATGGCCTCTGAGCTGCGGTTTCTACTCCTAAAGGGAGCATGCCGGAGAGTTCGGGGCCCCGGCGCATATTGTGTTAGCTCGTGTTGGGCTTCCTGGCGCGGGCGGACGCCGAGCAGTTTGCACCTGACCGGATGTCCCGCGCCGCCGCGCCGCGGCCAGGCGGACAGCACGTAGTCGAACCGCTAGTCCGGAGCAGGGACACCGCAGCGAGCGGATTCTGGTTTGACCAGGTGAACCCGGGCCACCGCCGCCGGCCACCTCCCAGGCGTCGTAGCACACCATGCCGGGGACGGGCGGCTGGCTGCGGCCGGTGAGCATGCCGATTTCATCGGAGTCCGGACCGGTGTTGAAGTCCCCGCAGATGATGGCCGGATGGCTTCGTCAGGCGGCTTCGCTGACGAAGGTAAGCAGCTCCCGGACCTAATTCTGGCGGATGCCGCTGGCATGCAGCGGGTAGTCCAGCATGACGACGAACGCCTGGCGGATGCCGCGCGGGCCGCCAATTCCTGCATACGCGACCGCGTTCATCCGTGTGTAGCATTATGCCAGAGGTCATCGTAGACGACCGATTCGTCGTAATGACCTCCGGTCATGTGCTCTCCTGCGTACTGCACGGCTGTAACTCCGGTCATATCGTGAACCGTCTTTGTGCCGTCCAACGTGGCGATCCAGGTCCGGAAGTCTCGCACTATGTGCAGACCGGCAGCGTTCATCGCATTGAACAACGGCGTAAGCGTACTACGGTTGCAGTAAATGATCGGCGGATAGCCGTCCGGAAATGCTGCCTTCCGTTTCTTAGCCCAGATAACCGCTGTAGGCACGTCCGAGCAACCTGGTTCGACGTCCAGAATCTCTGCATCTTCGGGGTCGGTCCCGAAGACGTCAATGCAGATGTGTGGTATCCCAGGAAATCTGGCGAATCCTCCTGCCGACCATTTGAACTTTCCATTGACGTACCCGGCGACAAGATCCGTACCGTGGACAAAACCAAGTACGGCACCGGACAGCAAGGCGAGATCCAGCCGGTGGGCCACTCCACCAGCCGCAGCCCTCATCTGCCTGCAGTCGACCAGCGCCCGGCAGCATCATCTAGCCGACGCCGTCCGGCGCCGGGCCAGATCCGCGTAGTCGGCGACGACACCATCTCACCCAGGCTGCGGCGGCGGCGTGCCTTCGCCGCAGAAACATGACTGTCAGAGCCGTACGGAAAGATCGAGTCGGGCGGTCGTCCCGGCCGTGGCCTGGTGATAGGGGTCAAGGTCGGCATGCGCGCTGGACTAGGTCCTGCCAGCTGTCCGCGATCCGTTCGGCGGCGTGGGGGGCGGCGGTGAGGTCGGACGCGGAGAGGTAGAGCAGCAGGGGGCCGTCCAGGGCGGCGGTGAGCTGGACGGCCAGCATGTCCAGGTCGGCGCCGCCCAGGTCCATCTGCCCCAGCAGGATCCGGATATGCACCTGGGACAAGGGACTTAGCGGTCGGGCTGGGATGGGCTGATGGCCGTCCAGGGCGGCGCGCGCGATGTCGCGGTGCGTGATCAGGAAGCCGGTCCGGGCCCGGCCGTAGGCGATCAGGCGGTCCAGCGGTGCCGCGCCTGGGCCCAGTGGCGGGGGCCCGGCCAGGACCTGCTGCTGGAAGGCCTTCTCGTCGTCGTCCAAGAGCGCGCCGAAGATGCCGGCGCGAGTGCCAGGTCATCGCCTGGAGCGCCGCGCTGGCACCGCTGCGCCAGTCGGCAGCGACCGCGGCTCACTGACCGCCATCACCCCGGCATCGCAGCCCGCGCAACACGCTGCCCACCGGAACCGAGCTCTCAGCGGTTGTTATCGACTTCGAGCGGCGGTGATGTGCCCTAAATGTGCCTTGGCTGGCCCGCCATTGACGCTTGACGACCAAGGTCGTAAGTCGGTGGCTGTGCCGGCGCGGTCGAGGACCTCGGCTGGGGAGCCGGATTCCAGCCCGATGAGACCAGCAGGGTGATTTGTTGTCATCAAGGCATCAAGAACAGTATGATTAGATGCCATGAGGACTACGGTCACCCTCGATGACGACCTGGCCATCCGGCTGGAAAGGCACCGGACCCAGCATGGCGAGAGCTTCAAGCAAGCGCTCAACGAGGCCGTCCGCATGGGCCTGGCCAAGCTAGAAGAACGCGCCGATGCTGTGCCGGAGGTGAGCCAGACTCGCCCGCTGCCGCTGGGCAGGCGTCTCGCCGGCAGCATCGATAACGTCGGCGAGGTGCTCGCCATCGCCGAGGGCGAGGATTATCGCTGAATGTATCTAGTCGATGCCAATATCCTCATCTACTGTACCGACGAGGACTCCGAGCACTACGCGGCCGCGCGGGACTGGCTCGATGAGCGAACTGCCGGAGCGCCCAGGTCCGTGGGCTTGCCCTGGCCCAGCTTGCTCGCCTTTTTCCGGCTTGTCACCAATCCGCGCATGTACTCACCTCCCGCGACGGCAGCAGATGCATGGCAGCGTATTGAGGACTGGCTGTCCCGGCCAGCAGCGTGGATCCCCGTACCGGGATCGCGGCATCAGCAGGTGCTCGGCGGGATCGTCCGGGAATGCCGCCCGGCCGGAAACCTCGTGCCGGATGCGCATCTGGCCGCGCTCGCCCTTGAGCACGGCCTCACCGTCGTCTCCACTGATACGGATTTCGCCAGGTTCCCCGGCGTCGCATGGCTCAACCCCGTCTCAGCCACGGCCTCATGACGGCTTCGCAGACTCGTATTCCGGGCACGCAACACCAAGCAACACAATCCAGTCCGGGAGGCGTCCAGCGCGCGGAAACACGGACGGAACGGCGTTTCCCGGCCCGCGTCGGCACGGCTGCTTAAATGAAGTTGCAAGCCCCCGAAGACGGCGAAGTTGTCGCTGCTATTCCTCGGCCGATTGGGATTCCTGGCCAGCACGGGGGAGTGGACCATGATCGCGAGCAGTTCGGGCCAAATAAATGACGGCGAGTTCAAGGGGTATTCGCAACACTGCCGGAGACAGGCCGGCGCCCGACGCCGGTATGCATCCCCTGTTGTCACATCAGCTCCATATCTCCCAGAATCGGGCAGGATTAGGGTTTCGGGGTGGATTAGGTGTCTTGGGCTCGGGTACCCCGGATCCTCCCCGGAACCCGGATCCAACCCGCAAATGTGACCGCTGGGATCGGTGATCCGGCTTGTGCCGCGCACCTCATGATCGCGAAGGATTTAGTATCAAAAACCGGAGCAAATCCTTCGCGATCATGATAGCGAACACTTTCCAAAAGTGCCTGCGATTATGAAAAGGTACGTAAAGAGCCGGATCAGGCCACACGTCGGTTCGGTCGCTGGCCAGCTACGCCCGGGCCTCGGCCGAAGCCCCGCGCAGCCGCGCGGCCGACCGGCCGGGACTCGTGCTCCAGCGACTTGTACGTCCCGGCGTGGAAAATCAATGGCTCCAGCTGGGGACGGTGTATGAGCGCGACCACCTCGCCCAGCACGATCAGGTGATCGCCTGCGCGGTGGGTTTGCTGCAGCCGGCAGTCGAACGAGGCAGTGGCCCCGGCCAGCACCAGGCTGCCGGTGGAGCCTGGTTCGACGGGCACACCGTCGAACATCGCCGGGCCGACCGGGCGGTGCGGGCTGGCGAACCAGCGGGACAGGTCCTGCTGCCCGGCGGACAGCACGTTGACGGCGAACGCCCCGGCCCGCTCGATCAGCCCGGCGCCGCGGCTGGCTTCATTCAGGCAGACCAGCACCAGCATCGGGTCGAGCGACACCGATGAGAAGGAGTTGACCGTCATGCCGTGCATGTTGCCGTCGAAGGCCACCGTGACGATGGTGACTCCGGTCGGGAACGAGCTCATCGCCTGGCGGAAGGCGCTTACCCCGGCGGCGGACGCTGTCAGCATGCCCGTAAAGAGGGCGACAGATGCGGTGTGATACACAGCGAATCGACAGGTATAAGTGGTGGCCCCGTCATCCCGTCGACTACGGGGTGTATCCGAATATTCACTGATTTGAACGGTATCAGCGGGCGCCCGGCGTGCACTGCATGGGTATAGCGAGCCGCTCAACAGCGCGCCGCCTGAGCACCACCCACCGAATCGGGGATATGAGATGCCTGTCCAGATGGTCAGACCGCACAGCATCGGCAGGGCGTCGAGCAGCGCACGGCGGACCGTTCTGCTGACCGGCGCATCAGGTGTCGTGGGACGCGCTCTGCTGCGGAGGCTGCGTGACCTCGACGTCGTGTGCCTGGTGCATCGTTCGCCGGTGTGCGGGCCGAACGTGACCACTGTGTCGGGCGACATCGCCAAACCGATGTTCGGGCTAGCCAAGCAGGTCTACGTGGAGCTGGCGGCCAGGGTCAACGCGGTCATCCACTGCGCGGCGGTCACGGACTTCAACCGTACCGACGGCAGCCTCGAGGCGACGAACGTTGCGGGCACGGAACACGTAGCCGCCTTCGCCGCTGCGGCGAAGGCGGTGATGTACCACGTCAGCACCGCATTCGTGCACACCACGGTGGACGGCGACCGCGGCCGCACGGCCATCGGCTACGCCTCGTCGAAGCTGGCGGCCGAAAATGTCGTGCGGTCCAGCGGGGTGGCGCACGTGATCTTCCGGCCGTCGGTGGTGATCGGGGATTCGGTCACCGGCGAGATCGCCGCGTTCCAGGGCCTGCACCAGGTTGCGGCCGGCATGTTCGCGGGCATCGTGCCGATGATCCCGTTCGACCCGTCCTGGCCGCTTGACTTCGTCCCCGCCGACGTGGTGGCCGACGCGATCGCCTGCGTGGTGGAGAACCGGGTGAGCGAGGGTGAATTCTGGCTCAGCGCCGGCGAGAAGGCGCTGCGCCTGGATGAGAGTGTAGCGGTCGGCGTCGCGCTGGCCCGCGACCTGGGCGTGAGCATCGACGTGCCGCGGTTCGTCCCGCCGGACATGTTCGACCGGCTGATCGGCCCGGTCTTCCTCGATGCGCTGCCCTACCGGATCCGCAGGAACGTCCTGCGGATGCTGGAGTTCTTCACGACCTATCTGCAGTCCGGGCAGACCAAGCCGTGCAGCCTGGATCAGCTCGTCGCGCTTGGCGCCAGGCCGCTACCTGACCAGCGGGAATCGCTGCGGAACAGCCTGCGGTACTGGGCTCAGCGCAGCGGCTTCGGCCAGGTCGAGATCGGGAAGGTGGCCTGAGGTGACCGCGACGGCCGACCGGGATCAGGTGCTCGACCGCTACGCGAAGCACGTGAACAAATCGCTCGCCAGCCTGGCCCGGCTGGTCGCGACGCCCGTCGAGGTGGCCGCCGCCGGGTCGAAGGTGCACGGCAGTGACGGGCAGGCCTACCTCGACTGCGGGGGCTTCGGGGTTTTCCTGCTCGGTCACTGCCACCCGGTCGTCGTCGCGGCGGTGCGCGAGCAGCTGGCGCGTAACCCCCTGGCCACGAGGCTGTTCCTCAACCCGGAGCTGGCCCGGGCCGCTGCCGACCTGGCCAGCATCACGCCGGACGGCCTCGACTACTGCTTCCTGACGAACTCGGGAGCCGAGGCCACCGAGCTCGGGCTGAAGCTGGCTCGGCTGGCCGGAAAGCGGCACGTAATCGCCATGCACGGCGGATTCCACGGCAAGACGCTCGGCGCGCTGTCGGTGACCGGGCGGGCGCAGTACCGCGAGCCGTTCAGCCCGCTCCTGCCGATGGTCGACTTCGTGCCATTCGGCGATCCCGCCGCGCTGCGGGCCGTGCTGACGGCCCAGTCGGCGGTGCTCCTTGAGCCCGTCCAGGCCGAGTGCGGCGTCCGGCTGCCGCCCGACGGTTATCTGCGGCAGGTCCGGCAGGCGTGCACCGAAGTCGGCGCCGTGATGATCCTCGACGAGATCCAGTCCGGCCTGGGCCGCCTCGGCGCCTGGTGGGGCGCCGACCTGGCCCGCGTCACGCCGGACGTGCTGCTGGCCGGCAAGATCCTCGGCGGCGGCGTCATGCCCGTAGGCGGCGTCGTCGCCTCGGCGGAGCTGTTCGCGCCCCTCAACGCCGACCCCCTGCTGCATTCGTCGACGTTCGCCGGCAGCCCGCTGGCCGCTGCCGCGGTCACCGCGACCATCAGCGTCATCACGTCTGAGGGCCTGATCGAGCGCGTGTGCGAACTCGGCCCGCAGGTCCGCGACCTCGCGGTGGATGCCGTCACGGCCCACTGCCCGCACCTGGTGACTGAGGTGCGTGGCGAGGGCCTGCTCATCGGCATCGAATTCGCATCGGCCGACGCCGCCACCGAGTTCCTGCTCGGGCTGCTGGATGAGCAGGTCATCCCGTCCTTCTCGCTGAACTCCAGCAACGTGCTGCGCCTGACGCCGCCGGCGATCCTCGACGCGGCCGATCTCGACTGGCTGGCCCGGGCCCTGACGTCGGCCGCCAGGCATGTCTCCCGCCTCAGGCCCGCCGCCTGACCTCCGTTCCGTAGCGCCTTAGGAGATCACATGCGCACCGTCCGGCTCCGGCTACACGTGCCAAACCGGCCAGCGAGCGACGTCTACGCCACGCTCGCCGACTTCGAGCGGTATCCGGAACTCAGCGAGGCTGTCCAGAGCGTCGCCGTCACCGAGGTGTCCGAGAACCGCACCGTGTCGCGCTGGGAGGTCACTTTCCGGGCCGGCCTGCTGTGCTGGACCGAGGAGGATACGTTCGACGCGGACGCGCTGAGCATCACGTTCCGTCAGCTCGAGGGCGACCTCGCCCTCTTCGACGGCTCATGGCAGTGCGCCGATTGGCAGTGCGCCGATTGGCAGTGCGCCGATTGGCAGTGCGCCGATTGGCAGTGCGCCGATGCCGCGCCTGGCACCGAGATCGTGTTCCGCGCCCGGCTCGACATGGGCATCCCGAGCCTCGCGGACGCGCTGGAGCCGATTGCGGTGCGGACGATGACCGACAACATCGTCGCGATCGTGCGCGGGCTGGTCGGCAGCGCCGAACTCGTCGCGTCCGAGGTGGGGAGCGGGTCATGAACCTGCTGCGCACCGAGCGGGACACCCTGGACCGCTACATCCCGGGGCTGGACAAGTACCTCAGCGAGATCCCGCTGCTGGACCTGGAGCAGCCCGGCCACGGGACGCTGCGGAAATTCCGCGAGCTGGGCGGCCCGGCCCTGCTGGTGCCCGCCGAGTATGAGGGCAAGGGAGCCTGTTTGCTCGACGCGGTGCGCATCCAGCGTGCAGTGGGCAGCCGGTCGCCGTCCCTGGCCGTGGCCACCACGATGCATCACTTCTCCGTGGCCTCCCTGGTCGAGCTGACCGCGGCCGGCAACGGGTTCGAGTGGGCGATGCTCATGGCGATCGCGGAGAACTCATGGCTGCTCAGCTCCGGCTTCGCCGAGGGCAAGCCCGGGCAGCACATCCTGACGCCCACCATGCGGGGCGTGCCGGCCGACGGCGGCATCACGGTCAGCGGCGTGAAGAAGCCGTGCAGTCTCACCTGGTCGATGAACCTGATGAGCGCCAGCGTCGCCGTCGCCGATCCCGCCACCGAGACGATCCGGCTGGCGGTGGTGCTGATCCCGGCCGATTCGCCCGGCATCGAGCGCGCGCCGTTCTGGCAGACCACCGCTCTGGCCGCTGCGGAAAGCGACCAGGTCACGCTGACCGAGGTGTTCGTTCCCGAGGCGCTGATCTTCTACCCGCAGGACGGCGAGTCGATGGATCCGGTCCAGGCCCGCGGGTTCGTCTGGTTTGAGCTGCTGGTCTCCGCGTCCTACCTCGGCGCCGCCACGAACCTCGCCGAACGTGTCATCGCCCGCGGCCGGGGCTCAGACGAGGACCGCTTCGGCCTGGCCATCGAGCTGGAGACCGCGGCCGCGGCTCTGGAGCAGGTGGCCTCCGCCGCCGCGACCGTCGGCGACAATGATGCCCTGCTCGCACGGGCACTCTACGCGCGGTTCGCGACCGAACGGGCCATCGAGCGGGTGGCCATGTCAGCGGCAGCGGCACTCGGCGGCATGGCCTTCATCGAGTCGCCCGAAATCGCCTACCTGCTGGGCGCCGTCCGTGCCCTGGCCTTCCACCCGCCGTCACGAGCCGCTGCCGCTGGCCCGATTGCGCGCTATCTCGCCGGCGGCCCGCTGACCCTCTGAGACGGCCGTCTCACCACAGGTCGCCCCCGGTCAGCACGTACACGAACGGCACCAGCGGAATCAGCGCGAACAGCCCCCAGGCCAGCTTCTGCCCGCCGCTCAGGTCGGTCCGCGACGCGAGGTCGATCCACAGCAGGATCACCGCCACCGGGTGGAGAAAGCAGACCAGCAGTTCCAGCAGCTTCTTCATAGCCTGTGTTGCTACCCAGCCGGAGGATATTGATGCCGAACGGGCCGTGCCGCCCGCCCCCGCCTTCCTGCGTGCCAGCGGGGGCGGGCAGCCCGCTGCTCAGCGAATGTACAGCTCGGCGGCGTCGTACTCGGTGAACTCGGAGTCCGCCGGGATGCCGGACAGGCCGAGCGCCTGGAACGCGGGGAAAAGCTGCTCGGCCGCCCACCGCTCCTGGTGCGCCTTGGTCTGCCACACGGTCACCACGTTGAGTCCGTTCTCGTCCGTGCCGGCCGCCCAGGCGAGCAGGCCGTCGATGTCCTGGGGCGGGTTGTGCTTGGCGGCGACCATGCGGAAGTTCTCGATGGTCTGGCCCTTCGACTTGGCGAAGTGGATGTGTGCCATGACTGTCCTGCCTTTTCTGCTTCTTAGCGCGCTATTTGCGCTGGCAGGAAGGACGCTACGGGAAAGGCCCGATCTGGCCATCCGGGGAAGTACTCACCTGGGTACTCATTCGCGGGCATCCGTGGTCCGCTCTTCGCTGGACCACGCGGCGATCTGGCTGCGGTTGCTGAAGCCGAGCTTGACCAGGATGTGCTGTACATGGTTCTCCGCCGTGCGCTCGGACACGAACAGGGTCTCGCCGATCTGCTTGTTGGTCAGCCCGCGCGCGACCAGCCTGGCCACCTCGAGCTCGCGGCGGCTCAGCGGCGAGCGGGCCGCCGCCGTGGCCGGGAGCCGGGCTCGCAGTTCCTCGATCCGCCTGGTGAACGGGACCATCCCGAGCTGTTCGGCCTCGCCCGCCGCGGCGTCAAGCGCGGCCGCGGCCTGGCCCAGGTCACCGGGAGCCTGCCGGCGGGCCAGGGCGGCGGCGAGTTCGACGCGGGCCTGCACCGCGTACCCGCGGGCGCCGTTGGCGTCGCAGATCGAGGCCGCCGTCCGCAGGTCCGCCACCGCGCCCGCCAGCCGCCCCAGCGCCGCGGCCGCCAGCCCGGTCTGCAGCTCGACCGGGCCTATGTAGGTCCCGCTGCCTGCGCCGTTCGCGGCGTGCTGGCCGCGGAACGGCTCGAACCGTTCGGCCAGGAACTCGACATCCTCCGTGCGGCCCAGGCCGATGGCGGCCGGCAGCGCGTGCCCCCAGGCCGCCATGCGCATCGCCGGTGACGGCGTCCAGGACCGGATCGGACCCGCCAGCGCGTAGGCCGCTTCGGCACCCGCCCGGTCGCCCTGGAACAGCCGGATCAGCGCGAGGGTGAGCGCGGGGAAGATGGTGGCGACGCCCTGGGTGGTGTCCACCGCCTCCGGCCGCAGGTGCGCGGGGATGAGGTCGAACACGTCGGCCAGGCCGGAACGGTCCAACCCGATATGGAGCGCTGCCTGGGACAAGATCACGGAGAGGCCGCCGATCGCGGCCGGGTGTCCCATGTCGCTGAACACCTTGTACCCCTCCTGGGCCAGCCTGGCCGCCTCAGTGAAGCGCCCGGTAGCCAGCGCGAGCGTCGCCGCGCACTCCAGGTAATGCCATCGCCCGACCGGGCCGCTCAGCCGGTCCAGGCAGGAGCCGAGGTCGGTGAGCTCACGCTGGATGAGCCGCAGCTGGCCGGTCTCGAACAGGGTGTCGATCCGCCACAGTCGGCCCCACATCTCGACCCACGCGCTGCCGAGGGCATCGGCGGCCTCGAGCATCCGGCCCGCCAGCACGATCCGCTCGGCCAGGCCCTCGGGGGCGCAGCAGGCCAGTTGGCGGGCCCGCAGCGCGTCGACCAGCGCGACCGGATCGGCCGCCGATTCGGCGGCGGTCAGTGCCTCCCGGCTGACCGGCCCCGCCCGGTCGTACTCGCCGCGGTATACCAGCGCCTGCGCGTACGCGGCGGACACCCGGGCCCGCAGGTCGTCAGGCAGGTCGTCCCCGGCCAGGGCCTGCTCGCAGACGCGGCAGATCTCACCGTCCCATTCCGGCACGCCCGTGGCCTCCATCACCAGGGCCGTGCGAGCCAGCCCGGGCCGGTCACGACGGCGTTCGGCCCGCCGGCCGACCTTGGTCGCCGTCTCCTGCGCACCGGGCAGGTCACCGCTGCGGTGCAGGGCCGCGGCCAGGGCGAGCTCGAGCCGGTCCCGGTCGGCCTCGCCGATCTCCGCGCCGCCGGCCGACAGGGCCTGCCGGTACAGCCGGACGGCCTCCTCGAACGCCAGCGACTCCGCCGCCACGTCGGCGGCCGCCTCGCACGCCGCCACCGCGCGGGCCCGGTCGGCCCGGTCGCCGGCCAGCGATGCCTCGACCCGGTGCCGGGCGACGTCCGCCAGGTGCAGGCGTACCTGCCCCTCGTACAGCGCCTCGATCGCGTCGGCCGCCGCCGTGTGCAGCCGCCGCTGCTCCTCCGCGGTCAGCCGGGCGGCCACCGCCGAACGGACCAGCGCGTGCGAGAAGCGGTAATCGCCGGGATGGTCACCGGGCACCACGAAACCGGCGCCCCGGCATTCGTCAAGCGGGCCGAGCAGGCTGAGCACTGGCACGCCCAGCATCCGGGCCAGCACGCCGGCCGAGAAGCTGTTGCCGGCCACCGCGGCGGTTTGCAGCAGCGCCCGGGCGGGCTGCGACACCTGGACCAGGCGGTAGGCCGTCGCATCCACCACCCGTGCGGGCACCGAGCCGGGTCCGCCGCGGCGCTGCTCCAGGAGCATGCCGGCCAGCTCGCGGACCAGGAACGGGTTACCGCCGGTTTCGGAGTGCACCTCATCTACTTGTTCCGGCGAGCCGGGCAGCCCGGTGGCGCGCAGTAGATCCCCGACGGCTTGGGCGGGCAGGCCGTGCAGGTCCACCCGTTCCGCGTTGGCCTCCGCCGACAGGCGGAGCAGGGTCTCGTCGCCAGAGCCCGGCGCGGCCCGGTAGCTGGCGAAGACCAGGATGCGGGTGCCGCGCAACTGGCGCGCCAGATCGGCGAGCAGGACTGCCGACGCCTCGTCCGCCCACTGCAGGTCGTCGAACACCAGCAGCAGCCCGGCCGGCCCGGCCGCCTCCGCCAGCTGCCGGCGAACCTCGGCGAACAGCGCGAACCGGGAGGCGCTGCCGGAATCGGCGCCCTCGGCCAGCGCCGGGCGCTCGGTGTCGCCGAAGACCTGCGACCACAGGTCCGGCCGGGATCCACCCCCGGCGTCACCGCGGATGACGGGCTCGCCGAGCACCAGCCGCCACAGGCCGTAAGGCGGCGAGCTGCCCCGGTCAGCCGCGCGAGCCCACACCGCCGGCACGCCCCTGGCGGCGGCGGCCGAGGCAGCCTCCTCGGCCAGGCGGGTCTTCCCGATGCCCGCCTCACCCGTGCACAGCACCAGCCGGCCCTGGCCCGCCAGGGCATCATCAAGCAGGCCCGTGACCCGGGCCAGCTCGCGGTCACGGCCGACCATCAGCCCGGCCGTCTCGCCCCCCACGGGGCAACCATAAACGCCACCAGCCACACCTGAATAGAGAGGAATGGTCAGACTGCGGACACCCGACCGTCGGCAGAACATCTCCAAACAGGTGAGGCGGATGCGCTCGCCGGTCAACGTGATAATTTCCGTAACTCGATAATCACGCCCTGTTTACGCAATTCCGCCCGGTTCGGGTTACCTTAGGACCTTGTCCCAGCCGAAGGTGAGGTGAGTCAACGTCATGAGCACACCAGCGTCGCCGCTTCCGCAGTCCCGGCTGCCGGCTTACGGCGAGAAGGCCCGCTCCTATGAGCGCGACACCGGCGCGTTCCAGCGCTACCGCGAGGACATCGTGGCCGCGCTTCCGCTCCGTCCCGGCCAGGTGGTCCTGGACGTGGGCTGCGGCACGGGCCTGTGCTGCGGCCTGCTGCGGGACAAGGTGGGCCCGGCCGGCGGGGTGGTCGGCATCGAGGAGTCGCCGCAGATGGCGGCGGTGGCCCGGGAGCACATCGCCAGTCAGGGCTGGCGCAACGTGACCGTGGTGCAGGCGCCGGCCGAGGACGCCGAGATCGGGGTCAGCGCCGACGCGGCCCTGTTCTGCGCCGTGCACGACATCCTGCAGTCCCCGGACGCCCTCCGCAACGTCCTGCGCTGCCTGCGCCCGGACGCCTGGGTGGCCGCGGGCGGCGGCAAGTGGGCCGCGCCCATCATGATGGGCGTCAACGCCATGGTGAAGACGCTGCATTCTCCGTACGTGCGCAGCTTCGAGGGATTCCACCGGCCGTGGAGCCACCTGGAGCGGATGACCAAGGACGTCAGCGTGCAGGAGGTGGCCTTCGGCGGCGGTTACCTCATGACCGCCCAGGTACCGTAGGCGCATGAGCCGGTTCCGCGCTTCGGCACAGATCACCCAGAAGTGGCAGAACTTCGACTTCTCGGTTGCTGATAGCGTCGCTACCGTCACGCTCAACAGACCGGAGAAGCTGAACGCGCTGACGTTCGAGGCGTACGCCGATCTTCGCGATCTGCTGGCCGAGCTGCCTTACCGCGGCGACACCAGGGTGCTGGTGCTGCGCGGCACGGGGCGGGGTTTTTGCGGCGGCGGCGACGTGAACGAGATCATCGGCGAGCTCATCAAGATGGAGGCTCGCGATCTGATGTCCTTCACGAAGATGACCGGCGACGTGATCCGCGCGATGCGGGAGATGCCGATCCCGGTCATTGCGGGCATCCAGGGCATCGCCGCGGGTGCGGGCTCGGTACTGGCCCTCGCGGCCGACTTCAGGGTCGTGGCGCATTCTGGCAAGTTCGCGTTCCTGTTCACCAAAGTCGGCCTGTCCGGCGGCGACATGGGCGCGGCCTATCTGCTGCCGCGGCTGGTCGGGGTTGGGCGTGCCACCCAGCTGCTGATGCTCGGCGACACCATCGACGCTGTGACCGCGGACCGGTACGGCCTGGTCAGCCAGCTGGTAGCCGACGACGAGCTCGACCAGGGGGTGTCCCAGCTGGCGGCACGGCTGGCCGCCGGGCCAACCTTGGCCTACGCCCAGACCAAGGCGCTGCTCACCCGCGAACAGGACATGTCGCTCGCGGCGTCGATGGAACTCGACGCCATGACCCAGGCCCTGCTGATGACCACCCACGACCACGCGGAATTCCACGCGGCGTTCAATGCCAAGCGTCCGCCCGAATGGACCGGCAGTTAGCTGCAGAGCTAGATGCTGCCGGGGGAGACCGGCCGGATGCCGTAGCGGGCCGCGACCGGATTCCACACTTGGGTGAACGCCGCCTTGGCCGGTCCAGCTTGCTGGTCAGCCCGGTACACGGCCTGGTATGCGCTCGATTGAGCTCCCGGGATGCATCCGGATTGAAGCTGCCGGGCCCATGCCAGGTAGTCCCGGTCCGCATCGAGCGAGTCGCGCAGTACCGCCAGCAGGTCGGCCTTCACCGTCACACCGCCGGGCAGAGCGGAGATGGGCAGGGCCGACGCCTGGCCGTACTCAGCGCTGCGCTGGTTCACCACGTCCTGGATCACGCTGACCGCGCTAGACAGCTCCGTGCACGCCCTGGCCTGGCTGACTCCGCGCTGCAGCGCCCTCCGGGACGCTGCGCTGGAGTTCAGCAGGTTGCTCACCGCGGCCGCCTGCTGCGAGGCCAGGGCTGGCGCCGCAGCGGAAGGCGATGCGGGCGCCGGTGAAGCTGGCGGTGCCGAGACGGCAGCGGGCGAGGTCACAGTGGGCGAGGTCACAGTGGGCGGGCGCGGTCTCGGTGTGCCCGACATGACCGCTCCGGTGACGGCGGCGGCGATTGCCACCACGACCACAGCCAGGACGAGAATCTTCACCGCGGAAAAGCGCCGCGGACGAACGCGATCAGCACCGCCGGGCCCGCCCTGCCCGTCCGGGCCCTGATCCGGCCCCGCCTCCGGCGGCCGCGCCGTGCCCGGCCCCGCCTCTGGCGGCCGCACCGCGCCGACCTCGGCTTTCACCACGGCTGGAACCCGCGGGATGCCCAGACCCGGGCTGGACGCGCGCGACGCGCCGGAAGGAATCCCCAGCGCCGTATGCAGATCCTCGGCGAACTTGCCGCAGGTCGCGTACCGCTCGGCCGGGTCCTTGGCCAGTGCCCTGGCCAGCACCTCATCTACCGCCGCGGGCAGATCTGGGCGCCGCCCGGCCGCCGGAGGCGGCGGGGCATAAAGCTGCGCATACAGGACGGTCAGGCCCTGATCCTGGCCGAACGGCGGTGTGCCGCACAGCAGCTCGAACCCGGTGCAGGCCAGGGAGTACACGTCCGTGGCCCCATCGAGGGCGTCTCCATTGATCTGCTCCGGCGCGAGGTAGTCGAGCCTTCCGGCCAGCTGTCCCGTCGCGATGATCTCGCCGAGCGATGCCTCGCGGCTCATGCCGAAGTCAGAAACGTACACGTGGCCAAGCCCGCGCCCGCTGGGCAAGGCCTCGCCGCAGGCTTCGAGCAGCAAGTTCGCGGGCTTGACGTCGCCGTGGACCAAGCCGCGAGCGTGAGCGGCATCCAGGGCCGCCCCGGCCTGGGCGATAACTTCCCAGGCCCAGGCCAGCGGAAGCGGGCCGCGCCGGCTGAGCAGCGACCGGGCATCACCACCGGGAACGTAGTGCATGGCGATGTAGACGGCCCCGCCCGTCTCGTCGGCCTCGTAAACGGGAAGGACATGCGGGTGGCTGAGCGCGCCTGCCGCCCGTGACGTGCGCAGCAGGCGGCTGGTGAAGGCGTCGTCGCGAGCCAGCTCCGACCCGAGGATCTTGACCGCCACGGTGCGATCCTGGCGCTCGTCCCGCGCCAGGCGGACGACGGCCGCCTCACCCTGGCTGACGTACTCTCCCAGCCGGTAGCCACCGATCATGCCGGACGTCCCCGGGCCGGTGCGCGCAGCCACAAACCACCACGGTAGTGACAATTCACCTGGCCGGTACGGTCAACGGGAATCCGCGCCGCCAGTCAGCCTTAGGCAGAAACCGCTAGCTCGGTGTCCCGGCCAGGTGTCGCATGTTGCGCAGGGCCACGGCCATGATCGTGTTGGTCGGGTTGTGCGCGCCCGAGGTGACGAACACCGAGCCGTCGGCCACGTACACGTTGTCCAGGCCGTGCACCCGGCCGTAACCGTCGGTCACGCTCGATGACGGATCCGGGCCCATCATCATGCCGCCCATGATGTGGTTGCCCGTGGGCAGGCCGCCGGCGTTTTCCGTGGCGGGCACGGCCAGGGCCACGCCGGCGCCGGCCCTGGTCATCATCTGCTTCAGCCGCGGGATCCAGAACTGCTGGGCCACCTGCTCGTGCGGGCCGGCGCTCCAGGTGATGCGCGCCACCGGCAGCCCGAAGACGTCACGCACAGAAGGGTCGAGGGTCACCGTGTGGTCCAGGTAGGGCAGGTCGTGGCCGATGAACGAGCAGCCCGCCAGCCGGTCGCGCAGCACCGAGGAGCGCATGAGCTGCTTGAACTCCGTGCCGAACGGCCGGGCCGAGCGGACCAGGCTGAGCAGGGTCTGATAGGACTGCGCCTCGCTGATCGGGTCCTGGCTGCCGCCGAGCTCCATCAGCCCGCCGCGGAGGTAAGGCAGCCCGTGCGCGCGCGCGAAGGCCCGGGCCCCGGGGAAGTCCGGATCGACGGCGTCCTCCACGCACTGCGTCACCGAACGACCGCGGTAGCCGT
This sequence comes from uncultured Actinomycetes bacterium, assembly GCA_963739135.1. GTDB lineage: Bacteria > Actinomycetota > Actinomycetes > Streptosporangiales > Streptosporangiaceae > Palsa-504. Next base: position 381,342 of record CAVTZG010000007.1, read on the forward strand.
GCATCCGCTCGTCCAGGAAGATCGCGCTGCCGTCGATGAACGAGTGGAACATCAGCCGCCGGCCCAGCTTCCCGCTCACATCGGGGAACGATGACAGCAACGCGAGCCGCACCGTCTCGATGGCCGACGCCGCCATCACCACCACATCGGCATCCTCGGACCCGGTCACCGGCCCCGAAGCGGTCATCCGCACCCACCGCACCCCGGTCGCCCGAGCCGACGCGCCCGACCCGGACCAGACCACGGAAGTGACCATGGTCGATGGCAGCAGCGTCACCCGCCCGGTGGCCAGCGCCACCCGCAGCGGCACCAGGGCCGAAGGCCGGGCCACCACCGGGCAGCCGAAGCTGCTGCAGAACCCGCAGTTGTTGCAGGCGTGCTGGCCGTTGTAGCCGCTGACCGAGTTGGCCGCCATCGGGAACGGGAACGGGTGCAGCCCCACGGCAGCAGCGCCGGAGGCCACCGCGAGCGACCCGCGCATCTGCGGGCCCGGCGGCATCGGGTACTGCGCGGCCCGCGGGGCGTGCTTGCGTACGATGTCGGGGAACGCCGTGACGTCGCCCTGCACCCCGATGAGCTGCTCGATCTCGTCGTAGAAGGGCGCGATGTCAGAGTACCCAAACGGCCAGTCGGCCACGTCGGCGCCCGGCACCGGGCCGAGCGCGGACAGCTGCTGGAAGTCGAGGTCCCAGAACCTGGGCACCTTGGCGTCCCAGTGGATGGTCCCGCCGCCGACCACCTGGGGCAGCTCGTCGACGTTGCCGGTGAACTGGGTGGCCGGGACCCCGACCGGCCGCCAGGTGCGCGGGTACACCTCCGGGTCCGGGCCTGGGTAGTTGCGCACGATCATGGCCAGGCTGTCGTTGCCGAAGACCGTGCCGATCGGTCCCTCGCCGCCGAGGTTGGTGAAGTGGTTGGGCCCCTTCTCGTAGACCACCACCTGCCATCCGGCCTGCGCCAGCACCATCGCGGCCAGCGAGCCGCCGGCCCCGCTGCCGATCACCACCGCCTTGCTCATCACAGCACTCATCACAGGGCGCCGAGCAGCTTCAGCACGTCGGCCACGACGCCGGTGTTGTCCACCGGGTCGTGCCCGTCGGACCGCGTGACCTCGTCGGGGGTGTAACCGCGCGGCTGGATGTCACCGGGGAAGGCGATGTCCTTCCAGCCGGCCAGCCCCCGGTTGCCGCCGTATTCCGGGGCGGAGTACAGCCCCTCGATCGTGTGCTCGAACAGCAGCGCCGCGAACGTGCTCACCGATGAGGAGACCAGGATCTTGTCCTGCTTCGCGTGGCTGGCCTTGGTGAAGTCACCGCCGGCCAGCTGGTCCAGGGTCGCGATGCCCTCCCGGTACTGCTGCTGCCAAGCCGCCAGCCGGCGCCGCCAGGCGATCCTGGCCACCGGGTCGAGCGTCATGAACCGGGCCATGAGATCCGGCCCGGACGTGTGCCTGTTGCTCCACGGCCCGCCCGCGAAGATCAGCGGCGCGGCGTCGTCCAGGGCGCCGAGCGCGTCCAGCATCGTGTCGATGTAGCCGGTCACGCCGGCCTCGCGGGCACCCGGGTGGCCGGCTTCGGCCTGGTCATCGGCAGGCCCGGGCGCGATCCGCGCGGTCGCCGCCTCGATCACCGCGGCCTGGTGGGCGGTGAAGAACTGCGAGGCCGAAGGGCCGGACGAACCGGACGACGAGGTACAGCCCTCGGCACCCAGCACCGCCGCCGAGGCCACCGCTACCGGAATGGCGCCGATGACCGCACGCCGCCGCGCGCCCCCGGCCGGGACCGCCCGGGCGCCCGGGCCTGTGATAGATGACACGCGGCAAGTCTTACAGATGCGGAATCGTCAGCAGAAGGCGTAGCGCCTTGTACTCCGGGCTGTCCAGCGCCTGGCGGCTGGCCGTCTCGTACAGCGCCAGCCAGGGCGGCTCCAGGCCGTCGATGGCCTGGTAGCGGCAGGCGCCGGTGAGCCGGGCACGGCCATCCGGGCCGGGCCGTGCTCGTGGTCGTACCAGTCGTGGTATTCCGCCTCGGTCACCGGCCCGTCCGGGCCCGGGTCGGTGTACACGTACAGCAGTCCTGCGGCCATGGCTCATGGTGGAACGCCCGGGTCCCGCGGCGCGAAGCCGCCGGACCCGGGCGTCCCGGATAAAACCCCGTCAGTCGGTCGGTGCCGCCATCGGGTTGATCCCGGCCAGGTCTTCCCGCTTGACCCGGATCGCCACGATGGTGATGATCAGCGCCAGCAGCGCGATCCCGGCCGAGACCAGGTATCCCTTGGCGAAGCCGACCGAGTACGCGTGGTCGGTGATCGCCTTGGTCGCCGCGGCCTGCTGCGCCGCGGACAGGTGCACCGCAGCGTGCTTCGCCGCCGCGGTCGCCGCGGCGACCTGCGCGTGGATGTTGTTGGCCACCGCGCTCCACGCTACCGTGCCGAGGATCGCGAGCCCGATCGAGCCGCCGACCTGCTGCCCCGTGTTCAGCAGCGAAGACGCCACGCCCGTGTCGTTGTTGGCCACCTTGGCCAGCGCGACCAGCGACATCGGCACGAAGATCAGCCCGAAGCCGAACGCGGTCACCAGCATGGGCCCGAGCAGTCCGGAGGCGTACTGGCTGTGCTCGGTGAGCCGGGACAGCCAGAACATCCCGCCGGTGGCGATCGCGCCGCCGGTCAGCATCAGCGGCCGGGCGCCGATCCGGGCCACCAGCTGCGAGGCCACCCCGGACGCCACCATGATCATCGTGACCATCGGCAGGTAGGCGATGCCGGTCTTGAGTGCGCTGTACCCCCACACGTCCTGCACGAAGATGGTGAGGAAGAAGAACATGCCGAACAGCGCGGTGCCCACGCACAAGCTGATCAGATAGGCGCCGGTCCGGTCGCGGTTGCGCAGTACCCGCATCGGCACCAGCGCGTGCTTGCTCCGGACCTCGATGAATCCGAACGCGACGAGCAGCAGGACGGAGGCCACCAGCGACACGATCACCTTGGTGTCGCCCCAGTGCGAGGCGCCGTTCGGCGTGGTCCCGGCGCTGGACAGCCCGTAGACGAGCAGGGCCAGGCCGAGGCTGCCGGTGATCGCGCCTGGCAGGTCGAAGCGACCCCGGCGCCGCTCGGACTCGGGCAGCACGCGGGGGGCGAGGAACGCGACCAGCAGGCCGATCGGCACGTTGACGAAGAACACCCAGCGCCAGCTGAGGTACTGGACCAGCAGCCCGCCGGCGATCAGGCCGACCGCGCCCCCGGCCACGCTCATCGCCGCGTAGACACCCATCGCCCGGTTGCGCGGCGGCCCCGCCGGGAAGGTGACCGCGATCAGCGACAGCGCGGTGGGCGCCGCGAAGGCCCCGCCTATGCCCTGCACGACGCGCGCGGTCAGCAGCCACGCCTGGCTAGTGGCGAACCCGCCGAGCAGCGAGGCCAGCGTGAACAGCAGGATGCCGGCGATGAAGACCCGGCGGCGCCCCAGTAGGTCGCCGGATCTTCCGCCGAGCAGCAGCAGCCCGCCGAACGCCAGCGCGTACGCGTTGACGACCCATTCCAGGTTGCTGCCCGAGAAGCCGAGCGCGGTCTGGATGTGCGGCAGGGCGACGTTGACGATGGTCGCATCGAGCACGACCATGAGCTGAGCCGTCGCGATGACGGCGAGCGCCAGGCCAAGCCGCCGCGGTGCGGCCCCCGTGGACCCGGCGGGCCCTGGGCTTGGAGTGACGGCGTCTGACGCCGCCGCGGTACTGACCTCCCGGGTGCGCCCGCCGTTGAGGGCGGCACTCCCGGTGTCTGGTCGTGTGGCGGACAAAACAATCTCCCTAAGTTGAGGGGCATGCTGAACTTTCGCCGTGACCGGCTGGGCTCCGCCGTCACGCGCGCCGTGCGTACTTCTTCTTAAGAGCCTTTGACCGAACGGATCGTGGTATCAGCCCCCGTACCCTCTGTTCTCTCCCCGTGTGATCGTCATCAGCTTGGACGACCATGCGGCCACGTTGTCATCGGTCATGACGAGACAGCCGCCGCGGATGTGACATCATCACCTCCCGTTTCGCGATCTGAGCATCTTCCGCATCAGCCCGAGCAGGCAGGTGCGCTCGCTGGTGTCGAGGGTGGTGCACCACGGCGCCCGGGCCATCAGCTCGCGGTGGACCCGGTTCCTGATCGTCACGCCCTCCGGGGTGAGCACGATGTTCTTGCTCCGGCGGTCCCGCTGCGAGGGTTCCCGCCGGGCCAGCCCGTGCTTCTCCAGCGCGTCGGCGACCGTGGTGACGAAGGACGGGTCGCAGCCCATCCGCTGCCCAAGTTCCTTCATGGTCATCGGGGCGTCCAGCTTGGCCAGGGCGATGACATCGCTGCCGGTCAGCCCGACGTCGGCCGCGATGGCCTGACCGAGGTCGTGGGCCTGCTTGATGAGTTCGCTGAGCACCTCGCCGATCTGCCGGTTCAGTTCGTCGTCGGGCCCGGTCGGGTCCGGGAGCGCCGCCGGGCCCACGGCTGTGGCCGTGCCCTGCTGCTCATCCATCGGTGCTCACCTCCCGTCACTACCTGAGTCCCTCAACCATTGACCTACTCAACAATATTTCCGCCTGCCGCAGCAAGCAAGGGAATTTCTGGTTTGTTCCCCCGGCTCAACTGACGGCCCTGCTGCGGCGTCTTTACCGGTGAGCGCTCACACTGAGAGCAGCAGCGAACGCACGGCGCACGGAAGGCGTACCGCGATGGCCGAAACCGGGAACGCAGGCGAAAGACCAGGACGCCGGCCGGATTCGGTAAATCCCGCAGGGCCCGTTGCTCCCGCGGCCTCCCTTCCCGGGTCGCCCGGCCGCCGCACGTTCCTCCGGTTCGCCGCGGCGGCGGGCGGCGCCGGGCTGCTGTCGGCGTGCAGCAAGGGCAGCAGCACCTCCGCGGCGGGCGGCGCGGCGGGCAGCACCGCGACCGCGGCCGGCTCGCCGGCGGGCAGCGCGGCCATGTCCGCGAAGGCCTCGGGCGCCGGGGCGGCCTCCGGCCCGCCGACCGCTGCCGACTGGGCCGCGCTGGCCCGGGACCTGTCCGGGCCCCTGGTCCGGCCGGGCGAGGCCGGCTACAGCACGGCCAGCGAACTGTTCGACCCGCGCTTCGACTCGCTGCACCCGGCCGGGGTGGCCTACTGCCGCAGCCCGCACGACGTATCCACCTGCCTGGCCTTCGTGCGCAAGTACGCGGTTCCGGTGGCGGCCCGCTGCGGCGGGCACAGCTACGCGGGCTGGTCCTCGACCAGCGGCCTGATCGTGGACGTGACCCGGATGGCCGGCGTGAGCGTCAGCGGCAGCACCGCGACCGTGGGCGCGGGCACCCGGCTGATCGACTTCTACAACGGGCTGGACGCGCACGGCCGCGCCGTGCCGGGCGGCTCCTGCCCGACGGTCGGCATCTCCGGCCTGACCCTGGGCGGCGGCATCGGCGTGGTCGGCCGGGCCTACGGCCTGACCTGCGACAACGTGAAATCGCTGCAGATCGTAACGGCCGACGGCCAGCTACGCACGGCCAGTGCGAGCACCAACTCCGACCTGTTCTGGGCCTGCCGCGGCGGTGGCGGCGGCAACTTCGGCGTGGTCACCTCGTTCACCTTCACCACCCACCCGGCCGGGGACATCATCCTGTTCTTCCTGTCCTGGCCGTGGTCGCAGGCGGCCCGGGTCATCGCGGCCTGGCAATCCTGGGCGCCGCACGCCCCGGACCAGCTCTGGTCGAACCTGCACCTGTCCGCGGCGACCGGCGGCTCCAGCCCGTCCATCCAGGTCGGCGGCACCTACCTGGGCTCGGTGAACGATGCCTACGGCGAGCTGGAGAAGCTGTACGCCGCCGCCGGCTCAAACCCTTCCTCGCCGTTCCTGGAGAACACCACCTGGCTGCACGCGATGCTGGTCGAGGCGGGCTGCGCCAGCCTGACCGTGAACGAGTGCCACCTGCCGACCCAGGTCCCCGGCGGCCAGCTGTCGCGGTCCTCCGAGTACGCCAAGTCCGATTTCTTCACCACGCCGCTCAGCAGCCACGGGATCGCCACCCTGCTGGCCGGCGTGGAGAACTTCCAGCGGGCCGGCGGCGCTCCCGGCGCGTCGGGCGGCATCGCCCTCGACGCGCTGGGCGGCGCGATCAACCGGGTCGCGCCCGGCGCCACCGCGTTCGTGCACCGCAACGCGCTCTTCGACGCGCAGTACACCACGACCTGGCCGCTGGGCTCGGCGTCCGCGGCGGTGGCGCGCCAGCACGCCTGGCAGCAGTCGTTCTGGCAGTCGATGCGTCCGTACGCCAGCGGGCAGGCCTACCAGAATTACATCGACCCCAACCTGGCCACCTGGCGGCAGGCCTACTACGGGGCCAACTACACCAGGCTCACCCAGGTCAAGGCGGCCTACGACCCAGACCGCGTGTTCAGCTTCCCGCAGGCCGTCTGACCGGCATACCCGTGTCGCGGTCAAGCGACGGGCGTGCATGATGGTATGTCCGCAGTTTTTGGGTACCCGACGCCAATACGGCAGCGACTTCGATGTAGGGACTGATGACAAGTAACGCTGAGCTCGAGACCGCGGCCGCGGTGACCGCGCCGGACCAGGTGCCGGTCCTGCTCGTCGAGGACGACGACGGCGACGCGCTGCTCGTCGAGGAACTCCTGCGCGACGTGGAGGCAGCGGTCGTGGTGCAGCGCGCGCGGTCGCTCACCCAGGCCAAGAACCTGGTCTCCGATGCGGCCTGCGTCCTGCTCGACCTGGGCCTGCCGGATTCGCAGGGCCTGAACGGGCTGCGCCAGCTGCTGGGCCAGGAGCCTGAGGCCGCCATCGTGGTGCTGACCGGGGAGGCGAACGAGTACCTCGGCGAGCAGGCGGTACGGGCCGGGGCGCAGGATTACCTGGTCAAGGGCGAAGTCGCCGGGCACATGCTGCACCGGGTGATCCGGTACGCGGTGGAGCGCCGCCGGGCCGAGGAGGCCCAGCGGGAGCTGCAGGTCGCGCAGGTCCAGGCCCAGGAGAACGCCCGGCTGGAGCGCGGCCTGCTGCCCTCCCCGCTGCTGGCCGACGCGCGGCTCAGCGTGGCCGCCCGCTGCCTGGCGGGCGGGCAGCAGCACCTGCTCGGCGGTGACTTCTACGATGTGGTCGAGGCCGCCGACGGCTGGGTGCACACGCTCATCGGCGACGTCTGCGGCCGCGGCCCGGCCGAGGCGGCGCTCGGCGTCTGCCTGCGCGTGGCCTGGCGCGCCCTGGTCCTGGCCGCCCGGCCCGCCGAGGAGATCCTGTCCACGCTGGGGCAGCTGCTCGAGCACGAGCGGCAGGATGACACCATGTTCGCCACCTTGTGCATGCTGTCGGTGGCACCCGACCGGAGCACCGGCCGGGTGCGGATGGCAGGCCACCTGCCGCCCCTGCTGGTCACCCGGGACGGCGTGCTCGAGCTGCAGACGCCCACCTCGCCGCCGCTGGGGCTGGGCAGCGTCCAGGAATGGCCCGGCACGCAGGTGCGGCTGGACGGCAGCTGGTCGGTCCTGTTGTACACCGACGGGCTGATCGAGGGCCGGATCGGCAAGGGATCCGAGCGGCTGGGCAGCGAGGGCCTGATGGACCTGATCAGGGGCGCGCTGCGGTCACCGGCGGCCGGGGCCGTCGGCGGGAGCGCACCGGTCGACGGCTCGCTCCTGGACCAGGTGATCGAGCACGTCCGCGAGCTGAACGGCGGAGACCTGGATGACGACCTGGCCATCTTGGCGCTCGGCTATTGCCCGGGTAGATGAGCCGGGTGAAGGTCACGACCCCGGCCACCCCGGGGGTACCGGCGGACGCGGCCAGGCGCTGGCCGCTCAGCCGGATCGTGAGCGTGGCCGTGCTGGCCCTGCTGCTGTTCTCCGTGGCGGCCGTGGTGGCCGGGGCGATCGCCTTGATCAGCCTGCGGGACGCCCGTAACCGGGTGGTGAACGTCATCGACCCCGCCGCCCTGCAGGTCCAGCTGCTGGACAACGCGCTGGTCAACCAGGAGACCGGCGTCCGCGGCTACGCGCTGAGCGCCCAGCAGGCCTACCTGGCCCCGTACACCGACGGGGTGGCCGCGGAGATGTCCGCGATCGCCAGCCTGCGCCAGGTCGTCGGCCAGCTGCCCGCCGGCACCGTGGCCGACCTCGACAGCGTGATCGCCCAGGCCCACTACTGGCGGGCCCACTACGCCGAGCCGACCATCAGCCAGGTCACCAAGACCGGGAAACCGGTGGTCAGCCCGGACATTGTCCTGGGCAAGGCCGACTTCGACGCGCTGCGGGCCAAGGTGGCGGTGCTGGAAGGGGACATCACGGGCGCCCGGGCCCACGCCGTGGCCGAGCTGGCCGACGCCAGCGACGCGCTGGACGGCGTGTTCATCGCGGTCGCGATCGGGCTGGCCGTCATCGTGGTGGTGCTGGCCCTGGGCTTGCGGGCCGCGGCGATCAGGCCGCTGGACCAGCTGGCGGCCCAGGCCCGCCAGGTGGCCGGCGGCGACTTCGGCCATGAGGTCACCCTGCGCGGCCCGCGCGAGGTGACCAACCTGGCCGCCGACGTGAACACCATGCGGCAGCGCATCCTGCAGGAGCTGGCCGCGTCGCAGAACACGAACCTGATGCTGCAGGCGCACGCCGACGAGCTGCAGCGCTCCAACTCCGAACTCGAGCAGTTCGCCTACGTCGCCTCGCACGACCTGCAGGAGCCGCTGCGGAAGGTGGCGAGCTTTTCCCAGCTGCTGCAGCGCCGCTACGCCGGCCAGCTGGACGCGCGCGCCGACCAGTACATCGAGTTCGCGGTGGACGGCGCCAAGCGGATGCAGGCCCTGATCAACGACCTGCTGGCCTACAGCCGGGTGGGCCGGTCCGCGCGTGAGCCCGCCCTGGTGGCCAGCGACGCCGCGCTCACCCAGGCCCGGGCCAACCTGGCCTCGGCCGTCGAGGAAAGCGGCGCCACCGTCGAGACCGGCCATCTGCCCTACGTGCTGGCCGAGATGCCGCTGCTGACCGCGGTGTTCCAGAACCTGCTCAGCAACGCGCTGAAGTTCAGCGGCGGCAAGCCGCCGCGCATCGTGATCACCGCCCGCCGCGACGGGCAGTTCTGGCTGTTCTCGTTCTCCGACCACGGCATCGGGATCCCCCCCGAGTACGCCGAGCGCATCTTCGTCATCTTCCAGCGGCTGCACGAGCGGGCCGCCTACGACGGCACCGGCATCGGCCTGGCCATGACCAGGAAGATCATCGAGTACTTTGGCGGCAAGATCTGGCTCGACACCACCTACACCGACGGCGCGCGGTTCTGCTTCACCCTGCCGATGCCCCAGGAGTCCCTTACCCTGGACGCCCCGGGGTCATCCGGCGACGAACAAGTCGCGGCGGCCCTGGCCGCAGGGCCGCCCGAGGATCCACACGACTCCCAGGACGAGGACAGCAATGGCTGATTTGGTCAACACTAAGGTGATCGACGTGCTGATGGTCGATGACGACGACGGCGACGTCCTCATGACCAGGGAAGCCTTCGAGTACTACAAGGTGCGGAACCGGCTGCACATCGTCTCCGACGGCGAGCAGGCCCTGCAGTTCCTGCGCCGCCAGGGCCCCTACGCCGACGCGCCGCGCCCGGGCCTGATCCTGCTCGACGTCAACCTGCCCCGCCTCAGCGGCCTGGAGGTCCTGGCCGAGCTGAAGAGCGACCCCGACCTGCTCGTCATCCCCGTGGTCATGCTGACCACCTCCCGGGCCGAAGAGGACATCATCCGCAGCTACTCGCTGCACGCCAACGCGTTCGTCACCAAGCCCGTCGACTTCGAGCACTTCATCGAGGCCATCCGCCAGATCGACAATTTTTTTCTCACGCTCGTCTGCCTGCCCACCTGACCCGGGCCGCACGGACCCAGCTAGGATCGCCGCACGGACCCAGCTAGGATCTGAGCGCCATCAAGCCTGCGAAGGGAGCCTGATGTACGACGCGATGCTGGCCGATACCGTCACGATCCGCGGCGACGGCGGCGACGAGATCGAGGCGTACCTGGCCCGCCCGATGAGCCAGGGACCGTTCGGCGGCGTGGTCGTGATCCATCACATGCCCGGCTACGACGAGCCGACCAAGGAGATCGCCCGCACGTTCGCGGCGCACGGCTACAACGCGCTCATGCCGAACCTCTACCATCGCGACGCGCCCGGCGCCAGCCCGGACGACGCCGCCGCGGCCGCCCGGGCCAAGGGCGGCGTGCCCGACGCCCGGCTCATCGGCGACGTGGCCGGAGCCGCAGCCCACCTGCGCGGGCTGACCTCCGCCAACGGCAAGGTCGGCGTGATCGGCTACTGCTCCGGCGGCCGTCAGTCGGTCCTGGCCGCCTGCAGCCTGCCGCTGCAAGCCGCCGTCGACTGCTACGGCGCGTTCGTCGTGGGCTCCCCGCCGGAAGGCATGCCGCTGAAGGTCGGCCCGATCAAGCACCTGATCAAGGACCTGTCCTGCCCGCTGCTCGGCCTGTTCGGCGCGGACGACCAGTACCCGTCGCCGAGACCAGGTCGCCGAGCTCGAGCAGGAGCTCAAGGCCCAGGGCAAGACCTACGAGTTCCACAGCTACGAGGGCGCCGGCCACGCCTTCTTCTCCGTCAACCGCCCCGCCTACCGCCCCGAAGCCGCCATGGACGGCTGGCAGCACATCTGGACCTGGTTCGGCGCCTACCTCACCACTTGACCAGCCCCGCCGCCTCCCCCCAAACGTGGTGAAACCCGGGTTTCACCACGCTCTATGACGGTGGAAGCCGGGTTTCACCCCTTCTCCGCGCCCGGCAACGCCTAGTGGGCGCTGGAGGCGGCCCAGATGTTGATGCCGGCGTCCACCGCGTCGCGGTCGATCGCGGCCAGTTCGTCGTCGGTGAACCCGGTGTGACCGGCCGCGGCCAGGTTCTCCTCGAGCTGGGTCACGCTGCTCGCGCCGATCAGCACCGACGTCACTCGCGGATCGCGCAGCGCCCAGGACAGGGCCAGCTGGGCCAGGCTCTGGCCGCGGGCGGCGGCGATCTCGTTCAGCGCCCGGACGCGGGCCAGCGTCTGGGGCGCGATCTGGTCTGACGACAGCGAGCCGTTCAGGCTGGCCCGCGAGCCGGACGGCACGCCGTTCAGGTACTTGCCGGTGAGCACGCCCTGGGCCAGCGGCGAGAACGCGATGCAGCCCACCCCCTCGCGCTGCAGGACGTCGAGCAGGCCGCCCTCGATCCAGCGGTTCAGCATCGAGTAGGACGGCTGGTGGATCAGCAGCGGAGTGCCCATGCGACGGAGCAGGTCAGCAGCCTCCACGGTCCGTTCGGCAGAATAAGAGGAGATCCCGGCGTACAGGGCCTTGCCTGACTGGACCGCCGTGGCCAGGGCCCCCATCGTCTCCTCGAGCGGCGTGTCCGGGTCGTACCGGTGGGAGTAGAAGATGTCCACGTACTCCAGGTCCATCCGGCGCAGTGACTGATCCAGGCTGGCCAGCAGGTACTTACGGGAGCCGTGGTCGCCGTAGGGACCCGGCCACATGTCATAGCCGGCCTTGGTCGAGATGATCAGCTCGTCGCGGTAGGGACGCAGGTCCTCGCGCATGATCCGGCCGAAGTTGATCTCCGCGCTGCCGTACGGCGGACCGTAGTTGTTGGCCAGGTCGAAGTGCGTGACACCCAGGTCGAACGCCCGGCGCAGGATCGCCCGCTGCCCCTCGATCGGCTGGCCGTCGCCGAAGTTCTGCCACAACCCGAGTGATACCTCGGGCAGCAGCACCCCGCTGCGCCCGCAGCGGCGGTAGGGGAGCCTGTTATAACGGTCATCGGCGGCTACGTAAGTCATGCCCGAAGTCTTTCACGGGGGCCTGGCTGGCCTGTGGTAGCGGTGGAATCATATTGCCGGCGGTATACGGACCCGATGGAGGAAGTCTACGAGGGCGCCGGACATGCGTTCCTGCAGGTAGACCGGCCCAACTACCGGCCCGAGGCGGCCGTGGACGCCTGGGGGAAGATCTGGGCCTTCTTCGGCCGCTACCTGTTATCGTCGAGTGCGAGAGGAGTCGTCAATGTGCACTTACCTGACGGAGAAGGTCTCGATCAGCGGCAGCGGGAAGGGACCGTCCGGCTGGTTCAAGGTGACCGACGCGAGCGTGTACTTCGACCACCCGGTGCACGCGCAGGCCGAGCACACCCTCAACATCGACTTCCTCGACCCGGGCGCCGGACCCGCGGCGCGCGTCGCGGTCGAGCTCACCGCCGAATCGGCGCGCGCCCTGGCCAAGGCGATCACCGCCACCCTGGACTCCGCTCCGCCCGGCCTGATCACCTAACGGCCGGCCGCCGCCGCTTCTCGTCGGGCCGGGCCCCCGGGACGGCCCCCGGAGCCCCGGAAATGTCGGTGCCTCATGCGAATATTTGTATGAGGGCGGGTCGGCACTCGCCAAATGGATTCGGCGCAGATGGATTAGGCGCAGATGGAGGCGGCTGGGATGCGGTTCGTGGTGGAGCGCGATGCGCTGGCTGAGGCGGTGGCCTGGGTAGCGCGCTCGCTGCCATCCCGGCCGGTGCTGCCGATCTTGTCCGGGCTGCTGCTGGCGGCGGAGTCCGGCGCGCTCACGTTGTCCTGCTTCGATTACGAGGTGTCGGCCCGGATCCGGATCGACGCGGACGTGGCCGAGCCGGGGACCGTGCTGGTGCCGGGGCGGCTGCTGGCCGAGATCACGCGCAGCCTGCCCGGGCATCCCATCGAGGTCGACGACGCCGATGACGTCACCCTGACCTGCGGGGCGGCGTCGTTCAGCCTGGTCACGCTGCCGCTCGGGGAGTACCCGCGGCTGCCGGAGCTGCCCCGGCTGGCCGGCACGGTGGACGGCGGCGCGCTGGCCATTGCGATCAGCCAGGTGACCCCGGCCGCCAGCCGGGATGACACGCTGCCCGTCATCACCGGGGTGAACGTCGAGATCGCCGGGGATATGATCACGCTGGTCGCCACCGACCGGTACCGGCTGGCCATCAGGGAGCTGGGCTGGGACCCGGCTCGTCCCGACGTCAGCAGCACGCTGCTGGTGCCGGCCAAGACGCTCGCCGACGCGGCCCGGATGATGGCGCCCGGCGTCCCGGTCCGGATCCTCACCCGCGGGACCGAAACAGCCGGGTCCGGGCAGAGCTCCCAGGCCGGAGCGGGCGGCTCGCTGCGGGCCGCCGACGCCATGATCGGCTTCGAGTCGGGCGGACGCCGGCTGACCACGCGCCTGATCGGGGGGGAGTACATCAAGTACAGCTCCAAGTTCCCCGCGGACTTCGGCAGCCGGGGCGACATGCCGGCCGGGCCGCTGGCCGAGGCGGTCCGGCGGGTGGCGCTGGTCGCCGAGCGGGGCAGCTCGGTCCGGCTCTCGTTCGAGCCGGGGAAGGTCACCATCGAGGCGGGCACCAAGGGGCAGGCGCGGGCCAGGGAGACGGTGGCCGCCGACTTCTCCGGCGAGGAGTCCGCGATCGCGTTCAGCCCGCACTACCTGCTCGACGGCCTGACCGCGGCGCTGGTCGCGGCGGCGGGCAACTCCTCAGCCGTGGCCCAAGGAGCCCAGAGTGCCCCGGACGGCGAGGACACGCCGGATCCGGTCAAGGGCAAGCGGGACGGGGCTGCCCCCATCCAGGCGGGCTGCATCCGGCTGGAGTTCACCAGCCCGACCAAGCCGGCCCTGATCACGGCCAGCCCGCAGCCGGGCGAGGAGTCGGTCCCGGACTACCGCTACCTGGTCGTGCCGCTGCGCGCCCTGACCGACGCCTGACTGGTGACGCTGACTGGTGACGCTGACTGGTGACGCTGACTGGTGACGCTGACTGGTGACGCTGACTAGTAACGCTGACCGGTCAGGGGTGCTGCGGGCCAGGCAGGTTGGGATAAGGCCCGGACCAGGCGGCGTGCCGGGCCATCCAGGCCATGATCAGGATCCACGTGGCCAGCGCGAACAGCAGCAGCGCGAAGACGAGGAAGCGGCCCGCGTCCTGATCGGGGACCGGCGGCCGCGGCTCGGAGCGGGCGGGCCTCGACTCCTTGGACCCCTTGAGCGGCCGGGGCAGGTCGGCCATCAGGCTGTCGATCTGGCCCTGCGTCTTGGCGGTCAGCGCAAGGTCGATCCGCTCGGTCAGCTCGTCGAGGTCCAGCCGCCCGGCCACGAAGTGCTCCCGCAGCTGGGCCATCGTGGCGTCGCGCTCGGCGTCCCCGATCCGGATGGCGTAGTCGTAGCGGCTGTGCCCGGGCACGCGCCAGCCAGGTATCAGGTGCTCACGCGGCTGCCCCGCGTCGGGATCTTCTTCTAGCATTCCGGTTCGGACGTCGTATCGCCTCGTCATCGGGTTTCCGGGTTCGCCAAGCCGACTACCTGTCTTCAACGATAAGTCGGCGCGGCCCGGTGCGGAACCCGCCTGACGGCAGAATCAGCGCCGCCCCGTCACCGCACCCGGCGGAACACCCGCTTCGGAGCGATCAGCAACCCGTCAGATGCTCAGGCGACGCGTCAGAAACGCGGACCCCTCGGCCCCCGGGGTCCCCTCGGCCCGCGCGGTCCCCGCGGCCTGCCGTAGCTCCTGCGCCGCCCGCTGAACAGCCGCTTGAGGAAGGCCAGCGCGGCGATGATCAGGACGATGCCCACCGGCCGGTCACCGCCGAGGCCGAACACCATCACGGCACCGAGGATCAGGAACAGCCATACCAGGCCCATCACCGGCGCGAACGCGGCGAACGGCGCATGGCGGCGGCCGTAGCCCGCGCCGGACTGCCAGTCCGAGCCGCCCGACCCGGCCGGCCCCGGCCAGGCGGTGTTGCCGTAGCTCCCGCTCGGCAGGCCCGCGGTGGTCTGCGGCGCGTAGGGCAGATCCCGCATCACGGTCATCAGGTCGGCCGTGGTCTTGGCCGCGAACGTCTGGTCCAGGCGCTCGTTCAGCTCGTCAAGCGTCAGCCGACCATCCGCGTAGTGGTCACGCAACTGGGCCGCGGCCGCCTCACGGTCAGCGTCCCCGGCGCGCACGTTGAATCCCTCGGTCATCGTGCCCTCCGTAGCAAGAGCGGGGAAATCCCAGATGCCCCCACGATATATCGCGAGACATCGGACAGCAAGCCGAAAGCCCGTTGACAGCCAGCTCCACCATATGTAAGTTTTGCCTTACAGGTGAAATACAGATCTACTAGGAGCCGGACCTGACCACCGACGAGCTGCTGGCGATGCTCACCGCCGTGGCCCACCCCCTGCGACTGCGGATCGTCGCGGAGCTCGCGGGCGGGCGGGTCCACGTCAGCGAACTGGCCCGCAGGCTGGAGATGTCCAGGCCTCTGCTGTACATGCACCTGGACCGGCTGGAGAAGGCCGGGATGGTAACCGGCCAGCTGGAGCTGTCGGAGGACGGCAAGGCGATGAAGTACTTCCAGCTGGCCCCGTTCGAGCTGCGGGTGACCGCCGAGACGATCGTGGCGGCGCTCCGTGCTGATCAGGCCGACGGCAAGAAAGGCGACTACGACATGAGACAGAGCAACTGATGCCGACTTCAATCGGTGTCCTGCTGACCATCCTCGTCCCGATCTGCGCCGCGGCGGCCGTGATCGTGAGCCAGTACTACCGGCTGCAGCGGCACCGCGCCGACGCCATCGCGATGGCCGCCTACCGCAAGCTGGCCGAGGAAGCGGTCGCCAACCAGCAGGAACTGCGCGACCAGATGCAGAAGCTCACCGAGCACGTCAGCGCGGTGGAGCAGCTCATGCGGGAGGTCGGATGAACGCCCCAGCGCCCCCGCTCAGCCCCCCGGCCCGGCCGGCCCGCCGGGCCGCCCCGCCGCTGAGCCTGCACCGCAACCCGCTGCACCAGGCCCGGGCGGCCAGTACCTGGCGTGCCGCCTGGTACCTGCTGGCCTATCAGGTGACCGGCTGGCTGCTGCTCGGCGCGGCGCTGGCCGCGGCCTGCGGGGCGGCCGCGCTCGCGCTCACGCTGGTCGGGCTGCCGGTGCTGGTGGCCGTGGCGGGGTTCCTGCACCGCTGCGCCGACGTCGAGCGGGCCCGGCTGCGCTGGGTGTTCGGCCAGCCGGTGCCCAGCCGTTACCAGCAGCCCGCTGCCCCGGGGATGATGGCCCGGGCCGGCGCCCGCTGGAAGGATGTGGCCACCTGGCGGGAGTTCGCGTACCTGACCGGCCTGTTCGTCCCGCTGGTCATCGTCGGAGCCCTGGTGCTGACCGTCTGGCTGACCCTGGCCCTCGGCGTCACGCTGCCGCTGTGGTACTGGGCGCCGGTCGAGCACTACCCGCACGGCCTCGCGGTCCACGGCGTGCAGCTCGGCTACTTCCCGAACGGCCCGTCCGGCTCGGGCGCGGTCGGTGTGTACATCGACAGCCTGCCCAGGGCGCTGCTGGCCGCCGTGGCCTGCCTGGTCCTGTTCGCCCTGTTCAACTACGTCCTGGTGCTGACCGCCCGGACTCACGCCAGCATCGCGCGGGCGCTGCTGCGCCCGCCGGAAGACCCGCTGGCGGCGGCCAAGGACCTGCTCGAGCGTCCCGGCCCGCTTCCGCCTATTTTCTCCCGAACGGACCGTAGTTCCAGCCCCGCCCATGAGGGTCCAGCTCACGGGCGGGGCGCGGAGCCGACTGCTCACACCAGATAGCCGCTCACCCGCTACCAACAAGAAAGAGGCCACGAATGCGCCAGTCGCTGGGTCAAGTATGGCCTGTATCAGACCGGGGGGGTCTATGCTCCCCTGGAGTAACGGAGCAACCGGGGGTCGGTGCCGTCCGAAGGCGCCTGCCAGTGTCAGCAAGTGAGGCAATCATGGGTGTGCCAGCGTGGCGTTCCCGCCCGCCGCATGTCCCGCTCAGCAAGCGGGTCGCGGGCTGGCGGGCGCGTTACTGGCGGCGGGCCCTGTTCGCCTGGGTGGTGCTGACCATAGCCATCATGGCCGTCGCGGCCGAGCCCGCTGCGGACTTCCCCAAGGCACAGCTCGGCTCGATGCCCGCCGCCCGGACGGTACTGCGGACCGGCGGTGTCGCGACCACGGCCGGCGTTCCCGTCGTGCTCGCCATACTTCCCTGAGCCTGCGCTTCTCCTAGCCGCGCTTCCCCGAGCCCGCGCTTTCCCGAGCCGCGCTGCTCCTAGCCTTCGTTCCCCGAGCCTTCGCTCGCCGGGTCCTCTCTAGCCACTTCTTCCCCTTCAGCCTCCTGAGAGGTCACAATGCACCACTCGCAGAGTTCAGTGTTGCCAGGAACAGAGCCAATAGACCGCGATCGCGATCAGCGGCCGGGAAAACGGCCGGCCGTCGAGCGGATCGCCGGGTGGAGCGCCCGGCACAAGAAGACCGCGGTATTCGGGTGGCTGGCGCTGGTCGCCCTGCTGTTCACGGTCAGCCAGGCGTTTGGTTCGAAGAACCTGCCCAGCTACGACCCGGGCCAGGCAGGTCAGGCCGAACGGGCCCTGCATCAGGCCGCGCCGACCTACTACGGCGCGGCCAGTGAGGTCGTTCTTATCCAGGCGCGTGCGGCCGACCGGACATTCGCCGCCGACACGAGCATGCGGCAGGCGGTGCGCGAGGTGGTCACCGCCCTGACGGCACTGCCGAAGTCCGCCACGGGTATCCAGTCACCGCTGGCCGCCGGCGCGGGGCACCCCGGTCGCTCGTCGCTGGTGTCGGCGAACGGGCGCAGCGCCCTGGTCACGTTCGACGTGCCGGGCAACGTGCCCAACTCCGACCAGGCCGTGGCGGCGGATCAGCGGGCGGTCGCGGCCGTGCAGGCCGCCCATCCGGGCCTCATCGTCGCCGAGACCGGCGACGCCAGCATCGCCCGGACCATCGACAACTCGCTGAACTTCCGCCAGGCCGAAGCCACCTCGGTGCCGCTGACGCTCGTCCTGCTGCTGGTCGTGTTCGGCGCCCTGGTCGCGGCGGGCATCCCCATCCTGCTCGCCGTCTCCGCGGTCATGGCGGCCCTGTCAGTGGTCACGATCTCAAGTCATTGGCTGCCCATCGGGACGTCCACCGCCGAGGTGGTGCTGATCGTGGGCATGGCGGTCGGCGTCGACTACTCGCTGTTCTACCTGCGCCGTGAGCGGGAGGAGCGGGCCCAGGGCCGGTCGTTCGCCGAGGCGCTGCGGATCGCGGCGGGCACGTCAGGCCGTTCGATCCTGGTCTCGGGCGTCACCGTGATGATCGCCATGGCGGGCCTGTTCCTGACCGGCATCGACCAGTTCAGCAGCATCGCCCTGGGCACGATCGCGGTGGTTGGCATCGCGGTGGTTGGCTCGCTCACCGTGCTGCCCGCGCTGCTGTCCTGGCTGGGGCGGCGCGCCGACCGGGGCCGGATCCCGTTCCTCGGCCGCAGCCGCGCCGCCGCCCGCCCGTCGCGGATGTGGGCCGCTCTGGTCCGCCGCGTGGTCGCCCACCCGGCGATCTGGGGTGCCACCGCCGCCCTGGCCCTGATCGCGCTGGCCGCGCCAGCGGCCGGCATGAGGCTGGGGGAGCCGGCCGTCGACGTGCCGCCCGGCCAGGCCGTGCTGCAGACCTCGGCCGAGATCCAGCAGGCCTTCCCGCAAACGCCGTCACCCGCCGAGGTGGTTGTGACCGGCCCGGACGCCACCGGGCCGCGAGTGCTGGCCGCGGTCGCCGCGCTACAGGGGCGCGCGGCGACCGGCGGCCCCATTCGCGAGCCGGTGACCGCCAAAGCCGTCGGCGCCGCGGGGAACCGGGCCCTGGTCATCGACGTCCCGCTGGCCGGTAACGGGTCGGACGCGGCCTCCGACCAGGCCCTGCTGGCCCTGCGCGGTCAGATCCTGCCGGACACCCTGGGCCGGGTGCCCGGGATCAGCTACGCGGTGACCGGGGATACGGCCAGCACCTACGACTTCACCCACCAGCTGCACGACCGGACCCCGGTGGTGCTCGCGGTGGTGGCCGTGCTGGCCTTCGTGCTGCTGATGATCGCGTTCCGGTCCGTGGCGATCTCGCTGGTCTCGATCCTGCTGAACCTGCTGTCCGTGGGGGCCGCCTACGGGCTGATCACGCTGATCTTTCAGGACGGCCGGCTGCAGGGACTGCTGGGTTACCACTCGTTCGGCGGGATCATCTCCTGGGTGCCGCTGTTCATGTTCGTGTTCTTGTTCGGCATCAGCATGGACTACCACGTGTTCATCCTCAGCCGCATCCGCGAGCTGTGGTCCCGCGGCTCGGCGCCGAAGGACGCGGTGGTCGGCGGCATCGCCTCCAGCGCGGGCGTGGTGACCAGCGCGGCGCTGATCATGGTGGCGGTGTTCTCCATCTTCGCCACGCTGTCCCTGGTGGACCTGAAGATCCTCGGCATCGGGACCGCGGCCGCGGTGCTGATCGACGCCACCGTGGTCCGCGGCATCCTGGTGCCGGCCGCCCTGGCCCTGCTCGGCGAGCGCGCCTGGCGTGCTCCCCGGTCCCGCGCTTAGATTCGGGCCTTCACGTGCCGGAGGCGACCAGGGCGTCGCCGACAGGGGTACGGCGGTAGAGGACTGATCGCCCGGAACGAGCCCGGGCGATCAGTCCGGCCTCGCGCAGCACGGCCAGGTGATCGCCGATGCCGCCGAGCGACTGGCCCAGCGTCGCGACCAGCTGGGTCGTGCTGGCCGGTTCCTCCAGGGCGAGAAGTGCGGGGCACCCGGCCCGGGACATCGGCCGGATCGGTGGTCGGCACGGACATAGCCTCTGGGCAGGAGCTCGAGGCGCTGTACCAGGCCCAGCTCGCGCCGTCGGCTCCCGAGCCCGCCGCCCGGATCGGCTGGGACTTTGGCATCCCTCGGCTACCGTCTGCTGGGCTGCGACGGCACGTACTCGCAGGGGCAGATGACTGTCATCAGGCGGCAGGACCGTTCACAAGGTTTTGCTTCGATCAGAACAGCGCCTCGATAGGCGCGACAGTCACCAGGTCCTTCACGGCATCGGCGAGCTGCCGGTCGAGTGTGATCAAAGCGTCGGCTTCGAGCTGGGTCAGAGCCACGTACTCAGCATCAAACGTGTCAGGCCAGCCGAGCTGGTCGGCGACCTGCCATGCGGCGTCCTGAAGGAGGTAGTCCTCGTGCAGCCGGATCCGCATCCCTTGCACGTAGAAGAGGCGCCGCTCGGCATCCTCCTTGGTCATCTCACCGCGGTGTACTGCCTGATAGAGGAGCGACAGCATCTGCGAGCGAAGCAGCGACGGGGCCAGCATATGATGCCCGTCGGGAACCACGGCCTCGTCGCCAGCTAGGCGAATGGCGACGTCCGGACCGATCACGTACCTTGTCATCGAAGATCAACTCCACTCCGTTGCTGGACGGCACAAGCGCCTGCCTCAGACTACGGCGACGTCGGGCCCGCTCATCGGCATTATGCATGTAAGTAAGAGGCCATTGCGCTGACGAGCCGCCGGTCAGCGCCAGCAGCCACGCCACCACGGCGATGAGTCGAGCCGGGCCGCGCCGGTCCTGCCAGCTCGCGGGCGGGCCCGCCCGGAGGTACCATCACCGCTGCCGGTGGGCGACCGCATCGTTCCCTGACAGCAGATCCTGCCCGGCCAGGGGCCAAGGTCTCACCATGCCTGCCCGAAGTCATAACCGCAGGCCGGGCAGATGACATCGCCACGGCCTCACCAGACGACTCGGTGGCCGACATCCTGCCCCGCCTCACCGACTGCGCTGACCGGCGTGCGCTGGTGTTCAGCGATGGGCACCTGGCCGGGATCATCACGCCCAGCGACATCACCCGGATGATCCACCGCCTCGGCCTCCTCCGGTCCCCATGACGACAAGCCTGCACCGGCACTGTCCGCCGATGTTCACGCGTTACTCATGGCCATACGCCCCGTATATACGTGACGAACGGCTCTGGACGGCACGCCGATTAGAGACCATCTTGCCGAGATGGCTGAAAGATCCTTCGATATGCTGCCTGGCGGCAATGTGCTCGGTGACCGGGATACGATCGTCGCCGACCTTGAGCGGTGCGACGTTTTGGCCGCCGCCGCATGTGCGGATCTTGAGAGCCTGGCGGGGCTCCTGATACCTTTCGCAGCGCCGGCTGGGACGGTGCTGCTCCGGCGCGGTGACGTCGCCGAGCATTTCCTGCTGCTGACATCTGGTCGCGCCCGGGTTGCCTTCGGCGAACAGGGAGCGCAGAAGGTTACCGCCGTGGCGAAGGGCTCGATCCTGGGGGAGATGGCGCTCCTGCGCGGGACACGCCGCTCGGCGACCATCACCGCGGTGACCGAGACGCGCGGCCTGAAGGGCGGGCGGGCAGCCTTTGCGCGGCTGCTGGCCATCCCGGAGGTACTGGAGAAGGTCGTGATCCAGGCCCGCCAGCGTCTGGCCGCCGACACGGCTCCGGTGCCTGTCACCCTCCGCGACGGCATCGCTGCCGGACTCCGTCCGGTCTACCCCGGCGACCAGTACGCGCTGGTAAGGGGAGAGCCCCTGTTGTCGGTCAAGACTCGGTACCAGCGTTTCCTCGCCGCAGTACATATGACTCCGGCGCTAGCCCGGTACCTGGCCGAGGTCAACTACGTCGACCACTTCGCCTGGGCGGCCGTCGACAGCACTGACGTCCCGGTGGGTGGCGCCAGCTACGTCCGGTCGGCTTCGGACCGGGCACTGGCCGACATCAGCTTCCTGATCGAGGATGAGTTCCAGGGACGCGGACTGGGAACGCTGCTGATGGGAGCTCTCGCCATCGCCGCCCGGCGCAACGGCATCTCACGCTTTTGCGCCGACGTTCTCGCTGAGAACGCGCCCATGCGCGCCATCCTTGCTCACGCCGGCATCAAGTGGCAGCCCGCGCAGGCCGGCGTCGTGCACGGCTATGCCGCGGTCCCCGACCCCGGCAAGTTCGGTATCACGCCAGGCACTGCGGCGGCACTTGCCGCCGTCGTGGACGAGATGAACATCCGGCTGTGATCCTGGCTCGGCCCAGATCCGCGACCCGGTTCGCGCTGGCTGGCCAGCCGCGAAGGATGTTCATCCGGAACGGATGATGTCTGTGGCGGGGCAGCGGATCGAGCATCGGAGCATCCTGGTGAACGTTCGTGCGCCTGCTAGCGGGCCCGACCGGCAAGAAGGTGTGGTCGATGCAACCGGAAGAACCTGGCCAGCAGCTGCCCCCGGGGTTCTCGGCGGCAACTGGATGGCAGGCGATGGTGTTCGTGGGGGTGGTGACGGTGATCTTGGGGCTGATCATCGCCTTGCACCCGAGCGGGTCGCTGAACGTCATCGCGGTGCTGATCGGCGTGCTGCTGGTCATCTCGGGGATCTTCTACCTGGTCCGGGCGTTCGATAGGAGCGAGCCGCACCAGGTGTGGCTGGGCATCGCCGGGCTGCTGCTGGTGGTCATCGGGGTGATCCTGATCCGGCACCTGAACCTGACTGTGGCGCTGGTCGGCCTGGTGATCGGGGTGACCTGGATCGTGCATGGCCTGGCCTCGCTGGCGATCGCGTTTTCCGGGGGGACGGGAGAGCGGCGCGGCTGGTGGATCTTCTTCGGGCTCATCAGCTTGATCGCCGGGATCGTGGTCGTCGCGGTTCCGACCACCTCGGTGACGGTGCTGGCGGTGCTGGTCGGCATCTGGTTCATCGCCGAGGGCCTGGTTGAGATCGTCGGCGGGTTTATGCAACGGCATGCGGACAGCAAGTCTCAGGCCAGCCATGGCCAGCCCGCTCCGAGCTGGTGAGGGCGCCGCACCGTCAGGCGTCACCGCTCAGATGCCGGGGGAGTGATCCGGCGCAAGCCCGGTTGCGCCGGTCGGCGTACGCCGTTTGCGGCCTGCCGTGCCGGGGTCGGGTCTGTGGGCTGGCCGGAGGGCATGGATGGTGGCGAAGCGGGCGGCGCGGCGGCGCGCCGCGGCACGGTCACAACGACGCCAGCGGGACAGCGGCCAGCCCGGTGAGGAACACCACACGGCGGGCCTCTACGCCGCGCCAGAGGCCAAGGTCTCGTCATGCCTGCCGGGCCTGTCGCGCGGCCGTGAAGTGTGGCAGGGCGTGCTCGATCTCGGCGGCCTGGCAGGCTTGGCGCTGATACATCAGGCCGTAGGTGAATGTGTCCTCTCCTGCGGTCCGGGCTTTCCCGGCGAGGTCGAGCAGCACTGCCCGTGCGACGACGCTGTCGTGGTGCTCGCCGAGCGACTGCTGCAGTTCCTTGGCCTGTGCGGCCTGGCGGCCGGCCGTGCGGCCGAGGGCGGGCACGGCTGCTTCGGCGGCGTACCGGGCGCGTTTGGTGGCCTTGCGGGCCTCATGGATCGCCGTGTCGCGGTCCTGGGCGCCGGGCACGGCGTCCAGGGCACGCTGGAGCCGGCGTGCTGCCCGCCGGACCGGCTTGGCGAGCGCCTTGCCTGCCTGACGTGCCGCCAGCGGTGTCAGCGGCGGGTCGGCCAGCAGCGCGTCGAGGTTATCGAGCAGGCGGAGGTAGCGCTGCCCATCGAGGGTATCCAGCGCGGTCTGGCGGGCCTGGGTGAGCTGGGCGGTGAAGTGGGCGGTGATGCGGGCCTGCGCTGGGCCCACGACCAGGGCGGGGGGGACGGCGGCGAGGTCGGCGGTGAGCCGGGCCTGCAGCACCTCGGTGTCGCGGGCCTGTCCGAGCGCGGCTGCGAGCCACTTCAGCTCCGCGCACAGCGGCCGGGTCGTCTCGCGGTCGATGATGGTGCCGAAGGCCTGCAGTGCGCTGCGGGCCCGGCGGGCGGCCACCCGCATCTGGTGCACGGCGTCGGGCTCATCGCGGCGGACCAGCGGGTCATGATGTGAGATCGCGGCCACCTGGTCGCGCAGGTAGGCGAGTACGACTCCGCCTGCGGGCGAATGCCTGGTCAGCCGCGGTTCCGGCGCGGGCTCGGCGGCGGGCAGTCGGCCCGCCAGCGCCCGCTGCAGTTTGGTCTTGGTGGCGGCGGTCCGGGCGCCGGCCCGGCGCAGCTGCTGGTCTATCGCCGTCAGCAGGGCGGGGCCGCCGGTGACCAGCTCGGCCTCGATCTCGTCCCACGCGGTGGCGGTGGATCCGTCGGCTGGCTCGGCCGAGACGTGGTCGGCGGCGATCTCGGCCAGTGCCTGGCCAGCGCCGTCGAGCAGCCGGAGCACGTGGCGGTGGGTCTGGATGCGCACCACCGGCGCCAGCGCCGCGCCCCGCGTATAGGCCCTGACCAAAGCTGTGAGCTCTTCCGGCACCGCGCCATCGGCGCCGGTCAAGGGCAGGCGTATCTCGTCCCGGGTGTCCGCGCCCGCGGGCAGTTTCAGGTGCCACCCCGCATCCTCGCCTCCCGTGCGCCGCCGCAGCGTGATGCCCGCACGGATCAACCGCAGATCCGCGGTGTCGTAGTAGATGGCATCCAGGAGCTGCTCAGGTAGCTCGGAGACGGCGGCAACTCCTGCCGTCCCGGTCATGGTTTTCACCGCATTCAGCGCGGCCGTTCCGCCTCTGGCGGGTTCGTATTTCCGTTCGGTCTCACGCACGACGGTGGCCATGTCCTGTGCCCCTAACGATCACGCAACCACCCGGCCCGCCGGGATTCAAGGCTGCACACAGCCGTTCTGCCTGCCAGGTTTCCAGGTGAAGGACTAACCGGTAGGGCCATAGGGCCCTTGTCGCCGGACATCAGCGCTTAGGGCGGCATCGAGCCTGGCCGCGATCTTCTGGTAGGACAACAGCTGTTCCAGGCCAGCGGTGCGCGCGGCCAGCCAGGGCGACCCTCCGACTGGCGGGAGCTTGGTACCGAGAAGCCCTCGTCACGGACCAGCTCCGCCAGGTCTTCCCGCAGCCAGCCGGTGAATATCTCGCCAGCTTTGAACGTGCCTCCTACCAGGGTCAGGTCGACCGGCGCGGTGAAACCGAGTCGACGGTAGACGACCTCGACCTGCGCCGCGAGACCCGCGGCGGCCTGGCGGAAGAGCCCCAGCGCAACCTGGTCACCGTGCCGCGCGCACTCGGCCGCCTGTTTGGCGAAACCGGCGATGTAGGCCTTGTCGAAACGGCGGTACACCGGGACCATGACGTCTTCGATGGCGGGAATCTGAAAGTAACTGAGCACAGCGGTGGTGAGAGCGGTTGCGGCTCCCCGCCCATCTCGGTGAGCGAGCGCTGCCCTTATCGCAGCGAGGCCGATCCAGTAGCCGGAGCCCTCATCGCCGAGAATATGACCCCCATCCTCCGCATCTCCACGAGTCGCCACCCGCGGGCCGCCCGCCGGGACGGCGTCCGCTGGGCTGCCTGACGGCTCCGGGACAGGTTGGGGGCTGGCGGCCATCACGATCACCCTCGACGGATCGAGCCAGATCCGGTCTCCTGTCACTGTGCTGCGCCGCAACCCTGGTCGAAGAGGGCGAAGGTCCTGATTGCCGCCGCCGAACGACTTCCGCTGGAAAGAGCTGCCGTCAGGTGCGGTCCCGGCCCTGGAGAATGAAGTACGACATGACGGCTCGCAGGCATCCTCGGCCGCCAGGCGATGGGCAGCAGCCAGGCGGAGAGCCGATCGACGCCGGGAAGTCCACGTCGGTCGCGCAGAAGGCGGCCGCGATCGACGCCGCGCAGGCGCACCCGCCGACCTGGAAGACCGTCGTCAAGCGGGCCCTGCCCGTCGCGGTGGCCGGCGCGGCCATCTACCTCGTGCTGCCCGCGCTCGTCAAGGTGCTAGGTGCCTGGCCGCGCCTGTCGACGCTGAACCCGGTCTGGTTCACGGTCGCGCTGGCCTCCGAGCTGGCGGCTTTCACCTGCAACTTCGCCCTGCAGCGGCTGGCGCTGCGGACCCGGGGCTGGTTCGCCGTGGTCACCGCCGGGCTCGCTGGCAACGCGGTCACCAACAGCCTGCCCGGCGGCGACGCGGCCGGGGCCGCCGTCCAGTTCAGCATGCTGACCACCGCGGGGTTCGACACCGACACCGCCGTCGGCGGCCTGACCACGTTCTCGCTGCTCGGCATCGGCGGCCTGCTCGCGCTGCCGCTGTTCGCGCTGCCGGCCATCCTGGGCGGCGCAGCAGTCAGCCCCGGGCTGGTCCATACCGCCCTGCTCGGTCTGGGCGGGTTCGTCCTGTTCGCCGTCTGCGGCGTGATCCTGCTGCGCACCGACCGGCCGCTGGCCCTGCTCGGCCGCGCGGCGCAGAACCTGTGGAACCGGGTCACCCGCGGCCGCCGGCCGGTGACCGGCCTGGACACCCGCCTGCTGGCCGAACGCGACACGATCAGGGCGACCCTGGGCAGGCACTGGCGGCAGGCGGTCCTGCTGACCGCCGGGCGCCTCGGCTTCGACTACGGCTGCCTGCTGGCCGCCCTGCGCGCCACCGGAGCCGGCCCGCGGCCTCCCTGGTGCTGCTGGCCTACTCCGCCGCCGGCATCGTCGCGCTGTTCCCGGTCACCCCGGGCGGGCTGGGCATCGTGGAGGCCAGCCTCAGCGGGCTGCTGATCCTGGCCGGCGTCCACCCCGGCTACGCCGTCCTGGCCACCCTGGCCTACCGGATCGTCTCCTACTGGCTCCCCCTGCTGGCCGGGCTCCCGGCCTACCTGCTGTTCCGCCACCGCTACGGACGGCCCGTCCCCCAGCGCGCTACACCGGCCGCGGACACCCAACCGTGACCGGGCGTCGGCCGGACCGGTCGGCACGCACCTATGCGGACCGTAACGCCACTGTCCGTTCGGTATAAATAAAATACTCTTTCACCGAACGAGCCGTGGTATCACCCGCCCGGGATATCAACGCCGATCTTGTCGGCCATACCGGCGAGCACCGGAAGTTTTGCGTATAAATCAGATTATTTCTGCGCATAAATGCGAAAATCTCGCTGAATTCCGGTCATTTATTCGGCCGACCAGTCGAGTAGCCGCCGCGATCGGCTGCTGGGTAGATGGGTCGTGATTGCATTCGGGCGGGGCGGCTGATGGGCTGACCATAGGGGTCGCCGCCATGTCGATCCTGGACGTCTGGTACGCCCGCTTCGACGTCGAAGGCGCCCTGGCCCGGCTCAAGTCTGACATGCCCGAGAAGGCGGTGCGCCAGACCAAGGCTCAGATCGCGAAAGCCCGCACGCGGGACAGCACACAGGCGCTGGCAAAACTGACCACCATTGAGGACGGGCGGCGCCGGATCATCAGCGACCCGCCGCTGATCGTCCCGCTCGAAGAACTGGCCGGCCACCTCGACGTCAACGCTGTCTACCGGTTCATCGGCCGCCTGTTCACCGGGTACGTGCGGACCTTGCCTGCCCACCGGCGCCGGCTGGCGGAGCGGTTCGCCCTGACCCGCTTGGCCCGCAAGGTCGTCGGCGTCGGCAGTGTCGGCACCGAGACCTGGATCTTGCTGATGGAACCCGACGACGGCTTCGAGCCGCTGCTGCTGCAGGCCAAGCAGGCCCAGCGCTCGGTGCTGGCCGGCTACGCCAACCAGAGCGAATACCGCAACCAGGGCGAGCGTGTCGTCGCCGGCCAGCAGCTGATGCAAGCCGTCAGCGACATCTTCCTCGGCTGGCAGAGCGCCACCCCTCCCGGCCGCCGCTCTGCCGACTTCTACTTCCGCCAGCTGCGCGACTGGAAATACTCTGCCGAGATCGACGCCATGACCGCTGCGGCGATGACCGGCTACGGCCGCATGTGCGTGGCCGACTTCGCCGAGACCTATGCCGACCAGACCGAACGCGACCACGCGGCACTGGCCGACGCGGTTGCCTCCGGGCGCGTGCAAGCCCAGGAGGGCACTTGAGGCCCGGCCCTGTCAGGCACCGGACGAGCGTAGGGGTAGTGGCGCCGGCCCGGGACAGGGCAGCGACGGACGCGGCGGCCTTGCCCTCCTGCTGCAGGTTCATGACAGCGTTGGCCAGCGTCAGCAGGATGAGCAGCACGCCCTGCCGAGCCGCCTGAGCGGGTAGATGCTGCCTAGGCCGACCGCGAGCAGCACGATCTGCATGGGGTCGGCGCACTGGCGCCCGAACGTGCGCCAGCGGGGCTCGGCCTTGCCTGCGGCGTGCTTGTTGGGTCCCGAACTGCTGTGCCCGCGCGGCCGCCTCAGCCGAGCTCAGTCCGCGCTGCCGTCGACCCCTCCGGAATGGAAGACCTGGCTGGCAGTGAGCGTATGCTTGATCGCCCGCTGGTCGCCGACATCCGCCCGGCGCTCGACAGCGGCCAACTCAGGACCGTCGCGCTCGACGCGCCCGGCGGCGGCCCATACCCTCCAGGGCGGGTCCGGATCTCCCCACGCCACCCGGGCGCCTCGCCGTCAGCGACTCCGCCTCCCAGGCCACCATCCCGACCTGAGAACAGGAGCGGGAAAGATGAGCAAGGCTCAACGGAGACGTGCTCTGACGGAATTCGCCTTCAACGGCGGCGGTCTCAGCGCGGCGTTGTCAGCTCTTGAGCGCTTCCTGCAGCTCGCTGGTGATCTCGTCGGTGGTGGCCTCGACGGTCCGCTTCACCACCTTGGCGGCCTTGGTCAGCGCCTTGTCCAGCCCTTGCTCGATGGTGGGCTCGCCAACCGCGATGAGTCCGGCCTGGTTGGCGGTAAGCTGCTCAGCGGCCTCGTGGAGCTCCTTGCGCGGCAGGGTCCCGCCCCCGAACCATTCCGGGATGACACGGATGTGTGGCCGGTCCATCCGCTTGACCACATGGGGCTTGCCGTCCTCCTGATCGATCACGGCCGCGTCGTATTGGCCGATCATCTCCTCCTTGTGCAGCTGCTCGATGGCGTCCAGGTCCGCCAGCGCGGCCTCGACACTCTCGTACGCTGCGGCATAGACCACCAGCTGTTTCTTCTCAGCCATAGCACCTCCCCCGGTCGGTTATCCGATCGACGAGTCCCACGCTAGTGGTGCTGTCCGGAATTACGGCAATGTAGGCTTCGGGTCAGTCTCGGCGAGGGGAAGCGCCGAGTCTTCGTGATGCCTGTCGTGTGCTTGCGGAGGCCGTCCCCTGATGAGCCGCTCGTCCCCGTTCGTGATCGCGCTGCCGGAGACTGATCGTGCTGAGCTGCAGCGGCGTGCCCGCTGCTATGCCGCGCCCCATGCTGAGGTGGTGCGGGCCAAGATCGTGCTGCTGGCCGCGGACGGGCTGGAGAACACGCAGATCGCGGCCCGCCTGGGTGTGCACGTCGGCGTGGTGTACCGGTGGCGGAAGCGGTTCGCGCAGGAGGGCATGAGCGGGCTGGCGGACCGGCAGCGCAGCGGCCGGCCGCGGGTATTCGCCGCCGCAGTGGTCGCGGAGGTCAAGGCGATGGCCTGCGAGCCGCCGGAGGACCGGGAGGTTCCCCAGTCGCGGTGGTCAGCGGCGGACCTGGCCGCGCAGGCCGCGGAGGAGGGCCTGGTGGAGGCCGTGTCGCGGTCGACGGTGCGGCGGTGGCTGGATGCGGACGCGATCCGGCCGTGGCGGTACCGGTCGTGGATCTTCCCCCGCGACCCGGACTTCGCGGCGAAAGCGGGCCGGGTGCTGGACCTGTACCAGCGGATCTGGGACGGCGCTGAGCTGGGAGACGACGACTACGTGCTCAGCACCGACGAGAAGTCCCAGCTGCAGATCCTGTCCCGCCGCCATCCCGGGCTGCCGCCTGCGCCCGGCCGGGCGGGGCGGGTGGAGTTCGAGTACGAGCGGCACGGCACCGTCGCGTACATGGCCGCCTATGACGTGCACCGGGCGCGGCTGATGGGCCGGGTGGAACCGACGACCGGGATCGCCCCGTTCACCGCCCTGGTGGACCAGGTGATGACCGCCGAGCCGTACGCCTCGGCCCGCCGGGTGTTCTGGGTCGCGGATAACGGGTCCTCCCACCGCGGCCAGGCATCCATCGACCGGATGGCGGCGGCCTGGCCGAACGCCGTCCTGGTGCACCTGCCGGTCCATGCCTCGTGGCTGAACCAGGTGGAGGTCGTCTTTTCCGTGATCCAGCGGAAAGTTATCAAGCCCTCCGACATCGGCGATGCCGATGCTCTCGCCGCCCGGCTGCTGGCCTTCACCGGCGCTACAACACCACGGCCAGGCCGTTTGACTGGAAGTTCACCCGGGCCCAGCTCAACGACCTGTGCCGCCGCATCGCCGCCCGCCGCGGCGGCGCTGCCATCCCGGCGGCTGCCTGAGCAGCCATACTGGGCTGATGGCCAGCCCGCCCGCATCCACCAAGACCAGCCTGGGCCAGAAGCTGCGCGCCCGCGCCCGCGAACGCTGGCCCCAGCTCACCGGCATCGACATCCGCTTCCACGGCAAGTTCGCCTACGTCACCGGCCAGCTGCCCGGCGGCCAGGAACAGCAGCTGTGCCGTCTCCGCTACGTGGGCTACGCCAGCATCTGGGGTTTTGCGATCTACCGCGCCAGCCACGACGACTACCAGGACAACTACCTGCCCAGCGGCCGGCCATCCGGAACCCCCGAAGAAGCCCTCGACTGCGCCTGCGGCCTCTACCTCGCCGACCCCACCGCCTGGCTCCCGCCCGGCACCGATACACCTACGGACTTACGGGCAAGACCACTAGCCTCCGCCCAGTCTCTGGGTAGGGACTAAGGTCCCGTCCCGCAAGCGGGCGAGGTAGCCAGCAAGCTGGTATGGGAGCTGCTCAGCCTGGCCTACCGTGCTCGTCTGCTGGCTCAGCCGCAGGCGCCGGGGATTCCTGGGCCTGGTCCGGGGCCGTGGCCTGCCAGACCTCCTTGACCAGCACCTGCAGCGCGCCGGCCGTCGGGATGGCCAGCAGCGCCGCGACGAAACCGCCGAATATGCCGCCGATCAGGCTGCCGAGCGAGGCGCCGACCAGCACCGCGATGAATACGAGCAGCGGGTTGATCCGCACCGTCTTGCTCATGACCACCGGGTTCAGGACGTGGTTCTCAATCTGGGTGTAGACCAGGAATACGATCGCGGTGACGATGCCCGCGGTCAGGCCCCGGGCGATGAACGCGAACAGGACGGTGGGGATGCCGGCCAGGGCCCCGCCGATCATCGGCAGGAAGTCCACCAGGGCCACCCACAGGCCCCACAGCAACGGGAACGGCACGCCGAGGATCAGCATCGTCACGAACACCACGATCCCGGCGATGAGCGAGGTCAGCAGGTTGCCGAACATGTACCCGGTGACCTTCTGGCTGACGTCGGCCGCTATCCGGGTGACCGTGGCGCCGCGGTCCGGGGTCATCTGGCCGAGCGTCCAGTTCCACATCTTCGGGCCCTCGAGCAGCAGGAGCAGGACCAGGATGAAGATCGTGAACAGCTCGACGACCAGGGAGACCGCGCCCTTGCCCACCGTCAGCGCCGGCTTGGCCAGCGACTGGGCGTAGCCGGCCAGCTTGGGCGTGTTGCGCTGCACCCAGCTCTGGACGTGGTACCTGGCCGCGAGGTGGCCGATCCAGCCGTTGCCGTGCTGCGCGCTGGCGACGTAGCCGGGCATCTGGTGCGCCAGGTGGGTGATCCCGTTCACCAGCGGCACGCCGAACGCCGCGGCCAGGCCGATGAAGACCAGCGCGGCCCAGGCCGTGACGATCATCACGGCGAGGCCCCGGCGCGGGATCCGCCGCTGCACTTTAGCCACGGCCGGGCTGAGCAGCGTCGCGGTGAACCCCGCCACGAGCATCAGCAGCACGATGTCGCGCAGCCGGTAGATCAGCTTGCCGGCCAGGTAGGTAGCGACGACCACCGCGACCGTGACCAGGATGGTCCGCAGCGGGACGTGGCGCCGGTCGGCGGCCTCGAACAGGCGCGCTAGCCGCCCTCGCGGCGGCTGCTCACAGCTCATAGCTCACCTGTCCGACGACGGCCTCGTGGCCGGTGATGGCTGGTTCCATTGTTGACTCCTAGCTCTTGGCGGCCAGGTTGCGGGCTAATGCCGAGCCTGTGGTGCCGGTCTCCGGCACCGCGAGGGCCTGGCTAGGTTCGGGTGCGGCCTAGCGGGCGGAGGATGCCCGGCACCTTAACCCGGGGATTGTGCGACCGTCCCGAATGCTCCTAGGGCAGCGGCCCGGTCTGGCTGGGCAGCGAGCAATACGAGTCTTCCGCGGTTCGCTGGGTGTGTCGTCATGATCGGTTTCCAGACTCTCGATACTAAATCTTGCATCAGATTTGTAATAAATCATCAATTATGATCATTATCTTGTCAAGCGCCGGGCGTCCGGCGGAGCTGAAGCATCCGGGCGTCCAGCGCAGCCAACCGAGGTCAGTACCGCAGGGATGAGCTTCATTCAGGCGGAAGCCGGACAACGATCAGCAGGTGGCGGCCGCACGGGTCGTTCTACAACCACTTCGACAGCAAGGAGCAGCTGTTCCAGGCTGCCTCCGAACAGGTGCTGGAACGCTGAGGGCGGATGATCGACCGCGCCTGCGAGGGCATCACCGACTCGGCGGAGCTGTTCGCCGTGGGCATGCGGATCTCCGGGTGGCTCGGCTGGACCCACCCCGACATCGCCGGGTTCCTCACCGGGGCCAGCCTGGACGCCCTGGATTCCCCTACGGCCTGGCCGGCAGCTCTCGCAGCTGTCGCTCTTGGCCGCGCGACGGCCGCGTCCCGATCCTGTACCGCTCGAATACTTGATTGAGTGGCTGACCTGCGCTTTCGCAAGCACGCTAGGCGGGGTGATGGTTAGCTTGCCGGGTGCTGCTCAAGATCGTCTACCTGCTCACGTGCCGGGTACTCGGCCTGGCCGTCCTGGCGTTCCGCGGCGACCGGGCGAAGGATGCTGAGCTGCTGGCGCTCCGGCACCAGAACGCGGTCCTGCGCGGGCACGCCGGCCAGGTGCGGGCCGGCCGACCGGGCCTGGCTCGCCGCGCTGGCGCGGCTTATACCGCGCAGGCGCAGGGCCGAAGTCTTCCCCGTGACGCCAGCGACCGTGCCGGGTAGCCCCGGTGCATTGCTGCACCGAGGCCCCCTCAGGACCGCGCATGCACGTTCCCGCGCACACGGCCCAAGCAAGCCACTAGGGCGGTTCAGTTCGTCTGCTGTATCACGGTGTTTCTCGCCGTCCGGGGCTGGTTTCTGCTCCGGTGGCAGGTGTCGTGTACGAGGTGTGTCCGGCTGCTGCGCGCGGCACTGGGCGTGTCGTGGTGGACCAGGTAGCCCGCCGTGATTGCCTTCTTAGTGACCCGCAGGAACCAGCGTTCCCAGCCCTCGGGGGACTGCGGAGGCTGGTCGCGGGTCAGCAGGTTCTCCCCGCATAGGCTGCACCGCCCGTCCTGCCTGGACAGCAGGCGCACGGTGTAGGAATCCAGCGGGGGTTTCACCTTCTGGCGACGTTGCGCCCAGCACCCGGCCAGGGCGGGATCATCGGGTGATGCCCCGCTTTTGACCAGGATGTGCCGCACGATATCGGTCCAGGCTGGTTTCGGCAGGTAGGCGCCGGTGTCCCGGTCGCCGAACACCCACCGGTCGTTCCTGAACTTACTGAATTTCCCGAAGTACCGGCCGGTGATCCAGTGTTTCGGCTTGTTCGGGTGGCTCCAGCACGCCCACTTGTAAGTGAGCCTCCACAGGTAATCGGTCAGGGCAGCGAACACCCTGGCCGACACCACCGTCCGGTAGTAGGCGACCCAGCCCCGTGTGATCGGGACAATTTTCGCCAGTACCGCTGCGACGTTGGCCCCGCGGAGTGCGCGGAACTCCTTCGCAAGCCTGTTCCGGAGCCTCTTGATGGCCGTGGCGCCCGGTTTGATCAGCAGCTTTCCGTTGGGATAGCGGCGGAGATTAAATCCGAGGAAATCGAACCCCTCAGTAACGGGGACGATCCGGGTTTTGGCTTCGTTAAAAGCCAGCCCTCTCGGCTCCAGCCACTCGGCCAGCCGTGTCCGGACCTGCTCGGCCTGCTGCCTGGAATGGCAGCATACCACCAGGTCATCGGCGTACCTGATGAGCGCCGGGCAGCCGTCCTTCACCGTTCCGGCATGAATGCCGCCCCGGTATCGGACGCCTGCGGCCTCCTCCAGCCCGTGCAATGCGATATTCAACAGCAAAGGCGAAATAATACCGCCCTGGGGAGTTCCTTCCCCGGTCGGCGCGAACCCTTTCCCGGCCTCGAAGATCCCTGCTTTCAGCCACCCGGCGATAATCTCCCTCGCGGGGAAACCGCCGAGCATTTCCAGCAGGTGCTCGTGGCTGATCTTGTCGAATGCGCCTGCCAGGTCCGCGTCCAGTATCCACACCCGCTTGGATTTCCCGCACAAGGTGCTGAACAACGACTCTATCGCGTCATGGCAGCCGCGGCCCGGCCGGAACCCATAAGACCTGGGCTCGAACCGGGCCTCCCACTCGGGCTCCAGCGCATTACGCACCCGTGCCTGATGGCACCGATCCGAAAGAACCGGAATTCCGAGCGGCCGCATTTTTGTCTTATCACTGGCTTTCGGTATATACACACGCCGGACCGGGGACGGCACATGAGAACCGATGCTGGCGTGCACCTGCACCGCCATCTCGGCCCTGGCCTGGCTGGTCAGCGCGACCAGTCCGTCGATTCCCGCGGTCCTGCGGCCCGTGTTCCGCTGCGTCACCTGCCGCACGCTGACTAGCGTGTTGCTCCAGCTCCGCAGCGACACCGGTAGGCCGACGGCGAGGTGCCTGCCGTGAGGCAGGTCCTTTTCCGCCGGCCCCCGGTCCGAACCACGCGGGCACCTTTCAATGCACGTGGCTCTCCAGTGGCTATACCGTGACAGCGGTGCGTTCACGGAGGACACCCAGCACCGTTTCGGCGCTCTGCATTTCGCATACCCTTTCAGTATCCGGATATCCAGCCACCTGGTGCCCTTCGCCCTGCGGACGGCCTTCCCGTCCCCCTTGGTGCGGCGTTACTCGCACGACTACTACGACACCTGTGTCGCCATAGGGCTCGCGCCCCTTAGGCGATCCCACGTTCGTCCCTGTCATACGTGCTAGCGCGGTTTAGGCTCCACTTTCATCTCCTTGAATACCCTCGCTGGGCATCGCTCCGCGTCCCGAGGGGTGCACTGGCCAGCTAATGAGACCAGCGCAGGACGCGGCGCCGGTGTCAGGCGTCTTTCCGGCGGGCGTGCAGTTGCACCTTCTGGAGATTATGGTTCAGGCAGTCTAGCTTTAGCCTTGCCGCGCGGGCCTCCTAATGCGCCGTTCCTTACGCCTGGACACGACCACTAGTTTCCTGCCATGCTGCGGTTCCCTTCCCCTTTCAGTTCCAGGTAAGGCATCAGGCCCAGGAATCTCCCTTCGAATTCCTCCCGGCTGAGCCGGGGATACAACAGGGCGCCTCGTGGCGCAGCGAGCTTCTGCAGGTTCCTGGCCAGCGGCCAGTCACCAGCCTGCACCGCCTTGAAAATCCGCCCGCGCAGCCGCCGTACCTGCTCCTCATGGAACCGCCAGTCCACACAATCCCAGGCGCCACCATCGAACGAGGGCAGGCCCTCAGGTCCGTTCACCGAAGTGTCCAACTTGCCCGTCAGTTCCGGCATTTACGCCGCTTCGTCTCAAAGGCTCACCTGCCCACGTCAGCGCCCTTGCGGGCCCGAGCATCACGCTCGCTATCCGGCCAGTTATACGGGCACCGGCCGGGAGGAGACCCGGCCCTGCGGCACCCGCCTTCCTGCTGCCTTTCGGCCGCCGGCATTCGCTTCCTGGGCACCCTGTCCCGCCAGGGGCTTCCGCCCCTCTTACGATCGGCCTACCGGCCGGCCTGCACCTACCCGTGCCTGCCGGGCGGACCCTGGCGAGGTTTCCACGTTCCGCACGCATGAGACCCGGACCGGGCCGGGCGCCCTCTATACCCCGGGGACGGCGGTGTTCGCTAGCCGTCGACTTATCCGCGGCCGCCGCCTGCCGCCTCTCAGCGGCCGGTCCCTGGCACCCCGGTACAACGACCCAACCCGGGATGTATCAGTGACGAGGCATCAGCAAAGGTTCCCTGACAGTCGCCCTGTTCCGGTCCTTCCCCTCGCCTGTGACCGCCATGGTTGGAGCAGCGGCCCTTGGGCTTTCCCGTGAGCTCCGCACCCAGCCGATCAGGAACCGGCCACGCACGTCACGGCGGGGACAGGTCGAACACAAACCTGTAGCTATGTCACCGGCATCAAGCCGACCTCCTCGACAAGCTCACTCACAACGTGCGACCTCGTGTCGCAATAAGCTCCTGATCCGCGACCGCGGATCGAACTTCACCGCATCCTTCGACTCCGTCTTCCAGGCCGCCGGCACCAGGATCCTGCGCACCGCGGTCCAGGCGCCGCGCATGAACGCGATCTGCGAGCGGCTCGTCGGCACCCTGCGCCGAGAACTCCTCGACCGCGTGCTGATTCTCGGTGAGGCGATCTGCGCACCGTCCTGGCCGAGTACCAGGCGCACTACAACACGGCTCGGCCGCACCAGGGCATCGCGCAACGTGTCCCCGCCAGCGAATGCCATGCTCCCCTCATCACCGCAACCGACTCCGGCGTCGAACGGATCCACCGCAAACCCGTCCTCAACGGCCTGATCAACGAATACACGCACGCCGCCTGACACTCGAAGAACCACAGGTCTCCAGCCGAATCCTATTTTTCGAGCGGCACAAGTGAAGATGACCCCGGGGATGCTGGCGCGCGCCGGGTGGCCCGTCCTCACCAGGGCGGCCAGCCCGATGAAGATCCCGCCGAGCAGCAGGCTGGTCAGCGGGCCGGCGCCGGCGATCCGCGCCTCGGCGGCCGGGCCCGGCGTCTCGCCGCCCAGTTCGGAGATCCCGCCGAGCAGCCACAAGGTGATGCTCTTTACCGTGACCCCGTAACGCCGGGCCACCAGCGA
Organism: uncultured Actinomycetes bacterium; assembly: GCA_963739135.1. Classification (GTDB taxonomy): domain Bacteria; phylum Actinomycetota; class Actinomycetes; order Streptosporangiales; family Streptosporangiaceae; genus Palsa-504. The sequence continues at coordinate 417,997 of CAVTZG010000007.1, forward strand.
GTGCGCCAGCTCGTGGGCCAGCAGCGAGGCCAGGTACACGGCGGTGGTCAGGACTCCGGCCAGCACGTAGGTCAGCGTGGACTGATGCGGGTCGAGGGCCGGGAAATCCCAGGCGGCCAGGCCGAACGCGATCAGGGCGAAGATTACCGCGGCGCTCCAGTTCACCCTGACCGGGATGCCCCCGACGGTGCCCAGCGGCAAGGCCGCGCGCAGGGGATCTTTCCCCCGCCCGGTCCCGCCGTCCGGCCCTGCCATCGCTCTCCTGACCCGGCGGTCTTCTCGCGTCACGGTGTCGCTCCGCGACTCCGGCGTCCAGAGGCGAAGGTCCCGGCGCCTCGGCATCAGCGCCGGCCTCACGACCCGGCGGTATGGAACAGACGGCCGATCAAGAAGCCGATGACGGCGGCGCCTAGCCTGATCACCACCATCTGCAGGCCCTTCTTGCGCCAGTCTCCGACCAGGGTCACCGCCTGGTAGGTCCCGCAGGATCTGCACACCCGTTCGCTGCGTCCGGACCTGGGCGGGCATCGTCTCGGGCTGGCCGAATCTAGTAACTTCATGACCTGCGCGCACCTGTGATGCGCCGTTCATTCTCCTTACCTTGCTGTTCAAGGCAGCTGAGCAGGGCCGCAGGAGGGCCTGCACGGCAGGAGGAACCTGCGCGTGATCTTCGAGGTGAAGCGATGACCATTGACTATCTGCCATGGAACCGCCCGGCAACGCTGGCCGGCCGCGCGTGCATGCGCGACACGGATGTCGAGCTGACCTACGCCGAGGTGGCCCGGCGGGTGGAGGCGGTCGCCGAGCAGTTCGCGGCGGCCGGCGTGGGCCGGGGCGACGTGGTGGCCGTCATGTTGCCTAACCAGGTGGAGCTGCTGCTCGGGCTGATGGCCGCGTGGCGGCTGGGCGCCGCGGCGACACCGGTCAACCCGGTGTTCACGGCGAACGAGGCCGGCTACCAGATCGCCAACTCGGTCGCCAAGCTGCTGCTCACCTCCGATCCGGACGTCGGCTACGGAGTGCCGGTCCTGCCGACGAGCGAGCTGAGCTCCGGTCCGACCGGCTCACTGCCCGCTCCGGACACCAGGCTGGACGATCTCGCCTTGCTGATCTATACCAGTGGCTCGACCGGCCGGCCGAAGGGCGTGATGCTCGACCACGCGAACCTGCTGGCGATGGCCGCCTCGATCGGCGAGGCGATGAAGCTCGGCCCGGACGACAACTGCCTGCTGGTGCTGCCGCTGTTTCACGTGAACGCCATCCTGGTGAGTTGCCTGGCCCCGATCATGGCCGAGGGGCAGGTGACGATCCTGTCCCGGTTCGCGCCGGACACCTTCTTGGCGGCGGTGTCGCGGTATCGGGCGACGTACTTCTCGGCGGTGCCGACGATATACGCGCGGCTGGCCGAGCTGCCCCAGGGACAGCTCGGCGACACCTCGTCCGTCCGGTTCGCAGTGTGCGGGGCGGCGCCGGTGTCGAAGGAGCTGCTGGAGCGGAGCGAGTCCCGGTTCGGCTTCCCGATCATCGAGGGATACGGGCTGACCGAGGGCACCTGCGCGTCGGCCATCAACCCGCTGGACGGGCTGCGCAAGCCGGGCACGGTCGGGGTCGCGCTGCCGGGCCAGCTGGTGGCCACGATGCGGCCCGACGGCTCGTTCGCGGCGGCCGGCGAGCCCGGCGAGGTGGTCATCAAGGGCCCGAACGTGATGCGCGGCTACCTGAACCGGCCGGAGGCCACCGCTGAGGCGATCGTGGACGGCTGGCTGCACACGGGGGACGTGGGGGTGCTCGACGCCGACGGCTACCTGAGGATCGTCGACCGGATCAAGGACATGATCATCCGGGGCGGCGAGAACATCTACCCCAAGGAGATCGAGTCGGTGCTCTGCCGGCACGGCGCGGTCCTGCAGGCGGCCGTGATAGGGGTGCCGCACGAGGTATACGGCGAGGTACCGGTGGCCTATGTGGTCACCTACCCGGGCGCCTCGGTGACGGCCGGGGACTTGCTGGGGCTCTGCCGCGCCAACCTGGCCAAGATCAAGCTCCCGACGGCGATCCACATCGTGCCCGAGCTGCCGCGCAACGCCGTCGGCAAGATCGACAAGCCCGCCCAGCCCGCATTGTCGCGTTAACGATAGCTAAGGAGACCGTGATGGGATTCACCAAGCCTGACCTGCCGAAGGTCGACCCGGACACCTTCATGCAGCAGCCGCTGATGCACCGGATGAAGGTGCTGGCGCAGCACTGGGTCGAGCACGGGTTCGGCACGCCGAGAATGGTGCACGCGATCTACATCGCCAAGCTGCTGTTCTTCTACATGCTGGGTGGCGTGGTGGTGGCCACCGCGACGTCGCGGCTGCCCGCTTTCTGGCACGTCGCCCAGTGGTGGAACCAGCCGATCGTGTACCAGAAGGCGGTGCTGTGGACGGTGCTGCTGGAGACGATCGGGATCGCGGGATCGTGGGGCCCGCTGGCCGGCAAGTTCAAGCCGATGACCGGCGGGATCCTGTTCTGGGCCCGCACCGGCACCATCCGGCTGCGGCCCTGGAAGCGGGTGCCGCTCACCGTCGGCGACCGGCGCACGGTCGCGGACGTCGGACTCTACCTAGCGCTCATCGTCAGCGTGATCGTGCCGCTGGTGCTGCCTGGGGTGCACAGCGACTCGCTGTCCGCCGCGGTCCCCGGCAACACCTCCGGGCTGGTCAGCCCGATGCTGATTATCCCGGCGATCGTCCTGCTGGTGATCTGCGGGTTGCGGGACAAGGTGATCTTCCTGGCCGCGCGCGGCGAGCAGTACCTGCCGGCCCTGGTGTTCTTCACCGTCCTGCCGTTCATCGACATGATCATCGCGCTCAAGCTGCTGATAGTCACGGTCTGGATCGGGGCCGGCTTCTCCAAGCTGGGCCGGCACTTCGCGAACGTGGTGCCGCCCATGGTCAGCAACAGCCCTGGCGCCCCGTTCCGGTGGCTCAAGCGGGCGCACTACCGGGACTTCCCCTGCGACATCCGGCCGTCCCGGCTGGCCCACCTGATGGCGCACGGCGGCGGCACCTTCGTAGAGATCGTCACGCCGCTGGTGCTGCTGCTGTCCCCGTGGAAACCGGTGACGCTGGCCGCGGTCGCCGTCATGGTGATCTTCCACCTGTTCATCATCTCCACGTTCCCGCTGGCCGTGCCGCTGGAGTGGAACGTGCTGTTCGGCTACGCCGCGGTGTTCCTGTTCGCCGGCTACCCGGCCTGGCACGGCTACGCCGTGGCGGACATGTCCTCGCCGTGGATGACGCTGGCCATCGTGGCCGCGCTGCTGTTCTTCCCGGTGCTGGGCAACCTGCGCCCGGACCTGGTGTCGTTCCTGCCGTCGCTGCGCCAGTACGCCGGTAACTGGGCCTCGGCGGTGTGGGCGTTCGCGCCGGGCGCGGAGGACAAGCTCAACGCGGTCACCCGGCCCACGGGCAACCAGGTCGACCAACTGGTGGCCTTCGGCTACGAGCGCAAGTGGGCGGACGTGACCATGCAGCAGGTGATCGCCTGGCGGACCATGCACAGCCAGGGCCGCGGCCTGTTCTCGCTGCTGCTGCGGCACCTGCCCGACATCGACGCCAGGACCGTGCGCGAGGGCGAGTTCGTGTGCAACTCGCTGGTCGGGTTCAACTTCGGCGACGGGCACCTGCACGACGAGGACCTGATCAAGGCGGTGCAGGCCCAGGCCGGCTTCGAGCCCGGCGAGCTGGTCGTGGCCTGGGTGGAATCCCAGCCGGTGCACCGGGGCCACCAGGCGTACAAGGTGATCGACGCGGCGCTCGGCGTCGTCGAGCGCGGCACGTGGAAGGTCGCCAACGCGGTCGCCGAGCAGCCCTGGCTGCCCAACGGGCCGATCCCGGTGCAGGTGACCTGGTCGCGCGCGGTCGCTCCGCAGGCCCCCGACGAGCAGTACGACGGGAGCGAGGTGGCGGCGTGAGCACGGCGACGGTGGTGGGCGGCGGGCCCAACGGGCTCGCCGCCGCGGTGGCCCTGGCCCGGCAGGGCGTGCAGGTCACCGTGTTCGAGGCGGCCGACGAGATCGGCGGCGGCGCGCGCTCCGGCCAGGCGCTGGTGCCCGGCCTGCTGCACGACCACTGCTCGGCGTTCCACCCGATGGCAGCCGGGTCGCCGTTCCTGACCAGCCTCGGGTTGGACCGGTACGGGCTGTCCTGGCGGTGGGCGGAGATCGACTGCGCGCACCCGCTGGACGGCGGCGACGCCGGGCTGCTGTACCGCTCGGTCGAGGACACCGCCGCCGGGCTGGGCGCCGACGGAGCCCGCTGGCGGCTCGTGTTCGGCCGGACCTCGGCCGAGTACGACAAGCTGGCCTCTGACATCATGCGGCCGCTGCTGCGGGTGCCCGGCCACCCGCTGGCGCTGGCCCGGTTCGGGCTGCCGACGCTGCTGCCCGGCTCGGCGTTCGCCCGGGTGTTCGGCACCGAGAAGGGACGCGCGCTGTTCGGCGGGGTGGCCGCGCACGCGTTCCGGCCGCTGCGCTACCCGCTGACTTCGGCGATCGGCGTGGGCATCATCACCGCCGGCCACCGCTGGGGCTGGCCGGTCGCGGCCGGCGGCTCCGGGTCGATCACCGGCGCGCTGGCCGCGCTGCTGGCCGACCTGGGCGGCAAGATCGAGACCGGCACGCCGATCCGGGTCGCCTCCCAGCTCCCGCTGGCGGACGTGACCTTGCTCGACCTCGCCCCGGACGTAGTCGCCGCCCTGCTGGGCGACGAGTTGCCCGCGCGGGTGGCCCGGGCCTTCCGCCGCTTCCGGCGCGCGCCTGGCGCGTTCAAGATCGACTTCGCGGTCGAGGGCGGGGTGCCGTGGTCCAACCCCGATGTAGGCCGGGCCGGCACGGTGCACCTGGGCGGGGACTTCACCGAGATCGCCTTCACCGAGCGCGAGATTCGGGCCGGGCGCATGCCGGAGCGGCCGTTCGTGCTGGTCGGGCAGCAGTACGTCGCCGACCCGCAGCGGTCGGCCGGGGACATCCACCCGGTGTACAGCTACGCGCACGTGCCGCACGGCTTCGCCGGCGACGCCACCGGGGCGATCATCGCGCAGATCGAACGGTTCGCCCCCGGGTTCCGCGACCGGATCGTCGGCCAGGCCTCCTGCGGCCCGGCGTCCTTCGCCGCCGGCAACCCGAACTTCGCCGGCGGAGACATCATCACCGGCGCGAAGAACGCCCGCCAGCTCGTCTTCGGGCCCCGCACCACCCTGTCGCCCTACCACCTCGGCATCCCGGGCATGTACATCTGCTCGGCGGCAACCCCGCCCGGCCCCGGGGTACACGGCATGTGCGGCGCTAACGCCGCCGCCGAGGCGCTGCGCTACCTGCGCCGCCGGGGGAAGGCGTAGGCGGCTACGCGGCTGGAGTGCGGCCGCGGGCGAGCTGGCGGGCCCGGAACTCCCGGGGACCCACGCTCTTCCACCGGCGGAACGCCTGCGAGAAGCTCGACACCTCGACATACCCCAGCCGCTGTGCGACCTCGCCGACCGGCATCGCGCCGGTGACCAGGAACTCCTCGGCCAGCTGCTCCCTGATCTCGTCCAGCAGCCCGCGGAACGTCACGCCCTCCTCGGCCAGCCGCCGGCGCAGCGTCCGCTCGCTCATATGCAGCGCCGCCGCGACCTGCTCCGCGTCCGGCGGCGCGGCGGTCCGGGCGAGCAGGTAGTCCCGGACCCGCCCCGCGACGCCCACCCGAGCGTGACGGCTGGCCAGCAACTGCCGGCACTGCTCGCGGGCGATGGCGGTCGTGTGCTCGTTGGCCTGCGGCAGCGGCAGATCGAGGATCTCCGCGGGGATCCCCACCGCGCACTCCGGCGCGCCGAACGCCGGCGTCACGCCGAAGATCTCGACGTACCGCCGCACGCCCGATGCAGGCGCGGGAAACGGGTAGCTGATGTCCCTGATGTGGATCGGCGAGGCGAACAGCTCGTGCTGGATGGTCTGGATCGCCGCGCTGTCCCGCTCGATTACGAACCGCTGCAGGGCTAGCGGGATACCCGGCGTGTCCAGGACCAGGTGGAACTCCTCGCCTCGATCACGCGCCTGGATCCGGGTGAACGCGAAGGTCAGGTCCAGGTACCTCAGGCCGACTTCGATCGCGCTGCGCCAGGTGGGGCTGCTGATCATCGCGAAACCCCAGATGCCGTACGTCGTCAGGTGGTACCGGATCCCGGCCTCCAGACCCAGCCCCGGCGGATCGCCCAACGCCCGCAGCAGGTTCGCGATCACCGTAAGCTCCTGCCGCGCGCTGACCGTGGCGCCCGTGTCGCGCAGGCTCACCGCCGCCAGCCCGGTCGACTCCAGGCACACCTGGGCCGACAGACCATGATCGGCGCCCAGCCGGACCAGTAGCTGCACGCTCATCGGCGACCGCTCTACGTCCCAGCGCACCATATGCAGCCTCCGCGTAATCGCGAAAAGGCGAGACCGCCATGACCGAATGTAGTAACTGCTTGCCGTTTCGTCGAGGCGGCCGTGGGCATGGCCGCCATCGGCCGGCTCGACGACGCGGAGGCACTGATCGAGGGTAAGGCGGGCACAATCATCACACGATGACCCCCGAAGAGGGCGGCTCCTACCCGAGGGTGAACTCATGGCGTACAAAGGCATGTTCACGATCCTGGTCGTCGACTCGCGCATCGAACGGTCGCAGTCCCTGCGCGATGCGTTCCAGCGCATCCTGGGACACCTGCGCGACGACCATCACCTGCGTACCGACGTGCTCGGCACCACCCGGGACGCCATCATCCGGCTGCGCAACGACGCCTCGGTGGCCTGCCTGCTGCTGGAGTGGGGCGGGAAGGCCGACGGCATCAACGGGCAGCGCGTCCTGGACACGGTCGCAGACATCGGCCTGGACATCCCGGTGTTCCTGCTCGCGCCGGCCGACGATCTCGCCCGGGAGCAGGAGGGGCTGCTGGCGGACGTCGTGCGTGGCCTGATCTATCCAGAGGAGGACGCGCCGGACTTCGTGGCCAGGTACATCAACCGGCACTTCGAGGCGTACATCGAGGGGCTCAAGACGCCGTTCTTCGGGCGGATCATCGAGTTCAACGAGTCCAGCAGCGAGATGTGGACCTGCCCCGGCCACAACGGCGGCATGTTCTACCGCCGCAGTCCGGTCGGCCGCGTCTTCTACGAATACCTGGGCGAGACGGTGTTCCGCACCGACCTGGACAACTCGGTCGTCGACCTCGGCGACCTGCTCGTGCACGAGGGGCCCGCGCGGGAGGCCGAGGCTGCCGCCGCGGAGGTCTTCGGGGCCGACCGGACGTACTTTGTCCTCAACGGCACCTCTACGTCCAACAAGGTCGCCGCAGGCGCGCTGGTCGCCCGCGGCGACCTGGTGCTGTTCGACCGCAACAGCCACAAGTCCGCTCACCACGGCGCGCTGGTGCTGGCCGGCGGCATCCCGGTCTACCTGCCGGCCGACCGTAACCCGCAGGGCCTGATCGGGCCGATCAACCCCGATGCGCTCGACGAGGACCGGATCCGCGCGGCCATCCGCGACTGCCCGCTGGTCACCGACCCGGACCGGTGGCGGGCCGGCCGCCCCTTCCGGCTCGCGATCATCGAGCAGTGCAGCTACGACGGGACGATCTACAACGTCCGGATGATCCTGGACCGCATCGGGCACCTGTGCGACTACATCCTGTTCGACGAGGCCTGGGCCGGCTTCATGAAGTTCCACCCGCTGTTCGCCGGTCACTACGCCATGGGCCTGGACGGCCTCGGCCCGGACGATCCCGGCATCATCGCCACCCAGTCCACGCACAAGCAGCTGGCCGGCTTCTCCCAGGCCTCCCAGATCCACCTGAAGCACCGGCACATCCAAACAAGCTCACGCTGGTCACGCCCGGGTTCAACCGGGAAACGGGCGAGTACGCCGATTGGGGCGTCCCGGCCCCGGTGGTGGCCGAGTTCCTCCGCGAGCGCGGCATCGTCCCGGAGAAGAACGACCTCAACACCATATTGTTCCTGGTCACGCCGGGCATCGAGGTGAGCAAGGCCGGGACACTCATCACGACGCTGGTGGACTTCAAGACTTTCTTCGACGCCAACGCCCCGCTCCGGGCGGTGCTGCCCCAGTTCACCGCGGCCCGGCCGCAGGTCTACGGCAACCAGCGGCTGCGCGACCTGTGCCAGCGCATGCATGATTTCTACCGGAAGGGCCACACCTCGCAGCTGCAACGGCTGCAGTTCCAGGCCGAGCACTTTCCCCAGATCGTGCTGTCACCGCAGGATGCTGCGCGGCTGTTCACCGCCAACCAGATCGACTACGTGCCGATCGACGAGGTGCACGGCCGCATAGCCGGGACTTTGGCGCTGGTGTACCCGCCCGGCATCGGCGTGGTGGTGCCCGGCGAACGCTGGGACGAGCGCGCCGCGCCCATGATCGCCTACCTCAAGCTGTTCGAGGAAAGCTACGCCCGCTTCCCCGGATTCGAGAACGAGATCCAGGGCATGTACCCGGAACAGGACAACAACGGCCGGGTGCGCCTGTGCACCTACGTGATCCGGGAATAACGGCCGCGTCACCGATCAGTAGCTGACCGCCGGAACAGCAGCGGGCGCACCAGTTCGCCCCAGCGGTGCATGAGCGCGGGCCCGAGCGGAACGCCGGACAGCTTCGGCGTGTAGTGCAGGAACGTAAACCGGAGCCGGTAGGCGAGCACGCCGTCGGTGGGGAGCTGATCACCGGCCACGGCGCCCGGCCGGGGAAGACCCTGGTGCGGCGCGATCCGCAGCGGCTTCTCGGCGGACGCCAGGTACCTGACCTCAATGCCGTTACCGGAGGGCACCGCGGAGGGGCGGCGTGCCGAGTTGGTGGCAAAGACCACCATCCGCACCGAGGGAACCGTCCTGACGCCGTCGAGGATGCGCGCTATACCCCGGTCAAGTGAGTCCTGGCTGCTGTGCCAGGGCGCGACCAGCGGCTCCACGTCGAAGATCATCGTCTTGACCGACAGTTCCCTGGCCGCGGCCAACAGGTCAGCCGACCCCGTCACGCGGACATAGCTGCCTGTCACTGACTCCCGCCTTATAGCGGCGTCGGCTCGTCGGCTTCGACGCGGATCTGGATGTCGTTCTTGACGCTGCGTACACCGGTGAGCCCGGCAACCAGCAGTTCTGCCGCCGTACGCTCGCTGCCGTCACGCACTGTGCCAGTGAGGGTGATGACACCATCCGCAGCCGCCGCCTCGACGCCGACCCGCACGGTGTCGTTCAGCGTGAGCGCGTCGTTCGCCGTGGTGGTCAGCGTCTGGTCGTCGCGGTAGTCACCTGGTGGCAGCATCACTTCCAGGTGGTTGTGCACGACCGTGACGCCGGCGACGTGCCGTGCGGCCGCTGCCGCCGCCAGGTACTGCGGGTAACTGGGCACGGTCCCGTCGAGGGTTACCTCCCCGTTCACGGTCTCGACCGTGATATGTGACTCTGCCGCGTCGACGTCCGGGTCGAAGGTGAGCTGATCTTCGGCCGCGTCGCGGATGTCGTCGTCCCCGCCCATTTCGTACACCTTCCATCGACGGCCAGGCAGCGGATACTTTCTTCATTCATCAGTCCACCTCACGGACTCGCGATTGCCAAGGCGATGACAGCACTCCTGTCATTGGTCCGCGCTATGGCCACCCGCTCCAGGGCGCACCGCAGCCGCGAGCACCTGCGAATTAGGCAGGTGCTCCAGCCCGTCAGCCGTGTTCAGCGTAACGCGCCGCTGGCTGCACCAGTTCAACGCCATCGGCATCGACGGACTGGGCAATCGCCCTGGGTGCGGACGTAAGCAACGGATCACCGAGGCGGAGCGGTCGCGGATCATCGCGCTGGCCCGGTCGCTGCCGCGCGGGCAGCTGGCCCGCGACGTGACGGGCGAGCTGTCCACTGAGGATGAGGGCGGACCGGCGCAATGGACCCTGGACGCCGCGCTCCCAGTCGTGAGCTTGTCCCCGGCCGCCTCGGCGATCACCGCCTACCGGTGCAACGCGATCTGCTCTTGCTGGTTGTGGTCCACGCCGTCCTCCTCTCACCCCGTCATGGTGGGATAGGAGGAATGAAACGCTTATGCCGAACGCTGGGTGCGGACAGCGCGGGCTGTACTCACTGACCGGATGCTGATCGCCGGGCCGCGGCACCTGCGGACGGTCCTGGATGAGTATGTCGCGCACTATAACCGGCATCGCCCGCACCGGGCCCGGAACCTGCGACCACCAGACCACGACGACAGCATCACGGCCCCCGTCGCCGACCTGGCGGCGCGGATACGACGTCATAAGGTCCTCGGCGGGCTGATCCACGAGTACGCCCAGGTCGCAAATGGTGACATGGTTTTCGGCACCCACAGGGCCGCGCACGCGGCACCGCGCCGAGCGACCGTGCCCTCTGTGACCTTCAGCGGGCACGGTCGCTACCGGCTGGGCCGGAGCCGCGGGCTGCGGTGACGTGGCTGTTGTCCGCTGACGCGACTGGCTGCGGTTGAGGTCTTTCCGGTATTCCGGCTAGCAGGTAGATGAGGTTGGGTATGTCTGCGGCAGGGACATGAGCCGCCGTAGAGAAGATCGTCGATAGAAGCTGACAAGGAGGCCAAAGACAATGGCTAACACCTCCGGCCAGGAAGAGGTCCTGGCCGTCATCCGTAAGAGCCAGGAGGCCGTGATCGCCGCGGTCAGGAACCTGGCCGAAACGGTCAGGACAGCCAGTCCAAAGCTGCCATCCGTTAGCGTGCCCTTCGCGGACAAGCTTCCCGAGCCAGAGGACGCCGTGGCCAGGACCTACGAATTCGCCGAGCACCTGCTTGCCAGCCAGCGGAAGTTCACCGAGGACCTGCTGAAGGCAAAGCCTGAGGGCGCCGTGGCCAGGACCTACGAATTCGCCGAGCAGCTGCTTGCCAGCCAGCGGAAGTTCGCCGAGGAGCTGCTGAAGGCGGCGGCGCTGATGCCTGGCCACGCCGAGAGCGCGCCGGCGGCCGAAACCTACAAGCCAGGCCAGGTCGTTCCTCGCGACGGGACCGTCGAATGCACGCGGCACCACGATATCCAAGACCACGTGAAAGCCGGTACCCGATTCGCACCGTGCTCTCATCACCATGAGCATAGCGAGGGCTGTACCTGGCAATACGTCTAGCAGTAGTTCGTTAATTACGGATGTAGAGATGCAGGCCTTGGCCTGCTCTGAGGGATGTCATCAGGGCTTGCAGCTGCGTGCCCTTCCCGCCGCCGGGGGGCCAGCGGCAGCCTCACCGCACGACCAGGTCGACCGGGATGACGATTTCCCGCTTGAGGATCTTGCCGGTCGGGCCCTTGGACAGTTCCGGCGGCCTCGGGCCGCCGGCCTAGTCTTCGCCCGGAGCGGTCAGCCCCCGGCCACCACGCCCGCCGGGCCGCTGCGGGCGCCAGCCCCGCGATCCCCTCGGCTCCCAGGGCCGACCCCACGTCTTCCGGGCGGTACCCGTCCAGGACGGACGATAGGATGGCCGCCTTGTCGGGGGCTGGACGGAGTATGGCCGGAGGCGAATCTCCCTTCCGCGGGCCTGCACCGGCTCCGGAGGGCAGTCCCGCGATCGTCCTAGCCCTCAGGGACGCGCTGCGCCGCCGGAACGCGGCGCGCCTGCAACGCAGGGCCGTTGCCGGGGGTCTCCTCGGCGGCGACAGTGCGCTCCGCGAGGCGAGGTCGTTAGCCCACCAGGTCGGCAGCTCTCGCGGCTGCCGCTCTTGGCCGCGTGACGGCCGCGTCCTGATCCGCCCCTGCCTTGCTGACCTGGCACGAGGAATAATCGGTAAGACATCCCAGGGTTGCCGCCGGCCGGGTCGGCGGCGGCGATCCCGCGCCGGTCTGGAGGAGGCCGCGATGGAGGAGAACTTTGTCTGGATGACAACGCGCCGGATCAAGCCAGGCACGCTAGCAGACTTCAAGCGGACCTGGCGGCCGGAGCGCCATCCCGACGGCATGCTGCACGCCTACGCATACTGGTCTGACGACGAGCAGGAGATCATCGCCGTGTCGTCGTGGGTCTCCAAGGACGCATGTGATACATGGCGGGCATCGTGGGAGGAAACGCGCCGGCGTGCGGCGATGGCGCCGTACGTCCTGAGCGAGCAGGAGGGGTTCTACCGCGGCCGCGAGCTGATCGTGCCGGAGCAGCCGTGATCAGCCAGGCCAGGTTCACCGTTCAGGGCCGGAGGACGATCCTCCGGCCGCTGACGCTGCGACGCCAGGCTGGCTCGACGTCGGCGAGGGGCACCTCGTCGATCTCAATCGGCAGGTCGCCGCCGGAGGCGAGGGCCATGAATCCTGGTATCGCGCCGGTGATCTCGGCGAGGGGTATGGTGCCCGGGCCGCTGCCGAGGATTTCCAGCCCGGAGCTGCGCAGGACGTCAGCCGGCAGGGAAATGGTGGGCCCGGCCATCTGCCCGACCTCGACCAGGCGGACCCGTGGCGCGGTATGGGCCATGCCCCGCCGGGTGATGGCCGCGATGGCCGCCTCGGTGGGCTGGCCCACAGGTAGTCGATGATGACGTGGATCCCGTCCGGGCCGGCCGCCTCGGCCAGGGCGGCCCGGTCGTCGGCGCCGCCGAGCGTGACGGTGGCCGCCGCGCCGAGCCGCTCCAAAGCGGCCTGATTGCGGCCGGCTGCGATCACCCGGCCGGCGCCCATCCGCGCGGCCAGCACCACCGCGATCCGGCCGGACACGCCCGTGGCGCCCAGCACCAGTACGGTTTCGCCTGGCTGCAGCGCAGCCCGCCGGGTCAGCGCCAGCCAGGCGCCGACTCCGGGGTTGACGATTGCTGCGGCGGTCACCTCGTCCAGCCCGTCGGGGAGCGGCAGCACCAATCCGGCCGCCGCGCGCTGGGCCATCGGGCCCCAGGGGGCGCGGACACCACCGAAATAGACTCGGGTGCCGTCCGGGGCGCGGCCCGTCCCGTCGATGCCGGGGATCATCGGCAGCGTGCCGTGGCTGCCGTAGTGCTCGCCGCTGGCCAGCATCCGCACGATCGGGTGCAGGCCGGCGGCGGTGACCTCGACCAGGGTCTCCCCGCCGGTGACGACCGGCTCGGCGAAGTCAGCGAACCGCGGGCCCCGCCCTAGCGAATCAATTACTGCCGCCTTCATCACGCACGCCTCCCGCAGATGAAACCCAGCCGAATCGTACCGAACGCCGGACCCGCCGAACCTCTTCAACCTTGCCCGGGACTCCACCGGCCAGCGGCACCCGCTCGCCATCGTCTCGCCCATGGACCTGGCCGCCTCGGCGCTTGCGTGCCGACGACCGGATGCCGGACGCCGGGCTAGCCGCACTCCAGCACATCCCCGCCTGCGATCCGGTGGGCGTAGGACCCGAGCACGTCGTCTGACAGCCGGGGCCACGCCTGCTTCGCCCAGTCGCCGAAGTCGCGGTCGGCGAGCGAGGCGCAGGCGACCCGGGCTTCGGGATCGACCCAGAGGAAGCTGCCGGACTGGCCGAAATGACCGAACGTCCGGGGCGAGTTCCGCGATCCGGTCCAGTGTGGCGCCTTCCCGTCCCTGATCTCGAACCCCAGGCCCCAGTCGCAGTGCGGCTGGTAGCCGAAGCCCGGCAGCACGCCGGACAGGCCGGGGAAGGCGGTCCTGGTGGCCGCGGCGAGCAGGCCCTTGTCGACCAGCGACGGGCTGGCCAGTTCGGCGGCCAGCTTCATGAGGTCATTGAGCGGTCCGACGGCACCCGAGGCGGGGAACCCTGCAGCCGGGTGCCTGTCATCCCCAGCGGCAGGCAGATCTCGTCGGCCAGCAGGAACTCCAAGGGCTGGCCGCAGCGGGCGGAGATGGTGTCCGCAGCGATTTCGATGCCGCGGTTGGAGTAGATCCGGCGGCGGCCGGGCGGGCTGAGGATCGCGTCGCTGTCGAAGGCGAGCCCCGAGGCGTGCGCCAGCAGGTGCCGGATCGTTGATCCCGGCGGCCCGGCTGGCTCGTCCAGGTCGACCAGCCCGCGCTCCACGGCGTCGAGCGCGGCCAGCGCGACGAGGATCTTGGTCACCGACGCCCAGGCGAACGGGCGGCCGGCCGGCCCGGCTGTTTCCGTCGCGCCCGCGGCGGCGACTCCGGCCGCGGCGGTGGCCGGCCACGACGCCACCTGGTCGAGCGGGTTCGCCACTGCGCTTGGTCCTCTTGGGCGGGTTACCTTCCTTGCCTGGAGTATGGCCCAGGAGGGAAGCTGGGCGGGGACGTGGATCATTCCGCCGCTGCCACGATCTGACCGGCCCCAGAAGTCCTGCGGAGGGGACCCGATGCTGGAAGATCTTGACCCGGCCGAGACCCGCGAGTGGGTGGAGGCCCTGGATTCGGTGCTGGCCTTCGAGGGCGCGGACCGTGCGTTCTTCTTGCTGGATGAGGTGGTCGGGGAGGCTCGCCGCAAGGGGGCCCCGGTCCCGTACAGCGCCACCACGCCGTACCTGAACACGATCCCGCCGGAGAAGGAAGACCGGCCGGGCCCGCGGGAACTGGCCCTTGACCACCGGATCCGGTCGCTGATCCGGTGGAACGCCCTGGCCATCGTGCTGCGCGCCAACGCCGAATCATCCGAGCTCGGCGGGCACATCGCCAGCTTCCAGTCCGCGGCCACGCTGTACGAGGTGGGGTTCCAGCATTTCTTCCGGGCTCCGGACGGCCAGCACGGCGGCGACCTGCTGTTCATCCAGGGGCACTCCTCGCCGGGCATCTACGCCCGGTCGTTCGTGGAAGGCCGGCTCACCGAAGGCCAGCTGCGCAAGTTCCGCCAGGAGACCGGCGGAGACGGCCTGTCGTCCTACCCGCATCCGTGGCTGATGCCGGAGTACTGGCAGATGCCGACCGTGTCGATGGGCCTGGGCCCGATCATGGCGATCTACCAGGCGCGGTTCCTGAAGTACCTGGCCTGCCGGGGACTGGCGGACACCGCGGACCGCAAGGTCTGGGCGTTCCTGGGCGACGGGGAGACCGACGAGCCGGAGTCGCTGGGCGCGATCGCGCTGGCCAGCCGGGAGAAGCTGGACAACCTGATCTTCGTGGTCAACTGCAACCTGCAGCGGCTGGACGGCCCGGTCCGGGGCAACGGCAAGATCATCCAGGAGCTGGAGGGCATCTTCCGCGGCGCGGGCTGGAATGTGATCAAGGTGATCTGGGGCAGCAACTGGGATCCGCTGATCGCCCGGGACACCAGCGGGCTGCTGCTGAAGCGGATGGAAGAGGCCGTCGACGGGGAGTACCAGGACTTCAAGTCCAAGAACGGCGCCTACGTCCGGGAGAAGTTCTTCGGCAAGTACCCGGAGCTGGCCGAGATGGTGGCCGGGATGACCGACGAGGAGATCTGGGCGCTGAACCGCGGCGGCCACGACCCGGTCAAGGTCTACGCCGCCTACTGCGCCGCGGTGCGCCACGTCGGCCAGCCGACGGTCATCCTGGCCAAGACCATCAAGGGCTACGGGATGGGCGAATCCGGCGAGGGGCAGAACATCACCCACCAGCAGAAGCACATGGCCGACGCCGCCCTGGCCAGGTTCCGGGACCGGTTCAGCCTGCCGCTGTCGGATGAGCAGCTGGCCGAGCTGCCGTTCCTGCGCTTCGACGTGGACAGCGAAGAGCTGGCCTACCTGCGCGAGCGGCGCGCCGCCCTCGGCGGGTACCTGCCCGCCCGGCGCGCGCGGTCGAGCCGGACGCTGCCGGTGCCCGAGCTCAGCGTCTTCGGCGGCCAGCTCGGCGGCACGCCGGGCCGGGAGATCTCCACCACGATGGCGTTCGTCCGGATCCTCAACACGCTGCTGCGGGACAAGGCCATCGGCCTGGCACGTGGTGCCGATCGTGGCCGACGAATCCCGGACGTTCGGGATGGAGGGGATGTTCCGGCAGTTCGGCATCTTCAGCCAGACCGGCCAGCTCTACCAGCCCGAGGACGCCAACCAGCTGATGTACTACCGCGAGGCGCCCGACGGCCAGATGCTGCAGGAGGGCATCACCGAGGCCGGGGCGATGGCGTCATGGATCGCCGCCGCCACCGCCTACAGCACCAGCGACGTGCCGATGATCCCGTTCTACATTTACTACTCGATGTTCGGCTTCCAGCGGGTCATGGACCTGATCTGGGCCGCCGGGGACTCGCGGGCCCGCGGCTTCCTGCTCGGCGGGACGGCCGGCCGCACCACGCTGAACGGCGAAGGGCTGCAGCACGAGGACGGCCACAGCCACATGCTGTCCTCGGTCGTCCCCAACTGCGTGTCCTACGACCCGGCGTACTCCTACGAGGTCGCGGTGATCATCCGCGACGGGCTGCGGCGGATGCTGGCCGAGCAGCAGGACGTGTTCTTCTACATCACCTTGATGAACGAGAACTACGAGCATCCGGCGCTGCCCGACGGCGCCGAGGCCGGGATCCTGCGCGGGATGTACCTGCTCCGCGAGGCCTCTGGCGAGGCGGGGCGGCCGGTGGTTCAGCTGCTCGGCTGCGGACCATCTTGCGGGAAGTGCTGGCCGGCGCCGACCTGCTGGCCGCCGACTCCGGCGTGGCCGCGGACGTGTGGAGCGCGACGAGCTTCACCGAGCTGCGCCGGGACGGCCTGGACGCCGAGCGGTGGAACATGCTGCACCCCGATTCGCCGCCCCGGCGGTCCTACGTGGACAGTGCCTGGCCGGGCGGTCCGGCCCAGTCATCGCCGCGAGCGACTACGTCAGGTCGTTCGCCGACCAGATCCGGCCCTTCGTGCCGGGCCGCTACCGGGTGCTGGGCACGGACGGCTACGGCCGTTCGGACTACCGGCGCAACCTGCGCCGCTTCTTCGAGGTCGACCGGCACTACGTCGCCGTCGCCGCGCTGGCGTCGCTGGCGGCCGACGGGACGGTCCCGGCGGCCACGGTCGCCGACGCCATCTCCCGGTACGGCATCGATCCGGACAAGCCCGACCCGTGGCTTGCCTGACGGCCCGGATTACTGAGGGGAGCCGCCATGCCCGCCGTGACTGAAGTCAGCGTTCCTGATCTCGGCGACTTCGCCGACGTGCCGGTCATCGAGATCCACGTCGCGGCCGGGGACGTGGTCAGCGAGGAGGACCCGCTGATCACCCTGGAGTCGGACAAGGCCACCATGGACGTCCCCTCGCCGGCCGCGGGCACGGTCCGCGAGCTGCGGGTCAAGGTCGGTGACCTGGTCAGCCGCGGGTCGCCGATCCTGCTGCTGGACACCGACGGCGCGCTCACCGAGCCGCCGCCGCTGGACGACCAGCAGGAGCCACCCACCCTGGAAGCGGCTGACCCGCTGGCGGCGGCGCGGGAGCCTGCTCGCGGTCCGGCCGGTGCGGCGCTGGGCGCCTGGGCAGGTACGCCGGCGGCCGGCACGCCAGCTTCCGGTCTCGTCCCGTCTCCCGGCACGCCGGCGACCGCAACCGAGGCAGGGGGGCCCGGCTTCGACGGCGTGCATGCCGGGCCCGGCGTGCGCCGGCTGGCCCGCGAGCTCGGCATCGACCTCACCGCCGTGTCCGGGACCGGGCCGAAGGGCCGCATCACCAAGGACGACGTGATAGCCAGCGTGCGCGGACCGGCGGCCGCCCCGGCCGCTCCGGGCGGCAGCATCCCGGAAGTCCCGGCGCAGGACTTCTCGAAATTCGGCCCGGTGGAAATCCGGCCGCTGACGCGCATCCAGCGGCTGTCCGGGCCCTCGCTGTCCCGGTCCTGGCTCAACGTCCCGCACGTCACCCATAACGACGAGGCCGACATCACCGACCTGGACGGCTACCGCAGGGAACTCGACGCCGCGGCCAGGGCGGACGGCTACCGGGTGACGCTGCTCGCCTTCTTGATGAAGGCCGGCGTCTCGGCGCTGCGGGAATTCCCCCGGTTCAACAGCTCGCTGACGCCGGAAAAGGACGCGCTGATCTACAAGAGCTACTACCACCTCGGCGTCGCGGTCGACACGCCCGAGGGCCTGGTCGTGCCGGTGATCCGCGACGTCGACCGCAAGGGAATCACCGAACTCAGCAAGGAACTCGGCGCCGTCTCGGCCAGGGCCCGGGACGGCAAGCTGGACCTGGCCGACCTGCAGGGCGCCTGCTTCACGATCTCCAGCCTGGGCGGCATCGGCGGTACCGCCTTCACCCCCATCGTCAATGCCCCCGAGGTGGCGATCCTCGGCGTGGTCCGGGCCCGGATGACGCCGGCCTGGGACGGGACAGCGTTCGTGCCGCGGCTGATGCTGCCGGTCTCGCTGTCCTACGATCACCGGGTCATCGACGGCGCGCTCGCGGCCCGGTTCGCCCGGCATCTCTGCCAGATGCTGGAGGACATCCGCCGCCTGCTGCTCTGACCGCACCGCCTCTTGGAGACTGACGTGGACATCCGCATCCCCGACATCGGCGACTTCGCCGGCGTGCCGGTGATCGAGGTCCACGTGGCCCCCGGCGATACCGTGGCCGCCGAGGACCCGCTGATCACCCTGGAATCGGACAAGGCCACCATGGACATCCCGGCGCCCGTGGCCGGGACCGTCACCGCGGTGCGGGTCTCGGCGGGCGACCGGGTCTCGGCCGGGCATCTCATCGCCGACCTGCGCACCGGCCAGACGACGGTGCGCGAGGCTGCGCCCGGGCCAGCCGCCGCGCCTGCCGGGCGCGGTCGGCTTCCCGGTGACGTCACCGCGGAGGTGCTCGTGCTCGGTGCCGGGCCGGGCGGGTACACGGCCGCGTTCCGTGCGGCCGACCTGGGCAAGAAGGTCGTGCTCGTCGACCGCCGGCCGACGCTCGGCGGGGTCTGCCTCAACGTCGGCTGCATCCCGTCCAAGGCTCTCCTGCACGCCGCCAGGGTCATCGCCGAAACCAAGGAGATGAGCGGATACGGCGTCACGTTCGGCGCCCCGGCGATCGACACCGGCAAGCTGCGGGCCTGGAAGGACAGCGTGGTCGGACGGCTCACCGGCGGACTGGCCGGCCTGGCCCGGCAGCGCAAGATCACCACCGTCCGCGGCTACGGCCGGTTCACCTCACCGCATCAGCTGCGAGTTGAGCTCCCCGAGGGCGGAACCACCGTCATCGACTTCGAGCAGGCGATCATCGCCGCCGGCTCCGAACCGCTGAAGCTGCCGTTCATCCCGGCATCGGACCCACGGGTCATCGACTCCACCGGCGCACTGGAAGTCGGCGAGGTGCCGCGGCGGCTGCTCATCCTCGGCGGCGGGATCATCGGCCTGGAGATGGCCACCGTCTACCACGAACTCGGCGCGAAGATCACCATCGCCGAGCTGATGGACCAGCTCATCCCGGGGGCGGACAAGGACCTGATCAGCCCGCTGGCCAAGCGGGTCACCCGCCAGTACGAGAACGTCTACCTCAAGACCAAGGTCACCGGCGTCCAAGCCCGGCCCGAGGGCCTGGTGGTGTCCTTCGACGGCCCGGACGCCCCCGCCACTAGCACCTTCGACCGGATGCTCGTCGCCGTGGGCCGAAGCCCCAACGGCAAGCTGATCGCAGCCGACAGCGCAGGCGTGGCAGTCGATGACCGCGGCTTCATCCCGGTGGACAAGCAGCTGCGGACCAACGTGGCGCATATTTTCGCCATCGGCGACGTCATCTGCCAGCCCATGCTGGCGCACAAGGCCATGCACGAAGGCAAGGTCGCCGCCGAGGTGACGGCGGGCAAGAGCAGCTTCTTCGACGCCCGCGTCATCCCCTCGGTCGCCTACACCGACCCGGAAGTGGCCTGGGCCGGGATAACCGAAACCGAGGCCAGGGCCGCGGCTGTCACATACGGTAAGGGGGTCTTCCCCTGGGCCGCCAGCGGCCGCTCGCTCACGCTCGGCCGGTCCGAAGGGCTGACCAAGGTGCTGTTTGACAAGAGGACTGGCCGGGTCATCGGCTGCGGCATCGTCGGGCCATCAGCGGGAGACCTCATCGCCGAGGCGGCGCTGGCCATCGAGATGGACGCCGACGCCGCCGACATCGGCCTGACCATCCACCCGCACCCCACGCTGTCCGAGACCGTCGCCATGGCCGCGGAAGCGTTCGAGGGCACGATCACCGACCTGTACCTGCCCCGGCGATAACGAGGCGGACAGCGCCTCGACAGGTGCGACGGTCACCAGATCCTTCACGGCATCGGCGAGCCGGCGATCGAGGGTGATCAACGCGTCCCCGGCAGGTTATCGCCGAACCACGGGACCTGCTCGGCGGCAACGGCATCTTGCTGGACTTCCACGTGATGCGGCACCTGGCCGACATCGATGCGACCCGCACCTACAAAGGCACCGAGACCATCCAGACCCTCATCGTCGGCCGGGACATCACCGGTGCCAGCGCCTTTGCCTGACGGCCGGACCATCCGGTTCGTCGACATCCACGCCGACCGGGTCCGGCTGCGCACCGCGGTCCACGATCCGGCCGGCCGGTGCTGCTGATCACAGGCCTTTGCTCCGGCGCTACATCGCCCGCGGGCTATGTCCCCTGATCATCGACGCCCTCCGCGACGCTGCCGCCGAGGGCTTGACCCAGGGGCATCAACGCAGAGCTGGTGCTGGGTTTGCCGACCGCTGGGTAAGGGTCAGAGCGTGGCGTTTTGCTCCAGCTGCCAGTGGAGATGCGCGAAGCTCAGCCCGCTCCAGCGGTCGGTGATCATGCCGTCACTGTCGATGCGCACGGCGTCGGAGACGTTGAGTACCAGGTCCTTGCCAGTCGGCTCGTATACCCGATCGGAACCGGGAAGCACCAGCGGGCCGCGGTCATGAACGTAGGTCACGACCATGCTCGCACCCACGAGGTCTCCGGGGTCAGCGCCTCCGGCCAGCATAGACAGGGCCGCGCCGTCCTCGATCCACGTCACCGTGGCAGAGCGGACAGTGGTGCAGGCGCTGTTGATGCGCGCGCGGAATTGCCCCATGGCCTCGATCCCCGCGCCTTCGGGCGGGCGCTGATCGCCGGGGAGCAAGTCATGCGGCCAGAAGCTGGTCGCGAACCGGGACTTCATGTCCACGGGCTCCAGGAGAGCTTCAAGGTAGCCCAAGAAGATCTTCCTCTTGCTGCGCTCCTCCTCGTTGCGGGGCTGACTGCCCCGGATGGTCCAGGCATACTCATCCGCCATGTTCGCCCCAAGGATTGTTCCTGCATGACGTGACGGCGACCACACTATAGGCACGCGGAAGCCGCGTCCAGGAGCACTGGGCCTGGCTGGTGGCCATCAAGCCCCAGGTCGGCGCTGCGTGGAGCGGTAACAGGCTTAGGCCGTCCCGGCTTGGGACGACATCGGAGGAGATGACGACGACATCGGCCAGCGCGTGCAGGTCGAAGCCGTCGTAGCAGTCGCGCCCGAAAGAGTTGGTGACGAGCGCGACCGGCATGCCGCCGGCCCGCAACGCGGCGAGCGCGTCGAGCATCTCATGATCGGCGTCGAAACCGGAGGGCATCCGCTTCAGCAAGCCTCGGGGTGCGGCGCGGGTACGCCCAGCGCCGCCTGACCAGGCCGACGTGCCAGCGCAGCAGGGTGCGCGGGGAGATGATCAAGCGCAGCTGGCGGAGATGGCCGCGAGGCAGCAGCCGGGCCAGCGCGGACAATATCGCCCGATCGGCCCTGGACAGCTTCGGCGTCCCGGCCTGGCGCTGGAGTACGGCGACCTGGTGGCGCAGGAGGAGGATCTCGGCGTCCTTGGCCCGGTCGGAGCGGGCAAGCAGGGCATGCCAGCCGAAGACGCGGAGCACCGCCACATAACCGAATCGTAGTGACACGAGTACTGACAGTACCTGAGCCTGCTGTGCTCGCGCAGCCAGATACCGAAGCTCGTGAACCCGCACACATCAGCGAAGACCAGGTCAGCGGCAGTGACACCGTCCTCGGCACCCACAAGCCATCTACGAACAGCTCGGGCTCAAGGTCACCTACCTGCCCGGACAAGACAACCTCCGGGCCGACGTGACGATCAGCCCGGAGACATTCGCACCGAAAAGCGGACAATATGGGGTAATGGGTCGTGTCCGAGGACCGACACAACCCATTGCCCCATATCACGCTATTAACTACAGCGCTGAAGTCAGCCTATAAGAATACGGCGTTCCTGTCTACTCGTACCAGTGCTGAGCTGCGGGAACTCCTGATCGCGGGTAGCCGGGAATGATGGTGCCCCGGACTGCTCCACTGCGTCTTTGTCCGTGGCGGGATTGCGTGAAGTGTGTTATCGCGCAAAGGCATCTGCGTTTCCAGCCAGATGATCGCCGGACTGCAAGCGCCGCCGTTTGCGTAACGTCTTGCAAGCAGGCCGTCTTTCTGCTCTGTCAGCGTGTCCTGGCTCCGGCATCTGAGCGGGTCCGGCACAGGCGGATGGGATCGCTGTCACCGTCGGTGCCTCTCCCGGTGGGAGCGGCGGGGCAGGTTTTCGGTCGTCGTGTCATGAGGCCTGTCTATGCATGCAGTTACGGACGGTCATCAACCTCGGGCCGACCACCTGGTAGTTTCCGCCCTGCCGATTCCGCGCGGCCCGCAATCGTGCCGGATGAGCCGCGCACCGCGCGCAGATCGTCCAGTTCGGCACGCAGGCGGGGCGGTCATGCTGACGGTCGGCCGTCGGCCATAGGCGGATCGGCGCGGGGCTCCTTCGCGGCCCGGCCGTGTTATGTAACGAGATTCGCGGTCTCCGCTCAACCAGACGGAGGGGACAGCGTGCCCCCTGATACGCCGGCGTTGCGCAGGCTCCGGAACCTGAGATCAGGCCCGGCTAGCCTTATTCGGCACGCGATGACGCACAATGCGCTCTCGGCTCGTCTAAGCACCGCCTCCTGCCTCATCTCGCCACGGCAGAGATCCGCCCGCTGCACCTCAGGCAAGGAACTACAGGTAGCTGCTTAGCCTTGCGCTTGGCCCGGGATATCAATGCCCGGCTGGCTGGCGCTCTCGCTGAGTGCAGCGAGTACCTGGGTGCGGCCTTGAGCCCGCCACCAGCGGCGTGCGGCGGCGTGCGCCTGCCGCTGGCTGGCCGACTGGTCCGGCAAGTCGTGCTCGAGCACCTTGCTGTCAAACTGAGGCTCGTAATGCCGCCCGGTTAGCGTCCACACGGTCAGGTGGCGCTGCCAGTTCCAGTCCACGACGAACCCCGCCGGATCGGCCAGCACTACGGTCATGCCGCACTCCCAGGAAGAAAGTACCGACTATCCCGAACCGCCGGGTACCCTGGCGGCCGGGGGATTCAGGCCCCCGGTGATTACGGCGCGGGACCCTGGCACCGTCTTACGAGCCAAGACGTGATTCCGCAGGATGTAACCACCTTACGAGGGCCTGGCGCATCCTGAAAGGTCGTCCTGGATGCTCCGCGCATGGCTCGACATTCGCTCCCAGTGAGCGTAGCGCGTGGACTATCCAACTTGGGCGCGCCCCGTTTGGCATGCGGTCGCCGACCGCTTGCCAAACGTCAAACGACGGCTCGGCGCGTGAAGGAAACGCACTCTTCTGCATAGCGCGTCCCAATTCAGGCTCGGTCGAGCGATCGGCATACCCTGCCGGTATGGCACGCGCTCTCGCGGCCCTGCCTTGCGCTACGGGCCGGGCTGCTGGCCCGTAGGAGCGGGTGGTTCGTGTCTTACTCGTTCGCCGGGCGGAAGCGCAGCGCAGACCAGGTGTCGTCGATGGACACCTGGCGGACGGGCGGCACGCCATTTGCGGCCAGGGCCGCGGCGAGCCGGTCGCGGTTGAGATCTGTCCCCAGCCGGCCGCCTTTGGGGTAGCTGATCCACGCCAGGCGGTCTGCGCGCGCTGCCGCCACCGCCTGCTCCGCCGAGTCCAGATCTTCCTGGCCGGTCACGAAGGCGACCACCGCGTCGGCGTCGGCTGCGGTTGCCGTGGCCACTACGCCCGGCAGCACCAGGCCGGGTGGCGGATTCACTACCGCTACTGATTGTCCGGGCTTGATCTGCAGCTTGCCGCTCAGGTCCACGCTGTCAGCATGCAACTACCACCGCGACGGCCGCAATGCCCCGCGTCGGGAGAGGCTGGGCCATCGGATCGCGAGCCGGCCTACGATGAGGCAACCGCGTGGTCGTCTCCCGATGCGATCGGCTCAGGTCACAGCCGATGAAATGGACGCGTGGCCCCGCCGCCCACATGGCCTCCGGCTAGCGTCGATGTGGGTTCGCCGTGGAGCTGAGTGAGCCGCATTGCGGGGGCTGCGCTCATGGACGTTTCAGGAACCTCAAATAGAACGCCGCGAACACCAAGACGATTCCGATGTTTACTATCAGCCGGGCCCAGAAATGGTGCCTGAAGAATAGGACATCCACGCCGACCACGACGGCTACCAGCGCGAGCACGTACAGCACAACGGCTGCCTGTCTTCCCACTGCTTCGTTCTACTCTGTGCGCCGGAGTAGAGCAAGAACGGCGCTGGTTTCACTGAGACGCTTGCCCGGGCTCGACCATTGGATGCCCTGTTCTCCCGCGGGACGCCTCATCTGCGTGTCACCAACCCGCACTGGAGCATTCGCCCCCAGGTCCCGCTTGACCGTTCGGGTGCCTCCGGTCAAGCAGATGAACCGGTTGCATTTTCACCGGGCTCGCGGCCGTAGGACGCCTGGCCAGATGCTGAAGATCAAAATCTTGTACTACACTTAACGGCTCCGGCAGGGCCTCCAGGCGTTCCATGAACACCATGAGGGTGAAGCCATACGCGATGAGCTCCCCGTCCCGGAACGCGCGCCACACGGCGCTTTGCGCGCCGGGAGCCTGTATGTCGACGTCCGGGTGCTCCTGCCGGTACCGCTCGAGCCTCGTAAGCTGGTCCGTCGGGCCAGGCGGGACTCCTGCACAGGCCAGTATCGCTACCCGGTAAGCCGGCAACGCAACGGCTTTCCCCGAAATCACATGCCACTCGCCACTGCCGTCGTTGCGATGCGATGCGCTCCGTCCTGATGGACGCGCCGCCGCGCATGACAATCCCGGTACCACCTTCGCATGCGGAGCCGCTGCCAAGCAGCGCACCTGGCCTTGAGCTCCGGGGGCTTAACGTCGCGATACCACCGGCCGACCCGGATCAGGGAATAGAGCGCACCGCCAATCCCGGTAGGCCAATTCCGGTTGCGCATGCAGCACCGCGAGATCGGCCTGGCAGTCCCTGCCCCGCGCGATCGCGACGGCCAGGTCCGCGATGAACTTCTCTGGGTCATCCACCACCACGGTGTCCGCCACTGCTCCAACCCTACGACAGGCCCCATCCAGGCCGGCCATCCGCAACGTCTACATCGGTAGCAGTGCATCGTCCTGGCGATCTGCCCACACGCGGTGGCAACGCACAACAACTACGCTAGGGCGCACGCGAGCCGCCATCGCGCGAGATGCGCTGCTCAACTACGGCCGCGGAAAATGGTCATGCGGTGCCAGGCGAAGTAACGCTCGGAGGCGAGGCTGTGAGCGGCGCAGCGATGTCCGGCTGGATGCTCAAGATGCTCCCTGATTCGTCCTTCAGGCAAGCTGTCCAGCGGAACGGTCTGCACGTTCCCGTCTTGGCCGACGGTGATCATCCTGCTTCGTATAGAGCGTCGCAGCCGAAGGTACATGCCAGCATCGCCACATGGCGCAGATCGCGACGTTCGTCGTCGCTGCAGATGGAGCGCTTCTTCACATGCGCGGCCACCAAGAACCCCATCGGGTACTCCTGGCCGCACAGTGCGCAGGTCGCCAGCTCGCGGTTCCCAGCGAGCAGGTTCCGCAGCTGCGCTTGCCCTTTGTGGACTTTGACGCTGGCGACGCTGTCCAGGACAGCAAACGCCGGGTCACTGCCCGCTCGCACGCTTGTCGCCGCGGCAAGCGTGACCGCCACCGGGCTCGTCGTGAACCGCGCGCCGGGCAACGTTGCCAGCACGGCTCCGACGAACGCGCTGTGATGTCCTAAGCTCTTCGACGTTTACCCGCACCGACCCGTGCATCTTGAGCTTGTCGAGGCCCTCCTGGACCTCACCCACTTCGACCGGCTGCCCGTGAGGTGAGCGGGTGGTGCGCACCAGCACCGTGTCCCCGTGTACGGCCAGCACCATGTTCGGCATCCCGCTGACGGTACGGATCTCCTCTCCGATCAGGGACCGGAGCAACTCGCTGGCCGTCGGCCAACCCGGCAGTTCCCGGGTAGACGGCGCGGCCAAGTCCGCAGCGAGCCTGCCTGCGTCGCGCGGGCGGGGCGATGTCCTCGACGATGGCGAGCAGCTGGGCGCGGTTGTCCTTGAGCTGCCGCCGGGCCTGGCCGAGCGCTTCGGCCAGGCGGCGGATCTCGGCCTGGCAGACGGCCTGCTCGCGGCTGGCCTGAGCGGGCAGGTCCCGGCCGGCCAGCGCGGCAAGGGCCTTACCGGACAGGGTGGTGCGGGCAGCGCGGCGGTCGGTGTCGTCGCCGGCCAGCAGCAGGGCACGTAGCCGTCCGGCCTGCGCGGTGCAGGCCTCGGTGATCTCCTGCCGGGCGACCAGCAAGATCCGCAGTGCCTCCCGGTCACCGTCGGCCCGCGGGAACGCCCGCGAGATGGCGCTGCTGCCGTACACGAGCACGTTCAGCGCGCCCGAAATCCTCTTGCGTTGCGCGGCGTGTCGCGGCCGGGCAGTGTTGCACTAGCCCCTTAGGTGGCGGCTGCCTGCTCGCGGGCGGCGGCCTGGGCGGCCGCGGCCTGCTCGCGGGCGTCGCGGAGCGCGGCGGCGGCCTGGGCGGCGGCGGTCTCGGCGGCCTGCTGGGCGGCGCGGGCGGCCTGCAGCGCCTTGGCGAGCGCGTCTGCCTCGGCGGTGGCCTGGGCGGCCTGGGCGGCGGCCTGGGCGGCGTGGGCGGCGGCGGTGCCGTCGGCGACCTGGCGCGGGCCCTGGTCTTCGGGATGAGGACCGGTCTGGACTTGTTGAGCGCGCCGGGCATCGTGCGGCGGCGCGGCCAGGAAGCTGGTGATCAGGGGGGTGAGCAGGCCCGGGCGGGTCGCCAGCTCGACGTGGCCGCCGTGGTAGATGTGCAGCGTCGCGTGCGGGATGCCCGCGGCCAGGATGCGGCCGTTGGCTACCGGGATGATCGGGTCGTCGTCGCCGGTGAGCACCAGGGTGCGCTGGCGGATGAGCGGCAGCAGCGGCAGCGTGGTGAACCCCAGCGCGGCGGTGTGCTGGTACAGGAAACCGATGCTGAGCGGGCTGATCCGCGCCCTGCGCAGCGCGCTGGTCAGCCCGTCCGGGTCGGTTTTCGCGCTTCCTCCCCACAGGTCGCCCCAGCGGCGCAGGAGGAGGTTCTTCACCGGCGGCAGCGGGTTGGGCGGCACCATCGTCTGCGGCCCGGTGGAGGTGGCGACCAGGATCAGCCGCCGGCACAGGCGCGGGTTGAGCAGCGCGAACTGCTGAGCCAGCCCGCCTCCCCAGGAGATACCCAGGACGTCGGCCTGCTGGTGGCCGAGATTATGCAGCAGCTGGCGCAGGAGCAGGGCCAGGGTGGTGAACCGGTACGGCAGGCTGGGCAGCTGAGAGCCGCCGACGCCGGGGGCATCGAAGCAGATCACCTCGATGGCCGGGTCGAGGGCATCCACGAACGGCCGCCAGGCTTCCAGCCGCATGCCGATGCCGTTGCACAGCAGCAGCGGAGGCCCGGTCCCGGTGCCCGGCCGGATCGCGACGCGCAGCGGCGTCCCGCCCGCCTGCATGATCTGTTCGCGCACGTCGTCATCCCTGACAGCCATGTCCATTCCTCCTCGGGCACGCCGCGGCTGCCGCGTCTGTGACGGCAGTCACACGGCTACGAGGATAGTAAGCCCGCTCGGGATAGTACGCAATAGGCGAAGTCTAGTTAGCACGACAGGACTCCGGCGGGTGAGCGGGGAGGGACGGGGGCTGGTGTTAGCGGACGGGCTTGTGTCGTCGGCGTCGCCGGCGGCCGGACGGTGGTGGCGGCGGCGGTCACCGATGCGCGGGGATGACGAAGCGGGGTTCCGCGCGGCTGCCGGGCCGCGTGATGCCGGGCGGACCGACCTGGCGGAACGGCTGCTGGCCAGCCAGCGGAAATTCGCCGACGACGTGCTGCGCGCGACCACGGCGCTGCTCCCCGGCAAGGGCGGCACCGGCGCCACCAAGAGCGGCGGCGAGACCAAGCAGGCCTCACCTTCCCGGCGGGCCGGGCCCGCCACCTGCGATAGGTCCACTGCCCGCGGCGCGCCGATCGCGGTCCGCCGCGGACTTGCTTACCATCGTGAGCAGAGAGCGAAAAGCACAGAATTACGGAGCGGCAGTGACCGGCACCTGGAACGCGCAGACGCAATGCCTGGGCGCCTTCATCCGCAACCGGCGCAAGCTCGCCCGCCTGTCACTGCGTCAGCTTGCTGAGATGACGTCTCTCTCCGATCCCTACCTGAGCCAGCTCGAGCGGGGCCTGCACCTGCCATCGGTGCGCGTGCTCAAGCTGCTCTCCGAAGCGCTGAACGTGTCCGTCGAGACGCTGCTTGCCCAGGTGGGCCTGCTCGACTTGGCTCCCTCCGGGGATGATGGGGCCGCGGCGGCTGACGGGCCCCCAGCATCGCCGGTGGAGTCTGCCATCAGCGCCGACGAGCGCCTGGCCGACGAGCAGAAGGCCGCGCTGATCGCCGTCTACCGCAGCATGTTCCGCCCCTAGGCCCGAGAGCGGGACAAATTGGGAGAGGCGGCTCTGGCTCGACGCCACCGGGGCGGAGAGCGATGGCGGTGTCCGCATTCTCGGCGGCCGCGCGCTGAGCTGACGGGCAACCGTGGCATCGGGAACATCACCAGCCAGCCGGGCGGCTCCGCGTCCGGGCTGTCGCCGCCAGCCGTCGGGGCCTGGCGCTCAGCATTGATCGCCGGGCTATCCTCGGATGACCAACGCGCAAAGGAGAGGGCCGACGTGACGCAGCAGGCCGTGGGATACGAGGACTGCGACATCGCGCTGGAGTCCGGACGGCTCCGGGTGCGGCGGTGGGGTGCCGTGGATGCGCCGGCGGTGGTGTGCGTGCCCGGCCTGTCGGCGAACCTGTGCGGCTTCGACCGCCTCGCCGAGCGGCTCGCCGGCGACACCCTGCAGCTTGTGGCGATCGACCTGCGCGGCCGCGGCCGCAGCGAGGTGACCGGCGCGGGCACGTACGGCTGGCGCAACCACGCGCGCGACGTGCTCGGCATCGCGGACGCCGTCGGCGCACCGTCGTTTGCAGTCATCGGCCAGTCCAGCGGTGCGGCCATCGCCATGACCTGCGCGCAGCTCGAGCCCTCGCGGGTCGAGCGGCTGGTGCTGGTCGACCTGGCGGGCAGTCCTGACGAGCGGGCGGGGGTGCCCGTGGTCGCCTCGGTGAGCCGGCTCGGCACGGTGTACCCCTCGGCGCAGGCGGCCATCGCGCTGATCAAGCAGATCGGCATCGTCCCGGAGTGGGATCAGTACTGGGATCGCTACTTCACCTACGAGCTGCGCGACGTCAGCGGCGGCGTGGCGGCGAGCACCGACCGGGGCGCGGTGCTGGAGGATCTCGGGTACGGCAACGCGATGTACTGGTCCGGCCCGGATGCGCCGATCCGCGCGCTGTGGAGCGCGATCAGCATGCCGGCGCTGGTGCTGCGCGCCCGGCGGGAGATCATGCCGGGGTTCGGGTTCATCCTGCCCGCCGCGGAGGCGGAGCGGTTCGCGGCGGCGGTGCCATCGGCACGCGTGGCGGAGATCGACGCGAATCACTACACGATCACGACGCACGACGATTCCATCGCCGCCATCGGTGCGTTCCTGCGCACGAGCTGACGCCCTCCGGGTGAAGTCGCCCCGGCGCTGGCCGCGCGGGTGGCGGACCTCTCCGGTTCCGTCGGCTCAGTGACGCGCAGGCACAGCGCGGCAAACGCAGAACTCGTTCCCTCCGGGGTCCGCCATCACGGAGAGCGGGACAAGAATGGGAAGGGCCACGCCGCGAGCGCCACGAGATCCGGTGCCTGGTGTGCCGTGCTGGGGTGCACCCCTGCCAGAGGTCAGCCGCCACCGGTGCCAGCACGTTCAGATCGACTAGTTCTGCGGCCTGAGCCGCCGCGAGATCCGCAAAGGGCATGTAGTGGGCCAGGCCCGCGTTGTTTACCAGCATGTCGACGGGCATGGCGGCGATCTCACCGCAGGCGCGCTCCACCTCCTCCAAACGGGCCAGATCGGCCTAGATCGCTCGCACCGTCACCGCGTGAGCCTCGTCCAGGCGCGTTGCCAGCTTGCTGAGATGCTCTCCGCGCCGGGCCACCACGATCAGGTCCCTGTATCGCTTCAAAACTGACATAGATACTGTGACCTGCGGTTTGGCCGGATGAGCTGGTTGCGGCAAGATCGCGGCCTGTGTCCCTTCACCTGCTCTACCTGATCATGATCCGGGTCTTCGGCTGGCTGGTGCTGCCCGGCCGCGGCGAGGCGTCCAAAGACGCGGAGATCATGATGCTCCGTCATGAAGTCGCTGTGCTGCGGCGGCAGGTCGCCCGCCCGAAACCGGACTGAGCCGATCGGGGATCCTGGCGGCGCTGGCCCGGCTGCTGCCAGCCGTGCTAGGTGCCAGCCGGCTGGTCAGCCCGGGCACGCTGCTGGCATGGCACCATCGGCTGATCACCCGCAAACGGGCGTAGCTGAACCTGCCCGGCCGCCCGCAGACCAGCCAGGACATCCGCGACCTGATATTGCGGCTGGCGCGGGAGAACCCGGCCTGGGGATACCGCAGGGTGCACGGTGAACTGCGCCGGCTCGGCCACCAGATCAGCGAAGCGACAGTGCGGCGGATCCTGCGCGCCCGGCGGCGGGCGCCGGCCCCGCGGAACGTGGACACTACCTGGCGGGCGTTCCTGCGCACTCAAGCTGATGGGCTGCTGGCGTGTGGTTTCTTCCAGGTGGACACGATCTTCCTCAGGCGCCTGTACGTGCTGTTCGTCATGGAGGTGAAGACCCGGCCCGTGCACGTCCTGGGCGTGACCGCCCACCCGGACGGCGCATGGACTGCCCAGCAGGCCCGCAACCTGCTTATGGACCTCGGCGACCGGATCTCGCAGTTCCGCTTCCTCATCCGGGACCGCGACGCCAAGTTCACCGGTACCTTCGACGCGATCCTCGCCGACCAGGGCGTGACCGTAGTGAAGACTCCGCCGCGGGCCCCTTGCGCGAACTGTTATGCCGAGAGATGGGTACGCACCGCACGAGCAGAGTGCACCGACCGGATGCTCATCTACAGCGAACGGCATCTGCGATCGGTGCTGGGCGAGTATGCCGGCCATTACAACGGCCACCGCCCGCACCAGTCCCGCCAGCAACGACGACCCGACCACGACGGCCAAGCGAGCCCGCCGCTGGACCGTAAGTCTTCGGAAGTCCTGTGAGAGGGCATGCCGGTGGCCGGCGTGGCGGTCGCTGGTGGCCACGCCGGTGACCCGCTCCCGTGCCTGCCGTGCGCTCCGGATGCGAGGCCAATCCGGATCGCCCTGAGGCGTTTCAGCTCGGCCGCCGCCAGGGCGCGGCCTGGGGGCTGCGGGCTCGAACTCCCCGCTGAACTCCTCGTCGGTCGGCGTATAGAGCACGTAGAGGCTGACATCTAAGGCGAGCCAATGACCATCGGCCACGACGTGGTAGTCCGGCTCTCCGTTCTCCAGCCACGTCCGCACCAGCAGGCAGCGCCACTGCGGGATCTCGGTCCCGGATCGGGCTGGTCCAGGACGTCGTGCCCGCCGGTGCGGCCGCAGACCGCGGCCTGGCCCTGGCGACAGCGATCGCGGAGGCGGCCCCCTCGGCGTGAAGGCCTCCCTCGCCGTCTCCCGCAAGGCCCTCAACGATGGCCCGCTGGCGGCAGCAGAGCTCATGACGGACCTCCGGTCCAGGCTCGTCCAGACGCAGGACGCCGCCGAGGGTGTGGTCTCGTTTGCCGAGAAACGCAAGGGAGACTTCGCCTGCCGCTGAAGCGCGTGCGCGGACATGACTCAGCGCGTTGACAACAACAACACGGAGGTGAGCGCTGACGCGAGCACGGCGACGCTCACCGGTCGCGTGCGCACCAGGGCCGGGCACGACGCGGTCAACGCCGCCTAGATGGGCGTCGGCGTCCGGGAGGTCCGCGGCAACATCTCCGTCACCGGCTGACGGCCCACTTCACCGGCTGACGGTCACGAAAATCTCCCAACGGCGGTCTGAGGAAAACAGCTGCTGGGAGGCCCAGAGGCCGATGAGCATCTGCAGGATGCCCGCGATCACGCCGGGCCGCCAGGCGCTGTTGACGTCCCTGGCCTCGATGGAGGTGATGAGGTCAAGGGCCCCCACCCGCCAGGATCCAGCTCCGCTCCGGCTCCTTCTAGAGCGCGGGCCGATCTCACCAGAGCCGGCATCGCCTTTGCCGCCGCGGTCATGGGCAGTGGACTGAGAACGGAGCGGCGAGCAGCCGTTGCCTCGTTAACCTGGAGAGGACTGGCAATGGGAATCTGTACGCAGGACAACCGGAATCCGTCGGTCGTTTGACCGTTTCCCGCGCCGATCAGTCGATGCGGGTCGGCAGCATTAGCTACGAGCGAACCGGACACGAGGTGCGGAAGTGCACAGCGTGCGCCTACAATCAGGCTCATTCTCTCGGTGAGGCGGAGACTCAGATGGTGATGTATGTTGCTGCGCTGCCCGACGAGCGGGCTGCCTCGGATCCGGGAGGGCCGTGTCTGGCTGACGGCCGCCGTGAGCTCGATAACGCGAGTTTCGCCTCGGAGGTGCGCCGCGTGTCTTCCGCGCTGGCCCAGATGGGCATCGGGCGTGGTGATGTGGTCGCGGTCATGCTCCCTAACAGCGTCGAGCTGGTCACGATCATGTTCGCCGCCTGGCGGCTCGGCGCGGCCCTGACGCCGGTGAACCCTGCCCTGACCAGTCACGAGGCGCTTTATCAGGTCACCGACTCCGGTGCCCGGCTGGTCGTGGCGGATGATGCGTCGTTGCCGAAGGTCGAGGGCGGCGCCGCGCGCGCGTGCGTTGCCGGGAAGCTCCTGCGGCGAGAAGACGCGGCGGGCCTGGCGCCGCCGAGGACGGAGCCCGGCGAGCTGGCCTTGCTGATCTACACCGGCGGGACCACCGGACGCCCGAAGGGCGTCATGCTCGACCACGCCAACCTGGCCGCGACAGCCGCGATGATCACCGGCTGGTTCGAGATGACCCGGGCCGAGCGCTGTCTGCTCGTGCTGCCGTTGTTCCACGTCAACGGGATCATGGCCAGCGTGGTGTCGCCGCTGGTGGCGGGCGGCTCGACGGTGATCGCGCCCCGGTTCGACCCCAAGACGTTCTGGGATCTGGTGGAACGGGTCCGGCCCACGTTCTTCTCCGCCGTCCCGACGATCTACGCGATGCTGCTGGGGCTGCCCGCGGAGGTCCGGCCGGACACCTCCTCGCTGCGGTACGTAGTCTGCGGCGCCGCGCCGATGCCCGCCGCGATGATCCGGGATTTCGAGGATCGCTACGGCGTTCCCGTCGTT
Source organism: uncultured Actinomycetes bacterium (assembly GCA_963739135.1). GTDB lineage: Bacteria > Actinomycetota > Actinomycetes > Streptosporangiales > Streptosporangiaceae > Palsa-504. Next base: position 451,427 of record CAVTZG010000007.1, read on the forward strand.
GAGGGGTACGGCCTGTCGGAGGGGACGGTTGTGACGACGGCGAACCCCGTCAGCGGCGTGCGCAAACCCGGTACGGTGGGTCTGCCGTTGCCCGGACAGGAGGTCCGCGTGGTCGGCCGCGACGGCGAGCCGCTGCCGTCCGGGCAGGCGGGCGAGGTGACGGTGCGGGGCCCGAACGTGATGCGCGGCTACCTCGGCATGCCTGAGGAGACAGCCCGCACGCTGCGTGGCGGCTGGCTGCACACCGGCGACGTCGGCCGGTTCGACCAGGACGGGTACCTGGTGCTCGTCGACCGGGTCAAGGACATGATCATCCGCGGCGGGGAAAACATCTACCCCAAGGAGATCGAGGACGCCCTGCATGCACATCCGGCCGTGCTGGAGGCGGCGGTCGTTGGCCGGCCGCATCCGGTGTTCGGGGAGGAGCCGGTCGCGTTCGTGGTGCTGCGTCCCGGCTTGGTCGCCGGGCCTGACGAGCTCGTCGAGCATTCCAGGACCATGCTGGCGAAGTTCAAGGTGCCGCGGGCCGTCTTCATCGAGACGGACCTGCCCAAGACCGCCATCGGCAAGATCGCCAAGCCGGCGCTGCGCGAGCGCGCATCCCCGCCGCAGGAATGAGGTGATGTTCGGCCGCCGCCGTGGCGGCCATATGTAGGATGCGGGACCGGATCACGCCAGCCGATTAGGAGCAACCTGTGAGCGCGGACCGAGGACACGCTGAGGGCGGGAATGGAGCGCGACGCCGCTCCGGAACCAGGAAGGACGACCATGCGGGGGCCCAGCCCTCGCCGCCGGATACAGCGTCTGGACCGGAACCCGGGCCGGTGCGCGTGGCGTCGGGCCTGCGGGAGGGCTTGGACATCTTGGTCGCGGGCACACCGGGCATGCGCTCGGCGTTCCTTGCGCCGGCCCCCGCGGCCAGGGCAGCGTTCAAGCTGGCGCGGCGTCCGGGCACGGTGGCTCGCCGGCTGGGCGGCCTCGGCGTCGAGCTCGCCGCGACGGCGGCGGGGGTGTCGTCGCGCGCCCCCAGTCCGAAGGACCGGCGCTTCGCCGATCCGGCCTGGCGGGACAGCTGGCTGTTCCGGCGGATCGCGCAGGCCTACCTGGCCGCGGTCGCTACTACCGGGGAACTGATCGGCGACGCTGAGCTGGACTGGGCCGCCGACGGGGAGCTGCGGTTCGTGGCCGAGAACATCGCCGACGCCCTGGCGCCGACGAACTTCTTGTGGTCCAACCCGGCCGCGCTGAAGGTGACCATCGACTCCGGCGGCGCCAACCTGGTGAACGGAGCGCGGAACCTGCTGCGGGACGTCTCGACACCGCCCCGCCTGCCGGCCAGCGTGGACACCTCGAAGTTCACGGTGGGTGAGAACCTGGCGGCGACGCCCGGGGCGGTGGTGCACCGGACCGAGGTTTTCGAGCTGATCCAGTACGCGCCGAGCACAGACACGGTGCACGAGGTGCCGCTGATGATCATCCCGCCGACGATCAACAAGTACTACGCCTGGGACCTGTCGCCCGGGCGCAGCATCGCGGAGTGGTTCGTCGCTCAGGGCATGCAGGTGTTCACGCTGTCGTGGACGAACCCGACCGCGGCGCAGGCGTACTTCAACCTGGATACCTACGCGGGCGCGTGCGTGGAGGCGGGCCGGGTGGTGCAGCAGATCACCGGCACGGACTCGCTGAACGTCGCGGCCGCCTGCTCGGGCGGCCAGATCGCGGCCGCGGCCGTCGGGCATCTGGTCGTTTCGGGCCAGCTCGGGCACGTGGCCAGCCTCGGGCTGTTCGTCTGCGCGCTGGACCGGCCCCAGGAGGGCGTCATCGGCGCCCTGTACACCCGCGAGGCGGCTGCCGCCTCGGTGGCGGCATCGGCCGCCCGGGGCTACGTGGACGGGGCCACGTTCGCCGAGATCTTCGCTTGGCTGCGCCCGAACGACATGATCTGGAACTACTGGGTCAACAACTACCTGCTGGGCGCTCCGCCGCCGGCGTTCGACATCTTGTACTGGAACCAGGACAGCATCCGGATGGCGGCCGGCCTGCAAGGCGACATGATCCGGGTGGCCGTGGAGAACTCGATGCGCATCCCCGGCGCGCTGACGGTCCTGGGCACCCCGATCGACCTGGCCTCCGCCGACGTCCCGACCTACGTCCTGGCGGGCCAGACCGATCACATCGTGCCGTGGCAGAACGCCTACCGCGGCACGCAGATCCTCGGCGGAACCGCCCGCTTCGTCCTGGTGAACAGCGGCCATCTCCAGGCACTGGTCAACCCGCCAGATCCCGGCAGCCGCCGGACCTACCGCGTCGCCGATGCCGTGCCAGCCCGCCCCGAGGCGTGGCTGGCCGGGGCCGCCGAGCACAAAGGCAGCTGGTGGCCGGACTACCTGCGCTGGCTGGAGCCGCACTCGGGCGAGCCCAAGCCGAAGCCGAAGACCCTCGGAAGCAAGCAGCACAAGCCGATCGCGGCCGCCCCCGGAATGTACGTCTTCCAGACCTGATGGCAACAGCGCGCCCTGCTGGCCCTTCCCGGCGCCGGATGATCACTTTGCGCGACGGCACGCGGGTGACGCTGCGCCCGATCGCACCCCAGGACAAGCCGCTGCTGGCCGCCAGCTTCGAGCGCTGAGCCAGGAGTCGCGCTACCGGCGGCTCTTCACGGTTAAGGACGAGCTGTCCGCGGCTGAGCTCGACTACCTTGTCGATGTCGACCACGGCGACCACAAGGCGATCATCGCCGTCGACCACCTCGAGCGCCGCGACCAGCACGCCGACCAGCACGCAATCACCGACGCCCTGATCACGCTCGTCCCCCGCGCGCGGGCAGAGGCCAGGACTGGGGCGCCCCCCATCCGTACACCCGCACCCACCTGGCCACCCACGCGGCACAAGCCGGATGCATCGACGGTTTGCTCGCTGACCCCGCATACCTGCTGACCGCGGCCCGCCTGCAGCTGCTCGCCAGCTTGGGGGCCGCGCTCTCGCTGTGCGCACGGTCCGCCGCCGATGCCTACCGCCGCGCCGCTCCGCACTTGCGCGCCGCGCCCGCCCGCGAGCACGCCTCATACCTGCAACTGGCTGCCCGCTGCGGACGCCGGTGCCCCGGTAAGGGTGCGGCGAGGAAGGCGTCCACCACCGGCGCCAGCTCTGCCGCCTCGGTCACTCGGCCCAGATCGCCGCCGTGGTAGACATGCAGCCGCGCTCTCGGGATGAGCAGGTTCATCAGCCTGGCGTTGGCCAGCGGGATGATCGGGTCGTCATCGCCGGCCAGGATGAGCGTCGGCTGGCGGATCATCGGCAGGAACGGCAGGCTGGTCCAGCCCGCCGCGGCGAGGAGCTGATAGGTGTACGCGCGAGGCGATCCGAGCCAGTTGGAGTTGTCCATGGCCGCCACGGCACGAGGCCGAGGGGAGCCCGGTCACCGCCGCCACCCTGGCCAGGATCCGAGCGACGCTGCGCGCGGCACTGAATGCCGCCGTCCGCGCGGGTCTGATCGCCGTCAACGCCGCGTCCCGCGCGGAGCTGCCGTCCGCGCGCCGTCCGCGTCCGGTGGTCTGGACGGCAGCGCGGGTCGCGGAGTGGGAGCGCACAGGGATCCGCCCGCCGGTGGCGGTGTGGACGGCGGCGCAGACCGCCGGGTTCCTCAATGCCATCCGCGGCGACCGGCTGTACGCCGCCTACCACCTGATCGCGTTGCGCGGGCTGCGCCGGGGCGAGGCGGCGGTGCTGCGCTGGCGCGACATCGACCTCGACGGCGCCACCGCGATCATCACCTGCCAGCTCCAGCAGTACGACGGCCGCCTGGTGCTGTGCCCGCCGAAGACCGCCCGCAGCGAGCGCGCCGTCGCGCTGGATCGCACCACCGTCGCGGTGCTGCGCGCCCACGAAGCAGCCCAGGAGGCCGAGCGCGCCACGCTCGGCAAGAACTATCACGACAGCGGATACGTGTTCACCTGCCTCAACGGCGATCCGATGGCCCCGGACCGGCTGTCACGGACCTCACAGCCGACACCTGCACGTCGGTGCTCCCCGAGGTCGCACAAGGTCGCCGAGGACGTCGCCACGCTCATCATCCAGTCATCCAGGCCGGGTGCCTTGTGCCCGGCACCGCCCGGCCGCGCCAGCCCGAGCCGCCCGGCTACGGTGGCGGAGGCCAGGGATCTGGCAGCCGCGCCCACCCGGGACGCCAGGTCAGCCGCCCGGCACGCGCGGACCTGGACATCAACAGGAACCGGCTCAGCGGGAACGTTCCGGCGCAGCGGCGCAACGCGCACATGCTGTTGCAGATGGGAAGCGGGCATCCGGCCATACCACGGCCAACCTCTGCCCATACCGACACTCTGACAAGAGAAAAGATCGGGGTAAAACCCCGGGTCAGCACGGGTGCGCCGCCAGGGACTCGAACCCCGAACCCGCGGATTAAGAGCGGGACCTGCCATTCTGTGCGGTTGCGTGTATCCGCGGCGGGCGGCGGATACCGCGTGCTGCCGGGGCGTACCGGGACATCCGAGCGAAGATGGAGCGAACCGAACATCCATGCGGATAGGTCTAGACCATCATGGCCGAGGGTGCCTGGACCATGGCGGGTAAAGGCATAGACGCCCTCCACGCAACACATGTCAGCCGCACCCGAGTCCGGCGAAGGCGGCCGACACGATTCGTGATCCTTGCTGGCAGCGCCCGGATTTGACCTGGAAGCACAACCTCGGACGTCCTCGGACGCGAGAGGTGGGTGATGTGCCTAATGTGTACCTTTCGGTATCCCAAGGCATGCTGGGTGGCAGCGGGGCGAGTCCACGGCGCATGCTCCGAAGGCTCCTGGCAGACCGGTTCGCGGTTGCGCACTGCTGGGCAGGTCACGAGCGGGGCCGCATAAAAGCCCAGGCCAACACTAGTGGCCGAGTTTTGGAACCCCACACGGCGCTCGCCGGCAACCGCACGATGTGAGCCAGGCCGTCCGGGACGGTTCGGCGATCTCGACGCGGGCGGTGACCACGGGCCGGCCGATTCGGGCTCGACCCGGCCCAGGGTGGCCAGGAGAGTAAGCATGGACCGGTTTTCGCGAGGACCTCGGCGGTGAAGTACTCGACCCCGACCTCGACGGCGCGCTCGCTCAGCCGGGCCAGCAGCGCGGAGCCGAGCCCGCGCCCCTGCCAGGCATCGACCAGGGTCACCCCCAGGTCGGCGGTGTCAGGCTGGTCCTCGAGGCGGACGAACCGGCACTCCCGATGATCTCCGCCGACTGCGGTGGCAGGGCGGCCCAGCGCCTCGTTGCCGGTGTGATCGACCTCGACCGCCGCCTGGACGGTGGCCTCGGGCAGCCGAGGAAGCAGGCGCGCGGCTGGGGGCGATCACGCTCGTCGTCGCGGTCGGCGACCCGTACCACGAGCTGCTGCGGGTGGTAGAGGAGATCCGCGCCGACGCCGTCGTCGGCGCGTCCGCCAAGGCCGGGCACAGCTGGCTGGGGTCGCTGGCGGTGCGGTTGGTCAGGCCGGCCGCTGGCCGGTCACCGTTGTGCCGTGAGGTCGATGACGGGCGTGACCATCGTGACCGGGGCCGTGATCGGCCGTCAACGGTCATCGTTTAGAAACGCGATATTTTACCGTGAGCCGATCTTGGCATCGGCCCGCGGCCGCAGGCATGCTTGCGGGTGAGACCCGTCGCGGTTCCGATATGCCGTCGCGGCGCTAGTGGAGGGTGCCATGGCGAATCTCAGTTTCCTGCTCGACGACGCGGCGGCCGGCCACCCGGACCACCCGGCGATCCGGATGGACGACCTCGTGCTGACCTACGCCCAGCTGCATGAGGCGGCCGGGCGGATGGGCGCGCTGCTCGCCTCGCGCGGGATCGAGCCCGGCGACCGCGTCGGGCTCATGCTGCCGAACGTCCCGGCGTTCCCGGTCGCCTTCTACGGCGCGCTGGCCGCCGGCGCCGTCGTGGTGCCGATGAACCCGCTGCTCAAGGAGCGTGAGATCAGCTATTACCTGAACGACTCGGGTGCCAAGGTGCTGCTGTCCTGGCACGCCGCCGCCGGGCAGGCCGCCAAGGGCGCCGCCGACGCGGGGGCCCAGATGATCGCAGCCGAGACGGCGGACTTCGCCGACGTGCTCGGCCAGGTCCAGGGCGCCGCGCCGGGACCGTCCGGCCGGCACGGCGGCGACGACGCGGTCATCTTGTACACCTCGGGGACCACCGGAAGGCCCAAGGGCGCCGAGCTCACCCACGACGGGCTGACCGGCAACGCGACGGTGACCGCGCGGACGCTGCTCGAGGGCACGCCGGACGACGTGGTCATGGGCTGCCTGCCGCTGTTCCACGTGTTCGGGCTGACCTGCGGGCTGAACGCCTCGGTCGCGAAAGCGGCCACGCTGACGCTGCTGCCCAGGTTCGACCCGGCCAAGGCGCTGGACATCACGCAGCGCGACAAGGTAACGGTCTTCGAGGGCGTGCCGACCATGTACGCGGCCATGCTGTACCTGCCGGATGGGGACCCGGCCAGGGCGGCGACGCTGCGGGTGTGCGTCTCCGGCGGCGCCGCGCTGCCGGTGGAGGTCCTGCGCGGCTTCGAGGAGAAGTTCGGCTGCATCATCCTCGAGGGGTACGGGCTGTCGGAGACCTCCCCGGTCGCCTCGTTCAACCACCCGCACCAGGTGCGCAAGCCCGGCTCGATCGGCACCCCGATCCACGGGGTGCAGATGCGGCTAATCGACGACGACTGGAGCACCGTGCCCGAGGGGGAAATCGGCGAGATCGCCATCCGCGGCCCCAACGTGATGAAGGGCACGAGCACCCGGCGGTCGCCGAGGTGGCCGTGATCGGGATGCCGCATCCCCACCTGGGCGAGGAGGTCGCAGCCGCCGTGGCGCTGAAGCCGGGCGCCAGCGCGGAGCCGGAGGAACTGCGCGCGTACGCCCGGGACAGGGTGGCGACGTACAAGTACCCGCGGCACGTCTGGCTCGTGGAGTCGCTGCCCAAGGGGCCAACCGGCAAGATCCTGCGCCGGGAGGTACATCCCCCCGAGGACGCGGGGTGACCGCCGACCAGGGCCCGGAGCCCCCGGAGCCCCCCGAACCACCGGGCGCCCCGGAGTCCCGGGGCGCCCCGGTTAGCCCGCAGGCGCTGGAGACTGAAGGAGCGGCAGTTGCGGGAGCAGCGGCGGCGGGAGCTGCGGGCGTGTCGGCCACGGGAACCGCGGCAGGCGCGGGCACTGCCGGAACCATGCACAGCGCGCAGCTGGGAGGCGTGCAGACCCGGCCGGACGCGGGCCCGCAGAGCGCGGGACGCGGGTCCGCGGAGCAGGCAGGACGCGGGTGCGCAGAACCGGTCGGACGCGGGTCAGCAGGCGGCGGGCCCGGCCTGGACCCAGGACGCGGTGGAGGCGGCCGACGGCATCGACCTGCTGCTGACCGACGCGGCGCTCGGTGTCCTGCGCCGCTTCAGGCCGGACAGCTCCCTGCTGCGGCTGGCCGCCGGGCTGGCCCGGCGCCCCGGGCATGTCGCCCGGCAGGCGGCTCTGCTCGGCGCCGAACTCGGCAAGATAGCGGTCGGCCGGTCCGAACTGGCGCCCGTTGTGCCGCGCCGGGGAGCTATGTCCGTGACCGCTGAAGGGGTGCGCAGCATCACCGTCGGCAGCACGCAGCTGCGGGTGGCGGTGCGCCCCGGCCAGCCCGGCCCGGGGGCGGGTGCCGCGGCCCCTCGGGTTCCGCTGCTGCTGGTCAACGGCATCGGCGCCAGCCTGGAACTGCTCGAGCCGTTCGTGAGCAAGCTCGACCCGGCCACAGACGTGATCCGGTTCGACCCGCCCGGCGTCGGCGGGTCGCCGCTGCCGTCCCGGCCCTACAGGGCGTCCTGGCTGTGCCGGCTGATCGCGGCCATGCTCACCGAGCTCGGCTACGGCCGCGTCGACGTGCTCGGCGTCTCCTGGGGCGGCGGAGTGGCGCAGCACTTTGCCGCGTTCCAGGCGGCCAGGTGCCGCCGCCTGGTGCTGGCGTCGACGGCGACCGGGATGCTGATGGTGCCGCCCCGCCCGTCGGTGCTCCGGCACATGGTGACGCCGCGGCGGCACCTGGACCGCGGGTACATGCGCCAGGTCGCCGGGGACATCTACGGCGGGCTGGCGAGAATCGATACGGCGGAAACCGCGGACGCGATGCACGACGACAACCGGGTCGGGCTGTCCCGCGGCTATTGGTACCAGCTTGCGGCCACCGTGGGCTGGACCAGCCTGCCGTTCCTGCCGCTGCTCCGGCAGCGGACGCTGATCCTGGCCGGGGACGACGATCCGATCATCCCGCTGGCCAACGCCCGGCTGATGCACCGGCTGATCCGCGGCTCTCAGCTCTACGTCTACCACGGCGGCCACCTCGGCCTGGGCACCGACGCTGCCGAGCTGGCGCCGGTGGTGGACCGCTTCCTCGCCGCACCCTAGCTGAACAGGAGTACTGGCATGGCAAGCGCCGACCGCGGCCCCGTCGCCGGCGCCGACTTCTACCTGCTCGAGCAATTGCTCGAGCCCGAAGGCCGGGCATCTTTGAGCTGGTGAGCGAGCTTGCGCCGCTGCACCCGCGGGACAACACCTTCCCCGGTGTGGTGTTCCTCCACCTCGCCGCGGACGCGCTGGACTGGTGCGGAGCCAGCCGGGTCGGCCCGCTGCCCCTGGAGGGACTACGCGAGCGGTTCGTGTCCGAGTGCACGTTCCGCGGCCGGCAAAACCACAAGCTCCAATATGCGGTGCTGGCCGCGGCAGCACTCCGCGGCGGGACCGAACCGGACCTGCTGGATGAGGTCGCCTGGTGGCAGACCGACGACTTCTGGCAGTACGCCCTGTTCGCGGCGGTCGCCTACATCCGCGCGGCCGCCAGCCGGGCGGGTGTGCCGGTGCGCCAGGCATGCCAGGACCTGGCGCAGCGCCCTGGCCACCCCGTGCCATAACCATCAGGTATGCGTGCCGGAAACCGACGACCGTAGAAACTTGTGGGTGCCGGGGTGTGTCCTGAACGCAAGGAGGACCTGATGTAGGAACGAGTCCTTGATGCGGTGCTGTGCGGAAGATGAAGGTTTCGTGGCCCTTCGGAGTCGCCCTGCGGAGGGAGGCTTCAAGCCGCCTCATGCTGCGTTGGCTGAAGACCGTCGTGGTGAGCGATGAGGAAAAGGCGCCGGTTGAGGCGTCAGGCGGGGACCGGGAAGGCGAGCGCGAGCGAATCGTTGCTGACGTGCCGAAACCCTAAGACGACATCGAAACCGGGGTGTTTCTGCGACTCCGGGATGAGCCTGGCGGATATCCGCTTACTGGCCAGGTGGTGTCCGGCATGTAGATGACGCGAGCCCGGTCTGCGGCTTCCGCACGGAACAGGAGAAGGCGCGTCCTGATACTGGCCGGTCTCGGGCGCGGGACCTGCCGGCAGGGAGATCCCCGAGCGGCTGAACCGCAAGGGGCTGAGTACCGTCGCGGGATGCGCTGGCGGACCGGTTCGTAGGTGCGCCGGGATAAACCGGCATGGAGGAGGAGATGGAAGAGCTCTACATCGAAGGTCCAGCGAACCACGGTGGCCGCGAGCCGTGCGTCGGTGCCCGTGAGGGTGCAGGCGAAGCGTCGGTAGCGGTACGTGCAGGCCAGGCTATTGAGCCGCGTAATCACAGAGTCCGGGGTGCCAACGCTGTCTACGGAAGCGGAAGGCAACACTGCCAGCAGCGTTATCGCGAGGTGCTGGCGGGCCCCGCGCGGTCAGAGAACCTGTCGGGCTCGAATACAAGATCAGGGCGGTGACTTGCTTCTTTCCGTAAGAGCGTGGGGCATGTCATGCGGCGATCTGGTACTCGTATGCGTATGTAAGTCCGCCGAGGACTTGTTTCCGGCGGATCCGGTGCTCGGCGAGGTTGACCTCCGGTGGCCGGGTGCCGGCTTCAGCCGGCGCGAGCTGGCCGAGGGCACGGTGCGGCCGGGCTCTGTTCTCATTGCGCAGCACCAAGAGTTCGGCATCCTTGGACACCTCACGCCGGGCCAGCACCATCAGGCAGCCCAGCAGACGGCGCGCAAGCATGTAGGCGACGGAGAAGATCACTCAGCGATGATCCCCAAACCCCGACTACTGCTCAGGCCATGCCAGATCGAGTAATCGAGCCCCACAGCATCGCGTCCGGACACTTCGATGCCGCACTGACTCATGCCTACGGCGCAACTTCCGGCCTGCGGGGGATACCAGGTGCTGCGCCGCAGGGCGGCGTGTCAGGATCAGGCTGTGCGTTTGTCGGCCTGCTCCGGTGTGAGGGGCTCGCTGCCAAACCGATCCGCGACGATCACCGAAGGAGCAGGGATGGCTAGCACGGTGGCTGAGGCGATGGTGGCGACGCTGAAGGCGTCGGGGGTACGCCGTGTGTACGGGATTCCCGGCGACTCGCTGAACGGGTTCACCGACGCGCTGCGCCGCGACGGCGGGATTACCTGGGAACATGTCCGGCACGAGGAGGCCGCGGCGTTCGCGGCGGCCGCGGAGGCGGCGCTGACCGGGGAGCTTGCGGTGTGCGCGGGCAGCTGCGGGCCGGGCAACTTGCACCTGATCAACGGCCTGTTCGACGCGAACCGGAGCCGGGTGCCGGTGCTGGCGATCGCGGCGCACATCCCGCGGGAGGAGATCGGCGGGGGCTATTTCCAGGAGACCCATCCGCAGCAGCTGTTCGGCGAGTGCAGTGTGTACTGCGAGCAGGCCAGCGTGCCCGCCCGACCAGGTCCCGTGGCTGCTGGAGATGGCGATGCGCGCGGCGTTGCAGCGCGGCGGGGTCGGCGTCGTCGTCATCCCGGGAGAGGTATTCCTCGCCGACGCGCCGGCCCGGCCACGACCCGCGCCCGTGCGGGCGGTACCGGCGGTGGTACGTCCCGATGACCATTCGCTCGCAGCCGCGGCGGAGGTGCTCAATGCCGCGAGCCGCGTCACTATCTTGGCCGGGGCAGGTTGCGCAGGGGCGCACAAGCAACTGATCGACCTCGCAGAAGCGCTGAAGGCGCCGGTGGTGCACGCGTTCCGCGGCAAGGAGTTCGTCGAGTACGACAATCCCTATGACGTGGGGATGACCGGGCTGATCGGGTTCAGCTCCGGGTACCGGGCGATGGAGCACTGCGACGCGCTGGTCATGCTCGGCACCGACTTCCCCTACCGGCCGTTCTTCCCCGAGGGCGTCCCGGTGGTCCAGGTCGACGTGCGGGGCGAGCAGATCGGCCGCCGGGTGCCGGTGCAGGTGCCGCTGGTCGGCACGGTCAAGGACACGGTCGACGCGCTACTGCCGCTAATCAACGCCAAGACCGATGCCGGCCACCTGGACCGGATGACCGCACACTACCGGCGGACCCGCGCCCGGCTGGATAACCTGGCCAGGCCCGGCCGCGGCGCCGCGCCGCTGCACCCGCAGTTCGTCGCCGCCACCATCGACAAGCTGGCCGCCCCGGACGCGATCTTCACCGCCGACGTCGGCACCCCGTGCATCTGGGCCGCCCGCTACCTGCACATGAACGGCACCCGCCGGCTGATCGGCTCGTTCAACCACGGCACCATGGCCAACGCGCTGCCGCACGCGATCGGGGCCCAGGCGAGCCAGCCGGGTCGGCAGGTCATCGCGCTGGCGGGGGACGGCGGCCTGGCGATGCTGCTCGGTGAGCTGCTAACGCTGCGCCAGCGGCAGCTCCCGGTCAAGGTCGTGGTGTTCAACAACGCCTCGCTGTCGTTCGTGGAGCTGGAGATGAAGGCGGCCGGGATCGTCACCTACGGCACCGATCTGGTCAATCCGGACTTTGCCGGGATCGCCCGGGCCGCCGGGCTGTTCGGCGCGCAGGTGGACAAAGCCGGCGAACTCGAGGATGTGCTGCGGGCCGCGTTCGCCCACGACGGCCCGGCCCTCGTGGACGTCCGGACCGCCGGCCAGGAGCTCTCGCTGCCCCCCAAGCTCACCTACGGCCAGATCAAGGGCTTCACCTTGTACGCGACCCGGACCATCCTGTCCGGGCAGGGATCCGAGCTGATCGAACTCACCCGAACCAACCTGCGCCAGCTGGAAACCGAATGACCCCTAGCTCTAGCCGGCCGTGACGCTGCTGCGGGGGCGGGTGACGCCCAGGTGGTGAGGGCGATGGCCAGGTGCGCGAGCGTGATCGCGAGGCCGAGCAGGGCCGGTGCGATCTCCTTCCCCGCCGTCTTGTGCCCGACGGTGGGTGATCAGCGCGCCGATGAGCAGCAGGGCCATCCCGGCCGCCGCGGCCACGCCCAGGGGATGCCAGCACAAGCCGATCACGACGCCTGCGGCGGCGGCCAGTTCAGCTACCCCGATGAGCCGGTAGCGGGACCAGGGGATCTCGAAGTGCGCGGCGGACTGCCGCATCTTGGGCTGGCCGGTCAGCTTGCCGACCGCGGGGAGCAGGCAGGCCGCGGCCAGCAGCAGCGAGATGGTGCGCGGTGATGTCCCGGCCCAGCAGGAAGGCGATCTCCGGCTCCGCGCGGCTGGATCAGGCTTTGCCGGTCGACAGGCTCTGCACCGGCGATCATGCCGCTGATGATCCACCCGTACACGGCTCGGTCACGCCCATGGCCTCTTGCTTGGCCCAGCTGTCAGTCCACTTCACCCCGATCAGCTTGTCGCCGGCGTTCAGTTGGACTGCACGAACGCCCATTGCGCCTGGTAGGCGGCTCGATGTCGATGCCGGGGTCGGCGTCGGAGTACGGCGCGATGGTCGCCCGGTCCCATTCGGCCTGTATGAGCCGCGCCGCCATGTCCTTGACATCAGGCATCGGGACGCTCCCTCCACCCGGAGAACTGTGCTGTCACAGCACCCAGGTGGCCGAACTCGGCGCGGACCACGTCTCTGCCCGGCGGTGGGTGATCAGCGCGCCGATGAGCAGCAGGGCCATCCCGGCCGCCGCGGCCACGCCCAGGGGATGCCACCACAAGCCGATCACGACGCCTGCGGCGGCGGCCAGTTCGGCTACACCGATGAGCCGGTAGCGGGACCAGAGGATATCGAAGTGCGCGGCGGACTGCCGCATCTTGGGCTGGCCGGTCAGCTTGCCGACCGCGGGGAGCAGGCAGGCCGCGGCCAGCAGCAGCGAGATGGTGATGAACATGGGAACCTCCTAGCGGGCGGCCGGCAGCGGACCGGCGGGCTCGGGGCGGGCTGGCGAGGGGGCCGGTGCCGGATACCCGGGCACGGCACTGGCCGGGACGTACCAGGGCAGGCGCGGCAGCCGGTACCGGGGCTTCACCGCTGCCACCACGCGATCCGGGCGCACGATGACGGTCAGTGCCGGGTCGGCGGTCAGGGCCCGCATGCCCGCGGGGGGTGCGTCGCCAGCGAGACGGACGTCGATCCAGTCGGCGTCCTCCCCGGCGCCTGGTCCTGCGGGGGTGCCGGTCCCGGATGTGCTGCTGATCCGCACCAGGACGAGGCCGTGCCGGCGGCAGAAATCCGCCAGTGCGGCGTCGGGGCGCCGCGCGGTCAACACGGCGGTGCGTCCGGCCAGGATCGCGTCCAGCCGGACCGGCGGCCCGTCGCCGGCAGACACCAGCGGGTTGGGGATCAGGCCGCCGACCCGCAGCGCGGGCGGAATGCCGGACGGGAGGAGGCGCCGCGGGGGTTGCTGCAGGGCGCCGGCCTTGAGCCGCGGCGTGGCCGTGGAGCCCATGAACTCGCTGATACGGTCGCTGCGGACGGCGGCGGCCAGGGCGATCCGGCGGACGGCGGCGGCCCGGTCTTGGCCCCCGGTCATCGCCCAGCCGACCCGGACGGCCTTTTTTATCAGGGCCTTGGCGTGCGGGCGGCGTTCGGTCTCGTAGCTGGCCAGCAGGCCGGCCCCGGCCCGGCCGGTGAGCACGTGCGCGAGCTTCCAGGCCAGGTTGTCGGCGTCGCGCAGCCCGGCCGCCAGGCCCTGGCCGATGAACGGCGGGGTGAGGTGGGCGGCGTCCCCCAGCAGGAAGATCCGCCCGCTGCGGAAGCGGGACGCCAGCCGGGCCCGGAAGGTGTAGCTGGCGCTGCGGATGATCTGCAGGCCGTCCAGGTCGTCGCGCCCGGTCCAGGGCCGCAGCAGCTGGCCGAGGGCGTCCGGGGTGATCAGGTCGGCTTCGTCCTCGCCGTCGAGCAGCCGGAACTCCCAGCGGTACCGGTCGCCGGTGACCTGCATGAAGGTGGCGGCCCGGGCCGGGTCGCAGATCTGCTCCACGCCGTCCCAGGTATCCAGGCCGGTCTCGGCCTTGATGTCGACCACGAGCCAGCGTTCGGTGAAGCCGAGATCGTCCATGGTGATCCCGGTCAGCTCCCGGATGATGCTGTTGGCGCCGTCGCAGCCCAGCACGACCCGCCCGGTGAACGTCTGCGGGCTGGCGCCGATGCGGGCGTGCACCCGGACCGGGGCCGCGGTGAGCGGGCCGGGGGCATCGTCATCGTCCAGCCCGATCACCTCGGCGCCGCGGCGGAAGTCGATCAGCGGGTGCGCCCCGACCCGGGCGAGCATCAGCTCTTCCAGGTCGGGCTGGTGGAACATGTTCGCCTGCGGGAAGCCGTGCTGGCTGGCCTGGTGGTCGCGGTGGAACTCGGCCATCACGCGGTGGCTGGCGTCGAGCAGCCGCAGGCCGCTGCCGGGCCGGGACCGGGCCAGGAATCCCTCGCTGACGCCGATCCGGTCCAGGGTCCGGGCGACCTCGTCGTCCAGGTGCACCGCGCGGGGCAGGGGATGGGGCTGGGTGTAGCGTTCCAGCAGGGTGACGGGAATCCCGAAGTCGGCGAGCAGGAGGGCCGCGGTGCAGCCGGCCGGGCCGGCGCCGACGACGATGACGGGCTCCTGGGTCGCGGGGTAGTGGCCGTTCATGGTCGTGTCTCTTTCTGCGGGTCACTTTTGGTGCTCTGGGGGATGGGCGATGGCCCGGAGCGGACGGTGAGGGCGAACCCGGCGACGGCGCTCGCGGACCCGGCCGGGGTCGGCGCCGGTCACGGTGACGACCAGCCGCCCGTCTTCGTACGCGGCGGTGGCACGGGCATCGGCGAGGCCCGCCGCGGCCAGGGCATCGGTGATGGCGCGGACGGCGGCGTCGGCGATCAGCGCGGGCTTGAAGTGCTTGCCCACCTCGGTGACCGGGATCGCGTCGATCGGATGGATGTGCTTGGGCCGGGCTGCGGGCTCGTCGATGGCGGTGCTGGCCCACGCCAGCAGGTCGGCCTCCTCGAACCGGCCGGGGCCGGCGGGGACGACGTAGGCCACCGGGACCTCGCCGGAGTGCCGGTCCGGGCGCCCGACGGCCACTGCGCCACGGACGCCGGGGTGGCGCAGCAGCGCCTCCTCGATCACCCGGGGGTCGATGTTGTGGCCGCCGCGGATGATGAGGTCCTTGGCCCGGCCGGTGAGGTAGACGAAGCCGTCGGCGTCGACGCGGCCGAGGTCCCCGGTGTCCAGCCAGCCGTCGCGGACGGCGCCTTCCCGGCTGACCCGGGGGCCGCCGAGGTCGGGGTCGGTGACGTAGCCGGCGAACACGGCGGGCCCGCCGATGGCCAGCACGCCGGTCTGGCCGGGGGCGCAGTCGGCCCACGACCCGTCGCCGATCCGGACGGCCTTGATCTGCTGTCCGGGCAGGGCGCGGCCGACCGATCCGGGCCGGTCCTCGCCCGGCCGGGTCCAGGTGCTGGCGCAGGTCGCCTCGGTGAGCCCGTAGCCCTCCAGCAGGCGCCGCCCGGTGTGCGCGGCGAAGTCCTCGCGCACCGAGGCGGGCAGCGGGGCTGCGCCTGCGATCGGCAGCCGCAGCGTGCTGATGTCGGCGTCGACCGGGACCTGGGCCAGGGTGGCGTAGACGGTGGGGACGGCGGACATCGCCGCGATCCGGTAGTGCTCGATGATCTGCCAGAACCGGGTGTACAGGGCCTTGTCGCGGTAGCCCGCCGGGCCCGGCCACACCACCCGGGCGCCGCTGAACATCGGGGCGATGCCGGTGACGATCAGGGCGTTGACGTGGAACAGCGGCAGCCCGCCGAGCATCCCCTCCCCGGGTGCCAGCCCGCTGCACAGGGCGATCCCCCGAGCGCAGGCGAGCTGGCTGGCGTGGCTGTGCGCGGCGACCTTCGGGGCGCCGGTGGTCCCCCCGGTGTGCACGAACGCGGCAAGGTCGTCTGCCTCCGGCAGGGCGGCGCCGGCCAGGTGGCTGTCCGGCTGCCCGGCGATCACCTCGTCCAGGTAGGCCACGACCGGCGCGCGGCCGTTCGGGGTACCGTCGGCGGGCGCGTCACCGGCCGGGTCCAGTGCGGGCGGGGTGCCGCGGGCGCCGTCCGGTCGCAGCGCCAGGACGGCGCTCATCCCCGCCTGGCGCGCCACCTCGAGCAGCCGCTGCCACAGCTGCGGGTCCAGCTCCGGCCCGGCCGTGACCAGGACCCGGGATCCGGTCCGGCGGATCAGCTCGGCGATCCGCTCGCCGCTGAGGCTGGGATTGACCGGGGCGGCGATCCCGACGGCCTGCGCGGCCAGCGTGGTAGCGTACAGCATCGAGGTGTTGACGCTGGCCAGCGTCACCGCGTCGCCGCGCCGCACCCCGAGAGCGGTCAGCGCGTTGGCGATCCGCGTCACCCTGCCGGCCAGCTCGGCGTAGGTCCAGGCCAGGCAGCGGGTGTAATCGCCCGGGTCCGGTATCCACTGCGTGGCCACGCCGTCCGGCCAGGCGCCGGCGGCGTCCAGCAGCAGCTGATAGGTTGACTCCGGCTGCGGCAGTATTTCTCGCGTGGTCATGGCAGCTTCCCGGTAATCGTGTTGTGCTGGGTGCCGAGGTCGAGCTGCCCGTCGGGCGAGGCGATCGTCGCGGTGATGACGTCGCCGTCACGCAGGTAGCGGGGGTTGGCCGCCTCCCGGCCGAAGAACAGCTTCCACCGGGTGGCGGGCGGCAGCAGCCCGGCGAGCTTCCCGGCGATCTTGGCCGGTGCCTTCAGCGCGGTGCCGCCGGGCGTGCCGGTCAGCAGCAGGTCGCCCGGGGCCATCGGCTGGAACCGGGACAGCAGGGTCAGC
>CAVTZG010000008.1:0-616294 GCA_963739135.1 uncultured Actinomycetes bacterium
TAAAGGGGACCCTGTCCGAATGTGAGCTGCACCTGATCCGGTCCCGGCTGACCGAGGGCCTGCGGCACAAGGCCGCCCGCGGCGAGCTGAAGCAGGGCCTGCCGGTCGGCTTGGACTACGACCAAGACGACCAGGTGATCATCACGCCCGACGAGGCGGTGGCCGAGGCGATCGCCACCGTCTGCCGGCGCTTCGGCGAGCTCGGCTCGGCCCGTCAGGTGCTGCTGTCGCTACGCGAGGACGGGCTGCTGCTGCCCCGCCGGCCCAACGGGTCCAGGCGGATCACCTGGGCGCCGGCGTCCTACCCGGCGGTGCACGACTTCCTGACCAACCCCGCCTATGCGGGGGCGTTCGTGTTCGGCCGCACCCGCACCGAGAAACGCCTGGACCCGGCCGGCAAGCTGGTCACCAGCGTGCGCGTGCTGCCGCGCGCGCAGTGGGCGGTGCTGATCCCCGGCCACCATCCCGGGTATATCTCCTGGGAGGCGTATGAGGCCAACACCGCCAGGCTGCGCGCGAACTGGCGGCCGCCCCGCGGCCACGGCGGCGGCGCCCCGCGGGAAGGCGCCGCGCTGCTGCAGGGCCTGCTGCGCTGCGGCCGGTGCGGGCGGATCATGCAGACCGGCTACTCCGGGACGAAGGGCAACAGCCCCCGCTACGTGTGCGCCCGCGCCAAGCAGCTATATGCCGCCGAGCGCGGCTGCTGCAGCATCGGCGGCGGGCGGCTGGAGAAGACCATCTTGGCCGAGCTGTTCGCCGTGCTGGAACCCGCCGTGCTGGAAGCCACCGCCAAGGCGCTGGCCGAAGCCGACGGGCAGTACCAGCGGCGGCTGGCCGCCTTCGAGCTCGCCGTGGAACGCGCCCGGTATGAGGCTGGCCGCGCCCAGCGGCAATACGACACGGTCGAGCCGGAGAACCGGCTGGTCGCCCGCACCCTGGAACGCGCCTGGGAGGACAAGCTGGCCGCCCTCCGGAAGGCGGAAAACGACCTGCGCGCCCAGCAGGCCCGCAAACCCGTCGCCCTCACCGGGCAGGAACTGGCCTGGATCTCCTCGGCCGGCGCCGACATCAAGGCGGTCTTCTGGGCACCGGCCACCACTACCCCCGAGCGCAAGCAGCTGATCCGCGCCGTGATCGGCGAGGTCGTGCTCACCATCCACGACCGGCAGCGCGTCGCTGACCTGCGGATCATCTGGCAGGGCGGGGCGGTCACCGAGCTGTCCATGCCGATGACCAAAAAAGGCGGCCACACCCGCGCCACCAGCGAGGACACCGTGACCCTGGTGCGGCGTCTGGCCGAGCGCTACGACGATAAGATGATCGCGCAGATCCTGTCCAGGCAGCACAGGCGCACCGGCACCGGGCTGACCTGGACCAAGGCCCGGGTCAAGACGCTGCGCGTCTCCCGCGGCATCCCCGCCTTCCAGCCGGAACCCGAAACTGTCAGTGCCGCCGGGCAGGATGTCCTCGTGGTCACTATCGCCGAAGCCGAGCGGATCCTGGACGTCACCAAGGGCACCCTCTACCGGTGGCTGCGCGACGGGTTCATCACCGGCGAGCAGCTCACCCCCGGCGCGCCCTGGCGGATCCGCATCGACCAGGCCCTGCGGGACAAGATCCGTCCCGAGGTGCCCGGCGGCTGGCTGCCGCTGGACCAGGCCGCCAAGACGCTCGGCGTCGCCCGGCAGACCGTGTTGCATAAGGTCCAGCGTGGCGAGCTGCAAGCCGTCCACGTCAACCGCGGGCGTCGCAAGGGCCTGCGTATCCAGGTCAAACCCGATCAGGCTGGACTGTTTGACACACCCCGATGAGAGAAAGGTGCAGTGTTAACCATGGCCGACCGGGCCGTACAAAATGACCGATTCGCCCGATTGCAGCCAGCGCAGCACGGCCAGGTCGCGGATCTGCGCGGCGGGCAGCTTGGGGCTGGCGGCGAAGTCGAATCCCTCCAGGGTGGCTTCGTTCTCGAACCGTGCGTGGCGGATCCGGCGGGCCAGGGACATGGTCTCGCGGCGGGAGATCTCGTCCTGGCACAGGACCTGGAGGAAGTCCAGGTGGCCGAGTTCCCCGGCGCGGGCCTGGGCCAGGCGGGCATCCAGGGTGTCCAGCATGCCGGACAGTTTCAGTTCGCGCAGCGCGGCGGCCAGCGCGCTGCGGTCGGTGATGGTGGCGGTGGTCATGATGCTGCCTGCTCCTTGACCGGGGTGTAGATGTGCACGGGATGCCCGGCGAACATGCCGCGGGCGTGAATCCAGCCGCAGGTGGGGCCGGGCCGGGGGTCGGGGGCGGGCTCGCCGCCGGTGAGGGCGGCGAGCCGGGCGACTGCCGCGGCGCGGGACGGCAGGTCGCCGGCGTGCTCGGGGACCTGGATGGCGATCTCGTCCGGCTCGGGCCACACCGACAGGCCCGCGATGCGGGCCTGCTCGAGCAGGTCCGCGGCGGCGCGGATCACGCACACGTGGGTGGTCAGCAGGATCGTCGGCGGTTCGGTGCCGGGTGTGGTCGCGCTCGCGGGGCCGGCGGTCATGACGTGGCCTGCTGCGCGCCGGCCGGGTGCACGGCGTCGCTGGTGATGGTGCCGGGCATCGGGATGATGTTGGCGAAGGAGGCCGGGCCGTGCAGGAACGCCGCGGCCCCGCCGTCCCCGGCCGCTGCGGGCAGTGTCTCGCGCTCGGCGCCGGCGGCCAGGATGCCCTTGATGGCGGCAGCGAGGGCGGCCAGCTCAGCCCGCCCGGCGCGCGAGTACGGCGCCGGTGCTCTCGCGCCCGCAAACGGCGTCGGCCGCTGCCCGGGCGGGCCGTTCACGGCGATGGCGAGCCGGTACAGCGCCGGCCGGTACGTGCCCCGGGTCGAGGATGCCCGGCCCGCCAGGCCGGCCACGCAGAACGCCTCGATCACGCCGTAATCCAGCAGGAACTCCCGGCCGGCCGGGATCCCCCGGGCATCAGCGAACCGGGACAGCCCGCGCAGCGCCGGAGCTGTCACGGCGCCGGCCTGCAGCGCGCACCGGCCCGCCGCCGCTGGATCCTTCCCGCCAGCCGGGACCATGCTTGAAATATACTGGCTTCAAGCCTGGAGGCGGGGGATGCGGCCGGCGCGGCGGATAAGGAATCCTGTGACCATGGACGACCCGGCCCGCCGGCACCAGCAGATCCAGGCCGAACTCAGCCAGATCGGCATCACCCTGCCCGGCTCGCTCACCAGCCGCACCACCCGCTGCCAGCGGGCAGGCTGCCACTGCCACGCTGACCCGCCCGTCCTGCACGGCCCCTACCCCACCTGGACCCGCAAAGCCGGCGCCCGCTCCATCACCAGGACCCTCACCCCAGAAGACGCCGAACGGCTCCGCCCCTACTTCCCCTACTTCGCCGCCCACCGCCGCCTGCGTCAGCTCATCACCGAACTGGAAGCCGTCTCCATCGAACTCGCCGAACAGCCCGCATCACCACCAGCACGGACGGGCCAACTGGGAGATCAGCCCGCTTAACCCGGGAACAGCCCTTCCCACACCTACCCGTGATCGCAGGTCACCGAGTTCTGTCGGTGGCCCACTAGTTTCCGCAGGTCAAGGCCCTCTCCCAGCAGGGAGAGGGCCTTTTGCGTCTCGGGAACTGTAGTAAAACGTGTAGCAGCAACAGCCCTCCGGGCGGCCTGGCGGCGAGACGGGGGAGACGGGGTGGCACGGAACGAGACAGCGTGGACGTGGTGGACGTTGCCGCCCGCGATCGCTGGGTGCGTGGCCCAGAAGTATCGTCGGCGTACCGGCGTCCGCGCTGGCCCGGCTCGAACGCGTACTCACGCCGGATAGGGACTTGGCGGCGCTGCTACGTACTGAGACCGTAAGCAAATACGGCCCGTGCGCTGAGGCGCTCATATCGACTATGCGCGGCTGGCAGGCCGGCCGAGTGCGCCGGCTGCTGGACGCAGATCGTCTGGTTCTGGTCGTGTCGCTACCCGCACGGCTGCTAGCCATCCCCCCGCATAGGTGACGTGTTCGCGCTCAGCGACAATAACCGCTTTTCGTTCGGATGCGCTGTCATGTCGCCGCCGGGCCGCCTTACCGGGTCAGGTCTGCTAGCCGGCAGCACTAGGCCACCGCTGTTGCCCGGGTCAAGTCCCGCGGCGTTGGGTCTCCCGGCCGCGGGTGTTGAGGCCGGTCAGGTCGGCGCTGATCTGCCAGAGCCGCGCGGCGGCGGCGGTGTCGTAGGAAGCCTTGCTTGAGGTTTTCGGCTTGCGGTTGGCGAAATACCGGCCGGTGACGCCCTCGGCCTCGGGTGCGGATGCTAGATAGATGGAAGTGGCCGCGCCGCGGGCGGGTGCCTTCATGAACGGCCGCAGCAACGGGATCATGACCTTCGACAGGCGGGATGGGTCCTCGGCGGAGAACGACGTGCGCACCAGGCCGGGGTGCAGGGCGGTGGCGGTGACGCCGGTGCCTTCCAGCCGGCGGGCGAGTTCGTAGGTGAACGCGACGTTGGCGAGCTTGGACTGGCTGTACGCTCGCTGCCCGGAGTAGCTGCGTTCGCCCTGCAGGTCGTCGAAGTTGAGTCTGCCCGCCGCCTGGGCGTTGGACGAGACGGTGACGATCCGGGCGGGCGCGCTGCCCTTGAGCCGGTCCAGGACCAGGCCGGTGAGCAGGAAGGCGGCGAGGTGGTTGACGGCGAAGGTGCGCTCCAGCCCGTCGGCGGTGAGGTGCCTGGTGGCCCAGAACCCGCCCACGTTGCTGGCCAGCACATCCAGCCGCGGGTAGGCGCTGCGGACCGCGACGGCGAGAGCGCGTACCTCGGCCTGGCAGGACATGTCGGCGGCGAACGCGTCCACCGCCGGGTTGCCGGACTCGCGGATGATCCCGGTGGCGGCGGCCTGGGTCCGCGTCTTGTCCCGGCCGGTGATGCCGACGCGGGCGCCCAGCGCGGCCAGGCCGGCGGCGGTCGCCCGGCCGATGCCGCCAGTGCCGCCCGTGACCAGCGCGGTCTTGCCTGCCATCGGGCCGGGGAAGTTCTCAGTCATTGGGGGCGGTCCCTTCGTGTGAGCGGCCACCGTGACCAGGCACTGGCTGGCCGGCTATCAGCTGGCCAGCCAGTGCCCGCGGTGCCGCGCCGGGGTTCCTCCTAGGCGGCCGTGACGTCCCGGTGCCGGGCACTGCCCGTGAGAACGGGCACGGGGCGGGCCCGGCTTCCAGCGGAAAAGCCCCGGACGATCAGCAGGAGCGGGAACAAGAGCTCGAACAGCCCACCGGGGGCGAGGAACACGATTCCGGCGGGTGATACATGCCAGCCGATGTCGGCGATCCCGAGCAGATTGCAGATGACCCCGGCCAGGAGCAACGCGTAGCCGGCGATGCCCAGTATGGACAGGCTCCGCGGCACGAGCCTCGACGTCAGCAAGACCGGCGTCAGGACGAGCCCGGCCACGGCGGACAGCGCGTAGGCGGGCAGCGCGTAGTCGTTCCACTGACTGCGGCTGGTCAGGAAGTACGCGCACGCCGCCAGGACCGCGAGGCCCTCCGCTACTCTCAGGACGAAGTAGACCTGGGAGCGCACCGGTGCGCAGGGCGTCAGGACCGGGCGCATCGCCAGGCCGACCGCAGCGTCCGCCAGGCCGCTGAGGCCGATCAGCAGCACGCCGGTGATGAGGGTGCCGGCCGGCTTGGCCGCGCTGGAGAAGTACGAATGGATCAGCGTGTTACCGATGAAGAAGGTGACCGTGAACGAGAGGAACAGCACTCCCACCACCACGGCGGTCCTTCGGTGAGCGACAGGTCGCTCCTGGCCTCTGGCAGAAACGGTCGCTGGTGTTGTCATGGCCTGATCCCTTCGTGCGATGTGCGTAGCTGGCAGGGTTTCCGATTCGGAGTGCTGGGTTGCCGCTGGAGGATGGCTGGCGGTCATGGTGGGCATGGCCATGGGGTTGCGTGGCAACCGGGAAGATGACGGGCTAGGTTCTCGAAGTCGTCGTTCTTTCCCGCGGGCTGCCGGAGCATGGCGGCGATGCGGAAGGCGAGAGGGTCGCAGCCGACGCTGGCGAGGTGTTCGCGGAGCAGGTCAGCTGCTCGCCTGGCATTGCCGGTGGCTGCGGCGCGGACCACTTCGATGTGGTGGCGCTCCCAGTTCATCTGCTGGTGACTGGGACCTTGGCTCGCCGTTCCGGTGATGGCGTCGAGGTCGGCGACGGCGAGCCCGAAGGCCGGGTCGGCGTGGACGGCGAGCCGCAGCGCCGTGGCGGCCAGGCGCGAGCCGGCGGCGCGCTGTGCCTGCCGGTACCGCGCAGCAGCCCGCCGCTTTGCGGTGACCACGCGGCCGTGGACGTCAACCGCAGGCCCAGCAGCGGCCAGGTGGTCATGGTGGCTGGGGTACTCATCACGCATTGGCTGCATGAGTGCAAGGTTGCCCGGGTGCGCTGAGGTGGCGCTGAGGTGATGCTGAGGTCAGCTGGCTGCAGGTGGTTGCCACAGCTTCGGCGTGCGGTTTGCCGAGGGTCACGCCGCCAGCGCCCGAAGGAACGCGGCGAAACGACCCGCGGCGACGGCTGTCTCTGCCAGGCCGGGCCGCTCAGTGAGCGGACAGCGCCAGGCGGGCCGCGAGCGCGGCCACATCTGGCTCATCGGTGAGCGAGCGATACGCCCGCCCCTGGGCGCGCTGCTGAGCGAGCGCGACGAAGACCTCGGCGTTGTGGCGGGTCGGGTGGGTGATCGCCGTGACTGCGGCCATGGCGGTATCGGCGAGGAGCTGCGCGGCCGGGTCCCCGCTGGCCGAGGCGCCTTCGGCGGCGTCAGCGGCGAAGACGGCGGCGGCGTCGGGGGAGCCGGCGGCGAGCGCCCACCACGCCAGGCCCGCGAGCACACGGGGCGGGCCGGCCGGGAGATCGACGTGCCGGTAGTGGCTTCCTGCCGCGTCGAGCAGCGCCCGTGCCCGCGCCAGATCACCGAGCCGCCGGGCGGCCGCCGCCTGGCCGACCATGGCGTCTGCCGACAGCCACGGGTTGACGCTGCACCCGATCGCCTCCTGGTAGAGCCCGTCGGCTGCAACGTCGTCGCCTTGCCTGGCCCGCAGCGCGGCCAAAGCCACCAGGCTGAACGGCACCTGCAGAGGCTGGCCGGTGGCCCGGCAGCGCTCCAGCAGCGCCTCGTAGGCCGCCGAGGCAGCATCAAGGTCCCCCCGGGCCTCGGCGATGCTGGCCAGGGCGTTCAGCGGAGAGACGACCACCAGGACCTCTCCCTCGGCGTCGAAGCGCTCGAGGCTCGAACGGGCGGCTGGCTCCGCGTCCTCCAGCCGCCCCAACGACACCAGGTTCCAGGCGACTATCAAGTCGTGGATCGCGAGGAGCCAGCCGTCGCCAGCTGGTTCCAGCAGATCCTGTGCCTTGCCCAGGGTTTCGAGTGATCGCCGGAACTGGTGCGCAAGAACCAGTACCGTCGCGCAGAGCACCAGCGCCTCCGTCAGGCGACCCCGGTCACC
This sequence comes from uncultured Actinomycetes bacterium, assembly GCA_963739135.1. Taxonomy (GTDB): domain Bacteria; phylum Actinomycetota; class Actinomycetes; order Streptosporangiales; family Streptosporangiaceae; genus Palsa-504. Next base: position 7,458 of record CAVTZG010000008.1, read on the forward strand.
GCTGGCCCTCAGCGCGGCGACGGCCTCCTCGCATTCAACGACGCCCGCCGCCGGGCTGGACGACATGCCCACGCAATAGCCGTGCCAGACGTGGGCGGTCGCTCCCAGGCCGGGATGGCGCTGCCCGCTGGCGCCGAGCGCATCACCGAGCCAGCGGGCTCCTTCGGCGAAGTCGCCGTTGATGAACCACAACCAGGCTATGCCCGACGCGAGCGACAGCGCCGCATCAGCGTCGCCGGTTGCGATGAACCAGTCGAGCGCGGCCCGCAGGTTGCCCGATTCCGAGGCCAGACGATCCCGCCATATCGGCCCGGTGGCGCCGCGCAGGCCATCGTGGGCCTCGGTGGCCATCTGCCGGTAATAGGCGCCGTGCCGGGCGCGCATCGCGTCAGCTTCGCCGGATTCCCCGAGGCGGTCCCGGCCGTACTGCCACAGCGTCTGGAGCTGGCTGAACCGGGCTTCACCAGCGGCGCCGGGGCCAGTGACGAGGGACTTGTCGACCAGCCGGCTCAGCACATCGAGGATCTCACCGGCCGGGACCTGGTCGCCGGCGCAGATAGCTTCGGCTGCGGCGAGATCGCAGCCGCCGGTGAAGGCGGCCAGCCGGGCGAACAGGCGGCGTTCGTCCTCGAACAGCAGGTCGTAGCTCCAGTCCACCACCGCCCGCAGGGTTTGCTGGCGGGGCAGGGCGGTGCGGGCGCCGCCGGTGAGCAGCCGGAAGCGGTCGTCGAGCCGTTCCGCCACGGTGGCCAGCGGCAGCGCACGGAGCCGGGCGGCGGCGAGCTCGACGGCCAGGGGCAGGCCGTCCAGCCGGCGGCAGATGTCCTCGATGACGTCGCCGGCCGGCCCGTCGGCGAGGAAGCCGGGCTGCACGGCCCGGGCGCGGTCGGCGAACAGCTCCACGGCGGCCGGGATGGCCAGGCCGCCCACCGGCACCAGGATCTCCCCAGGTATGCCCAGCGCCTCACGGCTCGTGGCGATCAGCCGCAGACCCGGCACCGCCCCGGCTACGGTGTCGGCCAGCGCGGCCGCCTCGGCGATGACGTGCTCGCAGTTGTCCAGGACAACGACCAGCGACCGTCCGGCCAGGTGGCGCACGATGAGCTGTACGGCCGATCCCGGAGGCTGAGGGCTCCCGAGCGCAGACGCCACCGCGCCGAGCGCGCCGGCCACGGCCGGCCCAACCCCGTCGGGTGCGGCGACGCCGGCGAGCTCGACGAGCCAGGCGCCGTCTTGGTACTCGGCGCGCAGGGCGGCGGCGGCCTCCACCGCCAGGCGGGTCTTGCCCGTCCCGCCCGGGCCAGTCAGCGTCACCAGCCGGCTGGCGCGGACAGACCCGAGCACCTGTTCCAGCTCGGCGTCCCGGCCGATGAAACTGCTCAGCCGCTCCCGCAGATTGCCGGCTGCCGCCGGCGCGGCCGCCCGGACCGGAGCCGGGGCGGCTGCGGCGAGCGACGGATCCTGGGCCAGTATCCGGGCCTGGAGTTCCCGCAAGGCCGGCCCGGGGTCGATGCCCAGCTCGCCGGCCAGGCGGTCGCGGACTTCGGTATAGGCGCGCAGGGCGTCGGCCTGCCGTCCGGCCCGGTACAGGGCCAGGATGAGCAGCTCCCACAGCCGCTCGCGCAGCGGATGCTGCCGGCAGCGCGCCTCCAGCTCGCCGGCGAGCTCCCCGTGGCGGCCCAGCACCAGGTCCGCTCCGGCCCGGGTTTCGATCGCCACCAGGGTCAGCTCGTCCAGCTGCGCCCGTTCGGTGTCAGCGAAGCCGGAATAGGCGAACTCGGCCAGCGGCTCGCCCCGCCGCAAGCCAAGCGCCTCGCCCAGCGCGGCAGACGCCTGCGCCATCTCGCCCGCCTCCGCCAGGCGCCGTCCCTTCGCCACCAGCTGCCCGAAGCGGACGACATCGACCTCATCGGGACCGACCGCAAGGGCATAGCCGGCTTCGGTGGTGACGATCGCGCCCGCCCCGAGGGTACGGCGCAGCTGGCCGATCTGGGCCTGCAAGGCGTTAGCCGGCTTCGCCGCCAGCCCGTCACCCCACAGCGCGTCGATCAGCCGGTCGGCACTGACCGGCTCGCCGCGATGCAGCGCCAGCAAAGCCAGCAGGGCCCGCTGCTTGGCGCCGCGGACAGCGAGCGCCACACCCCCGTCCGCCGCCTCGAGCTGGCCGAACAACCGCACATCCATTGCCTCCACCCTACGGCCCTCACCCGGCCGCCGCAGGGGTGAGCCGCCGGGCATCAAGGCAGTGAGGAAGCAGGGGCAGGGCTGATGCAGCAAAAGCGGCCAGGCCCTCGGGCAGGTCCACCCTTGACCGGCTCTCGTATGGCCCGCCGAGGACGGCGAATCCACACACGAAGCTACTCCCACCGCGAGCCCCCGCCGAGCTGCAGCCGCCCAGGCGTCCTATGCGTCTGCGACGGTCGGCGGTACGGGCAGAACGAACGGTTATGCGCGCAAGAACAGGCCGATCCGGACTGCGGCTTGACACCCAGATCGGCGGTTCGCGCTCGCGTTGAAGTTGCCGTCCGTGATGGCAGCATAGGCCGTTGTCTTCCGGGTGACCATGACTGTCCGCCTTGCGGCTGTGGCCGCCAGGCGGAGTAAATTACCTGGCGGCTCCCGCGATATACGCGGCGACGATATAGGTCGCGTGCCGGTCCAGGCTGCCGCGGGCCCGGTCATACCGCATCGTCGTCCGCGGATCAGCATGTGATGCTGCCTCTTGGACATCGCGCAGTGGCACCCCGGCATCCAAGGCGGCGGTGATGAACGCGTGCCTGAGTGTGTGGGGCGTGACGGACTTGCCGGTTCCGGCGCGGCGCGCGATCTTGCGGACGACCCGCCCAGCACCGTGTCGGTCCAGTCGCCGACCGTCGGCGGCCAGGAATACCGGGCCATCCGTGCGCTCGCCGATGGCCAAGTCGATCGCGCGGGCGGTGCGCGGCGCCAGCGGGATGGTCACCACCTTGCCGCCCTAAGGGTAATCGTCAGCGTCCGGTGCCCACGCTCGAGGCCGAGGTGGTCGATGTCGGCGCCGGTGGCCTCAGAGACCCGCAGCCCGTTCAGCGCGAGCAGGGAGATCAGCGCATGCTCGGTCGGCTGCCCAAGCCCGGCGGCCACCAGCAGCGCGCCGAGTTCGTTGCGGTCCAGCGCGACGGCGTGCGACTCGTAGTCCACCCTAGGACGGCGGACGTGCGCGGCGGGTGAGTGCTCCAGGAGTTCTTCCTCGACTGCGTACTTGTAGAACCCGGCGATAGTGGACAGTCGGCGGGTGACGGTCGCCCGGGCACGGCCTTTCGCTTCCAGTTCCCGGGCGAAGCTTTCGATATCGGCGCGGCGGACGGCGAACAAGTTCAGGGAGTGAGCGCGGCACCAGGTGGTGAACTGGCGCAGGTCCAGCGCGTACGCCTCCCTGGTCAGGCCGCGGTAACCGGCCAGGAACCCGGCGAGGGCGAGCCGTTCGGCATCGGTGAAGGCGGGCTGGATCGTGACGAGGGCAGTGGATGGGGCGGCAGTGGTCATCGGGCACCTCCCGGCCGGGCTGAGACCCGAATGAGCTTGGGCCAGCTGCGGATCCCAGCGATTGAGCGGACACCCACGTAAACCGTGCCAACCGGTCACACCACGTCATCGACTAGCCACCGCCGAGTCGGCGCTCTGTTCAGGACGGCGAGATGGCTGCGGCTAGCTGCACAGAATTGCCAGTTCGGTTTGGGCAGCCAGAGACGCGTGATGCTATTGGCTGGGGCCTCGCAGAGTGGATCGCGTCATGCGGCGCTGATATAGAGCCCCGGCTCGCTGAGGGCGGCGCCTGGTACGGGCGGCAGCCAGCTGATGCGAACCAGCTCCCCTAGGCCGAAGTCAAGAAAGCAGGGTGTCAGCAACGCCGGCTGCCCAGGCGCGGATGTCGGCCCAGTTGCGGAAGTCGCCCTCCTGCGCGCGGATGGCTGAGACCATGGCCCGGTCGGGGAAGCTGAGGTGCTTTCTGGCTAGCTTGCCGGCGAAGATCTGGTGGTCGCGGGCCTGGGTGGCCTGGAGGATCTCCGTGACGTCCACCGGGTTGTCGGCGGGCTTGGGCGGCTCGCCGACCGGGCCGCTGGAAAACAGCCAGACCGGCCGGGCGGCCAGCGCGGCGGCCGAGCGCTCGGCCAGCTCGCGGGCGGGTTTCATCCACCGGCCCATGTAGACCGCGCTGCCCAGCACCACCGCATCGAACTCCCCTACCCCGCCCACCTCTGGCGGAGGGAGCACCGTGACCTCGCAGCCGCGCTCGGCCAGCACGTCCGCGACCGCCTGGGCGATCTCGCTGGTCGCCCCGTACTTGCTCGCCGCGCAGACCAGCACCTTCATCAGGCCCTCACCTCCGGCCGCGCCAACCCGGTGTCATAGCGCAGCTCGGTGACGGTTACGTCGATGTACTCGAGGTCTCCCGCGGGGAGCTTATAGACCGCCGTGCCGCGGGTGGGCAGCCGGAGCCCCTCGAACTCGCCGTAGCCGGTGAACGGGGTCGACCACGTATCCGGGCTGCTGGCGCCGGGGGTCCGGTACCGCTGGGCCACGAAGTCAGCGACCCGTCCCTCCGCGTCGAAGACCAGGGTTCCGGTGGCGGTCCGGCCGTGGTCGGTGAGGGTGACCCGGGCGGAGCTGTCATCGACCGCCTCGAAGGAGATGTTGCCGGCCAGGAACGCTGCCGGGAACCAGATCATCTCGCTCAGGTAGCGCATCATCTCGCCCTGGTCCATCTGCGCGCCGCTGGCGTCGGCCACCGGCCACAGCGAGGCCACCTTGACCTGCAGCCGCCCCTGGCCGCCGGCGTACATGTCGCGGGCCCGCGCCACCGGCAGCGGGCCCAGCCGCGCCGTGCCGGCCCACACAAAACCGGGCGGGCGCACCGAGTAGTGCTCCTCGGCCTCCAGGGCTACCCACCGCTGGCCGAGCCGCATCCTGCCCTTCTGGCGGAGCCGGACCGTGCCGGGGAACGGCTTGCCAACCACCCCGGTGTAGCGCAGGTAGCGGCGGACCGGGTCGGGCAGATCCGCGAGCATCTCCTCGGTGACCACCCCGGCCCGGCCCGGGCACGCCCGCGCCCGCAGCGCCTCCACATCTTCCCGGATCAGCCGGGCGAACGCCCGGTGCCCGGCGAGCTCCGCACCGATGGCGGCCACGCCAGCCAGCCCGGCCAACGCGGGCAGTCGCCTGAGCATCGCAGCCATGGTTCCCTCCTGGTCACCACACGCGGCCGGGGACCAGCCCGCACCGGCGGCAGCCGGCGGGCCGTGACCGCCGGTTCCGCCTAACCCTGTATCCACCCTGCCTCAGCGCGCTCCTTGATCCCGTTGAGGCTCCCGGCGCCTTACCCCCGATGGTGGCCCAGACCTCAGCGGATCACCAGGGCCAAACGGCCCGCCGCCGGCTCGGTGTGCCCGTCACGGCGGGCCCGGGCTGGGCTGCGGTGAGGGGCGCGGCCATATCGCCGGGCCGGTGCCGCATGACCTTGATAGGCCTGCGCTGGGCGCCACGGCGACGACCGTCCGGTGGCGCAGCAGGACGAACATGGGTGCAGCCATGAACGTTACGGCCACCGGCGGGTGGCGCACCGGCGCGGCGGCGCCGTCTCTCCGCGCAGTCACCATCTTGCCGGCCGGCAGGCGCTGCAGGCAGCCACGGCAGCGGGCCGCGCGGTCGGCGCCCTCCTCCTGGGCCGCTCCCCATGACAGCATCCGCGGCCGCCAGGCCAGGTGGCCGGCCGTGGGCGTGCTGCTGGTCCCGGGCCGCGGTGATCGCCCCGGTTATGCCGGCGATCACGTTCTGCCTTTCCTCACCGGCCGCCGGGTCAGCACCGCAGACCGGATGGCCCGTTGAGCGGGGACTTCCGCATCTACCGGGCGAGCGGGACGGGCACTCCGATAAAGGCAGGGGGGACTGCGCGCAGCGGCAGGTCGTCATGACTCAGATGCGCTCGGACGCCCCGGGCCGGGCCCGGCTGGCGGTGATCGCCGCGGCGGCGGTGATCGCCGCGCATGGCCTGATCCACCTGATGGGCGTGGCGTTATTGTGGAAGCCGGGCGAGGTGGGCCAGCTGCGTTATGCCGATGCCGCGCCGGCACCTGCCACGGCAGCCGGCTACGTGGCTGGCGGCCTGTGGCTGGTGGCCGCGGTGCTGTTCGTGGCCGCGGCCGTCTTGCTGGCAGCCGGGCGGGCCGCCTGGCGCATAACGGCTGTGGCGGGGGTGGTGGTGTCCGTGCCGGTGATCGGGCTGATGCCCGGTCAGGCGATGGCGGGCCTGGTCATCGATGGGCTGGTGCTGGTGCTGGTGCTGGTCGCTGTCAGCTGGCTGCGCATCGGGAAGCTGCCAGTGACCTAGCCACCCCGCGGGCCCAGGATGTCGCCGGCATGCGGGACCCGGTGACGGCGGTGCACAACGTGCTCATCACCAGCCAACCCCGAACTGGCTGCACGGCCAGCCCTGCAGGTGCCAGTCGTGGGAACCGCGTCCCCGCAGCATTGCCGGGCACCGGCACCAGCTCCCCGGGCGAGCTGCCGCCCGGGGAGCTGGCCAGTGAGCTGGGCGGGCTGCCGCTGGCGGCGCGCGAAGGCCGCGACCCCACTGCGACCCGATGACCACAGAAGGTAACGACGGGTCGGCTATCGGCGGCCGCAGGTCCAGCAGGGGGGACGGGTGGCGCGCCGGTAGGCCAGCGCCGCGGCCCCGAGCCCCAGGCCCCAGGCCAGGTAGGCGGGCACGGTAGCCCAGTAGAACCACAGCGGATACGACCCGAAGCCGTGCCGCGCCCAGGTGCCGGCAACGGTTTCGGCCGTGAGCCGCACTATGGTTGCTCCAAAGTAGGCCGTCATTCCCGCGCCGAGTCCCAGCGCCGGGCCCAGCACCAGCCAGCGGGGCACCCCCCGGCCTGCCAGCAGCGGCATCCAGCCCGGAAACACCCGCCCCCACCGGTAGACCAGCGCCAGCGGCAGCACCGTCCCGGCCAGCAGGAACCCGGCCTCGAACAGCAGCACTGACCCGCCCGTCCGCAGGAGGCCGATGCCGAATCCCACCGCGACCTGGGCTAGGAGGCGGGCCGCCCAGCCGGCGACCGCAGCCCAGGCCGCCAGAAAGGCCCACCGGGGCGGCCGTGTCGGCCGGGCGGCCTCACCGGTGCGACCGCAGGCCAGGCAGGCGCCGTGCCAGTGCCGCTGGTAGCACAGCGCGGTGGCGCCCACCAGGACAGCACCGGCAAGGCACGCGGCCCGGCTCAGCACCGCGACCGGGTGAACAGTCAGGCCCATCCCGGGCAGGAGGGTGCCGACCACGTCCAGCAGCAACAGCGCGCTGGCCGCGGCCAGCGCGGCCGTCACGGCCCAAGCCGTCACCGCCAGCAGCCGCCGCCACCGCGCCCGCCTGAGCCCGGCCACCACCGCCGCCGCCGCGGCACACAGCGCGACCGCCCACCAGCCGGTGAAGGCGACCAGATCGGTGTGCATCGGAGGCGGGGACGGAGCGATACCCAGCGCCCAGTAGACCCGCAACGACCCGTAGCCGACCGCCCAGGCAATGGCCGCCTGTGACGCCCATCGCCGCCATCCGGGCGCCGCCACCTCCCGCAGCCGCGCCCCCTCCGTCACGCCGACGCTGGCCAAGGAACCGGTGGCCACCGACCCGGCGGTCTCAGGGCTGACCCGCTGGGCCGGCACGGCGCTATCACCGGAAGGACGCTGTTCACGAGCCCCGGCTGCCATAGGCAGGGACCGGTGCGGGTGCCGGTGCCCCCGGCGTGCTTTGCTGCGTTTGTCGATGAGGTCCATGGCGGCCTCCAGAAAGCCGGGAGTGCGCCAAGGCAATCTCACTCTGCGGAGATCTCCTTTTGCTCTTAACCCCAGCATGCTCAGCGGGCGGGCCTCTGGCAGAGACCTAGGTCCCCGCCGGAGAGGCGAAGGACCACGGCCCGATTGCGGTCAACGATCTGGCTGGACGACTGGCCGTAGCACTTTCGAACGGTCTCGAGCTGAGTAAGTCCAGCCAGCCGTGTCTGTGGAGTTGGCGGCTCTCTGGCCATGTTGTCTGCCTCCTCGCTGACCCTCAGCCCGTCTGCCCGGGCTGGTCCTCTCGATCGGTCTTTACGGCGATGCTGTTGTGAATGCCCAGGAAAGGGCGCGGCGGACTTTCGGGTAGATGGTGAGGGCGTTGATGCCCTGGAGGATCCAGACTTCCTCGGGGGCGGCGTCGAGGGTCGTCCCGTCGTCGGGCCAGCTGATCTTGACTTTGGCGGTGACCAGGGGGAGGCGCCGGATCTTCAGCGTAGAGTCCGACGTGGTGGTCACCGTGTAGGCGGGCCCCAGCGCGCTGCTCAGGGTGCGCTGGATTTCGTCGAGAGGTATCTCACGGCTTACTTTTGTTGTCGACATTCTGCCCATCTCCTTGCTGTGATGGACCTTGAAGAAAAGGTGCCTCTATTCCCATCTGAAGAAGCGCACGGCCAGGACGCCGAATACCACCGCCCAGGCGGCCAGGGCGAGCAGCAGGCTTGCCGTTGGGAATACGCCCCGCATCGAATCCTGCAGGGCCTGTACCGAGGCGCCCAGGGGGGTCCAGTTGCCGATGTGCTGCAGGACGGCTGGCATTTCCTGCCGCGGGAAGAACAGGCCGGCGAAGAACAGCATGGGGTAGAACATGAGGAGCCCGATGAGGGTGGCGTAGTTTGTGGAGCGGGCGATGGCGGTGATCCACAGCCCGATGGCGAACATGGCGGCGATGGTCAGCACCAGCGCCAGGGCGAACCCGCCGGGTTGTCTGGGCGCGCCGAGGCCGAATCCGGCCAGGCCCGCCACCACGAGGATGCCCAGCGCCAGCACGGCCAGGGCGAGGTTGATGACGACCTGCGCCGCGAGCATCCAGGCCGGCGGCACCGGGGTGGTGGACAGCCGCCGCAAGATGCCCTGCTGGCGGTAGTCGGCCAGGTGCGAGGGCAGGCTCAAGAGCGCGATCATGGCGAGCGCCAACGCGATGAGGACCGGGAAGTAGGTGCTGAAGACGGTCAGGCCGCCCAGCGACTTGACGGGCTTGTTCGCGCCGGGGATGACACCCATGATCACCAGGACCAGCAGCGGGACGGCGACCCCCAGGATCAATCCGAACGGCACCCGCCAGGCGTATCGCCCCTCGTTTTGCACGAGCTTGCCGAATGCGGACCGGGGTGTCCGCTGCGGCAGCATTACAACGTGACTGCTCATCGGTGAGCCCTCCCTATCTGGTCCTCGTGGATGTGGCGGCCGGTCATCTGCACGAACGCGTCCTCCAGGTTGGCCGAATCGAGGTGCAGGTCGGCGGCGGTGACACCGGCCCCGGCCAGGGTGAGAATCACCGCGTTCGCCAGTTCCCCGGACCCGGTGACGATGACGTGCTCGCCATCGTGCTCGACGCTGCGCACTCCGGGGAGGTCTGTCAGCAGCCGGTCATCGAACGGCGCGGACGGCGCGAACCGCACCCGCTTGGCCACCCCGGCCCGGTCGGCCAGGCCCTCCGGGGTATCGATGGCGACGATGCGCCCGCGGTCGACCATGGCCACCTGGTCACACAGCCGCTCGGCCTCGTCCATGTAGTGGGTCACCAAGATGATGGTGACCCCGCGGTCGCGGACGTGCTCGATCAGCTGCCAGGTGTCGCGGCGGGCCTGCGGGTCCAGGCCGGTGGTCATCTCATCCAGCACCGCGACCCTGGGATTACCGATGAGCGCCAGCGCGACCGAGACCCGCTGCTTGAGCCCGCCGGACAGGGACTGGTAGTAGTCGTTCGTCTTCTCGGTCAGCTCCAGGGAGCCTATGATCTCTTCCAGGTCGGCCGGGTGCTGGTAGAAGGAGTGGAACAGATCCAGGATCTCGCCCACCTTCAGCTTCGCGGGAAGGGCGCTGGTCTGCAGCTGAGCGCCCACGATCGCGTGCAGGCCCTCGCGGTCCCGGTGCGGGTCCAGGCCCATGACCCGGATCAGGCCCGCGTCGGGATTCCGCAGCCCGATCACGCACTCGACGGTGGTGGTCTTCCCCGCCCCGTTCGGGCCCAAGATGCCGAAGACCTCACCTTCGGCGACCGAGAACGAGACATCATCGACCGCAACCCTGGCCCCGTACGCCTTGCGCAGATGCGAGACTTCGATAGCGGCCCCGGCTTCGGGAACAAGGCCAGGTCCGGACGCCCGGCCCCGGCGATCCAGGCTCGCGTCGGCCCGCACCGGATTGGTAGAGAGATTGGTAGAGATAGCCATTGCTATCACCCCCTGTTGCGAGGTCCGTCCCCTTGCGGGATGGACCTTGCCTGGTACTTCTGATCACGCGGGGAACGTCGCGTGCCCTCCTCGTCTGGAGCCGGGCCTGGCGCAAGCGCGGCCTGTTCGGCGGCGATCCGCGCGTCCTCGATAGCCCTGAGCAGTTCGAGGCGGCCCGAGAACGGCAATGCCGGTTCACCGGGGGCTTGAATTCGTCCCTCGATGTGACCATCTGCGGTCCTGTCGATGTCCACCACGAGTTTCAGGGTTCTCATGATTGAAGTGTCAGCCGCGGCCGGCGCGATGTCGCCAGTGATAATCCCCGGTTTTCCTGGGACCTGTCCGCCCTTCCCTAGGGTCCTGCCCCAGGGTCGTTCCCTAGTCCGGCCCCTGTCGTTTGTGTCGTGGTTCCCGCCGCCCTTCGCCGGGGATGACGCCCAGGCCAGCCGCCTGCGCAGCCTCTCCCGGTTACGTGCGGGGGTGGCCGGCGGGCCGCCGCCGCGGGGCTGTGTACGGTGGGGAGCTCGCGTGCCCGCGCTGCTCCCTCAGGCCCGGTTCGGGTCCGGGATGGCTGGCCGGGATGACAACGTCTCAGGGGCTCCGTGTCAGCGGGGCCGCTGCCTCATCTGCGGCGCTGAGCGACCCCTGCTCCGGTTTCCCGAGACGCCGGGCGAGCTCCCGCCGCGACCGGATGTCGAGCTTCATAAATATGTGCGAGAGATGGAACTCGATCGTCTTCACGCTTACATAGAGCTCGTCCGCTGTTTCCTTGTTGGTCAGGCCCTTTGCGACGGCACGTGCCACAGCGAACTCAGCGGTGGTGAGCCCGAGCTCACGGCGCGTTTGGCCAGGCCCCGGCGGGGCCTGGCACCGGGCGAGCTCCTGGTCACACAGCTGCGCGTAGGGACCGGCCCCCAGGGCAGCCAGGCGGCCCGAGGCCGAGCGCAGCCGCGCCAGCGCCCGCTTGCGCTGCCCGCTCTGGCGAAGGAACCTCGCCTCGTCCATTTCCAGCTGCGCCAGCACGAGCGGAACCCGAAGGCCGCTCGCGTGCTCCCAGGCGCCGGCGAAGGCCCGGGACGCCGCCGCACGGTCTCCCCGCGCCATCGACAGCAGCGCCCTGAGCCGGGCGGTGCTGGCACTGGCAAGCGGAGAAGCGCCGTCGTCTTGGAGCTGCTCGAGCTCGCCGAGACGTTGAGCAGCAAGGTCGACCTGGCCCAGCGCGATGAGGGCCTCGACCTCCAGCGAACGCCAGTCGAGCAGGCCGGTGATCCCGAACCATTTGCCCTTCCACTCCTCGCGCACCCTGGCCACCGCGTGGAGGGCGTCGGCCGGGGCCCCGCGGGCCAGGGCAAGGGCCGCCTCGGCAGTAACCGTGCCCGCCCACGCCTCTCCCAGCGCTGCCGCCGCAGCGTGAGCAGCCTCGATGTGGCGGGCGGCCAGAGCGAAGTCCCCCCGGCCGATCGGTACCAGGGTGCCAAAGTGGTGGACGAGGGCGGACAAAATACCGTAGCCGGCGTCGCGCACCAGGGACATGGCAAGCTCGGCGTGGGCCAGCGCGTCGTCCCAGGCACCCAGCAGGTACTCCGCACACGCGAGGTAGGTCAGGCACACGCCCGCGAAGCGAGCCGACGACCCGCCTCTCAGCCGGGCCGCGGCGTGGGACAGGTCCGGGAAGGCGAGTTCCGGGTAACCCGCCCACAGGCGGGCGGTCCCGCGCAAGATGAGCGCGTCCAGATCGATAGCAGCCAGCTGCTCGCCCGGTCCCGGCAGCTGCTCGAGCAGGGCCAGCGCCTCTGGCACCCGGTAGGTCCAGACCAGTGCCAGGGAAAGCAGGCAACGGGCACGGTGGTGCACAGGCGGGTTGCCCTCGGCGGCCTCCACGGCTCTCCTGCCCCACAGGACCGCTTCCTCCCCGCGCTCCTGCATGAGAAAAACGGGGACCTGCTCACACAGCGCCGAGGCCAACCACGGCTCGGATCGGTCCCCGGCCTGCCACGCCTCACCAAGCCGCTGCTCCGCGCTCACCAGGCGGCCGGCGAACAGGTCAAGGGTACCCAGCAGGGCACTGCGCCGGCCGCTCGGTGCGGCCCGCCCGGCAAGCGGCGCCAGCGCCTCGGCGCCGGCCACGTCACCTCCAGCCAGGTGGGCCTCGAACGCGTCGAACAGGCGGCGCTCCCGCGGGCCGGCCTCGCCGCTGGCCGTCACCGCCTGGGCGAACAACGAGGCAGCCAGCGCCGTCCGCCCACTGCCTTGGGCGGCGCGAGCCGCCTCCTCCAGGTCGACGGCCAAGGCCTCGTCGGGACCGGCGGCCGCCGCCACCCGGTGCGCGAGGGAACGCTCCCCGCCTAGCAGGCCCGCCGCCCGCCGGTGCAGCGCCGCACGCCGTGCCGCACCGAGGTCGTAGTAGACAGCGCTCCTGACCAGCGGGTGCACGAACGAGATGTCATCGCCCAGCTCGCCGGGGACCTCAGCCAGAACCGAGGCGGCGGCAGCCTGCTCCAGGGCTACCGGCGGGTCGTCGATCCCGGCCAGCTCGCCCGCCAGGCGCAGCGGTGATCGTTGCCCGAGCACGGCGGCCGCCATCACCAGGTCCTGGGCCGCAGGCTGCAGCCGGGAAACCCTGGCCAGCAGAAGGCTGGCCAGGTCCCTGGGCACCCGGGGCGGGCCATGAACCCGGTCCAGCTGCCCGGCCCCCAGCTCCTGGAGCAGCGCAACGCAGTACAGGGGGTTGCCGGCCGTGTGCTCCAGGAGCAAAGCGGCAGCGCGCCCGGAGAGCTGGCCGGCCCCCAGCTCCCCGCTCAGTTCGACCAGCTCGGCTGTTCCCAGAGGATCAAGCTGAAGACGCGTCGCTCGCTCGTCACCCGCGACGAAGCGGTACCAGCCCTCCCCGTAGCGGGCAAGCTGCCCCGGCCGTGCCGTCACCACCACAAGAACGCGGTCCGCCACCAGGCGGCGCAGGCAAAACAGCAGGGAGCGCGCCGACAGCGGATCCGACCAGTGCAGATCGTCCACCAGCAACAGCGTCAGCTGGCCCGACCGCCCCAGCGTGTCGAAGACCGACAGCAGTTCGGCCCCCACCGCCAACGGGTCCAGGCTCTCGGCCAGCTCGCCACTCAACAGCGCCGGCGTGGCCACTCCCAGGCTCCGGGCGGCCGCGGCAACCTGGCAGATGACGCCGTAACTCAGGCTGGACTCGCCTTCATCCCCGCTCGCCCGCAGCACGGCGGTACCGCCAGCGGCCGGCACGAACCTGGCGAGCAAGCTGGACTTGCCCATCCCCGCTTCGCCCTCGACGAGCACCACCTGAGGCTGGTCGGCGCGCGCCTTGGCCGCCAGGTCTGCCAGCACGGCCAGCTCCCGCTGACGCCCCACGAAAACCTGGCTGGCCATGCTGAACCGTCCCGCGTTCGGTGCATACTTCCCTACTGGCCAGGATGGCACGCTCATGCCGGCCAGGTACGACCAGGACACCAACGACGACCACAGGAAAGAAGACCACAGGAAAGAAGATCACGGCTGGCTGCCGCACGGCACCGGCGGGGCTCTGCAGCGCAGCATGGAATGGGTCATGTATACCGCGGCCGGGCTGCTCAGCGGCGCCATCGCCCGATGAGCATTCCCGATGCCATCCGGGCCACCGCACCCCGCCCGGTGCTGATCATCGCCGACGGGGCCAGCGCCGATCAGCCCGTCCGCAGCCCGCTGGTTCCAGGCCGCCTCACCGCCCGCCGTCCAGGTGCGGGCCGTGCCGCACGCCGGGCACACCCAGGGCCTGGCCACCGCGCCCCGGGCTTGGGAAGCCCATGTGATCAGCTTCCTGAACACGGCCCCGAACCCGGCCACCACGCCAGCCGGCCAGGGCGCCCGGCACAACGGCTAGCGCGACGGCCAGAGCCCGCGACCGGCGGCGGGGAGGATGACCTCGGCCCGGAGAGTTTCCAGCTGGTTTCGGGTGGCTCGCCCGGATGCCGAGCTCGGCATCGGAGGTTGGCCAGCGACCCCTGAACGCGCAGGCGGCGGGGGTCCCGCCGTCCTCTCCGCAGACGCGGCGCCCGGACCAGCCCATCAGTCCCGGACCACAGATCAGATCTGGACACCTCGCCGGCGCCACGCCACCCTTACGCCCCAGAATCGGCGCCATAAAGTTCTGGAAGCCACACAAAAGGCGTGTGACCTTTGCCGTAGGTCACAAACGGCGCCTGCGGCCGGACCCGAGTCCCGCGCATTATGACTGATAGCACATTCTCGTCGGCGACTTCGCCCACCGCGGACGGCCATCGCCTCCCTTCTCGGTGCCGTGATTGATGATCAGTGTGTCCGCTTCGTTGCGATCCCCGGCCACCGCAGACGGCGACCGCCAGACGCCGACTTGGGCGTAGAGGTGCGGATTGCCCGCATTGTTGCGATCCTCGGCCCCCTCCGCGGACGCCGGCTGCCAGCGCTGGTCATCCCCGCGCTGATCCTGGATATCGTGCAGTTGCGATCCTCGGCTACCGCGGATGGTGGCCGCCAGGCCCAGGCGCCGGAGGCCAGGGCCGCTTCGTCGACGTAGTTGTGATCCTCAGCCCCGACGCGGAAAGCGGCCGTCTGGCTGGGCGCCCTCTGCGTACTTGGTCATTATCCACCGGTTGCGATTCTCGGCCACCGTCAGCGGCAGCCGGCCTGGGTTGGCGCCAGCGATAACGCCGTAGCCTTTGGTGAATTCGTTGCGATCCTCGGCCACCGCGGGACAGTGGCAGCCCGGCAGAAGCCCGGCGGCTGGTAACAGATGCCGCACGGGTCGTTGCGATCCCCGGCCACCGCTGCGGCCACCGCTGCGGCCGCCAGCTGCTGACCTCGATCAGGTGGGCGATCAGCATGTCGTAGTTGCGATCCTCGCCCACCGCGGACGGCGGCCGCCAGCCTGTACGTCATGGGCGGGCTGCGCGAGTGACCCGGACACAGAATATCTAGTTCGGCGTGGCTCGACTCGGCCGGCTGGGCGACCGGGTTGCCGATCAGATCGGCGGTTACAGGACGCTGAACGTGCCGACTTGTGGTTACCGGGCGTGGCAGTGGGCTTCCGGCCTGTGGCGGCGCGGGGATGGCGACCGGCCTGGGCGTGCGGTCGGCACGCGGTGAGCGGTGTCAGGCGATGGCGCGCTGGAGCATGGCGCGGTGGGTGAGCATCCATGAGGCGCTGCGGACGCGCCAGGTGATGGCCCAGGCGTACGGGTACCCGCCCGGGCTTGCCCCGCTGGCAGTAGCCGGGGTGACGTGGTATCTGATGGCCTCGGCGCGCGCGTCGTGTACGGCGAAGGTGATCATCTTGTCGACGAAGTCGCCGCGGTCGCGGCGGGGCAGGCCGTAACCGTCCAGGATCAGGTTGAGCTGCCGGGCCCGGACGGCGGCGCCGGGCAGCCCGCACCGCTCGGCGTCGTCGTCGTCGTGCAGCTGCGCGTTCAGCCACGCGGTCTGGGCCAGTTCCCACACCGCGTCCACCGGCCCGGCGAACTCGAAATCGACCAGCGCGATCGGCAGGCCGGCCCGGGCGATGATGTTCCACGGCCCGGTATCGCAGTGCCCGAACACCGGCCGCGACCCGGGCAGCTCCCGGCCGAACCACGGCCTCCAGCACGCGCCGGGCGGAGGGGCAAAGGTCGCGGCCGCGGCGTGCAGGCCGCGCAGCAGCTGGCCCACCCCGGCGACCGCTTCCTCAGCCCACGGTCGCGGATGAGGGCTCGACCCCTCGATGTAGCTGAGCATCTCCCGGCCATCGGGCGCGAACCCGCCACCGACCACCCTCGGCGCGCCGGCAAAACCGGCTTCCCCCAGATGCCGCAGGAACCCCAGCACCGTCTCGCTCTGCGGGCCCGGGTCACGGTAGACCACGCCATCCCGGCGGCTGGCCTTGGAGACCTGGCTGCCGCTGCCCCACGCCTCAAGCCGCTCCTCACGGCCATCAGGCTCACCCATCCCCCGATGCTGCCACCACCTCCGCACGCCACGCACCTGGTTAATACCCGGCACGGGCAGCGTCCCCGCCGCGCCTGCCCATCCAGCCAGCGCAGGGAACGCCGGGGCCCGGCCACAAGGCCCCGAGCTGCACGCGCATAACGCACATGCCCGCGCCGGCACCGCAATCATGTAATTCTCCCGGCCAGCGCCATATCAGGCGGTTCTTGGCAAGCCGGCAAAGAGTTCTGGTTACCTAACGTGACAAGACCGCTGCAACGATGCGCCCGCGGCTGGCTCGTCTAATCCTGGCTGGGGAACGCCCGCCGGTGTGGTGGCCTTGGGGGCGCTGGTGGCGGGGCCGTAGTAGTGGGCGTACTGCCAGAGCCCGCGGGTCAGGAGCGCGTCGTCGGGTAGCGGGCCGAACCGGCCCGGCGACAGCGCCGTCATGCCCGCCCTCGGTGCCGGTGACGACGTGCAGCCCCGCGTCCTGCGGACCGATGTCCTTTGGGCCCGCGCCTGGAGGTCATCTGCGGCCGCGTGCTAGAACTTCCGGCGGCCGTGGTACGTATTAGCAGAACAGCGTCGCCGGCCGCGGGCGGGCATGAGATCCGTCGCCGGGCCCGGGCCGTAACCGGCGCGCCTGGCCTGAGAGGGGCTGGTGGCGATGATCGAAGCCATTGTGATCGTATTGGCAGTACTTGTCGTGCTCGGCGTGATCGCGGCTGGCCTTTCCGTCCGGGTGGTGCAGCAGTTCGAGCAGGGCATCGTGTTCAGGTTCGGCAAGATCCAGTCGCCGCCGCGCGGTGCGGGGCTGACGATGATCAGGCCGGTCGTCGACCGCATGCAGAAGGTCAACATGCAGATCATCGCGATGGCGGTCCCGGCTCAGGAGGGCATCACCAAAGACAACGTGACCGTGCGGGTGGACGCCGTCGTCTACTTCCGCGTGGTGGACCCGATCAAGGCGGTCGTGAACGTGCAGAACTACACGTTCGCGGTCTCCCAGCAGGCGCAGACCTCGCTGCGGTCGATCATCGGCCAGTCCGAGATGGACCAGCTGCTCTCCGGGCGGGAGTCGGTGAACCGGGAGCTGCGCCGCATCATCGACGAGCCGACCGAAGGCCCGTGGGGCATCCGGGTCGAGCGGGTGGAGATCAAGGACGTCTCGCTGCCCGAGAACATGAAGCGGTCCATGTCCCGGCAGGCCGAGGCCGAGCGGGAACGCCGGGCCCGGATCATCACCGCCGACGGCGAGTACCAGGCCTCCAAGCGGCTGGCCGCCGCGGCGAACGTCATGGCGCGCGACCCGGCCGCGCTGCAGCTGCGGCTGCTGCAGACCGTGGTCGAGGTGGCGGGCGAGCGGAACAGCACGCTGGTCATGCCGGTCCCGGTCGAGCTGCTGAGGTTCTTCGAGAAGATGGCGCCCGGCCCCGCCCATCCCGAGCACGAGCCGGTCGAGCCCGATGACCTCGGCGACGCGGAGGTAGCCAACGCCGAGGCTGCCATCGAGGGCCGCCCATCCGCAGCCGGGCCGCCTGACGCCATACCGCCAGTGGAGGCGATCGCCATACCGCCGGTGCAGGCACCGGACATCAAGGTTCCCCAGATCAAGGCGGACGGGGAGCAAGCCGGACGGCCGTAAGCGGCGGCTACAGGGATCTGCCCGGCCGCACGCGGACGGCATTAGGAGCATCGCGAGCGCGAGAGTGCCCGAATCCGGGAGCGGCTCGCCCGCGGCCAGGCTCGCCGCGCCCCAGCAGCACGGCTCCCGGTGCGACAGAATATCCGGATCTGGGCGGCCGGACTTGTAACCGCACCCGACCGCCAGCGCGCGCATAACGGCGAATACTTGCGCATCGGGCGCGGACCAGCGCTAGTCACTGAACGTGATCGGATTGCTGGCCCCCCGAGTTCCCTGCCGAATACGGGCGGGTGAGAGCTCCGTCGGCCATGGGCCCCGTCCGTACCCGGATCAACCGTTTCTGCGCGTCCTGGGACTTGTCACGCAATCGCCGCCGGCTGTGGCGGATTGTGCGGCGGGGCAAGCATGGGTGGATCCGGGTGCGCCGGGACGATGATGATCATGGCGTCGGCCCTTGGGGACTCAGGTGCCGGCGATATCCCGGCCGTGCTCGTCGGCCCGCGGCACCCGGGCAGGGTCGTCACGTGTCCGATTGGGGGGCCAGGAGCAGGACGAGCGAGCGCTGCCTGACGGTCAGGTGATCGCCTGCGCCGATGTGTGCCGGGTCGTCCGGGCCGGCCGGCGTGCCCGTGCGGGCCGTGCCGGTCGTGCCGGTGGCGCCAGCCGCCTCGGGCGTTGTGATGTCAGCGGCGAGCTCGAAGCTGTCCAGTTCGGTGTGCCAGGAGCATGGCTTGCCTATCTCGGGGATGGTGAAGGTGACCGGCCGGGGCGATCCGTTGACCAAGATGAGCACGTCGTCGTCGAGCATGGGCTGGCCGTGTGCGTCCGGGTCTGGTGTGGCGGTGCCGTCGACGTAGGCGGCGACGGCTTTCCTGGCCGGGGATTGCCAGTGGGAGACGGTCATCGGGCGGCCCTTGGGGGTGTACCAGACGACGTAGCCGGGATCGGCCAGGTAGCGGTCGCGGCGCAGCACCGGGTGCGCCCGGCGCACGGCGATGACCCGGCGGGTGTAGGCGGTCAGGCTGGCGTCGGCGGCGTCCCAGTCGACCCAGGACACCGGGTTGTCCTGGCAGTAGGCGTTGTTGTTGCCGCCCTGGGTGCGGCCGAGCTCGTCGCCGCCCAGGATCATCGGCACCCCGCGGGACAGCAGCAGCGTGCCCAGCAGCGCACGTGTCTGGCGGGCGCGCAGCGCGAGGATCCGCGGGTTGCCGGCCGGGCCTTCTGCGCCGCAGTTCCAGGACCTGTTGTCGCTGGTTCCGTCCCGGTTGTCCTCGCCGTTGGCCTGGTTGTGCTTGTGGTTGTAGGAGACCAGGTCGCGCAGGGTGAACCCGTCGTGCGCGGTGATGAAGTTGACCGACGCGGTTGGCCGGCGGCGAGCCGGCCCGTACAGGTCCGAAGACCCGGCGATCCGGGTGGCGAAGTCGGGCAGCACATGCTTGCTGCCGCGCCAGAAATCGCGGACAGTATCGCGGGAACGGCCGTTCCACTCGCTCCATCCGGCCGGGAACCGGCCCACGCTGTAGCTGTCGGGCTGCCCGACGTCCCACGGCTCGGCGATCAGCTTGACCTGGCACAGGACCGGGTCCTGGGCGACGATGCCGAAGAACGCGGCCTGCGGGTCGAAAGTGCCCCGCTGGCGGGCCAGCGCGGTGGCCAGGTCGAAGCGGAAACCGTCCACGTGCATCACGCTGACCCAGTAACGCAGCGAGTCAGCGATCATGCGCAGGCACGCCGGGTTGCCGGCGTTGACCGAGTTGCCGGTGCCCGTGGTGTCCACATAGCGGCGCGGGTCGCCGGGCACGAGCCGGTAGTAACCGGGGTTGTCCAGCCCGCGGAAGCACAGCGTCGGGCCCAGGTGCCCGCCCTCGGCCGTGTGGTTGAACACCACATCAAGCAGCACCTCCAGCCCGGCCGCATGCAGCGCCCGGACCATTGCCTGGAACTCGCCGACCTGCCCGCCCGCATGGCCGGCCCGCACCGCGGCGGAGTAGCCGTCATGCGGGGCGAAAAAGCCGATGGTGTTGTAGCCCCAGTAGTCGGCCAGGCCGCGCCCGGCCAGGTCCCTGGTGGTGATGAACTGGTGGACGGGCAGCAACTCCACCGCGGTCACCCCGAGCCCGGCCAGGTACTCCACCACCGGCGGGCACGCCAGCCCCGCGTACGTTCCCCGCAGCTCCGGCGGCACGTCACGGCGGGTTGCAGTGAACCCTTTGACGTGCAGCTCGTAGATGATCGTGTCCCGGTAGGGCGTGCCGGGCGGCCGGTCGCCATCCCACGCGAAGGACGGGCCGGCCACCAGCGACCGCGGCACCGACGGCGCGGAATCCAGGTCGCTGCGCCCCTCGGGGTCACCCGGCGGATAGCCCAGCACGCTGTCCCCCCACACCAGCTGGCCCGCCGTCGCCTTGGCGTACGGGTCAAGCAGCAGCTTGGCCGGGTTGCACCGCAGCCCCCGCGCCGGGTCATACGGCCCGGTCACCCGGTAGCCATACCGCTGGCCGCTGCTGACCCCGGGCACGAACCCGTGCCAAACGCCGTCATCGAATCCCGGTAGCGGCAGCCGGGTTTCCGTGCCGCCCTCATCGAACAGGCACAGCACCACCTGCTCGGCTATCCCCGAGACCACCGCGAAATTCGTCCCGGCCTCATCGGGCGTAGCGCCCAGCGGCCACGGCTGCCCCGGCCAGACCTCCATGCCAGCTCCACACCGACCGCCGCCAGCGCCGATCGCGTCCCTAGGCTCCCGCCGCCAGCGGATCCGCTACCTCCGCGCCAATCAGCGCCCGCAACAACCGCCGTCCTTGATACCGGCCCCCGATTTCCCGTTGTGCCCGCTCACTGCGCTCAATCCAGCCCTCCCATCATCGGCACTTAAGCCTTTATACGCCGCCGAGGTCGGAATCGGCTACCCCTAGTGACCACGCCTTGGCAGGGCAGCCCTGTTGACAGGACTGGGACCTAGGTCCCATCGATTGCTGGCCATCGCTGCCGGCAGGCCCACTTGTTCCCGGGCCGAACTGGGTGTGAGGTGAAAGCGATGGGTCGCTATGACACCTCGGTCATCCGAGGGGAAGAGGCAGGAAGTGATGCGAGGTGAAGCACCGGGGAAAGACCGCACCTGATACATTGCCGGATGCCCGGGAAAAGCGAGAACAGATCGTCCATAGCTATGTAACCCAGAGTTACCAATGCGGGCACTTGCATCAGTCACGAGAGGAGGCCGAGCGGTGCGCCGAGGCGGTGGCTGCCCGGCTCAGCTCAAAGCCATGCCGTCTGATTACTACCTGGGTTGATCCCGGGGAAGGGCCTATGTCTGGGTGACCGTTTTGTACCGGCATCGGATCCGGCGCCCGTTGAAGCCGGCTGCCGTCCACTGGCCGCGGCGACACCACCGACACCGGTCGCGGCACGTGTGCTCGGCCACCGGCCTGTTCGATGTTGTGCCCTCCTGCCGCTCAGCCTCGGCGCCTCAAGGTCACAGCACTTGATCCGGAGGCCATGGCCCTCCACGGCGTGTTCCCACCGCTCATCTTGCCGCTAGCAGGCCCAGCCCGCGGCGGCCGCCTGCATCCCTAGAGCGCCGCTGGCTGACCCCGGTAGCGGTCATGGTCTTCGGCGGCGTGGACCCGCCCGCGCGGCGCAAAGGGCCATGGCGTGTCGCGTTTATCTTTGGCGGCGAGGCCCACCGGGCGAGGCTCGCACCGGTGCGATGTCCGGCCCGATTCGTAGGTGATGCTCATGTCCGCCGGTGAGAGGTGCTCAACGAAGAGACATCGCGAAGGTCTCCGGTCACCTCGTGCAGGCGCCGCATCATACCGTGGCTCCTCCAGGCTGAGCCGGGGCCACGTCCAAGTTTTTAACTGGCAGGACAAACCGCGGATCTGTGGCTCTCCCTGCCGGGCCTGCGGCCTGCCGGGCACGCCTCAATCACCAGGGCGTCACCGGAGAAGGGACTTTCAGCCCTGTGGCACCCGCCGCCGGGACCCTACCCTCATGGCCAGATGTACGGGGGGCGAGGGCGACCACTAGAGCGGAGTCAGCGATGCGCAGTTACGTGATCTTGCTGAACTGGACCGACCAGGGGGCCAAGAACAGCCGCGAGACCCTCAAGCGCGCCAAGGCCTTCCGCGCCTTGATCGAGAGCCGTGGCGGCAAGCTCCGGGAACATCTGTACACCCTCGGCGAGTACGACATCGTCATGGTGACCGAGTTCCCCGACGATGACACCGCGACAGCCGCGGTGCTCACGCTCGCCTCCCTCGGCAACGTCCACACCAAGACCATGCGGGCCTTCACCGACGAGGAAACAGCCGGGATCATTGCCCAACTCGGCTAAGCGCCGCGCCCGTGACGGGCTAGAGTCAGCCGGAAACTGGCCAATGGCTGACGTCGTGAGGCGGCTCGTAAAACGTCGATTCGCGGTGCTCCTCGCGGCACGCCTCACAACTGCAGCCGGAGATGCCCCAGGCCCGGCCGCGGCCGGCTGCCTCCCGGGCAGGGGCGCAGAGGCAAGGCATCCACCCGATCTTCACGCGGCCGGGTCCGAGCTCGCATGTCAGTTTGGCCAGTTCCCAGAGATAAGGCTGGACACTAGACACCGCTAGCGGTCGGCGCATCCCGGCCGGGCGCTTGGCGCTGCGGCCTGGAGGGTCGCTTCGACGTTGGGCCAGGCATGCCCGATGGCAGCAGGATTGTGACGATGCCGGCAGTGTGGTCCCAGGGCTGAAGTTGATCGCGGACCTGCCTTCAGGAGCCTGGCAGCCACGGCGGCCGAGGCGCTCGCCCGCTGGAACCGGGCGAACCCGTCCACGTCCTCAGCCGCGGGATCGGTGACGAAGGCCCCGGCCAGCGCCTTCAGCCCCGGACCCCAATAGGCCCGCACCAGCGCCACGACCGAGTTCCGGACCTCGGCAGGCGCCGGATCCCTGCCGCTGGCGCACACCCGTACAACACCAGCGCCTTGCGAGGCCCTGAACAGGCTGAAGCGGCCGGCACCCACCGCGTCGGCCACCGCCAGCGCCGCAGCCACCTGCCCGTCGAACGACAGGCCGATCCCGTCCCGGTCCGACAGGCCGCACCCGGGTTTGTCATAGCGGATCACGGTAAACCGATCGGCCAGGCGCTCGATGAAGCTGCCGAACGAATAGAGCTCCAAACTGCCTGCGCAGATCAGTGATCCAGCGCGGGTCACACAATAGCGCCGGGCCAGTGCCCGCCGTCGAGTAAGCGACGCGGCCCGCGGGCGCGCTGCAGTACCTGATCCTCGGCCTCACCCGTCCAGGCTGACACCCCAACCGACGCAGTAAAGGAGCAGCACAAGGTCGGGCATTACGATGACGATCCCGGCGAGCCCAGCCCAGCAGCCGATCGCCGTCACGCACCGGCCAGTAACCGCCCAGAATGCCCAGTTCGGCGTGGCACCACCCGGCATGGCCGGTGACCGAAGCGCCACGCATATCGGCAGGGATGATGAGAGAAGCTCCGACACATGCCATGCTTCAGTGGTTTCGCGGTGGCTCGGGCGTAGTGTCGGGGCCTGGGACCCGGCCTGACCCCCGATCCGGCCAACGCCGTCAAGGTTGTCCTGTTACCGGCGTGTCGGCCGGGTCCCAGTCCTGGCACCCACCGGCGCTGCCGGTCTGATCTGCCTGGCCTGTGCAAGAGGCCGGGGTTCACGGGTCCGGCGGCTAGCGGGTGCGTGCCATCCCTCAACCGTGAAAGGGACGGCTATGACCACCATGGTAGAAGACACGCGCGCCATCACTGGCGGTGTGGACACGCACGCTGACCTGCATGTCGCGGCTGCACTCAACTCGGTCGGCGGGCTGCTGGGCGTGCAGGAGTTCCCCGCCACAGCAGCCGGGTACGCGGAACTGCCCGGCTGGCTGCGCAGTCTCGGGAACCTCGCTCTGGCCGGCGTCGAGGGCACCGGCAGCTACGGGGCCGGGCTGGCCCGCTATCTGGCCGCGGCCGGGGTGCGGGTGGTGGAGGTGGATCGCCCGGACCGGCAGGACCGGCACCGGGCGGGCAAGTCCGATCCGCTGGATGCGGTCAGCGCGGCCCGGGCCGCCCAGTCCGGGCGAGCGTCGGGGGCGCCGCGGGGCCGCGACGGGGCGGTGGAGGCGATCCGGGCGCTGATGGTGGCCAAGCGCAGCGCCCGCCAGGAGCGGACCCAGGCGGTCAACCAGGCCCGGGCGCTGATCGTGACCGGCCCCGAGGAGCTGCGGGCCCGGTTCGCCCAGCGCTCCCCGGCGCAGCTGATAGAGGCGATCGCGGCGCTGCGGCCCAGGCCAGGCGACGTGCCCGGCTACGCGACCCGGGTCGCGCTGCGCGAGCTCGGCCGCCGCGCCCAGTTCCTCGATGGCCAGCTGGACCGCCTCGATGAGCTGATCGGCCCGCTGGTCACCGAACGCGCGCCGGGCCTGCTGACCCTGCACGGCGTCGGCCCGGACACCGCCGCGCTGCTGCTGGTCGCCGCCGGCGATCACCCGGAGCGGCTGCGAAGCGAAAGCTCGTGGGCGCACCTGTGCGGCGTCGCGCCGATCCCTGCCTCTTCGGGGAAGACCGCCGGCCGGTACCGGCTCAACCGCGGCGGTGACCGCCAGGCCAACAGCGCATTGTGGCGGGTGGTGATGGTCAGGCTGAGGTCTCACGGGGCCACCCGCGCCTACGCTGACCGCCGCGGCAAGGAAGGACTGCCGGAGAAAGAGATCATCCGCTGCCTGAAGCGGTACGTCGCGCGTGAGGTCTACCGTCAGCTCCGCGCTGAGAGCTGACGCCTGCAGCTTCCCGGGGCGGCCTGGCCCTCATATCGGCTGTCGCACCCGTGCTGGCCTTTATCCGATCTGCCGGCCACCCCGGGACCCTCTTTCCGCCCTTGCTGGCCTCGTGACCTGGCAAGAGCCTGCCCCCCCGCGTGAGCCGCCCCGGGCTCACCCCGCGGCCACCACTCCATTCCTCCCGGGAGGCATCACCATGAACGCGACCGCGATTCCCGTTGACGAGCTGATCGGCCAGCTCCTGGATGCCGCCGACGGCATCCTGGCCGGCACCGCCGCCGCCGGGCTGATCATCAGCCACGAGAACTTCCTGCACCGCGACGCCTTCCGCCGCATCATCAGCACCGGCGCCAGCATCAGCACCGGCCAGCCGCTCGCCACAATCGGCTGGGACGCGGCCCTGCGCGCCCTGGACGCCGGGCAGATGCCCTGCGCATCCTCCGAGCAGGCGATCTTGCGGATCGCCGCCAGCCTCGGCGATCCCGCCATCGGCGTCCGGCTGCGCACCGTCCTGGGCAACCTGGACCGCCGCAACATCACCCTGGTCACTGACGCCGTCACCGCCGCCAACGGCTAACCCATCACAGCTTCCGGGGCGGCCTGGCCCTCAGATCGGCTGCCGCACCCCGTGCTGGCCTTTATCCGATCTGCCGGCCGCTCCGGATCCCCTTACCCCTGCTGACCTCGTGACCTAATAGGAGCCTGCCCTCCTGCCGGGAGCGGCCCATCCCTGTCGTGTCCGTCCCTCAGCAACCCACGCTCGTCAATTTCCAGATGACCGAAGAAAGGCCTTGACGAGAAATAGGAGCATCGGATCTCGCGTGCCGCACGACCGCAGAGCTGTCACCGTCGGTAACGAAGCGCCGATCTGGCACTCGCCGAACCCGGCGCCACGACGGCATCGGCGGCTTGCCGTAGTCGGCCTGCTCATGCTCGTTTGCGGCTGGTGACACGTTTGCTCGCCCTTATTCCGCCGTGAGTTCAGCGAGACTGAAGATTCATCGCGGGGAACTCACGGCGTCAACGCGGTTGTGGCCTGGGAATGTCGGTGGGTTCATCGGAAGGGTAGCGCGGCTGTGCTGGTCGCTGGCCGGTGGCCTGTTCGATCTGGTCGTCGAGGAGGTCTTGGGCGATGGCCGCGTATCTGCTGGCGGTGGTGTGTGACAGGTTGAAGACGAGGGCCAGGTGCAGGGGGTCCGGTCCGGCGGTCAGCGCTTCGTGGAGCACCCGGTCCCGGCGGATGCGTTCGACGGTGACGCCGTACCGCCGCAGGTGCCAGTTGAGGTAGCTGCTGGTGACGGGCTCGGCGCCGAGGGCGGTTTTCTCGGAGATCAAGACGTGGCGGTTAGGGGTGCGGGGCCATGCGGAGCGACGACGGCCGAGCCAGTCCTGAAGGGCCTTGCAGGTGAGTTCGCCGATTCGCTGGGAATGCCCGGCGATGGTGATGCGCCGGTTGGGCAGGTCAAGGTCATCCAGTGTGAGATGCCGGATGGCCCCCGAGCGGGCGGCGTGGACGGCGGCCAGGGCGACGATCAGCCGCTGTGCGGGGCTGATGGCCACCCGTTCGACGGCGCGGATCTCGGCGTCGGTCATCGGCAGCAGGCTGTGCCCGGCATCGCCGGTCTTCAGGCCTGTGGCGGGGTTGGTGAAGATCAGGCCGCGCTTCTTGGCAAACCGGAACAGTGACCGCAGCGCGGCGATGGCGGTGCGGAGCTGGTGGCCTTGCAGCACGTCCAGCGCGGCCTGGACATCGGCGCGGGTGACCTCACGGAGGTGGCCATGGTCCGCCGACCAGTGCTGGATAAGCGGCTGGACGGCGCTGAAGTAGACGTAGATGCTGCCATGTGACCGGGGCCGTGCCCGGGTGCCTCCGTCGAGCAGCACCAGGAGCCAGGCCCGGATCGCCCCGGCAAAGCCGTCCGGCAGCTCGCCGGTGCGGCGGTCGATCCAGGCCCGGATCGCGGGAGTGGCGTCGTTGTTCAGCAGGCCGAGTGCGGCGAGTACCTCGGCGACCCGCGGGCTAGAGGCGTGCCGGGGCGTTCGTGCGCGGATCTCGGTGAGCGTGACGCGCTCGCCGGCGATGTGGCCGTCCAGGACCACCGCCAGGCCGTCCAGCACCAGCCTGATCGTCGAGCGGTTCCAGCCGTGGGCCTCGCCGAGCTGCTGCGTGCAGGCTGCCGCAGCCCGCAGCGCGGGGTTGCCCGCGCCGAGCGCAGGGTGCTGCCAGCGTGGCGGCGGCGCGGCTCCTCTCTTGCGCCGGTAGTACGAAGCCAGCGCACTGCAGTTGTTGTTGCAGTAGACCCGGTCCCGCCGGCTGCCAGCGGGGAGCGGCGTTCCGCAGTGCGCGCAAGTCACCGCGGCGGCAGCGACCTGCCCCCGCGCGGCCGGGGCGTGACCGCACGTGCCTCCCCCGCGGTGACCTGCTCGCCAGCGGCCGGCGCGGGCAGCGGCACCGTCTCTGGTTCGGGCAGCAGCAGTTCGGCGACATCGCAGCCGAGCACGGCGCAGATAACGTCCAGCTCGTCGAGCCGGACGGTGTTCGGCTGGCCAGACCACAAGCCCGACATCTTCCCCGCGCTGATCACCATCCCGCGTTCGGCCAGCAGGCGCTGCAACTCGCTGGCCTTCCAGATGCCGCGGTTGGCGGCGGCCAGCCGGAGGTTCCACTTCACCGGGCCAGTCCCTTCCATCGGTCAGCGACGCGCTGCTGCCCGGCGACCCACGCGTCCTCCACATGGGTGCCGTGAACGTGGATATACCTGGCGGTGGTGCCAGTCCAGGCGTGGCCGAGTAGCTCCTGGATGGCGAACAAGCTCATGCCCGCGAGGTAGAGCTGGGAGGCACAGAAGTGGCGCAGCACGTGCGGCGTGAGCTTGCTCTCCCAGGCCGGCAGGTGCCGGGCGGCGGCCTCGGCCAGCGACCGGCGGAACACGTCGGCGGTCGCCCTTGAGCAGGAGCCATCCCTGCACTTGCGCTCCGAGGGAAACAACGGGGCGCCCGCGCGGGCGTGATCGGCGTCGAACTGGCCCCACACGTCCTCGACGAACCAGCGCAGGTTCCGGTCCGCGCCGTTGATCAACGGCACCAACCGCGGTTTGGGCCCCCGCCGCCGCGAGCCCTTGCCGTGGCGGACGTTGAGCTTGCCGAACCGGCCCAGTTCCCACCGCACGTCGTCCAGGTCCAGCATCCGCGCCTCATTGATCCGCAAGCCGACGTCGGCGGCCAGCCGGGCGGCCGCGTAGTTCCGGGCAGCGGGAGCGAACTTGCGGCAGGTAGCCAGTTCCCCGCGCCACCCGGCGAACAGCTGCCCGATCTCCTCCTCGGCCGGCGGGATGCGCAGCTGCGGGTCGACCGAGGTCCGCGGCCGGTTCATCTCATCCAGCGGGCACTCGACCACGCGGCCGGTCAGGTTATGCAGTTCGATCTTGTGACGCAGCTCCAGGAACTGAAAGTACACCGTCAGCGCGGCCGCCCGGCCGGTGCGCGTGGACGGCTTTGCCTCGCGCAGCACCTTGCCGAAGTAAGAATCAGCATCGGCTGGCTGCATCTCCCACAGCGGCCGGCCGAACCAGTCCCGGATCAGCTCCAGGTGGCCGGTGTCGTTGCGGATCGTGCTGTCGGCCAGCCCGGCCGAGGCACGCGCGAGCACGAACCCGGCCAGCACGTCGGTCTCGAAATCCGCGAGCTCCTCCGCGCTTGCTGCTGCCCGATGCTCGCGCAGGTCACGCACCAAGGCCAGAGCCAACTCACGCCTCCCGACTTCACCTGAGACGAAGAGCCATCGTCTCAGGCGAGATCATTTCACGGAGACTGAAAGAAAGTCAGAACGACCCGCCGACGGCTAGACGAGATCACAGGCCCTGGTCCAGGCAGAATCGGGTCGGCAAGCAACCATCGCCCAACTCAGGAACCCAGCGACTGTTGCTTATAGCAGCGTGTGTAGCAGAGACGCCATGGACCGGGGGAGCGGTGCGAGACAGCGCGAGACACCGCGGCTCCCCGTGCAGGATGGTTGCCGGACTACATGGACTTCCGGGACCATCGTGGACGACGGTCGTCTGACTCATAACCCAGAGGTCGAGGGTTCAAATCCCTCCCCCGCTACCAAGTTCGCAGGTCAGAGGCCTCTTCCGATATGGAAGGGGCCTTCTGCGTGTGCCGTGTGCACGGAATTGTGCACGAGGCCTCTGAGGAGGGCCGGGCCGCCGTGGCGGCTGGGCGGTGAGACGTACCCCGCGGACGTCGTTCGCGACGCAGGCGGCGTACGACTTCCACTGAGACGCTACGCCCGTTCATCTGCGACAAATCGCAGATGAAGCGCAACTCGTCTACTATTGATCCATGAACGCACAGACCCTGGGTTTCGCAGTCCAGCCGGAGGACCGCCCGGTGCTGGATGAGCTTGTCGCCTACTTCGGCGACGGCAACCGGTCCGCTTACCTCCGGGCCACCCTCAAGGTCATGAAGTCGATCATGATCGCCGACCAGCTCAGGGAGGCGCAGGCCTACGGCCAGCAGCGCACCGCGGAACTCGGCATCGACCCGTCAGACGTTCCCGCCCGGGTCCAGGAATTCCTCAAGGCGACTCCCAAGAGCAAGCGAGGGTGAGCAGCCTCGAGCCTGTCCCGGCAGCTGTCGTCTACGACATCAACGTCCTGGTGACGGCGGCGGCAGGCGGAAATAGCCCCTTCCGGTCCTGGCCTTCACCGCCGCCTGTATCTGGCAACGCCTCGGCTGACTGCCTGGGCATAATCGTTGACGCCGCCGAGTTCGCGCTCTGGTTGTCCCCGCACATCATCACCAACATCGACCGGATCCTGGCCCAGCTGTTCAAATGGGCCCAGCCGCAGATCGACGCTTACCTGCGCGCCATCGTGATGGCGGCCGAGCACAGCGGTGGGGGAATCGTTGCTGACGTGCGCCGGACAGTTCACGACTGCCCCGACCACGAGGACAACCTGATCCTCGACCTGGCCGCCGAGGTGGGGGCGCTGCTGATCGTCTCCAACGACACCGATCTGCTGTCTATGTCGCCGTGGCGCGGGACACCAATCATCGAGCCGACCGCGTTCGCCGCAAAGGTGGACGCAATGCGCAGGCACGCACGCCGACGACGCAGATAGACCGTGACTTGCCGAGTTCCCCTTATTAGTAAATCAAGGCGGCGCCTGCGGCACCGCTGGCCCGGCGTCAGCGCCGGGCTCAGCCTTGAGAAGCCCGCCCGGCGCACGCCGGGCCAGATCGCACGCTCGACCGATCGGCACAGCTCATTCAGCATGCGGACCGGATGCAGGCGAACGGCCCAAATCTGCCTCGCGCTCAAGGACGATGCGTACAGTCAGCGGCCTGGTGGCGATGGCCCGGCCGATCGCCGCGTCCCACTGGAATGACAGGGTACGAGACCGCTGGCCGGGATCATCTTCTGGCATGAGCCTGGCGGTACCACGGCGCCAGCGACCGTTCACCAGCACGCGTACCCGTGGCTCTTTGCCGATATTGCGGACCCAGTCCGCCTGCTGACCATGCGCGGCCACCACCCAGAAGGTATCGCCCATAAGGCCATTGCCCACGCACGTCTGAGGGGGCTGACCGGTGCGGCGGCCGACGGTTTCGACCAGGGCAAAGGCACGAGGTGCCAGACCGTGTTGGAGCTGCCAGCGCATCATGTGATTACCGCCCCGGAGCATTACCTTGAGGATGCGGTACTTGCGTGTCCGCGGTGGCGGGTCAGATGGATTCACGCTTTGCCAGCTTAGGCTGAGCCTGATGCCTGCACGCCTACCCATCCCCATATCCTCGCCGGGACCGGGGATAGCCCGCTTAGTGTCCGGGGGTGCCCCTCCACCGTCAAGGGCACCCGAAGATCATTTCAAACCGCTTCGCAGAAATGATCTTCAGGACCCACCCTTGAGCGTCGGAGCCTCTGCACCCCCTCCGGTCAGAGACCAAGGGCCAGGCAGGAGCCTGTCCGGACCGAACGCGGGCCATCCCTGCAAGGTGCGGGTCAGTCACGAAAGAAGGAGCTGGACGTGCCCGTTGCGTGCCCGATCGGCCGGTCATCAGGGGTATCTCACGGTCACCAGCGGGCAGCCTGGCACTCGAGCCGACCTGCCGCTAAACAGCTCACGGCATCGGCGCTCACGACCATCTAAGCAAAGGGTCACTGGGCCGGGGTCATGACGCCACCATGCGGGCGGCCCTGCATTGGGTGCTGGCAACGACGAGAAACCGGCAGATACTAGAATCCGGACCCAATACCGGAACCGCGGCTTGACCCGGTGGCACCAGGACGGGAGAGCTGGCTCATGACTGACGATGCGTTCACCAAGACCCTGGAACAGGAGACCGCCAAACAAGCAGCCATGCTCAACGGTGATCCTGGCCCCATGATCAACTACTGGGCCGACTCTGATGACATAACCCTCTTCGGCGGGTGGGGACCCATCGAGAAGGGACACAAGCCCGTGACCGACACCATGCGCTGGGTCGGAAGCCGGTTCACCGGCGCCGATGCCGTCGAGCTGGAGCACCTTGTCATCGCCTCCAGCGGAGACCTGGCCTACACGGTCGGCTTCGAGCGTAGCCATGTCAGCGTCGACGGCGGACCGCTGCGCGCCGTTAGCGTTGCTGTGATCACGGCCGACGACGGCGCTCAGCGGTCACTCGTTGCCGGTGACCGGGCGGAGGGCAGGGTAGGCCACCGTCCTCGCGAGCTGCGACAGCACGTCCACACCAGCTGCGGACCGTTCGCTCCCGAAGCGTTTCATTTCCTGGAACCCGAGGGCCGCGTGAAGATGAAGTGAGGCTATGTTATCCGCCCCGGTCACATAGAACACTTTGTCGGTACGGGCGAAGGCCCAGCGCAGGCGGGCCTGCGTCAGTTCAGTGGCGATACCCCGGCGCCGCCACGCCGGATCCACCAGAACGCCGCTGAGATAGTAGCCAGCGGGAGTTCCCGGAGCCGCTTCATCCGCTGCCAGCTCGATGACCCTGCCATAGGCGACTACTTGGCCGTTGGCCTTGGCAATGAACATCTGGCGCAGATCATCGGTGATATCCGATACGAATTGCTCGCCGAGGTCACCGGGCTTTTCCCGAAGGACACGTACGGCAAACTTGACGGCCGATGTGACGTCCGCCTTCGTGAGCGGCTCGATCCGCACCGCGCGCGCCGTGCCGTCGGTTGGCGTCGGCGGCCGGCCACGCGCATGGTGGCCTAGGGCCCGGGTAATTACCTTCTTAAGCCACAGTCCACAGTGTACTGACGGAATAGATGATCGACGCATGGCGATCAACCGGGAAGGCAGCCCTGCGAGAAATGACGAGACGGGCGCCGCCCCTTCTGTAATCGGCGCTCAGCCGACTTGGTGCCAGGCAAATCCAGCAGCGTTACTCGGCACCTGGGAAGGCGGCGACAGGCCAGTTCCGCCGAGGTCCACCACGTCAAACTTATTGATGATCTTGACGATACGCGTGCCGGAATCAGTGGCCACGGCGAATTCGTCGTTGCTGGCCGGGTCGACCGCAATGTTGTCCGCGCCCTGCCCGTACAGGAATGTTTCGGTCGGCCGCCCGCCCAGGGTCCGCCACAGGATTACGTTGTAGCGGGTCGCGATCACGAGCTCCGCGGTCCGGCCGACGAACTCGACCTGGTTGATCGGCGAGCCGGCGTGGCTGACCGCGAGGCCGGTGGTGTTGACCGA
This sequence comes from uncultured Actinomycetes bacterium, assembly GCA_963739135.1. GTDB lineage: Bacteria > Actinomycetota > Actinomycetes > Streptosporangiales > Streptosporangiaceae > Palsa-504. Next base: position 39,775 of record CAVTZG010000008.1, read on the forward strand.
CGGCGCGACGGCGATCGTCTCGAGCGGGTTTCCGTTGGTGCTGAACACGATCACGTGACCGTCCTGATAGCCCACCGCGACCTCGGTACCTGCGGCGTTGAACGCCACTGCGTTGGCGGCTCCGAACGAAGCTGGCCCGCCGGGCGGCGACAGGTGCACCTTGGGGCGCGAGGTTCCGACGGTCCAGATCCACGCGTTGCCATCATGGCCGGCGCTCGCCACCATGTTCGCGTCGACCGGGTCAAACGCCGCCCCGACCTCCGCCGTGGCGGTCTGGAACTTCCAGCGCTCCTGGAGGTCAGGCAGAGCCGCCCGCAAGGCCTCTTCGGCTTGGCTGGTATGGGCCAGGTTCCACGCCTGCTGCGCCAGCAGCGCGCTCATGTCCGGGTCGACCTGGAGCTCCGCGTTGGCGACCGCGGCCAGTTGGCTGGACAGCGCGGTCTGCCTTTCCCGCACTGAGTTGCGCCAGAGCCAGAAGAAGGCCGCCGCGAGCACGACTGCCACCACCAGCAGGGCCACGGCCAGGACGTACAGGCGGCGCAGCCGCTGGGTCCGGCGTCGTCCTTCGCGGGCGGCGATGGCGCGGTTGATCGTCGGCGCGAGGACGTCGTGGAAGATTTCGTAGCGGCGGAACCTGATGGGATCCTGTCCCGGCGGGGCCGGGACCGGCCGCATGATACGCTCGTGATCGAGCTTGTCCAGGACACCGGAGACATGGCTTTCGTCGTGGCCAGTCCGGCTGGCCAGATCCGGTACCGCTTCCGCGATCTTCCCGCCCGACGGGGTAACGAGGTGATCGAACAGGTCGACCGCGGTGTCGCGCTCGGCATCGCTGAGGGTGCCGAGCGCCCTCGACACGTGGGTGTCGACGATCTTGCCGACCCCTTCCAGGGTCTCGAGCGTTGACAGGCGCAGCTCATGCGAGTGCTGTCCGAGCTCCCGCTTCCAGATCGTCTCCATGGCCAGCTGCAGCAGCGGGGTGCGGAAGCGCTCGCCGTTCCCGTTGGCCGCCGCGCGGGCTTGAGCCTGGTCGTGGCCCGCGTCATGCGTGCGGACCTGATCCAGAACGGCATCAACGAGCCCGTCCTGGATCGTGAAGTGCTCGCTGACCCACGGCTGCCGGTTGTAGACCTCGAGCGGCGCCCTGATCGCCTGCTCAGGGGCACGACCTCCTCGGCCGAACCGCTCATGTAGTTGATGTAGTGATCCTCGGTAATTACATAATTATCTTCACAATTCAAGTCAAGCAGGCCGTCCACCGCGCCATTGATCCACATGATCACCGTGCGCTGCAGCCTGCCGTCCCCAGCCACGATCGGGAAATCCGAGTATATGTTTGGTTTTTCTATCGGACGCGCGTGCCCTCCCCATGGCAAGTGAACAAATCTTCCCTCAGGAACGATCCGCCCGTCCTGCTGGGAGCCGGGAGCCATGTAAATAGCCACATCGAATTCCTGGCCTGCATCCCGAAATGCCGTCTCGAGCGCCGCGTCATAATTCGGGGTGACGATCAGCTGGTAGCGATTTCCCAGTACCTTGGGCAGCTGGGCGAGATATCGGTATACCGGCCCTGGCCCCGGGCCTGCGTCCACCGTCAGGGCCTGGGTGACCCAGTCGAACAGCTCTCTTTCGCAAAACCGGGCGCCGGCGTACTGCGCAATCTCGGCCAGATGCGGCGATGTGTCCTCCCGCCCGACGAGGGAGGCGAGATACATGGCCAGGTCCTGGTCGTCAGGCAGCATCCCTGAGCCTGCCCGCCACGGTCCGCCGCGGTCATCGGCGTTCGCGCCGGCACCGAGGAACACGACCAGGCTGCCCGCGTGCCCGGCCACCCAGCGGTAGTGCTCCTTCAGCGATCTTTGCTCCTCGGCTGGGCGCGGCACGCTGGGACCGGGATCCGGACGCGGGGCCGGGGCCGGGGCGGGCGGCGGTTCCGGTGCCGCGGTACTGCGGATCTCTTCCATGCGGGCAATCAGGTGGTCGATGTCGGCGGGCAGGTCCGTGGGCCGCAGGCGTTCCGCCTGGCAGGCCGGAAGGGCCCGCAGCGACGGCGGGAGCTGGCTCGCATCGGGCAGTTCCGCCCCCGTCCACCAGCACCGGGATGACGGTCATGCGCTGGCCGGCGCGCAGCGCCTGGTCGAGCTCTCGATGCACGTAGTCCTCGTTGCCGTCCTGCAGGTGCGCGGTGAGCAATTGCGTCCACTGCTGCCCGATCAGGGCGATGACCACGCCGCAGGCGGCCAGCTGGGACTCGATCTCGTCAAACCATCGCACTCCCGCTCGCAGCGTGCCGTGGTCGAAGAACACGTCGGCCTCGCCAAAGTGCTGCTCGAGCTTCATGTAAATCGCCCACGCGGTGCCTTGAGTATCGGCCCGGCGATAGTTGATGAAGACCTTCAGCGGTCGCGCGGCGGCCCCGTCAGCAGGCATGCCGTTTCACCCATGACCCCCCAAACTCTCCTAGAGGCTAACTTCGGCGACTCTTGGCCGTCAACGGTTCATGTCCGGTATTTAGCCGGATTCGGTATACTGCGGCCGCTGTTAGGTAGCTGGGAAATGCAGACTGCGGTACTACGCTGAGAATGCACAGCTTGGAGCGACAGCGAGCGGTTAGCCGCGGTACAGGAGGAGCTGGTGCTGTCGGAGGGGCGGACGGGCGAAGCAGGCAAAGTGGGCGAAGATCGCGATGGTACGCAAAAGATTTCCGTGGACGATCTTCCCGGCCTTGCGTCCATGGTCCGGATCGGCATCACCGGTCATCGCGACTTGGCCGATCGCGAGCAGGCGGAAGCGGCGGCGGCAGACGCGCTGGACCACCTGCTGACCGCGCTGGAAAAAGCTAAATGGCCGACCGGAATAGTGCGCTCGGTCTCTCATTCAGGGATCAAGGTCGGCTACCGTATTGTCTCCCCCCTCGCCGAGGGAGCCGATCGCGTCGTAGCCGAACTGGTGCTCGGCTCTGACCCGCGGCTGGCTGACCGTACACGCGAGCTCGTCGTGCCGCTGCCGTTCCGAGTCGATGAATACCGGGGTCCCGACGGCCAGCCGGGTACCGACTGCCAGGACCTCCGGTCACAAGCCGAGTTCGACCGCCTGGCGTCTCTGGCCCAGTGGGTCCGGCCAGTCCAACCGCACGCTCCCGGCAGCCCGGCCCAGCGGAAGGCCTGGTACCGCGATGCCGGGGCCTATGTCATCGAGCACTGTGACTTCCTGTTTGCCCTTTGGGATGGCCAGGACAACGGGAAGGAAGCCGGGACAGCCGACATAGTGAAGCTCGCCCTCAGCCGCGGCACCCCGGTGATATGGATACCGGTCGCGAGGAAGGCCGCGGCGCAAGAGGCCGCCGAGGCGGCCGCCCCGGTTCCCGGCGGGGATGAAACCAAGCTGCTGATCGGTCTCGCGGCCGAAAATGATGGCCCGGCTCTTACGGTGGGGCTATCCTCGCCGCGGGCATCGGTGATCTTGGCCGGCCGGGATTCGGCGCCGCCTGCGATCCGTCTGCTGCTGGAGAGATTTGGCCGGACGGCAGCATTGTTCCGGTATGCCCAGCGGGACCGGGGCATGCAGAAGGCCGTCGTCGGCCAGATGGCCTCCGCCGCGGCCGCGCCCCCGGTCGGCGCGACGGCCGTGCAATCGGTGTCGGAGTGGATTATCCCTGCCTATGTGATGGCCGACGGGCTGGCCAAGCGCTATCAGCGGGCACTGAAAGTTCTCAACATAGGCGTATACGCGGCCGCATCGGCCGCGGTGACGCTTGGCGCATTCGCCGCGATCCTGTTCCCGTATCCCGGGTACTGGTACTGGCGGATACCGGTCATATGCGAGGCGGCCGTGCTGGTCGCTCTGTTCCTCGTTCAGGCGCTGGACATCCGGCGTAAATACCGTGACCAGTGGGTGACGTTCCGCGCGATGGGCGAGTACTTCCGGGCCGGTCGTTTCCTGGCCCTGGTCACGCCCGCCACTGCGGCTGGCCTGGAGTTCGACCGGTTCGCCCTGTTGTACTCGCGGCCGTCGTGGGAACCCGCCTCGGTCCCCTGGTTCAATCCGGTCGTCGAACGGATGTGGGAGCATCGGCCAGTGCTGGATCCGCAGGATTGCGATGCGCCCTGGCTGGCCACGTACCTGATCGACGAGTGGATCGACGACCAGATCAACTACCACCAGTCCAGCGCGAAGACCCACCTGAACTGGGATAATATCTTCCGCTGGACGATAAAGGCCATCCTGCTCGCCACCGTCCTCATCGTGATCAGCCACGTTGTTCTCGATTTCCAGCACGAGGGGCGTGGCCAGCATCTGGTGTCCATCTCACTTGCCTTTTTCACCATCGCCCTGACCAGCCTGGCGGCGGCTTTCAACGGGTACTCAGGTCACTCGTGTTTCCCAGTTAAGCGGCAGCGGTGTCGCAGGTCCATGCGTCGAGGTCGATTTGACTGGAGCGGTTCTGGCCTGGCTCGATGGCGGAAATTTCTGCTTTGGTGAACTCGCGGCGGAGCCTGGTGAGCATGTCTGCGGGTGATGGGCTGGTCTTGGTGCGGTACCACGGGCATGACCGGCGTCGCCGGTCGATGTCGGAGGTGCTGTCGGCCTGCCGGGCATACCAGACGATTAGCAGGGACTGGATCAGGAACCCGAACGGGACGGTGCGCTCGACGGCCTTCTCGGCCCGGTTGCAGGCGTCCCCGACGCCCAGGATCTGCTTCCCGGTCGCATTCGACGGCTCGATCGGCCACCGCCAGGAGTACCGTTCGGCGGTGGCGGCGGCATCCGCCCCGGTGTCCAGGGTGAAGAGCCCCAGGTCATACGGCTTGGCTGAGCCTGGCTCGCGGACGAGAACGATGCGGCCGGGCGCGGCCTTGAAACTGCCGTGCCACAGCCCCTCGGCATGGGCGACCTGCACGGCGGTGTCGTGTCCGTAGACGTTGATCACCGTATCGGTCCAGGGGGCTGACGCCGCGATCTGGGCGCAGGTGCCCAGCCGGTCCCCCTTGACCCTGGGCCGGCCGCGCTTGCCGGTCGGCGGCGGCTTCGGCCCGTACAGCGCCGCGTTGGCCGGCAGCCTGGTCGTCCAGGTGGTCCCCTCGATGACCAGGGATTCCCCGTGGAAGGCAGCATCCCCGGTCCCGTGCACCGGACGGCCGGGGAACGCCCCGGCCAGCAGCTTGACCATCTCGGCAGCCAGCTCTACCTGGGAGGCGGTGCCCTTGCCGCGCCACAGCCGGAACAGCACCGGCAGCGCCACCGGGGAAGGGCACGCCGGCAGCTTGACCACGATCGCCGCGACCACCCAGGTGTTGCCGAACGCCACCTTCTTCCCGCCCTGCGCGGACCCGTCGTAAGCCCACCGGGCCTGGAACACCTTCGGTCCCCACCGCTTGAAGAACGTCCCGTCCACCGCGACGACCAGCGGTTCCCCGTCGCCGAGCAGGTATTTCACGATCAGCCGGGCCACCGCCAGGCCCAGATCGTCAACGTCCCAGGCCGCGGCGGCGAAGAACCAGCACGCCCGCCGCCACCGCTCAGCCACCCCCGCCGCTGCGGCCATCCCCGTCACCGTGCTGCGATCAGCCAGGATCATCCCGCACGCCAGAGCCGTGAACAGCCGGTACGTCGACCGGCGCGCAAACACCGGGCGCAGCTCCTCCAGCAGATCCCGCCAGGTCGGCGGCATGGGTAGGCTCGCAGACGGCAGCATCGGCGGACACTCCGGTCATCGGCGGTGTAACAGCACCGCCGATGCTGCCCCATCCGGCCATCACCGGCAAATCAGGCCCCAGCAGCCATCCAGCCCCGCCAGCCACCCCTGCCGCGCTCCCTCGGCCCCGCCCGTCACCGAGAAACTCGGAAACAGAGAGGTCAGCAGCGTCACAGCTATCATTCGCTGCGTTTCGGGCGCATGGCGGCCGAACTGAAGAGGATCAGGAAGATGATGCGCGGGGCCACGACCATGGAAGAACTCCGCACGCACCTGCGGGGAGCCCGGCGCATCATGCTCGGTGAGACCTTCGACTGGTACGAAGAGATGGAACGGCAGGTAATCGACTCGCCGACCTAGCCGGTCGCACCCACCTGACGGCCCGGGGCCGTCGGCCCCGGGCCAGTTGTCGATGTTAGAGATGTAAGTAAGGTCGTGCGCCCGTCAGGCGTGCAGGATCGGCGGGCCCAGCGGGAGTTCCTTTCCTCCGGTCGCGCCGGACGCGGAGCCGACGAAGAGGTACGCGACGATGGCCGAGACGGCCATCAGGACCCACCCGGAGGCCTTGGTCAGGTTCGCCGAGGTCTGGATGACCCCGAGCAGGCTCAGGATCAGGGCGACGTCGACGGCCGCGAACAGCAGTGTGAAGCCCACCTGCAGCCGCAGCGTCGCCAGCACGAGCACCGACACGATGGCGATCCAGGCGATCAGGAACATCTTCTGGGTGTCGGCCACCGCGATCAGCGGGATTCCGAACCAGCCGTGGATCAGGCCCAGCGTGAGCAGGGCGTAGCTCAGGAGGAAGCCACCGACGATGCCGGATATCCCGGCCGCCGCGCTCTGGCCGACCCTGGCCGCCCAGATCGTGGCCAGGAACATCCCGACCGCGGCCGCGAGCACGATCGGCATCGAGGCACCGACGGCGACGGCCGGCACGACGCCGATAGACACCATGCCTATCGTCAGCGCGCCGACGAGGAAGCTAGGGAGCCCTACCAGGGACGGGTCGGCGGTCAGCAGTCCCCCCGCGGGTTCCTCGACCGGGGGAACGAGCCGGACGGGCTGCTGCGCACTTGGGCTTGGACTTGGAGTAGCCATTTTGCCTCCTTCAGGAAGCATTCCTGGGACGTACCGGTCGAGCCGACCGCCCCATTAGACGAATTGTCTATCTCGACCGTTACGCTGGCCGTGCCCGTACAGCAGGGTCCATAGTCCGGCGGTGGCGGGCCGTAGGTCACGACCGCCGGGACCGAGGTGACCGCGCCCGCGCCGGCGGCCGTCGTATCCCCGGTTACCAGACCAGCGGGACGAGGCGCTTGTGCTGCGCCGCATAGCCGCGGTACCTGTCGCCCAGCGTGACCAGCAGGGCCTTCTCCTCGACGTGGATGCGCCACAGCAGGGGCGTGATGATCAGCGCCATGATGACGGCCAGGCCGGCCCAGTTCGCCGCGGCCAGGCCGATCCCGAGGGCGGCCATGATGACGCCGGTGTAGCTGGGGTGCCTCAGCACGCGGTACGGGCCGGTGCTGATCACGGGCTGGTCGGCGCTGACCATGACGGTGTGGGTGAAGTACCGGCCCAGAACCTTGAACGACCAGCCGCGCAGCACGAGCCCGGCCAGCAGGATGACCAGGCCGGCTGCACAGGCGGCGGCGCCGGGGCGGATCGCGGCCGCCGGGACCACGTGCGGGGCCAGGTTGACCACCGCGGCGGTGCTGATCAGGCAGGCCAGGAAGGCGATCCGGAACCTGGTGGCACCGATCCTGGTCGCTCCTTCCCGCTGGGGCAGGTTGGACCGCTGGCTGAGCTCCATCATGCCCCAGGCCATCACCGCTATCAGCAGCAGCGTGCCGGCCAGATGGTTGGTCTCGAAGTAGGGTTGCATATCTCCTCCATGGGCTACTTCGCTGGTAACAGGCCCGCAGCGGTCTCCTCGGGCCGGGTGGCGGCCTGGAACAGGTCCGCCAGCTCGCGGCCGTAGTGGCCGAGATCGAGGCCGGGATCCCGGGCCATCCGGGCCGGCACGGCATCCAGGGCGGCCCGGATGGTCATGGCCATGACCGCCGGGTCGAAGTCGGGCCGGAACTCGCCGGTGCCCTGGAAGCGGACGAGCAGTTGCCGGAGCGCCTCGGCGCCTGACTCGCGGATGGACGAGTCGTACAGCGAGGCGCCGTCGGCGCTGCGGGCGTTGAGCGCGACCTCGACGACCGCCACCACGTGGTTGCGGTTGTCCTGCACGAAGGCCAGGTTGGCCTCGATGTAGGCCCGCAGCATGCCGACGCCGGTCGACTGGGCCTCCAGCCGCGGGCCCAGGTAGGCCCGGCCCTTGGCGGTCAGCTCGGCCACCAGCTCCCGGACCAGGTCGTCCTTGCTGCCGAAGTGGTAGATGATCACGCCCTTGCTGGTGCCGGCGGTCTGCGCGATCCGGGCCAGCGAGGCCTGGCCGTAACCCAGCTCGGCGATGGTGTCGATGGCGGCCGCCACGATCTGCGCCCGCCGTGCGGTCTCGGTGAAAGTCCGGCCCGTTCGTTGACCGATTGGTTTGTCTTCTGACCGCATGGTCAAAAGTTAACACGACCGGTCAAGACGGTCAAGGCTTAGTCATGACCAGTCCTTAGGCGCATCTGCCGGTTAGCCCGCGGGCCCTAGCTCCCCGGCGCCACCGCCGCCGTGACCGATGTAACCGGCCGCCAGCGGGCCGCGACTAACGTACCTGTAGCAGCCCGCCCTCTGGCATTATCGAATTGTGAGCTCCCCCGACCTCGACCGCCTCGCCCGCACCGCCTACGAAGCCCATCGCGCCGCCCAGCCCGGGTCTGCCCCGGCGTGGGAGGAGATCACCGCGGAGGACAAGAAGGCCTGGCGGGCTGCCGTGTCCGCCGTGACCAGCCAGGGTGACAGCACCGTCGCCGACGGGGTACCCACCCAGGCGCTCGTCGTCCAGGCCGGCGACCAGACCCACATCTTTCATAAGGACTTCACCGCGGGCCGTCAGGGCTCGCTGTCCGTCAACGACGAGCACGCCTCGAGCCATCACGCCCTATTCCAGGCCGCCCACCAGCTGTGGTACGTCGAGGATCTCAACTCGACCAACGGTACGTTCCTCAACAACCGCCGCATCTTCTCCGCCCAGCGCCTGAAGCGCGGCAACAAGGTCAAGATCGGCCGTACCGTCATCACCATTCTGTCCGTCTGAGCCGCCCTAGGGTAGGTAAGTACCCACGGTAATTGGGGAGCCTCAGTCAGCTGCACCATCAGCCACAACAGTCCCCGCTCCGCCTGACCGCGTATCCCAGATGCCACATCACCTTGCCCGCCGCTGACCGGCCTGCCCAGCGCACCCCGTATCAACCGATCGGTGGAGTGACTCCGCCACCAGGCCGGCCTGGCGATTCAGCCGCCCGCCCGGGTGATCGGGCGATGTGCGCCCCGCCTCCGGCTTGCGACCCTGACGGTATCCAGCCGGACAGCCAGGAGGACGAGGGGCCATGGCAGCAGTGATAGAGGTGCAGGGCCGCGTCGTGGTCGTCGACACCCCGGCCGCGCTGGCCGAGAAGGTCGACGCCGAGCAGCGGATCCAGTTTCACCCGTCGGTGCCGTTCGACGACAGCCTGCTCGCCAGCCTGCCCGAAGTGACCAGCATCATCCACAGGGGCGATGTCGTGGTGGTCACCGGCAACAGCAACGCACTGAACGCCGTCATCTCCGTGCTGGCCCGCAACCAGGTCGTGGCCGAGCAACTGCGGGTGGCCGTGAACTAAGAGCTAGGAGTCATAGCCATGTCAGTCATGACCGCAACACCACCCGCCCCGGCCCGCAGTTCCGCGCTGTGGCGGCTCAGCCTGGCCGAGAGCAAGCTGTTCCTGCGCGAGCGCGTCGGGCCCATCTGGGGGATCGGGCTGCCGATGCTGCTGCTGATCATCTTCGGGGCCATCCCCTCGTTCAGCAAGCCGCAGGCCAGCTTCGGCGGTTACACAACGCTCGACGTCTACGTGCCGGTCCTGATCACGATGATGCTGGGCCTGCTCTAGCCGGGCGTAGATTGATCAGGAGGCGCAGATGAGCAATCCGATGCCGCGCTCCGGGCCAGACGCGCCGGCGAAGCGAGCGCCCCTGGTGCTGGCCGTCCTGCCGTACGGGATGCTGGCGTTCTGTGTCCTCCTGGCTGAGCCAATCAGCCGGCCGACCGGGGGTCCGCTGTTCGTCGAGCTCACCCTGAGCGGGCTGGCCGCGGCGTGGATGCTGTGGATGTTCACGCTGCATCCCGACTGGCGGGAGCGCCCGCCGGTGATGGCGGTCTTCATCACCGTGCTGATGGTGATCGGCGCATTGCTGGTGATCACGAATACCTTGTTCGGGCTCTACACGTTCACCATTTATTTCTATGTGATCAGGTACCTGCCCTGGCCGTGGCGGCTGCTCGGCGCCACCGGGGTGGCGATTCTGGCCGGCACCTCCCAGGCGTACGGCGTGAAGAAGACCACCGCGGCCGGCCTGCTGATCTACCTGGTCATCGTGGTCGTGAACGTGGCCATCGCGATCGCTTACGCCTGGTCCCGCTGGAACGCCGAGGTGGAGGTCGACCGGCGCCAGCGCGCGCTCGACGAGCTGAGCCAGGCCAACCGCAGGCTGGAGGCCACCCTGGCCGAGAACGCCGGGCTGCACGCGCAGCTGCTGACCCAAGCCCGGGAGGCCGGGATCCTGGACGAGCGGCAGCGGATGGCCCGGGAGATCCACGACACCCTGGCCCAGGGCCTGACCGGGATCATCACCCAGCTGCAGGCGGCCGAGCACGCCATCGAAGACCCGGCCGCCTGGCGCCGGCATTTGAGGCCGCGACCAGGCTGGCCCGCGACAGCCTGTCCGAAGCCCGGCGGTCGGTGCACGAGCTGCGCCCCGAGCCGCTGGAGACGGCCCGGCTGAGCGACGCGCTGGCCGACGTGGCCGGGCGCTGGTCCGAGCTGCACGGGATACCGGTCCAGGTCACCACGACTGGTACGGTGCTGCCCATGCGGCCGGAAGCGGAGGTCGCGCTGCTGCGGACTGCCCAGGAGGCGCTGGCCAACGTGGCCAAGCACGCTCGCGCGAGCAGGGTAGGGGTCACGCTGTCGTACCTGCACAACGAGGTCGCCCTTGACGTGCGCGACGACGGCCTGGGCTTCGATCCGCACCGGCTCTGCCCGGCCGCCGGCGGCCGCCGGGCCGCGATCAGCGAGACCGACGGCTCGCCCCTCCCCGGTACGGGCGAGCCCGCCAGCGGCGGATTCGGCCTGGTCGCCATGCGGCAGCGGATCGAGGGCATGTCCGGCACGCTGCAGGTGGAATCGGAGCCGGGCTTCGGCACCGGGATATCGGCCTGCGTTCCTGCGGAGGCCCTGGCATGAGCCCCTCCGATCCTTCCCCTGCCGGGCCCGCCCCGGCCGGCCCCGCCGCCGCCCCGATCACGCTGCTCATCGTCGATGATCACCCGGTCGTCAGGGACGGACTGAGCGCCATGTTCGCCCGTGACCCCGAGTTCGAGGTGCTCGGCGAGGCCTCCGACGGCGCCGAGGCGATCCGGCTGGCCCAGGCCCTCAAGCCCGACGTGATCCTGATGGACCTGCGCATGCCCGGAATGGACGGCCTGACCGCCATCACCGAGCTGGGCCAGCGGCGCGTCCCCGCGCGGATCCTCGTGCTGACCACCTACGACACCGACAGCTACGTGCTGCCCGCCATCGAGGCCGGCGCCACCGGCTACCTGCTCAAGGACGCGCCCCGCGCCGACCTGCTGCGCGCCGTCCGGGCCGCCGCCCACGGCGAGGCGGTGCTCTCGCCGGCGGTGACCGCCCGGCTGATGAGCCGGGTCCGGACTCCAGGCGCGGGCCCGCTCAGCCACCGGGAACTCGAGGTCCTGGAGCTGATCGCGGCCGGCACCACCAACCGGGAGGCGGCCGTCCGGCTGTTCATCACCGAGGCCACGGTCAAGACGCACCTGCTGAACATCTACGCCAAGCTCGGCGTGGGGGACCGCGCCGCCGCCGTGGCCGAGGCGTTCAACCGGGGCCTGCTCACCCCGGGCGCCAGCGAACGGCCGTAGCCCCCGCCCGCCGCCTGGGCCCGCTAATAGCCGCGACATATCGGTAACTTGCGTGTTACGGTAGCCTCGTCGTTACCAGCCAGGGGCAGGACCGCATGACCAGGGCGCACGCTTCCGGTGATCCTTTCGAGGCGCTGGGCGACCCGCACCGGCGGGACATCCTGCGCCTGCTCAGCGAGGGGGACAAGCCGGTGCTCCAGATCGCCGCGGCCCTGCCCATCAGCCGGCCCGCGGTCTCCCGTCACCTGCGCCTGCTCAAGGAGGCCGGGATGGTGTCCGAGCAGGCCCAGGGCACCCGGCGGATCTACCACCTGCGCGACGAGGGCATGCAGGCGATCCAGGCCTACCTGGAGGGCGTCTGGGGCGACGCCGCCCGCCGGTTCCGGCTGATGGCCGAGAACACCGACACCACGCCAGAACCATGACCAGCGATCCGCTGCGGATGTCCTTCGACGTGGCCTGCACCGCCGAACACGCCTTCGCCATCTGGACCGCCCGCATCAGCACCTGGTGGCCCAGCGACCACACGATCAGCGGCCAGGCCGGGCAGATCGTCCTGCAGGCCGGCGTGGGCGGCCGCATCTTCGAGCGCGCCGCCGACGGCACCGAGCACCAGTGGGGCGAGGTGACCGTGTGGCAGCCGCCCGAACGGCTCGCCTACCTGTGGTACCTGGGCCGGGAACCGGCCGACGCCACCGATGTGGAGATCCGCTTCACCGCCCGGGGCGCCGCGCAAACCCGGATCGAGATCACCCACCGCGGCTGGGAGCGGCTGGGCCAGGCGCCCGGGCCGTGGCGGGACCGCAGCCAGGCCGCCTGGCAGACGCTGCTGCCGCATTACCTGACCGCGATCACCGAAGGAGGCACCTGATGGCCGCTGGCACCAAGGACGACCCATGGCAGCTCAAGACCCCGCCCGGTACGTCCAGCTACACCATGTACTCCGACGAGCAGGCCGACCCGCCCGCGCTGGTCTGCCAGGTCGGCTCCACGACCCTGAAGTACCAGCTCCGCGCCATCGATGACCTGCACGCCTGGCTGACCGGGCAAGGCGACTGGGTCCCGCTCGGGGCGGCCGACGAGAAGAAGCCCGCCGCCGACGGCACGGTCGAAGCCTGGGGCCGGTCGCCCGGCAACCCGGTCGGCGGCTGGTACGGCCTGCGTAACGGCTACCGCGGCCGGTTCGGCATGTACCTGCCCCCGCTGCTCGAGGAACTCGGAATGGCCGAGGTCACCCACGACCCCCGCAACAACCGGATGCGGGCGATCTGAGGATTTTCAGGCCGAACGGTCCGTGCTGCTGCGGGCCGTCACCTGCTTGCTATCGGCGGCGAACGCTGCTCACCCCAGCGTGAACGGGTCCCTGGTGCCGCCGGTGAGCTCGACCCAGATGGGCGGATTACCTGCGCTCTTCCGGGCAGCCACTCCGGTTACCTGCATATCCGGGACCCGTAGTTTCGTCCCGCTGACAGGTGTGGAGTGCCGATCGCCGGGTAATCGTAAGCCGTTCTGGGCCGCCATCTAGAAAGAAGGAAGACAACTCATGGCGCTCATCCTGCTTGTACTCCTGCTCGCGCTGCTGCTCGGCGGGCTGGGCTTCGCGGTCCACATCCTGTGGTGGATTGCCCTGATCGTCCTGGTTATCTGGCTGGTCGGCTTTGTCGTCCGGGTGGGCGAAGGCGGCTCGAGAGGCCGCTGGTACCGCTGGTAACTAAATCGAGCGAGCGCTTAGCCGGCGGTGGTGTCGCCGCGGACTGATTCCCCGGCGCCGGGACTCCCGGCGCCGGGGCCAGCCTTGGCGGCCCCCAGCGCGTCGTCCACGTTGTCGTACATCGGCAGCCGGTCGGCCAGGCCGGTGATCCACAGTGCCTTGGTGTAGCGGTAACGCGCGCCGGCTAGCAGGAACATGCCTCCCGCGTCCACCTGCTGCCGCCAGTGGCCGACGACGACGGCCAAGGCGGACGTGTCCATGAAATCTACCGCCGACAGGTCGAGCACCGTTCTGTCGCTACGGGAGCTCGCCTCCGCCAGGTCGTCGTCGAACTGCTGGCTGTTCGTGACATCGAGTTCGCCGCGGACGGCCACGACCACGGCGATGTCATGAAGCTCCACCGAGAGCTGAAGCTCTGTTACCGTGCACTCCGAATTTCCGCCTGGATGGGTCCACGAGGTCACCCGAATGGTATGCCCGCCGAGCGGATTATGCCGCCTTACGGGGGAGGCCCGCGCGTACGGTCAGGAAACCTGGCCGCGTCGGCTTAACGCGCTTCCCGAGGTCCTGGCCGAGAGCAACGAGATCCTGCTGGCTGATGAGCTGTCCCTCGACGGCGGTTTCGTCACTGCCAGCGTGGCCCACCTGAGCTGGCTGGCCGGCAAGCTGCGAGTGGTCATCGCGAGCGCCGGACATCCTGCCGCCGTCCTGCTGCGATCCGACGGCGGGATCCGGATGCTGAGCGGCGGCGGCCTGCCTCTCGGGCTCTTCGCTGACCCGGAGCCGGCCAGCCAGGAACTGACTCTGTTGCGACACGAGGTCGCACGTGGTGAGTGAGCTAGTCGAGGAGGTCTGGCTGATGCCGGAGACATAGCTACAGGTTGTGTTCGACCTGTCCCCGCCGTGACGTGCGTGGCCGGTTCCTGACCGGTCGGGTGCGGAGCTCACGGAAAAGCCCAAGGGCCGCCGCTCCAGCCATGGTGGCCACAGGTAAGGGGAAGGACCGGCATAGGGCGACTACCAGGAAACTCTTGCTGATGCCTCGTCAAGTTCACGCTCCGGGCTGGGCTGTGTCGCCGGGGTGGCAGGGACCAGCCGTTGAGAGGCGGCAGGCGGCGGCCGCGGATGGAGCGTGGCCGGTGAGCACCGCTGTTCCCGGGGTACAGAGAGCGCCCGGCCCGGTCTGGGTCTCACGCGTGCGGAACGTGGAAACCGTGCCATGGGTCCGCATCTCAGGCGCGGGTATGCGCAGGCGGTGCGGTAAGCCGACCGTAAGGGGGGCTGAATTCCCTGGCAGGACAGGGTGCTCAAAAAGCGAATGCCGGCAGCTGAAAGGCAGCAGGAAGTCAGGGGCCGCAGGACCGGGAACTCCTCCCGGGTGGTCTTTGTATAACTGGCCGGATACCGGGCCGGTGCCCGGGTCCGAAAGGACGCTGACGTGGGCTGGTGAGCCTTTGAAGCGAAACGGAAGCAAATGCCGGAACCAAAGGATAAGTTGGACACCTCGGTGAACGGACCGGAGGACCCCCGGCCGGTATTCCCGGCTTTCGACGGCGACGCCTGGGAGCGTGTGGACTGGCGGCGCTGCGAGGAGGAGGTACGGCGGCTGCGAAGCAGGATCTTCAAGGCGGTGCAGGAAAGGGACATGGCCGCGGCCGTGGACCTGCAGAAGCTGATGCTGCGCAGCTGGCATAACACGCTGGTAAGCGTGCGCCAGGTCACGCAGCGCAATACGGGCCGCAAGACCGCAGGGATCGATGGGCTGGTCGCGTTGACCAGCCAGGCACGGGCCGAGATGGCGGTGCGGGTGCACGCCACGAGGGGCTCGCATCAGCCTTCCCCGGTCCGGCGGGTGTATATCCCGAAAGCCAGTGATAAGACAAAAATGCGGCCGCTCGGAATTCCGGTTATCCTGGACAGATGCCACCAGGCGCGGGTACGTAATGCGCTGGAACCCGAGTGGGAGGCCCGGTTCGAGCCCAGATCTTATGGGTTCCGGCCGGGCCGCGGCTGCCACGACGCGATAGGATCATTGTTCAACACCCTGCGCGGGAAATGCAAACGGGTGTGGATTCTAGATGCCGACCTGGCGGGCGCATTCGACAAAATCGACCACGAGCACCTGCTCAAGGCGATCGGCGGCTTCCCCACGAGGGGAATGATCGCAGGCTGGCTGAGGGCAGGGATTTTCGAGGCCGGGAAAGGGTACTCGCCCACGGAGGAGGGAACTCCACAGGGCGGCGTGATTTCACCTTTGCTGTTGAATATCGCATTGCACGGGCTGGAGGAGGCCGCAGGCGTCCGGTACCGGACAGGCTCTCACGCCAGGGAGTTTAAGGCCGGAAGCCCGGCGCTCACTAGATATGCCGACGACCTGGTCGTGTGCTGCCACTCCAGGCAGGACGCCGAGCAGGTCAAGGCACGGCTGGCCGAGTGGCTGGAGCCGAGAGGGCTGGCGTTCAACGAAGCCAAGACCCGGATCGTCCCCGTCACGGACGGGTTCGATTTCCTCGGATTCAATCTCCGCCGCTACCCCAACGGCAAGTTGCTCATCAAGCCGAGCGCCACGGCCATCAAGAGGCTCCGAGACAGGCTTGCGAAGGAGTTCCGGTCACTCCGCGGGTCCAACGTCGCAGCGGTACTGGCGAAAATCACCCCGATTGTGCGGGGCTGGGTCGCCTACTACCGGACGGTGGTATCGACCAGGGTGTTCGCTGCCCTGACCGATTACCTGTGGAAGCTCACCTACAAGTGGGCGTGCTGGAGCCACCCGAATAAGCCCAGGCACTGGATCATCGGCCGGTACTTCGGAAAGTTCAGCAAGTTCAGGAACGACCAGTGGGTATTCGGCGATAAAGACACCGGCGCCTACCTGCCGAAACCGTCCTGGACCGATATCGTGCGGCACACCCTGGTCAAAGGCGGGGCATCACCCGATGACCCCGCCCTGGCCGGGTACTGGGCGCAACGCCGCCAGAAGGTCAAACCCCCGCTGGACTCCTACACCGTGCGCCTGCTGTCCAGGCAGGACGGGCGGTGCAGCCTGTGCGGGGAAAACCTGCTGACCCCCGACCAGCCCCCCCAGTCCCCCCAGGGCTGGGAACACTGGTTCCTGTGGGTCACTAAGAAGGCGATCACGGCGGACTACCTGGTCCACCACGACACGCCCAGCGCCGCACGCAGCAACCGGACACACCTCGTACACGCCACCTGCCACCGGACGAAACATCCGTCCCGGCTGGCGGGAGACACCGTGCTGCAGCAGACGACCTGAACCGCCCAAGCGGCTTGCTTGGGCCGCGTGCCGCGATGAGTGGCATGCGCGGTCCTGAGGGGGCCCCGGTGCAGCAATGCACCGGGGCTACCCGGCGACGCCGGCGACGTGCTGTTTCTCTATACCGATGGCCTGGTCCAGGCTCGCGGCCCGGGCCATACATATTTCCACGACCGGCTCGTCGATGACCTGGCGGGCCAGGTGGGTGTGGCACCTGACCGGCTGGTGGCGGGATTGCGCCAGGCCGTGCTCGACTTCACCGGCGGCGACCTCATCGATGACCTGACGATGCTGGCCGTTCAGGCCGGGCGGATGCCGAAGGCCAGCTCGCCGGGACGCAAGCGCGCAGTCAGCCCGGCCTAGCCTGGCGCCGTGCTATTGTCATCGCCCGCCCCGGCCAGGCACCATGTGCGAGTGATCGTTTCGGCCGTGTCAGCTGCCTGCCGGTGGTCCGGGTCGGCTATGCCGCACGGGCGGGGGCCCGGGTGAACCGGGAGATGGCCGAGCTGTGGTCGGCCGCGCTCGGCGCCGCGGGCACGGTCATCCGCTACGGTCACTGGGGCCGGCCGGCGCTGGTGTTCCCCTCCGAGCGCAGCCGGGCCTGGGACTTCGAGAACAACGGCATGGTCGGCGCGGTCGCCGACCTGATCGACGGGGGCCGCCTGAAGCTCTACTGCGTCGACAGCCACGACGCCTCCTCCTGGTCCGACCACGACATCCCGCTCGAGGAGCGGGCCCGGCGGCACGGCCGGTACGAGTCGTGGATCGTGGGCGATGTGGTGCCCTGGATCTACCGCGACTGCGGCGGCCCGGCCGAGGTGATCACCCTGGGCTGCAGCATGGGCGCCTTCCACGCGGCCAACTTCGCGCTCAAGCGGGCCGACCTGTTCCCGCTGGCCATGTGCTTCTCCGGCAACTACGACCCGGCCGGCTGGAACGGCTGGGGTGAGCGGGCCTACGGGGCTTACTTCAACAACCCCCTGGACTACGCCGGCCACCTGGAAGGCGACCACCTGGAATGGCTGCGCGGCCAGCTCAGCCTGCTGCTGGTCTGCGGTCAGGGTCAGTGGGAGGACACCACAGGCGCGCTGCCCAGCACCAAGCAGTTCGCCGCGCTGCTGGCCGAGAAGGGAATCAAGCACGAACTTGACCTGTGGGGGCCCGGCATCGCCCACGACTGGCCATCCTGGCGCGCTCAGTTCGCCCATCACATGCCGCGATTCTGCTGAGAAGGGAACCTGCATTGACCGGAACCAGGCACCTGATCGGGTTGCTGCTCGGCACGGAGGACGACTGGCCGACCGCGTTCGAGGAAATCCTGCGGCGGCTGGGCCCGGTGCCCGGACCGGATGGCAGCCAGCACGCCTTCGACGTCGAGCGGATCACCATCGAGCCGTTCAGCCTGCGGTACCGGCCTCGCTACCATCTGGTCATCGACCGGCTCGCGTACTGGTACTACGTGCCGCGAGAGTGGCTGAAGAAGGTCGCCATGATGGACGGGGTGTACCTGTTGAACAGCCCGTTCACCTTCCAGTCGATGGAGAAGCACGCGGCCTACTGCGCCATGATGCGTCTCGGGCTCAAGGTACCCGAGACGGTGCTGGTGCCGTACAAGAACCCGGTCGACAACGCTCGCTACGCCTATACCTCCGCCCGGTACAATAAGCCCTTCGACCTGGACGAGATCGCCGAGCGGATCGGCTATCCGCTGTTCATGAAGCCCTATGACGGCGGCGCCTGGCGCGGCGTCTCGCGCATCCGCAACCCCACCGAACTGCACGCGGCCTATGACGCCAGCGGCGAGATGCTCATGCACCTGCAGAAGGCCATCGACTTCGATGTCTTCGCCCGCTCGCTGTCCATCGGCGCGGAGACCATGGTCATGCGGTTCCAGCCGGACCAGCCCATGCACGAGCGCTACGCGGTGGAGCACAGTTTCCTGTCCCCCGAGGCCGGGTCCGAGGTGGTCACCATCGGGCGGCTGGTCAACGCGTTCTTCAAGTGGGAGTTCAACTCGTGCGAGACCCTGGTCGCCGGCGGCGAGGTCTATCCCATCGACTATGCCAACGCCTGCCCGGACGTCGCACTGACCAGCCTGCACTATTACTTCCCCTGGGCCATGAAGGCGCTGGTCAAGTGGGCCGTCTTCGCGCTGGCGACGGGCCGGAAGGCCAACCTCGACCTGGACACCGACCGGTACTTCACGGTGGCGGACGAACCAGGTCTTCCCTACGAGGAGAAACTGGCCATCTACCGGGGCCTGGCCGACGCCTACTTCGACTCCGAGCGCTACTACGACTTCTGCGCCACCAGGCTGCCGCGGCTGGATGAGATCGTGCTCGACTGGGTGGCCGGCCCCGGCTTCGACCAGCTGCTGATCCGCACGGTCAAGGCGGTCTATCCCGAGCACGAGCAGGACCAGTTCATCGCCCACCTGCGCGGGCTGATCGACCTGTGGGTGCACGACGAGACAAGCCGGCTGGCCACCGCCTGAGCGGCGTGCGACCGTGAAATACGGGGGACTAAAGGGGTGAATGGGCTGGCCATCTCGTTGAGCGGAGACCTCCATGGGCCGTGACATCCAGGCGATCAAGATCAGCGGCGAGGACCGGCGCAAGTACCGGGATAAGGTCCGCCGCTCGCTGGACGCGTTCGCCAGAATGCTCCGCGAGCGCCTGTTCGACGACAACTCGTCGATGGTCGGCCAGGAGATCGAGCTGAACCTGGTCGATGAGCGGGGCATGCCGCATATGCGCAACGCACAGGCGCTCGACGCCATCGCCGACCCGGCCTGGGACACCGAGGTCGGGCAGTTCAACCTGGAGATCAACGTGCCGCCCCGCCGGCTCGACGGCGACGCGTTCGAAGGCCTGGAGCGGGAGATCCGGGCCGACCTCAACGCCGCCGACGGCAAGGCCCGCACGGTCGGCAGTCACCTGGTCATGATCGGCATCCTGCCCACGCTGGCCGAGCACGACGTGGACTCCAGTGCCATGTCGGCCAACGAGCGCTACAAGGTGCTGAACGAGCAGATCTTCGCCGCCCGCGGCGAGGACATGCGGATCGAGATCGACGGGGCCGAGCAGCTGCTGACCCACGCCGACAGCATCACTCCCGAGGCCGCCTGCACCAGCGTGCAGCTGCACATCCAGGTCAGCCCGGACGCCTTCGCGAACTACTGGAACGCGGCCCAGTCCATCGCCGGCGTGCAGGTCGCGCTGGCGGCGAATTCGCCGTTCCTGTTCGGCAAGCAGCTGTGGCACGAGACCCGCATCACGCTGTTCGAGCAGTCCACCGACACCCGGCCCGACGAGCTGAAGGAGCAGGGCGTGCGGCCCCGGGTCTGGTTCGGCGAGCGCTGGATCACCTCGGTGTTCGACCTGTTCGAGGAGAACATCCGCTACTTCCCCGCGCTGCTGCCGATATGCGAGGACGAGGACCCGCTCGAGGTCCTGGACCGGGGCGTCAGCCCGCAACTGGCCGAGATGAGCCTGCACAACGGGACCATCTACCGCTGGAACCGCCCCGTCTACGGGGTCGTGGACGGCACTCCGCACCTGCGGGTGGAGAACCGGGTGCTGCCCGCCGGCCCGACCATCGCGGACACCATGGCCAACGCGGCCTTCTACTACGGCCTGGTGCGGACCCTGGGCGAGGCCCAGCGGCCGATCTGGACCCAGATGTCGTTCGCGACCGCGGCCGAGAACCTGCACGAGGCCGCCCGCCACGGCCTTGACGCCCAGCTCTACTGGCCGGGCGTCGGCGATACGCCCGCCGCCGAGCTGATCCTGCGCCGGCTGCTACCGCTGGCCCGCGAGGGCCTGGCCCGCTGGGGTGTCAGCCAGGCCCACGCCGACCGCCTGCTCGGCATCGTCGAGCAGCGCTGCCTGACCGGCCAGACCGGCGCCGCCTGGCAGATCGCCACCGTCGCCGACCTGTCCCGCCGCGACGGCCTGGACCGCGCCGAAGCCCTGCGCCAGATGACCCAGCTCTACATCGAGCACATGCACACCAACGCCCCCGTCCACACCTGGCCCACCACCCCCTAACCATGGCCGGGGCGAGCCTCAGCTCTACCGCTTGGCGGCCGGGCTGCCGGCCGGATGGAACACCCCGAGCACCCGCAGCAGGTCCGGGCCGCGGTTCTCCAGGCAGTGCGGCGTGTGCGGCGGCAGGTAGACCGAGGTGCCCGGCCCGATCTCGGTTGCCCCGGAGGGCAGGTGCGCCACCCCGTTTCCGGCCAGCACGTGCACCACCTCGTCGTAGGTGTGCTGGTGCTGCGGCGCCCGGCCAGGCGGGATCAGCCCGGCGAATTGGGTGACGGTCAGCCCCTCGCTCAGCAGCACCCGGAACTCCCGGTCCCCGGTGCGCTCCGGCAGGCACGCGTCCAGCCTCGTCACCAGCAGCTCCGGGCCGTCCGCGGCAGCACCCGCCCGCACCGTGCTGGCCACCACCTCCAGCTCCGACCCGGCCCGGACCTGGTAGGCCAGCGCGGATCCCAGCCACACGGCCGTGCCCGGTTCCAGCGCGACGGCTCCCGGCGCTCCCGCCGCCAGCATGCCGGATCCGCGGATCACGAACCAGGCCTCGCCCCGGCCCCCGGCGGCGCCGGCCAGCACGGCCCCGATGTCCAGCCGCAGCCGACGCTGGTGCAGGCCCCGGCAGCCATGCCGGTCGTCAAGCAGGCCGGCCACCGTGACCCCGGCGGCCACCGGCTGGCCCGGGACCTGCTCCGGCTGCCGGACGACAGGGACGGCAGGGACGGCGGGGACGACAGGGACGGCGGGGACGACAGGGACGGCGGGAACGGCGGGGTCGGCAGGCCCGGCCGTCACCGGACCACCGCCGCGGCCGGCTTCGGGGCGGTGACCACGTAGGCGGCCCGGCGGGCCCGGCGGGTCCTGGCCCAGTACTCGAACGTGAACCCCGGCCATAGCGCCCGGTTGATGCCGTCCGGGTCGAGGTACCAGCTCGTGCAGCCGCCCTCGCTCCACACCGCGCGCCGCAGCCGCCGCTGCAGCTCAGAGTTGTAGCGGCGCAGCGCGGCCGAACTGACCTCGATCGTGTCAGCCCGTTCCCGGGCCAGCATCCGCAGGCAGCTCAGGACGTGCTGGATCTGGCTCTCGATCATGAAGACCGCCGACGTGTGGCCCTGGCCGGTGTTCGGCCCGAGCAGCATGAAGAAATTCGGGAAGCCCGCCACCGTGACGCCGTGGTAGGCCTCCACGCCCTGCTGCTTGAGCTCGCGGCCGTCGCGGCCGGTCACGTTCAGCGCGGTGACCGATTCGATGACCTTGAAGCCGGTGGCGTAGATGATCACGTCGGCCTCGTGGGCCGTGCCGTCGGCGGTCACCAGGCCCGTCTGCGTGATCTCGGTGATGGGGTCGGTGATCAGGTCGACGTTCGGCCGCTGCAGGGCGGGATAGTAGTCGGAGGACAGCAGGATCCGCTTGCAGCCGATGGTGTAGTCGGGGGTCAGCCTGGCCCGCAGCTCCGGGTCGGCGACCTGGCTCTGCAGGTGCCGACGGCCCATCTTCTCCAGCGGGGCCATCAGCCGGGGATCGACCGCGAAGCCGACCGCCCTGGCCTCCATCATCAAGTAGATGGCGTCCCGCAGCGCCCGGGCGGCCGACGGCACCGACTCCAGCGTGCGGCGCACCCGGGGCGGGATCTCGATGTCCGGCCGCGGGTGCACCCACGGCGGCGTGCGCTGGAAAATCTGCAGCCGGGCCGCCTGCCGGGCCACCGCGGGCACGAACTGGATCGCCGACGCGCCGGTCCCGATCACCGCGACCCGGCGGCCGGTCAGGTCGCAGGAGCGGTCCCAGTGCGAGGAGTGGAAGGCCCGGCCGCCGAAGCGGGCCGCACCCGGGATGTCCGGGTGGGAGGGGACGTGCAGCGCGCCGCTGGCCGACACCACGGCCCGGGCCTGGTAGCCGCCGTCCGGCCCGGCCGCGAGGTGCCAGCGCCTGGTGCCGCCGTCCCAGTCCGCGCGCTGCACCGGGCAGCCGTACCTGATGTGCTCCTCGACGCCGTACTTACGCGCGCACATCCGCAGGTAGTCCCAGATCTCCTGCTGGGGCGCGAACAGCCGGGTCCAGGACGGGTTCAGCTCCCAGGAGTAGGAGTACAGCGGGGACGGAACGTCGCAGGCGCAGCCCGGGTACTGGTTGTCGCGCCAGGTCCCGCCGAGGTCGTCGTCCTTCTCCAGGACCACGAAGTCGTCGAAGCCGGCCTTCTTCAGCGTGATCGCCATCCCCAGGCCGGCGAACCCGGCACCGGCGATGACGATACTGGTGGTAACGGGCATGAAGTGACGATAACTCAGCCCCAGCTAAAAGAGCGGCGGCCGAAGCCGCCGCAGCGGCCACCACCCGAGCCGGCGTGCTGACCAGATCACCGTCAGGATCGTGGTCCGGGTTCAACTCGGTGACGACCAGGCCGCCGAACCGCCGGGCGGTGCTCACAGGGAGGGGAATGACAGGGTCGGGTTGTGCTCGGACAGCACCGCCGCCGACCCGATGAGGGCCCGGTCCGGTTTCCCGATCACCTCATCGTTGCGGCCCTCGTAGTCGAACTGGGAGAGCACGTGCTTGATGGCCTCGAGCCTGGCCCGCTTCTTGTCGTTGCTCCGCACCACCGTCCACGGCGCCTCGGGTGTGTCGGTGAAGTGGAACATGGCCTCCTTGGCCTCGGTGTAGGCGTCCCACTTGTCCAGCGACTCGATGTCCATCGGGCTCAGCTTCCACTGCCGGACCGGGTCGATCCGCCTGATGATGAAGCGCGTGCGCTGCTCCGATTGCGTCACCGAGAACCAGAACTTGGTCAGGTGCAGCCCGGAGTGGGTCAGCATGTGCTCGAACTGCGGTGCCTCCCGCATGAACTCCTGGTACTCCTCATCGGTGCAGAACCCCATCACCCGCTCGACGCCCGCCCGGTTGTACCAGGACCGGTCGAACATGACGATCTCGCCCGCCGCCGGCAGGTGCGGGACGTAGCGTTGGAAGTACCACTGGGTGCGTTCCCGCTCGCTCGGCTTGGTCAGCGCGACCACGGTGGCGCCGCGGGGGTTCAGGTGCTCGGTGAAGCGCTTGATCGTGCCGCCCTTGCCGGCCGCGTCCCGGCCCTCGAACACAATCACGATGTGCTCGCCGACGTCCTTCACCCAGTTCTGCAGCTTGACCAGTTCGACCTGCAGCGGCCGCTTCAGGTACTCGTACTCTTGCCGGGTCATCTTCTCGGCGTAGGGATAGTCCTCACGCCAGGTATCCACCTCGCGGCCGTCCGGCCAGCGCAGGACCGGGTCGTCGTGCTCGTCGTCGTCGTCAACGGTCAGGCCGGCGATGAGGGTGGGATCGGATGCCCAGTCCTCGGGCAGCGCGTTGAACTCACGGGGGGGTTCGCTGGTCACACCACAAGCACAGCACATTCCCGGCGTCCGGTCACCATCGGGCCGGCCTCAGAGCGTGAGCGCCCGGTATCATTTCCCCCTGTCCGCCGGCTGCTGTTCAGATCGCGGTCACGGCTCGCCGAACACAACCTGCCCGCCGGCCACCGTCATGACCACCGATGTGCTGCCGATGTCGCCGGCCGGGATGGCGAACAGGTCCTGGTCGAGCACGGTGACGTCGGCCCGCAGCCCGGGCCGCAGCGATCCGGCCGCCTTCTCGTCGTGGTTCACCCAGCCGACCCCGGAGGTGAAGGCGCCGATCGCGCCGGCCACGGTGATCGCCTGGCCGGGCAGGAACGGGTTGGCGCATTCCGGCTGGCCGGCCCGGCCCAGGCGCGGCGACAGCACCCGGTTGACCGCCACGTGCATCTCCTGCAGCGGGTCGGCGCTGGAGATCGGCCAGTCGCTGCCGAACGCGATCCGCGTGCCCGACCGGGTCAGCGCTCCGATCGGGTACTGCCAGCCCGCCCGCTCGGGCCCGACGAAGGGCAGCGTCATCTCCTCCATCTGCGGCTCGGCGCAGGCCCACAGCGGCTGGAAGTTGGCCACCGCGTCCAGCGCCCGGAACCGGGGCAGGTCCTGCGGGGTGATGAACTGCAGGTGCGCGATGTGGTGCCGGCCTGCGGCGCGCTGCGCGGCTGGCAGCCCCTCCAGCCCGTCGAGCGCGGTGCGGACCGCGCGGTCGCCGATGGCGTGGAAGTGCAGCTGGAACCGCTCCGCGGCCAGCCGCCGGGCCACTTCGGCCAGCGTCTCCGGCTCGATGAACAGCCGGCCCGCGTGACCGGTGGAGTGACCGTGGGCGTCAAGGTACGGGTCCGACATGGCGGCGGTGAATGTCTCGCACACCCCGTCCAGCATCAGCTTGACCGTGGTGGCCCGGAACCGGCCGCCGCCGGCCTGTTCGCGGCGGGTCAGCAGGTCGTCGACCTGGCCCAGGCCGCGGTGCCGGTCCCACCACAGCGCGCCGACCACGTGACAGGTCAGCACGCCGTCCCCGGCTGCCTGCCGGTAGGTGTCGAACACGTCGGGAATGCCGAGCTCGGCGGCCGCGCCGACGCAGGCGTCCTGGAACCGGGTGATCCCCAGCGAGTGCAGGTGCGCCTGCGCGGCGAGCAGGCCGGCCCGCAGTTCTGCCGGGCTGGCCGCCGGGACGTGCCCGGCGGCCAGTCGCATGGCGCCGTCGTGCAGCGCGCCGGTGGGCTGGCCCGCCTGATCGCGTTCGATCCGGCCGTCGGGCGGGTCGGGCGTGCCCGCGTCAACTCCGGCCATCTCCAGGGCGGCGGTGTTGACCCAGGCGCTGTGATGATCGCGGTTGGGCAGGAAGGCGGGCCGCCCGCCGGTCACGCTGTCCAGGTCGGCCGCGGTCGGCAGCCCGCCGGGAAAGGCCGCCATGGTCCAGCCGCCGCCCAGCACCCAGGCACCCGGGGCCAGCCGGGAGCAGTAAGCAGCGACCGCGTCCAGGCTCTCGTGCCTGGTCTTCAGGCCCAGCAGGTTGCAGCGCAGGCTCTCCAGCCCGCCGGCCACGGCGTGCACATGCGCGTCGCCGAACGCGGGCAGCGCCAGCCGCCCGCGCAGGTCCACCACGCGGGTGCCGGGCCCGGCCAGCGCCCTGATGTCCTCGTCCGCGCCGACCGCCTGGATCAGCCCGTCGCGGACCGCCAGCGCCTGCGCGAATCCAGCTGGGTACACAGGCGTGCGCACCTTGCCGTTGACCAGGACCAGATCCGCCTGACCGCCGCCTGCCGTCATAGCCCGCACCATAACAGCGCCGGAAAATACGTTGCCGCCTGCCACCACGGGAGCTGCGGTCGCCGGATGAGGCAGCTCCGTCACATTCGCCATGACAGATGTGCACCTGGCCTGTGATGGGTGGGTAGGTACCGAACGGCCCGGCCGCACTGTGATCGGATTACCTCATGAAGGTACGGATCGGAATTTCCCTGGGGCCGGCCGGAACCGCCGGCCGGTTCGCCGCGGCCGTCGACCTCCTCGAGCAGTACGGGGTGGACTCGCTGTGGCTGCCGGAGAACGTCTACTCGCCGCTGGTCGAGCCGTTCACCGGGTTGGCCTTCGCGTTGTCGCGGACCAGGAAGCTCAAGGCCGGCACCGGCATCTCGGTGCTGCCCGGGCGGCATCCGGTGCTGGTGGCCAAGCAGCTGGCCTCGCTGGCCGGGCTGGCGCCGCGCCGGGTGCTGCCGGTGTTCGGGCTGGCGCCGGCCCGGGACGCCGAGCGGGCCCTGTTCCCGGTGCCGGCCGGGCAGCGGGCCGCGGTGTTCGACGAGTCGCTGGTCCTGCTGCGGCTGCTGCTCACCTCGCAGATGGTGACGTTCGAAGGGTCGTACTTCCGCGTGTCCGGCGCGAGCGTCGCGCCCCTACCGGAGAAGCCGCTGGACATCTGGCTGGGCGGTTCGGCGCCGGCCGGGCTGCGCCGGGTGGGACGGCTGGCCGACGGCTGGCTCGGCTCGCTGCTCACCCCGGCCGAGGCGGGCGCGGCGGTGGAGACGATCAACCAGGCCGCGGCGGACGCCGGGCGGGCCGTGGAACAGGATCACTTCGGGCTCAGCCTGCCGGTGGCGTTCGGCGCCATCCCGGACCCGCTGCTGGCCTCGATCAGCCGCCGCCGGCCAGCAGCCGACCCGGGGACGCTGGTCGCGGCCGGCTGGGACGGGGCCCGGTCCATGATCGAGCGGTACGTCGAGGCCGGGCTGAGCAAGTTCGTCATCCGCCCGGCGGCCGAGCCGGAATCGTTCGCCGCCTTCGCCGACGGCTTCGTGCGCGAACTGGTCCCGCTGCAGAACTGAGGACGGTCAGGTCCCGGCCGGCCTGCCGGGTAAACAGCTGCCGGGTGACGGCTTACGGTGCATGCGGTAGTGCAGCACCAGGAACGGGAAGCCGAAAACCCAGAAGGCATGCTCGGCCCGCAGATCGCCGTCCCGCACGTACACCTCGAGCCGCTCGGCGAAGCCCCGCACCGCCGCGGTGGTCAGCTCTGCGGTCTGCGGATCGATGTAGGTCAGGTAGTGGCCGGGCTGGTCCAGGTCGCTGCGGCTGTCCAGCACCAGCCCGCCGCCCGGCCGGGCGGCGGGCGCCAGCGTGGCGGTGAAGCTGGCCTGCGGCAGCGGGAATCCGACGCTGACGTAGCCCCGGCCCTGGTGCCGGTAGGTGGTGTAGATGCCCACGTAGATGGGCTCGCCGGTGCCGGCGTAGGACCGGATCCAGCCGCGCACGGCCGGCGCGCCGTCCGGCAGATCGGTGATGGTGTCGATCCGGCTGCGCACCCCGTGCTGGGCCTCCCGCTGGCTCATCGGCACGTTGGCCTGACCCAGCGGCCGGGCCAGCGCAGTCCGGTACAGCAGGTAGCCGGGCCGCACCCACATCCGCCACTGCGGCACGATGTCCAGCGCGAACCTGGTGGTGTGCTCGTAGAACTCGCGGACCAGCGGTTCGATCCCGGCCGGGTCGAAGGACGGGCCGGCCAGCTCGTCCAGCGAGGCCACGATGCCGATGTCGGCTACGTCCGGCGTGTACCGGCCGCCCAGGATCTGGGCCAGCGTCTTGATGTAGCCGGTCCCGACGTACCGGGTCTGGCTGGCCAGCGGCACCACGAACGGGACCTCCTGCGGGCTGACCCGCTCGGCCAGCAGGCTCAGCTGCGGGTCGCGGAACAGCAGCGCCGCGGCCACCCGGTAGCCGGTCACCGCGGCCGCCGCGGCCACCGCCCCCGGCACCGGCCGATTCCGGGCCCCGGCGCGCAGCCCCAGCCCGATCGCGGCCCCCGCTACCGGCCCGAACAGCACCTTCTGCGGCCGCAGCCCGAGGGCCCCGGCGGCCGCGCCCGCCGCCGTGGCCACCGGCACAGGGCCCGCCCCGGTCACCCGCTCCGCCACCCAGCCCACCGGCGCGGCCAGCGCCCCGCTGGCCAGGATCCGCGACCAGAGCGCGGGAATCTCCCCGGGCCGCTGCCGGGCCCGGGCCACCGCGTCGGCTGCGGCCAGCCCGGCCGCGCCCGCCAGGGCCGCGGCCAGCACCGCGCGCGGGCCGCGGTGCGCGGCCAGTGCCGCCCCGGCCACCCCGCCGATCGCGCCGGCCACCGCCATCTGCTGGGCCCGGCTGGCCGCCTGCTGGGCCTGCCCGGCCGCGTTGTCCGTTGCCACCTAAGGAACCTATCGCCCGTGGCGTTGCTGGGCGCGGGGGAGGGCCTGGACCTCCGCTTCGATACCTCGCTGGCCGTGAATGCGGTACGGGCCGACATCGACGAGGCCCGCGCCCTGGGCGCGAACGGGGTGCCGTTCTTCGTCATCGACCGGAAGTACGGGATCTCCGGGGCCCAGCCCGCCGAGGTTTTCCTGTGCGCCCTGCAGCAGGCCCAGGCCGCGGCTCACCGCGGCGGATCAGCCGCCGCTCGGTGACCACAGCCGAGACCAGCTCGGCCGGGGTGATGTCGAACGCGAAGTTGAGCGCCCGGGTGCCGGCCGGGGCGGCCGGCACCGTGACCTCCTCGTCCGCGCGCTGCTCGAGCGGGATCGCGGCACCGGATTCGGTCGCCTCGTCGATGGTCGATTCCGGCGCCGCGACCAGGAACGGGATGCCCGCCCGGTGCGCGGCCAGGGCCAGGCTGTAGGTGCCGATCTTGTTGGCCACGTCGCCGTTGGCGGCGATCCGGTCCGCGCCCACCACCACCGCGTCGGCCAGGCCCTGGCTGATCAGGAACGGGGCCGCGCCGTCGCAGGCCAGCCGGTGCTCGATGCCGAGCTGGTCAAGCTCCCAGCAGGTCAGCCGGGCCCCCTGCAGCAGCGGCCTGGTCTCGTCCACGATGACGTGGCTGAGCGCGCCGCCGGCGTGCAGCGCGCGGATCGCCCCGAGCGCCGTGCCCCAGCCCAGGCAGGCCAGCGCGCCGGTGTTGCAGTGCGTGTGCACCCGCAGCGGCCCGTCGCCGCACGCCTGCACCAGGTAGGCGGCGCCCCGCTCGCTGATCTGCAGGCTGACCGCGGCGGTGAACTCCAGGGTGGCCAGCGCCGCGGCCTCCACCGCCCCGGGCCCGTCGCCGATCCTGGCCGCGACCGCGGTCACCTCGCGGCTGAGGTTGACGGCGGTGGGCCGGGCGGCCGCGATCCGGCTGATCTCCGCGTCCCGCCGGCGGGCGTCCCAGCCTTCGGCCTGCCCCTGGCGCACCGCCAGTGCCACGCCCAGGGCGCCGGCCGCCCCGAGCACCGGCGCGCCGCGGATGGCCAGGCTGGTGATGGCCTGCACCAGCTCATCGACGGTGCCGATGCGCAGCGTGCGGACCTGATGCGGCAACGCGGTCTGGTCGAGCGCCTCGATAACCCCGTCCCGCCAGGCGAGCACCTCGGGGTGGTCCATACCTTGAACCTATGCTGCTCGAACAAGCGCGAGATGACGTGGTCCGAACCTGCCGGGAACTGGCCGCGGCCGGGCTGGTGGTGGGGACGGCCGGGAACGTGAGCGTCCGGGCCGGAGACCTGATGGCGGTCTCGCCCAGCGGGCTGGACTACGGGGAGCTGACCGCCGCGCTGGTCGGCGTGCACCGGCTGGACGGCTCACCGGTCGACGCGCCGCTGCGGCCCAGCACCGAGATGCCGCTGCACCTGGCGGTTTACGCCGCGACCGGCGCGGGGGCGGTGGTGCACACCCACTCGGTGGCCGCCACGGCGCTGTCCACGCTGGCCGGCGAGCTGCCGGCCATTCACTACTACGTGGCCATGTTCGGCGGCCCGGTGGCGGTGGCGCCGTACGCCACCTACGGGACCGACGAGCTGGCCGGTCACGTGGTGGCTGCGCTGCGCGGCCGGACGGCCTGCCTGATGGCCAATCACGGGGCCGTGACGACCGGGGCCGACCTGAAGTCGGCCCTGACGGCCAGCCGCTATCTGGAATGGCTCTGCGAGGTTTACCTGCGGGCCCTGATGGCCGGAGGTGCCGAACGGTCCCCGCGCCTGCTGCCGGCCGACGAGATCGAGCGGGTCGCCGGCAGGCTGCCAGGCTACGAACAGCGGGTGCCGGAGGCGGAAGGGTCAGCGGACGGCGGGGACTAGCAGCGGCCTTCGTAGGCGCCCGTGACGTAGGTCGTCCACGGGTCCCAGTCCCTGCCGTCGTCGGAGATGATGATCGCGGCCCGGGCGTTCCCGTACGCGTTGAACGTCGCCAGCGCCGGGCCGTGCGAGCCGTTGATCTGCCAGTAGCCGTAGTCGTTGGTGGGGCTGAGGGCGTACTGGCGGCCGCCGGACTCGGCCATGGCGATCTCGGCCGCCATGAAGGCCTCGGACTTCGCCCCGCCGGCGGACTCCCACAGGGCCTCCAGACCGGAGCAGCCGAGCGTCCCGCTCAAGCTGGTGGCCGACGTGGTAAGCACGGTGGCCTTGGCGTGCTTCGGCGCGTAGGACGCGGCGTCGGCGGGCGGGTCGGACGGGATCGTGAGCCTCTCACCCACGTACAGGACGTTGGGGTCGTGCACCACGGAGGAGTTCACGTGGGCCAGCCAGGGCCAGTCGGCGGGGGTGCCGTAGAAGCGCTTGGAGATGGCGGAAAGCGTGTCGCCCGACTGGACCGTGTAGGTGCGGCTGGTGGCGGCCGGCTTGTCGTGGCTGACCAGGGCGGCGGTGTGCACGACCCCGGCCACGGCGGCGGGCCCGGCGGGTGTGGCGACCGCGGCGTTCGCTGCCTGCGGCGCGGACGCGACCAGGGCCCCTGCGATGGCCACCGCGGGAGCGGCCTTGCCTGCCGCTCCGGCTACCTTCTCTACCTGCGACGGTGTGATGTGCCTGCCCGTGCGCCGGATCTTCCGCGGGCGGCGGTGCGTGTGAGCTGAATCCACAGAACTCCCCAAGTAGGTTCTGTGCCCGCTTACCTGTCCCCGCTCGGGACCTGTCGGCGAGCCTGTCACTGCCTGTGTTCGATGTGGCTTATATTCGCTATCCGGCGGTCTGCGCCATCTGCGGAAGCATGGCAGCAGCAAACTCGGGCTCGCAGGCGAATCGAGGTATTTCTGTGACTCGTTCGTGATCTGTAAGAAGTTGGCCGGCTCGCCCTGGGATAATTCAGAGGTGACCGATCGCCGCCCGAGGTACTTCGACGACTATCAGCCGGGAATCACGTACGACTACGGAAGCGTCAGCGTCAGCGAAGATGAGATCGTCTCTTTCGCCAAGGATTTCGATCCGCAGCCGTTCCATGTCGATCCGGTGGCCGCGCCTAGCGGCCCGTTCCGCGGATTGATCGCCGCGGGTGGCAAACGGGGGGCTTGGTGATGCGGCAGATCGTCGCTCACTTCCTGGCCGCCGAGGCCAGCTGGGCAGCACAGCCTGGGCAGCCCCGGGCTCGACCAGATCCGGTGGCCGGAGCCGGTCCGGCCGGGGGACACGCTCCGTGTCCGGGCCACGGTGACCGAGGCGCGGCGGTCGCAGAGCAGGCCCGATCGAGGCATCGTGAAGTCCTTGATCGAGGCGGTCAATCAGAACGATCGCCCGGTCATGCGCGCAACCGCGATCAATTTCCTCCGCGTCCGCCCGGAATCCGACGTCTGAACAGTCCGATCATGATCAGCGCCAGCCCGGCCAGGGCGGTCACCGGGCCGATGATGGCCCACGTGGTCGCGCCGGTCATGAAGCTGCCGCCGACGTAGCCCAGGCCCTGCAGCGTCCAGATGATCCCGGCGATCACGATCAGGACGCCCGCCGCCACCAGCAGGACCCTGGTCAGCATCGGCACAGCCTGAGCCTAGCCCGCCGGCGGTCCGCGGAGCATAGTGGGACAAGGCCGGAAAGCCGCGAGGAAGGGATGGTCATGCTCTACGCCTTCGGATTCGAGCGGGTCGGCGTGGTGGTCGGAGACCTGTACTTCCTGGATCCGCGTCCGGGAAAGGGCCAGGAAGGCGCCGAGCACGGGGTCCGGCTCGAGCTGCGGATGCTCGGCCGGGGCGAGCTGAAGGGGTCGATCTACTCGGCCCAGCCCATTGAGGTGGGCCAGCCGATCTGGCGGGCCGACCTGCTCGAGTCGGTCGACGGCCGGCCGGGCAGCTTCGACCGTACGCATCACCACCCGGCCTTCACCGGCTGGAATCCGGGCCGCCGGGTCTTCGTCAAGGGCCTGTCGGCTGATCCGCTGGGCTGGGTGGGCGAGAAGCTGGCCGACCTGGACGGGCTGCTGGCCTCGGCTGGGATCCCGGCCGATACGGCCGGCCCAGACGACGCCGAACAGCTGCGCGCCGTCGTCCCGGAGATCGTGGCGGTCACCGGCCGGCTGCTGGACCAGGTCCGGTCCGGGCAGCTGGGCAATCCGCCGCGCGACGCGGTTCCGGCCGGATCCGGCGGCGACGGCCAGCCGCTCATTCGCGCGGGCTGGCTCTGACCGCCGGGCCCGGCCATGGCAAGCTGGTCGGATGGCCAGTGACACCACCCGGCGGCTGATGCTGCTCAGGCACGCCAAGTCGGACTGGCCGGACGTGCCCGATCATGACCGCCCGCTGGCCAAGCGCGGCAAGCACGACGCGCCCCTGGTCGGCCGCTGGCTACGCGATCACGGCTACCTGCCCGAGATCGTGGTGTGCTCGGATGCCCGCCGGACCCGGCAGACCTGGAAGCTGGTGGCCCGCGAGCTCGGCGGGTCGCCGGAGGTCCGGTTCGACCCGCGCGCCTACGCGGCCAGCGAGCTGACCCTGCTCTACCTGGCCCGGGAACTGCCCGCTGCCTGCCGCAGCGCGCTGCTGATCGGCCACAACCCGGACCTCTCCGACCTGGCCCGCAGCCTGGTCGGGCCGGATGGCCAGGGGATCAGCTTCCCCACCGCCGCCGTCGCCGTCCTGGAGTTCGACGGTGACTGGCCCGGCCTCGCGCCCGGCCAGGCCCGCCTGCTCGACTTCACCACCCCCGCCAGCCGCTAGCCTTCGGCCGCGGGCGGTACGCAAGAGCTCACGCCCGGCGGAATCCCGGGCCATCTGGACCGGTTGCACCAGGCGCTGCCTATCTGTCAGGAGAGCGCACATGTCGCTGACCTTTTCCGCCGGGCCGCTGGCCGGGCGGGCGCCGGGCACCGTCAACTACCGCATCGACGGTCCCGCGCACAAGCTGCTGATGCAGGAGTTCCCGCGCCGGGTGCGGGCCACCTTCGGCGGCCAGACGGTATTCGACACCACCCGGGCCATGCTGCTGCACGAGACCGGGTTGCTGCCCCAGGTGTACGTGCCGATCGAGGACATCAGGTCCGACCTGCTCACCCCGACCGAGCACCACACCTACTGCCCGTTCAAGGGCACCGCCTCATACTGGTCGGTCCGCGCCGGCGACGGCAAGCTGTCCGACGCCGTCTGGTCTTACCCGCAGGCCGAGGGCGACTCGGCCGCGGTCAGCGGCTACCTGTCGTTCCGGCACGACGACGTGACCGTGGAGGTCGGCCA
Source organism: uncultured Actinomycetes bacterium (assembly GCA_963739135.1). Taxonomy (GTDB): domain Bacteria; phylum Actinomycetota; class Actinomycetes; order Streptosporangiales; family Streptosporangiaceae; genus Palsa-504. The sequence goes on from CAVTZG010000008.1 coordinate 73,393, forward strand.
GCCCGGCTGAGCGCGCGGCAGACCGGGAACACGAGCCACGGGCCGTTCGGCCAAAAAGAAAAACGTGCGGCGGGCCACCGGGGTAACGGCGGCCCGCCGCACGCGGGTCAGGGACCTTACTCAGCGCCGAACGACTTGATCTCGGCCTGTTCGGCCTCGGTGAGCTCGCGCGGCACCTCGCCGTGCGCGACCTTCGCCGCCTGCACCTGATGCCGGATCGACTCCACGATCTCGGGGTTGGCCAGCGTGGTGATGTCGCCGACATCAGCGAAGTTGGAGGTGGCCGCGATGACCCGGCGCATGATCTTGCCTGACCGGGTCTTGGGCATGTCCGCGACGATCCAGACGTTCTTCGGCCGCGCGATCTTGCCGATCACGGTCTCGATCGTCTTGCTGACCTTGTCCTCCATGTCCTTGCCCGGCTCGAAACCGGGCTTGAGCGAGACGTAGACCTCCACGACGCGGCCGCGGATGTCGTCGATCACCGGGACCGCGGCCGCCTCGGCGACCTCCGGCACGGTCAGCGCGGCCGATTCGATCTCCTTGGTGCCGAGGCGGTGCCCGGCCACGTTGATCACGTCGTCGACCCGGCCGAGGATCCGGAAGTATCCGTCGGCCGACTCCATCGCCCCGTCGTTGGTGAAGTACGGCCAGTCGTGCCAGTCCTGGCTGTCCGGGTTGGTGTTGTACTTGCGGAAATAGGTGGACAGGTACCGCTCCGGGTCGCCCCAGATCGTCTGGAAGCTGCCAGGCCAGGGGTTGCGGATGCAGATGTTGCCCGCCTTGCCGCTGCCCTTCGGCACCTCGTTGCCGTCCTCGTCGTAGATGATTGGGTACATGCCGAGCACGCCGGGGCCGCAGCTACCGGGCTTCATCGGCTCCAGGGCGGGCAGGGTGCTGCCGAGGAAGCCGCCGTTCTCGGTCTGCCACCAGGTGTCGGTGATCGCCGCCGCGCCCTTGCCGACCTCGGTGTAGTACCACCGCCAGACCTCGGGCTCGATCGGCTCGCCGACCGTGGTCATGTTCTTGAAGTGGTAGTTGTACTTGCGCGGCTCCTCCGGGCCGACCTTGCGCAGCATCCGGATCGCGGTGGGGGAGGTGTGGAAGATGTTCACGCCGAGCTTCTCGGCGATCCGCCACGGCCGGCCGCCGTCGGGGTAGTTGGGGACGCCCTCGTAGATCACGGTGCTGGTGCCGAGCGCCAGCGGGCCGTAGACGATGTAGGAGTGGCCGGTGATCCAGCCGATGTCGGCCATGCACCAGTACATGTCGTCCGGGTGGATGTCCTGGTAGTACTTGGACGTGCCGGCCACGTAGGACAGATAGCCGCCGGTGCTGTGCTGGCAGCCCTTCGGGCGGCCGGTGGTGCCGCTGGTGTACATCAAGAACAGCGGCGCCTCGGCCGGCATCGACACCGGCTCCACGGTCTGCCCGGCGTGCTCCGGGAGCACCTCGTCGACGAAGAAGTCCCGGCCGTCGACCATCGGGGTCTGCGAGGCGTACTGGCCGGGATGGCGCCGCCAGACCAGCACCTTGTCGACCTCCTGGCCTTCCTTGGCCGCCTCGGCGAGGGCCTCGTCGGCCTTGACCTTATGGTCGGTCAGCTGTCCGGCCCGGTAGTAGCCGTCCATGGTGATCAGGACGCGGCTGCCCGAGTCGGCGATGCGGGTTCCGCAGGCGTGGCCGCTGAAGCCGCCGAACACCTCCGAATGGATCACCCCGAGCCGGGCGCAGGCGAGCATGGTCACCGGCAGCTCGGCGACCATGGGCAGGTGCAGCGTCACCCGGTCGCCGGCCTTGAGGCCGGCGAAGTCGCGCAGCAGCGCGGCGAACTCGTTCACCTGGCGGAGCAGCTCGGCGTAGCTGATGTGCACGGGCTCGTCGGACTCGAGCTCGGGCACGAATACGATCGCGGTCTTGTCCGGGTTGGCCGCCGCGTGCCGGTCGACGCAGTTGTACGAGGCGTTCAGCCTGCCGCCGACGAACCACTTGTAGAACGGCGCGGTGCTCGTATCCAGCGTCGTGTGCCAGGGCTGGTCCCAGGTCAGGAGGTCGGCGTACTCCTTGAAGCAGTCGGGGAACTTGTCCTCGGTGAACCGCTCCCGGATGGCCGGGTCGTTCGCATTGGCCTGCCCGACGAAGCTCGGCGGCGGCGGGTAGATCTCCTCCTCGCGCCAGTGAACTGCTATCTGTGCCGCGTTGTCCCCGGATGATCCGGGTGCTTCGCTGGCTTTCCCTTGGACGTCTTCGGCCATTGCGTGAGTCCCTCCGCTTGCGCGTGCTTTTGGATTTAACGCCGGAAGCACTCCAAACTTAACGCTAGCGGGCGCTATCCTCCATGGACATAAGTCCCTATCTGGCGAGGTGAAGCCAGATCAGTCACGCTCAGTAGGCGTGAGCTAACGGGCGCAGCTCGGGGAAGACCCGGTCCAGGCCGGTAATCCGCATGATTTTCAGCAGCGACGGCCGGGCGGACATCAGCCGGACCTGGCGGCCCGCCTGCCGGGCGTGTCTCGCGACCCGGGCCAGGACGCCCAGCCCGGAGGCGTCGCAGAAGGTGAGCCCGGACAGGTCGACGCTTACCGGCAGCGGCCAGCCGTCGATGACGTCGCTGATATAGGTGTAGGCCTGCTCGGCGGTGGCGATGTCGAGCTCGCCGGTCAGGCTGATGATCTGGTCCCCGTTCACGTCTGTCCGGCAGGAAAGCCCGAGCTGGACAGCTTCCACCCGTTCCGCGGTCATCACGGTCGTCACTTCCCCCGTCTTCCGCTGCCGCGCCGGCGCTGGCGCGGTCCAGCCGACGAATGATTCACGTGCCACTCCAACCCGTTGTCCCGTTAACGTCGGCGGCCCGACATACCTTCCTCGCACCGCCGAACCGGGATGGAACCCCAGAGCCCCGTAGACTGGGGGTATGGTCCCGATTCTGGCAGTAACTCCACTACCAGCGCAAATAATTAGAACCCCGAAGTCTGAACCGATACCGGGATGTTGCTGAGTAAAACGTATGAAGGGCGGGGATGGTTCACCAGCCGGCGCGGAAGTCGCGGGCGTTCCGGCCGCCGCTGGTCGTTCGGCACCTACCGCGGCGAGCCCCGCAAGGGCTGATCCGCGCGGGCCCGGCCCCGGCCGCCGCACCGGCCGCGGAGTAACGTGCCGCGTATGCGCGCGTGGCACGTCGAAGAGCCGGGGCCGGTGACCGGCCAGCCGCTACGCCTGAGCAGCAGCGACGACATACCGGAACCCGGCCCCGGCGAGCTGCTGCTCAAGGTCCTGGCCTGCGGCGTCTGCCGCACCGACCTGCACGTGACCGCGGGGGACCTGCCGCCGCACCGCCTGGCCGTCACCCCCGGCCACGAGGTCGTCGGCGAGGTCGCGGCCCTCGGCGACGGCACGGCCGGCAGCGCGGGCTTCGCCGTCGGCGACCGGGCCGGGGCCGCCTGGCTGCGCTGGACCGACCAGCAGTGCAAGTTCTGCGCCCGCGGCGCCGAGAACCTGTGCCCGCGCTCCCTCTATACCGGCTGGGATGCCGACGGCGGCTACGCCGAGTACCTGACCGTCCCCGCCGCCTACGCCCACCGGCTGCCGGGCGGCTACACCGACCTCGAACTCGCCCCCCTGCTGTGCGCTGGCATCATCGGCTACCACGCCCTGCAGCGGGCCGAACTACCGCCGGGCGGCCGCCTCGGCCTGTACGGCTTCGGCGGCAGCGCCCACCTGGCCGCCCAGGTGGCGCTGGCCCGGGGCGCCACCGTCCACGTGCTGACCCGCGGCGAGCAGGCCAAGCATCTAGCCAGAGAGCTCGGCGCCGCCTCGGTCGGCGACGCGGACGGCATGCCGCCCGAGCCCCTCGATGCCGCGATCCTGTTCGCCCCCGTGGGCGACCTGGTGCTGCCCGCCCTGGCGGCGCTGGACCGGGGCGGCACCCTGGCCATCGCCGGCATCCACCTGTCCGACATCCCGCCCCTCAACTACGAAAAGCACCTGTTCCAGGAACGGCAGCTGCGCAGCGTCACCTCCAACACCAGGGCCGACGCCCGCGAGTTCCTGGCCCACGCGGCCGAGCACAAGCTGGCCGTCACCGTCCACCCGTACCCGCTCGACGCCGCCGACCAGGCGCTGCGCGACCTGAAAGCGGGCCGGTTCGACGGCGCCGCCGTGCTCGTCCCGTAGCGGCGTCCGCCCAAGTCCAGTGCCTTAACCAGGGTCGGTCCCTGGGGGGGTTGCTGACCGCCGGCCGCTAGTGTGCTGACCATCCGCCGGACGGGCCTGTCCCGCGGACGATCACCACACGAGCAACGGGCATACTGGCAACACAAGGAGCTGCCATGAGTAAGCAAGCTACGCCGCCGCCGCCCGGCGACAAGCCCGGCCCGACCAACCCGCCGCCGCGGCCGCCGGGCTGGCGGCACTCGTTGTGGCCGATCGCGATCTTCGCCTTCATCCTGCTGTTCTTGTACCTGCCGGGGACGCGCTCCAGCTCGACCACGCTGACCTACACCCAGCTGCAGTCCGACGTGTCGGCGGGCAAGGTCAAGACGTTCGAGTTCGCCGCGTCCGACGGCTCCGCGAGCAGCGGCACGCTGACCGACGGGACCAAGTTCACCGTGGTCGTGCCGCCGCCCGCCCAGGCGCCGCTGTACAGCGAGCTGACGTCCAAGGGCGTGCAGATCACCGGGGCCAGCTCGTCCGGCGGGTTCGGCAGCGAGGTGCTGAGCTGGCTCATCCTGCTGCTGGTGTTCGGGCTGCCGATCTGGCTGTGGTTCCGGCTGTCCCGCGGCGCGGGCGGCCAGCTGCAGGGCGTGCTCGGCGCGGGCCGGTCGCGGGCCAAGGTGTTCGACGAGGAACGGCCCTCCACCACGTTCGCCGACGTGGCCGGGTATGAGGGCGCCAAGGCCGAGATCGCCGAGGTGGTGGACTTCCTGCGCAACCCGGACCGGTACGCCCGGGCCGGGGCGCTGGTCCCGCGCGGCGTGCTCATGGTCGGGCCGCCGGGAACCGGCAAGACCCTGCTGGCCCGCGCGGTAGCGGGCGAGGCCAAGGTGCCGTTCTTCTCGGTGACCGGCTCCAGCTTCGTGGAGCTGTTCGTCGGCGTCGGCGCGTCCCGGGTCCGGGACCTGTTCGACATGGCCCGCAAGCGCGCGCCCGCCATCATCTTCATCGACGAGATCGACGCCATCGGCCAGCGCCGGGCCGGCTCGGGCGCGATAGTCTCCAACGATGAGCGGGAGCAGACGCTCAATCAGCTGCTGGCCGAGATGGACGGCTTCGAGCCCACCGCGGGCGTGGTGGTCCTGGGGGCCACCAACCGGCCCGAGGTCCTCGACCCGGCCCTGCTCCGGCCGGGCCGGTTCGACCGGCAGGTCACGATCCCGCTGCCGAACGTCACCGAACGCGCCGCCATCCTCGCCGTCCACTGCCGGGGCAAGAGGCTGGCCCCGGACGTCGACCTGAACGCGGTGGCCCGCGGCACGCCCGGCTTCTCCGGCGCGGACCTGGCCAACCTGGCCAACGAGGCGGCCATCAACGCGGTCCGCGACCACCGCGACGTGCTCACCGCCGCCGACTTCGGCACGGCCCGGGACCGGATCATCCTGGGCCGCCGGGAAGGCTCCAACGTGCTGCTGCCCGAGGAAAAGCAGGCGGTGGCGGTGCACGAGTCCGGGCACGCCATGGTGGCCGCGCTGTCCGAGCACGCCGACCCGGTGGCCAAGGTGACCATCCTGCCCGCCGGGCAGACCCTGGGCGTGACCGAGCAGCTGCCGCTGGTCGAGCGGCACATGTACAGCGAGGACTACCTGCGCGACTCCCTCGCCGTCCGGCTCGGCGGCCGGGCCGCCGAGCTGGTGGTCATCGGCCAGGCCTCGACCGGCGCGGCCAACGACCTGGCCGGCGCGACCGACCTGGCCACCAAGATGGTCAGGGAGTTCGGCCTGTCCGAGAAGCTCGGCCCGATCGGGTACCCGGAGGGCGGGTCGGTGTTCCTGGGCGGCGGCGGGTCGGCCATGTCCAGCCGCCCGTTCGCCGAGGCCACCCAGGCCGCCATCGACGAGGAGGTCTCCCGCCTGCTGCGCCAGGCCGAGGCCCGGGCCATCGAGCTGCTGTCCGGGCACCGGCCCGAGCTCGACTCGCTGGTCAGCCTGCTGCTCGAGGTGGAGACCGTGGGCGGGTCCGACGTCTACCGGCTGGCCGGCCAGCCCGACCGCTCGGAGACCGTGCCGCCGGTGCCGCCCACCACGGCCGTGTCGGTCCCGCAGCGGGCGGCCACCTCGGATACCACGCCGCTGACCGCCGACGCGGCGACCGGCCCGATGCCCGCGGACCGCCGCGACGCCAAGTGATTTCAGGCCGAACGGGCCGTGGTTCTCGCGGCCCGTTCGGTACCTGCCCTGACGGGCTGCCCGACCCGCTGGCCCGGCCCGCGGCCTGACCGGCTGGCCGGGCCGGGCAATATCAGGCCAGGTGTAATCTCGGCCGTATGGCCATGCCGGCGTACCTACCCAGCCCGTCGATCAACAGTTTCAGCCTCGGCCCGCTGGTCATCCACTTCTACGCCCTCATGTACCTGGTCGGGATCACCTTCGCGGTCATCATCACCAGGCGCCGGTGGCGGGCCGTCGGGGGCCACCCCGACCTGGTGGGCGACGTGGCCATCTGGAGCGTCCCGGCCGGGATCGTCGGCGGCCGGATCTACTTCGACATCACCACGCCGATGGACATCCCGCACGTCTGGTACGGGGTGTTCGCGGTCTGGGACGGCGGGCTCGGCATCTGGGGCGGGGTGGCCCTGGCTACCCTGGTCGGCATCTGGCGGGTGCGCCGGGCGGGCGCGAGCGTGGCCCTGTTCATGGACGCCGTGGCCCCGGCCCTGCTGGTCGCCCAGGGCATCGGGCGGATCGGCAACTACTTCAACAAGGAGCTGTTCGGCCGGCCGAGCGGGCTGCCGTGGGCCCTGGAGATCCCGTACTCCTACCGCGTCTCCGGCGGAATCCCCGCGGCGGACCTGCACTTCAGCACGTTCCAGCCGACGTTCCTTTACGAGCTGATCTTCGACTTCGCCTGGGCCGCCGTGCTGGTCTGGCTCGGGCACCACCGCCGGATCAGGCCGCCGGGCCTGTTCGCCCTGTACGTGTTCGGCTATTCCGGCTACCGCATCTTTGAGGAGTCGCTGCGCATCGACTCCTCGGTGTACATCTTCGGCCTGCGCCTGAACATGTACATCGCCACCGTCCTGGCCATCGTGGGCGCGGTCTGGTTCTACCGCAGCCAGCGCCGCCCGCTGCCCGCCGCAGCCCCGGACGCGGCCCCGGACGCAGCCGATGCCGCCGGTCCCGGCCCGGACGGTGACACCGCGCCGGACGACCTGGAGGCCGTCTCCGCCCGGGAGGAAGGGCCGCCCGAGTCACGGGACTCCGAGCAGGCCGCCCCGGAAACCTCCTAACCGTGGCCGACGAGTCGGCCTGGCAGTGGTGGCGCGAGCGCCGGCCGCCCGCGCGGTACCTGCACCTCGACAGCGCCGCCGCCGGCCGGTCATCCCTGGCCACCTTGCAGGCCACGGCCGCCCACGCCGAACGCGAGGCCGCCGTGGGCGCCTACGTGGCCGCGGCCGAGGCCGCCCCCGTCCTGGACGCCGGCCGGGCCGAACTGGCCCGCCTACTCGGCGTCTCCGCCGCCGGCCTGGCCCTGGTCGCCAGCGCCGAGGCCGCGCTGGATGCGCTGCTGGCCGCCTGGCCGCTGCGCGAGGGTGACACGGTGGCCGTGGCGCCGTGTGAATGGGGCCCGAACCTGCACGCCTTCACCCGCCGGGGCCTGCGCGTCACCGAACTGCCCACTGGTCCCGACGGCGCCGCCGACCTGGCCGCACTGGAGCAGATGCTGGCCCAGGCGCCGCCCGCCCTGGTCCACCTGACCCAGGTCACCTCGCACCGAGCCCTGGTCCAGCCGGTCGCCCAGGCCGCCGCGCTGTGCCGCGCGGCGGGCGTGCCGCTGTGGGTCGACGCCGCCCAGGCCCTGGGCCACGTCGACACCGCCTGCGGCGCCGACGCCATCTACGCCACTAGCCGCAAGTGGCTCACCGGCCCCCGCGGCGTGGGCATGCTCGGCGTGGCCGAACCCTGGTGGGACCACCTGACCATCACCGCCTCCGAGCTCATCCTGGACACCCGCCCGGACGGCGCCAGCCCGCTGTGGCTGCTCATGGCGGTCGAGGCCAACGTCGCCGCCTGGGCCGGCCTGTGCGCGGCAGTCCGGGAGTTCGTCCAGGCCGGTCCCGACCTGATCTGGTCCCGCCTGGCCGCCGTCGGCCGCCAGACCCGGGAGATGTTGTCCGGCCTGCCCGGCTGGGCCGTGATCGGCCCGGCCGACGCCCCATCCGCCATCACCGCGCTGCGCGCCACCCGCGGCCAGCACATCCCCACGGTCCGGGCCCGCCTCCTCGACGAGCACGGCATCGTCACCACTGCCGGCGCGGTGACCCGCGCCCCCCGCGAGATGACCGAACCCCTGCTCCGCATCAGCCCCCACGTCGACTGCACTCCCGACGACCTCTCCCGTCTCCGCCGGGCCCTCCTCACCCTCGCCTAGCCGCAACCCCGCACCCTCGCCCAGCCTCAGCTCCGCATCGGCGCTCTGGCTCGACGGGCGGCGGCGGAATCTCGCGCATTGATTTAGCTCGTATCGCGTCTGCGGCCAGTGAGGGCACGGACACCAGGCCGCATGCCGCCGCTCGTTTCCGCGGAAACGCCTTGTGAATTCATGCACAAAGCGTTCTGGGCGGCCTGCCCAGAGCGCGGCGCCGCCGTGCCGACGCCATCGATGAGTTCTGCTGGCCGGTGACGTTCATCATTTTGAAAGCCAACCGCAGGAGGAGCATCGCCGCCCAGGCGCTGGATCTGGGCCTGCTCGATGAGGTGATGATCAGCCTGGTCCCGGTGCTGATGGGCTCGGGAATCCCCTACTTCGCCGGCTTGGCCCGGGCACCGCACCGATTCGATGATCCGGTCATCATTCCCGGCACCCGCGTCACCCACCTGCGCTATGCCGTACGGCGGGCCGGAGCCCAGCCGGAATCTCGCTCAACCTGAGCACGATGTGAGGAACGGCGGCATCCAGATCAGGACCCGATGAGCACCTCGACGCCGTCCAGGATGCGGTCCAGGCCGAAGATGAACTCGTCGTCCGGGCCGTCCTCGGCCTCGAACACCCCGGCGGCGATGAACGCGGTCAGCGCCGGGAACCGCCGCGGATCGGCCAGCCCGGCCAGCATGCGCGGATAGGAGGACATCCACTCGGCCGGAGTCATCCCCGAGGCCTGGATCGCGGCTGCGATGTCCGCCTCGGTGGTGGCCAGGTTCCTGACGTAGCCGGCCAGCAGCATGATCACCGAGGCCTTGCGCGCCTCGGTGAGCCCGGTGTCTCGCATCGACGCCAGCGCGAGCTCGAACCAGCCGACCTCGTTGGGCATGATGGGCAGGCTGTTCAGCGGGATGCGGACCACCCACGGGTGGCGCCTGGCCCCGGTCCGCAGGGCCCAGGCCCAGCGGGCCAGCCCGGCCCGCCAGCCCTCACCCGGCGCCGGCCCGTCCGGCGGAGAGCCCCAGGCCGCGTCGACCATCAGCGTGCGCAGCTCGTCCTTGCCGGCCACGTGCCGGTACAGCGACATGGGCGCCGTGCCGAGCTCGGCCGCCACCCGCCCCATCGAGACCGCGTCCAGGCCCTCGGCGTCAGCCACCTGGACCGCGGCAGAAACGATCCGGGCCAGGCTGAGCGCGGGCTTCGGCCCCTTGTGCGGCCGCTCCCGCACCCCCCAGGCCGCGGCGACCGTGCCCGGCAGCCCGGCCACGCCGACCCTGCTGATGCCCTCCGCCGGCTCGGCTCCGGTCATGTCCCTGTCCGCCTCCAAAGTGGTTGACAGCATCTTATTACTGCGTATAGCTTACGCAATATAGCGTATGACATACGCAGTAAATCCGGCCGAACCAACGGGGCCGGTCACCTGACGAGAGGATCAACGCCATGAGTGACGAGCTCGCGATCCAGGCGGCCGGCCTGGTCAAGTCCTACCACGACGTGCGGGTGCTGACCGGGGTCGACCTGGGCGTGCCCCGCGGCAGCGTGTTCGCCCTGCTCGGGCCGAACGGCGCGGGCAAGACCACCACCGTCCGCATCCTGGCCACGCTGTCCCGGGCGGACGCCGGCCAGGCCCGGGTGGCCGGTTTCGATGTGGTCCGCGACCGGCACCAGGTCCGGCGCCGGATCAGCCTCACCGGCCAGTTCGCCGCGCTGGACGAGGTGCAGACCGGCGAGGAGAACCTGCGCATGATGGGCCGGCTGTCCGGGCTGTCCGCGAAGGCAGCCCGCCAGCGCGCCGCCGAACTCCTCGGCCAGTTCGAGCTGGCCGGCGCCGCCACCCGCCGGGTGGGCACCTACTCCGGCGGCATGCGCCGCCGCCTCGACCTGGCCGCCAGCCTGGTCGCCCGCCCGTCGGTGATCTTCCTCGACGAGCCCTCGACCGGCCTGGACCCGGCCAGCAGGCAGACCATGTGGCAGGTCATCGAGGGCCTGGCCGCGTCCGGCGTGACCGTCTTCCTGACCACGCAGTACCTGGAGGAGGCCGACCGGCTCGCCGATCGCATCGCCGTGCTGAACACCGGCCGCCTGGTCGCCGAGGGCACCGCCGCCGAGCTCAAGCAGCGGGTGGCCGCCCAGCGGCTCGACCTGACCTGCCCCACCCGAGCGGCGTTCCAGCAGGCCAGCAACCGGCTGGCCGACCACGTGGTGTACCTGGACGAAACGAGCCTGACCGTGGGCGTGGCCACCGACGGCAGCGCCGGGCAGGTCCGCGCCCTGCTGGACGCGGCTGACCCGGACCGCGGCCTGATCGCCAGCTTCGCCGTGCACGGCGCCACCCTGGACGACGTTTTCCTCACCCTGACCGCCGCCCCCGCCCAGAACAACCAGAACCAGGAGACCGCTCATGTCTGACGCCCTGACCATGACCGCCCGCAGCCTCCGGCTGTCGGCCCGCAGCCCGGACGCGCTGCTGACCGCGCTGCTGCTGCCCGTGATGCTAATGGTGGTGTTCGTGTACCTGTTCGGCGGGGCGGTGCGCATCGGCACCGGCTACGTCGACTATGTGGCCCCGGGCGTCCTGCTGCTGTGCGCGGTGACCGGCGGGTCCACCACCGCGGTCACCGTCTGCCAGGACATGACCGGCGGCATCATCGACCGGTTCCGCTCGCTCGACATCCCGGGCACGACGGTGCTGGCCGGGCACGTGACCGCCAGCCTGGCGCGCAACGTGGTCTCGACCCTGCTGGTGACCGCGGTCGCGATCGGCATCGGCTTCCGGCCGCACGCCGACCTGGCCCGTTTCGCCGCCGCGCTCGGTGTGCTGCTGCTGTTCGTGGCCGCGGTGTCCTGGCTGGCCGCCGCCTTCGGCCTGGCCGTCCGGGCGCCGGAGGCGGCCAACGGCGCGATGTTCTTCCTGATGTTCTTCTGCTACGCCAGCAGCGCCTTCGTCCCGGTCTGGACCATGCCGTGGTGGCTGCGCGGCTTCGCCAGTAACCAGCCGGCCACATCGGTCACCGAGACCATCCGCGGCCTGCTGCTCGGCCAGCCCGTCGGCAGCCACCTGTGGATCGCCCTGGCCTGGATCGGCGGCATCATGGCCGTCAGCATCGCCGCCGCGATGGTGCTGTTCCGCCGCCGCACCGCGTGACCCTCACCCGGCCGGCGCGGCGCCCAGGTAGCGCAGCACGGCCAGCACCCGGCGGTGGCCCACGTCGCCCGGGTACAGCCCGAGCTTGGCGAAAATCGAGTTGATGTGCTTGCTCACCGCGCTTTCTGTGATGGCCAGGGGTCGGCCGCGTACCGCTCTTCCACATACTGCGACAGCACCAGGATCGCGATGTCCGGCCACTGGCTGCGGATGACCAGCGCGGCCCGGATGCCCTCGTCGGTGTGGGTGGGCGGCATCCGGACGTCGGCGATCACCACGTCGGGCCGTTCCCGCTCGACCGCGACGAGCAGCCCCTCGGCGTCGCCCGCGGTCGCGCAGACCTCGAACCCGGCGCTCTCCAGCAGCTTGGTCAGCCCGGCCAGCAGCAGCACCGAGTCCTCGGCGATGACCACCCGGGACCGGGCCAGGCCGGCCGTCTCCGGGTGGTCATCGCCTGTCACAGACCCCACGCTAGGGCACGCTCACTCGGTGCGCAGCGCCACCGCCGGCCGGGCCCGGGCCGCCCAGCTGGCCGGGGCCAGCGCCCCGGCCACCGCGATGGCCAGCGCGGCCAGTGACAGCAGCGCGAGCCGCGACGGCGGGAACACCTGGGTGACGCTGGCCGGGATCCCAGTGTGCGCGGTGCCGGCCATGGCGTGCACGGTGGCCGTGTTCAGCGCCACCGCGACCGGGGCCGCGATGGCCGCGGCGACCACCGCCGGGCCGAGGATCCAGCACATCACCATGGTCAGCATCTGGCCTGGCCGCATGCCAAGCGCCTTGAAGATGCCCAGGTCGTGCACCCGGTCCCGGGTGGTCATCAGCACCGTGTTGAGGACGCCCAGCCCGGCGGCCACCGCGACCATGAGCGCCAGCAGGCCGACCAGGCCGATGGCGACGGTGTAGAACTTGCCGCCGTCCTTCTGGGTGGTGGCCGCGAACGGGCTGCTGGAACCCAGGGCGGAGTTCACCGCCCGGACATAGGCGGTGGCATTGGTGCCGGGCCGCAGCCCCACGTCCCACTGCTGCAGGTTTCCCGCCGTGCCCAGGCCTGGCAGCGTCTGCGTGCTGCCGTACAGCGTGGGATCGCTGCTCGGGTGGAACACCTCACCGACGATGTGCACGGTGACCTGGGCCGTCCCGGTGTCAATGGTGGCGGTGTCGCCGACCGACAGGCCACTGGCGTTCAGGAACGCGGTGTTGACGTCCACCTGGCCCGGCGCGCCGTACCAGCGCCCGGAGATCACGCCGTACCCGATCCAGGACGAGTCATCAGAGAACGCCCAGGCGTTGACGTTCCCGGCCACGCCGGGCATCTTGACCTGGTTCTGGTACACCGTGGTCTGGTGGGCCGTGCCCGGCTGGGCGGCCAGCGCGGCGGTCGCGGCCGCGTCCTGCGCCGCCGTCGGAGACTCGTTCGGGCCGCTGCCCGGCCCGTTCTGCTGGATCTCCACCGGGACCGTGGCGGACAGGGTCTGGATACCCGCGGCCCGGCCGAGTGAGGCGCTCAGCCCGAACGCGAAGATCACGGCGGTGGCCCCGAACGCAATCGCGGCCAGGCTCACCAGGGTGCGCGCGGGCCGAGCGAACGGCGCGGCCAGGCCCATGCCGACCGGCCGCGGCAGCCGCAGCCGCGCGGCTAGCCGGTACGCCCCGTATCCGCGCCCCGTAGCAGGGGCGCGGCCGGCCGCGATGGCCTGCGTGGCGGACAGCCGTCCGGCTCGCAGCGCGGGCGCGAACGCGGCCAGCACGGTCAGGATCAGCATCCCGGCCGGGGCCAGGACCGACGCCCACCACGGCACGCTCTGGCTGCCCACCCCGTAGGCTTCAGCCGACTGGTGCAGCACCGGGACGGCCAGCAGGTTGCCGGCCACCACCCCGAGCAGGCACCCGGCCAGGGCCGGTACGCCGACCCGGCTCAGGTACGCCACCACGACCTGCGCCGGGGTCAGGCCGATGCTCTTCAGCACGCCGATCCGGTAGTACCCGGCGGCCACCGCCCCGCTGACCACGTTGGCCACGATGAGCACCGCCATGGCCAGCCCGATCAGCGCGAACGCGACCACGAACGGTTCCATGATCGCCCCGTTGCCGGTGTTCTGGCTCGCCGCGGCCAGCCATGAGCCGGACCCGGTCACCGCGCCGGGCGGAAGTGCCCCTGTGACCTCCGCCAGGTCGGCGCGGACCTGGGCCTGGGTGCCCGCGCTGGCGAACCGGTACAGCAGCTGCGCGCTCGCCGGCGCGCCCAGAGCAGGAACCTCGGCCGGGGCGACCCAGCCGTCCGCGGTGTAGGTGATCGAGTTGGCGAAGCCGACCACGGTCAGCGTGACGGGGTGCCGCGGCGACGCGGTGACGACCATCTTGCTGCCGACCACCGGTCCGCCGCCCCCCGGAGTGGCGTCCAGCACGATCTGGCCCGGCCCGGTCAGCCAGTGCCCGGCGTTCAGTACCACGTCGTCCACCGGACCGCCCGCCGAAGACCGTCCGACGAGCGTGAGCTGCCCGAAGTCCTGGCCTTCCCACTGCGTCGGGACCGTCGCCTGGCCGAACGGCCCGGCCAGCGCCGTGACCCCATGCAGGGTGCGGGTGGCGGCCAGCCGCGCCGCGTCGGCCCGCGCCGGGTTCACGGTCAGGCTCAGCTGCGCGCCGTCCTGGACGTTGAACGCGTGCTGGAACGGCCCGTTGTTGGCCGCCAGCAGGGTCAGGCCGAGCGTGGCCGAGGCGGTGGAGACCAGCAGCACCATGCCCAGCACCGCCGCCTGCACCTTGTGCCGCAGCAGGCCTCCGGTGGCGGTCCGCACCGCTCCAATCCAGTTCACCGGGACACCCCGGCGGGCACGCCGGCCAGCTGGCCGTCCACGATCCGCACCGTGCGGGCCGCATACCGCTCGGCCAGGTCCGGGTCGTGGGTGACCAGCACCAGCGTCTGCCCGTCCCGGTTCAGCTCCCGCAGCAGCCGCCCGATCTCCTGCCCGGTGGCGGTGTCCAGCGCTCCGGTCGGCTCGTCGGCCAGCAGCACCGCAGGGGAGTTCACCAGGGCCCGGGCGATCGCCACCCGCTGCCGCTGGCCGCCGGACATCCGGGCCGGGTAGGCGTTGCCGTGCTCCGCGATGCCCATCTGCTCCAGCAGCTGCCCGGCCCGGGCCTTGGCCTGGCGCCGGGACATCCCGGCCAGCTGGGCTGGCAGCTGCACGTTGTCTTCCACGGTCAAGTCGTCGAGCAGGTTGAAGAACTGGAAGATGATCCCGACGTGCCGGGCCCGGAACCGGGCCAGCGCGCTCTCGCCGAGGGCATCGATCCGCCGCCCGGCCACGGTGACCGTGCCCGCGGTGGGCTTGTCCAGCCCGGCGATCAGGTTGAGCAGGGTCGATTTCCCGCTGCCCGACGGGCCCATGACGGCCACCACCTCACCGGGCGCCACCCCCATGCTGACGTCCGCCAGTGCAGGTGAAGCGCCGGAGGTGTAGGTCTTGGTCACGCCGTCCAGCTGGATCATGTCGCCGGGCGCACTCTGGTCAATCATCAGGTCCTCCTGGATGCGGAAACTGACGCCCACGGTGCCACCGCCGACCGGGGGAGCGCACTGCCCCAGGCCCCCCGATCAGGGGTGGGGCCAGCACCACCCCGATGGTGAACCCGGCGGTATGGGCAGGCCAGGGGCCCGCTCGAGGTTGTCGCGCGAGGTGCGCAGCTCCCCGACGGACATCCGCTCGGCCGCGTCCAGCTCCGCGCTGGCCGGCGCCGCGCCCGGGCCCCGCACTCGCGACATGTGACTTCACCCTTCATCTGGGAGTGCCGATGCTGGCCACGGTCGCGCCGGCCGCCCGGACCAGATCGGCCGGGGCCAGCTCGATCTCCAGGCCGCGCCGCCCGGCGCTGCAGAACACGGTGCGATGAGCCAGCGCCGACGCGTCCACGACCACGGGCAGGCGCTTGCGCTGGCCGACGGGGGAGATACCGCCCGCCACGTACCCGGTGGCCCGTTCGGCCGCGGTCACGTCGGCCAGCGCGGCCTTCTTACCGCCCGCCGCCGCGGCCAGCGCCTTGAGGTCGAGCTGGCCGTCCACCGGGACCACCCCGGCCACCAGAGCGCCGTCCACCTGGGCGATCAGCGTCTTGAATACCCTTGGCGCTGCAACGCCCAGGGCCTCGACCGCCTCCTGGCCGTAGGATTCGTGCCGCGGGTCGTGCGCGTACTCGTGCACGGTGAACGGGATCCGGGCGCGCTCCAGCGCCGCCGTCGCCGTCGTCCCGCGTCCCGCCACGATCGGACCCTACCCCGAAAACCATTAGGCGCCCCGTCCGGCCGCTCCGCATAGTGGGGATATGCACGTGACGTTCCCCCGCCTGCCGGACCACGACCGCGTCTACGCGCTGGTCGAGCGGGACGACGGGGTCGTTTACCAGCTGTTCGGCAGCGACCGGGTCGGACGGCGGCTGCCGCACGACATCAGGCACCTGGTGGTGGAGCGGGAGCTGGGCATCCCCGACGGCATCTGGGGCGGCATCGCGGCGGGCATCGTCTTCACCAGCATGCGGCACGTCGGCGGCCGCCGGCCGCCCCATTCTGCCGAACGGTCCTCCGAACTGCTGGCCGGCTTCCGTGAGCGGGGACTGCGGGCCGAGGCGCTGGCTAACCTCGTCGAGTGCGTGGCCGGCCTGGACCACCCGTCGGACGACCAGATCCTGACCCTGGCCGTCACCCAGCTGTCTGTGCTGCCGGAGGCCGTCGCGGACCTGGACCCGGCTGAGGTCGCCGGGGCCGCGCGGGCCCTGCAGGTGGAGACGGCCCGCTGGGCCCGGCTGCGGGTCGGCGAGGAAATCAGCTACGACTGGCCGCGGACGGCCGTGGCGGCACGCAGGTCCCGGCCGCGCCAGGCACGGGCCGTTCGGCCCAGTAAGGACAGGAACCGGCGCCGGCCCGGCGGCAGGTTACGGCGGCCCGGCGGCTGGTCAGGTAGCGTAGGCCGGCATGGGATACGGGCAGGCCAGTCAGGCCGACCACGAGATGATGGCGGTGGCCCTCGGGCAGGCGCGGGAGAGCCTGGCCGACGGCGGCGTGCCGGTCGGAGCGGTGCTGGCCGCGGCCAGTGCTAGCCAAGGGTGGCAGGTCATCGCGGCCGGGCACAACGAGCGGGTCCAGCGCGGCGACCCGGTGGCGCACGGCGAGATCGCCTGCTTGCGCAACGCCGGCCGGCGCCCGTCCTACGCCGACACCACCTTGTACACCACGCTGTCGCCGTGCCAGATGTGCACCGGGGCGATCCTGCTGTTCCAGATTCCCCGGGTGGTGGTGGGCGAGGCCGACACGTTCGCCGGCGACCTGGGCTTCCTGACCGACCGGGGCGTGGGGATCGTGCTGCTGGACGACGAGGGCTGCGTGGCGGCCATGCGCGAGTTCCAGGAGCGCTATCCCGAGGTCTGGAGCGAGGACATCGGCGGTCGCTGAGCTGCGTGTATTAGCTATGGCTTAACCGTCCGGTTGCGGATTGGCCGACCAGGCCGAATGATGCAATACATGCAGGTGCCTTCGGCTGTCGAATACGAGCGGGCGACCAGCGTCGAGCATGCCCTTTCGCTGCTGAGCAGGCCGGAGACCCGGGTGCTGGCGGGCGGCCACAGCCTGATCCCGATGATGAAGCTGCGGCTGGCCCAGCCCGAGGTGCTGGTCGACATCAACGGGCTGGCCGAGCTGGCCTACATCCGCCGGGACGGCGATCAGCTGCGCATCGGCGCTCTGGCCCGGCACGCCGACCTGCTCGATTCGGCCGCGGCAGGCGAGTATTTCCCGATCTTCCACGACGCCGAGCGGGTGGTCGCGGACCCGATCGTCCGGCTGTGGGGCACCGTCGGCGGGTCGCTGTGCCAGGCCGACCCGTCCGAGGACCTGTCCGCGGCGTTCGCGGCGGCCCGGGCCACGGCGGTCATCCGGGGCTCCGGCGGGGAACGGACCATGCCGGTCAGGGAGTTCCACCTCGGCCCGTACGAGACGGCCGTGGGCCCGGGCGAGCTGCTGGCCGAGATCCGGGTCCCGGTGCGGCCCGGCACCGGCAGCGCGTACGAGAAGGTGGCCCGGCGGGTGGGCGACTGGTCGGTGGCCGCGGCCGGCGCGGTTCTGCAGCTGTCCGGGGACCCGGGCCGTCCGGTCATCGCCTCGGCGGGCATCGGCCTGACCGCCGTAGGCGCCGAGCACTTCGTGGCCGCCGAGGCCGAGGAGTACCTGCACGGCCGGCCCGCGGACGAGGGGAGTTTCGCGGCCGCTGCGGCCATCGCCGCCCGGCACTGCCATCCCCCCGCCGACCAGCGCGGACCCGAGGACTACAAGCGGCACCTGGTCGCCGAGCTCACCACCCGTGCCCTGCGCCGCGCCGCCGAGCGGGTGAGCCGAGTGGAAGATACAGCATGACGATCCGGGTGGCGATGAGAGTCAACGGCACCGAGTACGCGCGGGACGTGGAGCCGCGGCTGCTGCTCATCCACTTCATCCGCGACGAGCTCGGCCTGACCGGCAGCCACTGGGGCTGCGACACGTCGAACTGCGGCAGCTGCATCGTGTGGCTGGACGCCAAGCCGGTCAAGTCCTGCACGCTGCTGGCGGCCATGGCCGACGGGCGTTCGGTGCGGACCGTCGAGGGCCTGGAGCAAGACGGCCAGCTCGACCCGGTGCAGCAGGGTTTCGTCGAGTGCCACGGCCTGCAGTGCGGGTTCTGCACGCCGGGCATGATGATGACCGCCCGCTGGCTGCTCGACCACCATCCCGACCCGGACTCCGAACAGATCCGCGAGGCGATCTCCGGCCAGATCTGCCGGTGCACCGGGTACGAGAACATCGTCCGCTCCATCCGCTGGGCCGCCGAGCATCCCAGGCCTGCGCCATGACCGGGGGGTTCGGGCGGCGGCTGCGCAAGGAGGACCAGCGGTTCATCCGCGGCCGCGGGACCTTCGTCGACGACGTGCGGCTGCCCGGCATGCTGTACGGGGCGGTGCTGCGCAGCCCGCATCCGCACGCCCGCATCCTGTCCATCGACACCCTGGCCGCCGAGGCCCACCCGAAGGTCCGGGCGGTCCTGACCGGCGAGCTGCTGGCGAAAAGGAACCTGGCCTGGATGCCCACCCTGTCCGGCGACCGGCAGGCCGTGCTGGCCACCGACAAGGTGCGGTTCCAGGGTCAGGAGGTGGCGTTCGTGGTGGCCGAGGACCACTACTCGGCGCGGGATGCCCTGGAGCTGATCGACGTCGAGTACGAGCCGCTGCCGGTCGTGGTCGACGCCCGGCGGGCGCTGGAGGCCGATGCGCCGGTCATCCGCGATGACCTGGAGGGCCGTACCGGCAACCGTATTTTCGACTGGGAGACCGGCGACGCCGCCCGGACCGACGAGGTGTTCCGCCAGGCCGAGGTGACGGTCAGCCAGGACATGCTCTACCCGCGGGTGCACCCGGCGCCGCTGGAGACCTGCGGGACGGTGGCGGACTTCGACCCGGTCTCCGGCAAGCTGACCATCTGGGCCACCACCCAGGCGCCGCACGCCCACCGGACCCTGTTCGCCATGGTGGCGGGCCTGCCCGAGCACAAGATCCGGGTCATCTCGCCGGACATCGGCGGCGGGTTCGGCAACAAGGTGCCCATCTATCCGGGCTACATCTGCGCCGCGGTCGCCTCGATGGTCACCGGACGGCCGGTGAAGTGGATGGAGGACAGGTCGGAGAACCTGATGTCCACCTCGTTCGCCCGGGACTTCCACATGCACGGCGAGCTGGCCGCGACCAGGGACGGCAAGATCCGGGCGGTGCGGGTCACAGTGCTGGCCGACCACGGCGCGTTCAACGGCGCCGCCCAGCCGACCAAGTACCCGGCCGGGTTCTTCGGCGTGTTCACCGGCTCCTACGACCTGGAGGCGGCGCACTGCCAGGTGACCGGCGTGTACACCAACAAGGCGCCCGGCGGCGTTGCTTACTCGTGCTCGTTCCGCATCACCGAGGCGGTCTACCTGGTCGAGCGGATGGTCGACGTGCTGGCCTACGAGCTCGGCCTGGACCCGGCCGAGCTGCGGATGCGCAACCTGCTGCGGCCCGAGCAGTTCCCCTACCGGTGCCAGACCGGCTGGGTGTACGACTCCGGGGACTACCCGCGCACGCTGCGCCTGGCCATGGACATGGCCGGCTACTCCGAGCTGCGCCGGGAGCAGGAGGCGCTGCGGGCCAGCGGGAAGCTGATGGGCATCGGGGTCAGCTTCTTCACCGAGGCGGTCGGCGCCGGGCCCCGCAAGCACATGGACATCCTCGGCCTCGGCATGGCCGACGGCGCCGAGCTGCGGATCCACCCGACCGGCACGGCGGTGCTGCGGATCTCGGTGCAGACCCAGGGCCAGGGGCACGAGACCACCTTCGCCCAGATCGTGGCCGAGGAGCTCGGCCTGTCCCCGGACGACGTGGAAGTGGTGCACGGCGACACCGACGTCACGCCGTTCGGCCTGGGCACCTACGGGTCCCGGTCCACGCCGGTGTCCGGCGCGGCCACCGCCATCGTGGCCCGCAAGGTGCGCGACCGGGCCCGCATCGTGGCCTCGGTCATGCTCGAGGTGAACCCAGCCGACCTGGAGTGGGAGCCGGGCCGGTGGTTCGTCCGCGGCGACCCGGACTCGGGCCGCACCATCGCCGAGATCGCGCTGGCCGCGCACTCGGGCCTGGAGCTGCCCGAGGGCATCGAGGGCCAGCTGGATGCCAGCTGCGTCTACAACCCGCCCAACCTGACCTTCCCGTTCGGCGCTTACATCTGCGTGGTCGACGTCGACCCTGGTACGGGCAAGGTCTCGGTGCGCCGGTTCATCGCGGTGGACGACTGCGGGGTCCGGATCAACCCGATGATCGTCGAGGGCCAGGTGCACGGCGGGCTGGCCGACGGCATCGGCATGGCGCTGATGGAGGTCATCGCGTTCGACGCCGACGGCAACTGCCTGGGCGGCTCGTTCATGGACTACCTGCTGCCCACCTCGCTGGAGTGCCCGGCGTGGGAGCTGGGGCAGACCGTCACCCCGTCGCCGCACCACCCGATCGGGGCCAAGGGGGTGGGGGAGTCGGCCACGGTCGGCTCGCCGCCCGCCGTGGTCAACGCGGTCATCGACGCGCTGCGCCCGTACGGGATCAGGCACGCCGACATGCCGCTCACCCCGGCCCAGGTCTGGCGGGCCATCCAGGGCCGTCCGCTGCGCACCGACCTGGCCATCAGCTGACCGGTTGGTTCCCGGATAAACTCGCATCTGGAGCATTCAGCCGAGACCCATTCTGTGAGCAGCGCGTTGACACACGATCTTGATCAGCGGTTCCCCGACGTCGGCGCGTTGTCCGCCGCCCTGGACACGGTCGGCTACCTGGCCGGCGAGCAGCTCGCCGCCGCGTTGTTCCTGGCCGTGCGGATGGGGCAGCCCATCCTGCTGGAGGGCGAGCCCGGCGTGGGCAAGACCGAGGCGGCCAAGGCCCTGGCCGACGCGCTCGACACCCCGCTGATCCGGCTGCAGTGCTACGAGGGCATCGCCGCGGCCGAGGCGCTGTACGAGTGGAACTACCCGCGTCAGCTGCTGGCCATCCGGCTGGCCGAGGCGGCCGGGGAGCACATCAGGGACAAGGACCTGTTCACCGACGAGTACCTGCTGTCCCGGCCGCTGCTGGCCGCGCTGCTGCACCCCGGGCCGCGGCCCGCGGTGCTGCTCATCGACGAGGTGGACCGGGCCGACGACGAGTTCGAGGCGTTCCTGTTCGAGCTGCTGGCCGAGGCGGCCGTCACCATCCCCGAGCTCGGCACCCGCCGTGCCGCGCTGCCGCCGGTCACCGTGCTGACCTCCAACCGGACCCGGGACCTGCACGACGCGCTCAAGCGGCGCTGCCTGTACCACTGGATCGCCTACCCGGACGCGGTGCGCGTGGCGGAGATCATCAGGCGGCGGGTACCCACCGCCGGGGACCACCTGGCCGGGCAGATCGCGTCTGCGGTGAACCGGCTCCGCGGCCTGGACCTGACCAAGGCGCCCGGCATCTCCGAGGCGATCAGCTGGGCCTCCGCGCTGACCGTGTTCGGCGCCGGCGACCTGTCCGGGCCGGTGGTGGACCAGACGCTGAGCACGGTGCTGAAGTACCCGGAGGACACCGAGACGGTGCGCCAGGCCGGGCTCGCCGCGGTCACCGGCCCGGCCGGGGGCTGAGCTGCCCGCCGTGACCGCCGCCGCCGCCTCAGCCGCCGGCGACGCCCGGCCCGACATAGCGTCGCTGGCGGCCGGGCTGGGCACCGCGCTGCACACCGCCGGGCTGCCGGTCGGGCCGGACCGGTGCGAGCGGCTGGCCCGGGCGGTGACGGTCATGAACGCGCGCTCCGTCGCCGAACTGCACGCCTGCGCCCTGGCCACGCTGGTCTCCGACCCGAGCCAGGTCGGCACGTTCGAGCGGGTGTTCGCCAGGTTGTTCGGCACGCCCCCGCCGTTCACCAACCCGGTGGAAGCCGCCGAGTCCGCCTTCCAGCGGGCCGAGGAAAACGGCGCTTCGCCCGCCGCCCAGACCCGGTCCGATCCGGGCGGCTGGTCGGCCGGGGCCCAGGTCACCGAGACCGGCACGTCCGCCGGGACCGGCGACGACGAACTCTCGGACGCGCTGGCCGTCCGCCGGGTGGCCTCGGCTGCCGAACGGCTGCGCTCCCGCGACTTCACCCAGCTGTCAGCCGCCGAACTGCGCGAACTCGTCTTGCTCATGCGCGAGATGACCCTGTCCGTGCCGCCCCGGCGCACCCGCAGGTACCGCCGGGCCCGGGACGGGAAACGCCCCGACCTGCGCGGCACCCTCCGCGCCGCGCGGCGCAGCGGCGGCGAGGCGATCCGGGTCGCGCGCCAGGCTCCCCGGTCACGCCCGCGCCGGCTGGTGGTACTGTGCGACATCTCGGGCTCCATGGAGTCCTACGCCCGTGCGCTGCTCATGCTGATGTACTGCCTGCACGGCGGGCAGTTGCGGGGCGGACAGACCCGGCCGGAGGTGTTCAGCTTCGCCACCCGGCTGACCCGGCTGACGCCCGCCCTGTCCGCCGCCACCCCGGACACCATGCTGGCCAAGGCCGGCGAAGCGGCGCCCGACTGGTCCGGCGGGACCAGGATCGGCGCTGCGCTCAAGGAGTTCAACGACCGTTACGGCGCCCGCGGCCTGGCCAGGAACGCGGTCGTGCTCATCATCTCCGACGGCTGGGAGACCGGCGAGCCCGGCCTGCTCGGCGCCCAGATGGCCCGGCTGTCCCGCATCGCCCACCGGATCGTCTGGGCCAACCCCCGCACCCAGTCCCCCCGCTACAGCCCCGAAGTCGGCGGCATGGCCGCCGCCTGGCCCTACTGCGACGCCGTAGTCAGCGCCCACAGCCTCGACGCCCTCGACGACCTCCTCGCCGCCCTTGGCACCAGGAAGTAAAAGCCGCTGGTGCGCAAAGCGGGTGCGCGCCAGCGGCTGGCTTATGTGACGTTCACCTGGATGGTGTGGTAGCCGGTGGCCCCGTTCGGTTCGGTCTGATGCGCCACCGCGGTCTGGGTGTAGCCGGTCTTGTCGGTGGCGCGGACCTTGAACGTGTGCGGCCCGGCGGTCGCGTCCCAGACGTAGTACCACTGGCGCCAGGTGTCAATGGTGTCCTGGGCGGCGAGCGTGGCCGGGTACCAGGTGCCGTCGACCGAGACCTCGACGGCTTCGATGCCCTTGTGCTGCGCCCAGGCCACGCCCGCGATCGTCACCCGGCCCGGGCTCAGGCTGCCGCCGGCCTTCGGCACGTCGATCCGCAACTCGGTCTTGATCGGGCCCTGCTGGGACCAGCCGCGCTGCACCCAGTAGGCGTCGAACGCGCCGAACGTGGTGAGCTGCATGTCCACCACCCACTTGGTCGCGGAGACGTAGCCGTACAGGCCCGGCACCACCACCCGGACCGGGAAGCCGTGCGCCTGCGGCAGCGGCTGGCCGTTCATTCCGATGGCGAGCATCGACGCGCGGCCGTCCATGACCGGGTCGGTGGCCACGCCAATGGTCATGCCCCCCGCGTCCCGCATGACGATCTGCTGGGCGCCGGGCTGGATGCCCGCCTGGCGCAGCACGCCGGCCAGCAGCGTGCCCTGCCAGCGGGCGTTGCCTATGTAGCCGCCGCCGACGCTCTCCGAGACGCAGGTCAGGGTGATGTCGTGCTCGATCATGGGCAGCTTCATCAGGTCGTCGAACGTGAGCGTCATCGGGTGGTCGACCATGCCGTGGATGCGCAGCTGCCAGGACTCGGCCGGGACCTGCGGTATTACCAGCGACGTGTCGACCCGGTAGAACTGCGCTTCAGGCGTGTAGAACGGCGACAGGCCCGGGATGTTCAGCGTGGCTTGCTTGGGCAACGGCGCCGGCTTGACGGCGGGCGGGGCGAGCCTCACCGTCGAGGTGTTCACGTCGAACCGCTTGCTGATCAGCAGCTCGCCGCCGACCCCGGCGACGGCCGCGGCGGCTGCGGTGCCGCCGGCCGTGGTCAGGAACTTACGCCGGTCGAGGTTGACGCTCACCATGCCTCCCGGCGGCGCCTGGAGCGGGAGGGACTGAGCGGCGTGATGGGGGCGGCCGCGCTGGCCAGCCACAGGAAGGCCGCGATCCCGGCCAGGCCGCCGATCACCGAGGGCACCACGTCGGCCAGGTGGCTTTCCGGCCTGGTGATGGCCACGAACGCGCCGAACAGCCCGAACATCGCGATGCCGGCCACGCCGACCGTGGCGTTGCGCTGGGCCAGGCAGCCGATGACCATGGCCATGACGGCGATCATGGCGTACATGCCGAGCAGCAGCACCGTCTTGTCGTTCTCGCCGAAGTGCTCGATCGCGAAGTTCTTCAGCGCCGAAGGAGTCCGGTCGATGAAGGCGCCGCCCACCGCGATGATCGGCGCGGCCTGCGGCCGGACGAAGGCCGCCACGAAGGTGGAGACGCCGATCGCGACCGCCGCCGCCAGGAATCCGGTCACCGCGCCGATGATCAGCCCGCCGCGGCCCAGTTCGGGCCGGTCCTGGTGCTCCCGGGGCAGCCAGCCCAGCTCACCCATGGTGTCCGGCGCGATCAGCATCGGACCGGAAGCCGCCTGCCGCTGACCCGGAACGGGCGCCGCATAATCATCAAGATCGGCGTAGCCATCCCCTTCGGTCCAGCCGTCTGGTTCGGTCCAGCCGTCTGGATCCGCATAGCCATCCTGATCGGCGTAGCCGGCCGGCGCCCGGCCGTTGTCCCAGGCCTCGGCGTACTCCTGCCGGGTCCCGTAGGCGATCTGAGTCCCGTAGGCATCCCGGTGCCCTCGGGTCCCGCTGCCGCCGTACGCGTACTCCTCGGCTAGCGTCCCGTACCCGCCTGCGCTGTAGCTGCTGGCCCGCCCGTCGAAGCCGTCGCCGCCGTCGAAGGCATCCGACGGTCCGCCGGGACCCTCCGCCGCGCCCGGGTATCCGCCGGTGCCCCGGTAGTCGTCGTAGGCGGCGGGGTAACTGCCGGCCGGGGCCCCGTATCCGTTCCATGTCCCGGCCCGGCCGTCCCAGCCGCCGCGGTAATCACTGCCACTGCTGTAGTCACTGCCGCCGCGATACTCACCGCCGCCGCCGTACTCACCGCGGGCGTCGTAGCCGTTCCCGGTGAGCGTCCCTGTCGCTCCCCAGGCCTGAGCGTCGCGGTAGCTGTCTGCGCCCACGTACGCCGGCCAGGCCTGGTCCGGGGTCGCGTCCGGCCAGCGTTCCTGGCGCGGCGGCTTGCGATGCGACGGGTGGTAGCTCATATCCCTATTCACGGTCCTGGCCGCCGGTGCCGTTTGACGTTTGCCGGTCGGGTAACCAACCGGTAAGAAAGCGCGGTTCCGCGCGGCCTCAAACCGGAACTCCATCTGCCCTGATCGCAGCCGCGTCTGCCGCAACCGCAGCGGCGGCCGTAACTTCGGAGGCGGCCGCAACCGCAGAGGCGGCCGCAACTTCGGAGGCGGCCGCAACCGCAGAGGCGGGGGTGACTTCGGAGGCGGCGGTGACCGCTATCGGCTCGGTGCCGGCCGCGCCGCGCCGGGCGAGTTCGCGGCGCACCAGCCAGCCCGCCGCCACGATCAGCACCGGCACGCCATAAGCCACCGCGTCGTGGTAGTGGGTCGGCACGGTCAGCCGGCCCATGTTCGGCTCGGCGGCGTAGTAGCCGCCCGCGGCGAACGCCAGCCACTCCGGCCGCCCGTCCAGCGCCACCAGCATCACCAGCAGCAGCGAGTACCATTGAAAAGTTGGCGTGGCGACGGCCAGGGCGGCTGCGGTCATGACTACGGCGCCGCGCCAGGGTTGGTCAGGGTCGGAGAACCGCAGTACGAGCAGCGCGACCACGGCCAGCACCAGGACCGCCGCGGCGATGGCCGCGCGGCCGCTGAGGAACAGGCCGATAATGCCGAACCTCGTCCCGCTGGTGTAGCCGCCCTCTTGCAGGTAACCCGGCATGTACCCGACGACCTTGCTGCCGACCGCGAGCACGTGCGGGATGTAGACCGTCACGAACGCGCCGCCCGCGGCCAGGCTGACCGTGATCCAGCGGCGCCGCAGCATGGCCGGCACGGTCAGGGCCGGGATCAGCTTGGTCGCGACGGCCAGGCCCAGCAGAATCCCGCCGAGCACGGTCCGGCGGGTAGTACGTGCCGTGGCCAGGATCAGCAGCGCGGCCGCGGCGATGGCCACCGCGACCACGTCCACGTGGGCGCTGTTACCCGCCTCCAGCGCCACCGTCGGGCACCACGACCACAGCGCGGCCATCCGCGGGTCACGGCCCAGCCTGCCCAGGCCGAATATCAGCATGACTGTGGTCAGCACCGCGACCAGCGCCGTGGTGGCCTGGATGGGGGTGCTCGAGTCGCTGCCCCCCGGCAGGTAGTGCACGGCGAGGAAGTACGCCTCGGCCACCGGCGGGTAGATGGTGGGGACCAGCGGCCGGTTGATCATTGTGCAGCCCAGAGCCGCGTCTTCGGACGGCTTAGTAGCCGCCTCGGCCTGCGTAATGCAGTAGGTGGCCTTCGGATGCCAGAGGAACTCATTCCGCAGCCCGGTCAGCTGGCGGGCGGCGGGCACGTACTCGTACGGGTCGATGCCCGCCGCCTGAACCCGGCCGTCCCAGATGTAGCGGTACAGGTCGTCACTGTTCCTAGGTGGCACGGACACCGCGGTCAGCTGGACCGCGATCCCGCCAAGCAGGATGAGCCCGATCGCCGCGCGCAGCGGCACCTTCCGCAGCAGCCAGGCGGCGGCCAGGAAGGCCATCCACGCCACGGCGATCAGCGGCAGCGGCTTGATCTGGGCCGGGTTCAGGCTCGGCCGCACCACCAGCAGCACCAGTCCGGCCATGACCGAGATGGCCACGCAGATCGCGGCCACGCGGAGTTTGGTGTTCATGTCGCGTAGGGTGCCATCTCGCCCGGCGTTCGGGTCACCCGCGGGCCTGACCGTAAGCATTCCTTAACGCCCTCCGATGGCCGCGAACCAGCGGCCGTCGACCGTCCAGGTCTCGACCTCGCCCAGCCCGGCGTCCCTGGCCACCTCGGCGATGTGGTCGGCGCCCACGTAGGCCCACGGGAACCAGGGGCCGGTCCGCCCCTCGTGGCACAGCCGTACCTGCTCGCGGCTCAGCGGCGCGCCGGGCGGGCCGGTTTCCACCAGGGCCCGGCCCTGCGGGGCGAGCAGTTCCCCGGCCCGGCGCAGCAGGGCCGCGGGATCACCGCCGATCCCGATGTTCCCGTCCGCCAGCAGCACCGTCATCCAGCGACCGGTACCCGGCACCCGGCCGAACACATCCCGCTGCATGACCAGCCCGCCCGAGGAGCGGGCCAGGTCGACGGCGTACGGGGTGATGTCGATGCCCAGCGCCGGGATGCCGCGCTCGGCCAGGGCCACGGTCAGCCGGCCGGGACCCGAGCCGATGTCCAGGGTCGGGCCTGCACAGCGGTCCAGGAGCGACTTGTCGCCGGGACTTTCGTGCAGCCAGCCCTCCACGGGAAGCGGCATGCGGCGGCCGTCGACATGCTCGACTTGCGGCCGGACCCAGCCGGCCAGCGCGTGCTCGTAAAGTTCCCCGATCACGCCGGCTCCTTAATGACGGTCTGTCCCTGCCTGCCCCGCCGGTCGGGGCGAGGCGAAAACATGCCTCAGTGTCGGCCCGGCGCAGTCCCGTTCGGTCCCGATCGGCACGGACCTCACAGAATCGTCACTGTGCTTACGTACTGATGACGGGGCAGGACGCTTTCCACCCGTTTGCTGGCTTCACTGAGCGGTTACGACTTACCGTGTACGCGTGACAATTGCCGCGGAAAGAGCGGGCCGCCTTGGTAAGTAACCCTGATCCACCGGGACGCATCGTGGTCGTGGATGACGATCCCACCGTCGCCGACGTCGTCGGCCGGTACCTGATGCGCGACGGCCATACGGTCGAGTGCGTGCACGACGGGTACGAGGCCCTGCGCCGGGTGGCCGAACAGCCGCCCGACCTGGTGGTCCTCGACCTGATGCTGCCCGGCATGGACGGCCTGGAGGTGTGCCGCAGGCTGCGCGCCCGCTGGCCGATCCCGGTCGTGATGCTGACCGCCCTCGGGGACGAGACCGACCGCCTGGTCGGCTTCGAGACCGGCGCGGACGACTACGTGACCAAGCCGTTCAGCCCGCGCGAGCTGGCCCTGCGGGTGCGTTCCGTGCTGCGCAGGTCCCGCGGCATCGGCCTGCCCGACAAGCCCGACCTCGGGGCCATCACCGACGGCAACCTGGTCGTGGACCTGGCCGCGCACGAGGTCCGGGCCGACGGCACGCTGATCCAGCTGACCTCGCGGGAGTATGACCTGCTGGTGTTCCTGATGCGGAACCCGCGTAAGGCCTTCACCAGGGAACAGCTGCTGACCGAGGTGTGGAGCTGGACGTTCGGCGACACGTCCACCGTCACCGTGCACGTGCGCCGGCTGCGCGAGAAGCTCGAACCCGACCCCACCTTGCCCCGGCGCATTGTCACGGTCTGGGGCGTCGGCTACCGGTACGAGCCGGAGGCAGCGTGACCCCGCTCGCCGGAGGCGACCTGGCCCTGCCCGCCGGCATCCAGTGGTCGGACATCGTCTACATCTCCGAGCGCCTCCTGGTCATCGCGCTGATCATCGCGCTCATCGGGATCTTCCTGCTGAAACGGCTCGCGGCCCGGTCCATCGCCCTGATGGTCATCGTGGTGGTGGCCGTCTCGGTGCTCACCTCGATGTCCGGCGTGGGCGTCATCGCCTACCGCATGCTGGGCACCCCGGCTGACCGCGACGTCATCCTGGACCTGATGTCGATCGCCGGCCTGGCGGCGCTGATCGTCGCGCTATTCGTCGCCCGGCGCCTGGTCAAGGCCAGCCGGGCCATTTCCTCGGCGGTGCAGGACGTCGGCGACAGCGGCGTCTACATCGCCCCGCCGATGACGCTCCCGACCGAGCTGGCCGAGCTTTCCGACGGGCTGACCGCCGCGCACGAGCGCCTGGCCCAGGCCCGGTCCCGCGAGCGGGCCCTGGAGGCCAGCAGGCGCGAGCTCGTCGCCTGGGTCAGCCATGACCTGCGGACCCCACTGGCCGGGCTGCGGGCCATGGCCGAGGCCCTCGAGGACCAGGTGGTCATCGACCCGCGCGAGGTATCCCAGTACCATACGCAGATCCGCCGCGAGGTGGACCGGCTGACCCTGATGATCGACGACCTCTTCGAACTGTCCCGCATTCACGCCGGCGCGCTGCGGCTGTCCCGGCGCATGGTCGGCCTGGAGGACGTGGTGGCCGAGGTCGTGGCCAGCGCCGAGCCCGTGGCCCGGGCCAAGGGCGTCAGGCTGACCGGGGCCGCGGTTCGCGGCATGCCGGTGTTCGTCGACAGCGCCGAGATGGGCCGGGCGCTGCGCAACCTGGTGACCAACGCGATCAGGCACACGCCCTCGGACGGGGTCGTCGACGTGCTGGCCGAGGCACAGGGCGGGATGGCCTGCGTGGCCGTGTCGGACGCCTGCGGCGGCATCCCGCCCGAGGACCTGCCCCGGGTCTTCGACGTTGCCTTCCGCGGCGAGTCGGCCCGTACCCCCGGGCCCGCCGAGGGTGCCGGGCTCGGCCTGTCCATCGCCCGCGGCATCGTCGAGGCACACTCCGGCCAGATCGCGGTGCGCAACGCCGGCCCCGGCTGCCAGTTCCTGATCCGGCTGCCGCTGGGCCACCCCGGCACGCCCGCACCGGCCCCGGCAGGCCCGCCCGGACGCCGGGCCCCTGGTCACGCCAGTACCGGCCCCAGCCGGGTTATTCCCAGCCGCTGAACGATCCAGGCTGCGCGCTCAGCCGCGCCACAGCCAGCAATCGGAGGCTTGGCCCGTGCTCCTGGCGTTGACCTTGATCCCTTTCAGCAGGGTGACGACGAGGACGCCCAGCCCGGCAAAGAACATCGCAGCCACGGACAGCACGATGCCGTTCACGGTCAGGGCCACGCCCGCAGCCAGGCCCACCGACTCCCAGTGGGTCCGCGTGGCCCGGGTGAGCCGCAGGACGCTCATGACCATGAGCACCGCGCCCATATTCAGGCCCCGGCGGGCCCGCCCGCGGCGCACCGGCCGCGTGGCCCGCAGGATGCTCGGCCTGCCGGCCCGGCCGGAGGACGAGCTCCATATGACCAGGTTCCGGCGACACGGCCGCAGTCTCATGGCGACTCCCAGGAGGGCTCGGCCCGATTTTTCGAGCGTATTTCCCACCATAAACGCTGACAGGATTACGTCAATTGGCCCTGCCGCCACGACCGGCCCGGGTGAGGCAGCACTTACGATCAGCGGGTGTCACGTGCGCGGCGGCTGACCGTCGTCCTGCTGCTCAACCTGGGCCTGGTCGCGGCCCTGGTGATCGTCGGTCTGGCCGCACGGTCGCTGGCCGTCCTGGCCGCGGGCGTGGACTATCTGGCCGATGCCGCCGCTGTCGCCGTGTCGTTGCTGGCCATCTGGCTCGCGAGCCGGCCGCCCAGCCCGGCCCGCCCGCACGGCTATCCCCACGCGACCAACGTCGCCGCCCTGGTCAACGCCGGCTGGCTGCTGCTCCTGAACATCGCGATCACCGCGGCGGCGATCCAGCGACTGGTGACGGGAACCCGCCGAGTCGAAGGCCTGCCAGTACTGATAGTCAGCAGCATCGCCGCCGCCGTCATGCTGGCCGCCGCCCTGGTCCTCGGCGGCGACGACGATGAGGCGGACCTGAACGTCAAGGCCGTCCTGCTGGACACGCTCGCCGACGCGGCGGCCGCTGCCGGCGTGGCCGCCAGCGGCGCCGTCATCCTCGCCATTGGCGGCTGGTACTGGCTGGACCCGGCCGTGGCCCTGGTCATCGCCGTGATCGTCGGCTACCACGCGCAGAAACTGGCCCGACAGGTCATCGCCGCCGTCAGGTCCCCGCAATCAGTTCCGCCGTCCCGCAGCTGACCGGTACGTGGGCGCGGACGGCCGTGCCCAACCCGCGGGCCGCGGCCAGGGCAGCAGGCTCGCGCAGCGGAGCGTGAGCGAACTCCGTCATGCCTGCGGCGAACCCGATCTGGGCCCGGAACCCGAGCCCGGCCGCGGCGGCCGCCGGAGAGGCCACGATGTGCCGCACGTCGCCCAGCCGGAACTCGCCGGTGACCACCGGAGCAAGCCCGCCGCCGAAGGCATCGGCCAGCGCGCCCGCCATCTCACCCACCGTGTGCGGCTCACCGCTGGCCACGTTGTAACAGCGCAGCCCGCCCGCCTGGTCGGCCGCTTCCAGAGCCAGCACGTTGGCCTGCGCCACGTCGCGGACGTGCACGAAGTCGCGCCGCTGGCCGCCGTCCTCGAACACCCGCGGCGCAGCCCCGCGCTCCAGGCAGGACCGGAAGATCGCGGCCACCCCCGAGTAGGGCGTGTCGCGGGGCATCTGCGGGCCATACACGTTGTGGTAACGCAGCCCGACCGCTGAACCGCCGGTCATCCGGGCCCAGCTGGCCGCAAGGTGTTCCTGGCCCACCTTGCTCGCGGCGTAGGCGTTGCGCGGGTCGAGCGGCGCGTCCTCGGTGACCGTGGTGGTGGCCAGCGGCAGCGCGCACCTCGGGCAGCGCGGTTCGAAACGCCCCGAGGACAGGTCCGACGGATCGCGGGGCGCCGGCCGGACCAGGCCGTGCGCCGCGCACTCGTAGGCCCCCTCGCCGTAGACGACCATCGACGAGGCGAATACCAGGCGCGGGATGCCGTGCCGGCCCATGGCCGCCAGCAGCACCGCCGTGCCCGTGACGTTGACA
Organism: uncultured Actinomycetes bacterium; assembly: GCA_963739135.1. Classification (GTDB taxonomy): domain Bacteria; phylum Actinomycetota; class Actinomycetes; order Streptosporangiales; family Streptosporangiaceae; genus Palsa-504. The sequence continues at coordinate 105,409 of CAVTZG010000008.1, forward strand.
TCCGCGTAAACCGGCAGGTCGGACAGGTCCACGCCCAGCCCGACCATGGCGGCCTGGTGGCACACCGCGTCCATTCCGGCCAGCGCCTCGTCCACCGCCGCCGGATCGCGGACGTCGGCCACAATCAGCTCGTCAGGGGCGTGGCCGGGCCTGCCGTGGTGGACCGCGGGGGACAGGGAATCCAGCCCCCGCACGTCGTGACCCGCGGCCGTCAGGGCCGCCGCGATGTGGGATCCGATGAAGCCGGCCGCGCCGGTGACGAGTACGCGCATGACTGCAGGAAAGCACGGCAATCGGCGCTGACGGCCGCCGCGCGCAGACCGTCATACCTTCGTAAGGGCCGATCGGCCATTTTCCGGCCTGAATCCGCGCATCGCGCCAGTACTGTCGGGCGCCATGGAAATCGACGTGATCCTGCCCTGCCTCAACGAGGCGGGCGCCCTGCCCTGGGTGCTGTCCCGGATGCCGGACGGCTACCGGCCCATCGTCGCGGACAACGGCTCCACCGATGACTCCGCGGCTATCGCCGCCCGCTACGGGGCGCACGTCGTGCCCGTCCCGCAGCGCGGCTTCGGGGCCGCCTGCCACGCCGGGCTGCTGGCGGCGCGCAGCGAGATCGTCTGCGTGATGGACGCCGACGCGTCGTTCGATCCCGGCGACCTGCCCGTCGTGGCCGGACCGGTGCTGGCGGGCGACGTCGAGCTGATGCTCGGCCGGCGATCGGTCCGGGGCAAGGGGGCCTGGCCGCTGCACGCCCGGCTCGGCAACCGCGTCCTGGCCGCCGAACTGCGCCGCCGGATCGGGGTCCCGGTCCGGGATCTCGGTCCGATGCGCGCCGCCCGGCGGGAGGCGCTGCTGGCCCTGCCCATGTCGGACCGCAGGTTCGGCTACCCGCTGGAGATGGTGGTGCGCGCGGCCGAGGCCGGCTGGCGGATCGCCGAGACGGACGTGCCCTATTATCCGCGGACCGGGAAGTCCAAGGTCACCGGGACCCTCGGCGGCACGGTCCGGACCGTGCGCGACATGCGCCGGGTGCTCGCCTCCGTCGCCGCCCCGGCGGTCACGTCATGAACGGCGCGTTCGGGCCTGGCTACGAGTACACGGGCAAGCACCGGCGGGTCACCGGCCCGGCGGCCAGCCCGCCCGCCTGGGCCAGCACCGCGCGGGCCAGCACCGCCTGGCCCAGCACCGCGCGGGCCAGCACCGCCTGGGCCAGCACCGCCTGGGCCAGCACCGCGCGGGGCAGCGTCGTACGCGGCAGCCGGGCCGAGCCAGACGGCAGGCCGGCGTCCGGGCCCGGGGCTGGGCCGGTGTCCGGGCTGCGGTCTGATAGGGCGGCACGGAACGATCCAGGAGGGCGCGATGCCGCACAGTAACCCGATCCGCGACAGCAGGCCGGTGCCGGGCAATGCGCTGGCCGTACAGGTCATGGTGATCGCGAAGGAACCCGTCCCGGGCCGGGTCAAGACCCGGCTCACGCCTGCCTACAGTCCGGCGGAGGCGGCCGCCCTGGCGGCTGCGGCCCTGGCCGACACGCTGGCCGCGGTGCAGGCCGCCAACGTGGCCCGGCGGGTGCTCGCCCTGCAGGGCAGCCCGGGCCCGTGGCTGGCGCCCGGCTTCGACGTCATCGCCCAGCGCGGCGGCGGCCTGGACGAGCGCATCGCCTGGGCCCTGGCCGACGCGAACGTCATCTGGCCCGGCCCCGTGGTGCTGATCGGGATGGACACCCCGCAGGTGACGCCCGGGCTGCTGGCCGCGGCCGCGGCCCCGCTGGTGTCGGGCGCCGCGGATGCCACCTTCGGGCTGGCCACCGACGGCGGCTTCTGGCTGCTCGGCCTGCGAGAGATCGACCCGGCCCTGGTCCTCGGCGTCCCGATGTCGCAGTCCTACACCGGTTCGCTGCAGCTGGCCCGGCTGCGCCAGGCCGGATTGCGAGTCCTGCTGCTGCCCGAACTGACCGACGTCGACACCGCCGCCGAGGCCGCGCGCATCGCCGCCGAGACGCCCGGTTCCCGCTTCGCGGCCTGCGTGCGCAGCCTGGGGGAGCGGTCGGCGCGGCCGCTCGCGGTGGCCTAGCGACGAGTTTTTCGTATGGTTGGTACTGCAGCGGTTGCGGACGGTGGTTAAATACCACTGGTTGTGTGTGAAGTTCGTGCACGTGTCACAGCGCCTGCGAAGTTCCGACTGCGCGCGCCCCAGATGCGCGAGCAACCCGGGGACACACGTCCGTGCGTCCCCGAAATCGTCTCAGTAGGAGAAGTACATGCCTCAGGGCACCGTGAAGTGGTTCAACTCGGACAAGGGCTACGGTTTCATCGCCCCGGACGACGGCTCGGCCGACGTCTTCGTCCACCACTCCACCATCAAGATCGACGGATTCCGCACCCTCCAGGAGAACCAGCGCGTCGAGTACACCGCTGGCCGCGGCCCCAAGGGGCCGCAGGCGGAGGAAGTCCACCCGCTGTAACACGGCACGAACAGTGCGGGGCGGTCCATCAGGACCGCCCCGCACTTGTCGTATGAACAGCCTCAGGCCACCGGGCCGGTGACCGTGACCAGGCTGCCGTAGGAGAGGTAGCCGTAAGCCGTCTTGGCCGCGTCCCAGGGCAGCTCGACACAGCCCAGGCTCTGGTAGAACCCGTAGCTGTACCGGTCGAACTGGTGCACCGCGTCGCCGCCGTTGAAGTAGTTCGCGTAGTACACCGGGTCGTCGTACTTCGAGCCGTCCGGGTTGGTGCCCTTCATGTAGGAGAAGTAGAACTTCAGGTAGACGGGGAAGGTGCCGTCCACCGTCGGCGAGGCCGGGATACCGGTGTTGACCGGGGTGGTGAGCACCACGTGGCCGTTGTGCCAGATGGTCAGCGTCTCCGGGTAGTGCTGGTTGGCCAGCGCGTAGGTGTAGCCGTTGGGGTTGTCCTTGCCCTTGGCCACCGCGGCGAGCAGGTCGGACCACACGGTGTAGCCGGCGTACCCGTCCATGGTCAGTCCCTGCACCGACTCGAAGGCCCGGATGGCGCCGGTGTCGAGGATGTTGCCCGAGCCGACCTGCCACTGGTCCGTCAGGTTGGATGGGTAGTCGCCGGTCCAGCTGAACGTGCCCGCCGGCGCGTGGTACGCGGCGGCCAGCTCGGCGCTGGCGTTCTCGGGGTTGATGACCGTGTGGGACGTCGGCTTCCAGGTGAAGGGCAGGTAGCCCAGCTGCGAGAGCAGCTGCTGCAGGCGCAGGGTGCTGAACGAGCCGGTGGTGAAGCTCTCGGTCACGCCGGAGCCGAGCAGCCCGCCGGAGCCCGCGCTGGCTCCGCCCACCGAGATCATCCCGGACTCGCCGCCGGGGATCTTGACCGTGACCTTGGTGTTCTGGAACCAGCCGGCCGTCGGGGTGAACACCGCCGAGTCCCCTTCGACCTGCCAGCGGCCCGCGATCGAGGGCGACAGCTGCGGCATCGGGGTGTTGGCGGCCAGCGGGGCGGAGAACTGCAGCCGGATCGGGGCCGCCCCGTTGACCCCCTTGGCGCCCGAGCCCGGGGTAACCGACAGCACCTGCAACGGAACGGCCGGCACGTCCTTGGCGGCCGCGGCCGCGCTCTCGGCGGGCGAGACCGGGGCGGCGTGGCTGCCCGGCGTCCCGAACGCGACGATCGAGATCCCGGCGACCAGGACCATGGCCGCGCCGCTGGCCACCAGCGCCACGGCCCGGCCCTTCCGGCGCGGTGATTCGGGTTTGGCTTCGGCGGTCCCGTCAGTGGTTAGCTCAGGGGCTAGCTCCGGGGCCAGCTCAGTGCCTAGCATTGCCTGCTGTTTGCGGAACCATCCGGATCGCGACACAGCGCCGTCCCCTCCAACGATTTATTTCAACGGGCGGATAACAATAAAGACACGACTTCCGAAGCGAGCAAGATCGGTAACAACTCTTCCTACAGACAGACGCTCATGACCTTGGATTGGTTGCCGGTATACAGCCTATCTCCGTGCAGGTTGTGCCCAGCGGGCCGGATCGGCCGGCGCGTTGCTGAACGTAGTCGGACGAATACACCTTTGGCCAGGGCGAACGCCGGATTGACGGCCCCTGACCGGGGTTGGACGGGGGGTTGGCGGCCGGCCGGATACGAGGATAGCCGCCCGGGGCCGGCGCGGACCGGTGCGACTCGCCGGCGCCGGGCCCGGCGCCGCGGTCCGGCGGCGGCCCACCGGATACGGCGGCCGCCCATCCTCGGACCGCATAAAAGCGTGCCAATCTGGCCGGTGGCAATAACGGCCGGCGTAATGACCGGAATTTACCCGCGGCCGACCCGGCGGGAGATCCAGGAAATAGTCCGGTCCGGGCTGCTAATTGCTCCCAGGCGAAAGGTCCGCGTCCAGGCCAATTGCCGCACCAGGCGGCCAGCGCATCAAGCCAAGCCCAACCGGAAGACCCGCCGGACGTGCGCCAGCACATGGTCCGGCACCGACGCCGTCGCCAGCCCGGCATGGCGGCAGTCAGCAGCGGCGCCGGCATAGCCCTCCATTCGCCGGCCACGGCGCGTGACCTGCCCGGCCACCCGTCGAGGCAGGTGCCCCGGGCCGCCGCGAACCGGCCACGGCGTAACCCCCCCGAAATATCTAGTCCTCACGGACAGAGTCGTAATAATTACTTTCCGTTCCCATTCGTGACCGGTGGCCGCGTCGCCGGCTGGCTGCCGTCCTATCACGGGGAAATCTCGACCCGCGAAACCCCTGTCACCTGCGGCGTAATAACTTGGCAAGTATTTACCAGGGTTCCGGCGGTCTGTCGCTGTTAAAACCAGACAAACCGCGAATCTTCTCGATTTCCAGTTTTCGCCATCGCCGCGGGTCTAGGTTGATGCACCGGGAGCGTCACAGCGGACATCATCCATGGAGGTGGATTGAATGCTTAGCGGGCATCGGTCCGCATGGCGCCGTCGGAGTAGGAACAGTCGCGCGGCGCGCATCGCGGTCCCCCTCGCCATTCCGATGGCCTTGGGCCTGACTCTCGGGATCGTCCTCGCGGTCTCCGGCGGCCCGGTCAAGACGATCGACCAATCGGTGCTCGGCTCGTGTGCCTCGGCATCCGGCAGCGCTGCCGCGGCCGTCAGTGCCGACCCGTCAGCCAGCACCTCGGCGGCACCGTGCGTGACTACATCGGCATCCGGCGACCCGACGGCCAGCACGAGCGCGACCGCCAATGCGGTGGTGCCCCCGGCAGCTACCTTCGCCAACGGGCCGATCGCCGTCAGCCAGCTCGGCGACCTGGCCACGGATCCGGTCGACGGCACCGGGGCCGCCATCAACCTGAACCAGACGCCGGCCGAGGCGGCCACGTCTATGAACTGCACGCTGAGCGTGCCCGCCAACCCGCTGACGGCCAAGGGCCTGGCCACGCCGTGGCAGCTGGGTGACGGCTGCTCGCAGGCGAACTTCGGCACCGAGGGCGCGTTCGTGGAGGCGACGATCCTGGCCCCGAACGGGAAGCTGCAGGTCTACAACCCGCTGGTCAGCACCGCGGGCAGCACCCCGGCCGCGGCGCCGGTGCGGCCGAAGATCGCCCGGGGTTCCGCGGTGATCATCGACGTCGGGTTCAACGGCACGAACCTGGTGCTCGTGGGCCCCGGCGCGCAGCAGGGCAACTGCGTTGACGCGCTCGGCCAGTCGGTCATCGGCCAGGTCTCGGCCTGCAACGCGGTCAACTTCTACCGGATGGCCAACTTCGAGATCGCGGACCGGCTGCTGAAGGTTCCGGCCCTGCGCACCTCCGACGACGGCCAGGCGTGCCTGACCGTGCGTAACTTCGCGGTGGTCGACCAGGACCAGAGCGACAACGTGATCACGTCGTACCTGATGAACGCCGACGGCCAGACCGCGCAGGACACGGCCGTGAATACGGCCGCCCTGACCGGTGCGCAGACCATCGTGAACGGCAGCGACGACAAGCTGCTGGCCGCGTTCCTCGACCCGGCCAACGGCTGCACCCCGTTCACCGCGCCGGACGTCACCGATCCGGCCGGAGTATCCGGCTCGCAGGCCCTGAACGAGCTCAGCGCCCGGGTCAACCAGCGCGGTGTCATCGCGGTGGTGCCGCCGAACGATGAGATGACCCTGGTCAACAGCGCGTTCAGCATCGCCAAGACCAACGTGTACCGCTCGCTGGTGGACCAGCCGCTGCTGCCCGGCAGCACCAACGCCACCCAGGTCGCGGAGGCCTACTGCCAGAACATGGCCAACATCGCCCCGGCCCGCAGCCAGCTGGACATGACCCGCGAGCTGGCCTTCGGCACACCGGTCGCCGGCGTCGGCGACAACCTGGCCACGTTCATGGGCAACCGGCTGGCCATGTCCTTCGCCAACCTCGGCTGCGCCAACTTCGGCCTGAAGGACCCGGCGAACGTCACGCTGGACGGCAACCAGGTGGCCATCACGGTGTCCTACAACCTCGGGCAGCAGAAGGCCACGTTGCAGGGCGGTGCCGATCCAACCGCGAGCCCGGGTGGCGGCGCGGGCGGCGGGCCTTCCGGTCCGCCCACGAAGCACCACCGGCGCGGACGCAAGTACCAGGACCCGTCCGGCGCCTAGCCCCGGGATAGTCCGTTAGCTAACGCTCCACGGCGGGGCGGCCCCTCCAGGGCCGCCCCGCCGCTTGCGTTAACCCAGGTTCGCGGTGCCGGCGAAGAAGTTGCCCGCCGCCGAGGTCTCCAGCGGGGCGGTGGCGGTGTCCGCCGGGAGCGAGGAGGGGCTGACGAACTGGCTGCCCTGCGGTCCGGCCTCGACCGCCTCGCCCAGCGCGCTGCCCTTCAGGTACTGCGAGAAGGATAGGAACCACTCGGTCCAGCCGTCGTCCCACTTGCCCGCCGCGGTGGAGGCGGTGATGGTGATCGGGTCACCGGGCACGGCCATGTTGTAGTAGGTCTGCGCGTCCCCGGGCGGCAGGTTCACGCACCCGTGGCTGACGTTCGTGGTGCCCTGGTCCACCACCGACCAGGGGGCCGAGTGGTAGTAGTCGCCGCTGAAGGTGAACCGGACCGCGTAGTTGACCAGCTCGTTGTAGTAGCCCGCGCTGCCGGGCGAACCGCCCCCGACCATCCGGACCGGGTTGGCCTTCTCCACGCTCAGGTAGGAGCCGTCCGGGGTGGGCAGGGTGGACCGGCCGGTGCTGATCGGCCACTTGTAGGTCATCTTGCCGTTGATGTAGATCTCGGTGAAGTGGGAGGTGGTGCTGGCCACCGCGATCACCGAACTGCCGATGTTGAAGCTCTGGGTCAGGTCGGCCGCACCGTACATGCCCGGGGCGCCCTGCACCCCGTTCAGGTGAGCGTCGAAGCTGACCGTGGTGTCCGCGGGCCAGTAGTCCCGCGGCCGGAAGTCGAGCTGCTGGCTGCCGTCCCAGTACCAGGCCCCGATGACCGGCTTGGACGTGGTGAGCTGCAGTGACCGCTCGACCGCCGCCTTGTTCGTGATCGGCTGGCTGAAGTTCAGGATGATCGGCATGCCGACCCCGTAGCTCTGGTCAGATCCCTCGAAGATCTCGGTCTGGAACGTCGAGGATGGCGACAGGGTGCGGAACGTGCTGGTCGTGATGATCTTCTGGCCGCTGCCGTTGACGCCGGTGGCGACCACCGTGTACGACTGCGCCGCGCCCAGCGTCCACGCGCTGTGCCAGGTCTTCCCGCCGGAAGACAGAGCGCCGGTCACCGGGTCGCCTGAGGTCCTGACCGTGACGTTGGTCACCTTGCCCTGGGTGGCGGTGACGGTGATGCCCTTGGCCGGGTCGACGTCCCGGCTGCCGTCCGACGGCGTGATCTTCAGCTCGGAGGCGAGCAGCGAGGCCTGCGCCTTGGCCGACGCCGACGCCGAGGCCGCCGACTGGGCGGGCGTGGCGGCGGGCCCGGCGCTGCTGCAGGCCGTGACGAGCAGGCCCAGCGCTGCCGCGGCCGCTACCGTGACGTACCACCGCGTCCGCCCTGCTGACCTGCGGTCTGTGCCACGCACGGTGAATCCTCCTTAACCAAGCTAAGGGATCCGCGATGCCCCTCTCGCGTTTCTCACAGGCATATTACGTGGTCCTTACGGCCCTCAACGGCGGCAAGCGGGATCCCCGGGGCGCTCAGGCGGCCCGCCGCGGGCGGGCCAGCAAACCCGCCCAGACCAGTCCCAGCACGGTCAGCGCCACCAGCAGGTACTCCGGCCACGCCCCAACCCGGTCGGCCAGCGTGCGGTAGCTGACCAGCGGGACCCGGGCGTCGAGCTCGGCCTGCTGCCACACGCCGCTGTAGGCGAGCAGCGTCCCGTCCGGCGCAATAATGCTGCTTTCCCCAGTGGTCGAGGCGTACACCAGCGCGCGGTCGGATTCGATGGCCCGGATCCGGGCCATCGCCGTCTGCTGCGCGGTCTCGCCGAGCTGCCCGTCGATCTCGAAGTCCGCGTCGTTGGACTGCACGGCGAGCAGGTTGGCCCCGGCGCTGACCTCGGACCGCACCAGGTTGTCGAAGCCCACCTCGTAGCAGATCACGTCGCCCAGCTTGATCTTCCCCACGTCGAAGACCACGGGCAGCTTCCCGGCCGTGTAGTTCACCGGCTGCAGCGAAGGCAGCGAGCTGAAGCTGGAGATCAGACCGCGGAACGGGATGTACTCGCCGAACGGCACCAGCTGGCGCTTGACGTACACCTTGGTCGGGCCGACGCCGGGCACCCACAGCTGCCCGGCGTTGCGCAGCGGATCCTGCAGCACCGCGCCGACCAGGATCGGCGCGCCCAGGGCGGACGCCGTCCCGTTCAGCGCGGCGTAGAGGGACGGATCCAGGTACGGGTCGAGGCCTGGGGCGTCCTCCGGCCAGACCGCCAGCGCCGGCGCGGGCACCCGCCCGGCCTTGGCCGCCGCGGCCAGCTCGAGCGTGGCTGCCACGTGGTGCTGCGTGACCTCGGTGTCGTTGAGCTGGGCCGGCAGGTTCCTGGCTCGCGGCACGTTGCCCTGAATCGCCGCCACCGCGGTGGTGGGCGCGCCCCCGGTCGGGTCCACCGGCAGCAGCCCGCCCGCCAGCACCAGCCCGGCCGTCACTACGGCGGCTACCGCACTGGGCAGCCACCGCCACTCGATCCGGGTGTCAGAACCCAACCCAACCAGCACCGCCCGGGCCATCATGGCGCCCACCAGGGCGACCAGGAAGCTCAGCAGCGGCACGCCGCCCACCGCGACCCAGCGGACATCGGGCGCCACCGACTGGCTCATGGCCAGCCGGCCCCAGGGAAAGGCGAACGGCCACCGGTCCCGCAGCGCCTCGGCCGCCACCCACCAGGCCGCCACGAACACGGGCCAGAACGGCAGCCGCAGCAGCAGCCGCTGGGCTATGACGAGGATGGCGAAGATGACCGCCTCGGCCACCGCCAGCGAGAACCAGGCGTACCAGGCCACGTTGATCAGCCAGGACAGCAGCGGCACGAACAGCGCCAGGCCGAACACCAGGCCGCAGCAGAACGAGGCCCGCAGGCTCCGCCCGGCCAGCGCCAGCACGAGCAGCGCCGGACCCACGGCGGCCAGCGGCCAGATATCGATGGGCGGGAGGGAGGCGTAGACGGCCAGCCCGCCCGCGACCGAGAAGAGCAGCGCCCAGCGCGTCCGGAAGCCGCCGAACGCCCCGGGCCGGCCGGGCGGCACACCGGGCCCGGGCCCGGGCCGGGCCGCCTGCACGGGCCCCTCGGACTCCCCGCTCACCTCCCCGACCTGCCTCACCCTGGCAGCCTAACCGGCGGATGCGCACCCGTCACCTCGGCGGATCCGATGCCGGATCTGACGCCGGTGCCGGCCACGGAATGCTCCCCCAGGGAATGCACCACCCTGACCGGGAACGCCGACCCGACTCCGTCGCCCGCGGCGGGCGGGGAAAGCACGGCGCCTGCCGCCGCAGCCTCATCAGCGGCGCCGGCCACGTCGGCGCCCGCGGCCCAGGCCTCGCCCACGCGGAGCGCCAGCGGCAGCGGGGCCTGCTTGCACCTCGGCCCGCTCGGGGTCTGCCTATAGGCTAAACCGGTGAGCAGGCGCGGGTGGTTGCTGTTTGCCGCGATGAGCGTGATCTGGGGGATCCCCTACCTGCTGATCAAGGTGGCCGACGGCGGGGTCTCGGTCCCGGTGCTGGTCTGCACCCGGGTCGCGCTCGGCTCGCTGCTGCTACTGCCCGTGGCCGTCCGCGGCGGCTACCTCGGCGCGCTGAAGGGGCATGTCCGCTGGCTGGCCGCGTTCACCCTGGCGGAGATCGTCGGGCCGTTCGCGCTGCTGTCCAACGCCGAACGGCGGCTGCCCAGCTCCACCAGCGGCCTGCTCATCGCGGCGGTGCCCATCTTCAGCGCGCTGCTGGCCTGGCTGACCCGCAGCGGCGACCGGCTGACGCTGATCCGCTGGGCCGGGCTGGCGATCGGGCTGGGCGGCGTCGCCCTGCTGGCCGGCCCGAGCGCGGGCCACGGTGACACGCTGCCGGTCATCGAGGTGCTGCTCACCGCGCTCGGCTATTCCATCGGGCCGCTGATCGCGAACCGCAAGCTGGCCGACCTGCCGCCGGTCGCGGTCAACGCGGCCTGCCTGGGCGCGGCCGCGCTTATCTACGCGCCGTTCGCCGCGCTGACCTGGCCGCGTTCGGTGCCGTCGGTCCAGGTGCTCGCGGCGCTGGCCGCGCTCGGGGTGATCTGCACCGCGGCTGCGTTCCTGATCTTCTTCCGGCTGATCGCCGAGGTCGGCCCGGCCCGCGCCACGGTTATCACCTACGTCAACCCGGCCGTCGCGGTGGCGCTCGGCGTCGTCGTCCTGGGCGAGCACCTGACCCCCGCCATGGGCGCCGCCTTCGTCCTGATCCTCGGCGGCTCCGTGCTGGCCACCCGCGCGGGATCAGCCAGGAGCGCGCCGCCGCCCGGGGGACACGAGGTGGCGGAGGATGGTGACACCAGGTCCGTTCGGACTAAGTTAAAGGTCTTAATGATCCCGAACGATCCGCGTGACACGCCACGGTCATGATCTGCGGGTTTCCCCGGGGGAAGGACATATGAGTAACACGGCCGCAGCGAATCCGGGGAGCCCCGGCCTGCGGCTGTCCAGCGCGCAGGGCCGGTGGGTGGTGACCGCCACCGTGCTCGGCTCGGGCATGGCGGCCCTCGACGCGACCGTGGTGGGCATCGCCCTGCCGTCCATCGGGCGGGATTTCCACGCCGGCGTCTCCAGCCTGCAGTGGGTGGTGGACGCCTACACGCTGACCCTGGCCGGGCTGCTGCTGCTCGGCGGCACGCTCGGGGACAGCTACGGGCGGCGGAAGATGTTCAGGATCGGCACCGTCTGGTTCGCGATCGCGTCGCTGCTGTGCGGGCTGGCCCCGAACGTCGCGGTGCTCATCGCGGCCCGGGCCCTGCAGGGCGTCGGCGGGGCGCTGCTGACCCCGGGCAGCCTGGCCATCTTGCAGGCATCATTCGCCGAGGAGGACCGCGGGGCCGCCATCGGTGCGTGGTCCGGACTGGGCGGTGTCGCCACCGCCGCAGGCCCGTTCCTCGGCGGGTGGCTGATCAGCGCGGTGTCGTGGCGGCTGGTGTTCTTCATCAACCTGCCGCTGGCGGCGCTGGTCGTGGCCATCACCGCCAGGCATGTGCCCGAGACGAAGTCGCCGGGTCCCGTGCCGCGGCTGGACATCAAGGGGGCCGCCTGCATCAGCGGCGCGCTGGCCGGGATCACTTACGGGCTGATCGCGGCGTCTTCATACGGGTGGGGGTCGGTTTCGGTGCTGGTGCCGCTGGGCGCGGGGGCCGTGCTGCTCGGCCTGTTCATCCTGGTCGAGGCGAAGGAACCGCAGCCCATGCTGCCGCTCGGGCTGTTCCGGTCCCGGCAGTTCTCCGCGGCCAACGCGGTGACGTTCGTGGTCTACGCGGCCCTGGGCGGGCTGCTGTTCCTGGTCCCTACCGTGCTGCAGGTGGTGCACGGTTACAGCCCGCTGGAGTCGGGCACGGCCCTGCTGCCGGTGACCGTGATCATGCTCGTGCTCTCCTCCCGGTCCGGCAAGCTCGCCGCCAGGATCGGGCCGCGGCTGCAGATGTCCGTGGGGCCGCTGGTGATCGCCGCGTCGCTGCTCCTGTTCTCCCGGCTCGGCGGATCGGGCGACTACCTGACCGTGGTGCTGCCCGCGGCGGTGGTGTTCGGGTTCGGGGTGGCGATCATGGTGGCGCCGCTGACCGCCACGGCCCTGGCCGCCGCTCCCGCGGACCACGCGGGCATCGCCTCGGCGGTCAACAACGACGTGGCCCGGGCGGCCGGGCTGATCGCGGTGGCGGTGCTGCCCGCGCTGGCCGGCATCACCGGGGACAGCTACCTGCACCCGGCCGCGCTGGGCCACGGGTTCAAGACGGCGGCGCTAATCGCGGCCGCGTTCTGCGCCGCCGGAGGCGTGCTGGCCGCCCTCACCATCCGCAACCCGACCCGGGCCAAGTGCGCCGAGACGACGCCGCAGGACTTCAGCTGCAGCCTGGAAGCCACGCCCCTTCGTAGTCAGGCAGTGCGTAGCCTGGAACCGGCAAGGGTCACCGACGTAGGAGATAAGCAATGACTGCTGAGACGGCCACGGAGGCCGGGACGCAGGTCGCGGCGGATGCCGACGCGCTCAGGGCCGTGCAGACGGCCGCGCGGGCCGCCCGCGGCGCGGCCGTCGGCCTGGCCGACGTCCCCGGCGAGCGTCTCGACGACGCGCTGGGGGCGATTGCGGACGAGCTGGGCCGCCAGGCCAAGCCGGTGCTCGCGGCCAACGAGGCGGACATGGTGGCGGCGCGGACCGACGGCATCGGCGGCGCGCTGCTCGACCGGCTGCGCCTGGACGAGGCACGCCTCGAGGCCATCGCCGGCCAGCTTCGCGCGCTGGCCCGGGTCCCGGCGGAGGCGTCGCGGCGGACGGTGCGGGAACTGCCCGGCGGCCTGCTGCTCGAAGAACGCCGCAGGCCGGTGGGGGTGATCGGGGCTAACTTCGAGGCCCGCCCGAACGTGGTGGTCGACATCGCCTCCCAGTTCGTCAAGTCTCGCAATGCGGGCGTGCTGCGGACGGGCTCGGCCGCGATCCGTTCGGCCATCGCGCTGGCGGACGAGGTCATCGCGCCCGCCCTCGACGCGGCCGGACTCGACCCGGCCATGATCCAGCTGGTCCGGGTGCCCGGGCAGGACTCGGCCCGCGCCCTGGTCAGCCAGCCCGGCCTGATCCCGCTGGTCATCCTGCGCGGCAGCGGCGACAGCACCCGGGCGCTGGCCGCCGAGGGGGCCAGGTACGGGGTGCGGACCATGGCCCACGCCGACGGCGGGGCGGTCCTGTTCGTCGACGCGGCCGCGGAGGCGGCCATGGCCGAGCAGCTGATCGAGACCAGCCTGGACCGGCTCGGCGTGTGCAACCGGCTCAACCTGCTGCTGCTGCATCCCGCCCGGTGGGAGGAGCTGATGCCGCGGATCGGCGCGCTGCTGGACCGGCTGGGCATCGCCGCCTCGCTGCCGCCGCACGCCCACCCGCTCGGCCACGAGTGGGCCCTGGACGCCGGGCACGAGGCCACCGTGACCATCGCGCCCGCCGACGGGCCGCGCGCCGCCGCCGCCATCGCCAACGCCGAGACCTCCGGCCTGGCCGCGGCCATCTGCACCCGGGACCAGGCCGCCGCCGCCGAGTTCCTCGGCGCCTACGCCGGCACCGGGGCGTTCTGGAACGCCTCCACCCGGCTGCTGGACGGCTTCAAGCTGCTGTCGGTGCCGGAGACCGGCATCAACATCGATGCCGTGCCCGGCCCGCGCGGCCCGGTCACCTTCCGCGACCTGTACCTGCGCCAGTTCGTGGTCACTCCCGCGTGAGACCCATGAGCGAGCCCGCGGCCCTGTCCGCCCACGCCAGCCTCAGCGGACGGCCCGGCCGGTGAAGGGCTCCGTCACCGTGCGCATCGCCGCCCCGGTCGAGACGGTCTGGGCGCTGGTCAGCGACGTCACCCGGGTCGGTGAGTTCAGCCCGGAGACCTTCGAAGCGGAGTGGCTGGACGGCGCCACCGGCCCGCAGGCCGGCGCCCGGTTCCGCGGTCACGTCCGCCGCAACGGCATCGGCCCGGTCTACTGGACGACCTGCACCGTGACCGCCGCCGACCCCGGCCGCGAGTTCGCCTTCCAGGTCCACGGCCCCGGCGGCGCCATCGTCAACACCTGGCGCTACCAGCTCGAACCCGAGGCCGACGGCACCAGCGTGACCGAATCCTTCGCCCTGCCCGGCACGCCCGCCAACCGCGTGTACTGGCTGCTGGCCGGCTGGGCCCGCCTCCCCGCCAACCTGCGCGGCATGCGCACCACCCTGGAAAAGATCAAAGCCATCGCCGAGCGCGACAGCTCCCCAGGCTAGAGCTCCCCCACGATGATGCCGACCTAGCGGTCTTCGGCCGGCGGGTGGGGGTTGGTGTCGCCAACATCGTCATCACCATGGGCTGCGGCGACGCCTGCCCCGTCTACCCAGGCAAGCGCTACCTGGACTGGGACCTGCCCGATCCGGCCGGGTTCAGCATCGAGCAAGTCCGGCCGATCCGCGACGAGATCAGGGTTCGCGTACGCGCGATGATCAACGAAGTAGCAGGCGCGGGCCGCACTGACCAAGGTGGAGGCAGCGCATCGCGATTCCCTCACGACCTTGCAGATTAGGTGAATGAGGCGTCCCCGGCCGTGTCGCGGTCAATGTCCGATTGCTGACGATATACACTCTGGCGCGGGACCCGGATCGGGCCGGGTCCGTCCCGGACCCCGCAGGGCCCCGCCCCACCCCCCCAGCGGGGTCCTGCGGTCCGGGGACGGTCAGCCCAGGAGGGCCAGCGGGCCTGGGTGCTCGACGCGGTGGTTGACCAGGTCCAGATGCCGCTGCGCCGGGATGCCCAGGCACATGCTGTTGCCCCTCTCAGCCGCCGGCCTGGGTCGGGACCGGCTGGTACCTGATCGACTCCAGGACCATCTCGTCGCCGCCGCTGATATCGACGTCAGTTCCGCCGCAGCGTGGGCAGGTGGCCAGCAGGTCGGTGGTGTCGCCGCTGAACTTGCAATCAGGGCAGGTGAGGATGGCCGGCACCGTGACGAGCTGGACGGCGGCGCCGGCCGCCTCGGTGCCTTCGGCCACGAAGCTGAAGGCCTGCGAAAGGGATTCCTGGTCCACGGCATGCCGGACCCCGAACCGCACCTTGACCTCGGCTACCTTCCGGCCCTCGGCGCGCTGGCGTACCGCATCGAGCACGCCTTCGCACAAGCCGTATTCGTGCATGCCGTTCCCCTTTTTGTGTCACGCCGCGCGGCGGGACCGCCGCTCGATGAGCTCGTCCACGACGCTGCCGAACAGCGCCGTCCGGCCGCCGGACCTGCCGCCGCCCATCCGCTCCATGGCCGGGCCTGCCACGGTCTCGAACGAGGATATGGCCTCGCTCAGCATCCGACGGGTTTCCGGCGAGGCCATGATGGCCTGCGCCGACTCGATCGCCTCCTGCAATCCCTTACGCCCCTGGCGCGTGCCAATCCAGTAGCCGACCGCGAAACCGAGTACTACTTCCACGCCCCTCACATCCTTCCTGGCGCGCGCGGGTCACATCTCACGTAGTTCGAGGTACCGCTTGATGTCAGGCAGTGAATCGATCACCATCGCCAGCACCGCCGCGATGAATGCCGCCTTGATCAGCCTGCTCAGCATGCCGAGCACCTCCTTCCCTGGTCACTTGATCGCGATTTCGGGCTAAATCCGCCATGCACTCCTGCTCGTCCGCTTCGTGCTCATTTACCTGATTCTCGTCCGGGGCGGCCCCATCGGCCACCTCGGCGAGGATGTCTTCCACGGCCCGCACCGCGTGCGGCAGCGCTGCCTGCACCGCCTCGGTCAGGCCCATGCCCGCGTCCACGTCGGCCGGCTCGCAGGCCACCACGAGGTTCCGTCCGGGGTGGCCGCCCAGGGAGGCCAGCAGCCCGAAGATGGCGTCAGGGGTCAGGCTGTGCGCGTCGATGACCGGCTGGGGCAGCTCCTCGGGACTGGGCAGTTCTACCTCCAGGACCGTCACCGTGCCCGGCGCCTCGCCCCGCGGCGCCGCGTCGATCAGCACGAACAGGTCGTACCCGTTGAGCAGCTCGTAGACCAGGTGGACGCCGCGGATGCCGAAGTCCTTGATCTGCACGCCCGGCTGCCGCGGCCGGTCGGCCAGCAGCCGTACCACCTCGACGCCGAAGGCGTCGTCGCGCAGGAACACGTTGCCCACGCCTGCCACCAGCGTCCGCCCGCTCATTCCGAACCCCCCGCCTCGCACGGCTCCACCTCGTCCGGCATGAAGTACAGGAACCGCCCGTGCGCGATCCGCAGGTCCTGGTCCGGGTCATCGACCAGCGACACGGCCAGGTAGGGCTGGTCGTCGACGTCGAGCAGGACGGCCTGGACCTCGGCGGTCCGCCCGATCAGGAACATGTCCTGGGCGTCGGAGCGGCGGGCGCCGGGCCGCAGCCGCACCAGGCTGCCCCGGGCCACCTGCTGGCCGCCGATGAGCACCGAGTCGGTGTCCGGTGACACCGACGCGTCGGCCTCCGGGTCCCACCAGGGCACGGACGGGTCATAGTCGGCCGGCCGGGGAGCGAGCTGCCCGGATCCGGGACTGAAGGCGTCCATGCCGAAGCCGTCCGGTTCCGCCACGGCCGAAGCGACCGGGCGCCCCTCGCCGGAGGCGACCGGGCGCCCCTCGCCGGAGGCGACCGGGCGCCCCTCGCCGGAGGCGACAGGGCGCAGAGCCCGTATCGTGCCGTGCAGCCGCTCCATGGTCTGCGCGTCCAGGGACTCGACCCGGTCGATGAGTGCGGCCGCCCGCGGGTCGGTGGCCCGGGCCTCGGTCTTCTCCTCATCGGACAGCGCCAGCGTGCGCAGGGTCAGGATCTCGTCGATCTCGGTGCCGTCGTACAGCTCACCCGGGCTCTCCGGGGCCAGCTCCGGGTGGTCGTACAGGATGATCGGCGCGGCCAGCATGACCTGCCGCCCGCTGCCCGGCTCGGCCAGTACCGGCCAGCTGCCGGTGTTCTGGCACTCGGCCACGGCCGGCTTGGCCCACTCCGGCGGGTCGGTCATCGAGATGAACTGCCCGCCGGACACGCTCATGATCACGTGCGCCGCGACCAGCGCGGTGGGCAGCGCGTCCTCCCGCACCGCGGGCACCGGGGCGTCCTTGGTCCGGTTCTCCACCCGGACCTGGAGGCGGACCGCCCGCCACGGACCGGGCACCGGGCTGGCCTGTACCGACACCGCGCCGTCCAGGGTCTGGCGCCGGCGCACGACCACCCCGGCGGCTTCCTGGCCGGTCAGCGGCTCGCGGTCCTCGCCGCCGCAGACGGAGAACTCCTCGACGTAGCCGGCACCGAGCAGTTCGGCGGCGCCGACCATGAACTCGATCTCGCGTTCCACCGCCTCGTCCCACGCCCCGGCGGCCGCGCCCGGAGCCAGGCCCTCGGTGCTGCGCCGCAGGACGTGCAGGAACCGCAGGATGATCTGCAGCTCGGGCTGCCCGGTGTGCTCGAGCACGCACTCGGCCTGGGTGAAGCTGCTCTCCGACGAGATCGGCGGCCGCGTACCCGGGCGCCATGACCACGCCGAACTGCCACCGGCTGCGGTTCTTGGCGGCCGAGGCCCGGTACGGGTACAGGATGTAGCCCTCGTAGAGGACGGCGTCCGCGATGCGGCGCACGGCGTCGAGGCTCACGCCAGTGTCAGTCACGGCTGTCTCGCCTCCGCCGGGTCGTCGGGGTCGGCCGCCTCCGAAGCATCCGAAGTCGCGGGAGCGGCGTCGTCGGCCGGGGCGGCCTGGGCCAGCAGGGCGGCCAGCGTCGCGTCCCAGGTCGGCAGGGCATGCTTGGCCTTGAACGCGGACAGCGCGTCCAGCGTCATGTTGCTGCAGGGCAGCCAGGAACGGCCCGGGAAGTGCGCGTCGACCAGGTCGTGCCAGACGCTGACCGGCAGCCGGTAGGAGGCCTCGGCGCTCCACGGCACCAGCTCCACCGAGAAGCCCTCCTCGGTGGCCACGAAGACGGTGCCGCTGAACAGCAGGAGCAGCGGGACCGTGCCGTCGTCCAGGCCCTGCAGGTACCGGGCCGAGGCCACTTCCAGGTCGTAGGTGACCGGCACCGGCACGTCCACCTCGGTCACCGCGGTGAACGTCGGGACCATGACGGTGACCGTGGCCAGCTGGATCGGCTTGACCGTCTCGGCCCACCGGGACGGGTCACCGAACAGGTCGTGCAGCCGCTGGGCCTCGGCTGCGGAGTAGCGGCGGCGGTGCGGCTCGACGCGGATCTGGCAGCGCAGCGCGATGGCGTGGATCCGCACCCCGGACCGCTCGGTGATCGTCAGCGAGAACGTCAGCGTCGGGGTGGCGGCGTAGCGCTCGGCGGTCGCGCCGGTACAGCCGAAGATGAGGTCTGCCATCTCACTTGCCTTCCAGCGCCCGGGCGCGCCGCCGCAGGCTGTCCAGGAACGTAGCCAGCGATTCGCGGGCTTCCGCGCCGCCGTCGAAGCCCTGCCAGCGCAGCCGCAGCTCGCCGACCAGCGAGTAGCACTCGTCGATCGGGATCAGGTAGACCTCGAAATGGTCCGGGCCCGGGGAGGATACGGGGGGGACGGGCAGTCCCCCCCGCCCCGGGGGGTCACCGGGAGGTTGCCCCCCGGGGGAGATACTGCGGTTCACGAAGATGGCCTCGACGTCCGGGGCCAGCGCGGCCAGCAGCGGGTAGGCCGCGGCCAGCCGGTCCCAGGCGGCCAGGTCCAGCTCGCACTCGGTCGCGCCGCCGGGGCTCGGGTAGCCGGCCACCACGCGCTCCAGGGCGGAGTTGTAGAAGAAGAACGCCATCGCCACCGGGATCTGCAGCTCGCTCCAGTCCGCGTCGGTGAGCGGGTGGCCCGGGTCGTGGTAGACGTGCTCCGGCACGGCGCGGTACCGGCCGCCCGCCGCTCCCTCGTGGGTGAACAGCAGGTAGCAGGCGCGGCAGGTGCACGCCAGCGAGCGCTTCTCCAGGTCCACCACGTGCCCGTGCCGCTCGCCGAGCACCTCGCGGCACATCTCGCACCGCTCGGCACCCTCGGGCCCGCCGGTGTCCCGGCCGCGGCTGGCGGCCCGGGCCGCCAGTACGTCCTGGATGGCCGGCGGCAGCCCCGGCGGGGGCCCTGGTGGGGATCCCGCCGGGCGCTTGACGAATCGCCGCAGGCCGGTCGGTCCGGTCCCGGAAGTCCCGGATGACCCGGTTTCCGAGACCCCGGCGGTCACCGGGCGCCCCGGACCGCCGTCGGGCCCCGGGTGATCTGCAGCAGCGGCAGTTCCGGGGCTGCGGTGACCACTTCGATGGCGACCCCGGCTGCCTCCGGCGCCGCGTCGGCCACCGTCTTCTCGATGGCCGCCCGGATGGCCTCCGGGGAGGACTGACAGCCGTGGCCGCCGCGCTCCAGGCGCACGTGGATGACTCCTTGGTCATCGACGCCGGCGAACTCCGCGTGGCCCGCGTGCGCGCCGAGCTGGGGCATGACCGCCTCGATGGCCCGCCGGACCCGGTTGCCGGCCGGCAGCGGGTGCAGGTCGTGCAGCAGCAGCAGGCTCTCCACCAGCGGATCGGCGGCCAGCTGGCCCAGCAGCCGCGGCCCGGCCTCGGTGTCCTCGCCGACGATGTCGACGATCGCGGCCAGGCCCGCACCGTACAGCTCGACCAGGCAGCTCACGAGCTCTTCCGCGGTGGCCGCGACCTCCGGTCCCGCCTGCGAACCCAGCTCGGCGAGCAGCGCCTCGACCCGCTCACCCGCCTTTTGCGCACCGTGGCCTGCGGCCATCAGTCCTCCCTCAGTACCGCTGTGGGCAGATAACCGGGTTCTCACATCGCCAGCGTGACTCCCGTGGGCGAGTGCGCCGTCTTGAGCACCTTGCCGCCGCCCAGGTACATGTGCACGCCGCACGGCAGGCACGGGTCGAAGCTGCGCACGGCCCGCATGATGTCGATGCCCTTGAAGTTCTCTGGCGGGTTCTCCTCGAAGATCGGGGTGTTCTGCACCGCGTCCTCGTACGGGCCCGGGGTTCCGTAGGTGTCCCGGACGCTGCCGTTCCACGGCGTCGGCGGGTACGGGTGGTAGTTCGCGATCTTCCCGTCCCTGATCACCATGTGGTGCGAGAGCACGCCGCGGACCGCCTCGGTGAAGCCGCAGCTGAACGCGTCCTGAGGCACGTTGAACGACTCCCAGGTCTTGGTCCGCCCGGCCCGGATCTCGGCCAGGGCCTGCTCGACGAAGTACAGCGCGACGCCGGCGGAGTAGGCCTGGAAGTAGGTTCTGGCCCGGTCCCGCTCGATCGCGTTGGACAGCGGCTGGCCCTGCTTGTCCACCGGGATCTTCCACTCGAAGGTCTTCTCTGGCCGGGACATGGTCCTCGGCAGGTTGATCTTTACGCTGTGCCCGGTGGACTGCACGTAGCCGCAGTCGACCAGGCCGGCCAGCGCGGTCGCCCACAGCCGGGCGATCGGGCCGCCGCCGGTGTCCAGCGGCAGGAAGTCCTTGCCGTCGAACCAGCGCGGGGACATGGTCCAGCTGTACTTGTCGTCGAAGTCGCGCTTGGCCGGCCGCGGGATCGTGTGCTGGTTCCACGGGTGCCGCCGGTCGACCGGATTGCCCAGCTCGTCGTGGGTGACGAACATTTCCTGGTCTTCCCAGTCCTCGTAGAACGAGTGACCGAGCAGGATCCGGATGCCCAGGTTGATGTCAACCAGGCTGTTGGTGACCAGCTGCCCGTCCACCACCACGCCGGGCGTGACGAACATCTTGCGGCCCCAGTCGGCCATGTTCCGGTAGGTGAAGTCGCAGTACTCCGGGTTGTTCAGGCTGCCCCAGCAGCCCAGCAGGACCCGCCGCCGGCCGACTTCCTCATACCCGGGCAGGGCCTCGTAGAAGAAGTCGAACAGGTCGTCGTGCATGGGCACGACCCGCTTCATGAACTCCACGTAACGCATCAGCCGGGTCAGGTAGTCGGTGAACAACTGCACCGTGGCCACCGTGCCGACGCCGCCCGGGTACAGCGTGGACGGGTGCACGTGGCGGCCTTCCATCAGGCAGAACATCTCCCTGGTGGACCGGCTGACCTGCAGCGCCTCGCGGTAGAACTCGCCTTCCAGCGGGTTGAGCGAGCGCATGATGTCGCCGATGGTGCGGTAGCCGTGGTCGGCCGCGTGCGGCGCCTCGGTGTGGTTGGCCTGCTCGAGCACGCCGGGGTTGGTCTCGGCCACCATCTTCTCGCAGAAGTCCACCCCGACCAGGTTCTCCTGGAAGATGTTGTGGTCGAACATGTACTCCGCGGCCTCGCCCAGGTTGATGATCCACTCGCCCAGGTGCGGCGGGCGGACCCCGTAAGCCATGTTCTGGTTGTAGACCGAACAGGTGGCGTGGTTGTCGCCGCAGATCCCGCAGATCCGGCTGGTGATGAAGTGCGCGTCGCGGGGATCCTTGCCCTTCATGAAGATGCTGTAGCCGCGGAAGATCGAGGAGGTGCTGTGGCACTCGGCGACTCTCTTGGCCTTGAAGTCGATCTTGGTGTAGATACCCAGGCTGCCGACGATCCGGGTGATCGGATCCCAGGTCATCTCGGTGAGTTCGGCTTCCCCGGCGCCTGCGGACTGCCCGTACTCAGTTGCGGTCATCGTATTGTCACCACGTCTTCTGGTAGCCGGTGCGGAGTTCAGAGCCCTTGACGCGCCACTTCGGTTCCTTATCCGCCGTCTTCGCGGTGAAGCTGCGCAGGCTGCGGATAACCGTGCCGTACATGCCGCTGGCGGTCGTCGATACCGTCGCGCCCGGCGGCTTGTCCATGAACGGCATGAACTTGTCCGGGAAGCCCGGCATCGTGCAGGCGATGCAGATGCCGCCCACGTTCGGGCAGCCGCCCACGCCGTTGATCCAGCCGCGCTTGGGCACGTTGCACTTGACCACGGGCCCCCAGCAGCCCAGCTTGACCAGGCACGTGGGCGAGCCGTACTCGGTGGCGAACTCGCCTTCCTCGTAGTACCCGGCCCGGTCGCAGCCCTGGTGCACGGTGGCGTCGAACAGCCACTTGGGCCGCAGCACCTCGTCCAGCGGGATCATCGGCGCCTGCCCGGCCACCTGGTAGAGCAGGTACAGGATCGTCTCGGACAGGTTGTCCGGCTGGATCGGGCAGCCGGGCACGCACACGATCGGCAGGCCGGCCTTGGACTTCCAGTTCCAGCCCAGGTAGTCGGGGACCCCCATGGCCCCGGTCGGGTTGCCGGCCATGGCGTGGATGCCGCCGTAGGTGGCGCAGGTGCCGACGGCCAGGATGGCGGTGGCCTTGGGCGCGAGCCGGTCGAGCCATTCGTTGGTGGTCATCGGCTGGCCGGTGGCCGGGTTGTTGCCGAACCCGCACCAGTAACCCTCGGACTTGATCGCCTCGTTGGGGATGGATCCCTCGACCACGAGGACGAACGGGTCGAGCTCGCCGCGGTCGGCCTTGTGCCACCACTCGATGAAGTTGTCAGCTCCCTGCTCCGGGCCGCATTCGAAGTCGATCAGCGGCCAGTGCACGGCCACCTTGGGAAGTCCAGGCAGGGCGCCGAGGACAATCTCCTCGATGCTCGGCTGGGTCGCGGCGGTCAGGGCCACCGAGTCCCCGTCGCAACCGAGGCCCCCGTTCATCCAGAGAATATGCAAGACCGGCTCTTCCGCGGCCTGGGTCATAGCGCCACCCCTTCGGTAGACGGCCCGCGGTCGCGGGCGGCCTGGGTTAAGGTCACGCGCGATCGGGCCGGACATACTGGAGGTGACGGCCGCAGCCGTCTGATCTCGCGCATCCGCCCGCGTCGCACCGGTGTGTGATGAAGCCCGGCGCCGGGACTGCGGCGCGGGAAGACCCGGGCTATGCGGCATCGCTGGGTCACGCGAGCCCATTCTCGGCGTATCCCAGTCGTTCGTGGCCGACGGGATGCGCCGGCTGGGTAACCGCTCATCACATGCTCACAAATGGCCGGCGCTTGGCTACCATGCCGTCACCGGTTCCCAACAGCCTATTCCTGTCACGTTCAGATCTGCAAGACAGAAGAGTCGACCGGCCGGACACATGTGTCTATCTGTTCTGGC
This sequence comes from uncultured Actinomycetes bacterium, assembly GCA_963739135.1. Taxonomy (GTDB): domain Bacteria; phylum Actinomycetota; class Actinomycetes; order Streptosporangiales; family Streptosporangiaceae; genus Palsa-504. The sequence goes on from CAVTZG010000008.1 coordinate 128,541, forward strand.
TCGTCTACGGAGGCGGATTACACGTACCCTCATTGTCATACCCGGTGACTGCGGCACCGGGTAATTCCCCGAAATGTGCCAGACGCGGAGGGCGGCGATGGAAAAGCCAGCCGACTTGATCAGCGACAAGGTCGAGGTTGTGCCAGTCGTGGTCCTGTCGCAGACCTTCCCCGCCCGGCCCTCTTCTATCCCTGACATCCGCAACTTCGTCCGCCGGTGCCTGTCCCAGTCGCCGCTGTCCGAGGAGGACAACCGCGAGGTGGGCGAGACCGTCGCCCACGCGCTGCTCGAGGCCGCCGGCGAGACCGGCGCGATCAACGTCTCGTTCCGCATCTTCCCGGACCACGTCGAGGTCGACGTGCTGCGTTCCGGCGCCCAGGTCGGCACGCCCGCGGGCCTGGACGCGCTGGCCTCGCTGCTGAAGTCCCAGCAACATCCCGAGCCGGGCGGGATGGCCCCGTCCGACTTGGACGGATCCGAGACCGGGTTCGCCGACTGGATGGCCAACGCCCTGCGCCGCGAGGGCATGACCATGGAGGTGGCCGCCCGCCAGCTGGGCGTCTCGGTAAAGACGGTCAGCCGCTGGGTCGGCGGCACCACCGAGCCGCGGCTGCGGGACCTGCGCCGCATCCGCGAGCTGTTCGGCGATTTCCCGCTGCCCTGATCCTCCGATACCCGGACATAAGTGTCCAAGCGGCCGGAGCGTGAGTAGACCGCGGCCGTCCGAGCCCGTACGGTTGGGCCCGTGGCGGCAATTACGGGTACGTTCCGGCTCGGGCCGGACAATGGGCGCGTCGTGCTGAAGACCAGCCGGGCCGGGTTCGCGGCCAGGGCCGGTCATGATCTGACCATCGAAGTGACCCGCTGGTCGGCCCAGGTCGAGGTGCCGGACGAAGACGCCGGCGGCGTGACCGGGGCCAAGGTCACCGCCGACCTCGACCTCGGCTCACTGGAGGTCCGCGAGGGAACCGGCGGCGCCAAGCCGCTGACCGACGGGGACCGCCGGGACATCAAGAAAACCATGAGCGGGATCCTGGGCGACGGCACGGCCAGCTTCACCTCGTCCAAGATCACGCGGTTCGGCGCCAGCGGCGGCGCGATCGAGGGCACGGTCACGTTTAACGGGCAGAGCCAGCCCGCCCGGCTGCAGGTCAGCGAGCCCGGCCCCGGCCGGTACCGGGGTTCGGCTACCGTGCAGCAGACCGGCTTCGGGCTCAAGCCGTATACTGGGTTCTTCGGCGCGCTGAAGCTGAAGGACGAGGTCACGCTGGAGTTCGAGGTGAACCTCTCCGGGGCCGAAGCCGCCGGGTAAGGCGTCGGCGTATCCCTGCCGCGGGCCCGGCTGATGCCCTCATGACTGCTGCTCCAGCCGTAGGTAGTCGACCAGCCAGGCGCGGATCCGGCCGCCGCCGTACGCGGGGCCGTTCGGCAGAATAATGGCGCAAGAACAGTTCCTCGAGAGTCGCCGCCGAGCAGGCTGACCTGGCCGCCGTCCTTGCGCAGCAGGCCGAGCAGGATCCGGATCGTGGTGGTCTTGCCCGCGCCGTTCGGCCCGAGGAAGGCGTGCACCTCACCAGCCCGCACAGACAAGTCCAGGCCGTCCAGCGCGACCGCCGAGCCGAACCGCTTGGTCAGCCCCGCGGTGCGCAGCACCACGTCGCTCATGTCAACGTTATATATCGCTGGACTATTTATTGCAAGTGGCCCTAGCCAGGACGTAGCTCGGTTCGGCAAGGACGATCTCATCCGGCTCGAGGCCGATGACATCCGGCTCAGCACGGAATGATCGGCTGCGGTCAGCGGTTGGCGCGGTCATGACAACCGTAGGCATCATCGGCAGCGGCATGATCGGCGGCACGGTGGCCCGGCTCAGCGTGGCCGCCGGGCACCAGGTCGTGCTGAGCAACTCCCGCGGCCCGGAGACACTCACCGAACTCGTGGCCGAACTCGGCCCGCTCGCCACCGCCGCCACCGCAGAGCAGGCCGCCGAGGCCGGCGACCTGGTGGTGGTCAGCGTCCCGGTCAAGGCGTTCGGCGACATCCCGGTCAAGCCGCTGGCCGGCAAGCCCGTCCTGGACACCGGCAACTACTACCCGCAGCGCGACGGGAACATCGCCGAACTCCAGACCGGCGCCCTCACCAGCAGCGCCCTACTCCAGCGCTACCTGCCCGAGTCGCACGTCGTGAAGGTGTTCAACAACATCTTCTTCAAGCACCTGAGATCGCTGGCCCGTCCGGCCGGCGCCGACGACCGCACCGCGCTGCCCATCGCCGGGGACGACGCCGCCGCCAAGGCCGCCACGACCGCGTTCCTCGACTCGATCGGCTACGACGCCGTCGACGGTGGTTCCCTGGCCGACAGCTGGCGCCAGGAGCCGGGCACTCCCGTCTACGGCAACCGCTACGGCCCCTTCTCGGACGAGATGGGCACCCCCGCCGGCTCCGCCCGCATCCGCGCCGACCTCATCGGCGCCCACCGCTAACGCGGGCCGCCCCTGAGCCTCCGCGCCAACCGGGCCCGACGCTAGCAGGCCTGGTATGAGGCGTGGTAACCGGAACCCGACGGGGGTGGCCCGTCCAGGTAGCCGCTGCCGTTCGGTACCAGGAACAGGGTGATCGACCACTGGTCGCACGAGCTGTTGTCAGGGCTGTCCGCTGGCTGCTGATGGCTGGTGAACGTGACCGAGGCCGCCTCGCCGCCTGAGCCCGTGTCCATGATGCTGGTCAGCGTCTCGTCCGAGTCGGTGGTCGTGCCGTAGCCGGCCTCGAAGGAGGACTGCGGGTAGGGCTGCAGCTGCTGGTCGAGCAGGCTGTCGTAGGCCTGGTAGTCGTGCTCGTTGATGGCCGTGAAGTAGCTGTTCAGGAACGCGGTGACCTGCGGTGCGGCGGCGTTGCTGGCTGCGGCGGCGGACACCCCCACCGTGGTGCCGCTGCTCGTGCTCACCGAGGCCGATGCGCTGGTCGGCGGCGCGGTCGGGCTGGCCGGCGCCGATTGTGCCGCGGTGCTCGCGCTCTGCGTCGGCGGTGCGGCTGAGGTGCTGTGGGAGTGGTTCGCTATCAGCGCGTATGCTCCGCCCCCGGCGGCCAGGAAGGCGACCACCGCCGCCGCTATGAAAATGATCTTGTTCCGCTGGCCGGGCGGGCGCCGCCCGGGCGTAGGACCGCCCGGTCCTGGCTGGGCAGGCCCGCCGTAGCCGGGCTGCGGATAGCCGGGCTGCGGATAGCCGGGCTGCGGATAGCCGGGCTCGGCGTATCCGGGCTGGGCATAGGGCGGTAGCTGCGCGGTGGGATCGGCATAGCCCGGATCGGGGTAGGCAGGCGCGGCGGGCGTCGGCTCGGCATAGGCGGGCCCGGAATAAGCGGGTCCGGCCGTCATGGTCTCGTGGAAGGCGCCAAGACCCATAAATGTTTCGCCGAACTGATCCTGGTCCGCATCTTTGCCTCCGGGAGCGGCGAAACTCTCCTGGCCGGGCGTGTCGCCGTAAGATCCGGTCGGCGCCCACGCGCCGGGTGACGGGGCTGAGATAGCCGTGCCGGGTGGGTCGTAACCCTCCGGCCGCGGCTGCTCGGCCATGACGGTCGGCTCGTACACCGGCGGATCACGGAACTCCGCGCCGCACGACGTGCAGAAACGTGTCGTCCCGGCCCGCTCCTGGCCGCATGACGTGCAGAAGGTCATTCCTGCCCGGCTCCATCCCGACTTCTCATAGCGACATTGAAGCCGCTCCTGGCGGTGGTCTCAATGGCTCGCATCGTTATTTCCGCTCCGGATCCTGCCCGGCATCGGCCCTGTCCTCCGTGCCGCCCTTCACGCTGTGATCCGCCGACGACTCCGGCCCCTTCTCACCCGGCACCGACGAGGCATCCCCGTGCACCATCTCGTGGCCCCCGCTGCCCATTGTCCCTTCGTGCCCTGGCAGTTCCGGCCCGCCCAAGCCGGGCAGTTCCGGGCCACCGAGCCCGGGCAGTTCCGGCCCGCCCATCCCCGGCAGTTCCGGCCCGCCCATGCCCGGCAACTCCAGGCCGCCCGTCCCAGACGCCTCCGCCCCGCCCGCCCCCGGGACTTCGGGTCCGGTGAGTCCGGGCATCTCCGCACCGCCAGCCCACGGCAGCTCGGGCCCGGTCAGCCCCGGCAGCTCCGGCTGGCTGTCCGACCCGTCTTCGCCAGCGAGGGAGCTGACCTCATGCCATATCTCACTCACGCGAGACTTCCTTCCGTGTCAGCCGCTACCGCCCCGGCCTCGTCCTCAGTGCCCGCGGGTATGATCCCCAGCCGCGTCGCCACCGCCGTCGGCCAGGCTGGCGAGAACCGCATCGTCCGCACCGCCAGCGCATGCAGGAACAGGCAGTACGCAGCGTCACTCCGCCCCGGCTCAGCCGCGGGCAGCGACGGGAACGCCTCTACCTGTCCCCGCAGCAGGCCGAGCAGCGCGCCCCACCGGCTGACCAGTTCCGCCTCCGGCAGCCCCTTCACCTCCAGGCCGGCCACCGCGTCCTTGATCCGGTTGACCGTGACCGGATCGCCGACCATGGCCAGCCCGGCGCCCCGGTAGGCGCAGCGCGCCCGGCACGGCTCGCAGGCCTCGAACGGCGCCGCGGACGCGGCGGCCACCGGCCCAGGCAGGCCAGCCCGCAGCACCGGCGTCACCGTGATGTGCGACGCCTCGGCGAACTCATCGCTGTAGGCCAGGATCTCGCCGGTCTGCAGCCGGGTGGCGAACCGCAGCTGCGACTCGTCAAGCCCCATGGTCTCGCCCAGGAAGCGGCGGTCGTCCTCGGCGGTGAGCCGGTGCATCAGCTTCAGGTTGGTGTTCTTGACCGCGTCCTGGACCAGCTTGGTGGGCAGCTGCTCGGCGATGATCACGCCCTCGCCGTACTTGCGGTTCTCGGCCAGCGTGTTGGCGAACGCCTCGGCCGCCTTCTCCTTGGCCTGGGCGTCCTCGGCCGCCTTGGCGCCCTGTGGCCGGGCCAGCAGCCGGTGCGCCTCTTCCACCAGGGTGACGTGCACCAGGTCCGCTGAGGCCCCGCGCACCGCCTGGTAGTGCTCGGTTACCGCGTTGAGCAGCAGCGCCATCGTCAGGGCCTGCTCGTCACCCGACCCGAGCGACTTGAGCTCCAGGATCACCGGGTGATCCAGCAGCCCGGCAATATCGTTGGGCTGGTCGGTGAGGAACGCCGACGCCGTCACCCCCCGGACCAGCTGCTGAGCCCGGCGGATGGACGCCGCCTCGATGTTGGCCCGGACCTCGCCCGCGTAGCCGAGGTCAGCCGTAACCTCGCCCATGGCCCGCATGAACTCGACCGCGGTCGGCCAGGCCCGCCGCGAAACCGGGCGCTCCGAAGCCAGGAACCCCGTCCGCAGGTAGGTCAGGCTGAGCGCGTCAGAGTAGATCCCCGGCAGCGGCTCCCACAGCCCGAACGCCGCCTTGAAGCAAGCCAGCAGGTTGGCCATGTGCTCCCCGACCAGAACACCCCGCGGCACCTCGAACGGGTTGAACCGCAGCGGTCGCCCGCCTTCGTCGCCGACGGTATAAATCTCCAGGTCGGAGAAGCCCGGCTCGGCGGCCAGCCTGCGGTAGTCGTCGGCGTCGGAGTTGACCGGCTCGATGACCAGGAACGGGATCCGGTGGTCGAGCCACAGCTGGCGCAGGATCTCCATGGCCGTGGTGGTCTTGCCGCTGCCGGTGCTCCCGGCCAGCAGCGCGTGCTTGGTCAGGCTCTGCACCGGCAGCATGACCGGACGGCTGGAACCCGCCACGTGGCCGAGCCTGATGGCCGGCCCGGCGGCCCGGAACGCCTCCGAGTGGCCGAACTGCCCGCGCCGGACCCGGAACCCGGGCACGGTGCCGTCCACCGCGATCGGCAGCCGGAACGCGCAGCTGGCGTCCCGCGCGTCGCCGATGACGCTGAGCAGCTGGAGCTGCGGGTCAGGCGGATCCGGCCGGCCCCAGATCTCCGCCCGGCCCGGCAGCAGCCCGAAGTCGATCGCGCCCAGGTTGTAGTCGGCCAGCCCCCGCTCCCGGTCGCTGGCGGGCCGCCGCACCTCGTAGGCGGAGACCGTACGCTCGCGTTCCAGGTGGCTGCCCTGGCCGGGATCGGCGGGGGAGATGGCCGAGGCCACCGTCTCCACGATGCCGGGGGGCAGCCGCCCGGGCGCCGCGACCTGGATCCGCAGCGCGAACGCCTTCCGGCCCAGGCGCCGGGAGAAATCGCGGAATGTCCGCTCGGCGTCCACCGCGAACGCGTCGGGCGCGATCTTCTGGCGGCCGAAGTACAGGCCGCCCTCCCGCTCGTCCTCGCGGGCCAGCCGTCCGTAGAACGTGGCCAGGCTGAGCAGCTTCTGCCCGAACGAGGCCGGCAGCTGGATCGGCAGCACCGCGGCCGACACGACCAGCGGGGTGGCGCTGGACTGCAGCGCCGAGTACACCGCCGACCAGTCGTTGTCCGACCAGTTGAACGGGACGGCCGAGAAGTAGTACGCCACCTGGGCGTCCGGCCGGGACGGCAAGCCGACCAGCTCGTGCCGGGTGATCACGGCCGAGTCCACCGGCTGGCCTGCGGGGAATGGCCACAGCAGGGTGCCGATTTCCGCCTCGTCCGCGGCGAGCGACCCGGTGACGTGCCGCGGCAGCGCGGCATGCACCTGGGTGCTCAGCCGCCCGGCCCGGGCCGTGACCTCGTTTGGGTCCGGCCCCCACACCCGCCCGAGCAGCACCATCGACACCGGCACGGAAGCCTGCGGGTCGATGATGATGCGCAGGTCGAGCGCGGCGTTCAGGGCGGGATCGGAGAAGCCGTTCAGGAAGCCCTGCTGCTCGCCGAGCGCCTTGGCCAGCCGGTCAGCGCGGGACAGGCCCTGGTACTCCCGCGCCTCGAGCAGGTCCACCGCGGAGTCGACCCGCACCGCGAAGTACGCATTCGGGACGGGTGCGCCCCCGCCGGGGACCAGGCCCGGCGGGGGAGCGCTGACCAGGCGGAATGCCCCCATGGCCGCCCGTTACACGCCGATGTCGGTGACTTGGACGGAACTCCCGATGATGCCCTGGCCCTGCGGCGCGAGCTGGCCGACCGCGACGTCGATTCCCTCCCTGGCCGTGCTGTGCATGGCCTCGCGCATGGCCCGGGCCGAGTCGTAGCGCAGCGTGCTGTACAGCTCGTTGCCCCGGCCGGTGGCCGACTGCCAGATCCGGGCGAGGCGCATGCACAGGGCCCGGAACGGTGACAGCTTCACCCAGAAGGTCCAGCCCACGTACAGGTCCTGTCCCCAGGCGAAGCAGCCGATGAAGCCGGTGAACAGGTCGCGGCGCAGCTCTAGGTAGTCCCGGCTGCCCTCGCGCGGCAGCCGCAGCCGCCGGACCTGGGCCGAATCCAGCGGGGTCTCATGCCGGCGCAGGGTCCAGACGATGTGCTCGAAGACGGTCGGCGCGGCCGCGGCCTTGCCGTCCACGGTCAGCTTCCACTCCGACAGCAGGGCCGGCACCGGCATCAGCCAGAACAGGAAGAACATCGCGATCGCAATCAGCGCCCCGCAGATCGAATACAGCCGGATGCCGGTCGAGGCCCCAAGCACCGCCAGGCCCGCCACGGTGAAAAAGATCCCGGCCAGGAATGCGCCGATCACGTAAATGATCACGTACATCGCGGCCCGGGCAAGCACGGCCGTCAGGTACCTGGTATTGGCAATGGGGTCGAATGGCTGCTCCGGCTGCGGCAGGTACATGAGCCGCCGGCCCAGGTAGGTCGCATTCGGCCCGGCTTGGCCCAGGCCCACCTCAGCCGCTGCGGCAGCGGCCTGTGCCGTGGGCGCCGACCCGGTCCGCCCGGTGCTGCCACTGGGCCAAAGGGGCAGGTCAGGCTCTGGCGAGCTCCCCGTCCCTGACCCCGGCCAGGACGACCGGGGCGTCTCAGGCCCAACGGCAGGCGCCGGTCCCGGCCCGGTGGACCTGATCACCGTCGGCGCGGAAAACCCGCTCGTTCTCGCGTCCGGGGCTGGCCGCCCGCAGTTCCCGCAGAACGCGTCGTTGTCGGTAAGCGGTGTACTGCAATACGTGCATGTTCCTGTCATGACTCTTCTCTCTGTCCCAAAAAAAATATAAATTAGAATAGGGAAACAAAGCCTGGTTGCGAGCCAAACTGACAGCCGTTCTGATGGCAAGACCCGCGCGAATGAAAGAACGGTCGTGCAGGCCAGTTAAATTCTGCGCTGAATAAGGGCACGCACGTCTCATGCCGACTCCTCCCCAGACGCGCGACTCGCGCCGCGTGTCCCGACGCCGAGCATATGCCCTACTTGTGAATCAGACATAGAGGTCAGAAGTGCCGCCAATGTCACGGTTTGGTCACGCCGCACGTTCGGGAACGCCGCCCAGCCGCCGAGCGCCGATGGTTTGGCCAGGTCCGCCCGACGTTACGCTGGACTGGTCATGAGCACAGCAGAGGTCAAGGCGAGCCAGGACGGCCGGCCCGGCGGCGAGCCGGACGCCGTCATCCACACCGAGGATCTGACCAAGGTCTACCCGGGCACCGACTTCGCCGCGGTGGACAAGCTCAACCTCGACGTGAAAACCGGAGAGATCTTCGGCCTCCTCGGCCCGAACGGCGCGGGCAAGACCACCACGGCCGGCATGCTCACCACCCGGGTGGTTCCCACCTCGGGCCGGGCTTTCCTCGCCGGCGTCGACGTCGCCGCGCACCCCGCGCTGGCCAAGCAGCTCAGCGGGATCGTCTCCCAGCAGAACACCCTGGACCGCCAGCTCACCGTCTGGGAGAACCTGTACTTCCACGGCCGCCTGTTCGGCATGGGCGCCAAGGCCTCCAGGCAGACCGCGACCGACCTGCTCGAGCAGTTCCAGCTCAGCAAGTGGGCCAAGGCCTCGGTCTACGCGCTGTCCGGCGGCATGGCCCAGCGGCTCATGGTGGCCCGGGCCATCTTCCACCGCCCGAGCGTGCTGTTCCTCGATGAGCCCACCGCGGGCCTGGACCCGCAGAGCCGGCTGGCCCTGTGGGATCTGCTCGGGGAACTGCACGGCGAGGGCCAGACCATCCTGCTCACCACGCACTACATGGAGGAGGCCGACCGGCTCTGCCAGCGGGTGGCCATCATGGATCACGGCAAGATCCTGGCCCTGGACACGCCCGCCGCGCTCAAGCAGAGCATCGGCGCCGACACCATCGTCACCGCGCGGACCGCCGGCGACCCGGCCCGCCTAGCCGAGCTGATGGCCAAGGACGTCGAGGGCGTCACCCGGACCCGGGTGGCCGACGACCGGGTCGAGCTGCACGTGCAGGGCGGCGACCGGCTGGTCCCGCGCATCGTGCTCTCGGCCGAGCGCGAGGGCTTCGACCTGGTCGACGTGTCCATCGCCGAGCCCACCCTGGAGACCGTGTTCATCAACCTGACCGGAAGGGAGCTGCGGGAAGAATGACCACAACCTCGGCACCCGCGCAGGCCCCGGCCCGGCGGATCGGCGGCGGCCCGACCCGCTCGGTCGCCGCGGCCAGCTGGACGGCGCTCGGCGCGCTGCTGCTGCGCGACGTAGTGGTGCTCCGCAAGCACCTCTGGGAGTTCGTGCTGCGCACGCTCGTCCAGCCGTTCCTGCTCTGCTTCGTGTTCCTCTACGTCTTCCCGAAGATCGGGCAAGGCATCGGCGGCCTCGGCCCGGCGGCCCAGTCCGCGTTCGCGACCATCCTGGTCCCGGGCGTGGTCGGGATCTCGGTCATGTTCCAGGGCGTGCAGTCCATCGCGCTGGCCATGGCCCAGGAGTTCGGCTTCACCCGCGAGATCGAGGACCGGGTGCAGGCACCCTGCCCGATCTGGCTGGTGGCGATGGAGAAGGTGCTCTCCGGCGCCGCTCAGGGCCTGCTGTCGGCGGCCATCGTGCTGCCGATCGCCTCGGTCGTGCACGCACCCGGGGTGGAGGCCCACCTGTCGCTGCACTGGTGGATCATCGTCACGTTCGTGCCGCTGGCCTGCGTCGCGATGGCCGGGCTAGGCCTGGTCCTGGGGACCAGCTTCGAGCCGCGGAACATCGGCCTGATGTTCGGCTTCATCATCCTGCCGATCACGTTCCTGGGCGGCACCTACTACTCGTGGACCAAGCTGGCGCCGGTCACCGTGGGCGGCTGGCACTGGCTGCAGACGATCGTGCTGATCAACCCGCTCATCTACGTGAACGAGGGCATGCGCGCCGCGTTCACCGCCGCCCCGCATATGCACCTGTACGTCATCTACCCGGTCGTGGCCGGGTTCGGCGCGGTGTTCCTGGCTATCGGCCTGCGCAACTTCCGCCGCCGCGTGCTGTCCTGATGGATTACTGGCCGACCGCGCCGTCGATCCGCTCGCGCAGCAGGTCGGCGTGCCCGTTGTGCCGCGCGTACTCCTCGATCATGTGGTTCAGCACCCAGCGCAGCGACATCCGGTGGCGCCCGTCCGACGTCAGCCGCCTGGCGGGCAGGTCCAGATCCGGTGCCGCGGCCACGAACTCGTCCGCGAACGCGATCTCCTCGTGCCACGCCTGCCAGGCCTCGGCGACCAGGGCGGGGTCGGGCCGCACGTTGTCGAAGTCACCGTCCCGGTCCTCGCGTGAGGAGAAGCGGTACGGCGCGTCCTGCCCGGCCATGATCCGCCGGAACCAGCTCCGCTCGACGTCGGCCATGTGCCGGACGATGCCGAGCAGCGACAGCGACGACGGCTCCACCGACCGGCGGGCCAGCGCCTCGGGGTCCAGCCCCGAGCACTTCAGCTCCAGCGTGCCCCGGTGCCAGCCGAGGAACCCGGTCAGCGTGTCCAGCTCCGAGCCCGCCGTCGGCGGCTCAACCCGCGGGTCTTTCTCCGGCTCGATGAACATGTCGATCGGCATGCCCGCCATCATCCGCGCCGGGCGCAGGATTTACCTAACGGTTTTCCGCGCCCCCGCGCCCCGCGCTCAGGCGCCTGCCGGCGCAGAGCTGTCAGGCGCCTGCCGGCGCAGAGCTGTCAGGCGCCTGCCGGCGCAGAGTTATCAGGCGCCTGCCGGCGCGGCGGCCAGGCTGGCCCGGACCTCGTCCATGTCCAGCTCGCCGGCCTTGGTGATCAGCTCCTCCAGCGCGGCCTCGGGCAGCGCGCCCGGCTGCGCGTACAGGATGATGCTGTCCCTGATGATCATCAGTGTCGGGATGGACGCGATCTTGAACGTGGCGGCCAGCTCAGGCTGCGCCTCGGTGTCCACCTTCCCGAACACCGCGTCCGGATGCTTCTCGGCCGCCTTCTCGAAGATCGGCCCGAACATCCGGCACGGCCCGCACCAGGACGCCCAGAAGTCGACGAGAACCAGGCCGCCGCCGCTCACCGTCGCATTGAAGTTCTCGGCCGTAAGCTCGACCGTTGCCATGTTCCTGCCTCCTCGTGGTGATACCCGTAGGGGTATCGACAACGGCCGCCGGACGAAAATTCCCTATTTATCCGAACGGTCCGTGGCGCCCGCCGCGCCCGACGTTCGTGCGCCCGGTGGCTTCCGTGCAACGCGCCCCCCGCCCGATCCATTCCGGCGCTCCCGTCACCCGGGCGGGTCCTCATGGCTTCGCCTGGCCTGGATGACCCGCACGCACGATGTAATTCTCCAGAGTTGCCGGTCAATGAAAGGACCGGTGGACCGGAGGCCAGGTGATCAGGGAGTATGCATCTCGTGACGGACCCTGCCCGTACCGCCGTGCTGGTGGTCGGCGGCGGCCCGGCCGGCCTCGCCGCCGCGGCCGAACTAGCCCGGCACGGCGTCGGCTGCCTGCTCATCGAGCCGCGGGCCGAAGTTTCGCGCCTCAGGCCGCGGGCCAAGACCACCAGCATCCGCACCATGGAGCACCTGCGCCGCTGGGGCCTGGCCGGCCCGCTGCGCGCGGCCGCGCCGCTGAAGGTGGCCTGGTCCCAGCGCGTCACCTTCTGCGAGACCCTGTCCGGCAGGCGGATCACCGACTTCGACGGGGCGTTCGGCCTGACCACCGAGCGCGATGACCGGTTCGCCGAGCCCGGCCAGCAGGTCCCGCAGCCGGTCGTGGAGGAGGTCCTCCGCGGCCACCTGCGCCGCCTGCCCGGCGTCGAGCTGCGCTTCGGTCATGCCGCCACCGCGCTGACCCAGGACGACACCGGGGTCACCGTGGACGTCACCGACGCGGCTGGCGCCGCCTACCAGATCCGGGCCCGGTACGTGCTCGGCTGCGACGGCGCGGCCGGGGTGACCAGGGAAGCGGCCGGGGCCCGCTACATCGGCCATTCCGATCCCCGGCCGAACTTCAACCTGGTGTTCCGCGCCCCCGCCCTGGACACCCGCCTCGGGCCCGCGGTCCAGTACTGGGTCGTCGGCGCCGCCGGGAGCGGACTGATCGGCCGGCTCGACCTGTCCGGCACCTGGTGGGCCATCCTGCCCGGCATCGAGGCAGCCTACGGCACGGCCCACCTGCCCGAGCTCATCGCCGGACTGGCCGGCGGGCCGGTCGGCTACCAGCTCGTGGCCACCGACCCGTGGACGGCCCGGATGCTGGTCGCGGACACCTTCGCCGACCGCCGGGTGTTCCTGGTCGGCGAGAGCGCCCACGTGAACCCGCCCTGGGGCGGGCACGGGTTCAACACCTGCGTCGGCGACGCGGTCAACATCGCCTGGAAGATCGCCGCCGTAGAAGCCGGCTGGGCACCGCCCGAGCTGCTGGCCAGCTACGAACCGGAACGCCGCGGCGTGGCCGAACAGACCGTGGCCAGCGCGGAGTCCAACATGCAAGCCGGGGCCAACGTCCTGCCCCGCGACGCGGCTGCCATCCAGCGGGCCAAGGCATCCGAATTCTACAGCCTGGGCCTGGTCCTCGGTTACTCCTACGCAGGCTCCCCGGTCATCCAGCCCGGCGCCGCGCCCGCCCGCCGCAGCTCCGGCGACGTGACCAGTTACACCCCCTCGGCCGAGCCCGGCGCGCGGCTGCCGCACCACTGGCTGCCGGACGGCTCCTCCCTGTACGACCGGCTGGGCCCCGGGTTCACGCTGCTCGGGCCGCCCGGCTTAGCCGCCGCGGCCGCGGACCTGGCCGCCCGCGCCGCCCGCCGCCGCATCCCGCTCACCGTCATCGAAGCCCCGCCGGACTACCCGTGGCGGGAGGAGTTCCTGCTCATCCGCCCCGACCAGCACATCGCCTGGCGCGCCGGTGAGCCCGGCCGGGCTGGACATCGAGACCGCCGCCGGATTCAGCGCGGCCACCACCCCCGGCTTACGAGCCCCGGCCACCACCCCCGGCTTACGAGCCCCGGCCACCACCCCCGGCTCGCGGGTTATGTTGAAGGCGTAGGCGAGAGGCGGCACCGCTTCGTGGCGCCGGAGTCCTAGGGAGGTACCGATGAGCCTGCACGGCCTGCTGTCGGTCACCATCGGCGTGCCGAACGTCGCGGAGACCGCGGCCTACTACGCCGAGTTCGGCCTGGCTCCCGCCGAGGACGGCTGGCTCGCCACCCGCGACGCCGGGAAGCAGCTGCGGATCCTGCCCGCGCCGACCCGGCGCCTGCTGGAGCTGCGTGTCGGCGCCGACGACCCCGACGACCTGGCCCGTGCCGCGGCCGGCCTGACCCGGCTCGGCGTGCCGCAGGAGCTGCGGGGGACCAGCCTGGAGGCCACCGAGCCGGTCACCGGCGTGCGGGTCGTCCTGGACGTCGCCCCGCGGACCCGCCAGGACACGGTGCCCGCCACGCCCTACAACGGCCCCGGCCGCCTCGACCGGCCCGGTACCAGGGCGCCCGGCCTGGTGCGGGCCGACCGGGTGCGGCCCCGCAAGCTCGGCCACGCCGTGCTGGGCAGCACCGACCACCGGGCCACGATGGCGTTCTTCGTCGATGGCCTCGGCTTCAAGGTCAGCGACCGGATCAAGGACGTGGGCGCGTTCATGCGCTGCTCCACCGATCACCACAACGTGCTGGTGCTGGGCGCGCCGGTGTCGTTCCTGCACCACACCTCCTGGCAGGTCGACGACATCGACGACGTGGGCCGCGGCGCCTGCGCCATGCTCGAGGGCCGGCCCGAGCGGCACGTGTGGGGCCTGGGCCGCCACTACGCGGGCTCGAACTTCTTCTGGTACCTCAAGGACCCGGCCGGGAACTTCTCCGAGTACTACTCCGACATGGACTGCATCATCGATGACCAGCTGTGGACGCCGGAGGACCTGGAGGGGGCCCGCGGCCTGTTCTCCTGGGGACCGCCGCCCCCGCCCTCGTTCCTGCACCCCGAAGACCTGGCGGCCATGATGACCGGAGCCCATTCGGCCCGCTGACCCGTCACCCCTTACGATCAGCGGGTGAATGGTGCCCAGGCCCTGATCGGCAGCCTGACCGCAGCGGGTGTCGACGTCTGCTTCATGAATCCCGGCACGTCGGAGATGCACTTCGTGGCCGCCCTGGACTCGGTGCCGGCCATGCGCGGCGTCCTGGCCCTGTTCGAGGGCGTGGCCACCGGCGCCGCCGACGGCTACGCCCGGATGACCGGCCGGCCCGCCGCGGTGCTGCTGCACCTGGGGCCCGGCCTGGCCAACGGCCTGGCCAACCTGCACAACGCCCGCCGGGCCGGCACCCCGGTGCTGGTCATCGTCGGCGGCCACGCCACCGGTCACGTCCGCTACGACGCCCCGCTGCAGTCCGACATCGAGGCCCTGGCCCGCACCGTGTCCGGCTGGGTCCACACCTCGGGCACCACCCGCGATCTGGCCCCGGACGCCATGCGGGCGCTGGCCGCGGCCCGCCGCGGCCAGATCGCCACCCTGGTGCTGCCCGCCGACGTGTCCTGGAGTGAGGGCGGGGCGCTGGCCCTGGCCCGCCCGGCGGCCGGACTCGAGGCCGCCGGCGATGATCAGGTGTCCGCCGCGGCCAGCGTCCTGGCGGGCGGCGAGCCCGCGCTGCTCCTGCTGGGCGGCACCGCGCTGACCGGGCGCGGGCTGCGGGCGGCCAGTCGGATCAGCGCCGCGACCGGCGCCCGGCTGCTGGCCGAGACGTTCCCGGCCCGGATGGAGCAGGGCGCCGGGATGCCTGTGGTCGACCGGCTGGCCTACCTGGCCGAGGCGGCCGAGGCCCAGCTGGCCGGGGTGCGCCAGCTCATGCTGGCCGGCGCCCGGTCGCCGGTGTCGTTCTTCGCCTACCCAGGGCGGTCCAGCGACCTGGTGCCGGACGGCTGCGCGGTGACCTGGCTGGCCGACCGCGCGCAGGACGCCGAGGCCGCACTCGAACTGCTCGCCGGGAAGGTCGCCTCCGGGACCGAACCGGTCCTGGCCCGCCACCCGGTACCCGACCTGGAACCGGGGCCGCTGACCGCGATCAGCCTGGCCAACACGGTGGCCCGGTCGCTGCCCGAGCACGGCATCATCGCCGACGAGGCCAACACCACCGGATTCGCCCTGCCCAAGGCCCTGGCCGCCGCGGCCAGGCACACCCTGCTGACCCTGACCGGAGGCTCGATCGGCCAGGGCCTGCCGGTGGCCACCGGGGCGGCGGTCGCCGCCCCGGACCGGCCGGTGGTGTCCCTGGAAGCCGACGGCAGCGCGCTGTACACGATCCAGGCGCTGTGGACCCAGGCCCGCGAGCAACTCGATGTCACCACGGTGCTGATCAACAACGCCGCCTACGCCGTGCTGCGGATGGAACTGGCCCGGACCGCCGCCGGGCAAGCGGGCCAGCGCGCCGCGCGGATGCTCGACCTGTCCGGTCCCACCCCGGACTTCACCGCGATCAGCACCGGGCTGGGCGTGCCCGCGGTCCGCGTCACCACGGCCGAAGACCTCGACCAGGCGCTGCGCCGGGCCTACGCCGAGCCCGGGCCGCACCTCATCGAGGCCATCGTGCCGCCGCTGGTGCCGCCCCCCGGCACCGCCTGGTAGCTCAGGCCTGGGGTTCCCGGCCAGGTGCAGAATGGTTGCAAACGATTGTCGGCGGCCCCCACTCTCCTCCGCGAAGGAGTTCCCGATGACCAGTGCACAGGCGGCGTTCGGCGACTACCAGCTGGAGATCTACGGGGCCGGCCTGCAGGGGGTCCTGCCGAAGTTCCCGATGGCGTTCGCCGAACTCGAGGCCCGGGCCGCGCAGGCACTGCCGCCCTCGGTGCTGTCCTACGTCGCGGGCGGCGCGGGCGGCGAGCACACCCAGCGGGCCAACGTCAGCGCGTTCCGCCGGTGGGGCCTGATGCCGCGGATGTTCGTCGGCGCGGCCCGGCGTGACCTGTCGGTCGAGCTGTTCGGGATGCGGCTGCCCTCGCCGGTGTTCATGGCACCCATCGGCGTGATCGGCCTGTGCGCCCAGGACGGTCACGGCGACCTGGCCACTGCGGCGGCGGCGGCCCGCACCGGCGTCCCGATGATCGCCTCGACCCTGTCCAACGACCCCATGGAAGATGTCGCCGACCAGTTCGGCGGGACTCCCGGCTTCTTCCAGCTTTACACGCCCACCGACCGCGACCTGGCCGCCAGCCTGCTGTCCCGGGCCGAGGCCGCGGGCTTCAGGGGCATCGTGGTCACCCTCGACACCTGGCTCACCGGCTGGCGCCCCCGTGACCTGGCCGCCAGCAACTTCCCGCAGCTACGCGGCCACTGCCTGGCCAACTACACCTCCGACCCGGTGTTCCGCGCCCTAATCGATCCGGGCGCCGACCTGGCCACCGCCATCGGGCACTGGGCCCGGCTGTTCGGCAACCCGCTCACCTGGGATGACCTGCCCTGGCTGCGTTCGCTGACCACGCTGCCGCTGCTGGTCAAGGGCATCTGCCATCCCGGCGACGTCCGCCGGGCCAAGGACGGGGGAGTGGACGGGATCTACTGCTCCAACCACGGCGGCCGCCAGGCCGACGGCGGGCTGCCCGCGCTGGACTGCCTGCCTGGCGTGGTCGAGGCCGCCGACGGCCTCCCGGTGCTGTTCGATTCCGGCGTCCGGTCCGGCGCGGACGTGATCAAGGCCCTGGCCCTGGGCGCCACCGCGGTCGGCATCGGCCGCCCGTACGCCTATGGCCTGGCCATCGGCGGCACCGACGGCATCGTCCACGTCCTGCGCAGCATCCTGGCCGAAGCCGACCTGATCATGGCCGTCGACGGCTATCCCACCCTGGCCGACCTCACCCCGGACACCCTGCGCCGTACCTGCGACCACGCCTAGCCAGGTCATGCCACCGAGGTGGCCGTTCAGGATTCTCACCGCCCGCGCCAGCGATCTTCAAAGCGGCGGGTTGTCCTTAGTGCTGTGCCTTCCGGCCGCTGCTGCCTGCCGCGTCATGCCGCTTACCGCCTTGCTTGTCACTAGGCATATCGGCCTTCATGGTGGCTGGTGCGGTCTGCGTCAAGACGACGACACTGGCGCACATCACCGCGAAGCCGGCCGCCGCCAGGGCCAGCACGGCGCCATCAGATGTGAAGTGCTCGTTGAACAGCCACACGCTCAGGGCGATGCTGACGATCGGATCGACGATCACTATGAAGGGCTGAGAGGCTCGCAGCGGCCCGACGTGCAGCGCCGCCTGCATCAGGAACAGGGCCGCCACGCTTCCCGCAGCCAGGGCATAGACGGGCCAGTGGGTAAACATCCCGCCCACGCCGAACTGGGTCAGCGTGTCGGTTGTGGCCTTGATGAACGTTGCCACCAGTGCCCACATGACCGCCGAGGCCGAGCCGTACAGCGCCGCGCGCAGGCTCGGGCGCCCCCACCGCGCCACGACCGCCAGGACGCCGGCACAGGCGCAGCACGCCAGCCCGGCCGTGAACCAGTGCTTACTGGTAGGCGTGGGCTGGCCGCCCCCAGGCTGCCCCGCAATGACGAACACGGTCAGGCCCACGCAGGTCACGGCGGCGGCGACCCAGGTGGCCAGGCGGATCGACTGGTGGATCCAGAACCGGCGCAGCAGGAGCATGAAGACCAGTTCGGTGGCCAGCACCGGCTGCACGATCGACAGCAAGCCATTGTGCAGGGCCAGGGCCTGGAACACGAACGCCGTCACCAGGGCCAGCCAGCCGAAGAGCCACAGCGGATTGCGGAACAGGTACACGACCAGCCGCCAGCCCGAAGACCGGCGCGGCGCAGCGGTACTGGCAATGTGCTGGGTGGCCTCATTGACCGCGTTGGACAGGGCGGCCAGCAGGGCGAAGACGATCACCATGCCAGCCCCGCGCCGGCTGGCACGGCGGCTGCCCGTCCCTGGCCTACGCCGCTCGGGTACGTGATCTCCTGCACCGCCGTCGGCCCTTCCCGCTTCGAACTTGTCAGACGGCCCCCAAGGCGTCAAGGCCCAGGCCGTCCCCTCCCCAGGCCGGGAGGCTGAGGACAATCCCGCAGGTTTCCCCCGGCTCTTAGCTGGTTGTATCGTGCGGCATCACGGGAGCGCGTGCATCACCCGGCGGGGATGGCTGCTGCTCCCTTCAGCAGCACAGCGACCTGAGCGAACGCTACGCTCATTGCCGAATCTCCCGCCCAAGGACAACCCCAGGATCGCTCCCGGCCCCTGACTGCGTGAGTAGACGGTCAGCAGAGAAGGCACAGTGCCACTCCCACGCCAATCCGGACCGGGCACCCTGGCCGGGAGCATGCCGGGCATGAGACACACCCGGCACGTTATCCACGCCGGAACCTCTAGTTGTTCCGCTTGAGGCTGCCGATGCTGAGCGACCCGCCGCCGGACGGAACCCGGCCCTCCTCCTCGCGGACGTACTCCTCCGGGTCCCGGTCCACCGGCTGAACCCCTGTGTAGTTCCTGGCCTGGTAGGCCGCGAAGGCCACGGCCAGGTCATGACGGCGCTGCACGCTGGCCAGCCGGCGGAAGTCGGTCAGCCCCTCTCTTTCCTCCTCGGCCATGTGGTCGCTGTTGGCCAGGTTCGCCCCGGCCACCGCGGCGTACCATTCGTCGGTGCCGACCTGATGCCGCGCCACCTCCGCGACCGCGTCCCTGATGTCGTTGTGGTCGTGGATGGCGTCGACCGTCTCGTCCTCCACCCCCGCCGCCCGGTTCGCCGCCAGCCCGACCTGCAGCAACGCAGGATAGAAGACCTCCTCCTCGGCCGCCGCATGCAGCTCGAGGAACGTCGCCAGCCGTCCCCACAAGGCTTCCAGCGCCCCGGTGTTCGCCCGGTCGATCTGCTCCAGGATCGCGAACAGCCGCCGCTGCTCATGATGGTCATCAAGGATCAGCTCGGTGATGTCCACGGCGCCTCCCTGGTTACCGTCCCCAGACGCCGACGATAGCCGACGCCCGATCCGCTCAGCCCTGGACGTTCAGCTTCGCGATGGGGTCGGTCGGCATGTCCATCGCCTCCAGCAGCGCCCGCAGTTCATCCCGCTCCGCCGCCGTCACCGGCGCCTGGTGCGCCGCCAGCGACGCCGCCAGCTCAATGGTGAGCTCCCCGTACTCGCCACCTTCATTCATGAGCTCGATGCTTTCCCGAGTCTTTGACGGGACGCGATCGGCAAACCGCTTAGGCAGGCTCGACGCCCGTCGAGCGATCTCGTGCAGATCCATCAGCTCTCCTCCGGGTTCTTTACCACATCTGGACCGCCGGGCCGCGGCCATCCGGTCCAGATCTGTCCGTCGCTCGCCACCACCACCACGATCTCGACATCGTTTCGCGTTCCGCGTGCTGCCCACCGGCCATTCCACTCCTGCCGTTGCGGCGTCTGGTCGGGCCAGCGGATCCGGGCCCGCCGGGCGGCGGACCCCCGGCACCCGCTCCCGGCCAGATACGACCGGACCGTCTTGCGATCCCGGTCAAGGTGCCGGGCGATCGCCGAGATCGACCATCCCCGCCTGGGCAATGCGCTTGCTTCCACGTCTTCTCCCACTGAGAGCATGAGCTGGAGGACTCCTCCTGCTGATCGGCTTGGTCACCGTCAGCATCGGGGAGTCCTCGCCCGGTTTGGCGGACCTTCGGATTAGCCTCGCCGCACCGCTCAAAGGTGGGGAATTTCAGTGATCGAGTCCGGGGAGAACCCGGTGATCCTTAGCAACCCCGGCAAGGCCGGGACCCCGGGCGGGGGCGAGACCCGCAGGGTCCCGCCGGATCTCGGCCAGCGTTTATGAGCGCCGCCGATCTGCTCTGCCGGTAGCGAAATCCAGGCGCGCTTCCCACGGCTGGTTCTTACGCTCAATTCATGGCCGAGCGCGCGAAAGTCCTTCCGTTGGGGCGACAGTCCCCGGCGCAGCCGCAGCCCCAGGAACCGCTGTGGCGGGAGGTGCTCGGCCAGCGCCTGCGGGCCCTCCGCCAGGACCAGGACCAGACGCTCTCGGAGACGGCAGGCCGGGCCGGGATCTCGCCGCAGTACCTGTCCGAGATCGAGCGCGGCCGCAAGGAACCCTCGAGCGAGATGATCGCGGCCCTGGCCGGTGCCCTGGGCACCTCGCTTACCGGCCTCACCGAACAGGTGGCCACCGACCTGCGCCGCCAGCAAGCCACGGCCTCGGCCTCCTCCCGGGCGTCCGGCCCGGTCATGCTCGCCCTCGCCGCCTGAGCCAGCCAAGCGCCGCCTGAGCCAGCCAAGCGCCGCCCGAGCCAGCCAAGCTCCGCCGAGCCATCCGGCACGCGCCACCGGCCGCCGGGCGCCCGCGAGCGGGCCCCAAGCGATCACGCGGCTGACGACCCCGCCTCGGCGTCGTCCCGCATCCGCTGTCCGAGCACCTGGTCGACGATCCCGTACTCCAGCGCCGCCTGCGCCGTCAGCACCCGGTCCCGGTCCGTGTCCGCGCGCAGCGTCTGCACCGTCTGCCCGGTGTGCCGCGCCAGGATCTCCTCGATCTCCGCGCGCATCCGGACCAGCTCGTCCGCCTGCAGGATCAGGTCGGGGATCGGCCCCTGGCCGCGGCCCGCGGGCTGGTGCAGCACCACCCGCGCGTGCGGCAGCAGGGCGCGCCGCCCGGGCGAGCCGGCCGCGAGCAGCACCGCGCCGACGCCGATGGCCTGGCCCACGCAGGTGGTGGCGACCGACGCCTCGATGTACTGCATGGTGTCGTAGACGGCCAGCATCGAGGGCAGGTCGCCGCCCTCGCAGTTGATGTACAGGTTGATCTCCTGGTCCGCGGTTTCCGCCTCCAGGTGCAGCAGCTGGGCGATGAGCGCGTTGGCCACGCCGGGGTCGATCGCGGTGCCGAGGTACACGATCCGCTCGGTGAGCAGGTGCGAGTACACGTCCATGATCCGGTCGCCGCGCGGATGCTGGGCGATGACGTTCGGGATCGTGTAGCTGTTCATGATGGCCCTCCCTGAAGCCCGATCCGGTGCTTTCTGCCCGGCATGACCTGGCCGAACGACCCGACGATCTCGTCGATGAACCCGTATTCCCTGGCCTGGGCGGCCGTGTACCAGTGGTCGTGCAGCGAATCGGCGAAGATCTGCTCGACCGGCTGGCCGGTGTCCTCAGCGATGAGCCCGAGCACCGTGTCCACCGTGTGCCTCAGGTCGTCGGCCTGGACCTCGATGTCCACCGCGCTGCCGCCGATGCCCGATGAGCCGCGGTGCATGAGGATGCGGGCGTGCGGCAGCGCGAACCGCTTGCCTTTGGTGCCCGCCGAGAGCAGGAACTGCCCGGCGCTGCAGGCCAGCCCGAGGGCCAGCGTGGAGACCTCGCACGGCACCAGCCGCATGATGTCGCGGATGGCCAGCATGGACGGCACCGACCCGCCGGGGGAGTGGATCCAGAGGGCGACGTCGGCGGTGGGGTCCTCGGCGGCCAGCGCCAGCAGCTGCGTGGCCAGCAGCGTGCCGTTGTCGTCGTCGAGCACCCCGTCGAGTACCAGGATCCGCTGGCGCAGCAGCTGCTCCCGGACCCGCTCGCTAAACAGTGGAGTCTTGTCGTCGTGAGCCATGCCTCCAGCCTGCGGCACACCCGCCCGCCCAGGCCTCATACGCTGCTCTGGGCAGATCTGCTCACAGCAGCGCTAGAAGCAGGTCGCGACGGTCTCGGTGACGTTGTAGTCGTCGTCCACCACGTACAGGACGCGCCACTTGTCAAACGTGGTGCAGGGATGCGACGGGCCCAGGGCGACCAGGTCGCCGACCGAAACGCCATGGCCTGGCGGGACGGTCATATGCGCGTGCTGGTCGCTGACCGCCGTCATCTGCCAGCCCGCCCCGCGCAGCGAACGACCCAGGGCCGAGCCGCGCCGGACGTGCGTCAGCGCGACCGGATTGCCCGCGTCCTGGCCGAAGTCGCGCCGCCCGGCCGACAGGATGACCCGGTCCGGCTCCGGCACCGAAAGCACCTGGGTCCACACCTCCAGCGCCGGCTCCAGGTCCGGCTCGGCCGAGCCGCTGCGCTCGTGCAGGTCGGCCAGCAGTCCGCCGTAGATCCCCCAGTCCTGGGTCAAGTAGCAGCCGCTGCGCAAGACTACCCGCGCGGGCCCGGACAGCTTCGCCGCCGACAGCTCCTCGATGACCAGGTCGTAGAACGCGCTCCCGCCCGCCGACAGCAGCACCTCGGCCGACGAGCCTGCCGAGCCCGCCGAGCCCGCCGAGCCCGCCGAGCCCGCCGAGAACAGCCCCCGCCCGTCCAGCGCCTCTGCGATCGCGACCAGGAACCGCAAGAACTCCCGTGCATCCGCCGAACGCCGCCCGGCCTCCCGGTATTGCAGCAGCCCCTCGAACCCCTCCACGCCCACCAGCGCCAGCTGCGCATCAGCGGAACGCACCGCCTCCGCGACCGAAACCGCCGTCTTCACGTCGCGCACCCCGCACCGTCCGCCGGCCAGGCCGCCCTCGACCAGCACGTTCAACCGGCGCCCCGGATCTGCCGCCGCCACCCTCTCGGCCAGCAGCCGAACACCCGCCACCGAGTCCACCAGGCAGTAGAACTCGAACCCCGGATCGTGCCGCAGCTCACCGCAGACATACCTGATGTCCGCCGCGCCCACCAGCTGGTTTGCGTAGAAGATGCGCTGCACCCCGTGCCGCCGCCCCACCTCGACCTGGGTAATGGTGGCGAAGGTCAGCCCCCAGCAGCCCGCCGCCAGCTGGCGGCGGAACAGGGCCGGGGTCATCGAGGTCTTGGCGTGCGGGCACAGCAGCACCCCATGAGCGTCGCTGAACTCCTGGAACCGCGCGATGTTCCGCTCCAGCGCGCCGCCGCGCAGCACGCACAGCGGCAGCGGCAGGTCCTCGCGCAGCACGTTCCAGCCCAAGGCGGCGCCCGCCGGCGCAATCATGTCCATCCGCCCAGCATGGGGCATCGGCCCAGCGGGCCGTAACCTCAGTCCGCGGCGAACTCCTCCAGCGGCGTACCCGGATCAGCCAGCCACCCCGCATCGACCAAACTCCCGCTCCGTACCGTCAAGCGGAATGAAACCGGGTTCGCGGGCCAGCTGGCCACCTGGCCTGCCGCCTAGGATCGGGCCGAGGAGGGCACATGGACCTGGATCGGTGGCTGAGCGCGGGACTGTGGGCGGTGGCCGACTGGCAGGAGGGCTACGGCGCCTTCGACCGGCATGCGTCGCTGGACATCCCCGACGACCGGTTCGCCGCCGTCTTCGCCGAGTTCACCGGGCGGCTGCGGGACAACTACCCGTTCTTCCATCCCAGCTACGCGGGCCAGATGCTCAAGCCGCCGCACCCCGCGGCCGTGGCCGGCTACCTCACCGCCATGCTGATCAACCCGAACAACCATGCCCTGGACGGCGGCCCGGCCACCGCCCGGATGGAGAAGGAAGCCGTGGCTCAGCTGGCGGCCATGTTCGGGCTGGACCGGCACCTGGGTCACCTGACCACCAGCGGCACGATCGCCAACCTGGAGGCGCTTTACGTGGCCCGCGAGCTGCACCCGGGCCGGGGCATCGCCTACTCGGCGGAGGCGCACTACACCCACGGCCGGATGTGCGGCGTGCTCGGCGTGGCCGGCACGCCGGTGGGCGTGGACGCCGCCGGGCGTATCGACCTCGACGAACTGGACGCGCTGCTGGGCGGCGGCCGGATCGGCACGGTGGTGGCCACCGCGGGCACCACCGGCCTGGGCGCCATCGACCCGGTGCACGAGGTGCTCGCGGTGGCCCGGCGGCACGGGGTGCGGGTGCATGTGGACGCGGCCTACGGCGGGTTCTTCACCCTGCTGGCCGGGCTGGACGGGCCGGCCTGGACCCGGCGCCGTGGCGGGCCATCGGGTCGTGCGATTCGGTGGTGGTCGATCCGCACAAGCACGGGCTGCAGCCCTACGGCTGCGGGGCCGTGCTGTTCGCCGACCCTGACGTGGGCCGGTTCTACGTGCACGACTCCGCCTACACCTACTTCACCTCCGACGAACTGCACCTGGGCGAGATCAGCCTGGAGTGCTCCCGGGCCGGCGCGGCGGCGGCCGCGCTGTGGCTGACGCTCGCGCTGCTGCCGCCCACCCCCGAGGGCCTGGGCCAGGTGATCGCGGCCGGGCGGCGGGCCGCGCTGTCCTGGGCGGGCCTGCTGCGCGCTTCGGACCTGCTTGACCTGTACCAGCCGCCCGAGCTGGACATCGTGTGCTACTTCCCGCTGACCGGCGGGCCCCGCCTGTCGGCCATCGACGCCGCCTCGGGTCGGCTGCTGGCCGACGGGATGGCCGACCCGCGGCCGGTGTTCCTGTCCACGCTCCGCGTCACCGGCCCGGCGATGACGGCCCGGCACCCGGCCGTGGCCGCCGACGCCGGCCAGGGCCGGATCCTGCGCAGCGTGCTGATGAAACCCGAGTCAGAAGACCACGTCGCCGGGCTGCACGCCCGCGTCGAGGAACTGGCCGCCCGCAGTCACATCGGGCCCGGCTGATCCGTCAGGTCGGTGTAGCCAACCACTGTGTAGCCAACCACTGTGTAGCCAACCACTGTGTAGCCAACCACAAGGGGATTATCATGGACGCTCGTTTCAACATCTACGGCAACCCGGTGGCCGCCAAGTTCGCGAAGTACATCAACTCGGCCGGCGCGGTCATTACCGGATCGCCGCTGCCGGCCGCGACACAGGAACTGGTGAAGATCCGGGCCAGCCAGATCAACGGCTGCACCGCCTGCACCGACATGCACACCAAGGACGCCGCGCATGCCGGGGAAGGCCAGGTGCGGCTCAACCTGGTCGCGGCCTGGCGCGAGGCGACGGTCTTCACCGAGGCCGAGAAGGCCGCGCTCGAGCTCACCGAGCAGGGCACCCGCCTCGCCGATGCGGCCGGCGGCGTTACCGGCGAAGCCTGGGCCAACGCGGCCAAGCACTACGACGACGACGAGCTGGCGGCGCTGGTATCGCTCATCGCGCTGATCAACACCTACAACCGCATCAACGTCATCACCCGCCAGCCCGGCGGCGAGTACCAGCCCGGCCAGTGGGGATGACCCTGCCTTGCTCCCCCGGTCAGTGGCCGGCGCCCTGGCCGCCGTCGATGTGCAGCACCTCGCCGGTAATGTAGGGCGACGCCTCCAGGAACAAGATGCCGTCTACCACGTCGCTGACCTGGCCGGGCCGGCCCATCGGGGGCAGCTGGTCGCCCAGCGCGGCGTAGCTTTCCGCGGGGTGCATGGGGGTCTGGATCACGCCCGGCGAGACCGCATTGACCCTGATGCCGCGGGCGGCGTACTCGACGGCCAGCGACCTGGTGGCCGCGGCCAGGCCGCCCTTGGTCAGCGCGGTCAGCACCGAGGGCGCCGAGGCGTTCTGGTACTCGGCCACGGTGGCGCCGATGTTGACCACGTGACCGCCGCCCGCCTCGAGCATCTCCGCGATGGCCAGCTGGGTCAGCCAGAAGAACCCGGCCAGGTTGACCCCGGTCAGCAGGGCGTAGTCGTCCGCGGTGTACTCGGTGAACGGCTTGGAGATGAACACGCCGGCGTTGTTGACCAGGGTGTCGACGCGCCCGAAGCGGTCCAGCGTCTCGGCCATGATCCGCTCCGCGGTGGCCTGCTGGGAGACGTCACCCTCGACGGCCAGCAGGTCCGGGTCGTCTGGCGGCTTGATGGTCTGGGCGTTGGCCACCACCGCCCAGCCCTGCCGCCGGTACCCGGCGACCAGGCCGGCCCCGATGCCTTGCGAGCCCCCGGTGATGATGGCCACCTTCCGCGTCATGGCCGGCTCACCGCGGCCCCCGGGTCGCTCGGGTGCGGGGATAGCGGCGTGGTCTCCACGGTCATCCAGGCGTCCAGCGGCAGCGACCGCAGGATCGCCTGCATCTCGGCTGGGCCGCTGGCCCGCCACAGGCCCAGCGCGCGCCCCGGGCCGGGCAGCCGCCAGAGCCGCACGAGGTGCCCCTGACCAGCAAGTTCCCTGGTCCGTTCCGCCTCCCCTGCTTCGGCGGCGTCGACGGCCGAGCGCGGTGTGCCCGCCGGGACGGCGACGGTGAAGACGGTCAGGAACTCCGGGCCCGCCCGCGGCCCGTTCCGCCCCGGGCCCGGGTCGTTCGGGTGCGGCGCGAGCGGCGTCACCCCGTCGGTGCGCCACACCCGCAGCGGCATCGAGGCCAGCACCTCCTCCAGCGCGCTGTCGTCGGCCGCGGCGAACAGCCCGAGCGTGCGCCATTCGCCCGGCTGCAGCGGCGGGCGCCACAGCCGCAGCAGATGCCCCTGGGCCGCCAGCTCGCGCGACCGGGCCGCCTCGCGGGCGCGGACGCCGTCCACCGCCTGCTCCGCCGTCCCGTCCGGGACCTCGGTGGTCATCGTGACCAGGTATTCCATCCTCGGTCCTCCTTCAGCCGGCCCGGATACTCCCGGCCGGATGGGGGGCGGCCGTGATCTCGCCGCGCAGTGCCTTGAGTGCGGCGACGTAGATCTCGGAGAAGGTGGGGAACGGCTGGATGACGTCGCGGAGCACGTCGAGGGGCACCTGGGCCCGGATGGCCAGGGTGGCCTGCTGCATCCACTCCCCAGCCTCGGGCCCGAGGGCGTAGGCGCCGGTGACCGTGTCGCCGTCGGAGAGCAGGGTCAGGAAGCCCTTGGACTCGGCGTAGGCGTGGGTGTAGGTGGCCATCTTGGCTACCTCGGACACTGGCACGGTCACGGTGAACCGAGCCTCGGTGGCGCCGACCGCGGCGGCCTGCGGGTCGGTGTATACCACGTCCGGCACCGCCTCGTAGTGCGCCTCGCGCGGCTCGCCGAGGATGTTGGCGGCCACGACCTCGCCCTGGTACTTGCCGACGTGGGTCAGCAGCCGGATGCCGGTGACGTCGCCGATGGCCCACAGCCGGTCCCCGGCGCGCAGGTGCGCGTCGACCTTGATGCCGCCCCGGCCCGCGGTGACACCCACCGTCTCCAGCCCGCCCGGCAGCCGCGGGCGGCGTCCGGTGGCCGCGAGCAGCCGGTCGCCGCGTACTTCCCGGCCGTCCTCGAGAGCCAGCACGTAGTCCGGGCCGTCACGGCGGGCGGCGGTGGCCTGGATACCCAGGATCAGCTCGATCCCGTCCCGGCGCAGTTCCTCGCCGAGGGCCTCGCCGAGCGGGACCGGCTCGCGGGCCAGCACGTGGCTGGCCGCCTCGACCACGGTGACCTCGCCGCCCAGGCGGCGGACGGCCTGGGCCATCTCGGCGCCGACCGGCCCGCCGCCCAGGATCAGCAGGTGACGCGGGACGGCCTTCATGGCCGTCACCTCGCGGTTGGTCCACACGCCGTCGAGCTCACGCAGGCCGGGGACGGGCGGTATGACCGGATCCGAGCCGGTCGCCACCACCACGTGCCGGGCCGTGTGCCGGATGCCGCCGACCTCGACCACGCCCGGGCCGGCCAGCTTCCCGGTGCCCCGGATCAGGTCGATGCCCTTGCTGGCCAGCCACCGCACCTGGGCGTCGTCGGTGTGGTCGGAGACCATGTAGTCCCGGTAGGCAAGCGCGGCGGTGACGTCGACCTCCGCGGTGGCCGCCGCGTGCCGGGCCTCGTAGACCGCCTCGCCGGGGCGCAGCAGGGTCTTCGACGGGATGCAGGCCCAGTACGAGCATTCGCCGCCGGCCAGTTCCCGTTCGACCACCGCGACGTGCAGGCCGCCGTCGGCCAGTTCGCCCGCGCAGTGCTCACCGGGTGACCCGGCCCCCAGCACGATCACGTCGTAGTCGGAGTCGCCCATCACTTTCCGTCCGTGCCGTCTGATTCGCTGACCATGTACTGGGCGTACCAGTCGGGCCAGTCCGGGTCGGGCTGGCCGGTCTCCTGCTCGTGCTTGCCGTGCGCGGCCTCGGCGCGGCGCAGCGCGTCGGCGAGGCCAGCGGCGGAGTCGTAGGCGGCCAGCGCGGAGGTGGCCCGGCCGGGCAGCCTGGTGGTGACCTCCTGGACGAACCAGGAGTTCCCGTCCGGGTCGTCGAACGACACCCACGAGCCGTAGCTCTTGTGGCCCTGGGCCGGGCCGTCGACCCGGTTGGCCTGGCCGGCGTGGTGGAAGACCCCGTCCGCGTCGTGGAAGACGTCGCTCACCTGGGCGCCGTGGGCGGCCAGTTCGGACCGGGCCGCGCCGATGTCGTCGGTGATCAGCTGCAGGCCCTGCGCCGAACCGGGCGGGGCCGTGGTGACGTCGGTGCCGAAGATGACCGCGCAGGCCGACCCGGGCGGGGTCACCTGCACTACCCGGAAGGCAGGCCCGGTCGCGAAGTCGGCATCCAGCCGCCAGCCCAGACCCTGGTAGAAGGCCT
Source organism: uncultured Actinomycetes bacterium (assembly GCA_963739135.1). Lineage (GTDB taxonomy): Bacteria > Actinomycetota > Actinomycetes > Streptosporangiales > Streptosporangiaceae > Palsa-504. Next base: position 157,093 of record CAVTZG010000008.1, read on the forward strand.
TGGCCCGGTCCACGTCCGCGACCGGGATCACCACGACCTCGAGTTTCATGTCCATGACGCCGGTTCCTCTCCCTGGTTGGTTCTGCCGTGCCGCCGCCCGCCCGTGCCGGCGCCACTGGATCGGCTCTGGTTCCATCCTCTCCCGGAGGCGCTCCATCGCGCCCGTAGGACACCCTGGTCCGGTAACTGGTCTGCGGCCAGGGTCCCACAGGCCGCTCCGCGCGACGGGGCCGTGCCGCCGAGCAGACCTGGTGATCAAGGGCCGTCATTCCCCGGGCCTGACGGCCGCCTCAGTGCGCAGGTGGGCCTGATCTCCATCGTGATCGAAGATGCACAAGATCTCCACCGGGCCGTCCTGGGCGCTGATCGCGTGCGGGATCATGGTCGAGAATTCCGCCGCCTGGCCGGCCTCGACCAGAATGACCCGTTCGCCCAGCCACAGCCGCGCGGTCCCGGATAGGACCGTGAACCAGTCCCGGCCCGGGTGGACCCGCAGGTCGGGCGGCCCGTCGGCGGGGGCGGTCCTGATAAGGCGCATCTTGGCCACCGACACGCCGTGCGGGGCCCGTTCCGGTGAGGTCAGCATCCAGGTGGTCATGCCGCGCCGCACATCACGCAGCGGCCTGATCACCACGTCCTCGTCGTCGGCCGACTCGACCAGTTGGTCCAGAGTCGTGCCCAGGGCCCGGGCGATCACGGCCAGCTGATCGAGCGCGATGCGCCGGTGGCCGGTCTCGATGCGGCTCAGGTTCGACGGGCTCAGGTGACACCGGCGGGCCAGGTCGTCCAGCGACCAGCCCCGGGCTACCCGCAGCCCCCTGATGCGCTGCCGGACCAGGGTGTCCACATCGCCTTCTTGCTTCATAGGCAAGACTGTATGCCACTGGAGCATGGATCACGTACCGTCGGAACATGGACCACGATCACCACCACCATCACCACCCTGACAGCGACGAGGACGACGCCGCCCTGGCCGAGCTCCTGGACCTGGACGCCGAGGTGCTCCGCTGCTACCTGTCCGAGGTCACCGGCCGGGTGCGGGACCTGGCCGCCGGCCTTCCCGTCCGCCGCATCCTCGACCTGGGCTGCGGGACCGGGAACGGCGCGCTCGCCCTGGCCCGGCGCTTCCCCGGTGCCGACGTGATCGCCGTCGACCAGTCCGCCGGGTTCCTGGCCCGGCTGCGGGACAAGGCCCGCGACCTGGGGCTGGCCGGCCGGGTGCACACCGTCGAGGCGGACCTGGACAAGCCCTGGCCCGCCCTCGACCCGGTCGACGTGGCGTGGTCGTCGATGGCCCTGCACCACCTGGCCGACCCGGACCGGGCCCTGAAGCAAGTCTTCGCCCTGCTCCGGCCGGGCGGCCTGCTGGCCGTGGCCGAGCTGCACGACCAGCTGCGTTTCCTGCCCGACGACCTCGGGCTGGGCCGTCCTGGCCTGGAGGCGCGCTGCCACGCCGTCCTGCACGAGCGTGCCGCCGCCGCGATGCCCTACCTCGGCGCCGACTGGGGTCAGCTCGTGGCCCGGGCGGGCTTCACGGGCGTGGCCGAACTGCCCTTCGGCATCGAGCTGACCGCGCCGCTGCCCGCCGCCGCGGGCCGTTACGTGCAGGGCACCCTGCGCCGCTTCCGATCCCAGCTCGGCGAGTCGCTGGCCGCCGACGACCTGGCCGCCCTCGACACCCTCATCGGCGACGACGGACCCGGCAGCGTCCTGCACCGTCAGGACCTGGCCATCCGCGGCACCAGGACCCTCTGGAGCGCCAGCCGCACCGCCCGTACCGCGTCGCCGTCCGCTGCGGGTCAGTGATCCGGTCCCGGCCGCGGCGATTGTGGGGTTCACCCGGTTGCCGCCGGGCCGGTGGCCCGTCACGATCGCTACGTGGCCGACAGGATCCTGATCGTCGACGACAGCCCCGGCTGCAGCGCCGCGGTGGCCTTCGTGCCGAAGCAGGAACTGGCCGTCACCGACCTGGGCGCGCTGTTCAGCAGCTAGGACTGCAGGAGGGCCGGGGGCATCAGGGGCCAGCCGACCCGGAGGGCAGCGGGATGCTGGCCCGCAGCACGGTCCCACCCGCCGCCGGGCTGGCGATATCCATGGTCCCGCCCAGGGCGCCGAGACGGTCCCGCAGGCCGCCCAGCCCGCTGGTCGGTGACAGGGGCTGGGCCCCGCCGATCCCGTCGTCCCCGACCTCGACCGCGCACCGGTCGCCGGTGAGGTCCATCCGGACCCGCGCGGACGTGGCCCGGGCGTGCTTCACCACGTTGGTCAGCGCCTCGGAGCAGAAGAAGTACACGCTGGCCTCAACCGGCGCCGGGAGCCTGCGGTCAGGTATGTCGAGCTGGACCGGGATCGGCAGCCGGGCGGTCAGGGCGTCCATGGCCGCGGCGAGGCCCCGCTGGGTCAAGATGGCGGGATGGATCCCGGCGGCGATCTCGCGCAGGTCCTGCAGGCCGAGCCGGGCGTCGCGGAGGGCCAGGCCGACCAGTTCCCTGGCGCGCTCCGGCGCGGAGTCCCACTTCTCCTCGGCCAGCTGCAGGTGGATCAGCGTGGTGACGAACCGCTGCTGGGCGCCGTCGTGCAGGTCGCGGGTGACGCGCCGGCGCGCCGCGTCGGACGCGGTGACCAGCCGGGCCCGGGACGCCATCAGCTCCTGCTCGGCCCGCTGCCGGTCGGTGATGTCGCGTATGTAGCCAGTGAAGGCTGGCTCGGCGGCGGGCCCGGTGCGGGTCACGGTGACCTCGGCCGGGAACTCGCTCCCGTCGGCCCGCATGGCCGTCAGCTCGATCCGCCGGTCCAGGATGTGCTGCTGCCCGGTGGCCAGGTAGCGGGCGAAACCGTCCCGGTGGGCCTGGCGCAGCGACGGCGGCACGATCAGGTCCGCCAGTTCCCGGCCGATCACCTCGGCCGCCCGGTGGCCGAAGATCTGCTCGAACGCGCTGTTCACGTACGTCACCCGGGCCTGCCCGTCGATGCTGACCACGGCGTCCAGGGCCGCCTCCAGGATGGCCCGCTGGCGGGCCTCGCTGGTGGCGAGTTCGGCCGCCCGGGCCTGGGCGATGTCCCGTTCGCGGTCCGCCTGGCCGCGCAATTCGGCCTCGGCCAGGCTGTGCAGCCGGGCCAGTTCCACGCTCAGCACGGTCGCGGCGTACTCCAGCGCCGCCAGGTCGGTCTCGCCCGCCGTGCCCGCCGGGTCGATGAGCGCGATGACGCCCAGGATGTCAGCTCGCGGGCTGGCCAGCATCAGCCAGGCCTGGTCGTGACGGACCGGGTGCGGCGCCAGCCGCAGCCGCCGGATGAGGCCGGCTCGCGATCCGGGCGGCTCCGGCGTCATCTCATCGCCCGGCACCTCGCCGGCGGTGGCCCGGGCCCGCCCGTCCGCATCCTGGATGAGCACGCCCAAGGAGGTGAGCCGGTGCAGGGCCTCGGCGATGCCGGCTTCTCCGGCGCTGGCCACGATCTCGTTCAGCCCGCGGTGCGTCTCCATGATCTTGGTCAGGGCGGCAACGGTCGATTCGAGCTTGGCGTTCAGCGCGGCCATCCGCTCGTTGTTCACCCGCTCGGCCGCGATCAGCTCCAGTTTGGCGATCACGGTCCCGCACAGCTGGGCCAGCACGGACAGCAGGAAGGTCTCCTCCGCGGACAGGGATTCCCGGCCCAGGATGATCAGGAAGACCGGGTCCCGGGCCGGCGGCGAGGTGACCGGGAAGGCCCAGCACGAGGACGCGTCGCTCAGCTCGAGCCGGCCGGGCTCGGTGAGCCGGGCCAGGACTCCGCCGGTCCCGGCCGGGGCCCGCTCGAAGTACTCGCCTGCCCGGCTGGGATGCCAGGCCAGCACCTGCTGGCAGCGGGTGATCGACGGGATCGCGGTGGTGACCAGCCGGATCAGCTGAGCGGGCGAGGAGGCCCGGGTGAGGATCAGCGACAGGGTGAAGACCGCGTTGACCGACACCAGCTCGGCGTTGGCGTCGACCTGGTCCGCGCCGGGTCCCCGGCACTCCGCTGACGGCATTCTTTACCCGGGGAGCTGGTCTGCCGTGATGTAGTGCGGATTGGTGATGATCAGCCCGTTGACGTAGATCCGGGGATGCGTCCGCAGCACGTACATGACCGTGTCCCCGCCGAACAGGTCCAGGTCGTACAGGCAGAAGAAGAAGTGCGGGTAGTCCGGCACGATCTGGTTGAGCTCCGCTTCGGCGGCGAACCATTCCTTGATGTCGACCGCGTGCCTGACGATGAAGCTCTCGTCACCGACGGCCCGGAAGCGGTCATAGCCCTCGGCGAACGCGTGGTGGACCAGCCCCGTCATCGCGCTGATGAACGCGTCCTTGGAGAAGTGCCCGTCCGGCATGTACGCCTCGTCCTCGGTGAGGACCTGCAGCATGCCATCCCGGGCGACCAGCTCGCGGGGGATCCGCCGTCAGCCCAGGGACGTCAGCCCAGGGACCGGACCAGGTAATCCCACACCGCCCGGACCGGGCCTTCGCCGTAGATGTGGCTCCGCTTGCGTAGCGATTCCTCCGGGTCGGACCAGCTGGGCCAGCCGCCGAACGCCTGGGTGAGCATCTGCTGCGCCAGGTGCACCCGGTCGGCCGTCACCTCCTCCAGGCCCCAGCCGGCGGCCTTGAGCCAGGCGCCGCGGCCGTCCGGGTCCCGCACCGAGGCGTGCCCCCAGATGAGGTCCCCGTGGCCCGCGCCGGCCAGGATCCGGGAGGCGGCGGCCACCAGTTCGGTAATGTCGCTGCTCACCGGTGCACCAGGCCGCCGTTGAGGTGCAGCGTGTGGCCTGTCATCCAGCCGCTGTCGTACAGCCAGTCGGCCCGGCTGAAGTCGGCGTCCGCCCGGGCCCGGAACAGCTCGTTGCGCATCAGCCGGCTGACCCCGTCCACGTGCCAGATGTCGCCCCACACCCGGGCCGTCTGCTGCACCCGCGCGGTGCGCGGGAACCGGATCTCCGCGTACCCGGCCAGGGCCGCCGGCCAGTCGCCGCCCGCCTTCTCCGCCTCCGCGGCCAGGCACTGCGCGTCCTCGATGGCCTGGCAGGCACCCTGGGCCAGGTACTGCAGCATCGGGTGAGCCGCGTCCCCGGTCAGCGCCAGCCGCCCGTCCACCCAGCGGTTCATCGGCAGCCGGTCGAACATCGGCCAGCGCCGGTCGCGCCACAGCGACCCCAGCCCGCGCACCACCGCCTCGCACGACCCGCCGAACGCCTCGTCCAGCTCGTCAGGCCCGCCCCATTCCTGCTCCCCGCGGCGATAAGCCGGGGAGGCGAACACGGCCACGGTGTTGAAGATCTCTCCGCGGCGCAGCGGGTACTGCACCAGGTGCCGGCCGGGCCCGATGTACACCACGACCTCTTCGAGCTGCCCGGACTCCAGCTGCCGGTCGAGCTGCGCCACCGGGAAGGCGCCCCGGTAGGCCACGTACCCGGAGCAGATCGGCTCGTCGTCGCTGAACCTCCGGCGCAGCGCGGACCGCAGCCCGTCCGCGGCCACCGCAGCTGACGCCCGCTGCGGCCCGGCGCTGGTCGCCACCTCCACGTGGCCGGGATGGACGGTCACGCCGGTCACCGCGCAGTCCGGGATCAGGTCCACGCCCGCGTCCCGGCACGCCTCGAACAAGATGGTCAGCAGGTCGTTGCGGTGGATGACCACGTAGGGCGCCTGGTAACGGGCGGTGAACTCGGTCCCCAGCGGCGCGCTGGTCAGCACCGAACCGTCGACCGCGTCCCGGAACACCAGCCGTCGCGGGCTCACCCCGGCCTCGGTGACCTTCTCCAGCAGCCCCCACTGGCGCAGGATCCGGGTGGCGTTGGGCGCCATCTGCAGGCCCGCGCCCACCTCGGCGAACTCGCTGGATCGCTCCAGGACCCGCACCCGCTGGCCGGCCAGGGCCAGGGCCAGCGCATTGGCCAGCCCGCCGATGCCGCCGCCGGCGATGATCACGTCCACGGTAGTCGGCTTCACCGGGTCTCCCCGGTCTGGGTCCGGTACTGGTGCAGCTTCTCCAGGATGGGGGCGTCAGTGAAGCGGAACAGGTCCAGCCCGCCGTCGGTGGCCACCGTCAGGGCCTGCCAGGACGGGACGACGAACAGGTCGCCGCGCTCCACCTGCCAGGCCGCGTCGCCGACGCTGACCTCCCCGGTCCCGTCGAACACCTGGTACACCGAGGATCCGGTTTCCTTACGCGGCGCGGTGCCCGTCCCGGGCGCGACCCGGTGGAACTCGGCCCGCAGCGTCGGCATCACGTCGTCCCCGGTGGCGGGGTTGGCGTACCTGACCGCCGCGTACCCGGGCTCCACCGTGGCCGGGTAGCCCTCGGCCTCCAGCTCGAGCTGCTCGGTCAGCGCGCGGTCGGTGTGCTCCCACCGGTAGGCCAGCAGCGGCGTCGCGGGTGCCGGCCCGAGGTGGGTGAGCGGGCGCAGGCCGGGATGGCCCCACAGCCGCTCGGACCGGGACCTCGCCGGCGCGTCCCTGGTCTCGACCTCGTCCGGGCCCGGCTCGAAGAAGGTGCTGTCCGCATAGTGCTGGAACGGGATGTCCAGCCCGTCGATCCAGGCCATCGGGGTGTCGCTGGCGTTGTGGTGGCCGTGCCAGTTCCAGCCCGCCTGGGGCAGGAAGTCACCGCGCCGCATGGCCACCGGGTCGCCGTTGACTACGGTCCACACTCCTTCGCCCTCCACCACGAACCGGAACGCGTTCTGCGTGTGCCGGTGCACCGGGGCGTCTTCCCGGGGGTTGAGGTACTGGATGGCCGCCCACAGCGTGGGGGTGGCGAACGGCGTGCCGGCCAGGCCCGGGTTGGCCAGGGCGATGGCCCGGCGCTCGCCGCCCCGGCCGACCGGGACCAGCTCACCGGCCCGGCGGGCCATGGGCAGCAGCCCCTCGCGCCAGCGCCACAGGTGCGGCACGGCCCGCGACTGCGGGCTGGCCGGCATCAGGTCGCCGATCTCGGTCCACAACGCGACCAGGTGCTCCCGCCGGAATCCGTCATACAGCTCAGCCAGCCCGGCGGCATCTTCAGCGGGCGGTGACAGCACGTTCTCAATGGCCATGACGGGCGGCTCCCGTGGTCGGGCCCGGGCCGCTGGCAGGCCCCGGCGGGTTCCTTCCACCCTCACGCCAGTCCCGCCGTCTGGGATAGGGTTTTCTGCTGTGAAGAATAAGCCGCCGTACGCGATCGAGTCGGTGGACAACGCGCTCCGGCTGGCCCAGCTGCTGCTGCTGGACGGGACGCTCTCGGTGACCGAGGCCGCCCGGCACCTGTCCGTCTCGCCGTCGACGGCGCACCGCCTGCTGGCCATGCTGGTCTACCGCGACTTCGCCGAGCAGGGCCGCGACCGGCTGTACCGGCCGGGGCCCGCGCTGCGCAGTTCCGGCGCGGCCGAGGCGCCGCTGGCCCTGCTGCGCCGGGTCGGCCAGCCGCACCTGGAGCACCTGGTCGAGGCGACCGGAGAGTCGGCCAACCTGGTCGTGCTGGCCGGCGACGAGGTCCGGTTCGTGGCCACCGTTGAGTGCACCCAGGTGCTGCGGGTCGGCGACCGGGCGGGCAAGGCCCTGCCCGCCCTGCTGACCAGCTCGGGCAAGGCCATGGTGGCGCTGCTGGAGGCCGCCCGGGCCGATGAGATGCTGGCCGGGCTGGGCGAGCGGGACCGCCACCGGACCCGCCGCGAGCTGGCCGCCGCCCGGCGTAACGGCTACGCGATCAACAACCAGCAGACCGAAACCGGGCTGACCGCCCTGGGCGTGGCCGTACGGGGACCCCACGGCCAGGTCCTGGCCGGGGTGTCCCTGGCCATGCCCACCGCCCGCTTCGCCCGCGAGAAGGTCCCCGGCTACGTGCGCGAACTGGCCGCCTGCGCCGCCGCCATCAAGACCGACATCGCCCGCCAGCCCAGCGCCGACGTCACCGCCGACTGGTGACCCGTCGGCCCAGCCTGACCAGCACGCGGACCAGGGTCTGGCCCAGGGCCCTCTACGGGCGCGAACCGCCGCCCCGGAGCGGGACCGTCATCGGTGTGACCACCATGCGGACTGATGCAGCCGAGAGCGGCAAGACGGACTGGCGCGGCGACGCCGCCTGCCGTGGCCTTGACCCGGACCTGTTCTTCCCAGTCGGGACCGCCGGCCCGGCGCTGGGGCAGATCAACCGGGCCAAACGGGTCTGCGCCGGCTGCCCGGTGCGTGCCCGCTGCCTGGACTGGGCCCTGGTCACCGGCCAGGACGCGGGCGTGTGGGGCGGCACCAGCGAGGACGAGCGCCGCGCGCTGCGCCGCGCTGGCCCGATGACCCCGGCCCGCCGCTAGACCCGGTGCTATAATTAGCTCAACATAAATGTTCAACAATGACGGCTATGGGAGATGTCATGACACCCCCGCAGGAAGCATCGCAGGACGGCTCGACCCCCGTGTCCTGCGGCGTGGTCGGCGGGGGCCGGATGGGCGCCGGCATCGTGCACGCCCTGCTGCTGGCCGGTGCGGACGTTGTCCTCATCGAGCGCGAAGAGGAGACGGCGGCCGCGCGGGAACGAGTGGCCCGCGCGGTGCAGGCCAGCGTCAAACGCGGCCAGATCCAGGACGCGGCACCGCTGCTCGCGCGCCTGACCGTTACGGCCGACGCAGCCGCCCTGGCAGACGCGGAGCTGGTCATCGAGGCCGTGCCTGAGGACGTGACGCTCAAGATCGAGACCTTCGGCCGGATCGCCGGCGCGGTCGCCCCGGGCGCCGTGATCGCCAGCAATACCAGCAGCATCTCCCTGGACGTGCTGGCCGACGCGGTGCCGCACCCGGAACGGGTCATCGGCCTGCACTTCTTCAACCCGGTCCCGGCCAGCAAGCTCGTCGAGGTCGTGCTCGGCCACCGCACCTCCGGCGAGCTGAGACTGCGGGCCGAGGGCTGGGTCCGCGAATGGGGCAAGACCCCGGTCACGGTCAAGAACTCACCGGGGTTCGCCAGCAGCCGCCTCGGGGTCGCGATCGGCCTGGAGGCGATCCGGATGCTCGAGGAGGGCGTCGCCTCCGCAGCCGACATCGACGCCGCCATGACGCTCGGCTACGGGTTCCCGATGGGGCCGCTGCGGCTCACCGACCTGGTCGGGGTGGACGTCCGCCTGGGCGTGGCCCGCTACCTGGAGCAGGAACTGGGCCCGCGCTTCACCCCGCCCCAGCTGATGATCGACATGGTCGAGCGCGGCGACCTGGGCCGCAAGACCGGCCGTGGCTTCTATGACTGGTCCGAGGAGCCATGACCGCGACATAGGTCAGGACTGTGTTGCCTGATGATTTATCAAAGTGATTGATACGATTGCTGTCCGTCCGGGCACCAATGGCGTGGAGGTGTACGCGTTCCTGGTGGGCGCCACGGTCTTCAAAACCGGTGAAACCGAGGTTCTCGGTTTGGCGGGTTCGATTCCCGTCCACCTCCGCCACCGGCCCGGTCCCCCTGGGCCATCCCGCCCTCCGCTGCCGCGCCGCCCGGACCACATCAACTACCTCGGTGTCGAGGTGGTCCCCAACCGGGATTACCTGCGCGATACGCTCGGCGCGATGGTCACCGAGCAGATCGTCCTGGACGACGGCAGCACCGCCGGCAGCTGGACCACGTCGACGAACAAGGGGTACGACGCCGTCTACACCCGCGACTGGACCGGCACCATCGCGTCCTTCCACACGCACGGCACCCCGCCGGTGGACCAGACGCCATGACCGCACCTATCGCTCTGCTCGGCCTCGGTGAAGCCGGGTCGGAAATAGGCCGCGACCTGGTCGCCGCGGGCACCGACGTCCGCGGTTACGACCCCAAGGACATTCACGTGCCCGGCGTGGCGACGCGGGACTGCGAGGCCAACGCAGTCCGCGACGCCGGACTGGTGCTGAGCGTCAACAGCGGCCACGACGCGCAGACCGCTCTGGTCAACGCGCTGCAGCCCGGCACCATCTGGGCCGATCTCAATACTGCCGCTCCCGGGGTGAAGGCCGCGCTGGTCCGGCAGCTCGCGGGCCGGGACGTGCCGGTGGCCGACGTGGCCTTGCTGTCCCCGGTCCCGGGCCAGGGGCTGCGCACGCCCATGCTGGCCTCCGGGGGCGGCGCGCCGCGCTACGCCGAGCTGCTCACGCCGCTCGGCGCCGATGTCGAGGTGCTGCCCGGCCCGGCCGGAGCCGCGATCTCCCGCAAGCTGCTGCGCAGCGTGTTCTACAAGGGCCTCGCCGCGGCGGTGGTCGAGGCGCTGACGGCGGCCCGGGCGGCCGGCTGCGAGGAATGGCTGGCCACCAACATCAGCGCCGAACTCGCCGGCTTCGACGAGCAGACGATCATCCGCCTGGTCGAGGGGACCCACCAGCACGCGCGGCGCCGCGCCGACGAGATGACCGCCGCGGCCGAGCAGCTGCATGAGCTCGGCATCCCGCCCCGCATCGCCGCCGCGGCCCGTGACCTGCTCACCGAACTGCGCGACCGCCAGGGCCAGGAGCTGCCATGATCATCGACTGCCACGGTCACTACACGACCGCGCCGAAGGCGCATACCGACTGGCGGCAGGCGCAGAAGGACGCCTTCGCGGCCGGCGTCGCCCCGCCGCCCTATCCCGGGATCTCCGACGACGACATCCGCGCGTCGATCGACGGCAGCCAGCTGAAGCTGATGACCGAGCGGGGCGTCGACGCGACGATCTTCTCGCCGCGTGCCTCGGCCATGGAGCACCACTTCGGCGACGAGGCCGTCAGCCTGCGCTGGGCCGAGGTGAGCAACGACCTGATCGCCCGCGTCGTCGGGCTGTTCCCGGGCCGCTTCGCGGGCGTCTGCCAGCTGCCCCAGTTTCCCGGCGTCCCGATCGAGCGGTCCATTGCCGAACTGCGCCGCTGCGTGCTGCAGCTCGGCTTCGTGGGCTGCAACCTGAACCCCGACCCGAGCGGCGGCTACTGGACCTCCGCGCCGCTCACCGACCGGTCATGGTACCCGTTCTACGAGGCCATGGCCGAGCTCGGCGTGCCGGCCATGGTGCACGTGTCCGGGGTGACCAACCCCAATTTCCACGCCACCGGGTCGCACTACCTGAACGCCGACACCACCGCGTTCATGCAGCTGCTTCAGGCCGAGCTGTTCAAGGGTTTCCCCGACCTGCGGCTGATCATCCCGCACGGCGGCGGAGCGGTCCCGTATCACTGGGGGCGCTTCCGGGGGCTGGCCGACATGCTCGGCCGTCCGCCGCTGGACCAGTCGGTGATGGGCAACGTCTTCTTCGATACCTGCGTGTACCACCAGCCCGGCATCGACCTGCTGTTCGATGTCATCGACGTCGGCAACATCCTGTTCGGCTCGGAGATGATCGGAGCCGTCCGCGGCATCGACCCGCAGACGGGGCATCACTTCGACGACACCCGGCGCTACATCGACGCGCTCGGCCTGGCACCCGCGGACCGGGAGCGGGTCTACGAGCTCAACGCCCGCCGGGTCTACCCGCACCTGGAGCAGGCTGTTCCGCGCGTGCCGTGACGCCCTTGCGCCATCGCGTCCGCCCCGCCGCGCGCCCCGGATGCCACCACAGCGAGGGACCACCGCGGTGGTGGCTTTGTCAGCATCCGGTGATAGGCCTGATCTTCGCCGCCCAGATTGCTATACAATATGGGTGAGCATTTCAGCTGGTGAGACCGTTCGGAGGCCCGAGTCGCGCGGCTGGGCGGGGGAGCCCAGGCGATGGTACGGCCAGCCCTGCGTCTGGTATGGAGGTTCTCCAGATCGTGAGTAGCCAGGCCGAGGCGGCCGAGGCCCGCGGGTCCGCCCCGGACCAGTCCGCCGCCCGTGATGTAGCCAAGATCGAGCGGGTCTACCAGCAGCTGAAGCGGGACATCATGTCCGGGGTATACAGCCCGAACGAGCGGCTGGTGGAAGCTCCGCTGACCCGCGTCCTCGGGGTGAGCCGCAACACATTGCGTACGGTGCTGGCCCGGCTGGAACACGAGGCCCTGGTCGTCCTCGAACCCAACCGCGGCGGCCGGGTCCGGGCCTTCAGCCCGGCCGAGGCCCACGACATGCTGCGGGTCCGGGAGGTGCTGGAGGGCCTGGTCGCCGGGCTGGCCGCCGAACGCGCTACCTCGGAGCAGCGGGACCGGCTGAAGGCGATCGTGGCCGAGACCCAGCAGGCGCTTGAGAATGACGATCTGATGCGGTCCTCGGCGCTGAACCGGCAGTTCCACGACCTCCTGATCGAGGCGGCCGGCAGCCCACAGGCCGCCTCGGCCCTGGACTCCCTGTACTTCCCGCTGGTGAAGTTCCAGTTCCAGGTGGCGCTGGTGCCCGGCCGCAAGCAGGAGAACCTGGCCGAGCACCGCGGGCTGCTGCATGCCATCGAGGCCGGGGACACCGAGGCCGCCGAGCGGGCGGCCCGCCTGCACGTCCAGCGCATCCGGGCCGCCCTGGAACGGCTCGGGCCGCTGGCCTCCCTCCCCGCTGCCGGCTAGCCAGGCGGCGCATGGCCGGTCGGCGGCCTGCCGCCGGGCCGCGTCGGCCAGCTCGGCGGAAACCCGAGTCTGCTGGCCGCCGCGGCGGCCGCCTTGGCCGGGATGCCGGACATCTCCGCGCCCGGCCCCTGGTCACCAGCCTGCGCCAGGTGTCGGCGGCGGTCGCCACGGCAGTGGCTCAGGCCGCCCAGGCGGAGGGCCTGGCCCGGGCCCAGCTCGACGACCCCGCCGCCCAGGTGGCAGAGGCCATGTGGACCCCCGCATACCCTACGATTCAGCCCATCTGAGGAGTTCTCGCCCATGCCCGCGCGGGCCCGACCGGGGGGTGCCACGATGACTAACGAGCTCGAGCTGGCCAGCTGGCGGCGCCTGACCAGCGAGCTGTACGCGGCGGTACGGGCCGAGGACGACCCGGAGCGCGGGCACGAGTTGTGGCGGCTCGGCCGGGATGAGCTGTTCCGGTCCCACCCGCAGAGCCCGCTGCCGCCCGGCGACCCGCTGCGCACCGCCGGCCTGCCCTACTGGCCCTACGACCCGCAGCTGCGTTTCGAACTGCCGCTGCTGCCCGCCGCGGAACAGCGGTCGCTGTCCGTGCCGAGCAGCGACGGCGTGATCCCGCTGGACCTCATCGGCTCCGTGCTGCTGCCGCCGCCGCTGGACGCGACCGTGGACGTATGGTGGCTGCGGCAGTACGGCGGCGGGCTGTTCCTGCCGCTGCGCGACGGCACCGCAGGCCGGTCGAGCTACGGCGGCGGCCGCTACGCGCTTGACACCGCCAAGGGCGCCGACCTGGGCGCCGTCGGCGAGCGGCTGATCGTCGACCTGAACTTCCTTTACCACCCCTCCTGCCGGTACAGCGATGAGTGGCACTGCCCGCTGGCCCCGCCGGGCAACACCATCAGCACCCCCGTGACCGCGGGGGAGCGCCTGCCCGGAGAATAAAGTTCACTCCTGCTCGACTGGGTGTCGGTCAGGGCAGCCCGCAGGTGAGGGTCTCCTCTTCCCGCCCGACCAGCACAGGGCACAGCACCTGCCGAACACGACCAGTATTGGGCGGCACCGCCCAGCGCGCACGCAGGCGTTACTCGGACTCGGACGCGGGCGGTGCGGCGCGCTGCCCCTGCGCCTTCGCCACGGCGTGCTCATAATCCAGGCGGGCCGAGAACTTGGCGATCTCATAAGAATTGACGTAGACGGCCAGAGTGTTGTTCTGCGCCTTGAATCCGGGAGCCTGTTTCGCGGCGGCGAGACTGATGCCCGTGCCCTCACCGGAGGATGACCAGTTCGTCGAGCCTTCGAACGCGACTATCCCATCCAGGACCCCGCCCTTGGTGTGGCTGATCTGATCCGTAGCCGACTCGCCCACCACGAAGTCATTGGCGAAACCCGCCGCGTTCTGCGCCGCGTCACCACTGAGAATCGCCCTCTCAGCAGGACCGCCCGCCTGTGATCTGTCCAGCGTGACCTGAACCATTACCGAAGGATTCTGGACCAGGTCCATCAGGGCGGTGTTGAGGTCGTTGTCGTCGTATCCGAACATGTTCATTTTCACGCTGAGGCTCACCCGGGTGAACAGATACATCAGCACCCCATGAACGTCATCCCGGCCCACGTAGAAAACCCGGAAGTCAGGGCTGGCGGTCGGGCCGAAAGCCTGCTCGGCGGTGTATACAGCCAGATCGTCGAGGCTGAATTGCTGAAGCGTCGGGTGGCTAGCCGCGGCGCCAGGATCTGTTGACATAAGAAACCCCCCACGGGACGGTGCTCCGGGCTGGAGCGCATCGCTCACGTCGCAGGGCGGGTAGCGCTTCAAGTTTCCGGTGCCATCGCCCGCCGTACAATTATGCGCGTAACCACAGTGATCCGATAGATCCGATTAATCAGGAATCCCGGGTGGGCCCGCCGCGCCCTTCCTATTTGGTTTGGGCCCTTTCCGCCCGCGGACGAGTCGGCTAAGTGGGGTAGCGGGTGGGCATCGGTGATGTACTGCCGTCCAGCGAGCGTCGTCCACTGGACGTCACCGCCGGACAGCTGCTCCGCCCGCCAGCGCGGGTCCCGTTTCATCCGGTGGTCGTGCCGACACTTAGGTGCCGGACATTGTCACGGGCTGTGTCTGGCGGCGAAACAGGTAACTGCTTGCGCGATGACCGGCCGAACACCGCACGCTGTCATGTGGCGCCTCATCCCACGCCACCTCGCCTAGGCGGCGCGGCCAGGCAGGCCTCAACGGACGCAGCGCCGCGCCGCAACGGTGCCCCGTCAGCTGGCTGCACGCCTCACCCGCGGCGGATGACCCGGCACGCCATGATCCTGGCTAGCGTTGCCATCCTCAGTGCGTTGCGCGGGGGCGAGTATGACGAACCAGGGCTTCCAGGCCCTGCCGGCGGCGAAGCGGCGGCGGCTCATCTTCTGGGCGGTGCTGCGCAGCGTCCTGGTCGCGGTGGTGCTGGTCGTTCTGTACTACGTGCTTCCGCTGGACCGGCGATGGGATTCCGGCACGGCGATCGGTTTGCTGATTGGCATCGTGGTCTTTGTGGGTGTCATGGTGTGGGAGGTCCGGGTCATCGCCGGCGCGCGCTACCCGGGTCTGCGGGCGGCCGAGGCGCTGGGGTTGATCCTTCCCTTGTTCCTGGTGCTGTTCGCCTCGACCTACTTTGTGATGGAGCGGGCCTCGGCGGCGAGCTTCACCGAGCCGCTGACCCGCACGGACGCGTTGTACTTCACGGTGACGGTGTTCTCCACGGTGGGTTTCGGGGACATCACCGCCAAGTCCGAGGCCGCCCGGGTGGTGCTCATCGTGCAGATGCTCGCCGACCTCGCATTTCTGGGCGCCGGCATACGAGTGCTCGTGGGGGCCGTGCAGCGCGGCCGGGGACAAGGCTCGGGTACGGGTGATGACACCGGGCCGGCCGCCGGGTAACGGCCTGCCCGGCGCTTGGTACCGCGTCGCATCACTGTTCGCGAAGGGCTCGCAGTGGCCGACTCCACACGTGCCGTATAGGGAAGCACGAGGCCCGAGGCACGCGGCCCACTCGCTCGCCCGACACTTAGTTATGTTCTATCGTCACGTTTCGATTAATAACGCGTGAGTCATCATGACCGGCCGGGTTCCATCCCGGGACCGGCTGCACCGTTGTCCGTTCCCTGGACCGGATTGACCGATACGAGCTCAACGCCCAGCTCCTGGATTTGCTCGATGAGCCCGAGCAGGTGCGCCTGATCGGTCACCTGGCCGGTCAGCACCGTCATGCCCGCAAGCCGCTGCAGCTGCATTCCTTCGAACAGGAATCCGAACGGATCGCCCAGTTCCCCGCGAAGGACAAGCCGGTACCTGCGGCCTTGCGCCCAGTTGCTGTCCATTACTGCGCAGCCTCACACTCAGGCAGGGGACCCGTCATCACCTGCCGGCCGGATTCCCCTAGGGGAAACTGCTGCCAGGCCAGACCCGGCCGCACGTCCGGGCGCCGGCCAGTCACGGACAACGAGGCAGTTGGACCTGGGCGACGACCGACGGTGCCCGGTGCGTGATCCGTTCGATGTTCGCTACAGGAGGCCGAGCTGGCGGCCCCGGCGGAGCGCGCCGGCCCGCGAGGACACCGCGAGCTTGCGGTAGATCGCCCGGACATGACTGTGGACCGTGCTGTGCGCCACATACAGCTCACGGCCGATATCCCGCTGGGACAGATTGCCGTGCAGGAGCTTGAGCACCCGGAGCTCCTGCTGCGTCAGCTCCTGATCGCTGGATCGGGCGGGGCGGATCTGCGGTGGCCGGCCGAGAGCAGCCAGCCTCCCCGCCAGGATCCCCGGATCCGGACAGCATCCCAGGACGGATCTGGCCTCGGCTACCGCATCGGCGGCACGCTGGTACTTGCCCAGGGCCCGCAGCACCGGCGCCCGGCCGAGCAGCGCATTCGCCAGCTGGATGGGCTGCCCAAAGGTCCGCGAGAAGGCGACGCCGCGGTCGATCAGCGGCAATGCCTCCCCGGGCCTGCCGCGCGCCGCCAGCGACACTCCCAGCGCCAGCGGAGCCACACCGATGACCTTCCCGGTGCCGTGCTCCCGCACGAACCCGGCGGCCGCCTCGGCCAGCACCCGCTGTTCCTCAAGACGGCCCCGCTCGCCGGCGATCCACGATCGGTAGGCCAGCGACGCCTCGCCCGCCAGCCACTGCCCGCTCGCGGGCGCCAGCGCCGCCGATTCCGCGAACCACCGGTCGGCCTCGTCAGGCTCACCCCGGAAGTACAGGCCCGTGCCGACCGCCCAGCACGCCAGCGGCCGCCAAGACGACCCGGGGCCCTCAAGCTCGGCCGCCCGGCGGCCATTGTCCAGCTGGGCGCCGACATCTCCCCACGGAAAGCAGGCCCGCAGCATCGTCAGGCTCGCCTCGCCCGAGCTGAAACCGTCCGGCAGCGGCCCCGCGCCCAGACCGCCCAGCCGTTCGACCGCCGCGATAGCCCGCGCCGCCTCCTCCCGCTTAGCGGACAGCGAGAGCACCCACGCCTGGATCAGGAGCAGCTGCACGTCGCCGCTCAGTATCTCGTCGGGGAGCCGCCGCAGCCAGGCCAGCACGGTGTCGTACCGGCACGTGTTGGCGTAGCTGATCCAGTGGCGCTGGATCAGCTCGGCGGCCTCGGCGTACGCCTCGGCTGCTAGTGCGTGCTGGATCGCCTCGTCGATCGTCCCGTGCTCACGATGCCAGCAGGACGCGCGGCGGTGCAGCGCCGGGGCCAGGCCCGGCGCGCGCCGCTCGAGCTGCACCCGGAGCAGCTGCGCGAAGAGGTGGTGAAAGCGGTACCACCCGCCCTCGTCGTCGAGCGGGACGAGGAACAGGTTGGTCCGCGACAGCGTGTCGAGCATCGCGGCCGAGCCCTCCTGCTCCAGCACGGCATCGCACAGGGGGCCGGATAGCCGGTCCAGAACCGACGCGCGGAGCATCAGCGCCTGCGCCGGCGGGTCATGCGCCTGGAGTACCTCCGTCTCCAGGAAATCCACCACATGACGGTTCGAGCCGCCAAATCTGCGCACCAGAGCGTGGCGGTCGGCAGCGTGCTGCAGCGAGAGCGCGGCGAGATAGAGCCCGGCCGGCCATCCTTCCGTCTTCTCCATCAGCCCTTCGACATCTTCGGGCGTGAGGTCCAGTCCGAGGCGGCCGTTCAGGAATGCGTCCGCCTCCTCGCAGGTGAATCGCAGGTCGCCGGCTCGTAGCTCGAGCAGCTCACCGTGGGCGCGCAGAGTACCCACCGACAGGATTGGCTCCGTCCTGCTCGCGATCACGAGCTGGAACCCTGGCGGCGCATGGTCGATGAACCACCGGACACTGGCGCGGGCCGGGACGCTCGACAGCCGGTGGAAGTCATCCAGGATGAGCGTGATCTCACCCTGGCCGTCCAGCTCGTTGACTAGGCGCGGCAGGACCGCGTCAACCACCGGTGCCACGACCGCATGCGCCGGCGCCGACCGGGCGACGGCGGGGCTTGCGCGGCGCAGCGCCTCGATCGCATGCGTCCACAGGACGACAGGGTCGTCGTCGCCCTCGTCCAGCGTCAG
This sequence comes from uncultured Actinomycetes bacterium, assembly GCA_963739135.1. Taxonomy (GTDB): domain Bacteria; phylum Actinomycetota; class Actinomycetes; order Streptosporangiales; family Streptosporangiaceae; genus Palsa-504. The sequence goes on from CAVTZG010000008.1 coordinate 175,091, forward strand.
CCACGCCACGGGCTTCCGCGCCGCCTCGGCCTCGCGCCACGCCGCCAGCAGGGTAGTCTTCCCGAAGCCCGCCGGGCAGGCAACCAGAGTAAGGCTGCGGTCCGACCCGCTTCGAAGACGTTCCAGGAGGCGCTCACGCGGAATCGTCTGCTCGCGCACCGACGGCGGATGCAGCTTCGTGCCGACCAGGATCGGCTGCCCCGCACCCTGTCGCACCCCGTCGCCTGTGGTGGAGCCTTGCCGTTCAGAGGTGCCCTGGCGGGCCTGCGGCACTACCTGACGGCGCGGCAGACTCGGTGCCTGCCCGCCGTCGGCTGCCTCCTGCGCAGGGCACATAGCGTTTAGGCTGCCTGATGCGGACTCTTTGATCCATAGGCCGAAGGTCCCTACTTCTGCTAGCCCCGCCGCGATATCCGCCCTCGCATCGCAAGATCCGGCCGAATTCTCATCCGCACCGGACGCCGAGTTCCTTGGCGCTCTGCCCGTCGATTGTCAGATGTGCTCGAGCGCGCCGGGGCGCTGCGCCAGCTGGTCCTCGGCGTGGGCGACCATCGGCATGCCGCCCGTGCCCACGGCCAGCGGCGTGCGGTGGTAGCCGTGGTAGGTCATCATCCCGCCGGCCAGGAACGCCACCTCGTCCCACCCGTTCTGCCTCAGCACGCAGTAGGCGATGTAGCTGCGGAAACCCGACCGGCAGTAGGTGTACACGGGCGTGTCCCGGGGCACCTCATCCAGCCGTTGTCGCAGCTCGGTGTACGGCAGCAGGACCGCCCCGGGGATGTGCCATGCCTCGTATTCGGCCGGCGTGCGCACATCCAGGATCGTCACCCGCCCCGCGCAGCCCGGGTAGTCCTCCGGGTACCAAAGATGGATGTCGCCGCGCAGCAGGTTCGAGCCCAGGAAGCCGGCCATGTTGACCGGGTCCTTCGCCGCCCCGTACGGCGGGGCGTAGGCCAGCTCCAGGTGCTCCAGGTCGAACACCGTCATCCCGGCGCGCAGCGCGACCGCCAGGACGTCGATGCGCTTGTCGACGCCGTCCCAGCCGAGCACCTGCGCACCCAGCAGCTTGCCCCCGGCCGGGTCGAACAGCACCTTCAGGAACAGCGGCGCGGTGCCAGGGTAATAGGCGGCGTGGCCGTTCTGGTGGGTGTAGACCTTGCGGAAGTCTATGCCGGCCGCGCGCAGCTCGGTCTCGGTCAGGCCGGTGCCGCCGGCGGTCATCTCGAACACCTTGACCACGGCCGTGCCCTGGGTGCCCCGGTAGCCGCCGACATCCTCGCGGCCCGCGATCGTGTCGGCGGCGATCCGGCCTTCCCGGTTCGCCGGGCCGGCCAGCATCGACAGCACCGGCTCCCCGGTCAGCAAGTGAGCGGTCTCCACCGCGTCCCCGGCCGCGAGGATGTCCGGTGCCGAGGTGCGCATCTGCGCATCGACCACGATGCCGCCGCGCGGCCCGATCTCCAGGCCGGCGTCCCGGGCCAGATCCACGTTGGGACGCGCCCCGGCCGCCATCACGACAATGTCAGCCTCTACTGACGTGCCGTCGGACAGATCGACTACCAGCCTGCCGTCCTCCCCGGGACGAACGGCCGTGGCGGATGTGCCGAGCCGCAGGTCCACATCGTGGGTGGCGACGTGGTAGTCCAGGATCCGGGTCATCTCCGGGTCCAGCCACGGCATCAGCCGTTCGGTCCGCTCGACCACGGTCGTCTCTAGCCCGCGGTCCCGGAACGCCTCGGTGAGTTCCAGGCCGATGTAGCTGCCGCCGACGATCACCGCGCTCGTCGCGTCCTTGTCCAGCTGGGCGATGATCCGGTCCATGTCGGGGATGTTGCGCAGCACGTCGACCCGCGGGTCATCCGCCCCCGGGATCGGCGGCCGGACCGGCTCGGCCCCCGGGCACAGCACCAGCTTGTCGTAGGACTCCCGGTACGTCCGCCCCTGCCCCAGGTCGCGCACCTCCACTTCCCTGGCGTCGCGGTCGATGCGGATCACGTCCTGCCCGGTCCGCACATCCAGCGCCAGGCTCTTGGCCAGGCTTTCCGGGGTCTGCAGCAGCAGGCTGTCCCGGTCCGGGATAACCCCGCCGATGTGGTACGGCAAACCGCAGTTCGCGAACGAGACGTAGTGGTCCCGCTCGAGCACGACGATCTCGGCTGACTCATCCAGCCGCCGCAGCCGCGCCCCGGTCGAGGCGCCGCCCGCAACTCCTCCCACGATCACCGTCTTCATCTCGTTACCTCTATCTGCCAGGCCAGCTGACTTCCGCGGCAGCCCCCGTGCGGGTGCCCGGCCGGTAGGTCGGCTCGGGGGTCACATCTCCTTGACCGCTTGCTGCAGGGCCTTGTCGATGTCCTTGGGGTCCACGTCCAGCTCCTGGGCTGTCTGCTTCTCCGCCCTGGTCACCGCGTTCTTGATCGCGTCCTCGACCTTGCTCTCCCCGACAATGACGAGCCCGGCCTGGCCCGGGTCGATGAAGTCCCCCAGCTGCTTGGCCTGCGAGCGCGACATCCCCCCGGCCAGGTGCCCGGTGACCCCGCCGGCCACGCCGCCGACCGCGGCCGCGCCCAGCACCGCCGGCGGGAAGATGACCCCGATCGCCGCCCCGGCCGCGACGCCCCACCAGGCACCATGGCGGGTGGCCGTCTCATCCTTATTCTCATGGACCTTGCCGTTCGCGTCCTTGGTGACCACGGCCGCATCGTAGGAACCCACCAGGCCCGCCGCGTGAGCGTCCTTGACGACCTGGTAGTCATCCCGTGCTGTCGCCTCATCCGGGTACGTTGCCACCAGGATGAACGTGCTACCGGACCCGGACATAGCGACCTCCTCCAGTTCCGCTGGCATCTCTTGCCAGCCGGTTCAGCCGATCCGCCGCGGCCGTCACCCGGCCGCGGGAGCGCAGTCCCAGGCTCACACCCCGGCAGGTGACCCCGCATCACCTGCCAGCCGAATTCCCCTAGGGGAGAAGCCGCCCCCAGCACAGACCGCGCCTAGCCTTTCGTGATGCGGTCGCTAATGGCGGAAGCGGGCGCCGGTCGCTTGGTCGAGTACCAGGGCCTGCTGTTTCTCTAGTCGCGGGAACTGCCGGTTGAGGTCGTAGAGAAATTGGTCGGCCATATCGTGATGAAGCCACGTTTCACGACGGCGCGAAGCGCGGCGAGACCTGCCGGTTCTTCGGGACTGGGTAGGCGGGGCAGCAGCCAGCCGTTCTCACGGATTGCGTTCGATCCACGAACCGCTGCCAGCCGTCGGGTCCTCAGCGCCCCCGACGACGCGCACGCCGGTGCATCCCGGCTACGGAGACCGGCGACAAAGGACGCCCGAGCGGGTCGATGAACAGCGCACATGGCCCGGTGGCGGCCGGCACGGTGCCGTCGAGGAGCTTGATGCTGTAGCTGAGCGCGTCTCCGTCCAGGTGCGGATCCTGGATGACCACGACCGCATCCTCGGGAGGCCTGTCGCCCGGCTCCGCGAACGACAAGACGGCGTTCGGGGGGTTGTCCGCGAAGCTGTTGTCCCCTGCTGCCCAGTTGGCGACGAACTGGCGAGACGTTATGTGCCCGACCTCGCGCTGGGGACGGTCGGCGAAGTAGAGCGTCGACGGCGACACGCCCTGCAACGTGATGGTTCCCCGGTCGCTGGTCATGCTCGCCGCGGTCTGGACGAACAATGCCTCCATGTCCTCAAGCTGCTGCTCGGTGACCTCACTCATCGTGGCTCCTCTCTCACGCCGCCGTGCCCGGCTGGGCCCGGGCCGCGTGATCCGATCGTGGCCGTTGGCGGCTGCCGGCAACCCTTCCCGGACGCTCAAGCCATCAATAGGGCCGAACGTCCCAGCAAAGAAACAACCCGCTGGTTCCGGCCTTCGCCTTGACGTCCTGGTCGTACTGGCATATTGGTCGTGGCCGGAGTCGCGTGCCTGGCGCCGGCCCCGGCGCCCCGGCCGCTCAGGTCGCCGGGGCCGGGTGAGCAGGTGCCTGTGGTGCCGCTTTGGCGGCGTGCTTTTGCAGCCGGTCCGCCAGGAACATGACGATGAGGGCGATCCCGACGCCGGCGAACGTGAACAGGATCCTGCGTCCCTCGTCGGCAAGGTCGGACGGGTGGGGCACGTCCGCGGCGATCAGGATGGCCCCGCCCAAGGCCGCGGTGTACCAGGCGTAGTTCACGCCGTGGATCGACGCGGCCAGCGCGACCAGGACGACGACGATGACCTCGAGTGCGGTCCTGTTGTCGACGGCCAGCAGGACCAGGGCGGCCACCCCGGCGCCCACGACCGTCCCGGCGATGCGCCGCTCGGCGACGAGGGCGGATTGCTGCAGGTCGGGCTTCATGGCGATGATGGTGGCGATGGGCATCCAGTAGGCGTTGGGCAGGTGCAGCCCGAAGGAGATCGCGACGGCGATCGCCAGGGCGGCGGCCCGGATCACCGCGAACAGGATAATGGGCCGGGTCAGCGGCCGCGGCGAGATATCGCCGGGGATCTCGGCGACAGGCTGGGGCTCGGCGGCCCCCCTGCGTACCAGCCACATGATGAAGGTGTAAGCGATCCACAGCGCCGACCCGACCAGCCAGGCCAGCGCCTGCTTCCACGGTTCGGTGTGGATCAGGCCGGAGCCGAACAGACCCGGCACTTGGAAGGAGATCAGAGTCGGCAGGCCGAGGGCGACGATGAACCAGACGTTGAGAACATAGGCCGCGACGAATCGGTGCAGGCCGTATGTCACCGCCAGCCCGCCCAGCAGCGTGGCCACGAAGGCGGCCAGCACCACGAACCCCCAGGCCCCGCCGCCGATGCCGAACCCCAGGGCCGTCAGCAGCGCGCCGATCCCGGCGACCACGGCCAGCCGGGGCACCCGGTAGCCGTACTTCCCGCCCGGGTCGCTCACGGCCACGATCACCGCCCCGAAGATCGCCGTGAGGAAGTACCTCCGCTCCGCCGGGAGCACGCCCACGATGATCAGCAGCCCCAGCACGACCGCGAAGACGACGCCTGCGCGCAGGTTAAATCCCTGCCGGTCGAGCTGGAATACCTTCGACACCTGGCTCACGACTCACCTCTCAGCACCCTGGCCTGAGACCGGCCAAGCAGGTCCGTCACCCAGCAGGCTCCCACTCGGGTAGGTGACCCTGCATCCCCTGCCGGCCGAATTCCCCTGGGTGATCCCAGTAGGTATTAGGCCGGGCCATGCCAAGGATCCGGGAGGCTTTCGGAGACGACCCGTTCCGGGCCAGAGCGCTCAGTCTTATTAGGAGGAACGTGAACAACGCCACGGCGAACAAGGGCTGGCTGGCACTCGTCGCCTTGGCCACGGCGCAGTTCCTCATGGTGCTGGACCAGTCCGTGATGAACGTCTCGATCAGCGCGCTGGTCCACGACTTCCACACCACGGTCACCACGATCCAGGCGGTCATCACCCTGTACTGCCTGGTCATGGCCATGCTCATCCTCACCGGGGCCAAGATCGGCGACATGATCGGCCGCCGTCGGGCGTTCGTCATCGGACTGATCATCTACGCCTGCGGCTCGGCGCTGACCGCTCTGTCCCAGTCGGTAGCTGTGCTCGCCCTCGGGTGGTCGGTGCTCGAGGGCATCGGCGCGTCGCTGGTCTTTCCTGCGCTCGCGGCGTTGATTGCCGGGAACTTCGCGGGGCCCCGGCGCAAGGCCGCTTACGCGGTCATCGGCGGGGTCGCTGGCGCGGGGATCGCGGTCGGCCCCATCGTGGGCGGGTGGGCGACGACCGTACTCACGTGGCGGGTCGTGTTCGTCGGCGAGGTCTTCATTGCTGCGTTTATCCTGATCATGATGCGGAAGGTGGCAGACGCCCCTCGCCCGGTTCCTGCTCCGAAGCTCAACATCGTCGGCTCGGTGCTGTCGGCCGCCGGTCTCGGGGTCTTCGTCTTCGCAGTTCTCCAGTCGAGTACCTGGGGGTGGGTCAAGCCGAAGAACTCCCCGATCACCATCTTCGGCTTCTCGCTCACCCTCTTCGTCCTGGCCGCTGGCGGCGTCCTGCTCTGGGGATTCGTGACCTGGCAGCGCCATCGCGAAGCCACGAACCGAGACCCGCTGGTCCATCTCTCCCTCGCCCGGATCCCGCCGGTGCGGTCGGGGCTGATCGGGATGTTCAGCCAGAACCTCGTCCTCATGGGGATCTTCTTCGTCGTTCCGCTCTATCTCCAGCTGGTCCTTGGGCTGAGCGCCCTCCAGACCGGGATCAAGATGCTGCCCATCTCGATCACCATGTTCGCGACCTCGGCGATCGGCTCACGACTGTCGGACCGCTTTCCGGTGCGGGCGATCGTGCAGAGCGGTCTGATCGTGACCCTCGCCGGTGCCCTCGTCCTGCTCTGGACGATCAAGCCCACTCTGTCCAGCGCTGGATTCGCCATCGGAATGGCCGTGCTCGGAGTCGGGATGGGCTTGATGATCTCCCAACTGGGCAACGTGGTTCAGTCCTCGGTCGGGGAGTCGGGTCGGAGCGAGGCCGGGGGGCTCCAGTACACCGGACAACAGCTCGGCTCCTATGTGTGCGGGGGCGCGGCCGGCACGGGTTGGAGGGTTCGACGTCATCGCACCGATCCCCTGGTGCTTGCTGGCCCGCGGGCCAGCAAGCACCGGAGCGTTCTGGACCGGCCACCCGCTATCGGGCGGCATGTTTGCCGCTGCCGTTGCGCTGACCTGCGGGGTCGCGGTCGTGGTCTGGGTGCTCGGACGCCGCGCCGACATGTGGCTGATCCGGCGCCGGCAGCCGGCGATCGCCGCATACCTGGCGGACCCGACGCGGGGCTGATCGCGGGACCGGCGGCCGCACCCCGTCCGCTGTGGGCTGCCGGTTCGGCACCGGTCATGCCGGGCGGCTGCGGTCATGCGATGCGGCAGGTGTGCCCCCGGGACGGGCGTCCGGGCCTGGTCTGTGCGGGGGGCGGCTTCTCCCCTAGGGGAATTCGGCTGGCAGGTGATGCGGGGTCACCTGCCGGGGTGTGAGCCTGAGGCTGCGATGCCGCGGCCGGGTGACGGCTGCGGCGATTGGCTGAACCGGCTGGCAAAAGATGCCGGCGGAACTGGAGGAGGTCGCTATGTCCGGGTCCGGTAGCACGTTCATCCTGGTGGCAACGTACCCGGATGAGGCGACAGCACGGGATGACTACCAGGTCGTCAAGGACGCTCACGCGGCGGGCCTGGTGGGTTCCTACGATGCGGCCGTGGTCACCAAGGACGCGAACGGCAAGGTCCATGAGAATAAGGATGAGACGGCCACCCGCCATGGTGCCTGGTGGGGCGTCGCGGCCGGGGCGGCGATCGGGGTCATCTTCCCGCCGGCGGTGCTGGGCGCGGCCGCGGTCGGCGGCGTGGCCGGCGGGGTCACCGGGCACCTGGCCGGGGGGATGTCGCGCTCGCAGGCCAAGCAGCTGGGCGACTTCATCGACCCGGGCCAGGCCGGGCTCGTCATTGTCGGGGAGAGCAAGGTCGAGGACGCGATCAAGGGCGCGGTGACCAGGGCGGAGAAGCAGACAGCCCAGGAGCTGGACGTGGACCCCAAGGACATCGACAAGGCCCTGCAGCAAGCGGTCAAGGAGATGTGACCCCCGAGCCGCCTGCCGGCCGGGCACCCGCACGGGGGCTGCCGCGGAAGTCAGCTGACCCGCCGGCCCCCGGCCGGGCGCGGCTGTTTCACCCGCAGGCCGCAACGCCAGCACCCTGGAGGAGATATGAGACCTACGTACCGGCCGGGCACACGCACACGGCTGCTGCTCGCAGCTGCGGTCTTGGCCCCGGTCTTGTCCGGGCTGGCCGCCGGGTGCAGCAGCAGCACCCCGGCTTACTGCACTGCCGCCGCCAACCTCAAGACCTCGGTGAGCAACCTGGGCAATGTCGACGTCGCCAAGAACGGCCTCGGCGCCCTGCAGACCGCGCTGAGCAGCGTCACCACCGACGCGCAGACGTTCGCCACGGATGCGGGGTCGGCATTCGCGCCGCAGACCACGGCACTGCAAAACTCGCTGTCCGGCCTGCAGTCCGCGATCACGTCCGCGAAGAGCCAGCCTCCGGTGACCGCGGCCACGGCGGTCGCGTCCTCGGTCACGCAGGTGAAAACCTCGGCCAGCGCGCTGCAAAGCGCCGTATCCGCATCAGGTAAATGCTAGCGACCAGGTGCCCGGCCGGCGTGCCGGGCAGCGGAGAGAGGAGCCGATGCGTATCGAGGCCGGCCTGGACGGCCAGCAGCGCGACTTTTACGTCCGCCAGCTGCGGGACTGGAAATACTCCATCCTCGTTGAGGCCCTGCTGCCGCACGGCATGCGGATCTACGGGCAGATCTGCGGGTGGTCGCTGGCACGGGCGCACGCCCGGTCCGGGGACCGGATCGCGATCGCCGCCTACCTGGGCAGCGCCGACGTGTTCGACCAGGCGATCACCCGGTTCGCCGCCGCCTACGCCGACCAGAACGAACGCGACCACCAGGCTCTCGTCGACGCTGTCACATCAGGACGGATCACCGCCGAGCAGGGCCTGTGAGATCACGGCCGCCGCGCCGCGCCGGCCATCACGCTGGCCCCCGGGCTGCCGCCATGCTGCCGGCGGCAGTCCCGTGGCCAGGCGACAGCAGGAAGGAGCGCTCCAGGTGGCGAAATGGAACTTCGTGGCGATGGGCCAGGCGGGACTGACCGGCCGGACCAGGACCGCCGCCCGCCCGGTTGCCTAGCTGATCGCCCGCAGGACCGGACGGCCCGAGGCGGACATCCTGGCGCTTATCGGTACAGTGTTCCTCGCGATCACGCTGATCGACTTCCTCCGCAACGTCGATGCCGTCATCGCGGCCGGGCGAACCGGCCCTCAGGCCGGGAAAGCCCCTCCAGCCGGCGGCTAGGACGAGCCCGGGAGCAGAGCCTGTCCTAGGCGCCGGTGGCGCCAGATAGGGCCGCAAGCCGCCGGCCTGGATGGCGAGAGTGGCGCGGCTCTTGCCGTGAGCCGCGGCCGGCCTCGCCGCCTTCTTCTGGCCCGGGGCGCTTGCGGCAGCGGTCGCCGCGACGGTTACCCAGGCCAAGCTCTCCACCTCAAAGGACTACGTGATGCCGATGCTATCCCCGCCAGCTGTCCTGGATGGGAGCTGTACGCGGCCCTTGCGCCCGCCGCAGCCGGTGCCCGGGAGGCTGCGGGCATGGCTGAACACACACCGGGCGGGACCAGGTGATACCGCGATGTCCCCGCTGCCTGGCTTCTGGCTGGCAGGCAAGAACATCTACCTGTTCGCCGGATCACCCGGTGCCTAGTCCGCCCACGCTGGCCAGCCCTCACCCTCCCCGGCCGCCCAGGGTCGGCGAGCCGCGCTGGCCGATGGCGCTGGCCGTCCTGGCCGCCGGGGCGCTGCGGGCGATCCTGCCGGCTCAGCTCAGGGCCGGAGACGCCCGCTGGGTCCTCCCCCTGGTCCTGGTCGTGCTGCTCGCCACGCTGATCGTCGGCGACCCGGGCCGCATCGACCGCGACTCCACCTGGCTGCGGGTCATGACGAGCACGCTGATCGGCTTGATCTCCGTAGTGAATGCGGCTGCGGTGGTACGCCTGGTAGCCGCCATCACCATCGGCCAGGCCAAGTTCACCAATGATGCCAACGTGCTGCTGGCCAGCGGCGGCGCCGTGTGGCTCACCAATGTCATCGCCTTCGGGCTCTGGTACTGGAACCTGGACCGTGACGGCGCGGCGGCCCGCGCGCGCGGAACGGGCGGCCAGCCCGCCTTCATCTTCCCGGAGATGACCAGCCCGCAGTACACCGGGGCCGGCTGGTACCCCAAGTTCATCGACTACCTGTACCTGTCGTTCACCACCGCGATGGCATTCAGCCCGACGGACGTCTCGGCGATCAGGTCCTGGGCCAAGCTCATGATGATGGCCGAGGATGTGATCTCGCTGCTGGTCGCGCTCCTGGTGGTCGCCCGCGCCGTCAACATCCTGAAATAGCCTCACCCGGCTCACGTGCGGCCGCGGCCGTCCTCACCGGAGGATTAATGCCTGCTCCTCTCCTCGCCCCGGCCGGCCAGCTGCGGGGCTCGATCATCACCGATCTGCTCACGGACCCGGGCTCCCACGCGAACCTCTGTGGTGGCCATTGCGCCGCTGCTGCCTTCCGGTGTGCTGACCGCCCTCGGCGGCAGGCTCGGCGCCATTGCCGCCGCCTCTCGCAGATCGCCCTGAGCGGCGAACCGTCATCAGACGCCCGGCCCGGGCTGAGGCCGCCCCGATCTGGCCGATCCGGGCGCCGCCCTGCGATACCGGAGCCGCCTCACGACCCGCCCCGACCCGGCAGCGCAGGCTACACGCTCCGGGCTGCCCGCCGCTTCGCCATCATGCGCGATCGCCAGGGCGATGGAATAGCTGGCCTGCGGCACCAAGCCCTCTCCAGGCGCCAAGGCCGGCGCAGAACAGCGGGAACAAAGCAAGCACGAGACGATACCCGGCTGGTCTGGCACAGGCAGGCGTGCGGCGGCAGTGCCCAGGGCCGGCCGGGCGGGGCAGGAGCACGTGACGATGATGGCTGAACCGCCTCAGAGCCCGGTCACCGAAGCAGTCCGCAGCCTGGAGGTGCGCTGGATCTTCCCGGGCCGGCTGGAAACCGCGGTGGCCGGATGGTTCGGGCGGTTCCCGGCCCGACTGGAGTCACGCGAGGACACATACCTCCTGGATCCGCAGTTGCGCGGGCTGTCGGTGAAGGTCCGCGGGGGCGGGGCACTGGAGGTGAAGGTGTACCGCGGGAGCCCGGGAATCCTCGAGGTGGCCGGACGCGCCCGCGGCCGCCTGGAGAACTGGCAGAAGTGGTCCTTTCCGTTCAGCTTGCCCCGCCCGCACAGCGGTGACCCGGTCGGCTGGCGGCCGGTGCGCAAGAAGCGGCGCATCACCCGGTTCTCACTGGCCAGCGGGCCGATCGTGGCGCCCGCTCCGGGGCTGGGCGGTGAGCCGCAGTGCGAGGTGGAACTCACCGAGGTCCGCACGCGTGGCCAGGACTGGTGGACCCTGGGATTCGAGGCGATCGGCCCGGCCGATCTGCTCCGCAGCGCACTCGAGGCCACCGCCGCACTCGTGTTCGCCCACGCTCTGCCCGGTGACGTGGAACCCGGCCCGGATGAATCGAGGTCCTACGCGGAATGGCTGTGCCTGCGGCCGGGCGCCGATAGTGATGCCGACGCCTGAAGGCTGTCCCTCTGCCGAGCCGACTGGCCCGCCGACCAGCTCGTCATCCGAAGCCCCGGCGTCGGAGTCGTCATCCCCGGCGGTGTCCTCCAGGAACGAGGCCAGCGTCGCGCAGCCCGGGGCGGTGTCCAGGGGCATGCCGCTGGCGAACCCGGCCGCCGGGCTGGAGTGCTCGCCGGGGAAGGTCTTCGCGGACCCGGGCATCCCCGGCCCGCGCCGCCCGGCGGACGCCGCGCCGAAGTACGGCCCGGCCCCGCTGGGGTTATAAGGAGGCCGAACGCTCCGTGGTTTCTGCTGCGGCGGCCCCCTCGTCCAGATCGCGCAGCTGGTGGCGGCCCAGATAGCCAGCCTGCAAGCCGGTTAGCTCACGCCTTCCAGGCCACGCCGCCGATGAAGGTGGCCGTGCGCGGCTTCAGGTTCGGGCCCGGGCCGTCGCCGTACCAGGACCGCACCGCCACCACGCCGGGCGGCATGAGCTCCAGGCCATCGAAGAAACTGGTGATCTCCTCCGGCGAGTGGATGTAGATCTGCGCGGCCGTGTACGCCGTGGTGAAGTTCTTGCCCTCGGACCGGTTGCCGGAACCGACGGAGATGATCAGGTAGCTGCCGGGGGCGACCGCCCGGGCGAACGCGGTGGCCACATTGCGGGCGGTGTCCGCGTCGGTGAAGTGCAGGACCGCGGACATGATCACGCAGCAGGGCTCGGCCAGGTCGATCAGGTCGGTCAGCCCCGGATCGGCCAGGATGCGCCCGGGGTCGTGCATGTCGCCGGGCACCGCGATCACCCCGGCGCTCTTGGCCAGCAGGCTGCGGGCGTGCAAGATTACCACCGGGTCGTTGTCCACGTAGGCCACCCGCGCCTGCGGGTCGACGCGCCGGGCGATTTCGTGCATGATCGGCACGCCGATCTATGCCAGAGCAAGCCGCTGCCCACTGGCCTCATCCCGTTCTGGTGGGACATGCTGGTGGTGGCCGCCTTCAGCCTGATCATCTACTACTGGGCCCAGGCGGTCCGGCTGCCGAGGGACGAGATGATGGTGCTGGTTAACAAGCAGGCCGCGGTGCACGGCGAGGCCGCCGCCGCCGAAGTCGGCTGACGGGATGCCCGCCATGCGCGTGACCCGGAACCGGCTGGCGTTCGCCGCCGCCGTCGCAGGCCTGGCCGCGGTCGGCTGGCCAGGGGCACCGGCCGACCCGGCCACCTGGCTCGACCGGACCGACGTGCTCGCGGCCCCAGTGCTGCTGGCGGCGGCGTGGTGGGCCGCCCGCCGGGTGTTCGGCCCGCCGGACGGGAGCCGGCTGGCCCGCGGCGTGCGGGTCGGCGGCTACGCCGCGGTGCTTGCTCTGCTGCTGGTCAAGGCCCGGGTGGAGCGGCCGGAGTATGCGGCCTGGCACAGCGGCCCGTGGCTGGCCGGCCTGTGGACCGGCGAGGTCGTGTTCCTGGTCGCGCTGGCCGCCTACGTAGCCGGGCTGACCGCGGTGACCGCGCGCCGTTCCCCCGTCCGCCCGGCGGCCCTGGCCCTCGGCGCCGCCGCGGGCGGCCTGTCTGGCCTGGTTCTGCTGGTGCTGCCGCCGCTGGGCAACCCGCTGCATGTTCCGGGCGGCTGGCAGCTGGTGGTGCATGGCCTGGGCCGGGGCGTGGCCATACCCCTGCTGCTGGGCGGCGGAATCGCGGCCGGGTCAATAGCGGCCCGGCGCACCCCGGGCCGGGAGAGCACGCGGCCCTCCTCCGACACCCGGGCCCGGCAGGGACTGGCGGCCGGCCTGTGCGCGGGTGCGGTCTGCGCCCTGGTGGTATCCCTGGCCGGCCTGGCCATGGCCATGCTGCTGGCGCACGGCACCGGGCCCTTCCCGCTGAAGCTGCCCAACGCCGGGCACGTGCCGCCCGGCGTGGTGGAGTTCGAGGTCAGCCTCTGTGCCAGCGCGGCGGGCGTCCTGCTCCCGCTGCTGCTCTTCCCGCTGCTGGGCGCCGGACTCGGCGCCTGGGGCGGCATGGCCGTCAGCCAGCCCGCTCCCGGTAACGGAGGCGGCGGCGGAGGCGGGTCCGATGGACCCGCGCCGCCCTCCCCGCCTCCCGGCGGCCGCAGCCGCAGCCAGGACGACGAGCCCGCCGTCCTGGCCGGCTACCTGACCGAGATCCCGGACCCGGCCGACCTGACCCGCGAGCCCGAGTACACGCTCACCGGCCACCGCTGAGCGCCGTCAAGGGCATGCCTGCTGGGGGGCTCGGACCGTAGTGCCACGCTCCCTCCGGCATCATGAGAATGTGACCGACGGCGCTGCGACGGGGGCTGGACGCGATCCCGATGTCCGCGCTGTCGTGATAGTCGTGCACGGCGGCACCTCGGTCAGCACCAGGCCGACCAGCGCGACGCAACTGGCCGTGCTCCGGATGGTCCCGGTGGCCCAGGCGATACGGCAAGCGGTGCACGGCAGCCAGGTCATCGTCTGGCGGCCCAGGTTCCGGCTCCGGGGCTGGAATGACTCCCAAGCCTCACCCGTCGCCGACCTGAACCGGCTGCTGGCCGAGCTCCCCGATACCATCGGCCGGATTCCCGTCATACTGGTCGGGCACTCGATGGGGGCGCGGGCCGCGCTGCGGGCCGGCGGGCATCCGCTGGTGACCGCAGTGGCTGGCCTGGCGCCGTGGCTGCCGCCGGGTGAGCCGGTGGCCCAGCTGGCTGGCCGGCGGATCCTGCTCGCGCACGCCAGCAAGGACACGGTGACCAGGCCCGCAGATACCTGGGCCTACGCTCAGCGGGCGCGGGAGGCCAGCCGGGTCACCGCGATCGAGGTACGCGGCAGCGAGCACGCCATGCTGCGCCGGGCGAGCCTATGGCACGAGCTCGCCGCCGAGTTCACCCGCGCCATCCTCGGCCTGTCCGCCGGGGATCAGCGGATCCGGCAGCTCATGGACCAGACTGATGCCGGCCCGGATCGTTTCGTGCTGTGACGCAGGGGCGGTCAGCGGGAGCCGTAGTTGTAGTTCGAGGAATTGCCGGGCGTGCCGCTGCCATGGCTGGTCATTACGTTCACCACCAGGACGGTCCCGCCGACGGCGATGGCCAGGCCGATGACGATGGCGATGATCAACCGGAGCACGGCACTCCTCCCTCCGGCGGGGGCCACGGCACGGTGCCGGGTCACGGCACGGTGCCGGGTCACGGCACGGTGAACGTTACCTCGGCGGCGGGCCCGGTGTGGTTATAGAAGTTGACCGGTATCACCTTGGCCCGGAACTCGCCGGGCCGCAGCCCGGTGATGGTGGCCGAGTTGGTGGCCCGGGCGGTCACCGGGGCCGCACCTGGCTCGCCCGGCCCTTGCAGGTACACGCGGTAGCTGATGTCGAGTCCGGCATCGGGCCAGCTCAACGTGACCTTCCCGGTGCCCGGTCTGGCCTGCGCCGACCGCACGCCGGGCACCGGCGGGCAGTCACCGGGATACGTCCACGCGTCGAACCACTGCGACGGGTCTCGCTGCACGATAGCCGGGTAGTCCGCCGGGCCGCTCCGGGCCGGGCTGGCCGCGGCGTCAGCGCCGAATGCGGCCAGCGGCACGGCGATGAACCGCGGCAGGATCGACGTGTTGGTGTAGCGCGACATCGGCGTGCAGCCGGCGGTGACCGCCTCGGAGTTGACGTTGTAGCTGATCACCAGCGTGCTGCCGGTGGACAGCGCCGGCTCGGCCCGGGCTTCGTACATGATCCGGTACTCGTGCGCGGCGTCAAGTCCGATGGACGGATCCCGGTACAGCGGCCTTCCGGCGGCGTAGTTGAACGGACCCCACGGCGCGCTGGCCGGGTAGGCGTCGATGTCCGGGTTGCCTACTAGCGGCCCGTTCTGGATCAGCCAGTAGCGCCCCCCGGCCTGGATCACGCTGAAGCCGGACGACACGACCAGACCGCTGCCCGCCGGCTGCACCGGCCGGGCGTTGTCCTGCCCGGCCGCCCACCGGCCCGCACCGCTGTAGAACCGCCAGGCGGAGAACATGGTCAGCTGCCGCGGTCACGCCCAGGCAGGCGATCACCAGCCCGGCCCCCGCCGTCAGCCCCAGCCCCGGCCAGCGGTGCTGGCCCGGGGGGACGACCGTACTAGCCCCGCCCGGGGGGACTCCATCCCCCCGGACCCCCCTGGCAGCTCTCTGGCACGGGGGGCTCCCGCCCCCCGTTCCCCCTGGCCCCCCCGCGGGGGAATGCGGCCGTGCGATCAGCACGTAACCGGCCAGGGCGGCGATCACCACGGCCAGCCACAGCGCCGACCATGCTCCGCCGTAGGCTCTGGGGACCGTCTGCGCGTTCCAGGCGCCGCCCAGCATCAGCAGGCTGCCCAGGGTGCCGAACGGCGTGTCCGCCCGCGCCGCGAACGCGCCCACGCCCGCGGGGTCGGCGTACACCGCGTGCAGCAGGGACGGAACGAGCCAGGGCAGGCTGCCCGCGGCCAGGGCGGCCAGCGCCACCGCCGCCCGGCGGGCGCTGCGGCCGAGCAGCACCGCGGGCAGCAGGACCAGCGCCGTGATCGCCATGGCGGCGAACCCGCCGATGACGGCGGGCAGCAGTGCCAGCCCAAGCCGCGCCCATCCCCGCCGCGACACCAGATCGGGGGCGAGCACCGCCCGCAGCGCCCAGGGCAGGCCGGCGTAACCGAGCAGCAGCGCCCACTGGCCGATGATGAGCCGCTCGCCGACGTACGGGTTCCACGCGTAGCACACCCCGGCCGCGAGCCGGGCCAGCAGCGGCTCGCGGTCCAGCAGCCCGGCCGCCCCGGAGCAGGCCAGCACGAAGATCGACAGCAGCACGGCCTTCTGCACGATGTCGCCCGGCAGGGCCCGGGACAAGACCGCGATCACCAGGTCGCTCGGCACCGCGCGCGGCGGCGCCAGCCCGGGCAGGGCCGCGGCGAACGGCAGGCGGGGCACGAAGACCATGTCGTAGCTGAGCAGGAAACCCCGCCCCAGCCCCGGCCCGAGCGCCAGCAGCCCCAGGCCGAGGCCGACGGCGGCGCCGGCGATCGTGCTGCTGGACCGGGACACGCGCAGGGTCCTAGCCGTGCTCTACCCGGTCCTGGCCAGCGTCGCCATTACTTCAGGGGATCCAGACCGAGTGGTCGTGGGCGAAGTAGCCGAAATCGACGCGCCGCACCGTGATGTCAGCCATTCCGTCATACTGGCAGATCACCACGGGCAGATCACCACGGGCAGATCACCACGGGCAGATCACCACGGGCAGATCACCACGGGCAGATCACCACGGGCAGATCACCACGGGCAGATCACCACGGGCAGATCACCCGCCAGCCGCGGCGCGATCCGGATCGTCATCGGTACGGGCGTGACGACGGCGGATATCGTCAGGTGACCCCGGCCGATGGAGGACTTCATGAACAGGCGAGATCAGATCCGCATGACCGACGCCGAGATCACCGCGTTCCTGGCCGGGCGTCACACGATGAGCCTGGCCACTATGGGCGCCTCCGGCCGCATCCACCTGGTGGCGATGTGGTACGCCTTCCTCGGCTCTGACCTCGCGGTATGGACCTACCGGCGATCGCAGAAGGTCGTCAACCTCGAACGCGATCCGCGGCTCACCTGCCTGATCGAGGCCGGCGAACGGTACGAGGAACTGCGTGGCGTCGAGCTCAGCGGCCGGGGCGTGATCACTCGCGAGCCGGAACAGGTCCTGGCCGTGGGGCACGGCATACGCCAGCGTTACCTCGGAACCGAAGACGAGCACAAGCGCGCCGTCGAGGCGCAGGCGCCCAAGCGGGTGGCGATCCGGATCGAGGTCGAGCACACGGTCTCCTGGGACCACCGCAAGCTGCGCGGCGCCTACTGACCCGATCCGGTGCCCGACGCGAGCCGCAGCAGGCCGCGTTCCAGCACGAGCGGCACGTAAAGCTCGCGGTAGCCGTGCTCGTCGAACAGCACGGTGACCTGGTCGCCGTCGTAGCGCTGCACGCTGCCCTCGCCCCAGCGCTCGCTCACCACGCGGGCGCCGACGGCGAATGGAACGGCAGCGGGCGCGGCCTCGGGGTGCGCGAGATCGTTGTCGCAGTTCCCGCACGGGCCGGGGTACTCCTGGCCGAAGTACGACAGCACGAACGACCGCCGGCACCCGGTGTGCTCGGCGTAGTGGCGCATCATGGCCAGCCGCGAGCGCTCCACCTCGTCCTCGCGCTGCGTCTCCGCCTCCGAGGCCGTCAGCGCCGCCGCGACGCTCATCGCCGCGGTCCAGCGGATATCGCCGTCCGCCCGCCACGTCGCCGCGCCGAGATCGGCCAGCCGGGCCAGCGCGGCGGTCTGCTGCCGCGCGCCGAACTCGACCCGCTGACCGGCGGCGAGTTCGGCCGCGACCCGCGCCACCGCCGCGCTCGAGACGCCGCGTGCGGTCAGGTGCCGCGCGGTCTCGAAGTCCTCGTAGCGGTAGAGCAGCCGGGCGTGCGACGGCTGGTCGTCCCGGCCGGCGCGGCCGAACTCCTGGTAGTAGGCGTCCAGCGAGGGGGGCGGGTCAAAGTGCAGCACCCAGCGCACGTCCGGCTTGTCGATCCCCATGCCGAACGCCACCGTGGCCACGATGATGCGGGCCGGCCCGCCGAGGAACGCGGTCATCGCGTCGTGCCGCTGGCGTGCGGAAAGCCCGGCGTGGTAGAGCGTCACCTGCTCGCCCGCCGAGGCGAGCGTGTCGTGTGCCGTCTGTGCGCTGGCGTGCGTCGCCGCGTAGACGATCCCCGAGCCAGCCAGCTCGCCCGCCGCACGGACCAGCTCCTGCTGCTTGTCGGGCAGGGTGCGCGTGCGGTGCACCGACAGCTGGATGTGCGGCCGGTCGAAGTCGCCGATCACCAGCACGGGATCGCGCAGGCCGAGCCGCCGCATGATTTCCGACCGCACCGGCGGCGCGGCGGTCGCGGTCAGGGCCAGCCGGACCGGCGCGCCGAGCGCCTCGGCCTGGGCTCCGAGCAGCATGTAGTCGGGGCGGAAGTCGCGGCCCCACTGGCTGATCAGATGCGCCTCGTCCACCACGAACAGGCCCGCTCCCGCACGCTGGAGTGCCCCACGGGTCTGTCCGTTCATCAGCTGCTCCGGCGAGAGGAAGACGAACGTGCTGGAGTCGCACGAGGCCAGCAGCGCCTCCGCGCGCGAGCCTGCCGACTGCGCCGAGTTCAGGACCACGGCCCGCAGCCCGGATTCGTGCAGGTGGGCCAGCTGATCATCCTGCAGCGCGATGAGCGGCGAGACGATGACCGTCGGCCCCTCGCGCAGCATCCCGGCCAGCTCGTAGATCGCCGACTTCCCGCCGCCGGTCGGCAGCACGGCCAGCACATCGCGGCCGCCGGCCAGCGCGCCGGCCGCGCGCAGCTGCGCGGGACGAAGCGCCGCAAAGCCAAGACGCTCCCGCGCGAGCTCCTCGATCACGGCTGCGCCCGGGTCGTGGTTCATTCGAACTCCGCCGTATCGCCTGCTCCGCGGCGCACGATCTCGGGCTCATCGGAGGAGAAGTCGATCACCGTGGTCGGCTCGGTGCCGCAGTCGCCGCAGTCGATCACCGCGTCCACGGCGCCCTCGAGCTCCTCCGCGATCTCCCATCCCTGGGTCATGGGCTCATCCTGACCGGGCAGCAGCAGGGTGCTGGAGACGAGCGGCTCGCCCAGGTCGGCCAGCAGCGCCTGGGCCACCACGTGGCGCGGGATCCGCACCCCGACGGTCTTCTTCCTCGGGTGCTGCAAGATCCGCGGCACCTCCTTGGTCGCGGGCAGGATGAACGTGTAACTGCCCGGGGTCGCCGCCTTGATGGCCCGGAACACCGGGTTGGCCACGTACGCGAACCGTCCCAGCTGGGCGAAGTCCTGGCAGACCAGCGTGAGGTGGTGCCGGTCGTCAAGGCCTCGGATCGACCTGATCCTCGCCATGCCGTCCCGGTTGCCGAGCTGGCACCCGAGCGCGTAGCAGGAGTCCGTCGGGTAGGCGATCACGCCGCCCGAGCGCACGATGTCGGCGATCTGGGTGATCGCGCGGCGCTGCGGGTTGGCCGGATGGATGTCGAAGTACCTGGCCATGCGATGAGCTTAGGGTGATCGCCCGCGGCCCGCCTACGGGGGGCGGGGCGGCTCGTTCAGTGCGCCGGCCCCGGCCAGGCGATCCTGAAGGCGGGCATGCCGGAACTGGTAGACGGGCCCGACGGTTCGCAGGACGTTGCGCTCACGGGCGTCGTCGAGGAACCGCAACAGCCGCACGGGAGTATGCGAACGCAGCGCCAGCTGGGCAAACGCCAGGGAAACCGTCCAGGTCCGGGGGAACGAGAGCCCCCATACGAGCCCGAACCCGATTCCGTACAGGATCCCGAAGACGAGCCCGCCCAGGAGCTCCGCCATATGGCTGACCGCGAGGGCCAAGCCCAGGCCGAGGCCGATGCTGACGCCGAGCACCAGGCCTATCACCAGCCCGAAGGCCTGATCGCGCCGCCAGGATGCAGGTGGGGTCAGGGGACTCGTGTCGTCGGCCGCCGGCTGGGACAGCCCGTCGGCCAGGATGCCCGTCAGCCCGGTCCCGATCGCGGCTACCAGCCCTACCGTCAGCCCGGACCTGAACCCGACC
The DNA here is from genome assembly GCA_963739135.1 of uncultured Actinomycetes bacterium. Lineage (GTDB taxonomy): Bacteria > Actinomycetota > Actinomycetes > Streptosporangiales > Streptosporangiaceae > Palsa-504. The sequence goes on from CAVTZG010000008.1 coordinate 194,859, forward strand.
GCCAGCCAGAATATGACCCCGCCGAACAGCCCGCCCGCCAGCGCGAACCCGGGCCCCTTCTCGAGCGATGAGCGGCTGAGCAGATGCCGCCACCGCAGCGGTGCCATCCGCCTCGGGGACTTGCGCGTTACTTCGCCCCCGAACGCATACGCCAGCCCGGCCACGGGCACGGCGATAAGGGCGAGCACGGGGCCGCCGCCGAGCAGGAACATGAACCCGAACACCAGGCCGGTCGCGATGACGCGCGGGACGGCCGGCGCCCAGCCGGCGATCCGCCACCAGGCCAGGTCCCGGGTGCCGGCCTGGCTCATCCTGGCCGCGACGTAGCCCAGCGCCAGCTGAGCCGCCTGCAGCTGATACCGGGGCGGCGTTTCCCCCGGACGGGGTGCGTAGGCGGCAGGCAGCACCCTGTCGAGCAGGTAATCCTCGATATCCTGCCGCGAGGCGGCCGGACCGGCGGCATCGCAGAAATCAAGCAGCTCGCCGACGTCGTCGCCGCGGCGGTAGGTGTCCCGGACCAGGGTCAGGGTAAGCGGCAGGCTCAGCGCCCGGGCGATCGGGCTTTCCGGCGCGCGGCGCAGACGGCTGATCAGCTCACCCCACCCGGCCGGCGGCGGGTCGCGCTGGACTCGGGCCAGGTAATCCGCCGCGATGGCGGGATCCACGTCCCGCAGTTCCAGTGCGATGGCTCCGTGCAGGAACTCCTGCCCGGCCGCGGCCGCCATCTCCTCGCCGCGGCTCAGCACCACCACCCGGAAGTCGGCCTGGTCGCTGAGGGCCCGCAGGGCGGCCGGCCGGAGGTCTTCGGAGATCTCATCGAACCCGTCCAGGATGACCGCGACCTTAGCGGCCCGCACCAGCTCAGCGGCATCCTCCAGGCCGCGCTTTCCCGCGAACAGCGGATACGTCTGCTGCAGCCGCGCCGCGAGCCACGGTCCGACGCGCTCGGTACCGGGATCCCAGCCGTGCACGGTGAGCAGCACCGGCACCGGAACCAGCTGCCGGTCTCCGGCCGGCAGCTGCGCCCGGTGCCTGAGCGCGTCCAGGACAAGCAGTATGGCGGCGCCGCTCTTGCCGGATCCGGCGCCGCCGACGAGCACTACCCGGCCGGATCCCAGGCCACCGTAGACCGCGTACAAGTCCTGCAGCTGCCCGCTCCGGAGCCGGCCCGGCGTCACCCTGGACAGCCCGGGCAGCGGCGGGAACTGCCGCGACCCGACCGCGGCCGGCACCGGCCCGGCCAGCGGCCTGGACGACCCCATCCACCGCACCGGGATCGGTTCCGGCTGAACCAGCTGCCGTTCCAGCGCCGCCCGGCTCCACTGCTCCATGACCGCCCCGGCCAGTGCGTCGGCCAGCTCACCGAGCGGCTGGCCCTCCGTAGCCTCCGGTCGCCTGATCTTCGTCAGGTAGGCGACCAGGCCCGCCACCGGCACGATGACCGCGACGGCAAACCCCCCGAATGTGGACAGGCCGTCGCGATCGGGTGACTGCCAGACGCGCCACATCAGGACGCCAGCGACCGCGATGACCGCCACGATTGCGACCGCCGTCCACAATCGCCCGGTTCTGCGCGTCACAACCGTAATTGTGACATCCGGCACAGTCCCCAGCAGCCGCCCGCCAAGCCAGCGGCCAGCGCAAGCACGGCGAACGCGACCGAATACGAGGTCACCGTCGCGATGGCGCCCGTAGCGAACGCGCCGAGCCCGGTCCCGGCGTCGAAACTCAGGTTCCAGACGATGCTGACCGAGGATCGCGCCGGCTCGCCCGCCGCGGCAAACGCCTGCGTCAGCGTCAGGTTCTGCAGGCCGCCGTAGGCAACTCCCGCGAGCAGCAAACCGGATATGACCAGGACGCGGCTCGAAGCGTCATGAACGTTGTCGGCTCTGGCCGCGATCGCGGCCAGTCCCAGCGCACAAACCAAGAGCAGCGGGGCTATCGCCGGAGTGGGCCCGAAACGGTCGGCGACGCCACCGGCCCCCCATCTGCTGGCCGCGGCCGCCCCCGTGAACGCGAGCAGCCCCAGGAACCCCAGGGCCGGGCTGGTGAGTATGTGCGGAGTGAACGTGAGGATGGCCCCGCCGGACGCGGTGACCACGACCAAGGCCGCGATCGGCCCGGACACCGCGCGCCAGAATGCGGCCGGCGTACCCCGTCCGGAGCCGTCGGCGGGTGCACGATCAGCCTCGCCCACGGCTCGTGCGATCGGCCAGGCGAGTGGTATGGCCAGCACCGGGAGGACGGCGAGCACGAAGACGAACCCGAAGCCGACCCGCTCGGCCAGCCAGGGTGCGGCCGGGACAAGTATGAACTGAGGCGCTGCCGCGGCCAGCCCGAGGGCACCCAGGGCCCGTCCGCGGCGCCCGGGCTCCACGAAGGCCGCGACTGCGGTTGCTCCGCACACGGTCACGACCCCGAAGCCAAGTCCGCGCAGCGCGGCGAGCACCGTTACCGCCCACAGGCCATCGGTGACCAGGTGACCCAGCGCGGGCAATCCGAGCAGCCCGGATCCGAGCACCAGCGTCCAGCGCCATCCGAGGCCGGCCAGCACCCGGCGCATTGACAGCTGGGCCAGGACGGTGCAGGCCATCATGATGGCGGTGACCAGCCCGGCCCCCAGGTTGTCGCTGCCGCCGTGGATCACCCACAGCGGCGCCACGGACACCAGCAGCGCGAAGCCGGAAAACCACAGCGCCGCCGAACCAAGCAGCCAGGGCATGCCGGACACCCGCCAGACCGAGCCAGGGCCCGGCGTCCCGTGAACTCCCGCGTCGCCCGTGCCCCCGACGGCCCGCGCCGTGTCACTCAACTATCTAGCCCGTTCACGAGCCCATTCTGATCCTTCAAACTCGGCTCGGGCCGGCTGGCAGGCCAGGTCAGGCTGGTGATGCCCAGGTCCTATTCGAGTTTGTCGCGGTCGGCCCATTCCAGCAGGGTGTCCAGCCGGTAAGCGGTGTCGTCGATGCCCTGGTGCAGGTCGCCGAGTTCGGCGAAACGGGCGGGCATGGTCGCGATGGTGAACTGGGACGGTTCGATGTGGTCGATCTCCGCCCAGGTGACAGGAGCCGAGACGGTTGCCTCCGGCACGCCGCGGACGGAGTACGCGCTGGCGATCGTGTGGTCGCGGGTGTTCTGGTTGTAGTCGACGAACACCAGGGCGGGGTCCCGGTCCTTGCGCCACCACGTGGTCGTGGCCAGGTCCGGCACGCGGCGCTCCACTTCACGGGCGAAGGCCTGCGCGGCCCGCCGCAGCTCGCCGAACCCCCACTGCGGCTGGATCCGGACGTAGATGTGCAGGCCTGCCCCGCCCGAGGTCTTGGGCCACCCGGTCGCCCCGAGCTCGCCGAGAACCTCGTGCACGACGCGGGCGACCTGGCGCACGGTGGCGAACCGGCACCGCGGCCCGGGGTCCAGGTCGATGCGCCACTCGTCGGGGCGTTCGGTATCGGCCCGCCGGGAGTTCCACGGATGGAACTCCACCGTGGACATCTGCACGGCCCAGATCACCGCGGCCAGTTCGGTCACGCACAGCTCATCGGCGTGCCGGCCGTAGCGGGGGAAGTGCACCCGCACCGTCTGCAGCCACGGCGGGGCGCCCGCCGGGACCCGTTTCTGGTGCACCTTCTCCCCGGCGACCCCGGACGGGAACCGGTGCATCATGCACGGCCGCTCGGCCAGCGCGCGCACGATGCCGTCGCCTACGGACAGGTAGTACCGGACCAGGTCCAGCTTGGTTTCCCCGCGCGCCGGGAAGTACACCCGGCCCGGATTGGAGATCCGCACCAGCCGGTCCCCGACCTCCACCTCAACCTGGTCAGCAGCCACAACAGAAAGCTAACCTGCTCGAGTCCCCTGAAGCCTTACCGGCTCGGCAGCGACCGGGGCAGCACTGGCCGCAAATCCATGGAGCCAGCCTGGTCTAGCCGAAGGTAAACACGTAGGCCTGGACACCGGGATCGAGGAAGGCGATCTCGAACGTCCGGTCGGTGATGGGGCCCGGCTGCCGGATGAGCTGGTGCAGCCGCTGCCCGGTCACCGTGCCGTGGCCCTGGTCATCGACATCGGTCCCGTGCGCCGCACCCGGCGGCCGTCCGTCGATCAGGACCCGGAATCGCACCGGCGCGTCCGGCCCGGCCGGGCCCATGACCAGGTGAACATCACGGGCGTGGAAGCGGTAGGCGATCTGGCCGCCGGCCTCGTTCAGCGTGGCGGCCTGCTCGTCGATGGTCCAGTCTCCCGACAGGGCCCAGTGATTGAGCCTCAGCTCCGCTGGGGCCTGATAGGCATGCGGCCTGCCCGGTACCGCGCCGCCCGGGGACGCGAAGTTCTCGGTCCGCTCGTAGCCGGTGTAGGTCTCCGGTGTCCTCAGGGCGGCCCAGTCAGCGGGCGCCTCGGCACCAGGGGCATCGACGGAAACCAGTTCGTGGCCTGCGTCGGACCCGGCCGCGGCCAGCAGCTGCTGGATAACCATTTCCGACTGCTGGTATTCGCCTTCGCCGAAGTGATGATGCCGGATGCGCCCGTCGGCGCCCGCGAAGTACAGGGCCGGCCAGTAATGATTGGCGAAGGCGCCCCATACCGCGTAGTCGTTGTCGATCGCGACCGGGTACTCGACACGCATGTCCTGCACCGCCCGGCGGACGTTGCCGAGGTCATGCTCGAACGGGAACTCGGGGGTGTGCACTCCGATCACCACCAGCCCGTGGCCGGAGTATTTCCCGGCCCAGGCCCGGACATAGGGAAGCTGGCGTAGCCAGTTGATGCAGGTATAGGTCCAGAAATTGACGACCACGACCTTCCCGCGCAGCCCGGCTGCCGTCAGCGGCGGCGAATTGAGCCATCCGGTCGCACCCGCAAATGAAGGCAGCCCGCCCTCGACGGGCAGCCGGGCCGAGGCCATGTGCAGTCCGGCGGGCGTCGGCCAGTGTGCTGTCATGACAGTGCCTCCTACGGTCGTAGCTAGCGCGGCGACTAGAAGCTGGCGCAGCTCCTACGCAGCCAGCGTCCGCCTTGGCCCGCGGGACCGCTGACCGTATCCCGGCCGCGGTCCCGCTGGTCGTTCGGTCAAAGAATGTCAATTATTCCGAACGGGCAGGGTGCTACGGTCCGCAAATGTCCGGGCTGGGACTCCGGGCGATCGGACCGCAGTGCGAGTCGAGCTGACCACGGAAGCCGGACGCTGCGGGGCCAGGTCCGGCTGCCGGGCAGATGAGAACTCCCGGGCGGTGTCTCTGGCCGCGATGAACGGCACCGCTATCCCGATGGCCAGGACCAGCGGGATGACGATCGGCATGAAGATGAAAACCAGGCTCGACCCGTCCATGGCCGTTACCGTTCCTCGCCGGAGAAGATCTGCAGGAAGAACAGGAAGACGTTCAGCACGTCCAGGAAGATGGAGGCGGCCAGCAGCGGCGCGGCGGTGACGTCTGAGTTGGTCCGCAGCCGCTGGAAGTCGAACATGGTGAACCCGGCGAAGATGACCAGGCCGAGCACGGAGTAGACCAGGTTGGCGCCGGGGATGTGCACGAAGATCAGCACGATGCCGACCACGATCAGCGCCACCAGGGCCCAGAAGCACACCCGGGCGACCGCGGTTAGGTCGCGGCGGGTGGCGTAGCCGGCCGCGCCGAAGCCCGCGATGAACAGCGCGGTGGCCCCGCCGGCTTGCCACAGCGCGCGCGGGTCCATGCTGCCGTAGTGGGCGACGGTGGGTGCTACGGCCAGGCCGATCAGCAGGCCGAACGCGGCGAGCAGCCCGACGGTCAGCTGGACGGAGCGGCGGGCCGCGAACCGCATGCCGAACAGGGCGGCGAAGGCGGCGATGAACGCGACGATGCCGACGCCGCCGGTCAGGTCGCGGCCCAGCCAGGCGCCGAGTGCGAACAGGGCGGCGGTGATGGCGACGTAGCCCATGGTCTGCGCGAACAGCGCGTGCGCCTGGCTGCGGGTCGCCGTGCCTGTCCGCTGATCGGTGAGGGTGTCGGTCATGAGGACTCCTTCTTCTGGTGCCGGCTGCTCGTGTCCCGGCCACGCGGTCCGTGCTGATATCCACGGTCGCGTTCGGGAAGCGGTCGCCGCGCCCGGGGAAGACCCTGGTCGGTGCCCTGGGCTCGACCCCGGGCCGTCCGCCCGGGTGGCGGGGTTTGGGTGGTGCCGGCCTGCGGGGCGGGCCTGGCGGGTCAGGCTGAGCGGCCGGCGGTGGCTGGGACAGAGGCGGCGGTGGCTGGGACAGAGGCGGCGGTGGCCGGGACAGAGGCGGCGGTGGCCGGGATAGAGGCGGCGGGCGCGGGCTGCGCGGTCATCGTGGCCGGTGCGGGCTGCGTGACCTGCGCGGCCGGTGCGGTGATGGTGTGGGTGGCGGTTTGTCCGGCCCTGGCCGGGAGGAAGGCGGCGGCGGCCAGTGCGCCGAGCAGGGCCGCGGCGACGGCAGCGAGCACGGCGGTGTCGGAACCGGTGATGAAGGCGTGCTGGGCGGCGTGGGCCAGGATCTGGCCGCCGGCGTTGTGTGCCTGGCGGGCGGCGGTGAGGGCGGCGCCCAGGGAGCCGGCGGCGTGCGCGTAGCTTGCGGGCAGGTGGGCCAGGCTGGCGTGCAGGTGGCTGGAGAACACCGAGGAGGCGACCGATCCCATCACCGCGATGCCGATGGCCCCGCCGATTTCCCGGGTGGTGTCGTTGACCGCCGAGCCCACGCCGGCCTGGGCCGGGGGCAGCGAGCCCATGATCGACTCGGTGGCGGGCGCCATGGCCAGCCCCATGCCGATCGCGAGGATCACGCTGGCCAGGGCCAGGAACGGGTAGCCGGTGTGCACGGTGGAGGTGGTCATGAGGCCGAATCCGGCGGCCATGAACGCCAGCCCGGCGGCGACGGCCAGCTTGGTGCCGGCCCGCGCGGCCAGCTTGGCCGAGACGGCGGAGCTCACTGCCATGGCCACGGCGAAGGGCAGGGTGCGTACCCCGGCCTGCAGCGCGCTGTAGCCGAGCACGAACTGCATCTGCTGGGTGAACAGGAACAGCCAGCCGAACAGCGCGAAGAAGATCATCGTGACCGCGAAGCTTGCCGCGCTGAACCGGGCGTTGGCGAAGACGCGCAGGTCCACCATCGGGTGCGAGCTGCGCAGCTCGACCGCCACCCAGGCCGCGAGGATGACCAGGCCGCCGGCCGTGATGCCCACGGTGGTGCCGCTCAGCCAGCCGTGCTGCGGGGCCTCGATGATCGCGTAGACCACGGCCAGCAGGCCGGCGATCGAGAGGACGGCCCCGGCCGGGTCGAGGGGCTTGCGGTGCGGGCTGGCCGAGGGCGGGATCACGAACCGGCCGGCGGCCAGCGCCACGGCCACGATGGGCAGGTTCACCATGAAGATCGATCCCCAGGCGAAGTGCTCCAGCAGCCAGCCGCCGGCGCTGGGGCCGATGGCGACACCCAGACCCGCCACGGCTGACCAGGCGCCGATCGCCTTGGCCCGCTCGGCTGGGTTGGTGAACACGCTGGTCAGGATCGACAGTGTGGCCGGCATGATGGCGGCCGCGCCGATGCCCATGAGCACCCGGAACGCGATGAGCTGGCCGGCCGAGCTGGACATCCCGGCCAGCGCCGATCCCAGGCCGAACACGGCCAGGCCGGCCGCCAGCAGGCGTTGCCGGCCGATCCGGTCGCCCAGGCTGCCCAGGGTGAGCAGCAGGCCGGCCACGGCCAGTGTGTACGCGTCGGTGATCCACTGCAGGGAGGTGGTGGACGCGTGCAGCGCGCGGGACAGGGTGGGCAGCGCCACGTTCACGATGGAGCTGTCCACCACCACGAGCAGCAAGGACAGGCACAGTACCGCGAGGGTGGCCCAGCGCCGGGAGTGGATCACCTCAGGTGTCATCTTCTTCATGTCATCTCCTACATGTTGACCTTGACATGTGTAGTGGAACATCTTCTGCTTTGACATGTCAAGGCCTACATGTAAAAATTTGGGCATGTCACTGCGTCATGCTCTGCTCAACTTGCTGGCCGGCGAGCCCAGGAGCGGCTACGACCTGGCCCGCGTGTTCAGCGTCTCTATGGGGAACGTCTGGCCGGCCCAGCACAGCCAGATCTATCCGGAGCTGGCCAAGCTCCTGGCCGACGGCCTCATCCGGCAGACCGGCCAGGGCCCCCGCGGCCGCCGCATCTACCAGACCACCCCCGAAGGACTAGCCGAACTGCGGTCCTGGCTCCGCGACGCCGAGCCGGACTACTCCATCCGCCACCCGGCCCAGCTGCGCGCGTTCTGCGTGTGGGCCCTGCCCACCGAGGAGGCGCTGGCGCTGCTGGAGCGGGACCGCGCCGAGTACGTCCGGCACCTGGGCGACATCGACCGCGCCCTGGCCAACGTCGACTGGTCCGCCAGCCAGCCGCAGCGCGCCAGCCGTCTGGTCATCGAGTTCGGCCGCCGCTTCTACGCCCTGCAGATCGAGTGGATCGACTGGGCGGCCGAGCAGATAGCAGCCGGCGCCCTGCAGCCCGGTAACCCGCCCCCGGGCGTCCCGGCCGCCGCGCTCCCCGGCTAGGGCACCGAAGATGCCGAGCCGACCAGCCATCGCGGCCTCTCAAGGCGTTGAGAGTGGGGAGCAGGTCAGGCACCGTGCAGGCGCCGGGTGAAGCGAACCCGGTCGCCGCCATGGCCGTCATAGCCGGAGGAAACCGGGATGCCGTCGACCTCTGCGTCGCCGGGCTCTAGCTGGAAACCCATCCGCCGGTGGAACGCGACCGAGCCGCGGTTCACCGGGGACGTGACCGCGCGGACCAGGACGCAGCCGCGAGCCTCGCCAGCGGCGAAGAACGCCTCATAGAGCAGGCGGCCGAGGCCGCTGCCGCGCTCGGCCGGATCCACGCCGACAAAGTGGATGTAGGCCTCGCCCGGCCTGGACTGGGAGATGAACCCGGCCACGAAGCCGGCCAGCTTGCCGTCGCGTTCCGCCGCGAAGCTGGTGTCGGTGAAGTGCTCGAAGAATAGCCGCGGAAGCTTGTCCGCCATCTGGCGGCCGCCCCACCACCGGTCGATGACCGAGATCACAAATGGGTAGTCGGCCGTGCTGAGCTGGCGGATCTGGAACGTCATGGTGCAACAGCCTCCACTGATACGGGCGGCAGCGTATTTACTGGCCCGGGTCGGCTGCGGCAATGAGTTCCAGGATGCGAGCCGGAGGCAGGTGCTGCTCGTAGATCCGCACGCCGAAGGGTGCGAGCGCGTCCTCAATTGCGTTCACGACCGTGGGCGGTGCGACGATCATGCCGCCTTCGCCCACGCCACGGAAGTTGACGTCAGCGTCGAGCGGCACCGTCTCGAGGTGCTCAATCTCGATGCGGGGCACGTCACAGGCGGTCGGCATCAGGTAATCCATGAACGTGGCTGACTGGAAGCTGCCGTCCTCGCCGTACGCCGATCGTTCGAGCAGCACCGCGCCGATGCCCTGCGCGATGCCGCCCCGGATCTGGCCCTCGACGACGGCGGGATTGATCAGGGCGCCGCAGTCCTCAACGGCGACATACCGCTCTACCTTCACGATGCCGGTCTCGGCATCGACGTCCACGATCGCGCAGTGCGTGCCGCCGGACCAGCCGCCTTGGCCGCCGTCGTACGTGGTCACCACCTCGAGCTCGACGCCCACGCCGGCCTCGAACTGCCCCGACGCGGCGCGTCGCGCGACCTCGCTGACGGCCATCGCGCTGTCCGGGTCTCCTTGCACCCAGACATTGCCGTCGGTGATCAGCAGGTCCTGCGCGCTGGCCTCCATGAGGTTCGCCGCGAAATCGAGCACCTTGGCCTTGAGCTCCCGAGCGCCATGGAGCGCCACCCCTCCGGTCATGGTGGCCGACCGGCTGCCGCCGGTCAGTCCGAATGGGACGACGTCGCTGTCGCCGACGACGACGCGAACCTGTTCGAACGGCACGCCGAACTCGTCGGCGGCGATCTGGGCCAGGGTCGTCTGGTGGCTCTGGCCGTGCGGCATCTGGCCGGTGAACAGCGCGACGATGCCGTCTTCGGTGAGCCGGAGGCGCATGGACTCATTGCCCAGGGCGCCGTCGGGCCCGCGCGGGCCCGGAGCGGCCTCGATGAACGTTGCCACCCCGATGCCGAGGTAGCGCCCTCGCGCTCGTGCCTCGGCCTGCCGGCGCCGGAACGCGGGGAGGTCCACGATCCGGGCGACCCGCTCCAGTGACTCGCTGGTCGTTACTCCCGCCAGCGGACGCCCGGTGATCATCATGGCCGGCGGATCGGTGCGCGCGGCGACGTTGCGCCGCCGGATCTCGACCGGATCGAGGCCGAGGTCTTTCGCGATCAGGTCCAGGACGCGTTCCCGCACGAACGTCTCGGACGCCCACGGCCCGCGATAGGCGACGTACGATGCCTTGTTCGTGATCGCCGCGGTTGACTCGAAACCCATGGCCGCGAGCTTGTACGGACCGGGCAGCATGGCCTGCATGATGTCCGGGACCATCGTGCCCAGTCCGGGGTACGCGCCGGTGTCGATGACCATCTTCACGTCCAGCCCGAGCAGGTCGCCGTCGTCGCTGACCGCGGCCCGGACGTCGAAGCTCTCCTCACGCGCCTGTCCCGACGCGGTGAGGTTCTCGCCGCGGTCCTCGACCCACTTGACCGGCCGGCCGAGATGACGCGAGGCGGCGGCCACGGCGAGTTCTTCGCGTGATGCGCCGATCTTCAGGCCGAACGAGCCGCCGATATCCCCGGCCAGGACACGCACCTTGGCACCCTCGAGGCCCAGGCGCGTGGCGACGCCATTCCTGGTGAGGTGCACGCTTTGCGTGGCCGCGTAGACCGTGATGGCACCTAGGGCGGCATCCCAGCTCGCGACACAGCCGCGTCCCTCCATGGGCACGTTCTGGTGCCGGTGCACGTCGATGTGGCAGTCGATGACGCGATCAGCATTGGCGAACGTGCTGGCGACGTCGCCGAACTCGTTGCGCGAGTGCGGGCGGGCGATGTTGTCACCCAGGTTCGCGAACAGCGGCGGGCTGCTCGGGTCGAGCGCGAAGGCGGCATTCACCACCGCAGGCAGGTCGTCGTACTCGACCTCCACCAGCTCGCAGCCGTCCTCGGCGAGGTAACGGCTCTCGGCGATGACGATCGCCACCGGATCGCCCATGAAGCGCACCTTGTCCGTGGCGAGCAGGCTGAACTCTGGGGTGGGCCAGGTGCCACCGATAAGAGCCAGCAGCGGATCCGGCGCCGCGACCGTCATCGCCTCCAGATCGGCTCCGGTGAGCACCGCGACCACTCCGGGCAGCGCCCGCGCCGCCGAGACATCGACCGAGAGCACATGAGCGTGAGCCAGCGGCGAACGGGCGAACGCGGCGTGCAGCATGCCCGGCAGCTTGATGTCGTCGACGTACCGGCCCGCGCCGGTCAGGATGCGCGGGTCTTCCGAACGCTTGATGCTGGCGCCGGTGTAGCGCTCAGCCGCGATTGCCGTCATGGTTGCTCCCTCGCTCAGCGCTCACGGTTGCGCTCGGCGGCCAGCAGCACGCCGTCGATGATGCTCTGGTAGCCAGTGCACCGGCAGATGTTGCCGGATAGCGCTTCGCGGATCTGCTGCTCGCCGGCGTCGGGGTGGTCGCTGAGCAGCGCGGTGGCCTGCATGACAAACCCCGGCGTGCAGAAACCGCACTGGAAGCTGTGCGAATCCCACATCGCTTGCTGCAGCGTGCCCAGCCCGCCGTCCGGGGCCAGCCCCTCGATCGTGGTTACCTCGCTGCCGGCGGCCTGGACCGCCAGCATCAGGCACGAGCGCACCGTCCGGCCGTCGACGATGACCGTGCACGCACCGCAGACCCCGTGCTCGCAGCCGACGTGGGTACCGGTGAGATTGAGGTCATCCCGCAGGAAGTCCGCCAGCGTCTTGCGCGCCTCCGGCGAACCCGTGCGCGTCGCGCCATTGACCCTCAAGGTGATGTCCACCATCAGTCACTGCCTCTCGCGGGCATTGTCCGCAGCCGCTCGCAGGCCGCGACGCACGATAGCGGCCGCGACCGTCTTCCGGTAGTCCGACGACCCGTGCAGGTCGGTCGGCGGGTCGACATCGCCGGTCGCCCGGCGGGCCGCCTCATCGAACAGCTCCGTCGACGGCCTCTCGCCGACCAGCAGATCCTCTGCGGCGGCCGCCCGGACCGGCACATCAGACATGCCGGCAAACGCCAGCCGGGCATCGCTGATCGCGCCGTCGGAAAGCGTCAGTGACGCCGCCAGGCCAACAATGGCGAAGTCACCGTGGCGCCGCGCGACCTCCTGGAAGCTGATCCCCGTGCCCCGTCCCGCGGCCGGGAAGCGGACCTCTACCAGTAGCTCGTCGGGACGGCGAGACGTGGTGAGGAAACCCTCGAACCACTCCGCTGCCGGGATGACCCGTTCACCCGACGGGCTACGCACCACGAACTCCGCATCGAGCGCCCGGGCGACGGCCGGCAGCTCGGCGGCCGGATCGGCATGCGCCAGGCTGCCTCCTATCGTGCCGCGGTTGCGGATTGCTTCATGACCGATCAACGGCAGAGCGGCCGCCAGCAACGCACGGTATCGGCGACGGCCTCGGATTCCTCGGCCACGCACTCCCGCGTCATGGCGCCGATCGCCACCCAGCCGTCTATCGCCGACACCCCGGACAGCTCAGCTATGCCGTTGATGTCGATGAGCACCGCCGGGCGGGCCAGCCGCAGCGCCAGCAGCGGTATCAGGCTCTGGCCGCCGGCCAGCACGCTCGCCTCGTCAAGGTGCTCAGCCAGCAATTCCACGGCTTCGGAAACGGTATTAGGCGCCTCGTAGTCAACCGGAGGCAATTTCATCGGCGGCCCTTCGATCCGTCAGCGGTGCACCCATAGCCTCTACGCTAGCTCCGGCCGCCTTGACAACTGTGGCCACGGCAACCACGGTCACTACAGCCATCTGTCCGGCCGCCCAGCCTTCGGCACGTGCGGTCAACTATGCGTTAGACAGCCACCGTACTGCGCAGCCCAGGGCGTGTGCTGCTGCGGGTGCCCTGCTGCCTGTCCTGGTCATGTGTTGTCGGGGGCCTGGTCAGTAGGGACCTTTGACCTGGCTGTCAAGTACGAAAGTCATCTTGTGGCTGGTGACGGGGAGTGCGCATGTTCGGGTCATGTCAGAGTTTGGCGGGGATACAGGGTTGGCCGCCAATCCGGCTGGGCTTGCTGCGGAGTACCGGCGGCGGGGAGCGGTCCTCCGGCTCCTGCGACGGGACTTGGTCATCCGCGCAGGTACCACCGTGGACGTCATCGAGATCGATGGCGCGACGGTCCTTGTCTATCCCTGGGGGTAGTTATGATATGGCTTTACCTTTTCTTCGCCCTAGTGGCGGTGGTCCTGGTGGTGCTGGCGGTAATCAAGGCCGTCCAGATCATCCCGCAGGCGCGGGCGGCAAACGTAGAGCGGCTAGGCCAGTTCCGGAAGACCCTGAAGCCCGGGCTGAACTTCGTCGTGCCGTTCTTGGACCTGGTCAAGCCGCTGATCGACCTGCGCGAGCAGGTGGTGTCGTTCGAGGACCAGCCGGTCATCACGGAGGACAACCTGATGGTCCACATCGACACGGTGCTGTTCTTCCAGGTGACCGATCCGCGCGCGGCCGACTACGAGATCGTCGACTACGCTGAGGCGATCGAGCAGCTCAGCGCCACGATGCTGCGCAGCGTGATAGGAAGCATGGACCTGGAGCAGACCCTGACTTCCCGCGACCGGATCAACTCCATGCTGCGCGGCGTGCTCGACGAGGCGTCGGGCAAGTGGGGCATCCGGGTTACCCGGGTGGAGATCAAGGCCCTCGACCCGGCACCGAGCATCATGGACGCGATGGAAAAGCAGTATCGCGCGCAACGCGAGAAGCGCGCCGCGATCCTGGTGGCGGAAGGTGACAAGCAGGCCGCGATCCTGAAGTCCGAAGGGGAGGCGACCGCTATCGAGAAGGTCTTCAAGGCGATCCATGACGGCAAGCCGGACCCGGAACTGCTTGCCTACCAGTACGTGCAGGCGCTGCCGCAGGTCGCCCAGAGCCCGGGCAGCACAGTGTGGGTGATCCCGAGCGAGGTGACCACCGCCCTGAGCACTCTGAGCGGCGCGTTCGGGAATAGCAATGGAGACCCTGGCGTCGGCCGGCGCCCCGATGCGCCGCCACCGGGGCCCCGGCCCTTGCCCAGCCTGCCCGGCGCGCGGCCTGCTGGGGACGGGCGGCCGATTGGCGGGGAACCCGATGATGGCGCGGAGCCCGGCGCCAGCGGGCCTCCCAAGGCGGCCTAGCCTCAGAATCTGACGGCGAGGTCCACGGTGAGCAGCGCGCTGACTGCTATGCCGCTGGCCGGTCATCATCAGCGACGCCGTCCGCCGCGGCTATGCCCGGAAAGAGGGAGCTCGCGTAGCCCGAAGCCGGTAAGCGCGGACGAGCCGGGTCAGTAGTTTTACTGGTCAGTGATCTAACTGGCAAGCTTCCTGCGGGCTCGATCCTGCTGTTCAACAGCGTGATCGGCCGACGTCGGCACGATCTCTGAGTCTGGGCTTGGCAGAGCGTGCCGTGGTGGCTGCCGGTGCGGCTGTGACCACTCATCGGCCATATGCGTCATCGGCGGCAGTTCGCCATGTGACTGGTCAGCCGCGTATCCCACCCGCATGATCATCTGCGGCAGTTCGGCGTATCGCCACCGCCACGGCCACCGGCGGTCCCGGCCTTCGAGGTCGTCACGCTCAAGCGGCTGGGTCAGGAACGACGTCGACAGGCCGTGGCGCGCCTGCTCATCATGCCTCAGGAAGTGACGACGCGCCGGGAAACCGTACCGGTGCGGAGCGTGGTACCGTGCGGCCAGGCCATACCGAGCCGACACCGACCAATGGGTTCCGGTCAGGATGGCGCGCTGCAGGGCCTGGCCGGCCTGGAGCCAGTCAGCAGGCCCGTCGTCGTCCGTGGACAGCGCCATCAGTTGCGGCTTGCGCTCGAAACGCCGCTTTTCGCCGCCGTCCCAGAAGTCCTTCCGGGTGCGCGGGTAGCGGTTCTTCGGAGGCGGCCCGTAATTTGCCGGAGAAACGTGATTCCGGAATGGCGGGATGAATGCCGGATCGCTGTCGACTTTGGCGGCCAGGCGCATCCACGTCTTGGCCTGGCGGCGGTTGAGGAGCCGAAGGTAGGCGCCTTCCTGGGCAGCAGCGTCTTCCATGGCCGTGATGATGGGAAGCGGCGCCGGGAGAATCCTGTACGGCTGGCGGCTCGTGTGACGTGGCTTGATCGCCGCATAGAGCCCTTGCTCCCAGGTACGAGGCTTCTTGACCCGTCCGGTCACGATCTCGACCAACGCAAGCAGCACGGGGCCATGCATGGGCTCGGCATATTTGGGGTCGGGCAGTTGCCACACCATGAGATCGTGTCCTGTCATCCGGATGGCCAGCCGCAGGTTGAACAGGGCGGCGCCGCAGCTGATGACGTCCTCACGTACGCGCGCCCGGGCCGCACCGTCGCGGGCGCGCGCCCGGGCCGCACCGCCGCGGGCGCGCGCCCGGGCCGCACCGCCGCGGGCGACCGGGCTGGCGCTCAACCACAACTCGATCTGGTCAGGGGGGCGGAACTGGAACCACCACGGCCGCGTGTTGAAGACGGACGGCGCTCTCTGGACAGCCTGAACTATTCGCTCAATGTCAGGCAGGAGGTCGTATGACATAGCACACCTCAATACTCTGGCGTCCGTATCACGGCTACGCCTTAGCCCAGGGTGGCACCGGTCAATGGTCCGTTCGCGAGTGCCGTTCGCCCCTGTTCCGCGGGACGTTCGTCGGTCCGGGCGAGACCTAACACCAAAGGATATGGGGGGGTTCCGGACCCGTGACCTGTGGCTTTGCGGAGTTGATAGCCGTGCCCACCGCCGGCCGCACCCGTCGGACCCGGCGCGTATGACCACGGCCCGTTCGGCATAATTCAATTTTTCCGAACGAGCCAGACCGCCGGGGTCACCAGAACGCCGGCCGCCAACCGCCAGGACGCCGCCGGGAGTCGGCACCCGGGCCGACCTGGATCACGGGCCAGGGCATTGACCGGGGTCTGGCCCGGGCGCGACCAGCCTTCCGCAGCGGCATCGTGGAGGCCAGGATCGGCCCGGATGGCATGGGCCGGCGCCAGGTGCATCAGACCGCCGGAAGGGCAGAATGGGCAGGGAAATCATGACCGCGTCGCTCACCTATCAGGGGACCAGGACGGAGGAGAAATGAACGGCGTCGATGAGATCCTGGCTGGCTACGACGGCATCCAGGCCGCCCAGGAGGCTTTCTACCAGGACCTGCACGAGCATCCTGAGCTGTCCCATCACGAGCACCGCACCGCCCAGTGCGTCGCCGGGGAACTGCAGAAATACGGCTTCACGGTGCAGACCGGGATCGGCGGCACGGGAGTAGTGGGCGTCCTGGCTAACGGTGCCGGGCCCACCGTCCTGCTGCGGGCCGAACTCGACGCGCTGCCCATCCGGGAAGGCACCGGCGTGGACTACGCGAGCACCGTGACCACCAAAGCCGCCGACGGCCACGAAGTGCCGGTGGCTCACGCCTGCGGCCACGACATGCATATGTCCTGCCTGCTCGGCATGGCCAAGCTCATGGCCGGCAACCGCGACCGGTGGAACGGAACCCTGATCCCGCTGTTCCAGCCCGGCGAGGAGACCGGCGACGGCGCCCAAGGCATGGTCGACGACGGCCTGCTCAAGCGCATCCCGGTGCCAGACGTCGCCCTGGCCCAGCACTTGCTTCCGGGCATTGCCGGAACCGTGGGCACATGTTCCGGGCCGTTCATGTCGGCCGAAGACAGCATCAAGGTCACCGTGTACGGGCGGGGCAGCCACGGCGCCCTGCCGCAGGACGGCATCGACCCGGTGGTACTCGCGGCCATGATCATCGTCCGGCTGCAGACCGTCGTATCCCGTGAGGGTCACGCCCGGCGAGATCGCCATAGTGACCGTCGGCAGCGTCCAGGCCGGCACCAGGAGCAACGTCATTCCGGACCACGCGGTCCTGCAACTCAATGTTCGCAGCTACTCGCAGCAGACCCGCCAGCGCATGCTCGCCTCGATCCAGCGCATCATCCGCGCCGAATGCCAGGCCAGCGGCTCGCCCAAGGACCCCGATTTCGAGACCCTCGCCAGCTTCCCGCTCCTCGACAACGATGCCGCCACCACCGAGCGGGTGGCGGCAGCGTTCGCTGAGCATTTCGGCGACCAGGCCCTCGTGCTTGACCGGCAGACGGTCAGCGAGGATTTCGGGACCATTCCCGATGCCGCGGGTGCTCCGTATACCTACTGGGGCATCGGGCGCACCGACCGGAAGATCTACGAAGCCGCCGAGAAGGCCGGGCGTCTGGCGGAGCTTCCCGCCAATCACTCGCCGGAATTCCTGCCCCCGCTGCAGCCCACGCTGCGCACCGGCACCGAGGCTCTGGTCACGGCCGCCATGGCCTGGCTCGCGCCGCGCTGACGATCTCGACCAGGAGCAGGAATGCCCACCAGAAAACATCCGATGACACGCTGGCCGGGCCGGGCTTCAGCGCTGCGAGTTAGGCGGGCAGGGCCAGCCGTTCGAGTTCGGGCAGCGCCTCACGGAGCTCTTTCCTGGAGCTGATGCCGAGCTTGGTGAAGATCTTGTGCAGGTGCCACTCGACGGTGCGTCCGCTGATGAACAGCCGACAGCCGATCTGAATGTTGGTGTGCCCGTCGCCGGCGAGCCGGGCGATCTGGACCTCCTGCGCTGTCAGTTCACTGGCCGTGCCGATGGTGCGCTTGCGTACGGTCTCCCCGGTGGCCAGCAGCTCACGCCGGGCGCGTTCGGCGAACCCGCCGAAACCCATCTCGGTCAGCATCTGGTAGGCCACGCGGAGCTGCTCGCGTGCGTCGGTGCGGCGGTTCTGGCGGCGCAGCCACTCGCCGTATAGCAGGTGCGCGCGGGCCAGTTCCGCCCGGATGCGGGTGCGGCCGAGCCGCCGGATCGCCTCGAGGTACAGCCGCTCGGCGGACTCGCCGTCGCTGAGCAGCGCCCGTGAGCGGGCCTGGATGCCGAGTGCCCAGTCGGTGCCGCTGGCCGTGGTGATCTCCGACAGGCGCGCCATGGCGCCGGCCGCGCGATCGGGTGCCCCGGCCCGGGCCGCCGCCTCGATCAGCTCGGCCATCAACCTGGTCGCCAGCCCCAGCTCGTGCGGGTATCCGGTGCCCTGCTCGGCGGCGGCCAGCGCCTCGTCGTAGCGGCCCAGGCCATTGTTGAGCACGGCGGTCGCCCAGGCCGCAGCGGTCAGCCACCGTCCTTCTCCGCGCGCCACCATCTCCCCCGTGGTGGCCGCGATCAGCTGGAGGGTTTCGGCTTCGTGGCCCTGCCAGGCAGCCAGCAGCAGGGGGCCGTAGGGCCCCACCGGGTTACCCGTCGCCTGGGCGACGGTCTCCACCTCTGCTGCCATCGCGGCAGCCGCAGCGACTTCTCCGGCGAGCAACTGAAGCGCCAGGCCCGACAGCAGGGCGGCCGGGAGCACTCTCAGCGCTCCGGCGTGGCGGGCTAGCCCGATCAGCCGGGCCGTGAGCGCGGACCAGCTCTGGTCGTCCCAGACATCATGGGACATCCGGCACGCCAGTGGCAGCCAGCGGAATCCTTCCGCAGCGGGGACTTCCGCATCGGACCATATGCTCAGCGCCCGTCTCAGCATCGGCGCGCCCGCGGCATGCCCGCTGGTGGTCAGCACCGCCAGCCCGTCCAGCAACAGGTCGGGGCCAGGCGGCGGCTGCGGCGCCGGCGGCGCGGCCAGCGCGGCCGCGGCCACCTCTGGTATTCCACCGAAAATGGCCAGGCGGCCGGCGGTCAGCGCCGCGCCGAACGCGTCGCGGTAGGTTTCGCGCGCCAGCCCGGGGTGCAGCGGTTCGAGGCGCTTGGCCGCCTTGAGCAGCGAGGGCGTGCCGTGACCACGACCGGCGTCGGCTGCCATCTGGGCGCGCAGCAGCTCCGCGCGGGCGCGGCCGAGCTCGTCGAGGGGTCCGGGCTGCGCCATGCCCAGCAGCCGCCCGGCCGCTTCCGGCGCGCCGGCCTGATGCTTGGCCTGCGCCGCGGCCAGCGCCCGTTGGGCCCGGCGGGCCGGGTCGGGGGTCAGCTCGGCGGCACGCTCGCGGAAGGCGGCCGCCGCCGCCAGGCCGCCTCGGGCCCGCGCCCGCTCAGCCGAGCACTCGAGTTCGGCCGCCACGCCTTCATCGAGCCCGGGTGCGGCGTGCGCAAGATGCCAGGCGCGGCGATCGGGATCGGCGTCGGGGTCGGTGGCCTCCGCCAGCGCAAGATGGACGCGCCGGCGCTGTTCCGACGGGGCCGTACGGTAGACCGCGGACCGGGCCAGCGGGTGACAGAACCGTATCTGCCCGCCGGACTCGATGAGGCCGGCCGTGGCGGCCGGTGCCGCGGCCTCGGCTTTGATGCCGAGCCGACCGGCGGCGCGCCACACCAGCACCGGGTCGTGGATCGGCTCGGCCGCGGCGACCAGCAACAGCAGCCGCGTGGCTGACGGCAGCGGCGCCAGCCGTCGCCCGAACGTTTCCTCGCTCCGGTCAGGCGGGGCCGCTGGGCCAGGCAGCCCGAATCCGCCCGCCAGATCCCCGGGGATCAGTTCGCGCGCCACCTCAAGCAACGCGCGTGGATTGCCCCGCGTCTCGGCTACGATCCGCTCGCGCACCCGCTCATCCAGTGGGCCAGTGACGGCCGAATCCAGCAGGGCCAGGGCATCACCGTCGGCTAGCCCGCGGACCACCAGTTCGGCCAGCCCGGCCAGGTACTGCTCGCCACCGCTCGAGCGCACCGCGATGACCACCGCGACCGGGCCGGCCGCCAGATGGCGCGCCACGAACGCGAGCGCCTGCGCCGAAGCCAGGTCCAGCCACTGCGCATCGTCCACGATGCAGACCAGCGGACGCTCCCCGGCCACCTCCGCCAGCAGGCCCAGGACGGCCAGGCCGACCGTGAAGCGATCCGGAGCATGCCCGCCCCGGAGACTGAGCGCGGTGCCGAGCGCGTTGCGCTGCGGCTCGGGCAGCCGTTCGATCCGGTCCAGGAACGGTGCGCACAGCTGATGCAGCCCAGCGAACGAGAGGTCCATCTCCGACTCCACGCCCGCCGCTCGCGCGACCTGGCATCCCCAGGCGCGCCCCAGCAGGTATTCCAGCAACGCGGTCTTGCCGGTCCCCGCCTCGCCGCGCATGACCAGCGCCCGGCTGTTCCCTTCCCGGACGCTGGCTACCAGCCGGTCCAGCGTCTCGCGCTCGCCGCGTCGGCCACGCAATCTGTGCTCAGGTACCTCACCGGCCTGCGCAGGCGGCGGCACGGCGGCTTTGAGCGAGCTCATGGGAGAGTCACTCCTGGAGTCCAAGGACCATATCCGGGTCCTGGCCAGGTGCGCATCGGCGCCGCTGGTGGCGTGCATGCTTACTCACTCCTTCAATCTGACTGCGTTAGCGCGGTCCGGTGGCGGCGTAGTCGCCACGCCACCAGTTTGTGATCAGGGCCGAGTATTCGACCGCAGCGTCTTCCCAGGTGAAGTGGCCCGCGTCGATGATGTCGAGCCTGCTGTGGGGCAGCCGCTGATGAAGGAACTCGGCGTTGACCGGTGGCACCGTCGTGTCGTGCGCGCCGGCGATGATCTGCACCGGCGTCTGGATTCTCGGTAGCAGGTCGGCCAGGACGGGGAGGCAGGCCGGATAGCTGCGCAGGTAGCGCATCGACTCGGCGAACCGGCTGCCCTGGTAGGAGGAGAAGTAGTCTTCCTGGACTGAGTCCGGCAGGACGTAACGGCTCATGTCGGCCAGCGCGCTGGACACGAGCTGACGCGGGTCAGCGCGGCGAAAAATCTCTGGGTCGGAGGCCTCCACCCAGTCTTTGAGCAGCCCGCCCAGCTGGAGCGGGACCGCGGCGGCGCCGCCGCCGACGGCAAGACTGCGCAGCCGGTCCGGGTACTGGGCCGCGGCGAACAGTGCGGTGGCGGTGCCGATATCGGGGCCGATGACATGCGGGTGCTCCAGCCCGAAGGCGTCGCAGGTGCGGATGATGAACTCGCCCATCGCTCTCGGGGACGCCATCGCATCACAGCGCTGGGAGTGACCGAACCCCGGCAGGTCAATCGCCACCAGGTGGGCGTACTCGGCTAGCGGCTCCCACACGGGCATGAAGGCCAGCAGGCTCTCCGGCCACGGGCTGAGCAGCAGGGCGTGATCGCTGTGGCCCTCGCTCTGGGCGTACCGGATCGTCAGCCCGTCGATGACCCGGAACCGCATCTCGAAGGATGTGTTCAGCCAGGTCGTCACGGTGCTGCTCCGTCTGTCGTGGCCGCCTTGATCTGGCGGTGCCGTCCCTGCGATTGTCATCTCGGCCGGGTGGCGTTCGTATCCGCCAGCGCACAGTGCTAGTGGCTAGTGGCTAGCCGGCCATGCACACTGGCTAGCGCAGCGGGGCGCTGCCCGGGTCGCTGGGCAGGGCCGCCTCGAGCTGAGCGCGGGAGGTGATGCCGAGCTTGGTGAAGACCTTGCCCAGGTGGTACTGGACCGTCCGGGTGCTGATGAACAGCCGCGCGCCGATCTGCGGGTTGGACAGGCCGTCGCGGGCCAGCTGCGCGACTTGGGCCTCCTGTGCGGTCAGCTCGACGGCGGTCTCGACGGTCCGCTTGCGGGCGGTCTCGCCGGTGGCCTGAAGCTCGCGCCGGGCCCGTTCGGCGAACGCATCCATGCCCATCGCGTCCAGCATGTCGTGGGCCGTGCGCAGCTGCTCGCGTGCCTCACCACGGCGGCGCTCGCGCCGCAGCCACTCCCCGTATAGCAGGTGAGCGCGGGCGAGCTGCGCGCGGATACGAGTCCGGCCCAGGCGCTCGATCGACTCGCGATAGCAGCTCTCGGCGGCCGCACCCTCGCCCAGCAGGGCGCGGCAGCGAGCCTCGATCCCCAGCGCCCACTCCGTGGGCGCTGCCCGGGTCCGCTCCGACAGCCACCCCAGCGCGGCCCGGACCAGATCCACCTCACCGGTCCTGGCCGCCGCCTCGGCCAGCTCGGGCACGACCAGGGGCCCGTGCCCCAGCTGCTGGTGCTCAAATGCCTGCCGGGCGGCGTCGCGCGCGGCATCGTGCCGGCCGAGGCCGTTGTACAGTACCGAGCTCGCGTAGGCCGCGCCGTCGACCAGCCTGCCCAGACCACGTGCGGTCCCTTCCTGCACGGTGGTCTCGATCAGCTCGGATGCCTCTCGCTCGCGGCCCCGCCACGCCGCGAGCATCACCCGGGTATATGCAGCGGGCGGGTTCCCGGTTGCCGCCGCGATCAGGTGATCTTCCTCGATCATCAGGGCCGTCGCGGCCAGGTCGCCGGCCAGCAGGTGGGCCCTGGCCAGGTAGTTGAGCGCGAACTGCAAGTGCACGAGGGCGCCCTCGTCGCGGGCGAACTTGGCCTGCCGAGTGGCCAGGACGTGCCAGGACTCGAAGTCCCACAGTTCGAGCGCGATGATCTGGCTCACCCTCCCGCCGGCCAGCCGGAGCCAGCGGCCGACCTCGCCGGAGCTGATGTCCAGGTCGAGAACCAGCTCGAGTGCCCGGTTCAGCGCCGCCGCGGCCGCCGCGTGCCCCACAGTCAGCCGCAGCGCGAATGCGTCGAGCAGGACGTCGGCCGCACGCGGCGGGTCGGGGCCGGGCGGCGCGGCACGCGCGGCCTCGGCGGCCTCCCGCACGCCCCCGGGGATGTCCAGGTCGCCTGACCACATCGCGGCCTCCCAGAGGGCCTCCAGATGCGTCTCGCGGGCCAGTCCGACGTCGAGCGGCTCGAGGCGCCTGGCGGCGCTGAGCAGCAGCCGGGCGGCGTCGGTGCCGCGGCGCTGGTCAAGGGCGATCTGCCCGCGCAGGCGCTCCACCTCGGCGGTCCGCAGCGCATCCAGCGGGCCGGCCTCGACCGCCACCAGCAGCCCCAGCGCCGCATCCAGCGCGCCGGCGTCGCGTTTGGCGCGGGCTGCTGCGAGCAACCGCCCCGTCCGGCGCACCGGGTCGGGTGTCAGCAGCGCCGCACGTTCCAGGAACGCGGCCGCCGCGGCCAACCCGCCGCGATCCTGGGCCCGGCCCGCCGAGCGCTCGAGCTCCGCGGCGACGTCCTCATCTGGCCCCGGCGCGGCCTGGGCCCGGTGCCAGGCCCGGCGATCGGGATCAGCCCGCGGATCGGTGCCCTCCGCCAGCGCGCTATGCACGTCCTGCCTGTCCTGCCGCGACGCCGACCGGTAGGCTGCCGAGCGCACCAGCGGATGCCGGAACCGCACCTGGGCACCGAACTCGACCAGGCCCGCCTCGACGGCCGGCGTCGCCGCCTGAACACCGATCCCGAGCCGCTTAGCCGCTTGCCATATCAGCAGCGGTTCACCTACCGGATCCGCCGCCGCGAGCTGCAGCAAACGGCGGGTCTCGGCCGGAAGAGCATCGATCCGCTGCCGGAAACTCTCCTCGATCCGCCCCGACTGCGGGCTCGCACCGGGCAGCCCGAACCCGCCCGCCAGCTGCGCCGGCGCCATCCCCCGAGGCAGCTCCAGCAACGCCAGGGGATTGCCGCGTGTCTCGGCGACGATCCGGTCGCGGATGCGGGCATCCAGCGGCCCGGTGAGCACCGAGTCCAGCAGCGCCCGCGCGTCACCTTCCGCCAGGCCCTCTACCGCCAGCTCCGGCAGCCCGGCCAGTTCCTCACCCGGCACCCGCACCGCGAATACCAGACCGACCGGCTCCGCCGCCAGCCGTCGCGCTACGAACCCCAGGGCCTGCGCCGAAGCCCGGTCGAGCCACTGTTCGTCATCGACCACGCAGAACAGCGGGCGCTCCTCGGCCACCTGCGACAGCAGGCTCAACACGGCCAGCGCGACCAGGAACCGGTCAGGCGCCGAGCCAGCGCTGAGGCCGAACGCGATCCGTGCCGCGTCACGCTGCGGCGCCGGGATCGCCTCCAGGTGGTTCAGCATCAGCGCGCACAGCTGATGCAAGCCTGCGAACGCCAGCTCCATCTCCGACTGAACCCCGGCCGCGCGCGCCACCCGGCATCCAGAAGCCCGGACGGCCAGGTGATCAAGTAGCGCCGTCTTGCCCATGCCCGGCTCGCCGCGCAGCACGAGTACCCGGCTCTCCCCGGTCCGGACCGCCTCGATAAGCCCGTCAAGCACGCCCAATTCGGCGCGCCGGCCCTTCAGCTGTGCGGCACGTCCTCGCGGGCGGGAACCTGTGGCCATCGGCCCGGCACTACGTCATGTCCATGGCACCCGGCCGGGCGTGACGGTTCATGCGGCCTCCTAGCTGGCCCAGATCATTAGCCAGATGAGGCCGAGCCGAAACTCGATGGCGCCTTTGCCCGGCGCCACGTGCAGGGTTCCGATTCAAGGCCATCTTCCGGACCATGCCAGACCGCGACCATCAGCCCAAGCTGTCCCAGCCAGACGGTGAGCTATCCCTAACCATAACTGGGGGTTGGGCCTGGGAACCAGGGCCCGCGCCGGCCGACGCTACTGCTGGGTGTGCCGCTTCGACGGCGACACGATCGTCCAGGTCCGCGCCTACCTCGACTCCCTAATGGTCGACTACACCATCTTGCGCAACGAACTAGCGCCGTAGCCGCGTCGAGCTGGTCCATCAGGTCCGCCAGGTCCCATGCCCCGAGCGTTGCCTCGGCGACGAGCCGCCGTGCCGTTCACAGGCGCTGGCTCGCTGCCTCCAGGAGGCGGCAGCCACAGGACCCCAGCCGATCCGTCCTAGTCCCGTAACGGTTATCCTGGCCGTGGGCCAGCAGCACGCCCAGGTAGTCGAGCACGACTGCTGGAGGTCACCGTGACCCAGCCCGCGCGCCCAGACCCCGCGCGCACCCCGTCCGGGTATGACGATGTACGCCGTGGCCCGGCTCGCTCGGGTGCCTGCGGCCGGGTCCAGTTTCCGGCCGGTGCCCTGGCCCTCCATATCGGCACCCTGTCTCCGCGCTGTACCTGGCCTGCTCAGGGGTGGTCCAGGCCGCCCGCGTCACAGCGCGCTCACCCCGCCGGCTCGCGGACATGACCCGGGTCTGGCCGAGCCAGCGGGGCAGGCTCGCGGAACTTCCACTGGCAGGGACGACCCGGCGGCATGTGCGCCGGCTGGCGAGCCCAGCGACGTGGTCGCTGCATCCGCGCCACCCGGTTCCGCGGTGGGCAGTGCTCTCGGCCGGCCTGTCGCCCGTCTTGGCGACCGGGGGCTGGCTAGTCGCCGACGCGGTCCAGCCGGCCTCCTACAGCCCGATCCGGCAGACGGTCAGCGTGCTGGCTGGCCACGCCGGAACCGATCGGTGGATCATGACGGGGGCCCTGTTCCTCGTGGGCGGGTGCCAGCTCGTGACTGCCTGGGGCCTGGCCGGCATCCGGGTGCCTGCCCGCATCCTGCTCGCCGTCGCGGGACTGTCCAGCATCGGCATCGCCGCATCTCCCGAACCCGCTCGCGGCTCGACTTCGCAGCACCTCGCCTGGACTGCGCTCGGCGCGGTCGCACTCGCGATCTGGCCTGCCTTCGTCGCCCGGCGCGCGCCACCGCGGCTGCTGATCCTGAGCAGCTACGGCTGTGCCGTCGTGACTGCCGTGTTCATTGCCTTGCTCGGCTGGCTCGTCATCGAAACCCAGGGTGGCACTGACCTGGGCCTGGCTGAGCGTCTGTTCCTATCGATCGAGACCTGCTGGCCGTTCATCGTCGCCATCGCCCTGCGGCAAACCCACGAGCTGACCTGTCCGGCTAGGCGTATCCGGCATCAGAACTCCGTCCGGCCATAGGGGGAGGGGCCGCGCGGCGGGTGGTGCGGCCGGGTGCGGGGATGGCCGGTGTCAGCCGATGTGGCAGGGGCAGCCGGGGGTCAGCGCGTGGCCGATCCGCAGGCGCATGGCCGGGCGGATCGCCAGCGCGCCGATGTCGGCGGTGGTGAACCAGCGGGCGTCGCTGGTCTCCACCTGGTCACCGCCCGGGCTGCCGCTCAGCGGCCGGGCATGGAAGCACACCGCGAACGGCTGGCACCCGCAACACGCACCGGCCACACCGGGCCGCCGGCGCACTGATCAGCAGGATCGCCGGACCCATCGCAGGCCGGCACCTTCGAGGCTCTCATGGCACGCCTTTCCCTCACACGGAAGCGGGATGCGCGCGGGTCTGGACCGGCTCTCCCGCAGGTCACGGTTCCAGGTCCACACCCCAGTCTTCCCGGCCGCCACACCGATGTAAACCAGCCCGCAACCCGCCCCGGCCGCGCGCGGGCCACCCCCCGCACGGTACCGGCCTGCCCTGCCGCCTGGCGGCATGAGTCCGGAGGGCCCGGCGGACGCCGGTCATGCCAGGCGCCAGCGCCCGCTGGCCGGGTCGGATGGCGGACCTGGGTCGGGTGTTAGATCTCGGTGCTAACTTCGATCTTGCCTTCTTTCGCGGCGGTCTTGAGCGCGGCGTAGTCGCGTTCGTTCTGGTCGGCGTAGGTTTCGCCGAAGTCGGCGATGGCCTGGTCGAACTTGTCCGAGCCGCCGAGGTAGGCGGCCAGGGCGATGCGGTCCCCGGAGCGGGCGTGCGCCCGGGCCAGGGTCGCCCCGCACAGCCGGGCGTACAGCTCCAGGCCCTTCGGGAGCATCTGCTCGATCGGCACGGAGAATTTCCAGTCCTTCAGCTGGCGGACGTAGAAGTCGCGGTCGATCCCGTCGATCGGGTTGGGGACGCGGGTCCAGCCGAGGAAGATGTCGCTTTCGGCCTGCATCAGGTGCTGCCCGGCCACGGCGCGCTCGCCCTGGTTGGTGTACTGGCTGCGCCCGGCGTACTCCGCCAGGACCGACGGCTGGGCCTCCTTGGCCTGCAGGAACAGCGGCTCGACGCCGTCCAGGGCGTCCATCAGCAGGACCCAGGCGCGGGTGCCGACGCTGCCGACCCCCACCACCTTGCGGGCCACCTGGACCATGGTGAACTGCTCGAGCAGGTGCCGCCGGTCGGACTGCAGGGTGCGCCGGTACTTGCCCAGCACGGTGTTGATCAGCTGGTAGATCGCGTCGGCCTGCACCTCGGGGAAGGCCTCCTCGACCGGGACGATCAGCGGGGGCTGGCTGATGATCCGCCGCTGCCCGTCGACCACGGTGGTCAGCTTGCCCACGGCCTTCATGGTGTCGCTGGTGTGCGCCTTGGCCAGCTGCTTCTGGGCTTCCTTGTACCTTTTCGCCTTGACCTGGGACTGGAACTGGGCCAGGGCCGACTGGATGTCCACGTGCGTGTACCAGACGTCCATGAAGGTCTGGTCCGCGAACCCGCGCATCGCGGTGCGGTACCCTTCTCCCGCCGCCAGGGTGATCTTGCGGCAGTCCCTGGCGGTGAACCCGTTGTCCCGTCCGGCCACCGTCATGCTCGCGGCCAGCCGCTTGACATCCCACTCGAACGGCCCCGGCAGGGTCTCGTCGAAGTCGTTGACGTCGAAGACCAGGTTGCGCTCCGGCGAGGCGAACGCGCCGAAGTTCGACAGGTGGGCATCCCCGCACAGCTGCACCCGCAGCCCCGACGTGGGAGTGGTGGCCAGGTCGGCCGCCATCGGCAGCGCCGCGCCCCGGTAGTACGTGAACGCCGACACCAGCATCCGTCCGTGCCGCACCGGCACCAGCTCCGGCACCCGCGTCTTTTCCTGCTCCACCAGCAGCCCCACCGGATCCCGCTTCGCGGCCGGGGTGAACTCTCCGTGCGACTCCAGCGGAGCCGCCGCCCGGGCATCCTTGCCCCGGGCCTCCCGGTCCGCGCGACTCAGATGCTCCACCGTCTTGGCCCGCGCTGGACCGTTACCGGATGACCGCGGGGTACCGGTACCTGATGACCGCGCGGCAGGGCTCGCCGACACGCTACCTTCAGTCTTCACAGCCATAGCCACTCCTTCTTTTCCTTCTTCCGCCTTTTTCTTTTTCCCTCTTCCGCCTAGGCGGAGTTATCGGTAATCGTCCGGTTCTCCAGTGCGGCCGCGATGTCGTACTCGAGCGCGATTGCCACATCGGGGGCGGCGCAGACGACCCGGCCGCGCCCGGCCACCGGGGCGATCGCCAGCAGCATGTCAGCCATCTCGTCCTCGATCGCGCCCGCCAGCGCCCGGCTGATGTTCCATTCTAGGCACCCAGCCGGTGACCCGATGGCCGCCGACACCGCCACGTCCAGCGGTGCCGCGGTCCCGGGATCCAGGGCTGGCCGCATGATCGACGAAGCCTTCGCCGGTCATCGCCAGCCTGCGCAACGTCTCCTCGAACCTCGCCGTCAGGCCCATGCGCCTCCTTTGCCGCCAGTACCATTCCACCTGGCAGCTGAGCCAGTTCCAACCCCCTGATGGGGTGAACATGGGGTGAACACGGTCGTCAACCCGCTGCGGGGCCCCAGCTCACGGCACCGGGCAACTGGCAGGCTTCGCGGGGACGGCCCCAGCGCTCCGGCAAAGTCGTTTAGCGGTTCATGATCGTCTGGACGGGCTGGCGGGCAGGCGGGCGTGGTAGCGCATGGTGATGCTGGTGGCATTGGTCAGCCGCATGACGGTGATGACATGACTGACAACACACCCCAGAACCTGCCGCCCAGCCCAGGACGCTTCCATCACCTGCCCGCAAGACATTCCTGGCCGGACCCGGTTGCCCGACCCCGCGCCGCGGTGGGGACCTTAGTCCCTGGCTAGCCGGGCGCACCGGGAACAACGATAAGGACCAGAAGAACTGGGACGGGACTGGGCCCTGAGGGCTGACGTCGCGCGGCGGCGCGAAGACGGCAGGGGCTGGGCCCGTTCCTGTCGCGCTGGGCGAGGATCGGGAGCGGGCTTACCCCCCTCATCGCCCAGCCTCTTCGGTGCGCATGACGGGAATTGACGGGAAGGAGCGCGGCATGGCAGATAACGTGCCGGTGAGCCGGGCGGATGGTCCGGGCAAGCACGCGGCCGCGCCGGGGCCGGATGCGGTCAGCGGCCCGGCGGTCCGGCCGGTCGACCCGGCGCTGGGGACAGCGTTCCCGCGCACGCGGCAACTGCTCACGCTTGAGTTCGGGAACCGTGCCGACTTCGATGACCCGAGCCGGGAGTGGCGGCGGCTGTTCTCGGAGCTGCTGGGCACTTTCGCGCTGGTGCTGGCCGCCGCGGGCGGCGGGCTGCTGCACGCGAAGGGGCAGATCAGCCTGGCCGCGGCGGTGGTCGCGCCGGGCCTGATGGTGACGGCGATCATCTTGTTCATGGGGGCGGTCTCCGGCGCGCACCTGAACCCGGCGGTGTCGCTGGCCTTCGCGCTGCGCGGCGACTTCCCGTGGCGGCGGGTCCCGGGCTACATCCTCATCCAGCTGATCGGCGCGACGCTGGCGTGCCTGTTCCTGCGCTGGGTGTTCGGGAACGTCGAGCATCTGGGGGCGACGCTGCCGGGCCCGGGGTATCACAACTGGCAGGCCCTGCTGATGGAGATCGTGCTGACCGCGCTGCTGGTCAGCGTGATTCTCGGGACCGCGTCGGCGGCGCAGAACGTCGGCGCGATCGCCGCGCTCGGCGTCGGCGGGTACATCGCCCTGGCCGGGCTGTGGGCGGCGCCGGTCAGCGGCGTGTCGATGAACCCGGCCCGGTCCTTCGGCCCGGCCCTGGCCAGCGGGGACTGGACCAGCTACTGGGTGTACCTCGTAGGGCCGGTGGCCGGCATGCTGATCGCCGTCGGCTGCGCGTACGTGCTGCGCGGCCGCGGCGGCACCGCGATCTCCCGGGCGGCCGGCTCCGGCGTGCTGGACGAGGGAGCGCTGGCCGCCAAAGCCAGACTGTCCCAGGACATCGACCAGGGCAACGTCGTCCCCCCCGGCATCGCCGGCACCGATCCGCAGCCGGCCGGGGCTGACGGCAACTCCCCAGATACCAAGGAGAAGGAATGAATTATCCGCTGCTGGACATCTTCTGGACGATCGTCGAGGTCTTTTTGTGGGTGATCTGGTTCTGGATCTTGATCACGGTGATCATCGACATCTTCCGCAGCCCTGACCTATCCGGCTGGGCCAAGGCCTTGTGGTTGCTGTTCGTGCTGTTCATCCCGCTGATCGGCGTCCTGGTCTACCTGATCGCCCGCGGTGGCTCGATGCATGAGCGGTCGGTCTGGTAGCCACACCGTTCCCCCGGCGACCTATTCACCGGCCTTGCTCTCGCTCGACGAAAGGCTCAACGAGATCCAGGTAATGCTGATGACCGGGTCCCCGCCGAAGATCCACGACGAGATCGTGGACATCTCGCGGACCCTGACCGAATACGTTCAGGGCATGAGCTGATATGGCAGCGATCTGAACGACGTGGCGGGCATCATCGAGCGGCTACCCGGGATGCGAGGCGCCGCTGCCGAACACTTCAGCCACCACCGCGACCGGGTATCCCGGATGAGGGAAGCAGCCCAGAACTACCGGGAGGAGGCGAAGGACGCCTTCGACCATTACTCCTCCAACAACAGTGACCGCCAAAGCCAGCTCGTCAACGTCCTGACCGTCGCAGCCATGCTCTACCTGCCCTGACGTTCCTGACCGGGTTCTTCGGGATGAACTTCGGTGTCATCGTCAACGACTTGAACGGCACCTGGGCGTTCGTGTTGCTGGGCCTCCTGCTGCCCGCAGCCGCCGTCGTCGTCAGCATGCTGCTGTTCCGCAGGCTGCTGCGGCGGTTCAAGGTCGCAAAGCCCACCGACCACGGACGGCACTCCTGACGGCGGCAGCCAGAGCGGCCCACGGTGCCCTCTGCGCCTAATCCATGCCTTCGCCGCTGGGCGAAATTCAGAACCTCTTGGAAGTCTCCATGATTGATAGCGGCGATACGCCTCCGGCGAGAAGGCGCGCGAGAGAGAACAGGCTGATATGCACGCCTAGCTCGCCAGAGCAGACTACCTGGTGACCGTGCCGGGCGTCGGCATGGTCGTCACGCCCGCAAGCCGCTGGCCCGAATAAGCATTCCTAGGCTCATCCCGCCGATTACCAAGCCGTTCATAAGCAGGTAGACGGCAGGGCTGGTCTCCTCAATGCAGTTGTGCTGTTAGCCAGTCGAATGCGTCGTGTTGCATGGCTTGGTCGAACTTGTGGGGCCCGTCGTAGAACCGGCCTGTATAGGCGCCTGGGGTGCTGGTGTCCGCGTAGTGGGCGGTGATGCGGTCGTGGGCGGCTTGTGCCCCGGCCAGGGGGAAGAGCTCGTCGTGGCGGTTGTACTGGACGAGCAGCGCGGCGGGGGCTCGGCAGGCGGCCAGGTCGGGCCAGTCGGCGCGGGCGGCCAGGCCGGCTGGGAGGAGCATCCAGGTGTGGTCGATGACATTGTGGTCGATCAGGGAGTCGTAGCTGGCCATCATGCCGACCACGACGGCCGCGGTGAGTTCGTCGCTGGTCGCGCGCAGCAGGGCGGACCGGCAGCCGCCGCCGGACAACCCGATGCTGGCCGCCTGGCCGGTGGTATCGGGCCGTGAGCGCAGGTGGTGGAGGGCTAGGCGGTCTTCGTAGGCGACCACGGCGGCCAGGGTGGTGCCGAGCACGGCACAGTATTTCTCGATCAGGTGCTCGTGGTGCCAGGCGGCGGCGTTGTAGCGGGCGATGTCGCCGGGCACCTCGCCCGGGAAGGTGTCGGGCGGGGCCGTCCCGGCAGTGAGCTCGGCCAGTCGCTGGATCAGCGGGGGCATCTCCGGCAGGGGGAAACGACGGCTGCCCCAGCCGAAGACGTCGGGGACGAGTACGACGAAACCCTGCCGGGCCAGGTCGCTGGCGAACGCCCGGCCCTGGTAGTAGTGGCGCCGCAGGGCGGCGACGACGGGCGGGGCCGGGTCGCCGCCGTCGGCGATCTTCTCTTTCCCGTAGTACTTGAAGCCGTCGTGGCCGTGCAGGGCGAGCACGCCCGGCAGCCGGCCGGCGGCCCCAGCGGGCTTGAGCACCCAGGCCCGGGTGCGCGGGCCGTAGCCGACGGAGTAGGAGATTTCCTCGCCCTCGAGCCCGCCGGCGCGCCAGTGTCGCTCCACCCGCACGCCGCCGGGGTCGAGGCTGTGGCCGGGGAAGGCCAGGATCTCGCTGACGAGACGGCGGACCGCTTCCCGGTCCGACCGCGTGGTCCGGGCCTGGGGGCCAGGGGCAGTTGCAGGCCAGTCGCTGTAGACGCCGAGATGCGCGTAGCTAGCGCTCATGCGGATCGGTCCTTCCCGTCTTGCCCCGGCACATGTCCCTGGTTCTGCGCGCTTCCTGGGCATGGCGGTGCGGGCGGGTCCGCTATTGCGCGACTGGCGGCGAGGATTCAACGGGCGTGGCGATGCGCGAGTTGGGCACGGCAGGAGCGGCCGCCTGGATGATCGCTCCCCAGATGCCGTCCAGGTCGATCCAGATGGCCGCCGGAGGCCAGTCCGGTTGCGGGAGCTGGGGGTCCTCGCCGAAGTCGTACACCCCGAGGAGCTGAAAGTACTCTCGTGCCTCGAAGGGAGCATTGAACACCGGAAACAGGTTCGTCAGCGTGAGGGGCCAGTTGTAGAGGGTGACCTGCGGATAACCCAGCACGACGAATGCGCGTAGCCGCTCGAGGAGCTCATCATTTGAGTTGAACACCGGCGCACCGTCATCGCTGACGATTATCAGCTTGATCAGGAAGGTCGCGGGGTATGAGACACCCGGCCTCGGGGAAGAGGACGGCTGGTAGACGAACGCTCCCGAGATGTGGATCATTTGGCCACCTGTGCTTCCTGGATCGCTCCGGGATGACGCCTCGGGCGCGGGAAGAGGCCCCGGGCACGGCACGATCTTAACCGGCCTTAGTTGCCGCGGCGGCGGTGTCCCTAGCGGTCCACTGTGGGTCGAGCCCCACCTGTCACGGCGGCTGGTGGTGGCTTCGGCTGTCAGCCCGGCTCTGCACCTCGATGAGCGATTACGAGCGGCGGACGGCGCGCTCTGAGAGGATCTCACCTATGTCCGCACAGATTCCGGCCGGAGCGCTCCAGCTGCGATCGCTGGTCAGAGCCGATCAGATGCTCGAGCTGTTCCTGGACATGGTCCCGGTGCCGGGGCCGGGACCCGACGAGGTCGTCATCAGGGTTGAGGCGGCACCGCTCAACCCGTCAGACATGGGCCTGCTCTTCGGCGGGGCTGATATGGCTGCCGCGGTGACGAGCGGATCTGCTGAGCGCCCGGTCGTCACCGCGCCCATCCCCGATGCCGCCATGCGCGGCCTGGCCGGCCGGGTAGGGACGCCCATGCCGGTCGGCAACGAGGGCGCGGGCACGGTCGTGGCGGCGGGCGAGTCTGCGGCCGCGCAGGCTCTGCTGGGCAAGGTCGTCGCTGCGGCGGGCGGCGGAATGTACGCGCAGTACCGGGCGGTCAACGTCACGCTGTGCCTGGAGCTGCCGGCCGGAGCGACGGCGATCGAAGGCGCAGCCTCGTTCGTGAACCCGATGACGGTGCTCGGCATGGTCGAGACCATGCGGATGGAGAATCACAGCGCGCTGGTGCACACAGCCGCAGCCTCCAGCCTTGGCCAGATGCTCAGCCGGCTCTGCATCGAGCAGCAGATTCCGCTCGTGAACATCGTGCGGAAGCCAGACCAGGAAGCGATGCTCCGCGCGGCTGGTGCCGTCCACGTCTGCAATTCGACGTCCGCCGGCTTCATGGCCGATCTGACCGGCGCGCTCGCCGCAACCGGTGCCACGCTTGCCTTCGACGCCATCGGCGGCGGCCGGCTGGCGAGCCAGATCCTGACGGGCATGGAAGCCGCCGCTAACGCCGCCGCGGGCGGCTACAGCAGGTACGGGTCGGCCGTGCACAAGCAGGTCTACATCTACGGATCGCTTGACCGCGGCCCGACCGAGCTGACCCGCAGCTATGGCACGGCCTGGGGCATCGGCGGGTGGCTGCTGACGCCGTTCCTGCAGAAGGCCGGCCTGGCGCGCGTTGCGCAGCTGCGTGACCAGGTCGCTGCCGGGCTCACGACCACGTTCGCCAGCAGCTACACAGCGCAGGTATCACTCCCAGGCGCGCTCTCCCTCGACGCGATCGCCGGCTACGGCCGGCAGGCAACCGGCTCGAAATACGTCATCATCCCGAGCCGCGCCGCCTAGCCCTGCTCCAGCTCGTCGTCGAGGTGGACCAGGCCCACCGGTAACAGGGCTTGATTCTGGTGAACTCGCCTCTTCAACTGTTGTTGATTCGCAGCTGGCTTTGGTCCGATGATGACCGTGAGGCGGCACACGGGATCCGGCGGTGAGTGTCTGGCACGCACTGGCGCAACAAAACGGCCGTTCGGGCCGCTGCAGCGCATCCGGGCTAACGATTCAACTATCGACCCTAACGGCGGCTACGCACGCTGCGGTCATCACCAGGAGATCGTGACGGAGCGCGTCGGCCGCTTCGAGGCTTGGACGACCTCCCTGCCGATCCGGGCGCGCCGAGGCATAGGCCAAGTGTGGTTCGACGTGCAACCGGACGACTTGAGTACAGCCGGGTCATGCGCGACAGCGCTCGCTCGACGTCATCGGACCGGCAGTCTCGGTCGCGTCGAGGTCACCGACCGCGACGACATGCCGCTTGGACTTCACGATCCACGTGCCGGGGCCCGGCGGACCGAGGCAGTGCCCGGCCCGTCAGCGGCCGGTGTCGTGCAGGAGGCCGCCGGGCAGCGGGACGCGGTCAGCCGCGCAGTCGCACGGGGTAAACCCGTGGCGACGTCGGTGGTCATCCCGCGATAATGGCCGGCGTGGAGGAGGTCGAGGTCGTCGTCGCCCATCACGAGCGCGCGACCCTGCGCGTCGGCGACGTGTTCCTGAAGATCGACGCTGATCAGACGCGCACCGACGTCGAGGTCGAGGCGATGGCTATGGCGCCGGTCCCGACTCCGGAGGTCCTGTGGCGCAAGCCGCCCGTGCTCGCGCTCGCCGCCCTGCCAGGGACGGCACTTGGCCGCCTCGGCGAGCCGTCGGCCGCGCCGTCGGCGGTGTGGGCCGCGGCGGGTGCCGCCGCCCGGATGCTGCAC
Organism: uncultured Actinomycetes bacterium; assembly: GCA_963739135.1. GTDB lineage: Bacteria > Actinomycetota > Actinomycetes > Streptosporangiales > Streptosporangiaceae > Palsa-504. The sequence goes on from CAVTZG010000008.1 coordinate 229,861, forward strand.
GACGCGCCGCTGCCGCCATGGCCCGGCCGGAGCCTCGGCGAGATCGCCTCGCACCTCGACGGCGAATGCGAGTGGCTCCTCTCGAACGGCGTCCTTCCCGCCGGCCTGGTCACGCGCAACCGCCAGGTTGCCGAGGCTGCGCTCCGGCCGTGGACACCGGTGTTCACGCACGGCGACCTGCAGGTCGCCCACGTGTTCGTCGACGGTGGCGAGATCACCGGCGTGATCGACTGGACCGAGGCGGGCCCGGGCGATGCCCTGTACGACCTCGCCAAATTGACGCTCGGACACCAGGAGCACCTCGGCGACGTCGTCGCCGGCTACGGCACCGACGTCGACCTCGACGTGATCCGCGCGTGGTGGTCGTTGCGAAGCCTGCTGGCGGTCCGCTGGCTGGTCGAGCACGGCTTCGACCCGTGGCGACCGGGGTGCGAGGTCGACGTGCTGAGATCCCAGATGTGAGGCCGCACGAGCCCGACGGCTACGAGTCCCGTTCCGCCGCATCGAGCGGGCCATCTCCTGACGCGCGCCGTCTTCCGGACCGGCGAGGTCATGGTCCTCGAAGATCCCGGGCAGCCGACGGCGACATCGGAACCCGGCGCACGACTGGAGTCGAAGATGCGCCTCAGCTGAGGACCAGCAGTGCGTATGGCTCTCATCCGGGCTTGCGGCCGGGACTCGAGCATGCGCCTACCGGTCACGGACGGCTTAGCACGCTGCTGGCGTCGGTAGAGGTCCCGACGACGAGATGCGTCAATCGGCAACGCTGCGCCTGTGAGTCAAGGCATGACCTCCGGCGAGCTTGCCGCGTCACTTCGTCAGATCGACGGCCAGCGCGGCAAGGGAAAGCACCCACCGAACTTCCACTTCAGATCGAAGCCGTTCCTGCACTTCCACAACGGTCCCGACCGGACCTGCGCCGACGTCCGGTTCGGCGGGGACTTCGAGCCGGTCACCGCATCAACGCCGAAGCAACGAGAGGTCCTGCTGGAGCAGGTGAAGGCGCACGTCACCGCAGAGCTCGCGTCCCGACAGCGGAAGCGCGGGTAGGGGCGAAAGTCTGCTGGTTGCCTGCGCTCGACCTCGAACCAGCTGCGGCTTCCGGGTGTCCTTCATCACCGGGCGAATCCGGGAACTGCCCGGCTGAGAGGCCTCGCCGCGAACAGCGAAGATTATCCGGACGGCCCTGCTGAGCCCCGTCACGGCTGACCGGTGCCTGGCTGAGGCAAATGCGGGCCTGCCTGACGCTTCAGGCCCGTGAGCCCGGGCTGCCGTCAGGCAGGCTCAGCGTGCCGTTGTGGATGGGCGTATCAGGCGGTGGTGGCGGTGACGCCGCGGCGGCCGGCCCGCTTCCGGTCCAGGAACACGGCTGCGGCCGCGGCAGCCAGGGCGGCCCCGGCTGCGATCAGGGCGATCTGCCAGCCCGCCAGGCCACCGGCGGTGATCACGCGGACGGTGCTGGCCGGGACCGGCGCCACGGGATTGGTGCCCCCGTCCCCGACCGGTATCGGGTTCGCGAACGCGGCAGTGGCGGCGGCGACCGATGCCAGCGGGCCGGAGATAACCGCGGCCAGGACCGTGGCCAGCCTTCCAAGGCGTACGTCGGCCTTCCAGGTCGCTATCCCGGAGCGGAGTCGCGGGTGAAAAAGCGGTGTGATCATGATCGTGTTCCTGTCTGCTCGGACCTGGCGGGCTCTCGCGGCCCTGTACCGACAGGCTCGCGCGCCCGGGCATGCGCCGGGCAGAGGCCGGCCGACCCCTTTGCGCCGCAGCGGGAGCGCAGGGTCAGATGACCCACAGGGCCTGATCCCCCGGGCGGGCAGGCTGAGGGCTAGACCAGGCCCTCGGTCAGGGCCAGGCGGGTCAGGTCGGCGCGGCGGCGGCAGCCGGTCTTATCCCGGATCCGGTCCAGGTGCGAGCCGACCGTGCGGACGCTGATGTACAGCCGCCCGTCCGCGGCCAGGAACACCGCTGTGCTCCTCGAGTTCTAGCGTGAGCGCGGAGGGATTACCACGATCATGGCGTCATCACCCTGCAGCAGGGTCAGCTCGCGGGACCGGGCGACTGCCTGGCTGCGCGAGGCGACGCCGAGCTTGCGGTAGATCGACACCGCTTGTGACTTGACGGTGTTCGGTGACAGGAACAGCTCACTGGCGATCTCGGGGAGCGACAGATGCGTGGACAGCATGGGTAGTAGGCGCAGTTCGGCGGCGGTCAGAGCCGATGCCGCGGGGACGCCCTGGGCGCGCTGCCTTGCGAGCCGCGTCCGGAGCGCGTGAGCCTCGTCGGCCAGGATTCCTAGGCCGGGACGTCGGCTGAGCAGTTCGTCGATCTCCTGCATGAGGGTCTTGGCCCCGGCCAGGTCACCGAGCGCGAGATGGGCGCTGACCAGGTGGATCCGGGCCTGGATGGCGAACTGCGGCATCGCGTAGGTCAAGAGGTGCCGCAGGCGCTGCGCGCCGACCAGTTCCTGGCGCGCCGCCGTGATGTCGTTGCGGCGCAGAGCCACGTGGGCTTGCACGGCGCAGACCAGAGGTGTTGCGTAGCTCTCCTCGATCCGGGCACGGTGCAGCACTGCGCGCGCCTCCGCGGCCAGGAATCCGGCGCGGCTCCACTCTGCGCGCGCCGCCGCCACTAGCGATCGTTCGCATAGCGCGACGGCGAGAGTTTCATGCGCGCCCGCCTGTTCCCCGGCGCTTACCGCATCTGCGAAGGATTCGTCGGCGCCATTGAGGTCACCGAGAAGAACCAGGCCGAGTCCCCGGTAGAGCGCTGGTGCTGGTGTCACGATGTTCTCCTGGGCACACCTGTGTACCGCGTCGGCGGCGTCGGCCAGCACCTGTTCCACCCCGCTGCGGCACATGAGCGCGCGGAGTATGGCGGCGTGCGCTTCGGCGTGCGGGGCATCCGGCTGCGCCGCGTCCCGGTACTGCCAGCGATCGACGGCATCAGCCCATCGCTCAGCTTCGGCCGGTCGTCCCATCATCGCGAAGAACAGCGCGGCCAGGACAGCGACCATCGGGTGTCCGTCCATCCCGCCTTGGTCGTGCAGCCACCCGAACCACCGCTGGAGCGTGGTGGACCGGCCCTGCCGGTGGGTCGGCACTCCGAGCCGTTCTACCAGGCGAGCTGCCTCGTCGACATCCCCGGCGGCGATGGAGTACTCCAGCGCTTCCTCAAGCAGGCCGTTGTGCAGGCACCAGCTGGCCGCCCGGCGCCGCAAGACGGGGATCAGGTCCGGCTCGTGGCGTTCCAGCTGGGCCTGGAGCACGTCACGGAACAAGTGGTGATAGCGGTACCACTGGCTCCGCTGGTCCAGCGGCACCAGCAGCAGGTTCGACTGAGCCAGGTTCGTCAGCGCCGCGGCAGCCCCGGGCAGGTCCAGCACCGCCTCGCACAAAGGTCCGGACATGCGCTCCAGCACCGCGGCACGGATCAGGAACAGGCGCTGCTTCTGGGAGATCCGCTCCAGGAACTCCGACTCCACGTACTCGCTTACCAGCCGGTCGTCCCCGCCGAAAGACAGCGCTGCCCGCGCCAGCGAACCGCCCTCCCGCAGGTACAGCGCCGCCAGGTATAGCCCGACTGGCCATCCCTCGGTCCGTCGGTGCAGCTCGGCCACGTCATCCTCGCCGAGCGTCACCTCGGCCGCGCGCAGCAGGAATGCCGCCTCGTGGCGCGTCAGCGACAGGTCCCCCAGACTGATCTCGAAGACCCGGCCTTCCGCGCGCAGCCGGGCGATCTGCACCGGCGGCTCGTCACGCCCGGCGAGCACCAGCCGAGAACCGTCTGGCACATGATCGGCTAGCACCGACAGCGCCGCCCGGCACTCGGAATTGCGCACCAGATGCACGTCATCCAGGACCAGCACCACCGGTGTGGTCATAGCCGCGAACGCCGCCCCCAGGCGCGGCACGACCGACCCTGGTACCGAGCTGGTCGGCGAACTTAGCGCATCGAATACTCGCTGGTTTACCGGCTGCACCGCGTCGAGTGCCTGGGCGACGTAGGCGAAGAGCACCTTCGGATCGTTGTCCTTCTCATCCACCGACACCCACGCGAACTCTTTGCCGTCCCGTTCCGCCCACTGCGCCAGCAGCGTCGTCTTTCCGTAGCCCGCCGGGGCAACCACCGACACGATCGGAGGGACATTGTCTCGCACCAGCTGCTCGACAAGCGCCGACCGGCGAACCGTCCCAGCCCGCATCGGGGGACCCCGGAGCTTCGACTCGAGAAGATCGAACGCCGGGCCGCCCTCAGGCCGTGACGCCCTGGGCTGCTCACGCACGTCGCTGCCTTCCAGCCGGTCTACCGTGTCCCGATCTTCAGCCGCTTCTACCCGGTCAAGCCGCGAGGAACAAGCGGTATTCCGCTCAGCCGTGATCAACCGCGGCAAGGACATTTTCTGTACGGCACCCATCCGTGCCCTCGGCAGGTCACGATAACTGGACGCAACGAACAACAGCCTTAATTGGTTTAATTCGTACATAACGCCGAATCGGCGCGACTTGCGTTTGAATTACTTATGCCGGTCCCGGAGCGCAGATTATCTGGATCTGTTGCACCGCCTCGTTTGTCCGCCCGTAGCCAGAGAGCAGATTTCCTGCCCTGCTGTCCAACGGCCGATGAACTCGGCGTCTGGACTGGTGTGCACAATGACGAGCGCCGACTCGCACGGATGCATAACAGATGACCGAGGGTCAATCCCCGCGGAGAACAGGGTACGCTGCCCCGTGATTTTGTGGCCGTGACGCCGCAATGGGCCTGCTCAACGACTTCTCGCCAGCCTGGGATACGGGTTTAAGGTTGTATATCGGGCGCTGTCCCGAGCGCGGCGGTGATGACCGCGTGCCGGAGTGTGCAGGGTGCGACGGTCTTGGCGATCCCCGCGCGGCATGTGACTTTACGGACGATCCGCCCGGCGCCGTGACAGTCCAGCCGCCGCCCGTCTACTGCCCAGGAAGACTGGCCCGCCGGTGCGTTCGGCCATGGCCAGGTCTATATTCCCAGCGGGTGCGCGCTTCGGGAAGATCCTCGCCCTACGGCGGGTCTTCGTCGACGCGGAGCAGCCGGCAGCGGCTTTCCCGGCGCCGGACGGTCCGGTGCCGGGCGGCGGAGAGAGGGACTGCTCCGGCCGCCCGGCGCGCCGGACGTCGAGGTCAGGGTGAGATGGTGATGCGGCCTGATTCGGTGGCGTGGTTCCCGGCGCTGTCGGTGACCTTGATGGTGAACCTGGATGTGCCGGCCGTGGTGGGGGAGCCGCTCAGGTGGCTGCCGGTGAGCGTCACGCCGGGCGGGAGCTTGCCGGCGGCTACCGTCCAGGTGAACGGGGCAGTGCCGCCGGAGGAGAAGAAGTTCTGCAGATAGGACGAGCCCACGGTGCCCGCGTTGCAGCAGGTGGCAGGGAACGTGATGGTCAGCGGCGGCGGCGGGCCGACGGCGATGCTGTAGGTCCCGTTGGTGCTCGGGGTGGTGGCGCCGAACGGGGTGACGTGGACGGTGAAGGTGTAGGTGCCCGGTTTCGTGGGTGTGCCGCCGGCGATGGTGCCGGCCGCGCCGTAGGTGGCGGGCATGGACAGGCCGGGCGGCAGGCTGCCGCTGGTGATGGTGAACGTGTCCACGGCGCCGTTACTGGTCAGCAGGAACGCCTCGTAGGGCTGGCCGGCCGTGGCGGCGGGCAGCACGCAAACGCCGTTGAAGACCTAGGCTACGTTCCCGGTTCTGGTCGCGAGATGGGCCTGCAGCGGGGCAGATCCGTGGCATCTGGATGCAGCCAGCGGACGCGGCCGGCGCCAGGCTTGCGCTGGTAGCGATGACCTCCAGGCCACGTCCGGCAAGCAGGCAGGCGAGGGTTCCCTGTCCCGCAGCCGGTGTCCGGGACGCTCCCGGCGCTGAGCTCGTCGGCCAAACGGCGTAGGCGTCGAGATCGCGCTCAGTCAGCGGGCAGCGGATCGTAGATCTGCGCGGGCCGGGGTTCCTCGAAGATCGCATCAGCCGCGGGAAGAACCTTTTGGCTGGCGCATACAGGCGATTGTTTGGCTGGCGCATACAGGCGATTGGCGATCGCTTGTTCCCCGCGGAACCGGACGTGACCCGGCCCGGCGAGACCGGGCTGCTCCGCGAAGCCGGCCGGGCAGACACGGCCGGCAACACCATCCGCTTGACAGCAAGCTTCCGTAAGCTATAACTTACCGTAAGTTATGGCTAACCATTCGGCAGTTCTCACAGCGCTCGCGGATCCGACCCGGCGAGCGATCTTTGAGCGGCTGGCCCAGTCACCGAGCGCGGTCGGTGAACTGGCGCGCGAGCTGCCAGTGAGCCGTCCCGCTGTCTCGCAGCACCTCAAGGTCCTCAAATCGGCCGGACTGGTCACCGACCACGCGGAAGGCACGCGCCGCGTCTACTCGGTCGACCCCGCGGGCCTCGCCGCGATCCGCGACTACTTCGAGCAGTTCTGGCAGCAGTCCCTGGCCAGGTTCCGCACCGCTGCCAGCCACCCGATCCAGGAGGAGACATGACCACACGACTGCAAGCGACCTCGGTCACTACCGCGGCCGAGGTCCAGGCGCCGATCGAGCACGCTTTCCGGGTGTTCACCGAAGGCATCGGCTCCTGGTGGGACCCCGGCCATCACATCCTGCAGGCCGAACTCGCCGAGATGGTGTTCGAGCCGCACGTCGGCGGCCACATCATCGACCGCGGCGCCGACGGCAGCGAGTGCCGCTGGGCCCGGGTGCTCGCCTACGAGCCACCGCATCGGGTCTGCTTCAGCTGGGACATCAACCTGCGCTGGCAGCTCGAGACCGACCCGGCGAAGACCAGTGAAGTCGAGGTCACCTTCACCCCCGACGGACCCGGACGCACCCGGGTGGTGCTCACCCACCGCCACCTCGACCGCCACGGCGACGGCTGGGAGAGCATGCGCGACGCGGTCGGCTCAGGCTGGAGCCTCAGCCGCTACGCCGAAATCGCCGCACAACGCTGACACGCGCCGGCGGCAGCCGCCGGACCCCGCCGGCTGCCGTCACACCACCCGGCCGTGTGCGCCCTGCCACCTGAAAGGACCTCATATGAACCGCGTCCTCGCCACTGACCTCCAGCACGTCGCCGGCGTCCCGCTACCGGCCATCACCGACGAGGTGATGCACGAGCGGCTGCGAGCGGCACGCCGCTACACGGTGGTGCTCCTGCGCGCCACCGGCCAGCTCGTCCGGCCCGACGTCGACCCCATCATCTGGGAACATGGCCGGCGCAACTTCGCCCTGCGCGAGCATGGCGTGCTCCCCATCGTGCTGCCGGCCACCGACGACAATGACCTGGCCGGCCTCTACATTTTCAACGCACCGCCAGATGACGTTCGCGCGATCATGGACCACGACCCCGCAGTGGCCGCCGGCATCTTCACCTACGAAATCCATCCGGTCCGCGGATTCCCCGGCTCCTGCCTTCCTGAGTAGGAGCCGGCATCCAGGGGCCTACCGCGATCCCGCCGTCTGCGACGCAACTGAGCAGGGGCCTCCGCCCGATCCTGCCGCAACCGGTCCCCGCGGCCCGCGCCTGGTGACGCCGCCGGGTCACGTCTGACGTGACACGTCTCACTCATGGCCCGCTCATCAGCATTATCCACGGCAACCCTGACCGGCAGGCACCGGCACCGGGCTGACCGGCCGCCCCGGAATTTGACAAGGGAACCCTCGCGAGGACCCTCATCGGGCCATACCGGGCAGCTCACAAGCCTGCCCGATCGGCCGGCAAGCCTACGGGTCCTCGCCCCTTGTAAAATTCCTGCACTCTCAACGCTGTCGCCCAGAACACCGTTTGCCCTCGACGGCGGATGCAGGTAGGGCGGATAGCGCGCCTGTCCGGTGGAGCTGCGCTTCACGCTCAGTAGCTGCAGCGCCGGGCTGCGCCGGGATTCTGTGCTCCTGGCCGGGGCGTGGCGATTGGCACTGGCCGTGACCCGGGTAGGGGCCAGGGCCCGGCTGCCTGCTCAGGACCAGAAGTCGATGCTCGCCTGCGGGTCGGTAGTTGCGGCCCAGAACTCGGTGATCTTGCCGTCGCGGACATGGCTGACGTTGGCCACCGGGGTCTCGACCGACGTGGCCCCGCGGGAAGCCGACAGCGTACACAGCGCCACGGTGTGCTCGTCGTTGGCGAGCACGTCGTGCACGTCGAGCCGGAACGTGCCCGCTGTCTCCTCGGCGAGCCTGCCGAAGAACGCGAACACCTCGTCCCGCCCGTGGTAGTCGCCGCTGAGCGGCCCCACGCCTCGCACGTGCCAGGTCACATCGTCGGCGATCAACTCCGATAGCGCAGCCAGGTCTCCCTTGGCAAAAGCGTCATAGCCCCGGCGGGTCAGTTCGACGTTCGGGTGCTCGGTCATGACTGCCTCCCCTGCTGAACTCTCGTATCTCTTTACCGTAATGCTGCCCGGCCCGGGCGTCACGAGTTTCTGCCGGGGCCTGCCGGACTCGCCTTAGCCCCCCACCAATCGGGCTGGACGACCTCCCGCGCGCCGGCCAGCACCGCCGGGTCAGGCGCCCATACTTGCCAGATCGGCGCCCGGCGCCGGCGATCCCTCCGCGTCCAGGCAGCCGACCGAACGAATTGGGCGGATCTCGCGTGACCCCCGCGGACTAGACGTAGTCGCTAAGCGTGATCGGAATGCCGGGTCGCCGAGTTCCTTATCGATTACGCGCTCGGGCTGCCGGCGATCGCGATGCCGATTCCAGCGCTCCGGCTGGCTGGTTCTGCTTTCAGGGCTCGGCTGAAGACGGGCTGGGTGCGCGGCACGTGGTAGCTGCTGTCGACGGCCCGGATCAGGACAAGGCGCGGTCATGCGGCGCGGCCCAGTCCAGCAGCGGGCCGTCGGGGACGATTCTGGCCGGGTTGATGTGCGGATGCGTGGTGTAGTAGTGCCGCTTGATGTGGTCGAAGTTCGTTGTGTCCCGGAAGGCGGGCTGCGAGTACAGGTCGCGCGCGTAGCCCCACAGGTTCGGGTAGTCGGTCAGCCGGCGCAGGTTGACCTTGAAGTGGTAGTGGTAGACCGCGTCAAACCGGGCCAGGGTGACCCAGAGCCTGACGTCGGCCTCGGTGATCTCGTCACCGAGCAGGTACCGGCGGCCGGCCAGGCGCTGCTCCAGGTCGTCCAGGGTGGCGAAGACCCTGGACACCGCGTCGTGGTAGGCGTCCTGGGAGGTGGCCATGCCCGAGCGGTACACGCCGTTGTTCACGGTCTCGTAGACGACCGCGTTGATCGCGTCGATCTCGGGGCGCAGGGCCTGCGGGTACAGGTCCGTGCCGTTGGAGAACGCGCCGAACTGGGTGTCCAGGTCGATCGTGATGTCGGGGAAGTTGTTGCTGGCGATCCGGCCGGTCTCCCGGTCCCACAGCACGGGGACGGAAATATGCCCGTCGTAGCCGGGCTCGGTGACCTCATAGGCCTCGCGCAGCAGCGAGAACCCGTTGACCGGGTCCAGCGAGTGCCCGGGGCCCTCGCGGAACGCCCAGCCGCGGCCGTCCCTGACCGGGTCAACCGCTGACAGCGAGATGGCCTGCTCAAGGCCGAGCAGCTTACGCACGATCGCGGTCCGGTGCGCCCACGGGCAGGCCCAGGAAATGTACAGGTGGTACCGGCCGGCCACGGCCGGGTACCCGCTCGAGCCGTCCGCGGTGATCCGGCCGCGGAACGGGTAGGCCGGCCGCACGAACTCCCCAGTGGCCGGCTGGGGCTGCTTCCGCCTGAAGTCGCCGTAGTCGCCGAAGGCCGCGAAGTCGACCGGGCTTGCGCCGCCTGCCTGCTGAGCGGTGGTCATGGCGGTTGTAACCCGGCAGCAGCGGCGGCCATTCCATGTCGTTCTTTACAGGGGCAGCGAATCGGGTGCGGGCCGGCCACGCGCACGCGCCCCGCAATCCCCCAGATACGAGACTTCGTGCGGTGGCCGCGGACAAGCCGTAGTTGCTGAGCGTGATCGGAATGCCGGGTCGCCGAGTTTCCGTACCGCCGATTTATTTCGGCTGGTGTTAGAAGCGCTGGAGCGTGGCATCTGCGCGCAGACGCTCCAGTTCGGGGCAGAGCGCCGGGTTCACCTGACCGTGAGGGAGCTGGGATAGGGTCGAGGCCACGTCGGTGGCAGGCGTGGTGGCCGGCTGGAGGGCGGCATGGCTAACGAGCGTGAGTCTGTAGCCCCGGCCAGCCGCGAACTGGCCGGCACGGTGCTGGACGCCTTCACCAGGCACCGGCTGGTCGGCATCGGAGAGTCGCACGGCCTGCAGGACCATCACGACGCGCTGCAGTTGCTGCTGGCCGATCCGCGGCTGCCCGAGGTGGCCGACAACATCGTCGTGGAATTCGGCAACGCGCGCTACCAGGACACCATGGACCGGTTCATCGCCGGCCAGCCGGTCGCCGATGCCGATCTGCGCGCGGCCTGGCGGAACACCACGCAATCCCCCCGGCAGACCTGGGACGCGCCGGTCTGCGAGCAGTTCTACCGGACGGGTGCACGCGGTCAACCGGGCGCGGCCGGCCGGCCGCCAGATCCGCGTGCTGCTCGGCGACCCGCCCATCGACTGGGCCGCGGTCACCGACGGCAGCGGGATCGGCGCCTTCCTGGCCCAGCGCACCGCGCACGCGGCATCGGTGGTGGAGCAGCAGGTGCTGGCCAAGGGCCACCGGGCGCTGCTGTGCTACGGCGCGGCCCACCTGGTGCACCCCGGCCTGAGTCTGCGCCTGCCGCGGGGCGGTTCCGCAGGCGTTGGTCCCGGGCGGCAAGGCCCAAGGTCACCAGTCCCGCCGCCACCCCCGCGCCTGGATCTCGCCGTGATCCGGTCCGCACTACAAGGATGGGCAGGGCCGGGCACGATCGGATGCCGCTACAGAATCGCCTATTATGCGCGACCGCGAGCGCAGGACACCGCCGCACCCGAACCCAGAACGGCGGCTACTTGCGCGCTGCCGCGGATCAGCGCCAGTTACAGAACGTGACTGCGAGTTTAGGACCGCACGGCGGCCTGCGTGGCCGGCATGCCGCGGTCACGGCGGGCTACCACCTCAGCAAGCGGCACTGGAACACCGTCCGCTCGACGGCTCCGTGCCGGATAACGAGGTGCTGGAGCTGATCGGTCACGCCTACGACCTGGTGGTGGCACATCTGACCAAGGCTCAGCAGAGCAAGCTGATCACCTGACAGCCGATCGGCGGCCGCGGTCACCCGCCCGCGACCCGTGATCGCGCCCGGACAACTGATCTTGCCCGGACCTGGACCGGCCGCCGGTACCGGCCGTACGATCCCGGTGCGGGTAAGGAGCGTCAGCATGCGATTCACCGACTACTCCTTCGGGTCCATTCGGGTCGACGGCGTGACCTACGATCACGACCTGGTCATCGACCGCGGGAAGATCCGGAAGCGCAAGAAGGCCGCATCGCGGAGGTTCCGCGGCGCGTACGGGCACACTCCGCTCTCGGCCGCGGAGGACATCCCATGGCGCTGCCGCCGGCTGGTGATCGGCACCGGCGCCGACTCCGCGCTGCCGGTGTTGCAGCAGGTCCGGGAGGAGGCCCGCCGCCGCAAGATCGACCTCGTCGTCCTGCCCACGGCGGAGGCGATCGGCGTGCTGGCTCAGACCACCAAGGACACCAACGCTATCTTGCACCTGACCTGCTGAACCTGTCGGCGTGGTACCGGAAACTCCCTTCAACGGTTGCGTTCCTTCTCCGCCCCGTCCGCCCCGTCCGCCCCGTCGCCGCCAGCAGCAGCGGCTGCCGGCTTTGCCGATCGAAGAGATGCAGGAAGTTCGTCGGCCACGGCCAGGGGTGCGCTTCGCCCTGTTCTACCTGCTGAGCATCTGGTCCTGGCTGGGGAACGGCGTTCCGCTGTGCCAGGGCAGGACCTGGCCAAATTGGACGAGTTCGCCGTAGGTCGCTGGGTCGGGCCCGTCGGCCAGGATCAGGTCGAGCACGGCCCGCGCGGCCTGGTCGGGGGTTTGCGCGCGGCTGTAGTCGTCGAACCATGGCCGGGACGCCCGGGTGTCCACCAGTCCGGGGCACACCGCGGCCACGAGGGTTCCCTTGGCCAGATCTGCCGCCCGGCGCTGTGTGGCGACCGCGCGTACCGCGGCGACCTGGGCCACTTTGGAGGGCACGTTGATCCAGCGGGGCCAGCCCTGTTCCTCGGCCGTGCCGTCGTGGATGGCGGTCCGCCAGGACTCCACGGCCGCCTCGACCTCCTCCAGCGTTGCCCCGTCGAACAGCGGCTGCAGGCGAGGGTCCAGGTGGCCGAGTGTGCCCAGCGAGCTGGCCACGACGATGAGCCGGCCGCCGGGCCGGAGCACGGGGCCGAAGGAACGCAGCACCGCATGGGTGCCCCCGTTGGCGACGTCGATGAATTCGTCGGCCTGCTCGGACTGCGGCCGGTCCGGGGTGAGCGCGGCGATCGCGTTGGAAATCACGATGTCCGCCCCGCCGTGGCGGTCAGCCAGTTCTGCGGCCAGCCCGGCCACGGCGCCGGTACCGGCGACGTCGAGAATCCGGCCGATCACCCGGCTCCGCGTCCCGGCGCGCGTGGTGATCGCGGCGGCGGCGGCGTCGGCGACGCGCCGGGCATGGCGCCCGGTGAGCAGGACCAGGTCATCCGGGTCCATGCGGGCGGCCAGGCCGGCGGCGAGAGCGAACCCGAGGCCCTGGTTGGCCCCGGTGACCAGGGCGATACGCGCGGCTGACATGACCACCACGCTAGGCATGTCCGGGTCATGCGTCCAGCGAAAGTTATGCATACGTGGTATGCGTAACAGTCATGGACTTCGCCGATGTGTCGCTGGTGGCGCTGCGGGTCTTCCGCGAGGTGGCCGAGCGAGGCACCCTCACCTCCGCAGCGGCCGCGCTGGGCTACACCCAGTCCGCGGTCTCCCGGCAGGTCGCGTCGCTGGAACGGGCGGCAGGGGCACCGTTGCTGGAACGGCGCCACGACGGGGTGCGGCCGACCACCGCCGGGCATGTCGTGCTGCGCCACGCCGCGACCGTGCTCGATCAGATCGACGCCGCCGCGCGGGAACTCGCCGGCCTGCCCGCCGAGGCGGGCACGATCCGCCTGGGCTGGTTCACCAGCGCGGGCGCCAGCCTGCTGCCCCGCGCCCTCGCGGCCCTGCGCCGCGCCCATCCCGCCATCACCGTCATCACCCGGGAAGGCAGCACCCCCGCGCTGGTCCGCGCGCTGCGGGCCGGCAGCGTGGATCTGGCCCTGCTGGCCTCAGCACCGCCGTTCCGCCCACCCGACGCGGAGACACCCCCGCTGGACCTTCAGGTGCTCGCCGAACGCAGCCTGTGCGTCGCGGTACCCGCCACCCACCCGCTCGCCCGCCAGAACGCAGCCGACGTCGCAGACCTGCGCGGTCAGCGCTGGATCGCCAGCCCCTCCTCCGCGGACGAGACACTGATGGGGGTCTGGCCCGGGCTGGACGAGCGACCCAAGATCACCCACACCGCCCGGGACTGGCTGACCAAACTGCACCTGGTCGCGGCAGGATGCGGCCTGACCACCGTGCCCGCCTCATTCGCGGCCATTGCCCCCCCGGGTGTGCGGGTCCTGGCCGTGCGCGGCGGGTCGCAGGAACAACGGCGCGTCATCCTGGCCCGGCTCCCGCACCCGCTCACCGAGCCAGCCGCCCGCCTCGCCGACGCCCTGCGCGCCGCAGCCACCGACGTGCCGACCCCGAGGTAGCCCACACCAACTACGCACCGGCACACGACGTTCCAGATCATCCTCGTCTGTTCCCTCTGCCCAGAAGCATCAAGGACGCCAACGACCGCCCAGATTGGGCGGGAGTGTGCGCTTCGCTACGGCCGAGGACCAATCACACAACGTGAGCAGAAGCAGCCGGCCGCCGAGTTCCCGATCGCTTAGTACACGGGTGATCCGTGTCACTCCAGTGTTCTCGCGTCACGCGCTGGGATGGTGCTGAAATGAGCAGCTTCCCGTGTCTTGTGCGTTTCGTGTCGGGGTCTGGCCAGGTCCGTTACCGGCTGGGCGACCAATCGGCCATTTCCAGGCACACAGTCTCGGGTGCTGTTTGCTAGCACCGTCGGGCAGTGTGGAGCGCCTCACGACGCGTCTCGTGGCGGGCGCACGAGGCAGCCGGTCACCCGGTCATGGTGAGGTGGCCGTCTACCCTGCGCACTGGCAGATAGGGCCTGTCGGTAGCTCTGGTCTGGGGACCTGGTAGCGGGTGTCGGGCGACCGGGTAGCAGCCGGTTGATGGCGGCTGCCACCCGGTCGCGGTTTGCGGCTATTCCCAGTAGGTGTCGGCCTGGCGGGCCTGGTGTGCACGCTGCCGGCGCATGTCGACCTCGCCGAGGTTGATGGTGCGGGCGTTGTTCGCGAGCCGGTTGACGATCGAGTCGGCAGCGACCCGGTCGGGCAGGGCCGTGACCCAGTAATCGGGTCCGGACTGGGAAGCGATGACAGTAGGCCTGCGGTGCTCACGGTTGGCGAGGATGGCGAACAGGTCGCTGGCCGCGTCGGGATCGATGCCGACGGTGAGGAAATCGTCGATGATCAGCAGGTCGGTGTCGGACAGCTCGTTGAGCAGCCGCTGATGGGCGATGGCGTCGCCGCGGGCGATGACGAGCTTGCGGGCCAGCTCGTCCATGCGGGTGTAGGCGACGTCGTGCTGGTTCTGGCACGCGGCGATCCCGATCGCGCAGGCGAGGTAGGTCTTGCCGCCGCCGGTCGGTGAGTTGATCAGCAGGTTGACCGGCTCGGCGGACCAGTCGTGGGCGGCGTAGCGGCGCATCCTGGTGGGGTTGATGCCGCGGCCCTCCCGGTAGTCGAGCTCGGCGATCGTGGCGGTCGGGATCGGGAAGCCGGCCTTGCGGATGAGGGCGGCGATCCGGTTCGCCCGGCGCTGTTCGAGCGCGTCGTCGATCGCGGTGAGGAACAGCTGCTCGGGCGTGAGCTCGTCGTTGGCCTCATCAGCGATCAGTTCCTCGAACCGGGTGGCGACGTGGGTGATCCGCAGGGTGCGGAACTTCTCGTAGTCGATGCTGGTGAACACCTGCTCACCGCCCGTCGCGGTAGTAGCCGGCGCCGCGCACGAGCACGTCTTCGAGGGTCTGCTGGCCGCTGCCATCCAGCGGGGCGGGCTTGCACGTGGAGGCCGCGGGCTTGAACGGGGCTGGTTTCTTCTGGTCGCTGTCGATGGCTGTAATCAGCCGTTTGAGCGTCGAGTACGACGGGTGCCCGCCCATGTTCAGCAGTGCCTGGCAGGCGGCCTCGAGCCGCTGGGTGCTCCGGCGGCCGAGCGATTCGAGGATGTTCTGGCAGTCCAGGTAGCCCTGCGCTTCGATCTGGTACCGGTCCAGGAGCTGCTCGATCACCTTGACAGTCGCGGGCCCGCACGTGCGGGCCCGGTCCAGGAACCAGGTCCGCGACCACAGCCCGGCGATATTGCGGTGCTGCGGGGGCACGTGCGCGGGGTCGGTGGAGTACTGGCCCTTCCTGCCGGTCTTGCGGACATGCTCGGCGACGATCTGCTGCCCGTCGAAGACCGTCACCCGACTGCTGGTCAGCCGCAGCCGCAGCAGCCGTCCGGCCAGCCGGTAGGGAATCGAGTAATGCTGATAGCCGGTCGTAACGTGATAATTGCGCTGCGCTTTCACCTCCTTCCATTCGACCTGCTCGAAGACCTCGCCGGGCAGCGGGGCCAGCGCCGGGGCTTCTTCCTGGCTGAACAGCTCGAACCGGGTCGTGCCGTCGGCCCGGCGGATCTCATGGTTGATCTCGAAGACCCGCTCATCGATGGCGTCGTTCAGCTCGGCCAGCGTCGTCCACGTCTCCTCGGCCAGATAGCCGATCACCCGCTTGTTGACGACGTTGACACCCGACTCGACCGCCGCCTTGTCGCGTGGCTTGCGCACCCGGGCTGGCACGACCGCGACCCCGTAGTGGTCGGCCATCTGCCGGTAACGGTCGGTGACGAACCGGGCAGCGTCGCCCCTGGCCTTGCGGTGCGTCGCGGTGGTCGCATTGTCGGGGACCAGGATCTGCACGGTCCCGCCGATGAACTCGAACGCGGCAACGTGCGCGGCGATCCACGCTTCCATCCGCATGTCAGTGAACGCACGGCAGAACACGTAGCCCGAGAACGGCAGCACTGCCAGGAACAGGTACGCCCTGGACACCTCACCGGTCACGGCATCGACCAGCGCGATCGTGTCGCCGGCCCAGTCGACCAGCATCGCCCTGCCGGGCTCGTGATGCAGCACCGCGACCAGGTCGTTGCGGACCGCGAACTCGCCGAACAGGTGGCAGTACTGCGCATACCCGTACCGGCGCAGCGGCGTGCTCGCCGCCGCGTAGGCACGCCAGGCCTGCAGCAGCGTGAAATGCCGGTTCGCTTTCATCGACCTCGCCACCCGCGCGAAGTCCGGCTGCTCGTACTCCGCCGACACCCGCGACCTGCCATCGGGGAACAAACCCGCCAGATCATCCTCGCTCATCACGCCCAGCCGCCCGGCCGTGATCTCGTGCACCCTTATCGCGGCCTTCGCCGCCGACACGTCACGATGCGAGCAGCCCGCTGCCGCCACAACCTCCCGGTAACTACGGCCCTTCAGCAGCAAGGACATGATCAACCTGTAATCCGCCATCGACGTATGTGCCTCCGTGCTCGAAGGCGGCGCCCAGTGCGCCGCCACGAGCAACCCGACCACACCGAATCGACAGCGCTACCAGCAATCCAGAACCGTGCTACCAACTCCACGGACTCGCGCTACCAAGATCGGTCATCCGCCATCACTCCAGTGTTCTCGCGTCACGCGCTGGGATGGTGCTGAAATGAGCAGCTTCCCGTGTCTTGTGCGTTTCGTGTCGGGGTCTGGCCAGGTCCGTTACCGGCTGGGCGACCAATCGGCCATTTCCAGGCACACAGTCTCGGGTGCTGTTTGCTAGCACCGTCGGGCAGTGTGGAGCGCCTCACGACGCGTCTCGTGGCGGGCGCACGAGGCAGCCGGTCACCCGGTCATGGTGAGGTGGCCGTCTACCCTGCGCAGCCTGCCAGCACGGACCTGGCCGTCCACGAGTGTGTCCGTCCAGTACCAGTGCCAGGAGAACCAGCGCCGCAGCTCACGCTCGGGCGCGACGACCGCGGCGCGTACGCCGGCAGCGACCAGGTCTGCCAGGGCGCGGCCGGGATCGGCATCCGCTTCGCCGTGGCCCGGGTAGGCCTGATCCCAGCGGGCCAGCTCGCTCGAATACGAGTGTCCCTCACCAGCGGTCACGTGCAGCGAGCGCGAGATGATCGCGCCGCACCGCTCCAGCGGGGAGCGCAGCGCATTCAGTTCCTGCCGTTTGAGCCGGAGCTCTACCCGCAGGTCCTCGACGCTGGATGGCCCGGCGGCGGCCAGATGATCCAGCAGCCGGCGCCAGCCAGGATCGGCAGCGCGCATGCGGCCGATCTCGGCCCGGCAGATCGGGTCAAGCAAGCCGGCGACCTCGCTGGACACGAGCAGATTCTTGCCGCGGTGGACCCCGGCGATGAGGTAGCCGCGCCCGGCGAGCTCGCCGAACCACGGCCACTTGGTCGCTGGCCAGGTCGCGAAACCCGGGCTCCCTGCCTTGTATGGATCCTCATGGCACGCCTCGTACAAGCTCGGCAGCGCGCAGTCTGCGGTGCGGGTCAATAGCCCACGGTCCCGCAGGAACGCCTCGGCCTCGGCGAGCGTCTCCAGCGCCCGGTCGGGGTTCAGCCGGCACTCGAACGCCCGCCGCCGCAACTGCTCCGCCAGCGGCTCCACAGGTTCCATCATCCCTCCGGATGCGCGATTGCTGATCTTCAGGTCCGGGGGGGCCGATGGGTGGGTACGCGATGGCCTGCTCGAGGAGGTCCCGCACGACCTGCCGGTGCCGGGCCGCGATTCCGGCCCACAGTGCGCGTGCGATGCGGTTCTCCAGTTGTACGAAGGTGGCGAAGAGCAGCGTGTGCTGCTGGCATTCGAAGAGCAGTCCGCCCGACAACCCGAGGCGGCCGCTGGCGCCAAGGAGCGCGACGTCCAGGGTGCTGCGCCGGACCTCCCAGCCGAGCACGAACCGGTCTTGCTGAGTTGAACCGAGCCGCAGGCCGAGCGCGGACCACCCCCTGGAGAGCGCGTTTCGCGTGCTCACCGGAGCGTCCTCAAGGATCGCCCAGGCCCATTGCTCGCCCGTGCGGTCCTGAGCCGGGCCGGTTCCGGCGAGGAAGGCATCCTCGTAGTCGACGTGGCAGAGCGTGCTGAGCGCTCGCACGCCCGGCGGCGGTGTGACCTGGCGCACTGTGCCCAGCGCCTCCACGTGCGGGTCGTCCGGATGGCTGTCTGTACCCGCGGTCACGTCGATCTCGTCCTTAGCACGCGCGTCAAAATAACCTAGGTTTTCGACTCCGCTAGCTCTATCGTTTGTGGTATGGATGCGATGACGCAGGCTGCGGAGTCGGCGGCGCGGAAGTACGCGGTGCTGCGCCCGCACCTGGATGAGCGGCAGCGGCGCCTGCTGCTCGGGGCTGAGGCTGGTGCGCTGGGACGGGGCGGCATCAAGGCGGTCGCCGGGGCGACCGGGGTGCACCCAGACACGATCGCCCGCGGGGTCGCGGAGGCGCAGGGCCAGCCGGAGCCCCGGGTGCGGGCACCCGGCGGGGGCCGCAAGAAGCTGGCCGAGACCGACCCGGCCCTGGCGGCGGAGCTGAAGAGGCTGGTAGATCCGGAGACGCGCGGCGATCCGATGTCGCCGCTGGTGTGGACGACCAAGTCGACCCGTCACCTGGCCGGGGCGCTGACGGCCGCCGGTCATGTCGTGTCGGACCGGACGGTGGCCCGGATGCTGGCCGAGATGGGCTTCAGCCTGCAGGGCAACGCCAAGGTCACCGAGGGCCGCCAGCATGAGGACCGCGACGCCCAGTTCGGCTACCTCAATGACCAGGTGGCCGCCCACATGGCGGCCGGGCAGCCGGTGGTGAGCGTGGACGCCAAGAAGAAGGAGAACGTCGGGGACTTCGAGAACGGCGGGCGCGAATACCAGCCGAAAGGGCAGCCCGAGCGGGTGAACGTGCATGACTTCATGGACAAGGAACTGGGCAAGGCGCTGCCCTACGGCATCTATGACCTGTCGGCGAACGCCGGATGGGTGTCGGTCGGTACCGACCACGACACCTCAGCTTTCGCCGTGGCCACCTTGCGGACCTGGTGGGACACCATCGGCAAGGCCCGCTACCCCGACGCGAACCGGCTGCTGATCTGCGCCGACGGCGGCGGGTCCAACGGCTACCGCATCCGCGCGTGGAAGATCGAGCTCGCCGCCCTCGCCGCCGCGACCGGCCTGCAGATCACCGTCTGCCACCTGCCGCCGGGCACCAGCAAGTGGAACAAGATCGAGCACCGGCTCTTCTCCCAGATCACCCGCAACTGGCGCGGACGGCCGCTGCGCACCCACCAGATCATCGTCGAGCTGATCAGCAGCACCACCACGACCACCGGGCTGACCGTCAGCTGCGTCCTGGACACCGGCGACTACCCGACCGGCATCAAATACACCAGGAAGCAGGTCGACGCCCTGCCGATCACCTACCACGACTTCCACGGCGAATGGAACTACTGCGTCACACCCTCCGACACGCCGTGACGATCAGGAGTTATTTCTTCGCGCTCACTTAACTGAAGTACTTGGCGCGATGATGGGTCAATCCAGTGGGTCGCAGGAGGCCGATGGCGGTGTCCCGGTTCATGGCCGGCACCGGCGCCCCTGTTCTGTCCGGTGGCGCCGGATCCCGATCCGGGATCTTGGGGTAGGCCCTCTGAGCTACGCGTGCGCCGGTGCCGGATCGCCGGGGAGCGCCCGCCAGCCCCGCCCGATCTCCCGCAGCATCGGCGGGTACACGATCAGGTGCCGGAACGGCCTGATCGCGGCCATGTAGCCGGTCCCGAGCAGCCCGTTCGGCTTGACCAGGACGGCCATCTGGCCGCGGTAACCGCCGGTCCCATCCGGAACCCAGCCGAGGTGCATGATCCCGTGAACGGTCCGGTTGACGATCTCCGCCGCCCACTCCTCGCCGGTCAGGTACAGCGAGGTGAAGGGGAGGGCAGCGAAGTCCGGGCCGGATGTGGCCTCGCGCAGATCCGCCGGCAACCGGCCGCGGAGCGTCGCCCGCTCCGAGCCGGGGCCGGCGTCCGGGCCGTCCCAGCCGAGCAGCTCCCCGGCCTTCCAGCGGATCGCCCAGAGCGTGCGGACGGCCCGGGAGGCGGCGGCTTGCGACGGGTCGCCGCGCGAAGCCCACCACTGCACCAGCCGGGGGAAGTCGTCCGGGCCGCCCGGCGTCGGCAGTGCCCACACGTCCTCGAGCCGGAAGTCGCCCGTGAGCTGGTGGATGCGCCAGGGCCGGGAGGTGTGCGCGGTGTCCGGGAGCCGCATGCGGGAACCCTCCATCTATACGGTACCGTATATATGGAATGTAGCACCGCCAGCGGTGCTGTCAACTCCCGGACGTGATAGTGAGAGGCCATGGCCGCCATCACCCGGACGCCCCGCAGCAGGTGGATCGAGGAGGGCTTGCGGGCCCTGGCGGCCGGCGGCCCGGGCGCAGTCCGGGTGGAGGTCCTGGCGCAGGCGCTCGGCGTGACCAAGGGCGGCTTCTACGGGCATTTCGCCGACCGGAACGCGCTGCTCGAGGAGATGCTCGACTCCTGGGAGCGGATGAGCACCGATGAGGTGCTCGAGCGCGTCGAGCGCCATGGCGGCGACGTCAGGGCCAAGCTGCGGCTGGCGGGGGCGCTCACCTTCTCCAGCGAGCTGCTGCCGATCGACCTGGCAATCCGCGACTGGTCCCGGCGCGACCAGGCGGTCGCCGAGCGCCTCCGGCGCGTCGACAACCGGCGCATGGACTACCTGCGCCTGCTGTTCGGTGCCCTCTGCCCCGACGAGGACGAGGTCGAGGCCCGCAGCATGCTCGCCTTCTCACTGGTGATCGGCCACCACTTCATGGCCGCCGATCACGGCCCGCGCAGCCACGCAGACATGCTGGAGCTTGCCGCCAGGTGGCTCCTGGCGTAATAGCGCCGTGAGCGGTGCGAGCCTGACCGGGCGTTGTTCCGCATCTTGCGGCGGCCAGCAACGCTCTGGCTCCAACCCGGTGGCTCCCCTCATGTCACATTGCGAACCCCTCACGGAACATTGCGGCTGGGAGGCCAGTGCCCGCGATAAGCAGCAGCCCGGATGACTGCACCCGTCTGGCTGCCGTCGGCTGCCGACCCCACCCGCAGTAGTCCGGCACAGAACCCCCGGTTAGGTGCGCCACGGGCAGCAATGCCGATCGGTGACGGCCAGACTACAGATCGGCGGCTACGCGCGCGATAGCCGAAGCCAAGAGACCGTCACGGAATGTGGCGGCTGCCCCGGGGCGTCATTGACCTGATCGGCGAATCGGTACGGCTCGGAGGCCGCCCGCTTGATGTCCACCCGCTTATCTGCGGACGGACCGTGCCGTCGCCGTCGACGCGCTGGCAGTTCCGCACCGGACGGTCATTCCTGTTAGTCGCTGGAAATGAACAACACGCTCAACTGGGTGCGCGGGCCGGGGTGATGGTGTAGTTCCACTCGCCGTGCCAGTCATGCGGGGTGAGGTACTGCGCGGTCAGCGTCTTCATCTCGCGGTCGGTGATCTTGATGCCGCGCGGGTAGGTGCTGGTGTCGCGTTCGGCGCGGACGGTCAGGCCGGTGCGGGTGGTGGTTCCTGCGATGAGGTTCACGGCGACTTCGTGGCTGGTCAGGGGCTGCCCGGCCCAGTTCATCGAGATGTAGCTGAACAGCCGGTGCTCTATCTTGTTCCACTTGGACGTGCCCGGCGGCATGTGGCAGACCGTGATCGCCAGGCCGGCAGCGTCGGCGAGAGCAGCGAGTTCCTTCTTCCACAGCCGCAGCCGGTAGCCATTGGAGCCGCCCGCGTCGGCGGTGATCAGGAGCGACGCGGTACCGGGGTAAGCGATCGTGCCAACGCTGTCCCACCAGCGCCGGATGGTCTGGACGGCGAACTGGGCGGTGTCGCCGTCGCTGCCCACCGACACCCAGCCTGCGTCGGCGCCCAGGTCGTACACGCCGTAGGGCACCGCCTTGCCCTGCTCGCCGGGGAAATCGTGGACATCAGCGCGGCGCGGGTCACCGGACGGGCGCCATTCGCGGCCCGCGCGGGCGTACCGGCCGATCAGCTCCTTCTTCTTCGCGTCCACGCTGATCACCGGCTCGCCGGCGGCCAGCGCCGCCGCGACGCGGCGGGCGATGTAGCGGAACTGGGCGTCGCGGTCCGGGTGCTGCCGGCCTTCCAGCGTCTTGGCGTTGCCCTGCAGGCTGTAATCCAGCGGCCCGGCCAGCAGCTTGCCGACACTGTGATGAGAGACCTGGTGCCCCTGGCTCCCCAGCTCGTCCGCCAGATTCCTGGTGGACTTGGTGGTCCACCGGAGGCGGGTCATCGGATCGCCGCGGGTTTCCGGCTCCACCAGCGCGTCCAGGGCGTCCAGCAGGCCCGCGTCGATACCGGTCAGCGGCTTGCGGCCGCCACCCTGCCGCCGCGCCCGCCCGCCCAGCGGCTCCGCGCCGCCATCCAGCTCATCCACCCCGGCGGTCACCGTCACCCGCGACACCCCAGCCGCCCGTGCCACCAGCGCGATGCCCCCATATCCCAGCGACCTGGCCTCAGCCGCCATCAGCAGCCGCCGCTGCCGCTCATCCAGATGAGGCAGGATCGTGTCAAACTTCGCCGCCAGCACCTGCTCATCGATCTCCATGACAATGGCCATACCAAAAGCATGATCCCGACATCAGAAGATGTACAAGTTAATTTAAGACAGGCCCTTAGCTGATCGCGCCCGCCGGAAGCAGCGCATGAACGCCCCAGGACTCGTTCGCCACTTGCGTGATCCTCAGGTCGAGCACCGGGCTGGCTAGCGCCTGCGCCGTTGCCTTGCCAATTCCGTAGCTGGCCTGCAGCCAGGTCAGCATCGCATCGAGGGCGTCGCCCATTGCCGCGTTGAGATCCGGGCTGAAGCCAAAGGTGATCTGGCCCGCCGGGGTCTCCGCGTGCACTCCTGGAACCAGCCGCTGCGTGACCAGCTCGAGCTGAAGCTCGGTCGTCATGCCGCACTCGATGGCGGTGCCCGCCACCTCTCCGTCGCCCTGGGCAGCATGGCCGTCGCCGATGCTCAGCAGCGCACCAGGCAAGGCAACCGGCAGATACAGGATCGAGCCGGCGACCAGTTCCTTGCAGTCGATGTTGCCGCCGCCGACGGCCCTGGGCGGGATGGTGGAGTGCTCGCCTGGCTCGTCCCGGGCGACGCCTGTCACGCCGTGGAACGGGGCTATCCGTACCGTGTGCCCTCGGTCGCTGGTAGCTACCCGCGCGTCCGCGTCAATCTGCCACAGCAGCCAGGCAGGCGGCAGCGGGCCCTCGTGCGGGGCGGCGAGGCCGTGAGCGTGCCTGGGCGTCAGGAGAACGCTGCGGCATAGTCGGTGGCGAGCTGTTCGAACCTGCGGGTCGCCCGGCCAAGGATCGAGGGCACGTTGAGCGGGACCGGGATGAGGAAGTGGTCGTTGCCGTAACGCATCGCGAACTCGGCCATGACGCTGGTGGTCAGCGACTCGGCGGGGGCGGTGATCGCGCCGAAGTCGATCGAGGCGTCGTTGAACCCCCACCACGACCGGTTCGCCATGCCGCGCAGATCGCCCACTCCGGCTCGCCTCTCCAGGGTCGTACCTGCGGGTCCTTCGCGATGCATATCGGATATAGCACGTCGGCACTATCCCGTCCGTTACAAGGCGTGATTGTGATAGCCGCCACCGGCAGTCCGTGATGCCACGGCTGCGCAGGTCGCGGTGACGGCAGATCCAGAACTCAGTCAGGGCGGCGAACGTAACAGCAGCAGTGCTCATCAGCGTTGCCAGATCGTGCCCACGGAGCGGTGCCCCTACGTCACCAAACAACGACGTTGCTCACGGCCGGCAAGGCCAGCCATGCCGGTCCGGCAGGACTGTCACTTCCCGGCCCGGGAGGACACGATCTCCCAGATTCCTCCCAATATGGCGACAGCTCCCATCCTCCGCGTAGGATGAGAGCTGTAGGTGCGCCTCTGACCTGCAATTTCTCGGTGGAGCTGAGGGGATTTGAACCCCTGACCCCCTCGATGCGAACAGAGCGCACCGCCCGGCAAGCCGGCTGCTGTCGGGATTAGCCGCAGGTCAGAGGCGTCCGGCCGGGTACGGGTGACCGCTTCTCACAGCACCTGCCAGCGGCCCGCCGCTCCCATTCTGCTCCCAGAATCGGACACCGCCTTGGGGGCGCCTCGGCCTGCGGTGGTGGCTGCGGCGCGGCCCTGTTGGCGGCCGCCTCCTGCAAGCTGCGTGCATTCCGGACACGAGGCGATCACGACGCGGCGTCATATTTGCACCTTCCGTACACCCCGGGTGCCTTTTGCGGCGTCACTTGATCGGGGAGCGCGGCGGCAGGGCCGCGCGCGGGGAGGGAATGATCATGAGCGAGCAGCCGCCTGCAGATCCTTATCCGCCTTACTGGTCATCCGGGCAGCAGCCTGGCGGCGGCAGGCAGCCGGATACTCTGGTGCAGCCGCAGGCCGCGCTGGCACTTACACAGGCGTGGGCCAACCAGGTCGGCGTTCAGGATTCGGGCCACACGCGGGTCCGCCCCGCAGCCGCGCGGCGGACAGCCGTATCTCCGTAGACCGGCGCACGCAGGCATCGACTCGCGCCCCCGCAGCCGCTTCGAGGCTTCGGGGTAGAGGTCTAGCAGCCGTGAGCACCCAGGTCCGGGCGCCGCGGTGGACGACCAGGCCGGCTGAACGGAGGCAGCGGCCTCGGCCCGGCGCTGTCCCTCCTCCACCCACTGCGGGATCAGGCTCTCATCGGCGCCCGCGGCGATGAGCAGCCGGGCCGCAGCCTTCACCTGCGGCTCGTCCATATCCCCCTCATGGAACCCGGTCAGGATGCCCGCCACCTCGGCCAGCAGGTCGGTGCGTCCCGCCGCCAGCACGCGGAGCTCGGCCACCGCGGCGGCTTCCTCGTCCCCGGACAGTTCATGCCCCCTGGTGCGATGCTTCACCTCGCCGTGCAGCTGTGCGATCAGGATCCGGTCGGGAGCAGGGTCCGCGATGATCTTGAGCCATCTTGCCAGAATCGAACGTGGGTGCGATAAAAGCAAGCTAGCTATACTCGTTTACCGCCCGCTGAACTACAGGAAGGAACCTGAGATCCTGACACCCGCCTCGCCGGACAGCCTGCCGCCGATCGGGGAACTGATCGCCGACGAACCGTTCTGGCGATACCCGATCGGCACGGCCGGGGAGGGTGTAGCGCACCTTCGCGTATGGATGACCGCGGGGCCTGAGCCCGGCCACCTGGCCGTGGTCACTGGGACCGGATCCGTCGCCGACGTCACCCAGTCCGCAAGCCAGGCCAGCTTGCGGTGCCCGCTCGGAGTAGTGAAGTCGTCAGCCCGGGCGACGAAGCCGGCGATCATGTAGCCCTCGTTGGCGTACACCGTCTGTGAGCCGTCGGCGGTCGGCTCACGCAACAGCATCCAGTGATGCGGATGCGAGCGGAGCTCGCGCGTGATCCGACCATGCAGCAGCAGCGAGAGCAGCAGATGCAGCTCCCAGAAACGCTTCCACCGGCGCGTTTCAGTGACTTGGAAATTGGCCGAGCGGCGCACTCGGTACTCAAGCACGAATGGGTGCTCGCCCATGAGGAACCCAGGCCGCGGCGCGGCCGCAGGAGGCGGCAGGATCTGCCAATCGTCACCATGCCGCCAGAATCCTTTGACCTCTGGGGCGCTGAACAGCACGTCACGGCGAACCTCGAACCCGGTATCCGGGGCAAGGGCAGCCGCTGCGCGCTCCCGCAACGTTGCTGTCAGTTCTTCGTCAGGGCGAGCCCCGGGTCGCAACGCACAATCCTGCCGCGCTTGTCGTACACCACGTCGAGCGCATGGCCGTGCTCCGGATGAAAGTAGCTCACCCGGTCCCGGATTCCGTCTGACTGAGGGGGAGCACGCTGCTGAGGAGGCCAACAAGCTCCTCGTCGCGGACACGCCCGAGCCCAAGCGCGTCACCAAGCTCCTCTGCGCTGAGTGAGGGCCCAAGAAAGAGCGCTGGCGCTGTCAAGTTGTCGGCAGTAACAAGCTCGGACTTGCCTGAGCGGCAACGTGTAAACGCTCTTGGACGAGCTGACGGCGTCGGCGGCGTGGCCACCGTGGCGATCGGCAGCTACAGCGTTTGACTGCTGAGAACGACCGTAGCGGGCTTGGCACCGTTGCTGCTTGGTGGTCCGAGGGTGATCTCCATCAAGGGGAAGTCCCTGGGGTCAACAGCGCTCGTCATGTGGAAGGTTCTGTTCCCGCTAGCAGGGACCTGGAACGAGCCAGCGGGCGCCACCTGTCCAAGTTTCTGGCTGACGTACCAGCATTCGTACCACCGCTTGTCCCCAAAGCTTTTGAGGTGCTGCACGGTCAAGGTGATGTCCCAGCTGCCGGAGGCATCTTGGCGAGCCGTCGCTCGCCCGGTGGCTGCTCCGTAGCCGCTCACCTTGGCCGCAGTGGTGGCATAAAGCGGGATCACCACCGTGGCTTGGGCCGGGGTGATCCGGCCTCCGCCAAGGTTGAGCGGAACGACGATGGCGGCGGTGATGATCGCAGCGGCGACGGCAACGACAGCGGCCAGGCGGCCTCGATAACGCCGCCACACCGGCAAGCGAGTGACCGTTGGTCGGGCCTGCGTCTCGGTCGGTGCTGGTTGGTCGACGGACGATGGACGGGGCCGGGCCTCGTCCTCGGCCGGAGGTTGGAGCTGCGGCCTTGGCTGGACCCGGGTCTCAGGCTCAGCCGGATGGTGGACCTCGGGAATCGGGTAGACCCGGGTGGCGGCTTGGTCTTCGGCGTCCGAGCGGCGATCGGTGCTGGCCCTCTGCTCGGCCAGGACAGCGACCATTGCGGCGACGGTCCGGTCTTCAAGGTCGGCTGGCGGCTCGACGTGAGGGGGGAGGTTCTTGATGATCTGGCCGATGTCGTTGTACTCGTCGACGATGGCTTGGCAGTAGCGGCAACCGCTGAGATGGCGGTTGAATTCGGCTCGCTTGTCCCGGGGCAGGTTGCCGAATACGAAGTCGAAGGCCTCGGGATGGGCCAGCTCGATATCTCGCTCAGACAGCATCGTCGCCGCCTCGCAGGCTGGCCAGTTCGGCCCGCAACGTGTCTGCTGCCTTGGCCGTCCGGGATTTGACGGTGCCGACCGGGATGCCGAGACGCTCGGCGATCTCGGAATGGGTGAAGCCGTCTCGGACCAGGCGCATCACATCAGCGTAGATCGACGGCAGCTTGTCGAGAGCCTGGTCGACGGTGAGTGTCGTGAGCGCTTCATCAACGGTGTCGTATTGGGGCGGCAGCTGGAAGTCCTCGACCGGCAGGAACGGCCGGGACGAGGGACGCCGGGCGATGTCGTAGGCCGCTGAGCGGGCCATCGTGAACAGCCAGCCTCGCACCGGGCCACGGTTGGCGTCGTAGTTCCGTGCCTGCTGGCAGAACTTGATGAAGGTCTCTTGCACCATCTCTTCAGCTAGCCCCTGGTCGTGGAGCACATGGACGCCGAACCTGAACAGCTCCATGCGGTATTTGCGATAGAGCCTTCGTGCCGCATCGTCGTCGTTCTTGGCCGCGATGTTGGCGATCAGGCCTATCTCGTGAGGGCCAGTGCGTGCCCCGCTGTCGCTCCACGACACGGCCAATCCCCACCCATGGTTCTACGAGATTCCCCAGCCGATCGGTTCACTCCTCCTAGACCGGCTTGCCCAGATTCTCAGTATGAGGGCCTGCCCAGAAAAAAGATTGCTAACCGAGCGAACCGATCCGCTCCCCGGTCCCGTAAGTGAAGCGCTAACGACACAGAGCGACGACAGGGAGGGGGCCAGGATGGCGAGTGCGAGCGATAGATGGCCGAAGTACAGGGCGGCCTGGGACTAGCGGAGACCGGCCTGGCAAGTCAGGCGGCCCGGCGGGTCAGTCCCGGATCAGCTTCGGGTCCCGTGCCTCCGTGGTGCCGTCGCCGCGGACCAGACCCACGGTGTAGCCGACGCATGACGCGAGCACCGCGTTGGAGACTGCCTCGGCGATCACCCGCCGGCTCCAGACCTTGGTGAAGT
The DNA here is from genome assembly GCA_963739135.1 of uncultured Actinomycetes bacterium. Classification (GTDB taxonomy): domain Bacteria; phylum Actinomycetota; class Actinomycetes; order Streptosporangiales; family Streptosporangiaceae; genus Palsa-504. The sequence goes on from CAVTZG010000008.1 coordinate 258,072, forward strand.
CGAAGTACGAGTAGAACCAGTCCACAAGGTCGCTGAGGCCCACGGCGGGCCCCGCGCTCACCAGGCCGAACGCCACCTTTAAGAAATTATCCGATGTCGAATGAACCGTATCGGCAAAAGGGGTCGTAGTTGCATTCAAAGCCCGCAGGGGAAGCACGAGATCGAAGTGAGGCCGCGCAGTGAATGCCTTCAAAGAAGTCCGTTGGCGACCGAAGAACGGCACAAGCGGACCACGGCCGGACCGGGTGAGCGGGGAGATGATATCGCTCCACGCTCGGCCGCTGGGATCCGTGGCCTGCACATCTCAAGGTGATGAGCGAACAAAGAGCCCAGCGGACGCAAACCACAAGCTTGCTCAACCTGAGCTCGAGGTCCAGCGTTCCCAGCTCGGCGGAGTGTCGCTAATGGGGGATGAATGAGTATTCCGGACATCCAGAAGAAACTGCGCCATGCAGGCCAGTCTGAGATAAGCGAGCAGTCATGATGAAACAGATATTGCTTGTCAGCCTTCCCTGTGCTACCACCGGGCAGCCGCAGGTCGGACGATTTGAGTTCCAAGGTGAGAGGTGGACGCTGGTCGGCGTATCGCGGCAGCGACCCGGGTCGATTTTCCGCTCCGAGGCGGCTGCGGACCTGTCCGGTTCGTTCGGCACTGCCGCTGGCTATGCGGGCTGTCCCAATTGCGGTGCGCTGCAATTCGCTCAATGCGGCCACTGCTCAGCGCTGGCGTGCTACGAGTCATCCCGCCGGGTCCTGCACTGCCCGACCTGTGGCCTCCAGTGCCCCATTGAAGGGCTCATCGATCGGGTTACCTCGCTTGGTGAAGGCTGAGACAGGGGGCCCTAAGCTAACGGCGTCATCGGCAGAATCGATGCCGATGCCCGGTGCGGGCGGCGTATATCTGATCAGCCTTCCCGCCGTACCTGATCCTCTTCTGATCAAGATCGGAGCCAGCCATGACCATTTACTTCCTCTACCGTTCGCACGCCGGGCTCGCGAGCGGTGTCATCGAGCGGCGCGCATCTGCGCCGCATGTTTTCTGCCAGGCCGGGCGGAAAAGGTGACCACGTTCGAAGTCCGCGGTCGGCATGGCATCTACACCGTCGAGTCAGCGCCGATCAGCAAGGGCGGCGTGGGATCGATCCATCGGACTACGGATCCGAAGTGGGTGTACAAGAAGTATTTGGTTCCGGCCAAGGCACCGACCCTGCTGCACCTGGACCGGCTGATCAGCATCGGGAGGGACGTGCTCATCCGGGACGGGCGCATGCCGGGCGACATACCTGAGTCGTCGGTGAACTGGCCGGCCGATGTCAGCCTCGGCGGGACCGGAGAGGTGCAGGGAGTACTCTTGCCCACCATCCCGCCGTCGCTGTTCAACGAGTTCGGTACCGTACGCGGCCTGGAGTTTCTCGTAATGGCCCGCGCCAACCCGCCGTCGGCAAAGGGACGCATTGCCCTGCTCTTGCGGATGGCGGAAATCCTCAACTTCGTCGATTCCCGCGGGCTCGTGCACGGTGACATTAATGGCAAGAATCTGGCCTGGACCGTCTCGCCCGCGCCGGTCATGTACCTGATCGACTGTGACGGCATGGTTCCCCTGATGCCGCCGCCGACCCAGGGCGTTCAGGCGATGGGCTGGGCCGATCCGCGCGTGATCGACCGCCTCATTCCCGCGCATGATCAGTACAGCGACTGGTACGCGCTGGCGCTAGCCATGTACCGGGGCCTGCTCCTGACTCCCGGCAAACTCGATTCCAGGCAACCCGACGGAAGCTGGCCGAAGCCCAAGGCCATTCCAGCCGACCTGGACGCCGCCATTGCCGCACTGCTGCGCCGCGGGCTCTCTGACCCGCTGAACCCGGACTCGCGGCCCCGGCCCGCCGAATGGGTGCAGGGTCTCATCGACGCTTTCCTGGAGAACGGCCGGTTCAATGACGACGCTACGCGAAAGCTGGACAAGCTGAACGCCACCATTGCGCCTGCCAAGCCCGCCTTTACCCAGCTACCGCCAACCAACTGGCCGCAGCTCCTGCCCCCGACGACCGCGCCGCAGCCACCCCGGAACCGGCCCGCGCCACCCCGGCAGAACTACCCGCTACAACAGACCTACATGCCACAGCAGACCTACCTTCCCCCGCAGAATTACCCGTCGCGTCCGGCCTACCAGCAGCCGCAGACTCCCAAGATAGGCGGCCTGGCCGCCCGGGCCCTCGACGGCGGACTCCGGTGGCATCTGCGCGGCCTGCTGTGCTGCCTGTTCCTACCTCCCGTGGCAGTCTGTTACATCGCCATCGCCCTCTATCAGCTAAGGGGCCTCACCGGCAATATTCAAAGGGCGGCACTTCGGCGTAACACGCTTTACGTGTACGGAGCAATCGCCGTAATAATGACCCTGGGTGTTATCAGTCAATAGCAATAAAGGAGCCAAAATGAATTCCACCGCAGAACTGTACACCATCTTTCCGGTGTTTCTGCTCGTGGACGTGAGCGCATCCATGTCAGGAGGACCTATAGAGGCGGTCAATGCCGCCCTGCCCGACCTCAAGCGCGAGATGCTCTCCAACCCGACGGTCGGGGAGATCGCCCGGGTCTGCGTGATCACCTTCTCCGACGAGGGTCGCGTGGCGGTGCCGCTATGCGACCTGGCCTATGCCGATCTGCCCGAGATCATGATCGAGGGCGGCACCGACTTTGCTGCCGGATTCCGGGCCGCCCGGCAGGCCATCGAGGACGGCCTGCGCGCGCTGCCCAAAGGCACGCCCCTTTACCGGCCGGTGGTCTTCTTCATGAGCGACGGAGCCCACATGGCGCGCGAGGACTGGCAGCCCGCTCTCGCATCGCTCCGCGACAAATCATGGAAATTTGCTCCCGAGGTCGTCGCATTCGGGTTCGGCGACGCCGATCAGGACAACATCCGCAAGGTCGCCACGCGCTTCGCGTTCGCCGTCAAGGACGGCAACCCCGTCATGCAGGTCCGCGAGATCATGAACGCGCTGATCGGTAGCATCCGGACCACGTCGATGAGCTTCCGCGATCCCGGCCAGGCCCAGGGCCTGCACCTGGAGACCCCGGCCGAGTTCTTCACGCCGCTCGAGCCCCTGACGACTGATGGCTGACAACCAGCCGGCGCAAGGTCTCGATGACAGAGGCCTCCTGACCACGCCCGCATCCGAAGACGACCAGTCGGCCGCGGCCCCGGCGCCGTCGGCGGCCGCGCCGCAGCCAGCAGTAGGTGCTCAGCCTGGCGTGACAGCTTACAGCGACCTGCCATCGACGGCGCCCGTGGTGGGCACAGTGCGAAAACTGCCTGTGCCCCGCCTGGCGCCCGCGACGCGGCTCCGAGCCCCCGCCATCCTGCTCGACGGCGTACAGGTGGGCGACCTGCACGTGTCCGCCGGATCGATCATCGGCGCGAGCCATATCGCCGCCGGCGGCGTCCGCCAGGATGCCTACGACTTCGTCGCGACCGAGGACGGGTATCTGGTCGTCGCCATCGCGGACGGGCTTGGATCGCGGTCGCTGTCGCAGCTCGGTGCCGCGCTTTTCTGCGAGGGCGTGACGCTGGCAGCCCTTGAGCCGCCAGCGCATGCGCCACGGACGGCGGGCGAGCTTCTCGTCCGGGGAGCCGAATATGGGGCCGCGGCCGCGCAGGATTTCTACCAGGTACCGCTGGCCGACGTCGCGTTCGTGGCGGCAGTGGCGGTCCTGGGACCGACGGAACCTGATGGAGCCCGGACCGCCGGGATTGCCCGAGTCGGCGACGTCTCGGCCTTCGCGGCCGATCCGGGCCCGCTTACCGAGCTGTTCGCCGGCGATGACGGGCCCATCAATGTGCTCAGCGAATCGCTGCCTGCGGCCGCGGCGTCCCAGCCCCAGACGGTGCACGCCCGGGCTCGGATGCTGGCCTTGGTGACCGATGGCCTGGCTAACGATCTGCGGACCTCGCCTGGGATCCGGTCGTGGCTGTCGCAGCGGTGGGCCGAGCCCATCGGCCCGTTCGCCTTCGGCGACTCGCTGCGCTATCAGCGGCAAGGCTCTCATGACGACCGCACTGCCGTCGTCGTCTGGCAGGCCGCCCGTAAGCCGGAGGAGGCAGAGAAGGCAACCGAGGAGGCAGAGAAGGCAACCGATGGATGTGCTTGACACGTTCCTTGTGACCGTCCTGGACGAGCTGCCGGGTGCCTTGTTGACGTTTGCCTACGAGCGCAAGACGCAGATCGTGCGGGCGGCCGTTTCGGACCAGATCCTGGGGCTGACTACCGCCTCCGCGGTGTTCTACGTGGCCGCAGCCCCGGTGGGCTACTGGCTGTATCTCCGGTATGCGCGAACGGGTCGCCTTGCTGCCGGCCCGCTGCCATGGGCCCGATGGCTGGTTCCGATCGGGCTCGTGGCCTGCCCCGTCGTGCTGGGCCTGACCCTTGGCTCGGCGACACGACACGGTAGGCGCTGGGCACGGCTGTGGAGTGGTTGCTCGCCCGAACCGCGCGCCTGGGACGCCACGTTTGGCCATGGCGCTTGTCTTGAATTGGAGGATGGACGGCTGAGCAACTCCCATCCTCCCAAGCTCCATCGGGCAGGAGGTCCGCGATGACCCAGGCTGGAGGAGAGTGGAACGGCGGAACTTATGAGCGGGGCGAGATCGAGCAGGTTGTACGCTCCTTCGAGCAGGTTCTCGCTCAGGCCCAGCCGCACACCGGGGAGCGCCTAGCGGCAATGGTGCAACTTGGCGGCGCGTACTTCGGCCGGTATCAGTGTTGGGGTGCGGTCGCTGATCTCGAACGAGCCGTCGATCTCCTCCGGGAGGCGCTGGCCGCAACTGGCCCAGCCGTTCCGATCTGGGCTCTGGCCTGCGGTCAGCTCGCGGTCGCGCTGCACGCCCGCTACCTGCGCGATGGGTGCCGTCGCCCGGCCGATCTTGATGAGGCGGTCGCGCTACAGGAGCAAGCTGTGGCGCACCTGCCGCTGCACTCGCCGAACTACGTGGCCTCTGTGTGCGAGCTCGCGTCTTACCTGTATTCCAGGTATGAGCGGGACGGCCAGCTCAGCGACCTGAACGAAGCCGTGCGCGCCTGCGAGCGAGGAGCTGAGGTCGCCGCTCGCGGCTCAGCGATGGGGCTGCGTAGCCAGTCATATCTCGCGCGGGCGCTGACGTTGCGTTATGGGGAGACCGGGTCAGAGGCGGATCTCGCTCGTGCTCTGCAGATCTTGGCCGGCCTTGACCATGAAGGCGCGGTTCAGGGGGCCGGCATGATGAGTGCGATGCTGCGTGACACTTTCGCCCGCGCGCTGCAGTTCCGCTATGAGCTGAGGGGGCGCCAAGAGGATCTGGCGCGCGCCGTGGCTCTCTACGAGAGCGTACGGGAGGCGGGTCCGCGGTCCGCGCCAGAGCTGGCAGCGATGCTGGAGTATGAGGCCCATGTGCTCATGGCCGAGTACGAGCGAGCAGGCCGCCGGGACGCCCTCGACCGGGCCATCACCGCGCAGGAGAAGGCGCTCGCCGCGCTACCTGCCGGCGCGCCGAATCGAGCACGGCTCAGCGGCAACCTGAGTGTGTGCCTTCGGGGCCTTTATGTTTGGACAAAGGAGCCACGTGACCTGCAGCGCGCGGTCGAAGCTGGGAGGCAGGCGTGGCCGGCGGGAAGCATGTCGGACGACGGAGGGGCGTACGATCAGCTGGGCTCGTGCCTGGCGTACCGATACCTGGACCCGCGTGCGCGCCACGCCGGAGACCTGGATGAGGCCATCAACCTCTTCAGGAAAGCGCTCAACGCCCCGTTGTCAGCCCGGGGCCAGAGGCCTCACTACCTCCTGCATCTCGCTGACTCTCGGCTCTACCGCTACGAGGATTCGGGTGAGCGGGAAGACCTCGTGGATGCGGTCAGGCTCTTCGCAGAAGCAATAGAGACCCTCGACCACAGTGCGCCACTGCTTGTGCACGCACGGTTCCGGCATGCGCGTGCTCTGGCCATACAGGCCGGGAACGCCCGGTCGGGCGACGCGATCGAAAGGGCAGCCGACGGGTTTCGTTTCGCCTGCCGGAACGGCTCGGAAATAAACCTGACGACCGTGCTGGAAGCGGCCCAGGACTGGAGTTCCTGGGCGATGACCCGGCAGGCGTGGCCGGAGGTCGCGGAGGCCTCTCAGCACGGGTTGCGCGCCCTTCATGAGTTGGCCGGCCGCCAGCTCCTTCGCGAGAACAAGGAGAGGCCGATCCGTGACGCACCGGGGACGGCCGCGCGTGGCGCCTACGCACTTCTTCGATGCGGGGCCGACCGTGACGCGGTTGTCGCCCTGGAGACCGGCCGTGCTCTCATGCTGTCACAGGTTCTCGAGCGCGACCGTGCTGACCTGGAAGACCTCGGCCGGCACTATCCGGGTGTTTTGACACGCTACAAGAATGCGGCACGTGGCGTGGACGAGCTCGAGCGCAGCCAGCACGCAAATCCTGACCTAAGCCAAACGGGCGGCCTGCGGGCAGCCCGCGCAGAACTGGACCAAGCCGTCGCCGGGATCCGGGCGATCGCCGGCCATGCCCAATTCCTTCGGGTCCCGAGTTTCGACCAGATCAATGCGGCCGCTCGCGTGTGCCCTGTCGTATACCTGACGGCCTCCGAAGGCGGTGGCCTGGCGCTGATCATGGACGCCAGCCAGCGCGACCCTGTCCTGTCGATAGAGCTCCCGGCGCTCACGACGGCGGCTGTGCGCCAGCAGCTCCGGCTGTACGGGGACGCCTACGACCAGCAGGGTGGCGACCTGTCGATGTGGGAAGAGGGGCTCGACTCCGTCACTGAATGGCTGTGGCTAAACGTGATGGGTCCGCTGCTTTCCGCGCTTGGTTATGCGAGGGCCGCCGTCATCGTGCCGGTCGGGGGACTGGGCCTGCTGCCTCTGCATGCGGCCTGGGTGCGCGACTCCGCCACGGCATCGGGCAGGCGCTATGCCTTTGACCGGGTTGCGTTGTCCTACATCCCGAACGCTCGCGCGCTGGACAAGTGCCGCAAACTCGCCGCGTCCGTGCCATGCGGCAAGCTATTCGCGATCGACGAGCCACGCCCCGTCCGTGGGCGGCCGCTGCCCACGTCTAGGGCCGAGATGTCGGCTGCAGCGTCCTGGTTCGCGCACCACAAGGTGCTCCGGCACGAGCAAGCATCCCGTTCGGCCGCCCTGAACGAGCTCCCGAGGCACCACGTCTACCACTTCTCCTGCCACGGCAAAGCACATCCCGGCGAGATGCTCGACAGCGCGCTGATCATGGCCGGAAACACGCCCCTCACCCTGCGTGACATCCTCAGCCTCCGGCTACCCGGGGCGCGCCTTGCTGTGCTATCTGCGTGTGAGACCGCCATACCCGACAGCACAATCATTGACGAGGCCATAAGCCTTCCGACAGGTCTGGTCCAAGCCGGTGTGGCCTGCGTGATCGGCTCATTGTGGCAAGTACCTTCAATCGCCACTGCGGCACTCCTTGGACGCTTCTACCAACTGTGGCGGGGAAACGGACTGGAGCCCGCGCAAGCCCTGCGCCAAGCACAGCAATGGACCCGTGACAGCACGAACGGCCAGAAAAGGGCGATGCTTCCCCAGATTGCAGAACTCGCCCCGCCCCACGGGCTCTCCGGCCACGCCCTCAGGTTCTGGGACGAGGCGCGCGCCCACACCCACCCGCGCCACTGGGCCGCGTTCACCTGCGTCGGCGCTTGAAGCAGAGGTAGGTCTGCCACAATCGAAAGGACCCCCAGTTGACTCGGCCGACAAACTCGGTGCTGGCTGCCGCAAGAGCCATCCGCCCTTACCTGTCCCGCCTTGTCGGCGCCGATGCCGTCACAGTTGACCGCGAGATCACCGCGCTATTGATAAACGCTCGTGACGGGGCCGACGTCGAAGAAGCCCTCCTCAACCTGCTCAGGCGGTACCCGGCCACGCATTCGTGGGCGGCAGCCTTTATGCAACACGGCCATCCTCCCGAGATCGATGATCCGGTCACCAAAGACTTTGGCCTGCCTGGAATCCTGTCCCCGGTGCCGGCACACAAGTACTGCTGCCCAGGAGGGGACTACGACTGGTGGACGTCACGCATCGGCGAGCCAGTGCCCACATGCCCCTCCCACTCGCTTCCCTTGCAACCCGCAGGGGTGCAGGAACTGCGCGAGGGGGCGGGCCAGCAGGACGTGAAGCGGGGGCGAACTGAGCCCCGTACTGAGCCGACCCCGGCAACGGGGGCAGCACCCCGGTCGCGTTACCTGGTCGCCGACCTCCCGGAACGGGCACCGGCGGGGCGCCGACTTAGCGTCATTGTCCGTATCACTCTCGCCGAGCAAGCCGGCGGACCCTCATCTCGCCTCAAGCCCCTCGACGTCCCGCCAGAGGGACGCACAGTGACGATCACGGTGGCCGCTCCCGGCCTCGCCCCATACGACGACCTCGAACAGGATCTTAAGGTCCCTGCGGATACCGATTCCGAGCCAGTCCGATTCGGCTTTCGTGCCGACCGGATCGGCCTGCACACTGTCACGGTCCGTGCTTTCGCGGGCGGCACGTTCCTTGGAGAACTCGCCGCGCAGATCTCCGTGGAGGTCAGCGCGCCACTTGAGGAGGGCCCGACGCACAGGGCCGCCATGGCCACCTTGGCATCCGAGCTTGGTGAGGTGACCATGCAAGTCAGCCTGACCGACGACAACCGCTACAGCTTCCAGCTGATCGGCGAGCGGCTCTTCCCGGTCGAGTACTCGAGGCGGCTCGCCGGCGACCCGACAGAAGTGCTGGAGTCGCTCGTCAGCGAACTCCGGGCAATGGCCGCCGGCACCTCCGAGTACACCACGCCGTCGTTGATCCGCAACCGGTTTAAGAACCTCGGCGCGCAACTATGGGCCGATGCCGTACCCGAAGCGATCCGCACCCAGTTCTGGGATCAGGCCGGTCGGATCCGCTCGTTCACCGTGGCCAGCGACATGGACACTCTCCCCTGGGAACTGCTGTATCCGGTCGACGGAGACAACGAGAATGGCTTTCTGGTGGAGCAGTTCCCCGTCGTACGTCGCGTCTACGGACAAGGTCGGGTGCTGCGACTCCCGCTGACCAGTGCCGCCTACATCGTGCCCGCCGGCTCCCCCCGCAATGCCGACGACGAGGTGCAGGCGGTACGCCGCCGGCTTGGCGGGGGCGTGAGCGAGCGAGGAGTGGTCCAGCGGCTCGAGGATCTGAACGCCCTTCTCCTCGACCCGCCAAGTGTCTTGCACTTCGCCAGCCACAATCAGTTCATTGACACGGCCGGATCGGTTCTTGGCATGGAGGGTGGCCCGTTCCGTCCGAGCGACCTAGCCGTGGCCGTCCAGAAGCGAGGACTGTCGGCGGCCAGCCCTCTGGTCTTCTTCAACGCCTGTCGCACCGCCGGTGAGATCCCCGGACTCGCCCACATGATGGGCTGGGCCAAGCAGTTCATGGGTGCCGGGGCCGGAGTCTTCCTGGGGACCCTGTGGGCGGTCCGGTCCAGCTCAGCCAAGGTCTTCGCCGATGCCTTCTACCAAGCGTTCGTCACCCAGCGGCTGCCGTTGGGACCAGCCTCGGTGCATGCGCGGCGGGCGATCTCCGCCGATGACAGCGACCCGACGTGGCTGGCCTACAGCATCTACGGCAACCCATCGGCCACCATCAGTGTCCAGGAGTCGTCATGAACGATCCCGTGTTCGTCATCCATGGAGTCAGCAACCGGGACAAGGCCGACTTCGAGGAACAGGTCGCGCGCCTACAGGCCGCGACCGGCAACCACTGGGACATGAAAGCGGTGTACTGGGGGGACCTCGGCGCAGACGACCGATGGATCGATGTCACGATACCCACCCAGGACGAGCGCAGCCCGGCAGGACCCCCTGGACCCAGCGAGATCCGTGACGAGCTCCACGCCACGATGGAGCCCGTCGCCGATCCAGCGGGTTCGCTTGCCGCCACGTTGCTCGCAACACTCCCGATACCGGCCGAGGCGATCATCAGGGATGGCAGCGAGGAGAGCAGGTCGCAGATCGTGGCGTCCGCCGCCGCCCGCCGCCTCGCCGCCGGACCGAAAGACCACGAACTCAGAGACGGCGGCAAGACTGATGCCGCCCAGGCTGCGGCCGTTCAGCAAGTGATCACCGAAGGATGGGGAAGGACAACCTGGCTTCGGCAGGTAACCGACCAATCCCTGCTCGACGAGATCGGCGTCGCGATCGCCGCACCGCTTGCCGAGCCAGGGACCGCCGTCAGGCCGGTCGGCGAGGAGCTGCGTGACGAGGAGCTACGAGGTCTCGACCTGCGGGCATTCATCAACCGCCGACTGTCAGACCTGGACCACGTGGTCGGTGCAACCATCGGCGCCGTCGCCGGCCGACTGAACACCTACCTGCGAACGGAGCAGGGGCCGGGCGTGACCCGGTTCATCGGTGACGTACTGGTCTACCAGCGCCATCAGAAGGAGATTCACGATCGCGTCCGGCTCACCGTCGACGCGGTCAACCCCGCGCTAGGCCGCGATTTTCAGCACCCCATCCGGGTCATCGGCCACAGCCTCGGCGGCGTCATCGCGGTCGACATGGCGACCGCCGCAGAGCCACTATGGACCAGCGCCTTGGTAACTTTCGGCTCGCAGTCGCCTTTCTTCCATGTCTGCGACCCACGTGGCGGCCAGCTAAAGCCATTCCACGGGCAGCAACTCGTCCAGCTGCCTCCCTCGCTCGGCGCGTGGACGAATCTGTGGGAACCAATGGACCTCCTCGCCTTCATCGCGGCCAGGGTGTTCCGGCTGCACGACGGGAGTCCCCCGCTCGATCTGCCGATCGCACACCTCACCTCCTCGGGCATGTGGACACACTCGGCGTACTGGCACCTGCGGCAGGCCATCTCGGAGATCGAGAAGGCTCTCGAGCGTTGACCTTCGCCACCAACGTCCAGGTGTACTTCGCCGACCCGAGATGCCCGAAGCGATTAAGAGTGGCTTCACAAGCGCTGGTCTGGGGCTTTGCTCTCTCGGCCCGGTTAGCTCCGGCATGCTCGTGGCTCGTGTTCGTTCGCCTTCTCCATCTCCTGCCCAGCCGGGTATTCGCGTGGCTGGTCCTTCTCGCCCGCTCAACGGCCGCAAAGGACGCCGAGATCTTGATACTTCGCCATGAGATCGCGGTGCTCGGCCGCCACGTCGCCGTCCCGAAGCCGGGCTGGGCAGACCGCGCCTTGTTCGCCGCCCTGGCTCGGCTGCTGCCGCGGTCTGCGGTCGGCACGGCGGGCCCTGACAGCCGCGCATGGGCCGACGTTGCCGCGACCAAGCCCAGCGCCAGCGAACCCCAGGCTCCTGCTGCCAGCGCCCCGGGATCCGGTCCCGTGCCGCGGCGCCCCCCGCCCCTCTTCCCGCCGCCGGAGCCCGGGCCGCCCCACCAGGCCGGGCAGCCGGGGTCGCGCCATTAGACAGAACAGCCTTATCACGGCCAGCGGGGCGTAGCCTTCGCCCATGTCGAGCGACCTCTCCACTGAGATCACCGCCGTAGCCACCGCTGTACTCGCTGTGTTCGCGATCATTACCGCGGTCTACTTCATCCGCGCCTTTCGCAAGCACCCTGTCACCAGGGGCCATTTGGAAGCCCGGCCCTGGTCAGCCGCCTTGGTCGAGGATGCTGTGGGCTTGACTGGTTAGGCAGGCGTGTCTGCGGGGCCTTCGGCAAGCGGCCTCGGCTCGTGGTCGAGCCAGGCGTTGAGCGGGTAGCGACCAGACACGTGTAATCCGGCCATCAGTGCTGGTCAAGTGGCTGAAGTAGCGCCGCCGTGCGGCTTCATCAGGGCAAATTCCTCGTATCAGGACAGGCTCACCCGCAGCTGTTGCCCGGCCGGTTGTGAACCGAGCTTGACAGTTCCTCCGACCTCATAGTGTGAGCTTCAATTCACATTATGAGAGGGCCGGCATGAGTCCTGAGATGATGCACGATCCGCCCGACATCGACCCGCGCGAACACGCCATCGAGTCCCGTCACTGGGGCGCATGCTCCTGCCATCTGGTCCGGCACGAGGGCCGGTACTACGCGTGGATGGCCGCCGCGGCCGGCCGTCCCCTCGTGTACCCGATGGCCGACGAGGCGGCCGCCCGCAGCTTCCTCGATGACTGGCAGGCGGCCAACCTGCTGCACACGCCATGGGACAAGACAGTCGTCCACGTCTTCCTGCTCGACCCCGGCCGCGCCCCGGAGATTGCGGGCACCCGCGGCCGCGCCACAGCCAGCGCCGGCGACACCGGCGGCAGGGCCCGCATCATCTACCACTCCGCGGTAATCGATGTCGAAGACGACGGGATCTGGGTGGCCAGTCACGAGGACACCGGGGACCACGATGAGCCGGGCGACACCCGCCACGGCGCCCTCTGCACGTCGGTTCGGTTCGACGATCTCGGCCCGGCCTTCGACGCGTTCGCGGCGCGCGCAGAACGAGCCGCCGACCGCGTCGAGCGCGACCGGGTCAGCACCGTTCCCGAGGTGGTCGCCGGGGTGCTGCGCTACCGGGCGGCCGAGGCCCGCGCCACCGCCGCCCGCGCGAGGGTCGGTGACGCGGTCCGCCGCGCCGAGCGGCGGCTGCGCGCCGCCCGGTCCATCAGCCCCCTGGCCAGCGCTGTCGGCGTCTCCCGCGAGTTCCTGTACCGGGTTCTTGCTGGCGATGAGTGGACCTGGCCCAGCGGCCGGCGCACCCGCCCGCCCGGCTCGCGCCTGCCGGACACCCCCGTGACTGCGCTCGCCACCTATACCGTGGGCGGCCATCAGTTCGCGCTGGTCAGCTACACCGACAGCGAAGGCGCCAAGTGCGTCGCCGTCGACCAGGACGGGCAGCCTGGGGCTTCGGTGTGCGACGTGAAGGTCAGCACGAAGAGCCTGGTCAATGCCGGGATGGCGATGGCCTCAGAAACCATGGGGCACGGCCTCGCGGCCGTGTACGGCCGGGCACACGATAGCGTCACCGACCTCTACGCGATCATGCGCAGCGGCGAACGGGTGGACTGGCCGATCCACCACGATCCGCGGAACCAGGAACGCTACTTCGCCATCATCGCCGATTGCCAGGAACTGAAGGACATCATCGCCGTCGCTGGCCGCCGCCGCGCCTCACTCAAGGACAACTTCGGCCTCTGGTTCCGCGCGGCCCCGTAAGACTGGCGCGGTGAAGTCACAGCTGGGCTGCCGAACCTATCGTCGAACCCCGCCAGCACGTCGGTCTCGAAGTCCGCAACCTCGTCCGCGCTCGACGGCTCCCGCAGGTCACGCACCAGCGCCAGGCGCACCCCGCACCCCCCGACTTCACCCCGGACAGCAAGCCATCACTGCGGCCGACGAGATTTCACGGAGAGTGAAGAAATATCATCGGCGCATGCCGGCGGGATGAGCGCCCCACAAGCCCTATGCCAGGCCCGATCGGGACAGCGGGACGCCAGCGGCTAACCCTCGAACTCGACGACTGTTGCGTAGTCGGCCGCGCTGCTCCAGGCCGCGGTCGTCGTAGACGGAAAATAACGGTCATTATCATTCCGCCCAGGCGACCTGGAGTTATACCCAGCCGCCGGGATGCCAGGTCACGATCATGACGACTATCGACAAAAGGACGATCAGCGTAGACACCGCGCCCGCCGTCGCGAGGAAGTACACCGGGTGCCTGCGGCCGAGACGGCGTGTCAACGCTTGCTCCGGCGTAGCGGCCTGCGGAGTAGATGCCTGCGGCCGAGACGGCGTCGACGCCTGCTCGGGCGCAGCGGCCGACCAACTTGTCCGCTCTGCCATGCCCCCTCGTCCTTCAGCGTAAATTCCTCGTCCTGTCCTACGGTCGGCAACGATCCGCTTGCCCGCTTGGCAGCTGCCAGCGAGTCATATCGGGGCTTCCAGAGCAGCAAGAACATTACGTGTACTGCCTTGACCAGGGCCAGTCTGACCGGGAGCGGCAAGTGCCGGAGCAGGAACATCACGAGTAACCACCTTTGACCCAAGGCGAGCCGAACCGAAAGCAGCCAGTGCCGGTACGGAGAGTTCACAGAGTCGCCGGGCTGGTGGCTCTGCAGGCCGTCATCTGCCGTCGATACGATTCGAACACAGAAACTGGTATATCGTCAAGAGTATAGGATCGATCGAAAACATTTGAGTTTGCTCTCTGACGTCGAACCCACTCGGTTTTGTTCTCTGACCTGGTTCATGCTCGGCAGAGGCTTAGCCAAGTGAGCGCTCGCAAGTCCCCTTGGGGCCAGGGGTGCTGCGCCGGCACCAAGGGGCTGCGGCCATAGCTACGGCTGGCCTTTGCGCGGCGCGCCTCGGGCGCATCCGTCCGGGGAAGGGACTGTAAGGCAGCGGCTCCGACGCGCAGGACGGCCACGACTCGGCCGAGGATGCTTGCCTTCTCCTCGAGGGTTGGCATGTAGGCCGGATTGCGGGGCCTCAGGAACACCTGCCCGCCGCTTCGCTCGAGCGCCCTTACCGTCGCCACGCCATCGATTTCTGCCGCGACCAGATCGCCATCTCGTAGATCGCCATCTTGCGCGGAGGATTGCTGCCGGACCACTACCCAGTCCCCGTCGGTAACGGCGGCGCCGATCATAGAGTCGCCGACGACCTTGTGCAGAACCAGCGCGCCGCCGCCAACCACCTGCTCAGGCAGCGGAAAGATGGCAATGCCCGGCATATCGGCTGTCTGGTCATCTTCCGGGCCGGGCTCAGGTTGCGCTGCCGGGTCGCCGGGCAGGCGCACATCGACGATCCGCGGTGGGCGGCGCAGGTAGCCCTTGCGCTGCAAGGTGGCCAGCTGGAAAGCGACACTGGACGTGCTGGCCAGCCCCACGGCTTCGCCGATTTCCCGCATCGACGGGGGGTAGCCGCGCTCCTGCACGGAGTCCCTGATTGCCTGCAAGATCTTCCGCTGCCGCCAGGTAAGGACATGATCTGGATCGGGACGGTCCGGCATCTCCGTGATCATCGCTGGTACGCCATCCGGCGGTTTCTGGCCCGGCCGCCCCTCCGGTCTGGCGCTGGCACGGGGTGCCACCGCGCCCGGCGGCTGCTCAAGGAAAACCTGTTCCGCGGATGCCGTTCCGGCAGGTTCGGGCCCGGGATTCTCGGCAGAGTCCCAGATGGGCGTCCCTGTGGCCTCGACGAGGTCAAGCGAAAGCCCCACGGCTCCGGCATACCGGGTCAGCGTGGAAAGCTGCACGTCATGCCGACCGGACTCAAGCCTTGCCACGGCAGACTGCGAGGTCTGTATCAGCCTTGCTATGCCCGCTTGCGAAAGACCCAGCGCAGCACGCCGACGAGTCAGCCGGGCGATGAGCTCATGCCCGCGGGCAACCGCCGCCGCCTGGCCGACCGAATCCGGATCGGCGGCCGCCGCGGCCCGACGTCCGGGCCTGGCCATCACCTCATCACGTCCCCGACCTGCCACCTGTGCTATCAAAACTTATATTCGATCTAATGCAGCCTTGATTAGAATATGTATCCGGAACTCTAGGAAGATAACGCTCGCATCACGAAAAGATCTCGAAGCGCGCCTGCCGGCCGTCCCGGTTGCTCGCTACTGGCGGCGAGCCGGGTCACGCTCGGCCTGGTGCCGCGCCAGCGCCTCGGCCGAGACCCGCGCGTACATGGCCAGCGATCACACCGATGTGTGACCGGAGCGCGCCATCAGCATGGGCGTCCCGGTGCCGTCCTCAGCGTCATGCGTGAGCGCCGAATGCCGGAGCTGGTGCAGCGTCGCGCCGCCGGAGGCCTCGGAGAACAGCGCGGCGGCCTGCTGGTGGCTGAGCCGGGCATGGCCATGCTCATCGAGATCGGCGGCGGGCAGCTGGACGCAGGCCTTGCGCTCGGTGACGAAGACCGGCCCGGACTTGCGGGGGTCGGCGGCCAGCCAGCCGTTCCGGATCCAGTACGCCGCAGCGGACCGCGCGGCATCGAGAGAGACGTTCCAGGTGCTCGGCGTCCGCTCGCCCCACTGCTGGCCGAACCAGGCGGCGAACCGCTCAGCAGCGATGGAGTCGGGCGCGGTCTCGCGACCGAACTCGGCGGCCAGGCGGCGGAGGACCTGGCCGTAAGCGCGGCGGGTGTTCGCTTGCTCCATGCCGCGCAGCGTGGCGAGGTAGGCGTCGATGGCATGGCCGAGGGTCATCTCATCGGTGCGGGCGAGACGGTGAACGGCGGCCATGACCGAAGACTTATCAGGGATAATGGCCCATTATCTCTGATAGCACCCCGGCCGTCCTGTGACCTTCGCCGCTAGATGGCGTGGAATCTTCGGCGCTATCTGGCCGGTCTGCCTGATACGCGGCCGGTCTTGGTGTGACGCCCATCGATGAATGTCACTTTCCCAGAGCTACCTGTCACCAAGATCCAGGACGATACGCCGAGAGCATGAACGGCCTGGTCAACGCTGGTCGCCCCGGCCACAACAACGCTCGGAACTCGCTCAGGTGCCAACAATCTCTTGGAACCGGTGACGCCTGCCGCTGGGAAACCGCGACAGATGCCCAGGTCGCCGTATATCCCGGGTGACATCTACCGCTGGGGGTCACACTTGACGACAGTGGCCGGGCTGGGGGTCTACTGTGAGTCGTGTGGGGATGACAGGGCGAGATGACGGGTCGGCGGATGGCCTGGGGTTGGCCGACGCGATCGCGTTGTTGCGTGATGAGCTGCTGGAGGCGCAGGCGGCCGGTGCCGGTTCGCAGATCCAGTTGCCGGTCGAGTCGATGACGGTGGTGCTGAAGGTTACGGCCACCAGGTCGGTGGACGGCAAGGCAGGTTTTAAGGTCCCGGTCGTGGAGCTGGAGCTGGGCGGCGGCGGGAGCAGAGAGCGCGGCTCGGAACAGACGGTGACGGTGGTATTCGGCGGGCCGGTGGACCGGGAGGGCAACCCGGTCAAGGTGGCCTCCGCTGCCGATGTCATGCCGGGGTAGCAGTTGCCTGAGGTGCCGCTGGCCGCGCGGGTCGTGGAAGTCCTCGCCGACCTGGGTGAAGGCCATAGTCCGCGGTACCGGTCTGGGTCGGGTTGCATTGTTGCCGGGCGGACGGTGCTGACCGCGGCGCACGTAGTGGAGGGCGCAGTCAGCGTCAAAGTGCGCTCCCCGGACAAGGTCCTCCGCGAGGCGGCCCTGGACACCGGGTTTGTGGGCGATGCTGACGGTCTCGGGCCGGACCTGGCGCTGGTGGAGCTCGCCGGCCCTGGGGTCGATGTGCCAATGGGCCTGGCCGTGGTGGACCGGGACAGCGTGTCGGGTGATCCGGTGGAGCGGTGCCATGCGGTCGGCTACCCGGTCTTCATGGAGCGGCATGCAGCTGGCGGTGGCCTGGTCCGGGAGACGGCGGATGCGTTCGGGCACGTGCCGGTGCTGTCGGGCCTGGCCGGGGGGCTGCTATCGGTACAGGTGAGTAGCGCTCCCCGCCCGCTGCCCCCCGGGCAGACTGCCCTGGGACAGTCGCAGTGGTCGGGGATGTCGGGTGCCCCAGTGGTCGCAGGGGGGCTGCTGCTGGGGGTGGTGACCGAACACGCGCCGCGAGCGGGCGACTCGGCGATCACGGCGACTCCGCTGACCGCTTTGGAGGCTGACCCGGCACACCCGGTCTGGGGACCAGGTGTGGCGGATCCTGGTGCCTGGTGGGCCCGGCTCGGCTGTTCCGGTGTGGCCGCGCTGCGGCGGCTTCCCGCCCCGCCGGTGCGGACGCAGCCTGCGTACTGGGCCACGGTCCGGGATATCCACCGGCGCACCGGGACGCTTGTCGGGCGGCAGGGTGAGCTTGCGGAGCTCGCCTCCTTCGTAGCCGGGGCTGACGGTTACCGGTGGCTGGCGGGTGACGCGTGGGCGGGGAAGACGTCGCTGCTGGCCGAGGCGGTGGCGGTGATGGAAGACCAGTGCGATGTTGTCTGCTATTTCTTGTCGCGCCGGGAAGCCGATGCCGACAGCTCGAAGTTCCTCGCCGCAGTGGTCCCGCAGCTGGCCTACCTGCTGGAGGAAGACCCCCCGGTCGCGGACTCGCATCAGTACCGGGCGCTCTGGCAACGCGCGGCCCGGCGAGCCGAAGCCGAAGACCGTCCCTTGCTGCTGGTCGTGGACGGGTTGGATGAGGACCTTCGCCTGCCCGGGCTGCCCAGCGTCGCCGCGCTGCTGCCACCGGGGGCTGGTGGCCGCATCCATGTCCTGGTGAGCAGCCGACCTCCTCTCGATCTGCGCCGTGACCTTCCGCCGGGGCATGCCCTGGCCCAGACCGAACCTGTGGCGATACGTCCGTTCGAGGGCGGGGACGAGCTGGCGGGCCTGGCCTTTCAGGAGATTGATGACTTGCTCCGCCGCGACGATGACGGGCTCGCCGCAGATGTCTTGGGGCTGCTTACTGCGGCGGCCGGGCCGCTGGCTGTAGCCGACCTGGCCGCTATGTCCGCGGTGGCCCCGCAGTCTGCGGCGCTTACCCGGCGAATCCGTCGGCTGGTCACGGTTGAAGCGGCCCGCAGCCTGCAGCCCGTCGGCTTGGCCAAGGGTGACCGCTATCAGTTCGCCCACGGGTCCCTGCTTGAGCAGGCGCAGGAAAACGAGGATCTGAGCGACCCGGATTACCTTCGCCGGATTCATCAGTGGGCCGACAGCTGGCGGGCTGCTGGCTGGCCGCCCATGGACGGCGCCGGACACGGGACACCGCGCTACCTGCTGGACACCTACCCGTCCACGCTGGCCGAGGATCCGCCGCGGCTGGCCGCACTGGCCGGCGACGCCAGCTGGGTCACCACCGCCATCCAGACCCTCGGCGTTGACGCGGTACTGGCCGAGCTGAAAACAGCCGGCGCCGCTGCCCCCGGCGAACCGCGGCTGGCGGCCATGCACGCCGTGGTGCGCGGCCAGGCCCACCACCTGCGCGACCGGGAAGCGGCCGGCGATCCCGGGTTCGTGCCGCGCCAGCTGTGCCTGCAGGCGGCCGAACTCGGCGAAAACCTCGAGGCCGACTTCCGGACCCGGCAGCTTGCCTGTGGCGACCCAGGCCCGGTGCTCCAGTGGACCACGCGGCGGACAAGCCCGGCCCTGGTGTTGGAACTCGGCCGCCACCGCGGCGGGGTGGCCGCGGTGGCGGGGCTGCCGGACGGCCGGGTGATCACCGGCGGCAACGGCGAACAGATACTGGTGTGGGACCCGGCGGACCCGGGGCCGGCCCGGCCGAGCTCGGCCGGCACCGCGGCGGGCTAACCGCGGTGGCGGGGCTGCCGGACGGCCGGGTGATCACCGGCGCCAAGGACAAGCGGGTGCTGGTGTGGGACCCGGCGGACCCGGGGGCCGGGCCGGCCGAGCTCGGCCGGCACCGCGGCGGGGTAACCGCGGTAGCGGTGCTGCCGGACGGCCGGGTGATCACCGGCGCCAAGGACAAGCGGGTGCTGGTGTGGGACCCGGCGGACCCGGGGGCCGGCCCGGCCGAGCTCGGCCGCCACCGCGGCCAGGTGACCGCGGTGGCGGTGCTGCCGGACGGCCGGGTGGTCACCGGCGCGCAGGACGGGCGGGTGCTGGTGTGGGACCCGGCGGACCCGGGGGCCGGGCCGGCCGGGCTCGGCCGCCACCGCGGCGGGGTGACCGCGGTGGCGGGGCTGCCGGACGGCCGGGTGGTCACCGGCGGGGAGGACGGGCGGGTGCTGGTCTGGGACCCGGCGGACCCGGGGGACACCGGCCTGATCGAGCAGGGCTGCCACGATTACGGCCGGGTGGCCGCGGTGGCGGTGCTGCCGGACGGCCGGGTGGTCAGCGGCGGGGAGGACAGGCGGGTGCTGGTCTGGGACCCGGCCTGGCTCGCCCGCCACGATTACGTCGTGGGTCTGGGCGGGGTGGTGCTGCCGACGATGGCAATGCTGGCTGCCGGCCCGGTCGAGCTCGGCCGCCACGATTACGGCCGGGTGAGCGCGGTGGCGGGGCTGCCGGACGGCCGGGTGCTCAGCGGCGGGGAGGACGGGCGGGTGCTGGTGTGGGATCCGGCGGCGGCGCAGCCCGCCAGCCTGCTGGCTCCGCTCCTGGCTTTGGTGGAGGGCCGCCACCGCGGCCGGGTGACCGCGGTGGCGGGGCTGCCAGACGGGCGGGTGGTCACCGGCGGGGAGGACAGGCGGGTACTGGTCTGGGACCCGGCGGACCCAGGGAGCCGCCCGGTCAAGCTCGGCCAGCGTTACGTGCGCGCGGTGGCTGGCGTGGTGGGCGCGGTGGCGGTGCTGCCAGACGGGCGGGTGGTCACCGGCGGGGAGGACGGGCGGGTGCTGGTGTGGGACCCGGCGGACCCGGGGGCCGGGCCGGCCGGGCTCGGCCGCCACCGCGGCGGGGTGACCGCGGTGGCGGGGCTGCCAGACGGGCGGGTGGTCACCGGCGGGGAGGACGGGCGGGTACTGGTCTGGGACCCGGCGGACCCGGGGGACACCGGCCTGGTCGAGCTGGGCCGCCACGATTACGGCGTGGTGGGCGCGGTGGCGGTGCCGCCGGACGGGCGGGTACTGGTCTGGGACCCGGCGGACCCGGGGGACACCGGCCTGGTCGAGCTGGGCCGCCACGATTACGGCGTGGTGGGCGCGGTGGCGGTGCTGCCAGACGGGCGGGTGGTCACCGGCGGGGCCGGGGGGCGGGTGCTGGTGTGGGACCCGGCGGACCCGGGGGCCGGGCCGGCCGGGCTCGGCCGCCACCGCGGCCAGGTGACCGCGGTAGCGGTGCTGCCGGACGGCCGGGTGGTCACCGGCGCGAAGGACAAGCGGGTGCTGGTCTGGGACCCGGCGGACCCGGGGGCCGGGCCGATCGAGCTCGGCCGCCACCGCGGCCAGGTGACCGCGGTAGCGGTGCTGCCAGACGGGCGGGTGGTCACCGGCGGGCGGGATCGGCGCGTTCGATTGTGGGATGTACAGAGCGGCCCGGGCCGCGGTCTCCTCGCATGCTCCGTGTACGTGCTTGCTACCTCGCCCTCCCCACCCGGCGCCTGGCTCTTCATCGGTCACGACGAGGGCGGAATTTCGTGCTGGAAGGTGCGCGCACCGGCATAGGACACGCCTGGAGCCCGGCAGCACACGGGTAATCCGATGAAACAGTCGTGAGTTGTCCCAAGCGGCCGGGTGTTCGGCGGCCCGAGCGAGGAGCAGCTTCCACGTCTCAAAAACGGTCGTTTCCGGGACGGCCGCGGCATGCCCCTACCGGCCCAGTGAATCCGTCCCGTAAACCAGTCCCGCAACGGCGTGTCGCTGCGCAGGTTCCGGGACGGAACCGAGACGATCAGCTGGTGAACACCCCGGCTGTCTTCGATAACAGTGTCCGGATCGGCTACGCCCGGGTCAGCACCCGCGCCCAGGACCACCAGGCCCAGTTGGATGCGCTGGCCGCCGCGTACTGCCGCGAGGTCATCGTTGGAGACCGCCAGCACCCGCGACGCCCGGCCCAAGCTGGCCAGCGCGCTGGCGACGCTGCAGCCCGGCGACACGCTGGTGATCTACAAGCCGGACCGGGTGGCACGGTCGATGAAGGAACTGCTGGTGCTGCTGGAAGACCAGCTGCACGGCCGCGGCATCGGCCTGCACATCCTCACCGGGATCTGCGCCGGGCTGCACCGCCCGGACGGGGCCACGATCGCCGACAAGATGCTGTTCATGGTGGCCGCGATGGCCGCGGAGATGGAGCGGGATCTGATCCGCGAGCGGACCCTCGACGGGCTGCGCGCCGCGCAGGCCCAGGGGACGGCACGGCGGCCGCCCCCGCACCGTCGATGACGACGTGCTGGCCATCGCCCGGGACCGCCGCGGCCGCGGCGAGTCGGTGACCGCGATCGCCCGGCACCTGGGCGTCGGCCGCTCAACCCTGTACCGATCGCTGGACATGGAGCACACCGGCGCCGCCATATAGCGCTGATAATTCACCGCCCACATACCGGTCAAAGTCACACGTTCCTGCGGGTTTGCCCTCCGGCGGAGGATGCGACTCGTACGCATTACCTCTGATAGCGGGCCCGCGTCACGCTCGGCCGGGGCGCTTCCTGCGCCGCGGCGGGCGCCACCGTTTACGGCGGGAATTACGTGTCTCATGCCGGTGTTCTGGAGGGGTCCGCGGAGGTTGACGGACAGGGAGGAGGTATCGATGATGCCCCTGAGCATCACCATGATGCCTCGCCCAACTCCAGCCGTTTCCCGACCGTGCGGTCCGACCGTTCGGTCCAGGAGTAAAGCGGGCTTCTAGCGCCAGCCTGTGCAGCTAGCAGCGCCATATTTCAGAAGCTGGAGCGTCCGGAGGGCGTTGAAAAATATCCGGCCGGAGGGCGGCAGGCGGCCCTTCGAGGGACTCCCTTGAGGACCGTCGTTCGTGAAGGACGACGGTCCTCTGCTTACTCGTGATGGTTCTGACCGTTACGGACGCCGGTCAGCCTGGCGTGTCAGCCGGTGACTGACCCACTCTGACCCACTGACCCACTCAGGTCTTCAGCGGCGCCTCCGGGGTCGGTCGATGTGGCGGTGGCCAGCTCAGCTGGAATGAGCAGGGTGTGGCCGCCCAGCGGCGGGTCGAACTCATCGCGGCCGAGTACCCGGTCGACCTTGGCGACCAGGGCCACGCCGTCCTCGAGGAGCCAGCGGCAGACAGCCGCAGCAGTGCGCGGCGACGGGATGAGCCACTCGAACTGATGGATGCGGGCACCGGCGCTCGGGCGCGCGGTTCTTACAAACGCCCGTGTTACCGCGACCTGGAGGCAGACAGCCGTCGCCGTGGGAACCGCGCTGGAGCAGGCCCGCGCCGCGAGGACAACCCCGGAAGTAGGAAGAAATCCAAGGGGCTGGCGGTCAGCTTTCCGATAGGGTACGGACGGTCGTCAACCTTCGGGTTGCGTGCCGGACAACCCCGCATCCGGCTGCTCCCGTCCGCGTGTCGCTGTACTGGACCAGGTTGCGGCGTGCCGTCAGGTCATTGTCAGAGCCGAACCGTAGGATCAGACGCGGCAACTGCGCGGGGATCAGGGAGGGCTCGGCATGGACCCGACGTCGAGGAAGCAGGGGTCGGGTGAGGTCCAGGACAGAGCCCTGGACGCGACCGAGGCGGGGACCGGAGTTGCGGCTGCCCGCCCCGGCCGAGGACGAGAGGGTGTAGAGGCGGGATGACAACGCTGGTCGTCGAAGGCCGGAGCATGCCCTCCCTCACACCGGCCTCTCGGTACCGCCGATTCCGGCCACGCCTCGCCCTCGGGTACCAGCAGGACCTCCAGACCCTCATCCGGGACCTCGCAGCGATGCGTGCCCCCGAGGCGCGGGTGATGCTGAACGCGGCGATCGAGAAGGTGGACGAACGCCAGAGCGCGCTCCAGACCTTCGGGCTGAGCGGCCTGGATCTCACGCCCACGGTTCGCTACGGCGCCACGCTTCGGGTGCTGCGCGATCTGGTCGGCCAGGGGTGGACGATCCGCGAGGACGACGAGGGGGTGATCCTCGACGCACCCGGGCGCGCCGCAGTGAGGCTCGATGATCCCGAGGCGGCCAAGGAGTCCATTCGCCGGTCTTTTGCCTTCGCCCGCGACGCGCAACTGCGCGAGGCGTCAACGCAGGATTTCATCGCGACCATGGAGCGGCGCGGCGTCCATCGCCTGTTCGCGAGCGGCGCTGAGCTGGCCACCAGACTGACGGAACAGGGAACGGCCGGGATTCGGCCGGAGTTGGGGCTGATCGAGCCGGGCGCCCGCGACGAGACCACTGGTTGGCTGCTCCAGGAGGTCTGGCGCTATGCACGGCACTTCTGGTCGATCCCATACCAGAGCACGCCCGGTCGGAACCTGTTCTATCTGGTCCGCGACGCCGCGCTGCCGGAACGTCCACTCATTGGCATTGCGGCACTGGGCAACCCCGTTCTTGGGATGGCTAAGCGAGACGACCACTTCGGTTGGTCGGCGAACGGACTGGAGCGGCGGCTGCCCGATCTCACGCAGGCCAAGCGGCTGGATCTCGCCGGTCACCTTGTCCGGGTGGTGCGCAACGCCGTCGACGCGACGTACAGCGCCGACCTGCGGGTCTCGGAGGACCCACTCAGAACCTGTCCGGGAACTCACGCGCGTTCGCGTGATCGAGAACACTTTCGATGACGCCGGGCGTAAGGGCTGGTAGCGCCGATGCGGTGTGTCGGTACGGGAGTTAAGAGAGCGCGGACCCGATGATCGCGGTTTGTGGAGACCAGCGACCCATCAGGGTCCGCGCAACCTCAGGGTACTTCGGCGGTGCCGTGCCGGTGCTGTCCCGGCGGGATCAGCCGCAGTACCCGGGTCCCGCGGTACCCGTCAGACATGAGCGACGCCGAGTGGGCGGTCACCGAGCCGACGCTGCCGGTCCCGGCGTGGAAGCAGGGCAAGGGCGGGCGGCCGGCAGAATGGTGCCGCCGCGACATCGTGGACGCGATCCGCTACCTGGTGAAAGAGGGCATCCAGTGGCGGGCGATGCCGGTCGATTTCCCGCCCTACCAGACCGTATACGACCTGCTGGATGCCTGGCAGGAGTCCGGGGCGGCCGAGGCGATGCACGGCAATCTGCGCGCCCAGTGCCGCATCGCGGCCAGGCGCAGGCCGGAGCCGACCGCGGCGGTGATCGACTCCCAGTCCGTCAAGGCTGCCGAGACCGTCGGCAGGACCAGCCGCGGCTACGACGCGGGAAAGAAGATCAACGGCCGCAAACGGCACATCGCCGTCGACACCATCGGGCTGCTGCTGACCGTCTTGATCACCGCCGCCGGCGTGCAGGACCGCGACGGCGCCAAGCCGCTGCTGTGGAACCTGCGCAAGGCCTTTCCGTCCATCCGGCTCACCTGGGCTGACAGCGGCTACGCCGGCAAGCTAATCACCTGGGCGAAGACAAAGCTCAAGCCCAGGCTCACCTTGCAGGTCGTCAAGCGCACCGAGCAGCACACGTTCATCGTGCTGCCCCGCCGCTGGGTCGTGGAGCGCACCTTCTCCTGGATCACCAGGTCACGGCGCACAGTCCGCGACTATGAGCGACTCCCCGGACATCACGAGACGATGGTCTACTGGGCGATGACCATCATCATGACCCGCCGCCTCGCAAGATATAACCAGTCACACCAGCTACATCCCACCTGAGTATCCGGACAGGTTCTCAGCGCGGCGCATACCACCGTCGCAACGCTGGAGGCGATCGAGCGGCGCAGTGCTGCGGACCGTCTCGCCAAGCTCGACGCCGCGGGCGAGGAGCGCGACGAGGATTACCTCCTGATCCGGGCAGCGCACAACGCCGCAGACCATGGCGACGTCGAGTCCATCGACTGGGAGAGCGTTGCGCGCACCCCGCTGTATCGCCGCAAGCGTGCCGGGGTGCTCGCCGACATGTACCGGGCGCTCGGCACTCTCACGACGCTGGGCTTCACGGAGAGCGGCGGTGACCTCGTGCGCGCGCTCGCCGAGCCCGACGGTCGCCGGGCGATCGAGATTGCCCTGCGGCGGATCAAACAGGAGGCGCTGGCCTCGAACGTCATGGAGTTGATCACCTGCGGCGCGCTGCCCCCGTACCGCGGCGTGCTGGGCGGCAAGCTGGTGGCCCTGCTGATGCTGAGCCCGCAGGTAGTGGCCGATGTCGAGCGCCGGTACGGCGACCGGGTCAGCATCATCGCCTCGGCGATGGCCGGGCGCCCGATCCGCCGACCGGCCAGGCTGGCGATGGTCACGACCTCCAGCCTGTATGAGGCGTATGGCTCCAGCCAGTACAACAGGCTCAAGGTCGAGACGCAGACGGGCGCCCTCGCCTATCGCAAGGTTGCCCGGACGGAGAGCTTCGGCACCGTCCAGTTCGCGCCCGACACCGTTCACGCGCTCAACGAGGTCGCGCGCCATTCTGATTCAAACCGCCGTGAGATCAACAACCTCTTCGGCGAGGGCACCAGCCCGAAGATGCGGCTGATCCGCACCGGACTGGAGGCACTCGGGCTCGATGCCGACAGCTTCCTCCGCCACAACTCGCGCCGGATCATCTACGCCGTCCCGCTCTGCGCCAACACCGAGGACGTCGTGCTCCGGCTGAGCGCGAGCCCGCGCTACATGCTGCCGCCGGGGGACGAGGGGACGGCGGTGCTGGTCACGTACTGGCGCGACCGGTGGCTCGCAGGCCGCATCACCAGGCCCGATGTGCTGGAGGCGGTGCGTGCCGAGGAGTTCGAGACCTTCCGGCTCAGCCGCGAGACGGACCGGCTCGCGTCCGGATCCGGTGGTGGCAGAGGCGGGAGCGGTCGGCGTGCGGGCCGAGTCGGAGCCGGGGCCGATGTCCGCGTCCTGGCGCAGTCCGGCAACGCGGGCGATCAAACCTTCATCGAGCGGCTGTATCGCAGCAGCAACAGCTACGCGGACCGGCTCTCCGCAGAGGAACTTGAGTCGATCCACGTCGATCTCGGCGTCGACGACTACGTCCTTGCCCAGGCCGAGGCGGGGCGCCAGATCATCGTGACCGGCAACCCCGGCGACGGCAAGACCCACCTGATCGAGCGGCTGCGGGCGAAGCTGACAGCGTTTGGCGCCCGGGTGATCACCGATGCCAACGCGTGCAGCGATACGGAGATCCTGGAGCAGTGGACGGCGAGCCGCGACGATGGCAGACCATTCGTGCTCGCGATCAACGAGTGGCCGCTATACGTCCTCCAGCGCCTCGCTGCCAGGAATGGCTTCACCCCGGTCGCCGAGGCACTGCGGCAGGTGACCTCCGCCCGGTTCTTCGCCGAGGAGCACCGGCCGGACGATGCCCGGGAGAACGTCGTCGTCGATCGACCTCAGCCTCCGCAACCTGCTGTCGGCGAGTGTGGTCGAGCGGGTCATCGAGCGCCTGACCCAGGACCGGTTCTGCGTGGGCCTGAACCCGGCCGACCCGGCGATCGCCAATCGTGACGCGCTACGTGAGACCCAGGTCCGCGAGCGGCTGGTCGCCCTGCTGGAGCTAGTGGGGACGCGGACGGGTCACGTCACCATGCGCCAGCTCGTGGGGTTCATCGCCTACCTGATCACCGCGGGCTAGTCCGCGACGGACCGGGTGCGCGCGGGCCAGGACACCCTCGGCGTCGCCTACTCCAATCTCGCATTCGAGGGCGGCGTCGGTCCGCTGTTCGACGCGGTCCGGGACGGTATTCGATCCGGCCGAGGTGACCCATCCGGACTGGGACGACCAACTGTGGCTCGGCGACACCGATCCCCGAGACTGGCTGGGCCAGCCACCGCCTGGACCGATGACCCTGAACGAGATCGGAACGCACCACCGCGTACCGGGCGATCAAGCGGCGGTTCTTCTTCGAGCACAGGGCCGGGATCGAGCTGCTCTCCCTGGTCCCGGCCGATGAGCAGGAGTTCCAGGAGACGCTGCGCGCGGACGCGAGCGCGGGCGCGACGGTCGTCCGTGACCTGGTGCTGGCACTCAACCGCTTCTTCGAGCCGGACTGCCCCGATTCGGACCGGGAGCGCGTCCAGTTGTGGCAGAGCCACCGCTACGACGTGCGCGCTCCCTCGACGTTCGTGTCCTTCCACGCGATCTCGTATCAGCACCTGCGCATCGAACCGCTCAAGGTCGCGCCGTGGGTCGAGGCGTGGCTGCCCGAGGAGCAGGTCGACCGGCGCAGCTTTGCGCTGGTGGCCACATGGGACGGCGAGGACGTCGCGGTCGTCGAGATCGACCGCGAGGTATTCCTGACGCTGATCGAAGCGGAGCGCGGCCTTGGCCGATCGAGCTGGTCGCGCACGGCGACCCGTCGCATCACCCGCTTCATCGACCGGATCCACGGAGCGGTTGAACGCGAGTCGCCGATCGAGGACATCCGTATCCGCAACGTCGAGAGCGACCTCGACGAGCAGTTCGCGATCCAGCGGGAACCGGCGAGGTACCAGTTGTGAATCCCGATGGACACGAGGGAACTCCTGGCGTCCTTCTACGACGAGGAGTTCGGGTTCCGGCTCACCAACTTCTCGATCAAGCCGGTGCACGTCGCCAACGGTCTCGCCCGGTCACTCTCCGGCCGAACGTACGACACCACGGCGGTGACGCACCTGGTGCGCCGCTACGTGCGCAACCAGCGGCTCGGGGTCGACGAGGAGCGCTATCCCGAATGCCGAGGTGCTCGCCGACTATGCCCCCGCGTTCGCGAGCACGAGGGGTCACGAGCCCGATGCGCTGAAGGTCACGCGACTGCGCGCACTCGCCTTCGACGTGCTGGCCGCCGACGGCGCCGTGTTTCCGACGCTGCAGTCGTTCACCCTCTCCAACGAACGCTTCGTCACGGGGGACCCCTCGGACGTGCGCATGGGCATGTTCCTGTCCCGTCTGCTGACCGCCGAGCCGACGGCGCGCAGCGAGGCGGCCGACCTACCTCCTGCGAACTGCTCCAGTCCGAGAGTGACCCGTGGACGACGCTGGCGCTGCCGATGTTGGCGTTCGGCGACGCCCGCGAGGAGAGTCTGGGCACGGAGGTTGCCGAGCGGATCGCCAAGAGCGACCACCTGTTCGAGGCGGCCAACGGGCAGCTCGCGTCCCCGATGCTGCGGAACCTGCGCGACGCTTATGATCGGCTGGCTCGCTTCGAGCGTCAGTCGGGCTCGAAGCTGAACTCGCTGCGGCGGCTGATGCTCTTCGGCTGCTTCGTGCTCCACGTCCACGCGGTGTCGCGCTGGTCCGAGCGGGAGGACGACAAGCCGCGGCCACCGATCCTGCTCGACCTCTTCGATGGTGATCTGATCTCGGTCGCCGACGCCAGCCGGGCGACGCTGCGCGCAGCGGGCGATGCGATCGAGGGCCTGATCCGCTCGCGATTCCACGAACACGTCGTCACCGAATACGGCACCACTGACAATCAGATCCGGGCGGCGCTGGCGGAACAGGAGCTGGCGGACGGCCTGCCGTACTGCGACCGCCACAGCGAGAGCACGGCCGGTCGCGGGACATGCCTCCTGTGTCATGGGCATCTGGTCGCCGTGCGCTATCGCATCTACTGCGATGGCGGGATCGACCCCGCTGATGCGCTGGCGCGGGCGATGGCCGAGGACGGGATCGACCGGGAGAAGGAGGCGCCAATCGGATCGCTGATCGAGTTGGGGCGCCGAGCTGGCTTCCTCGCCCCGTGGTCGAATCAGGGCCGTGGCGGCAAGCTCCGCAAGCGCTACACCGCGACCGCCGAGTTCCTGGAGACGCTGGTGGCGGCGACGGTGGAGCCCGACGACCCAGCCGAGTTCCCCGAGTTCCTCGAACGGCTGCGCGACTGCTTTGGTGTCGTGGTCGGCAGGCCGGAGGACGATGTGGTCATCCGCCACACGAACCTGCGCGACGAGGAGTTCTGGCCACCGATCGGCTCGATCAACGAAGAGGACCTGCGCCGCAACGTCGAGGAGTTCCGGGAGCTGCTCGTGGAGTCCGGGTATGCCAAGGCGTACGCCGATGGCCGCACCATGGTGACCACCCGACCGGAGGGGACCCTGTGAGCACGACGACGGCCCTCACCCCGGCCGAGGTGCTCGCCGACCTCATAGCCGAGGGTGTGCGTCGGCGCGAAGGCGCTGTGGGGGTGCTGGTCCGTGACGTGCCTGCCCCGGATCCCAACCGGCTGCTACGTGCGCTCGCCAAATTGCGGGACGAGGGCATCGAGCTGCGAATCGCGTACCTGCGCGAGGGTGGCCTGGCGGCAGCGCAGGAGGCGGGCTTCAACGACGAGGACTTCTCGACGCAGGTCGAGAAGGCCGAGGTCTGGCGCAACCAGCGCGACCTCACGGCGCTGATCGTGGTCATCGCCCACGGCGACGAAGCGAAGCTCTCCTCGCTGGAGGACTTCAGCGCGATCACGTCGCGGGACTTGAAGGCCATCCTGGTGCGCCGGGCGCTCGGCGAGGAGGCGGGCCAGAACGAGGTGCAGGCGCGCTGGTGGCGGATGCTCGATGAGGACGACAGCATTGGCCTCGGGCCGCTGATCGACTATTACACCGCGCTCGTCGGCAAGACGGGTCAGGACTTCCTCGATGCGTCCAGCCGCGAGATCAACCATCTCGGGCTGCTGCCCGATCCCGAGTTCTTCAACGACCACCACGAGGCCGCAGTGCGGCGCCGACTGGAGCGCAACCGCGAGCTGTCGGGGCGTCTCCAGATGCTCAACGCGCAGGACCGGCGTCGGATCACCGAGGTGCTCGAAGCCGAAACCGATCCCGATGTGCGTCGCGCACTCCGGGAGGCGCTGAGTCAACTGGACCGCACACGGGTCGAGGGCAGCGGTGGCACGACGATCTCCTTCGAGGCGGCTGACCGGCTGGTGCGGGCGCGAGTGAAGAGACCCAGGCCGAGCGGCTCGAGGCGCCCCCCGACGGTGAGGGTTACCCGAGTCGCCGCTGAGGCCCTGGTCGACGAGGACCGCGCCGAGGACGTCGCGGCGATCGTGGAGAGCCTCCAGCCCCTGCTCAACGGGCTCGACGAGGGCAAGCTGCGGCCCGAGACCATCCGGATCAAGCTGCCGGACGGCACGACCGAGGCGGTCACGACCGCCAGGCTCGACCTGCTCGACCTGCTCGGCAAGGTGCTCGGCGAGGACACATACGGCGGCTTGATCGAGATGGATGCGCCCGACCTGGAGAGCGCCCTGCGCCGCTTCGACGACGGGCAGCACCTGTTTGCCCGCTGGCACGGAGACCGCATCGGCGAGTTCCTGGAGCACCTCTCCGACGACGAGGCGGGCGTAGCACTTGCGCGCTGCTTCGCCGACTACGTCACGGCCCGGGAGGCGGTTCTGCCGCTGTGGCGGTCACTGGCGGTGGAGCCGCTGGCCGTGGCGGCACACGCGGAAAGTCGCACGGTGCTCCTGGCGCACATCGCGACATATGAGGCGCTGAACGCCAAGCTGCGCGAGACGTTCGAGACGCTATACCAGCGCTTCGGCCAGGACGCCAACGAGATCCTCGGGCACCTGCTGCTGCTGGAGACCGTCGTGCTGCGGATCGGGGACCGTACCTACGCGATCGCCGCACCGACCCATCCCCTGTACCTCTGGCACTACGCCCAGTACGCGCAGATCGTGACGGCACAGCGTGAGCAACTCGACGAGCGCGACCGTGAGCTGGTGACCCAGGCAGCCGAGCGTCTGCCGTTCTTCCTGACGTCGATCTTCATCCCGTCGACGGCGGCGAGCGCCGAGATCATCCTGCTGTACCTGAGTCGGCTGGGACCGCTGCCCTACTTCGGCCGGGAGACCGAGGGAGGTGCGGCCGAGGACGGTCTGGCGAGTGTGCGGGCGTTGGTGGAGGCACAGCTCGCGCTGGAACCCCACTCGCAGCGCGGCTACCGGCTTGGGCTGGTCGACCCGCCCGACGGGGGTGCCTACCTGAGCATGCTCGCCGACCTCGCCGACGCGGGAAAGCTCACGGGCGCCCACCTCACCATCTACCGCCACCCGCGGCCCACAGTGGGCGTCGAACTGCGGCTGGACGAGGCCGAGGAGGATCGCATCGCCCGGGTGTTCAGGGCGATCACGCCGCACCGGTTGTTCACGTTCGAGGTGCGCGACCTGCCGCGGCAGGAGGTCGGGCCACCGGAGACCGACCTCCACCATCTCGTCGTTGCGTTCGATCAGAGCACCGGTTGACTGAACCCGGCGCGGACGGCGCTGCACCCGATCCAGCCGCTGGCGGTTCCCCGGCGCATCGCCTACCGTGAGCTGCACAAGACGGTGGAACTGGAGCCGTCGTCAGGGGGACCGTTCGAGGACTACCACAACCTGGTGCGCAGACTGGCCCCGTCTGGCAACTCGTACCTCGCAACCCACCAGGAGCGGACCCTGCGCGAGGCGTTCCACGCCATCGCCAGCCGCGTGCCATGGACTGCGATCGCGGACCGCCAGGTCGACCGCGACCTGAACATCGGCGCGATGCGGATCATGACCGCTCGTGACGGCGATCGCGATGTCGCCGGTTTCGCCCGCTCCACAGTCCCGTTCCGCCGACCGCTCCGTGACGTCGTGCAGCAATACAACGCCTTCATCAGCAAGGATGAGCTGGACGATCTGCTCGGTCAGTTGAGTGAGCTGCTCGATGCGGGGATCCTCAACCTTCGCCCGGACGCATCCGGCAAGACCAACTTCAACCGGATCAAGGGACTGCTCGGGACGCTGATCGCGGCCCGCTGGTTCCGGAAGTCCGGCGACGATGCGACCCGGTTGCTGGTGAGCCTTGATGGCGAGGAGGCCCGGCGCTGGCTGCACCTGAGCGATGATTCGCTGCGTGCCGACCTCGTCGGCTTCACCTGGACCAATGACCACTGCACCGTGAGCATCATCGAGGTCAAGGCCGTCGATGCCAAGGGGGCCGAATACGCGGCGCCGGATGGGGTCGTAAGCGGCACCGCGGTGGACCAGATGCTGTCGACCCGCCGACTGCTGGACCTGGTGTTCTCGGACAATCGCGATGACGAGCTGATCACCACTCCGGCGCGGCGCGAGATCCTCCGCGAGCATCTGTATCGCGAGCTGACCAAGGGGACCTACTCGCCGAGCGAGCGCAAGCTCTGGGCGGAGCGCCTCCAGCGGCTGCTCGATGGGTCGGTCAGGACCGACCTACGGTGCCACCTGATCGATGTCCGTCTCGGGGTCGATTCGTCGTCGCTCAGGAACATGAGTGTCGTCGCCCACGAGGGCGAGGGCGAGGCCGAGAACGCCATCCCGGTGGAGATCACCGAGCTCAACCAGCGGCAGATCGAGGTGCTCATCCCGCCGGAGCCACCCGAAGCGGAGCCAGACACCGACGAGGGGGGCGACGGTCGCGAACCCCAGCCCCCGACCGACGGACCACCACCGGCCGCGCCCGAGGAACCCAGGGAGCCGCCGCCGACCTCGGCCGCTACGCCATCCGAGCCTGAGTCGGGCACCGCGGCGCCGCAGCGGGTGCCCGAGCGGGGGGCGACCGGGCCAGATCGGCCGCGGGCTTACCTCGGCACAGCGCCGGGGGAGTACGGCAAGCCGCGCGAGATCTGGTTCGACCCGCAGGCGCCCGAACACAGGCTGCCCAACCCGCACCTGATGATCACGGGCGAGACCGGCAGCGGCAAGACCCAGGCGACCAAGGCGATCCTCGCCGACATGAGGCCGTTCCAGGTGCCCGCGCTCATCCTCGACTTCAAGGACGACTACTCCGAGCCGGTCTACGCGGAGTCCGAGGGGTTCGAGGTCTACGACCCGAGTGACCAGAGCCTGCCATTCAACCCGCTGGCACCGTATGTGGATCCGCGCAGTGGCCGCGTCAACCCCACGCACCACCTGCATCAGTTGACCGACATCATCAAACGGGTCTACCGGCTCGGCGATCAGCAGGCGTACCGGCTGCGTGAGGCCATGAAGGCGGTCTATGAGGCAGCGGGCGTGCCGGCGCGAGCATTCGTTCCGGATGCCGGTCAGACCTATCCGGCGTTCGAGGCAGTCCACGACGAGCTTGCGCAGGACAAGGACAATCAGGCGTTGCTCGGGCGAATGTCACCGATCTTCGACCTCGGGCTGTTCAGCTCGGGCGCGCAAGCCAGCGACTTCGCCAGCGTGGTCGAGCGGAGCACGGTCATCCGGCTCGCGCAGCTTCCTGGTGACGAGGTCAAGAACTCGGTCGCTGAGTTCTTTCTGATGGCCCTGTACAACTACCTGATCCGGCAACCGCAGTCCCACCAGCTTGGTCGTCTGGCCGTCCTGGACGAGGCGTGGCGCCTGGTGGAGTCGCCCTTCCTGGAGCCGCTGATGCGTGAGGGTAGGGCGTTCGGGCTCGGCGTGGTGATCGCGTCGCAATTCCCGACTGACCTGCCCACCGCCATCGCCGGTTCCACTGCAACCAAGCTCTACTTCTCACAGACCAACGTCGAGCAGATCCGTGAGATCCAGCGCACGATCCTCGGCAAGACATCGGGTTCCGACGCCGATCACCTCGCGAGCATCATGCGGGGGCTGCCGCCGCTCACATGCGTCCTCTATAGCCAACAGTTCCCGCGCTTCGTACGAGTGACGATTACCCCGTACTTCGATCGACGGGCTTGAGAGAACATGTTGACGGACACCCCACGATGCGGCGCACTCAGAGCCCCGCGGTGGGATGCTTGCTGGAGCTAGCGTTTTGCTAACCGGAAACGCCGCTAAGAACCGCTTATGTCAAAGCCGCGGAATGCCGTGACCTGCGGCCATCTCCGGCCGATGTTGAACGTTCAGCTAGCGGCCCGGTTTGCCCGCGCATCGGCTTCGGCCTGGACCCGTGCCGGCCTGGCCGACTTTGCCGAGCCAGCTGGCTGGTCACTTGAAGGTGAGGAGAGGTACGTCATACAAGCTGCGATCCTTGGGGCGGGTCATGTCAGGCGCGAGGATCTCGACGACGAGCATCTCGGTGAGGAACTGGACCTTGGCCGACAGCAGGTGGCTCGCATGGGCCATGGCTGAGTGTTCTTTAAGCCCGACAGCGACATGAACGTGAGGGAGGATCCCGTCGGCATCATCGCGGGCGATCGTGCCGCACCCGAGGGCTTCGACGTTCGTTACATGCACCTTCGTCCATACCGGGGCCTGCGGGTCTTCCAGCTTCTCACAGGTGCCGACGATATCGGCCTCGCCGAGCCCGGCGATGAACATCGGGATGTAGCCCTGCCGGACCTCGTTCTCGCGGCAGAAGCCAGCTAGGCTGGCCATAAAGTCGTCACCATGCTGGAACGTCACCCCGAACGTGCGCCCAGCCTTCAGCTCACTCGCCTTCACCTCAGGCTCCGTCCCTTTATTGCCCGTCCAGTTCAGAACCATCATCCGCTGCTTCGAAAGCCTTCCGGATCCCGGCATCGTCTGCCCCGGAGGCGATCAGCAGGCGCAGCATGATGCGGGCCTTCAGCGGGTCCAGGTAGCCCGCGCTGATCAAACCGCGGGCCAGCAGATCGCGTTCTGATCCGGGAAAGCCGTACGTGACTCGGTGGACTGGGCCTGCGCCTGTCCGGGATGCCAGCACGACCGGGATGTGCTCGGCAAGGTTGCCCAGCACGGGCGCGACGGCGGCCGGGACGTGCCCGGCACCGAAAGCCGCCACGACCAGGCCGTCAACGTGCCCGGCTAGCGCCTCGATCAGGGTGCCGTCATCGCCGAGGGCAACAATTGCCAGGCCTACCTGCGCGCTTCGGTGCGGTACCGGACTAAGGGCTGGTGACCGGCGGATCCGGACAGGAATGCGAACGCGGCCTTCGATGACATGGCCGAGAGGGCCGTGATCGGGTGAGACGAAGGCAGCAGGGCTGCCGGTGTGGGCCTTGTGGACCCAGCGGGCGGCGTGGACCTGGTCGTTCAGCACGACGAGGCATCCCAGTCCCCGCGCGCACGGGCTGGCGGCCACCCTGATCGCGGCGAGGATATTCGCGGGCCCGTCCGCCCCGGGCATCGTCGGGTTGCGCATCGCGCCCGTCACCACCACCGGCGCATCCGTGGGTAGCAGCAAGTCGAGGACGTAAGCGACTTCCTCGATCGTGTCCGTTCCCTGGGTCACCACCGCGCCAACGCAGCCATCGTTCAGCGCCTCGTCGATGGCAGCCGCCAACTCATACAGGTCGGCGAAGTCAAGCGACGCTCCCGGTTTGTTGCGGAAGTCTCGCACCCGGACCTCGGCCTGTACGCCGCTGAGGCCTGGGACCGCAGCTAGCAGGTCAGATGCCGTCAGGACAGGTGACACGCCGCCCTCAGGAGCCTGGGTCATGGCGATCGTTCCGCCCAGGCCGAACACAGCCACGCAGGGGCTGCTAGATGAACGCATCAGCGATTCTTTCTTACCGTTGGTCAGGCGGGAACTACCTGGGACTGGCCCAGGTAGGAGCATGCAATATCGACGCCAGCCGTGGAGATATGGCGGCTCCGGGGGCGCAGCAATCCAGCGGTTCCCACCCGCGCCAGGCTCCGGCACCTGTCCTGAATCCACGACCAGTCCACGTCGAGATACCAGGCCAGCGCCTGCAACCGGCCTGCTGCGGTTTCCCCCTCGATGACGGAGTGCGCGCTGGCGTGCCCGGCTGCCTCACGGAAGTCGCTGAGCACAGAAGGGCGCCGTGCGGTGTCGACGTGCCAGATCCCTTCACCGCGGACCCAGTTCGCGACGATCGCCTTATTGTGCCCGCTGAGGACGAAGCCCTCGACGTCTGAATACGCAGGGTCGTCACAGACCTTGACTTTGATTCCCATCGCTTCCATCAGGGCGACCGTCAGGAGAAGCAGTACGCGCTCGAAGAGCGCGGAGCTGACGACCACGCTGTGCGGAATGCAGAACATCCGGGAGAGCGAGTTTTCCCCGAAGCGGTCGCGGGTGGCGCGCAGGTAGGCGTACTTGTGCTCGAACAGCAGCCACGGGCAGGATTCACCGCCGGTTTGCTCGCGGGTCCAGAAGGCAGGAGGGGCGAGTACGTCCTTGAGATTCCGCAGGATATGGCGTGCGCAGAAGTCAGAACCGAGCCATATCTGCGATGTCATCCCCAGCCCTGCGGCGGCTTCCCGGCTTACCGCTGACGACGGCAAGGTCTCGCAGGGCGCGAGCTCGCCGATCGTCATGGTCAGTTCCTGGTCGTCCATCTGGAGCCCGGTATCAAGGCTGGCGCAGGCCCACAGCAGGGCGAAGGTGAGATCGTCAAGCTCGTATGCGTCGGGGATGACGACGGCAGGGGTGCCGTTGTGCGCGGCGCGCCGAGCGGCCTCCCGGCTGTCGATCGCGAAGAACTTCGGCCCTTCTGGCGGCTGGGAGGCGGCGACGAGCAGGCCACGGCCAGTGCTGCGGGAGAATTCTTCCCACCGGAGCAGGTTCCTGACGGTGGCCAGAGCGCGGCCGTCCGCAACCTCAGCGTCGTGGAGCTGGAGCTGAAGTACCGCTCCCTCGAGGGCCCGGCTGGCGGGGAGCACAGCGGTGAAGTCGATGCCGTAGTCCGGCTGCGGACGGGATAGCCGGAGGTCAGGCCACCGCTGCTGGGCGTAGGTCGCAAAGCCGAATGGGTCCGGAGTAGCAGCCGTTACCAAGCGCGTGTCGCCGGACGATGGTTGACGTGGGATCAAACCGTCAGCCAGCCCGATGCCTGCTTGCGCGAGCAACGCGGCCGAGGTGCCCACGAGAAACGTCCTGCGGTCCACCGTTGCCCACACCTGGCCTTCCTCATCGACGTGGAAGGACAGTCTTTCGGTTGTGAGCTCGCAAGGCGATGGCAGTTCGATGGCATTTCGCTGCCGGAAGCCGAGTTCGGCGAACGGGCGACCGGTGAGAGCCTCCAGAGCGCGCTGGTAGGCGGGCCGGGGACATCCCACATCGCCGTCTTCCCATTTGGCAACCAGGCGGGCATCGCATCCCAGGTGGTTATCGCCGAGCTGCCTGCCCGCGATCACTACGGCAGTGGCAAACTCCTCGCGCGTCTCGCGCCGCTCTACCTCGCGGATGCGGCGAAGTGCCGGATTGGGTGCCTTGGCCCTGTCGACTCCTGCCATCGAGTCCCTTCAAGCCTGACCGTGGTGTGAGTAAACGGTAACCCAGCGCTGCCGCATTTGCCGCGAATGCCGTCACGCGTGCCATTGCTTTGCCCAGGTTTCCGCCATCGACTTGCCGGTCGTAGTGGCGGTTTTCTTGGTCTATCAGCAGATCCTGGCATGCAGGCCAGCCGGTTAAATCTTTCTTACGCCGGGCGGCCCAGTAGGGAGGTGAGCCTTCCAGTGATCGCCCTCGCGACTAGTGCAGTGATTGCCGCGGGACCTTTGGGTGCGGGCGGCCCTGCTGGAGCGCGGTCATCGTTCGTGACCGCTAGTCCCGTTGCCCAGGGCTTGCTTGAGGTACTTCTGGACCGGCTCGAAGATCATGCCGTTCATCAGTTCCCCGGCTTGGGTCAGGCTGACCCAGCGCACCTCGGCCAGTTCCTCCTCGTCGCCGACGAAC
Source organism: uncultured Actinomycetes bacterium (assembly GCA_963739135.1). Lineage (GTDB taxonomy): Bacteria > Actinomycetota > Actinomycetes > Streptosporangiales > Streptosporangiaceae > Palsa-504. The sequence goes on from CAVTZG010000008.1 coordinate 295,961, forward strand.
ACCTCGGTTCCGTGCGTCGGCTGGGCCGCCATGTAGACCATGGTGCGCCCGGTCGCCGGGTGCACGCGGCGACCGATGACCCCGCCCGCCTCGATGCGAAGGCCTGTTTCTTCTTTTACCTCCCTCACGGCGGCGTCGGCCGGGCTCTCGCCCGGTTCGATCTTGCCAGCGATGAAGGTCCACGGCGGCTTACCGTCTTGGCGCCTGCCGACCAGGACGCCCAGGTGGCTGGTCACGATCGCCGCGACCACGGGGCCCGGCTCGGGAGCGGTGGACGGTTCGGTCTCCAGGTCCGTGTCCAATCCTCGTGCCGTGATGATCTGGTGGGCGAGGGTCTTGCTGATCCCCAGCCGCTTGGCCACCTGGCCGAACGACAAGTTTTCAGCGTAGTAGATGCGAACCGCCTCCTCGTGAAGGACAGCCGAGGCGTCGTCCGAGACGGCGCGGAGTTCCCTGGAGAGCCGGACGGCGGCGTCGGCTCGCTCCTGGGAGCCGGCCATGGCGCGGACGCTGGCGAGAGCGGCGCGGCTCGCGTCCAAGGCAGCGTCAATCCGACGCTCGATGTCCTCCACCACACCAGCGTACAGCCCCTGATCGTCCAGGTGGTTGACGATATCGTTCACCCCCTGTACGGTGAGGCCACACCGTAAGAAGGGCCTCAGCGGGGTGCCACCCGCTGAGGCCCGGAGCACCGATCGCTTCTGGAGTCTCTCGATGCATGATCAAACTACTACTGGCCCTCCCGGTCGCCCTATCCGCGTCACTGGCAGTCGGCCGGTGGCAGTGCTGTCGGCGACCGTGCTCGTAGCAGCCCGGGCTGTCTACGGCGAGGACCGGGCCGCTCTCGCCAACCGGGCCGGGCTCACCGTCCACGTGGTAGACGGCGCGGAGGACGGAACGGACCCGGCTTGGAGCCTGACGTACCCCGAGTTCATGGCCCTGGCTGACGCCGTGGCGGCATCGCACTCGTCGTGGCGCGAGCTGTTCGAGACCGCCGCCGCGTGCGACTTGCTGGTGACCTGCCTGCTGGACGGGGAGCAGGCGATGGCCACCGACGTGCTGGCCGACGACGACACACGGGACACCACCGTGGCGCTTCTGCGGTGGGCGATCACCGGGGATGCCCGGTCCGTCCAGCACCCCGGGCTCACTTCATGCGAGCCTTCCGGCCGGCTGCTGGCCGACGAGCAGCGGGCGCTGCTGCGCCAGCGGGCGGCGGCGTTGGCCCGGTCGAGTTCGCCGGACGCCTGGGTGGGTGCGGAGATCCTGGCCGTCTTCGGCAGTGACCGGTGATGGCCTCCGACGGTACCGCGTTCTGGATCGACCATGACTACGACCGGGAGAATGCGAGCGACGGCGTCAGCCGGTTCGGCGCCTACGTCCGCCGTTCGAGCATGTTCGCGGAGAGCTGGGACGGCACCTGGGATGACGCGCAGGTCCGGCAGGCGTGGTTCGCCGAGGCGGCCTGGGCCACGGCCACCACGCCCGTCATGTCCCCAGGCTTCGTCCGCCGTCACCCGCGGGTGATCGACGCGGCGGTTCAGTTCAACCCGTGGGACGCCACGCTCGCCGGGTCCGTCCAGCTGGTCACGCCGTGGCCGCACGCCCTGGCCAACTCCCGCAACTGGCGGCGTGACGTCTGGTGGCAGGACTGGCCGACGGAAACGCTCGGCGGCGTGCGCTGGCGGGAGCCGGACGAGCACGAGCTGACCGGGCACGCGTACCTGATGGCCAGCGCCAGGCTGGTCTTCCCGCTACATGCTCCCGCAGGCCTGCCTCCGGCGCCGTCCGGCCCAGACGATTGCGTAGAGGTAGCCGCCCGGGATGCGGTTGCGGCGCTCGTGCGGGCGATGAACGCCGCCGTCGTGCCGGTGATCGAGATCCTCGAGCGGTCCTGATGCCTCGGCGGAAGGCTGGTGCCATCCTGCGGCATCAGGCGCTGGGCGGCCTGCCGCGCACGTGGCCGTCGTGGATGGGCCAGGCGGCGTGCGCCGGTCACGACGACCCTGACTTGTGGTTCCCCGATCGCGGCGATGACGACCGCGAGCAAGAGGCGCTCCGGATCTGCGGCGGATGCCAGGTCCGTTCGGCCTGCCTGGCCTACGTGCTGTCGCTGCCGACGCAGCCCGGTATCTGGGGTGGCACCACCGAAACCGAGCGCCGGGCGCAACTGAAGGCGAGGCCAGCCTCATGACCCGGCGTCCGCGGATCCGCCATGCAGGCTCGCGCCGAAGGTCTCCAGCTGCCGACCCGGGGCGACCTGGACCGGGCCGCCGAGGCGGCCGCCACGAGACCTGGAGGCGTAATGACCGACCGGATTGTCCGTGACCCTCACCCGGGAATCGTGGACCGGATCGCCGAATCACTGCAGCCCAGGCTACTGCTGCCGTCCCAGGCCACGCTCGACCGGCAACACGAAATCGGACCAGAAGCAGAGACCTGATGAACGACCACACGCCGCGCGGACCTGGCCTATTCACGAGCACCTGTGCCAAACCGAGCAGCTGGACGCCAGCACCGCCCGCCATACCGAGGCTCCACGCGAACTCGAGCGCGAGGGAGGAGCCGCCTGCCTGCCAAGCTCTGCGGCCCCTCCCCGGATCAGCACCCGTCAACAGGAGTGACCCATGACCAGCATCGCAGACCATCGGTACCCATCAAGAGCCAGTCTTGACATGGCCACCTCCAGGACCGCCGCAGTGATCGCGGACCCTAATTCTTCGCTAGCTGACGTCGAGTTCGCCGCTGAAGTGGAAGAGGCGACACATCTTGCCTACCTCCAGCGTCCTGGTGCCGACGCCGAACTGCAAGCCGAAGCGGAGCTAGAGGCAGAAATATAAGATTCCTGCTGCCGCTGGTCGCCGTAGCTGGCACGGCCTGGCTGTCGCGCGATGCCTACCTGGTGATCTGGTCGCGCCTGAAGGACCGGGCGGTGGCTCGGCTGCGCGGACAACCCGGCGGGACCGTGACCTGCGAGCGGTAGGAGATCTGGTCCGATGGGGCGGTCCGGTGGAGCCCACGGTCCTGGTATACCCGCGACGGGTATGAACTGCGCCTGGTCCTGGACCTCGTGCCCGGCCCCGCCACGAAGTGCGGGTGATCCGCGATGGCGTGGGGAAACCGCGCGACCTGGGACCCGTCAGCTGCGCGGCACGGAGGGCATCCCGCGAACCTTGTGCGAAGCGCTGTGAAATCGCAGGCGGGGGGCGGCGCACCAGGCGGGCTGAGTGCCGTGTCGGCCGGGCAGCCGCACGAACACCATCACCGCCGGGGGCAACGGGTCACGGTCGGTGCCGAAGGAGATCCGGCCGGGCCAGAAGCGCAACAAGGGCGCGCTGGCGGCGGCGTGCCGGGACCAAGAGGCGTCCACGCTGGCGGGCACGACGGCGATGACGATAGCGGCCTGCCCTCGGCTCGTCTCGGCGGTGGCCTTGCGTGTCCAGGTGCCGATATCGCGGCCGTAGGGCGGGTTTAGCTAGACCGGCCTGCACGGGCGGCTCAGCCCGTCGTCGGCCGCGGTGTAGAACGCCGGCGCCTTGGCGTTGCCCGCCGTGGCGGCCGGATCCGGGTCGAACGGGCCGAACTCGGTGGCGAGCTGGTCGACCAGCCATCGGGGGTCTGCCATTCGTCGGTCCGCGTCACCTGGTGCTCGCATACCCGCGAGGCGGCCGGCCGGGTCTGGTCGTGGTGCGCATGGGCTCGGTCATCTCCGCCGTCGGTGACTGCACCAATGGTCGGTGTAGCATCTACGCAGTGCTCTAGATCACCTCTAGGCATTGCACCAGTCCGTTTCAAGATCATCAGCCTAGGTGCCAGGCCAGGCCGCGCGAGCAAGGTCAAGCCCTCCACACCTCGCCATTAACGAATGATCTTGGTTCTGCCGCTGCGCTGAGGCGACCCGGAAGAAAGCCTCAGTAACTTTCCTCGACCGTGCTCCACACCGGGTCGCAGAATCGGTCGGCGCCCTGGTGGCCGCCAGCGGGCAGATCCTGACCCCGATGACCCGGCACGTTGTTGCTGCGAAGCAGGCAGGCTAGGGAACAGCGGGCAGGTGCCAGGTGATCAGTTTCGGGTGATGAGGTAGTCGTGGGCGCGCCATGTCCCGGCTGGGGTGATGGTTTCGGCGTACTGGAGGAGCTTGCCGTCGGCGTCGTGGTGCTGGGTGCGGGTGATCAGGACCGGTGATCCTGGGGAGATGCCAAGTGCAGCAGCAGTGTCATCATCGGCGGCTGCGGCAGCATTTTCCTCGCGGACCCGCGCCGGGCGGGTGGCGGCGGCTTCGGTGATGTAGGCGAGGGTTCCGGCGGGCAGGGGCTCGGGCTCGGCCAGGCGGGGTGCCTTGTCCGCGATGGCGGGGGAGTACCAGGAGGTGGTGATGCTGGCGGCTTGTCCGTCGTCCCCGTGGGTTTCGGTGCGGCGCAGGGCGCGGCGGCCGGAGGGGATGCCGAGGATCTCGGCGACGTGGCCGGGGGCTGCTGTCCTGGCCGCGGACACCGATATGGCCTGGGTGCCGGGAGCCGGTGCCGGTTCGGCGGGGGCGTGGTCGGTGCCTTGAGCAGCGGCGGCGATGCGGGCGGCGGCGCCGGGGGCGACGATGGTGTCACGGCCGACGCTGGGCACGGCCAGGCCCTCGGTCTTCATGGCGCCGATCACCTTGGACGCGGTCTGCATGGACACGTGCCAGCGGGCCATCATCTCGCGCTGGGACGGCAGCCGGTCACCGTCGCGCAGTTCCCCTGAGGCGATCTGGGCGCGGAGTTGCCGGACGATCTGCATGTACAAGGGGACTGGCCGGTCCAGCTCGGTGGTCCCCGTGCTCATGTGCCCTCCTGTTAGCGCACTGCATCACAGCATGCATGCCTGTCATTTGCATCTTACTCAGTTATAGCAGGCTGGGAATAGCTTCTCAGGGCTTATCTGCGCGGCGCTCGCCGGCCCGGTGCACCGGGAGCAGACCGGCAAATCGATGATCTGCATCACCTTATGAATGGCGTATAGTGGCATGGCGGCATCGTCGCAGTGCCGTCGAGGCGACTGGACGGAGGCATGGCATGGAGTTCTACCTGGCGATCGCGGGGGAGCTGCCGTGCACGGCGGTGTGCCGGGACAGCAGGAAGACGACCCGCCGGTACCCGAGGCGGTTCGCCGATCAGTCCGCGGCCAGCGGCTTGGACGTGGCGGATCTGGCCGAGTTCGCCGCCGCGTGGCGGGCCCGGGTCTCGGGGGGCGGCCGGTGACGGCCCGCCGGGCGGCGCGGAGAAACCGCGCGGGCCACCGGTGCGCCTGCGCGGCCGGCCCGGCCTGCACGCCCGCGAGGGCGAAGTTCGCTGAGGAGCACCGGCCGGGGTGGTTCCGGTGATCGCTGAGGCAGCCGCGGGCACCCGCAGGGCCCGCATCCTTGCCCACCTGGCCGGCCACCCGGACCTGACTGGCCACGAACTGGCCCGGATTATCGGTACTGCCTCTACCGTGACCGACCTGCTTCGGGACATGCAGCTCAAGGGGCAGGTGGTTGCCCGGGCCGAATGGCGGCCGCAGCAGGGCCGCCCGGTGCACCTGTGGCGCCTGGCGCCGCCGGGGACGGTCCCGCCGCCCCGGTCATCGCAGGCCGCTGAGATCGTGGCGCGCCGCCGTGAGCGGGATCGCCGCGCGACGGCGGCCCGCCGGGCCCGGATGCGCGCGCCGGTCCGGCAGCCTGCGGCCATTTCCCTGCCTGGTGCTGCGTGCCGTGCCGCGGACCCGGCCCTGTTCTTCCCCGAACATGGCGACACCGGCGCCGAGGCGCAGGCCCTGGCCGTCTGCGCAGGCTGCCCCGTCCGCGCTCAGTGCTACGCCCGGGCCGTAGACAACGGCGAGCGGTGGGGCATCTGGGGCGGGGTCAACTTCGCGATGACGGGGGTGAGCTGATGGACCGCCGTGCCTGCGTCAGCGCCCCCCGCGGGTCGCGGCACGCCGTCATCACGATCGCCGTTGCGGTCGTCCTCGCGTTCATCCTGGTCGTCGTCCCGCTCCCGGATGCCGCCAGCCAGATCCCGGGCGGCCTGGCCCACGCCAGCGCGGACTGCATTCAGCGATCTGCAAGCGGCATATCGTCACCGCTTTGTCGTGGCATGACCTGCAGCAAGGTACGACCTGCCCTAGCGGCAGCTGGAACGGACTGTTGGCAGGTCCACCAGGTCGCCACCGATGTTGGCGTCCGCTTGGCCGAGGCCGAGACCCGCTACCGGAACCGGCTGGCCCGGGAGATGTACGAGCGCGGCCGCCGCGACGCCGAGGCAGAGCACGCCGAGGCCTGGCGCCGGATTGCCGCACCCGTCGCGCATGGCAGGTCCTTCGCCGAGATCGGGGAGCACCGCTGGGGACCTGGCGGCCGCGAGCACTTCGCCGGCCCGCGCCCCGGCGACTTCCCCGGCCGCGGAGCCGAACCCGAACAGGAGGCAGGATGACCGGGTTCGGGCCGCGCTGCGGGTCCCAGCACGACCGGGAACCCGAACGCCACGCCGGCATGGACCCCGACGCCCTGGCCGCCGCCGCCAGCCTCCACCACCAGGCATACCTCGACGGGCAGCAATCGGTCACCCGCGACCCGCAAGCCGGCTACGACCTCGGCTACGACGTTGGCTACGGCGCCCGCAACGACCACGGCCGGTCCTTCGCCCGCGCCCTCATGCAAGGCCACGCGGACGGCATGGCCGCCCGCGCCGAACTCGCCGAAGCCGCCAAGCGAGGCGCCGCCGCGAAAACCGCGAGGGAAGCCCACGCCCGCATCGAAGCCCGCCAGCAGGCGGACGCCCAACCCGAACTAGAGGCGGAGGCAGGATGAACGCAACCCCCGAGCCCATCGCCCACATCGACGGCGAGCCGCAGTATGCCCAGGCGACCATGGCCGACGGCTCGGTCGTCGTCGCCAGCACGCCGCCGGCGATCTGGGCCGAGCCGGAACCGGAAGGCCGGCGGATGAGCGAGCCCGACATCGACGCCCAGCCGCCAGCGTCGGCCGCCGACTGGCTGGAGGTCCATCCCGAGGACCGGCACCCCTACGGCTTCGAACCGCGGACCGCCTGGCAGGCCCAAGGCGCCACCGCCGACACGGCCGAACTGCACCTCGACGAACCCGAGGCTGGCCAATGAGCGAGCGCGAGCCAGACCTGCCGCCCACGCCCGAGTCGGTGGAGCAGGGCACCGAACCGGACGACGCATACCGGCCCGGCGTCAACGACGTCATGGCCGCCCGGTCGGCCGCCACCTGGGCTGGCCCCGGGACCTTCGACGCGCGCATGGCCGACCTGGAGCGGACCGAAGCGGCCTACCTCGCCGCGATCAACGAACCGGAGGCCGGCCAGTGACCACCATGCGGTCCACCGAGCCGCTAACCGGAATCGACGCCGCCCTCGCCCACCTGCTCCCGTTCCTCAACGGCACCGAGCCGACGCCCGGCGGGCACGGCGTAGACCGGCACGGCCGCATCCACGTCTGGACCGGGCAGGGCTGGACCCCGGACCTGCCATGGTGGGGCGGCCTGCCCGGCATGCACCACCGCGCCGAACTCGCCTGGGCGGCCGGCGCCGAGGCGGAAGCCGGATGAGCGGCGACTGGGCCGGCCCCGGATTCAGCACGCCCTACGCCGACCCCGACATGGACCCCGCCCACGCCCAGCTCGGCCGCCTCGCCGCCGAAGTAAGAGCGGACTGGCAAGCGTCCCGGTTCGCGACCGCCGACCACCAACCGCTGCCTGTCACCGGCCGCGCGCCGATCAACGGACCGGAGGTCCGCGAGTGGCTGGCCGCGCGCCAGGCGACCGAGCCCGAACCGGAGGCGGGATGAGCCAGGGCTACGGGCCGCACCAGCCCACCACCGGCGATGTCCAGGCGGCCCAGCAGGCGGCCTTTGACGCGATGGGGCCGGATGCCGGCCGGTTCTTCGCTGCCTGGGCCGAGATGGAGCAGACCGAGGCGGCTCATGACGCCGCTGAGCCCGAGCCGGAGGCGGGCGGATGAGCGAATGGCAGCCCTAAACCTACTACGACATGGGGCCGGGCGACCAGCACAACTTCTACCCGGGGCAGACCCTCGCCGACATCTACCCCGACCTAGAGGCCGCCGAACGGGAAGCAGAGGCGGGCTAGGCACGCCAGGAAAGGAGACACGCGATGGCCGAACGCACCGCCGAATGGGTCGCCAGCCCCGCACCGGCCCCGGTCGGGGAAGCCCACGTCGAGCGGGTCGCCAGCCCAGACCCGCCGGTCGGGGAAGCGCACGCCGAGTGGGTCGCCGAGGCGGGCTTGGGCCGCAGGAAGGAGAACAGGATCGTGCCCGAACCGATCGCCGAGACCAGCCCCGGCGGCGGCCGCCAGATCACCCTGGTTGCCGACCCGCCGCCCGAGCCGGGCTGGCACCTGTTCGGCCCGGCGCCGGAGCCGCCGCCCGCCGACATGCATCTCGTCATGGAACCGGAGGCCGGATGAGCGACTACCAGGCCCAGGCCGACGCCCTGGCCGAGCAGGCCGTCGAGGCCGCCGAGGCCCACGGCGCCGCCTCCCGCGAGCACGACTTGGCGATGGACGTCCACGCCGAGCACGCCGAACTGTACGGACCCGGCCCCGAGGCCGAAGCCGGCTAAGGACGCCGGGCCGCCGGGACCCTCCACAGGCGCGGCGGCCCGCCGCCAACCAACGAACCGACCCCCTCGAAGGAGGACCAGTCATGGCAAACGTAGCGATCGACGGAGCAGGCGCGGGCGGCGGCCCGGCCATCATCTCCGGCCCCGCCGGCGCCAGCGTCGCCGGCGTCGTCGACATCGTGCCAGAGACGGACGGCGGCGGCATCGAACTGGAGGCGGGATGACCGCCCCGACCCTCGCCCCCCCGTTCGCGGAGCTGGACGAGGCGACCGCCCGCACCCAGGCCGCGCTCGACGACCCGGCGGCCAGCCTGGCCGACCGGCAGGCCGCCGCCGAGCAGGAGGCCGACCTGTACGACGCCTTCCCGGCCGAGCCAGCAGGGCACCCCGAGCTGGAAGCCCACGAGGCCGAACTAGAGGAACCGGAGGCTGGCTGATGCCCACGACCATCGGCGACCTGATCGCCGCCGTCCAGGCCGCCAACGCCGTCATCAAAGACCCGTCCTCCACGCAGAAAGACCTGGAGGCCGCCGGCCAGGCCGAAAGCGAAGTCGTCTCGGCCTACCTCGAAGAGTCCCACGCCGGCGCCCAGATGGAGGCGCAGGCCGAGGCCGGCGGCTAACCCCGCCCGGCACCTGACTGACTGAACGGAGGCACCACCTATGACCACGCAGATCGACGGCCAGTCCGCCGCCGAGAACCTGATCGCCCAGGGGCTGTTCGCCGACGCCGGACTCGCCGCCATCGCTGCGGGCCGCCTGCACGTCGGCGACGACGGCTCCTACGCTGCCCTGACCATCGACGCCAAGCCGCCGAAGGAGGCCCGGGCGCCTGGGTCGGTGCTCATCGGCACGGCTAGCTGGCTGTTGGGCCTGCTCGCCGCCGGCCTGTTCATCGTCTCCTTCGCCGGCCAGTACCAGTACGTCTTCGCGGCCCGCCAGCAGAAGATCGCCTCGGTCATCGAGGCCGGAATGCTCGACGTGGGCATGGTGATCTTCTCCCTGCTGGCCCTCGGCCTGTCCCGCGCAGGCAAGCCGTCCAGGGCGGAGCGGATACTCGTCATGGTCTGCTCGTTCGCCTCCGCCGGGATGAACTACCTGGCCGCCGACGACGCCTCGCCCCGGTCGGTGATCGCCTACACCGCCGCCCCCGTGTTCCTGGCCATCGTCGTCAACCGCGTCGTCTCCGTCGTACGCCGCCACATCGTCGGCGACAAGGAAGCCTCGCCATGGCGCCCCCTCGGCGCCGCCGTCCTGGCTGTGGCCCACCTCGCCGGCCGGGTGCTGCTGTACCTGCTGCGGCTGGCGCTGGACATGAAGGCGACGGCGAAGGGCCTGCGTCAGATGGTCCTCGACGCCGCGCCGCTCCCCAGCAAAACCCGGGCGCCCGCGAAGGTCCCGGTTGTCTGGCAGGCCCGGCCGGACGGCAGCAAGAAGGCCGCCCTGATCACCCTCTACCAGCAGGACCGGCGGCATGGCGACCGCAGCCAGGCCGCCCGCGCCGCGTCGGACCTGGCGCCCCGCGCGGGCCTCCAGGCCGGCACGGCCCGCACCTACATCAACGACTACCTGGCCAGCCTGAACGGGCAGGCGTCCTGATGGCCTGGGTTGTCCTGCTGGCGCTGGCGGCGGTCGCCTGGGCCTGGTTCGCCCTCGGCGCCGTCCTGACCGTCATGGTCCTGGCCGTCACCCTCCTCGCGGGGGTGACGGCCAGGCAGACGCTGTTCTCCCCGCAGCAGTGGCGGCGGATGAAATGGCGGACTATGCTGCGCCTCCGCCCCAACATCGGGTTCGCGTCGCTGGCCGAGGTCTGGTTCCGGTGGGGCCGCGTCGGCGCCCTCAGCTTCGGCCGGCGCGCCCGCCCCGGAATGCGGTTCTGGCGGCGGCTGTTCGGCCGGACCACCCAGTTCGCGCACCGCCTCGGCCGCGCCCAGTACTTCCGCCGGGTCTACGCCAGCCTGGAGCACCAGGTCCTCCGCATCGCCCCGCCCCGCAAGGGCAAGACCGGGCACATCTCCGACCGGGTGATGGATACTCGCGGCGCCTGCGTCGTCCACGAGACCCGCCCCGACACGTTCTTCGCCACCGCCGGGCACCGCGCCGACCTCGGCCCGATCTGGACCTTCAACCCCGACCGGCTCGGCGGCATCCCCTCCACCTTCCGGTGGGCGATGACGCAGGGCTGCGCCGAGCCGATGGAGGCGTTCTACCGGGCCGCCGACCTGGTGGGCGCCGTCGCCAACCACGGCGAAATGCTCTGGTGGTCGGAGAAGGCCCGCGGCGTCCTCGCCGCCGCCGTCCACGCCGCCGGGCTGCCCTCCGCCGAGGCCGTCACCGCCGCCCAGGCGCTCGGCGCGGGCCTCCAGGCCGCCATGCTGGCCGGCGCCGACATGACCGCGGTCTGGAATTGGGCCTACGGCGACAACAGCCTGATCAACTCCGTCCGCGGCCACCCTGGCGCCTCCGCCACCCTGTTCGGGGCGCTGACCGAACTGAACAAGCCGGGCAAGACTGCCGACTCCATCCGCATCACCATGAGCAAGTCGCTGGAGTGGCTGGCCGTCCCCCAGCTCCGCGAGATGGTCACCGGCCCCGACGCCCGCCCGTTCGACGTGCCCAGGTTCCTCGACGAGCGGGGCACCATCTACCTGATCTCCCCCGGCGACGAGGAGTCCCCGAGCGCGCCGCTGTTCCGCTGCTTCGCCGGCTACCTGCACCGCGGCGCGAAACGCCACGCGCTGCTCCAGCCGGGCCGCCGCATCGACCCCGGCGTGCTGTTCGCCCTCGACGAGCTGCACAAGTGCCCGGTCAACCTGCCGTCCTGGCTGGCCGACTCCGCCGGGTTCGGCATCATGCTCGACGCCGTGGTGCACGCCGAGGGGCAGCTACTCGACAAGTACGGGCCGGAGGGCCTGAACACGGTGTGGAACACCACCGGCATCAAGATCTTCTACGGCGGCATCCACGACGGCGACATACTCAAGAAGATCTCGCTCCTCGGCGGGACCATGCCGCACGGGGAGGCCGGCGAGAACCCGTGCATCCCCGTCGAGTTCCCGCAACGGCTGCCCCGCTGGCGGGCGCTGGTCATCAACGACGACCTGTGCCCGGTCGTGATCAAGTTCCGGCCGGTCTGGCGGCGCGCCCGGCACCGCCTCGGCCTCTACACCCGGCCGCCGCACCTGGTCGAGCCCCGGACCGCCCCGGCGTTCTCGCTCAACGGCGACACGGCGCCGATGCCCGCCTGGCCCGGCGACGTACCCGCCGGCGTCGGACCGTCGACCAACGGGGACCACGCCGAGTGACCCAGCCGCCGCCGCAGGACCCGGAGCCGACCCTCGGCCGGCTCGCCGGGTCCCTCGGCGCGCTCACCCAGCAGGTCGCCGACCTGCGCCGCAAACTCGACACGCAGGGGCGGCGGCTCGACACCGCCGGCGTCGACCACCTCGCCGTCGCCCTCGCCGAACTCTCCGGCCGGTTCGAAGAACTCGCCCAGACCGTCACCGAAGCCCTCGACGCCGCCGCGCCCGGCGGCCCCGCCGCCCCCAGGTGGGACAACATGGCCGCGGGCGACCGGGCACGCGAGCTGACCCGCCTGCAAAACTGGGTGACCAAGATCCTCGTCCCGCACTACTGCGCCTCCGGCGGCTACACGATGCCGCCCTGCTGGGCCGAGCACACCCCGGCGCTGTGGGAGCTGGGCACGCTGGCCGCCCACTGGCGGCGCATCTACGACCGGCCCCGCCCCAACCTCGGCCTGGCACTCGAGTTCTACGACCGGTGGCTGCCGAACACCATGCGGCGGCTCGCCGACATGACCCGGAACTGCACACCCGTTCACCGTCCGAACGCGGGCTTACACTGGCCGCATGGCCAACACCGCGCACCAGGCCAGGAACCTCGCCGCTGCGTCCCTCGTCCGCGCCTTCATGGCCGACGACGAGCAGGCCGGCATCCTCATCATCAAGCAGAACGGCGGGCAGGCCGCGGGCGCGGCCGGGCATGACCTGACCCAGTTCATCATCGCCGTCACCGGCCTGGCCGCCCGCACCCTGCTGTCCGCCGAGGGCTACGACGTCGACAAGGCGCTGAAGGTCATCGACTCGTGGATGCAGCAGTACGCCGAGCAGGCGGCCCAGCCGTGAGGATCACCGTCGACCTCGACGACGCCGCCGACCGCGAGGTGCTGCGCCGCGCCCTCGAAACCCTCGGCCAGCTGCGCCCCTGGGTGACCCGCGTCCTCGTCGCCGAGGCGCCGCCGGAGCAGCCCCGGCTACAGGTCATGGCGCTGGCCTACATCCGGGCCTGGCTGGACAAGGACTACTGGACGATCGCGCGGATCGCCCTCGCCCTGGAGGAATCCGGCGCCGGCATGCTCCAGGTCGCCGAGACGTTCAGCCTCGCCGCCGCGTCGCTGCTGACCGAGGCGCACGGCGGCAGCTCGGCGCAGGCCGCCGACCATGCGACCGGCCGGCAGGACCGCGACGTGGCCAAGCAGATCCGGCTGGCCGGATGACCCTGCCCACGCCGTGCCCGCCCGGCCGGTGCCGGTGGGAACGCCGGTCCAAGACGCTGATCGGCTCGGTGTGGCTGGTCAAACCTGCGCTGCACCGAGTGCGGCACGACCAGCGTCTCCGCGGAGGAGGGTGCCGGCGCGGCGCGCCAGGACACGTCTAGCGTGGTGTGGCGTCCGCCTGACCTGGGCGATGGGAGACCGGCACCCCGGGCGTCCATGCTACGGCTCGCTGATCCAGTCGGCGGGGAACTCCCCGCCCGGCGTCGGCTGCTCCTTGTCCCACTCGTGGGTGAACGGCTTGTCGGACCCGATCTGGCGCGTGACGGCGCAGTGGATCATCGCCCACTGGCCGCCGGGGTCGACCTCGCCGACTTCGATGAGGACGCCGCGCCAGGTGTAGCGGTCGCCCTGCCGGGGTTTCATCAGCCGGGCTCCAACTCCGCCTCGGCCGGCACCGACGCCTGCCAGCCGCCAGCCGAGGGCTCGGCGTCCGCCTCCGCCGTGGCCTGCCGTTCGGCATAGTCGCGGGCTCCGGCGTCGACCTCGGCCCGCTCCGCCTCGATCCGCCCGGCCGCCTCCGTGGCGCGGGCCTGTAGCTGGTCCAGCCGGGCGTTCCGGCCCTCGGCCGGCTGTTCCTGCCCGGCCTCCGCCGTACGGGCCGCTGGCAGCTCGTGGGGGTGGGCAGCGGCCGGTTCCGGCGTTTCGGTCTCGTGAGGCTGCGCCGCGGCTGCCGCGCGGGCGTCGGCCTCGGCCGCGGCGGCCTCAGACCGGGCCACCGGTTCGGCGCGGCCCCGCTCGCGGGCCTCGTCCTGCCGGTGCCGTTCCGCGGCCCACGCCTCGTCGGGGACGTTCGCGGCGAGCCGGTCGGCCTGCTGCGCCTCGGCGCGGGCCGCCTCCGCGGCGTCGGCGCGCCGCTGGTCTGCCGCCGACCGGGCCTGCTCCTGCCGGTCCCGCACCTGCGCCCAGGTCTCGTCGGGCACGCCGTCCAGCCCATCGGCGGCCTCGGGTTCCGGCTCGGGCCGGGCCTGGGCGCGGGCCTGCTGCTGGCTGCGGGCTGCCTCCCACTGCTCGTCGGGGATGCCCTGGCCGAACCGCTCCAGGTCGGCGGCCTCGACCCGCGCAGCCTCGGCGGCCTCGGCCTGCTGGGCGGCCCGGGCCTGCTCCTGCCGGTCCCGCGCGGCCGCCCACTCCTCCTCGGGGATGCCCTGGCCCAGCCGGTCCGGCTCCGCCGCCTCCGCCTGGGCCTGCGCCGGCCGGGCCGTGCTGGTCTGCCGGCGCCACCCTTCGTCGGCCTCGTCCGCGTCGCCCGCCTCCGCCGACGTGTCAACAGAGGGGGCCGGTTCGTTGGGAGTACCGGCCGGGGCCTCAACCTGGGTTGGAACTTCGGTCTCGCCCGCGGCCGGGGCGGCCTCGGGCGGCAGGTAGCCGTCCGCACGCAACTTGGCGATGGCCTCCTCCGCCGTCATCGCCCCCTTCGGCTCGGCCGAGGGCGGCGGCGGCCACGGCCTGCCCGCGTCGAGCGCCTCCTGCCGTTCCGCTGCGATCGCCGCGTCGGCCTTCGCCAAGTCGGCTTCGAACTCCCGCCACCAGGCCACCTCGTCGGCCGGCTCGGGCGCGTCCGGCCGCGGCCTTCCGCCTCCTCCGCCGCCGCCGGGCCCGGGGCCGCCCGGCCCGCCCGGGCCGCCGCCGCCCAGATCGGCGGGGCCGCGCCGCGCCAGCTCCGCCCGCGCCTTGCTGGCCTCCTCCCGCTCCGCCGCGGTCTGCGCCGACCATGCCTCATACGCGCCGGCCTGCGGCTCCAGGGTGGCCTCTTGCGCCTCCATCAGCCGGGCCAGCTGCTCAGCCCGCGCCGCCTCCTGGTCCTGGGCGCGGACCGTGGCGTCGGCATGCTGCCCCCAGGCGTCGGCCTTCGCCTGCCCGGTGCGCCGCAGCTCGTCCGACACGTCGGGCGGCGCCGCCGCCATGATCCGGTCACCCTCGGCGACCTCCGCTTCGAGCTGCGCCCGGGACAGGCCGCGGAGGTACTGCGCTTCGTCGCGGATCTCCAGGGCGGTCATGGTGGCGCGCCGGGCGGTTTCCAGCTCGGGGTTGCCCTCATGCGGGTCCGGGGCAATCGCCCGGTCCGGGTCGGTGATCCCGGCCGCGTCCCGGTACGACGCGGCGATACCCGCCCGCCGCTCATACTCCGCCCGCAACGCCGGGCTGGCATTGGTCTCCAGGTGGCCGAGGTGCCGGGTCAGCCACGGCTCCGGCTTCTCCGCCTGGCGGACGCCGAGCTCACGCACCCGCTCGTCCAGGCCCTCCGCCAGATCCCGGGCCAGCTGCGGCGCGCCCTCCGGGGTCCGCTGCGTCCACGTCGCGTCATGCTGCGGGTCCGGGCCCAGCCCCTCCAGGCGGGAGTGCAGCACGGAGGCGACCGACCGGGCGCCGTCCAGGTTGTCGGCGGTCACCCGGTCGATCAGCTCGCCGAGGTCATGCCCGGCGAGCTGGGCCTCCCGCAGCCGGGCGTGGAACGCCTGCCGGGCGTGGTCGGCCTGGTAGCGGCGGGCCTGGTCGGCGGGCAGCCGGGCGGCGACCTGCCGGTCTATCTGCGGGTACAGCGACTCGCGGACCGCCGTCGACCACAGGTGCATCACATGCCCGGTGCCGCCCGCCCATTCCTGCCCGGCGCGCATCTGCTCGGTCGCCGACAGCTCGCCGGCCTCCCGCTCCATGATCCCCTTGAGCACCGACTCCGTGGTGGCCTGCTCATATGGCTTCTTGCCCTTCGGGGCGGTGTTGCCGGTCTCGACCCACGCCGTGTTCTCCTCCCGGCCCCTCGTCATCCCGACGTAGAACGAGCGGCGCGACAGGGTTTGGGTGACGACCAGGTGGGAGGGGCCGACCGTGCGGCCCTGCGAGACGTGGACGTTCCCGGCATAGTTCAGCTCGCCATGCTCGGCCAGGTAGGCGGCGGGGATGCGGAACGGCCGCGACCAGGGTTCGGCCGGGTCCGCGGTCCTGCGCCGCACCCAGGCATGCCCCGACCCCTGGTCGGCGGACATGACCAGCAGCGTGTCCCGGTTCGTCAGCCTCCGGCCGCCCGCGTCGATGTGCTCGTTGTGCCTGGCCCGCACGAGGTCGCCGACACCGGCCATGTTGCCGTCCGCCAGGTCGAACACGCCCTCGCCGACCCGGCCGGCCTGCGCTAGCTGGGCCTGCACCCGCGGCGACAGGTCGGCCGCCTCGGCGGAGGACCCGGCGAGCAGCAGCACGTCCCGGCCGCGCAGCAGGTCCGCCAGGTACGCCTGCGCCGCCTTGTCGAACACCGCCTCATGGTCGGCGCCCCTGATCCGGCCGCGCCGCTGGTAGGCGGCCAAAGCGGCGATGTCGCCCTTGCGGAGCCGCTGCGACGCCTCGGCCTGCCAGGGCTGCGCGAACCGGCGGATCTCCTCCAGCCTGGCGCCGGGCAGGTCCGTGGCCAGCAGGGAGAAGATCCCGCCGGCCTCGACGGACCCTAGCTGCTCGGTGTCGCCGACCGGGTGCATGCGGGCGCCGGCATGGCGGGCGGCCTGCTGGACCAGCGCCACATCGACGGTGGACGCCTGGGTGGCCTCGTCGAGAACCAGCACGTCGCCCTCGTTGACCCGGACTGGATGGCGCAGCTTGTCGGACCCCTCGACCTTCCCGAGAAACTGCGCGATGTTGTACGACTCGGCCAGCCCCTCGTTGGCCAGGACCTCCGCCGCGTTCGTCGACGTGGTCAGGCCGATGACCCGGCCGCCGGTGAACTGGGTCCACAGCCGGGCGAACACCGCCATCGTGTGCGACTTCCCGCTGCCCGCCGCCGCGTTGAGCGGCACGGTCATGGTGTCGGTTGTGAGCAACGTCACAACGGCTTCGCGCTGCTCCGCGGTCAGGTCCGTCCGGGCCACCGCCCGGCGGGCGGCCTCCTCCGGCACGAGGCGGGGCATCCTGGCCTTGGCGACGGCGACGATGTGCTCCTCCAGGTCCAGATGCCCCAGCGTCGACCACTTCGCCTCGCCCGGCGGCCGGTACACCGACACCCCGTCCGACTCGCGCATCCCGAGGGGGGTCACGTCGGCGATGTCGGGGGCGGCGCCGACCTGGACGACGCCGGTCCCTGACCGGCCGGAGACGACCAGCTCGGCGATGTCGGTCACGTCCTGCTCGGATACCCCGGCGCCGAGGGCGCGGTGAACCTCGAAGCGCAGATGCGACAGGTCCCACGCCGCGTGGTGCCGCTGCGCCTCGGCGACCGCCACCGCGGCGGCCCGCCGCCGGTCCTCATCGGTCAGGACCCGGCCCGGCACCGGCGGCAGCTGCCCGGCGTGCGGTGCACCGCCCGGTGCGGGCTGCGGTGCAGCCGCGCCCCGGGCCCGTGCACGCTCCCGTGCGAACTCCTCCGCCGCCTCGCAAACCGCCGACAGCGCTTGCATCTCCTCCGCCGTCGTCGCCTTCTCCCACTCGGCCAGCCGCTCCGCGTCCGTGAGCTCGGCGTCGTGCACCTGCCCGTTGACGGTGCGGCGCGCCTCCGCCTTCGCCCGCCGGGTGCGCTGCCCCGCCTGCTGGTGCAGCAGCCACAGCGTCCGCTTCGACGGCGGCTTCCCGTGGATGCGCTCCCACTCGGCGGCCAGCCGGGCCAGCTCGCCGACGACGGCGACGCCGCGGGAGGAGAACTGGCGCATCACCTTCGGGTCGACACCGCCGACCTCGCACCCATTGCCATCCGGCCGGGGCACCATCACAAAGCCCAGGTCACGCAGCCGGGCCTCGACAAACCGGTCAGGGACCGGCGCCATCCCCAGCCGGTTCTGATACAGCGCCCGGCCGTGCAGGGTCCGCCACTTGTCGTCGGCCTTGTCGGCGCGCTGCACCCGGTTCCACACCGCCACGTGCACGTGGAGCTGGGGGTCGCCATCGCGGGAGACGTGGTGCAGGAACAGCGACGAGGCCAGCCCGTCGCCGTCGCGCCACTCCCCGGTGCTCGCACTGTGGTGGCCGGTGCGGGTATAGGTGGCGTGCTCCTCCAGCCAGCGCACCGCGTCCCTGGCACCGTCCATCATCGCCTGCTCGATCGCGTCGGCCATCGCGTCGAGGGCCTGCGCACGGTCGGGGCGGTGCTCCGCACGGGCCTGCATCGCCGCGACCCGGTAGGAGGCGTGCAGCACCGACACCGACTTGACCGCCGAGACGGTCAGGTCAAAATAGGGCACCGCGCGGGGCGCGGACTTGGCGCGCTGCTGGGCGCGGAACTCGGCGATCTCTGTCGCCGAGGCGCAAAAATGCTGCTTCCGCCAGGCCCGGACGGCGGCCTCCTCCTCCTCCGCGTCGCCCTTGCCCTGGTGGCGGGGCGCCAGCACCTCCCCGCCCGGCCCGATGTTCTCCATGAACAGCGCTTCGAGCACCTGCGGGTCCACCTGCCCGGCCAGGCCCAGCCGGGCCGCGGCGCGGCCGGCCCACTGGCCCGGCGGCTCCCCGCCCTTGGTGTAGTAGGCCATCGCCCCGGCGCAGCCGACACCGTCGGCGTTGGTGAAATACCGAACGTCGTGGCCTTTGCGGATGCTGACGAGCGTCGTCACGGGGCCTCACAGTGCGCGGTTCTGCTGGCCGGAGAACAGTCGAACGGGCTTTCGCGCCCGGCGGGGCGGCGCGGCCCGGACCACGATCATTTTCGTGATGCATGTGTCCGGGGACGGCTTCTGCACGGCGGGAAGGTAACGCAGCCCACCGACACCCGCAGGGCATGCGGCTGCCTCTGCACGGTCCCTGGCCCATGTCAGGCACCCGGCTCACACTCGGAAAAGTGGACGGAAGGGTTCCAACCCGGCATGAGCTAGCTACTGCTAATTCACTTGCACAGGAAATTTTCTCGTGGACCACGGAACGGGGAAGATTGCTGGCATGGTGTTCGTGGCGGATGATCTTGGGGCCTGGCTGGTCGGGCTGCTCGCCGATGCCAGCCTCAAGAAGCTGACCACGCTGGTCCTGGGCAGTGATCAGGAGCGTGCGCTGCGGCAGGCAGCTAAGGCCGCTGTGAAGGGCACTGCCGAGCAGCTGGCCCCATCGGATGACGAGCAGGCTCAGCAGCTAGCGACGGCCGTTGGTAAGGTCTTCCGCGACCCGGCACTGGACGCTGCGGTGGCCCGGCAGGCGACGCTGCTGGAGGCGCTGCAGGCAGGAATCGTCAGCAAGCTGGCTGTCCTGGATGACCCGGACATCACCGGCACCGGGCAGTCGTCGGCGCAGCTGCCGGGAGTGCCAAGCGGGATGCTGGCGGAGACGCTCGCCCGTAACCTGGCCCGGGAGATCATGGTCCGCGGGTCCCAGGGCGGGCCGCTGGCGCCGCTGGCCGACCAGCTGAACCATGACGTGACCCACCTCCAGGGCCAGCGGCTGGAAGGGATGCTTGCCCAGCTGGCCGGTCAGGTAACGGCACTGGCCCGGGCGGGCAGCGGGCCGAAGGCGCCGAGAAGGCCGATGCGGCTGGCGCCGCGCCCGGTGTTCTTGGCCGGGCGGGAGGAGCTGCTCGCCGAGCTGGGTAACCGCATGGCCGGAGATGAGGGTGCCGGACCGCGGGTGGTGGCCTTGTACGGGCTGGGTGGCGCGGGCAAGACCAGCGCCGCGCTGGAGTACGCGCACCGCCACCTGGGCGAGGTCGGGGTGGCCTGGCAGCTACCCGCCGAGGACCCGGCGGTCTTGGCGGCCGGGTTCGGTGAGCTGGCCGCCCAGCTCGACGCCGCCGATCGTGGAGACCCGGTGGCCTCCGTGCACTCGGTACTGGCAGCCAGCCCGGCGCCATGGCTGCTGGTGTTCGACAACGCGCCGGACCGGGCATCGGTGGAGCGGTTCTTGCCCCCGGCCGGGGCCGGGCGGGGGCTGATCACCAGCCGCAACGCGCTGTGGCCGCCGGGGCAGGCGGTGGAGGTGCCGGTCCTCGGTGTTGAGGTCGCCGCGGGATTCCTGGCCGCCCGGACCGGGGATGCTGACCATCAGGCTGCAGCGGGCCTGGCCGAGGCTGTGGATGGGCTGCCGCTTGCGCTGGAGCAGGCCGCCGCCTACATCCAGGCCACCGGCGACAGCCTGGCCGCCTACCTGGCCTCCTTCCGCAAGCGGCGGGCGGACCTGCTGGGCCGGGACAGCCGGCCGGATACACCGGGACGGTAGCGGCGACCTGGGCGCTGGCGTTTAGCCAGGCGGAGCGCTCCGATCGGGGGGCGGCGGCGCTGTTGCGGCTGCTGGCGTTCTGCGCGCCCGAGGCGATCCCGCTGCGGCTGCTGCTGCACGACCGCCCAGGGCTGGCCGGGAAGTTCAGCCCGCAGGTCGCCGGGGTGCTGATGCCGTTGCTGGAGGATGAGCTGGCCGCCGGGGATGCGGTGGCGGCGTTGCGCCGGTATTCGCTGGTCCGCGCAGCTGCCGACGGGGCGGTGGTAGTGCACCGGCTGGTGCAGGCGGTCACCGCCGATTGGATGCCCGGTGAGCTGCGTGATGCGTGGCGGCAGGCCGCCGCTGCGGTGATCGAGGCCGCCATCCCTGAAGATCCGCGGCAGCCGGGTACCTGGCCGGTGTACGCGGCGTTGCTGCCGCACGCGCAGGCGGCCCTGGCCGCGGACAGTAACGGCCTGACCCGGATCGCCTCCTACCTGGGACTGAGCGGCAGTTACCTGGCTGCCCGCGAATTCTCCCGGGGATTGCTGGAAGAACGAGCCCGGGTGCTGGGCGCCGAGGACCCCGGCACCCTGGCCGCCCGCAGCTACCTCGCCTTCTGGACCGGGGCAGCCGGGGACGCGGCCGGGGCCCGGGACCAGTACGCCGCGCTGCTGCCCATCACCGAGCAGGTGCTGGGCGCCGAGCAGCCGCGCGCCCTGGCCACCCGCAGCAACCTCGCCCGCTTCACCGGCGAGGCAGGGAATGCGGCCGGGGCCCGGGACCAGTTCGCCGCGCTGCTGCCGATCACCGAGCGGGTCCTGGGATCCGAGCACCCGGACGTCCTGGCCACCCGCCGCAGCCTCGCCCGCTGGACGGGGGAGCTGGGGATGCGGCCGGGGCCCGGGACCAGTACGCCGCGCTGTTGCCCATCTCAGAGCGGGTGCTAGGCGCCGAGGACCCGCGCACCCTGTCCACCCGCGACAACCTCGCCCACTGGACCGGGGAGGCGGGGGATGCGGCCGGGGCCCGGGACCAGTTCGCCGCCCTGCTGCCCGTCGAGGCGCGGGTGCTGGGACCCGAGCACCCAGACACCCTGACCACCCGCCACCGCCTCGCCAACTGGACCGGGATGGCGGGGGATGCGGCCGGGGCCCGCGACCAGTTCGCCGCGCTGCTGCCCGTCCGCGAGCGGGTCCTCGGCCCCGAGCACCCGGACACGCTGGCTACCCGCAACCACCTGGCCTGGTGGACCGGGGAGGCGGGGGGATGCGGCCCGGGCCCGGGACCAGTACGCCGCGCTGCCGCCCCTCCGCGAGCGGGTCTCCGGCCCTGAGCACCCGGACACCCTGGGCACCCGCAGCCACCTTCCCTTCTGGGCCAGGGAGACGGGGGACGCGGCCGCGGCCCGGGACCAGTTCGCCACGCTGCTGCCCGTCCGCGAACGGGTCCTCGGCCCCGAGCACCCGGACACGCTGGCCACCCGCCACGACCTCGCCTGGTCGACCGGGGAGGCAGGGGACACGGCCGACGCCAGGAACCAGTTCGCCGCATTGCTGCCGATCACCGAGCGAGTGCTGGGCCCCGAACATCCCCGCACACTGGTCACCTGCGACAACCTCGCCCGCTTCACCGGGGAGGCGGGGGATGCGGCCGGGGCCCGGGACCAGTTCGCCGCGCTGCTGCCCATTCGCGAGCGGGTCCTTGGCCCCGAGCACCCGGCCACCCTAGCCCTGTCCTTTCACCGGGGTCTGGTGACTGGGTGGCGCGGCTAACGTAAAAAGTGCTCCTGAGCTGGGACAGTGAGGGTGTTCGAAGTCCTGCTGTACCCGGGTTCGAGGAGCACTTTCTACGTGATGAACGTTACCGGCTGGTCGAGGGGCTTGGAAGTATCCGGCGGCGGTCAGGGAGTCGTGTCGCATGCCGGGCTGGCGCTGCTGCGGCACCTGGCTGATAAGACCGGCCTGACGGGCGGGCTGTCGGGTGCGCTGGCCACGAGACGGATCTTGGTCCATGACCGGGGCCGGGTGCTGGCCGACCTGGCGTGCGCGATCGCGGACGGCGCCCGGGTGATCAGTGATTTCCGGCTAATGCGGGATCAGGCGGAGCTGTTCGGGCTGGTGGCGTCGGTGCCGACGACGTGGCGGACGCTGAAGGAGATCGCCTGCGCCGGGGGCCGGGCGGATAAGCGGATGACAGCCGCGGTGAACGCGGCGCGGCGGCACGCGTGGGCGCAGGTCACCGCGCGGCACGGAGTGCTGCCGGGAGTGCGGCTGGCGGACAGGACGCTGGACGGGGTGACCTGCATCCGGCTGGATGCGACCGTGACGGCCGCGCATTCGGACAAGGAACTCGCTGAAGCGAATTTCAAAGGCTACGGCCATCATCCGTTGCTGGCGGTGTGCGATAACACCGGCGGTGAGCCGCTGGCCTGGATGCTGCGCCGCGGCTCGGCCGGGCCGGACACGGCCGCTGACCACCTGGCCCTGGCGGACGCGGCCATCGCGGCGATCCCGCCGGCTTTCAGGCGGAAGCTGATGGTCACGGTCGACGGGGCGGGTGCCAGCCATGACCTGATCAAGCATCTGGACAAGCTCGCCGCCCGGCCCGGGCACCAGCTGGTCTACTCGGTCGGGTGGGCGCTGGGCGAGCGGGAGAAGGCGGCGCTGCGGCTGGTCCCGGAGCAGGCCTGGCAGATCGCCATCGACGGCCGCGGCGAGGTCCGCGAGCGCCGCGCCGATGACGCCTGCGCGAACCCGTCCTGCGCGCACCGCCACTGCTGGATCGAAGAAGCGCACGTCACCGAGCTGACACCGCTGCTGCGCGAAGGGCCGGCCGGGGACCAGCTGAAGGCATGGCCCGCCACCATGCGGGTCTTCGCCCGCCGCGAGCGGCCGCATCCCGGCGCGCAGCTGACGCTGTTCGAGGCCGAAGACGGCTGGCGGTACAGCCTGTGGGCCACCAACCGGGCCGCCACCACCAGGGGCTGGCTGGGCCAGGCCGCCTACATCGACGCCGCCCACCGGGTCCAAGCTCGCGTCGAGGACGCCATCCGCACCGGCAAGCAGGCCGGCCTGGGCCATTTCCCGTCCTTTGATTTCAAGGTCAACGCCGCCTGGCTGACCGCCTCCATGATCGCCTCGATCCTGCTGGCCTGGCTCAAGCTGCTGGCCCTGGACGGCGACCTGGCCAAAGCCGAGCCCAAGACGCTGCGCTACCGGGTGCTGCACGCCGCCGCCCGGCTGGTCCGCGGCGGACGGCGGCGCCGCCTTAAAATCCAGGCGACCTGGCCATGGGCCGATGCGATAACAGCCGCGTGGCAGCGGATCGACGCGCTGCCGCAAGCCCCCTGACCAGCACGAAACCATCCCTGCGAGCAAGGAAGCAGACCCGGGGCCCGTGGAACCCCCGGCCACCCGGCCCGCCAGCCGGGCCACTGTCATAGCCCGGCACTAAAATCCACACTCAGCACGCGGCCCGCACGCCGC
Organism: uncultured Actinomycetes bacterium; assembly: GCA_963739135.1. Taxonomy (GTDB): domain Bacteria; phylum Actinomycetota; class Actinomycetes; order Streptosporangiales; family Streptosporangiaceae; genus Palsa-504. The sequence goes on from CAVTZG010000008.1 coordinate 319,728, forward strand.
CCGGCGCCAGCCTCCAACCCGTATGAATGATCAGGGCTAGCCACACGCCGCAGCATCGCTTTCTGGACCAAGAAAGCGGACCGCGACGCGGAGCGTGGAGTGAACTAAGCGCCCGCAAATGAATAACACGCTGGTTTCAGGTGGAGGTAGGGGCGGGTCGAGGCAGTAGTTCCACTCGCCGTGGAAGTCGTGGCGGCGCAGCACGTTCTGCTTCTCCAGGTTCTGGATTTCCCGGTCGGAGATCTTGATGCCCTTGGGGTAGTCACCGGTGTCGAGCTCGGCGCTGACGGTCAGCCCGGTGCGGGTGGTAGTCGCGGCGATGGTGTTCACGATGACCTCGTGGCTGGTCAGCGGCCGCCCGCGCCAGTTCATCGAGATGTGGGAGAACAGCCGGTGCTCGATTTTGTTCCACTTGGAGGTGCCCGGCGGCAGGTGGCAGACGGTGATCTGCAGGCCAGTTTCTGCGGCGAAGGCGGCCAGCTCGGTCTTCCACAGCCGGGTCCGGTACCCGTTGGACCCGCCGCCGTCGGCGGTGATCAGCAGCCGCCGCGCATCGGGGTAGGCCGCCTGGCCGGCCTTGTCCCACCAGGTGCGGATCGTGGCCACCGCGAAGGCGGCGGTGTCGTGGTCGGTGCCCACGCTCACCCAGCCGGCGTTGCCGGCCACGTCGTACACCCCGTAGGGGGTCACCTTGCCGAGCTCCTTGCCGGTGAAGTCATGGACGTTCACCGGCTCGGGGGCGCCCTTGGGCTGCCATTCGGCGCCGCCCTTCTTGAACTGCCCGGCATTTTCCTTCTTCTTGGCGTCCACGCTGATCACCGGGTCCCCGGCGTCGATGTGGTCCCTGGCCTGGGCGTTAATGTAACGGAACTGGGCGTCGCGGTCGGCGTGCCGGGCCCCCTCCAGCGTCTTGACGTTGCCCTGCAAGCTGAAGCTCTCCTCTTTCAGCAGCGCCGCGACCGTCGGCGCCGACACCGGGTGCCCGGCCGCGGTCAGCGCCGCGGCCAGGTGGCGGGTCAACTTGGTCGTCCACCGCAGCGGCGACTCCGGGTCCCCGCGCGACTCGGGGTCCACCAGCGCCAGCAGCGCGTCCTTCAGCCGCGCGTCGGTGCCGGCGACTCGCTTGCGGCCGCCGCCGGGACGGCGCGCGCGGCCCAGTGGCTCGCCGCCGCCCTCCAGTTCGGCCACGCCCCGCAACACCGTCACCGCGCTGACGTCCGCCGCGGCTGCCACCACCTTGATCCCGCCGTGGCCCAGAACCCGCGCCTCCGCGCCCATCACCAGCCGCCGCTGCCGCTCGTCCAGGTGCGGGAACAACGCGGCGAACTTGGCCGCCAGCGACTCCTCGGCATCCACGGGAACCGCCATACCATAAGCATGACCGGTCGCGGATCAAAAGTAAACGTTATTCTTTTGCAGACACTAACTACCGCTTATTCATTTGCATTGCCATCTGCACGGCGTGGCACAGAACACGAAAGACTGTTGACGTGGCGCTTGTGGTGGATGATCTTACGGCGTGGCTGCTGGCGCTGCTCGCCGATGCGGGCCGCAAGAGGCTACCTGACCGGGCCCCCGCCTCGCCCGTCCTGCAGGGCGCAACTCCGCTGCAGCCTCTGGAAAGCCAGGCCGCCCGCCAAGACCACTGGCGTGCCACCGAGCGAGATCGCAGGATGAAAAAGGGCTCAGTGTGGGAAAATCGCTGGTCGATTGGAGGAGCTCAGATGGTCAGCAAGGATTGGATGCTCGTCGTCGGTGGATCGCGCGGGCTCGGGGCGTCGGCGGCGTTGCATCTCGCCGTTGCCGGGCGGCCGCTGGTCGTGACGTACCACTCCGCGTCCGGCCCCGCCGAAGATGTGTGCCGCCGGGCGGGCGCTGCGGGTGCGCCGGACGTGCGGGCCATCCGGCTAGATCTCGGTGATCCCTATGCCTGCGAGCGCGCGGTGGCCGAGCTGATCAAGGAACTGGGCCCGCCGTCGGTCCTGGTGCATTCGGCCGCGCACCTGGCACGCGCGTCGCTGGCCGCCACCAGCGTCGCCGACTTCGAGACCTCGATGCGGATCAACTGCACCTCGGCGTATGCGATCGCGCGGACCTGCGGCCTCGCGATGCGCGGCGGTCACGGCGGATCCATCACCCTGCTTTCGTCGGTCATCGGCCCGTTTGGCGTGCGCGACCGGGTCGCCTACGCTGCCTCCAAGGCCGGCGTTATCGGGCTGACCAAGGCCATGGCAGTGGAGCTAGCGCCGACCGTCCGGGTGAATGCGGTCATGCTCGGAACATTCGCCACGGACATGAACAAGTCGCTGATGGGGGATGAGTCGGCGCTGTCGGCGCTGTCAGCCCGCGTGCCACTCGGCCGCCTCGGCGAGGCAGACGAGGTGGGCCGGGTAGTCGCACTGCTGGCGCAGGGCGCCACGTTCGTCACTGGGGCTGTCTGGGAGGTCGACGGCGGCATTACCGCGCGCCTGGCCACTCCGTCAGGGGATCTCACTCGCTGACCGGACTTCCGGAGTTCGTAGGCATTTTCAGGGTCCCGGGAACGAGAATGTCCTGGCAGGCGCGTTCCGGGGTGCCAGAAATTACAGTTGGGCGTAGGCACACGCCTACTGGTACTGAAAAGCACATTGATGTAATTTGGTAGGCATGTACCTGAGGGAGACGCGGCGGAAGAACAAGGACGGCACCGTCGTCTCCTACCTGCAGCTCGCGCACAACGAGCGCCACCCGCAGACTGGGACGCCGACTGCGAAGGTCATCCACAACTTCGGCCGCGCGGACCAGGTGGACCGGGAAGGGCTGCGGCGGCTCGTGGCCTCGGTCAGCCGGTTCCTGGAGCCGGCGCAGGCGGTCGCGGCGACGGCCGGCAGCGATGTGGAGATCATCGACTCCCGCCGGTTCGGCGGGGCGTTCGTCCTGGATCAGCTGTGGGAGCGCCTCGGGATCGGCCCGGCGCTGCGGCGGGCCGCTGCTGGCCGGCGCCTCGATGCGGGCGTCACGGAGCGGGTCCTGTTCGCGCTGGTGGCGAACCGCTGCCTGGAGCCGTCGTCCAAGCTCGCCGCGTGCCGCTGGGTGACCGAGCGCGTCGCGATCTTGTCCTGTCCCGCGTTCGAGGACGACGCCGCGTACGTGGCGATGGACTTCTTGCTGGCGGCGCTCGGCGAGATCGCAGAGGAGATCTTCGCCCGGACGGCGAACCTGCTGAACCTGTCCTGCGACGTGATCTTCGTGGACACCTCATCTGCCTACTTCGAGGTGGATGTCGCCGATGAGCTCGCGGAGCTGGCCACCGCGCTGGGCGAGCAGGAGGCCACGGGCCAGGTCGCGGACCAGGACGTCCCGGACGAGGAGGCGACCCGCCGGTTCTCCAAGCACAGCAAGGACCACCGGCCCGACCTGCCGCAGGTCGTCCTCGGCATGGCCGTCACCGCCGAGGGGATCCCGGTCCGCTGCTGGACCTTCCCCGGCACCACCTCTGACCAGGTGATCATCAAGAAGATCAAAGACGACCTGGCCGGCTGGTCGCTGCACCGGGTGGTGTGGGTGGCGGACTCCGGGTTCAACTCCGCCGCCAACCGCGGCTACCTCCAGAAGGGCGGCGGCCACTACATCGTCGCCGAGCGGGTCCGCGGCGGCTCCGCCGAGGCCAGGGCCGCGCTCGCCCGTGCCGGGCGCTACCACGCCGTGGCCGGGAACCTGGAGGTCAAACAGGTCCGCCTCGGCGACGGCGCCCGCGCCCAGCGGTTCGTCATCTGCCACAACCCCGAGGTCGCCGCCCGCGACAAGATAGTCCGCGGCAACCTGCTCGCCTACCTGCAGGACAAGATCGCCGGGACAGACGACTGGCCGCAGCAGCGGCGCGACGAGCTGGCCGGCGAGCTGCGCACCACCCCCGCCCTGTTCCGGCTGCTGCGGCGCACCAAGGACGGCAAGCTGCGGATCAGCAAGGGAGCCGTCGCGAACGAGGCCCGCTTCGACGGGAAGTTCCTGCTCCGCACCTCCGACGACACCCTTACCCCCGCCGGCCTGGCCGCCGCCTGCAAGCAGCTCTACCAGGTCGAGCGGGGCTGGCGGGACCTGAAGGGGGCGCTGCGGCTGCGGCCGGTCTTCCACTACCGCGAAGACCGCATCCGCGCCCACATCCAGCTCTGCTGGCTCGCGCTCCTGCTCATCCGCACCATCGAGTACCAGGCGCAAGACACCTGGCGCAACATCCGCCACGAGCTCGACCGCATGCACCTGGTCACCCTCCAGGCCGGCGACGGCCGCGTCGCCCAGCGCTCGGTGACCACCCCCGGCCAGCAGCACATCTTCAAAGCCCTCAGGCTCACCGAGCCAGCCCGCTTCCACGACTTCGAGCTGGCCAAGCCCGCCGAGTAAAGACCCAGCTCACAGACTCGCGTAGTAACACGGCCCTGCCGGCCAGCCATACCCGTTTCCCCAGTCCAGCACTGCTATCTGGCACTCTCGTGTGCCTAACATCTCCGGAAGTCCGGGCTGACGCCTGGCCCGCGCGGGCGGCCCAGCCTGGCCAGCCGGGAGCCAGACCCAGTCCGACAGCCCGGCTCAGAGCAGCTGCCACAGCCAGGGGAAGCGTTGCTCGAGCTGGTTGCCGTTCGGGATGCACGCGAGGAACTGCTCCACGGCCGTCCGCATTCGGCTCCGCCACAATTCGACGGCCCGGTCGGCATCTCTTTCCAAGCACGCGGCGAGCAGCTGCGCGTTGTCATCCACGATGTGCTCTAGGTCGGGGTAGGCGATGCCCGAGGAGGTGACGAACATCTTTACTTCATCGGTCGTCTCGGCGAAGCGGGCTATGATCCGCGGCAGCCCGCAAGCCTCGATGAGCGCCGACTGGAAGGCGAGATCTGTCTCCACGATGAGTGCCTGCCGGATGCTCTTGCACTGGGCCCGCTGCTCTAGCAGCCTCAGCTTGGCGACGGCTTCATCGGTGACCAGGTCTGCGCCGATCAGCTGCCGGATCGCGACGACGCCGAGCGCTGCCCGCAGTACGTAAACCTCCAGCACGTCCGCGGCCGAGAGCGTGCGGACCACCGCGCCGCGGTTGGGACGCAGCGTGACTAGGCCCAGTAGTTCGAGTCGGCGCAGCGCCTCCCGGATCGGCCCGCGCGAGACGCCGAAGCGCTCGGCGAGATCCAGCTCGACTAGGCGGCTGTTCGGCGGGATCGCCCCGCTGACAATCGCCGTCCGCAGCTGCTCTGTGACCTGGATGACCATCGAGGAGGTATCGGCCGGGCGCAGGTGCGCCGACAACTCCAGACGTCGTGCTTCCGCGGCTCGCTTGTTTGCCACCGCCGCCACTACTCTCCGTTTCAGCCGCGCCGAGAAGAATGGTCGCGACGGTTCATCACAGTCAAGTGTGCCTACACGAGTAGCGCCGAGCTTACCAGCCCCCTTGCGCTGCCCCACGGGCGATGCCCGCCGCGCCGCGTGCTCAGCGCATCACGATGCCCCCGCTGAGAACGACGGTCTCACCGGTTAGGTACCCCGGCTCGGCCAGCCGCACCACCCAGTCGGCGATCTCCTCAGGCTCGGCGACACGGCCGAGCGGGATCGTCTTGGCGGCCTCGACCATACGCCCAGTTGCCTTGTTGCCGGGGGTGTTGACCCAGCCGGGAGCTATGCAGTTGACGACGATCCCATCACCGGCGAGCTCGATCGCAAGCGACTTTGTGATCGAGACCACCGCGGCCTTGGATGCGCTGTAGAGCAGCTGGCCGCGGGAGACGGCAAACGCGTCGACTGAGGCGAAGTTGATGATGCTGCCGCCACCGTTCGCCCGCAGATGCGGCACGGACGCGGAGATCACGTTGAGCGTGCCGAGGACATTGACGTCGAAGATCCGGCGGTAAAGCTCCTCGGTCGCGGTCTGCAGGGTGGTCGGCGGGTAGATGCCGGCGATGCTTGCCACCGCGGCCAGCTCGTGGCCGGCGGCGCTCTCGTCCAGAACGCGGGTGACGGCCGCGAAGTCGGTCACGTCGGCGACCCGGGGCAGGAACGCCGCGCCCAGCTCGCCGGCCAGCTCGTCGAGAGCGTGCTCTTCCTTGTCGATGCCGATGGTCAGCCAACCGGCCTGGACGAACGCTGCCGCGGAACTGCGGCCCATGCCGCTTCCGGCGCCGGTGACGATGACAGCCTTCACGACCTCACTCCCTCTCTTGGACGGCCTGGCAGCTTCGCCGCGACACCAGCCAGCGGCCCGGCGCCGACGGCAGTCGGGCGGGCGGTGGCTTCCGTGCGGTCAATCCAGCGCTGTGTCGCAGCGACCTGCCTAAGCCATAGCGGCCGGAGTATATCCACGCCGCGATCGGGGCAGTGCACCGAGGCAAGCGCGCTGTCCAGTCGCCCGGGAACACGATCCTCCAGGCCGATGAGCCGGGCGATCAGCCGGGACTGAATGGTGAACACCGGGAACTGGGCTCCTCGCGGGCTGGTCAGCCCGACAGTGTAGAGTCGCCGGGTGCCGACCGGCACGGTCGCCGCGCCGACGCGCACAGGGACTTCGCCGGACAGGGTGAGAAGCCGGTCGGCGAGGAATGGCAGGGTCACGCGGAAGCCGGTGGCCCACAAGATCGTGTCGTAGTCGCGTGCCGTGCCGTCGCCAAAGTGCACCGTCGTGCCACTGATGTGCTCGATCCCAGGCCGGACTGCGATCCGGCCGTGCTGGATCCAGTAGAGCAGCTGCTCGTTGACGACCGGCAGCTGCCGGTTGAGGTTGCGGGTGACCGGCTCGGGCAGGCCGGGGTAGTCGCGGTGTGTGCCGACCGCCACGCGCACCAGCTCGCGGGTGATCCGCTCGGCCAGCCACGGTGGCAGGGAGCGGAGCACGGGAAGGTCCGAACGCGGGTGGCCGAAGTAGGTCTTGGGCTGGAAGACATGCCCCTTGCGGACGACGATGTCGGTGCGGTAGCCGTGAATCGCGGTGTCGACGGCGAGGTCGCAGCCCGAATTACCGGAGCCTACGATCAGAACCCGCTTTCCGGCGAGATCGCCGACGTTGGTGTACTCCGAGGAGTGCAGCGACCGGCCGGCGAAGTCGGCCGCCACCGGCGGCCCGTTCGGCTCGTGGTGGTGGCCGTTGGCGACGACGACCGCGTCGAAAGCCTCGGTGCGCTGCGCTTGTCCCTCCGGGGAGATGCGCGCCGACCAGCCCCCGCTGCCGTCGCCAATCGGCTCCAGGCGCAGCACGCGAGTGCCGAACTGGATGGCCGACCCGGCATCGGTCGCCGCGGCGAAGTCGCGCAAATAGTCACAGACCTGGTCGCGGCTGGGGAACAGGGGATAGCTGGCGGGCATTGGATGGCTGGGGAACCCCGAGGCATCTCGCGGAGTGATGAGGTGCAAGGACTCGTAGTCGGTGTTCCAGTGGCCGCCGACCAGATGCCCGGCCTCGCAGCAGATGACTTCGTGGCCCGCCGCGCGCAGCACTCTGGTTGCCTCAAGGCCGGCTGCGCCAGCGCCAATGACGCACACCCGCTGCGAGCGGGCGGTGACGGCGTTTCGGGGTGCTGTGCGCGGCAGGGGCCGGAGAACGGGCAGCTTCACGGCGACCTCTCGGACGTGGGGTAGGGCTCGGCGATCTGGTGCCAATCCGAGAGTGCCTTGTGCACAGGCCCCGGGTAAAGCCCTATTAGCCGACACCGGCAGTAGGCTTAGGCTTCAGCTGGCCGCGCTGCGGGCATGTGGGTGTCAGCGACCGCCTGGAGGGTCGAGATGTGCTCCCATGCCACCTCCATGAACGCGCGAGTCGCCGGTGACAGTACCTGCGAGGTTAATGAACGCGAACTGGTCGGCGTCGACGGGTCCGAGCGGGATTCAGTACAGCGCAGTGGGGAAGCCGTTCCACCGGGTAACGAGGTCGGAGACCAGGGAATCCCCGACGCTGTGAGCTGCGACCTCGACGGCGGCGGTCTGGAAATCGACCTCGGTGATCGGGCTGGGGGTCACGCCTGGCCTCCTGTGCCCGCTCGGTCAGCGCGCGCCGGAACGGCTCCTCCCGGGCCCACCTGGCCTCGAATAGGATCAGCGGTACGGATGCCGGGTGCCTGATCGGGTCGGCGTCGGTCAGCTGCAGGGAGCGGGTGATGCTGGGTGAACAGCGCGACTCCAAGGCGCATCTCCAGGCGCTTGATCTAGTCGGACAGGCTCGGTGCCGCCATGTAAACCGCGGCCGCGAACGAGCCGTGCTCCACCAATGCGAGAAAGTATCGCAACTGGGCCACCGTGGCCAGCTCAGCCACAGGTTCTTCCTTCGCCGAACCGCACAGGATGAGGGTACAAGCGGGTCGGCCGATCACTGGATCATGGTTGCCGGCCATCAGCGAACCGCCATCTGTGGCATGTCCCGTTCCCGATCTTTCTGTCCCTGGAGGAGAGTTGATGCAGAACCAGCGGATGGCAGGCCGCGTGGCGCTGATCACCGGCGGAGCGCGTGGGCAGGGAGCGGCGCATGGCCGGGTTCTGGCCGAGCACGGCGCGCGTGTGCTGCTAGGTGACGTCCTGGACGACGAAGGTGAGGCGCACGCTGGCAAGCTGCGCGCCGCCGGGCTCGATGTCCGTTACCGGCACCTGGATGTGACCTCGCCGGAGCAGTGGCAGCAGGTGGTCGCCGTCGCCGAGGAAGAGTGGGGCAAGCTGGACGTGCTGGTCAACAACGCCGGGATCGTCGGCAGCATGCGCGACGCCGTGGGGGAGGACCTGGATTCCTGGAACGCGGTGATCGCGGTCAACCAGACCGGCGTATTCCTCGGCATGAAGTACGGAATCCCGGCGCTGCGGCGCTGCGGCGGCGGCTCGGTCATCAACGTCTGCTCGATCTGGGGCATCCGCGGTGCCCGTGACTACATCGCTTATCAGGCCAGCAAGGGCGCCGTGCAGCTGATGACCAAGAGCGCTGCCATGACCTACGCCGCGGACAAGATCCGGGTCAACACCGTGGTCCCGGGGAAGATCATCACCCCGATGTCCGTGGCGGAGGAGAAGGCCGGCAGCCCGAACGACACCTTGGCGGCAACCCCGCTCGGACGCGGCGCGCTGCCCGAGGAGGTCTCCTATGCGGTGCTATACCTGGCATCGGAGGAGTCGGCCTTCGTCACCGGCATCGATCTGCCCGTCGACGGCGGTTATCTTGCGCACTGACGCGGCAGCGGGCCACCTGTCGATGGACATCGCGGCGTTGGCAGCCCGGCGTCACGTGGGCTGTCATTGCCCGGCCGCGCAGGCCAGGTCCATCGGCACCTTCCGCGACACGATCAGCGCCATGCTGGCCGACACGACGACCCGGTAGGCCCCGGTCGTGACGCGCGGCCCGGCTGCCGCTCGTCCCTTGCGATGGCCGCGTTCGCCAACGGCGTGGCCGCCTCCGCGCTCGACTACGACGGCCGCCGACGCCCTCACGGCGGTGACTCCCGTAACGACCATCGCCGACTTCCACGCCCCAGGTGGCGGCTCGAGGTCGCCATACCAGCGGGGCCGCTGCTGTGGATAAAGGACTCCGCCGACTGGCACCACTCGGCGGGCAGTGCCTGGCACCATCGGGGCCGCGCCTGCCGCCGCCCCATCTGCGCAAGCTGGACGCTGATGGCATGCACCGGGCGCTGACCGTTGCCTTCCAGCACGCGCCGATGTTGGCGCTGCGCCCGTAAGCCCACCGGGCCAGACGCCTAGCCGGAGTTTCAGATGATCTTGATGCTGGCTGACTGTTCCTGCTGGTCAGGTGGGCTTTGGTTGCCCGTTTAGGCGTATGACCTAACTTCGGGGTGCCCACTTGGCCAGGTCGAAGATTTCGTAGAGTTCGCGCTGGTCGCTGGTGAGCTCGGTGGTCATGCGGCGGGCTTTGGGCCGGCCGCCGGTGGAGGGGTATATCAGGACGGTCTCGCCGATGGCGGCGAGCTGGGCGAGCAGCTGGCGGACGGATAGGTGCAGTCCGGCCTGGGCGGCGGCGCGGCGCATGAGGTGGGCGATCTGCAGGGCCAGGACGCAGGTGAAGACGTGGACTCTGATGTTGTGCTCGGTCCAGTGGTGCATCGGGGAGAAGGACACCACGTGCGGGTCTTTCATCTGGCGGAAGGAGAACTCGGCTTCGGACTGGGACCGGTACCCGGCGATGACCTCGGGCACGGGCCAGTCATCGTGATCGGTGATCAGCACGTGCTTGCCGAAGATTTCCTCTTCCAGCGCGGTGCGGGCGGCCGGGTCGATGGACCAGGCCAGGCGCAGGTCCTTGGGCTGGTCGCCGTCGAGCTGCCAGGTGATGACGCGGCGGACCCAGGGCTTGGCCGTGATCGCCTCGATCTCCGCTTCGACCTTTGCCCTGGGCCGGCGGGTCTTGCCGCGGGCCAGGGTGGCGGCCAGCTCGTCGAGCTTCTTGCCGGCCTTGGCCAGCGTGGTGCCGCCGAACCCGGCGGCCTGGCTTTGGTGCAGCTCTGGTGAATGGGTCAGGATCGCCCGCCGCTCGGCGCCGTAGACGACGCGGCGGGTGTCATGGGCGGTCAGGCCGCCGAACCGGCCCGCGTCCACGATCGATCGCCGGGAGGCGGGCAGTGCGGTCAGGTCCGGGCAGTCCGAGGCCGGGACCGACCCGATGTAGTGCATGCCGGTCGCTGCCAGGTGGGTGAAGTTGGCCTCGGAGTTCTGCCCGGCGTCGAAGACCACGGTCATGTCCGCGGCGCCGGCGCTGCCCCCGGCCGCGGCGCAGACCGCCTGGTACTGGCCCAGCAGCTGATCGGTCATCGCCGGGAACTGGGTGACGTCGGGCCGGTCGCCGGGGTAGGCGTGCCAGGTCAGCGGGATGCCGCCATCCCGGGTCACGACCAGGCCCAGCCCGACCAGCCGCAGGTCGGAGCGTTTCTGCTTGGCCTTGCCCCGCTGCGCGACCGGCGCCTTGCCGTTCGCGGTCGCGATGAACGTGGCGAAATTGGTCATGTCCAGCGCGACCGACGAGCAGTCCACCCCGGACAAGCCCACGATCCGCACCGCGATCGTGCGGGAGATCTCCGCCAGCTGCCCCAGGGTGACGGCGTGCATCGCGTCCCAGAAGTACCGGTGATCCAGCGCCGGGGCACCGATCTTGGCCAGCCGGTCGCCGGCGGTGGTCTTCCACCAGTCCGCGAACGCGGCCTTGGAGCAGGGGGCAACCAGCCGGTTCAGCGCGGCCAGCGCCAGGTAGGTGCCGGCGGACAGCGCCGCCCCGGCCGGCCGGGAGCCGGTCACCTCGTCGATGACCGCGGCGACCCCGAGGTCCTCCAGGATTCCCCAGGCGGCGGCGACGTCCCCGAAGGCCAGGTGCCGGGTCCGTTCCGGCAGCCCGGCCGCCTCCCGCGTCTCCACCGCCGCGGCGATGTCCGCGGCGCTGCCCAGGTACCGCTCGGAGATCATCTTCGGCTTGCCGTCGACGCGGCCCATCTCGCGCAGGTACCAGTACGTCTTGCCGCCGACCTTCTTCGGGTACAGGCTCGCCATAACATTAGGTCATACACCCGTACCGCGATTAAATCAAACACCCAGCCGGCGTGTCATCAGGGGAAACTCGTCAAGCCGGCAACCCGGCCGGCCTCACAAAAACATGATCAACTGAAACTCCGGCTAGCCCGTACCGTCAAGGGCCCAGTGCGCGCAGGTCGCGATGGGGGACGGAGCGGGCACGAGGCGCCGCCGCGCAGGCCCTCAGCGGCCGCGCTCGCTAAGGTGCTTCACCTCTTGCTGGGGTGCCCCTTGACACCGGGCTGAATCAAGGGCAAATTGTAAACAATCTATCATTTGCGAAGGGGGGCCGTTGGACGTCGTACTGCCGAAGAACTCGCTGACCATGACCGAGGCAGAGATCCTCGAGTGGTACGTCGAGGAGGGCGGCGAAGTTGTCGCTGGTGAGCCGTTGTTCCTCATGGAGACCGAGAAGTCGCAGGTTACCGTGGATGCCACAAAGTCGGGCCGACTGGTCGAGATCCGCTGCCAGCCCGGCGCGCTCGCGCCGGCCGGTGAGGTAATCGCGGTGGTTGACACCGGGGAGCATGACACCTCCTTCACCGGGGCGTCCCGCCCTGGCCGCACAGTCGCCCCCGCGGCGGCCGAGCTGGCCGAGCAACTTGGCATCGACATTGAAACGGTGCGCGGAAGCGGCGCCGGGGGACGGGTGCTGGAGGACGACGTGCTGAAGTCGCAGGCATTCGCCGCGCCGCCGCCCTCGGCCGCCCGCCCGGCCGGGGCGGTCATCGATCGGCCGGCCAGTCGGCCGGCCGGGTTCAGCAGGGCCCGTATGGCTGGGAACCGCGCCACCCTCGCCGCAGCGGCGGTGCCGACCTTCCACCTCGCCGTGTCGGTCGCGATCCCCCAGGCCGGGCGTGCCGACGGTGTCACCGCCTCGGACTTGCTCGTCGTGGCCGCCGCGGTCGCCGCGCGTAAGGTGCCGGTCGCAAATGCGTTCGTGGACGACGAGCAGAACGTGCGGCTGTATGACGACGTGCGGGTTGGCCTGCTGGTGCGCGACAACGACGGGCTGATCCCGCTGGTGTTCGCGGATCCAGACCGGGCCGAACTTGCCCATCTGCACGCGCAGCGGCGGGAGTGGATGGCCAGCGTGGGCACCGGATCGCTTCCGGCCGAGGCGACGAGGTGGCCCACCGTGGTCGTCTCCAACATCGGCCGCCGGCCGGTCGGCTGGTTCTCCGCGGTGCTGTTCCCGGCCACTTCGGTCACCCTCGCGATCGGCGGCCTGGGGGCCAAGGATGCCGGGCGCGCCGAGGCGGTCCTGACCTGTGATCACCGGGTGATCGACGCGGTGGATGCCGCGGAATACGCGGCGGCGTTCGCCGACGCGCTGGCCGCGCTGTAGCGAAACGGCGCGGGCGAGGAACGAGGAAAAGAGAAGCCAGTGACGACGACCGATACGATCGATTGCACCGGTATCGGCACCGCGAAGGCGCGCGAGCTGCTGTCGACCATGCTGTTGATCCGCCACTTCGAGTCCGCGATGGTCGAGCTGTACCAGAAGAATCTCATTCCCGGGTTCATCCATCCGGCCATCGGCGAGGAGGCCGCGCACGCTGGCGTGCAAGGCCGGCTGCGCGGCGTGGACCATGTTGGGGCGACCCACCGCGGGCACGGCCAGGCTCTCGCCAAGGGGGTCGATCCCAACCGGATGATGGCCGAGGTGCTCGGGCGCCGGGATGGCGTGCTGGGCGGCGTTGCCGGCTCGCTGCACATCGGCGACTGGGACGCGAACGTTCTGCCTGCCTCTCCCCTGGTCGGCGGGAACATCGCGACGATGACGGGCGTCGCGCTGGCCCACAAGGACAGCGGCGACGGCGGGGTCGCCGTCGCCTACTTCGGCGACGGTGCCGCCAACCGCGGCTCGTTCCATGAGGCGGTGAACCTGGGCGCGCTGTGGAAGCTGCCGATCGTCTACGTGATCATCGACAACGGATGGGCAATCTCGGTGCCGCGGTCCGGCTCCACAGCCGGCGCCCTGGTGGATCGCGCTCTCGGCTACGGGATGCCCGGTGAGCAGGTGGATGGCAAGGACGTCGTGGCGTGCTTTAACGCGGCCGGCCGCGCCGTCGAGCGGGCCCGCGCCGGCGAGGGGCCGACGCTGCTGGTCTTCGACTGCCCGCGCGGCTACGGGCATGAGGAAGGTGACGCTCAGGAGTACCGGCCCCGCGCTGACTACCAGGCAGCTCTCGACCGTGACCCCATTCGGCTCGCCACCGATGCGTTCACTGCGGCGGGCCTGCTTTCGGGAGACGACGTTGCGGGCCTGACCGCGGACGTGGACAACGTAGTCCGCGGCGCTGTCGCCTTCGGCCTGGCCAGTCCCGAACCCGAGGCATCCGACGCCTTCACCTTCGTCCGCCCGTCGCTGCAGGAGACCCGTAATGTCTGACCGCTTCACCGTACGTGATGCCGTGATTGAGGCGATGGACGAGGAGATCGCTCGCGATCCCGGGGTGTTCCTGATGGGCCAGGACGTCGGCCCGATGGGCGGCAACTTCGCGACCACGCGCGGCCTCTTCGCCAAGTACGGCCCCGGCCGGGTGCGGGACACGCCGATCTCCGAGGACGCGATGGTTGGCGCCGCGCTCGGCGCGGCGATCGCCGGCCGACGGCCGATCGTGGAAGTGATGTTTTCGGCGTTCCTCGGCTGCTGCATGGACGAGGTTGCGAATCACATGAGCCAGATCTACTACGTCTCGCGGGGCCGGGCCGTGCCGCGGATGACGCTGCGCACCGTGAACGTTTTCGGGCGCTCGTCAGGCTGTCATCACTCTGGCCGTCCCGAATCGTGGCTGATCCACCTGCCCGGGCTCGTGGTTCTCGCCCCGAGCTCGCCGGCCGATACCAAGGCCATGCTGAAGTTCGCGATCCGTTCCGACGACCCGGTGGTGTTCATCGAGAACGCCATGCTGTACGGCGAGAGCGGGCCGCGCGGCGAGGCGGATGAGCTGGTTCCGTTCGGCTCGGCATCGGTGGTCCGCGAGGGCAGTGACATCACGGTCCTGTCGTACTCTGGCTCGGTCCGGCGGGCGCTCGCCGCGGCCCAGGCACTGGAGGCGCGGGGGATCAGCCTGGAGGTGATCGACTTGCGCAGCCTGGCGCCGCTGGACACCGACACAATCATGGCCTCGGTGGCCAAGACCCGCCGGGTCATTGCGGTCAGCGAGGATGTCCGGACCGCGGGCGTCGGCGCGGAGCTGTGCGCGCTGGTCACCGAGCAGGTGTTCAGCGACCTGCTCGCGCCGCCCGCGCGTATCTCGGCGGCCAATACCCCGGTGCCGTTCTCGCCGGTCCTGGAGGAAGCGATCGCGCCGACCGTCGCCAAGCTGGTGGGGACAGCGATCAGGCAGATGTCAGCGCGGCGCCCGGCTGCTGCACATGTCTGAGCGGCCTGGTGCTGCCGGTCCCGGCCCCGATTTCCTCGTGACCGGGGCCGGGACCGCCGGAGCGTGCCTCGCTCGGCAGCTGAGTGCCCGCGGGGCGTCCGTCACCGTCGTCGAGGCAACTCAGGTATGCGGTGGCTCTAGCGCTCCCTCAACGCTGGCGGGGTCCGCCAGCAGTTCACCCAGGAGATCAACATGTCGCTGGCACGCCACACGGCCAGCCCAGGTCATCAGGGACCAGACGGTGCCGCGGCCGTCACCTCATACCCGGCAACTCCAGCCACCACAATAGGAGTGCGATGGGACAGAATAAGCCCCGACTGGTATGGGTCGAGGGGACGGAGAGACGGCCCGGGCTGAATGGGCTGTGGCGCTTCCTGGATGCCTATCTCAGGGAGCAGGCGGGGGACATGTTCGAGGTTTCCTTCGTCTCGTTCCCCCGCCCGGCAGGAGGTGTCCGGCAACTGGCACCGCGGCTGCTCAGCGAAGCACTCGGCCTAGTGGCCGCGCAGGTCGCCAGTGAACATGGCGCGGACCTTGTCATCTACAACGACTGGGCCATGCCCATCTACGCCACGCGGGCGCATCTCGACATCCCCGTCACTGGGGTATCTGAAGCCGCGGCCGTCCTCGGCAGCGTCTTGTCGCAACGTCCCGCCATCGTCACTGTTGCTGAGGGCCTGCGTTGGGGATTCGAGCGCGATATGCGCGAGTTCGGGCTAGCCGACAAGCTGGTCCAGCCGCCGGTCTGGTGGCTGGACCCGCAATCGACGCACGAGGATGTACAGGACGCCGTGGACAAGCCCGACGCGTTCATCGAGCGCTTCAACGTCGTCGCGCAGCGCGCTGTGGCGGCCGGCGCCGACGCGATCCTCGTTGGATGCGGCTACGTGGGTCCGACGTTGTTGCACGCTGGGTACGACCACGTCCGGGGCCACCCGGATGTGCCGGTCTACAACGCTACCCACCTGGCGTTCGAGCTGGGTGCCACGCTCTACCGCTTGCAGCGGGCTGGGATCGGGCCGAGCCGGGTTGGTTTCGCCCACCCCCCTGCGGAGGGCGCTGCGGCTGCCGCTGACGTTCTCGCGCACCTGCAACTTACCAACGGCGAGCCGAGATCACTGATCAGCGAACACTTGAATCTGTGACCGTCGCGAGGCACCAGCGCGTCACGCCGCGGAAGGGTCCCCATGCTCGATGCAATCACCACGCCACCGGCGGCCGTGAATGAACCCGGCCGCAGTTTTGCGCCCGGCAGCGCCGAGTCGGCAGCAATCCGCAGTAGGCTGACCGAGCTATCCAGCCAGACCTACCACCTGACTATGTCGATCGGTGGGGAGCACCGGCTGGCGGGCGGCGAGCCATTCGACGTGGTGGCACCGCACCGCCATGCACAGGTGCTGGGCTCGTCGGCCCAGGCGACCAAGGGCGACGTGAGCGACGCGGTAGCGGCAGCCCTGGACGCCGCGCAGGGATGGCAGCGGTTTTCGTTCGACGACCGGGCAGCCGTGTTTCTCCGTGCCGCCGAGTTGCTGTCGAGCACCTGGCGTGACACGGTCAACGCTGCGACGATGCTCGGCCAGTCTAAGACCGTCCAGCAGGCTGAGATCGAGGCGGTATGCGAGTTCGCCGACTTCCTCCGGTTCAATGTGCACTACGCGCGGCAGATCATGGCCAGCCAGCCGATCAGCGCGGCCGGGGTGTGGAACCGCACCGATTACCGCCCGCTGGAAGGCTTCGTCCTTGCCATCACGCCGTTCAACTTCACCGCGATCGCGGGCAACCTCCCGGCTGCGCCAGCGCTCATGGGCAACGTCGTCGTCTGGAAGCCGTCGCCTACCCAGCAGCTCGCCGCTCACTACACCATGCGCCTGTTCGAGGAAGCCGGGCTGCCGCCAGGCGTCATTAACATGGTGACCGGTGACGGCGAGGCCGTCAGCGAGGTCGCGGTGCCCCATCCGGCTCTGGCCGGCATCCACTTCACCGGCTCGAGTGCCACATTCCAGTATCTTTGGCGCGCCGTCGGCGAAGCGATCGGCAGTTACGACAGCTACCCGAGGCTGGTCGGCGAGACCGGGGGCAAGGACTTCGTCCTCGCCCACCCCTCCGCCGACCCAGATGCGGTGGTTACTGCCCTGGTACGCGGAGCCTATGAGTATCAGGGACAGAAGTGCTCGGCGGCCTCGCGCGCATACCTGCCCCGCAGCCTGTGGGACGCCACGCTGCGTGATCGCCTCGTCGACACGGTCCGGAGCCTCCGCTTCGGAGATGTCGCTGACTTCACCAACTTCGGCGGCGCCGTGATCGACAGGCATGCGTTCTCGCGGCTTCGGGGCGTGCTGGAGGATCTGAGACAAGACTGCGCGGTGCGCATCCTCGCCGGGGCCGGCAGCGACGACTCGGTTGGGTACTTCATCGAACCGACCGTGGTCGTCTGTGACGATGCCATGCACCGGCTGATGCGCGAGGAGTTCTTCGGGCCGCTGCTTGCCGTCCAGGTGTATGACGACGCGGACTGGTCTGAGTTGCTTGGCGAACTGCCACGGTCATCGCGCTACGCGCTCACCGGAGCGGTACTGGCCCGCAGCCGTGTTGCACTGGCCGAGGCGAGCGAGCGCCTCCGATTTGCTGCGGGCAACTTTTACCTCAACGATAAGCCGACTGGTGCTGTGGTGGGCCAGCAGCCGTTCGGCGGCGGCCGAGCCTCCGGCACGAACGACAAGGCCGGGTCCGCGCTCAACCTGCTTCGCTGGGTATCGCCGCGGTCAATCAAGGAGACGTTCGTTCCGCCTGTCGGCTATTCACGATTGAAAGGCTGAAGTGGATGCAACATACCGACGATCCAACCATTGTCTACGGCGGAATCGATTACACCGAGATCACCCTCGCATCTTGTGCGGAGCTGGCCGAGCGGCTCCAGGCCGCGGGCACCCCGTGGCACTCCCACGCGCTGATTCCCGGTTGCGCCTACAACCCGTACGCGCGCTACGCGGTGGTAATCGAGGATGACAAGAACAAGCGCGCTTTTGTCGCCGCGTCGGAGCAATTCCCCGAAGTCGACAAGACCCTGGTGAGGATGCTGCACGGAGACGACATCCTCGCCGAGCAGCGAACCGCCGCAAGCACAGGTAAGCACGTCGGATCACAGGTTCTCGATCGGCTGCTGGATATCGAGCGGCGTAGAGCTAGATGGCATCACCACATGTGCTTCCCAGATTGCTCGTTCAACCAAGATCCGGGCACATGGTTGATCCTCGTCGAAAGTGAGGAAGGCTCATTCTCGGAGAGTTGGCCTGAAGAGCCGGTCGACGTGCTGCGGGAGATCGAAGTGAAGTTCTTCCAGCGGGCTGCCGAGCGATAGGGCGACGACGCACCAAATGAGGCAGGCCATTCTACGGAAGGATCGGTGACACGTAATGGCCGATCTGCCGCGAACTTGCGACTTCTTGGTGATCGGCGCCGGGATTGCCGGAGTGTCGGTAGCGTTGCAGCTCCGCACTCGGGGAGCGTCAGTCTGCGTGATCGAAGCTACGCAGGTGTGCGGCGGATCCAGCGCGCTGAACGCCGGAGGCGTACGACAGCAGTTCAGCCGACCGGTCAACATCACGCTCGCGCGACGCACCGTCGGTCTACTGGCTGAGATGACCGAACGGGGCGTGGACCTGGGTCATCACCAGGTCGGCTACCTGTTCATGATCTCTAACAAGAAAGCCGTCCCGGCGCTGCAATCCGCGATCGAACTGCAGAACCACCTCGACGTACCGTCGCGTTGGCTGAGTGTCGACGAGGTGATCGCGGCGGTGCCCGGTGTGCACCCTGACGGCTTGGTGGGCGCGACGTTCTGCCCGACCGACGGCTACCTCGACCCGAACACACTCGTCACCACCGTGGCGGCCGACGCGCGAGCTGCCGGCGCGGTAATCGCGACCGGCACTGCTGTTACGGGCTTCCTCTACGCAGATGACCACATCACCGGCGTGGAGCTAAGCACCTGCCAGACGGTCGCAGCGGGAACCGTCGTCAACTGTGCCGGTGCGTGGGCTGACGGCGTTGCCGCGCTGTACGGAGCATCACTTCCGATCACGCCGTGGCGCTCGCAGCTCTATGTAATCGAAGGCGCCGTCGGGGTCCCCCAAGACTGCCCGTTCACGATCGACTTCGACAACGGGAAGACCTACTACCACGGCGAGCACGGGACATCGCTTCTCGCCGGGACCGACGCCGACAACGCCTGCGAGGCCTCATGCCACGTGCCCTTCGACCCGGCCAGGGCCGAACTGCTCGTCGATCGCCTGACTAGGCGCTTTAGGAACTTCGACGAAGCCTCGGTCAAGCGTTCCTGGGCCGGTTTGCTGGAGATCACGGCGGACGAGAACCCGATCTCGGACTGGACGCACTTCGCGAACATGTACACGATGGCCGGGTTCAGCGGGCACGGCCTCGCGATCGCACCCGGCCTCGCTGAACAGGTGGCTGAACTGCTGACCGGTGGGGTGCCATCGGTGGATCTGTCCCCATACCGGGCTGACCGCTTCAGCAACCCGTTCCCCACCGACTCTGTTCGAAGCGATGTCGATGCGATGACATGCGACCGGGCATTCACCGATGACCCTGCGAAGGCGGCCGGGCCGAAGGTGAGATCTACCCAGCTTTGTCGCCGCTCGTCTGGGCAAGCAATAGATAAGGCGCCGCCCCCCGCCGATCGCCAACCCTGCGACACGCCGACGAGCAACTCGCCGAGCTCTTACCCGAGGTGGTGCCGGGGGACGATCCCGAGGGTGCCGTGCCGCACCGTGGGTGCGTCCCGGGCGCCTCCGATAAGGAGGCACCCGGGGACCGCGAGAACGCCTGGGCGGGCCGCCCGGGCCTGTTTGACCTGGATCCGCAGCCGGGCGCTTCACCGGGGCCAAGGTCCTGGACAATCCCGGCGAAGGTCCCTGGACCCCGGTGAGGCGGTGCCTACTGTATGAAGGACTCAAAGGGAAGTGAACCCAGCGGACGTCCCAAAGAGGGAACGACCCAGGAGTCCGCGCCGGAACTATGGCTGGATGCCTACCTGGCGACCGCGCGCAGCGCGGGCCGGGCGGGAGTGGCGGCGGCTGAGCGGGCCGCCGCTGGCCACCGCCGCCGGCGGCGGCTGCGCCTCCGATACACCGCCGACGGCGATGACGTCGCCGCATGGCCCGGAAGCCCAATACCTAAACAGACATGCAACCTATCAACTTACCTAGTCCAGTCGAAAGGGAAGACGGTGAAAAGATGAAGCGCCCATCCGCGGGGCTTCTCGGCCCCATCTGTATCATCGCACTGCTGCTTGTCGGATGTTCGTCGAGTAGTACGGCCACGTCCTCATCCAAGACGCCCACTTCGTCATCCTCGGCGCCGCTCCACAGCGAGGTACCTTCTGAGTACCTCAGCGGCTTTACGGTAGCCTTGCAGGATGGCACACCGCCGGAGGCGTACCTGAACTCGGCGGGCCAACCCGAAGGTATCTCTCCCAACTTGGTCCGTCAGATCGCCTCGTTGCTCGGTGTCCCTATCCATATCTACGCAACGACGTTCGAGAATGAGTTGCTGGGGCTCGAGGCCGGCAGGGATGGCTTCGTCACCGACACCAACATCACGTCACAGCGCGAGCGTCTGTACGACCAGATGCCCTACTACTACGTCACGTACCGGTTCTTCGAACTGAAGTCTGCACCGGCGATTGCCTCCTCCTTCAGTGGTCTGTGCGGGATGAGCGTGGCCGACGAGGTGGGTGACGCCGAGATTCCCTTCATCCAGTCCCAGTCCAAGAGCGTCTGTGTGGCGTCTGGGAAGAAGCCGATCACGCTCGTGGAGGTCCCGAGTTTCGGTGCCAGTATCCTCGCCTTGAATTCGGGCCGAGTACAAGCTGTCGCCGGCCCCGTCGACTTCCTTACCTATGAGTCCCGTCAGGCTTCGGGAAGCGGCCTGCAGATCACCGGGCCGAGCTTCGACAAGGTATCAGTCGGCCTCTCCTTCCCCAAGGGATCAAAATTGGCGCCAGTGGTACAGAAGGCGCTGACGATGCTCATCCAGAACGGGACCTACCAGAAGATAATGACCGAGTACGGCTATGGCCCAGATCTCCAGTTCACCCGCATCACGATCAACCCCACCCCGCTCACGCCGGCGTCGTAACAGAGATGAGCAGTGTGGGCTCGCCATGGGAGCCGAAAAAGGGTGGCTCCATCACATTCCTACCGTCGGTAATCAAACCTTCCGGCCTCCCGCGACCGCGTTGCCTATGCGACCTCGAAATCGGTCTGATCGGCACTCGAAGGCGTTAGTTGCTTGCCCGGCTTGCGGGTCAATTCCATAACGCTCGGCACTTTCGCGACAGACATGAACCAGTCGCTCCAGGCGGGCTCCAGGGCGCGCTGAGCGCCCTGGAGCCCCGCGCCGACGAAAGAGGAGAATAATGGAAGTGACGAAGACCAAGGCATGGCGGGCATTTCAGCGCGCTTCTCGACTTCCCGGCGTGCAGATGGAAGGACGCCCCGACCCTCAGCTTGGCGAAGGGACGACCGCCGAGGAGAGGCGTGCAATCGCGAGCCTGCCCATACATAAGCACAGGCGCTGGCTCATCTGGACATTTTTTATTGTCGGCTCGGCGTTCGCCGCCTTTATCATCCAGGGGATCCTGCGCAAGTCGGTTCTGCAGTGGGACGTCATTGGCTCCTACCTGTTCGACCCTCGCATATTGACCGGCTTGCGGACCACAGCATTGCTGACGGTGATTTCCATGGCCTTGGCTGTGTGCCTGGCGATATTTATCGCGGTAATGCGGCTGTCGAGTTTCCCGCCATTTCGTGTAACGGCGACTCTGTACGTGTGGCTGTTCCGGATGATCCCGCTCCTCGTACTGCTTGTCGTAATCTACAATATTGCGATCGTCTATCCGGATGTGAGCTTCGGCATCCCATTCGGTAAGGTATTCGTGTCGACGCCAACGAGAGCTCTGCTCTCACCGTTTTGGGTAGCTGTCGTGAGCTTCGCCCTCAACGAGGGCGCCTCGTCGGCGGAGATAATGCGCACGTCGATATTGGCCATACCGCAGGGTCAGTGGGATGCTGGTACGGCCCTCGGGATGAGGGTTTGGCGGCTCCAGAGAAGGATCATACTGCCACAGGCGCTGCGAATCGCGGTCCCACCCCTGTTCAATGATCTGATCAATTTGCTGAAGAGCACCGCACTGGTAGCGTTCATCGGTGTATACGATCTGTTCTACACGGCGGAAACGATTTACGAGCAGAACTTCGAGGTAGTCCCCCTTATTATGGTCATAACGATCTGGTATCTGCTTATGATCCTGATTCTAAATATCATTCAAAATGGCTTGGAGCAGCGCTATAATCGGCGGCTTGGGGAACGTGGTAGGTGAGCGGAATGGCGTCATCGGGTCTTGCCATGGTTAGGACAGAAGCTCCCAACGTCGTCGAGGTCGTCGACGTGGTCAAGTCGTATAAGCGGAACATCGTCTTGGATCACGTGAACGTCAACGTGGGCCAGGGTGAGACGGTCTGCGTGATAGGCCCGTCAGGTGCCGGGAAGTCTACGCTACTTCGTTGCATCCTTCATCTGCAGAAGCCGGATGCCGGAGCGATCTTCCTTGACGGGGAGCTTATCGGTTACCGGGCGCACAAAGGTGGCCTGGTCGAGCTGAACAAGCGTCTTACCGCCAGGCAGCGGAGTCGTATGGGCACGGTCTTCCAGTCTATTGATCTGTTTGCTCACATGACCTTGCTCGAGAACGTGATGGAGGCGCCGGTCCATGTGCTGGGCCAGAACAAGCAGATTGTCAAGGAACGCGCCCGGGAGCTGTTGGAGCGGGTAGGCCTTGCTGAGAAGGCGTCGTCGTACCCGGCTGCGCTGTCGGGCGGCCAGCAGCAGCGGGGAGCAATCGCCCGGGCGCTGGCGATGAGGCCGAGGGTGCTGTTGTTCGACGAACCGACATCCGCGCTGGACCCGGAGTCTATCGGCGGCGTACTCGCCACTATGGAGGAGCTCGCGCGGGAGTCGATGACGATGATCGTGGTGACCCACGAGCTGGGCTTCGCTCGGAAAGCCGCATCGCGCGTGGTGTTCATGGAAAACGGCCGGGTAGTGCAAGACGACATCGTCGGCCGGGTGCTTATCGACCCGCAAAACGAGCGGGTGAAGCGGTTCTTGGACAGTGCTCTTTGAAGCGTGTGTCGATCCGCGCCTCAACGTTGCTTCTTGGGGGACGACGATCCCATAAGTCCGCCGGCCGTGAGCCGCAAGCTCCGACAGCTACTCCCCAACGCGGCCCTCACGGTGATCCGAGGAGGCACCCACGCCAGGGCCGTCAAGCGCGCCCCAGAGATCGCTGCACTGATCGAGAACCACCTGGATCAAGATGCACAGACCATGAAACCGCCCGAATCAAAAAGGAGTACGCAATGGGACCCACCACGGCAATGTTCTGGCTGCGATTCGCGGTCGGTGGCGCCGTCGTGGCATCAGTACCGATCGCCGCCCAACGTCTCGGCGCCCGGGGAGCAGCGCTGTTCATGCTCATCCCATACATCACCATCCTCAGTCTGATCTCCATCGACACCAGCAATGGCCCCGGCGCGACGAAGAACCTGGCCTTCGAATCAATCCCCAGCCTGCTGCCCGCCGCTGGATTCCTCGCTGCCTACTGGCTAGCCATCCGAAGTGGAATTCCGTTCGCGGCCAGCTTGTGCATCGGACTGGCCGGTTGGTCCATTGTCGCTCTACCCGTGTGGCTCACGAGATAGACCGACTCAGACCCGATTCCGCGAATAGCGCGGGGAGCTGACTGCCGCCTGCGTAAATGACTTGGTGCGAGGGCTCGTGGGTTCAGCGCGCTTCCCTGCCTCGTCACCTCGGCCGACGATGATCCTCTTGACTGTTATGATACCTAGAAGTGATCTAGATCAGATACCAGATAGTAGCCGGCAGGCCCAAGGCGGCCGCCAACTGGCAATCACGCCGCCGGAGACGTGCCTCGGCCCGGAAGGGAGCAGCGATGGAGCCATGTGAGGCCGCCGAACAGCTGGAGCAGCTGATGGCGCACAGGGACGCGCTGGTACCACCCGTAAGCGCCGCGCGTGAGTCGGCCGAGTTCCGGGCGTTTCTTGCCGCCGAGCAGAAGGTCGGGGACTTCATCCTGAAGCACGACGCCGAGCTCGAGCCTTTGCGGCTGCCGAGTGACGGCATGACCGCCGGCAAGTACGAGGCCACGCTCGACAGGCTCGACGCGGAACTGGCCTGGCTGGAGCCGCACGCAGCCCATGGGGGCCCGGCGGCCGGAGCCTACGACGCGGCATGGACGGACCGGATGGCATTCGTGGCGAATTATCAGCCAGACGCCGGGACTGGGGCACTCGGGCCTGAACCTGAACCAGAACCCCAGCCTGAACTTGAGATGTAGCCAACGATGACCGCCACAACTGCCGAGACCGGTGATCGCCTCCGGGACTCGGCCGTGGGCCAGCTGAGTGCGGTGGAGATCTGCGCCGGGGCCGGCGGACAGGCGCTGGGCCTTGAGCAGGCGGGGTTCGCCCACCAGGGCCTGGTCGAGCTCGACGCCGACGCCTGCCAGACGCTCCACCGCAATAGGGGCACGGAGTGGCCGATCATCCGCGCTGACCTGGCCCAAGCGGACGGCCGCGCGTTCGCCCACGCCGACCTGCTGTCGGCAGGAGTACCCTGCCCGCCGTTCTCCATTGCAGGAAAGCAGCTCGGCAGCCAGGATGAACGGGACCTGTTCCCGCAGACGCTACGGCTCATCAAGCAGGCCAGCCCGCGCGCCGTGCTGCTGGAGAACGTCCCCGGCCTTGCCGCACGCCGGTTCGACGGCTACCGGGGCCAGATCCTGCATCGGCTGCATGCCTTGGGATATCGGACCTGGTGGGACCTGGTGTATGCCAGCGACCACGGCGTGCCGCAGCTGCGCCCACGGTTCGTGCTGGTGGCGATCAGACCGCCGTGGGCGGCCCGGTTCGGCTGGCCCAAGCCGTCTGCACTGCCGGTCACGGTCGGCGAGGCGCTGGGAGACCTGATGGGCTCGCGAGGATGGCCGGGAGCATCAGCGTGGTCGCAGCAGGCCCAGCGGATCGCCCCGACGATCGTCGGCGGCAGCACTAAGCACGGCGGGCCCGACCTAGCGACCCTTTGGGTCGGTGACTCCGACAGCTGAGCTGAGTTTGTCAGGCTGCCGCAGGCAGCCTTGCGTGGGCGAGACGTTCATCGATGTGGTGTTCGATTGTGCTGAGAGCGGCGCGGAGCTGGGGCGGGGCCTGGGGTTGCCCGGTGGCAAACAGCGGGGCCAGGACCCGGTCGTGGACCTTGGTGTAGAAGACGGAGAATGCCAGTCCGTCGGGGGTCAGGTCGTAGGTGTTGGCGTGCGGGCGGCGGGTGATCAAGCCGTTGCGGCGGAGGCGGGCCAGGTCGTAGGAAGCCTGGGCCATCGAGTAGGGGGCGCCGAGCAGTCCGGTCATCAGGGCGCGCAGGCTCCTGTTGGTGATGCCGGTGACGGCGCACAAGGTGACGCACAGGGCGCCGGCCAGGGCCTGGACCCGAGAGTCGCCAAAGCGCATGGCTGTAGCTCTCCGCCCGTCGGCGGTGACCGACGGGTGCGCGATCCGCTCGAAGACTGGATTCGCAAGGACGCAGGCCTGGCCGGCACGTTCAGTGTGCAACAGGCGGGCGTTGACCGCACGCGCCCGTGCCTGAAGCTCATCAAGGTTATGCAGGCGCCGCTGGCAGCCCAGGTCGCCGGGCGCGTTCACGACGGTCTCCACCCGCAGGGCGCGGCCGTCTTTCAAGTACTGCTTAATGCGCGAGTGCTTGTAGAAGGCGTTGATGGTGACCTCGGTGCCGCGGGTGATCACATTGGTCCGGAACTCGCCTTCGGTGCTGGACCGGACCTGCCGGTCGAAGATGATCTCAAGGGTATCCGGGCGGCCCAGGTCCAGGTTGTCGGTGACCAGGGCGTCGAAGAAGGCCCGGGCGTAGCGCGGCTGGGTGAACACGATGGTGCGGGAGACCTCGACCTGGGCCATCGAGCACTCCCACCAGTAGCCCGCCTGCTGATCGGCGGGGCCGAGCGGCAGCGGCAGCCGGTGCAGCCACCGCTGGAAGAACACGCTGATGGTGCCGGGCTGCAGCGCGTCGCAGATCCGCTGCAGCAGGGCAGGGTCCTGGCAGGAGGCGAAACCGTTGGACAACTCGGTGAAGGGCAGGCCTGCCTTGCGGGCCTGCTGCTTGGCCCACTCATGCCCGTTGACCCAGATTTTCACTGGCCAGGGGCAGTACGTGCAGACCTTGATGAACGCCGGGCCGAAGCTCGCGTCCCACAGGTAGAAGTAGTACACCGTGACCCGGCGGTCCTTCTTATCAAAGGAGAACTGCGGAGGCTTGGAGGGGTCGGTGTCACGCTTGCGGGCGATGAACACCCGCTGGGCTTCCTGGGCCACCCCGATCGCCGCGACCTGCGACCGGCCCGTCTCCGCAGCCCTGTCCAGGTAGCGGCGCATCACCTCGATGTTGCGGTCCGCGGCCTTCAACGGCACCACCGGGATGTGATTAGCCTCAGCGAACGAGGCGACCCGGCGGCGGAAGGCATCCCCGATCTGCTGCAGGCACGCCGGGGACGGCACCGGGTACCCGCGGTGATTCAGGAACTGGATCACCTGCCCGCCCACCTGCAACTGGCCCAGGTAGCCATGCAGGTAGAGACGGTCCAGGCACTCCAAGTCGAGCGCGGCGTGCCCGTCGAGCACGTCGTTCACCGTGACAGGCACCGATCGCTTGAACCGGGACGCCATGGCAACCTCCGGGACGTGGGCCTACGAACGGAGGATGCACCTACCTGCACGGGACCGCCCGCGGAACCGGAAACCTCGGCGGTATCAGGCGGAGCCTTCCTGGGAGCCTGCTGAAATAGGCCTTCCTGCGGGCCGTGCGCAGAGGGCCACGGTGGCCCGTAACGCCTTGCCGGGCCGGGCCGTTCGTGCCGCTGCCTGCAGAGCCGACCGGCCGGGCTTGACCTGCGGCCTGCCTGGCCGGGGCCTGGCCGGCCAGGCAGCCCTGGCTGGCTGCCGGGTCAGGTGGCCAGGACCCAGGCGCCGTCCCGGCGGGTCAGGCCTTTGCCGAGCAGGTTGCGCAGGTTCAGCGCGGCGGTGCGCCGCTTGAGCCAGGCGTGGTTCCTGGCCGATCCCGCGGTAGCGGAGCTTGACCCGCCGGCCCCGGCAGGTGGCCACCTGGGCGACGGCGCGTTCCACGTTCGGCCGCTGCGCCATGTAGTCCTCGCGCAGCCCGGGATCGGCGGCCCAGTCCGCGCGGGCGGCCCGGAGCAGGTCATCGCGTGGGTGCAGGACGAGCTTGCGGCCGGTCTTGCAGGTGGTGCACCGCTCGCGCAGCGGGCAGTCCCGGCAGGCCACGCCGAAGGTGGCGATCCGGGTGCGGCTGAGGGTGACAGTGTTCCCGGCCGGGCAGGTCACCGTGCCGGCCTGCTCATCGACGGTGAAATCGTCGACGGTGAACCCGCCGGCGACCGGGGCCTGCAGCGGCTTGGGCTTGATCACCGCGGCATGGCCCGCGTCGTCGATCGCGCCGCGCAGGTCCCCGGTGCCGTAGGCGGAATCGCCGTACCAGGCCAGCGTTGCTCCTGCCCGGCACTGGTTATCATCCGTGCTGCCCTGCGCCGCTGTCATCGTCCTCACCGGCGGCCGGGGGCTGTCTGCGCGGCCGCCGGCGGCATCGCGCGCCCGGCTTCGGCGGCCAGGAACTCCTCCGCGACTGCCGGGTCGGAGTTCTCGGTCCCGCGGCCCTGGTCAGCTTCTCATCGGTGATGATCCCCGTCTCCGGGTCGGCAGCGAGGTGCGCCCGGTAGCCGTCCCGGCGGGCCTCCGGCGACTTGCGGGTGTGCCGGGCATCCGGGTCGACGGTGCTGATCACGCGATCCCCGGCGACCTTGCGGGCGATCCGCCACCGCCCGTCCGTGCCCGTCAGAGCCCTCGGCGGGCTCGACGTCCTGCCCGGCGACCAGCGCCAGCAGCGCCACCGCGGACGCGGCTGCCTCATCCAGCTTCGCGTCCCGGAACGCGGCCACCACCGCGTTCGCGTCGCTGACCAGGGCGGAGACCAGCGCATCCTTCGCCGCCGGGTCATCCCAGTCGATCTTCGGCTTACCCGGCACCGCGTAATCATGGCCGGTGCACACCGCCGCGATCTGCTCCGCGGCGCCCGGCACCTCCCGCGCCACCCGCCGGATCGCCGAGACCAGCTGGGTGATCGTGTCCTGGGTGGCGACCGCATCGGCCAGGATCGTGGAGTCCGCCGCCCGGCGCCGCCGGCCCTTCAGCACCCCGGTCTGCTCCACGATCAGCCGGATCGCCTCGTTGACCCGGTGCGGCCGCTCCGATCTCGCGATCCGGCCCCGCCAGTACACCAGCGAGGACGGATCAAAGCCCTGGTCATCGATCGCCAGCCCGCAGGCCACCTTCCACCGCACATCGAACCGGACCGCCTCGGCGGTCTCCCGGTCCGAGTAGTCATGCAGCGACTGCAGCGCCAAGCACCGCGGCCATCCGGGTAGCCGGCAGCGACGGCCGGCCGAACGCGGCGAACAGGTCCGCGTAATCGGCGTCCGGGAACACTTCCGCCCGGTGCGCGGCCAGGAACGCGAACATGCTCCCGGCCGGGACAAGGTGCCCGGCCAGCAGCTCAGCGTCGGTGAAGCTCACGGTCCATCCGCTCGAAACCCTGCATGAGACGATTATCCCAGCTCATCGAACACAAAGCCGGCAAACACGCCAGGACTAGCGGCCTTTTTCAGCAGGCTCCTAGCCCGAGTTTCCGACGATCATGGTCCTGGCTGACCGTTTTGGCTGGTCAGGCTGGCTGCTGGTGCCGGTTCTGCCGTATGACCTAAGTGTCTGCAAAAGAATAACGTTTACTTTTGATCCGCGACCGGTCATGCTTATGGTATGGCGGTTCCCGTGGATGCCGAGGAGTCGCTGGCGGCCAAGTTCGCCGCGTTGTTCCCGCACCTGGACGAGCGGCAGCGGCGGCTGGTGATGGGCGCGGAGGCGCGGGTTCTGGGCCACGGCGGGATCAAGGTGGTGGCGGCCGCGGCGGACGTCAGCGCGGTGACGGTGTCGCGGGGCGTGGCCGAACTGGAGGGCGGCGGCGAGCCACTGGGCCGCGCGCGCCGTCCCGGCGGCGGCCGCAAGCGAGTCGCCGGCACCGACGCGCGGCTGAAGGACGCGCTGCTGGCGCTGGTGGACCCCGAGTCGCGGGGGGACCCGGAGTCGCCGCTGCGGTGGACGACCAAGTCGACCCGCAACCTGGCCGCGGCGCTGACCGCGGCCGGGCACCCGGTGTCGGCGCCGACGGTCGCGGCGCTGCTGAAGGAGGAGAGCTTCAGCTTGCAGGGCAACGTCAAGACGCTGGAGGGGGCCCGGCACGCCGACCGCGACGCCCAGTTCCGTTACATTAACGCCCAGGCCAGGGACCACATCGACGCCGGGGACCCGGTGATCAGCGTGGACGCCAAGAAGAAGGAAAATGTCGGGCAGTTCAAGAAGGGCGGCGCCGAATGGCAGCCCAAGGGCGCCCCCGAGCCGGTGAACGTCCATGACTTCATCGGCAAGGAGCTCGGCAAGGTGACCCCCTACGGGGTGTACGACGTGGCCGGCAACGCCGGCTGGGTGAGCGTGGGCACCGACCACGACACCGCCGCCTTCGCGGTGGCCACGATCGCCACCTGGTGGGACAAGGCCGGCCAGGCGGCCTACCCCGATGCGCGGCGGCTGCTGATCACCGCCGACGGCGGCGGGTCCAACGGGTACCGGACCCGGCTGTGGAAGACCGAGCTGGCCGCCTTCGCCGCAGAAACTGGCCTGCAGATCACCGTCTGCCACCTGCCGCCGGGCACCTCCAAGTGGAACAAAATCGAGCACCGGCTGTTCTCCCACATCTCGATGAACTGGCGCGGGCGGCCGCTGACCAGCCACGAGGTCATCGTGAACACCATCGCCGCGACTACCACCCGCACCGGGCTGACCGTCAGCGCCGAGCTCGACACCGGTGACTACCCCAAGGGCATCAAGATCTCCGACCGGGAAATCCAGAACCTGGAGAAGCAGAACGTGCTGCGCCGCCACGACTTCCACGGCGAGTGGAACTACTGCCTCGACCCGCCCCTACCTCCACCTGAAACCAGCGTGTTATTCATTTGCGGGCGCTAACTCCGGGGTGCCCACCTGGCCAGGCCGAAGATCTGATAGAGCGTGGGCTGGTCGCTGGTGAGCTCGGTGGTCATGCGGCGGGCCTTGGGCCGGCCGCCGGCGGAGGGGTAGATCAGCACGGTCTCGCCGATGGCGGCGAGCTGGGCGAGCAACTGGCGGACGGATAGGTGCAGGCCGGCCTGCCCGGCCTGGCGGCGCATCAGGTGGGCGACCTGGAGGGCGAGCACGCAGGTGAAGACGTGGACTCGGACGTTGTGCTCGGTCCAGTGGAACATCGGGGAGAACGACACCACGTGCGGGTCCTTGAGCTGCCGGAAGCCGAACTCGGCCTCGGACTGGGACCGGTACCCGGCGACCACCTCGGCCAACGGCCAGTCGTCGTGATCGGTGATCAGCACGTGCTTGCCGAAGATCTCCTCTTCCAGGGCGGCGCGGGCGTCCTGGTCGATGCCCCAGGCCAGGCGCAGGTCCCTGGGCTGGTCTCCGGATAGCTGCCAGGTGGTGACCCGGCGGACCCAGGGCTTGCGGGTGATCGCCTCGATCTCGGCCTCCACCTTGTCCCTGCCGCGGCGGGTGCGGCCGCGGGCCAAGGTGGCGGCCAGCTCGTCAAGCTTCTTGCCCGCCTTGGCCAAGGTGGTCCCGCCGAACCCGCGGGCCTGGCTTTCGTGCAGCTCGGGTGAATGGGTCAAGATCGCCCGCCGCTCGGCGCCGTAGACCTCCCGGCGGGTGTCGTAGGCGGTCAGCCCGCCGAAGCGGTCCCGGTCTGCCACCGACCGGACGCTGGCGGGCAGCGCGGTCAGGTCCGGGCAGTCCGAGGCGGGCACCGATCCGATGTAGTGCAGTCCGGCGCCGGCCAGGTGGGCGAAGTTGCCGGCGGAGTTCTGCCCGGCGTCGAAGACCACCGTCGCTTCCGCGGCGCCGGCCGGGACGCCGGCCGCTGCGGTGACCGCCCCGTACTGGGTGACGAGCTGGCCGGTCATGTCCGGGAACTGGGTGACATCGGGCCGGTCGCCGGGGTAGGCGTGCCAGGTCAGCGGGATCCCGCCGTCCCGGGTGACGACCAGGCCCAGCCCGACCAGCCGCAGGTCAAAGCGCTTCTGCTTGGCCTTGCCTCGCTGCGCGATGGGCGCCTTGCCGTTTCCCGTGGCGATGAACGTTGCGAAATTGGTCATGTCCAGCGCCACCGAGGACACATCCACCCCGGAAGATTCCACGATCCGCACCGCGATCCGCCGGCTGATCTCCTCCAGCTGCTCCCCGGTGACGGCATGCATGGCGTCCCAGAACCGGCGGTGGTCCAGCGCCGAGGCGCCGATCTTGGTGAACCGGTCCGCCGCGGTGGTCTTCCACCAGTCCGCGAACGCCCGCTTGGAGCACGGATCCACCAGCCGGTTCAGCGCCGCCAGCGCCAGGTACGTCCCGGTCGGCAGCGGCTGCCCGGCCGGGCGCGCACCGGTCACCTCGTTGATGATCGCGGCGACGCCGATGTCCTCCAGGACGCCCCAGGCGGCGGCCACCGCCCCGAAGTCCAGGTGCCGGGTCCGCTCCGGCAGCGCCGCAGCTTCCCGGGCCTGCACCGCGGCGGCGATGTCGGCGGCGGTGCCCAGGTACCGCTCGGAGACCATCTTCGGCTTGCCGCCGACGCGGGCCATCTCCCGCAGGTACCAGTAGGTCTTGCCGCCGATCTTCTTCGGGTACAGGCTCGCCACAAGATTAGGTCATACACCTTGATCAAGATCAAATCAACCTCCGGGACGGTGTGTCATCAGGGAAAACGCGTCAGACCATGTCGTGACCAAGCATCAGAAAACCATGATCGTCGGAAACTCGGGCTAGGCCCGACCCGGGCCCGGCAGGCCTGGAAGGACCTCGGCGTCGACGGGCGCGGCATCGCCGACCACGCTCCCGGGCCGGCCCACCCGGCCGGCCAGCTGCCCAGGCTGACCATCCGGATGGTGGCGCGGCTACAGGGCTTTCCCGATACATGGGAATTCTCCGGCGGCAAGACCGCCGCCTACCGCCAGGTCGGGAACGCGTTCCCGCCCCCAGTGGCTCGGGCGCTGGGCACAGCGATCGCCGCCGCAATGTCAGGCCATCGTGCACGCCCGTGAGGGCCCGCCAGCGGGTATCGCGTCCATCGTCATGAACACCGAACGGCGAGGATCGACCCGCCCGGCACCCGGCTTGGCTGGCCCAAGGCACAGGTGTTTCGTTACAGACGGTGAGAGCGCGAAGCTCGCACGGCATGCGAGATCCGCCGTTATGCGCGGCAACGTAGTCGTGGGGCTGGCCGTCCGAGCCGCGCCCGAACGGGGTGATCTGCTCGCGTGTGGCACCGCTGCTGACACCCGGTCGTGCTGATGACGGCAGGACGGGCCTGCGTCTTGGCAGGCGTGCGGGCTGGCGGCCGCCGCTGGGGCGGGACTCACGCTAGTCGGCCCCGGCCGGGCTGTAACGCCGAGGGGATAAGGGGTATTGTCCTCGCTGTCTTGGCGTGAGGTGCTAGCGCGGGCTGCCGGCACCCACGAGTTCGTCGAGCATGCGGTCGAGTGCGCCGAGCCCGACCGAAAGGTGACCCTCTCCTTCTTCCAGATGTGCCGAAGCGCGGGGGAGCTGTGAGGCAAGCCATTGGCCGTGGGAGAAAGGCACCATGAGATCCGCGCTTCCCTGCCAGAGCATGACCGGGACCGAGATCTCTGCCAAGCTGAAGCCCCACGGGCTCGCGAACGCCAGGTCGTCGTCGAGCCAGCCCTCCACGCCTGTGCGAACTGCCTCCCGGAAGCTGGCGGCGATGTCCTCGCCGAACTCGCCGGTCAGCACAGCCCGGTCGACGTCGGGGAGCAACGTCTCGAGCGAGGAGACAATGTTGGCGGCGGTGACATCCTTGAGCTGTTCGCGCTCTGGGAGGAGGTAAGGCCGCAACTCGTCTTCGCCTTGGATCGCAGCGGAGAACTCGGCTATGTTCTGCTGTCCCATGCCGGACATCCAGTCCAGGCCCGCTGCGCCATAGGGGGCGACGCCGGCGATCACCAGCACCGCCGCAGCAGCGCCGAGCCGGGCCCCGCAGGCCAGGGCGTGGGGACCACCGCCGGACCATCCAGCTATCAGGCAGCGTCCGGCTCCGATCGCGGCCAGGACAGCGGCGGTGTCGGCAGCCACGTCCACGACGCTGCGGCCTGGCTGGCGGCTTGAGTCCCCGTACCCGGGCCGCGAAGTCGTTACCAGGCGAAGTCCGCGCGCGTGCGCTGCTCGTTCCAGCGCCCGCACCGGGATGGCAGCACCGGGCGTCCCGTGGTGGAACACCAGCGGAAACCCGCCGGCGGGCCCGCTGACCCGCATGTCGAGACGCCGGCCATCCGGCAGCCGGACATGATCAATAGCGTCCATGCCACAATCCTGGCATCCCGGCGTGATCACCGCACCCGGCGCCTGTTTTACCCGCTGACCTGGATCGGCATGCCTTGATCGGGTGGCGGTGGCAGCGCGCAAGCCCAGCTCCGATGCTCACCGTTGACAGTGGCCGGCCGCTCGCTGACGGCAGCAGTGCACGGAGCCGCCGATCTGGTACAAGTTGCCGTCTTGCGTAGCCGGCCGTCGCTTCAGATAACCGATCTGAGCGGTTCGGGCGCGGCGATGTCCTGCGCTCGCGACGCTCGTAACAAGCGACAATGTGGCGACATCACATCGTGCCCAGCCGCTGCCCATCTGGAGTGCGGGCGGATCGCGCGATCCAAGCGAGGCGGTCGCGGCAGGACTGGTGACCTTGGTCCCCGCCGCCCGGGACCAACGCCTGCAGAACCACCGCGCGGCAGCGCTAACGTGAATATTGCTCAAGGGAAAGGGAACCCGGAGGGAAACCGAAGGGGAACCGGAACCGGGCAACGGCCGAAGGGAACCAACCGGAGAACGCCGGACGACGGGAAACCCGAGGAAGGCGGACGAAGGGGAAGAACCCGGCGGGCAAACGGGAAACCGGAGGAAAGCCCGCAGGGTAAACCGGAGGCCGTGAGGTGAGGCCCCAAACCACCCGGTGAGAGTCCGGGGATTTGGGGCCGCGCGCATCTACGATGCCGCTGGCAGAGTCCTGGCAGGTCTGTGCGAACTGCGTATAGTCGTCCACCAGCTTTCTGGCGGGCAACGGTCGTCTGTCAGTCGCGCGCCCAGACGCCGCGGTCCCCGAAAGCGCCGGCCTGCGCCCTCTGTGGTTTGCTGATCGCAGACCGCAGTTGACTCGGCAGTCATGGCTGCTCGCGTATCCGCCGATATGGCAGCCCTGCCGCTCGGCAGCCGGAACGCCAGCAGGTGCGCCGGATTGTCTGATCTGCGCGGGGGTCGGCTTTGCCCCTCGACGCCAGTGGCGGTCACGAGGGAGGACCACAGCCAAGGGCGGAGCTGCCCGCCTGGTGCTTCGCGCAATGCTGGCCGAGCCTGTCCAGCATCGTTTTCACGCTCCCTGCCGATCGCGGTGCCGTCACTTGCCCGGCTCGGGCCACACTTCCCGCCGGGAATCCGCTCACCTGGCGCAAGCGTGGCTGGACTTGTCCGGCAGCATCGCGCCGTGTGGCGCGCATGGGTAGCGTTGGCGGCATGGCCGAGACGACATGGCTGGACGCCACCGCACAAGCCGATCTTGTCCGCCGCGGCGAGGTGAGTCCCAAAGAGCTGGCAGAAGCTGCCATCGCCCGGATCGAGGCGGTCAACCCGCAACTGGATGCCGTGATCCGGACCCGGTTCGAGGCGGCGCGGCAGGAGGCCGACGGCGACCTGCCCGACGGGCCGTTCCGCGGCGTGCCGATCCTGTACAAGGATCTGGGCTGCACGGTGGCCGGTGAGCCCACGGCATTCGGCCTCGGGCCGCTGCGTGAGATGGCATGGCCAGTCACGTCCTACCTCGCGGAGCAGTTCCGGGCGGCCGGCTTCGTCCCGCTCGGCCGCACCAACGTGCCCGAGCTTGGCACCACGGTGACCACCGAGCCGCGAAGCTTTCCCCCCGCGCGCAACCCGTGGGATCCCGGTCACTCGGCCGGCGGCTCGTCCGGAGGGTCAGCCGCCGCGGTGGCGGCCGGCCTGGTGCCGGTTGCACACGCCAACGACGGCGGCGGTTCCATCCGCATCCCGGCCAGCGAGTGCGGGCTGGTCGGGCTCAAGCCGACCCGCGGCCGGGTGAGCCAGGGCCCGCTGATCGGGGAGGCATGGGCCGGCGGCGTGATCGACGGGGCGGTCACCCGGACCGTGCGTGACGCGGCCGGCGTGCTCGATGTGATCAGCAAGCGGATGCCGGGCGAGCCGTACTATCCGCCGGCGCTGCCGCGCCCGCTGGTGCAGGAGGCGGGCGCCGATCCGGGGCGGCTGCGGATCGGGGTGCTTGACCGGCCAGGCGCGCAGGGTTTTCTCGACGATCCGCAGTGCCGCGCCGCGGTGGCCAGCGCGGCGCGGCTGCTGGAGTCGCTCGGCCACCGCATCGAGGAGTCCGCGCCGGCGGCCATGTTCGAGCAGGAGTTCATCGGGCACTTCAACGCGATCATCATCGCCGCCGACGCCGAGGCGACATTCCAGGCCTTCGAGATGCTGCTTGGCCGCCCGATCGGCGAGGACGAGATCGAACCTCGCAACGCCGGCTACCGGCGGGCCGGCCGTGAGCTGGGTGCGGTGGCCTACCTGGGGAGCCGGGTGTGGCTGGGGATGTGGGCGCGCCGCATGGCCGACTGGTGGAACGACCATGACCTGCTGGTCACGCCCACCCTGGGCGCGCCCCCGCCCGAGCTGGGCTGGTTCACCGCTGCCGGGCCCCAGCAGGAGATGGAACGAATCATCGGCTTCATCCCCTACACCGCGCAGTTCAACATGACCGGCCAGCCCGCCATCAGCCTCCCCCTGCACTGGACACCCGCCGGCCTGCCGGTCGGCGTGCAGCTGGCCGCCGCCTACGGGCGGGAGGACCTGCTCATCCGGGTCGCCAGCCAGCTCGAGCAAGCCGCGCCCTGGAGCGACCGGCACCCGCCAATACACGCGTAACACGCCGGCCGACCGGACCGCAAGCGGCCCGCTAGCCGATCCGCCTACGACACGCAAAGCAGCGATCCGGCGAATCGGTGAAAGACAGAACCGGACGATATGAGCGCCTTCCTGCCAACGGAAGGTAATCGTCCACGAGTACGGAATCGGCAGGAACTCGGCGGGTCCGCACTCCGATCACGTTTAGCGACTGCGGCTGGTCTGCGGCCAGCGCGCAAGTAGCCGCCCAATTGCGCGAGGGTTTGCAGTCAGTGGCTGCCGCTTGATGGTGCATAGGAACGGGTTGATCTGTGCGCGATCCGCTGGATCCCGGTGCGCAGGCCGTCGCGGCGGCTGGCTGGGGTCGGCGGCTGCGGTGGTGGCCGGTTTCAGCGTCGTGTCGGCTGGTCCGGGGATGCTTGCGCCGCGGCGGGCTACCGGAACGGGCATGCTGATACGTTCGGCTCATGACCGGGAACGAGGATGTCAGGTTCGCGGACGACGACCCCGAGTACGCCACCGATGCCGCGGCCGGGATCGACGTCGAAGTGGTCGCGTTCGAGGAAGAAGACCCGCAGAACGTGCCGGCCGACATGGGTGACTCGGGCACCGCTGAGCCTCCCGCGGGTGATGGCTGATGCCGTCCGCGTCCGGGCTGTCGCGTGATCAGCGGATCCGCTGCCGCGACCGTGTTGTGCAGTCGGCGAGGCTGACGCTTGCGAACAAGGACCACACGCATTACACCGAGGGTCCGCTGCGCTGGGACGGCATCAAGAACCGGCGTAACGCGGAGATCGGGCAGTTCCCGGAGTACTCGGACTGCTCTTCATTCGCCACGTGGTGCTTGTGGAACGGCCTGGTGCTGAGGTTCGGCCTGGGTGATGTCGTCAACGGCGCCGGCTGGGCCGCTGGCTACACGGGGACGATGCTCGAGCATGGGCTGCCAGTCCGGTATCCGTCGAACGTGCTGCCCGGCGACTGCGTGATCTACGGCAGCGGGCCGCCAGGCGTGCACTGCGCGGTCGTCGCCGGCACGGTGAACGGGACACCGATGGTCATCAGCCACGGCAGCGAGCCCGGGCCGTTCTACCTGGCCTACAACTACCGCCCGGACGTGCTTTCCATCCGGCGATACATCTAGTAAAAGTGCGCTCAGTTCCCAGGGGCCAGCGTGCGAGGACCGGGCGGTTCTTGCGAGCGGCGCGACCGAGGGCCCTGCAGCGTGCGGAGCTGATCGAGCGTGCTCCGATGCGGGGCGCCGAGCGACCAGGTGCGTCGCCCGGCGCGGAAGGTCCCGTCACCGATCACGCGTTGCAGAGTGAGCTGATGCAGGGTCAGCCAGGCCGGGCTCCTCCTCGTGGACGAACAGGCAGTCGGCGCCTTGGCGGCGGACCCGTCGCAGCCCGCGCACAGCTGGATAACCACGGCGTAGTCAGGCACGTAACTGGCACCGTCCTCAGCAGCACCGAGGCGGCGATCAGGTCGCTCGCGCTCTCGAGCAGCTACAACGCAGTGTCACGATCGCTGGCCATGGCCAGCACGCGAGATCCGCCGTTCTGCGGGCATGTTGGCCGGTGAGGATCATTTCCCTTGACCGATCGAGAATGATTGATCTGCGTCAGATGTGGCTGCTGCCCGGCCGCGGTCTGGAGGCCTGAGAACCGGCTTCCATCGGCGGGGCGGCGCTCTGGTGCCGTTTAATAGATGGCAGCCTGGCCCTTGGGCGGAGAGTCCGGCATTCAGGTGTGGGGATCGGCTGGCGACACGAGCTGGCGGACGAGCGTGACGATGGCGTTGCGGCGGTTGGCGGTTTCGTGTTCGTCCGCGGCGTCGGGATGGTTGGCCCACATCTGGGCGATCGCCTGGACGCCTGCGAGCAGGATCGGGGCGTCGAGATGGCCCGGCAGGATGCCCTCGCGCTGGGCGGCCCGGATGGCAGCCGCCCTCCTGCCGAATCGCGTTCGCAG
Organism: uncultured Actinomycetes bacterium; assembly: GCA_963739135.1. Classification (GTDB taxonomy): domain Bacteria; phylum Actinomycetota; class Actinomycetes; order Streptosporangiales; family Streptosporangiaceae; genus Palsa-504. Next base: position 357,846 of record CAVTZG010000008.1, read on the forward strand.
GATCGGTCCTCGTTGCAGCTGGTACCAGCGGGCAAAGCGCAGCAGCTCGGGGTGGGCGAGGCCGGCATCGTAGATGCGTGCGGCGTAGCCGGGCAGGTCTGCTGCGGTAATCGGGATATCGGTGAGCGTGCGCTCGGCGATATGGTCGCGCACGGCGTCGAAGAGGCCTTCCTTGCTGCCGAAGTAGGTGTAGATCAGCCCCGTGCTGCAGCCGGCCCGGTCGGCGATGGCATCGACCGTCGTGCCTGCGAAGCCGCGGGCGGCGAACTCGGTCAGGCCAGCCTCCAGCAAGCGTGCGTGCTTGGCTTCCGGATCGCGTGTGACCACGGCGGAACAATATTTAATGAGCGCTCAGTTGACAACTTGAGTTCCTCGCCTCATGCTGTAAAACGATCGTTCAATAGCGGATCCAGGGGGGAGCCCAGGGCCCAGTCCGGTCTGGGCTGAGTACCGGTGGCGCGGCCTGCGACCGGCTGGTCCGGCTAGTTGATGTGGCTGTGACCGCTCGCCGCCAGCCTTGGCTGACGTCCCCGGTGGTTCATTGCCGACGTGCTCGGCCTGCTGCGCGACGGCTTGATCCTGATAAGGCGGCCGCTGTCGCCGGAGGTGGAGGGTTGCGATGGCTGTGGATGTTGTGTCGTCGCTGGCGGTGCGCGGCCCGGGCGGTGGGCCTGTGGCGCTGACCGTGAACGGCGAGGCGCGTGATCTGCGGATTGAGCCTCGGGTGAGTCTCCTTGATGCGCTGCGTGAGCATCTTGGGCTGGCGGGTTCGAAGAAGGGCTGTGACCAGGGTACGTGCGGTGCCTGCACGGTGTGGGTGGATGGCAGGCGGGTGCTGGCGTGCCTGACGCTGGCGGTCACCTGTGAGGGACGCGAGGTCACCACGATCGAGGGACTGGCGGCGGACGGGGAGCTGCATCCGATGCAGGCGGCGTTTATCGACCGCGACGCATTCCAGTGCGGCTACTGCACGCCGGGCCAGATCATGTCCGCGGTGGCGCTGCTGGACGAGGGCCACGCCGTCGACGACGAGCAGATCGCCGAGTGGATGAGCGGCAACATCTGCCGGTGCGCGGCATACCCGAACATCCGCGCCGCGATCCGCGATGTGCGCGACGCGGCTGGCGGGGAGTGATCATGCGGCCGGTCATGTACGCCCGGGTCAGGGACGCCGACACCGCGATCGCCGCAGTCCGGGAGCGCAGCGACGCCGCGTTTCTCGCCGGCGGCACCACCGAGATCGACCTGGTCCGCCAGGACGTGCTGCGGCCGGGTCTGCTGGTGGACATCAACGACCTGCCGCTGAACCGGGTCGAGGACCTGCCCGGCGGCGGGCTCCGTATCGGCGCGCTGGCCAGGATGAGCGACGTCGCCCAGGCGCCCGGCGTGGTGCAGCGGTTTCCGGTCATCTCCCAGGCGCTGCTGCTGGGCGCCTCGGCGCAGCTGCGGAACATGGCCTCGATAGGCGGCAACTTGTGCCAGCGGGTGCGGTGCAGCTACTTCCGCGACGCGACGTCGCCGTGCAACAAGCGGGCTCCCGGCAGCGGCTGCGCGGCCCTGGACGGCTTCAACCGCGGCCACGCCATCCTCGGCACCAGCGGCAAGTGCATCGCCACTCACCCATCGGACGTCGCGGTCGCGCTGGTCGACCTGGACGCCGTCGTGCATACCCGCGGGCCAGCCGGCGAGCGGGCCATCCCGATTGACGGCTTCTTCTTGCTGCCCGGTGACACCCCGGAGCGGGAGCATCCGCTGGAGCACGCCGAGCTGATCGTCGCGATCAGCGTGCCCGCCGCACCGGTGGCCCGCCGGTCCGTCTACCTGAAATTCCGGGACCGCGAGTCGTATGAGTTCGCCCTCGTTGCGGTCGCGGCCGCGGTGCGGATCCAGGACGGCACTATCACCGAAGTCCGGCTGGCGCTCGGCGGCGTCGGCACCAAGCCCTGGCGCGCACGGCGTGCCGAGCAAAGCCTGCTCGGCAGGCCGGCCGCGGAAGCCAGCTTCGCCGCGGCCGCGCGCGAGGAGCTGGCCGCAGCCACGCCGCGGCCTCTGAACGCGTTCAAGGTCGAGCTCGCGCAGCGGGCGATCGTCCGGGCGCTGTCGGCACTGACGAGCGGAGACACCCGATGAGCGGGGCTATCGGGCAGGAGGTCAGCCGGGTCGACGGGCCGGCGAAAGTGACAGGCGCCGCACGGTACTCGGGCGAGATCGCGCTGCCGGGGCTGGCCCACGCCGAGATCGTCGGCGCCGGGATAGCCAGCGGCCGGATCACCTCGATCGATACCACGGCCGCGGAGCGCGCCGACGGCGTGGCCGGTATCCTCACTCACCTCAACACGCCGAAGGTGAACACGGTGCCGCTGATCCCGTCCCTGATGGGCGGCCCGGCGCCCGGCGAGACGTTCTTCCCGATGCAAGATGACGTGGTTCACTACGCCGGCCAGCCGGTCGCGGTCGTCGTGGCCGACAGCCTGGAGCAGGCTCAGCACGCCGCCACGCTGGTGCACGTCAGTTACGCGCAGACTCCGGCCGTTACGACGATCGGCCAGGGCCGCGCTGACGCCTACGAGCCGGACAAGCTGTTCGGCGGCTTCATGTCCGCGCAGATACGCCGCGGGAACGCCGAATCCGGGTTCGCGGCTGCGGACCTGCGGATCGACGCGCCGTTCCGGTTCGCCGCCAACCACCACAACCCGCTGGAGGCGCTGACCACCACGGCGGCCTGGGATGGTGACCAGCTGACGCTGTATGACTCCTGCCAGGGCATCAAGGCCGTCCAGCTGACCGTCGCCGCGCTGCTCGGCATATCGCCATCCAGGATCCGGGTGCTGACCCGCTACGTCGGCGGTGCCTTCGGCTCCAAGGCAATGGTCTGGCCGCACGTGACCCTCACGGCCCTGGCCGCCCAGCATGTCCGGCGCCCGGTCCGGCTCGCGCTGCCGCGCGGCCAGATGTTCACCTCCTGCGGCCACCGCGAGGAGCAGGAACAGCACATCCAGCTCGGGGCAACCCGCGACGGCAGGCTCACCGCGATCCGCCACCGCAAGGTCTCCATCACCTCCCCGTTCGATGACTGGGCCGAGCCCGCCTTCGGCGTCGCCTCCCAGCTGTATGCCTGCCCCAGCTTCGAGGGGGCGCACCGCCTGGTGCGCGGCAACACGATGACCCCCACGTTCACCCGCGGGCCCGGAGAGGCGCTCGGCGTGTTCACCCTGGAATGCGCGATGGACGAGCTGGCCAGCCAGCTCGGCATCGACCCGATCGAGCTGCGGCTGCGTAACCTCACCGAGGTCGACCCCAATACCGGCAACCCCTGGTCCAGACACGGACTGCGGGAATGTTACGAGCGGGGTGCACAGCGATTCGGCTGGGCCGGGCGCAACCCGCGGCCGCGATCTGAGCGCGACGGGAAGTGGCTGATCGGCACCGGCATGGCGACCGCCGGATATCCGGTCGCGTTCTTCATGCGCACCCAGCGCGCGCGGGCACGCCTGTACTCCGACGGCACCGCCGTCGTGCAGACGGCCGCGCAGGAGTTCGGCACCGGCACGTCAACCGTGATGACCCAGGTGGCCGCCGACGGGCTCGGGGTCGACGTGCGGGCCACCCGGTTTTCGGCCGCGAGACGCAACCAGAAGGCGCCGGCCGCGTCTCAGCAATGTGCACGCTGACACTACGGACAATCTGGCCCCGCCGAGCGGAGCCGCCGACGACGTGACCACGCTCTACCGCGAGCATGCGCTCGGGCTGATCCGGCTGGCCGTAGTCATGCTGGGCGACCGGCCCGCGGCCGAGGACGTGGTACAGGAGGCGTTCTGCGGCCTGTACCGGCGCTGGCACACGCTGGCCGACCCGGCCAAGGCGCTGGCCTACGCCCGGTCCAGCGTGATCAACGGGTGCCGGTCGGTGCTGCGGCGCCGGCGACGGCCGCTGGGCGAGCTGGCCGGGGAAACGGCCGGCGAGTCCGCCGAGGCGGCCGCGCTGGTCAGCGAGGAGCACCGCGAGGTGCTGACCGCCGTCCGGCGGCTGCCGGACCGGCAGCGGGAGGTGCTGGTCCTGCGTTTCTACCTGGACCTCGACGAGGGCGAGATCGCCGCGGCCCTGCGGATCAGCCGGGGCACGGTCAAGTCGACCACCTCGCGCGGCATCGCCGCGCTCGGGCGGATGCTGGGAGCGCAGTCATGAACACGATCGAGGGCCGGATCCGGGCGGCGGCGCATGCGGCCGCGAACACGGTGCCGCCGGACGGCGTGCCGCCGCTGCAACTGCCGGGACAGGTGGTGCCGGTGAGGCATCGACGTGGCTGGGCTGTGCTGGCCGGGCGGGGGCTGGCTGGGCGGGGCCGGCGGCCGGGGACTGGCCGGGTGGGTGGCCGGTGGGGGGCAGCGGGCTCGCTGGGTAGCTCCGGTCGCCGCCGCGGTGGCCGTCGTTGTGGTCGTGGTGGCCGCGAGCGTGATCGCTGGGCGGGGGATGGCGGGGGCGCCGGCGGCGGGGCGGGGGTCGACGGCCGGGAGCACGTCCGTGGCCGAGCTGGTGAAGTCCGGCCAGATCCCGCCGTACTACCTCGACGTCACCGGCGGGAATCCGGACGGCATAGACGGGCCGCCGACCTACGTGGTGGTGCGCGCGACCGCGACCGGGAAGGCGCTGGGCACCATCAGGCCGTCGGTGCCTGGTGACGGCATCATGGGAGTAACCGGCGCGGCCGACGACCGGACCTTCATCCTGGACGAGCAGCCCCTCGCCAAGCGAGATAGCGACCTGGGCCGGGAGCCGCACACGTTCTACGAGGTCCGGCTGGACGCCGCGGGCAAGCCTGGGCCGGCGACCAAGCTCCCGTTGTCGCTGCCGAGGAACCGCTTGCTCGACGCCTTCTCCCTGTCACCCGACGGCAGCAAACTGGCTATGGCGGTCCAGCCTTTCGCCGACGGCAAGAGCGCCGGCTCGGCGACCGTGACCGTGTACACACTGGCCACGGGGCAGTCACATAGCTGGACCGGCAACGGCGAGGTCAGTTTCTATCAGGACGACCCGGAATCGCTGTCGTGGACCTCGGATGGTCAGACACTGGCCGTCCAGTGGAATGCAAACAGCACGGACTCCGCCGCAAGCGGGTTCTATGTGCTCCACCTGGCCCAGGGTGAGGGCAACCTGGAAGCCGATAGCCACGAGGTGGTCCCGTTCCACACCAACGGGAACAGGCTCGGCTGCATCGAAGCCGGGGTGACCATTACCGCGGACGGGTCGGCGCTGACCTGCGCGGGGGTCAGAATCATCAATCCCAACGCGGCTCCCGGCCGCCAGCAATCACAGATCGGCTTCACGGAGTTCTCCACGGCCACCGGGAAGCTGCTGCGCGTCCTCGGCGGCTGGCACGGCAGCGCCGTCCCGGCCATAGGGGTGTGCTGGTCGAACGCCTCGGGCAGCCTGGTCATCGGGACGAAGGCCAGGCTGCCCGAGGGAGGCGGCGGCAGGGAGCTAATGGAGCTAGGGGTGCAGAGCGCAGCCGGGTTCACGCCGCTGCCCGGGAAGCCGCCCCAGAATGGGCCGGTGCTGCTGGCCTGGTGACAATTGACGGCATGACTGACGTCACGATTGGGCTGCTGCATCCGGGTGAGATGGGGGCCGCGGTCGGGCAGTGCCTGGCCGCGGCCGGGCACGAGGTGCTCTGGACCGATCAGGGGCGCAGCCCCGCCACCCGGGAGCGGGCCGAGGCAGCGGGGCTGAAAGCGGCGGGGATCGGGGATATCGCAGCTCGTTCGGACGTCGTGTTTTCGGTCTGCCCACCGCATGCTGCCCTGGACGTGGCGCGGGAAGTGGCCGGGGCCGGGTTCGGCGGGCTGTACGTGGACGCCAACGCGGTGTCGCCGGAGCGGGCGCGGGAGGTCGCGCGGGTGGTCCGGGCGGGCGGCGCGGAGTTCGTGGACGGCGGGATCATCGGGACGCCGCCGGTGGCGCCCGGGTTCATCAGGTGCTACCTGTCCGGGGCGCGGGCGGAGGAGGTGCGGGACCTGTTCCGCGGCACCGACGTGGACGCGCGGGTGATCACCGGGGCCGGGGAGGTGGCGGCGTCGGCGATGAAGATGGCCTACGCCTCCTGGACCAAGGGCAGCGCGGCGCTGGTGCTGGCGGCGCGGGCGCTGGCCCGGGCGGACGGCGTGGAGGACGCGCTGCTGGCCGAGTGGGCGCTCTCCCAGCCCGGCCGGGAGCAGCAGACCGAGCGCGCCGCCGGGTCGGCGGCGGCCAAGGGCTGGCGGTGGGTGGCCGAGATGGAGGAGATCGCGGCGACCATGGCCGGGGCCGGGCTGCCGGATGGCTTCCACCTGGCCGCGGCCGAGATCTACCGCAGATCACCACACGACACGGGCGCCACGACGGAGGCGGTACTGGAAGCGATTCAGACGGGGCCGAGGCGCTCGGACAGGTAGGCCACGACCTGGTCCAGGGCGATCCGCTCCTGCTGCATGGTGTCGCGGTCCCGGACCGTCACCGCCTGGTCTTCCAGGGTGTCGAAGTCGACGGTGACGCAGTACGGGGTGCCGATCTCGTCCTGGCGGCGGTACCGGCGGCCGATCGCGCTCGCGTCGTCGAAATCGGTGTTCCAGTGCTTGCGCAGCGCGGCGGTGGAACCAGCGGGAGCGGACCTGGTGGCGTCGGCGCCACCCTAGCCAGTGATCGGCGTGCCGCAAGATCCGGGTTGGCATGATCCGCGCTCGCAAGATCGTGACCGTGACCGCCGGGGATCACTGCTTCCATTTGGCCATCGTCGGTGAGACCGTCAGCGTCGTGCCCTGCACCGCCACCAGGGAGAGCCGCCGTTACAGGGCTTACGCCACCCACGGCCACGCCGTCTGCGCTGATGGCGTGGCCGGCGCTATCGTGCACCTTGTGAACACTTCAGCCGGGCCGCCCGCGGCTGCCGAGACCGAGTTCGACCTGCTGGGTGCTTTGTTCTCTCCCGCCGGGCGCGCCGACCCGCACGTGATCCTGCGCTCCTCGCCGCTGCCCGGGTGCCAGTACCCGTTCGTGCGGGACGTGCTGCGCGACCCACGGTTCGCCGCGCCGTCCATCCCGCCCTCCGCGGACCCGGCATTCCAGCTGCTCGCCCGGTGGATGATCCGGCTGGACGACGACCGGCACCGCCGCGTCCGGGACGCCTTCGGCGGCCTGTTCACCGCCCGCCGGGCCGGGCGCTACCGGGCCATCATCGCCGAGCGTGCCGCCGCGCTGATCGACCAGGCGGCGCCCATGGGCAGCATGGACCTGGTCGCCGGCTTCGCCCGGCCGCTGCCATTCTCGGTGATCAACGACGTGCTCGGCGTCCCGCCCGGGGACCGGGACTGGCTCGATACAGCGCTGGCCGTCCTGAACCGCGGCTTCGCCAGCCAGCGCGACAGCGACCGCACCGCGGTCCAGGCCGCCAACGACGCTACCCAGCAGATGCTCTCCTATTTTTCCGGGCTGCTCGACCGGCGAGCCGCGGAACCAGCCGATGACCTGATGAGCGCCCTGGCCGCCCGGCATGCGGCAGGCGAGGACCGCCAGGACCTGCTCGCGAACTGCATCTTCTTCATCAACGCCGGGCACCAGACCACCACCACCTTGCTCACCCTGGGCACCCACCTGCTGTGCACCCACTCCGAGGTGCTGGCCGCCCTGCAGGAAGACCCTGGGCGCTGGCCCGCCGCCGTCGAGGAAATGCTGCGGCTGATCACCCCGATCACCTTCACCGGAGCAACACCCCGCACCGACGCCGACATCGGCGGCGTTGCGTGCCGGGCCGGGCAGCCGCGCCTGCTGTTCCTGGCCGCTGCTAACCGCGACCCCTCCACTTTCCCTGCCCCCGACCGGTTCGATATCAGCCGCGACCTCAACCCGCACCTCAGCTTCGCCGCCGGAGCCCACTTCTGCCTCGGCGCCCCGCTAGCCAGGCTGCACGGTGAAGTCGCGCTGAGCACCCTGTTCACCCGCCTGCCCGGCCTGGCCGCCCTCACCCCGCCCGACATCACCGCCAGCGTCCCGATCCGCCAGATCGACCACTTCGCCATCACCTGGCAGCGAAATTGACCAGCCGCAGCCCCGCACCACCGGCAGCAGTATCAATCGCAAACCGTCTAGTACGGCCCCCGCCGATCGTTAGCTGACCAGGCTAATTTGAGCGTCTTTGGCTAGTCGCGCTGGTCCCGGTCGGCAATGGGAGGCTCATTTTGGAGAACACCGGCCACCCCAGCGTCCGGCGATGTTCCCAGCCTGGCGCACGAGATGAGCCACCACCTCCTGGAGCACGAGTTCAGCGACGTCCTGCTCACCGACGACGGCTGCCGGAAAAATGAGAAGGACGCGAACTTCCTCGCCAGCGAGCTGCTCGTCCCGTGTCAGGCCGCGCTCAAAGCGGCCTTTGCCGGAAGGACCAACGAAGAGGTGGCGGCCATCTACGGGGTCAGCACCCAGTTCGCCCAGATGTGCATGAAGGGTGCCAGAGTTCACGCTCAGCGGCACTAGCTAAGCAGGCCAGAAGCGGCCGTCGCTGGTAGACCGACCGGGCGCGCCCCCGGATTCGTTTCCAGTGCCCGTCGCCCGCGTCGATGACGTCAGGCCGGCCGACTGGGTCGCGGCGACCTGGCCATGGCCTTTGCCCAGATCTCGATCAGCGCGATCGTCTGGCGAATAGGCGGCGAAGTTTCGCGGTCAATCACGTATCCGCACGTCAAGACACATATGACGGCGGTCTGTAAAACCGTCGGCATGACTGACGTGAATACGGCGGTCCGTGTCAGAGGGGTATAACGGCCGGACCAAGCAGACGCTGCCGACAGACGCGACAGCTCGATCCCAAGCAGCTCGGGAAACCAGCCTGGTGTCGGCAACGTCATGCGGCAATACCCCTCATTCACCATAGTTACGGCAGTTGTAGATCGTTATCGTGGCGGCTCGTCGGCGTAGGCGTGCCAGCGCTGGTGGGCCTGCTGGGCCTGGTACTGGTGGCGGCGGCGCCATAGCGCCCAGGCGTCGCGGTGCGGCTTGTCGCGGCGGGGCTCGCCGATGACGGTTCCGCGGAGCTGTCTCAGCAGCTCAGGGATGGTAACGGGGATCAGCTTGAGGAGGCCGGCACCGCCGTCGCGGGTGCGCTGCCAGGCTGCGGCGACGGCGAGGAAGACGTAGGCGAGCAGGCTGATCGCGGTCCAGCGGTGCCAGGAGGTCCAGGTGGTGACCTGGCCGCTGTCCAGCCCGCTGACCTGTTTCGTCAGCTGGTGATCTTCCTCGATTTTCCACCGGGCGACGGCGACGGTGATCAGCTTCGCCAGCGGGACCGGGCCCGGGCTCCAGCACAGGAAGTAGCTGACGGTGCCGGTGTAGCGGTGCCGCCTGAGCAGCAGGAATCCGTGCCCGTCGTCGTGCCCGTCCGGGGTGTCGTCGGGCGTGATCTCGATCATCGCCCAGTGGTAGTCCTTGGCTCCCTTGGTTGCCGAGCCGGTGCGCATCCGCTGCCACATGCCGGGTTTCACCAGGCCGGCGGCGTTCTTCACGGTGAGGCGGCGGTCTGACGGGAGGGTAACCACGTGGTTGGAGCGGACCGCCAGCACGTAGCCGGTGCCGCGCCCTCGGATGCTCTTTCGCAGGTCAAGGCCGCCGTAGACCTCGTCGCCGGCGACGAAGGCGGCGCGGATGCCGCGGTCATGGGCGTGCTGCAGCAGATCGCCGGCCAGCTGCGGCTTGGTGGCGAACATGACCTCGTCCGGGACTCCGGCCAGCTCGCGGCGTTCCTCGTCGGACGCCCAGCCCTCGGGCAGGTACAGGGCCCGGCCGATCAGCGCGTGCCCGGCCCGGGACGCATAGGTCAAGGTGACCGCGACCTGGCACAAGGCGATGCCGCCGACGGTGCCGCTGTACTGGCGGGCCGCGCCGACGCAGTCAGCCGACGACTTCTCGTCGGCGGTCTCGTCCACGATCAGCACCGCGTCGCCACCGTCCTGGCCTGCGGCCAGGTGGCCGGCGGCCCAGTCCGCGGCGGTGCCCAGCATCTGCTGCTCATCGATACGGGCGCGGGAGAGCAGGTGCTGCATCCGATGCGGACCCGGGTGCCCGGCGGCCTCGCCCATCGTCCAGCAGTTGTGATCTTCCAGTTCCGTCAGCAGGCCGTGCACCATGTCCCGGCAGGTCATGCGGGTCTCCCGCCGGGCGAAGCACGGCGCGACCCGCGCCATCAGGTCATCGAGCAGGCCCTGGTGCGCACCATGGTCTACCGTGGCATCAGCGGCTGTCGGGTGATTGTTGTGTTCCACAAACTGGCATGATCACGGCAGCCGCGTCCGCTTTCCCGTATCTCCGGCCATCCGTCACCAGCGTGCCGGCCGCCCGACGCGGCGCGCACGGGGCGGCGGCTGTGACCTGCGGCTACACAGCCAAGGTAACGATCTACAACTGCCGTAATAGTGAGACTGCGGCAAGCGCGGGTCGTATTGTAGTGCCTCCACCGGTGGCATCGGCCTGCTTGAGGAGCCGTTCGGCCTCGGAGTCGCCCGCACCCGACGGCTGACACGCTCCAAGAGCGGAGCTCCCACCTTGGCTTCCAGCACGGCCGGCCGCCGGGATTTCACTGATTCAGGGCTGGGTGGGCAAGAGCGGCCGACTCTGATGTGCGACGTACAGTTCTGCGCGGAACTGCTGAGCTAGCTGGTCATGGGCAGCTTTTAGCTCATCGATGCTGGCAATGCTGTCGGCGCTGAAAAGGCTTGTCATGGAATCTGCCCACCAGGGCAAGTTACGGCGGTCCCCCCGCTGGTCATAGATCGGGGCTCGCAGGAGGGCGTCGGCATCAGTGGTCGCGTACATGGCGAACAGGGTGTACATGAACTCGTGATAGGCGCCGAAGAGCCGATCAGAGAACAGCAGCTTGTTCGCGTACATCGTCTCATCCAGACTGCGCTTAATGGCGACGGCCTGCTGGGGCTGGATCTCCTTCCAACTGCCGACGAAAGTTGCGAAGCAGAACAACTGGTTGAGGCCCGGCGCGAGCTGGGCGAAGATATCCAAACGTCGTGTGACGACGGTCTGGTTAGCCCACTGGACCTGCTCGATCCTCCGAGTGGCCCGAGCGATGAAGATACCGAGCCCGGCGACGGTTAGCGGAGTCAGTGCCTCCGCTGCCAGGGTGGCGATCTGCAGGCTGGTCCATGACAACGCCATCAGTCTCCCTCCGCATAGCCGGCGCTGGCCCTTTAGAGCAGTCGTGTTATTTCGCGGTAATATCGAGTCGACGTTATCATAGGGATGAAGTAAGCACATGCCATATCGTTTCGTTACTTGCTAACCGGGACAAAGGTAATGGGCGACCCGTGTCCGTCGCGGCACTAAAAACGCTAGGGAGCTGAGCCTTATTCCCGTCGGCGCCCGAGTACATGATAGGAGATCAACAAGCTATTTGTTATCGGGGATCACGTACGTCCTAGATGTCATATGTCGTGATTGATTCATATTGTCGAAGAAACTCGCCAGCGCGCGGCCGCCATGCATTGTACGGTATTGGCGTTTCATCGGATGGGTATGCACAACCATAGTTCAGTGGCGAGCTAGGGCAGTAGCGAGAACATACCAGCGCTCGCCAAAAGCTTCAGCTCGATCGATGCGAATTCGGGTGCCTGGGGCAAGGAGAAGCTCATTCTCATCGAATCCCTTAACCGCAATCTCTGGTATGAAGACGCCAAACACTCCCCGATCTATCCGCAGCTTGTACCAGACCGGTTGTTTCTCTCCTATCCCTGCAAGGCCGTTACCGACGCTTGTCGATATTGGTGCCCGATGATCGAAAATGCGGCCGACGGCGCGCTGAGGATCACCCCTTAGTATCCGAGAACCGCTCTCAGGGTAACGATACAGCTTGAAGCCGGCGCCGCGCCACACTATGACGCCATCAGGAATCGCGCATCTAGACAGAGCGGCTCGCAGCCGCGTATTAATACGCGTATCGCGTTTTCGGTAAAAGTTCGAATTAATTTGATGGTAGTAACGCGGATCACTGTATGTCGCGATAGCTTCAACGTCATCGGGCGTTAGTCCGGCCGTGGATGGAGTGATAGACCGACTTTGCGCCCACGCAAAGGCTTCCTCCTCTGACTGTCTCAGGTAGCCTTCATCGACAACTCCGACGCCACTCCGCCCAATCCGGTTTCCGCCCGGCTTCCACCACCGCGGCGCATCCGTGACTCCGCCTTCCTTATATTCTGACATGACTGTCGGACGCTCGCCCTCACAAATGACCCGTCGACACCCGGTAGTCGCCAAGGACGGCCTCACAAGGCGACTCCAACGACCGCCGAATGGCGCTCTATGAGTGACATGTTGCACTTGTAGCCGTAGACAGTTAATTGTAGAAAGTCCCGTGGCGATAGTTTGAAGTGTTCAAATCCTTCAATTTCAAATGGATTTCCGTCACTGAAAGTAACACTGCCAGATCCTCTCTTAACCCTTCCCGTCTCATAGAAATGACGAGGGTCAGGATTGACATGATCTATCGCAACAAGTTCCAAGTCAATGCCAATACCGCCTATAACTGTGCGCATATCTAGCCCTAGACGTTCTGCGGCCACGAGTACATGAGGGTAGAAAGCCAATTGACTGTAGTCGAGCTCGATATCAACCCTGTTTATTCTGCAGATCTCTGACAAGGACTGGCCCAGTCCGTCGGTAATGTCCATCGCACATCGGCAACCTGATCGAACTAGGGAATCCGCTAGATCAATGCGCGGCCGTGGTCTCACGACGTAGTCGCGGAACTCTTTATCCAAAACTTCGTCCACGGTGCCTATCAAGGAACCGCGCTCGGCAGCTTTTCGTTCAAACCATCGGAGCGCTACACCAGCATGCCCGACTGGCCCGCTTAGGAACACCCGCATACCTGGCGTGATCGGTCCCCGTCCAACTGCGCCGCCACGTGGTACAGCACCAACGGCTGTAGCGGAAATCGACTCGGCCGCTCCTGCCTTTGTGTCACCACCCACCACCGGGCAGCCTAGTTGAGCGCTCTCTCTATAGGCGCCCCACATTACCTGGATAACATAGCTAACGCGTTCGGACGGCTCAAATGCGCAAGTGATCACCATTCCAAGCGGACTCGCACCCATTGCAGCAAGGTCGCTAACATTAACCCTAGCGATATATGAACCGAATTCGACGGGCGACATAAGGCCAAACTGCCTCGGCAGAAGGTCAGAGGGAACGCGATCGGTTGTTAGTACTATGTCATTCCCATTGGGCACGCTCAAGATACCTGCGTCATCACCAAGACCATAATCTCCGCATGCAGCTTCACAAAGCGGGAGTAGAAAATCAGCCAGCAAGACTTTCTCGCCGACATCAGCCAACCGTTTCTGTCCCGCCGCCGCCAGCTTGGCAGCAAGCATGCTTTCCGCATCTACGGACTTCACGGAAGGGCCCGGGAATCGAGGTAATCTGCCAGCTTACATGCCGCCAGCAGCGTGCGGAAGTCTTGATAGGGCAGAAGTTTGAGGTTTCCAAGCAGAACCATATACTGCGCGATGAGATACTCCCTAAAGTCGTATTGTGGAACGCGCCGTCTGCATTCTGTCCGAATAGTTTTAACTAGGGAAATCATTTCTCCCATAACCTCGGCTGTCCGCCCTCTGGCTTTAGACAGGTCGAATTCTTCGTAGCCATGCTCTTCCAGCAGCATCTCATCAAGTTCCGTGGCAACCTCGGGTTGAAGAAGCTTTGGTGGAAGTAGAAACCGGAGAGAGCATTCCATTAGCACAAAATCCTTAACGAAATGTCCGTTCAGATGCCCAAAGGCGTAATCTATCATGACCGGGGATAGTTCTGGCCCGAACAACACATTGTTCGGATGAAGATCCCCATGCACGGGGCACACCTGGGACTGTACCTCGAGCTCCTTTATACGATGTAGAATTCTACGCGGGTCGTTAAGGGAGAAGCCATATACCTTAATCGAGCCACGCTCGGAGAAGAGCGAAGGAAGCGGGTCGCTAAGGAGCCGCTCCGGGTTTTCACGAAGGTACCATTCATACTCCTTTCCAAATAGGAAGGAGGCGGGGTGAGTAACGTGAGCTCTTCGGCAGGATTCGTACGTGCGCCTAAGGAGATCAGAAGATGAAGGCAATCCTGTGCGTCCCCAGGATGGTTGATATACAATTTCGCGCAATTCACGAACAGTCTCATTTTCATCTATAGCAACCAGTGGATAGATAACGGCCCTTGGGGCGCCATCTGACGGATATATATTGGCGCTTTGCGCACCGGAGAAGTAAACTCGGAGCCTCCTCACGCCCGTTGCCTCACGCCCAATTACATCTGGTCTATCTGTTTTTATAACGAACGGAATGCCTCCCCTATTGGGAGCGCAATACACGAGATAGAGGCGAGAATCTGTATAGCCATAGCGGCCCAGCGGGCGAACCGAGGCCTGCGTCGCCTCAGGGCTGAGATGCTGCACGCAGCCACGGACAAGTTCTGCATCCTCTTCGTGTGGCAGCAATATATCCAGGTCCATTGTCACGTCCATTCGGGCGCCTCGAGCGTTTCCCGCAAGTAATCTGACCTTACCAGCTCACGCCAGTTCGTGCGTGGCATATTAATTGAATCCTCAACCAAATTCCGAAGAAACTGGCTTGGGTAGTCGCCACGGCTCACGATTGTTTGCGGGTTACTGGCAGCCCTGTCGTCATTACGAATGAAGATGTAACTGTCTCCAGGGACTAGTTCAAGAGGTTTCGTCGCGGCGCTACCGCCGAGGGTATCGAAACATGCGGTGAAGAACGCAGCCGCAGCTTGTTGGTGGAGAGGCAGCATATGAATATGGCAATGCGAGATACCACAGCCTCCACGTGAGCCGAATCCAATCCCATGCTCAAACGTAACGACTGACGAACCAGGACGCGCAAGTTTATCTCGTATGCTGTCCTCTGCTGCGGTAAGCGCCTGCCTATCGAGAGCACCGAGCTGTATCTTGGAGGTAACATGCGCGCGCGGTACCAGTAGTAGGTGATTAACCGCTATAGGCGAGAGCGTAGGTATGACGTAAAGTGAGGGCAGACTAAGTAGTATCCTAGAAGGCCTCCCTATAAGGTGCGCATAGCGTTGATCAACTTCCCCCGAATAGCCTTCTGCGCAGAAGTCGCATTTTTGCTCAAGCATCTCAAGCATCTCAAGCATCTCCGTAACATTCCCTCGTCGTCTTCCATTTCGGGTGAGATAAAGCCCCAGTCACGCCGTCTCGGGCCAGTAATAACGAGCGTCCAGCATCTGGCCCCCTTCGGAACATCAATTCGGTGCGGTGTGGTCGAACTTCTATTAGTAAGGCGCTTTCGCTCGCGACGAATTGCTCCGCTCGGCAACAAGACATTCTCTATGTATAGGTGACGCAAGCGCAGGCTTACGAAGCTCCAGGGATGATCGTGAAAGCCGCGTTCTGGCGGATCGGACTGCAGCAGATGATGGATCTTTATGCCAAATAGTGGGGTCTCTACTAGAGTCCAACGTCGGAGAATTGGCACACCATCAAACGGGCTAACGATTAGCCTATGGTGCGCTAGCTTCCAAGTCTTTTGAAGTTCCATGGTGATCAAGGTTTCTGTGGTCTACGTAGCAGGAAATGGGTTAGCGAAGCCAGAATTGGCCGTCTCTTCGGACATGGCGTAGTATCCTGAATTAATAAGACGTCCGTTTCGGACTTGGCTCTCATAGGTGACCAGGTCAACGGCATCGCCCAATAGCGGCGCAAGTTGCGTAACTCCTCTCCGGTACATCCCTAGCACGACCTCGCCTTCCTGGATGCAAGAAGTCAGGGCTTCAAAGAGCCGCGACGCAACATATGTTGGCTCGGCACCCTCGGTGAGCTCCATGTAGTTTAGTAGCTCCGCTTCAGGCGTGAGTATCTTTCGGCTCTTCGTCGGGACATCTATTGCTGGATTATAATAGACTCCGCCACCATAAGACCGCCACTCGCTCTTTATATGCAGCTCATGGTCAGTGGCTGGGCGATAGTGGTCTCGTTGGCCGTATGCCAGCGAGGCTATCTGAAGTATAGTACTCTGCGCCGCGGAAAAATTATCATTGATGATAATGTGATCGAAAACGTTATATTCTTGTCCATCGCCGGCGATCACTATTGGATTGGCTTGGATGTAGTTTATCGCCTCCTCTTGATGGCCGAGGCGCAGGTCGATGGTTTCTTTGCCATCCCGGCCCCGGGCTATAAGTCGGTCTCGAAGAACGTGAAGCTGACGTTCAACACCATCAGGATCGGCCAGCACGCCGACAGATACTAGCCGTTTGCCTAGTCGCCGACGTAGCTCTCCGGCACCTGAATCGGCCGCGTAAATGCTGTGGACGGAAAAGCGTCCCTTGCTGGACTCACGGTTTATCTCGTCGATGCTCGTGGCGTAGGCAACCGTTCCTGAGACTTGGTGATTGATCAGCCAATCACCATGGGCCGTCTCAACAAGAAATTCTGATTGCGTGAGGCTTGTGTAGCTGGGGTCGGCTGTCGGTGATGTTGGCCGAGTTGTCAGAGTGCTGACGCGATGAACGTTGGGGCCGTATCGTTCCAGTACCGTCTGAAGGAGGGTATCCTTCCCGACCCCATAGGGTCCGCTGATGTTAAGCAAGTCTACGGGGTAGGAGGACACGATGTACCTTTCTCGGATCGCGATCCGTGGGCTGAAGGACGCACATTGCTATCGGGGACCATGAAACGAGGATAGTAGCTTGGTATATGAAACCCGGTCGAGCAACTCGTCCCCTCCGTGGCCGATGCGGGCGGCGCACTGCCCATGTGGTCCAACAAGGCTTTGTCGAGCGTGCCAAGCTGCTGGCAGTCCGCCCGCCTACCCGCATGCTACTGCAGAGCCGCCTCCCAGCTGCCCGACGCCCACCTGTGCGATCTCGCCTGGCTTCGCCGGCCCTAGCTCGGCTAAGTGCTCACGCAGAAACTACAGGGCGTTGTCCGAATAATCCCCTGGTCGTTTGTGGTATGTCGAATGGATGCTGACTGACGCGGAGATAGCCGCCCGGTACGTCAAGATCCGGCCGTACCTGGATGAGCGTCAGCGACGATTGTGGCTGGGGGTGGAGGCGCAGGCGCTGGGCCGGGCCGGGGTCGGGCTGGTGGCGCGGGCGACGGGGGCCGATGTCAAGACCGTGCGCCGGGGTCGTGACGAGGTTGAGGCCGGCCTGGAGCCGGACGGGAGGGTGCGCGGCCCGGGCGGCGGGAGGCCCTCGGTGACCGACCTCGACGCCGGGGTGCTGCCTGCACTGGAAGCGCTGGTCGATCCGGCGACCCGGGGTGACCCCATGTCACCGCTGCGCTGGACGACGAAGTTGACCGCCCATCTGGCCGGCGAGCTGACCGGGCAGGGTCACGCGGTGACGGCGCGGACGGTGGCCAGCCTGCTGGCCGGGGCCGGGTACAGCCTGCAGGGCAACGCCAAGACGGTGGAGGGGAAGCAGCACCCCGACCGTGACGCCCAGTTCCGGTACATCAACGCCCAGGTCACAGTGTTCCAGGCCGACGGCAGCCCGGTGATCAGCGTGGACGCCAAGAAGAAGGAGAATGTCGGGAACTTCAAGAACGGCGGCGCGGAATGGGCGCCGGCCGGGCAGCCCGAGCGGGTCAGCGTCCACGACTTCGCTGACGAGGAGCTGGGCAAGGCGGTGCCCTACGGAATCTACGACCTGACCGCAAACACCGGCTGGGTCAACGTCGGCACCGACCACGACACCGGCGCGTTCGCCGTCGCCTCGATCCGCTCATGGTGGAACGGACCCGGCCAGGCGGCCTGCCCGCACGCCCGGCGGCTGCTGATCACCGCTGACTCCGGCGGGTCCAACGGCTCACGGCTGCGGCTGTGGAAGACCGAACTGGCCGCCTTCGCCGCAGAAGCCGGCCTGGACATCACCGTGCTGCACCTGCCACCGGGAACCAGCAAGTGGAACAAAATAGAACACCGGCTGTTCTCCGCGATCACCATGAACTGGCGGGGACGCCCGCTGGTCTCCCACGAAGTCATCATCGAGACCATCAGCGCGGTCACCACCAGGACCGGCCTGAAGGTCACCGCCGTCCTGGACACCAGCATCTACCCAAAGGGCATCAGGATCCCGGACAAGGACATGAAGGCATTCGAGGCCCGGCACCTCCAGCGCCACGAGTTTCACGGCAACTGGAACTACACCATCCCAGCAGAACCGCCCGGCGAAACGACACGCCCGAATGAGGGGAATTAATTATTGCGCGAGCGCTAACGCTAGTCGCGCTCCGGATTCGTACTTCAGTTGGCCCGCCGTTCCCGAGCACCGTGCACGCACTACACAGTGAGGGAAGACTGCAGTGATCTGCATCACCGTATGAATGATGTAGCCTTGATTCTATGACAGACCCGCAATCGAGCTGTGCCTTGATCCTCGCTTCCACCACAAACTGGAAGCCGCAGCAGAAGGAGCCCGGCTGCTTGCAGCCCGACAGTAAGGCGACCGCCCGGGAAGCTACACGGTACGTGGTACATGATCCCAGGCATCCTGGATCGGGCGGCCATCTCGGCCGGGATCTGCTGCGGAGGCTAACCGATCACGGCAGTTCCAGATGATCACCTCCCAAGACGGCCAAGGCGCACCAGCGCTATATACGGTGCAGGAAGCCGCCGAGATCCTGCGGGTCAAGAAGAGCTGGCTGGAACGCCAGGCCGCTGCCAGGAAAGTCCCATTCACCATGCTCGGCCGGAGCTACAGGTTCACGGCGGCCCACTTGGCCGCCATTGTCCAGATACATGAGGTGGTGCCTGCCTCGTCGGCCTGGCCGGGCGACCGCGGCACTCGGGCCCCGCGGCGCCACAGCACAGAACTACGCGCAACCAGCGGAGGATCGGCCCCCCTGCGGCCGAGGCCGCGCAACGGCTCCCGCAGGGCAGCTTGATCAGGCGAACCGAGTCCGTGAGGCATTACGGGAGATTCGATGGCGTACGCAGAAAAACGGGGGAACCTGTGGCGCGCACGCTGGCGCGGGCCAGACGGCACGCTGGAATCCAAGCCCGGCTTCCAGACCCGTAAGGCCGCCGAGAACTACGCCCGTGACCAGGAAGCCGCCATCCGCGGCGGCACCTATGTCGATCCG
Organism: uncultured Actinomycetes bacterium; assembly: GCA_963739135.1. Lineage (GTDB taxonomy): Bacteria > Actinomycetota > Actinomycetes > Streptosporangiales > Streptosporangiaceae > Palsa-504. The sequence continues at coordinate 376,987 of CAVTZG010000008.1, forward strand.
CGCGCGGGCAGGATCACGCTCACCGAATGGGTCAACCAGTGGTACCCCGCTCTCGACCTAGAGCCGACTACCCTGAGCAACTACCGTTACCAGATCGAGGTGCACATCCTCCCCACCTTCGGGCACCGCGCCCTGGCCACCATCACCGCGGAGGAAGTCAGCGCCTGGGAGATGCATGTCGTGGCCAGCGGATATTCCCGGCGAACGGCGCGCGACGCACGGTCTACCTTGGCGACGGTCCTTGGCGACGCCGTTCCGCGTTACATTCAGATCAACCCGGCCCAGCGCCGTCGCGGAAAGGGCCGTAAAGGGCAGCGGCGCATCCAGCGCATCGAGCGGACCGGGAAAGCGTGGCCCACGCCACTGCAGGTGCTCCTGATGGCCGAGCGCTGTGCGGCTTTGTCAGGACGCGACACAGACTTCGTGATGGTCGTCGCTGTGGCATACACCGGAGTGCGGTGGAGCGAGATAATCGGCCTGACACCGGAATGCGTGCATAGCGACACGGTCAGCATCGACTGGAAGCTGTACGAACTGAACGGCCGGTTCTACAGGGGCCGTCCCAAGGACGGATCTATCCGGCCCGCCGACCTGCCGCCGTTCCTCGTACAGCTGTTCTCTGCTCATATGCTGGCCAGCGCAGGCTGCCTGAGATGCGCCTGCCGGAACACGGAGGAGCCGTGGTGCCCGGGCGCCGAATATGTCTTTCTTGGCCCTGGGGGAGGGCACTTCCGCCGGTCCAACTACAGCGAGAGGTTCTTCCGGCCCGCCGCTGACGGCTGGTATCTGCCGCGGCAGGGGAAAAGCCAACGGGCGGCCGTTCCCGTTCTCGTAACGGAGCCTGACCCGTTCCCTGGCCGGCCGGTGCCGCCGTGGCCAGCGGCCGTACCGGGAGAGACGTTCATGCCACCTGCGGGTCGGGGTGTTTGTCCGCCTGGTCAGCGACCAGCACACCGGGCGCTGCTCTGCTTGTGGCCGGGCATGGCCGCGGCGATTGAATGGAACGCTCATCGCGCACGCAGGACGGGAGAGGAACAGTTGCCCAGGTTCGGGGCAGCCGCCCGCTGAGGACATGGTCGTGGCGTCCTGGCTGCCGGTGCTTCGGGGCGTAACGCCGCATGGCCTTCGGCACGGCCTTCAGGTTTGGATGGATGAGGACGGCATCCCCGAGGTCCTCAAGACCGAGCGGATGGGCCACGAAGATGCCCGGAATGCACGGTGTCTACGGGCACGTAAGCCCAGCTATGCGCGCCGATCTCAAAGCCGCTCTGCAGGAGCGCTGGGAAGGTTCACTTCGTGAACGAGCCCGGCTCAGCCCGCGCTCGATCGTGCCTACGCTAGACAACCTTCTAGCGGCTTACCGGCAGCTCCCGGCCAAGATCCGCTCCCAACTCGCTCCCAGAATCGGACACCGGGAGAGTGGTCGACAGCGCCTGGATGGGGCTTAGAGCCTCGGACCTGCGAAAACTCGGGTGGAGCTGAGGGGATTTGAACCCCTGACCCCCTCGATGCGAACGAGGTGCGCTACCGGACTGCGCTACAGCCCCGAGAACCTGTGACAGCCTAGCAAACCAGGCGGCCTGTCCGCGCATTCCGCTGCTCACCCGGCCGGCGCCGCACCCGCCCCGGACCAGGTGACAGCACCACCCGCCCGGCGACATCATGATCATGCGGCACCCGACCACCACCGGAGGAGGCGCGCGATGACCGCGACACAGACGGCCCCGGGTGCCGGTCTGGCGGCGGGTCACCACCCGGCCGGTCACCCTGGGCGGCGTCGGACTCCCGGCCGGGGCCAGGCTGTTCCTGTGGCTAGCCGCCGCGGGCCGGGACGCCGCCGCGTTCGGTGAGCCGGACTGGTTCGACCTGCACCGGCCCGACTCCGACCGGCACCTGGCCTTCGGCCAGGGCCTGCACTTCTGCCTGGGCGCGAACCTCGGCAAGCTCGAGACCCAGATCGCCGTCGCCGAACTGGCCCGCCGCTACCCGGACCTGACGCTCGCCCCGGACCAGGTGCTGACCTTCCACCCGAACATCTCGTTCCGCGGCCCGCAGTCCCTGCGGGTCCGGACCCGGTAAGGTCAGTCGCCCACCGCGCGGCGCTTGATGTCGGCGTACTGGTCGTAGAGCTCTTCGGCGGGCTCCGGCTCGGGCGCCACCGTAAAGGCGATGACCTCCGCCTGGACCGCAACGACCGGCTGCTGGGCCCGGCGGCGCGCTTCCGCCCTGGCCGCGTGCGCCGCCCGGCTGAGGATCAGGTCGCGCCGTTCGGCGTCGGCCTTGGCCGCCTCGCGGAGCAGCAGCAGATAGCCGAGCAGCATGACCGACGGCGGGACGATCACCCACCAGGCCGCCAGCTTGGTGCCGGCCAGCACGCCGGAGCCGACCGTGAGCAGCAGCAGCATGATCAGCAGGCGGCGGCGGGCCGCCAGCACCTGCCGGTCGACCAGCCCCGTCAGCTCGGGCCGGTCCTCCTCGTCCGCTGCTTCTTCGAAGTCTTCCGGCAGCTCCTCCCGCGGCTCCTCGCGGAACTCTCTCCGGAGCCGGCGCTGGCCAGGTGGCGCCGGCTCTTCCTCGGCGTCTGCCGTCACCGAGATCTCCTCGTCAGCCTGTGGCTCAGACGCCGAGGAGGAAGCCGAAGAGTCCCGCCGGAGCCAGCGGGGGATGAGCACGCCGGCCCAGATGGCGACGATGGCGACGTACAGGATCGCGCTGCTCAACCATCCTCCCCTCGGCGTGGCAGGCACCGGGCGGCCCGGGTCCCCGGCACCCCGGCGACGGGCTGGCCAGGGCCCTTGGGCGCGGGCATGCCTCTCCCATCAGCGGCAGGCCCACGTGACGCAACGTAATAGCTGAACCGGACTTAGACGAGCACCCGCCCCGGTGTGTCGCGCATTTACTCCACCGCGCCGGCAGATAAGAGCGTCAGGAAGGTCAGGCCGTCCCGGACCGGGATGCGGTCAGGATGCCGCGCCACCGGGGCATCAGCCCCTGCGGCACCTCCTCCGCGGTCAGCGCGTAACACACGTGGTCCCGCCAGGCCCCGTTGATGTGCAGCTGCCGCACCCGGATGCCTTCCTCGCGGAACCCGAGCTTCTCCACCACCCGGCGCGACGCGTGGTTCTCCGGCCGGATGGACGCCTCCAGCCGGTGCAGGCCGACGACGCCGAAGCAGTGGTCCACGGCCATGGCCAGCACGGTCGGGATGATGCCGCGCCCGGCGTAGGCCTCGTCGATCCAGTACCCGACCTGCCCCGACCGGGCCGAACCCCAGGAGATCGAGCCGATCGTCAGCTGGCCGACGAATACCTCGCCGTAGGTCACCACCCACGGGACGGCCTGCCCCAGCCGGGCCTCCCGGCGCATGGCGCGGACCATCGTGATGTACGGCCCGAGGCTGGACCGGTAGAGCGGGGTCTCCGGGTTGGTCGGCTCCCAGGGCCGCAGCCACGGCGCGTTCCGCACCCGGATTTCGCGCCACATGCGGGCGTCGCTGACCCGGACCGGACGCAGCGCCACCGCCTCCCCGAGCAGGTGGGGCTCGGTAATAGTGACTGGCCAGCCGCGCATGCGTCCCACGTTCCCATCATTCCCCTGTCGCGCCGCTGACGCTACGCGGTCCCGCCGTGTTTCGCACCGGAGTTCGCCCGGACGTGATCGCCGCCGTTGATTTGCGATATCGCGTGCCCCAGCACCGGCGCCAGCACGGCCACGCCGTCCCGCACCCCGCCGGTCGACCCGGGCAGATTGACGATCAGCGTGTGCCCGGCCACCCCGGCCAGCCCCCGGGACAAGATCGCGGTCGGCACCCCCGCCGCCGCTCCCGCCGAACGCAGCGCCTCGGCGATTCCCGGAATCTCCTTCTCCAGCACCCGCCGGGTCATCTCCGGGGTCAGGTCGCCTGGCGTCAGCCCGGTACCGCCGGTGGTCACGACCGCGTCGTACCCCTCCTCGACCGCCTCCAGCAGGACCGCCTCGACCGGCTCGCCGTCCGCCACCACCACCGGCCCGTCGACCACCGAGCAGCCCGCCGCGCGGAGCAGCTCGACCAGCACCGGTCCCGACCTGTCCTCGTACACTCCCGCCGAGGCCCGGTTCGACACCGTGACCGCCAGCGCCCGGATCACGGTCTGCGCCATGGCCCGCTCTTCCCGCCTTCCTTCCATTCCACCCGCACGTCGGTGATCACCGCGGCCGGGTCGATGGCCTTCACCATGTCGATCAGCGCCAGCCCGGCCACCGCCACCGAGGTCAGCGCCTCCATCTCCACCCCGGTCCGGTCCGCGGTCCTGGCCGTCGCGGTGATGTCCACGCCCTCGTCGGTCACGCTCACCTCGACGCTGACCCCGTGCAGGCTGATCGGGTGGCACAGCGGGATCAGGTCCGGGGTCCGCTTGGCCCCGGCGATCCCGGCGATCCGGGCCACGGCCAGCGCGTCCCCCTTGGGCACCTCTCCCGCCCGCAGCGCCGCGACGGCCTCGGCCGACAGCAGCACCCGCCCGCGCGCGCAGGCCGAACGCGCCGTCACGTCCTTGCCGGATACATCGACCATCCGCGCATGACCGGCGTTGTCGACATGGGTCAGGCGACCCACGGATGCGATCTCGCTCACCTCGCCACTGTACTTTTCTGCCGAACGGGCCGTGGTTTCCCGCCCCGCCCACTGCCAGCGGTCAGGGCAGGACCAGGACGTCGGCGGTCTCGCCCGCGTTCATCTGCACCACCGGTTCGGGCACGACGATCAGCGCGTTGGCCTTGCCCAGCGTGGCCACCTGGTGCGAGCCCTGCCCGGTCAGCGGGTCGACCCGCCCGGCCGGGCGGTCCAGCACGCCACGCAGGAACGAGCGCCGGCCGGGCGGCGAGCGCAGCGGCCCGGTCAGCTCGGCCTGGACCGTCTCCAGGCCGAGGCCGTCGTAGGCCTGCAGCGCGCCCAGGGCGGGCCGGACGAAGATCTGGAACGACACGTAGGCGCTGACCGGGTTGCCGGGCAGCGTGAAGATCGGCACCTGGCCGTGGCCGGCGCCCGGTTCGACTGGCTGTTCCGTCACCTCGCCGCGCTCGGCCAGCCGGCTGATGATGCCGCGGCGGGTCTTGCCCTCCGGGGCGGCGGACGGGGTGACGGCGATGGTGCCGAACCCCTGCGGCATGCCCGGCTGCATCGCGACCTTGCGGAAGCTGATCGTGCCGAGCTGCTGCAGCGCGGCCTTGACCACGTTGTGCTCGCCGCCCATGCTGACCCCGCCGGTGGTGATGATCAGGTCGGCCCGCAGCAGCTGATCCTCGATGGCGGGCAGCACCTGCTCCGGGTGGTCAGGCACGATGGCCTGCCGGTAGGCCAGGCAGCCCGCCTCGCGGGCCGCCGCGGCGATCATGAAGCTGTTGGAGTCCCAGATCCGGCCGGGGACGATGGGCGCGCCCGGCTCGGCCAGCTCGCTGCCGGTGGACAGCACGACCACGCGCGGCCGGGGCCCGACCAGCACGGTGCCGCGGCCGGCCGCCGCGATGACCGCGATGTGCATGGGGCGGAGCACGGTGCCCGCGCGGACCAGCACGTCCCCGGCCTTGGCGTCTCCGCCGGCCAGGCGCACCGAGGCGCCGAACTCCACCGGGTGCTTGATCGCTACCCGGGCCGCGCCCCCGTCGGTCAGCTCCACCGGCACCACGGCCTCGGTGCCGTACGGCAGCATGGCGCCGGTCATGATCCGGATGGCGGTCTCCGGCGGCAGCGCGTAGGCCCCGGTGTCACCCGCCGCGACCTCGGCCACCACCGGCAGGACGACCGGGTTCTCCTCGGTCGCACCGGCCACGTCCTCGGCCCGGACCGCGTAGCCGTCCATGGCCGAGTTGTCGAACGACGGCAGCGCGCTGGCCGCCGTCACGTCCTCGGCCAGCACCAGGCCGTGCGCGTCGGACAGGCTCAGCTCGGTCGGCGCCAGCGGCTGGATCGTGGCCAGGATGTCCGCCAGGTGCGCCTCGACCGGCGTCAGCTCCTCGCCCTCGGCCACATGGGTGTGGAGCTCGGTCACTGTTCGCGCCCCTTTGGCTCGATCATGGCAGGCTGTCCAGGTACTTGCGCAGCCAGGGCACGATCTCCTGGGCCAGGTCCGACCGCTCGCAGGCGAACTGGACCAGCGTGCGCAGGTAGTCCAGCTTGTTGCCGGTGTCGTAACGGCGGCCGTGGAACAGCACGCCGCGCACGCCGCCGCCCTCGGCGCTGCCGCGGCCGGCCAGGGTCATCAGGGCATCGGTGAGCTGGATCTCGCCGCCCCGGCCGGGCGGGGTCCGGCGCAGCACGTCGAACACGGCCGGGTCGCACACGTACCGGCCGATCAGGATCCAGTTGCTCGGCGCCGAGCCGGGCACCGGCTTCTCGACCAGGTTGGTGACGGTGACCACGTCCTCCTCCGCGGTCGGCGTGATCGCCGCGCAGCCGTACTGGGAGACCTGCTCGGGGTCGACCTCCATCAGCGCCACCACGCTGCCGCCGTACTGCTTGCGCACCTCGATCATCCGCAGCAGCAGCGGGTCGCGGCTGTCGATGATGTCGTCGCCCAGCAGGACCGCGAACGGCTCGTCGCCCACGTGCTGGGCGGCGCACAGCACGGCGTGGCCCAGGCCCTTCGGGTCGCCCTGGCGTACGTAGTGCACGGTGGCCAGTTCGCTGGACTCGCGGACCAGGGCCAGCCGTTCGGTCTCTTCCTTGGCGGCCAGCGCCTCCTCGAGCTCGTAGTTCCGGTCGAAGTGGTCCTCGATGGAGCGCTTGCTGCGGCCGGTGATGAGCAGCACGTCGTCCAGGCCGGCCGCGACGGCCTCCTCCACGACGTACTGGATCGCGGGCTTGTCGACCACCGGCAGCATTTCCTTGGGCGTCGCCTTGGTGGCCGGCAGGAACCTGGTACCCAGGCCCGCGGCGGGGATGACGGCCTTGGTCACGGCGTAATCAGCCATGTCCTGAACACTAGCGAACTCCTCGGCATGCTCTGTTTTCCCCGCTCGCGGTACGGTGGCGAAGTGTCCGGGATCCAGCAGCAGAAGTCCGCCTTGCGCGCCCGGCTGCTGGCCGCCCGGTCGGCCCTGTCAGCTGAGGAGCGTGCGGAGGCGGGGCGGCGGATCGGGGACGCGCTGCTGGCGCTGGCCGAGGTGCAGATGGCTGGCACCATCGCCGCCTATTACTCGGTGGGCAGCGAGCCTGACACCCGCCGCCTGGTCTACGCGCTGTGGAAACGCGGCAGCTACGTGCTGCTGCCGCTGCTGGGGCCGGACGGCGACCTGGACTGGGCCTCCTACGAGGGGCCGGACTCGCTGCGGCCCGGGCCGCGCGGGCTGCTGGAACCGGCCGAAGCGCCGCGCGGCGCCGACGCGGTGGCCCGCGCCGACGTCGTGCTGGTCCCGGCGCTGGCCGTGGACACGGCCGGGAACCGGCTGGGCCGCGGCGGCGGCAGCTACGACCGGGCGCTGGCCCGGGTCGGCCCGCTGATCCCGGTCATCGCACTGCTGTACGACGACGAACTGCTGGACCAGGTGCCCGCCGAGCCGCACGACACCCCGGTCCGGGCCGCGGTCCGCCCGGGAGGCGGGGTCACGTCCGTGTCCGCGTGGCACCCGGACCGTTCGGCTTAAAAGAAGGAATCCCAGGCCTGCCTGCGCGGTTGGATATGATTAGCAGTCGGATACCGCGAGTGCTAACCTGAACCACCCGAGCTGTGCCCGCGCGGGGCCGCTAGGCCTGCGTGAAGGAGGGTCCGTGCCCACATACCAGTACACCTGCACCGATTGCGGCGAGCCGGTCGAGGCCGTGCAGAAGTTCTCCGACCCGCCGCTGACCGTGTGTGCCGCCTGCGGGGGCAAGCTGCGCAAGGTGTTCTCCCCGGTCGGGATCGTGTTCAAGGGCTCCGGCTTCTACCGCACAGACAGCCGCAACGGCTCGGGAACCAAGGCCGACGGCAAGAAGGACAAGTCCGCCAGCGAGTCCTCGTCCTCGACGGCCGCCAGCGAGTCCTCCAGCAGCAACGGGTCCGCGGACAAGCCGGCCGCCAAGTCCGGCGAGGGCGCGGGCACCGCGGCCAAGTCGTCCTCCGGCGAGAAGGTCGCCTGACCCGCGATGCCGGAACTGGCGAGAATCGCGGTCGTCGGCGGCTCGGGTTTTTACCAGTTCCTCGAGGGCGCCGAGGAGATCAAGATCGACACGCCGTTCGGCGCGCCCAGCGACCCGATCGCGGTGGGCGAGGTGGCGGGCCAGCGGGTGGCCTTCCTGCCCCGGCACGGCCGCGACCACCGTTTCCCGCCGCATAAGATCCCCTACCGCGCGAACATGTGGGCGCTGCGCTCGCTGGGCGTGCGCCGGGTGCTGGCGCCGACCGCGGTGGGCTCGCTGACTCCTTCCTACGGCCCGGGCACGCTGGTCATCCCCGACCAGCTGGTCGACAGGACCAGGATCCGGGAGCAGACCTACTACGACGACGGCGCCTGCCACGTCCCGTTCGCCGACCCGTACTGCCCCACGCTGCGCTCGGCCGCGATCGAGACCGCCCGCGGCTACGGCTGGATCCCGGCCGGCTCCGGCACGCTGGTCGTCATCGAAGGCCCGCGGTTCTCCACCCGCGCCGAGTCGCTGTGGTTCGCCGCCCAGGGCTGGACCCTGGTCGGCATGACCGGCCACCCCGAGGCCGTCCTGGCCCGCGAACTGGCCCTGTGCTACACCCCGCTGGCCCTGGTCACCGACACTGACGCCGGGGTGGAAGAGGGCGACGGCGTCACCCAGGCCGAGGTGTTCGAGGTCTTCGCGGCCAACATCGCCCGGCTGCGCGACCTGGTGGCCCAGATCATCGCCGCCCTCCCGGCCGAGCGTGAAGACGACCTGTGCGCGCACGCCCTGGACGGCATCCCCCTCCCGTTCGAGCTGCCCTAGGCCGTAGGGTCGTCCTCGTGACGGACCTCAAGATCACGCCGGGCGGTTCCGCCTCGGTGTTCGTGCTGCACGACGGCTACGTCGGCCGCGACGGCGACGACGAGCGGGTGGCGGGCACGGTCACCCTGATCATGGACGGCGACGCGATCATCGTCGTCGACCCCGGCATGGTGGCCTCCCGCGAGGGGTTGCTGGCCGCCCTGGCCTCCCGCGGCCCGGCGGCCGGGGACGTGACCGACGTGGTGTTCAGCCATCATCATCCCGATCACACCGTCAACGCCGCGCTGTTCCCCGCGGCCCGCATCCACGACCACTGGGCCATGTACGTCGGGGACCGCTGGGTGGACCGCGACGCCGACGGGCTGGAACTGTCGCCCTCGGTCCGGCTGCTGCGTACCCCCGGCCACACCGCCGAGGACATCTCGACCGTCGCCTCCACCTCCGGCGACGTGGTGGTGTGCACGCACGCCTGGTGGGGTGACTTCGGCCCGCCGGAGGACCCGCTCGGCGCCGATGCGGCCGCCCTGCACGCCAGCCGGGATGTTCTGCTGAAGTTCGCCACCCTGATCGTGCCCGGCCACGGCCCCGCCTTCCGGCCCGGCAACAGCACGCCGCACTAGTCCCGTTACCGTCCCCACTCGATCGAAAGCTATTTTTTGACCGAACGAGCCGTGGTATGCGCAGCCCCGTTTGGCCAGGGCTGCGTCGGCCTGGTCCGCCCGGTAGGCTTAGCGGTCGGGCCCCGATAGCTCAGCGGATAGAGCGACTGCCTCCTAAGCAGTAGGTCCCGCGTTCGAGTCGCGGTCGGGGCGCAGCTCAGCAGACGAACTCCTGCACCCTTTCCCCCGTTGGGGAGCCAAACGGGGAGCCAAAGCGATCGAACTTAGGCCCTGCGGCGGACAGGGAACGAGCCATCGCGCCGCCGGGGAGACTCGCCACTATACAGCAGATCCTGGCACCTGCCAGCGATCGCTGTGCCGCGCGTGTGTTCGGATGCGGATCGCGCTCCCGTGACCTGATGGTGATCTTTTTGCGATTGGGCGGCGGCAGGTGGTGATAACGGAGCGCAACGAACAACCTGTGAGCGATAGGCCGCAATTCGCTCATATCGATTCTGCACGGCCACCCGGGTCGGTTCTTGATCAGGACGTGCCCGCGCAGATTCACCGTTTCTGCGCGTTTTGGCTTGGGGGTTAATCCGGTGCCGATCGTACTGATTTGGGTGCGGCTCTTTCAGAGTGAGCTGATCATGCGGCCAGGATGACGCTTTCGCGGTACTGGGCGTAGTGGATGCGTTCGTGTTCTTTGCGCAGGTGGAAACGCTCCGCCGCGTACTCTTGCATCGGGCTCCTTCTTTTCCGTTCCGGTCGTCAGACAACCAGGAACGTAACGGGAAGGAGCCCTTTAAGCACGCACCGACACAGGCAAACCGGGCAAGAAACACCACAGGGCGCTAAATCCCCTCACGCGCCCTCACTCCCGAAGAGCCGCACCCTACTGATTCAGCGGTGATTTCCGATGGCTGCCGGGTCATGCGGGGCCTCGCGATTGCCGCGCGTCTACGGGCGATTCCGGCCCGGCGATTGCCACTAGCTGGGTACGGGAGCGGGCGGCGGTCTTGCGGAGGAGGCTTTCGATGTGCTTTTCCACGGTGCGGGGGGAGAGATGCAGCCGTGCCGCGATCTCCTTGTTGGAGATGCCCTCGGCCACGAGCCGGAGTACGTCGGCCTGCCGGTCGGTGATGCCCAGCCTGGACCAGCGGCTCGGTTGTGGCTGTTCCAGCAGTCGGCGGCACCGCTGCGCGAGCGGCTCGATTCCGTGCCTCAGGAACGTGCCGGCCGCAGTCTCCAGCCACTGCCGCGGCCGGCCCCAGCCGTCACTCAGCGCCGGCTCGGCGGCGCAGAGCCGGGCCAGGTCCGCCCATACCGGGTAGTGCCGCAGTTCATGATCCGCGGCGGCAGCCAGTCTGGTGGCCTGGTGCTGGTCCCCGGCGCGGCCGGCGAGGATCGCGTCAGCGTAGCCGAGGATTCCTCGGTTGACCCGGTTGACGCTCAGGCCGATCCGCCGCGCACTGACGATCGCGGCCGCCGCATCCGCGTCGCCGTTCGCGGCCAGCAGCAGCGGCCACACCGCGCGGTATGGGGCCGGGCCTTGCTGAGGCAGCGTGTCGAGGATGGCGACGCCGCGGCCGAGGCCCTCCAGAGCGCCTGCCCTGTCGTCGTCGAGCAGCGCCAGCATCCCGTGCGCGCCGGCCAGCGCGCTGCCTTCGATTTCCGGATCGCCAGGCTCGGCGGCATGGGCGAGCGCGAGGAAGCGAGCCATGCCCATGCGGTCACGGTGCAATGCTTGCACCTCGGCGAGGAAAAGCAGCCCGATGGCATGGGTCTTGGCCAGCCCGAGCCGGGTGCTGATGGCCACCGCGGACTGGGCGTGATGTTCGGCCTCGCCGAGCTCGTAGCGGAACATAGCGACGGCGGTGAGTTGCAGGTCAATAACCGCGCCGGTGCTGGCAGCGCCCAGCTCGCCGGCGATGCGCCGAGCCTGGCAGAGGCGGTCGGTGCGGGCGTCGTCAAACATGTCGATGGTGCCGAGCTGATGCAGGGCACGCAGCCGCCACACGGCCAGCCCGGCCGCATCCGCGGTCGCCAGGGCCCGCTCGAAGGCGTCCCTGGCAGCATCGAGATCCTTTCCCCGCAGGACGCGGCCGAGCAGTTCGAACGCATGGCAGCGGACCTGCGGACTGGCCTGCGGCGAGGCCAAGGCGCTCGCGGCGAGGGCGCGAGCCCGGTCGATGTCGTTGCCGGCGAATGCGACCTCGGCGTTCAGGACGGCCGTCTCGGCGGCCAGGCCGGCTTGCGGATCGGCCGCGAGCAGGTCACCGGCGATTGCGAGTTGCCGCCTCGCGGCAGCCCACCGGGTTCCATCCACCGCCGCGTGGGCCAGCTTCAGATGCACCGTGACCCGGCCGGCGGCCGAGCCGCCACCTGAGGGCAGCTGGGTGATGAGGCGGTCGCCGGCCTGCATCGCCTCATCTACCCGGCCGGCCAGCGCCAGCCCCTCGACAAGCAGCATCTCGGCCTCAGTGCGCTGCTCACGGTCACTGAGCAGCTCCACAGCGCGGCGTAGCGTATCGATGGAAGTGGCGAGCGCGCCCCGGTCGAGCGCGGACCGGCCAGACGCGAACAGCAAGGCACCAGCCTGGTCCTGGTCGCCGGCCTGGAGGGCCAGGTTCGCGGCCAGATCACCCCACTCCCCGGGCAGCCCTGGGTGAGCGGCCTGCAGGGCCGCGAGTGCGCGGGCGGCGAGGGTGACCCGCCGGGGCGGCAGCAGCTCGGCGGCCACCGCCTCCCTGGTCAGCATGTGCCGGAACCGGAAGGCATCGGCGTCGACGGTGAGCAGTTGTGCTCCGACACCGTGTTCCAGCGCGCCGGCGATGAGGTCGGCGTGCAGCCCGGTCGCGGCCGCCAGCAGCCGCCACTCGAACTGCCGCCCGAGCAGCGCGGCGCTGTGCAGGACCAGGCGCTCGTCATCACTGAGCGCGGCAAGCCGCGAGCGGACTCCGGCGGCGAACGACCGTGGCACGCCTGAAGCCGCCAGGGACTCCTCGACGAGGAACGGAATCCCGTCGGCGGCCTGCTGGACGCGAGAGATGACATCGTCCGCAGCCGAGGGCAGGCATGCGCGCACCATCGCGGCGACCTGGCCGGCGGGCAGCCCGCCCAGAGCCAGCTGCGAAGCGGCGCGGCGACCGGTCAGCCGGGCCACCAGCTCGGCGCCCGCCGACGGGGTTTCACTCCGGCAGGTAGCCACGCAGAGCACGCTCTCGGCGGACAGGTTGTCGCTCAGGTACTCCACGACCGCGAGCGTGTCCGGGTCGGCCCAGTGCAGGTCCTCGAGTACCAGCAGCAGACCGGCGGTCCCGGCGAAACGTCGCAGGAGCTGTAGCACCGCCTCGCCGCGTACCGGGGCCGTGTGCTCGCCGTGACCATCACCCCCGGGGCCGGCGATCGCCGGGATGATGGCCCGTAGCGCGGGCAGCCATGCAATCAGGCCAGGGTCGCCGGGAAACGTGCGCTCGCGCAGCGCCTGCTGCAGGGCCTCTGTCAGCGGCCGGTACGGGATGCTGCCGCCGGCGGGTACCGCCCGCCCGGCAAGCACCCTCGCCCCGCCTGCCTGCGCCTCGGCGGCCAGCTCGCTGGCGAGCCGGGACTTGCCGATCCCCGCCTCGCCAGTGAGGAACACCATCTTGCCCGTGCCGGTCTGGGCCGCCCCGAGCGCGGACCGCAGCCGTCCGGACTCCGCATCGCGGCCGATGAGCACCGGGCACAGGAGGTCCGCCACCAGATCATTATGCTCCGCGGCCAGGTCAGCCAGCCGTGGCAGCCGAGGCTGCGCACCTGCGGCCCTACCGCCGGATACGTGCGCGGATACGTGTTCTCACCAGCAAGCCGGGGCATCGGGCCGGCATGCGTCCGGCCACGGCCCGGCCGCTGCCCGCAAATGCGTGGCCGGATACGCGTTCCTACCGATGCGCCTGGTCAGCAGGCCAGCCACGATGGGCCAAGGCCACAGGACCGGCTAGGAAGCCACGGCCGACGGAGCCGGTCCTGTCCGGAACACGAAAGGGAACGGTCATGGGAACAGGCAAAGAACAGGCCGGGCTGTGGGGCCCAGGGGCGCGTGATTGGTCGGACTACAACGAGCCGATGTGCACGCCGTTCTACGAGGCGGTCCTGGATGAGACCAAGGTGGGCCCCGGGACCACGCTGCTCGACGTCGGCTGCGGCGGCGGGTTCGCGATGCTGCTGGCCGCCAGACGCGGTGCCACCGTATCGGGAATCGACGCGGCCCCGGCCCTGCTCGATATCGTGCGCGAGCGCGTCCCGGGTGCCTTCCTCGCCGTAGCAGACCTCGAAGACCCGCTGCCCTTCGGGGCGGGCGAGTTCGATGTCGTCACGGCGTTCAACTCGGTGCAGTACGCCGCCGATCCGGTCGCTGCCCTCAAGAACATGAGCCAGGTAACCAAGCCCGGCGGGCTCGTCGGCGTGGTTGTCTGGGGCCCGCCCGCGCAGTGCGAGAGCGGAGTGCTGTTCACTGAGCTGGGCCCGCTGATGCCGCCTGCGCCGCCCAGCGCGCCAGGTGCCATCGCCTGGAGTGACGACGGCCAGCTCGAGCAGCTCGCCGCGACCGCTGGCCTGACTCCGCTGGCCGTCAAGGACGTGCCCAACCCGCTGATCTACCCCGACCTCGCGACGGCGGTCCGCACGCAGCTCAGCTCGGGCCCCGCGCGCTCAGCCATCCAGCATTCCGGGCTTCCGGCCGTCCGCGGCGCGCTGACCAGGGCATTTGCTGGCAGCCGCAAGCCAGATAGCAGCTACCGCCAGGAGAACGTGTTCCGGTACCTGGTGGCCAGGGCCTGACCCTGAACATCCCGTTCGGCATATCCCGTTCGGCGTGGCACCTGCGGCCCGGAAGGCTGCGGCAGGTCACCTGCTCAGTCGTTACCGCTTGCAGTGGCCCGGCGTGCGCGCCGGCGAACGTGGGCCCCGGACGTCGGAGCCGGTGACCGTGTGCTGCTCCGGGGCGTGGCGCGGTATGAACCTCCCGCGGATCCGGGGCATGGCCGAGCTTGACCTCGATATTTGGTTGCATCACAAGGCAACCAATGCGAGCACGGAGGTTGCCATGACAGTCAGCGTCATCACCGCCACCCGGGCGGCGGGGATTCCACTGCGACCTGGAAGCCGAGCAGTCTGGTGTAGAACTCGCGGCTGTGCACGTCGGTCACCGTCAGCCGCAGATGATGGATCTCACCGGCCGGGATCTGCCCTGGCACCGCGTCCTCCCTCCGGCGCGAAGCGCCGCTTCGCGCCGCAGGCACCTGCACCAGCATCCCCAGCTGCAGCACGTGCCGCCAACCTTCACCGCCGGGGAACGGGGTGCCGGGCCGCGCATACGCAATGCACCTGAATGGCGTGGAAACCCAAGGCTGATCACATAGCGTGAATTCGATCCGCCGGGCCGACGGATCCCAACTATGCAGTCTGATGCGCCGCCTGATCGGACAGCCAGCGGTAGGGACAGTGGGGTTTCTGGGTGCTGATCTGTCCGCTCTTCTCCATCATTGTTAGCCTGCCTTCGCCGTCGGCGGGCGGGGGAAGCTCCCTTCCGATCGGTTTCAGATGCCGAGTTGAGCTGCTCGTCGGGTGAGCTCGAGCTTCGGGTTGACGTCGAGCTTCGTGTAAGCGTTGCGCAGGTGTGTTTCGATGGTGCGCTCGCTAAGGAACAGGTGCCGGGCGATGTCAAGGCGTTGACTGGCCAGCGACGGCGAGCCGGACAATCTCGTGCTCGCGCTGGCTGAGCGCATGCACCCCGACCGAAGAGCTGGCGTGGCGGGGACGCAGGATCGTGCTGCGGACGGCGGCCTGCACCTGATCGAGCACGGAGTCGGCGTCTTCGAGCCAAGGGCGGTGATCAGCGCCGGCCAGTTCGACGAACTTCGCACCGGCGATCTTGCTCGCAAGGTAGCGGCCGTTGCCGACCTCGACCCAACGGTCATGGCCGCGGTGCAGCACCAGTGTCGGGGCGTGGATATCGGGCAACAGACTCCGGACATCGATCTGCGCGTTCATCAACATCAGGTCGCGGGCCATGCTGGGGCTGGCGCCCACACGGAGATAGCGCGCCCACCAGCGCTGGGTGTCTGGGTCAGGGGGCAGGTCCGGGTTGACGATGTCCCACCATGCCCCGCTGGCCCACGCCTCATCGAACCGCTCGAGGAACCGGACGACTGTCTGATGCGACACCCCCCAGGGGTAGTCGGGGGTCGCGACCTTGCGCGGGTAGGATCCGTAGAGGATCAGCGACTCGACCCGGTGCGGGCAGTGGGCGGCGAACGCGATGCTCAGGGCGCCGCCCTCGGACACCCCGAACAGGTGCGCCCGCTCCACGCCGACCGCGTCCATCACTGCCCGGATGTCATCGACCCGCTCGGCCAAGGTGGGTGGGCGTTTCATCGGATCCGACAGCCCGGTGCCGCGCTTATCGAACAAGATCAGCCGACCGAACGATGCCAGCCGGTATAGGAACCGGGCCAGATACGGCCAGTCCCAGGCCGCCTCGACGTGGGATACGAACCCCGGCACCAGCACCAGATCCGGCGGCCCCGAACCGAGAACCTGGTGGGCGACATGCACCTGTCCGCTGCGCGCGTACTTAGTGGCCGGCCCCACCCTGGTCAGCCTAACAGCGTAGACGCCAACGGACGGCGGCCGCGGGTTCCGATCAGGACCCGCGGCCGCCCATCGCCCGGTCACCGGTTCAGTCGGCCGCGACGCCAGCCGTAGCGTTGGCGCCGGCGGCGAGGGCCTGCACGTCCTGGGTGGTCAACGCATTCCCTCCGATCGCCCAATCGCCGCTATGCACCTCCTCCAGCACGCACCAGGTCACCCCGCGCATGTTCTCACCCTCGATCGACACCATCGCATCGGTGAGCTTCTGCACGATCTCCCGGCGCTGCGAGCTGGAAAAAACGCCCTCAATCACCTTCACATTGATTAGCGGCATCTCGTGTGCCCCTCTCCGTTTGATTCCTGCGCTTGCCGGCCCGCGCCTGCGCGCCAACCGGACTGGTTACGCTCACCGTAGGAACACACTTGAGCCACAACATCCGTACCACTACGGATTCCGGCTACCAAAGTGGCCTCCATCGACGAGTTCACCCAAGCTTCCTAGCGTCTTCGCCAAGGTGAGGCGCGTGGTCAGCAGACAAGCCAGATCTTTGCGCGGTAGGGCAGCGGGGAGGAGTTGTCGTACCTTCACCGGCCCTTCTTTGCGGGCGGTGTATCCGCGACTGTGCTGGTCACGGGCGGCCTGCGGAAGCGCCTTGGCCGTGCCCGGCCTGCCGGTGCCCGTAGGGTTACTGCCACGGGCAGGCGTGTGGTGACGGGTGCGCGGCACCACATGCAAGACTCCAGCTCATGAAGGCCAAGATCCGGGCGCGATTACGACGATTGCCCGATGCCGAGCCGATGACCGCCCTGCGTGCGGTCAGGCACGTCGAGTACGCGGCGCAGGGTGCGGCCTGCCGCCATGTCCGCCAGGCACGCGAGACCGGTCACACACGGCATGCGATGAGGGCGCTCGCTGGCCATGCGGCCGCCGGCCACGAGCCAGTCGCCGCCAGGAGATGAGGCAAATGCCTCACGAACCCTGCGGCCTCCGGCTCCTATCGTCGGACCCACTAGCAACCGTCAACCTGGAGGAGATGGGCCAGATGCCGAAGGTATCCAGACAAAGCGCCGAGAATGTCGCCGACATGGGCGCGGCGGAGGACCGGGGCGATGAGCTCGATGGCTACGCCGTCACTTTCGTGACTATCCGGCAGGACGCGGACCTGGCGCCGATGCTCAGGGGCCTGCCCGACGACAGGTGTCAGTGCCCGCACTGGGGTTATGTCTTCTCTGGCACGCTGACCTGGCGTTACGCCGACCGTGAAGAGGTCTGTGAGGCAGGCGACGCGTACTACGCTCGGCCCGGCCATACACCCTCGGCGACGGCGGGCAGCGAGTTCCTCCAGATCAGCCCGGCCGGGGATCTCCGGGCAGTGGAGGCGGCGATCACCAAGAACATGCAGGCGATGCAGGGCGCCTGAGCAGGGGAGTGCCCTGGTGTCAGGGGGCGGACTCGAAGGCGCCCATCAGGCCGTGCTGCGTGGCGAACAGCGTCGCCGCGGCGCGGCTGGAAACGCCGAGCTTGGCGTAGATGTGCTCGACGTGGTTGGCCGCAGTCTTCGGCGATACCACCAGCTGCCGGCCGATCTCCTTGGTCGAGTGGCCGCGGGCGAGCAAGCCGAGCACCTCAACCTCGCGTGCGGTGAGCCCGCCAGGCTGCAGGTGCCGGGCAGGCGCGCGGTGGCCTGCAGCCGTCAGCACGGCGTCCACTGCCGTGCCGTCCAGCCGGCCGGCGATGACCTCGGCCCGCAGGTCGCGAAAGGCCCGGTCGGGATCCAGCGGGGCACGGTGCGGACGCGGCTCGGTCATGGCATGGTAGGCGTCGGCCGCAGCCAGCAGCCGGTCGGACGGCGTGAGCGAGGCCGCCGTCAGGCCTCGCGGGTAGCCAGAGCCGTCCAGCCGCTCATGGTGGCGTGCGGCGATCTCCCGGCTGGGGCCTAGCACGCTGACGCGGGCCAGCATGCGATCGGTCAGGTACGGGTACAGCCGGACGCGCTCGGACTCGGCTTGGGTGAGGGGTCCTGGCTTGTCCCAGATCGCGTTGGAGACTCCCAGCCGGCCAAGGTCATGGATGAGCCCCGCGCGCCGCAGCGTGCTGACGGCATCCGCTGGCTGGCCCGAGACCCGCGCCGCCTCCCCGGCCAGGTTGGCTACCCCCCGCGAATGGCCCGCCAGGTACGGGCTCTTCAGGTCGACCAGATCGGCCATCGCCTCCAGGACACCGTCCAGGTCGGCGCCGGCGACGCGGCGCGAGAGCGGGGGCTCGGTGTCCAAGATGGCGTCCCAGTCGGAGGCCTGATCGAGGCCGTCCAGCAGGTCGGCTGCGTGCGCGCAGAACAGGTCCACCGCCGCGGGGTCGAACTGCCTCCCGCGATGCCTGCGCGCGATCGCCACGGCCGCCGCCGTGTCCTTTCGCCGGCTGAAGATCTCGACCGGGCTGGCCAGCTGCACCAGCCGGGCGGGCAGGCAGATCTGGTGACCCCGCAGGTGGCGGGGATAGCCCTTGCCGTCCCATTGCTCGTACGCCTGCTGGATGGCGACGCTGACGGCGTCGTCGAGGCCGATCTGCCTGGCGAACTGCGACCCGAGCGTGGAGTGCGTGGTCATGAACCCGGCCACCTGCTTCATCCCCACCACCGGGAATGCCGCGAGCCGCCTGGCGCGCGCCACACCGCTTCCATGTGAGCTCATCCGCCGCAAGATGAACGAGATCATCCGCGCTGTGCTCATCTCGAGCGTCTCGAACCCGTCGCCCTTGAGGCTGATATCGTCACCGAACCACCGCGCCTGCTCGGCTGCGTCTGCGTGGCAGTAGACGTTCATCATCAGGCCGAGGTAATACGTGGCCTCCAGCTCGCGGTCACTGGCCCCGGCGAGTTCCCCGAGCCGCAGTGCTATCACCGTCTGCCGCATGCAGTGCGCCATCGGCTGCCCGAGCCCGAGATCGGCGGCATAAGACAGCGTTGCCACGAGTTCCGCGATCCTGACACCGCTGCCCGCCTGCGGCCCAGAAACCATAACCGGAGTCTACGGGCTGCCAGATGAGGCCAGCCGTGACGCTGCCACATGCCTGTCCGGACGCCGGGCCAGGCTCCACGAGGGGCCCGACGCCGGCACTCTGCCGGTAGCTCGGCGCCATGAGCCGAGCCGCGGGCCCGGCGGCCAGGCTGACGCCGCGGGCCGCCACCCCAGTCAGGCCACCACGCCAGGACTCAGTCACGGCACCTATCTTGTTCTACTCCTGTTGATGCGCTCGCTCATCAGGCGCGACCGACCGTCGTTCAGCCTGCCGGCCACGGTGGACGCGCGCAGAGCACCGAGATCTGCGCGCCGGGCTCAGCCACGCCGGGCAGCAGGGATCCGCGCCAGATCGGCGGTTCAATGCGCGTGTCGCCCCCTATAGTGCGCTACCCTACGTAATTATTTCGTATCGGACTCGGCTGACGCAAGGACCGGGGTCGATGCCGGGCCGGGCGTTCCCACGTGAGCACTGCTGATGTTGCGTCTTACGGGCGCAGGGCGCGGACGTGGAGGAACAGCGGGATCCTGTGCCACTTGTCGGCGGGGCTGGGGTCGCCTACCTCCTGGATCCGCTCGATGAGGAATCCGGCGTCCGCCAGGGCTTCGGTGTAGGCCTGGAGCGGGCGGTGCTGGGAGTGGAACGTCATGGTGTAGCCATCCCGCTCGCAGGTGTCGGCGAGGGCCCGGCGCTCGAACCATGACCCGTCGATGACGAATGGCCGCGCCGCCTCGTCGGGCCCGGGAGCGAACTTCCCGGCCGTGTTGGCCGGGTGGGTGACGGCGATCACCAGCCGGCCGCCGGGCACCAGAACGCGGGCGGCCTCGGCCACCGCTTGTTCCATATGGTCGACGTCCTGCAGGCTCATGAAGGCCACGGCACAGTCCGCGGCGGCGTCGGCCACCGGCAGCGCGGCGGCATCACCGGCGGCCACCCGCCCGGCAGCGCCGGGAACGGAGGCGGCGGCCGTGACCATCGCCGGCGAGGCGTCGATCCCGAGGACCCGGTGACCGAGCCGGGACAGGTCACGCGTCAGCCGGCCTTCCCCGCATCCGATGTCCAGAGTCAGCCGCTCCGGCGGTGGAACCAGCGGGAGGAATGCCTCGCGGTGGAAGCGCCAGTAGCTGTCGTGACCCGGCGCGCGGGCCCATGAGATCCACTCACCAGCGTGCACATCCCAGGCGTTCCGCATCACCACGCCAGTGTGCCAGGCTGCACACGGCGCCGCGACGAGCAGCTGAGGTACACGAGCACCGTCACAGCGCGCGCCATGACGTCCAATCCGGCGCTGTCCCTGCAGGCACTTCGAACGGTGGGAGGATCGTGCCGAACGGCGGTTACACGTGCGCGTACTCGACGCAGACCAATTACGCTTCGTGACCTGCTGAACGCTTGCTGCGGACCCGTGCCGGCGGATGCCACAATACGGTCCTGATGCCTGGCGCGCAGGTTCGGGCATCCTCAAGACATGGAAACCGGCGGGCGCCCGGACTGCGGCGTGTGCGCTGCCGTGGACGTGCATTACCTGAGCACCGGCGGCGCCCGCGCGGCAGCCGTGCTGGCCGCCGATGCCGCCTTCGCGCACGTGCTGGCCGAACGCACCGCGGTGGTCTGCTGGGTAGCGCCCTGCCGGCCGGGTGAGTTCTACCTGCGCGAGCTGCCGCCGCTGCGCGCGGTCCTGAACGGTCTGAGCGGGGTGGGCCTGCTGGTGGCCGGTGGCTACGCCGACCTGGACCCCTGGCGGCCGGCCCGGCCTGGGTGCGCATGCGCACGCGGAGTTCGGCATCCCGGTGATCGGGGTGGCCAAGTCCCGGTTCCGCACCGCTGCCCACGCGGTGCCGGTCGTGCGCGGATCCTCGGTACGCCCGCTGTTCGTCACCGCGGCCGGGATGCTCGCAGCCGATGCGGCGGACCTGGTCCGGCGCATAGCCGGCCGGTACCGGCTGCCCGACGCCCTGCGCCGCGCCGATACCCTCGCGCGGACATGTCCGCCCGCAGCCACCATGACCTACCCCCAGCCCAACTGACCTACGCAGACGCGCGGAACGCGGTATGAGCGGGCAAGCTCAGTGCCCGACCGGCTTGCATAAATATGCAGGCCGGTCTGCCGCATATGGAGTTGACCTGGGCCGCCGAGCGATCGACATCGCGAAAGTCCCTTCGATAACCGCGCGCCGACCCGGCGCCGTGATTAAGAAATGCTGTGCACGGCCGTAGCGACCGGGCTGTCTCCGCCGGTCAGCTCGAGGGTCTGGTGCCGGGTACCGGGATTGCCGAGCAGGGCGGCAATGACCGCGGCGACGTCGGCGCGGGGGACCGTGCCACTGGGGACCGGCGGGGGTGCGAGCCGGATCCTGCCGGTGGCAGGAGCGTCGGTCAGGCCGCCCGGGCGCAGGATGGTCCAGTCCAGGTCGCGGGCGCGCAGGTCGGCCTCGGCGGCGGTCTTCGCCGTGATGTAGGCGGCCCAGACCTCATCAGTGCCGGGCCGCGGCGGCGTGCCGGCTCCCATCGAGGAGACCTGCACGAACCGGCGGACCCCGGCCCGCTCGGCAGCGTCGGCCATCAGCACGCTGGCCGCCCGGTCGACGGAGTCCTTGCGGGGGGCGCCACTGCCCGGACCGGCGCCGGCCGCAAACACCACCGCATCGGCCCCGGACAGCAGCACCGTGACATCGCCGGCCGAGGCCGCCTCCAGGTCGCAGATGACAGCTTCAGCGCCGGCCGTGCGTACATCGGTGACGTGGGCCGGGTTCCTGATCAGCCCGACGGCCTGGTCGCCGCGCTCAGCCAGCAGGCCCTCCAGCAGGAGTGCGATCTTCCCGTGCCCGCCCGCGATCACTACGCGCATGCCGCCAGCCTACTTACCGGGATCACTGGCAGACGGTCCCGTTCACGGGCGAAGGATCGGCCGCAGGTCGTCGAGCCGGTCGAACAAGTGCCACACGTACGCCGAGGTGCCACGTTCCCGGTGCGGGTGCAGGTCGGCTAGCGCGGGGTCCTGACGGTTGGTGACCCGCCCTGCCGGGAGTTCCGGCAGCAGGTGCCCCATGCCGGGGAAGATCCCCGCTAGGGGAGGGCGTGGCCGCGGTTGGGAGGTTGTCGCGCACTGCGATACCCGCGGGTGTCGTTGGCGGCTCGTGCGAGGCGGATGATTGCGGCTTCGAGTTCCACGGCTGGCCGGTCGAAGCAGGCTCGCAAATGAGTGCGGGCGGACGGCGAACGTGACGCGGATGGTCCGGTCGCGAACGCGACCCGGTGGCGCAGGGCGTGGTCGAGCAGCAGGTCGGTGTCGACGCGAGTGTCGATCCAGGCCGAGAGCCCACCGTCGGGTGGCTGCCATGTCCAGTCGGGGAGGTGCTTGCGCACGAGCCGGGTGAACGTCGCCGCGGACTGTTTCAGGGCTTGCCGCCGCCGGCTGATCACTTGGTCGTAGGTGCTGAGCAGCTGAAGCGCAACAAGCTGGGAGGGGACGCTGGTCCCGTAGTCGGTGCGCTCCCGTTCGGTTACCGTCGCGTCAATGAGGTCGGGCGCGGCGCGGATCCATCCGACCCGCAGGCCCCCCCAGCCGACTTTGCTGGTGCTTTCGACGCTGATGACCGGGGCTCGCCGGCACAGCGACGCGAGCGATGGTGACCGGCCGCCGGTGAAGGCCAGGTCAGCGAGTGTGTTGTCTTCGATGGCAGGGAGGCGGGCAGTGTCGAGTTGCCGGGCGAGCGCTTCGAGCTGGAGGCGGCGGCGGACCCGTCCGGTCGGGCTGTGCACGGCGGGTACGAGCAGAACCGCTCGGGCGCGTCCGGCGATCAGGAGCTTGGAGAGCTGGTCGCCGGGGTCGTCGATCAGGTCGAGCGGAAGGGGGAGGGCCCGCAGGCCGCGTCCTCGTAGCAGGTCGCGGATTCCGACGTAGGTGGGGTCCTCGACCGCGATGATGTCGCCACGTCTGGCGACGGCGCCGAGGGCGAGATCCAATGCGTGCTGGGCGCCGTTGGTGACGTGGATCTGGGCGGGGCTGGTCGGCGCAGCGAGGGCGTGGTGGCGCTGGGCGATTGCGTCGCGTAGGACGGGCAGCCCGGCTGGTGCGTACCCGTGCGCGGGCACGACCGATGCCAGTTCGGCGACATCGAGGGTCGCGTCCGGGAGCTGCGAGGCGTCGGGAGGGACGGATGCGGCGAGGTTGAGTATGTGCTCGGCGGGCAAGAGCCGCTCAGCGGTAGTGCCGGAAGGAGCCGCGCCTGGGTCGCTGGCGGGAACCCACGTGCCGGAGCCCTGCCGAGACGTAACAAAACCACCTGCTCGCAGTTCATCGATCGCCGCCACAACCGTCGATCGGCTAACCCCGAGCGTCGCCGCCAGCGAACGCTCGGGCGGCAAGACCGTGCCCGGGCCGAGCAGGCCGCTGGAGATACGCGATCGGATCACGCGGGCGAGGCGTCGGGACAGCGGTCCGCTGCCACCGTCACGCCATCCCTCTACCAGAGCGGCGAAGCGTCCCGCGCCGGTCATCTCTGATCTCGAACCGGCCAGGTCAGTGGTCTTGGTCATTACAATCCAATATTTTCAGATTGGATCGTGCTTGGCAAGACCAATCCTTGCATGATTGACACCATGAAGAATCTCTCCGAAGCGGAGGCCGATGCCTTCGCCCACGATTGGGCGGCGGCATGGAACTCGCACGACGTTGACCGGATCGTCGATCACTACCGACATGACATCCAGTACTACTCGCCGTTCGCCGCCCGGCTCGGCGCCAGTACGCCGTTGTCGGGGCGCGGCGGGTTGCGCCGGTACGTCGCCGCCGCGCTCAAGCGCTACCCGTCGGTTGAGTTCGGCCCGGACCTGGTAGCGGCGGCCGGGGCGGGAAGCATCGCCATCGGCTACCGCAGCGTCGACAACCTCCTCGCGATCGAGACGTTGGCGATCGACGACCACGGGCTAATCACCCTTGCCCGATGTCACTACCGGCAAGCGCCGCCTGGCTGGGCTGGGTTCACCTCAGCCCCCTGATGCCCCCGAGAGCGACACCGAGGCCCGGGGCGTCCCCCGGGCAGCCCAGAGCACGGACCACCGGCGGTCCATCGTACGAGCAACCGGAGAATGGAGAACCCAAGATGCCGACCGACATCACGACCGGCGCGTCCCGCCGACCACGCACCTTCTTCTACCTGGGCCGCCCAGCGGCCCTCTACATCGACGCGATGAGCAAGCGCCGGGCGCGCCAGGTCACCCCGGCATCGACCGCTGCGATCCCCGCCGAGCGGCCGGTTGCCGTTGTAACCGGCGCCGGGCGGGGGATCGGCCGTCTGCTCGCCCTGCGCCTGTCCGACGCCGGCTACGCGGTCGCCCTGGTCGCCCGCTCACAACAAGAACTGCGCGAGACGGCTCGATTGATCGAGATCTCAGGCGGCCGCGCCCTATGCCTCCCGGCAGACGTCACCGACCAGGAGGGTGCACCGGAGGTTATCCGGCGCGTCGAGGCTGAGCTCGGCCCGATCGAACTGCTGGTCAACAACGCCGGCATCCTGGGACCGACGGGGCCGACGTGGGAAGTCGACCTCCAAGCATGGTGGAGCACGGTCGATATCAACCTGTTCGGCACCCTCCTCTACACCCGGCTGGCCCTGGCCCAGATGGTTCCCCGCCGGCGCGGCCGGATCATCAACATCACCAGCCAGGCCGGCGCGTTTCGCTGGCCGACCGTCTCCGCCTACTCCGTGTCCAAGGCCGCGATGATCAAGCTGACCGAGAACCTCGCGATGGAAGCTAGCCGGCACAAGATCAGCATCTTCAGCATCCACCCCGGTCTGCTTCCCATCGGGCTTGCCGAAACCGCCCTCAGCCCGGACGCCCTACCCGGAACCCACGATGCGCGCGTGTACACGTGGGCGCAGCGTGAGCTCAACGCTGGCCGCGGAGCCGAACCCGATCGTGCCATCGAACAGATCTACCGTCTTACCACCGGACGCTACGACGAACTGTCCGGACGCCACGTCTCCGTGCACGACGACCTAGACGAGATCCTTCGCCGCATTCACGACGTCCGGGACAGCGAACTCTACCTGCTCGGAATGCACCGTCTGGCGGTCTGACATCGCCGCCTGCGAATGGAGCCATCCACCCAGCGTGGCCGAGCCAGCCAAGCCGCTGCGGTTTGCGCACCACTGAACGCGCTGCCCGCCGACGTGCCGACGGACCCGGCCTTGCACGCCACTATCGTCGTTGACAGTCGACATGCCCACCAGCAGTGGCCTGCCCTCGAATAGCACCTACACACCCAACCGGCAAGCCCTCACATCCAGCTGCCGGCAACCGCGTCGCTCCCCCCACGGAGGACGCCTGGATGCGCATACCGTGCGTCCCTCTCCAGTGCGAAGGCCGCGAGCTTCCCGGCACTTCCTCACCGCCATCGCCTTCCGTTAGGGCCGCCAGTACCAGCTCGTACCCACCCGAGCCAACGGTCAGCCCGCGACCGGCGCCTACCTGGCAGATTCCGTGACCGGCGTTGCCCAGGCCTTCGGCTTGCTGGTGATCACGTGCATCGGCGACCGGATCAGCGCCATAACCGCTTCGACAACGCCGCCCTTGGCGGCATCCAGAACATCGCATAACTATACGAGCACGCAATGCCCTCTTTTCACGCATGATCGGGCGTTGCCTCGGCGTGTGATGTGAACCGGAGAGCGCGGACTGGGCGACAGCTTGGCCGCGGGGCGTTCGGTTGCCGGCGGGCGAAGACCGCATCGCAAGCGGGGTGAGCCGATTGGTCCGGATCGCGACTGGTCCAGTATGCAGCGTCCAGGCATTCCGGAAGTTGCGCTGGCAAGAGCCGTTGCCGAAGGCGGGCGTGGTGTGTCAGTCCAGTTGCAACCCGGGGCCGCCGACCGGAGTCGCGAATCGATAACTCTGTCGGCCTTGAGCATTCGAACATTAGCGTTGCTAACGAGATCTCGGGGAGCCAAACGGGAAGCCAACGACTCAATAGCCGCCGATACCGCCTTTCCGCATATGCCGGGCGAATGCATCGCAGCGGCACCTTGGTGGCCGAGGAGTGATCACTGCGGTCTGCATGCCATCTCTTCCCTGGCTTCCTGAGCTCAACCCTGTCCGCGGCAGATGAGGATAGCTTCGGCCGACTGCATGGACCGCGAAATGAGGTGCTGAATTTGGGCGTGGCTGACACGATACGGCCGTGGCGACTGATGTGGAAGTGCGGCAGGAGCGTGAGTCAGATCGACGGCAGGTGCGCCAGGTGGTACAAGCGGCTTTCCGCAATCAGCCAGTCGTGGCGGATCTTGTCGAAGTCCTGCGCGCATCAGCTGGGTGGCGCCCCAGCCTGTCGCTGGTGGCCCAGGAGCACGGGGCGGTTGTCGGGCACGTGCTGGCCAGTCGTGGCTGGCTCGACGCGCAGGCCCAGCTGGTTGACGTGCTCATCTTGAGTCCGCTGAGCGTCACGCCTGGCCGGCAGGGTCAGGGCATCGGAACTCGGCTGGTCCGTCAGCTGCTGGCAGTCGCGGCTTCGGGAACGGAGCCGGCGATCTTTCTCGAGGGGTCTCCCGGCTACTACGGGCGGTTCGGATTTGAGGCGGCCGGATCGGCCGGCTTCCGCCGTCCGTCGTTGCGTATTCCGGAGTCTGCCTTCCAGGTACGCACGTTCGCTAGCTACGAACCGTGGATGACGGGCACCCTCGTGTACCCGGAGGCGTTCTGGGCGCTTGACTGTGTGGGTTTGCGCTAGCAACGGCTGCTGACCCGTGCCAGTGTGCCCCCCGAAACGGTGGGCTCCGCGAACATGCCGGGCGGCAGAAGCGGATGAGTGGCAGGCTTCAGGTCAGTCGTCGAAGGCGTGCCAGCAGATGGCGCTCCGGCGTTGTTGATCGTCGAGAACCAGTTCACGGACAGCGGCAGGGAGGTGCGCCCGCTGCCACTCCCGTTCCTTGTCCCGAGTTCGGGCAGCGTCGTCGGCTGAGACGCATGCGCTGGCCGCCCTGATGGCGTACGCCGCAGCGCCCAGGTCATGGGCG
This sequence comes from uncultured Actinomycetes bacterium, assembly GCA_963739135.1. Lineage (GTDB taxonomy): Bacteria > Actinomycetota > Actinomycetes > Streptosporangiales > Streptosporangiaceae > Palsa-504. The sequence continues at coordinate 404,161 of CAVTZG010000008.1, forward strand.
GCGACGTGAGCCACCGCAACCGCCTGGCCCGCCGACAGTGCAGCGAACTTCGCTGTATCGGGCATCTCGCGGGCTGCGGCATTCGCCCGGAAAGCCGCTCGGTGTGCGTCACCCATACGTACCTCACCCCGGATCCAGGCTCGACCGACATCGATAGCCTTGCGGGGCCGGCTGTCACCTGGTTGATGATCGTCGAACAGATGCAGCACGTGCTCGGCGCACAAGAGGGCCCAGTCAGCCAGCAGTCGGTGGTGTTCGTCCGTCAGAGTCCCCCCGCGACGGACGGGTGATCAGCCGAGGATCACGCTCTTTCGGAAGGATCGGCACAATCCGATTCCCTATCATGCACGAAGCGACGTCGCGGAGGGCGGCAGAGTCGGATAGGCCGCCCGGTCGGCGGCATGAGCGGACGGAGCCTTGCCGCTGGCCGCTCAGATTCGTGTCAGACTGCTGCCATGGGGCGCAACAGTCATGGTCTGTTGCAGTTCGCCGCGGTCATCGCGATTGTGGCTGGAACAATCTGGCTGCTGTATGTCGTGTATCGGTCACCGCACCGCCAGGATCTTGAAGCCTATGTTGCATTCGTCATATCTGTCGGCACAATCACAGTCGGCTGGATCGTGCGGGCATGGCATGCCAGGATTCGGCAGGGCAGTGAGACGGTGGGGGCGGCGGAACTCGATCACGTGACTGATCTGCTGGCCGGAGCTGTCAGAAACCAGTGGACCCATGTCGCCGCTGATCGGGGACTGTTGCAACCGGAGCCGATTCCGGTGCGGTGGCAGAGGCCATCCTTGCCGGTTGCCGGACCGGTTTCGGCAGCGGTGGGTTCGGAGCGGTTTCCCCCCCTGCCATTGCTCCCTGCCATAGGGAGGCAACGGCTACGGGCGGGTCGCGTAAGTGATCTCCATGCGGTGTATGGGGGACTCGGGTCAGGCCGGTTGGTAATCGTCGGTGCTCCAGGGTCTGGCAAGAGCGGGGCGGCGGTGTTGTTGCTCCTAGCCGCCCTCAAGCACAGGGAGAAGGTGCCAGAAGATGACCGTCGCCGGGTGCCCGTGCCGGTGATGTTTACTCTGCACGATTGGGATCCGAATAGGCAGCGTGTCCGGGAATGGATCACCAATCAGCTCCAGCAGACTTACCCGCTACTCGCGGGCAAGGGTGGGGCTGAGGAAGCCGCGGCGCTGCTCACCGAGGACAAAGTCGCGGTGATGCTGGACGGCCTGGACGAGGTTCCCATGGAGCTGCGGCCTGACTCGCTGCGGGCACTCAGCCAGCAGGCAACCTTCCGCGTGATTCTCTTGACCCGCCGCGATGAGATGGCGGAAGCCGCGTCTCAAGGTCTCCTGGAGGGTGCCGCCGCCCTTGAACTGCAAAGCATCGACGCAATGACTGCCGCCGGATACCTCAAGCGCGTCCAACTCGACCCTGCGCCGCGCGGGTGGCGCGAGTTGACTGACCGCCTTCAGCATGCTCCGGACAGCGCTATTGCGCGAGCACTGAGCAGTCCGTTGACGTTGACGCTGGTCCGGGACACCTACCGCACTGGGGACGACGTCCGTGAATTGCTGGATTTCTGCGATGACGCCCATGGCCACGTTTCCCGAGACGATATCGTCGGCCATCTCCTCGATCGGATTCTGCCTGCAGCCTACGCTCAGCGACCCGGGCGTCCAGCGCCACGATACGACCTTCAGACCGCTCAGCATGCTCTTTGCTGTCTCGCTGCATGGATGAACCAGGACGGCACTCGCGATTTGCAATGGTGGCGTATACGTGAATGGGCACCCGCTACCCCTCGCATTGTTGCGAGCGGGCTGGCGTTCGGGCTCTTGGCCGGGCTCTTGGCGGGGTTCTCGGGCGGCCCCGCGTTCGGACTCCTGGTCTGGCTCGCGGCTGGGCTCATGTTCGGGCTCCCCTTGAGGCTGCGAGGTGAGCCCCAACTGACCGCGACTATTAGGTGGCGTCAGGTGTTCCGCCTCCCATCGCTCGCGTTCGGGCTCGCGGTCGGGCTCGCGGCTGGGCTCGCGGTCGGGCTCGCGGTCGGGCTGACGGCCGGGCTCGCGGTCGGGCTGACGGCGGGGCTGACGGCAGGGCTCGCGGTCGCGTTCACCGCCGGGCTCGCGGCCACGCTCACAGGCGGGCCCACGGGGACCTTTTCCCAGTCAAGTGCAGACAACGCCAGCCCCCTCAGTCCCCGCACGTCGTGGCGCACCAATCGAACGTACGGAATCGGGATAGGGCTATCGGCCGGGCTGGCATTCGGGCTCGCGGTCGGGCTCGCGGTCGGGCTCACAGCCGGGCTCGCGGCCGGGCTCGGGAGCGGGCTCGCCGCCGGGCTCGCTGCCGGGCTCGCGTTCAGGCTCGTGGCCGGACCGGCGTACGGGCTGGCCGCCGGGCTGATAACCGGGCTCGGGGCCGGGCTTGCGATCGGGTTCGCGACCGGGCTCCCGATCGGGCTCGATGCCGGGCTTGCTGCCGGGCTCTCGTTCGGGCTTGCGCTAGGCGCCGTAGGCGGGTTCATGTATTCAAGCACATGGTCAGCTTCCCTAGCGTTTGCACAGCTTGCCGCGCGTTGGCATACTCCGATCCGCCTCATGCGATTTCTTGCCGATGCCCGCGATCGCAATGTCCTGCGTACGGTCGGACCGGTCTACCAGTTCCGGCATGCCCTCCTGCAGGATCGTCTGGCCGATCAGGCGTTTTCAGGCCCCGGAATGGAGTCGCCCCGGCCATCAAGTTGGGGACGAATGTTTCCGCGGCGTACCACCTGAAGAACTGCCGAACGACCGGCCTGGACAGCGGACCCGGACCGATCTCGGCGAATCCTCAGCCTGGAAGCAGAACATCGCATACGCACCGTGTCATGGCACGACCGAATTGCGGATATGGGCCCAACATCACTCCGCCCGGCAGACGTTCTGCACGCACGGAACGCCGGGTCGGCGTGCCTTCTCCCGGACACTGCCCGTCACTCAGCGTCACACCGTCGATAGGGTTGTCCGGCATCGCCGCCCAGACGGTCCGCCAGGCGGCTAGCCGCAGGCCGGGCCGGCCGCGGCCGGAGATGGAGGTCTTGCCCTGGGCGGCGCCGGAGGCGTTGCCGCGCGGGCACAGCCCGGCGTGTTTGACCAGGGCCCGCGCGGTGGCGAACCGGGCCGGCCGCCGGTCCGGCCAAGATCGCCGTGGCCCTGGTCGCGGTCAGCCCCGCGATCGTGGTGACCAGGTCAGCGAGCCCGAGCTCGTCCAGGACCGCGCCCATGCGAGCCTCGGTACCGGCCAGGCGGGCGCGGGTATCCCGCCAGTCACCCAGCACCAGGTGCGCGCGCTCCAGGGCGCCGGGGCGGTGCGCGGCGACTCCGGCGGGATCGGCCAGCGCGGCGAACACGGCCCGGATGATCCGCAGGCACGGCCGCTTCCCGCCCCACCGGGGCAGCTCCCGCCGCACCGCCGCGGTGAACCGGTCCGGGCCTAGCCGCCGGACCCGGCTCAGGTCCCCGACGCACCGGACCCGGCACCACGGCCAGCGCCGCGCACCAGCTCACCGGCCGGAACGGGCTCGCCGAGGCGGCCAGCACCGCGGGCCAGGCGCATTCGGCCAGGTCCCGGATCTGGTTCACCGCCGCAACCCCCGCCGCAGCCGGGCCGTACTGATCCTGACCGTGGAGTCCCTCGCCAGCCAGCCCGCCCTGCGCGACGCCATCCACACGGTCAATGCCGTCCTCCGCGACACCCTGCGCGACCAGCTCGCGCGCGGCCAGGAAGACGGGAGCGTCCGGCAGGACCTCGAGCCCGCCCTCGAGTCCGTCGTGCTGGCCGGCCTCCTGCGGGGCATCACCCTGCAGTGGCTCGCAGACCCCGACGGCATAGACCTCAGCCGGGCGACGGAAAGCGCCGCGGCCATGGCCGGCCGGACCTACGCAAAGCACTGACCACCGCGCAACCTGTGCGGCACACCGCTCACGCAAGACGTACCGGGCTCTCCCGCACAGGTTCACCACACGGACGTGTCCGGACCAGCCTCTCACTAACCACGTGCCGCACGGACAGAATGACCATTCCGCGGCTTCGCCGACGATGCTGTCAGATGTTCTTCGTGCCCAGCGGAGCGCTGCGTCATTCCTTGGCTCACGATCCCTGCCGCGGCGGCCCGCCGCTGGGTCCGGTCAGGGCGGTGACCCGGCGGAGATCCAGCGGCTGAACAGGGCTGCCTGGTCCTGCGGCCAGGTCCCGTCGCAGGGGCATGCTGCCCTGACGAAGCTGATCGAGGATCGCGTCCCGGTGAGCGAGCACATCGCCATGCGACCAGGGGCCGGACACCTTCAGCATCGAGGTCCGGTCCTTGTCACGAAAGCGGGCGGATGTCGCGCTCGAACCCCAGACACAACCCACCGCCCGTGACCGGCGCGTAGGCCGCCGGCCCGATGCTGGCCGGGCCCTGTTCACTGCGGGCCGGGGAACTACGATGTCATTCCGGTCCCGGGCAGCCCCCCGGCAGGGCCCTGGCATCATGAGGGGAGGTGACCTGTGCAGGTGCAGCCGGCGCACCATCTCCTGCGCCGTGCTTTGAACTGGGATCTCCGACCGCTCGACGTGCTCCGGCTGGTGCGAGACGACCCGCATCCGGTCGCGTTGCTTGGCGCCTGGGCCGGAGGCGGCGCAGTGATCGGATCCGAGCCGGTGCTCGTCCGCAGCCCGCCGCAAGATCTTGGTGATGTGCTGGACGCGCCTTATCCCGGAACGGGCGGCCCTGCTTTCGGCGGCGGCTGGATCGGCTGCCTCGGCTACGGGCTCGCCCGCGACCTGCTCCCCCAGCCCCCGGCACCCGGCGGTCCGCGGCGGCTGCCGATCTGGTGGTTCGGCTACTACGATCACGTGCTGCGGTGGGACGAGACATCCGCCCAGTGGTATTTCGAGGCGCTGTGGACGCCAGGCCGTGCAGCCGAGCTGGAACGCCGCTTTGAGGAGCTGTCAGGCCGGGCGCGCGCACCGGTACCGCCGCTCCGCGACTACGCCTGCGGCGACTTCGAGCTGGTGCCCTCGGCGAGCGAGCACAGGGCAGCCGTCGGCCGCACGGTCGAGTACATCCGGCAGGGAGACATATTCCAGGCAAATATCTGCCTGCGGCTGGAAGCTGTCTTCCGCGGCGACCCGCTCGACCTGTTCTGCCGCGCCGCATCTGAGCTGCAGCCGCCCTACGCAGCGTTCCTGCGCCTGCCAGGCGGTGATCTGGCCAGCTTGTCGCCCGAGCTCTTCCTGCGCCGGACCGGGCGGACGGTACTGTCCAGGCCCATCAAGGGAACCAGCCGCCGGTCGGCCTGTGGCCGCCGGGCCGCAGCTCAGCGCAGCGAGCTTGAGAAGTCGGCCAAGAACAGGGCCGAGAACGTGATGATCGTCGACCTGATGCGGAACGATCTCAGCCGGGCCTGCGTGGCCGGCAGCGTCGAGGTCCCTCGCCTGCTGCACGCCGAAGCCCACCCAGGGGTGTGGCATCTGGTATCGGACGTACGCGGGAGTCTCGACCCGCAATCCAGCGACGGTGACCTCATCCGGGCCACCTTTCCGCCCGGGTCGGTGACCGGCGCGCCCAAGATCCGGGCCCTTGAGATCATTCATGAGCTGGAGGCGGTGCCGCGCGAGATCTATACCGGCGCTGTCGGGTACCGCAGCCCGGTTGCCGGGCTCGAGCTGAACGTCGCCATCCGGACCTTCGAATTCTGCGACGGGCGCGTGTGGCTCGGCGCCGGCGGGGGGATCGTGGCGGACTCCCTGGACGACGACGAATTCCGGGAGTGCTTGCTCAAGGCGGGCCCGCTCATCCGAGCGGCGGGTGGCGCCCTTTCCAGCCGGTCAGCCGAGGAGGCGATGACGGCTCGATCGGACCCGGCCGCGGACCGGCCGGCCGCGCGGCCAAGGCCAGCGGCCGGAGTGTTCACCTCGCTCCTGGTAGACCTGGGCACGACACGTGATCTCGCCGGCCACCTCGCGCGGCTGGAGGACAGCACGGCGCAGCTGTACGGCAAGCACCTGCCGCAGTCCCTGTACGACGACCTGGCGGCGTGCCTGGCCCAGCGCCCCTCCGGGAGGCTGCGCGTCACGGCGCGACCCTCCGGCGGCCAGCTGCGCGCCGGCGTGGCGGTTATCCCGCTGGCCGGGCCGCCGGAAACGGTACGGCTGCGCCCCGCGGTCATACCGGGCGGCCTCGGCGCGCACAAGTGGCTTGACCGGCGCCTGATCGCCGAACTCACCCGGCATCGACTGCGCGGACCAGGCGAGCAGCTTCTTATCGAGGACGTCGGCGGCGAGGTACTCGAGACCGACCGGGCCAGCATCTTCGCCGTCGTAGATGGCAGCCTGCAGACGCCGCCGGCGGACGGGCGGATCCTGCCCGGCGTGACCCGGGCGGCCGTCCTGAAGGGCGCGCGGTTCAACGGGATCGAGGTCACGACCGGCGCGATCACGCGGGCACAGCTTGCCGATGCTAGCGAAGTGTTCGTGACCAATGCCCTGCGCGGCGTGATGCCGGTGCAGGCCATCGGTGACAGCGCTGTGGCCTGCGCGCCGGGACCGGTGGCCAGGCTGCTTGCGGCGGCACTGGCCAGGCGGCCAGTCGACCGTGGCAGCCCCGCTCAGGCCCGGCGCGCGGCAGTCTGGCCAGCCTCCCGGCCGGGCCGGAAGCACGGCATCGCCAAGCCCGCCATCGTGCTGATCGACAACTATGACTCCTTCACCTACAACCTGGCGCACATGCTGGTCACCGGCGGCTGCCACGTGGAGATCGCGCGAAACGACCAGGTGTCCGCGGATCAGGTTGCAGCCTTCGCCCCGGCAGGCATCGTGATCTCCCCGGGACCGGGTGCCCCGGCTGACGCGGGCATCAGCGTAGATGTCGTGCGCGTGTGTGGCGCCACCACTCCGCTGCTGGGGGTCTGCCTGGGCCATCAGGCGATCGCGGCAGCGTTCGGTGCCAGGATCGTGTGTTCTTCGCAGCCTGTCCACGGCCAGACATCCGAGATAGTGCATGACGGATCCGGCCTGTTCACCGGGGTGCCGCACCGGTTCGACGCGGCCCGTTACCACTCCCTGCTGGTGGCCGCGGAATCACTGCCCCCAGCGCTCACCGTGACGGCCCGAACGCGCGAGGGCATCCCGATGGCCTTGCGGCACGCCACCCAGCCGGTGGAAGGCATGCAGTTCCACCCCGAGTCAGTCCTGACCATTCACGGTACGGCGATCATGCGTAACTTCGTCCAGGCGATTGGCCGATGGCGGACCGGATCCAGCTGGACACAGATAACGGCGCAGTCAGCCACCAGAGTCCGCGGCAGTGCACCATGAGGATGACCGCCGTTCACCGGGGCCCGGGCGGGCGGCCGCCGCAATGGCCGGGACAGGTGCCGGTAAATGCCACCGGATAACGGCTGGGTTGCTGAGATAAGCCTGACCAGAGCCGGCAGGCCGAGCCAAATGAGGATGCAGGCTGTTAGGTAATCCGCAGCCCCTCACTCATCACAGGGCCGCCGTGCAACGTCGTGCCCAGCATCAGCGAGCTCCACTCGCGGACGCGCGACAGAACGGCCGTATCTGGACGCCCGCAATCACGGGCGCCGAGAGAATGGCTAGACGCCAGATCTGGGCGGATATTGAACCCTTCGGCCACAGCGGACGTCGCGCTCTGTGACGGTCGTTGCCGCAGGCTGGAAACGACCGCGCCGAGCGGGTAAGGCTGCGTGGGGTTCGAACCATACCGAGCCGAGGTCGTGTCCTGCGGTCAGACGCACGTCGGCGTCCAGGGCGGCGGCCAAGCGTCGCAGCAAGGCGATAGTAGGCTCGGTGCCGCCTTCTTCGATGCACTCGATCTCATCGACGGTCATGTCAGCCCGCCCGGCCAACTCGGCAACGCTGAGACCTAGGGCGCAGCGCTGGTCATACACGGCCTTGCCGAAGGCCAGGGCCTCGCGGATCGCGACCCGCTCCGGATCCTCGGCCTGGTCTGGCGGGCGGACCCAGCGGGTGTGGTAACCAGTCATCACACCTGCCTCTCGTAAGTCTCCGCCGCAGGACCCCGGTGGTCACGTTCGCATGCCTTCTGCGCCCGGACCGCCCGGTCGATTTGCCTCTGGTCGTGCTGCCTGGTCTTCCGGAACACGGTCAGCAGTACGACCGTCCTCTCAGCAGTACACCAGTACGTGATCCTCGCTGCAACATCACGCAGCCGGATCCGCAGCTCCCAGACCGCTCCCTCCAGGTGATCCGACCACGGACCGCCCAGTTCGGTCCCTTTTTCGGCAAGCAGGCCGCACACCTCGTCGACCCGCTTGAAGTCGCTGTCGCTGAGGCTGTCCAGCCAGTCACGGACCTCCGGTTCGAGCTCGAAGTCGTACAGGTGCCGTATCCTGCCACTCACGCTTGGCCAGGTTACCGGGCAGGCGGCCGGACGCATCCCGATCGCGGCATGATACTGACCGGCCCCTCGGACGGGGCGCTCGGTCTGAGCGCTACCACTGCCGTCATGAGCGCGCATCCGGAGCCGGCTGGCTAGGCGTGGCATGCCTCCCGGGACTCGCGATCAGGTAGCAGCATCAGGCCCTGAGCATTCGAACGTTAGCGTAGCTAACGAGATCTCGGGGAGCCAAGCGGGGAGCCAACGACCACAGGCACCGGGCTACGCCAGGCTACATCCAGCCATTGTCACTGTGGCTGAACGGCACGTCACGCCATGCAGGGCCACATTCAGCGACGTTACGGGAATGCCTCCTAAGCAGTAGGTCCCGCGTTCGAGTCGCGGTCGGGGCGCCAAAAATGCTGGTAGGCTTTCACATTCGAAACTATGACCGTTCTAATGATGTACTGCTCGCAGGCAATCACTCAATCTGATATATCAGCATGCGGATGGTCAGTCGGCTGCACGCTGACCAGGCAGAACTTGTGATCCAGAGATATGCCGCAGAGGCGATCCGCCACTGGGGAGCCAAACGGGGAGCCAAAGGCATCCGCTGAAGCCGATGTAATGCTGGCGCTTTCCTGGCCCGCCGCCGCAGCATCCGCACCGGCGGTGCACGGGTCGCGGCAACGCCAGCCGCCGATACCGTCTTCTCGCACGTGCTGGGCGAAGGCATCGGAGCGGTACCCAGGCGGCCGTGAAGTGATGATTGCCTCCGCATCCATCTCTTCCCCTGGCTGCTTGAACTCGATCCTGTACGCGGCATGAACGGATTGTGATCAAGGCCGGCGGATGTCAGTTATCAGCTGCGAAGCCCCCCCGGGCAGGGATCTGTACGGCGATCTCCCCGCCGAGCCGGGCCCCGGCAGACAGGCGGAGATCATCCCCGCTCCAGAACCGGCCAGGGTCATACCAGTCCGGCCGCTGCCGGGCCGGCAGCAGGCCTATGGCCTGGTAGGTGACGGCGACGATCTGGGCGCAGTAGGCGGTCTCCAGGCCGGCGTCCCGCTCATCCCGCCGGACCGGCGGCAGCCGCCCGCGCAGCCACCCGGAGGCGATCCGGGCTGCGGACGGAAACGGTGTGCCATCCAGCCGCGCGATGGTGTGCAGTATCGCGTCTTCCATCTCGCGGGCAGGCGGAGGTTCCAGCTGGCGCAGCCAGGCCCGCTGGCCGTACCTGGTGGCCCAGAGGGTGACGGCCGCGCGCAGGTCATTTAGCTGCGCGCCGCGGTGGCGGCTGCCCGACCACAGGTCCGGCAGAGACCTGCCCAGCTCGGCATGCCACATCAGCGCGGGCAGGTCGTCCAGGACCACGGACATGCCGACGTGGTTGACCGGGCTGTTGGTCGTCAGCTGGATGGCCCGGTCGGCCGCGGTGTGCCCGCGGAACAGCCACACGTCTCCCGTGCGGGTCAGCTCGAGGGCCTCATCCAGGCCGATGCGCACGCCAGGCACAGTCGTAGCCTAGGCAGATGCGCTGGTGGAAGATACTCGGCCTGGCCGCATTCGCAGGCGTCGCGGCCACCGGGATAGTGATCGCACGGGATCAGCGGCGCCGCCGCGCCTACACACCGGAGGAGATCCGGGCACGGCTGCACGCCCGGCTCGCGGAGGCGTCCACGACCCCGCCGACAGCACCCGGCAACTCCGAGCCATGACACCGCCGAACGGGAGCTCAAGCCACACTCGCAGCGGCATGTGAGTGCGTTCGATCAGGGTCAGATGAGGATGTCGCCGAAGGCTCTTGATGATGTGGGCAGTTAACCGCAGTCTTACCAATCCTGTTCATGCTTACTCAATTTTGAGTCAGCCCACGCATTCAATTTTCCTCGCCGCTTATCGGTCATGCCGTAATTGGCTATCAGGAGGACCCATGCGTTGAGGAAAGCAACCAGTGAGTAGAAAATCGCATAACCGATCACGACAGAGAGGCGCGCATCGATATGGCGCGCAACGTCGGTCATCACGAAGTACGTAAAGAGCACTCCGAGAGCGAGTGGCGAAAGGAATGTTATGATTCCGAGAGACACATGAGCCGTGTTTCGTCGAAGACCACCTGACTCGAAGAGGTCGTGGTGAAGTGCAATGTACCGGAGGTACGTGTTTCGGTCAGCCTGGAATGGCGGCTGTGAGAGCATCGATTCTAGATGCATGATGTATTTCATCCGGAGTCAGAGGCCGCCACTTGGTATACGATCAAACCAGCCAACGTCCATACAGGAATCGCGGCCCCAAGAGCAAGCCAATCAGGCAAGTGATGATTTTCCCCTGTCCATTAAGATAAGCAGTAGCGGCAATAATAAACGCCAAAGCAGTACCGGTCACCGCGGTAATACCGCTGTATTCTGCTCATCTTGCCTTTCTATCTGGTCGGTAGCGAGCAGTATCTCGATTCGATGATCGTCTGCCAAGGCACGTCGTGATGTTGCCTGGGCAGTTATCCTGGGCGCTCGTTTCCTCCACAGCCGTGTCATGACATCCTCTCGTGCACGATCGCCATGCCTTGCCGCCAACTCGGTATTGGGCTCTTCCGCTAAGTTGCGGGTCGCGGTCCGTGATGACAGTTCGCTGCTGGCCTGAACACCCGCGCGGACTGGTTTGGGTCAGGCGGCGTGGGATTCGAACCACACGGAGCCGAGGTCGTGCCCTGCGGTTAGGCGTACGTCGGAGTCCATGGCGGCGGCTAGGCGCCGCAGCAGGGCGATGGTGGGCTCGGTGCCGCCCTCTTCGATGCACTCGATCTCATCGGCGGTCAGGTCGGCCCGTCCGGCCAGTTCGGCGATGGTCAGGCCCAGGGCGCAGCACCGGAACGCGCGTTTCGCGGTCCCGTTCCGGCCTGCGCATACCGCCAGCTGGCTGCCGTAATGCCGTAGACACTGCAATACTGCATTTCTCAGTCTGGCCGGCGGTTGCGCCGAAGAGGGGAGCCTGGCGGCCGTCCGTCCAGCGTGCCACGTCCACCGTCGCTGCTCATCGGCCGCGACGGCGGGGCTGCAGCAGGAATTCAGGCCCGCGGGGAGGTCCGTCCTGCTCTCTAGCCTGCAGTTCCGGTGCGCGTATCACCCGGCAGCATGCTGCGCCTGCCTGGCAGTATTCCCGCGGCTGCTGCCATAATGCCTGGATAACGGGTCTTAGTTTTGCCCTAGCCAACCTGAAGCCAGGCACGGGCAAGACCACCTCCGCGGTCTGGCTGGCGCACGGGTTCGCCCGGGCGGGCAACAGCGTGCTCTTGGTGGATGCGGACCCTTCGGGCAGCGCCCTGGAATGGTCCGATCTGGCGGCCATGGACCCGCGGCTCGCGGCGCCGCAGGCGGCGTTCCCGTTCCGGATCGTGGCGCTGCCGTCCCGCGAGCTGCACCGCAGCCTGCCCGATATCGCCCGCGACGATGACGTCGTGATCATCGATACGCCGCAGATCGAGGACCACGCCGCCATCGCCCGGTCGGCGCTGCGGTACGCCGATGAGATCGTGATCCCGTGCGCGCCTAACCCGGTCGAAATCAACCGCACCACGCCGGTGCGGGACGAGATCACCGACCTGGAGGCGGTCCGTGACCGGCCCGTCCGCTCGGCCGTACTGCTGAACCGCTGCATCACGCGTGCGCACTCCGTATCCGATGCCCGGGAGGCGCGGCAGAACCTGGGCTATGACGTGCTGGCCACTGCAGTGCCGCGGCTGGAGGTATACGCCCAGAGCTTCGGCATGGCGATTCCGGACACTGGCTGCGATGTGTGGCGCCAGGTGGTCCGCGATCTCATCGAGCGGTGCGCGGCCGCCGTGCCCGGTGCGGTTATGACCACGCGACCACAACCCGGTCCAGGCAGGTCATGATCACCTCGCGCTGAGCCCCGAGCTTCACCCGCAGCCCAACGGCCGGAGGACCGGCCGCGGTCGCGCCTGAGCGTCCCATATCGCCCTGGTGGACGCGGTGCCAGCCATGATCAGGTGGAAGCTGAGAACCCGGTGCTTGCTTGGGCGCTCCTATCCGGGCTCAGGCCACGTACTGGCGTGCGCGTGCCGGTTGCGCAACGTAAGCACCGGCGCACTGGCGCGCTGCTGCCTGCCAGCCGGGCAGGAGAACTTCTTACCGGCTTTGCTGTGCACAACCATGTGGATCACTTGTGCAAAACGGCCCCGAGCCTGTGCGCGTATTGGGGAAACCCTGGGGATTGTGTTGCCGGGGCCGCGTCTGTAACAGGGCCTTGGCGTGGGAAAACGCCGTCCACACCCCTGTGCATGGAAAAAGAACCGGAATTGTCCACACGCCATGCCGCAATGCTTCATAAATAAGCCGAACGTTTACCGCAAGTATATCCAGTCGTGATTCGGAGCCGGAACCTTCGATAAATGAAACCCAGAGACGGTGGGCCCGGGGCGATTTGACAAGGGGAGGCAAGCCGCAATAGCGGCATACGTGCCCCGGGGCAAACCAGGCGCTCGCTGATGGCAGGCCGCGATCCCCGTGTCGGCCGATGACAGCCCGGCATGACGTGTACGCCGCGCTGGCAGCACCGGAGCCCGGCACACCGGGATGCGCAGCCGCCGCCCGGTCCGTCATCCTCGTGCACGCCCTGTCCCCGGGGCAGGTCACCCGCAGCGGCACGACGCACACCACTGGCACCACGGGAGGCCCGATATGAAGATCAAGATCCGGCCAGACGACACTAGCATGCTCCAGGACAACGACTGGCTCCAGACGGACGGCTGGCTCGCCGAGCTCCGGGAAGACGGCGGTGCCGACCCGGCCGGCTATGGCCATGCCCGGCCGGCGCGCGGCGGCGATCCCTGGCCAGAAGTTCTTGCCGAGGCCGACGCCCGCGCCCAGGCCGAGGCCGACGCCCGCGCCCAGGCCGAGGCCGACGCCCGCGCCCAGGCCGAGGCCGACGCCCGCGCCCAGGCCGAGGCCGACTGCCCGTGCCGAGGCTGCTGCCCGAGCTGAGGCCGCCCGTGCCGAGGCTGCTGCCCGAGCTGAGGCTGCTGCCGGCGCCGAGATGACCGTGCGGGCGGTTATCGGCGATCAGCTGCGGATGCCGATCATGTGGTGCGAGATGGGTTCGTGCATCTCCTGGCATGCCGATCCCGCAGCACTCGGCGAGGCCGACACGCGCGCCCGCGCGATCGGCGCCGGCTGGCGCATCGACGCCTTCGGCCGACTGGCCTGCCCCAGGTGCCAGCAGACTGACCCGGGCTTCTGGGCCACCGGCCGGGTCGTGCTGTGGGACCGGTACACCGCCGTCGCCCGGGCCGCCCGGGCCGCCGCCGTACACGGCGACGGCAACGCCGCTGCCTGGGGAGGCAGCCGTGATCCCGGCCGCGCTGCCGGCGGCTATCTCCCCGTCGGGCTGCCGGAGCCGGGATGGCACCGGTGAGTACCTCCGTTTCTGCGGCGGTGGTCCTGAAGGCGGTCCGAGGCTTGCGCCTGACTCCGTGTCGCACCGAGATTGACCGGGCGGTGATGGCAGCGCATCCGTCGCACCTGGCGGGCACCATCGACTGCGGCTGGCTGATGCCGGCCGCGGAGATGGCCGGCCTGGCGGGCGGCAGCTGGCAGCCATCACCGGAACCCGCCGCTGTGGGCTGGGCCTGCCCGCCGCGGATCGCCACGCGCGCGTTCGGCGCACAGGCCAGGTCGGTCCGTGCTGCGCGGGACTTCACCCTCGCCACCTTGCGCCGGTGGGGCACGGCACACAGCAGCCAGGACATCGCGATCGTGGTGTCGGAGCTGCTGACCAACGCGCTGCAGCACGCCCTGCCGGGGCCCGGCGGTACCCGGCCCCGGCGGCCGGTCCGGCTCGGCCTGCTGCAACAGGGACCCTGGGTGCTGTGCGCGGTCGCCGACCCGGGCAAAGCGGTTCCGATGCCGCGAACGCCTGGTTCCCTCGCCGAGGCCGGCCGCGGCCTGCAGATGATCTGCGCGTTCAGCGACCGGTGGGGCTACACCACGCCCGGCGACGCGGGAAAGGTCGTGTGGGCCATGTTCACCGCACGGCACGCACCGCCTTCCCCCGGCCCGGCACGATGGCAGTCCAGGCCGCGACCCGGTTCAGGGAACAGCACGCTGACGACCGGGACCAAGACCGCCGGGGGCCGGTTAGCCCGAAGTCCCCCAATCCGATTGGGTCGACGCGTTTGACCATGTGGTAACGCCCCTGATCACGGAAATCACATGTCTACGTAGTCATGGGCCGAGGCTGTTTTACCTGGTCAGCGCCTATATCAGTTCGCCGCCGGGGGAACTACGGGTTAGCGCACGCAGAGCCGACCTGGCGAGCGCAGCTCCGCCCGGCCCATAGATGCCAAGGCAGGAAGGAAATCGGCCGACCGCCGATCTCTCGGCCCGATCCGCCCGCACCAGAAGCCGGCACGTGAGATATGAGCCTGGCCGTGGCAAGAGCCGCTACCGCTCTGCGAGACGTGAGGCCTCGGTCGGCGGTGATCTGTAAGACATCATGCCCCACCTGGCGTGGCATCCCGGTGATCATCGGTGACGTCCGCGGAAAGGCCTGGACGCCATCCTGCTCGCCCGGCACGTCCTGAGCGCATTCCGGCGAAGCGCGGTCGCCGCGCCCGCAATGGAACAACAAGGTGTTCCCCAAATGCCGCGGAAATAACGCGGCCGCCGCCACAACGTGGTCCGGACCGGAACGACCTACGTCTAAACGCGCCAGTCATGCTCCAGCAGTTCACGAACCTCAGCAACGCTCTTTCCCCGGCCATCGCGAAGTACTCGGTCATGCACCGCCTGGTGGTTATCAGTCTCAGCATGGATACGATCCGGACGCCCCTGTGTCCACTCCTCACCTTCCCGTAGAAGCCGTCCTGCAAGATCACGAAGGTTCACGCTTCTCCCTAGGGATTCGAAGGTGTCGTTTCCGGCTTAGAGCCTACAAATATGGCCAGTTCTCTCATATAAGGACACGCCGAGCACAGGACGCGAATGCGCAACAATGTGCAGCAAAAACCCGGCTCTTGCTGTCACCACAGGCTCGACCGTTATCAGCAGTCACCTTCACCACCGCCGTGATCACCGCTTGGCGGCCGCGGCAGCACTGCCCGCCGCGGTCGTGGCGTGCAGATGTGGCATACCGCCGTCGGCGACAACCGACCTTCGGCCCGCGCACCCGGGACCTCCGGCCCTAGGCAGCTTCCTGGACGCCTCGCATACATGAAGATATCTGCGAGGCGAAACAGGAAGCCGGACCGGACGCACTGCCTGGCCAATACCCGGGGAGTCACGCCGGAAAGGCTGAGAAGCCGGACAGCCCAGACGTTGAACAATGGTGACCTAGGACCTGATCTTGACACCGCCGGCGAACAGAGATCCCCCAGCAGGCCACTTCTTTGACCAGGCAAGGGCGCGCGCCGCAGCGGCGCCGGCGCGCGCTCTTGCCTGCCTGCTGACCCCGGACCAGCAGGCAGGCAAGCGGCACCTGGCCAGGATGAAAGGGCGCAGTGACTGGTGGCGGCGGACGCTGTTTCCAGTGAGCTGTGCGCGGGCATCATGCCTAACCTTCTGCACGCCCGGGCTGGGTCGGGTCTGAGATGGTGCGCTACCTCGGCTAGCTGACAACTGGCCAGATGTGGACTGGCAGCCCGGTGTCTGCGTACTGCAGGTAGCGGTCGAACATGACGGCTAGCGCGCGCTCCGGGTCATGACGTCGCCTAGCGCCGGCCAGCGTGGCGCGCTGCCACACGGCGCCGGTCTGTCCCGAGGCGG
Organism: uncultured Actinomycetes bacterium; assembly: GCA_963739135.1. Taxonomy (GTDB): domain Bacteria; phylum Actinomycetota; class Actinomycetes; order Streptosporangiales; family Streptosporangiaceae; genus Palsa-504. The sequence continues at coordinate 420,322 of CAVTZG010000008.1, forward strand.
CCCGGGCGGAAATGACTTCGAGCAGCGCGTCCGCCTCTGCCGCTGCCACACCGGCCTGGAGCAGCCCCTGCCGTGCCGCCGGCACCAGTTCGGCCACGAGCTTGGCGGCGGTAAGCGTCCGCATCTGATCTCGATGCCCAGTCGGCCAGCTCAGTTGAGCGGACAGGCCTTGCTGGGCGGCGCGGTAGAAACCGTGATCGGCACGCTCGAACGGCAGCGCGTAGGTCCACTGCTGGTCCTGTCCCGCCAGCCACAGGGACAGCCCGATCAGGAAAGCGGCGTTAGCCAGCATGTCAATCACGGTGGGACCAGCGGAAAGGGCCCGCATTTCGATCCGCAGATGCCCGCCTGCCGCTGGGTCGTAGATGGCCCGGTTCCAGCGCCACACGGTGCCCTGGTGCAGCCTGAGCTCATCCAGCGGCGGCGCCTGGCACCTGGCACCGCCGGACAGCTCCAGGCCGCCCACCACCGGCAGCAGCGGCTGGTGCAGCCGGACGCTTTCAGCGAACAGCTCAAGCGCCCCACCCCGCAGCCAGCCTGTTCCCAGCGCCGTGCGGGACAGCCGACGGCGTGGCTCGTGGCCCTGGCGGTCATCGACCGACTGCTTGAACACCGCGATCCGTGTCTCTTCCCAGAGCCGGTGACCCAAAAAGGTAGGTGCGTTGCCGGACACGGCCAGCACGGGCGCCGTGGCCAGCTGGACCGCGTTGTAGGTGCGCGTGAACTCGGTCGGGTCGACGCGAAGGTGCACCTGGAACGAGCTGGTCGCCCCTTCCAGCGCGACATCCTCGCTGGCCAGCTCGAGCGGGTCTTCGCCCGCGATGCGGATATGGAACGGGTCCTGGCGGAGCCGTCGCAGGCCGCTGCTCAACGCCCGGTAACGCGGCACATCCGTCATCACGCCAGGACCGAGGTCAGCTCGGCTGAGGGTGGGCAAAATGCCAATGAGCGCCAGGCGGCCTGCGTGGTCTCTGGCGGCGTCGGCCACGCGGTCAAGCAGCGTGTTCAGCTCCCCTCCCAGCACGGAGAACGGCCGGCCCGCTAGCTGGACCGGAGAGGCGTTGAGTTTCAGGTTGAAGCGGTCCAGCTCCACGGTGACCCGTGGATCTGCCGCCGCGGCACGGATGGCCTGGTTGTGCGGCAGTGGCCGGCCCGCGCCGTCGACCAGGAACAGCTCGAGCTCGGCACCTAGAGTGGCGGGGCCTGCCCCGAAGCCGGGCCGTTCCAGCAGTTGCCCGAGCGCGGACAGGCATTCTTCGAGCCGCTCCCGGAAGCGCGAGTAGTCGCACTCGTCGAACTGTGCTTTGTCTGTGTCGGTTCCCATGGCTTCACCGTCTTGGGCGGGCTGCGGCCCCGGGCTGTGGTTCGTCGTCCCGATTGGAAGGGCCGTCGGGTACCAGGATCCGCCGGCCTGTTAGCACTGCGGGCAGGACGCGCACATAGTGGGTCTTGGCGCCCGGTGCCCACGGGTCCAGCGGCAGCTTGCGCAGGCGCGCCACCACTGCCGGGTCGGTGACCTCTACGGCCTCACCGCGGACCACGACGCTCCAGCCAGTGTGAGCCGCAGCGTCGGTCCCGTCGATCTCGAACGCGACACGGCTGCCACGGCACGCAGCGTCTAGCTTGGTTCCCGCGTCGGTACGGAACACCACCATGTGGCGGTCGAGGACGAAGTTAACCGGAAACACGATTGGCCCGCGGTCGTCCACGCTAGCCACCCGGCCCAGATGCTCGTGGGCCAGTAGCTCGAAGCACTCGGACTTGGTTAGCTCCCGCCAGCGAACCTGGCGCCCCGGTTTTTCATCCATGGCTGATGCCCAGATGTTCGCCGCCGCTTGCCAACAGGACGCTGGCGGGCGGGCGCCGCACGCGGTAAGCGGCGCCGACTCCCTCAGCCGTCCGGCGGGCAGCGGCAGAATATCCATGACTCATCCCGGGTCGCAGTCGGCAGCATCGCCGATGCCACCAGCCGACCTCGTGCCAAGGTCAGAGTGCAAGTACGAAGGTCTGTGCCCAGCGGGACCTTTGTCCGCGATCGGAAGCCGGGACATGATTGACCTGCTCGCCGACCGCAGCCGGAAGCTGCCGCACATCGACCTGACCGGGCGGGAGATGCTCATCAGCTGCGGTGCCGCCCTCTTCAGCTGGACGGCACGTCAGGCCATGTCCGGCCACATCAGGCGGTGTTTCGTGAGTGCCTCCTAAGCAATCACTATAATCTGATATATCGCCATGCGGATGAACAGGCGGGTATGCGCTCACCAGGCAGAACTGTGATCCAGATATTTGCCGCAGCGGCGGTCCGCCACCTGGGAGCCAACCGGGGAGCTAACGGTAATCCGCTGAAGCCGATGTATCGCGTGGCGCGCCAATAATGCTGATCGGCCTTCATATTCGAAACTATGATCGCAGGATGGCGTCGCCCGCGATGCGCGCAGATCTGGATGACCGCTGCCGCGCTGGCGGCGCCGGTCATGTTGGTGAGTGCGCACCTCAATCCAGGCTTCGGTGCGGGCTATTTCTTGCTGGCCCCAGTGGCGAACATTAGCCGCAGGGCGACGTGGACGCCGAGCAGCACCAGGACCGTCAGCAGCACGCCCTCGATGCGCAGCGCGTGCAGTGGAGGCAATGCGAGCACCACGATCGCCAGATACAGGCCGATGGTTATCCACTGGACCACGTGATCGCTCACGTCGAGCAGATGATGGGGCTGCCGGTTGGGGAAGGGGCCGAACAGGAGCATGCCAGCCACACCGAGTACGGAAACGATGATGAAAAAGCTTTGCCACCAGGAAGTGCTCTGGGGGTCGATCAAGGCGAGCAGGCTCATGGTCCCGGGTGCGGCGAAGTACAGTGCCACTATGTAGGCCTGCCGCTGGCGATGCGTGAGCTGTTGCCGCCGCGACTCCGGCGAGCTGGTTGCCGCGTCGCCTTCCGGGAGGTTCAGCCAGGCGGGAGCGTTGAGGGTGATGATGGCGAGCCATAGAGCGAGCAGAGAAAAACAGGCCGGCGAGAAAGCGGTGTAGAAATCTGTCAGCATCAGCATGGACTTCTCCCCTCCTGCAGGACCGTCGGCATTGCGACAGCAGCCGACCACCCAGAAATCGATCCCCAGATACTCGCCTGGCTCCCTATCAGGCCACCAGCCCGCGTGGGCTGACCCACATGACGGCACGGGCCCACGCACCATCACCTCCAAGCCACGGCGGTGGTAGGTGGCCAGGAGCGACCGCTGGTAACACTTACACATATCCTCCACGGGCATGCCATGCCCTGGCAATGACTGCCCGGGCCAGTGGTAGTCCCAGCGCGGCGGTGGAGGCCCGCCGCTCACGAGACCTTACGCCGTCGCCGTGCCCGTTGCGTGCCCGATAGCTCCGCCATGGGCCGGCCCGGCTGCTCCGCTGCCTGCCTGCCTGCCCAGCTCGGCCGCGATGGCCTGCTGCCGCCGTTGATCAGGCTGCTACGGGCGATCCAGCGAGAAGTTCCGCAGGCCATCTGCGACGCCATCCTCCCGCAAGCCCGCGTGCCTCAGAACGCCCGCAGACGCCGCGTTACCCTCCTCGGTCCGCGCGATGATCCTGCTGACCTCCGGCCGGGACCAGGCCAGGCCGCAGATGGCCACCGCCGGCTCACCCACCAGGCCGCGCCCGCGGTACTGCTCGACGATGCTGTAGCCGATCTCGGCTGTCCCGGCCTCATCCGGCGGCCCATGGAAACCGATATCGCCTCCGCGACGCGCTCGACCGCCTCCCCGATCTTCAGCTCGTGCTCGGTCACTGGGGCGAGATGCTGTTGTTCTGGATGGATCGGGCCGACAGCCTCTCCGGGATCGCGAAGCACCTCGAACGCCGGGTGTCGGACTACATCACGACCAATATCCACATCACCAGCAGCGGGATGCTGCAGGAGCGCCTGCTGCGCCACGCCCTCGACTTCACCAGCGCTGACCGGGTGCTGTTCTCCACCGACTACCCGTTCTACCGGCCCGGCGCGCCGGCGGTCGAGCACTTCTTCGACGCCATCCCCGGCCCCTCAGACCGCTCTAAGATCGCTTCCGGCAACGCGGCGGCCCTGTTCCGGCTGGCCTGGCCTGACGCTCCCGGTCGTTGATCGCGCCGGCCAGCCAGGGCGTGCGTGCCCTGATGGCCGGAGAGTGTTGCGCGGTTACTTGTTCTAGCTGGTGGCCGGTGCGTCGCGGCGGTTGCCCGTATCACGCGCGACGGATGCGAACGACCGCAGTCCGTGGTCGATGACCTGGGCGGCGCGGTTGAGCTCGGCGCTCACGGCTTGGTGGACCTGCGCGGGAGTCCGGGTGCCGTCCAGGTATTTCGACAGAGCCTGGAACTGAATGCGCCACAGGCCGAGCAAGGCGGTGGCCGCGATTTGCGGCTCCGGGTCGTCCGGGCTCATGCCGGCCCGCCCGGCCAGGATCTCGGCGGCCACGGCGACGAACTGGTCCATCATGTCGCTCTGATGGGCCCGCAGTGATGGTGAGGCCTGGATCAGGGTGCCGAAGCGCCGGATCGCGGCGCTGGCCTGGGCCAGGTCGTCCTGCCTGGTGAGCCAGGACGTCATAGCGGTCAGCTCGTCGTTCAGGATCTGCAGCGCCGCCTCGGTCGGCTCGGCTCCGGGCTGGATCAGGCCCCTCTTCAGCGAGGCCATCGTGGACTCCAGGCGGTCCAGGATCAGCGACTCCTTGGTGGGGAAGTAGTTGAAGACCGTCTTCTCCGATACCCCGCACGCCTCGGCGATCTCCGTCACGCGGACCGCGTTGAAGCCCCGCTCCATGAACATCTGCGTCGCCGTGTCGGACAACTGCTGGCGCATCAGCCGCTTCTTGCGCTCCCGCAGCCCCTCGGCCTCCGCCTCTCCGGTCCCCGGGGTGCGCGGTGCCGTCCAGTCCACCGTTCGCATGTTCATGTCCCCAGCATAGTCCGGCGCCAGAACTTTTTCTGCTACAGTAAACTTTCAGTAGCTAAAGAAAACTCCTTCGCTGCCGCTGCGTTCACCCAAGGAGATCCCATGAGTGAGATCCACATCGTCCGCGACTATCCCCATCCCCCCGCGAAGGTCTGGCGTGCCGTGACCGACCCGGCCCTCGTGCCGCTGTGGACCGTGACCGGCGCCGGCGGCCGGCCCGAGGGGTTCGCCCCCGTCGTCGGTACGAAGTTCCGGCTCCTCGCCAAGCCCAAGCCCGGCTGGAGCGGCGTCGTTGACTGCGAGGTACTGGAGGTGAACGAGCCATCGCTGCTGCGCTACTCGTGGACTGGCGACGAGCGCGGTGATGTGACAGAGGTCGTCTACCGGCTCGAACCCCGCGCCGGGGGCACCCGCTTCACCTACGACCACACCGGCTTCACCGGCGTCGGCGGAGTCTTCATGGCCAAGCTGCTGGGCCACGTCCGCAGGAAGATGCTCCGCGCGGGCCTGCCGCCCGTGCTCGATGACCTTGACGAGGACGGCACCCTCCGCCCTGGCAGCACCCTGCGGCCCAAGTCCCTGGGGTGACGCAGTGCCGCACGAACAGACCAACCATTCACCAAGATCAAATAGGCTCGCCTCAAATACCCTTGGGCGATGTTCTCGCCTCAAGGCCCGTCTCTGCGTGAACTGGCGATGCAGGCGCTGTCCTCGGTCGAGGGTGGCTACGACCTGCTTGCTCCGAAGTTCGACCACACGCCTTTCCGCACCCCCGATGGCGTGCTCGACGCGACCGCCGGCGCGTTGCGCCCGCTCGGCCCGTTCGGCCGGGGACTGGACGTGTGCTGCGGCACCGGCGCGGGCATGCGGGTCCTCAGATCCCTGTGCCAAGGACCGGTCACGGGCGTCGACTTCAGCGCTGGCATGCTCGTGCAGGCGCGCAGAGCGCACCCGGACGCCACGTGGGTACGGGCCGACGTCCGGGCCCTGCCCTTCGCCGAGGCCTTCGACCTGGCGGTCAGTTTCGGAGCGCTCGGGCACTTCCTGCCCGCCGAACGGCCCGCGCTGTTCGCCGGCGTGTACCGCGCGCTGCGGCCTGGCGGGGTTTTCGCTTTCCCGATCGGTGCGCCGCAGCCCATCACCTCAATCTGGTACTGGGCATTGCTCGGGTTCAACCTGGTCATGCGGGTCCGCAATGCCGTGTGGCGTCCCCCGTTCGTCATGTACTACCGCACCTGCCCGCTGCACCCGGTCTGCAACGACCTGACAGCGTCCGGATTCACCGTGACGACAGTCCCCTTGACGGCTCTGGGCCGACGTGAGGACGGCAGCCCGCGGTGCCGGCTCGTCCTCGCGCGCAGAGACAGCACGCCCTGACTGCTGCGTACGCCGTTTTGGACGGCCCCTGATGGGTGTGCCGGATCGCGAATGGCCATGTGGTAGGGCCCAAAGTCCGCGCTATCAGGTGCCATTAGTCGGCATTCAAGACCCAAAGGCCCTGGGTGCACAGCCGGCCGCGGCTATAAGCTCGCAGTCAGAGCAAAAGAACCCCGCACGCACCGCGGGGCTCGGTACGGAGAGGAACAGAACGTGAGCGCGACCATGGACCCGGTCCGCACCGATGGCGGCGTCGCCGCCGACCCGTGGCACGGCTTCACCGGCAGCTGCTGGCGGGGCGGAATCGACGTCCGCGACTTCATCCAGGCCAACGTGTCACCGTACACCGAGGATGCGGCCTTTCTGGCCGGGCCGACCGAGCGCACCTCTGCGCTGTGGTCGCGGCTGACCGCGATGTTCGGCGAGGAGCGTTCGCGCGGTGTCTACGACGTCGACGCACGCACTCCCGCGTCGATCACCAGCCACGCCCCCGGCTACATCGACCGTGAGCGCGAGCTGATCACCGGGCTGCAGACCGACGCGCCGCTGCGCCGCGCGATCATGCCCAACGGCGGCCTGCGAATGGTGGAAAACGGCCTCGCCGCTTACGGCTACCTCCTGGACCCGGTCGTCCGGGAGGTCTTCACCCGGTACCGCAAGACCCATAACGACGGCGTGTTCGACGCCTACCCGGCCGACGTGCTGGCCGCTCGCCGCGCCCACGTCATCACCGGTCTGCCGGACGCGTACGGCCGCGGGCGGATCATCGGCGACTACCGCCGGGTGCCGCTGTACGGCGTCGGTCGGCTCATCGCGGCCAAGCAGGCGGAAAAGGCGGCCTTGGACGCCTGCCCGTCCACCGCCGAGGTCATCCGCGACCGCGAGGAACTCGCCGAGCAGATCCGCGCGCTGGGCGAGCTCGCCGAGATGGCGGCCTCCTACGGTCACGACGTCACCCGCCCGGCGGCCACCGCGCGGGAGGCGATCCAGTGGCTGTACCTGGCCTACCTCGCTGCGGTAAAGGAACAGAACGGCGCCGCGATGTCACTCGGACGTACCTCCACGTTCCTGGACATCTACCTCGAGCGCGACCTGCGCAAGGGCCGGCTCACCGAGGCCGAGGCGCAGGAGCTCATCGACGACTTCATCATCAAACTGCGGATCGTCCGGTTTCTGCGCACCCCCGAGTACGACCAGCTGTTCTCCGGCGACCCGACCTGGGTCACCGAGACCATCGGCGGCATCGGCCGTGATGGCCGCCCGCTGGTTACCCGGACCAGCTTCCGCTACCTCCAGACGCTGTACAACCTCGGGCCCGCGCCCGAGCCAAATCTGACCGTGCTGTGGTCCCCGGCGCTGCCCGAGGGGTTCAAGCGGTTCTGCGCGCAGGTCTCGATCGACACGAGCTCGATCCAGTACGAGTCCGACGACCTGCTGCGGGCCAGGTGGGGGGACGACACCGCGATCGCCTGCTGCGTCTCGGCAATGGAGGTCGGCAAGCAGATGCAGTTCTTCGGCGCCCGGGTCAACCTGGCCAAGACACTGCTGTACGCGATCAACGGCGGCCGGGACGAGAACAGCGGCGCCCAGGTCGGGCCGGCCCTGCCGCCGCTGACCGGGGACGTGCTCGACTACGCGGAGGTAACGGCCCGGTTCGATACGATGATGGACTGGCTGGCCAAGACCTACGTGGACGCACTCAACGTCATCCACTACATGCACGACAAGTACGCCTACGAGCGGCTGGAGATGGCGCTGCACGATTATGGCGTGCTGCGCACGATGGCCTGCGGCATCGCCGGCCTGTCGGTCGCCGCCGACTCGCTCGCCGCGATCAGGTACGCGACCGTGCGTCCGGTCCGCGACCAGGAGGGCCTGATCGTGGACTACCGCACCGAAGGGGAGTTCCCGGCCTACGGCAACGACGACGACCGCGCCGACGAAATCGCGGTGTGGCTGGTCCGCACCTTCATGGACAAGGTCCGCCGGTACGAGACGTACCGGGGCGCGCTGCACACCCAGTCGGTGCTGACCATCACATCCAACGTCGTCTACGGCAAGCACACCGGCAACACGCCGGATGGCCGGCGCTCCGGCGAGCCCTTCGCGCCAGGGGCCAACCCGATGAACGGCCGCGACCGGCACGGCCTGGTCGCCGCCGCGCTGTCGGTGGCGAAGCTGCCGTACAGCCACGCCGAGGACGGCATCTCCCTTACCGAGAGCATTACCCCGGCCGCGCTCGGCCGCTCCCGGGCGGAGCGGGTCGGCAACCTGGTCGGCATTCTCGACGGCTACGTCACCTGCGGCGGGTACCACATGAACGTCAACGTGCTGGACCGGGCCACCCTGCTGGACGCGATGGACCACCCCGAGCGCTACCCGCAGCTCACGATCCGGGTGTCCGGGTACGCGGTCAACTTCGTCCGGCTTACTCGCGAGCAGCAGCTCGACGTCGTGAACCGCACCTTCCACGAGTCGGTGTGACGATGACGGCCTGCCTGCTCGAGACGCCCGCGGTCGCCGCGGCCCCCGCTGCGACGGTAACCGGCTCGGTGCACTCCTGGGACATCTCCACGGGCGTCGACGGCCCGGGCACCCGGTTCGTGGTGTTCACCGGGGGCTGCCCGCTACGGTGCGTGTACTGCCACAACCCTGACACCTGGTTCGGGCGGACCGCGCAGCGGATGAGCGCGGCCGAGGTGCTCGCCCTGGCGGCACGGTACCGGCGGTTCATCGGCGCGGCCGGGGGCGGGCTGACCGTCTCCGGCGGCGAGCCGCTGCTGCAGCCCGCGTTCACCCGGGCCCTGCTGTCCGGGGCAAAGGGACTCGGCCTGCACACCGCGCTCGACACCTCCGGCTGGCTCGGCGCCCGCGCTGACGATGCACTGCTGGACGCCACCGACCTGGTCCTGCTCGACATCAAGTCGTTCGACCCGGCCATCGCCCGGCGGGTGACCGGCCGCGGCATCGCCCCGACGCTCGCGTTCGCCCGCCGGCTCGCCGCCCGCCGCCAGCGGGTCTGGGTGCGCTTCGTCCTGGTCCCCGGTTGGACCGACGACCCCGGCAACGTTGCCGCCCTCGCCCGGTTCACCGCGTCCCTGGGCAACGTGGAACGGGTGGACGTGCTCCCGTTTCACCAGCTTGGTGCGGCCAAGTACGCAGCGCTCCGCCTGGACTATCCCTGCGCCGGGGTGAACCCGCCGACTGCGGAGCAGATCGGCCGGGCCCGCGCGGCCTTCACCGCAGCCGGTCTGCATTCTGTCTGATCCGCTGGCCCACGCCGGACGCGGCCACGCCCGGACTCGGCGCAACTGTTAGCGTCACTGCTGCAGGGCATCTTGCGCAGTGCCCCGAAGGCCTGGCCCGTCGGCCCGGTCCGATCGGGAAACGGGGCGGCGTTGCCAAATATCCGGTGAATCATTATCATAAATCCTGGACCGTAACGTCGCTGCGGCAGGAACAGGACGCCATGATGCGCGAGTACCAGGATCTGCATCCGAACTTCGCCAACCCGGACGACTGGAGCCTGGCCACCGTCCTGCGGTATCACGCGGCCGGACGGCCAAGGCCGGGATCGTCGGCATGACCTTGGTCGCCGCGCGTGATCTGGTCGGCAAGATGATCCGGGTCGCGACGATCGCTCCGGGCGCGATGGACACCCCGATCCTGGACCGCATCCGCCCCGACGTGAAAAAGGCGCTGGAGGAATCGGTGCAGAATCCCCGGCGCCTGGGCAGGCCAGAGGAGTTCGCCGATCTGGCCCTGGCTATTATCGGCAATCCGTACCTAAATGGTGAGACGATCCGGCTGGACGGCGCGATCCGGATGACACCGCGATGACCCGTCCGGGGCCGGCGTCACGCTCGGCTGGCCGGGTAAATTTCCGGTCAGCTATGTCTCCCAGGCTTGACAGACGAGGTGACCGAAGGCGTGACGAATCCCAATAGGCCGCAAAAGACCGCGCTGCTGCTCGCACAGCGAATCGTGCGGTTTATCGACCAGAACAACCTGGGGCCCGGGGACACGCTGCCCCCCGAGCGGCTCATGATGGAGACGTACAAGGTCGGCCGGGGCACGTTGCGGGAATCGCTGCGTTTCCTTGAGTTCGAGGGCGTCCTTTCCTTCAAGCCGGGTCCGGGCGGCGGGCCGGTCATCGAGAAGCCGAACGGCGGCAACCTCGCGACCACGCTCACCCTGGTCCTGCAGTTCGACCACGCTAGGTACCAGGTGGTGTCCGAGGCCCGGCAGGCTTTCGAGCCGCTGATGGCGCAGCTGGCCGCGGAGCGGATCAAGCCCGAGGCCTTGGCCGAGCTGGAACAGAACGTCACCGACATGGAAACCGATATCGCCGACGTCGACGCCTACCTGGACCACAACCAGCGTTTCCACGAGATCATCGCCTGGTCCTCGGGTAACTCGCTATTCGGGTTCCTCATCGACGCCATGGTGGGCCTGGATATCAGCGGATCGGCGCAGGGCATCGAATATCCGCTGCGCCGCAGGAACGCCGTGCTGGCCGCCCACCGCCGGATCTACGAAGCAATCCGCGACGGCAAGGCCGACCAGGCCCGGGACGCCATGGGCAGCCACGTGGCCGAGTACGTGACCTACGCCGAGCGCAAGCACCCGGCGGCGCTGGACAAGATGATCAAGTGGTGACCACCGGCTAACGGCTTCGGCCACGGGCTTCTTCATGATCATGCCTGCCCGGTGGCACAGGTGAATCAGCTCGTTGTGCTGGTTATACCCGCGGTGCTCGAACCACACGATGCCCGCGTCCCGACCTGCTCTTGGACTCGCGCTTGCGGAGAATGGTCGACTCCGCGCGCAGCGTGTCGCCGTGGAAAACCGGGTTCGGGAATGTCATCTTCTCGTAGCCCAGGTTCCCGATGGTGGTGCGGAAGGTCAGGTCGGGCACGATCATCCCCCCGATCAGGGCTGCGGTGAACAGGCTGTTCATCAGCCCGCCGGCCCTGCGGCAGGTTGGCCTTCGCGTACTCCTCGTCCAGGTGGATCGGGGCCACGTTCATCGTCAGCGACGTGAACTTCCAGGACCGCCTCATGGGCTACATGTATTACGCGAGCGTCCAGGACTACGCCGAGGCACTGAAGGGCCCGCTGAGCGTGCGAGCCTACGGCGACAAGCGGCCAGCCCACTGGCCCGAGGCGCTCTACGGGCCGTCCATCCCGGCCTGGCTCGGTGATTTCCTGAGCTGATTGACGCGCCGCCCGATCCCGTCAGCACAGGGTGAGGCGCAGCGGTCAAAGCACCGCAGGCGCGGTTGCCGTGTCAGGAGCGGGCGCTCATGACCTGACCGTTCAGCCATCAGCCGGGCTCCTGTTCCGCCGCGCACGATCGCGAAGCCTAGAGGTGACGCAGGTCAGAATGACAGGCCGGCGAAGGCGGAGCGCGGCGGGTTTGGCTCGTCCGGGAAGCGAAGGTGGGCGATGTGCTCGGTCATCGCCAGCCGGGCCGCATCCGGGTCTCTGAACTCGATCGCGCGCGATCTTCCTGTGATCCGAGGTGACCTACTGGTAGTACTCGGGGTGATGCGGGACATCACCCGTCCCACCAGGTTCGTAATGCCCATGCCGAGCCCGAGCAGGGTGTGCTGCTCCGCTGGTGAGAGAACGGACCCGGTGAATCCACCGGCACAGAGCAACTTCCAGAACCGGTTCCCCTGCCGGGCGAAATGCAGGCTGAGGTCAACTGAGAGCGTGCCGGGATTGATCCCGCAGAAGAGCACGCGCAGATCCGGACCGACCAGATCAGCGACAGCCTGCTTCATGCAGCGAGAACATACGCTCCGCCAGCGGTCCTACTCGGTACTGATTTTCTCGAGCCTCTCCAGGCTGGCCGTCATGGACTCAAGCACCGAATTGGTCCCGTTGATCCACTCCCCGCCCTCGCGAAGAAGGGTTTGACGGATCTCCTCCGGGCCGCAGTCAAAGACCTCGGTGACGACGGTGGCGTCGTCACCGTCCGGAGTGAGGCTGTAGCCCCAGCGGTAACCCGCAGGGATGCCGACTTTGGATGGATCACCGCCAGCCGTAGGGAGGTCTCCCGGAGCGGGTTCCCAAAAGACGCGGCGATCTGGCTCGAACTCCACTACATAGTTGAGCATGAGGTAGTCACGACCGAGCCGATTCATCTTCATGGTGAAGGTGTCGCCGACGTCGGAGATGGGACGGTTGAAGACAGCTCCCCGGAGCATGCCGGACCCGTCGAAATCCACGTGGCGTTGCGGATTCGCCAGGATCGCGAAGATGAGGGCTGCCGGTGCTTCAATCCTGCGTGACACTTCGACCGGCTTGCTTTCCGCTGTCATGGTTCAGTCCTCTCTGTCGCTCTGCGTCTGCCCTACCGAGCGCACATCAGTAGTTCATACAGTTGGACGTTGCAGGTCCCGCAAATTCATTCATCGGTCAGAGCATGCCCCCGCAGTGCCGGAGTGGGCGCATGCGACTATCACGAACACGAGCCGAAAGTCAGCTCGTTGATCCCAGCGTGGCATCGATGACTCGGGCGGCTTGCGCTGGGCTCAGCGTCGCAACGGCGGAGAAGAGTGCCTGGTACGCGGTGGCGTAATCGGGTTCGGCGCCAGACTCGAGGGCGGCGAAGACGGACGAGCGAGTTTCCTCGTGCACCACTGCGAGACCCTCCAGCCTGCCGACGACCTCGAGGATTTCCCGAGCTGTGTCAGCGGCAGGCTGGTCGTGCTGGGCGACAAGGGCTACCTCGGCGAGGACGACATCCGCACCCCGTACCGGGGCCGGAACAAGCGGCCTCGCAGAAGGAGGCCAACCGGCTCATGCCCGGCTGCGCGCCTCTGGCGAGCGCGCCAATGCCCAGCTCAAGTTCTGGCGCACCTTGCGCAAACTCCGCTGCTGCCCGTGGCGCGCCGGGCAGCTGGCCACGGCGATCCACGTCCTGCACACCCGCGAAAACCGAGGATGAAAAGGCTCATTGAACCGATTTCGGCCCAGCCGCGGCTGCCGGCGCTGGCCACTCCGCAGCTGGGTATGCGATGCGCGTCCGCGAGCGTACCGTCGGGATATGAGGCATGGCGTGGTTTCCGTGCCGCTGGCAGCGGCAGCCTTGCTCGTCGCGGCATGTACCGGTAACAGTCAGCCTCCGGCGGGCCCTCAGCCCTCGGCGGCGCGGGCGAGCGCTGCCCACGCGAGCGCGGCCCAGGCGGGCACGGCTCAAGCAGGTGCGCTCACCTCGAACGGGTGTGCCGGGCAGCCGCCGGTCAGCCCGCTGCCTGTCTGGGCCCGGTCCGGGTTCTCCCCGGCGGATCTGGCCATGCCGCACGTGATGGGCGAGGCAGGCAACATCGTGGCGATCTTGTGGGCGCCCCGCGACGCACTGCACTCGCCGCCGCTGCAAGACAGGAGCAACAAGATCCTCTGGGTGTCCAGGGTTCCGCTCGTCGCGCCGGATCCGCTGGTCATCACAGCCACGCTCGCGGGCAGCACGCGGACGGCGACGGTGTCCGTGCCGGGCGGCCCAGGACCGTCGATCATCGACCTGCCGGCGCCCGGTTGCTGGACGCTCCACCTGAGCTGGTCCGGCCACACCGACGAACTCAAGCTCCGCTACGTGGCCTAACCGGGTCTCAGGCACAAGATGAACCTGCAGGTCATCGCCAGCCCGGACGGGGGAGGTCCTGGGCTATCAGAGATGAAAACAGCTCAGTGCATAACCGTCAGCTCGGGAATTCTCTTCCTTCGCCGGGATTCTTCCCTGGCTAATTGCCCGGGCGCGGCACGGTGCAATTTATGTGCGGGTTCACTCCCGTGTAATTGAGGGGGCCGGCCATGATCGTCATCGCCGCCGTGGCTGCCCTGCTGCAGTTGACGGGTCCTTTGTAATCGCCGCGCTGCCCGGCAGCGAAGCCGCCGATGACCAGCCAGATGACAAGAATCACCGATCCGATGTGCATCTGGACCTCCGCAGCATCATTTACATAAAGCAGCATCATTTACATAAATATGTACAGGCAGTCAATCGCGATGCGGCTTTACCTTTCCCTGAATCTAGGGGAAGCATACCCGTATGTGCTGATACCGGGTCCGGAGCGGGCGAATCCCAGGTTTTTTCCAGAAATCTGGAAGCTGCCGGTGATTTGTTGACTGACGGCGGCGCTGGCCCGCATCCTCGGTCTCGAGGACTGCCTGATCAGGCGATCAGACCGGGTAACAACGGGTCAAGGACGGTGCTCGATGGCGGGAGGAAGGGAAGCGGCGCGTCGGCCGACGCGCGCTCCGCTGCGGCGGCGGAGCCGGCAGCGATGGGCGGTCGCGGGCGGCGTCGCGGCGTGCTGGCTGGTCCTGGAGGTCGTAACGGGTTCCGCCGTCTCCGCCACGGTGGTGCTGCTGGTGGTCGCGGCCCTCGCCGCCGCGGGCGTGGGCGGCCTGCGGGCCCTGGGCATTACCAGGGATCATCCATGGATCCGGCGGATGGCCTCCCGGCCGTGGCGCGACGGACGGGATGTGCTGAACATCGCTATGCGGCATCTGGCCGACGTGTTCGTGGTCACGCCCAGCGGGGCACTGCTCGCGCCCAACGTCGTTGAGCTGCAGCTCAACCCCGATGATCTTGACTTCCTGTGCGAGCAGATGGAACTCGGCGTAATCAGCGCGAGCATGACCGAGCTCTACGAAGAGCAGGTAACCGCATACGACGCCCGCCTCGCCGGGGCCGGCCGGGCCGAGGTGTATGTCATCGCGGCCGGATCCGTCCCGCCGGGCCGCTACCGCCTGCGGCAGGGAGATCCCGTGGGCATCGGCGCCCAGCCTGATCCTTACCCGAACGCCGCGCCAGAGTGGGCCTACGCCGTCCCTCAGCACGCCTTCGCCGAGTCTGGCCGCCACGTATGGGGGGAACCTGACCCGGACCTGACGGTCGGCGGGGGCATGGTCACGATCATGGAACCGAGCCCCGCGCCCGTCCCGGTGCTTCGGCTGGTCACCGGCTCCTCGGTGGCGGAAACCCGGGTTTCCGGCGCCCGCGCCGGGCGCGGGCCTGTTGAGCTGGTGCTCCCTGACGTGCTTACGGTGTCAAGGGAGCACGCGACGTTCACGTTCTCTGACGGTCGCTGGTGGGTCACGAACCAGGGCCGGAACGGGCTCACACTCAACAGTGCCCCGGTCACGGGCGAACAACCGCTAAGGGACGGCGACACGATCCGCTGGGGGGCGAGCCCCGACGCGCTGTCGTCCCGCGTCAAGATCGGCTGATGCCGGGCATGCGGCAGTTGTTATTCTGGATATGGCAGCACTGGACGGCCGCGCCGGCGGCGGGCCGTCGTCCGGGAGTGGCGATGCAGTGGCGGCGGGTGGGCTTTTCCTATGGTCAGCGGCGCTCGGCAAGTGGCTGAGCTGCCGGCCTGATGAGATCACCTGGCTGGACCGGAGCCTGCTAAGCGGCGACCAGGATCTCACCCTGCACCGTGCCCCGCGTTGCGCGGGTCTCCGCTATGTCCACCACCGCTGGGAACTGTTCAGCCGTGACACCACCTACCGGGTTTACCTAGCGCCGCAATCACCCGGGACACCGACGCGCGCCGAAGCCGTGCGGCGGACGGCATGCCACGTCCTGCCGGTCGCCCCGGCGCGCTATGAGGCGCTGCCGCTAACTCTCCCGGAGGGTTCGTGGCTGGTCAGCGTCGGCGCCTGGGTGCTGCTGCTGCGGCTGGACACCTCTGGCCGCACCCGCGCCGATCCGGCCGCCCCAGCAGGTGACAAGAGCCCGACCACCCAAGCCGGGACGATCGTACGGCGCATCAGCGAGCCCGGGGAGGACGCGGTCGCCCGGGTGCGCAGTTACTTCGAGCGCAACGCGACCGCACGTCTGGCCATGGCTTATTACTATCAGGAGTTCATCCTCGGCCTGGCCGCCCCGCAAACGGTGCCGATGATGAATGTGGTCATCGCCCTCGACCTGAGCGGAGAGGGCGCGGTATCGGACTATAAGAAACTGCTTCAGGGCTTCATCTGGAAAGAACGAGGTCACGCTCGTGATCTCGCCGACTTCCTGCTGGCCAACGGCCTGCTGACGCCAGCCGATCTCGATGATGCCAGGCAGGCCGCGGCGGAAAACGAACGCACTGGAGTCTGCGAAAGGGCGCGGCAGCGGCTTCAGTATCGCCCGAAAGATACCTAGGCCGGAGGACAGCTGGTAGGTTGGGGCCAGCTGAATACGCACGGGAGCTCGGGCTGACCGGGCTGAGAGGGTGGCTGCCGCAGCGCCAGGCGCCGCGGTTACGCGCCGCCGACCGTCTGAACCTGTCCGGGTAATGCCGGCGTAGGGAGGCTGCCGTGGCAGTGACCGCCGCCGATCAGGAGAACGTCTTCGTCACCGTCCCGGGTGACCGCCGCTCGGAGCCCGGGCACACGCTGGCCGAGCCGGTGCCGCAGCCGCTGAGCCTGCTGGACCAGGTCGGGTTGTGGGGCAACCTGGGGGTGAGCCTGCTCGGCTTCACCGGAGCGATCTTCGTGCTGCAGCCGGGCGGTGCCGGGACCCCGGAGCTGTCCCTGGCCGCGGCGCTGACCGCGATCGTGGCGGGCACGGTGCTGGGCACGGTCGCGCTGGGGCTGGCCGGACTGCCCGGCGCGCTGACCGGGGCGCCGGCCATGGTCCTGCTGCGCGGGCTGTTCGGGGCCCGGCTGTCCTGGCTGCCCACCGCGCTGAACATCCTGCAGTGCCTCGGCTGGGGCATCTTCGAGCTGGTCACGATCGCCACGGCCGCGCATACTGTGGCGCCCGCGCTGCCGAAGCCGGGGTACGTGCTGATCGCCGGGGTAGCCACGGCGCTGCTGACCGTCCGGCCGCTGGGCGCCATCCGGGTGCTGCGCCGGTACGCGGCCGGCGCCGTGCTGATCGTCATGTGCTACCTGCTCGTCCAACTGGCCCGGCAGCCGCTGCCGGGGCTGAACCACGGGACCTGGTCCGGTTTCTGGGCGGCCACCGACACGGTGGTCGCCGTGGCCATCTCGTTCGCGCCGCTGGCCGCCGACTACACCCGGCACTCGCGGAGCCCGCGGGCCGCCTTCGCGGGCGCGGTGGCCGGGTACAGCACCACGCAGGTGCTGTGCTACGTCATCGGGCTGCTCGCGCTGGTCACCGTGGCCCGCGGCGACCCGAGCCACATCTACGGCGCGTTCATCGCGCTGCCCCTCGGCGCGGCCGGGTTCGCTGTCCTGGCCGCGCGGGAACTGGACCAGTCCTTCGCCGACGTCTACTCCACCGCCGTCTCGGTGCAGAACCTGCGCCCGCTGTGGGACCGGCGGATCCTGGCCGTGCTGATCACCGCCGGGGCCACGGCCGGCGCGCTGTGGCTGAACATCGCCGACTACGAGGACTTCCTGGTCCTGATCGGCTCGGTGTTCGTGCCCATGTCGGCGGTCCTGATCACCGACTACTTCGTAGTCTCCCGCGGCCGCTGGGATCTGTCCGCGGCGGCCCGCTCCCGCTGGCTGATGCTGGTGCCCTGGGCCGCCGGGTTCGTCACCTACCAGCTCATCAACCCCGGGTACGTGTCCTGGTGGGCCTCGGCCTGGACCTCGATCCGGCACGGCATCGGCTTCACCCCGGCCAGCTGGATGTCGGCGTCGATCCTGTCCTTCGCCGTGGCCGCGATGATCACCCTGCTGACCGCGGCGCTGCCCCGCTCGCCGGCGCGCGCGGAAGGTGCAGGTGACCGTGTTCAAACCCGGCATTAGGCCGAACGGTCCAGGCTCTACGGACCCGTAACCGGGACCGGGAGCCGGGCCTGGCCATAACCGCCAGTACGCTCGGGGTCATGGAATTCCACGTCGGATGCGCGATGTGGACGTACACACCCTGGCAAGGCCGTTACCTGCCTGGCTCGCTGTCACCGCGGGACCGCCTCCGGGCGTACGCGACCTGGTGCAACGCAGTGGAGGGCAATACGACCTTCTACGCGACACCCGCCCTCGGCACGGTGAAATCGTGGGCCGAGCAGACCACCCCTGACTTCCGGTTTATCCTCAAACTGCCGAAACTGATCACCCATGAGCGCCGCCTCGCCGACGTCGGCGACCCGCTCCGCGCCTTCCTGGCCGCGATCGAACCCCTCGGGCCGCGGACCCACGCCCTCTGGATTCAGCTGCCACCGTCCTTCAGTCCCGCCGACCTCGGCGCTCTCGCCGGTTTCCTGCGCCGTCTCCCGCCTGAGTACCGGTACTGCGTCGAGGTGCGGCACCGCGCGTTCTTCGACGATCCGCGAGCGGAACAACAGCTTGAGAGCGCGCTCGGTGCGGTCGGCGCCGAATGGGTGACCTTCGACACCACCGTCCTGTTCGGGAGCCCGCCGGCGACCGATGCCGAACGGGAGGCGTGGACGAAGAAGCCGCGCCTGCCCCGCAGGTCACGGGCCCTCACGTCCCATCCCGTCGTCCGCTACATCGGCCGGGACGACGCGGCCCGTACCGTCGCGGGGTGGCAGCACTGGCTGGACGCAGTTGCCGCCTGGCTGCGCGAGGGGCGTTCCCCGACCGTCTTCATCCATACGCCCGACAACGTGGACGCGCTCGGGCTCGCCCGCCGGTTCCACGACGACGTGCGAGCCCGGGTACCCGAGGTCAAGCCGCTCCCGGAGCCACTCCCCTCCGGGCCGCCGACCCTCTTCTGAGCCAGGACCTGCACTCCGCCCGCGTGATCTCGGCGCTCCCTACCTCCCCCGGTCGCTGCCGGCGTCCTCCTGGTCAGCTCCCGAGCGCCGGGGCCGGCGCGAACGAGGCGATCGCGTCGGCCACCGCGGCCGGATTGTCGACCGGGACCCACGTCCTCGCCCCGGGCACGGGAACCAAAGTGGCACGGGGGAAATCGGCAGCCAGCCGGCGCGCGTGTTCCATCGGGAAGAATCCGCACTCCTCGCCCCAGACCAGCAGGACCGGTCGGTCGAACCGCGGGATCGCCCGGGCGGCGTCGATGAGGAGTTGCGGGCGGAAACCGGCCATGGCCGCGACCAGATCATCGGCCACCCGCCGGTCGTGCCGGACCGGCCCGTAGAACGATTCGTAGCGCTCGGCGTCCAGTCCGCGCGCGGTGACGGTGGCGATGCCCCGGCGCCGGCCGATCGGGGACCGGAGCTGCAGCCGAATCATTCCCGCGGCCAGCCGGGGAAATGTGCGGCATATCGCCGTCGCCTTCCGGAGCTTGTCCGGCGGGAACTGGTCGTAGCTCTCGCAGTTGGTCAGGACGAGCCGGCCCACTCGCCCGAGCGCCGGATGGCCGGTGGCCAGCGACAGCAGCAGCAGTCCGCCTGCCGTGTCGTTGGCGACCACCGTGGCGTCCGCCACGTCGAGCAGTTCGAGGCAGTCGAGCAGCAGCCGGGCCAGCGAAGTGGCCGACCGGTCCGCTCCCTCATCCAGCGGCCAGGGATGCGCTCCCAGCGGCAGGTCGATCGTGATGCAGCGATAGCGGTCCTCGAGCGCGGCAACCACGTCCCGCCACAGGTCACCATTGGCGATCGCGCCGGCGAAGAAGACGAGCGCCGGCCCTTGACCGGACGAGCGCCAGGCCAGCGGCCCGAGCCGGGTTTCCAGCTTCTTGGATTCCATAAGTATAAAACATACTCTTGGTATGTACCGGTGGCAAGCCCGGTTTGCCTGCCGGGCAGGTTCACCGCTTATCGCCTGGTGCCAGGCCCCGGAGCATCGCGTCGACCGCCTGTCCGAGCGCCGCTCTGGTCACGTCGGGCTGGCTGGAGCGTGCGATCAGCAGACCGCCCAGCAGCGACAGGCCACCGATGAGGTGAGCGAGCACGCCGGGGTCGACGTCGAGCAGCTGGCCGTGCGCTATTGCCGTGGCGATGCCTGACCGCAGGGCCAGGTAGCCCGGCTGCTGTTCGGCGGGACCCTCCGGCTCGAGACCGAGCACGGTCGGCCCGTCGATCAGCGTGATCCGCTGGACTTCTTCGTCGAGCGAAACGTCCAGGTAGGCGTTCACCCCAGCCACGATCTGGTCGATCGGCGACCCCTCGGGGTCGACGGCTTCGGCCGTCCGCACCTGCGCCTCGGCCTCCACCTCCGAGTACACGGCGCGGAACAGCGCCTCCTTGCTGGCGAAGTGGTGGTATACCGCACCCTTGGTGACCCGGGCCGCGGCCGCGATCTCATCGACCGACGTCTGCGCGTAGCCCTTGCTGCCGAACGAGGAGCGGGCAGCGGCCAGCACGGCGCGGCGCGTGGCCTCGACATGCTGCGACCGGAGCGAGGCCGATGGCTCGGTGCCGCTTCCGTCTGCCGTTACTCCCCGGGGCATGCGGTCAGTATGTCAGCGGAAGCCGCCGAGACGGCATGATGGGCAGATGAGCGCCGGCGGATATGAATCGTGGTTCGTCAGCGCTCGCGATCCCGGCTCCCCCCGGGCGCTGTGGATACGCCACACCCGTCATCGCCCCGGTCAGGGGCCGGAGTCGGTAGCCCTGTGGTGCACGGTCCTCGATCGTGACACCGATCGCGACACCGATCAGGCGCCGGCCGTGGTCAAGCAGGTCTTCCGCGCCTTCCCGCCCGACGCTGCCGCCGGGCCGGAGCGGTTCCGCGGGCAGGCCGCGATGGGACAGCACACCGCCCGCTGGGAGCTGGCTGTCACCGGCGGGCAGCCGCCGCTGCGGCCGCTGCGTCCGCCGACGTTGTACCGTGCGCCGCTGCCGCGTACCAAGCTGGAGGCGACCGTCCCTGATGGCCAGGTCACCGGCAGGCTCGAGATCGACGGCCGCGAGGTCGCCGTGTCCGGGTGGCGGGCTACCGTCGGCCACAACTGGGGATCCGAGCATGCCGATTCGTGGGTGTGGCTGCACGCCGCGGACTTCGCCGCCGCGCCGGAGGCGTGGCTGGAACTGGTGCTCGCCAGGATCAGGGTCGGTCCGGCCCGCTCGCCGTGGACCGCGATGGGCGCGCTGAGCCTCGGCGGGTACCGGATCGCGCTGGGCGGGCTGGGCCGGCGGGCCAGCGTCGATGGCCGCCCGGACCGCCTCACCGCCCTCATCACTTCCCTTGGCGGCCGGCTCCAGCTGTCGGTGACCGCAGCCGATGACGACCTGGTGGCGGTGCCGTACACCGACCCGGGCGGAGGAACCCGCACCGTCACCCACGCCGCCCTGGCCAGTGTCGAACTGACTGTCCACCGCCCGGGTCGTCCCGCACTCACCCTGTCCAGCAGCCGCGGCGCCTACGAATACGGCACGAGCCGGCCCGTGCCCGGGCTCGTGCCGCGCTCGCTGCCCGAAGGCTGAACCAGTCATCAGGAGGTCACATGAGCTTCGATACACCTGCCGGAGCCAGGGGCGGGCGCCAGCCGGCCGGAGCGTTGGCCCGATGGGGCAACAAGCTGATGGTCGGCCGGATCCGCGGCTGGGCCGGAGCGGGAAGAGGCCTGGCCGCAGATCGTCGCCGCCGCGCCCCGCTTCGTCCGGTACCAGCAGAAGACCGACCGGGAACTGCCGGTCATCCATCTGGTGCCCCGGTCAGGCCAGTGATCAGGCCGCGCCGGCGGCCTGGCTAGGCTGGACCGCGTGCCCGAACACTACCGTGCGCCCGGCTGGTTTACGCGTAACGTTTTCAACCAGCTGGTGGCCTTCCTGACCGGGCGGGGTATCAGCGTCATCGGCTCGCGGGTGCTGGCGGTCAAGGGCCGGACCAGCGGGCAGTGGCGCACCACGCCGGTGAACCTGCTCACCTATGACGGCCGCCGCTACCTCGTCGCCCCGCGCGGCGAAACCCAGTGGGTACGCAACCTCCGGGCCGCAGGCACCGGCGAACTGCGGGTGGGAAAACGGGCCGAACCCTTCCGCGGCCGGGAACTCGGCGACGACGAGAAGGTCCCGGTCCTTCGCGCCTACCTCAAGAAATGGAAAGCAGAGGTCGGGATCTTCTTCGAGGGCACCGGGCCGGACTCCTCCGACGATCAGCTGCACGCTATCGCACCCAAACACCCAGCGTTCGAGGTGCTCCCGGCCGACTAGCATGTCATTCAGGTCAGCTGTCAGCCCTCCGGAGTGGATCCATGCCGCGCGATCAACACGAGCCGAACCGGGTCCTGGGCATACCGTGGCAGCCAGGTTCGCGTACCAGGCAGGGTCCAGAACCGCAGCGCGTGCTGGGCTTTCCCGTTGACTGGTTCAGCGGCATCGACCTGGATGGGATCCGGCCGCTGACGCATCCGATCCGGAGCTACAAGCAGTGGCAGCGACGCAGGCGCCTGGGTCCGTACCTAACCGAAGAGGACGAGCCCAGACCATAACGCAGAGCCGCCTGCGCGGCCCGCCTCGCTAGCGGGTGATGTAGTCGGACAGGGCGGTCCGCTCGGTTTCGAGCTCGTCGATGCGGTTTTTCACCACGTCGCCGATGCTCACGATCCCGCGCAGCTGGCCGTCCACCACCACCGGCGCGTGCCGGATCCGGTGGTCGGTCATCATGCGCATGACGTCGTCCAGCGAGGTCTGCGGCGTGACCGTGTACACCTCGGCGGTGTAGATCTCGGTGACCGGCTCCGACATCACCGCGGCGCCGCGCGCAGCCAGGGCCCGGGCGATGTCCCGCTCACTGGCGATCCCCTCCACCGAGGTCCCGTCGTGGGAGATCACGACGGCTCCGATGCCGTGCTCCGCCAGGACCGCCAGCAGGCGCCGCACCGTCGTGTCGGGGGTGACGGTAACAACCTGCGTTCCCTTGCCGCGCAGTACATCGCTGATACGCATCTGGCCCTCCTGGCACTTCCGCGGAGCTGATCGTGTGCCGTACCGGTACCCCTCCGCCAGATAGTTCAATCCGGGCCCCGAGCTCCTTCCCGTAGCTTGGGATCAGCAAATTCGCCCAAGGAGAACACCGTGCCCGTGGATGAGGCGGTCCAGCGCTACATCGATGCCATCCCAGCCGGGCATCGTCCCCTGTTCGACCGGCTGCACGGCCTGGTCCTCGCCGCGTACCCCGACGCGGCGGTGGTGATCTCCTACCGGATCCCCACCTATCAGGTCGGCCGCCGGCGCCTGTACATCGGTGCCTGGCAGCACGGCATGTCGGTCTACGGCTGGCCGCAGGAACGCGACGATTTCATCACCCGCCACCCGGAGCTGAAGTCCAGCAAGGGCACCATCCGGCTGACCCCCCAGGACGCGGCCGGCCTGCCCGATGACGAGCTGCGCGACCTGGTGCGCGCCGCCCTGGAACCCTGAGTCAGGGGTATGGTCACAGCGTGCCCGACGCGATCTTCGACCACCCTCGCCTGGCCAAGGTTTACGACGCCTTCGACGGGCCACGTGACGACCTGGCCGCCTACCTGGCCATCGCCGGGGAACTCGGCGCGGACCGCGTGCTCGACGTCGGCTGCGGCACGGGCTGCCTGGCCATCCTCCTGGCCGCCGCCGGCCGCACCGTCATCGCTGCCGACCCGGCCGCGGCCTCCCTCGAGGTGGCCCGGGCCAAGGACGGCGCCGCCGCCGTCACCTGGATCCAGGCCGACGCGGCCGGGCTGCCGCCGGCCGCTGGCACCGACCTGGCTGGCACCGACCTGGCTGGCCCCGACCTGGCTGGCCCCGACCTGGCTGGCCCCGACCTGGCTGGCCCCGACCTGGCCGTGATGACCGGGAACGCGGCCCAGGTCTTCCTCACCGACGAGGACTGGGCGCAGGTCCTGCAGGCTATCCGGGCCGCTCTGAGGCCCGGCGGGTACCTGGTGTTCGAGACCCGGCGTCCCGCCCGCCGGGCCTGGCAGGACTGGGCGGCCGAGCCCGGCCCGGTCACTGTCGACGTGCCGGGCAGCGGCCCGGTCGAGCAGCGCCGCGAGGTCACCGCGGTGGACCTGCCGCTGGTCTCGTTCCGC
Source organism: uncultured Actinomycetes bacterium (assembly GCA_963739135.1). Lineage (GTDB taxonomy): Bacteria > Actinomycetota > Actinomycetes > Streptosporangiales > Streptosporangiaceae > Palsa-504. The sequence goes on from CAVTZG010000008.1 coordinate 444,476, forward strand.
TACACCTACACCTTCCTGGCCGACGGCACGGTCATCACCTCGGACTCCACGCTGCGGTTCCGCAGCCGCGAGGAACTGGAGCAGAGCCTGGCCGCCCACGGCTACCGGGTGCTCGACGTGCGGGAGGCCCCCGACCGTCCCGGCCGCGAGTTCGTCTTCATCACCCAGCGCACCTGAACCGGGCGACATGGCGCGAGCGGTGCGCAGTGCTCATTATCGTAAAGGCCGGGGGCGTCATCAGCACAACATGAAGGTGCCGGAACATGAGCGATTGGCCTGAGGGGTGGTACCGGGACGATCCCCGGCAGCGCGGACCTTACCAGCCCGGCGAGCCGGGACCGACGGTGGCGAATGCGGGCCGGTCCGCCTGGCCGTCCCAGCCGCCGGTTTCCGTGCCGGGCCGCAGTCAGCCGCGCCGCGGTCAGCCGGGCCCGCCGCCGCGGGTCGGCGGGCGCCGGTGGCGGTTCTGGGGCCAGCCGGGCCGCCACGGGCGGCGGATAGCGCTGATCGTGGCCATCGTGGTGGTGGTCCTGATCGCCGGGACGGTGGGTTCGTACTTCTGGCTGGATGGCAAGCTGAACCGGTCGGTCGCGCTGCCGGCCTTCGCCGGGTCGTCGGCCGGCCAGAACTGGCTGATCGTCGGCTCAGACTCCCGTCAGGGCCTGTCCACCCAGCAGATCGTCAATCTGCACGTCGGCTTCGACTTCGGCACGTCCCAATCCGACTCGCTGATGCTGCTGCACATGGGCACCGGAACGCCGGTGCTGATCAGCATCCCGCGTGACTCCTACGTGCCGATCCCCGGCCACGGCGAGAACAAGATCAACGCGGCGCTCGCCTTCGGCGGCCCGGCGCTGCTGATCCAGACCGTGCAGAACGTCACCGGGCTGCGCATCGACCACTACATGGGCATCGGGTTCGGCGGGCTGGTCAGCGTGGTGAACCAGGTCGGCGGGGTGTACATCTGCCTGCCCAGCGCGCTGCACGACAGCGACTCCGGCGTCAACCTCAAGGCCGGCTGCCAGAACCTGAACGGCACCCAGGCCCTGGCCTTCGTCCGGGACCGGCATTCGTTCGCCAACGAGGACCTGCAGCGGATCGAGGACCAGCGTGCCTTCCTCAAGGCGCTGCTGGACAAGGCCACCAGCCCTGGCGTCTACCTCAACCCGTTCACCGCCCTGCCGTTCGGCTCGGCCGCCGCCAGCTCGATCTCCGTCGACCAGGGCACGCACCTGTACAACCTGGTCCAGGCGGCGCTGGCGCTGCGCAGCCCGCAGACCGGCACCGTCCCGATCGCCAACGCCAACTACTACACGAGCGTCGGCGACGCGGTGCTGTGGAACCAGAGCCAGGCCCTGGAGCTGTTCAATGCGCTCAAGAACGGCCAGCCCGTGCCCGCCGGCCTGCTGACCGGGACCAAGGTCGGCTGAGGCCGGATAGCCACGGCCCGTTCGGATAATTAAGATCTTTTCGCCGAACGGTCCGTGGTGCACGCTGCACCCAAAGGCTTAGAGTGCAGCCGTGGCCGCATGTGCGCAGTGGGATGCCTGTCAACGTACGTCGATATGGGGCGGCCGGTGACGGCCCGGCTGACCCGCCGGCCCGGCGGGCCGGCCCGGCTGCGGGCCATGCTGGAGTCCGGCCAGACCATCGTGGCGCCGGGCGCGTTCGATCCACTGTCGGCCCGGCTGGTGGAGGAGGCCGGGTTCCCGGCCGTGTACATGACCGGGTTCGGGACCTCGGCGGCCCTCATCGGGCGGCCGGACGTGGGCCTGCTGACCATGACCGAGATGGTGGGCAACGCCGGCCGGATCGCGGACTGCGTGGACGTCCCGGTCATCGCCGACGCGGACACCGGCTACGGCAACCCGCTGAACGTGATCCGCACGGTCGGGGCCTACGAGGCGGCCGGCGTGGCCGGGATCCACATCGAGGACCAGGTGGCCCCGAAGAAGTGCGGGCACATGGAGGGCAAGCTGGTCATACCGGCCGAGGAGATGGCCCAGAAGGTCCGGGCGGCCACCGAAGCCCGCGCCCAGCCCGAGTTCGTGATCATCGCCCGGACCGACGCGCGGGCGGTGGAGGGCCTGGAAGCAGCCCTGGAGCGCGGCCGCATGTACCGCCGGGCCGGGGCCGACGTGCTGTTCATCGAGGCGCTGACCAGCGAGGCGGAGGCCGAGGCGGCAGTCCAGGCCTTTCCCGGCGTGCCGCTGCTGTTCAACTGGGCCGAGGGCGGCAAGACCCCGCCGATCAGCCTGGAGCGGGTGCGCGAGCTCGGCTACCGGATCATCATCTTCCCGATCAGCACGCTGCTGGCCGCGACCGCGGCCATGCGGCGGATACTGCGGGAGATCGCCCGGGCGGGCACGCCCGCCAGGGCGATGGGTGAGTTGCCCACGTTCGCGGAGTTCGTCGATTTCATCGGGCTGCCCCAGGTGCGCCAGGCCGAACAGCGGTACGCCGTCAAGGCCGATGTGCCGGGGCCGGGAAGCGGAGGTACGGATGGCAGCGACATTTGAGCGGCCCAGCGTGACCACGGAACTGGCCCGGGCCATGATCGTGGCGGCGGAGCAGAAGGCAGCCCAGATGGGCATTCCCTTCGTGATCGCCATCGCGGATGACAGCGGGGTGCTGAAGGCGTTCAGCCGCATGGACGGCGCGCCCCTGCTGTCGGTCCAGGTGGCCCAGGACAAGGCCTACACGGCGGTCGGCTTCGGCATGGCCACCGACGCGTGGCACGACTTCGTCAAGGACGACCCGCCGCTGGCCATGGGCGCGACCACCGGGATCGAGCGCCTGGTGGTGTTCGGCGGCGGCTACCCGATCAAGGTCGGCGACGCCGTGGTCGGCGGGATCGGGGTCAGCGGCGGCCACTACACCCAGGACATGGAGGTCGCCCAGGCCGGGCTTTCGGCCGTGTCCACCTTCTGACCTGACCGATTGAGCTGGCCGGCTCGGTGCTGGCCCGCTCAGTGCTGGCCTGTTCAGTGCTGGCCTGCTCAGTGCTGGCCTGCTCAGTGCTGGCCTGCTCAGTGCTGGTCCTGCTCAGTGCTGGCCTGCTCAGGCGGCCCGCTCAGTCAGGCAGCGAGATCGGCGCGATGTCGGCGAACACGTCCCCGGGGCCCGGGTTGCCGGGGTAGGTCCGGCCGCCCAGATGATGCATGATGCCCCAGACCGCGTTCAGCGAGGTCTGGACCGCGCCCTCGACCCAGGCCGGGGTCCAGGGAGACGTCGTCGCCGGCGATGAAGATGCCGCGCTGCTCGTCCGGCAGGTCATCCTGCATGAAGTGGGCGTACATGCGCTGGTTGTACCGGTAGTGCCCCGGCAGCGCGCCCTTGAACGCGCCCAGGAAATGCCGGTCGGCCTCCCAGGACACGGTGATCGGGTCGCCGATGATGTGGCTGGCGATGTCGACGTCCGGGTAGATCTTGCGCAGCGCGCCGAGCGCCAGCTTGACCCGGCGGTCGACCGGCTCGGGCAGCATCTTCAGCGCGTCACTCATCCAGGTGTAGGTCAGGCAGATCACGCCCGGCTGGCCCTCGCCGTTGTCGAACAGGTACGTGCCGCGGGTCAGCCGGTCGGTCAGCGTCATGCTCATGACGTCGCGGCCGGTACGGGGATCCTTGTCCTTCCAGAACGGCCGGTCGACCAGCACGAAGGTCTTGGACGACTGCATGTAGCGGGTGCGGTCCAGGGCGGTCCACAGCTTCGGCGAGAACAGGCTCTCCTCGCACTCGATCTGCGTCGTGAGCAGCCAGCCCTGGCAGGTCACCAGCACCGCCGGATACCGGCGGGTATCGCCCCAGGCGTCGGTGACCGCGATCAGGCCGTCGCTGTCGCGGGCGATCCGCGCGACGCCGGGCCGGGGCGCACCGGAGTGCAGCGCGGCCAGCGAGGTCCCGGCCGGCCAGTGCGCGGGCCGGGCTGCCGGGCAGCGCCAGATCCCGCGCGGCACCTGCTCCGCGCCGCCGGCGATCAGGCGCTGGTCGGCGTCGCAGTTGGTCATCACCACCCGGAAGATCTCCAGCATGGAGTTGGGAAAGTCCGAGTCCCAGCCGCCGGTGCCGAACCCGACCTGCCCGAACACCTCGCGGTGCCGGAACGAGAGCTTCGAGAACGCCTGGGAGTTGGCTACGAAGTCGTAGAACGTGCGGTCGTCCCAGTGGGGCACCAGGTCGTTCCACAGCGACTTCAGCGTCCCGACGTCGCGCGCCCGGATGGCGTCCTGGATGTCGGTGAACCGCGCCTCCTCCAGCGCCTGCGCCCACGCGCCGGCCACCTCGCGGAACATCGGGGGCAGGTCGCCGAGCGAGCTGGCGTAGTAGGTGTCGCCTTCCAGGTCGACGACCGTGCTGCCCGCCGCCTCGGTCAGCGGGTTGGGGAACGGCTTGGTCTGCAGGCCCAGCTTGTCCACGTAGTGGTAGAAGGCCGTCGAGGAGACGGGGAAGCGCATCCCGCCGAGTTCGGCGACCACGCCCTCGGCCCCCTCGAACGCCTGCGAACGCAGCCGCCCGCCCATCTGCGACGCCTCGTAGACCACCGGCTTGACCCCGAGCTTCATCAGCTCGTACGCGGCGACCAGGCCGGAGATGCCCGCGCCGATCACGGCGACCTCCTCGCCGTGGCGTTCGGCCGGGATCGAGCCGAGGCCGGCCGGGTGCGCGATCCAGTCGTCGAACGGGAACGGGAAGTCGGGCCCGAAGATCGTGACCGGGCCTGGCCCGCCGGATGCGTTGCGGCTGCGTTCGTTCACGATCAAAGCGCCTAACCCTGGTGGTGGATGCCGGTGGTGGATGCCGGTGGTAGATGCCTGTACGCCGACGATACGCAGGACGGCGCCGGGCCCTCAACGCAGGTGCGGGCTGTTCACTCTCGTGTCGAGAATGGCATCTAGAACCGAGATGTCATCTCTAGTACTGTCTGAGCATCAGCCAGGCTGACACAGAGCGCCTGGGTGGGGGGAGTGGAATTTAGTGCGTGCACTGAGCCGATATCGGCATATTCAAGGCTATTGCCAGATTTGTTCACTGCGTTCCGTGAGCCGGACCCTGGCCGCCGTCTAGGCGCCGCGGCGTGTGCCTCGCCGCTCGACACCAGTAAAAATCTGACGCGCTGCCGGGTGAAATTGAACTCGGCGGGCTCTAGTTTCCGTAGGACCGGACATGAAACGCAACACGCCCCTGATCACGTTGCTGACAGGTGCCGCATTCGGCGTCATCTTGCTGATCGTCAACACGGTGAGCTACCCCAACCCGGCCAAGGCGCCGACGGGCTATTCCGCGCCCGCCACGTCGGCGCCAGCGGTCAGCACCGCCGCGTCATCGTCGGCGCCCGCGGTGGCGACCTCAGCCGCGGCATCGCCCACGCCGACCGCGACCTCGGCCACGTACGCGAGCGTGCCGACCGCGGTCAACTTCGCTGGCAAGGCGGAGAAAGGGAACGCGTCGGTCGCGGTGGCGATCCACGGCGACAAGGCGATCGCCTACATCTGCAACGGCCCGAGCGTGGCGTCCTGGTTCCAGGGCACCGTGTCCGCCGGGAAGCTGGTCCTGACCGGCAAGAACCACGCCCAGCTGCACCTGAACTTCGACTCCGCCGGCACGATGAGCGGCGACGTCAGCGTCCACGACACCAGTTTCAAAGTCTCGATGCTGCCCATGGTGCACAATCCGGCCGGCCTGTATGTGGCCACCGCCATGGTGAACGGGAACGCGGTCAAGGCCGGCTGGATCGTGATGTCCAACGGCACGCAGATCGGCTCCATCCTGATCAACCCCGGTGCCGCGGCGCCTACGGTGATCGCGGCGCCCCGGCTTGACGTGGCGACAGGTACCGCCGCCTACGACGGCACCGTGCTGCACGCCACCCAGATCAGCGGAATCAGCGGCAGCGGATTCTGATCCGCAGTACCCCTTGGCCACATAAACGGAGATCATGATGACCGCACAACAGGGCACGTCCGCACCGCTGCCATCCCAACCTGTCTCCTCGGGCGCGCTCAAATGGGTCGTGCCCTGCCTGATCGGCGGGCTCGTCGCGCTGACCCTGGGCCTCTACGGGCGCCTGCATCACGCCACCGGGGTGGCGGTCAATATCGCGGGCTTCTCCAGTCCGGGCTATGTGAAATCGTGGCTCGCCACGGGGGCCACGTTCTTCGCTGTCGTCCAGGTGATCTCGGCCCTGGTGATGTACGGAAAGGTCCCGCGCGTCGCCGCGCCCTCGTGGATCGGCGCCCTGCACCGGTGGTCGGGCCGGCTCGCGTTCATCCTGGCCGTTCCGGTCGCGATCCACTGCCTGTATGCGCTGGGCTTCCAGACCTACAGCACCCGGGTCCTCATCCACTCGGTGCTCGGCTGCGCGTTCTTCGGCGCGTTCACGGTTAAGATGCTGATCCTGCCCAAGCAGGGCCTGCGCAGCTGGGTGCTGCCGTTCTGGGGCGCGGTGGTGTTCCTCGCCCTGATCGGCATCTGGTTCACCTCCGCCTACTGGTTCTTTTCCACCTTCGGCATCCACCGCTGAGGAGCACCGTCATGACCGAGTCCAGCGTCCCCGCCTCCAGCCGCCGCACGCTCCTGGCCGGCGCAGGCGCCGCGTGCGCCGCCGCGCTGGCCGGATGCTCCACCTATAACGCCAACAGCGGGATAGCCGGGGCCCCTCCCGCCGCCAGCAGCAGTTCCGCGGCCGCCAGCTCCGGGACCGGCACGGCGTCCTCGAGCGGCCCCGCCGTGCTGGCCACGACCTCCCAGATCCCCGTCGGCGGCGGCGACATCCTGACCGCCCAGAAGATCGTGATCACCCAGCCGCAGTCCGGCACGTTCAAGGCGTTCAGCGCGGTCTGCACCCACGAGGGCTGCATCGTTGGCACCGTGTCGGGCGGCACCATCAACTGCCCCTGCCACGGCAGCAAGTTCAACATCGCCAACGGCGCGGTCGTCAACGGCCCGGCCGCCCGCCCGCTGCCCCCGGTCAGCATCGAAGTCCAGGGCACTTCCATCGTCCAGAGCTGACCCACCCTGTCCAGAGCTGACCGGCCCGTCCAGAGCTGACCGGCCCCGTCCAGAGCTGACCCTGACCCCATGCAGTAACGCAGTAACGCCGTAATCCCGTGCCGACCACCCCTCACCTCAGCCCACCCCTCGACCTCAGCCCCACCTCCCCCACGGGCCCCTTTAACGCGGTTGATTCGTGCTTTGCGGTTGATTCATGGTGCTGGGTAAGCGTTCCAAAATAAAGTAAGTTTCCGGTGTGTCGTGGGCTCTATTGTGCTATTTGCGGAGGCGTCCGCGCGGCGGGGGGCCGGGGATGGTGATCCCGGCGGTGGCGGCGTGGCGTCGCAGGTCTTGTGGGGTGCGGACGCGGACGGGGCCGGGTGCGAGGGCGGGATGGCTGGTGCCGAGCAGGCTGGTGATGGCCTGGCAGGCTTCGGCGATGGTGGTGTGGTGCGCGCCGAGCAGGGCGGCGATGTGGGTGCTGGGCATGCCGAGCCGGTGGTGGCAGATGGCGGCCAGCAGCTGGGTTTCCAGGGTGTACTTGAAGGGGGCGGCCGGGCCGGTGCGGGCGCGGCGGGAGTGGCCGCGGTCCAGGTGGAGCCGCTGCTCGCGGGCGGCGGCCCAGGGCAGTTCGAGGCTGGCGGCCAGCGCGGCGAGGTCTGCACGGAGCAGGCCGGTCAGCTGCGGGCTGGCCAGGGCGGCCACGACGGGAGCCAGAGCGGCCAGAGCGGCGGTGGCCGCCGGGAGCATGGCGGGCTCTGGCCGGGGTTCCGGGGCGGGCCGCAGGACGGGCAGGAGGGTGCAGTTCCACTCGCCGTGGAAGCGGTGGCGGGTTAAGGCCCTGGCCTCCAGGTCGTGCATCTGCTCGTCGCTGACCTGGGTTCCGGTGGGGTAGCGGTTCTGGTCCAGGACGGCGGTGACGGTCAGCCCGGTGGCGGTCCTGGTCGCGGCGATGGTGTTGATGATGACGTCGTGGCTGGTCAGCGGGCGGCCGCGCCAGTTCAGGGTGATCTGGGAGAACAGCCGGTGCTCAATCTTGTTCCACTTGGAGGTGCCGGGCGGGAAATGGCAGACGGTGATCTCCAGCCCGCTGTCCTGCGCGAACTGGGCCAGCCCGGCCTTCCAGGCCCGGTTGCGCCAGCCGTTGGCCCCGCCGGCGTCGCAGCACACCAGCAGCCGGCCCGCACCCGGGTAGACGTCCCGGCCGGCCAGGTCCCACCAGCGGCGGATGGACTCCACCGCCAGCGCAGCGGTGTTGTGGTCGGTGCCCACGTTGACGAACCCGGTGCTGGCGGCCACGTCGTAGACCCCGTACGGGATCGCGTGCCCGCCGTCCTGGTCCGCGAAGCTGTGGTCACGGACCTTCACCGGGTCCCCCGCCGGCCGCCATTCCCGCCCGGCCTGCGCATACTCCCCGGCTTCCTCTTTCTTCTTCGCGTCCACGCTGATCACCGGCTGCCCGGCGGCCAGGCGCTCCTTAGCCTGCGCGGCGATATACCGGAACTGGGCGTCCCGGTCCGGGTGCCGCCGGCCCTCGGTCACCTTCGCGTTGGCCTGGGTGGAGAACCCCTGCTCGTGCAGCAGCCGCCAGGCCGTCTGCGGGCTGCACCGGTGCCCCTGACGCGTCAGCTCGGCCGGCAAGTTCTTCGCGCTCTTCGTCGTCCACAGCAGCGGCGACTCCGGGTCCCCCCGGGCCGAGTCCGCCACCAGGGCCAGCAGCGCGGGCACCAGCCCGGGATCGGTCCCGGCGAGCTTCTTGCGGCCCGCACCCGGCCGCCGGACCCGGCCTTCCGGCACGACCTGGCCAGAGCCCAGCTCTGCCGCGCCGTTCGCGACCGTCTGCCAGGACGCCCCGGTCATCTTGGCCACCGCCGTGACCCCGCCGTCCCCGGCCGCCCGCGCCACCGCCCCCAGCGTCAGCCGCCGCGCCTTCTCATCCAGCTCCGGCAGCAGCAGCCCCAGCTCCGGCCCGATAAGCTTCAAAAACTCCGCGTTCGCGCCCATACGCCATCCTGGCACGCGACACGCCGGAAACTCAGGTTATTCCGGAATGTCTGCGGGATACCGGTAATCAACCGCAGAACCTGAATCAACCGCGGAAATGTGACGGATCGGCCTGCAGTTAGCGGGCAACGGGGCTGGCGCCGGGCCCGGGCTGTGCACGGGGTCGGCAGGACGGCTTCACCGTCCACCCGGCGAATTCCACGACGCGGGCTCCGCGGTCGTGGTCGAGGCCCGCTGCACCGGGACGTTCACAGCGACCGGCAGGAAACTCGACGCAAAGCGGTGCGGCCTACACCGCGCCGAGGAAGGCCAGCACCCGCTGGAGCGCCAGCGCGGTGGCCGCAGCGTCGTACGACGGCAGCGAGCTGTCGGCGAAGTAATGCTGGTCGCCCGGGTAGAGGAACAGCTCGGCGTCTTTGGCCTGCTCGACCAGGTCACGGGCGGCGTCGACGTCCCCCTCGCCGATGAAGATCGGGTCGGCGTCCATGCCGTGCACCTGCACAGGTACCCCTTCGGGCCAGCCCGGGCCGAACGCCGAGACCGGCACGCAGGAGTAGAACAGCAGCGCGCCCCGCGCGCCCGGCCGGGTCTGGGCCAGCATCTGGGCCGGCAGCACGCCGAGGGAGAAGCCGGCGTACACCAGCCCGGCGGGCAGAGTCTCGACCGCCCGCACGCCGCGCCCGATGATCTCGTCGGGGAAGCCGAGCTGCTGAGCGTACCCCATGCCCTCCTCGATCGAGCCGAACGTCCGCCCCTCGAACAGGTCCGGCGTGTGCACGGTGTGCCCGGCCCGGCGCAGCTCGTCGGCGAAGGCCACCACGCCGGGAGTCAGCCCGTGCGCGTGGTGGAAGAGCACCACCTCGGCCATCTGAACGCTCCTTTCCCGCAACTGTCACGCAAGCTATGCCCGGCACCCTACCCGCCATTGCGGACGATCCACGTCCGGATTGCGACCGGCCGACCCGGTCGGCTGATAGCACCGGTCGTTCGGTCAAAAGATCTTTCATTATGCCGAACGGTCCGTGGTCTCACCGGCCCCCAGCCACCTCGCTCCGCCGGGCGTTCCGGCGGCCGTTTCAGCTGATCTGGGAGACGTAGGTGAACGTGGCGGCCGCCGAGGTGCCGGACGGCGTAGTGACGGTGACGTTGACTGGACCAGTTGTGTCACTGGCCGGGCTGATGACCGTGATCTCGGTGGCGCTGTCGGAGACGATGCTGGCCGCGGCGCCGCCGAAGCTGACCCCGGTCGCGCCGGACAGGTTGCTGCCGACGATGGTGACCTCGGTCTTACCTGCCGTGGAGCCGCTGTTCGGCCGGATGCCGGTGATCGCGGGGGGCGGGCTGAGGTAGCTGAACGTGGCGGCCGCCGACGTGCCCGCGGGCGTGGTGACGGTGACGCTCACGGCGCCGGTTGCGCCGGCGGCCGGGCTGGTCACGGTGATCTCGGTGGCGCTGTCCGAGGTGATGGCGGCGGCCGCGCTGCCGAAGTGGACGGCCGTGGCGCCGGCCAGGCCGGTGCCGCTGATGGTGACCGTGGTCCCGCCCGTGTCCGGGCCGCTGCTCGGGCTGACGCCACTGACCGCCGGGGGCGGGGCGACATAGGTAAAGCTGCCGGCCGAGTGGCCGTGCGGGGTGGTGACGGTGACGCTGACCGTGCCGGTGCCGGCCGGGCTGATCACGGTGATCTTGGTGGCGGCGTCCGCGGTGATCTTGGCCGCCGCGCCGCCGAAGCTGACGCCGGTGGCGCCGGCCAGGCCGGTGCCGCTGATGGTGACCGTGGTCCCGCCCGCGGTGCTGCCGCTGCTCGGCGCGATGCCGGTGACCGCGGGCGGCGCCGGAGCTGACGCCGATGACGAGGACGAGGCCGATGACGAAGCCGACGACGAGGCCGAGGACGAGGCTGATGATGATGACGCCGACGACGAGGCCGAGGTCGAGGAGGGGGCCAGCGGCGCGGAGGACGTGGGCACGGACGGCTGCAGCGAGACCGTCCCCACCGGCGTGGAGTTGGTGAGTGGGCTGGGCTTGCTCAGGGCGGCGGCGGCCAGCGCCGTGCCCGCGGCCGCGGCCACGATCACCACCGAGGCCACGATCACGGTCTTGATCATCCGGGTCCGGCGGCGCAGGGGGATCCGCTCGACGGTGGAGCCCTCATCCGCGGGCGGCCTGCGGGACGGCCACAGGGCAGCCAGGAGCAAGGCCGCCTCGCCCAGGTGCGACCGGCCGCGCTGCTCCCAGTCGGGACCGTAGGCACCGGCCGCCACCACCCGCAGGGCGGCCACGAAGGCATACCCGTCGGCCGGACGGTCGGCGGGGTTCTTGGCCATCCCGGCGGCGATAATCGGCCGGAGCGCCTCCGGCACCGCCTCCAGCGGCACCGGCTGAGAAAGATGCTGGTAGAGCAGCGCTTCGACGGTGTCCCCGCGGAACGGCGGCTGGCCGGCCAGGCACTCGAAGCAGGTGGCCGTGGCCGCGTAGACATCGGCGGCCGGGGTGGCCGGGGCACCCGTGAACTGCTCCGGGGGCGCGTAGTGCACGGTGCCCGCGGGCATCGCGTGGTCACCGGCCCGGGCCGCGATGCCGAAGTCGGTGAGCTTGCTGGCGCCGTACCCGTCGACCAGTACGTTCTCCGGCTTGTAGTCCCGGTGCACCACCCCGCGCTGGTGCGCCGCGGCCAGGCCGAGCAGCGAGCCCTGCAGCACCACCAGGGCCGCCTGCGGCGTGGTGGCGCCCAGGTGCTTCAGGATCTCGCGCAGCGAGACGCCGTCGACGAGTTCCATGACGATCGCGGCGCCCTCCGGCGCCTCCACGTACTCATACAGCCGGACCAGGTTCGGATCCTCCAGGGAGCCCAGCACGGCCGCCTCGGCCCGGAACATCTCGGCGAACTCGGGATCGGACAGCAGGTTCCGGCGCAGGTACTTGATCGCGACCGGCGTGCCAGAAGCGTCGTGCCTGGCCAGCACCACCTGGCCGAAACCGCCCGAGCCGAGCGCCTTCAGCCTGGTGTACCCCGGCACCTCCCACTCGGCCATGCCGGCCCGCCCCCTTCCGCGGCTTCGGCCCGGCTCGCACGACCACGATCGTGCCCTTCGTGAAGGCGGAGGGGCCGATCGGCGTCCTGATACATACCCACCTAGACCCGGATGGAATATTGTCGCGCCGCAGTTGTTGAGATGTATGCAAACGCATATATCTCAGGTACGGTTCGCTCCCGCATGACGGGGGCGTGGGAGGCATGAAAATGCAGTTCGGGATCTTCTCGGTCAGCGACATCACCCGGGACCCGGTATCCGGCGAGACGCCGAGCGAGGCGGAGCGGATCGACGCGATCGTGCAGATCGCCCAGAAGGCCGAGGAGGTCGGGCTGGACGTGTTCGCGATCGGCGAGCACCACAACCCGCCGTTCTTCTCCTCCGCGCCGGCCACGCTGCTGGCCTACATCGCGGCGACCACCAAGAAGCTGATCGTGACCACGTCGACCACGCTGATCACGACGAACGACCCGGTGCGCATCGCCGAGGAGTACGCGATGCTGCAGCACCTGTCCAAGGGCCGGATGGACCTGATGCTGGGCCGCGGCAACACCGCCCCGGTCTACCCCTGGTTTGGCCAGGACATCAGGCAGAGCCTGCCGCTGGCGCTGGAGAACTACAACCTGCTGCACCGGCTCTGGCGCGAGGACGTGGTGGACTGGGAGGGGAAGTACCGCACTCCGCTGCAGGGCTTCACCTCGGTCCCGCGGCCGCTTGACGACGTACCGCCGTTCGTGTGGCATGGCTCGATCCGCACCCCGGAGATCGCCGAGCAGGCCGCCTACTACGGCGACGGCTTCTTCGCCAACAACATCTTCTGGCCCAAGGAGCACTACATGCGGCTGATCCGGTTCTACCGGCAGCGCTTCGCCCACTACGGCCACGGCAGCGAGAAGCAGGCCATCGTGGGCCTGGGCGGCCAGGCCTACATCGCCCGGCGGTCCCAGGACGCCAGCAGCGAATTCCGGCCCTACTTCAACGAGGCCCCGGTCTACGGCCACGGCCCGTCCATGGAGGACTTCGCCAAGCTCACGCCGCTGTCGGTGGGCAGCCCGCAGGAGGTCATCGACAAGACCCTGACCTTCCGCGAGCACTTCGGCGACTACCAGCGCCAGCTGTTCCTGATGGACCACGCCGGCCTGCCGCTCAAGACCGTGCTGGACCAGCTTGACCTGCTCGGCGAGGAGGTCGTGCCCGTGCTGCGCAAGGAGATCGCGGCCCGGCAGGACCCCGAGACGCCCGAGGCGCCCACCCACGCCAGCCTGGTCCGGGCCAGGTACGGCGACGCGGCGCCGCGCCAGCCGCGTCCCAGCGCGAACCGCGGCGACAACGTCACCGGCGCGTCGCCCTACACCGACACCGACATCCAGGCCGAGTACCCGGAGCCGTGATGCCCGGCGCCCCGCACCTGGCCAACGACGCCTGGGAGGCGCTGCTGTCCGCGCACGCGGTGCTGATGAAGCAGTTCGCCGCCGAGGACATCTGGACCGACGTCTCCATGCGGGAGTACGACGTGCTGTACACCCTGTCCAAGTGCGACGCGCCGATCCGCATCAGCGAGCTGAACCGGCACGTGCTGCTCAGCCAGCCGGCCCTGTCCCGCCTGGTGGACCGGCTGGCCGAGCGCGGCCTGGTCGGGCGCCGGCCCGACCCCGCCGACGGGCGCAGCGTCCTGCTGTCGCTCACCGACGCGGGCCGGGCCGTGCAGCACCAGGTCGGGCGTAAGCACGCCCGGAGCGTCGCCCAGGCCATGACCGCCGGCCTGGACCCCGCCGAACTGCGCCAGCTCGAGGCGGTCTGCCTGAAGCTGGCCGCCGCCGAATCGAGCGCCGCCGAATCGAGCGCCGCCGAATCGAGCACCGCCGAATCGAGCGCCGCCGAATCGAGCACCGCCGAATCGAGCACCGAACCGAACCAGGAGATAAGCCCATGAGCAGCCCGCAGACCTTCCGGCTCGCGGTGGTCAGCGCCGGAACCGGGGACCCTTCCTCGACCCGGCTGCTGGCCGACCGCACGGCCGAACGCGCCGCGGCCCTCGCCGCCGGCCACGGGCACACGGTGACGGTCAGCGTCATCGACCTGCGCGAGATCGCCGCCGACATCTCCACCGCGCTGGTGTCCCAGCTGGTCACGCCCAAGCTGCAGCAGGCCGTCACGGCCCTGGGCGAGGCCGACGGCATCATCGCCGCCGCACCGGTCTACAAGGCCGGGCCGAGCGGCCTGTTCACCTCGTTCTTTCACGTGCTGGACAACGACCTGCTCATCGCCAAGCCGGTCGTGCTGGCCGCGACGGCCGGCACCGCCCGGCACGCCCTGGTCGCCGACGACTCGATGCGCCCCATGTTCGCCTACCTGCGCACCATGACCGTGCCGACCTCCCTGTTCGCCGCCCCGGAGGACTGGAGTGACCCGGCCCTGGCCAAGCGCATCGACCGGGCCGCGCGCGAGCTCGTGCTGCTGCTGGAGAGCGGCTTTGCCCGCCGGATCAAGGACGAGGCCTGGGAGAGCTATCAGCATGAGTACGGCAGCGCGGGCGGCACCGAGCTGTCCATCGACCTCGACACCGACCTCATGCGCCTGGCGACCGGCGGATCCGCCGGCTAACCCAGCCCGCACCGGCCCCGGAAAGTTGCCGCGGTAACCGGGTTAAAGCTGAAAATGTGCCGGTCCGATACTGACCGTGAGAGCAAAAATACATAAGATAGCGATCAATACATCTCATGCGGTATGCCAAGCAGGCCGCCGCGCACCGCGGCAGGCTGCATGTGGTCTGCGGCAGGCCCCAGATCCTCCGCCTGTTCCATCTCACCGGCCTCGACGACCGCGTATCCCTGGCCCGCACCCTGGCCGACGCTCTCCAGTCCCTCGACGACAACCCCGGCCGCTAACCCCGCCAGCCCGGGCCGCGCATCGTAAGGTGGGCATCACGCCCGTCTGAGCCGGTGCCGCTCAGCCAGATAGCAGGAGTCCCTCATGCCGCGCTTCATGGATTTCCATCAGGACCTCAAGCTGCCCGCCGCGGCGATCGCGCAGATTGCCGAGGACACCCGAAACGGGAAGGCCGACGAGTTCGGCGTGCGGCAGGTCGAGCTGTACCACAACGCCGAGGGCCAGGTCTACTGCCTGCTGGACGGGCCGGACGAGGAGTCCATCCGCCGCCACCACGCGGCGCTCGGCGTGCCCTGCGGCGACGTCCACCAGGTAGACAGCCTCGCCTGACCGGACCGTCGCCGCCGTCCGGGTGCCGGCGCCGGCTACCACGGCGGCCAGGTCTTTTTTATCCCGAACGGGCCGTGGTGCTGTGGCCTAGATCCGCGCCTCGCTGCCCAGGGCGGGCGCCTCCTCGGCCGTGCCGTCCGGAATCGCCTCGTCCGGGAGCGCCGCGCCTGTGATCGTCTCGTCCGGGGGCGGTACGGCCGCTCGGCTGGCCCGGCGGTCGACCCGGTTCAGGGCGGGCAGGGCCAGGATGCCGCAGATCACCGTGGGCAGCCCGCCGAGCACCAGTGACCACCGGGCGCCGAAGGCCTGCCCGGCCCAGCCGACGATGGGCCCGCCGATCGGCGTCGTGCCCAGCCAGGCCAGCGCCCACAGCGCCATCACCCGGCCGCGCATGGTCGGCTTGGCCGTGAGCTGCAGGATGGTCTTGGTCAGCGCGTTGAAGGTGATGCTGCCGTACCCGACGAAGACCATGGCCACCAGCTCCAGGGTCAGGTTCGGCGCGGCCGCGGCGGCCAGGATGGCGATGCCCCAGCCGATGGCGGCCAGGCACAGGGCGCGGGCCCGGGGCCGTCCCCGGCCGGCCGAGATGAGGCCGCCGACCACCGCGCCGGCGCCCATGACCGAGGCCATCGCGCCGTAGGTGGCGGCCCCGCCGCCGAACGCCTGGCGGGCCATCAGCGGCAAGGTGACCTGGAACTCCCAGGCCAGCGTGCCGATCACGGCCAGCATCAGCAGCGGGACGAGCAGTTCGGGCGTCGAGCGCACATAGCGCAGCCCGTTGCGGACCTGCCGCTTCTTCCTGGCCACCCGGGTGGCCGGGTACAGCTCGGCGCGGCGCATGGCCGCCAGCGAGATCAGCACCGCCGCGAACGACAGCGCGTTGCAGCCGAAGCACCAGGCCAGCCCGATGGCCGCGGCGATCACCCCGCCCGCCGCGGCGCCGAACACCCGGGCCATGTTCATGGCCACCGAGTTGAGCGTCACCGCGTTGGGCAGGTCCTCGGCAGTGACCATCTCGGAGATGAAGACCTGCCGGGCCGGGTTGTCGAAGACGTTCACGAAGCCGAGCGCCAGGGCCAGCAGGTAGATGCCCCACAGCCGGATGCTGTTCGTCGCGATCAGGACGGCGAAGGCCGCCGCCACCAGCGCGGACAGCGTCTGGGTGACGTACAGCACCCGCTGCTTGTCCATCCGGTCCACCAGGACGCCGCCGACCGGCCCGAACACGAACATGGGCAGGAACCGGGCCGCGGTGGTCAGGCCCAGCTGGGTACCGCTGTGGGTAAGGTCCAGGACCAGGAACGACTGGGCCACGGTCTGCATCCAGGTGCCGGCCACCGAGACCAGCTGACCGAAGAAGTAGAGCCGGTAGTTGCGGGTCCGCAGCGACGAGATCGTCTGCCCGGGCCGCAGCCTGAGCCGCCGGGCCGCCTGAGGGAGGTACACGAGTTCCCGCCTGCCAGATTACTTGCTCACCGGCAAGTATATATCATTAGCTCGGCTAAGGACACGGCAGCGGCTCATCTCCGTCGGCGAGACGGTGCGCAAGCGCGCGGCCGGGACGCGGGACGTGCTCACCGCGCAGGAGGCGTTCATCGCCCGGCCCGGGAGAGCGGCACTGACCGGGAACCACCGATCCGCGTCGAGCTTGCCGTCCGCGCACCGGGCGTTCCGGACGAGCTGGCCCGGCCCATCGGTTCGCTACAGCGGGCACAGGTGCGGCCGCGCCTGCTGGGTCGCCCGGCTGCGGGCCAGCGCCTCGTGCAGCTCTCGTCGGGAGCTGATGCCGAGTTTCGTGAACACCTTCCGCAGGTGCCATTCGACCGTGCGCGGGCAGAGAAACAGCTCCACGCCGATCTCCGGGTTCGTCCGCCCGTCACTGGCGAGCCGGGCGATCTGCGCCTCCTGCGTGGTGAGCTCGCAGGCCGTCTGGACGTGACGCTTCCGCACGGTCTCCCCGGTGGCCAGCAGCTCCCGGCGGGTGCGCTCGGCGAACCCCTCGGCTCCCATCGCGGACAGCATCTGGTGGGCGACCCGGAGCTGCTCGCGGGCGTCCAGGCGGCGCTTCTGGCGGCGCAGCCATTCGCCGTAGAGCAGGTGCGCCCGGGCCAGTTCCGCCCGGATCCGGGTGCGGCCGAGCCGCTGGATCGCCTCCCGGTACAGCCGATCGGCCAGCTCGCCGTCGTCCAGCAGCGCCCGCGAGCGCGCCTCGATGCCGAGCGCCCAGTCGGTGCCGGCGGCGCTGGTGTACTCCGCCAGACGCGCCAGCGCCTCGGTCGCGCGCCCGGGCTGGCCGGCCCGGGCCGCGGCTTCTATCAGCTCCACCATCGACCAGGTGGCCAGCCCGAGCTCGCCGGAGTGCCCGCTGCCCTGTTCGGCCGCGGCCAGCGCCGCGTCATAGCGGCCCAGGCCGTTGTACAGCACCGCATTCGCCCAGTTCGTCAGCGTTATCCCGGTTCCCTCGCCGCGTAGCGTCACTTCCTTAATGGTGATCTCGATCAGCGCGGCAGCCTCGTCTTCCCGGCCCCGCCAGGCCGCGAGGCCCAGGGCGCCGTAGGGCGCCAGGCTGCTCCCTGTCGCATCTGTCGTCGCCTGCGCCTCCTCGACCAGTGACGCTGCGGCGGCCAGGTCACCGGAGAACAAGGACATGTAGGCGCGCGAGCTGAGGGCGACGGGGAGCTGGCCGAGCGCGCCTGCGCCGCGAGCCAGCTCGACGTGCCGGCTGGAGAGCCCGTCCCACCTCTCGTCATCCCACAGATGCAGGGCCGCGATGCATCCCAGCCCGAGGCAGCGAAGCTCCTCCGCCGCGGCTATCGTGCCGCCGAAGGCGCTCAGCGCCCGCCGCAGAATCGGCACTCCAGCCGGATACCCCATGCTGAAGTGGGCGGCCAGGCCATCCAGGAGATGATCTGGCGCGCGCGGCGGGTGCGCTGGCGGCGGCGCCGAACCCGCTGCGCGTGATACCTCCAGCACGCTTCCGCCGGGGACGGCCAGGTGGCCCGCCGACAGCGCGGCGTTCATCGTGTCCAGGTAGGTCGTGCGGGCCAGGTCGACGTCGATTCCCTCCAGCCGCCTGGCCGCCTTCAGCAGCAGCGGCGGGGCATCGCTGCCCCGGTTCGAGACGAACGCGAGCTGTGCGCGCACCAGGTCGGCGCGAGCCCGCCGCAGCTCGTCTGGTGATCCAGCCGAGGCCATGTCCAGCATCTCCAGCGTCCCGTCGAGCGCGCCCGCCTGGACCTTGGCCGCGGCCGTGGCCAGCGCTCTGTCGGCCCGCCGCGCCGGGTCCGGCGTCAGCGCCGCCGCGCGCTCGAGAAAGGCGGCGGCTGCGGCCAGGCCCCCGCGCGCCTGGGCCCGGCCGGCGGACCCCTCGAGCTCGGCGGCGACCTCCTCATCGGGCCCCGGCGTGGCCTGGGCCCGGTGCCAGGCCCGGCGGTCCGGATTGAGCTGCGGATCGGTAACCTCCGCCAGGGCGCGGTGCACGGCCTGCCTGTCGTGCAGCGACGCCGACCGGTAGGCCGCCGAGCGCACCAGCGGATGCCGGAACCGTACCCTGGCTCCCAGCTCGAGCAGGCCAGCCCGGGCCGCCGCCGCCGCGGCCTGAGCCGGGATGCCCAGCCGCCGGGCGGCGCGCCACACCACCACCGGATCGCCGGCCGGCTCGGCCGCCGCGACCACCAGCAGCCGCCAGCTCGGCCCGGGTAGGTTATCCGCCCGCCGCAAGAAGCTGTCCTCGATCCGGCCCGGCAACGGCAGCGCCTCCGGCAGGCCGAACCCGCCCGCCAGCTCGGCCGGTGACAGCCCCCGCGACAACGCCAGCAACGCCAGCGGATTCCCCCGCGTGTCGGCCGCGATCTGCTCCGCCACCCGCTCATCCAGCGGCCACCGGATCAGCGAGCCCAGCAGCTCCCGCGCATCCGCATCCCGCAGCCCCTCGACCGTCAGTTCCGGCAGCCCGGCCAGCTCCGCGCGCGGCTCCCGCGCCGCGAACAGCATCAGCACCCGTTCCGCCCGCAGCCGGCGTGCCGCGAACGCCAGCGCCTGCGCCGAGGCTCGGTCCAGCCACCGCGCGTCATCGATCACGCACACCAGCGGACGCTCGGCGGCCGCACCGGACAGCAAGCTCAGCACGGCTAGGCCCACCAGGAAACGATCCGCCGCAGCGCCCGCTTCCAGGCCGAACGCCGTCCGCAGCGCATCACGCTGCGGAACCGGTAGCTGCCCCAGCCGATCGAGCACCGGCCCGCACAGCCGCTGCAGCCCGGCGAACGCGAGGTCCATCTCCGGCTCCACCCCAGCGGACCGCACCACCCGCAGATCCGCCGCGGACCCCGCCACGTAATCCAGCAGGGCCGTCTTCCCGACCCCTACCTCGCCCCGCACCACGAGCGCGGCGCTGTGCCCGCCACGCAGCCCTTCCACCAGCCCGCCCAGCGCCTCGTACTCGCTGCGGCGCCCGTGCAACATCGTCAGCCTCGGGGCCAGGAGAACATGTGCCGGCGCATGATCGCCGTCGGCGCTTCCGTCGCGGGCCGACCATCGAGGCGGGTGTACGGGGGATTCACTCATGGAACGACCTCCGTCGATGTGGTCCTGGGATGCCTGGCGGCCGGGTGCCGGCTCCCTATAGGACGAGCCTGGCGGGGACATGCTCGCCGGCCCATGGAGTGCCCTCTAGTTTCGGCCTCAGGAAGCCCGGCGAACGCCATCGGGTTAACCCCACCTCAAAGGGTGCAGGCGGTCCGCGATTTGTGGGGTTAACCCGATTGCCGGCGGCCCGGCCAGCGGCCACTATCACTAAATGGCCAGCCGGATTCTGATCGTCGATGACAGCGCGCCGTTCCGCGCGCTGGCGACGGAATTGCTCACCGCGCGCGGCTTCGAGGTGCTCGATGAGGCCGCGGACGGAGAGCAGGCGCTGGCCGCGGTGGCCGGCGGGTGCCCGGACGGGATACTGCTGGACCTCAACCTGCCGGGACCAGACGGGTTCGAGGTGGCGGCTTCGCTGGCCGCCGCCTGCGCCGGGGCCCGGATTGTGCTGACCTCTGCCGACGTCGACCGTGTTCCGGCCGAGGTCATGAGGACCTGCCCGGCGATCGCGTTCGTCGCCAAGCAGGAACTTGCCCTCGCCGACCTCAAGACATTGTTCTCCGGCTAGGTTCTCCGGCTAGGTTCTCCGGCTAGCCGGCGTGGGCCTGAGGGGCCAGGGATTCCGCGCTCCGGGCCGCACGGATGCCACGCGGGTCAGGCCCGCAGGTAGGTCAGCACGGCGAGGACACGGCGATGCGCCTCGGGCGTGGCATGCAGGCCGAGTTTGTCGAAGATGCTGGTCACGTGGCGCTCCACGGCGGCCACGGTGACCACCAGCTCATGCGCGATGCCGGTATTGGAGCGGCCTTCGGCGATGAGGGCCAGCACCTGCCGCTCGCGGGGCGTCAGCTGTTCGAGCGGGCCTGCCTGCCGCTTGCGGCCCACTAGCCGCGCGACCACATCGGGATCGAGCACCGACCCGCCGTCGGCGACGGGGTGCAGCGCTGCCTGCGCACCACCGACCTGGACGAGGTGGGGGACTACCGTCACCTGACCGTGTTCCAGATGCTCGGCTCCTGGTCGCTGGGCGACTACGACGGGCCGCAGAGCCTGCGCTGGGGCTACCAGCTGAGCACCGAGGGGTTCGGCCTGCGTCCGGACGGCCTGTACGCCACCGTGTTCGGCGGTGACAACCAGGTCGGCCGCGATACCGAATCGGAGCGCACCTGGACCGAGCTCGGCGTGCCGGTCGAGCCGGCCACGGAAGACAACTGGTGGTCCAACGGCCCGACCGGTCCCTGCGGCCCGGACTCGGAGATGTTCGTCTGGACCGGCGACGGCCCGCCCCAGGGCACCCCGGTCACCGACGAGCGCTGGATGGAGCTGTGGAATCACGTCACGCTGAGGTACCGGCGGCACTCCGGCGGCCGCCTGGAACCGCTGCCGCAGCGCAGCGTGGACACCGGCATGGGACTGGAGCGGCTGCTGATGGCGGTTCAGGGCCAGCCGTCGGTGTTCGACTGCGACATCTTCCAGCCCTGGATGAGCGTTCTGCCCGGCCTGTGGCCGCTGGACCAGCGGTCGACGCGCCTGGTCACCGACCACCTGCGGTCCGCCGTCGTGGTCATCGGCGATGGCGTCCGGCCGTCCAACACCGGCCGCGGCTACGTGCTGCGGCGGCTGCTGCGGCGCGCGCTGGCCGTCCTCTGGCGGGACGACAGCACCCGGACGCTGACCGATCTCCCGCGCGCGCTGGTCGAGCACACCCTGGACCGGTTCGGCCAGGACGCGAGCCCGGGGCCCATCCTCCAGGTGCTCGCGGACGAGCAGTGGCGGTTCGCCGACCTGCTGACCCGCGGGCGCAAGGTGCTGGCCCAGTTCGGCCCGGATCACCAGCTGACCGCGGCGGACCTGGCCTACCTGCATCAGACGCACGGCCTGCCGTCCGAGCTGGTCAGCGAGCTGCTGTCCTAGGCTCCAGGCCGCGGACCAGGTCGATGGCCTGGCCCAGGTTGTCCAGGCGGGCGGCCAGCGTGTCTCCGGCCGGGTACAGGCGCACGGTGTCCACGCCGGCGTCCTGCCAGGCCCGCAGCCGGTCGCGCACCATCTCCTGGGTGCCGATCAGCGTGGTGGCCAGCACCATCTCGTCGGTGACCAGGCCGGCGGCCCCGTCGCGGTCGCCGGCCTGCCAGCGCTCGCGCACCGCCGCCGCGACCTCGGCCCAGCCCTGGCGGCTGTAGGCGTCGTTGTAGAAGTTGCTGGTGGCCGAGCCCATCCCGCCCAGCGAGAAGGCCAGTTCCTTCTTCCGGCTGGCCAGCACGCCGGCCAAGTCGGCCTCGCCGACCAGGTTGACCTCGGCGCCCTGGCAGATGTCCAGGTCGGCCCGGGTCCGCCCGCGCCGGGCCAGCCCGGCGTCCAGGTAACGGAAATAGGCGTCGGCGCCCTCGGGCACGAAGCTGGTGCCGAGCCAGCCGTCGGCGATCTCGCCGGTCAGCTCCAGCATCCGCGGCGACAGCGTGGCCAGGTACACCGGCACCGCGACCGGCGGCAGGCTGACCCGCATCGGCCGGCCCTCACCGCCGGGCCATGGGATGCGGTACTGGCTCCCGGTGAAACTGACCTTCTCCCCGCCCAAGACGCTCCGCACGATCTTCACGGTCTCGCGCATCCGGGCCAGCGGATGGGCGAACGGGACACCGTGCAGGCCCTCCATGACCTGCGGCCCGGACACGCCCAGTCCGAGCAGGAACCGGCCGCCGGACAGGTGAGCCAGGGTCATCGCGGTCTGCGCGATGATGACCGGCGACCTGGTGCCGACCTGGATGATCCCCGAGCCCAGCAGCATCGTGTCGGTCCGGGCCGCCAGGTACCCCAGCAGGGAGGGCGCGTCGCTGCCCCAGGCCTCCGCCACCCAGCAGATGTCCAGGCCGAGCGTTTCGGCCTCGGTGACGAACCCGGTGAGCTCCGCCCAGTTCCCGCCGGAACCCTCGACGGTCGTCGCGGTCCGCATCAGGTCGCGGCCTCGGCCATCTCCTTGATCGCGGCCAGGTTGCGCCTGAAGCCGGTTTCCCATTCGCGCAGCCGCACGAAGACGATCTGCTGCTCCTTGTCCGGCATGGCGTCGATGGCCAGGCTCAGCCCGGACCGGCCCGGCCCCAGCCGCGCCCACTGCTCGAGCAGCGTGCCCGTACCTTCCGGCCTCAGCGTGAACCGCCAGGTGGCCCAGGGATGCCCGGCCTCGCCGACCGCCCAGGTGAATCGCCGCGGCTCGTCGCACTCGGTGATGATGCTGACCGTCTCCCACTGCCCCAGGTGCTGGTTGGCGTTGCGGCCCCGGAACCGGTGCCCGACAGCCGGGCCGGTGACCTCGTCCAGCCACTCCACCTCGCGCAGCTCGCTGCTCAGCCGCGGCATCAGGAAGATGTCGCTCACCAGGCCCCACACCCGCTCCGGCGGGGCCTCGATGCGGGCCTGCACCGCCACGGTGGGATTGTCCGCGTAAACCTGTCCCGTCCATTCCATGACGACCAGCTTCGGTTCGCCCCGGCACCGCGGTCAAGGCCGCCGCCGTTCCGCTTGCCCCTGGCGTGGTCGCCCAGCTCCTCGACGGCGCCGGCTCCGCTCCCCGGCACCGCGGTCAAGGCCGCCGCCGTTCCGCTTGCCCCTGGCGTGGTCGCCCAGCTCCTCGACGGCGCCGGCTCCGCTCCCCGGCCCCGCTCCCCGGCCCCGCTCCCCGGCCCCGCTCCCCGGCCCCGCTCCCCGGCCGCTGCTGCCGCGCCGCCTCCAGATGCTCCCCGACACCACCCCCTGACCACTACCGCCCACCAGCAACTCCGACCACCCCGGCAGAACTACTCGCGTCCCGGGGGTCGCCGCGGTAACGACGTCGTTGTCACAACCATGTCGTCTGGTGCGCGTCGTTGTGACAACGACGTCGTTGAGCGCCTCGCCGGAGCCGGGTCAGGTGGTGCCAGGGAGCCGGACGGGGCGCGAGTGCCCACGGCCAGCCTGATCCTCACCGCAGATCTGGCGCGGCCGCGCCTGCCAGGCAGTCCTGGACAGCACGCGGGGCGGTCAGGTCCTGGCGTAATTGCTGGCGCCGTACCAGTCGACGACCACTACCGGCTCGTCGCCTACGACCCAGGCGTCGTGCCCCTGGGGCAGGGCGGTCACGTCGCCTGGCCGGGCGTCGAACTCTGAGCCGTCGGCCATGACCACGTGCAGGGTGCCCTGCACGTGGTACTGGAAGTGCGGCGCCTCGCACAGGTCGGTGCCCGCGAGTGGCTTGACGTGGTCCGACCAGCGCCAGCCGGGCTGCAGGGTCAGCCGGCCGATCTCGGCACCGCCGATCCGCAGCAGGTCCAGGGCGCCGCGCTCGAAACCGCGGGTCTCGTCGGGGGCGGCGAAGCTCTTCTGCTCGGCTGTGGCGGTCATGGGATGTCTCCTCTAACTGAAGGTTCTCGGCAGGTACGGCTTCCAGCCTGCCCGGGCACGGTTGCAGCTACCTTGCAGCGCCCGGACACGGCAGGGCCGCGGGCCAGGCTGAGACCGTAGCCAAAGCAGCGCCCTGGGCATGGCGGGCCAGGTCGCGCTGCGGTTTGATTACGTGCATGAAGTCGCTGGCGCTGCGGGTGCTGAGCGACTTCGGCGTGGATGGCATCGACCCGCAGGTCCTGGGCAGCCGGAAGGGGCGGCTGGCCCTGTGCGTGCTGGCCCTGGCCGAAGGCCAGCCGGTGCCGTCCGACGTGCTGGTCGACGCGCTGTGGGGCTATACGCCGCCCGCCCGGCCCGAGGACCAGGTGGCGGTGCTGATGAGCCGGCTCCGCTCGGTCCTCGGCCGCGAACGCATACCGCATCGTGACGGCGGCTACCAGCTGAACTGCGACTGGCTGGACGCCACGGAACTGGCCGCGCTGACCGAAGAAATGGAACGCCGGCAACAGGCGGGAAACGTTCTGGGTGCCGCGGCGGCGGCCCGGGTGGTGCTGTCGCTGCTGCGCGGGTACAGGCTTCCGGCCGTCCCCGGCGAGTGGGCCCAGCTGAGGCTGGCCGAACTGGGCCGCCGGGTCGGCCAGGCCCGGCGGCTGGCCGCCGTGGCCCTGTTCGAAGCCGGGGACTGGATGGCAGCCGCCGACGCCGCCACCGCCGCGGTGGAAGCCGACGGCTACGACGAGGCGTCGCTGCGGATCCTGCTGCGCGCCCACGTCGCGGGCGGCCGGGTGGCCGCCGCCCTGGCCGCCTACGCTCAGGCGCGGGAGCGGCTGGCCAGCGACCTGGGTACCGATCCGTCACCCGAGACGATCACCTTGTACACCGCCATCCTGCGCGGTGAGCTGCCCGCGCCGCCGCCGGTCCCGGACCGGGCCGCGGCCGGGCTGGTCGGCCGCGACGAGGAACTGGCCTACCTGGACACGATGGCACTGCGCGCCCGCGACGGCGGCACCGAGATCGTCGTCGTCGACGGCGAGGCCGGCATCGGGAAGACCGCCCTGCTGCGCGCCTGGGCCGGCCAGCGGACCGTGGCCGGCGACATCGTGCTGCTGGCCTCATGCGGCCAGCTGGACCAGGCCATGCCGCTGGACGCGCTGCTCAGCGCGCTCGCCGCCCTGCTGCGGCGGCTCGGTCCCGACGCCGCCGCCGACCTGCTGGGCCCGGACGCGCCAACCCTGTCGCCCCTGCTCGGCCCGCTGGCCGCCCCGGGGCCAAACCAGGGCCCGGGGCCGATCCTGGCCGACGGCATGCTCGGCCCCGCCGTCCTGTATGCGGCCCTGGTCCGGGTCCTGGGCCGCCTGGCCGGACGAGGCCCATTGGTCCTCCTGATAGATGACGCGCACCTAGCCGGGCGGGCCCTGTCGAACTGGCTGAGCTTCGCGCGGCGGGAGAACATCGCGGCGGCGGTCGTCGCGGCGGTCAGGTCCGGCGCGGGGCCGCCGCTGCCTGCCACGGCGTTCGTGCACCTTGGCCTGCTCGGGCGTGAGGCCGCCGAGCAGCTGGTCGGGCCGTCCCGGGCCGGCGAGCTGTACGAGCGGTCCAAGGGCCACCCGCTGTTCCTCACCGAACTGGCCCAGCAAGGCGCCCGGGCCGAGCTGCCCGCATCGATGGTCGAATCGGTGTCGGCGCGCTGTGATGAGCTGGGGCCGGCCGGAGCCATGCTCCGCGCGGCCGCGGTGATCGGCCCGGAGCTGGACATCGAGCTGCTCGCCGCCCTGCTCGGCCGGCCCGCGGTCGACCTGCTCGACGACGCTGAACGGGCCGCGGGCCAGCAGCTGCTGGTCACCGACGGCGGGACGTTCTGGTTCCGGCACGAGCTGGTGCGCGAGGCGCTGGCCGCCAGCGCCACCGCCAGCCGGGCCGCCCTGCTGCACCGGCAGGCCGGACGGGTGCTGGCCCGGCAGCTGCACGCCGACCCGGCCATCGTGGCCCGTCACGCCCGCCTGGGCGGCGACCTGGCGCTGGCCTCCCGGTCGCTGCGCACCGCCGCCGAACGCGCCGCCGAGCGTTTCGATCACGCGGCCGCCGAGGCCCTGCTCGACGACGCCCTGACACTGGACCCAGATCAGGAAGGATGGCTCGAGCGGGCCCAGGTCCGCACCCGCCGGCGCCGTTACACCGAGGCGCTGCAGGACGTGGAGCGGGCCGCGGCCGCGGGCGCCCCCGCCCTGGAGGTCGGCGCCTGGGCCTGCTACTTCGACCGGCGATTCGCCCAGGCCGCCCAGTTCGCCGCGGACGGCGCGCTGGCCGCGGCCAACTCCGTCACCCGGTCCCGCTGCCTGGCCGTCGGCGGCCGGACCCGGCACGCGGCCGGGGACCTGGCCCAGGCCGAGCTGCTGCTCGGCGAGGCCTTGTCGCTGGCCGAGGGGTCCGACCGGGTGACCGCCGCGGCCTGGCTCGGGGTGCTGCGCGCCCACCAGAGCAAGACCGAAGAAGCTCTGGACCTGCTGCGTCCGGCGGCCCGGGCCACCGAAGGGGTGGCGCACACCGCCGCGACGCTGCACTCGCTGCTGTTCACCGGGCACGCGCACGCCCTGGCCGGCCGGGACCCGCCCTGGACGCCTTCGCCCGCTACACCGCCGAGGTCGACCGCCGCCAGGTGCCGCGGTTCGCCGGGCGCGCGGTGAACTTCGCCGGCTGGGTCCTGCGCAACCTGGGCGCCGCCGCGCAGGCCCGTGATCATCACCAGGAAGCGCTGGAACTTGGACAGAGCCAGGGCACGGTGGAGGTCACCATCGCCGCGCTGGAAGACCTGGCCGAACAGGCCGTGGAGGCCGACGATCCGGACGGCGCCCAGGCCCGGCTGGCGCAGGCGCAGGCCCTGATGGACGGCGACCTGGTCTTCGGCTGGCGGCTCGAGCTCAAGCACCAGCTGATCACCGCGCGGCTCGCGCTGGTGCGAGGCGACCCCGAATCAGCCCTGGCCAACGCGACCGACCTGCAAGCCCGCGCCGCCGCCCTCGGCGTACCGCGTTACAGCAGCGTGGCCCGCGTCGTGGCGCACCGCGCCCGCCGGGCCCTCGGCCTGCCCGGCGACCTCGAGACGGTCGCCGCAGACCTGGGCCTGGTAAAAGCATCGGTCGCGATCGAAGCCTGGTGGTGGGCCGGCGAGACGGCCGCCGATTTCGGGATTCCCGGCTGGCTGGATGACGCCGCCGGCCAGGCCGAACGGCTGGCCCATCTGGCCGGCGACCACGGCGACGTGCTCCGCCGGACGGCCAGCCAGCGCCTGAACGCGTGGCGAGCCCGGATCGGATAAGGGGCGCCAAAGCTCAGCGCGCGGTCAGCACCAGCATCGAGACCAGCAGCGGGCCGGTACCCGCCACGGCCGACTCCGCCGCCCGCCGCAGCTCAGCCTGCCGCGACCCCGGCAGCGCCGCCACGAACGGCGCCACGTGCGCCATGCCCAGCCGCCACGCGGCCAGCTGGGCCGGGGCGGACCGGCCGGTGTCCACGGTCACCGTCCGCAGCCGCACGTCGGTGAAGCCGGCCGCGATGCAGGCCGGGCCGAGCTCGGTCGGGTCACCGGCCCGCGGCTCCGTGTCCCGCTTGAACGTGAGGTACCACGGCGGGGGCCGGTAGCCGAACGAGCCGAGCACGCCGTCGACCGCGGCCTTGGCCGGATGATTCCAGCCCGGCGCGAACGATCCGGCGGCCAGCCGTGCCCCCACCCGCCGCGCCTCGCGCAGGCCCGCGGTCAGGTCGGGCAGGTGGCCGAGGCAGAACGCGGCCACCACCAGGTCGAAGCAGCCGTCACGGAACGGCAGCGCGCAAGCGTCCGCGGCCACCGGACGCCCCCCGCCGCGGCCCCGGAGCAGCAGCAGCATGTCCACCGCCAGGTCCGCGGCCACCACCGCCCCGGCCCCGGTGGCCAGCGCCGCCTGCCCGGCCACCCCGGTCCCGGCACCCAGGTCAAGCACCCGTCCCCCGGCCGGCGGCCCGCCCGCGCAGGCCAGCAGGGCCCGGGCCAGCTCGGCGTAGACCGGTCCGGGACCCGCGGCCCACAGCCGGGCCGCCGCGTCGTAGGCGGCCCGTACCTCAGCCGTCATGTCAGGTACCGTCATGTCAGGTACCGAACGGCCCGGGCCGCCTGCGCCTCCCACCAGGCCAGCTCGTCGTCGTAGCCGCCCAGCGCCTTCTCCCAACCGAACTGGACCAGCGCGCCCAGCAGGCACAGCGCCAGCTGGCGCTCCCACCAGGGTTCCGTAAGAATCCCGCACTTCTCGAGCGCCTGGCGGTAAGCGGCGATGGACTCCTCTTTCTGCTGCGGCAGGCGGCGGCAGTTGATGGCCAGGTACCAGGCCAGGTCGGACAGGGCCGCTCCGCGGCCCGGCTGTTCCCAGTCGAGCAACACCGTCCGGCCCTCCTGGTCGGTGCCCAGGTTGTCCAGCTTCCAGTTGCTGTGCACGAACGTCTGCGGGGTGGCCTCCAGGGCCGCCACCAGCGGCCCCGGGTCCCGGGCCAGCGGAGTGACGATCGCGGCGGCGGCCGGGGCCACCTCGGCCAGCCGCGGCCAGCCCTGGCCGACCAGCCGCGGCACCAGGTGCGCAGAGCCGACTGCCTCCTCCGCCGTGGCCAGCCACGGCGACAGCTCCAGGTAGCGATGCATGGCCGGCACCACCTCGCATTCGGCGCCGCACCCCCAGAACGCCGCGTGCAGCGCGGCCATGTGCCGCAGGAAACGCAGGTGCTGATCCAGGCCGATGGGCTCGTCGGTCGCCGGGACCAGCCACGGGCTCACGTCGCGCATCAGCAGCGCGCAGCCGCCCGACGGTGCCGCACCCTGCCCGTAGGTCCGCGCCACCCCGACGATCGGCTGGTTGATGCACGCGGGCAGCCGGGCCAGGATCCCTCGTTCCCAGGCCAGCAGCGGCGCCCCGGCCAGGCAGCCCGACGCCCGCATGGTCCAGTCCTCGGCCAGGTCCAGGTGCTTGAGCACGTACGGCTGCCCGGCGATGACCACCCGCTCCAGCCGGGCCCCGGACTTCCCCGGCGCTTCGGCCAGGACCGTCCGCTCGGTCGCGCCCGCGAGCAGCTCGTCCAGGCCGGCTGGCCCGGGGCCAGAGGGGGCCTCACGCATCGGCCGCCTCCATCTCGGCCAGCAACGACGCCGGCCACCGCCCGCCGCAGAACGCGGTGTCGGCCACGATCTGGTCGTCCCGCACCGTGAGCAGGTGCATGTGGTGGGCGGCGTGCGGCACCCCGTTCTCGGTCCAGCTGAGCGTGTACTCAACTACCTCGCCGTCCCCGGCCAGCGGGCACCGCCGCAGTTCGCCGAACTGGCCCGGCTCGGCGAACCAGCGGGCGTACTCGGCGCGGATCGCGTCCGGGCCTGACGCGTGCAGCCGCCAGTTGGGCACCGTGGCGTCCAGCGTCGCGTCGGCGCTCCACGCGTCGCAGGCCGGGATGGTGGCGGTCTGGATAGCGGTCAGGAACCTCTCGATGGCCGGTACGTGTGACATGGCAGCCTCCTGTTCAGGTCGACCACCAGCGTCGTCCCTGAGCCTTGCAACCAGTTTGCAGCGGGCAGTTTGCAGCGGACCGGCCGGCCCGCTCAGCTGCGAGACTAGGGCACGTGGACCACGAGTCGCTGTCCCGGCTCGTCGCGGTGACCGGCCCGGCGGGCAGCAGCAACGGCGCGCTGGCCGCCGCCGCGGCCTACGCGCGGCAGGCGGCCGCGGGCTCGTGCGCGGTCATCCTGGTCGAGGGGGTGAGCGACCAGGCCGCGGTCGAGTCGCTGGCCGCCCGCCGGGGCCGGGACCTGGGCGGCGAGGGCGTCTTCGTGGTGCCGATGGGCGGCGCGACCAACATCGGCCACTTCCTGGACGTGTTCGGCCCGCGGGGGCTGGGCGTACGGCTGGCCGGCCTGTGCGACGAGGGGGAGGAGGCCGGCTTCCGCCGCGGCCTGGCCCGGGCCGGGCTCGGCCCCGGGCTGACCCGCCCCGACCTGGAGCGGCGCGGCTTCTACGTGTGCGTCGCCGACCTGGAGGACGAGATGATCCGCTCCCTCGGCCCGGCCGCGATCGAACGGCTGATCGCAGCCGAAGGAGAGCTCGCGTCGTTCCTGACCTTCTGCTGGCAGCCCGCGCAGCGCGGCCGGGCCCCGCAGCAGCAGTTGCGCCGGTTCATGGGCACCCGCTCGGGCCGCAAGATCCGCTACGGGCGGGTGCTGGCCGGGGCCCTCGACCTCACCCGGGTCCCGCGACCGCTGGACCGGGTCCTGGCTCAGGTCTGACCGGGCAGCGGGCCGGCTCCGGCCGGGGCGGGCGAAATGCCTGGCGCCGAGCGGACATATGCATGGTGTCGAAGGGAGCCGAACGTGCCAGGTCCGCCGCTAGCCGATTCCGAAGCGCGCCGCTGCCGGTTCGAGGCGGTGTACTCCGCGCATCGCGGCGCGATCCTCGGCTACGCCCTGCGCCGGACCGGCCGCGCCGACGACGCGTCCGCTACGGCGCCAGCGCGAGCAGCTTGGCCGCCACCTCGGTCAGGTCGTCGCCGGTCACGTCGGGCGGCGCGAACGGCGCGCCGAACCCGCCGGACTTGCGGCTGACAAAGCCGGTGGTCAGCCCGGCCCGCTTGGCGCCGTGGCAGTCCCAGTCGTGCGCGGCCACCAGCGCCATCCGGTCCGGCGGCACCCCCAGGACCTCGGCCGCGTACCGGTAGACCACCCCGGCCGGCTTCCACCGGTACACCTCCCCGACCGTGATCACCCGGTCCACCAGGGACCCCAGCCCGGAGCGGTTGACGAACGACGAGACCAGATCGGCCGACCCGTTGCTCAGGCAGGCCACCCGCACGCCGGCGCCGGTCAGGGCCGTCATCGCGGGCAGCGCGTCGGGGAAGGCCGGCAGCTCGTCGAACCCGCCCATGACCTGCGCCACCTGCTCGTCGCTGATCGTGTAGTGGGTTAGCGCCCGCAGCGCGGCGGAGGCCACCTCGGTGAACGCCACGAAGTCGCCGGTCGCCGACAGCGCCATGCCGTCCCGCAGCGTGCGCGTATACCAGGCCTCCAGCATGTGCGGCGGCTGGCCGAGGCCGGCCAGCCGCTCGCGCAGCGGCTCGAGCGACATCAGCGTCTCGATGACGTCGAACGCGATGACCTCTGGGCGGCGGCTCATGACGGACCGAGATTCCGCAGCGCGTCTTCGATGGCGCGGTAGAAAGTCGGGTAGGCGTACGGCATGTTGCGCAGGGTGGCCAGCGGCACCTCGGCCCGGATGGCCACCTGCAGCGCGCTGAGCACCTCGCCTCCGTACGGCCCGACCGACGTCGCGCCGACCAGCACATCCCGGTCGGCGTCCGCGATCACCTTGATGAACCCGTCGTTGCCGGCCTTGTGGATCCAGCCCCGGGCGGAGTAAGGCACCTGGGTCAGGCCGGTGCGCACCCGCAGGCCCGCCGCCCGGGCCTGCTCCTCGGTCAGGCCGGCCTGGCCGACTTCCGGGTCGGTGAACGTGACCCGGGGTACCGCGCTGTAATCGGCGGGCTCCCCGCCGGTGCCCAGGATGTCCCGCACCACGATGTCGGCCTGGTACATGGACATGTGCGTGAACGCGCCCTTTCCGGTCACGTCGCCGATGGCCCAAACGCCGTCCGCGGCGCGCATCCAGCCGTCGGTGGGGATGGCCCGGGCCGTCTCGTCCAGGCCCACCGCGGCGACGCCCAGCGCGGCCAGGTTGACGCGGCGGCCGGTGGCCACCAGCAGCCGCTCGGCCATGTGCGCGCTGTTGCCCAGGTGGACGGTGAAGTGGGTGCCGTTGTAGCTCACCCGCTCGGCCGGGGCGCTGGTGCACACCGTGATGCCCTCGCGGCTGAAGATCCGCTCAATCAGCTCGCTGGCCTCGGGCTCCTCGAACGACAGCAGCCTCGGCAGCGCCTCGACCACGGTGACCGACGCGCCGAACCGGGCGAAGACCTGGGTGAGCTCCGCGCCGATGGCCCCGCCGCCCAGCACGATCAGCGACTCCGGCACCTCCTCGGCCTGGACGATGTCCCGGTTCGTCCAGTACGGGGTGCCGTCCAGGCCGCCGATGGGCGGGATGGCCGGCTCGGTCCCGCTGTTGATCACGATGCCCTTGCGGGCCCGGAATACCCGTGGGCCTTCGTCGCTGCGCACCGTCACCTCGCCGGGCGCGGTGATCGTGCCGTGCCCGCGGACCAGGTGCCCGCCCTTGCCGGTGAACCGGTCGGCGGCCACCTTGTCGTTCCAGTAGTCGGTGGCCTCCTCCCTGATCCGCATGGCCACGGGCGACCAGTCGGGGGTGACGGTGGACGTCCCGGCCAGGCCCGGCACTCTCCTGGTCTCCGCGATCAGGTTTCCGGCGCGGACCATCATCTTGGAAGGAATGCACCCGTAATAGGGACATTCGCCGCCGACCAGGCGGGCTTCGATTCCGGTTACCTGCAGCCCGGCCTCGGCCAGCGTCCCGGCCGCGTATTCGCCGCCGGGACCCATGCCGATCACGATCACGTCGGTAGGTTCTGGTTCGCCCATGCCGTGCTCCTGCCCTGTGCGGCTTCTCATCATGCGCCGGTGGGCGTCAGAGCAGGCAAGCCGGCAATCCCCGGGCGGCCTATTTCCATGACTAAGTAAGCTCGGCACCTTATTGGGCACCAAACTTACATCAAGTACCAGGAGGATCGTCGCCGTCTTCCAAGTCCGAGATATCGAATTCGGGCTGGCCGCGCACGAACGCGTCGGGATTTTCCAGATCATCAGCGGCCGGCAACAGGTCAGGATGAGCCCATAGGGCGTCCCGGCCGTCGATCCCGCGGGCCTCGGTCAGGCCCTGCCAGATGGCCGCCGCCTCGCGCAGCCGGCGCGGGCGCAGCTCGAGCCCGACCAGCGTGGCGAAGGTGACCTCGGCCGGCCCGCCGGTGGCCCGGCGCCGCCTGATCGCCTCGGCCAGGGCGTCGGCGTGGGTCAGGCGCGCGCCCGCCGCCGCGCCGACCACGGTCGCGACCCAGCCCTCGACCAGCGCCAGGGCAGTCTCCAGCCGGACCAGGGCAGCCTTCTGGGCGGGCGTGTCCTCGGGCCGGAACAGGCCTTCGCCGCCCAGCGCCTCGCGCAGCGCCTCGGGGTTGGTGATGTCGACGTCGGGGATCGCTTCCTGCAGCCGCGTCATGTCGACGGTGATGCCGTTGGCGTACTGCTCGACCGCGCCGAGCAGATGCCCGCGCAGCCACGGCACGTGCGCGAACAGGCGATGGTGGGCGGCCTCGCGCAGGGCCAGGAACAGCCGGACCTCGCCGGCGTCGACGGACAGCCCGCGGCCGAACTCGGCGACGCCGGCCGGCAGCAACGCGGCCACGCCTTCCGGGCCGAGTGGCAGCCCGATGTCGGTGGAGCCGACCACTTCACGGGCCAGCTCGCCCACGGCCGTCCCGGTCTGGCTGCCGATCATGGCCCCGCCGATCTGGCGCATCATGGCCACCAGCCCCTGCAGGCCGCCGAGACCGCCCGCGCCGCCGCCCAGCGCCCCGAGGGCCTGGCGTATCTCTTCGGGGACGTCCTCGCCGAGCTGGGTCGGGTCGGCGTTGAACATGCCGCTCATCGCCTCGACGCCCTTGGCCGCGATGGGATCGCACAGCTTCGCCCAGACGGGGAAGGTCGCCTCGAGCCACTCCGACCGGCTCCAGGCCTCGATCTTGCGGATGCCGGAGGGGAACGCGACGGCCTCGTCCAGCCACAGGTCGGCC
This sequence comes from uncultured Actinomycetes bacterium, assembly GCA_963739135.1. Taxonomy (GTDB): domain Bacteria; phylum Actinomycetota; class Actinomycetes; order Streptosporangiales; family Streptosporangiaceae; genus Palsa-504. Next base: position 478,441 of record CAVTZG010000008.1, read on the forward strand.
AGGCGGACGGCCTCGGTGATCTCGCGGCGCTGCGCGTCCAGGACGCTCGGGTCGCCCGCCGCCACGATCGCGTGCCTGGCCACGTTCTTGGCCAGGTCCCAGTTGACCGGGCCGCCCCGCCAGGACAGCAGGTCAGCGAACTGGCGCAGTGCGTCGGCGAACTGCTGCGGGTCGCCCATCGGTCCGAACGGCCCGCCCTGGCCGCCGAACGGACCTCCCGCCCCGCCGCCGCCACCCGAACCGGAACCTCCTTGGCCGCCCTGGTCTTCCGGCTTGTCGGGCAGGCCGAAGCCGAACGGGCGGTCACCCATCGTTGGCTCTGAGGCAGGATGGAAGGGTCATGAACGTCACGCTATCTCGGGAGAAGCACGCTGTGACAAACGCCCGCCGGCCGGTTCGCCACGAGCGCACGGACAATCGGTCCCAGCCTATGCCCGTGGTGGCGGTCACTGGTGCGGCAGGCGGCATCGGGCACGCCCTGACCGTCCGGCTGGCCTCGTCGCCACACGTCAAGAAGGTGGTCGCGATCGACGGCCGCCGGGGCGACATCGCGGGCGTGACCTGGCGCGTGGCTGACGTCCGCGATCCGGCGCTGGCGGGCAGGCTGGCCGGCGTGGACGTGGTGGTGCACGCCGATTTCGACCTGGCCCCCGACGCCGACGCCAGGCAGCGGCGGGCGTTCAACGTCCGCGGGGTCCAGACCGTGCTCACCGCCGCCGCGGCCGGACGAGTCGGCCGGGTGGTGCTGGTGACCAGCGCCATGGTGTACGGAGCCCGGCCCGACAACCCGGTCCCGCTGCCCGAGGACGCGCCGCTGGCCGCCGACGCGGACAGCAGCGTGGCCGGGGACCTGCTGGAGATCGAGCAGCTGGCCGGCCGCTCGCCCCGGGCCAATCCCGGCATGGCGGTGACCGTGGTCCGGCCCGCGGCCCTGGTCGGCGCCGTCCCCTATGCGGTGGACACGCTGGTCACCAGGCATTTCGAGGCACCCAGGCTGCTCACCGTGAAGGGCAGCGCGCCCCGCTGGCAGTTCTGCCATGTCGACGACCTGACCTCGGCCCTGGAGTTCGCGGTCGGCGGCGGTATCGACGGCGCGTTCGCGGTCGGCTGTGACGGCTGGCTGGAGCAGGAGGAGGTCGAGCAGATCAGCGGGCTGAAGAGCATCGAGCTGCCTGCCCGGCTGACCCTGGTCACCGCCCAGCGGCTGCACCGGCTGGGCGTGACCCCGGCGCCCGCGATCGACCTGCGGTACATGGTCTACCCGTGGGTGGTGGACTGCGCCGCGCTGCGCGAGGCCGGCTGGCGCCCGCGGTTCGGCAACGCCGAGGTGCTGCGTGTCCTGCTCGACCAGCGCAAGGGCCGCCATGCCGTGGCCGGCCGCCGCATCGCCCGCAAGGAAGCCACCATCACCGCCGCCAGCGCCACCGTCGCCGTGATCGGCACCGCCGCCATCCTCCGCCGCGCCCGCCGCCACCACCGCCCCGACCGCTGACCCGACCCGCCCGGCCGCTGACCCGACCCGCCCGGCCGCTGACCCGACCCGCCCGGCCGCGCCGGACCAGGTAACCTTGATCAGTGAGCGTTGTACGCCTGATTGCTATCCGTACCTCTGAGCTGTCGGTGGACGAAGTGCGGGCTGCGGTCGCGGACCCCGCGGCCGGCGGCATCGCGATGTTCGCAGGCGCGGTCCGGGACCTTGATCACGATCGGGGAGTCAGCGAGCTCTCCTACAGCGCGCACCCGTCCGCCGCAGACGAGCTCCGGCGCGTAGTCGAGGTCATCGCGGAGAAGTTCCCCGTCGCCCTGGGCATCGCGGCCGTCCACCGCGTCGGCGACCTGGCCATCGGCGACCTGGCCGTGGTGGTCGCCGTGTCCTGCCCGCACCGGGCCGAGGCGTTCGACGCCTGCCGGGCGCTGATCGACGAGCTGAAGGCCACGGTGCCGATCTGGAAGCACCAGCGGTTCGCCGACGGCGACAGCGAATGGGTCGGCAGCCCCTAATGGGAATGGGTCGGCAGCCCCTGATGGGCGGCAACTGACGGGCCGGCCAACCTCGCGCCTCAGTCAGTGCTGATCTTCAGGTTTCACGCGTAGTCTTCCCCCATGTCCCGTCGTTCCCTGACCCTGCTGCTGGCATCGGTCGGCGTCGCCGCGGCGATCGCGGTCAGCGTGCTGATCCCGGTGCCCTACGTCATCCTCGGGCCGGGACCGACGCTGAACACCCTGGGCAAGGACTCGTCGGGCCAGCCGCTGATCACGATCGCGGGACACCCCACCTACCCGACCAGCGGGCACCTCAACATGGTGACCGTCGGCTACCAGGGCGGCCCGGGTGACAACATCAACATCTTCAACGCCCTGGCCGCCTGGCTGAACCCGGACGAGGCGGTCGTGCCGGAATCGGAGCTGTTCCCGCCGGGCCAGACCCAGCAGCAGAGCCAGCAGCAGGACACCCAGGAGATGACCGGCTCGCAGGAGACCGCCACCGCGGCCGCGCTGACCCAGCTGCACATCGCCTACCAGACGCAGGTCATCGTGATGCAGGCCGAGCAGGGCTTCCCGGCCTACGGCGTGCTGCGGGCCGGGGACCAGATCACCGCGGTGGACGGCAAGCCGGTGACCAGCGCTAACGACCTCACCTCGCTGATCACCGCGCACCCGGCGGGCAGCACGCTGACCGTGGCCATCATCAGGAACGGCCAGGCCATGACGCTCCGGGTCGGCACCAAGCAATCCGGCGGCCATGCGGTCATGGGCGTGGTGGTCATGGAGCAGTACAAGTTCCCGTTCACGGTGAAGATCAGCGTGGGCGACATCGGCGGCCCCAGCGCGGGCATGATGTTCGCGCTCGGCATCATCGACAAGCTGACCGCGCTGAACCTGACCGGCGGCAAGTTCATCGCCGGCACCGGCGAGATCACCGCCAGCGGCCAGGTCGAGGCCATCGGCGGCATCCAGCAGAAGATGGTCGGCGCCCGCGACGCCGGCGCGACGATCTTCCTCACCCCCGCCTCCAACTGCTCAGACACCAAGGGCGCGGTGCCCGCCGGGCTGCGCCTGGTCAAGGTGAGCACCCTGAACCAGGCGGTCAGTGACCTGGAAGCCATCAAGGCGGGCCGGTCCGTTCCGTCCTGCTGAGGGCGTTAACGCCGCGAGCATCTGCTCCGGTCTGCCTGCCGGCGGGCGGGAAGCACGCACGACGGCCCGTTCGGCCAAATAGATTTCTTCCATGAGGGTTGCTGACGCGGTTGCCTTTGCCGGGCACGAAGTGCACGTCTGCCGCTACCGCGAAGCCGGGACGCTGCTGCGCTGGCTGGGGGAGGACCTGCGCGGGCAGCGGGTTCTCGACGTGGCCGGCGGCGACGGGTACTGGGCGGCGCAGGCGCGCAAGCGCGGGGCCTGGGCCGTGGCGCTGGACCTGGCCGAGGCCAAGCTGCGGCGGGGCCGCCAGCTCACTGCGGCCCCCGGGCTGGTCCGCGCCGACGCGCTCCGGCTGCCGTTTCGGGGACGGCAGCTTCGACCGGGTGATGTCCATCTGCGCCATCGAGCACTTCGACGACGGCGCCCGGGCCCTGACCGAGATGGCCCGGGTGCTGGCTCCCGGCGGCGAGCTGGTCATGTCCGCGGACGCGCTCACGCTGGCCGAACGCTGGCCCCGGCTGTACCGGGCGCACTGCGAGCGGTACCACGTGCAGCGCACCTACTCCCACGAGCAGCTCACGGCGCTGCTGGCCGGTTGCGGGCTCGAGGTGGTCAGGCACGAGTACCAGTTCCGGACGCGCTGGGCCCAGCGAATGTACCTGAGCCTGTCCGCCTACGGCGGTAGGGTCGGGTTCAACGCGGCCGCGCCCGCCTTGCCGCTGGTGGCCGCCGCCGATCGCGGTGCGCGGGGGGACGGCGGCGCCATCGTACTCGTGCGTGCTCGACGCGCGACCGGTCCGGCCGGCCCGGTGAGGGGGTAACTGCTCGTCCATGATTTGCGCAGGGCGTAGGCTTAAATGCTGACGGGACATCCAGCCAGGGGAGCGGGAGCCGTGCGGTCGGCACGGACTCCCCACCGCCTGCCTGCCCGGGTGACCCAGGAAGGGAGCAAGTGCGGTCGTGGCACCTCGCGTACTTATTGATGCGACCGACGTGCCAGCCGACCGGGGCGCGCTCGGCCGGTACGTTGACGGGCTGATCGGTGCGCTCGACGCCGCCGGCGCGGACCTGGCCGTGGTCTGCCAGCGCGCCGATGAGGAACGCTACGGGCGGCTCGCTCCCCATGCGCGCGTGGTCACCGGGCCGACCGCCCTGTCGCACCGCTCCGCCCGGCTGGCCTGGGAGCAGAGCGGCCTTCCCGTGGTAGCCCAGCAGGTGGCCGCCGACGTCATCCACGTGCCCTTCTACTCCATGCCGCTGCGCCCGGGCAGGCCCACCGTGGTGACCGTGCACGACGTCACCTTCTTCACCGAGCCCGAGCTGTACAGCCCGGTCAGCGCGATGTTCTTCAAGTCCGCGATCCGCACCGCGGCGCGCCGTGCGGCCCGGCTCATCGTGCCGTCCAAGGCCACCCGCGACGAGCTCGAGCGGGTGCTGGGTGCCGACCCGACCAAGATCGACGTCGCCTACCACGGCGTGGACCACCGGCTGTTCCACCGCCCCGACCCGCAGCAGACCACGCAGGTGTCCAACCGGCTGGGCCTGCACGGCAAGCCGTACATCGCCTTCCTCGGCATGCTCGAGCCGCGCAAGAACGTCGCCGCGCTGATCACCGGCTGGGCCGGTGCCGTGGCCGACATCGACGACCCGCCCGCGCTGGTGCTGGGCGGCGGCGGCGGCTGGAGCGAGGAGGTGGACACCGCGGTGGCCACCGTGCCGGCCCACCTGCGCCTGATCCGCCCCGGTTACCTGCGCTTCTCCGACCTGCCCGGCTTCCTCGGCGGGGCGATGGTGGTGGCCTTCCCGAGCCGGGGCGAGGGGTTCGGGCTGCCGGTGCTTGAGGCCATGGCCTGCGGCGCGCCGGTGCTGACGACTCATTGCACGTCGCTGCCCGAGGTGGGGGGCGAGGCCGTGGCCTACACCGAGCCGGACGCCGACAGCCATCCGCGTGGCCCTGCGCGGGCTGCTGGATGACGCGGCGCGGCGCCAGGCGCTGGGGGAGGCCGGCTACGCGCGGTCGCAGGAGTTCAGCTGGGAGGCGTCGGCCGAGGCCCACCTGGCCTGCTACCGGCGCGCCGCCGAACAGCCCGAAGCGGATGCGAGCGCGGTGTAACCTCTTCATTCATGCCGCGTGAACCGCTTGAGGCCATCGTTCTGGTCGGAGGCCAGGGGACGCGGCTGCGGCCGCTGACCCTGTCCGCGCCCAAACCCCTGCTGCCCACGGCAGGCGTGCCGTTCCTGGCCCACCTGCTGGCCCGGGCTGCCTCCAGCGGCGTCACCCACATCGTGCTGGCCACCTGCTACAAGGCGGATATGTTCGCCGCCAGCTTCGGTGACGGCTCGACGTTCGGGCTGTCCATCGACTACGTGCAGGAGGAGGTGCCGCTCGACACCGCGGGCGGGATCCGCAACGCCGCCGCCTCGCTGCACGGCAGCGGTGCCGGCGACCCCGTGGTCGTGCTGAACTCCGACATCCTGTCCGGGCACGACCTGGGCGCGCAGGTCGACCTGCACCGCAAGACCGACGCCGCGGTGACGCTGCACCTGGTCGAGGTGGACGACCCGTCCCGGTTCGGCGTGGTGCCGACCGACGAGACCGGCCGCGTCACCGCGTTCCTGGAGAAGACACCGGACCCGGTGACCAACCGGATCAACGCCGGATGTTACGTGTTCCGGCGCGACGTCATCGACCGGATCCCGGCCGGGCGCCGGGTCTCGGTCGAGCGGGAGACGTTCCCGTCGCTGATCGAGGCGGGCGAGAAGGTCATGGGTTACCGCGAGTCGGCCTACTGGCTGGACGTCGGCACGCCGCAGACGTTCGTGCGCGGCTCCTGCGACCTGGTCCTCGGGCGGCTGGCCACCCCGGCGCTGCCCGGCCCGACCGGGCCCGCGCTGCTGCTGGCGGGCGCGTCGGTGGCCGCGGGCGCGTCGGTGTCCGGCGGCACCGTGGTAGGCGCGGGCGCCACCGTCGGCGCGGGCGCCACCGTCGACGGCAGCGTGCTGTTCGACGCCGCCGCCGTCGGCGAGGGCGCCGTGGTGCGTGACTCGATCGTCGGCCGCGGCGCCGTGGTGGCCGCGGGGGCCGTGCTGGACGGGGCGGTGATCGGGGACGAGGCGTTCATCGGGCCGGGCAACGAGCTGACCCGCGGCATCCTGATCTGGCCCGGCGTCCGGCTCGAGCCGACCTCGGTGCGCTTCTCCTCCGACGCGTGAGGCCGAGCCGGCAGGCGGCCGCGATGACCGTGGCGATCACCCCGCCGGACCGTGATGCGGGGCTGCGCCGCGAGTGGCAGGCGCCCTTCGGCCTCGACGTCCGGCTCACCCTGTCCCCGTACCGGCACGGCGGCGGTGACCCCACCTTCCGGGTGGACCAGGCCGGCGCGATCTGGCGCACCTCGCTGACCCCCGACGGCCCCGGCACCGTGCGCATCACCTCCTGCCCTGCCGCCGCGACCTCCCGCCCTGCCGCCGCGGCCTCGCGCCCTGCCGCCGCGGCCTCCCGCCGGTCACCGCTGGCGGACCAGACGCTGGTCATCGGCCAGGCCTGGGGGCCGGGGGCGAGCTGGCTGCTCGACCGGCTGCCCGATCAGCTTGGCGGCCACGACGACCTTTCCCGGTTCACCGCCCGGCACGCGATCGTCAGCGAACTGGTGCTCCGCCATCCGGGGCTGCGAGTGGGCCGGACCGGGCGGGTCTTCGAGGCCCTGGTACCCGCGGTCCTGGAGCAGAAGGTGGTCGGTAAGGAAGCCCACCGGGCCTGGCGGTTCCTGCTGCGCAAGCACGGGGAGCCCGCGCCCGGCCCGGCTCCGGCCGGGATGGCCGTGTGCCCGCCGCCCAAGGTATGGGCCCGCATCCCGTCCTGGGACTGGCACCGGGCCGGCGTCGAGGGCGTCCGGGCCCGGACCATCATCACCGCCGCCGAGGTCGCTGCCCGGCTCGAGCAGATCCTGGAGCTGGACGCGGCCGAAGCCGACCGGCGGCTGCGGTCCCTGCCCGGCATCGGGGTCTGGACCTCCGCCGAGATCAGGCAGCGTGCCGCGGGCGACCCGGACGCGGTCTCGGTGGGCGACTACCACCTGCCCAAGACGGTCGGCTGGACCCTGGCCGGCCGGATCACCGACGACGCGGGCATGCTCGAGCTCCTCGCCCCGTATGCCGGCCACCGCTACCGGGTGACCCGGCTCATCGAGCTGGGCGGCAGCGCGCCCCCGCGCCGCGGCCCCCGCATGCCGGTCCGTGACTACCGCTCCTTCTAGCGCTCGCTGGCCTCCCAGCCGTCTAGCAGGCGCATGATCGATCTAACAGCTACCCCCGTCAGAACACGGTTTGCGGTCACGATGATCCGCTATCCGGGGGCCAGCCGACCCCGGGACTGGCCGGGCCGGGGAAGATACGGGGACAGGCGGAGGTTGGGGGCAGCATGAGCGATCTCGGCTGCGCCTGCGATAGGGACTGCGAACGGGATGAGACCGGGGGGCCGAAGGAGGGCCGAGAAGTCAGCCAGATCACAGCGTCCGGCATGCGCCGCACGCTGGCGCGCGCCCGGGACGGCAAGTCGCTGGACCAGGACGAGGCCACCATCCTGCTGCACGCCCGCGGCGATGACCTGCAGGTGCTCCTGACCTACGCCAGCCGTACCCGCGACGCCGGCCTGGAGGCGGCGCAGCGGCCGGGCATCATCACCTATTCGCGCAAGGTCTTCATCCCGCTGACCCGGCTGTGCCGGGACCGCTGCGGGTACTGCATCTTCGCCACCGTGCCGCACCGGCTGCACAGCCTGTACCTGGAGCCCGACGAGGTGCTCGCGATCGCCCGCGACGGCGCCGCCCTCGGCTGCAAGGAGGCCCTGTTCACGCTCGGCGACAAGCCCGAGGACCGATGGCGCCAGGCCCGCGAGTGGCTGGACGCCCGCGGCTACGACGACACCCTGTCCTACGTGCGGGCCATGGCCATCCGCGTGCTGGAGGAGACCGGGCTGCTGCCCCACCTCAACCCGGGCGTGCTGAGCTGGCAGGACCTCCAGCGCCTCAAGCCGGTGGCCCCGTCCATGGGCATGATGCTCGAGACCACCGCCACCCGGCTGTTCGCCGAGCCAGGCGGCCCGCACTACGGCAGCCCCGATAAGGACCCCGCGGTCAGGCTCCGCGTCCTGGAGGACGCCGGCCGCAGCAACGTCCCGTTCACCACCGGCATCCTCATCGGCATCGGCGAGACGCTGGCCGAACGGGCCGAATCGGTCTTCGCCATCAGGAAGGTGGCCCGCGAGTACCGCGGCATCCAGGAAGTCATCGTGCAGAACTTCCGGGCCAAGCCCGACACCAAGATGCGCGACACGCCGGACGCCGAACTCGACGACCTGGCCGCCACGATCGCCGTCACCCGGCTCGTGCTCGGCCCCAAGGCCCGCATCCAGGCGCCGCCCAACCTGGTCGGCGACCAGCACGACCTCATCCTGCGGGCCGGCATCGACGACTGGGGCGGCGTCTCCCCGCTGACCCCGGACCACGTCAACCCCGAGCGGCCCTGGCCGGCCATCGACGAACTGGCCGCCCGCACCGCCGCGGCCGGCTTCACCCTGCGCGAGCGGCTGACCATCTACCCGCCCTACCTCCGCGAGCCTTGGCTGGACCCGCGGCTGGCCGTCCACGTCGCCGCGCTGGCCGACCCGGCCACGGGCCTGGCCGACGAGGCCGCCGTCCCGCACGGCCGGCCCTGGCAGGAGCCCGACGGCGGCCTGGCCGAGTGGGCCTCGGCCGGCCGCACCGACCTGCACGTCACCATTGACACCGCCGGCCGCACCCATGACCGGCGTGATGACTTCGCCGAGGTCTACGGCGACTGGAATGAGATCGCCGAACGAGCCGTGGTGCCCGCCTCCGGCCCCGCCGATCGCCCCCCCGTGGTGGGCGCTCCCGCGGTGAGCGCTCCCGCGGTGGCCGCTCCGGGCGAGGTCGCCAGCGCCCTCCGCCAGGCCGAACGCGACCCGGCCGCCCTCACTGACAGCCAGGCCCTCGCCCTGCTGTCCGCCGACGGCCCCGATCTTGAGGCCCTGGCCGGGACCGCCGACGCGCTGCGCCGGGACGTGATCGGCGACGACGTCACCTACGTCGTCACCCGCAACATTAACTTCACCAACGTCTGCTACACCGGCTGCCGGTTCTGCGCGTTCGCCCAGCGCCGCACCGACGCCGACGCCTACACCCTGTCGCTGGAGCAGATCGGGGATCGTGCCGCCGAGGCTTGGAATGCCGGTGCCACCGAGGTGTGCATGCAGGGAGGCATCCATCCCGACCTGCCAGGGACAGCATATTTCGAAATTGCTTCCGAAGTCAAACGCCGCTGTCCGGATCTTCACGTTCATGCGTTCTCCCCGATGGAGGTGGTCAACGGGGCCTCCCGCACCGGCCTGTCCATCCGGGAGTGGCTCATCCGGGCCAAGGAGGCGGGCGTCGGCTCGCTGCCCGGCACCGCGGCCGAGATCCTGGACGACGACGTGCGCTGGGTGCTGACCAAGGGCAAGCTGCCCGCCTCGGTCTGGATCGAGGTCATCTCCACCGCGCACGAGCTGGGCCTGCGGACCTCGGCCACGATGATGTACGGGCACGTGGACAGCCCGGCGCACTGGGTCGGGCACCTGCGCGTGATCCGCTCCATCCAGGAGCGGACCGGCGGCTTCACCGAGTTCGTGCTGCTGCCGTTCATCCACGAGAATGCGCCGATCTACCTGGCCGGCCTGGCCCGGCCCGGGCCGACCCGGCGGGAGAACCGGGCCGTGCACGCGGTCTCCCGGCTGCTGCTGCACGGGGCGATCGGCTCGATCCAGTGCTCCTGGGTCAAGCTGGGCGACGAGCTGTGCCGCGACGTGCTGAACGGCGGCGCCAACGATCTGGGCGGCACGCTGATGGAGGAGACCATCAGCCGGATGGCGGGCGCCGACCACGGCTCCTACAAGACGATCAGCCAGCTCCGCGCGATCACCGAGCCGATCGGCCGCCCGCTGCGCCAGCGCACCACCACCTACGGCGACGTCCCGGCCGAACGGCTCGCCGCCTCCGCTGCCAGCGATGGCGTCTGCGCCTCGGTCAGGTCGGGCCTGCCGTTGCTGGCCCGCTGACCAAGGCCCTGGTTCCGCACCAGGCGGCGCCGCACCCGCGTCAGCGGGTCAGGATGAAGTCCGCGGGGTCGCGGGGCGGCCGGGACCTGGCCTGCTCGGCCGGGTGGCCGACGGCGATGGCGCCCATCGGCCGCCAGCCCGCCGGCAGGTCCATGGCCCGGGCCGCGACGTCCTGGCAGAACAGCGTGCTGGAGATCCAGGCCGAGCCGAGCCCGTCGACGGCCAGCGCCACCAGCAGGTTCTGCACGGCCGCGCCCATGGACACGGTGAACATGGCCTGCTCGGACCGGTTGCGCTTCTCGTCGGGGTACTCGTGCGCCGCGTCGGTGACCAGGCACGGCACGATGATCAGCGGGGCGAGCCGCAGCACGTCGCCGCGGCGCAGCCTGCGGGTGATCTGCTCCTCGCTGAAACCGTCGCGGCGCAGGTCGGCGGTCCAGGCCTCGCGCATCGCGTCGACCAGCCGCGCCCGGGCCTGCGGCGAGGACAGGATCACGAACCGCCACGGCTCGCTATGGTGCGGCGCGGGCGCGGTCACCGCGGTGGCCACGGCCCGTCGCACCGCCGCCCCGTCGACCGGCTCGGCGGTAAACGCCCTGATGGTCCGGCGGGCCAGCAGCACGTCCGCCGACCCGAACCGGAACATGTCCTCGTCGGCCGGCCGGATGATCGCCCGCGCGCCGGGGCCGTCCTGCTCGGTGACCAGGGCCGCCAGCCCGCGCACGACCGCGGCCGGGACCTGCCGCGACTTGCCCTTCACCAGGTCGGCGGCGGCGGCGATCTCGTCGGCCACGGCCGCCACGGTGACCTCCAGGATGTTGCCGAAGGTGTCGGCCTGGCCCCGGTAGTCCCGGACCGGGGTCACCCCGGCCGCGCCGATGGCGTTGTCGGTCTGCCCGGCCCGCCACGGCCTGCCCATGGTGTCGGTGACGATCACGCCCACGGTCAGGCCGGTCCGGGCCTGCAGCGCCTTGCGCAGCCGCCGGGCCGACTCGTCCGGATCGGTGGGCAGCAGGACCACGGTGCCCGGAGCCGTGTTGGACTCGTCCACCCCGGCCGCGGCCAGGACCAGGCCGTGCCGGGTCTGCGCGATGGTCGTGGCGCCGCGGCGGGCCACCACCCGGGCCGTTTCCGCCTCGATGGCCTGCTCCCGGGAGGCGGTCACCACCCGGCCCTCGGCCTTACTCACGATCTTCGAGGTGATCACCACGATGTCGCCGTCGCGCAGGTCCGCGGCGGCCTCGGCCACCAGCCCGGCCAGGTCGGCTCCCGCGGTGATCTCCGGCAGCCCGGTCACCGGCACGACCATCAAGGCGCCGGCCTCGTGGCCCCGGGGCGCCATCAGGCTCGCCCCGCGGCCAGATCGGCGGCCAGGTCCAGCGCCGCCCGGGCGATCGCCGCGGTGGCGGGCAGGTCCCGCATGTACAGCGGCAGGGCGCGGACGGCGATGCCCGCCAGCGCCGGATCGTCGGCCGCGGCCTTGTCCTGGTCGTCGACCAGCCAGCCGTCGATCAGGTCCGGTCCGTAGTGCGCGCCGACCGCGGCCGCCGAAGTCTCGACGCCGATCGCGGCCAGGCACGCGTCGGCCATCCCGCGCACCGGGGCGCCGCCAATGATCGGCGAGATGCCCACCACGGTCCGAGCCGCCGCCGCGGCCCGGATGCCGGGCACGGCCAGGATGGTGCCGATGCTGACCACCGGGTTGGACGGCGGGAACAGCACCACGTCCGCCGCGGCGATGGCCTCCAGCACCCCGGGCGCGGGCGCGGCTTCGGCCGCGCCGACCGCGGTGATGGCCGAAGCGGGCGTCTGCGCGTGCAGCCGCACCCACCACTCCTGGAAGTGGACCGTGCGCTGGTCCTCGAGCACGACGTGCGTCTCGATGGAGTCATCGGACATCGGCAGCAGCCGCACCCCCGGCTGCCATCGCTCGCACAGCACCCGGGTCACGGCCGACAGCTGCTGGCCAGCGGCCAGCAGCTGGCTGCGCATGATGTGCGTGGCGAAATCCCGGTCACCGAGCGTGAACCAGTCCGGGCTCGCGCCGTAGGCGGCCAGCTCGGCCCGGACGCTGAAGGTCTCCTCGGCCCGCCCCCAGCCCTGCTCCTCGTTGATGCCGCCGCCCAGCGTGTACATGACGGTATCCAGGTCCGGGCAGACCCGCAGGCCGAACAGCGTGATGTCGTCGCCGGTGTTCCCGATGACGGTGATCTCGGCGTCCGGGGTGGCCCGCTTCAGGCCGCGGAGGAAGCGCGCGGCGCCGACGCCGCCCGCGAGCACGGTGATGCGCATACCTGAAGTGTGGCAGGTGCCGGCTCTGCCCCGGCCCGCCCGTGCACGCCTCCGGAGCCACAGCGACCGGTGTTACTACCGTTTCAGGAGGTTCTGGTGGGGTCTGGCATCCCCTGATTTCCCACGTGATTTATCTCGCATCTCAGACAACGAGGCAACCATTATCACCTTCCCCGCTTGACTTGAAGCAAGACACGCGAGTGTAATTTCATTGATGTGATTTCCGCCCGGCGCCGGGCGGGCCGGAAAACGGGGCTCCCCCGAATGGGGAGGGAGGACGCGCTGTGACTGAGGTCATCGTCCCGCTGCCGCAGGTCATCGTCAGCCCGGATGATGTTGACGAGCTGGGCTGGCAGGACCGGGCGCTGTGCGCGCAGACAGATCCGGAGGCGTTCTTTCCTGAGAAGGGCGGATCGACCCGGGAGGCCAAGCGGGTGTGCCGCAGCTGCGAGGTCCGGGCCGAGTGCCTGGAGTACGCGCTCGAGAACGACGAGCGCTTCGGCATCTGGGGCGGCATGTCGGAACGCGAGCGCCGGCACCTCAAGCGCCAGGTCGTCTAGCTAGCCGGCCGCACCCCGCCGCGGGTCGCAACCGGCCCGCGGACGGCTTCGGCCTCGGCGGGTACGGGGCCCGTTACGGGCCTGCCGGGCCTTCCGCATAACGCAAACTTTTTGGTTGCTCTCTGGGTAGGGTTGGTCCTGTCGTGATCGCGGGGGTTGCCGTTCACGCAGACCAGACGCTTACGCCGGGCAGGTAGCCGCGCGGAGCGCCGTTGCCCACGCCACCTGACAGGACCCTTGACAGAGAACGCATCGCACCTCCGTCACGTCGTCACGGCTGTGGTTGTCGTGCACGACGGCGCCCGGCTGTTGCCGGGACTTGTCAACGGAGTACGGGAGCAGACCCACGCCGTGCACCAGGTCATCGGGGTCGACACCGGCAGCCTGGACCGCAGCGGGGCCACGCTGAGCTCGCTGATCGGTCCCGACGCGGTCTTCGGCATGGATCCCGATACCGGTTACGGCGCGGCGGTGTCCCGCGCCCTGCAGCACCCCGCCGCGCGCCGGAAGGCGGTACCGCCCGGCGCGGGCCCGGAGCCGGCCGTGGAGTGGATCTGGCTGCTGCACGATGACTGCGAGCCGGCCCCCGACGCGCTGGAGCAGATGCTCCGGGTGGCCAGCCGCAGCCGGCCGACGGCGGTGCTCGGCCCGAAGCTGGCGGACCTGGCCGACCGGCGCGTGCTGCGCGAGGCGGGGGTCACCGTCGACCGCGCGGGGCGGCGCCTGACCGGGATCGAGCCCGGCGAGATCGACCAGGGCCAGCACGACGGCAACCGGAAGGTACTGGCCGTGAGCTCGGCGGGCATGCTGATCCGCCGTGACGTCTGGGACCAGGTGGGCGGGTTCGACGCCAACCTGTCCCTGTTCCGTGACGACATCGACTTCTGCTGGCGCGTCCATGCGGCCGGCTACGAGGTCCGCGTGGTGACCGATGCGGTGGTCTACCATCGCGACCAGTCCGCCCGGCAGATGAGGAAGGCCACGGCCGGGGGCGGCCACCTGCGCCTGCTCGACCGGCGCGGGACGCTGTACGTGTTCGCGGTCAACCTGCCGTTCGGCGCCATGCTGACCGTAGTCGGCGGCTGCCTCACCGGGTCGCTGGCGCGCGCGGCGTACTTCCTGCTCACCAAGCAGCAGCGCAAGGCTCTGGCCCACCTCGGCGCGATCGCCTGGCTGCTGCGCCATCCCATCCTGATCAGGCAGGCCCGCCGCCGCCGGGCCGCCGATCGCAAGGTCGGCTGGGCCGTCCTGCGCGACCAGGTGCCCAGGGGAAAGACCCCGGGCCGGATGGCCGAGACGATCGCGGGCGTGCTGTCTCGCAACCCGGCCTACGAGAGCGGCGGGCTGCATCACGCCCTCATCGACGAGCCCGACGACGAGATGCCGCTGCCCGACACCCCCTCGGTGGTGCGGCGCGCGCTGACCAGCCCCGGCGTCTTGCTGTTCGCCGGGCTGACCATCGTCGCGCTGGTCGCCGAGCGCTCGCTGACCGGCTCGGTGCTGACCGGGTCCGGCACGCTGGCCGGCGGGGCGCTGGTGCCCGCCTGGGGCGGCGCCAGCGACCTGTGGCGCGAATACCTGGCGGGCTTCCACACCGCGGGCCTCGGCTCGGCGGCCAGCGCTCCTCCCTACCTGGCGGTGGTGGCCGCGCTGGCCACCCTGCTGGCCGGCAAGGCCTGGCTGGCCACGGACGTGCTGCTGTTCGGCTGCGTGCCCGCCGCCGGGCTGACCGCGTTCCTCGCCTCCCGCCGTGTCACGCCGGTGCTGGCCGTGCGGATATGGATGGCGGTCACCTACGCCGTGCTGCCGGTGGCCATGGGTGCCGTGGCCGCCGGGCGGATCGGCACCGCGGTCGCCTTCGTCCTGCTTCCGCTCATCGGCATCACCATCGGCCGGATACTCGGCGGCCCGCCGCGGCGAGCCCGACGGGCCGCCTGGGCGGCCGGCCTGCTCATCGCTGTCGCCGCCGCGTTCGTGCCGCTGACCTGGCCGCTAGCCGTGGCCGCCGCATTCGTGGCGGCCGCCGCCTGGCCCTGGCTCGGCCGGGCCACAGTGATCAACGCGGCGATCGCCGCGCTGGTCCCGGCGGTCCTCCTGGTCCCGTGGACCTTCCACCTGCTCACCAGCCCTACCGCGCTCTTCGCCGAAGCCGGGATACAGCGGCCGGAACTGGCCGCCGCGGGGCTGCGGCCGGAATCGCTGTTCCTGCTCAGCCCGGGCGGCCCCGGGCTGCCGCCGGCCTGGGTCACCGCTGGCCTGGTCGGGCCGGCCTTCCTCGCCCTGCTGCTACGACGGCGCAACGCACTGGTGCTGGCCGGCTGGGGCATCGCGCTATCCGGGCTGGTTATCGCGCTAGCCGAAAGCCGGGTGCGGGTAACGCCACCGCAGGGCGGCCCCGCGGTCAACGCCTGGCCGGGCCTGGCCATCGCGATCGCCGCGGCGGGCCTGCTGCTTGCCGCGACCCCGCTGGCCGAGGCGGCGGCCCGGGCGCTGGCCCGGACGGGCGATCGCGCCGTCGACGCGCCGCCCGGTGCCAACTGGCGCGCGCTGGCCGTGCTCGGCGGCCTGGTCGTGGTCTCGGCGCCGGTGCTCGCCGCCGGATACTGGCTGGTCAACGGCGTCCGTGGCCCGGTGACGGCTGCGGCACCGCAGATCCTGCCCCCGTTCGTGGCCGCCGCGTCGGCCGACCCGGCCCGCAACCGTACCCTGGTCCTGCGCCAGGATGGCGGCGTCCTGGCCTATTCGGTGCTGCGCGCCAGCGACCCCGTGCTCGGCGAGCCCGAACTACCCGAGTCCTCAGCCGCCACCCACGCACTGAACAGCGTCGTGGCCGCCCTCAGTTCAGCCGCGGGCGGCGACGGCGGCGACGCCGGCCAGGCGCTCAGCCAGTTCGACATCGGCTACGTGCTCCTGCCGGCCCCGGTCGACCAGTCGCTCGCCCGCCAGCTCGACGGGGCCGCCGGCCTGGTCCCGCTGACCGTGTCCGCCGGCTACGACCTGTGGCAGGTCGCCGAGCCGGTGGCCCGGGTCCGGGTCATCGGCGCTGACGGCACCGCGCTGCCGGTCCCGTCCGGTCCGGTCGGCACGAATACCGTGATCGGGGCGGGCGCCTCGGGCACCCTGGTGCTGGCCGAGCCGGCCGGCGGCTGGTCCGCCACCCTCAACGGAACGCCCCTGGCCCGGACGGCCTCGCCGGTTGACGGCTGGGCGCAGGGCTTCGTACTGCCCGCGGGCGGCGGTCGTCTGGTCATCACACGGAACAACACGGCACGGCACCTCAGCCTGGCCGGCGAGGCCGTTGCCCTGCTGGTCGTCTTCGCGCTCGCCCTGCCGGGGACCAGATCGCCCGCCCCGGCCCCCGCGGCGGCCGCGGAGGAGGAGGCCGTCCCCGATACCGATGCCGCCCCCGCGCCCGGCAGGCGGCGGGAACGGACCGGCAGGCCGAGGCTGACCAGGTCCAGGCCGCGGCCGCAGGTCGCGGTGGCCGAGATCCCCGCGCCGGTTCCCGTCGGCGCCCCGGCACGGCCTGACCCCGGGCCATGGGTCACCCCGCCCGGTAACGACGTCTTCCCCGGGCCGCCTGCCGGGGACCAGATCGCCCGCCCCCCGGCCGGCGCCGACCCTGTCCCGGACGCCGCGCCGGCCCCGGATGCCGCGCCGGTCCCGGATGCCGCGCCGGTCCCGGCTGCCGCACCCGGTCCGGCCCGGCGGTCCCGTGGCGGCGGCCAGCATGCCGCCCGGCACGGCAAGCCGTCGCGGCGCCAGCGCGGCACCCGTCCGGCCCAGGCCGCGGCCAGCCCGCCCGAAGCCGCCCCGCCGCCGGCCATGACCGGCGGTGTGTCACTCGAGACCCTCGACCTGGTCACGGCGGACGCCGCCGATGACGATTTCGCGCCCGACGGGCACGACCGGGCGGCCGCCTGGCCGCGCCCGCCCTGGGAAACCGGCGACCGGCTGTGAGGACCATCCACCTGGTGCCCGCCGGAGCGGTGCTGCTGGGCCTGGGCGGCATCTTCGGTGCCGCCCAGCTGGCCGGGCCCGCACCTGCCGGTTCCGGCCAGGCCGCCATGCCGCCCCAGCAGGTGACGGTGACCTCCGCCGCCCGGGCCTGCCCCCCGGTTCAAGGCGGCGGCTCGGGCCAGGTCGCCTTCATCGCCGGGCCCACAGCTTCCGGGCCGGCCGGGCAGCCGGGCCAGGCAGCGCTGGCGCCGGTTCCGCTGGCCGGCGCCCAGCTGAAGCCCGTGAGCCCGATCAGCCCGGCCGATCCGGGCACGCTGTGGATGCTGAACGTCCCGGCCGCGCAGAGCGTGAGCAAGAAGGCCACCCAGGTCGTCCAGGGCTGGTCGGTGACCGCGAGGGGCACCATGGCGCAGGCCATGGAGGCCGAGGAGGCCAACAGCTCCGGCCTGGCCAGCATCCGCTGCGGTGAGCCAGGATCGGACCTGTGGTTCGCCGGCCCGGGTCCGCAAAACGGCGTGGGACACATCCAGCTCGACCTGATGAACGTCGACTCGCTGGCCGCGAGCGTGGACGTAAGCATCCTCACCGACGCCGGTCACGTCCAGGCGGGCAATAACACCGGGATCACGGTCCCCCCGCACCAGACGGTCACCGAGTCGCTCTCGTCGGCGGCCGCGGGATCGAGCGTGGTAGCCATCGAGGTGCACACCACGATCGGCCGGGTGGCCGCCGACGTCTCGGAGACCTCGTCTGGCGGCGGCAGCGTAAGCTGGCTGCCGAGTTCGGCTCAGCCGTCGACCCAGCTGGTCATACCCGGCATCCCGCCGTCCGGCAGCGCCGCCAGCCTGTACGTCGTGGTCCCCGGCGACACCAATGCCCGGATCAACGTGCTCGCCTTCACCCAGCAGGGCCGTTACCATCCGTTCGGCACACAGACGATCGACCTGCCCGGCGACTCGGCCTCCTACGTGGCGCTCACCCCGCTGGGCGGCTCCTCGGCGGCACTCGAGCTGACCGCGAACGTGCCGGTGACCGCGGCGGTCCTGGTGCCCGGCAGCGGCCTGGGCGTCTTCACCGCGGCCACCACGCCCATCAGCGAGCAAGCGGTCATCGCCGGGAACACCACCAGATCCGGCCTCGGCGCCACCGTCGTCCTGACCGCTCCGGCCGGCGCCGCCCGGGTCCGCCTGACCGAGGTAGGCAGCCGGACCGGATCGAGCAGCGGCAGCGCCGCCGAACCAGCCGCGACCGCGAGTCAGGTCGTGGCGGTCCAGGCCGGGCACACGCTGACCGTAACGGCCTCGCCCCCGAAGGGCGCCAAGGGCGCAACGCCGTTCGCCCTCGTGATCACCCCCCTGGCCGGATCGGGACCGGTCTACGCAGCCCGGGTGGAGACTCAGGGCCAGAGCACCGCCGTCTCGATCATCCCGGCGGTCAGCGCCCTGACCACGATCACCCTTTCTCCGGTCCGCGATTCCTACAACGCAATATCCCCCTAATTAATTAGGCCGAACGGGCCAGCGTCTCCGATTCCCCCTACCGCAGGCGAGACCTCCATTCCGGATTTGACCGGCAATGTCAGCCGCGAGACAGTACGCTCCCCTGAACAGCACAAACGTCAGCTTCTACCCGACAAATAGCGCATAGCCGGGCATATGATACCGGTGTCTTCATATACCGAAAAATAACCCGAAACCCAGACATAGAATAATTCCTTATGAAATCAGGTAGCGCTATGTGAATTCCTTTCACTAAATTGATCCCCTGATCTGGACACTGGCGTTTTGCGTGACTAGCGTGGCCGGAATGGAGGGGTGGTACGCGCCATTCCTGAAGGTGCTGTTGTACACCTGCGGGGCGGTGCTCGGCGGTCGGGGCCCTGGCCCGACGCGGGCCGTCACCGGCCCGATCGCAGGACTGGACCCGCGGCCACACCCGGACCCGCGGCCGCGGCCGCGGCCGGGCCCGCGCCGTGCGGGCTGCTCAGCGCGCGGCCCAGATCCCGCCGTCGACCGGGATCACAGCGCCGGTCACGTACGCCGCACCGCGCCCGCTGAGGTACACGGCCACGCCCGCCATGTCGTCCGGGCGGCCGACGCGGCCGAGCGGCGAGGCCGCAGCGATCTCCTCGCCGTGCGCGGCGAGGGTGGCCGCCATCATCTTGGATTCGAACGGGCCCGGCGCCACCGCGTTCACCGTGATGTGCCGAGGTCCCAGCTCGCGCGCGAGCACCCGGGTCAGCTGGTGCAGCCCGGCCTTGCTGGCCGCGTACGAGTAGTTGTGCACGTCCGGCACGCGGAGCGCGTCGATGCTGCCCACGTTGATGACCCGCGCCGGATCATCAAAAGTGCCGGCCGCCTCCAGCAGCGGCAGGAACGCCCGGGTGAGGAAGAACGGCGCCTTCAGGTTCAGGTCCAGGACCTTGTCCCAGCCCGACGCGGGAAAGTCGGCCAGGTCCGCGCCCCAGGCGGCGCCGGCGTTATTGACCAGGATGTGGATGCGCTCCTCGGCCAGGCCGACCTCCGCAGCCAGCCGGAGGCATTCCGACTCCTGCGACAGGTCCGCCGGCACCGGCACGGCCCGCCCGAAGGCGGACAGCTCGGCCACGGCGGCGTCCCCGGCGTCGGCCTTGCGCGAGCTGACGTACACCGTGGCCGCCCCGGCCTGCAGCAGGCCCCTGGCCATCATCAGGCCGATGCCGCGCGTCCCGCCGGTGACCACGGCCACCTTGCCGGTCAGGTCGAACAGGTCCACGGAGCGCCTCCGAATCCACGTAAGAAAGCGATCAGTCGAGATCGCCGTAGCCCGGATCGATGATCTCGGGGTCGACGCCCAGGATCTCAGCGAACTCCTCGACCACCACGTCGAACACGAGCTCACTCAGCTCGTCCTCATCGTCGGCCCGAGCCATCAACGGCCTGCGGAACAGAACAATCCTCGGTCCAGTGGCCGGGTTCGCCGGATCGCTGGTGTCCGGCGAACCGCGGACGATGCGGGCCAGCGGGATGCCGTCATCGCCGATGATGTCCAAGTCGGGTACTTCCTGGACGGCGAATTCCACATCGGACAGCTCGGTCTCCCAGCGCGACTCCAGCCGCGCCACGGCTTCGAGCACGATGTCGTCGAACTGCTGTGACCGGCTGCGGTACAGCGGAACACCAGGCGGGACCAGCCGGCCGCGCAGCCCGCGTCCGTGCCGGTCACGCCGCCGCGGCCGAGACACTCCAGGAACCGAACCTGGTCTCGAACCGTCTTCGCCGGTCTGCACAGTTACCGAGCGTATAGGATCGCACCCCAGGTCGGCGCACCCATGCCGACACCGGGCAAGCCGCGCATAGCACGACACGATTACTGCTCCGGCGCGGGGTGATGGCGTTACCGTCCGCGGACAGATACCGTCACCGTTATATCTGACGCCGTCCCGAGGCTCTGCGGCACAGCCTCCAGGGTGATGTGAGCGAGGTGGGCTGGGTGAGTTCTCGTTGCTGCTCGCGCACCGCATGCAAGCATCCTCCGGTCTACACGCTGACCTACGTGTACCGCGACTCGACGGCGGTCCTCGGCCCGCTGGCCGCGTACGTGGAGCCGCACTGCTACGACCTGTGCGAGAAGCACGCCGCCCGGCTGACCGCGCCGCGAGGCTGGGACGTGGTCCGGCTGCCCATGGACCCGGACTCCGAACGCGCCGATGACCTGGAGGCCCTCGCCAACGCGGTGATGGAGGTCCCCGCGCGGGTGCGGCCGGAAGCCGAGCCCGTCGGCCAGGGCGTCGAGGTCGGCCGCCGCGGCCACCTCCGGGTGCTGCGCTCGGGGCCCCCGCAGGACAGATAGGCTCGGCAGTGCCGTCGGCTGGGACCGCCCAGCCAGGTCAGCGGCACCGGGTTTTGTCACGGGAGGCGTGTCCGGCAGTGGGTGATCTCACTAGCATCGTCAAGGCCTACGACATCAGGGGCGTCGTCCCCGACCAGTTCGACGAGGGCGTAGCCGAAGCCATCGGCGCCGCGTTCGCCGCGGTGACCGGGGCCAAGACGATCCTGACCGTGCACGACATGCGCGCCACCTCCGACCGCCTGGCCGATGCGTTCGGCCGCGGCGCCGCCGCCCAGGGCGCCGACGTGCTGGCCGCGGGCCTCGGCTCGACCGACATGCTCTACTACGGCAGCGGCGACCGCGGCATCCCGGGCGCGATGATCACCGCCAGCCACAACCCGCCCGAGTACAACGGCATCAAGCTCTGCCGGGCGGGGGCTAAGCCGGTCGGCATCGAGACTGGCCTGGCTGATATTAAAGATTTGGCCGAACGGTCCATCGTGCCCGCCTCCGCCCCCGGCCACGTCTCCCGGCTGGACCTGCTCCCTGGCTACGCCGACTACGTCCGGAAGCTGGTCGACATCTCGGCCATCAGGCCGCTGACCGTGGCGGTGGACGCCGGCAACGGGATGGCGGGATACACGGTGCCGAAGGTGTTCGAGGGCCTGCCGATCACGCTGATCCCGCTCTATTTCGAGCTCGACGGCACGTTCCCCAACCACGAGGCCAATCCCATCGAGCCGGAGAACCTGCGTGACCTGCAGCGGGCCGTGACCGAACATCACGCCGACATCGGGCTGGCCTTCGACGGCGACGCCGACCGGTGCTTCGTGGTCGACGAGCGCGGCCAGGTCGTCTCGCCCTCGGTGCTGACCGCGCTGATCGCCAGCCGCGAACTGGCCCGCGAGCCCGGCGCGATGGTGATCCACAACCTGATCACCTCCCGTGCCGTCCCGCAGATCATCACCGAACGCGGCGGCATCCCGGTCCGCACCCGGGTCGGCCACTCGTTCATCAAGGCCAAGATGGCCGAGACCGGCGCGGTATTCGGCGGTGAGCACTCGGGGCACTTCTACTTCAGGGACTTCTGGTTCGCCGACTCCGGCATGCTCGCCGCGCTGCACACCCTGGCCGCCCTGGGCGGCCAGCCCCGGCCGCTGTCACAGCTGCTGGCCGAATACTCCCGCTATCACGCCAGCGGAGAGATCAACTCCCGCGTCACCGACCAGGCCGAGGCGACCGCGCAGGTCAAGGAGGCCTTCGCGGCCCGGCCCGGGGTGAGCACCGACGAGCTCGACGGGCTCACGGTCGCCACCAGCGGCTGGTGGTTCAACCTGCGGCCGTCCAACACCGAGCCGCTGCTGCGGCTGAACGTCGAGGCCGACACCGAGGCCGCCATGGCCGCCCTCCGCGACGAGGTGCTCGGCCTGGTCCGTGCTGGTCTGGTCCGGCCCGCCGCCACAGGCGGCCAAGCAAGTAAGGACATCTGATGCTCATAGAAAGCTGGCTCCTGGACATCCTGGCCTGCCCGGAATGCCATGCGCCGTTGCGGGCCGACGAGGCCGCCAGCGAGCTGGTCTGCACCAGCGACACCTGCGGCCTGGCCTACCCGGTCCGCGACGACATCCCGGTGCTGCTCGTCGAAGAGGCCAGGCGCCCCGGCGAGCATGCATGAGTAACGGCCTGGACGACTGGGGCGGCTCCGAGTTCGTCCTGGCCGCCGACCGGCTCGACACGCTCGACGTGATCGAGGCGTCCGATCCCGGCGACGTGCTCCGCCAGGTGGCCTCGGCGGCGGCCCAGGTACGGACCGCGCTGCTGTCCTGCCAGGAGACCGACCTGTCGGCCTTCACGCCGGACGCCCGGCCGCGGGCCATCGTGGTGGCCGGCATGGGCGGTTCGGGCCTGGCCGGCGAGGTGCTCGACGCCGTGCTCGGACCGACCTGCCCGGTCCAGGTCGTGATCGCGCAGTCCGAACGGCTGCCCGGCTGGGTCGGCGCGGCCGACGCGGTGTTCGCGGTGTCGGCCTCGGGCCAGACCGCCGAGACGCTCGCCATGGCCACCGAGGCGGCCCGTCGCGGCTGCCGTCTGGCCTGCGTCGGGGCCAAGGATTCCCCCCTGCAGCGCATCGCCGAGCAGGCCCGGGCCCCGTTCATCCCGCTCACCCCGGCTGGCCTGCCCAGGTCGACGCTGTGGGGGCTGGCCATCCCGCTGCTGGTCATCGCCGAGCGCCTGGGCGTGGCCCGGATCACCCCTGACGTCTACGAGCTGACCGCCAACCGGCTCGAAGAGGTGTCCCACCAGTGCCGCCCCGCCAGCGAGTCGTTCGTCAACCCGGGTAAGTCGCTGGCCCTGGACGTGCTGGGCACGCTGCCGGTCCTGTGGGGGACCTCGGTGCTGAGCGGGGTGGCCGCGCACCGGTTCGCCAGCCAGCTCAGCGAGAACGCCAAGTACCCGGCGATGACCGGCGTGCTGCCGGAGGCGGCCTACCGCCAGATCGCGACCTTCGACGGGCCGTTCACCCCCAGCGAGCGGTCCTCGGCGCCCGCCTCCGAGGTGGTCGAGGAACCCCGGCTGCCCGGGACGGGCGACGAGCTGACCGGCATCCCGGACCTGTCCTCCTGGGAGTACGAGGACCCGCAGTCACCTGCGGCCCGTGGCTTCACGCCGCTGCGGCTGGTGCTGATCGCCGACCCGGAGGAGGACCAGCGCACCGCGGCCCGGCGGGCGGCGATCACCGAGCTGGCCGGCCAGCGCGGCATCGGGCTGTCCGAGCTGGCCATGGACGGCGAGCATCCGCTGGTACGGCTGGCGGGCGTCATCCAGCTGGCCGACTACGCCAGCGTCTACCTGGCCATCGCCTCCGGCATCGATCCGGGCCAGAGCGCCGCGGCCGCCGACCTTCAGGCCCGGATCGAGTAACTCCGGTGCGGGTTTCGTGGCGCGAGCTGAGGGCGGTGTTGGCCGCCCTCGCCGCCAATCTGGGCATCGCGATCACGAAGTTCGTCGCCTTCCTGCTCACCGGGTCCGCGTCCATGCTGGCCGAGTCGGTGCACTCGGTCGCGGACACCGGCAACGAGCTGCTGCTGATCGTCGGCCACGGCCGGTCAAGCCGCCCGGCGTCCGAGGAGCACCCGTTCGGCTTCGGGCGCGAGCGCTACTTCTACGGCTTCGTGGTCTCGGTCATGCTGTTCACCGTGGGCGCGGCCTTCTCGGTCTACGACGGCATAAACAAGATCGTGAACCCGGAGCCGGTCCGCTCGCCCCTGGTGGCCCTCGCCGTCCTGCTCCTGTCCGCGGTGCTGGAGGGATTCTCGCTGCGCACCGGGATCCGGGAGGCCAACAAGGTCCGCGGCAGCCGTAACTGGGGCAGTTTCATCAGGCGCTCCAAGGCGCCCGAGCTGCCCGTGGTCCTGCTCGAGGACACGGCCGCCCTGATCGGCCTGCTGTTCGCGTTCGCCGGCGTGACGCTGGCCGCGCTGACCGGCGACGGCCGCTGGGACGGCGCCGGCTCGCTGGCCATCGGCCTGCTGCTCGCCACTGCCGCCGCGATCCTGGCCGTGGAGATGAAGAGCCTGCTGATCGGCGAGTCAGCCAGCGCCGAAGCCCAGCGGATGATCGTCGCCGCCCTTGAGGACGGCCCCCAGGCGGTCCGCGTCATCCACATGCGCACCGTCCACATCAGCCCCGACGCGCTCCTGGTCGCCGCCAAGATCGCCGTCCGCGAAAGCGACACCGGCGCCCAGGTCGCCGCGGCCATCAACGCCGCGGAAAAGCGGGTCCGCGCCGCCGTCCCCATCGCCCGGGTGATCTACCTGGAACCCGACATCTACCGTCCGTCCCAGGTCGACCAGGCCGACCCCTCCATCCGCAGCGTCCTCCGCAACCGCCCTCCCCGCCCCCCACGCCGCCCCCGCCCCGCTGCCCCCACCACCCCCAGCGACCCGCCCTCCTTAACCCCTGCCCACCCCTCACCAGCCCCACCAGCCCCACCCGCCCCAGCATCGCGGTGGATTCCGGTTTCGCGGTTGAAACGCGGGACTATTGACCATTGACCCCCGAATCAACCGCAGAACCCGAATCAACCGCAGAAACCCGGTGCTCCAGGGGCAGCAGGGCTAACCGTGGCCGATGTGACTCAGGGAAAGCCGACCCGGCCGCAGCCCTTCAGCCGTCAGCTGCCTGCCCGCGCATCTTCAGCCCCGCTCATCCGAAAGGTGCCGCGCTAGCCGCACCCGCTCAACCCCTCGACAGCAGGCGCAGGGCGCGTTCCTTCTCGAAGTCCAGGGCCCGGCCGGCCGGGGCGGGGACGCGGCCCAGCCGTCGGCCGAGATCGGCCACGGCCGCGCGCGCCGCAGGCTCGGCCAGCACCCGCAGACCGAACGCCAGCGACGCCGGGCTGATGTCGAAACGCCGCTCCAGCTCCAGCGCGGCCGCCACCGCCTGCAGATCCGCCTCGCTGAACTGCCGGTGCGCCGCCCCCGCCGGCCCGCGCCCCGGCGCCCCTGCCCGCAAAGACCCGGTCCCCAGCAAAGCCGGAGCGCGATCCCGGACCACGGGCAGCAGCCCCAGTTCCTCGCGGTAGCGGAGCATGCGGGCCGAGATGCCGAGCCGCCGGGCGGCCGCCGAGATACGCATAACGCCAATCTTAACAATTTCATGTCAAGAAACCCGCTCTAGCGGTGCGGCGACCGCCCAGGCTCCCGTAGGTTGGAGGCGGCAAGAGCCACCACGGCCCGTTCGGCCGAACAAATAAGGGGAGAATGCATGTCTGCGGATCAGCTTCCGTACCAGGTAGCCGACCTCTCGCTTGCCGCCTTCGGGCGCAAGGAAATCCAGCTGGCCGAGCATGAGATGCCGGGGCTGATGGCGGTGCGGGCCGAGTACGCGCCCAGCCAGCCGCTGCGCGGGGCCAGGATCACCGGATCCCTGCATATGACGATCCAGACCGCGGTGCTGATCGAGACGCTCACCGCGATCGGCGCGCAGGTCCGCTGGGCCAGCTGCAACATCTTCTCCACCCAGGACCACGCGGCCGCCGCGGTGGCGGTGGGCCCGGACGGCACCCCGGACGACCCGAAGGGCATCCCGGTCTTCGCCTGGAAGGGCGAGACCCTCGAGGAGTACTGGCAGTGCACCGAGCTGGCGCTGACCTGGCCGGACGGCGATGGCCCCAACATGATCCTGGACGACGGCGGTGACGCCACGCTGTTCGCGCACAAGGGCGCCGAGTACGAGCAGGCCGGGGGAGTGCCGAGCCCGGCCGAGGACGACTCCGAGGAGTGGCGGATCATCCTGGACCGGCTGCGCAACTCGCTGGCCGACCATCCCGGCAAGTGGACCAAGGCCGCGAAGAACATCAAGGGCGTGACCGAGGAGACCACCACCGGCGTGCACCGGCTGTACGAAATGGCCAAAGTCGGCAGCTTGCTGTTCCCGGCCATCAACGTCAACGACTCCGTGACCAAGTCCAAGTTCGACAACAAGTACGGCTGCCGGCACTCGCTCATCGACGGCATCAAGCGCGGCACCGACGTGCTGATCGGCGGCAAGGTCGCGCTGGTGTGCGGCTACGGCGACGTCGGCAAGGGCTGCGCGGAGAGCCTGCGCGGCCAGGGCGCCCGGGTGATCGTCACCGAGGTCGACCCGATCTGCGCGCTGCAGGCGGCCATGGACGGCTACCAGGTCGCCACGCTGGAGGACGTCGTGGAGAGCGTGGACATCTTCGTCACCGCCACCGGCAACCGCGACGTGATCACCGCCGACCACATGAGCCGGATGAAGCACCAGGCCATCGTGGGCAACATCGGCCACTTCGACAACGAGATCGACATGGCGGGCCTGGCCAGGCTGCCCGGCATCCACCGGATGAACATCAAGCCGCAGGTGGACGAGTGGACCTTCCCCGACGGGCACGCCATCATCGTGCTGTCCGAGGGGCGGCTGCTCAACCTGGGCAACGCCACCGGCCACCCGAGCTTCGTGATGTCCAACAGCTTCACCAACCAGGTCATCGCCCAGGTCGAGCTGTTCACCAGGACCGCCGAGTACCCGGCCGGCGTGCACACGCTGCCCAAGCACCTGGACGAGAAGGTGGCGCGGCTGCACCTGGACGCGCTCGGCGTCCGGCTCACCGAGCTGACCAAGGACCAGGCCGACTATATCGGCGTGCCGGTCGACGGCCCGTACAAGCCGGAGCATTACCGTTACTGATCCACGTAGCGACGTCGCCGACCCCGGGCTGGCCGCGGCAGGCGACGTCCGGATCCGCTACGCCGAACGGGCCATGCCGCTCATGGCCAGCCTCATGCGGCGGTTCGCCGACCGGCGGCCCTTCGACGGGCTTCGCGTGGCGGCCTGCCTGCATGTCACGGCGGAGACGGCGATGCTGGTCCGGCTGCTGCGCGCGGGCGGAGCGGACGTGGCCCTGGCCGCGTCCAACCCGCTGTCCACTCAGGACGACATCGCCGCGGCGCTGGCGGGCCGGTACGGGATCGCCGTCTTCGCCCGGGCCGGGGTGGACCGGCAGGCCTACTACCGGCACATCGAGCAGGCCCTGACCCAAGGGGCCGAAGGCGCCGAAGGCCCGGACCTGGTCATCGACGACGGCGGTGACCTGGTCAACACGTTGCACACCCAGGCCTCTGCACTGCTGCCGAAGGTCAGGGGCGGCTGCGAGTCGACCACCACCGGGGTGATCAGGCTGCGCCGGATGGCGGCTGAGGGCGCGCTGGCCTTCCCGGTCATCGCGGCCAACGACACCGCGGCCAAGCGCCTGGTCGAGGGCACCTGCGGGACCGGGCAGTCAGTGATCGACGGCATCCTGCGGGCCACGAACACGCTGCTGGCGGGCAAGACCGTGGTGGTGGCGGGGTTCGGGGCCAGCGGCCGCGGCGTGGCCGAACGAGCCCTGGGCTTCGGCGCCCAGGTCATCGTCACCGAGATCGACCCGGTCCGGGCGCTGGAGGCCTCGCTGCGCGGCTTCCGGGTGCTGCCCATGGCGCAGGCCGCCCCGCTCGGCGAGGTGTTCATCACCGTGACCGGCTCGGTGGACGTGATCACCGCAGCGCACATCGCGGTGATGCGTGACGGCGCCATCCTGGCCAACGCCGGGCACTTCGACGTGGAGATCGACGTGCGCGCGCTGGAAAACCTCGCCGTCGCGGTGCACCAGGACGTGCGGCCGCACGTGGACGGCTATGACCTGGGCGACGGCCGGACCGTGCTGCTGCTGGCCGAGGGCCGGGTGGTCAACCTGGTCGCGGCCGAGGGCCATCCCCCGGAGGTGATGGACCTGGCCTTCGGCGTCGAGGCGCTGGCGCTGGCCTGGCTGGCCGACACTGTGTTGCCCAGAAACACGGGGCTTCCCGGAAACACAGGTGGAAAGCTCGCGGTCGGCGTGCATGAGGTGCCCGCCGACATCGACGCCGAAGCCGCCCGGCTGGTGCTGGCCGCCACCGGCACGTCGATCGACGAGCTAACCCCCGCCCAGCGCGCCTACCTGGCCTCCTGGCGAATAGGGTCGTTACCGCGCAGCCGCGGGCAGCTGCTGCTCGCCGGCGGCCTGAGCCGGGATCTCGATGGCCGGCGTCGCGGGGGCCGGCACCGTCGGCGGCCGGGTCAGCAGCAGCCAGCCGACCAGCCCGATCGGGTACACGAAGTAGCCCCAGCGGGTGGCGGGGGCCAGCGTGAACATGGCCGTGAGCCCGATGGCCAGCCGCCACGCGGCGGCGCGCACGTCGGTCGGCGGCCGCAGGATCAGCCAGGCCGCGAAGGCCAGCCCGGCCGCCACCAGCAGCCCGACCGCGATCCAGTGGCCGGCCAGGCCGGTGTCGGCCAGCAGGTGCCCGGGCAGCGGGCTGGCCGCCGGGGTCTTGTGCTTGGTCAGGCCGAGCGGGAACAGCACGGTGTTCTGCAGCAGCGCGTACGGGTTGGCCAGCGCCGCCGGGGCCATCACCACCGACAGCAGGACCGCCACGGCGGCCGCGAGGCCCAGGAAACGCCAGGCGGACCGGGCGGAATCCCGCGCGCCCACCATCGCGGTCAAGACCGCGACCGCGGGCCAGGCCGTCGCCTTCATGGCGCACGCCACCCCCAGCGCCATCGCGGCCCGGAACACGCCCGACGGCCGGGCGATCAGCGCCAGGGTGAGGAACATCAGCGCCAGGATCGGCGGGTCGGTGATCCCTACCGCCAGCGGGAACGCGATCACCGGCGAGGCTGCGACGAAGACGGTCGACAGCACGACGTTGCGCCGGCACGAGTCGCAGTGCCGGTGCGGTGCCGCCACCCCGAACGCGGCCCAGATCAGGATGAGGGACACGGCGGTCAGCCCCACCCGGGGGTCGCCCAGCAGGCCGTTCGCGCCCAGCGCCCGCGGCATCCCGAAGATGGCCATGACCGGCTGATACGGGTTGTAGGACTGCCAGTTGCTCAGCTGCCCCTGCGGCAGGTAGGGCGAGCCGTGCTGGAGCAGCAGCACCGCCGCCTGCGATATGACCTTGACCTCGGCCGTGGGCTGCACCCGGGTGACCAGCCAGGTCACCGGGGCGGCCAGCGCCCCGGCCACCGACACCAGCAGCGGCACGATCATCGGCACGGATCTGTGCCGGGTGAACCAGAGCAGGAGCGTTGTTACCCCGTAACCCGCGGCGGCCCAGATCGCCCAGGCCCGGTCTGCCTGCCCGGTCTCCACGGCCAGGATGATGGCGTAGACCGTGAATACCCCGGTCGCGGTCAGCAGCCGGTTGTGACTCAGCCAGTGCTGGTGGACTGGCGCTGGGTCATGGTCTGCTACGTGCGTGTTTTCCACTGGTCCGGTACCCGCCCGTCCACGTGATTTCCCCTGTTTGTCTATTCAGCTGTCGTCCATCAGAAACGGTAAAACTGCCCCCGAAGCAGGTAAATTAAGACTATCACCAGCCGTTACTTAGCTGGTTTTCGGACACCTCCGAGGCGACCATTTCTACGGTAGCTTCCAGTCGATCGGCTCGCCGCCGTGCTGCTGAAGCAGACTATTAGCCCGGCTGAACGGATGTGAACCGAAAAAACCACTGCCTGCCGAATACGGACTCGGATGTGCGGATTCGATCCGGTCGATGCCATTCAGTAGCGGTCCGAGCGTCCGCGCGTCCCGTCCCCACAAGATCGCCACCAGCGGCCGCCCTTCCCTGGCGGCCAGCGCCCTGATGGCCTGCTCGGTTACTTCCTCCCAGCCCTTGCCCCGGTGCGACCCTGGCTGGCCCGGCTGCACGGTCAGCACCCTGTTCAGCAGCAGCACGCCCCGCTCGCTCCACGGTGTCAGGTCGCCGGTCGCCGGGGCCGGATAGCCCAGGTCGTCGGAGTACTCGCGGAAGATGTTGACCAGGCTGGGCGGCAGCGGCCGCACCGCGGGCGCGACGGAGAAGCTGAGCCCGACCGCGTTCCCCGGGGTGGGGTAGGGGTCCTGCCCGACGATCAGCACGCGCACGTCGGCGAACGGCTGCTTGAAGGCGCGCAGCACGTTCTCGCCCGCGGGCAGGTAACGGCGCCCGGCCGCCACCTCGGCGCGCAGGAAGTCTCCCATCGCGGCGATCCGCCCCGCGACCGGCTCGAGCGCGTCGGCCCACCCGGGGTCGATGATGTTGCGCAACGGCTCCGCCATGGCCAGTAACTCTAGCTGCGCCCGCCGTCAGGCCGAAGGACAAAATCTTTATGCCGAACGGTCCGTGGTGCTTGCGGCCCGACCCCGGTCAGCGGCCGGATCCCGGATCGGGGTTCCAGGCCCGGGCCGTTGCGCGTCCCCGGCCGGTCACGGCCGCGGCGAACGCGGCCGCGTCGCGCGGCGCCGCGCAGTGCTGGTCGTTGTTGAAGTAGACGAACACGTCGGCGTCCGCGGCCCAGGCGGCCGTGATCCGCTCGGCCCAGGCGTTCAGCGTGGCCACACGGTAGCGGGGCCACGGGTCGCCGTCGCCTTCGTGCAGGCGCAGGTAGCCCCAGTCGGCCGTCCGCCACACCGGGGTCAGCGTCACCCCGCCCCGGTCCGCCCAGCACAGGGCGGCGTTCCGGCTCGCCAGCACATCCCTGGTCTCCTCGGTCCACCACGACTCGTGCCGCGGCTCGACCGCCAGCCGCACGCCCGGCGGGAACTGGCGCAGGCACTCCGCCAGCAGTCCCGGGTCGGCCCGCAGGTCCGGCGGCAGCTGCAGCAGCACCGGGCCGAGCCGGCCGCCCAGGCCGCCCGCCGCGGCCATCAGCCGGCGCACCGGCTCGGCCGGGTCGCGCAGCCGACGCACGTGGGTGAGGTACCGGCTGGCCTTCACGGTCATGACGAAGTTGCCGCCGACCCGCTCCCGCCAGGCCTCGAAGGTCTCCCGGGCCGGCAGCCGGTAGAACGTGCCGTTGTTCTCGACCGTGGCGAACTGCTCCGCGTAGTACTCGAGCCAGCGCCGCTGCGGAACCCCGGTCGGATAGAACGCGCCGCGCCAGTCACGGTATTGCCAGCCCGAAGTCCCGGCCATAACGCTCACGTCGATCCCTTCGCCGGCCTGCCGGGCGCGTCCCTTCACCGCCCCCGGGCGCGGGGCAAATTGGTTTGATTTACCCGCGCATCGGAAAAGCTATCCCTGAACGGGTGTCGCGTAGCAGGAAAATGAGGGTAGCCTGCGTCCACGCAGTTTCGATCACATGGAACGATGGGGCCCATGAAAGGACGTGTGCTGGTCGTCGACGACGACGCCGCCCTCGCGGAGATGCTCGGCATCGTGCTTCGCGGCGAGGGATTCGAGCCGACTTTCGTCGCCGACGGAGACAGAGCCGTCGAGGCTTTCCGGGACTCACGGCCCGATCTGGTGCTGCTGGACCTGATGCTGCCGGGCTCCGACGGAATTGACGTATGCCGTCAGATACGCGCCGAGTCCGGCGTGCCGATCGTCATGCTCACCGCGAAGACGGACACGGTTGACGTGGTCCTGGGCCTGGAGTCGGGCGCCGACGACTACATCATGAAGCCGTTCAAGTCCAAGGAGCTTGTGGCCCGGGTCCGGGCCAGGCTCCGCCGGACCGACGAGCCCGCGCCGGAGATGCTGCAGATCGGCGACATCGTCATCGACGTGGCCGGCCATTCGGTCAAGCGTGACGGCGAGACCCTCAACCTCACGCCGCTGGAGTTCGACCTGCTGGTCGCGCTGGCCCGCAAGCCGAGGCAGGTCTTCACCCGCGAGGTGCTGCTCGAGCAGGTCTGGGGCTACCGGCACGCGGCCGACACGCGGCTGGTCAACGTCCACGTGCAGCGGCTGCGCGCGAAGATCGAACGCGATCCCGAGCATCCCGAGATCGTGGTGACCGTACGCGGCGTCGGCTACAAGGCTGGCCCCGGCTGAGCCAGCCGAGCCGGGACCTATGAAGCTGGCAGCGGCACGCAGGACTGCGGCAGGCACGGACCGGCCGCAGGACTGGATCACCACGTTCGTGCGGACGCCGGCCGGCAAGGCGATCACCCGGCGGCTGCCCAGCCGGGTCATGCGCTGGCTGCTGATCGTGAACCGGTGGCGGCGGCATGTCGTGGCGCAGCTGCGCAGCCGGTGGCACCGTTCGCTGCAGCTGCGGGTGGTCTGCACCACGCTGGTGCTGTCGGCGCTGGTCATCGCCGTGCTCGGCTTCTTCCTGGTCCAGTCGATAGCCTCCGACCTGCTCAGCACGGCGATCAGGTCCGCGAGCGAGCAGGTCGAGAGCGGCCGTACGTCCGCCCTCGGGCAGCCGGGCGTGCTCGAGCAGCAGACCTCTTTTTTCGCCGCGGAGAACGTCGCTCAGACCACGGTGCGGTCGCTGCAGCAATCCAGCGGGAACCCGCCTACTTACCTGGTCTTCATCCTGCTCACCAGCAACGCTCAGGCCAGCCTGCAGTGGGTCGGCCAGCGTAACGTCAACGTCACCGCGACCATCCCGCAGACCCTGATCAACAAGGTCACCGCCGAGCAGACGGCCACCCAGTTCGACTTCCAGGACGCGGCCACGCCGTGGTCGCAACTGACCACGCTGTCTTACACGTCCGGGTCGGGTAACGCCGCCTCGCTGGTCGTCGGCGTGCCGGTCGGGCCGAACTACCAGCTGTACTACGTGTTCCCGTTCACCCAGCAGCAGTCCTGGCTGATGCTGGTGCAGCGGGCCCTGGTCGGCGTGGGGCTGGCCCTGGTCGTGCTGCTGGCCGCGATCGCCTCCCTGGTCACCCGCTGGGTGGTGCTGCCGGTCCGGCACGCGGCGGCGGCGGCCCAGCGGCTGTCGGCCGGCGACCTGTCCGAGCGGATGCGGGTCCTGGGCGCCGATGACCTGGCCGCGCTGGCCACCTCGTTCAACGAGATGGCGGCCAGCTTGCAGAGCAAGCTGCGCGAACTGGAGCAGCTGTCTGACCTGCAGCGCCAGTTCGTCTCCGACGTCTCGCACGAGCTGCGGACCCCGCTGACCACCATCAAGATGGCGGCGGAAGTCCTGTTCGAGTCCAAGCAGGAGCTCGACGCCGCCGCCGGGCGGACCGTCGAGCTGCTGCAGAGCCAGCTGGAACGGTTCGAGACGCTGCTCGTCGGCCTGCTGGAGATCAGCAGGTACGACGCGGGGGCGGCCACACTGGATGCCGAGCTCGTCGACGTGTGCGACCTGGTCCGGCGTTCGGCCGATGACGCCCAGCAGCTCGCCGAGCGGCGCGGCAGCCGGATCGAGTTCCGGCTGCCCGCGGCCGGCTGCCCCGCCGAGGTGGACCGGCGCCGGGTGGAGCGCATCCTGCGCAACATCCTGGTCAACGCGGTCGAGCATGGCGAGGGCAAGGACGTGGTGGTGACCACGGCCATGGACAGCGATGCGGTGGCCGTGTCGGTCCGGGACTACGGCGTGGGCCTGCGGCCGGGCGATGAACAGCGGGTCTTCGAACGGTTCTGGCGCGCCGACCAGGCCCGCGCCCGGACCACCGGCGGCACCGGCCTGGGGCTGGCCATCTCGCTGGAAGACGCCCGGCTGCACGGCGGCTGGCTGCAGGCCTGGGGCGAGCGGGGCAAGGGCTCGGTGTTCCGGCTGACCCTGCCGCGGGTGGCCGGGCAGGAACTGGCGGGCTCGCCGCTGCCGCTCGAGCCGGACGAAACCGAGATCGCCCTCGGCCTGGGCGGAGCCGAACCTTCGGTCACCGGGGTCGTGTCCCGTGGCTAGTCAATCTGGACGGCCGGGTCGATCTGGACGGCTGGGCCGGTCCGGACGGCTGGGCCGGGTGTGGCGGGGCCGGGCCTGGCGGGCCTGCCTGCTGACCGCCGCGGCCGCCTCGCTGGCGGGCTGCGTGGGCATGCCGAACAACGGCCCGGCCACCGAGTTCACCACGAGCCCTCAATCCTCGCAGCCCAACAACGACTTCATCGGGCTCTTTCCGTCCGCGCCGCAGCCGGGTGGTTCCCCGTGGCAGATCGTGCAGGGTTTCCTGGTCGCCAGCGCGAACTACCCGACCTATTCCGCGCTCGCCGACGAATACCTGGTCGCCTCGGCCGCCAAGAGCTACAACCCGTACGGCCTCACCGTGCTGTCGGTGTTCAGCGAGCTCAAGCAGTTGATCGGGCACACCGCGGCCGGGGCCCGTGACCCCGCGCGCGCCACGGTCCAGACCGCGGGCACCGTCCAGACCACCTTCGGCAGCTCCCCTCAGGGCCAGTACTTCTGGCCGCAAAGCCAGAGCGCGGTGGACAGCACGTACACGTTCAACCTGGTCAAGGTCAACGGCCAGTGGCGCATCTCGAATCCGCCCCGCAGCCGGATGCTCCTGTCAGAAGATTTCCAGTACTACTACCAGACCCGGGACCTGTACTTCTTCGATTCGGCGACGGGGCAGGTGCTGGTCCCGAACTCAGTGTTCGTGCCGCTGGGCACGGACGAGCAGCTGCTGGTCGCCGGCCTGGTCGGCGCGCTCAGCCAGCCTCCCAACCCGCCCTGGCTGGGCGGCGCGACCCAGTCCGCGTTCCCGCAGACCAAGGTCCTGAACGTCTCGGTCGACGGGGCCACGGCCACGGTGGACCTCGGCGGCGCGATCGCTCACGCCCCGGCGAAGACGCTCCAGGAGGTCTCCGCGCAGCTGGTCTGGACGCTCACCAGCGCCACTCCTGTCCCCGGGAGCATCCAGTCGGTGGTCCTGGATCTGAACGGCCAGCCCTGGACGTCGCCCGGCCCGCCGTGCCCGGGCGGCCCGAGCCCCACGGAATTCCAGACGCTGGCCGCCTACCAGTGCTTCAACCCGTTCCCGTCCGCGGCGACCAGCTTCTATTACGTCAACGGCGGGCGGGCCTGGTCCCGGTGCGGCACCGAAACCCAGGCCCTCAAGGGATCCATCGGGTCCATCGTCCCCTTGGTGACCCGCACCGGCGCCTACTCCAGCCCGGACTGCGCAAGCAGCCAGTACCTCCCCGAACCGCAGCCCGCGCGGACACCGGTTCAGCCCTCGTCGATCGGATCGCTGGCCATGGCCAGCATGTCGCCCGACGGGAAGTACCTGGCCGTGGTCCCGCCGGGCCGTCACGCGGTGTACATCGTCACGCAGCCGGGTACCGCCGCCTCCTTCCCGGCCACACCCCGGCTGAGCGCGACCGGCATCACCGCGCTCAGCTGGGATCGCACCGATGATCTGTGGGTGGCGCAGGACGGCTTCATCGACGTTTTGCCCTCGGCCGGTAAGGGCTCGATCCCGGTGACCTACAGCGGCGGCACGGTCAGCGACCTGAGCGTGGCACCCGACGGCATCAGGATCGCCCTCGTGGTGCAGGACGGATCGCGCCGCGAGCTTGAGGTGGCGGCCGTCATCCAGCCCAGCCCATCCCAGACACCCAAGCCGGGGGGCCCGCTCGCGCCCCAACTGAGTTCCGGGACCGCGCTCGCGCCAAACCTCACCCAGCCGGTCTCGCTGGCCTGGTACAGCACCGATGACCTGATCGCCTTGAACGTGGGCAACGGCGGGGACACCCTGTGGGAGGTGCCCGTGGACGGGCAGCCCGCTATCCCGGAGGCCGCCCCGCCGGGCGCGGCATCGATCACCGCCGACGGGCCGGCCAACGTCCTGGTCGCCGGGCTGGCCGGCGGTCACCTGGCCGTCTCTCCCGGCCTGGAAGGCCCGTGGCAGCAGCTGGCCAACCCGGGCCAGGATCCTGCCTATCCCTAGCCGTCCCCGGATTATCCCGGCAAGTTCGGAATGAGCGGGATTACGCATCTCGCGACCTGGGGAAGAAATGGGCACATAGTCGCGCCGTTCTCGACGTTATGCAGCCGTTATATAACCGTTTGTGATTGATCGCCTACATGTCCCACCTGACATTCACGCTCCGGCGAGCTAGCGTTCATGACATGGCACTCGCCCGGGCCCGTGGTTGCGCCGGGCGTGGTTCTCTCGCCGGGAACCACGTCAGGCAAGCCGATGCCAGCCGCAGGCGAAACGGCCCACGTAAGGCGACTTCTCGTCGACCGATCACGGTGCGGCTTAGAAGTAAGCCCTGCCCCGCCGGAGGATACGGAGTCCTCCGGACCCGGGAGAAGGGCAGTAGTGGCCCACAGCGGCCGCGAACCCCTCAGCAGGCGGATGTGGGGTCGAAGACCAGGTCGGCCGGGCGAGTGCCGCCCTGTTCAAGCAGGCTGCCCGCGCACAGACTGGGCGCAATCGGACTGGAAGGGGGATCGTGATGGAAATCATCGTCAGAGGACGCCACATAACCGTCCCGCCGCGTTTCCGTCAGCACGCCGCCGCCAAGCTCGCCAAGCTCGAGAAGCTTGACGCCAAGGCGGTGCGGATCGATGTGGAGGTCTCCAAGGAACGCAACCCGAGGCAGTCCGACCGGCGCGAGCGCGTCGAGCTGACGATCAGGTCCCGCGGCCCCGCGATCAGGGCCGAGGCAGCCGCCGATGACCGGTACACCGCGCTTGACCTGGCCTTCGCCAAGCTCGAGTCCCGGCTGCGCCGCGCCTCTGACCGGCGCAAGGTCCGGCACGGCGACCTCGGCACGGTCCGCTCGCCGGCCCTGCTGGCCGCCGAGGCCGCGGCCGCGGAGGCGCTCGCCGGCCAGGCCGAGACCGGCGGCGCGCACCTCAGCGTGAACGGCACCGGGGCCAACGGGGCCGGCGGGCTGGTACGGCCGCGCACCGGGGAACAGGACGAGGCGGCCGAGCCGGACAGCCACCTGGTGCCTATTCACATGGAGGGCGACGGTCCGCTGGTCGTGCGGGAGAAGGTCCACGCGGCCACGCCCATGACCATCGACCAGGCCCTGCTGGAGATGGAACTGGTGGGTCACGACTTCTACCTGTTCCATGACAGCGAGTGCGACCGCTTCAGCGTCGTCTACCGCCGTCGCGGCTACGACTACGGGGTCATCCGGCTGGTCGAGGAATAGCCGGGTCGCGGTTTCAGCCCCTCCGGGGCCGGAGTCCCGTGCCGCACATCCGGGCTACCGGCCGGGCCGGCGGCCCGGCCGGCTTGCATCCCGGGCCCGGGTCGGTAAGAGTTCTGATGACATGACGTTCGTGCCGATCACGGTCAGCTTCTCACGGTCAGCTTCACTGGCCGGTGGCCGGATGCGGGCGACGGTCCCCCGAGGGAGGCAACGAATTTGAGCGCCACAGGCGACGCAGCGATCGCTGCTGCCCGGCAACCGGACGACGGCCGTGGCCCGGCCGGGGCTGTAGGGTCCGAGCCCATCCGGGTGCTGATCGCCGATGATCACGCGCTGTTCCGGCGTGGCCTGGAGATGGTCCTCGACGAGGAGGACGACATCAACCTGGTCGGCCAGGCCAGCGACGGGGCCGAAGCGGTCGCCGTGGCCGGCGAGTCCCTGCCCGACGTGGTGCTCATGGACATCCGGATGCCCAAGACCAGCGGGATCGCGGCCTGCCGGGCCACCAAGGAGGTCGCGCCGAGCGCCAAGATCGTCATGCTGACCATCAGCGACGAGGAAGAGGACCTGTTCGAGGCCATCCGGGCCGGGGCTAGCGGCTACCTGCTGAAGGACATACCGCTGGACGAGGTGGCCGAGGCGGTCCGTTCGGTGCACGGCGGCCAGTCCCTGATCAACCCGTCCATGGCCGGCAAGCTGCTCACCGAGTTCGCCACCCTGGCCAAGCGCGACACCGAGGAAGAACGCGTCCAGCACGTCGCCGCGCCCAAGCTCACCGACCGCGAGATGGAGGTGCTCAAGCTGGTCGCCCGCGGCATGAACAACCGCGACATCGCCAAGGAGCTGTTCATCTCCGAGAACACGGTCAAGAACCACGTGCGGAACATCCTGGAGAAGCTCCAGATCCACTCCCGCATGGAAGCCGTCATGATCGCCGTCCGCCAGAAACTCATCGAGTTCTCTTAATTTCCCTCTGGCTTCTAATTTCCTTGGGCTGAAACGGGGCTCAGGCCTTCGCCAGGACGGCGGCCAGGCGGGAGGCGTGCTCAGGCGGCACGATGCGCTCGAGGCGGACGTCGTCGCAGCCCACCCAGCTGGCGGCCTCGCGCAGCGCCTGGGCCATGGGCTCGGCCGCGGCGGCGCGCTGCAGCGACACCTGGCGGGCGACGAGTGTCTTGCCCTCGCGGGCCGGATCGGCCCGGCCTGCCAGTTGCCCGCCCGCCAGCAGCGGCATCGCGTAGTAGCCGTGCACTCGCTTGGGCTTGGGCACGTACGCCTCGATGCTGTGCTCGAAGCCGAACATCTGCCGGGTCCGCTTGCGGTCCCAGATCAGCGAGTCGAAGGGGGACAGCAGCGTGACCCGGTGGCGCCCGCGCCGCCCGGCCGATTCCCCGGCCAGCGCGGCCGGATCGGCCCAGGCCGGGTTCTTGGCGTAGTCGGTGCCCGCGATCGCGACCGGGCTCAGCCCCGCCGCCAGCGCCGCCTCGGACAGCAGGCGCGTGTGCTGGTAGGTCTCGGTGGTGCGGAAGTTGAGCCGGTGATGTTCGGTCAGGTCCGCCTTGGTGACTACGCCCAGCGCCCGGGCCGCCGCGGCGGCCAGGTACGCGACGCACTCGGCGTCGGACGGGTCGGCGTCGAGCAGTTCCGCGGGCAGGACCCGCTCGGGCAGGTCGTAGACCCGGCGCCAGCCCGTCCGCCGGACGCAGATGACATCGCCGGTATCCAGCAGCCACTCCACCGCGACCTTGACCTCGGACCAGTCCCACCACGGGCCGCCGGCCTTGGCCCCGCCCAGCTGGGTGGCGGTCAGCGGCCCCTCGGCGCGCAGCCGGGCCAGCACCTTGTCGCAGGCCTCCTGGCTGATCCGGTGCCACCGCTGGCCCCGAGCCCGGAACGCCCGCCGCCGGAAGGCGAAGTATGGCCACTGCTCGATCGGCAGCACGCAGGCCGCGTGGGCCCAGTACTCAAAGGCGGCCGGCTTGCGCGAGTGCCAGTAAGCCTGCTCGATCTCCGCCCGGGGCACTGCGCCCAGCCGTGCGTAAGCGACCAGCTCATGCGAGCGCGCCAGCACGCTGATCGTGTCCAGCTGCACGGCGCCGATCTGGCGGAGCATCGCGGTTACCCCGGTCCTGCTCGGCCGCCACGAGGTCGCGCCGAGGAACCCCTGCGCGCGTAGCGTCATCCGGCGTACCTCGTCGGGCGTGACCGTCAACTCGGCCGCGGGGACCTCCAAGCGCATCCCGACAGCGTAACCGCCCCCTCCGACATTCCCGGCTCACCCCGCCAGCGGGCCCCAGAGCCGGAATCTAGTACCAGTCGTCGAAGATGTGCACGGCCGCGCCGACGATGGCGCCCAGGACCACGATGCCTGCGCCGATCCAGAACAGCACCCAGGACGGCCCGATGGGCAGCGCGATCCCGCCGATGACAAAGCCGATGATGACGATGGCAGTGGTCACCCACGAGGCGGGTCGGCCATGGTGCGCCTCGTGGACATGCGACAGCCCGATCTGCGCGTCCAGCCCGTGCGCCCCGGTATCTCCCGATTCCGCCGTGGTCCGTGCTGCCGCCTGTTCGGCCACTCCGCGCTCCTCTCCTTGGTACCGCTCCTATTATTCTCCGGGAAGTGCGAGACTGATCACCAGCCGGCCTGCCGGTTAGGCGCGGGGGTCCCGGAAAAGATACCGGTTCTGGTGCGACTCGGCTTGGTGGCTCATCTCGCCTACGATGACATGCGAGGCGGTGAACCGGAGCCGAATACGGTCACCGGCCCGGTGAGGTCATACGATCCGCGAGGAGCGCGACGAGAAGTGCCACCCATATTCGATAGTGTCCTTCGGGCTGGCGAAGGCAAGATCCTGCGCAAGCTGAAGCGGATCAGCGAGCAGGTCAACTCCATCGAGGACGACTTTGTCGCCATGAGCGATGCCGAGCTGCGCGGCATGACCGACGAGTTCCGGCAGCGGTACGAAGACGGGGAGACCCTGGACGACCTGCTGCCGGAGGCGTTCGCCACCGTGCGGGAGGCGGCCAATCGCACCCTGGGCCAGCGGGCCTTCGACGTGCAGCTGATGGGCGCCGCGGCCCTGCACCTGGGCAACATCGCCGAGATGAAGACAGGTGAGGGCAAGACGCTCACCGGCGTGTTCCCCGCCTACCTCAACGCGCTGGCCGGCGAGGGCGTGCACGTGGTCACGGTCAACGACTACCTGGCCAAGCGTGACTCCGAGTGGATGGGGCGGGTGCACCGCTTCCTCGGCCTCGAGGTCGGCGTGATCCTGGCCCAGATGACCCCGGCCGAGCGCCGCGTCCAGTACGCGGCCGACATCACCTACGGCACCAACAACGAGTTCGGCTTCGACTACCTGCGCGACAACATGGCCTGGTCGCTCGAGGAATGCGTGCAGCGCGGCCATCATTACGCGATCGTCGACGAGGTGGACTCGATCCTGATCGACGAGGCCAGGACGCCGCTGATCATCAGCGGCCCGGCCGAGCAGAGCGCCCGCTGGTACACCGAGTTCGCCAAGATCGCCCCCCGGCTGCGCCGCGGCGAGGACGGCGAGGGCGACTACGAGGTCGACGAGAAGAAGCGCACGGTCGGCATCTTGGAGTCCGGGGTCGAGAAGGTCGAGGACTGGCTCGGCATCGACAACCTCTACGACCCGGTCAACACGCCCCTGGTCAGCTTCCTCAACAACTCGATCAAGGCCAAGGAGCTGTACAAGAAGGACAAGGACTACGTCGTGATGAACGGCGAGGTCCTGATCGTGGACGAGTTCACCGGCCGCATCCTGCACGGCCGGCGCTACAACGAGGGCATGCACCAGGCCATCGAGGCCAAGGAGAGCGTGGCCATCAAGGACGAGAACCAGACGCTGGCCACGATCACGCTGCAGAACTACTTCAGGCTCTACGAGAAGCTGGCCGGCATGACCGGTACCGCCGTCACCGAGGCCAACGAGTTCCACCAGATCTACAAGCTCGGCGTGGTCCCGATCCCGACCAACATGCCGATGATCCGCGACGACCAGGCCGACGTCATCTACCAGACCGCGCAGTCCAAGTTCGAGGCGTGCGCCGAGGACATCGTCGACCGGCACAAGGCCGGGCAGCCGGTCCTGGTCGGCACGACCAGCGTGGAGAAGTCCGAGATCGTCTCCCGGATGCTCAAGCGCCGCGGGGTCCCGCACGAGGTCCTGAACGCCAAGTACCACGAGCGTGAGGCGTCCATCGTGGCCCAGGCCGGCCGCACGGGCGCCGTCACCGTGGCCACCAACATGGCCGGCCGCGGTACCGACATCATGCTGGGCGGCAACCCGGAGTTCATCGCCGACGTCGAGCTGCACCAGCGGGGCCTGTCCCCGGTGGAGACTCCGGAAGACTACGAGGCGGCCTGGCCCGAGGCGGTGGCCAAAGCAAAGCGGGCCGTGGCCGAGGAGCACGAGGAGGTCGTCGCGGCGGGCGGCCTGTACGTGCTCGGCACCGAACGGCACGAGTCGCGCCGTATCGACAACCAGCTCCGCGGCCGCTCCGGCCGGCAGGGCGACCCGGGCAAGAGCCGGTTCTACCTGTCCCTGGAAGACGACCTGATGCGGATGTTCAACTCCGAACGGGTCGGCGCCATCATGGAGCGGCTGAACATCCCCGCCGACGTGCCGGTGGAGTCCAAGGTCGTCTCCCGGGCCATCAGGTCCGCGCAGACCCAGGTCGAGCAGCAGAACTTCGAGATCCGCAAGGACGTGCTCAAGTACGACGACGTGATGAACCGGCAGCGCCTGGTCATCTACGGCGAGCGCCGTAAGGTGCTCGAAGGTGCCGACCTGCACGAGCAGATCCGCGGCATGGCGGACGAGGTGATCGCCGGCTACGCGGCGGGCGAGACCAGCGACGGCTACCCGGAGGAATGGGACCTGGACAAGCTGTGGCGCGCGTTCCGCCAGCTGTTCCCGATCGGCCTGTCCATCGACGACGTGGTCGAAGAAGTGGGCGGCGACCGGGCCGGGCTGTCCGGCGAGTTCATCAGCGAAGCGGTGATTGCCGACGCCCAGGCCGCCTACGACCGGCGCGAGGAGGAGTTCGGCGCGGAGCTCATGCGCGATCTCGAGCGCCGGGTGGTGCTGGCTGTCCTGGACCGGAAGTGGCGCGAGCACCTCTACGAGATGGACTACCTGCGCGAGGGCATCGGCCTGCGCGGCTACGGTCAGCGCGATCCGCTGGTCGAGTACCAGCGTGAGGGCTACGACATGTTCAACGCCATGATGGAGGGGATCAAGGAAGAGTCCGTCGGCAACCTGTTCAATCTCCAGGTCCAGGTGCAGGAGAACCCGATCGTCGAGGAGGCCGCCGCCAACGGTGCCGCCCCCGGCACGGTTGCTCCTCCCACGGCCGAGACGCCTCCGGCCCAGCCCGCCGTCCCGCCCCAGGCCACCCCGGCCCCCCGGCCCCCGGCGCCCCGCCAGGGCGGCCAGCGCGGCCAGCGGACCCCCGGCGCTCACGCCAGGCCGGCCTGGCCGCCTGCGGGCCGGGCAGAAGCGGGCCAGGCAGAAGCGGGCCAGACGGAAGCGGGCCAGTCCTCGCCGCTGCCGCCCGGGCTGGCACCACGGCGGGCGCGGCAGCTGAACTACTCGGCGCCCTCGGTCGACGGCGGCACGCACGTGGAGACCAGCCGGGGCTCGGCCGCGGGCGACGAATACGCGCACGTCGGGCGCAACGACCCGTGCCCATGCGGGTCGGGCCGCAAGTTCAAACGCTGCCACGGCGACCCCCGGACCCGCCAGGACAGCTAACCGGGCTCAGCCCGCTTCGACGGCGGTGCATACCCAGCGGGCCGGCCGGGCCAGCCGGCCCGGCGCCGCTAGCTGCTCCGCCAGGTGCTCGAAGCGCAGCGCCAGCGCGCGCGGCCGCGGCCCGAAGCTCACGATGACGGTCATCTCCACCGCTCCGGCGGCCGGCCGGGAGGTCACGATGCGCTGGATCCGCGGCCGCCGGTCGGTGACCAGCCGCGGGGCCAGGCGCTTGATCTGCCCCCGGGCGCGGTCGGTGGTCAGCGCCACGAGCTGTGCCGGCGAGCGAAAGCCCGCCAGGATCTCCACGATGACCTGCGCGAACTGCCACGGCAAGGCCGTCCCATCAGGCCCCGTCGCCTCGCCTGGGTCCCGGCGCCCCGCCGTGCCCGCCTCCGGCCGCGCGCCCGCCAAAGCCGCAGCGGCGGCTGCCGCCGGCCGGCCCGCGGATTCTTCCGCGTCCGGGCACCCGGGACCATGTACCTGGCAGTCATAAGGCGGTGCCGCATGGGGCACCCGCACCAGGCGCAGGGCCGGCAGCTCGGTTGGCAACATGGCCCCTCCGGATCCGATGGCAAGCGAGCAGCGCAAGCGAGCAGCGCAAGCGAGCAGCGCAAGCGAGCAGCGCAAGCCAAACAAGGCA
Source organism: uncultured Actinomycetes bacterium (assembly GCA_963739135.1). GTDB lineage: Bacteria > Actinomycetota > Actinomycetes > Streptosporangiales > Streptosporangiaceae > Palsa-504. The sequence continues at coordinate 522,126 of CAVTZG010000008.1, forward strand.
AGCGAAACAAGGCAGGCTGGCAAAAGCCAAGCAAGCCAATAGCCAAACAGCCGCGCGCACCCTCGGCGGCCGTGTTCGCACCAGGCTCCGGCTGATCCCGTTGTACCCCGGGCCGGTGACATTTCCGGCCGCTCCGACCTCCGGCCTGGTCACCGAGCCTTCACGCACCGGACCGGCGCCGTTTCCCCGGCCACCGGAAAGGCCCATAAAATCGGTTAGGTGACAACCGCCGCCGAACTCCGCGGCGTCATCGTGGACTGGGGCGGTGTGCTGACCACCCCGATCCTGACGACGGTGCGGGCCTGGATCGAGGCCGACAAGATCGACTGGGAGATCTACCGGTCGGTCATGAAGACCTGGGTATCCGAGGCCTACATCGGCGGCGGCCCGAACCCGGTCTACGCACTGGAACGCGGCGAATGCACCCCGGCCCAATTCGAGCAGCAACTGGCCGCCCAGTTGCTGCGCGTCGACGGCGGGGCGGTCGTGGCCGAGGGCCTGCTGCAGCGCATGTTCGCGGCCAGCGTTCCCGTCCCTGCCATGTACGAGATGATCCGCACACTGCGCACGGCCGGCTTCAGCACCGCCCTGCTGTCCAATTCCTGGGGCGGCGGTGAGTACCCCCGCGCGGACTTTCCCGCGCTGTTCGACGCCGTCGTGATATCCGGCGAGATCGGCATGCGCAAGCCTGAGCCGGGCATCTTCCTGCACGCGGCCGAGGCGCTGGGCCTGGACCCGCGCGAGTGCGCCTTCGTCGACGATGTGGCGGCGAACGTGGCCGCGGCCGCCGCCTGCGGCATGACCGGCGTGCTGCACACCGAGCCGGCCGCCACCGCCGTCGCCCTGGCCGGCCTGTTCGGCGTCCCGCTCGGTGCTAGTCCGGCCAGTGCTAGTCCGGCCAGTGCTAGTCCGGGCAGTGCTAGTCCGGGCAGTGCTAGTCCGGCCAGTGCTAGTCCGGCCAGTGCTAGTCCGGCCAGTGCTAGTCCGGCCAGTGCTAGTCCGGCCAGGCAGCCGATGCCCTGAGCCCCAACGCCCGGCGGCGTGGCCCGGACCGGACTAGCCTTGGCCCGTGGCGGATTACCCGCACCCGGCCAGCGCGGGCCGTTCGGTTAACATGAGCGCCATCCGGCGCACGGACACCAAGCCGGAGCTGGCCCTGCGCCGTGCCCTGCACAAGCTCGGCTACCGCTACCGCAAGGACTACCGGCTGGACCTGGACGGCGGCCGCCGGGTCAGGCCGGACATCGTGTTCACCGCGCGTAAGGTAGCGGTTTTCGTTGATGGCTGCTTCTGGCACGCCTGCCCGGACCACGGGTCCAAGCCGCGCAACAACGAGTGGTACTGGAGCCCGAAGCTGCTGCGCAACGTCGAACGCGACCGCCTCAATGACACGTCCCTGACCCTGGCCGGCTGGACCGTGATCCGCCTGTGGGAGCACGTCCCCCTGGACGAGGCCGTCGCCAGCGTGGTCACCGTCCTGGGCGCCGGCCAGGCCAGCCCGCCGTGACTGTGGCAGACTCTGGCCCACTGCGTATTCGGGAAGTTCGCGTTATTCAAAGGACCCGCTATGGTTGCTGACCGCGTCACCTGCACAGTACCTTCACAACGCTCGCGTCATCCAGATCCCGCTGCGGTTCTCGCCGTAGGTGGTGCACCGGCCGCTCGCACGGGCCTAAAAGGCCCATGCTCGCTGGGCCGGTACTGGATGACACTCCCGGGCCGCTCGCGCAGGCCCGGAAGGCCTGCCCTCGCAGCCGGTCTTGAATAACGCTCACATGCGCGTGTTCCTGCCCTCGACCCTGCCTGACCTCGCCCAGGCGCTGGACGTCGGCCAGGTCGGTCCCGGCCCGCTGCCCGGGTTCGCGGTCACGCCCGCGCTGCGCGAGGCCTACGCCAGCGGGGATGAGGAGGAACTGGAGTACGCCGCGCTGAACGAGGGGGCCCGCGCGTCGCTGCGCCTGCTGGCCGCCGATCCGGACGCGCCCGCCCGCCGGGTGGTGCTGGCCGCCGAGATCCCGGCCGACCAGGTGCGCTGGGAGGTCACGGACGACGAGCCGGCCCGGGTTGTCCTCGGCAAACCGGTCCCGATTGGCTGGCTGGCCTCGGCGCACGTGGACGACGCCGAGGCCGGGGCCGACGTTCGCCGCGCCGCCGAGGCCCTGGCCGCCGCCGACGCGGGCGACGAGGACGCGCAGTTCACCGTCGACGGCGCCGAAGGCCACGAGCTCGGCTGGTACGCCACCCAGGAGCTGTCCTACCTGGCCCAATGACCGGCGCAATGACCGGCTCCGCCGCGCTCATACGATATAGGGCATGGATGCCGTAACCACGACCCCAACCCCGGCGAACGAGCCGATCAGGCAGTACCAGCCAGGCAGCCACGAGCGGGCCGGGCTGGAAAGCAAGATCAAGGAACTCGCCGGCCAGCGAGCCGAACTGACCATGACCATCGGCGGCCGTCAGCAGATGGCCACCGGCGAGCGGATCGACGTGGTCCAGCCGCACAACAAGGCCCACGTGCTCGGCCACCTCGCCAACGCCACCGAGGTCGACGTGGCTGCCGCCATCTACGCGGCCAAGCAGGCCGCGCCCGGCTGGCGGGCGCTCAGCTTCGACGACCGGGCCGCGATCTTCCTCAAGGCCGCCGACCTGCTGGCCGGCCCCTGGCGGGCCACGCTGAACGCGGCCACCATCCTGGGCCAGTCCAAGTCGCCCTACCAGGCCGAGATCGACGCGGCCTGCGAGCTGATCGACTTCTGGCGCTACAACGTCTACTTCGCCAGGAGAATCCTCTCCGAGCAGCCCGCCTCGCCGCCCGGCGCGTGGAACCGGATGGAGTACCGCCCGCTCGAGGGCTTCGTGCTGGCCATCACGCCGTTCAACTTCACCTCGATCGCGGGCAACCTGCCCACCGCCCCGGCGCTGCTCGGCAACGTGGTGCTGTGGAAGCCGTCGCCCACCCAGCAGCTCGCCGCGCACTACATCATGCGCCTGCTGGAGGCGGCCGGGCTGCCGCCCGGTGTGATCAACCTGGTGACCGGCGACGGCCAGGCCGTGTCCCAGGTCGCGCTGACCCATCCCGACCTGGCCGGCATCCACTTCACCGGCTCCACCGCCACCTTCCAGCACCTGTGGCGGACCGTGGGCGAGAACATCGGCCGGTACCGCAACTATCCCCGGCTGGTGGGGGAGACCGGCGGCAAGGACTTCGTCATCGTGCACCCGAGCGCCGACGCCGGCAGCCTGGCCGCCACCTTGATCCGCGGCGCGTTCGAGTACCAGGGCCAGAAGTGCTCCGCGGCCTCCCGCGCCTACGTGCCCGAATCGGTCTGGAGCCGCACCCGCGACGACTTCCTGGCCCAGGTCGGCGCGCTGACCATGGGTGACGTGGCCTCCGACCTGTCACTGTTCATGGGCGCCGTCATCGACGCCCGGGCCTTCGCCAAGCACGCCGCCGCCATCGACCGGGCCAAGGGCCGGGAATCGATGCGGATCGCGGCCGGCGGCCGGTACGACGACAGCGACGGGTTCTTCGTCTCGCCCACCGTGCTGGAATGCTCCGACCCGGCCGACGAGGTCTTCACCACCGAGTACTTCGGTCCCATCCTGGCCGTGCACGTCTACCCGGACGAGGCCTACGCGCAGATGCTGGCCCAGGCGGCCGACGTTGCCCCCTACGCGCTGACCGGCTCGATCCTGGCCACAGAGCGGCAAGCGATAGCACAAGCCACGGAAATACTTCGTTACTCGGCGGGCAACTTCTACATCAACGACAAGCCGACCGGCGCGATCGTCGGCCAGCAGCCGTTCGGCGGCGCCCGGGCCAGCGGCACCGACGACAAGGCCGGCTCGGTGTTCAACCTGATCCGCTGGGTCTCGGCCCGGGCCATCAAGGAACTGTTCGTGCCCCCGTCCGACTACCGGTACCCGCACATGGGCTGAGCTATCCCGCCTTCACCGGCGCGATGGCCCGCTCGACGGCGGTGGCCAGCAGCTGCTGCCCGCGGGCGGTGGGATGCAGGTCGCACCCGCCGCCGGGAATCCTGATGGTCAGGCCGGCCCGGCAGGTGTCGTCGCCGGCTCCGGCCGAGGCGGCCAGGAACGCGCCGAACGTGTCGGCCACCGTGGCGCCGTACCGGCCCGCGGCCCCGGCCAGAGCCGCGTTCAGCGCCTCGATCTGGCGGACGAACCGCAGGTTGCCGTAGTTCACCGCGTAGTACTCGACCACGACCAGGGTGCCCTGGTACCCCGCCTGACCTCGTAGCGTGGCCAGGATGAGGTCCAGGTTCGCGGTGCTGGCGGCCAGCGTCTGGCTCAGCGCCGCCCCACGGCAGCCGTCGGCCAGAGCCTGGCAGCGGAACAGGTCGTTGCCACCGATGCCGATGCTCACCAGCCGGGTGTCCGGATGCTGCTGCAGGTAACCCACCGCGAAGTCCAGCTGCGAGCCGGTGTAGGACACGTGCAGCGGCAGCGAGGGGCGATACCCGGGGCCGCCCGTGGCGTTCCGCTCGCAGCCGTTGCTCGGCGCCCTGGTGTTGATCATGCTGTCCGTGGTCTCGCCCGGGCAGGCGGCGTTCACCACGGCCAGCCCGAGCGTCCGGCCCAGGTCCTCGGGGTAGCCGGTGAAGTCGGCCGGATTGTAGTAGTCGGACGCCGGAACCACCTCGGGCGGCCGGTAGCCGAACGCGATCGAGTCACCCAGCGCCAGATAGCCCCCCGCCTCCGCGGACCGGGCCGCGGCGGCCACGGCCTGGGCCGGCCAGCGGGGCGCGGAGACGGCCGCCGACCGGGAACAGCCCACCCCGGCCAGCACCACCCCGGCCAGCATCACCGCGGCCAGCAGCAGCCACAGCCACGCCGAGCGGATACGGGACGAAGCGGCCATCCAGGACACAGTAACCCGGCGCCCCCGGCTGGAAGAAGCCCTGCGGCCCGGCCGTTGCCGCCCGGGCCTGGACTAGCCTGTACGGCAGGACTCACCCACCGCCCCGGAGGACGCCATTCACCGGCTGGTTCTATGGAATATCGACCTGACCTTGGTTGATGTGACCCGGGTAGCCAGGGAGGCCTATGCCGAGGCGTTCGGCGCGGTGGTCGGCCGCCCGCTGATCCGGCTGCCGCAGACGGCGGGCCGGTCGGAGTCCGAGATCTTCTTCGACGCGCTCGCCCTCAACGGCGTCGACGTGCGGGCCGACGGTGCCGCCGAGCGCCTGCCCGAGCCGTTCAGCGCCGAACTGGCCGCCAACCTCGAGGCCCGCCGCGACAACCTGGTCCGCCACGGCCAGCCAATGCCCGGCGCGGCTGGCGCGCTGGCCGCCGTGGCCAGCCTGGACGGCGTGGTGCAGTCCGTCCTGACCGGTAACAGCAAGCCGACCGCCGTGCTCAAACTGCGGGCCTTCGGCCTGGACGGCTACGTCGACTTCGAGATCGGCGGCTACGGCTCCGAGGCCTACCCCAAGGGCACCCTGCTCCGGGTGGCCAGGCAGCGGGCTTCGGAAAAGCACGGCCTGAGCTTCGACGAGAACGTCACCGTGTACGTGGCGGACTCGCCGCGGGACGTGGACGCGGCCCGGATCGGCGGGGCCAGGTCGCTCGCGGTGGCCAGCGGCCGGGCCAGTGCGGCGGAACTGCGCGACGCGGGCGCCAACGCGGTCCTCCCCGACCTCACGGACACCGCCGCGCTCATCACCCTCATCACGCGTCTGGAGGAGCTGCCGCGTCAGGCTTCATGACGAAAGGCCGCTAAATCATGATTTATGGTGATCTGTGGGCGAACGAGGGAACATGACATCCGGTGGGGCGTTGCCAGCTGCGCCAGGATGGCACGATGCTGTGAGCATGGACACCAGTGGCAGTGACCTGTCCAGCCGCGGCTATGGCGCCGTGCTGTGGGAGCCCGACGAGCAGACCATCCACGACGCCCGGATCACCCGGTTCATGCGCTGGCTGGCCGACCGCGGTCACCAGTTCGGCGGCTATGACGACCTGTGGCGCTGGTCGGTCACGCAGCCGGGTGAGTTCTGGTCCGCGGTGTGGGATTACTTCGAGGTGCTCGGGGACCGCGGCTCCGGACCGGTCCTGGCCGGCCAGACCATGCCGGACGTGCACTGGTTCCCCGGCGCCACGCTGAACTATGCCCGTAACGCGCTGCGGACCGCATGGACCGATCCCGACCGTACGGCGATTATTTTCGACTCCGAACGATCCAGGGCCGGCCGCCTCAGCTACGCTGAACTCGCCCAGCAGGTCGCCCGGGTGGCGCGCGGCCTGCGCGCCCTGGGCGTGGGCCGCGGCGACCGGGTGGCGGCCCTGCTGCCGAACGTGCCCGAGGCGGTCATCGGCCTGCTGGCCAGTGCGAGCCTGGGCGCGATCTGGTCGTCGTGCTCGCCGGACTTCGGCGCGCGCAGCGTGATCGACCGGTTCGCCCAGATCGAGCCCAAGGTGCTCATCGCCTGCGACGGCTACGGCTATAACGGGCGCGAGTTCTCCCGGGCCCAGCTGACCGGCGAGGTCGTCGCCGCCCTGTCATCGACTGGGCCCGGCCTGTCCGCCGTGGTCCTGGTCGGCCTGCTGGACGAGCAGGCCGAGCCGCCCGAACTGCCCGTGCCCGTAGTGGCCTGGGACGACCTGGACGCCGGAGCCGAGCAGCGGGAGCCGGAGTTCGAGGAGGTGCCGTTCGATCATCCGCTGTGGGTGGTGTACTCATCCGGCACCACCGGGCTGCCCAAGCCGATCATGCACGGCCATGGCGGGATCGTGCTCGAGCACCTCAAGGCGCTCAGTTTCCACCAGGACCTCAGGCCCGGTGACGTGTTCACCTGGTACACCACCACCGGCTGGATGATGTGGAATTACCTGGCCGGCGGGCTGCTGGCCGGCGTGACCATCGTGCTGTACGACGGCAGCGCCACCTACCCGGCCACCGGCCGGCTGTGGCAGCTGGCCGCCGAGCATCACGTCAGCTATCTGGGCGTCGGCGCGCCCTACCTGGTCGCCTGCGCCAAGGCCGGGGTGCACCCGGGCGCGGAGCACGACCTGTCCGCGCTGCGGGCCATCGGCTCCACCGGCTCGCCGCTGCCGCCCGAGACCTTCGGCTGGGTCTACGACCAGGTCAAGGGTGACCTGCTGCTCGGGTCCTTCTCCGGCGGCACCGACCTGTGCACCGGCTTCGTCGGGCCCTGCCCGCTGCTGCCGGTGCGGGCCGGCATCATCGCCGGCCGTTGCCTGGGCGCCGAGGTTGAGGCCTACGACGACGACGGCAAGGCGGTCATCGGGCAGGTCGGCGAGCTGGTCATCACGCAGCCGATGCCGTCGATGCCGGTCGGCTTCTGGAACGATCCCGGTGCCGCCCGGTACCGGGACAGCTACTTCGACACCTATCCGGGCATCTGGCGGCACGGCGACTGGATCGAGGTGCTGCCCGACGGCGGCTGCGTGATCTACGGCCGCAGCGACGCCACCCTCAACCGGGGCGGCGTGCGCATGGGGACCAGCGAGTTCTACCGTGTGGTGGAGGGCTTCGACGAGATCGGCGACAGCCTGGTGGTGGACACCGGCCAGCTCGGCGCCGAGGGCCGCCTGATCCTGTACGTGGTGCCCGCCGCCGGGCATCAGCTGAATGAGAACCTGGCCGGGCGGCTGCGCGCCGCGCTCCGGGCCCAGTTGTCGCCCCGGCACGTCCCGGACGAGATCCACCAGGTCCCGGGTGTCCCGCGCACCCTGTCCGGCAAGAAGCTGGAGATCCCGGTGCGCAAGATCCTGCTCGGCACGCCGCCGGAGCGGGCCGCGGATCCCAATGCCCTGGCCGACCCGGGCGTCCTCCGCTTTTTCGTCCCGCAGTTACTAAACGAAACGGCTTCGTCACAATGAGGTGGCAGAGTCGTCGACGGCCCGGGCCCGCGCAACAACCACAAAGGAGTGGACGCAATGCCGGACAGTGACACCGACAAGGCCAGGGAAACCCTGCTGGCCAAGGCGGCCGAGGCCTGGCGGGAAGACCCCGTCCTGGCCGAGGACGACGTGTCCTGTTTCCTGGACACGTACTACCAGCGCGTGGCCACCGAGGACCTGGCCCCGCCCTCCCGGCTGGCGGCGGTGGCCGAGGCACACGCCCGGTTTGGCGTGCACCGGCCCCAGGGCCGGGCCCTGGTCCAGGTCCGGGAGCCGGACCGCGCCTACCTGGACCCGCTCACCCCGTCCGGCCTGGTCGTCAACATCGTCACCGACGACATGCCGTACCTGGTCAACTCGGTCACCACCGAACTGAACCGGCACCAGGCCGAGATCCAGATGATCGTCCACCCGCTGCTGCGGGTCCGCCGCGACGTGACCGGCGCCCTGCGCGCGATCATCGGCGCGTGCGGGGACGACGCGGAACCGGCTGCCGCTGACGAGCTGACCGAGTCCTGGACCCACGTCGAGCTGGCCCCGTCCCGGGACCGGATCGACGCCGACCGGCTCGCCGCCGACCTGCGCGACGTGCTCGACGACGTGCGGGTGGCCGTCGAGGACCAGCAGCGGATGGGTGCGGTGGTCCGGCGGCTGGCCGACGGCCTGACCGCCGAAGGCGGCCTCGACGAGACCGAGTACGGCGAGCTGCTGCGCTGGCTGGCCGACGGCAACTTCCTGTTCCTGGGCTACCGCGAGTATGACCTGGTGCCGGTGGAGGCCGGCGTCGGCCTGCGGCCCGTGCCGGGCTCCGGGCTGGGCATCCTGCGCCACCGCCGGCCGGGCCAGCAATCGCTGATGAAGCTGTCCTCGCAGGTCGCGGCCCGGGCCCAGGACCCCGGCGAGCGGCTGGTGTTGGCCAAGGCCAACTCCCGGTCGACCGTGTACCGGGCCAACTACCTGGACTACGTCTCGGTCAAGAAGCACGACGCGGCCGGGAAGGTCACCGGCGAGTTCAGGTTCCTCGGCCTGTACACCCACTCCGCGCACATCGCCCCGGTGGCCAGCGTCCCCGTGCTGCGGCGCAAGCTGGCCCACGTGCTGGCCACGGCCGGGCTGACCCGGGACAGCCATGACGGCAAGGACCTGATCGAGATCCTCGAGGACTACCCGCGCGAGGAGCTGTTCGAGATCTCGGCCGAGGAGCTCACCCCGATCGCGCTGGGCGTGCTGCGGCTGGCCGAGCGCAAGCAGACCCGGCTGTTCCTGCGCCGGGACCGGTACGGCCGGTACATGTCGTGCCTGGTTTACCTGCCCAGGGAGCGGTACACGACCAAGGTCAGGCTGCGGGCCCAGGGCATACTCAAGGCGGCCCTGCGCGGGGTGTCGGTGGACTACAGCGCCCAGATCGGCGACTCGGCCCTGGCCCGGCTGCACGTGGTGATCAGGGGGAGACGGGCCGGCCGGTCCCGCAGGTGGACGCGGCCGCGCTGGAGCGCAGGCTGGCCGCCGCGGTCAGGTCCTGGGACGAGGACCTGGTGGCGGAGGCGACCCGGGTGCTCGGCGAGGAGCGGGCCCGGAGCCTGCTGGAGCTGTTCTCGGCCGCCATCCCGGAGACCTACAAGGCCGACGTCACCGCGACCTACGCGGTCGAAGACCTGATCACCATGCTCGCGCTGCACGAGTCGGGCACCGAGTTCGCGGTCCGCCTGGTCGAGGGCGAGGAGCGGTGGACGCTGGTGGTGTACCGGCTGGGCACGCCGATCACGCTGTCCGACGTGCTGCCTCAGCTGCAGCACATGGGGCTCGGGGTCGTCGACGAGCACCCGTATGAGTTCACCGGCAGCTCACCCGCCGGGTCGTTCTGGATCTATGAATTCGGTCTTAGGCCGCCCGCCGTCACCGCGCCGGTCACCGTGCGCCCGATCTTCGAGGACGCGGTCACCGCGCTGTGGCTCGGCCAGACCGAGGACGACGGGTTCAACGCGCTGGTGCTGACCTGCGGGCTGACCTGGCGCGAGGTTACGCTGCTGCGCGCGTTCGCGAAGTACCTGCGGCAGGGCGGCATGCGGTTCAGCGAGGACTACGTGCAGCGGGTGCTGCGCTCCAACGCGGCCATCACCCGGCTGCTGGTCCGGCTGTTCGAGTCCCGGTTCGACCCGGCCAAGCAGGACGGCGCGACCGAGCGCTGCGAGGCCATCGCCGAGGAGATCCGCGGCATGCTGGACGAGGTGGTCAGCCTGGACCACGACCGGATCCTGCGGGTCTACCTGGCCATGATCGACGCCACCTTGCGGACCAACTACTACCAGACGCAAAGCCGCGGCGGCGTCGACGGCCCCCCGACCCTGACCCTCAAGCTGGACCCGGGCAACGTGCCCGAGCTGACCTCGCCACGGCCCAAGTTCGAGATCTTCGTCTTCTCGCCCCGGCTGGAGGCGGTGCACCTGCGCTTCGGCCGGGTGGCGCGCGGCGGCCTGCGCTGGTCGGACCGGCTCGAGGACTTCCGCACCGAAGTCCTGGGCCTGGTCAAGGCGCAGGAGGTCAAGAACGCGGTCATCGTCCCCTCCGGGGCCAAGGGCGGCTTCGTGTGCAAGCGGCTGCCCAACCCGGCCGACCGCGAGGCCTACCAGGCCGAGGTGCTGGCCTGCTACAAGACGTTCATCGCCTCGATGCTCGACGTGACCGACAACATCGAGGGCGAGGCGGTCGTGCCGCCGCCCGGGGTGGTCCGGCGCGACGGGGACGACCCCTACCTGGTGGTGGCGGCCGACAAGGGCACCGCGACCTTCTCCGACACGGCCAACGAGGTGGCCGCCCGCTACGGTTTCTGGCTGGGCGACGCGTTCGCCTCCGGCGGTTCCGAAGGCTACGACCACAAGAAGATGGGCATCACCGCCCGCGGCGCCTGGGAGTCGGTGAAGGTCCACTTCGCGGCGCTGGGCATGAATCCGGCCACCGACGACTTCACCGCGGTCGGCATCGGCGACATGTCCGGCGACGTGTTCGGCAACGGCGTGCTGCTGTCCGAGCACATTAAGCTGGTCGCCGCCTTCGACCACCGGCACGTGTTCGTGGACCCCGATCCCGACCCGGCCGCCAGTTTCGCCGAGCGGCAGCGGATGTTCGCCCTGCCCAGGTCGTCCTGGGCGGACTACGACCAGGCCCTGATCTCGCCCGGCGGCGGGGTCTGGCCGCGCGCCGTCAAGTCGGTGCCGGTCTCGCCGCAGGCCCGCACCGCGCTGGGCATCGACGCCGGGGTAACCGCCCTGCCGCCGGACGCGCTGATCTCGGCCATCCTGACCGCCCCGGTCGACCTGCTGTGGAACGGCGGAATCGGCACCTACGTGAAGGCCAGCTACGAATCCCAAGCCGACGTGGGCGACCGGTCCAATGACGCGGTGCGGGTGGACGCGACCCGGCTGCGCACCCGGGTCATCGGCGAGGGCGGCAACCTGGGCCTGACCCAGGCGGCCCGGATCGAGTACTCGCTCGACGGCGGGCTGGTGAACACCGACTTCATCGACAACTCGGCCGGGGTGGACACCTCCGACCACGAGGTCAACATCAAGATCCTGCTGGCCGACGCGATCAGGGACGGTGATATTCCCGCCACGGACCGGCACCAGCTGCTGAACGACATGACCGACGACGTGGCCGCCCTGGTCCTGCGGCACAACTACCGGCAGAACATGGCGCTGGCCGCGTCCCGGGCCCAGGCGCCCTCCCTGCTGCACGTGCACGCTCGGTACCTGCGCAAGCTGGTCAGGGACAAGCGGCTGGATCCGGAAACGGACGTGCTGCCGGGCGAGCGGGAGATCGCCGAGCGCCGGTCCTCGGGCAGCGGCCTGACCAGCCCCGAGTTCGCCCTGCTGCTGGCGCAGACCAAGATCTCGGCCGCCGAGGACGTGGTGGCTTCCGGCCTGCCCGACGACCGGTACCTGCGCCGGGTGCTCGAGGCGTACTTCCCGGCCCCGCTGCGGTCCGCCTTCGCCGGCCTGATGCAAGCTCATCCGCTGCGCCGCGAGATCATTACCACTGAGGTGGTGAACGAGATGATCGACACCTCGGGGACCACGTTCCTGTTCCGGCTGATCGAGGAGACCGGCGCGTCCGTGCCCGACCTGACCCGGGCCTGGCTGGTGGCCCGCGAGGTGTTCGACATGCCGGCCTTCTGGCACCAGGTCGAGCAGCTCGAGGGCCGGGTGGGCCTGGCGGCCCAGATCACCCTGCTGCTCGAGGGGCGCAAGCTCACCGAGCGCGCGGTCCGCTGGCTGCTGCACAACCGCCGCCCGCCGTTCGACATCCAGGCCACGGTGAACTTCTTCGCCGACGGGGTGCGGACGGTCCGGGCCGGCCTGCCCAAGCTGCTCACCGGCCGGGATCTGGCCACCTTCGAGGAGCGCCGGGACTCCTACCTGAACCTGGGCGTGCCGCTGGACCTGGCCGAGCGCGTCGCGGCCATGGTGCCGACTTACTCGGCGTTCGACATCGTGCAGGTCGCCTCGGTGACCGGGCGGTCCCTCGAGGAGGCCGCCGAGGTCTACTTCGACCTGGCCGACCGGTTGCAGATCACCCGGCTGCGGGACCGCATCACCGCGCTGGCCCGCGAGGATCGCTGGTCGACCATGGCCCGCGCCGCGCTGCGGGACGACCTGTACGCCGCACACGCCTCGCTGGCCCAGGACGTGCTCGGGGCCAGCGGGCCGGCGGTCCCGCGCAGCCCGGAGGAGCGGCTGGCCGCCTGGGCCGCGCAGAACGAGGCCGCGGTCGGCATGGCCGCCCAGACCCTGGGCGAGATCTGGGAAAGCGAGCGGTTCACGTTCACCACGCTGTCGGTCGCGCTGCGTGCCATCAGGACCCTGGTCGCGGCCAGTTCCCTGCCCCAGGCCTAGTAGGCGTGACCGTAGGTCGGGCCGCCGCCGGACCCGATGACGTCGACCTTGGCGCCATGGGCGCTCAGCGGCGGGTCGACCGCCACGTACTCAAACGTCCACTGGGTGAGCACCTCGTGGTAACCGACCTCGTTGGTGGCGCCGAGCAGCGGGACGAAGGCGGTCGGCACCGATATCGGTGACCCGGCCCCCGGCTTGCCGGACGAGCTGTCGGCATGCTGGGTGGTCGTGTTCAGGTACATCGAGTAGATGACCAGGGCCCCGCCATCGGCCGTCTTGAGCTCGAACTGCGGGAAGTTGGACCCCTCGAGCAGCCACTGGTACTGCAGGCCCTGGGCCTGATCCGAGCTGGCCTGGGCGGCCTGGGAGCCGTACAGTCCGGTGGTCAGCGGTCCCTGGCTCAGCACGGCCGCGGCCGGGTTGGCCGGGCCCTCGTCGACCACGGCCGCCTGGGTCGCCCCCAGCACGTCCGGCTGCAGCAGCAGGCCGCTGTCGCCGTCGGTCGCCGGGACCGCGTAGCCGTCCTGGTCGCGGGCCAACCCCGGCAGCGCCTGGTTGAGCGTGGCCGTCCCGATGACCGTCCAGGCCAGGCTCGCCTTGGGCCGTTCGAACAGCATGAGCGTGCTGGTCGCCGCGCTCAGCTGACTGCCCAGCACGGCTTGCCGCCGGACCGTCACTACGAACCACTGCCGGCTCCCGGTTTGCTCCGGCACGTAGAAGTCCGGCTGGCCGTAGCGGTATCTCGGCACCGGCGTGCCCGCTGCGGACAGCGCCATGTACTGGCTCTGCACCACCGCCCACTGGGCGTAGGCCACTGCGGTCAGGCCCTGCTTCGCGTTCCCGCTGGCCGCGGTCGAATCGCTGACCGAGACGTAGGCATCGTAGGCCGCCTCGGCTTGGGCCACGGTCAGGCTGTGAGCGCCACCGGCCGCGCTCGCAGAGCCCGCGGCAGCGGAGCATCCGCCGGCGGCCAGCGCGATCACCGCGGCCAGCCCCACCGACCCGAGAACCCCCAGGTACCGGCGGCGGGCGGTGCGCCTTCCGACTGTCACGCTAAGGCAGAATACCGGGTTTGCCTGGCCGATTTGGCCCGCGGCCCGGGGCTGGAGCCTGTTCGTGCGCACCTCGCGTAGGCTAACCGGCATGGCAGGTACCGATCCCGCCGATCAGATCGCGGCATTGACTTCGACGCTGGACAGCATCGAAGCTGTGCTCGATCCCGGCGCCATGCAGACCGAGGCGGACGGCCTGCGCGAGCAGGCGGCCGACCCTGAGCTGTGGGCCGACCCGGAGCGCGGGCAGAAGGTGCACCGCCGGCTGTCCTACCTGGAAGCCGAGCTGGCCCGGCTGGCCGGCCTGCGGCAGCGGCTGGACGACACCCAGACGCTGTTCGAGCTGGCCGAGGGCGAAGACGACCAGCCCACCAGGGAGGAGGCGGCCCGCGAGCTGGCCACGCTGCGCAGCGAGATAGACCAGCTCGAGGTGCGCACCCTGCTGGCCGGCGAGTACGACGCCCGGGAGGCCCTCATCTCGATCAACGCCCAGGCGGGCGGAGCGGACGCGGCCGACTTCTCGGAGAACCTGATGCGCATGTACCTGCGCTGGGCCGAGCGGCACAAGTACGCCACCGAGGTCTACGACATCTCCTACGCCGAAGAGGCCGGGATCAAGTCGACCACGTTCGCGGTCAAGGCGCCGTATGCCTACGGCACGCTGCGCGGCGAGCACGGCACCCACCGGATGGTCCGCATCTCCAAGTACGACAACCAGGGCCGCAGGCAGACCTCGTTCGCCGGGGTCGACGTGATGCCAGTGGTGGAGCAGGCCGACCACATCGAGATCGGTGAGGACGAGATCAGGGTCGACGTCTACCGGTCCAGCGGACCAGGCGGCCAGGGGGTCAACACCACCGACTCGGCGGTCCGCATCACCCACCTGCCCACCGGGATCGTGGTGTCATGCCAGAACGAGCGGAGCCAGATCCAGAACCGGGCCTCGGCCATGGCGGTGCTGCAGTCCAAGCTGCTCGAGCGGCGCCGCCAGGAAGACGCCGAGCAGATGGCCGCGCTGCGCGGTGACGGCGGGCGCGCCTGGGGCACCCAGATCCGCAACTACGTCCTTTACCCGTACCAGAACGTCAAGGACGTGCGGACCGGGATGGAAACCGGGAACGCGGTGGCGGTCCTGGACGGCGAGATCGACGAGTTCATCGACGCCGAAATCCGCTGGCTCCGCCAGAACGGACGCTAGTGCTAGCCCGGGGGGACGACCCCCCGGAGCCCCCCGCTGCGCTCCGCGCCCCGCTGCGGTGCCCGCCGTAGTATCGCCCGCCCGGAGGGGCCTATGGCCCCTCGCGGTCCGCGCGATGGCGGCCACGCTACGCTGCCGCAGTTACCCCGCTACTGCCCGAAGTGCAGGGCCAGCAGCATCAGCAGGGTGAGCAGGAGGATGGCGGCGATCACCACCTGTGGCGTGGCGTTGAAGTGATGATGGTGAACCTGCTGGCGAGATGCCCGGCACGCCGGGCAACGGCCCTCCACCACCGGTCCTGCGCACTGCGCGCAGATGAGGTGTTCGCAGCTCATCGGAACCCTTTCCGGCTGGCCTGTGCCCGACACTTGCCGTGATGTAAGGCCTTAGCTGCCAGTTTCCCTCTAGACTGTTCCCTGGCCTAAACCAGGTTACCCGCTAGTCGCCCGAGTTGGCGGCGGCAACGCGGTCCGAACCCTGCCAACGTCGATGTGATGGTCCCGTGATCAACTTCGATAACGTCACCAAGGTCTACGCGAATCAGAGTCGGCCCGCGTTGGAGAGCGTGAACATATCGGTCGCCAAGGGAGAGTTCGTTTTTCTGGTCGGCCCGTCCGGGTCGGGCAAGTCCACCTTTCTCCGGCTGGTGCTGAAGGAGGAGCGGCCGACCGAGGGCCGGATCCACGTGGCGGGCCGGGATCTCGCGCGGCTCACCAACTGGAAGGTGCCCTACCTGCGGCGGCGCATCGGCTGCGTGTTCCAGGATTTCCGGCTGCTGCCGAACAAGAACGTCTACCAGAACGTCGCCTTCGCCCTCGAGGTCATCGGCAAGCACCGCCGCTTCATCCGCAAGGTCGTGCCCGAGGTCATCGACCTGGTCGGCCTGGAGGGCAAGCATTACCGCATGCCCGACGAGCTGTCCGGCGGGGAGCAGCAGCGGGTCGCGATGGCGCGCGCGTTCGTCAACCGCCCGATGATCCTGCTCGCCGACGAGCCCACCGGGAACATCGACCCGGCCACCTCGATCGGCATCATGAAGGTGCTCGACCGGATCAACCGGACCGGGACAACCGTAGTGATGGCCACGCATGACGCGGCCATCGTCGACTCCATGCGCAAGCGGGTCATCGAACTCGAATACGGCAAGGTTGTCCGAGACCAGTCACGCGGGGTATACGGCCAGGCCTACTGACCCGGCCGGCCCCCGTCAACCCAGGACTACGAGGAAACAGCCAGCATGCGTTCACAGTTCGTCCTCTCCGAAATCTGGATCGGGCTGCGCCGGAATCTCACCATGACGATGGCGCTCATCGTGGTCGTGGCCATCAGCCTTTCCCTGCTCGGTACGGGCCTGCTGTTCGTCAAGCAGGTGGACCGGACGCGAACCTACTGGCAGGGCAAGGTCGAGCTGTCGATCTACCTGTGCATCAAGACCAGCCCCGAGCCGCGGTGCCAGCAGAACGGCCCCGCCACCGACGCCGAGCGGGCCCAGCTGCGCCAGCAGCTGGAGCAGATGCCGCAGGTCGAAGCCGTCTACTACGTGTCTCAGCAGCAGGCCTACACCGAATTCAGGCAGTACTTCTCGAATCAGCCGGCCATGGTCCAGGACACCCAGGAAGGTGACATCCCCGACTCGTTCGAGGTCAAGCTCAAGAACCCCGAGGCCGACTACAGCATCGTGGCCAGCGCGGTCACCGGCGCCCAGGGCGTGGAGACCGTGGTCGACGAGATGACCATCCTGGACAAGTTCTACCGGCTGCTCGACGGCGCGCGGAACGCCGTGGTCATTATCGCCCTGATCCTGATCGTGGCCGCCGTCCTGCTGGTGGCCAACACGATCAGGCTGTCCGCCTTCAACCGCCGCAGGGAAACCGCGATCATGCGGCTGGTCGGGGCGTCTAACTTCTACATCCAGCTGCCATTCCTGCTCGAGGGGACCATCGCCGGGCTGATCGGCTGGGCCATCGCCGCCGGGCTTCTGGTGGCCGTCAAGTCGCTGATGCTGGATAGCCTGGGGCAGTACTTCTCCTTCAACGTGGGTCTGTCCGTCGGGGACCTGATTGAGGTCATTCTGGTCTCGATGGCCGTCGGCGTGCTGCTGTGCGGCGTGACGTCGTTCCTGACGCTGCGCCGTTACCTGCGAATCTGACGAAGGGGACCGCGGGTGCTGACGGGAGGAACGTGGTTCGGGAACA
Source organism: uncultured Actinomycetes bacterium (assembly GCA_963739135.1). Lineage (GTDB taxonomy): Bacteria > Actinomycetota > Actinomycetes > Streptosporangiales > Streptosporangiaceae > Palsa-504. Next base: position 539,353 of record CAVTZG010000008.1, read on the forward strand.
GGGGCGGAAGGTCATCGCCCGGAACCGGCGTGCGCTCCACGACTATCACGTCGAGGACACCTACGAGGCGGGCCTGGTCCTGACCGGGACCGAGGTCAAGTCGCTGCGCGCAGGCCGTGTGTCCCTCGCCGACGGGTTCGCCCAGATCTCCGACGGCGAAGTGTGGCTGCACAACGTGCACATCCCCGAGTACACCGAGGGCACCTGGACCAACCACACTCCCCGGCGGATCAGGAAGCTGCTGCTGCACCGCAAGGAGATCGACCGGCTGGCCAGCAAGATCGCCGAGCAGGGCCTGACCCTGGTCCCGCTGTCGATGTATTTCAAGGACGGCAACGCGAAGGTGGAGCTGGCGCTGGCCCGCGGCAAGCGGACTTACGATAAGCGTCAGGCCCTGGCCAAACGCGACGCGGTGAGGGAAATGGACCGGGCCCTGAAACGGCGAAGGTGACGGCGGGCAGATCGTGTCCTCTCCTGCGAGCGAGCACGGCGGCCACGTTAGGCCGCGGGGTCCCGGCGCGCCCGCTCAACACCGGGCCCGCCCCGGCACCCGTCCCGCGCCAGCGAGTCCCCGTCCCGGGCCGGGCGGGCCCCGTCCCGGCCGCCACGGGGCGGGCCAGCCGCCCGCGGGCCGCAGGTCCCCGCCGCGGCGGCAGTCGAGACGTTCGAAGATCGTCCTGGCCGCGGTCATCGCGGTCGGGGTGCTCGTCATCGGCCTGGCCACCGGCTTCGGCTCGGAAGTTTCCGCAGAACCCGCCGCCCAGGCCTTCCTGCTCAGCTGGCAGCAGCAGGACTACGTGGCCGCGGGCGCGCTGACCACTGCCCCACCCGGCACCGTGGCCGCGGACCTCAAAAGCGCCTTCGCGCAGCTCGACGCCACCCAGATGCTGCTGTCCATGAGCTCCGTCGTCCAGCACGGCGCCACGGCGGAAGCATCGTTCACGGTCTCGGTCGATCTGGCCGGGCAAGGACGGGTCTGGACCTACCAGAGCCGGTTCGGGATGCGGGTGGCCGACGGCAGCTGGAAGGTGGAGTGGGCGCCCAGCGTGATGCACCCGAGCCTGACCCAGGGTGAACGGCTGGCCGTGGTGACCAAGTTCCCGGCCCGGGCGTCCGTGCTCGACTCCGAGGGCCAGCCGCTCGAGGTCCCCTCCCCGGTCTACGTGCTGGGGGTGCGACCCGGCCGGCTGGCCGATCCGGGCCTGACGGCCAGCAAGTTCGCCGGCCTGACCGGGCTGGACGCCCGGCAGGTGCTTGGCCAGATCAACGCCGCGCCGCCCGCCGGCTTTCTCGCCCTGGCCTCGCTCGACCCCGGGACGTACGCCAAGCTGAGCTCCGGGCTGCGCAGCGTGCCCGGACTGGTCGTCGAGCGGAAGGCGGAGCGGCTGTACCAGGCCGAAGCTACCGGGCTGGTCGGCTCGGTAGGCAGCGAGATCAGCCCCGTGCTACGCGCCGACGGCACGTTCTACCTGCCGGGCACCACGGTCGGGCTGTCCGGCCTGGAGCAGGCCTACCAGCGTGAGCTGGCCGGCACGCCCACCACCGAGGTGGTCGCGGTGACCTCGGCCGGCGCTACGGCCGACGTCCTGGCGACCTGGCGCGGCACACCCGGCACCCCGGTACGCACCACCATCGACTCCAAGGTGCAGGACGCCGCCCTGTCCGCCCTGGATAGCGCCTTCACGTCGGGCGAGATCGTCGCGGTCCAGGCCACGACGGGCCAGGTCCTGGCCGTGGCGCAGCGTCAGGCCGCGGGTGCTCCCGCCCCGGCCGGCGCCTTCGACGCCAAGCTGGTCCCCGGAATGGCGTTCACCATCGTGTCCACGGCCGCCCTGCTGGGCACCAACCTGACCGCGTCCACCCCGATATCCTGCGACAACTCCTTTACCGTGGGCGGCCAGACGTTCACCAGCGACGGGACAGGCGAGGTCCGCCCGTTCAGCAATGCCTTCGCCAACCAATGCGACACGGCCTTCGTGGGCCTGTCCGAGCGGCTCAACGCCAGCCAGCTGGCCCGGGCCGTGCGGGAGTTCGGCATCGGGGCCGACTGGTCGCAGCTGCCGGTCCATGCCTTCTCCGGATCGGTTCCGTCGGCCGCGGGCGACGCGGCCCTGGCCGCCGAGACCATCGGCCAGGGCGACGTGCGGATGAGCCCGCTGGCCATGGCCATGGTTGCCGCAGTCGTGGACTCCGGCAGCTGGCACACCCCGGTGGTCACCCAGGGGGCCCCCGACCCGGTCGGTACCGCGCTGAACCCCGCCGCCATGTCCGCGCTGCGCAAGCTGATGCGCAATACGGTGAGTTCCGGCGCCGCGCAGGCGGCCGGCCGCCCCGGCGCCCCGGTTTACGGCCAGGTCGGCCTGGTCCGTACCGGATCGACCTGGACCAGCTGGTTCGTCGGCTTCCGCGGCAGCATCGCGTTCACCGTCATCGAGTCAGGTAAGACCGCCCAGCTCTCCGCCGCCGCCCTAGCCGGCGCCTTCCTGTCCGGCCTCGGCTCCTGACCACCCCGGCGCCCCCCCGTCCTGGCCCTTAACCCCACCACACCCGCCCCACCAGCCTCCAGCCTCCAGCCTCCCACCTTCCCGCCCTAGCTTCCGGCATCCGGCCACGACCCGGCCATTGGACCGGCTCCGACCCTGCCGGTCGGCCCCTGCGGGCGTGTTCAGGCCACCGCCAGCGCCCGCAGGGGCCACTTTGCTGTCGGCCTGACGTACTCGCGGGGAATCCAGGTTGGCTGGCGCGGGTTATACGTGTACGGTCAGGTACGGCGGTGTGGCGATGCCGTACCCGCCGTGACAACTCAATAGGGGGTGATCGGTTTCGACTTCGGTAGTTGATCCAGGGGAAGCGGGCCGAGGGTTGCGGTTGTGACCTCGTTAATCCTGTGACCGCAAACCAATAAGTGCCAACTCTAATCAGCGCACTCTCGCTCTCGCCGCTTAAGGCGAGTTAGTGAGTGTCAGCCCGGGGATGCCTCCGACCCGGTGTCTGGCATCAGCTAGGAGGATCCACCGTCTGACCCGGCCGCGGGGCCAGGCGGGACATCAAACAGTGGCTGAGCCTGTCGGCGTCTTGCTTGCGTGATCGCCGGGGCTGAGAAAAGCACAGCAAGCTGCGCCCGGAGAAGCCCTGGTGAGGTACTGAAGGACGCGGGTTCGATTCCCGCCACCTCCAAGAGTGCTCAAGCAACCCCTTGAGCATTGTTGGAGGTGTCCGTATCCCCTGCGTAGAGAGCTAGTATCTCGCGTGCCCAGGCAACGGCATCAGTCACCCTGATCCCCGTTGGTTGAGGGCGTGTCCAGAGTTCTAAGCGTGCTCCGGGGCCGGAGTTTCCGGTATCCGCTGATGGCGGAAGCCGGGCAGCAGGCGGGCTAGGGCCAGCGCGCCGGCGATGCAGGCCAGTCCGCCGGATACCACCGACACGGTGTCCCCGAAGGCGGCCGCGACCGCGCCCGATTCCAGGTCCCCGACCCGGGTCCTCCGGCGACCACGGCGGTCTGGAGCCCGGCCAGCCGCCCGCGCAGCGCGTCAGGCACCGTGAGCTGGATGATCGTGCTGCGGAACACCGCCGAGATCACGTCGGCCCGGCCCCGCCACGGCCAGCAGGGCCAGCGCGCCCGGTAGCCAGGACACCAGCCCGAAGCAGGTGATGGCGCCGAGGACCAGGAAGCGCAGATCGCGGGATCGCCGCAGCGGCGTCAGGTCGATGAACAGCCGCCGGCGCGTCCGGACCGCCCGCTCCGGACGCTCGCTCACCGCGGTTTCCCCCTCACAGAAATGACTGACGGGTCAGCGCCCGGCTCATCCGGCCCGCCCGGCAGCTCTTCCGGCGTATGGCGGGCGTGCCTGGCGGCTGAGCGCGCGACGCGCCGGCACCATCGCGGAACTGCCGCCGGAATGGCCTAAACAGACCCCGCGGCGCCACCGAGCCTGCCCGATCATTACCATTCTTGTTCCGAACACGGGATAATAGGGCGACAGATAGAAACGGTTGTGGCTGGCTGGTTCCGCCGCAGGCGGCCCGGATTGTGATGTGCGCGGTGCCAGGAAGGCCCGGTGCCGACGAGGACGCCGGCCGACACCGACGCGAGGACGCAAGGACACGATGTCGACCCGGGCGCAGTGCGTGGAGCCCGCAGGAAGGGGATGGGATAATGGCGGCGATGAAGCCGCGGACGGGCGACGGTCCGCTTGAGGTCACCAAGGAGGGCCGCGGCATCGTGATGCGCGTCCCGCTTGAAGGCGGCGGCCGACTCGTTGTTGAGCTGACGGCAGACGAGGCGGCTAAACTTGGTGACGCCTTGAAGTCCGTGGTCGGGTGATCCCTCAGTCGTTCCTCTTGACCGCAGCGAGCAGGCCATTGCCCAGCGGAAGCAGCACCGGCACCAGCCGGTCGTCATCCCGCACCAAAGTGGCCAGGTCGACGGGGCCTTCATCATCGACAGTTCCGGCCAGCAGCGCGTTATTGAAAGCCACCACCCCGCCGGGCCGCAGCAGCCGCAGCGCGGCGGCCAGGTAATCCGGATAGTCCCGTTCATCCGCGTCACAGAAGACCATGTCGTATGCGCCATCGGACAAGCGCGGCAGCACGTCGAACGCGCGGCCCAGGATCAGCCGGCACTGGTTTTGCGCGAAACCGGCTGCCGCGAATGCCTTGCGTGCCATTCGCTGGTATTCCGGTTCGGTGTCAACGCTGGTCAGCGTGGAACCCGGGCGCATTCCGCGCAGCAGCCAGATGCCCGAACTGCCGCAGCCGGTGCCGATCTCGACGGCCGTCCTGGCCCCCACGCAGCAGGCCAGGAAACGCAGCGTGGCACCGACCTCGGGGAGCACCGGATCGGTCCCGCCCAGATCGGCCGCGTTCGCACGCGCGGCCAGCAGCGGCTCGTCCTCCGCGGCGTAGGCAAGTGGCTCCACCTTCAGCAGCCTAGCGCCAGACCCGCAGGTCCGGGAACTATACCGGGCCGCGAGCCGTTACCAAGGCGGCGTCGGCCGGGCCGCGGGCCCCGGCTGGGCCGGTCCGAACTGGCGCAACGGAAGAATCCAGGGCACGATGGTAACAGTCGCGGCACTCTGCGACCCGGAGGGCGGATTGTTGGAGGAGGCCAGCCAGCCCACGCAGCCTGCTCAGCCCGAGTGGAACGTCCCGACCTGGGAGGACATCGTCCGTACCCATTCTGCTCGGGTCTATCGGCTCGCCTACCGGCTGACCGGCAACCCGTACGACGCCGAGGACCTGACCCAGGAGGTCTTCGTCCGGGTCTTCAGGTCCCTGTCCAGCTATACCCCCGGTACGTTCGAAGGCTGGCTGCACCGCATCACCACCAACCTGTTCCTCGACCAGGCCCGGCGCAAGCAGCGGATCCGGTTCGAGGGCCTGGCCGACGACGTGGCCCACCGGCTGCCCGGCTCCGAGCCCACGCCCGCCGAGGCCTTCGACGACAGCCATCTCGATGACGACGTGCAGGCCGCGCTGAAGGCGCTGCCGCCCGAGTACCGGGCCGCGGTCGTGCTGTGCGACATCGAAGGCTTCTCCTACGAGGAGATCGCCGCCACCCTGGGCGTGAAGCTGGGCACGGTGCGCAGCCGCATTCACCGCGGCCGGGCCCAGCTGCGGGCCGCGCTCGAGCACCGGCGGCCGGCGCCGTCCCAGGACCAGGCCCGCTCCTGGGCTCATGGGCTGCGTCGCCCGGGCCTGGCCCGGCTGAAGCGGTCAGGTGAGTCATGAGCCACCTCGGAGACCGGCTGTCGGCCCTTATCGACGGCGAGCTGACCGGAGCCGAGCTCGACCGCGCCTACGCCCACCTGGCCCGCTGCCCGCAGTGCCGGGCCGAAGCCGCCGAGCTGCGGGCCCTGAAAGCCAAGCTGCGCGGCCTGGTGGCCGGGGCACCGGCCGAGGCGGCCATGACCAGCCGCCTGATCGCCAGCACCGGGCCCGGCGGTCCGCTGCCGCCGCGGCAGCGCCTGCTGCGCCTGGCGCCAGGCCCGGGGACCGCTCCGGGCGGCTCCCGCGGCCCCGGGCGGCGGGCGGCCCGGGTCCGCCGCCGCTACCTGCTGCTCGGCACCGTGTCGCTGCTCGCCGTGCTGGGCACCGCCGCGTTCACCGCGGGCGGCGGGGGACAGGCCGCCCCCGGGCCGAGGATCACCCCGCAGGTGCAGATGTACAGCGTCGAGCACGCCATCACCACCGGCGAGGTGCCGATCACCGGGCCGTCAGCCAAGTCCTCGTCCGCGTCCGGCTCTGACGCGACGCTCCCGTGAGGTCCGCGTGTTCGCGTTCGGCGGTCCGGTGAGCCGCCGCCGTGACGTCCGGCCGCTCCTGCTGGCCGCCGCGTTGGCCGTGGCCGTGCCGGGGTTCCTGGTCACCGGCTGCACCTCGCAGAGCACGGCAGCGCCGGACGGGACCACGGCCATCACGGCTAGCCGCGCCCCGGAGGCCACCCCGGCCGCGCCCCGGCGGCAGGCCAGCGCCCAGGCCGCGCAGCTGCTGACCCAGGCCGCCCAGGCGGCCGTGGCGACCTCCTACACGGGCGAGGAGATCGTTTCGCACTGGAGCACCAGCGGCGGGAGCGTCCTGGTCTCGAACGTCTGGCACGTCAGCGGCGGCCAGACCATCACCCAGACGCTGGCCGCGGGCACCGCCGCCAGCGGCGGGGCCTACCTGTCCTCCGACAGCGACGGCCAGTGGCCCGAGGGCGTGCTGGGCGTCACCACCCCGCTGGTCCGGCTGCTCGAGGCGCACTACATCGTGGCCTACGCGGGCACCGGCTCGGCGGACAACCGGTCCACGCAGGTCGTGGAGGCCTGGCGGGCCGACGGCAGCCTGGCGGCCAGGTTCTGGCTGGATGATGCGACCAGGCTCCCGCTGGAACGCCAGGTATTCGACTCCTCCGCTCATGTGATCAGCGAAGACGTGTTCATCAACGTCCGGTTCGTGGGCGGCGGGCTGGACACCGTGCCGGTCGGGCTGCCCGCCGATCCCGCCGGGCCCTGGGCCGACCCGCTGCCGGCCCGCAAGCTCCTCGCGCTGCACGCCAGCGGCTGGCTGGTCCCGCCCGCGCTGCCCGGGGGGCTGTCGCTGTTCACCGGTGCCCAGACCAGGACCAGCAGCGGGATCGTGCTCGACCTCGGTTACTCCGACGGCCTGTCGGTCGTCTCGGTGTTCGAGCAGCGCGGCAACCTGGCGCCCAAGCTGGCCGGCTGGCAGAAGGTCACGGTGGCCGGGCACCAGGTCTACGCGGCCGGATCTGACCAGCGCTCGCTGACCTGGTCCAGCCACGGCATGGTCTACACCGTGCTGGCCGACGCGCCGGCCCAGACCGTCACCGCCGTGATCGGCGCGCTGCCGCACGACAAGCCGCCCGGGTTCTGGAAGCGCATGTCCCGCGGGTTTGCCAGACTGGCCTCCTGGGTCAACCCGTTCGGCTGACGGTCTACAGTGGATAGTCAGAGCGTGACTTGACCCGGGCGAGAGAGATCTGACCGTGTTCGACCTGTCGATTCCCAAGCTGCTGGTCCTGGCGGTGATCGCGCTTGTGGTCTTCGGGCCGAACGAGCTGCCCAAGATCGCCTCCCAGGCCGGGCGCGCCCTGCGTGACCTGCGCCGGATCGCCGAAGGCGCGAAGAACGACCTGCGCGAGGGGCTGGGCCCGGAGTTCGCCGACTTCGAGATCGAGGACCTGAACCCCAAGCGTTTCGTGCAGAAGCACCTGTTCGACGACCTGAACGGGAACGGGAACCCGCCGGATAACGGGTCCCGGTCGGCCATGGCCAATGGCACGGCCAGCAGTGCGGCCAATAGGGCCGTGCTCGCCCCCGGCGAGCGTCCGCCTTACGACCTCGACGCGACCTAGCGCGGCGTCAGGCCGAGGTGCCGTCCGGCCAGGCCGCGGCTGCGGGCGCCCAGGTCATCGGCGATCTTCCGCAGCGCCAGCCCGGCGGGGGAGTCGGGCTCGCCGAGCACCAGCGGGACCCCGGCGTCGCCGCCCTCGCGCAGCCGGACGTCGATCGGCACCTGCCCCAGCAGCGGAACCTGCGTCCCGGACAGGCGGGTGAGCGCGGCCGCCACCTCGGCGCCGCCGCCGGAGCCGAAGATCGCCGTCTGCTCCCCGCAGTGCGCGCAGACCAGGTAGGACATGTTCTCGATGACCCCGGTGATCCGCTGGTGGGTCTGTGACGAGATCGCCCCGGCCCGTTCGGCCACCTCGGCGGCGGCCAGCTGCGGGGTGGTCACGATGAGCAGCTCGGCCGACGGCAGCATCTGGGCCACCGAGATGGCCACGTCGCCGGTGCCCGGCGGCAGGTCCAGCAGCAGCACGTCCAGGTCGCCCCAGTAGACGTCGGCCAGGAACTGCTGCAGGGCCCGGTGCAGCATCGGCCCGCGCCAGACCACCGGCGTGTTGCCCTTGGTGAACATGCCGATCGAGATGACCTTCACGTCATGGGCCGACGGCGGCATGATCATGTTCTCGACCGGGGTGGGGCGGCCGGTCACGCCCAGCATCCGCGGCACCGAATGCCCGTAGATGTCGGCGTCCACCACGCCCACCTTCTGCCCGGCCGCGGCCAGCGCGGCGGCCAGGTTGACGGTCACCGACGACTTGCCCACGCCGCCCTTGCCGCTGGCCACCGCGTAGACCCGGGTCAGCGAGGACGGCTGGGCGAACGGGATCTGCGGCTCGGCCCGCCCGCCCCGCAGCTGGGTCTGCAGGGCCTGCCGCTGCTCGTCGCTCATCACGTCCAGGTCCACCCGGACCGAGGCCACGCCGGGCAGCTTGCCGACCGCGGCGGTGACCTCACGGGTGATGGTGTCCCGCAGCGGGCAGCCCGCCACGGTGAGCCACACCTCGACGCGCACCGCCCCGTCCGGGCCGATCTCGATGTTCTTGACCATGCCGAGCTCGGTGATCGGCCGCCGGATCTCGGGGTCGAGGACGCCATCGAGCGCCTTGGTTACTTGCTCGGCGGTGGGCGAAGCCAGGGGGGAGGTCATGGCTTCATGCTACGGACCCGCCTGTTCCCAGGCTAATTAGGCCGAACGGGCCGTTGTTCCAGCTCTCCCGGACAGCAACGCGCCCCCCTGGTCCACAAGCTGGCTGGCCCAACAGGATGACACAAGAGCGCACTTAATCTGACTAAACGGGAAACGAGCGGTCAAGAATCCGTCAAGCCGGCCGGGCCCGCCCGCCGGTTCGGCTGGACCCAGATAAACAGCGCACGCGTCGTGGAAATGACCGGACCGAACAAGGAGAACGCGCGGGCGGTAATAGCCAGAAATAGGACGATTAATGCCGTCCTTTACCCAGAACCCCCCATTGGGTGAGGGCTTCTACCAATCCATCGGTGATGGCCATGGATTCCAGGTCCGCGGTATCCACCCAGCGGGCATCGGCCGCGTCATCACCCGGAGTAAGTCTCCCGGTGATAATCGTGGCCTCATAGTCGCTAATGTCAATGACATCCCCGCCCAGGCCGGGCCGCCTTACCGACCCGAGCAGCCGTCCCACTTTGACGGTGAGGCCTGTTTCCTCGCGCATCTCCCTGACCAGCGCTTCGATGTCGGTCTCACCCGGTTCGATCCTGCCGCCCGGCAGCGACCACAACCCGGCGCCGGGCTCGTGACCGCGCTTGATGAGCAGCAACCGCCCCCCATCGTCCCTGATAACGGCGCCTACGCAGGGGATCAAAGAGCCGGACACGCGCCTCATTATCGGGGTGCCCGCAGCGCCCCGGCAACCGTGGTAACGTTCAGCCCGCGGGAGCGAAGGTAAGCGGTGGTCACGGGTCGGCTGACTTTGACAGTTTCGATTTGGTCACGTTGATAAATTTCCGCCGTCAGCGTCAACCAATCACCTAAGGCCCGCGTCTTCCTAACGGGTAAGGACAACAGTTCCGAACCTGCAGGCTTCCGGGTTCGCTCGGGGGTCTTCCCCTCGAGAGTGCAGAACGATCAGGGCAGCCGTTCCTGACCTGATCAGGCCACCGCGAGCCGGCAGCCCACCGGGCCCGTGTCGGATTATGTCCGGCGCGTGCTGCAGGGGGCCAGCTCGTCCGGCCGTGCGCAGGGTACGGCCGGAGCTTCCATGTGAGGGACGAACGGAAAGGAGCGGACTTTGATCCGCAGAACAACCACCATGCTGGCCGCCGCAGGGAGCGTGGCCTTCCTGGTCGGGGGTATGGCCCTGACAGGATCCGCGTCCGCGGCCAGCCTGCCGAGCTGTGCCACCGGCTCACACTGCACCACTAGCACGGCTGTGCCGGGCTCGCTGGGCCAAAACGGCGGGACCGCCGGTTACTACGGTGCCGACGACAACCACACCCACTACCGGTTCGTGCAGACCACGGTCGGCGCCAGCCCCCAGCTGGTGGACCTGAACGGGCCGCTGAGCAGTGAGCTCTACCCGGCCTCGGTCGGCAATGAGCTGTGTGACCCGAACGATGGCGTCACCGCTCAGATCAGCCTGGGCTTCGTCGGTGGTAAGTACCAGGTTGCCTACATTGTCGGCAAGTACCCGAAGGCTGCTGACCCGTGCATCCAGAACAACTTCCAGACCTCGGGCAACATCTTCCGGAGCGGCACTCTGCTGGGCCTGAATGGCATCAGCGCTGGCGACCAGGTCTACCTGGGCATCTACTACGACCCGTCCGGCACCCACCGGCACCAGCTCTCCTTCGGTGCTTGTGACATCACGACGGGTATCTGCCGCCAGGCCTACACCTCCAGCAGGTACCAGCTTGAGTTCTGGGAGTTCGGTATCGGCACCTTCCTTCCCGGTAGCGTGCTGACCGGTGGTGCGGTGAACAAGTTCGAGACCTTCACCTCGAACGACGTGACCTGCTACTCCTGCGCGGGCCCGGTGCCGATCACCTCGGTTTCCCCGGTCAACTCGTTTGGTGCGGGGGGCCTGTACGAGGCGCAGACCGCCAACTCGTCCAGCCAGGTTACGCTGTCGCCGAACGACACCCTGACGCCGACCTCCTTCAGCATGTACAACGGGTCGACGAGCATCTAGTCCAAACCGGTTATGAGCCAGGCACGATAGCTGGCCCGTAAACCATCCGGCTCGGCCCGGGGCCTCACGGCCCCGGGCCGAGCCTTTTGCGTTGCGGCATGTCTGTCACCGGAACGGGGTAAGAACCTGCTCACGCTGGCACAACGGCAACCGCATTCCCGGCACTATGGGGTTACGCGCGTGGACAAGGACCCGCATCATCGCGCTCGTGCGTCCTGCCCGCGCTGCGGCCAGCACGTCCAGGAGCCGACCGCGTGGTCCAGCGCCTGGCGCTGCGACCGGCACGGCGAGGTCGACCCCCTGCTCCCTGCCTTCAGCCCGTCCCGGGACGGCCTGGACGGGCTGCTGCGCACCGCGGGCGTCCCGGTCTGGCTGCCCTGGCCCCTTCCGGCTGGCTGGCTGGTCACCGGCTTCGCCAGCGCGGGCGACGAGCGGACGGGCGCGCGCGCCTGCGCGGTGGCGCTGTCTGGCCCTAACCCGCTCGGGGGCCCGGCCGAGATGCTGGTCGTGGCCGAGGAACCCGGCGTCGGCCTGGGCGCGGCCGCGGCCGGCCTGGACACCGTGGACCCCGGTTCCGGGTTCGCCTCGGCGCCGCCGATCGCCACGGCGTCGTTCGGCAAGCATGACTTCCCGCTCTGGCAGGTGGCCTCGCCGGACCGGGCCGTGTTCGCGGGCGAGATCAAGGCGCACTGGCTGTGGGTGGTGCTCTGGCCGGACACCGCGGGCACGCTGCTGATCGAGCCGATCGGGCTGCGCGACCTCCGCGACCCCGGCCAGGACCTCGACCTGCCCTTCGGGGCTCCCTCGCCCCGCCTGCCGTCGTAATGCGGGCCGACCTGCATGTGCACAGCAACGCCTCGGACGGGACCGACGCCCCCGCCGAGGTGATGCGCCGCGCCGCGGCGGCGGGCCTGGACGCCGTAGCGCTGACCGACCACGACACGGTGGCCGGGCACCCGCAGGCCCGTCAGGCCCTCCCGGAGGGCCTCACCCTGGTCCCCGGCATGGAGCTGTCCTGCCGGCTGGACGGCCGCAGCCTGCACCTGCTGGCCTACCTGTTCGACCCCGGCCAGCCGGAACTGGCCGAACAAACCCGGCGCATCCGTGACGACCGCGTGCTCCGGGCCCGCGCCATGGTGGCCAGGCTGGCCGACCTCGGCGTCGACATCACCTGGGAGCAGGTGGCCGCCATCGCCGGGACGGCCGTGGTCGGCCGTCCGCACCTGGCCCGGGCCATGGTGGACAGCGGGGCCATCACCGAGCCCAGCCAGGCCTTCAGCCGCGACTGGATCGGCGCCGGCGGCCGCGCCTACGTCGGCCGCTACGCCCTGGATCCGGTCCGGGCCATCCGGCTGGTCCGCGCGGGCGGCGGCGTGCCGGTGCTGGCCCACCCCCGCGCGGGCCGGGACTTCCACGTGACCGACGACCAGATCGCCATGCTGGCCGCTGCGGGCCTGGCCGGAGTGGAGGTCTTCCACCCCGACCAGCCCGAATCACAGCGCACCGGCCTGCTCGCCCTGGCCCGCGACCTCGGCCTGATCGCCACCGGCGGCAGCGACGACCACGGCGGTCTGACCGGGCACCGGATCGGCGCGCAGACCACGCCCGCGGAGGCCTACGAACGCCTGGTCTCCCAGGCCACTGCCGCACCCTACGAGGGGTAATGTTCAGCGATGGCCTTCACATCCACGCTCGCCAAGGACGTCCGCACCGTCTTCCACGAGGACCTCGATCCGGCCGAGCGGTCCGCGCTGCTCAGCTGGCTCGCCTTCTCCGTCACGTTCGGCGCGGTCCGCGGCATCACCTACAGCATCAAGGACGGCAAGGGCCCGTTCCGCAACCTGAGCGTCGGCGGCGAGCACCTGCACCACTACGTGTGGGGTATCGGCCTGGTCGCCGGCGTCGGCGGCGTGGCCGTGTACGGCGAGGAGCGGTGGCGCCGGCACCCGGCGGTGGCCCTGTCCTACGGCACCGGCCTGGCGCTCATCGTGGATGAGTTCGCGCTGCTGCTCGACCTCAAGGACGTCTACTGGGCCAAGCAGGGCCGGATATCGGTCGACCTGGGCATCGGCCTCAGCTCCCTGGCCGGCACCTTCTTCACCACCCTGCCCCTGGCCCGCGCCCTGCGCCGCCGCCGGAAGTAACGCCTCCTTGCCGCACGCCCCGATGTGGTAGGAAGGTCGGCGAGCCCCGACGGGAAGGAACACCTCCGATGACCGCACGGATCGAGCAGGTGCGCGCCCCTGGCGAGATCAACACCGACGAGATCAACGCCTGGATCATCGGCGACCGGGACGAGGTGATCGTCATCGATCCGGGGCCCGACGCGGCCGCCGTGCTCGACGCGGTGGGCGACCGGGAGGTGCTCGCGGTGATCTGCACCCACGCTCACCCGGACCACGTGGCCGCGGCGGTGGCGGTGGCCGACCGGGATGAGGCGCCGGTGGCCCTGCACCCCAGGGACGGGATCCTCTGGCGGGAAACCCACCCGGACGACGACCCCGAGATCGACGTGGCGGACGGCGGGATCTTCGAGGTCGCCGACACCACGCTCGAGGTTATTCACGCCGGCGGCCATACCCCGGGCTCGATCTGCCTGTACTGCGAGGAACTTGACGTGGTGTTCACCGGCCACGCCCTGACCGCCGCCGGGCCGGCGCGGCACGACGGCGAGTTCCGCGACTTCCCCGCCCAGCTGAACGCCATCGGCGAGCACCTGCTGACCCTGCCTCCCGGCACCCGCGTGCTGCCCGGCGAGGGGGAGGAGACCACGATTGCCGCCGCCGAGAAGAAGTTCGATTCCTGGGTCACCGCGGCCCAGCCAGAAGACGACTAGCCCGGTGGAGCAGCTGGGATTCGAGGGGATGCCCCGGCGGCTGTACTCGTGCACGCCGACGCGCCTGTCGTCCTGGCTCGACTGCCCCCGCCGGTACCGGATGAGCTACCTGGACCGTCCTCCGCCTGCCAAGGGGCCGCCCTGGGCCCACAACAGCCTGGGCGCCAGCATCCACAACGCGCTGGCGGGCTGGTGGCGGCTGCCGTTCGAGCAGCGGACGGCGCCGGCCGCGGGCCGGCTGGTCGGCCGCGGCTGGATCGACGAAGGATTCGCGGACCAGGCGCAGTCGGCGCGGCAGCGGGAGCGGGCCATCGCCATGGTCGAGGGCTACGTGGCCGGGCTCGACCCGGCCGACGAGCCGGTCGGCGTGGAACGGACCGTGGCCACCCGCACCGACCGGATCGCGGTCTCCGGGCGGATCGACCGGCTGGATGCCCGGCCCGCCCCCGCCGGCGGCACCGAACTGGTCGTCGTCGACTACAAGACCGGGCGGCACCTGCTGTCCACCGACGACGCGCGCAGCTCCCTGGCGCTGGCCCTGTACGCGCTGGCCGCGGGCCGGGCCCTGCGCCGGCCCTGCTACCGGGTCGAGCTGCACCATCTCCCGTCGGGACAGGTGCTGGCCTGGTCGCACTCGGATGAAGCGCTGGCCAGGCACCTGAGCCGGGCCGAGGGCATCGCCGAGGAGTGTGCCGCGGCCGACGAGGCGATGCGCGAGGGCCTGCCCGGACAGCGGTACGACGAGGTGTTCCCGCCCCGGCCCAGCCCGGCCTGCGGCTGGTGTGACTACCTGCGGCACTGTCCCGAAGGCACGGCGGCCGCGGTCACCAGGCGGCCCTGGGACGGCCTTACCTGAGCGGTGTGCTGGCCGCGTGCAGCACCGGCGCGACCTCGGCCGCGTCCCAGAACTGGGTGAGCGCGCCGGCCGTCGTGGCCGGGGCCTCCACGGCCGGCGAGTGCGAGGCCGCCGGGATGCACACCCGGCGGGCCGCCAGCCTCCTGGCCATCGCCTCCTGCGCGGCCGGTGACCAGGAATTGTCGTCCTCGCCGTACAGCACGAGCATCGGCATCGCCGTCCGGCGGGCCAGTTCCGCTGTCCGGTCCGGTGCGCTGAGCAGATGCCTGGCCATGTGGACCAGGCCGGCCGGGTCGTTGCTGCGCATCCGCCGGGCCAGGAACGCCACGATCGGGCCGGGCACGCCGGCCTCGACGAACTGGGGTTCCAGGTAGGTCTGCCACAGATCGGAGATGCTGGCCCGGAGCGGGCCGGCCTCGGGCATCCGGCCGTCCCCGGCGCCGAGGGCGGCCAGCAGGCGGTGCAGTTCGGCCGCCCGCGGCCCGGTCAGCGCGGCCGGGCCGGAACTCATCAGCGTGAATGAGGCCAGGCCGTCGTCGTCGGCCAGCACGGCCTCCCGGGTCGTCAGTCCCCCGTAGGAATGCCCGACCAGGTGCCTGGCCCCGGTCGCCCGGGCCACGGCCGTGATGTCGGCCCCCAGGGCCGCGGCGCAATAGCCGTCATGATCGTCGGGGCCCGCGGTCTCGAACTGGCCGCGCATGTCGATCGCGATCACCTCACGGCCCCGGTCGGCCAGCAGCCCCAGGATGGCCAGGAAGTCTTCCTTGCTGCCGGTATAGCCGGGGACCAGCAGCGCGGGCTCGCGCTCGCAGACCCCGGAGAGCGGAGCGGCCGTCAGCGCCGCGAACGGCCCGCGGCCGGTCCTTATCGTGGTGCGCCGCACTCCGTCGGGCAGCTCGAGAGAGGTCGGTGTGCTCACAGGACCGAACCTTACCTGCCGAGTTTGAACGGAAGCTGCGAGCGGCCTACGAAGCCTTGCGGCCGGTCTCCGGACCGGCCTGCCCGCCGCCGTCGAGTTCCCGGCCCGCCCTGGTCCGGCGCCGCCGCCGCGGCCGTCCCGACCCCGTGGCGCCCGTGGCCCCCGAACCCGTGGCCCGCTTGGCGCGCGGTGAGCGGACCTTGCCGGTCTCGCCGATGTCCTCGAGAGCCTCGGCCTCCAGGCCTGCCCGCTCCCGCTTGGCCCGGGGCAGCGTGCCGGTGGCCTCGCGCGGGATGTCCAGTTCGGTGTAGAGGTGCTCGGAGGTGGAGTAAGTTTCCTCCGGCTCGGGCTGGCCAAGGCCCAGGGCGTCATTGATGAGCTTCCAGCGGTGCATGTCCCGCCAGTCGACGAAGGTGACCGCGACACCGGCCTTCCCGGCTCGCCCGGTCCGGCCGATGCGGTGCACGTAGGTCTTGTCGTCGTCCGGGCATTCGTAGTTGATCACGTGAGTGACGTCGTCCACGTCCAGCCCGCGCGCGGCCACCTCGGTGGCGGTGAGCACGTCCACCTTGCCGCTCCGGAACGCGCGCAGCGCGCGCTCCCGCTGGCCCTGGCCCAGGTCGCCGTGCACGGTCGCGACCGCGAAGCCCTTGCTGGCCAGTGCCGTGGCCACCTGGTCGGCGGCCCGCTTGGTCTGGCAGAACACCATGGTCAGGCCGCGGTCCCTGGCCTGCAGCACCCGGGCCAGCACCTCGATCTTGTCCATCTGGTGGGTCCGGAAGACATACTGCCGCGTGCCCGGGGCCGGCGCGGGCTCGTCGTGGCCCTCGGCCCGGATGTTGGTCGCCTGCCGCATGTGCCGGCGGGCCAGCGTGACCACCTCGGACGGCATGGTCGCGGAGAACAGCATGGTCTGCCGGTCGGCCGGGGTGAGCCGGACGATCCGCTCCACG
Source organism: uncultured Actinomycetes bacterium (assembly GCA_963739135.1). Classification (GTDB taxonomy): domain Bacteria; phylum Actinomycetota; class Actinomycetes; order Streptosporangiales; family Streptosporangiaceae; genus Palsa-504. The sequence goes on from CAVTZG010000008.1 coordinate 555,932, forward strand.
TCGGGCAGGAAGCCCAGGTCGAGCATCTTGTCCGCCTCGTCAAGGACCAGGGCCCGCACCGCGCTCAGGTCCAGGTGGCGGCGCTGGGCCAGGTCGAGCAGCCGTCCCGGGGTGCCGACCACGATGTCCACGCCGGCCGTCAGCGCGTCGATCTGCGGTTCGTAGGCCCGCCCGCCGTACACGGTGAGCACCCGGACCCGCAGGTTGACCGCGGCCGTGCGCAGGTCGTCGGCGACCTGGATGGCCAGTTCCCTGGTCGGCACGACCACCAGGGCCCGCGGCTTGCCCGCGGGCCCGTCCTGCACCAGCTCCAGCAGCGGGATGCCGAACGCCAGCGTCTTGCCGGTGCCGGTCCTGGCCTGCCCGATGATGTCCTGGCCGCGCAGCGCCAGCGGCAGGGTCAGCGCCTGAATGGGAAAAGTGGTGAAGATGCCCGCGGCCTCAAGGCCCGAGCAGATCGCCTCGCTGATTCCGAAATCACGGAACGGAACAGCGTGCGTCGCCGCCGTCTCCCCGTGAGAAGTTTGAGTTGTCAGGGGTTTCCATCCTTCATCATGGCCCCTGCGGCGGGTTCGTCCGGGGCCCATCGTGTCTGCGCGCTGCCCGCAGTGACCAGCGGCGATGTGAGCTGCTACCTGAAGGCTTGAGCCCGGGAGCCCGCCACCGCTGCTGGGACACTGCCGTCTACTCGGGTCCCCCCACCGGGCACGTTCACCCGGCGTAAACAGCAGTCAATTAACTCAACACGACGAGTGGTTACGTCATTCCATTGACTAATCAGTAACAAGTATACCAGCCGTGCGCCTGGCTCCCCGCGCGGCACGCCGTCAGGCGAGGTTGCCGAACCCGACGCGCCGGTTTTCCGCGGCGCCGAACTCCACGTAGGCGATCTTGTCGCCGGGCACCATGACCTTGCCGCCCTTGGCCACCGCGATCGTGAACACCGCGCCACCGGCCAGCGCCGCGGCCAGGTCGCGCTCGATCTGGTCGGCCGCCGTGTCGGTCTCCACCACCAGCTCACGCGGCACCGACTGGACCCCGATCTTTACTTCCATGTAATTCCCCTAGCTGCGGGGCCAGCCGCTGATGCCGCGCCAGGCCAGCCGGGCCACGAGCTGCTCGGCGGCCTCCCGCGGGATGTGGTCGCTGGTGCTGAGCCAGTACCTGGCGGTGACCTGGGCCAGGCCCACCATCCCCACGCTCACCAGGTTCGCCTCGTCGTCGTTCAGGCCGGCGCCCTGCCGGACCATCGGGCTGATCATCGCGGCGCACTCGCGCTGGCCGCGTTCCAGCCGGTCCCGGACTGCCGCCTCGTTGCTCAGATCCGACTCGAACACCAGCCGGAACGCCTGGCCCTCGCCCGCCACGTACTCGAAGTAGGCGCTGAAGGTGGCGGCGACCCGCTGCCGGTTCTCCGTGGTCGAGCGGAGCGCGTCGCGCACCGTCTCCACCAGCGTGTCCACGCTTTCGTCGAGCAGAGCCAGGTACAGCTCGAGCTTGCCGGGGAAGTGCTGGTAGAGCACGGGCTTGCTGACCCCGGCGCGCTCGGCGATGTCGTCCATGGCCGCGGCGTGGTAACCCTGGGAAACGAACACCTCAAGCGCCGCATCCAGTAGCTGCCGCCGCCGTTGGTGCCGTGGCAGCCGGCTGCCGCGTGGCCGTGCGTCGGACGTTGCTGTCAAAATTCGGTCTCCGGGTGATCGCGCGCGGCCGCCTGCCGCGCTCGCATCCCTCATTCTAAGCTGGCATCCTAAGCTGGCATCCTAAGCTGGCTAAGCCAGCCTCAGCGGTAGTCGTCATCGTCGTAGCCCACCGCGCGCTCCTGCTCGGCTGCGTCCGCCTCGTCCACGTCGAACGGGATATCACGCCGGAGCCGGGTCACGGTCTCGTCCGCCACGACTTCCTGATTCTGCTCGATGGCGTCGTCCTCGGGCGTCTCCATGTCCAGTTCACTCATCGGCCCGTCCTCCTGATCGGCAATGGCTGACCGGCCTCCGCTCCTGGCCAGTTCGCGGAACGCTTCCTCCAGTGCTTCCCCGTGGGTGGGAAAGGCGTGCACCACATCGGCCAGGACCGCCACCGGTACCTTGGCCCTGATGGCGAGAGTAACCTCCGACATCCAGGCGGCTGCGTCCGGCCCCACCGCGACCGCGCCGACCAGCACCCCGTCCTGTTCGTAGAGCTCGACGCAGCCCAGGTCATCCTGGCCCAGCCGCCCCCGGGTGGTGTCGGTCAGGCTGGCCCGGACCGACCGCAGCCCGGGCCGCGGCCCGGTGCCGACGGCGAACACCGCCGGGGTGGTGTGCACGCAGCGCGGGATGGCGCTGTAGTCGGCCTCGCGCGGGATGCCCAGGATGTTCGCGGCGACCACGCGGGCCTGGTAGTGGCTGGCGTGGGTGGAGGTGGTGCCGGTGACGTCCCCGGCCGCCCACACCCGCCCGTGGGCGCCGGTGACCTGGCACGAGGTGGTGGTGGGCAGGGCCCGGCCCGGGGTCACGTCCAGGCCGAGCAGGTCCAGGCCGAGGCCGCCGAGCCTGGGCCGCCGGCCCGAGGCCAGCAGCAGCCGGTCCGCGTCGATCCGGGTGCCGTCGGCCAGCGCCAGCGTGAGGCCGTCCGGCGTCCGCTCCGCCTTGGTGGCCCGCGAGCCCAGGTAGATCTCGGCGCCGGCCCGGCGCAGCGCCGCGGCGATGGCCTCCCCGGCGAAGGCCGGCTCGCCCGGCAGCAGCCCGCCTTCCGCCTCGACCAGCGTCACCTGCGAGCCGAACGACGCGTAGATCTGCGCCAGCTCGCACCCGGCGGACCCGCCGCCGAGCACGATGAGGCGGCGCGGCAGGTCGGGCGAGCACACGCCCTCCGCCGTGGTCCAGGTCGGTATGTCGGACAGGCCCTCGATCGGCGGTGCCACCGGCTCGCAGCCGGTGGCCAGGACCAGGTCGGCATAGGTCACCTCAGTGACCTCCTCCGCGGCGACCTGCACCGTCCCGGGGCTGGTGATCCGGCCGGCGCCGCGGATCACGGTTACGCCCGCCTCGGCCAGCCGCTGGGCCGCCCGGGAGTCGTCCAGGCCGCCGGTCACCTCGTCCCGGCGGGCCACCGCGTCTTCCCAGGCCTCGCCCCGGGCCGCGGAAAGCAGCAGCGAGTTGGACGGCAGGCAGGCCAGGTAGGGGGATTCTCCGCCGATCAGCCCGGCTTCGATGAGAGCCACGGACTTGCCGCCCCGGGCCACCTCAGTGGCGACGTGCACCCCGGCGGTACCACCGCCGAGCACGACTACATCGAAAGTGCCCATATCTCTCCGTCCCCCTCGAACTTCGAGCTGTGGCCAGCCCCTCGCGTGCGGGCGCTTTCATCATCTCAGCCGCGGCCCCGTTCTCGCTTGGTGAGTCGGGCGAAATCTACCATGCCAATACCCCGGCCTATCGAATGTATTGTCGAGGTTGATAATAGGGATGACACTTGATGTATCAGTGTCATCCAAACCGGGGTAGGTGAGGACCATGCGCAGCATCTGGGCCGGGGCCATATCTTTTGGCCTGGTCGTCATCCCGGTGAAGCTCTACGCTGCCACCGAGCAGCGCGACATTACGTTCCGTCAGGTGCACCGCAAGGACGGGGCCCGGATCCAGTTCCGCCGGGTGTGCACGCTGGACGGCGAGGAAGTCCCCTATTCCGACATCGCCAAGGGCTATGAACTGCCTACCGGCGACATGGTGGTGCTCACCGACGAGGACCTGGCCGACCTGCCGCTGGTCACCGCCCACCGGATCGAGGTCCTGCACTTCGCGCCGAGTGCCCAGGTCGAGCCGATCTACGCGGCCAAGAGCTACTACCTGGAGCCCGAGCCGCCCGGGGCCCGGGCCTACGTGCTGTTCCGCGACGCGCTGGAGAAGTCGGGCAAGGTGGCCGTGGCCAAGGTCGCCCTGCGCCAGCGCGAGGCGCTGGCCGCGCTGCGGGTCAGGGACGGCGTCATCACGCTGGAGACCCTGCTGTGGCCCGACGAGGTGCGCAAGCCGGACTTCGCCTTCCTGGACGAGGACATCGAGGTCAGGTCCCAGGAGCTGAAGATGGCCGCCTCCCTCATCGACACCATGACCGAGGATTTCGACCCCGACCAGTACCACGACGCCTACCGCGAGGCCCTCGAGGCCGTGGTCCAGGCCAAGGTCGAGGGCAACGACGTGGTCCGCCCGGCCGGCGTCGAGCCCCCGTCCCCCAAGGGGCAGCCCGCCGACCTGACCGAGATCCTCCGGGCCAGCGTGGCCGCCCTCAAGGCCGGCCGCGCCGAGCCCGACGAGCCCAAGAAGGAAGAAAAACCGGCCAAGCCCCGCTCCCGCCGCAAGGCCAGCGCCTAACCCGCGAGCCAAAGGGCGCGGCGCCGCCTGGACTGACGAGCGAGGAACGAGCGAGGAGGGAAGGCGGTGCGTCAAGAGCGCCCGGAGGCGAGCGGGGAAGACAGAGCGAGCCGGAGATACAGCGTGAGCCTGCCACCGGACCCCGAACCGATCCCGCACTGGCCCGGCCACCTGGTCTCGCTCGGCGATCACCAGGTCTTCGTCCGCAGCGGCCCGGAAGGCCAGCAGCCCGCCGTGTGCGTGCACGGCCTGGAGGGCTCCTCGCGGAACTGGACCGACCTGATCGCCCTGCTCCCGCAATTGGCCTGCCAGGCGGTCGACCTGCCCGGCTTCGGCGACTCCCCGCCCCGTCCGGACGGCCGCTACTCGATCGCGGCGCTGGCCCAGACGCTCACTGCCCTGCTCGACCGGTCCGGACCCGTGCACCTGATCGGCAACTCCCTGGGCGGCGCGGTCTGCGTCAAGGTCGCGGCCGCCCGCCCGGACCTGATCCGCACGCTGACCCTGATCTCGCCGGCCCTGCCCGACACTCGGCCCCGCCTGGACCTGGTCCGGTTCCCGCTGATGACCACGCCACGGCTCGGTGCCCGGCTGCTGCGCCGGTACCAGGCCCTGCCGCCGGAGAACCGGGTGGCCGACGTCATCACCAACTGCTACCGCAATCCCAGCCTGTTCCCGCGGGCCCGGTTCGCCGCCGAGGTCGCCGAACTAGCCCGCCGCGACACCCTGGACTACGCCGCCGCCGCGCTGCTCGGCTCGATCCGGACCCTCACCGCTGAGTTCTTCCGCTCCGGCCGCGGCTGGCGGGAGGCGGCGCGCATCACGGCGCCGACACTGGTCATCTACGGCAGCCACGACCGCCTGGTCGACCCGAGGAACGCCGGCCGAGCCGCGCACGCGTTCCGCGACGCCCGGATCGTGGTGCTGCCCCGCACCGGCCACGTCGCCCACATGGAGCACCCGGATCAGGTGGCCGCCGAGATGGCGGTCCTACTGGAACCGGCGCGGGAATTCCCGCTCACGCCGGCCGGTTGATCGTGGCACGGGCCGGGAAGCACTAGCCACGGCCCGTTCGGAAAAAAGAATGACTTGGAGCCCATCGTGTCACTGCCCCCTCTGGTCGAGCCGGCCGAAGCGCTGACCGTTGACGAGGTAAGGCGTTACTCGCGGCACCTGATCATCCCCGACGTGGGGATGACGGGGCAGAAGAGGCTGAAGAACGCCAAGGTGCTGTGCGTGGGGGCGGGCGGCCTGGGTTCGCCCGCGCTGCTCTACCTGGCCGCGGCCGGGGTGGGCACGCTCGGCATCATCGACTTCGACGTCGTGGACGAATCGAACCTGCAGCGCCAGATCATCCACGGCCAGTCCGACATCGGCAAATCCAAGGCCGCATCGGCCCGGGACAGCATCCGCGAGATCAACCCCTACGTCAACGTGGTGCTGCACGAGACCCGGCTCGACTCCGACAACGCCATGGAGATCTTCGCCGACTACGACCTGATCGTCGACGGCACCGACAACTTCGCCACCCGGTACCTGGTCAACGACGCCTGCGTGCTGCTCGGCAAGCCGTACGTGTGGGGCTCGATCTACCGGTTCGACGGGCAGGCCAGCGTGTTCTGGGCCGAGCACGGCCCGTGCTACCGCTGCCTGTACCCCGAGCCGCCGCCGCCCGGCATGGTGCCGTCCTGCGCCGAGGGCGGCGTCCTTGGCGTGCTGTGCGCCTCGATCGGGTCGATCCAGGTCAACGAGGCCATCAAGCTCATCACCGGTATCGGCGAGCCGCTGACCGGCCGGCTGATGATCTACGACGCACTGGAGATGACCTACCACTCGGTCCGCGTGCAGAAGGACCCGGAGTGCGCCGTCTGCGGCAAGAACCCCTCGATCACCGGTCTGATCGACTACGAGGAGTTCTGCGGCGCGGTGTCTGAAGAAGCCGCCGAGGCCGCCGCGGGCTCCACGATCAGTGCCAAGGACCTGGCCGCCATGCTGGACGCGGGCGACGACATCTTCCTCGTCGACGTGCGCGAGCCGAACGAGTACGAGATCGTCTCGATCCCCGGCGCGACCCTGATCCCCAAGGGCGAGTTCCTGTCCGGAGCCGCCCTCGAGCGGCTGCCGCAGGACAAGCGGATCGTGCTGCACTGCAAGAGCGGCGCCCGCAGCGCCGAGGCGCTGGCCATCGTCAAGAACGCCGGCTTCTCCAACGCTGTCCACGTGGGCGGGGGCGTGCTGGCCTGGATCAGCCAGGTCGACCCATCCCTGCCCGGCTACTAACGGTCTTCCCTGGAGGCGGCCATGAAGGGAGACCGGGTCGAGGTCGTGATCGACTCCGGCGAGGGCGCCCGGACCTACGAGATCACCGCGACCAAGGCGGGCCGCCGCGTCGAGGTGGCCAACCGGCGCGGCGTGGTCGAGGTCAGCGAGGTGACCAGGACCGGCACCCCGGTGCGCACCGCGCGGTTCATGGCCAGCCGGGTGGTGGCGCTGGTCGAGCACCCCGCCCCCTCCCGCTAGCATGCCCTGATGGAGCTGCTCCAGCCGGTGGTCCGGCCATACCCGTGGGGCTCGAGACACGGGATCGCCGAACTCCAGGGCCGGCCGGTCCCAGCCGAGGGCCCCGAGGCCGAGCTGTGGATGGGCGCGCATCCGAGCGGCCCGGCCGGCCTGGCCCGCCGGGCTGACACGCTGGATGCCTTCATCGCCGCCGACCCCGGTCGCGAGCTCGGGCCGCAGGTCGTGGCGCGGTTCGGTGCCCGGCTGCCGTTCCTGCTGAAGGTGCTGTCGGCCGCCCAGGCGCTGTCGATCCAGGTGCACCCTTCCCGCGCGCAGGCGCAGGCGGGTTTCCGCGCGGACAACGACCGCGGCCTGGCGCTGGATGACCCGGCCAGGAACTACGTGGACGACTGGCCCAAGCCCGAGCTGCTGTGCGCCCTGACCTCGTTCGAGGTCGTGGCCGGGCTGCGCACCCCGGCCGATGCGGCCGGCGTCCTGCGCGCCCTGGCCGTGCCCCAGCTGCAGCCGCTGGCCGCCGACCTGGAGGCCGCGTCTACCCCGGCCGCGCTGGCTCGAGTGCTGGGCGTCATCCTGGACTGGCCCGAGTCCGGCCGCAAGCAGCTGGTCAGCGACGTCCTGGGCGCCTGCGGCCCGCTGGCCGCGGGCGCCGGGCCCTACGCCGAGGCCTGCGGCGCCGCCCTCCGGGTCGCGGCGGACCACTCCGGCGACCTGGGCCTGGTGGCCCTGCTGCTGATGCGCCACCTCGTTCTGCAGCCCGGCCAGGCCCTGTTCATGCCGGCCGGCGGCCTGCACGCCTACCTCGAAGGCACCGGCATCGAGGTGCAGGCCAACTCCGACAACGTGCTCCGGGCCGGCCTGACCCCCAAGCACATCGACGTGCCCGAGCTCCTGAAGCTGCTCGACCCGGCCGTCACCGTCCCGGTCGTGTCCCCGTGCCCCATGGCCGAGGGCATCAGCCGCTACGACAGCCCGGCCTCAGAGTTCCGCCTCTACCGCCTCGACCTGGCCGCCGCCCCCCTGGAGCTCCCCGGCACCGGCCCGCGCATTCTGCTGTGCGTCGACGGCGCCGTCGCCCTGCGCAGCGAAACCGGCAGCGTGTTCCTGGACCAGGGCGAATCCTGCTTCATCTCCGCCGCCGACGCCCCCGTCCGCGCCGCCGGCCCCGCCCACGCCTTCCTCGCCACCCCCGGCGAACCCTGACCCTCCCGCCCCAGCCGCTCCTCCCGGGCCAGCCGCCCCAGCCGCTCCTCCCGCCCCAGCCGCCCCAGCCGCTCCTCCCGCCCCAGCCGCCCCGGCCCGCCGGAGTGAAACCGGGGTTTCACCACCCCCAGGGTGCTGAAAGTGGGGTTTCATTACCCTGGCGGCTACCATGAGAGGCGTCCCAGTGCCGTCGGCGGGAGAGTAGCGGTGAGGTTCTGAGGTCTGCGATACCGCGACCTGAGCGTGGTGTCGCCACACGTACCGGAACCTACGTGCTGGGAGCCCCGTCTCGTGACCGCCGCCATTGTGTGTTCAGACCTCAGTTTCAGCTGGCCCGACGGATCGCCCGTCCTGTCCGGCCTGACCGTGGCCTTCGGGCCCGGCCGGACCGGCCTGATCGGCGTCAATGGCTCGGGTAAGTCCACCCTGCTCCGGCTGATCGCCGGCCACCTGCGCCCCGCGTCAGGTGCAGTCCGCGCCTCCGGCGAGGTCGGTTACCTGCCCCAGGCCATCACCCTGGGCACCCATCGCAACGTGTCAGACCTGCTCGGCATCACCGAGGCCAGGACCGCGCTGCACGCCATCGAGGCCGGCCAGGTGGGGGAGCAGTTGTTCGCCGCGATCGGCGACGACTGGGACGTCGAGGAGCGCGCCCGCGCCTGGCTGGACCGGCTGGGACTGGCCCGGCTGGACCTGGACGACCGGGTGGAGCGGCTGTCCGGAGGCGAGACCGTCCTGGTCGCACTGGCCGCGCTGTTCCTGCGCCGCCCCGACATCCTGCTACTTGACGAGCCAACCAACAACCTCGACCTGGTCGCCCGCCGTCGGCTCTACGACGCGGTCGTCGCCTGGACCGGGGTCATGGTCATCGTCAGCCACGACCGCGAGCTGCTCTGCCGGGTGGATCAGATCGCCGACCTGTCCGGCGGTAAGGTCCGCCTCTACGGTGGGAACCTCGCTGATTACGAGGAGCTGCTCGCCGCCGAACAGGCCGCCGCCGAACGAGCGGTCACCACCGCCGCCGCCGACGTCCGCCACGAGCACCGCAACCTGGTCGACTCCCAGGTCAAGCAGGCCCGCCGGGACCGCATGGGCCGGCAGGTGGCCGCCTCGGGCAGCCTGCCCCGGATCGTGGCCCACGCCCGCAAGCGGACCGCCCAGGAAACCGCCGGCCGGTCCCGCGAACTGCACGCCGAGCGCCTGCAAGCCGCCCGCGACCGCCTGGAAGAGGCCGAGCATGCCCTCCGCGACGACGCCGAGATCCGCGTCGACCTGCCCGCCAGCGCCGTCCCGGCAGGCCGGACCGTCCTGACCCTGACCGGCCTGGCCGACCCTCACTGGCACCCCGAAGCGGCCAACAGGGCGCCCGAGCCGGGCCCTGCGTCACCATCCGACCCGCGCGTTCTGGCTGACCTCATCGTCCGCGGCCCGGAACGGATCGCCCTGACCGGGCCGAACGGCGCGGGCAAGACCACCTTGCTGCGCGCCATCGCCGGCCAGGCGGCGCTGCCCGGCGTCACCGCGCGGGCCGGCGCGGTCGTCGGCTACCTGCCCCAGCGGCTCGACATCCTCGACGAGTCTCTGACTGTGGCCGACAACGTGCGGGCGGCGGCGCCGGGCCCGTCGGTCAACGAGGTCCGGGCCGGCCTGGCCCGGTTCCTGTTCCGCGGTGCCCGGGCCGACCAGGTGGCGGGCACGCTGTCCGGCGGCGAGCGGTTCCGCGCCGTGCTGGCCGCCCTGCTGCTCGCCCAGCCCGCGCCGCAGCTGCTGCTGCTCGACGAGCCGACCAACAACCTGGACCTGGCCTCGGTCCGGCAGCTGGCCCAGGCCCTGGACGGCTACCGCGGCGCGGTCATCGTGGCCAGCCATGACCTGGCGTTCCTGCGCTCGATCGGCATCACCCGCTGGCTCCGCCTCGACCGCGACATCGGCCTGACCGTGACCGAACCACTGTGAGGCTCTTTCGGATTGGCCGGCGCGAGCGGCGTCCGCTAGACTTCGGGGGCGCGACGGGTCCAGTGCCCGTGGCCAGTGGGGTATGGGGTAATTGGCAGCCCGACGGGTTCTGGCCCCGTTAGTCTAGGTTCGAGTCCTGGTACCCCAGCCAGCTCAGTCAGCAGCGCGGACACGACCCGGTGTCCGCGCTTGTTGCTTTCTGGAGGCACCATGCTGATCAAGGCCTGCCTGAACGGCGGAACCACCCGGGCCGAGCATCCTTCGGTTCCGCAGACACCGGACGAACTGGCCGCCGACGCCTCCGCAGCGGTCACCGCGGGCGCGGGCGCCGTTCACCTGCACCCACGGGACGCTTCTGGCCCCGAGACGCTGGACCCGGACGCGGTGCTGGCCGCGGTGGCCGCGGTGCGGGCCGCGGTGCCCGGCATTCCAGTGGGTGTGACCACCGGGCTGTGGGCGGCCGGGGGTGACCCGGCCCGCCGGATGTCACTGGTCTCCCGGTGGGGTGGCCCGGGCGCGCCGGACTTCGCCTCGGTCAACCTGTCCGAGCCGGGCGCCGGCGAACTGGCCGGGATGCTCGATGGCCTCGGCATCGCGGTGGAGGCCGGTATCTGGTCGGCCGATGACGCGGACCGGCTGGCGGCCAGCGGCTTCGGCCATCAGGTGCTGCGGATCCTGATCGAGCCGGACGACCGCGACCCGGAGGCCGCGGTGGCCAGCGCCGCGCGGATCGAGGCGGCCCTGGACCGCCAAGGCTTCACGGCGCCGCGCCTGCATCACGGCGAAGGAGTAGCCACCTGGTCGGTCCTGCGCGCGGCGATCAGCCGGGGCCGGGACATCCGCATAGGCCTGGAGGACACCGTCGTCCTGGCCGACGGCCGTCCGCCCAGCGGGAACGGGGAACTGGTCCAGGCCGCTGTACTTATCGCCGCCAGATATAGCCGTCGGTTGGCCTGACCGCCGGCAAGGCGGTAGTCTTACGCCGCTGGCCTTGCCAGCATCTCGGCCCGGCCCAGCCGGTGCCTGCTCGGCCCCGTCGTCTAGAGGCCTAGGACGCCGCCCTCTCAAGGCGGTAACGCCGGTTCGAATCCGGTCGGGGCTACCTTAAGGTTTTCACCTTTGACCTGCACCTATGTTCACGTTTGGGTCTGGCGTTTCGCGTGGGTTGCCGTCTGTGGGCGGGTTTTCGGGTTGCGGCGTGCCTGGCGGGCTGTTTCTGGGCAGGGTCGGCTGGTCTGGCGTGTCTGATCTGCGGTGATCTGGTAACGGTGCGGGGTTCGCCGGCCGTGTCATGGCGGGGTGCCTGCGGTGGCCAGGTCGGTGAGGGTCTTGCGGCGCCGGCGGCGGGTGCGGGGCGGGAGGCCGGCCGCGGCGCGGCGGGCGTTGTCGTGCTGGCGGGCGTCCCATGCGGTCAGGATGCGCTGGTTGCGGACAGCCAGCAGGCAGGCCAGCCAGAGCATGAGCGGTGCCAGGCCCATCAGCCGGGTCCAGCCGCGGGCGATGTTGTTGCTGGCCGGGTCCTTGGCGGTGGAGAAGGTCCGCTCGGCGCCGGTGCGCCGGGTGTATGAGCGCCGGTGCGCTGCGGAGGGGTAGTCGTGCTTCTGGCGGGTCTTGGCGGCCACGTCCGGGGGAACGGTGAGGGTCTGCTGGGCGCAGCAGTCCGGCGGGTGCTGCGGCGGGGTGAGGATCTGCGGCCGCTGCCGGTCCAGCCTCATCGAGGCCGGCCGGAGCGGGCAGCGGATCTTGCCCATGACGGCGGGGCACATGACCCGGTGGTAGCCGTCGGTGTCGTCGGCTGGTGATGTGCCCGAGTTTGCAGCGGGCGAGTTCGGCGGACCGGGTGTCGTGCGCGGCGGTTTCGGCCGGGGTGGCGTCGCGGGCCAGCGGGCCGAGTTCCAGCAGCAGCCGGGGGGTGACCGGGCAGTACAGGTTGCCGTTGGCGATGATGGCGCCTTCGTGGGTGCCGCGGGGTCCGCGGCCGGATGGGTGCAGGTCCTGGATGAGCTGGGCGCCGGCCTGGCGGAGCGGGATGGCCCAGGCTTCGGCGTCGCGGTGGGCGTAGCCGGAGTCATCCAGGATGTCGCCGAGCGGGATGCCGTGCCCGGGCATCGCGGTCAGCACCGGGACCAGGGCGCGGGCCGGGTCGGCGTGGCAGGAGCACACTGTCATCCGGCGGGCCAGTTCGGGCACGGGCGGGCCGTGCTCCTCGCGCATCATGGTGGCGGCCGAAGGCGTAGTAGCCGAAGAACAGCTCGCTGTCCTGGCCGGGGCCGCCGCCGGAGCGGTGCCCCCAGGACGCTTCGGGGTCGGCGCAATCGCTGGTCCCGTGCGGCGGCGGGCGGGAGAAGGTCTCCACGTCGGTCCAGTCCACCGCCAGCGCCCTGCTGGCCTGCTTGTATTCGCCGGGGATGGATGGCCTCCAGCAGGTCGTCGCAGATCCGGGCGAGGATCTGCGAGGGGGTCCCGTCGGGGACGTCCCTGGCCAGGGCGCCGGTGACCAGGCCGAAGGTGCGCTCGGTCTGCCGGTAGGTGAGCAGGTGCGGGCCGGTCTTCCAGTCCTCGGTCACGCCGAGCCGGGCCTGGTCGGCCGGGGGCAGGGCGGTCAGTGCGCCGCGGACCCGGGTCAGGTGCGCGGGCCGGTGATCGGCCTGGGTGAGCATCATCCCGGCCAGCAGGGTGCTGACCCGCGGCTGGCGGTGGCGCACCCCGATCGGCAGCATGGCCTCGACCCGGGGGGCGATGCCGGAGTTGCCGATGATCTCCTCGAGCGCGGCCAGCGGGATGCTCACCGCGTCGCCCCGAGCAGCGCGACCGCGGTGGCCTCATCGGCCGGGTCCAGGGCAGCGAGCAGGTCGCCGAGCCGCTGCGAGCAGGTGATCCCCGCGGCGTGCATGAACGTGGCCAGGTCCAGCAGCCGGGCACAGCCGGCCAGCCAGGTCGCCCGCAGCCGGCTGGCCTCCAGCCGGGGCAGCCCGGTCCCCCCGGCCAGCGACCGGGTCAGCGGGGTGGTGATGTTCTTGCGCACGGCGCTGGTCCCGCCGGTGATCAGCCCGGGCCCGGCGAACTGCGCCGAGGCCAGCAAGATGTCGTGGTAGCGGGACAGGACCGGCACCGCCCGCGGCCGGGCGCCGTGTACGTCCACGACGACCCCGCCGCAGCGGCAGGCGACATCGCTGCCGCGGACGCCGCGCAGGTCCGCCCCGGTCAGTCCGGCGCCGGCGCCCAGGCAGACCAGCCCGGCCGCGCGCATCCGCCGCGCCAGCGGCAGGCTGCGCGTCCGCCAGCGCGAGATAGCCGTCGATCTCGCCCGCGCTGTACGGCGCCTTGGCCCGCTCGCGGGGCAGCGGCGCATCCGACGGGTGCCAGCGCCGGGACCACCTGCCGGGCGATGAACCGCAAGCTGGTCCGCAGCGTGCGGCGCGCCGAGCCGGACAGCCCCGGCGCGCTGACCGCGAACCGCCCGGTCACCGACGGGTGCAGCAGCACCTCCGGCACCGGATCCAGCCCCAGCGGGACGGCGTAGGCCGCCAGCCGGGCCGCCGCCCACAGCAGCGCATTCGCCCGCGCCCGCGTCGGCGGCACCGCCAGCTCCACCACTGACCGGGCAAAACGCGCCGCCTGCGGCGGCACCGACACCGGCTGCCAGCACGCGACGTATACGGCCACATCAGCAGCGGCCATACAACATTTCTACTGCGGGGAATGCATGAGATCGGGGACCCCGGCTGCAAAAATGAGGAGCGTGTCGCCCACCCCGGCCCAGCAGGCCCGCGCCGCCCGTATCGCGGCCGGCCTGGCCGCCACCAGCTTCGCGCTGCCTGGCACCCTCACCGAGCGGATGACCCGCTGCGGCCACCCCACCTGCCGCTGCCACGCCGACCCGCCCCGCCTCCACGGCCCCTACCACCAGTGGACCCGCAAGATCGGCGGGAAAACCGTCACCCGCATCCTCACCGACGACCAGCTCGCCGACTACCAGCCCTGGTTCGGCAACCAGCGGCGGCTCCGCGCCCTGGTCGCCGAGCTGGAAACCCTCAGCCAGGAAATCGCCGGCAACGACCCCCGCTGGAACCGCTAGGCAGCCAAGACAACTGTGGGCGCGCAGCGCTTAACCTGTGGGCAAACCTTTGCGTAATAGCTGGCTACGGCCTTGAGCGATTCTTTCGGTTCCCGCTCCATATCCAGGTAGACCCATGAAGCTCAGCGTCACGTGTCGATGTTGGGGTTGCTGGCCGGCAGCGGCACTAGCCGGGCCGGGGGATCAGGGATGACGACCGCCGAGTCGACGCTGAGGTCCGGGCGGACATGCACGAGCTCACCGGGCACCAGCATGCGCCAGCCGGTCTCGCCGTCCATCTGCTCGGATGCGATCACCACGGACGGGGTGTTGTCCAGGTCGGGCACGTGCACCGAGGAGGTCGTGCTGCGGACGTGCAGGCCCTGGCTCGAATCCGCGGGCCGCTCGAGGATGTGCAGGGCGTGCTGTGCGGGATAGCGCAGCGCCCACAGCTCACCGGGTGCCGTGACGATGGCGTTCAGCGAAGACACGGGCAGGTGCGCCGCGATCCAGCCGGCCGCCGCCGCGATCCCGGCTCCGACGTCGCCGCCGTGCGCGTCGGTCTCCTGGGTGATCAGCGCGAAGTACCGTTCGGAGTCGGTGTCACCCTGAACCAGGCTGCCGTAGGCGCCGAGCTCCTCCTCCAGCCGCGGCAGTTCGCCGAACCCCCCGTTGTGCGCCATGATCCGGCCGTGCATTGTGAACGGATGGGTGTTCCGCTCGGTCCGGCCCCCCGCGGTCGCATACCGCACGTGCGCCACGAACGTGGATGACTCGGCCCGCTTGGCCTCGTGAATGAATTCCTCGTCGGTGAAGGCCGACTCCGGCTGTTTGTCCACCACCGGTGCCCCAGTGGAGTCGAAGAAGCCGATTCCGCTGCCATCGACGTTGCGATGGCTCTGCACCTCCAGCGAATCCGGCGCGTCGAGCAGCCAGAACGTAGCCCTGACCTGCGCGGTTCCCGACGTCAGCCCGAACAGGCGGCACATGGCGCCTCCCGTTTCCCGCGACGTGTGTCCCGGCCCAGCGCCATGTCACCCTCCCGCGAATCCGGCCTGCCTATGCGCTTCCGTCAAGTTCACGCCATCACACCGGTCCGCGTCCACCCCACCCGGGTCATTACCCGGCCCGGGCCGGCGGCCCGTGGCTGTGCAGCACCTTGGTCCGATCCTTGTTCCAGGCGGTCGTCGTCCCGTCCGGGTTCAGCACCAGGGTCCAGCCCAGCCGGTGGATCATCACCTGGTGGTGATACGCACAAAAGGACGCAGTCGGTGGTGCTGGTCTTGCCGCCGTTGGCTTTGTGCTTGGTGTGGTGCACCTCGCACGCCGCCGCCGGCAGGTGGCAGCCGCCGGCCCAGCGGCAGTGCTGGTCGCGCCAGGTGACCGCGTTGCGGATGCCCGGCGGGATGGTGTGGCTGAACCCGATGTCCAGCGGCAGGCTGGGCCCGGCCAGCGGCGCGCCGAGCTGCTGCCGCCGCAAGAACGAGGCCAGCCCGCCCGGCCCGGAGACCAAATCCACAGCCTTTCCGATGATCACCTGCTCAAGCGGCCCGCCAGGCCGCGGACACGATCGCCCAGTGGGAGGCCACGCTGCAGATCGATCTGTATGAGTTCCAGGTGCGGTCATGAACACAGCCCGGTGTCACGGCCACATCCCGTTTTCGGGCTGAGGCGCTCCGCGGATGGGGTCCCGCTGCGGTGGAGCGGGTCAGCTGGCCGTTCGCTCCCGGGACCCTGGCGGCGGGACGGGGATGCGGACTCGGAGCACCGTTTTGCCTGGCCGGGAGTCGATGGTGATTGTGCCACCGTGGCGCTCCACAACGATGCGCTGTGCGATGTCGAGGCCCAGACCTGTGCCTTTGCCCACGTCCTTGGTCGTGTAAAAGGCCTCGAACGCGCGGGCCGCCACCTGCGGCGGTATGCCCGGGCCGGTGTCGCCGACCTCGATGACGACGTCGTTGCCCTCGGCCCGGGTCGACAGCCGGAGCGTGCCCGCGCCGGCCATGGCGTCGATGGCGTTGTCGATGAGGTTGGTCCACACCTCGTTCAGCTCGCCGGGGTATGCCTGGATCCGCGGGACGTCTGCGCTGTAGTCACGCACGACCGTAACACCGTCGCGGAGCTTATACCCGAGCATCAGCAGGGTGCTCTCAATGCCGTCCGTCACGTCAATGTCCTGCACCGACGCGCGGTCCATCTGCGAGTAGGACTTGACCGCGGCGACAAGCTCGGAAATGCGCCGACTTGAATCCTTCAGCTCTGACAGCAGCGTGGCGGCGGACAGGGTGCTCGCTATCCACTCCAGGCCCGGTCCCAGGGCTGGTCCCTGCAGCACCAGCGCTACCCGCTCGCACCAGGCGAGTGTGACCCCCGCGGCAGCCAGCGGGGGGGCGATCATCCACTCACAGATGATGCCGTGGCGGCTCAGCCACGACGCCAGGGCCTCCTCGTGATCGGCCAGGGCTAGCGGGTCCTGGAACGCCGCCTCAGGCTTGATTTCACGGCGCAGGGCATCGAGCGCGGTGAACTGCCGGGCCGAGATCTCGCCCTGGGCGAGCTGGCCGAGGGACGAGAGCAGCACCTGGGATGCGGTCTCGAGTGCGTCGACCGCCCGGGTGGCGGCGGCTGCCGGGTTATTGATCTCATGCGCGAGGCCGGCGGCGAGCGTGCCCAAGGTGATGAGGGACTCGCGCTGCCGTGCTGTCGACTCGATGGAGCGTGCGGTGCGGTACACCCCCTCGATCAGGTGCCTTCCAAACGGGAACCAGGCGTTGAACCGCTCACGCAGCACCTCGGCCGGCACCTGGAGCACCCGCCCGCCGGTCACGCCCCGGCCGGTCGCGAGATAGACGCCGTGTTCGTCCCAGGCGCGGAACCCGCCGGCCCACCTGCCCGGCACGTCCATCTTCGCGACCACGGTGTCCTCGCGGCCGATGTGGCGCACGAGGTCGATGGCGCCGTCGATGAGCACCCACCAGAAGTCCGCGTGCTCGCCCTCGCGGAACAGATCGGCTCCGGGCTCGACGCGAACCTCGGTACTGCCCCCGGCCAGCTCGGCTAGCTGATCGTCGGCTAGGCCGTCGAACAGGCTCAGAGCGCGAAGCTCGTCGGCGTGCATCAGACCGTGGCCAGGTAACGGTGCACCAGGTAGGTCGACATCGCGCCCTCCCCGACCGCCGACGCGACCCGCTTCATGGAGTCGAGCCGGACATCGCCAGCGGCGAACACGCCGGGCACGCTCGTCTCGAGGGTGAAGGGCGCACGAGGCAGCGGCCAGCGCCCGGCATGGGCGGGACCCAGGAGGTCTTGCCCCGTGACGACGAACCCTTGGTCGTCCCGGGCGATGTCGGGGCCGAGCCACTCGGTGCGGGGCGAGGCGCCGATGAACACGAACAGCCAGCACGACGGCACCTGCTCCGTGACGCCGGAGTCCTTGTCGGCGAGCGTGAGTCCCTCGAGGTGGCCGTCGCCCCGGCCCGCCACCACCTCGCTGCGATACCGCACCTCGATATTGGGCACGGACGTGATCCTGTCAACCAGGTACCGGGACATCGTGCCCGCGAGCGTCGCGGCCCGGACCACCAGCACCACCCGCTTGGCGTAGCGGGACAGGTTGAGCGCGGCCTGGCCCGCCGAGTTGGCCGCCCCGGCGATGTAGACCTCGTCGCCCTGGGTCTGGCTCGCCTCGCTGGCGTTCACGCCGTAGTACACGCCGCGGCCGGTGAGCTCGCCGAGCCCGGCCGCTTCCAGGCGCCGGTAGGACACCCCCGTCGCCGCGATGACCGCGCGCGCCTCGATCTCTCCCGACCCGCCCAAGAGCACGGCGCGCACGGGCCCGCGGGCCTCAAAGCCGACGACGTCGCGCGCGAGGACCATCTCGGCGCCGAACCGAGAAACCTGAGCGATAGCGCGCTGGGCCAGGTCGGAACCGGTCAGCCCCTTCGGGAACCCCAGGTAGTTCTCGATCGCCGCGCTCTGACCTGCCTGGCCCCCGGGCGCCTCACGCTCCACGATGACAGTGCTCAGGCCCTCCGACGCCGCGTACACCGCGGCGGCCAGGCCGGCCGGGCCGCCGCCCACGATGCACACGTCATACAGCCGCTGCCGGGCGGTGGTGCGCAGCCCGAGCGCGCCCGCAAGCTCGAGTGTCGACGGCGAGCGGAGCGTGTCGCCGTCGGGGACGAGCACGAGCGGGAGATCGGCCGGCATCGCATGCGCGAGGTCGCGCAACCGCTGGGCCTCGGCGTCGCGGTCGACGTCGTACCACCGGTACGGCACGTAGTTGCCGGCCAGGAACATCTTGATGTCATGACTGCGGTCGGACCACCGGTACCCGACTACCCGCACGTCGGAGGTGTGGTCCGGGTTCGCCTGCCGCCAGTCGCCGAGCAGGTCATCGATGACCGGGAACAGCCGCTCATCCGGAGGGTCCCACGGCTTGAGCAAGTAGTAGTCCAGGCCGATGTCGTTGATCGCCTTGATGGCCACGTCCGTGTCGGCATACGCCGTGAGCAGCAGGTATTTCGCCCCCGGCGCATGAGTACGCGCCTGCTCGAGCATCTCGATGCCCGTCATCTGCGGCATCCGCTGGTCGGCGACGATCAACGCCACCGGCTGGCCGCGCAACGCCAGCCTGGCCAGCACTTCCAGCGCCTCGGGCCCCGACGTCGCGCGCACAATGCGGTAATCGGTGGCATAGCGGCCGCGCAAGTCGCGAGTGATCGCGGCAGAAACATCTGGATCGTCGTCGACCGCCAGGATGGTCGGTTTGCTCATCACATCAGCCTCACCTGGCGGCCTCGCCGGCTGCGGCCATAGGTTATCTGCCACGTTTGCCAGTCCTTTCTGAAGTGAGCCTGTCCCCCCGGTTGGGTGAACGGCTTGTTAAGTCAGTGCCGGGCATCTCTTGCACGGGGCGCCCGTTTGCCCCCCAACCGGACCCCCCAACCGGACCCCGTTATCCGGCCGCCTATATGCGCTCGGGACGTTTCAGGCCGCACAGGGTCCGGCCTTCGTCGCCCCTGGCCACATGCCCGGTGTCCGCCCGCTGCTGCAGGATCTCTGTTGTCACGGCCTACCTCCTCGTTAGCGGGCACTGGCCCGCGAATCGCGTGCTCGTACGGCATGCCAGGTCATACGGCGGTGCCTGGTCGTGCGGCGGGGCCTGGCCGTACGGCGGGCGCGCCTGCGGTCCGGTGGCCCGGGCCAGCCTGGCCTGGCCTGTGGCCATATCGCCGCTCACACGTCTCCTTCTCTTATGCGCGCGGCTCATGCATAAGAGGGTGCATCGCGGCCCGGGTCGCTCGCATGGGTGAGTTCCCCCATTTCCCGGCCGCCGTGATGTTCGTCACCCCTTGGCACGACCCGAGAGCGGTCCGTGCTTGTGGCCGGCTCCGGCGCGGGCTAGGCTTGCCCGGGTGAGCGGCGCTGTGGCTGCAGATCGGCCGGGCCCGCGATCGGAGCCGCCCGGCAGTGCTGAGCTGCTGTGCGCGCTGTCCTACGGTTCGGGCCTGGCTGCGGCCGAGCAGATGGAGCACGGGACCAACACGGCCTTTGTGGGGGTCCAGCTCGGGCGCGCGCTGGGGGCGGGGGCCGGGGACCTGGAGGCCGTCTTTTACGGGGCGCTGGTCAAGGATGCGGGGTGCGGTGCCTGCGGCGCGGTGCTGGCCCGGTTCTTCGCCGATGATGAGATGGTTCCCCGGCTTGACCTGAACCTGGTCGACCTGCATAGTCCCCGCAGCATGGGGGCCTGGGCGGTGAGCCGGCTGCGGCTGGACCCGGGCCTGCCGGCCCGGCTGGCCCGGCTGGCCGCCTTCGCCTCGCGGTGCGGCCCGGTGGTGCACGAGGCGATGGCGGTGCACTGTGAGGTCGCCGCCGACTTCGCTGCCGGCCTGGGGTTCGGCCATCATGTGCAGGACGCGGTCCACTACCAGTATGAGCGGCATGACGGGCGCAGCCCGGCTTTTGGCCGGCCCGCGGAGGCGATTCCGCGCCCGGCCCAGATCCTGCACCTGGCGCTGGCCGCTGACCTGGTGCGCGGACTGAGCGGTGCCGGGGCGGCGGCGGCCATGGTCCGCCGCAGGACCGGGACCTATTTCGATCCGGAGGTGGCCGGGGCCTACCTCGACCTGGCCGGCGGCCTGTGGCCGGACGGCGATGAGCCGGTCCCGCTCACCGACGTGCTGTCGTGTGCGCCGGGGACCCCGGTCGATGAGCTGCCCGGTGACCGGCGCCTGGCCGTGTGCGAGGCGCTGGCCGACTTCGCCGACCTGAAGTCCGCCCGGCGCGGTTCCCACTCGCACCGGGTCGCCAGCCTGGCCGCCCGGGCCGCCTGCGGCCTCGGGCTCCCGGCAGCCGAGCAGGAGCGCCTGCGCCGGGCCGGGCTGGTCCACGACCTCGGCAAGATCGCCGTGCCGCCCCGCCTGCTCGAGCAGGCAGGCGACGGCACACGTCCAGCCGGCCGGGGAGGAGCTGCCGCGCTCGCCGAGCCGGTCCGGCTGCACCCCTACTACGCCCAGCGCATCTTGTCCCGGGTCCGTCCCCTCGCCGACCTGGCCGCGGACGTCGGCGCCCACCACGAGCGCCTGGACGGCTCGGGCTTTCCGCTCGGGCTGGCCGGCCCGGCCATACCCATCGGCGCCCGGGTGCTCGCCGCCGCCGATGCCTGGGCCGAGCGGGCCGGCCACGGCCCGCCCGACCTCACCGGCGAAGACGGCCTCGACCCGGAATGCATAGCCGCGCTGCGGGGCCGCCCCCGGCCCGGTGCCGGTCACCCGCGCCAGCGCTCCCGCGCCGAGCCCGGCCGGCCCGCCCTCAGCTCACGCGAGCTGGAGGTACTGCAGCTGCTCGCCGACGGTGCCTCCAACCCCGGCATCAGCAAGACCCTGCACATCAGCCGGCGCACCGCCGAACACCACGTCGAGCACATCCTCACCAAACTCGACGTGACCAGCCGAACCGCCGCCGTGGCCTACGCCCTGACCCGCGAACTGCTGTCCGGAACCGAGCCGGGTGCCACGCTCAGCTGACCGGGCCACACGAACGCCAGGGGTCTGTCAAGACCCCCCAGTACGAGGTGCAGCCTTCGCGGGCCGCAAGCTAGCAATGCCCTCGTCATGGATGTCACCGCACGTCAGGCGCCGACCAAGAGTGAGGTAGAAGAATCGTGGTTTTGCCGATGATCGCCTGCTGCAGCGCCTCCCGCGACATCAGCCCAGCCGGGACAGGCGGGTCAGCCGATGGGGTGCCTGGGTCAGCGGGACCTGGCGGCACGGGCGGGGCGGGGGTCTGGGGTGCGGGCGAGGCAGCCGGGTCGGGAGCGGGCGGGGCCGGGTGGTGGGGGTGGTCGAGGTGGTACAGGCCGGCGGCCAGCCGGGCCAGGTCCTCCAGGGCGGCGGGGTCAACATCCCCGGCCACCACCGTGGCCATCCACGCATCACAGGTCATCGCGGAGGCGGCAGCCCCGGTCAGCCACGCGCCGCCGCCCACCGACGCGCCCGCGGCGTGCCCGGCCCAGCGGGCCTGCACCACGCTGACCCACTCCCCCTGCAGCACCGAGCCGCCGTCCATGGCGCCCAGCTCGGCCAGCGACACGTGCACCACGGCCTTGACCGGCTGCCCGGCCCGCTCGGGCAGCAGCCCGGCCGCGATCAGCCTGCGCATCGCCTCCTCCAGCACGTCATGGTAGCGCTGGGGCTGAGTCCGCAGATCCCCGCCGCCGGCCGGCGCGGACAGGGCATCCAGAACAGACTGGACCATCGCGGCGCACTCCGCGGTCAGGTCGCCGCGCAGCACGCCGACGCCGTCAATCGTGGTGTCGAGGGACACCGACCGGTCCAGGCGCGGGTCATCGTCCGGGTCGCCACCGGGGTCAGGCCCGGCGGTGCGCTCGCGGATCCGCTAGCGGAGAAATTGCATCGTGATCCGTGTCACATCAACCCCGCGTGACGCATCCACCTAAGAGGAGGCGCGCCTGCCCCGGTTGCGCCCGCTACGCGGCCAGCCCGGTGCGTCAAGCGCCTTCGGGATGGGGGCAGGTTCCATCACGGGCAGGCCGGACCGCAGCGTGGCATGTTCGGGCAGCGCCATCGAGAAGGTGGTCAGCGGACCGGCGGTCACGGGAATCGCGTTCTGCCGTACCGGGCCGACGGACAGCACGGTGGTCGCCGCCCCGGCGGCGGACTGGGGCCAGGCGCTGTACCCTGGCAGCCCGCTCGCGACACCGAGCGTGGGCGCTGTCCCTGAGTGGGTGGCGGCCGACCCGGGCAGAGTCTGCTCAGGCCCGTCAAAGTGCGGCGGCTCGGAATCGCCGCGGTCGGAAGGCGACAGCATCGGCCGCATCGGGTTTGCCCCTGCCTGGCCGACAAGCTGCGATATGAAGTCGTGCGTCGGCTGGAAGGGCCACATGGCGGTGTACGCCGCATAGTCTGCTCGGGCAGGTGCGTGCGTCTCGGCTGAGGCCGGGGTGGTCGGCGCCCCGATGGCGGCGGTGCACAGGACGCAGGTGGCGACGGCCGCTTTCCCCATCTTGATGGCCAGTTCCTTGAACTGTGCGGCCTTGAGGTGCGCCTTCTTGATATATGCCTGCGCCCGGTCCCGGCAGTCCCCGCACATGTTCACGATGGGGAAGGGTACCGCCTACCGGCGTCCGAACACGGGGTCGGCGCGCTGGCTCGCCCATATCGCGCTTCGGCGGGAAGCCATCGCGCTGGCGGGAAGCTTTTCGCGGGCCATGGGTGCCGACCTGACGCTGGTCCAGGCCGGGGACCAGACCACCGCGCTCGCTCTGGCCCGAGCGTACCGGCCGAAACCCGACCCGGCCGACGCCGGGCTGGCGCCGTTTAATGCATGTCGACGCGTTGCCGATCGACTCGGTGATAGCGGCTAAGTATTACAGTTCTTGTTTCACGGTCAGCCCTGGGTCGGCTGCGCTGTGTGGTCGACGCTGCGGTGGGCGGGGTCACGGTGAGTGATGGAACCGGCCGGGGCGGAAGTGCGCGCCTGTAATTCGAGGCGGCCGTGACGCGTTGCCTGCTTTGTGGAAGACAAACAACGACGACACGGCCGCGTGGGCCAGCATAGAGGATGTCGCGGATGCAGCGGCGAGGGTCGATGCGCAGGTCAGGGCGGTACTGGGACGGGTGCTGGCGCAGCGCCGCAGCGTGGAGGTCGCGTTCGGGTACGTGCCGGCGCTGGCGCCGGGGGTGAAGGCGAACTGCTGGGCGCGTCGCGGAGGAGGCCGGGCACGAGGGGCCGCACCGGATGCAGGCGCTGCTGGGCTCCTACCGGTGGGACTGGAAGGACCTGCGCGGCGGAGCTGCGCGGGGCTGGCGGCGGCGTGGCTGCCGTGCGACCCGGGTGACCTGATCGGGCCGGGGATCGCGGTCGACGAGACCGCGCAGCTCAAGCACGGGGACGCGACCGCGTGCGTGGCGCCGCAGCATGCCGGGTGCACCGGGCACGGTGGAGAACTGCGTGACCACGGTGTTCTCCGCGTACGTCACCACGTCCGGGCAGGCCTGGGCGGACTTCGATGTGTACATGCCGGAGCGGTGGGCGAAGGACCCGGAGCGGCGCCGGGCAGCCGGGATCCCGGACGACCTGGCGATGACGACCAAGCCGGAGCTGGCGGTCGCGCCAGCTCGAGGCGGCTGGCCGCGGCGGGGCTGCCCGTCGGCTGGGCCGCGTTCGACGAGGTGTACACCCGCAGCGGCAAGCTGCGCGGGACGTGCGAGAAGGCAGGCCTGGCGTACGTGGGCATCGTCCCGTGCGACTTCCGCATCACCCTGCCGTCCGGGGCCGTCATCCGCGCGGACGAGGCGGTGAAGGATGCGGTGTTCGAGCGGCGCTCGTGCGGCACCGGGACCAAGGGACCCCGGTTCAGCGACTGGGCGCTGCCGCCACCGCCAGCCCGCGGCACTTCCTGCTGATCCGCCGCCTGATCTCCCGCCCGGACGCAGCTGACACGTTCTACCTGTGCTAGGCGCCGGAGGGCAGGCCGGCGACGATGACGTACTTCATCACCATCGCCGGCCGCAGGTGGCCAGTGGAAGTCGGCCACCGCTGCTACCTGTCAAGCGGGATTTGTCTTTCACGGCTGCCCTCCTTGTCCTTCTTCCTGCGTTTCTCCGGTTTCTGCCTGGGGTGGTGCCCAGCGGGCGCGGGTGTAGTAGCCGGGCGGGCGGTCCCTGCGCTCGCGGAGCTCGCGCATCTGCTGCTCGTCGGCGATGATGATCCAGTTCCTGCCCCCGGGTGCGCGGCGGGCGGTGATCCAGCCGCGGTAGATCCAGTTGTAGATGCTGGCGGTGGGCATGCCGAGCTCGGCGGACAGTCCCGGGATGGACCACTCGCCTGGGTCCAGGTCCGTGAGGACGGCGGGCCGGCCCTTGGCATTCTCGCGGATGGCGTGCTTGCTGATGATGTTGCGGACCTGCTGGCCGGTGAAGACCGCGGTGCGCTTGGGCGGCCGGTATCCCGCGGCGTTGAGCGTGCCGGCGATCTGCCTGCTGTTGCGTCCCTCGCCGGCGAGCCGGGTGACGGTCTCCAGGAGGGCCGGGTAGTAGGAGAGCTGGTCCAGGCGGCCGACAGGGCGGACGGCTCTCCCGCTGGTCCGGTGCCCGCCGGCCCAGGTGATGTCCACGTTCACGATCTCGCTGTCGCCCTCGACGGCCACGGTGACGTCGTCGGTAAGAATGCGGAGCAGCTCCTTGCGGTCGGCTCGCGTGGTCGTCGGGGCGTCCCAGACCCGCGGGAGGTCGGAGGCCAGGGACCTGATCGCGTCCCGCTCGGCGGGGGCCAGCACTGCGGGCGTCTGCTCGGCGAACCGCTGGTACTCGGCCTCTAGCCGCCCGGCCTCGGCGAGCGCGGATTCCCAGTCGGCCTCGAGCTGCCGGGTGACGAGCCTGTTCTCGGGGTCGGCGAGCTGGTACTGGCGGCGGGCGCGGTCGGCGGCGTAGCGGCCGCGCTCGACGCGCTGCCGCCAGAGCTTGTCCAGGGCGGCCCGCTCGTTCTCGGCGTGCGCAGCAGCGGCCATCGAGACCTCCAGGGCCGCCGGGGCCACCGCGTCGAGAACCTGCCGGGCGACGTAGTCATCGAGCGCGGGGCCGGCAATGTGCTGGCAGCGGTCGCCGGTCCCGTAGTTCACCGGGTAGAACCCGCAGGTGTAGCCGTAGGCGGCGCGGGCGGACGGGTCGTGGTAGCTGACCGCCATGCGGTGCCCGCCGCACAGGCCGCAGCGCAGCAGCCCGGACAGCAGCGCCTGCCCGTTCCGGGGAGCGCCCGGGGACTCCGCGGTCTGCTGGTTGGCGGCCAGCCTGGCGAGGTTCGCGCGGTACTCGTCCTCGGAGATGTAGGCGGGAAGCCTGCCCGGCAGCATGACCAGCCACTCGCCGGCGGGCTTCACCACTTTCCCGGTGTCCGGGCGGCCGGGGATCTTCCTGCGGGGATCGACCTGACGGCGGCCGTAGGCGTAATAGCCCGCGTAAGCAGGGTTGCGCAGCATGTTCTGCAGCGTCTCCCGGGTCGGGCGCCGCCATTCCAGGTCGCCCTTCGCCGGCCCCGAGCGCGCGCGGACCGGAAGCTGGATCTCGTGCCCGACGAGATAGCGCAGCACGGCGTTGAGGGTCCCCAGCCGCTGGAAGGTCCTGAAGATAAGGCGGACGACGTCCTGCGCCTGCTCGTCGGGGTCGAAGGCGTCCTCGCCGGACGGGCGGCGCACGTATCCGGCCGGGAGCGGGAGGATCAGCTCGCCGCGCTCGGCCTTGGCCCGCTTCGCGCCCAGCATCCGCTGCCGGATCAGGAAAATCTCTGCCTCGCTCATCGTCCCCTTCAGCCCCAGCAGCAGGCGGTCGTTGTAATACCCCGGATCGTAGACCGCGTCCGGGTCAGCGAGAAGCGTCCCCGACAGCGAGCACAGCTCCAGCAGGTGGTGCCAGTCCTTCCCGGTCCGCGCCAGCCGCGACATCTCGATCCCCAGGACGACCCCCGCCCTTCCCATGGTGACCTCAGTGACAAGCCGGGCGAAGCCCTCCCGGGAATCCGGGACCGCCGCGGACACCCCGAGGTCGTCGTCGATCACGATGACCTGGGACCGGGCCCAGCCCAGCGCGACCGCCCGCCCGGCGAGCGCGTACTGCAGCCGCGTCGATTCCGTGTGCTCAAGGACCTGGCCCCTGGTCGACTGCCGGACATACACGATCGCGGCCAGGGCCAGGTGCTCCGGCCGGATCTTCAGCTGCGGCAGTCCCTCCGGATGCATGACCGCGTTCACCGTGACCGCCTCCCGCCGAGGCCGCGGCCCGTGCCGCGAGCATCGCCAGCAGCGCCACCGCCGTCATCCGCCGCCCTGGCGGCACCGCCGCCCAGATCAGCGGGCCGGGAGCCGCCGTCGTTCCGGTGCCCAGTCGCATCAGGATCACCTGCCGCAGCCAGCAGACGGCCAACCGTCGCTGCCGCCTGCAACAGTGCTCCCACGCTCAGTATCGCCCCGGATGCACCCGGAACGCTAGAGACGATTTCTTCTTTACGGGTATCAGCGGTGGCTGACTGAAGAAACGTTCAAAACCGGGAATGCTTGTGCTTTGCATTGCGGTTCCGTTCCCTCAGGGTTTCTCGAATAGTCCAGATTGATCGGGTTTGACCTGGATACGCAGGCCGCTTCGCCTGCCGTGGCGGACGTGGACGGCGGCGAGTTCGCCGCGCTGGACCTTATGCAAAACGGTCTGCCTGGCCACGCCGAGCGCGGCGGCTGCCTGGTTCAGGGGGAGCCAGCCGTCGGGTGCCTTCTCGGTGACCTTGGCGCGCAGTTCGCTGGTGAGACGGATGTGCCAGGGTGCTCCTGGTTCGGCTTGCTCGCCGGGGATGAACCCGTCGGCGATCCACCGGTAGATGGTGGAGACCCCGACGCCGAGTTCGGCGGCGGCCTTGGTGATGCTGACCACGTCCTCACCTTGGCCGGCCGGGGTGACATTCTTGCGGGGCCCGGCGGGGATGCCGTGGGCGTGGCGCAGGTCCGCGACGCGGTTCTTGGTGAACGCCAGCGGTACCTCATCCCGACCGGCCTCCAGTACGGCATCTACCTCATCTACTGGATGGACCCTGCCCAGCGCCCCGCAGGAAAACATAAAGGCCCAACCGACCGGGACAAACTGGGAGAACAGCTCACGGCACAGGCAGCCGCAGCAGGTGGTGGGCGGCAGATTTACCTCTACATCCTCGATATAAGCCACCCATAGCTTGAGACTGTCCCTCCGGGCGGCGAGTGTCCGATCGTTTGTGTAAATGATCTAGGAGGCTGGTGTCAAGCGCCCAGGACTTGGGCATTCCGTACAGCATCCGAGCGTTCCTGTGCTCTGTTTCATTGCTGCCGTAATATGCGGTCTCGATCTTGTAAATGGCCGTACTGAATCGCTCGTGCCAGGCGATGCGCGCCCCCCACGGTGCTGCCGTTTCCAGCCGGCGGAATCGCCTTCACGTGCGGCTGGCAGGCAAGCGTGAGCACCATCGTGGAGGCTGCCTTAGCCGCCGGACAGGGCAAGCAGCCGCAGCGGCCCTTCCCATCACCAGCGGTTCTGCTGTCCGCCTGGCTCAACCGGTACTATGGCCGCCTCCGACGCCCACCCGGCCAGCACTCCACTTCCCGGCGTGAACCGGTTATAGGACGCCACGCTCCGGCAGCAGCAAAGCCGCAGGCTGCCGGGCCGGGGAGGGCCTCCCCAGTTCCCGCCGCCACCCTCGATACGTTCCGCGCCCCATACGCCGGGGAGTCCCTCACGGCTGCGCTCCAGGCTCTACACCGCTTCCATGGCCTTCACCCTGATTTCGGGGGCTCGGCACTCCCTGCGCCCGCCCTCACGGGCGGGACCCCTAACGACGCCGCAGGCTTCGCGTCATGCTACGGACCGCATCGTCGCTCCCCCTTACAGGGCTTTTGACGCTGGGCTCCGACCCGGCCCGTTTCCACGCCGAGCCGCCAGCCTGCTACCGGGCCTCCTGGCAGCTACCCGGACCGGACTTCCACCGGCAGGCGACGACGAGCTTACGAACACGAAGATCCACCATGGCATTACGTCACGGTGTCACCTCCTGCTCTGCTGGGCGCACGAAAGATCAGGGCTAAGCTGTGGGCCTGCGAGTGTCTGCAGGCACAATTGACGCGGTGGTCGCGAGCTGGACAATCGCAAGCCGAAGAAGATGGCCGTGCGCTGTGTCGATGCCGTGTGACGCGAGCCGTCTTGATTTGGCGGGCCAGCGGCTGTACGCCCGTTGCGCGGCGGGCCACCAAGGCTGAGCCCGCCGCTGACCCTCCCCACAGGCTTTCCAGATTGGCACGACCTGGTTATCGTGCTCCTCCTGCAGGGCAACCGCGAACGCAGACGCCCGCCCCTGGGCAGTGATCTTCCTCGGCAATACTCGCTACCCGCGAAGACAACGAGCGAAGTCGAGGGCTAGATCCCCTAATATCCGCCGAGCGCTCCGTCTCTTATGGCATCATGACAAATGTTATCTAACCGAGGCGCATAGCAGCGCCTTGAGTTACGTATCGCTAGCGCACAAGCAACAGTAGGTATCCGAGGATAATATGCCACACATCGACTCTCCCAAGACAACAACGCCCGACCAAGAGCATAAGAGTCCAACTCACCCGCGATTCGGACTGTCCAATGTCATTGATGAAACCCTACTGAAGGGACACTGGCGGCGAATAAAAAAAGATCTACGACATCTGCGGCCAGCCAACCTATATCTGGCTTATGATCCTCTAGAGTGGCTTACATTCGACGCCAACCTCGGCAAGCGCATCCACGAGTTGGGTACCAAGGTTCTCGATGGCTCATACAGGGCAAACCCGCCAGAAATAATTCGGGGCGCAAAGAGCTTGGGACTAACTCGACCGCTTGCATTCTTCAGTATTAACGATCTCCTGATCTATCGTAACATAATCGCATTGATGGAGACAGACTTGCTGCGTGAAATGCAACCATGGTCTCGTCTTGGACGTATCCACAGCCAGCAGGATGACCAGAATTTCGCTGCCGAGAGCGGCTGGTTCCGTGCATGGTTGCGGCGGAACAGTCAACTTTGGACGATCACCGAACGCTACCGTTGGATCGTCGAAACGGACATCAGTAATTTCTTTCCAAGCATTCATCTCAACACTGTCATCGACCACCTTCTCACTCACTCAGAGATCGGGGTCGACGTCTCGCGCGTGCTATCCCATATGCTACGTGAATTCGCCCCTCTGCCCGAATACAGAGTCTCACCGATTGTCGGATTGCCTCAGGACTCATTTGATTGCAGCCGTGTTATTGCACATTCATTCCTAGGGCAGGTTGATGAGGAATTTCTCGAAGAAGGCAAGAATAATAGTTTCAGCCGGTATATGGACGACATCGTCATAGGTGCAACGTCACGCGAAGAGGGGCACAAGCTGGTCAATCGCACACAACAGTCACTTGAACGCCTAGGCCTATATCCCAACACAGCTAAGACGCGCGTGATTAAGCAAAGTGAATTTATCGATGACATGATGAAAGACGAAAATGACTACATTGGAGATGTTGAGGATACGTTGAAGAATGGCGGGCTCGTATCGCTAGACGAGATACGGAGCCGATTGAACCAGCATCTGCGATTGACACCGAAGCCGCATGGCTGGGAGCGTGTGCTACGACGTTATTATACGCTATCCCGGCGTTTGCGTCTTCCTCGCTTGCTCGACGTAGCATTCGAGCAAATAGGTCAGTACCCAGGTTCAACGCGAAGCATCTTGGACTACTGTGCTACATATCCGCTAACGCCTAGGCGCCTGGAACGGCTACGGACCACTGTAGAAACAACTTGCTCAATGTACGAAGATATTCAACAGCTCGCATTTGAGTACCTCGCGATCGCGCCCAATCTGAAGAACCAGCGCCTCTCATCTACTATATGTAGTTGGATGACGGACGTACTACAGCAAGAACACGATCGTAATGGCCGCCTCTATACGACCGCCTGCATTCTACTAGCAAAATTTGGCGGAGATGCCGAGCTGGATTTCCTTCAGCAGCTACTAGAAAACGGCACGAACGACCCTGCGACGATGCGCGTTCAGTTGTTGGTCATCCTTACGGCAGCTTCTCGCCTATCCCTCGCTGAAGTGATTTGGTATTCAGGTGAATCTCGCCCAATGGCGGATGCTGCGCATTTCATAACCGGCCTATTTCATGGCGATAAAAAATATTTCTGGATGGCTCTAAGCGTCATCAAACCGCGCGAGCGCCGAGAGCCCCGTATCTATATGATTCCACCTCGTGGGATGTTTTTGTGCCCGATAGCCGAAAGAGGAAAACCAGAAAGCGTTTACGCCGCACGAGACAGATGGCGGAATATACTAAGAACCAATGCTGTAGGACTAAGTGACGAAGCTGGAAAAAAGTGGCTTGGAATTTAGCCACGGACTCTACAGGACGTCGCGTAGCTATTCAGCCTGAGTGATCGATGGTGCGGTTGTTGCTGGCGGACGAGGGCTGGATGGTTTACGCGAAGCCGGCCCGGCGTGTCGAATTGATAACTGTCGGCCGGCTGTGGTGGAGTGCGGCGTGTGTCCGATACGCCGCATGTGCCCGCATCTGATGAGGTGGCGTGGCTGCGGGCGCGGCTCGCGGAGCTGGAGGAACTCACCGCGCGGCTGCGCGAGGCGGCCGCGGCCCGCGATGAGCTGGCCGCCGCGCAGCTGGCCGCGCGGGACGCGCAGATCGCGGCGCTGGCCGCGCTGGTAGAGGAACTGCGGCGGCGTCTGGATAAGGACTCCTCGACGTCGTCGAAGCCGCCGTCATCGGACAGCCCGTATACGAAGAAGCCGCGGGACCGGTCGCTGCGCGGCAGGTCCGGGCGCAGGCCGGGCAAGCAGCCCGGCGCGCAGTCCTCGACGCTGCGGCAGTCACCCGATCCCGGCGAGACGGTGTTGTGCGGGCCGGCCGCGTGCGGCTGCTGCGGGCAGGACCTGACCGGCGAGCCGGTGCTGGGCACGGTGCAGAAACGGCAGGTGTTCGAGGCGTCCCCGCCTCCGCCGCCGGTGGTGACCGAGTACCAGGTTGCGGCGAAATGCTGCCCGGACTGCGGGGAGATCTCGGTCGGGCTGGCACCGGCCGGGGTGACCGGCCGGGTGCAGTACGGGCCGGGAGTGCACGCGAAGGCGGCGCTGGCGGTCTGCGCGCACTACCTGCCCGTTGCCCGCGCCGCGAAGCTGGTCGCCGCGCTGACCGGCGTGAACGTCTCGGCCGGGTTCGTGGCCGGCATCCGGGGCAAGGCCGCCCGGCTGCTGGCGCCGTTCATGGACCGGGTCCGGGAGCTGCTGCCCGCCGCCGGGGTGCTGTACGCCGACGAGACCCCCGCCCGGGCTGCCGGGAAACTGCACTACGTGCACGTGGCGTGCACCGAGTTCCTCACCGCGATGCACACCGGCGACCGGACGAAGGAAGCGATCGACGCCGGCGGGGTCCTCCCGGGCTATGCGGGCACCATCGTCCGCGACGGCTACAAGGGATATGAGCACCTCACCGACGCGCTGCATGCCTGGTGCGGCGCGCACGGGCTGCGTGACCTGGCCGGGCTGTACCGCTTCGACCCCGGCGGCCAGGTCTGGGCCCGGTCCATGGCCGACCTGCTCATCGACGCCAACGCCCAGGCCACCGCCGCCCGCGCCGCCGGCCAGGCCAGCCTCAACGACGCCGGCCTCGCCGGCATCCGCTGCTGGTACCGCGGCGCCGTCGCCAAGGGCTTCACTGATAACACCGGCAAGACCAGCCAGATCGCCAAGGACGGCCTCACCCTGGCCCGCCGGTTCCGCGACCACGAGGACATGATCCTCCGCTTCGCCACCGACCTGGCCGTCGGATTCACCTCAAATCAGGCGGAACGGGACGTCCGCCCGGTCAAGGTGCAGCAGCGCACCTCCGGCGGGACCTGGCGCACCCTGCTCGGACTGGCCGACTTCGCGATCGTCCAGTCCTACCTGTCCACCGCTGGCAAGTGGGGCATCGACGCCCTCGATGCCCTCACCCAGCTATTCACCGACGGCCCCTGGCTCCCGCCCGCAACCGCGCCCCCATAGCACCGCGGCGGACCGCCGCCACCACGCCCACCCACCCGCCGGCGAGCGCACCCCGCGTCAGCGGGCAATCTCGCGCGTCCGCAATGAAGGCCCGACTCAGGCTGAATAGCTACGACGTCGCGACCCGGGAAAATCAATGTGAAAACGTCGAATGGGCTGCAATTGCATTAGTCATAGAGTCCATACGGCGGTCTCGGCGATGGAAAACTCCTGAACCTTACCCGGCACCGCACCGAGGCGACGAATTTGATCCTCGGTAACCCAGATTATGTTTGGGTTTCCGTCACGCTTTAGATTTTGAAGCGCCGTCAACTGCTCGGGCGTGGGAACCAGCTCATGTATGTCGGCAATCAAGAGTTCTACGGACTGGGCGTACTTACTGTACCTGATGGGTCGAATATCGCGACGAATGAAGTCATGAAAAATGAATGGGAAACAATCCAATGGAAGGATTTTCGACTCAATCATTTCTTCATAGAATTCTCTCCAGGGTGACGTTTCTCTAGAGCGTCCTGACTCGAACCAACGTACGAAACTGACGAGTTTCGATCCTGGAATTCGGATGCGTAGATCGTCGCGACTGGTCTCATCGATTGGGACTAGATTGTCACTCAACGCGCCAATATCGTTTAGATATCCTTTAGCGCTGGCCGAGACCTTGTAGACTCCTCCTACCGGTCCAAACGTCGGCCAGCGTTGGGAATGAATCAGCAGGTATGTTTCGTCTACCTTAATTCTAAACAAGTACGACACAGACAGTCTTACTTGTTGCCTCCGGTATCGAACAGAATACCAAACGAGTCGAAGGTACCGAGAATTTGCCGCCACTGCATCCAGCATAGGAATTGTAATACCGATCATTATTCCCGAAATAAGGATAAATGGCGCTGAGGAAGGTGCAAGGAATGCTAGCGCCAGCGCGCCTACAGCAAGTGCAATGAGATAGGTCACGGCTCTTGCCAAGGGAGCTTGCCTCCTAGCCATATACTGCCTTGACTGGGACGAACGATACACCAAGCGCTGAGATTTGCTGACGCGCCGCCTCCCCGACCCGCCGTAGGTACGTGACTCCCGGAACCCATCAAGCCCGTCTGCGACCGCAGAGACTAGACGACACCTAGCCTGCGTGGTTAATGTGTGTTTAGAGGAAGTATCCGCCTGGGTAGCCGCAGCCCTGGTCCCGCAGCGCCACCAGGCGGCGCAGGTGAATCGGGATGTCGTCGGTCTGGCCGTAGTTCTCGTTTTGTACCTATGCTGTGGGTATGGACGCTTCGCACCAGGACACCACGAAACCACAGCTCAGGGCGGCTACGTACGCGCGGCTGAGCGAGACCTACGACGCGGCCGAGTCCGTGCCCACGCAGCTGGCCAACGCCGACAGGCACGCGGTGCGGCGCGGCTGGCGGGCACTGCCCTTTACTTCCGGGACTTCTGTGTCCGCGTGTCCGGTTTTAGCGTTGCGTTACGGGCGGGTCACGATTTCGGCTGGCGCTCCGGCACGGACGTGAACGCGACGAGGCCCCTGCTATGACGTTGGGTGTCGAATCCAGGAGCCAGTCACAGGAGCCTCGTTGCCCGCGAATTTTGCCATGCCCGTCGCTGTCGCGTCTACTTCCGGCGATGACGCGGGCCCGCCGGAGGCGGGCCTGGCGGCCCGGGTCGCGGCCGGGCCGGGCCTGTGGGAAGACGAGGACTGGCTGGCTGACCTGCGGCGCGAGAGCCTGCCGGAATCGCTGCTGGCAGGCGGGACGATCGCCGCGGCGGCCGCCGCGGAACATGGCCACAAGCAGGAACGGGCACTGAACGCCGAGGCCACGGCGCTGTGCCTGGTCACGGGCGCACTGTTCCCGGTGCTGGGCTACGACAGCACGCTCGCCCTGGTCTTCAGCATGCCCGGCCTGCCTGTCAGGCCAGGCACCCCGGCCCCGACCGGTCCCGCCTACTCCAAAGCGCGGGCACGGTCCGGGGAGGCCCCGGCCCGGGCCATGTTCAGGCATGACGCGGCCCGCGACGACATTCCCGCAGGCCCGGACGGCACCGCGTTCAGCCTGGAGATCACCCAGATCGACGGCACCACCCTGGAACTGTTCAAAGATCCGCTGCTCACGGAGCAGTTCGGCACCCCCTCTCCCGGCGCGAAACCGCTGCTGCGCCTCGTGGGGCTGCTGCATTCGGGCACCCGCCGGTGGAAGGCCGCCGTCATCGGCCGCTACCTGGACGGGGAGAACGCCCTGGCCGACGAACTGGAACCCTGTTTCGGCCCGGGGCAGCTGAACCTCGCCGACCGCGGCTTCTTCTCCATGGACCGCTTCATCCGGTTCTCCGGCACCGGCGCGCACCTGCTGTGGCGGGTGAAGAACGGCGCGAAGTCCGTCCCCTTCAAGACCCTTGACGTGCTGAAAGACGGATCGGAACTGGTCCTGCTGCGCGAGAGCAACGGCATGCGCTCCCGCCGCCGCAAGACCGCCGGCGACCCCGCCCTCCCGTCCCTGCCGGACACGATCGCGCGGCTCGTCTGCTTCACCGTGCTGACCCGCACCCGCGGCGGCCGTGTGAAAACCGCGCAGATCCGGCTGCTCACCACGCTGCTCGACCCGGGCCTTTACCCCGCCGCCGAGCTCGCGGCCCTGTACCAGAAAAGATGGCTGATAGAAGTCGCGTTCCTTCACCTGAAGAGGACCGTCCGCGGCACCGGCCGCGTCCTGCGCGGACGCTCGCCGGAACTCGTCCGCCAGGAAGCCTGGGCACTGCTGCTCGCGCACAACATGATCGCCGCCCTCGCCGCCCGCGCCGCCGCCACCGCCGGCCTGGCCCCCGGCCAGATCACCTTCACCGCCGTGCTGTCCCTCGCCCGCGCCGCCGTCACCGCCGACACCTGCTGCCCGCACTGCGGCAAGCGCCCGGCCAGCAAAAACGCGCCCATCGCCGACCTGGACACCGCCATCCTCGCCCTCCCGCCCGGCCGCGCAGACCGCCAGCGGACCTCCGGCCGCACCGCCGCCGAACGACAGAAATGGATCAGCGAACCAGCCGACTACACCCTCACCATCGTCCCGTCAAATCTCCCGAAAACAGACGTAAGTCCCGGAAGTTAAGGGCAGTGGGCTGGCGGGTGGTGGCCCGGTTTAAGGATGACGGCTATTCGGCGTTCAAGGAAATCAGGCGGGATGATTTCGTCAACCTGATCGAGGCGATCGAGCGGGATGAGATCGACGTGGTGATCATCCGGGACGTGGACCGGCTGACGCGTAACCTGCCGGACTGGAGCCGGTTCGAGAAAGCGGCGGTAGAACACCGGGTGATCCTCAGTGCGTACGCTGGCGGGGACCTTGATCTGTCCACTCCGGAAGGCTCGTATTACGGTGGAATGGAGACGCTGCGGGCCAAGCGGGAAAGCGCCGTCAAAAGCGTACGGTCGCGGGAGGCGCATGACCGTATAGCGCGCCAGGGGAAGTCGTCCGGGGGCGGGCCGCGATGGTTCGGGTACACGCGCATCTACGCCAATCCCGAGGAGACCAGCAAGCACAAGCGCGTGGTGCTGCGGGTAGAGATCGATCCGGTGGAAGCCGACGCGTTGCGGGATGCCGCCGAACGCGTGCTGAACGGCGAGACCGTCGGGTCGATCATCCGGGAATGGACGCGGCGCGGCATCAAGCCGTCCCGTTCGGCCAGATGGGAAGAATCCTCGCTGGTGAAGACGCTCAAGTCTCCGCATGTGGCCGGGTTCCGGGAGTGGCAGGGCCAGACGTACCCGGCGCAGTGGCCGGCCATCCTGGATGAGGACACGCACGAGCGACTCGTCAAACTGTTCGCCGATCCGTCGCGCCGCGCGCACGTGGTCGGCCGGAAGCAACACTTGCTGTCCGGGATCGCGCGATGCGGCAAGTGCGGTGGCCCGCTGTACCCGTATAAAGCCAGCAAGGATAAGTCAGCGACCTACCGGTGCGTGACCGGCCCGGCCGACAAAGGGTGCGGCGGGATCTCGGTTAGCGCGGAGATCCTGGACGAGTACGTGACGGGCGCGGTCCTGGACGTGCTGGAATCCCCCCGCGTTCAGCAAGCGGTGCAGGCCGGCGAGGACACCAGCGCGCCGCGCCGCGCGGAACTGCTCGAGGAAATCCGCAAGGCCCAGGACAAGCGGGCAGAGGCACGGCGGGACTGGGCAGAGGACACGATCGACAAGGCTGACTGGTTGGACATCAAGCAGCGCACCGAAGCGCGTATCGCCAAAGCACGCAAGGAATACGACAAGCTGACCGGATCGGCTGCCGTGTTCGGTGACATACCGGCATCGGACATGGTGCGGGACGCGTGGGAAGACTGGAATACTGACCGGCGCCGCGCGGCAGTCAAGGCCGTCCTGAACCGCGTCATCGTCAACCCGCATGCCGGCCGTAAAGGCGGGCCGAATCTGACACCCGAACTCAAGCTGCAATTCGTGCGCGACCGGACAGAATTCGACTGGCGGTTCTGACACCCACCGAACACGGAAGAGGTCACGAACTGATATGAACGGGCTTGGATGTCCACACGGGAATCTACGGATCAGAAGGTTGGGGGTTCGAATCCCTTCGAGCGCGCTCAGCTCACAGGCCCCTCTTCGCATTCTGGATGGGCCTTTCTCGTCTCTGTGGGAGCCACGCTGGGAGCCACAGCGCATATCAGCCACCGAACAGAGTCCCGCTTATCGACTCGGCGGCCGACCGCTTATCACCTTCCAGCGGGTGACCGTACACGTCCTTGGTAATAGCAATGCTGGCATGCCCGAGCACACCGGAGACCACATGCAGCGGCGTCCCCTGGGCCAGCGTCGGCAGTAGTTGATACTCAGATGAACAAGAAGTATTTTACCTAGGTCTCCATGACCACGATTGTTCACTGTAATGGACCTGGCCATCTGCGCCGTTCCATGTAATTCGAATTATGTCCTGATCGGGTAGGTTCCAGTCGCGTTCGAATGAGAGTACAACGTCTGCGCCAGGTGGCAGTCTCTTTATTGGCATATAATCCGGGCTCTCAACGTACTTGCCTCGGAGCCAGTCTTTTTCGGCCAGTCGCTCGTTTGATGCCCAACGAACGGGCGCCACAGACGATTCGATGGAAATATTGCTCGCTGGAATTGAGCCTGTATTCGTTACTTTGATATCGCCCATTTGGCCTCCAATGCACTTCATGAGTAGGCACGTCACAGCACCCTCGCTAAGCGCATGCGCTAGGCCGAATTCCAGCGCAAACATTTCGCCTCCTGCCGCAAAGGCTGCACCGACCTCCCGGCGAGTCATTGCCTTATTATGGGTGCCAACTCTATGCAGTATGCGTCCTCTTTTAGAGCTGATATGCGGAATGCGTCCACTGGGGGGAATAGCGATGACCAGATAGCCGCGGCTTGCGTCGGTATCGGAGGGAACAGGGATTGGCTCGATACGAAGCGGCTCGTCTATGCCGTCCCTAGCAGCCTGTACTGCTTGCTGTTCAATTGTCTTAAGAGGATGTTCATGGAGTGAGCAGGCGCGATCTGATTTGTCTGTCCCCACTCCAATTACTAGGACGCCACCGCCGCTATTGACCATGGCAACAAGATCGTCTGCCAGCTCATCGTTGTCATTCACTTGACGCTTAAAATCAAGATGTGACGTTTCCGCTATTCCCTGGCTGACGAGCGTTGATAGGCCAGCCAGTGTATCGATATTTTGCGGTATGCCGAGCCGCAAGAAGAGTGGGTTCATGAGTGCTAGTATATGACGTTCTGTGTGAGTCCCGGTTATGCTGCCTGGCGTTCGCTTTCACTACAGTAGGTTCGCCGCGCGCTTACCCGGCCTGCCCCTCACCATTAGAGCTAGCCTGCATCCGAACTATAAATGTTCAGACCATTCGCTGAGCAGGTCTTTAGAAAGTTATCATAAGCTGAGGTCAGTCTCTTTACTGAGTCCTTGATCTCTTTCAGAGTCGCATAATAGCTTTCTTCCTGCTCCCCTGTCCTGGGTAGCGGTACATGCACATTTTCATAGTTCTCATTCTCTTCATAGTTCTCATCCTCGAAAATCGTCGATTGCGTAACCTCGTCATCAAAATCCTCAATCGCGGCCTTAAGGGTCTCGTAGGCATCATTCACTTGCGTATTATCAAAACCAAGGGGATTCATGTTCAGCTTCTGACACAATTTTTCGACAGCCCTCGCATTTGCAAAGGGAATGCGTTTTACGAAGAAGCCAGTCTTCAGCCAGGTCATAATCGCCCCGTCTGGCGGTATTTGCGCGAGGACTTCGCGAAACATGCCTGTGTCGTGATCGCTGGCCCTTTTCCGAGATGCGTCAAGCTCTCGATATTTCCGATTCAGGTCTTTCGCATAACCTAGAAGAATCGTCACGGCAACTACTAGAAGGACTAGAACGCCATACAGCCAATTTGAATGGTTTCTGACCCAGAGTCTCACTGTGTCCGAGACTGCGAACGGTACGATCGTTATAATGGCGCTGGCGAGTCCGATTAGTGCGTAGATGCTATTCCCGATTCGATTCATCATGTCTTGCTCTTTTGGATTGTTACGAGAGTATCTGTGGCGGTTCAGTTCCGTCAGTGAACAGATGACCAAGAGCATGAATGAACATTGTGAAGATGTGCTCTCCCACTCCTGGTACTACTGTGGCCGCGATCGTCAAGGCAGATATTGTTCCGAGGAAGTAGATAAGCCAGTCTTTCCGGCCCATCCTCTTGCTTGCTTCCTCGGCCTCATCTAGCCTCTCGTCAATTTTCTCTAGCTGTTCGCCAGTAAGCTCAAACCGCTCTTTCAGCTGCTCCTTGATCTGTCGCAACTGGGCAGAGATTTGTCTTTGCTCATCTTGAGTAAAAGACGTGTTGCCAGAATCGACGCTCTGTATATCGGAAAGTATCTCTTGACTGCGCCTCATGTCGGCCCAAAGGTCGATTAGTTCGATCCCCTCTTTTACTGTGTTTGCCCAGTCGGTAACATAAGGCACCACCGAGGAAATTTCGAGACTGATTTCATCGGATTTATCTGAGACATCCGAGATTACGGAGTGAACTTTGAATTTAGTACCATTGGTGTTTACTCGAAATTCGAGACGAGAACCTGAGCTGTGAGTAAGCACTGCGCTGCTTTGAAATACCTCAAGACCGCATTCGGCGGGATCGAGATCACTTCGGGCGACCGCCTCATAGATCTCGTTTCTTTCTAGCTTCGTGAACAGCAGCATGACCGTAAGCGTACTCGCGGCATAGGTCTTACTGTGGGAACAACACAGTCACGACATGGCCGTGGCGCTCGCTCCTCACCATGCGACCTGCCTGTCTAGCCCTAGTGCTCGTTGACTTGCTCTGCTGGCTCGTCAGCCGAGTCCATCGTGAGTACCTGCTGCTTGCCTATGTGGATCGGCTCGTCTAGCGCTCTTGGGCATCGTAGAGCATGATGGCTGTAACACGAGTCAGTCGCCTTCGTATTTTTGCCGGATGCCTTCAAAGGAGATGGGTGGTGGTTCACGGCTCAGCAGAATTCGCATTCGTTGCTCGTGTGAGAGCCCGACGTCTGTCCATCCAATAGGAAGACCCAGTGCCTCTTCTAGTTCCTCAGGCGTTCCGAAGCGCGTGCTTGGATCGGCGCCAGGCACTTCGGTGTAGTACCACTGCTCCCATTTGCTGACTAGCTCTATTAGCAGTTTCATGTAATACCGAGACATGCTTGTAACGTCTTGGTTTCGAATGTACTCCGGCAAGGATCTCGTAAGCTCTGGGTCGAAGTGGTGGGTTATCAGTGTGCTACCATCCTTCATTCGACGGCTGGATCCACCAATAATGCCCACCTCGCCAGTCTTGGTCGCTATGTTTCGGAGCTGCACGAAAAACCTCGCTCGGCTATCCTCTTTGAGGGGCTGACGCGCGATCTCATACCATTCGTCGAAACCTGGCGTACCGCTCATTACCGCTTGGAGCGTAAAGGTGACGCTTCGTGATGCCGACAGAAAAGCGCTAAAGTAGCAATAAAACCCAAATATGTCGAACTCACTGTCCTGCATTGCATTTAGGAAAAAATCGGCTTCGGCAACTTTCCGCTCGATCAGATCAAGAACTCGCTCCACGGATTTGCCTCCAGCCGATCAGACCGTTGGCAATCGCCAACAAGCCAACAACGAACGTCGTGAGTATTGCTGTTAGACAAGCTCACAGCCAAGCCTTACCCCAGAGCCGCCTATCGGCTCATCTTCATCATGGCCACTAAGCAGCATCGTTCTTATGATCCAATCCGACCCCCGATTCCGCGCTCCCAGCCTCGTACGCAGCAGGGCTAACGATCTTCAATAGCGGGTGTTACCGGGTCTGGTCATCTGGCGCCTGGTGAGCTACCCAGACTGAACTCGTAGCGGAGTTGGATGCGCTGGTCGAGGGCGGCCAGCACATCCCAGCCCCCGCCTTGGCCGCCGCCGAGGCCGACGGGTACCTGCGCGCCCACCTCGCGCTGGCAGGCCGGACCGACACCCTCTTCAGCGACGACGCTATCCGCGCCATCCACACCCATGCCCGCGGCCTGCCCCGCGCGATCAACCGGCTCGCCACTGGTTATATGCGTGAGTCATGACTCCACTTGTTGGTCAGCTCTGGATCCACCGGTTTTCAGGGGGAGGCCGGTGTCGGCGAGTTCTGACTCCACTGGCTGACAACTACACCCGGCTCTTCCTCGCAGCTGCCGAATCCGCCGTCTGCAGGAGTGTGTCAAGGTGGAGCGCCCGCAGGCGGAGCCTGTGGCCGAACGACCTTTACACGCGACGGAGGACGGCCACCATCACGGCTCCGAGGAAGGGCCCGCACGCAACCAGCGGAGCCAGATCTCACCGACGAAACGCATCCTGTTGATCAACAACTGGATCCGCAACTGATCGATAAGTGGCGTCAAAACTGACCTACAGAGCCACGCCACCACCGCCCTGCTCGCCGCCTATACCGCCGGCAAGACCATCGCCGATGAATCCTCCGCCCGCACCGCCATCGCCGAGGAGACCGCGACAGCCTGACCACCAGCACGACACCCTGGCAACCCCGACCCCGCACGGCACCTAACCCGGCGGGGTCTCCCATACCGCCACATAGCCATCCTGAACGTCACCTTCATGGACACCGAGAACGGCCGGGAACAGGCGGTCCCATTCCTTGATGTGCCGACAGTCTGATGGAAGCGAGTACCGCCGCAGTTCGGCGGTGTTGAGAGGGCGTGTCATCACGTCGAAGGCACGCTTGATGAGCAGGTCGGGAGCGGCCTCGAAGATACGCGCCGACCGGTCGCGGCTGGCGGTGGCGACCCGGGCGCCGTCCGGGCTGAACGCCACCGCCGACACTGCGTCGTCGTGGTCCAGCCGGGCCAGCTCCGTCCCGGTAACCGCGTCGAACACCCGCGCCGACCGGTCGCGGCTGGCGGTGGCGACCCGGGCGCCGTCCGGGCTGAACGCCACCGCCGACACTGCGTCGTCGTGGTCCAGCCGGGCCAGCTCCGTCCCGGTAACCGCGTCGAACACCCGCGCCGACCGGTCGCGGCTAGCTGTGGCGACCCGGGTGCCGTCCGGGCTGAACGCCACCGCGTTCGCCGGGTCGCTGTGGCCCAGGCGGCCCAGCTGTATCCCGGTAACCGCGTCGAACACCCGCGCCGACCGGTCGCGGCCGCCGAATACCTCGCTGCTGGCAGTGGCGACCCGGGCGCCGTCCGGGCTGAACGCCACCGCGTATACCGGGCCGTCGTGGCGCAGGCCCAGATACGCCCCAGTGGCCGCGTCGGATATCCGCGCCGTGCTGCTGTTACTGGCGGTGGCTATCCGGGTGCCGTCCGGACTGAACGCCACCGCGTTCACCGCGCTGTCGTGATCCAGCCGGGCCAGCTCCAC
This sequence comes from uncultured Actinomycetes bacterium, assembly GCA_963739135.1. Lineage (GTDB taxonomy): Bacteria > Actinomycetota > Actinomycetes > Streptosporangiales > Streptosporangiaceae > Palsa-504. Next base: position 597,998 of record CAVTZG010000008.1, read on the forward strand.
CCCGGTGGCCGCATCGAACACCCGCGCCGAACCGTCGCTGCTGGCGGTAGCGACCCGGGTCCCATCCGGACTGAACGCCACCGCGTTCACCGCGCCGTCGTGATCCAGCCGGGCCAGCTCCACCCCGGTGGCCGCATCGAACACCCAAGCCGAACCGCCGTCACTAGCAGCGGCTATCCGGGTGCCGTCCGGACTGAACGCCACCGCGTTCACCGCGCTGTCGTGATCCAGCCGGGCCAGCTCCGCCCCGGTGGCCGCGTCGAACACCCGCGCCGAACCGTCGCTGCTGGCGGTAGCGACCCGGGTCCCATCCGGACTGAACGCCACCGCGTTCACCGCGCCGTCGTGATCCAGCCGGGCCAGCTCCACCCCGGTGGCCGCATCGAACACCCAAGCCGAACCGCCGTCACTAGCAGCGGCTATCCGGGTGCCGTCCGGACTGAACGCCACCGCGTTCACCGCGCTGTCGTGATCCAGCCGGGCCAGCTCCACCCCGGTGGCCGCATCGAACACCCAAGCCGAACCGCCGTCACTAGCAGCGGCTATCCGGGTGCCGTCCGGACTGAACGCCACCGCGTTCACCGCGCTGTCGTGATCCAGCCGGGCCAGCTCCACCCCGGTGGCCGCATCGAACACCCGCGCCGAACCGCCGTCACTAGCAGCGGCTATCCGGGTGCCGTCCGGACTGAACGCCACCGCGTTCACCGGGCCGTCGTGATCCAGCCGGGCCAGCTCCACCCCGGTGGCCGCATCGAACACCCGCGCCGAACCGTCGCTGCTGGCGGTAGCGACCCGGGTCCCATCCGGACTGAACGCCACCGCGTTCACCGGGCCGTCGTGATCCAGCCGGGCCAGCTCCACCCCGGTGGCCGCATCGAACACCCAAGCCGAACCGCCGTCACTAGCAGCGGCTATCCGGGTGCCGTCCGGACTGAACGCCACCCCCCGTACCAAGCTGTCATGGTCCAGCCGGGCCAGCTCCGCCCCGGTGGCCGCGTCGAACACCCGCGCCGAGCCGCCTCCGCCGCCGAGTACGTTGCTGCCGGCGGTAGCGACCCGGGTCCCATCCGGGCTGAACGCCACCGCATACACCGGGCCGTCGTGATCCAGCCGGGCCAGCTCCACCCCGGTGGCCGCATCGAACACCCGCGCCGAACCGTCGCTGCTGGCGGTAGCGACCCGGGTCCCATCCGGACTGAACGCCACCGCGCTGACCATGTCGTCGTGATCCAGCCGGGCCAGCTCCACCCCCGTCGCCGCGTCGAACACCCGCGCCGACCAGTCGTGGCTGGCGGTGGCGACCCGGGTCCCGTCCGGGCTGAACGCCACCGCCCTCACCGTGCTGTCATGGTCCAGCCGGGCCACTGTCCGGGGATGCAGGCGCAGGACATTGCGCAGGGCATGGTCGCCCTGCGGGGTCGGCTCGGTGAGAACCGACTCCGCGCTTAGCGCAAGAGAGACGATCGTAGCTCGCTTTGCGGTCCGCAGGGCCAGTTCCGCATCGGCGGCAAGGCGCAGGGCTTCGGCGTGGTCACGGGCCTCGCGCAACTCGCGCAGCCTCGTCTCGGCCGCCGTTTCGCTGCTTTCGATGAACGTTCTGACTGCGGCCGGGATGTCGCCGGGCCGGGCGTCGAGCCAGCTGCGCGCCTCGGCGATCCGCGCCTCCGGCAGCGGATCGCCGTCGGCGGCCCGCTGCTGAACTCTGGCGAGCCAGGTGAGGAACTCGGCGTTCTCGCCGACCAGGCTGCGCAGGCGCGGCCAGGCTGTGATCAAGCTCTCGTGCGCGAGCTCGGCGTATGGCTCGCGATCGGCCGGGCCAGCGTCGAGGATGACCAGCCGCCCCTGGGCAAGGCGCTGCACGACTTCCCATTCCGCGTCCGGAACCTCGGACTGGAAGATGCGCTGGCGGACCGCTAGATCCGAGCCGCCGCCGAGCGTGCGCACCAGCCGCAGCAGCACCCGGTCGAGGACCTCGGCCGCAGCGCCGGTGAACTGGGCTTTCTCTTCGGTAAACCGGTCCAATGCACCGTGGACGCCGCCCATCTCGTGGTAACCGGCGAAGGTCAGGGTCTTCTGCCGCTGCGTCTGCCACAGCTTCGCGAGAGTGAATCCCAGCACCGGCAGCGCACCCCCGGCGGCGTCGCTGAGAATCTGATCAACCAGGCCCGCCTCGAAGGTCACCCCGCATCCCGCCGCCGGGCCGACCATCGCCTCGCGCATCTGCTCCGCTGTGAGCGGAGACAGGAGGTACAGCCGCTCGTTCAGCCGGGCGTGGAAGCCCGGGATGGACTGCAAAGCGGGCAGGAAATCCGCCCGCAGGGTCAGCACCAGCCGGCACGCGTCGGTGGCGGCATCGGGCGGTGGAAGCAGCAGGTCGAGCAGGTCCTGGTCCGGGCGCCCTCCGGTTGCCAGCAGCTCTTCCAGCTGGTCGACCAGCACGAGCAAGGGACGATCCTGGCTGCGCAGGAACCGAGCCGCCGGAACGAGCCCTTCTGCCCGTAGCCGATCGCTCTCGCGGCGGGACTCCTCGAGCGTGACCTCCGCCTGCGGGCCATCCTGCGCGCGCAGCATCCCGGCGGCCAGCCGCGGCCAGGGATCCTGCCCGGGCCGGACCAGCGCCACCGACCACCGCTGATGCCGCTGCAACGCTGGTATCAGCCCGGCCTGCACCAGCGAGGACTTGCCGACCCCTGACGGTCCCACCACGATGACCACCGGCTGCCCGAGCACCCGCGCGGTCAGCGCTGCGATGTCCGCGTCACGACCGAAGAACACCTCGGCGTGCTCGGCGGTGAACGGTTCCAGCCCGCGGTAAGGATTCTCAGGCACCAGCAGGTAATCGAACGGCTCCTCCCACGCCTGCGCGACCGCGAGCGGCTTCACCAGGTAGGCGTCACGCTCGGCCTCATCGGCGAACGGCGCGGCCTGCAGCAGCCCGACCGCCTCACCCGTGCCGTGATCCCATACCGGCGACCCGCTGAAGCCGGGCTGCGCCTTGACGGTCTGATCCGCTCGGCTTTCCACCTGGATAAGCTGGCCACCGACCTCCCCCTTGAGGTCGACATCCACCCACACGCCGTTCTCCCGTGCAGGGCTGCCGGGATACCCGAACACCCGCAGGCGGGCCCCGGACTCCGGCACCGCCGCCGCGAACCGGGCCTGCGCCGCGCCAACTGGCGCATCCTCGGTCAGGACCAGCCCGGCAACATCCCCACCGCCCACGCCGCTCAGCGGCGGCGGCGCCCACGCTGATGGCACGACATGCGCCAGCCGCACCGGAGCCTTCACCAGCTGCGGGAACTCCACCTGCACCAACTCCGACGCGCCAGGCGGGTCTTGCTCTCGCTGCCCGCGGCCCAACGCCGCGTTCACCACATGCGCGCAGGTAACCACCTGCTCGCTACCCACCAACAGCCCCAGGCCCGCCGTCGGCCTCCCCGCTGCCCAGCCCCGCAGCCGCACAATCGCCGTCTCGTACCCGGCCACCGGCACCGCCTCCGCCTGTCAGGCTTTCCGATCCCCACGTCATCGTGATCTTCAGGTTCACCTCTGCGGTCCCCTTCGCCACGATAATCCCCGTCTCGCCACCCAGCTTCACCCCGAACTCCACTGTGAAGTGCTCCGGCGCGACGGCGACCAGCTTGTCCTTCACCGTCCGCAGCACCGGCTCGAGCTGCTCCAGCGACGCCGACAACGAGCGGGCCGCCCTGGCCGCCGCCTGCCCAGGCTCCGGCGAGGCCAGCGTCAACCCGCCCGGGATGTCGCCACGATCGGCTTCAACCATCACCACCCCCCCACTGGTGCCATCCTCAAGTGGCACCTCCACCAACACCGTCACGGCGTCACTCCTCTCGCCCGGCCGCCTCCTATAGGCGCGCAGATATAGACAAGTCTCACGCCCGAACCAAAGGCTGCCAGGCTCCTTCACTCAGCCTCTTGCGGACCAGCTATTCGCCGCATGCCGTGGCCGGTACCGCGACCGATTCTTGTCCCATTCCAGCGCCTGTACGCAGCTGCCTGACCGCGTGCCGAACCGGTCGCCCGCGCGGTGCCCGGCACCGCAAGTCTCTGCTCGGGGTCCGCGTGGCAGCGCTCATAGCGTGGGTCGTCTCCCCTCGTCCTGCCCGGAAGATCACCCAGGTCCGGCCCAGTAACAGTTCGCCAGGTAAGGCGGTCAGGATATCAAGATGCCTAGGTGTGAGGCTTCGGGCCGCGGCCCGAAGCCTCGGACCTCCGCAGCCGCCTGCTGGCCACGGCGGAACGAGGCCACCCGCATCGCGACGAAACCGCCGACGTGAGCGGGCAGGTCCGCCGGCACCGAGGCGCCGCGCATCCGGGCGAACTCCCCGAACGCCACCAGCAGCGGAACCCGCCGCAGCACCGTCCGGGTGCTAGCCCTGCTCAGAAAGCCACCCGGCATAGCGCTCGATCTCCGCGCCGATCCAGCACGCCCGGATCCGGTCGACCGTCTGAGGCTTGACGAAGTAGGTCTCCAGCATCGGGACAACTTCCTCTCTGTTCCCGGGGGTAGAGGAAGCAGCCTCTCTCAGCGCACAGCATTATGTGGCCGGCAGCGGCACAACCCCAGCCGCTCACCACCGGTGACAAGGACCGCCAGCCGCCGCTGGCCACATAACACGGCCGGGCACAGAACTGGGATTATGTGCCGCGGCACATAATCCCAGACGACCACGAGCGGTCCGCCGAGCTGCTGGTGCGCGGCATCGAGCAGCCGGGCGTAGTCCGCCTCGGTGAAGCCCTTGCGTCTGTCGCCTGCCCTGCCGTGCCGCCGGGCGGCGTGGACGCGGTAGATCAGCCGGGGCCAGGCAGCCGGGCTTGACGGCGATCAGCGCGGCCAGCGACACGCGCTTGTTGCTGCCGCCGGTCACTGTCACGACCGGGGTGCGGCCCCGCCGGCCCCAGGTGCGTCCGACGGGCGGCCTTAAGCCCTGGCCTGATTCGTCTTCGAAGCAGATCCAGGCGCCCAGCTCCGCCGCCGTCCTTTTACCACGGGCCAGGTCTCCTCCCGCCACGCGGAACCGCTTCGCGACCTCCCGGTCACTGACCCCCGCCTCGATTAAATCCGCAGCCGCCAGCCGCACCTGCTCCCGGCGGGCCCGGTCTTCCGCGGTCAGCCCGCCGCCATCGGGATACCTCATGAACCAGGCATACCTCACCGCACGCCAGCGGTCAGCGGAACTCGTAACCTCCGCCATTAAAGATCGCTAGCTGTCAACCGAGTTGAGCAGTGAGTCCGCGCAGCGGTTTGGCCAAGGATCGCGGCGAGCGTGGCGACCGCTTCTGAATCTTCGATCCGCTCCGGAAGTCCGTTAGCGATTCGTGAGCGCCGTGCGTCTTCGGCGCCGGCCTGCCGGATCGTGGCGCGCTCCTGGTCGCTCATGGGCTCCCGGGCAGGCATGCCACGGTGCGTGCTCGTCCCGTCCGTCCGTCCCGCCGTCCGGGTACGCGCGTTACGTGCAGACGCGCGCGCGAGGTTCGGGACGGGACGGTCCTCGGGACGATCACTCACGGTGACCGGTCCTCGGGAGTCCGCGCGCGCCAGCGTCCGCCGCTGACCCGGATTGCGCGACCCGCTTCGGCGTGCGCCCGCAAATGCCGATAAAGCTTCGTTCGCTTCCATCCGGTGATGCGCATGAGTTCGCCAATGTCGGACCCGTGTTCCGGCGCTGCGGAGAGCGCCAGCCATAGCGCGTCGTCGGTTGTTTCCGTCGCGTCGTCGGTTACCGGCGAATTGGCTGGCGCGGGTCCGCTGTGGCCAGATGGCGCGTGGGGCCGCCGCGCGGAATCGGCCGCTCGCCGGGAAACGTCATCGAGCCTGGGGCGGTGATGGGCGTAATGCGCGGCGGTGGCGGCGACGGCGTCGTCGGAGAGCAGGTAGGCGCGTGCCCGCTTCGGCCGGTCGTGGTCGGGTGCGGAGACGAGGAATTTTCCGGGCGCGTTGAGGTTATGGGCATCCCATCCGGCGCGGAGCATGCCCTGTCCGAGGACCAGGTCGACGTCTCTGGGCTCGCGGACGCGGAAGCATATCCGCAGGTCCATCTGGGAGCGTACCGCGCCCTGGCCCATGGCTTTTTGCGTCGGCCGCTGGGTGGCCGCGATAAGGGTAACCGCGACGGCGCGGCCAAGCCGGGCGATGGAATCGGTGTCGCTCATCGCGTCCGGGGCTTCGTCGGCCAGCTCGGCGTATTCATCAATAATGATGATCAGGGCGGGCCAGTGGGGAGATATCTCCCAGATGCGCTTGCCAACGGAGGCGAGCAATGCCGCTCGGGCTTCCAGGGCGGCAACCGCGTCGCGGAGCAGGGTAATGGCTTCCTGCGGAGTAGTGGCGAGCCGGTCGATGCACGACTGCCACGGCCCTAGTTCCATGCCCTTTTTCAGGTCGATGGCCCATATCACCACATCGCGGCAGGCGGCCAGGTTGCCCATGAGGACGTTCAGCCCGCCGCTCTTGCCTGACCCGGTGGTGCCGCCGAGGATGCCATGCAGGCGGGCAAAGGACACCAGGCACGGGGTAGCGTCCTCGAATGGTCCCAGGTCGACTGGCTCGGTAACCGAGGTGACGGACGGGCCGGGCCACGGGATGGCTCCGGCGTGCGGGTCCATGTTCAGCACGCGGATCTCGCACCGGTGGGCCAGGTCGTCAGGTGTCGGGTAAACCCGCACCGCGCCCCGGAATGTCCCGAGCCCGGATTCGAGCGCGGGGATTTTCGCGACGACGTCGGATATGGTTTGGCCGCGTGCCAGCCGGAACCGGGCGCGCCATCCCCACACATCGACGGTGGCGGACATGACTTCTGTCCCGGCCAGGCCGATGGCTTTGGCGATATCGGGCCAGGCTTGCAGTTTGCGGTCGAGCCGGACTTTCGCGCGCCGACGCCGGTGCGCCCACCATGGCACGGACAAGATGGGCGCGGCGATTGCCAGTGTCTGCGGTAGCGGCGGCAGGAAAGGGCCGACCGCGGTCGCGGCCGACATCCACACGCCGGCCGCGTAAATGGTGATGGCCGCGTAAATGCGTTCGGTCAGCGTCGGGAATCGCCACCGCGCGCCGAAGAGGGCCACTGCCCATGCGGCCACGCCGGCCAGCACCGCCAGGGGCAGCCACCAGTGCGGGCCGGTGCGGTGCAGCCACCAGGCGACCGCCACTATGCCAGCGGTCACGGCCAGCGGCGCGAGCTCGGAGCGGTACCGCCAGGCGCCGCGCAGCAGCACGAGGCCGACGGTTTCGGGGAAGGCGTCCCCGGTGTTGATGACCATCATCGGCTGGAGCCCGGCACGTCGCGCTTGGCGGGCCTGACGGCGCATCCTGCGGTATGTGCTCACGGTCGCCTCCACGCGTCCGTGACAGGCGCGTTCAGCGCGTCGCGGAGGTACCACATCGGGTCTGGCTCGCCGTCGGCGTGCGCGGCGAGGGTGGCGCGCATCGCGGCGCGAAGGTTGGCGCGGTCAAGCCGCGTGCGCCCGAGTTCGGCGGAAAGGCGGGTGATTTCGGCCGCGAGTGCAACCGTGTCGTCAAGCGCGTCGCAGAGGTTTCGCCACATGTCCGCGAGCATCGGCATGGCCGCCGCACAGCCGGCGATGATATGGCGTGCATTGTCACTCCTGACATTGACCTCCAGCAGATTGATATTGATGTGCGGGACGGTGTTTGGCATCGGGCACCACCTCCTAGGGTCGGGCGGGTAATTCATGGCTTGGTGAGCCATTGGACGAGGCCGGTAATGAGGTTATGGATTTCCGGCGCCGCGGTGGTGGCCGCCAGCAGAAATCCGAAGATAAGGCAGAGGATCGCTTGCCAGATCCGTAGGCCCATGAAGCGCCATGCGAGATAGACAGCGACGCCGGCGAGCGCGATGAGCGGAATTGATACGGTCACCTGAGATCACTTCTTTCCGGGAAGGCTTCCGATAGGGTTCCTGCGGGAATGCCACGCCTTACGCCGGTACCAGCGGGCACGAGCCCGGCATTTAGGGCAGCCGGTACTCGCGCAATGGCGGGTGGTGGATTCGGCCGGGCGGTTGCGCATTGCATCAGACCTCCTCATCGGCGTTTCCGCCTGAGTGATTCCGGGTGCCGACGCCTAGGACCCGGCGCGTGATGGCTTCCGCGTGTGTGTGTGGTGCGTCCGCGAGGTGCCGGGTACGGTCGCCTCTGCGGATGCCGATGATGATGAGCAGGAGGAAACCGAGGACCGCGCCGGCCAGGAACGCGGCTATCGCGAGAATCGCGACGGCGAAAGTCATTACGTCACGCGCCTTCCTGGCCGCTGTTGTCCGGGTACCCGCTGATCGCGACGGCTCGGTATTGCACCGGCCCGAAGTGACGCGATACCGCGTAATGCCCGTGACCTGCGTCGTCGGTGGCGACTGTCCCGATACGAGCGGCGATTTGGTCGATTTCCGCGCGCATCTGTTCGTCTGTGCCGCGCGGCGGAAAGACATAGATGTCCGCCCATCGCGGCGCGGGCACGTCTGGATGGTCTTGAAGAAATGCCGCCAGAGCGCGGAGTCCGGCGATAAGACGGCCACGCTCATCGGCGTTGGCGTAGGACACGGAGATCACTCCCTTTTCCGGTGTTTCCGGGTTGCCTTGTGACCGTGACATTAGGTCGGCAAGAAGGGAGCGCCCAATAACGTTGTGGTATAGCAGCGTGCAATATAGCGAGGCACGATAAAGCGATGATATAAGCCTTGCGTGTTCAACGGGGCAATGGAGAGTCGCTCTACCTTGCGTTTATTAGAAGGTGTGATAGCGCGGTGCGATAATTCGCGCGCTGGGGAGCGGAGAAAAATCCTAGACATGACGACACCCCCGGCACCTAAACGATCTTCAATAACGGGGTTACCGGGTCTGGTCGCCGGGCGCGTGGTGCGTTATGCCTGGGTGATGAGGTATGCCGATGGCGGCGGCCTGGACGCGGCGGAGCGGGCCCGCCGGGAGCGGGTGCGGCTGGCCGCCGCGGAGATGATCGAGGCCGGGGCCAGCGACTGGGAGGTCGCCAAGCGGTTCCGCGTGTCGCGGATGTCGGCGAACCGGTGGCACAGGGCCCTGGCGGCGGGTGGCCGGGGGGCCCTGGCCTCCAAGGGTGCTGGCGGCGCGCAGTGCAAGCTCACCGGGGCCCAGGTCGCCGAGCTGGAGGCAGTGCTGGAGGAGGGCCCGGGAGCCGCCGGGTATGCGGACCAGTGCTGGACGCTGGCGCGGATCGCGGACCAGGTCGGGTGGCGGTTCGGGGTGGAGTACACGCTGGCCGGGATGGACGTGCTGCTGCACCGGATCGGCTGGAGTGTGCAGGTCCCGGCCCGCCGGGCCGCCGAGCGCGACGAAGAGAAGGTCACCAGGTGGCGGGAGGAGACCTGGCCCGTCATAAAAGCGCGGCGGCGGACCTGGGCGCCTGGCTCTGCTTCGAGGATGAGTCCGGCCAGGGCCTGAGGCCGCCCAGAGGGCGCACCTGGGGGCGGCGGGGCCGCACCCCCGTGGTCACGGTGACCGGCAGCCACGACACGCGGGTGTCGCTGGCCGCGCTGATCGCGGTCCGGCCGGGCCGCCGGCCCCGGCTGATCTACCGCACGCACCGCGCACGGCGGGCAGATAAGCGCAAGGGGTTCAGCGAGACCGATTACGCCCGGTTCCTGGACGCCGCGCACCAGCAGCTGGACGGCCCGGTCGTCCTGGTCTGGGACGGCCTGAACACCCACACCAGCCGCGCGATGCGCGAGCTGATCGCCGCCCGCACGTGGCTGACGGTCTTCCAGCTGCCGCCGTACGCGCCGGAACTGAACCCGGTCGAACCGGTCTGGTCCAACCTGAAACGATCGCTGGCCAACCTCACCAAGCACAACATCAATCAGCTGACCGCGCTGGTGAAGACCCGGCTCCGGCAGATGCAGTACCGGCCCGCCCTCCTCGACGGCTTCCTGGCCAAGACCACGCTCGACCTTCGTAACCTCACTGTTGAAGATCGTTAGTCGGCCTTTCGTCCCCAGGCCTGGAAGAGCAGGGGGTGTATGACAAAGGTCCCGGGCGCTGAGAGGTGTTCTTCCAGTTCGGTCGCGAGCTGGGCGAGCCGGGAAGCATCCAGGAAGCCGCCGTCTACGATCTGACTCCGGAAGATGTCCACGAACCTGAGGAGCAGCAATTGGTTGGGCTGGCCGGGGCGCCAGGTGTGACCGCGGACCTCGATTGCGACATCGACCAGGCCCGTATCGCGCAGGAACCCGGGTATCCGGCGGCCTGTGAACGGATCGAGGCCGATCATCGCCCATGCCTTGATCAGGGCATCGAGAAGGCTGTCCCACGCGGGATGTGCGGGCTCGCATGTCCAGGTGATCCAGTCCACGTCCTGCACCGCAACCCATCCGCCGGGCCGGACCACGCGCGTCATCTCGGCGACAACACGCCGCGGTCCTGTCAGGTTGACCAAGACCAGCCTCGCGTGCGCCAGATCGAAGGACTCCGCATCAAGGCCGGTCGCGGCGGCATCGGCGCAGATCAGCTGCACGTTGGCCAGGCCACGCTCGGCGATGCTGCGCTGGGCGAAGCCGACCATCCGGGGGGCACTGTCCAGGCCGACGACCTCGCCAGTGGTCCCGACTCGGCGGGAGAGCAGATCCAGGACGCCGAGAGGGCCGCAGCCGAAGTCAATAGCGCGCCCTCCTGCTGGTATCTCGATGCGGTCGAACAGGGCGTCGGTCTCGGCCCGGTGAATCTCACCTTGCGCAAGCAAGCGTGTCCGCTCGCTTTCATCTGCCCCGAGCAGGTAGCCCGGAGCCGGGCGCTCCTTCTGCGTCATGTGGGCCACGTACCCGCATCGGCCCGGAACGTATCAACGATTGACGGAAGGCCCGTCGCCAGCATGAACCGGTGCCTGGACTCTCAGGTAACCCCCGCAATTAAAGATCGTTAGCGGTACCGGGGGTGTCTCTCGACCCGTTGTTACCTAACCCGCCAGGATCAGGGCGAACGGGGAGCCTACAGGGGATGGCCGGTAGCAGCCTGCCAGCACAAGTGCGGCCAGTCGAGACGCGGCCCGAGGGGGATGCGTTGGGCGCATGGCCACCATCGACCACTGGCACGAGCACAAGTAAGTCATCGGGCGCCGCGCTCGGCCAGCTCCGCGTCGATGGCGGTCATCTCGCTCATGATCGTCACGCGCACGGGGGAACCGGGGAATGCCAGGGCGAGGCTGATCTCAAGGTCCCGCTTGGCGCGTTCAAGCTGGTCAGCGGTCAGGCTGCTGACATCGTGGGGTCGGTCAGCGGGCATCGGCCAGCCTCGTACGCGACTCCTGCTCGGCTAGCACGGCGTCAAGCTTGGCTTGCAGCCGGTCCCTGGCCGGGGGTACGGGGTCTTGCTTGTCAAAGAACGTGATGGCGTCTTCGAGCTGGCGGCGGTAGTCGCGCAGCTCGAACGTGGTCATCGCGTGCAAGGGATGCTTGGGCGGTTCGACGGTCGCAGATTCGGCAGTCATTGGTGCTGTCCCTGAGGTCCTTACGGCTCGATTACGTAATCGCGCGGTCACGTCGTGCCATACAGCGTGCGGGCCCCTCATGCAAGGACGCGATGCCGCATGTTTTTGCAGGTCAAACCAGACGATAGTGATCCGTATTGATACGTGGCGATACGAGTTAGATCGTTGCACGAATGAACCGCTAGCGGAATAGCAAGGTGTGATAGCAAGATGTGATTGACCGATCGCATCTCTGTATCCCTGGGGAGGGGAACGGGACAGGCGCCGTGGCTGAACCAGACGAGGTAGTCCGCGAGCGGCTTGCAGCCGTTTTCGCACGTCAGGACTTCTACGAGGCATGCAAGCGGCGTGATGCCGGCGCCATGGTCCGCATCCTCGGCGCGCACGGCATCACCCAAGGGCAGATGTGCGCCAGGACCGGACTGGCCCAGAGCACCCTGAGCAACTACAAGCGCGGCAAGAACCAAGCCGAGTGGACCTCTACCTTTGAGAAGCTGGCGAACGGCCTGGACATGCCTCTCCCGCTGCGCCAGGCGCTCGGCCTGACCGGCGATGCCTCGCCGAACACCTCGCGGTCGGCCGCAGGCGCGGTAGCGGGAGTCCAGGCCGACACGTTCGACCTGCAACTACTCGCGGAGGCCGTGGGAAGGAACGGAACGGATGTGAAGCGTCGCGACATGCTCGCGCTGGCCGCGCAGCTCGGCGCTACCGCAGCCCTCGCGCAAAGCGGAGTATGGGAACGCCTCGCTTACGCTCTCACTAATCCGAGTGCCATGAATGAGGCAACGATCAAGGAGATGGAAGCGCGGTCGGCCGGATTCCATCATCTCGAAGAAATTGTATCGGCTCCGGTACTCCTTAAAGGGCTCACGGTGCATTTGCGGGAGGTAAGCACCCTCCTGAACGGCTCAGCCGACGACGCTGGAAACGAGCTGCGCAGGCGGCTTATCGTCGTCGCGGGCGAAAGCAGTGTTCTTGCCGGATGGGTGGCCAGCGACATAGGTGACTCGGCTACTGCCCGAAACTTCTATGACACCGCGGTTAAGGCGGCGAAAGAGGCAGACGATCCCGCGATCGCTGCGTGCGCTCTGGCTTACCGCAGCTATATCCCCAGCACCAAGGGCGCCAATGGCCGCGCGCGGATTCTCCTTGCCGAAGCGCTGGAGAACATCTCTGAAACCGAATCCCCGGCGACGGTCGCGTGGATCGCGGCGCGGCATGCGGAGGAGAGCGCGCAACTTGGCGACAGCGCTCAGGCGCTGGCATCATGGGGGCGAGCCGAAGACGCATTCAGCATTTGCGACCCAGACGAGGACCGCGCCTGGACACGGTTCCTTGACCAGAACCGATTCGACTCCTACCGCATCGCCACCTATTCGAAGATTGGCAGGCTCGATGAGGCGCAAGAAATCGCCACTGCCGTTCTCGGGCGCCTGACCGAACCGGATAGGAAGAAAGCAGTCATCATATTCGAGGATATCGCTATGGCTCACCTCGCGCGCGGTTCAGTCAGCGAGGCATCGCGGATCGCTCAAAAGGGCCTGGCTGTCCTGCGGGAAACAGAATTTACCATGTGGCTGCCGAAATTCGGCGTGATCGCCCAAGGGCTGAACCGCTGGCAAAGGCAACCACAGGTCCGGGCCTACCTTGAAGATCACGCCATGACGAAACGCCAGTTCGCCGCGTCTTCGCGCTGATCGAATTAACTCTGGCCTAGGACCAACCCAGGATCATTCAGATGGCCGTGGTAGTCGCGTCAGGTTGTTCTGTCTCGGGGGACTCTGGAGGCGGGACCTGAGGAATCGTTCTCTCGATCTTGCGTGCGCGGCCCTTGGATGTCATGGTCTTGACCCATTCCCACAATTGTCTGGCTTTTCTCCTGATCGTCGCCGCTAGCCGGTGAATGAACCCTCTAATGCCGGGCTCCTTTGTAATAGGATTCCAGCGGAGAAGCTGTACATTCCAGCTAAAGTCCGGGTTCGTCCTCTTATTTGTTTCGATCGCTCTGTCGATTATCCAAGCGCCATGCTTTACACGATGTCTCTTTGACCATGGATGCCAAAGATGTTCGACCAGTATGGCGATTGTCATTTCGACTAGTACAGCAAGATCCAACGGCAGACCCCTTGGCGGGTAACCGGGGTCAGACTTCTCCTTTGCTAGTTGAGTGTAGTGAGCAACTTCCGCTAGGTAGACATAGCGACGTACTATCTCACGTGGCGCTCTTGCTATCAGTGCTGAGGCTTCGAGACGTGATACAGCTTCCCTGAATAGCTTATAGTCCGTGTCAGTCCATCGAGTATTCTCAGTATCGAATAGGCATTCGCGGACCTTAGCTCGCGCTTGTCTACCCTCGCGCCCCGAAGTCACATAGGTGGATATCAGAGAACCAACCACCCCACCGCCTACGATAGATGCCACTATGGGTATCCACACTGGCGTACCCGTACTTGTTGAGGCTGCCGCTGCTTTAACAGTATATGGCATTGCGGTAATAAGAATCGTATTCATAATAGGCCCTTACATTCAGGGTAGTCGGTCACGAGCAACTAGCTAAACGCGATTCCACGGTTCCCTCTGGGCCAGCAGTTCAGGAAACTCCGGTTGAATTACACAGAACTCGTTGCCCCATGGGTCGCGTAGGACCCAAAAGTCGAATCCGCGTTCCGTCTGATGATCCCACCGGGTAGCGCCCAGAGCTTCAAGGCGCTGAACTTCGGCTTCAACGTCATCAGCCTCTAGGTCAAGGTGCATGCGTTCTTTGGAGACCTTATCGTCGCTGGTCTTCTGAAGAAGGATTCGTACCTCAGAGTCTGGAAGACGGAGCTTGCGATATATGTGATGGCTATTTTCGGGCACCGGTTCTTCGGCAGCATTTAGTGCTGCTGACCAAAACAAGACGCCCCGATCGAGGTCAGAGAGGTCAATGACAAAGTGGCAGAGGCGGCTGCGGTGCATTGGATTAAGCCACTCCTAAGCTTCCAGTGGCTTGCTTGGTTTTGTTACCTGGCTCCGCAACGTATGTACCTCGCGCCTGAACGGTGTAGACGAGTCCTTCCTCCCGCAAGGCGGCTACTGCGCGCCTCGCCGTGGAACGCGCAACCTCGTATGTCTCGACCAGCTCGCTCTCAGTGGGGATACGGGTGTTCGGCGGGTACTGTCCAGACTGGATCCGACGCTTGATGATCGCCGCGATCTGCCGGTAGGGCGGCATCGGGCCGAGGGGGTCGATACGTTCGACCTGCTGAGCTGGCACATGATCAACTCTAGATATCGCAGGTCATAGTCATGCGTAGGTAGACGTAGCGATACAGGCCGATACAGGTTGACCGCGTTCGCTGACCGTTGCGAAGAGCATGAGCTTCGACCGAGGACGTGACCCGAATCACAGGTACAAAAAGCGAACTAGGGCTGCCCGACGTCCAGCGGCAGCGACGGCCCGGCCAGCGGCTTGCCGAGCAGGTTGCTGCGCAGGAAGGAGGCCAGCCCGCCAGGTCCGGACATGATCTGGATGACCCGGGCCAGGATCTGCTGCTCCAGTTCGTCCAGCACCTCCGCCGAGGCGGTACCTCCGGGAGTGCCATCGCCGGTCCCGGTGCCGCCGGCGGGCGGCTGGCTGGCATCCGGCTGGCCTATGGCGTCCGGCTGGCCATCCTGCACGGCGGCCTGCGGCTGGCCGTCCTGAGGCTGGCCGTCCTGCGGGGCGTGGCGGGCCTGGTCGTAGCGGACGCACAGGGCGATCAGGTCCTCCATCGCGGCCGGGTCCAGGTCGCCGGTCACCACCGGGACGATCATCGCGTCACACGCGATGGCCCGGGCGGCCTCCCCGGTCAGCCAGGCCCCGCCATCAGCCGGCCCGGTCGACGCCGCCGCCCGGTGGCCGGCCCACCGGGCCCGGTAATCCGTAATCCATTTGTCTTGCAGGACCGAGTCCTGGTCCATCGCCAGCAGCTCGGTGAAATGGATGTGGGCCAGCGCCTTAACCGGCTGCCCGGCCCGCTTCGGCAGCAGACCCGAGGCCAGCAAGCGGCGCATGCGTCCGCTGCGATTTTGCATCATGATGGACTCATGGACGACATGCAGGCAGACCGGGCGGAAGCCCAGCTCAGGGCGGGTGTGTATGCCCGTCTGAGTGAGACCTACGACGAAGCGGAGTCGGTGCCGACCCAGCTTGAGCGCGGCGCCGGCCACGCGCAGCGGCGCGACTGGACTGTAGTGGCCACCTTCAAGGATGACGGATACTCCGCGTTCAAGGAGATCACCCGGGACGGGTTCGTGGACCTGATCACGGCCATCGAGGCGGGTCAGCTCGATGTGGTGATCGTGCGGGACATGGACCGGCTCACTAAAGGCACTTTTCATCTAACGACTTTAGGTTGTGGCCTATTCCGGGAGATCCGGGCTTAGCTCCTGCCGTCAGGACGTGACCGTAACATAGCCGGCACCAGCCACGTCGAAAATGCCTTCGCATGTCGCAGCAGGATTAGCGATCATCCACAGGTCTGAGACATCGGTATAAACCGTCCAATTATTGTCTGGCGCTACCGTAGTGCGTGTGTAGCGGGCGCCCTCATCAGTGATCCATATGATCTGAAGAGAAGTTGACGAGTCGTTATAGAAAGTAAATGTCGCCTCATCCCCGCCCGCGACCGAATCAATCGAGCCCTCGTCGGAGCAGGGGTATTGGCTGGCGTCATTGAACGAGAAGCTATAGCTCACCGGAAACACCGCAGGAGTCGTGGCTGGTGTGGTCGCAGGAGTCGTGGCCGGTGTGGTCGCAGGAGTCGTGACTAGCGCCACCACCTTATCGGGTTTCTTGGTGGCTTGGTAGGTCAAGTACGCGACTACCAGGAGGAGAATGGTACAGACGGCTGTAAGGCCGATCCAGAAGGAATTACTCCGTCCAAGGAAAGGCTTTTCATCTTTTTTGGACTCTTCGCCCATGCCAGCGGCCTCGGTCTTCCCTCGGTGGGCAAGAGGGCACGACAACAACCCCCCCAGTGGTCAAGTCAAGCAGATCGTTTCATGGTGTCAATGGTGACTTATAGGATGTTTTCAGCCTGACATGTTACCGTTACACATTCGTGATCATGTCCGCCGCGGGGAAAACTACCGGGATTCGTGAGACTCGTGATTACGTTCCGCGGAGGCCCGTGGCAGATGCTGAGGCGCCTGAGCCGCGGCCGGGAAACGATCTGCGGGAAAAGCGCACCAGCGACGATATGGACGCAAGATCCGGCAGGCGGGGGGCCACCAATGCCGTTTAGTGACCAGCCGCGGCCCGGCGGCCGGGAAGCCCGGCCGGGCCTTGGTCTTGCGGTCGCGGTGCCGGTGCCGGTCGACCTGGACGCGGCGGCGGGCCAGGCCGGCCAGGATGGCGTCCCGGTTCGCCTCGGTGAGGGCCGCGGGCAGGCTGGCGGTGGCAGCGCCGGACCGGACGGAGGCGATGACGGCCCGGCGGGCGGCGGTGAAGGAGATCTCCCGCGGGTGCACCGGCTGCCCGGCGCGGCGTCCCCGGCGGGCGGGGGAGGCGATCGCCGCGGCGGCGCGGGCGAGGGCGCGGGCCAGCTCGACGGCGGTCACCCAGGCGGCGTGCTCCTGGGCGACCAGGGCCGGCGAGTGCGAGCGGAGCATCGGCCCGGTGGACGGCCCGGCGCCGCTGATCGCGGACTTGGCCTCTTTCAGGCAGGTTTCCGAGCCGATCCACCGCCAGTGGTAGGCGCTGGCCAGCGCCTCTGCTGGGTAGGCGTGGTGGTCGTGCAGGGTTGGGTCGGACCGGGGCGCCCTGCCGGGATTGCTCCCGGTGGGTTTCCCCCGGCCCGCCCGCCGCGTGACCCGGCCAACCTCGCGCCGGTCGGAAGTGAAGTCGAGTTTGAATTCGACTGACTGAGTGAGTGGACCCCCGGGAGCTGGTCGGTGCTCCCGGGGGTTCAACTTTGTTCAGCGGTAGCGCCACCAGGCGATCGAGGCCCCGAGCGAGACCAGCGCGATGGTGGCCCCCACGTACCATGAGAAGATCAGCAGCAGGGCCAGGCCAATCCGGATTGCCGTAGACTTGTGTGCCCGCGCGAATGAACGGTCCACCGTGCGTAGTTACTGACCCTGAACTGTCGCGTGTCGTGAGTGCTCTGGCGGAGCCTCGTCGAGTCGACGTTAGGCCGACACTAGCGTGACCTTGACGCTCAAGCGTCAACTGTCTTGGCCGCGCGTCTCCCTGCTTCCGATAGCTGCCGGCAATCCCCTGAAAGTGTGGAGACTTCCTCTTACCAGTTTCTTGTAATTTTTCGCCTGGTTGACGTTATCGAATGCCAGTTCATTCTTCGCTTGCGCCCCGCTGGTAGTCGGCTTCGCGCCGTGCGCCCGGCGGGGCAGGCCGCTGAGCGGACGGCTATGGCCGACCTAGTGCGGGTGGCTCGTAGCAACGTCTGTCGGCGCCGGTTGCCGCGCGGTCCTCGCCGTGATCCCACCTTCGCAGGTACAGGACTGCACGTCGTGCCCGCCATCGGCCGAAGCACAGAGAGCCTTGGCGCCCGAATATGCCGCACTGCTGACATCACCGTAGGCATCGCCATCTGGCTAGGCACCGCACGCTCAGTTGGACATAGGCAACCGGGTAGGCTCACGACCTCGGCAGTCTCAGACAGAACGCCCCCGGCGCGACACTTCCCCCAGCTCGTTCAACGCTTCCTTCGTGCATGTCTCACACTCTGTGAGCATGGCTAGGGCCGGTCGGCCCGGCGTCCCGAAGATGCGCCCTTGAAGTCGTATCAACGTGACCTAAATCACGATGCAATTTCACATCCGCC
>CAVTZG010000009.1:0-223769 GCA_963739135.1 uncultured Actinomycetes bacterium
CCTCGACTCTTATGCCCGTGAACAGGGCATGGGCTCCCGGTCCGCGGCCATGCACAAGGCTGTCGGGCTGTTGCGGACCGCCCAGCTCGCCAGCGCGTATGAAGACGCCTGGGAATCATGGACCGATTCCGGAGACGCCGAGACATGGGACGCTGTGACCGCTGACGGCCTGGGGGCCTGAGTGCGCCGTGGGGAAATCGTCACCGTCACCCTCGACCCGGCCCGCAGCCAGGAAGCCAGCAAGACCCGCCCGGCCGTGATCGTCAGCAACGACGCCGCTAACGGCACCGCGACCCGCCTGGGCCGCGGAGTCGTCACGGTGGTGCCGGTTACCTCCAGCACCGAGCGGATCTACCCGTTCCAGGTCCTGCTGCCGGCCCACCTCACCGGCCTGTCATACGACTCCAAAGCGCAGGCCGAGCAAGTCCGGTCCGTTACCGTCGAGCGTATCGGCAAACGCCTCGGCCAGCTGCCCGCCAGCCTCATGGCCGAACTCGACCAGGCACTTCGCATCCACCTGAGCCTTTAGGCCGCCAGGCTGCTACCGGAATGCGTGCGTCAGCCCTCGGGGCCACCCGAGGGGGCCCAGACGCGGCGCATGGCCTCGGGCAGGCCCCACCAGCCCAGCGGGGTCAGGCAGTCCTCGTCGTCGATCGCGCCCAGGACCTGCCACAGCGTGGTAACCGGCAGGAACAGGCTCTCCATGCCCAGCTCGTCGAACTCGTCGTCGTCATCGATGCCGCCGAAGTCGTAGACCTCACCGTCCGCCTCCGCCAGGTCCTCGCCATCGTCCGGGTCGTAGTCGCGCACGTAGCCGGCCAGGTCGGCGGCCGAGGCGGACGTGCCGGGCCCGCCGGTGGCCAGCGCGGTGATCACCGCCAGCCAGTCGAAGTGGTCGATGGCGCAGATGGCGGCCACCGCGCTGTCGGTGTCGTTCAGCATGTCGGAGTCTGCCGCCGTCTGCCGGGCCGGCCAGTCATCTGAGCCGACGGGCGAGGCCACGCCCGCGGCCAGCCGCAGCCATAGCTCGGCGTCGTCGGCCGGCAGGTCGCGAGCCCGCATGCCGCCGCATTCGATCAGCAGCTCAGCAGGCCAGCCGGGCCGGCCGATGTCCGCGCGCAGCCGGGCACTGGCCCGGCGCAGCTCCTCGGCCGGCAGCGGGCGCTCGCCGACCTGCTCGAGCAGGGCCTGGACCATGGCCAGTGCCTCGGCGTCGGCGGCGTCCCATTCGGCGGCGAACTCTTCGTCCTTCTCATCCAGCAGCACGTCCATCGGCACCCGGCCGTCGGGCAGTGCCGAGGTCATCCACCGCTCCTGCACGGCGATGTAGGCCTGGCAGGCGGCCGGGTCGGCCACGGCCAGCAGGTCGGGGTCGATCTCGCCCGCGGCCAGCCGCTCCTCCAGGTGGCTGACCAGCCGGGTGTGCATCTCGGCGGCCAGCTGGCTGCGCTCGGACTGATCGTCCCAGACGTGCAGGCCGATGATCCCGTTCGGCTCGGTCCCGGTGGCCTCCAGCCAGGTCCTGACGTCCCCGACCGTGGCGGTGCCGTCCTCGATCTTGTGCAGCACGGACTCCGCCGAGGACCAGAACACCGCGGACAGCGGGTTGCCCGCCGCCAGCAGCCCCCGCCGCAGGCCCGGCAGCGAGGCCAGGGCGTCGTCGGCCGGCACGGTGAGCAGCGCCAGCGCGACATCGCGCCTGGTCAGGTCGCTGGGCGGCCGGGCGGCTAGTTCGCCCACCCGATCGGCATCAAGGTTCACGCCTCGCAGCGTACGCCAGTTTGGCGCCGGTTCAGAGGAGTTCCCGGCCGCCGAGATAGGGCTGCAGCACGGCCGGCACCTTCACCTGCGCCTCGTCGGTCTGGAGGTTCTCCACCAGCGCGGCCAGGATCCGCGGCGTGGCGACGGCGGTGTTGTTCAGCGTGTAGGCGAACCGCACCGTGCCTTCGGTGTCCCGGTACCGCACGTTGGCCCGGCGGGCCTGCCAGTCGTGCAGGGACGAGCAGCTGTGCGTCTCGCGGTAGGCGTTCAGGGACGGCATCCAGGTGTTGATGTCGTTCATCCGGTACTTGCCCGCGCCCATGTCGCCGGTGGCGCACTCCACCACCTCGTAGGCCAGGCCCAGGCCCTGCAGCAGCTGCTCGGCGGTGCCCAGCAGCTCGGCGTGCCAGCGGTCGGACTCGGCGTCGTCGGCGGCGCAGATGACGAACTGCTCGACCTTCTCGAACTGGTGCACCCGCAGCAGCCCCCGCACGTCGCGGCCGGCGCTGCCCGCCTCCCGCCGGAAGCAGGGCGAGATGCCGGCGTACCGGATCGGCAGCTGCTTGTGGTCGAGGATCTCGTCGCTGTGGAAGCCGACCAGCGCGACCTCCGCCGTGCCCGCCAGGTACAGGTCGTCGGCCGGGATGGCGTAGGTTTCATCGCGGTGCGCGGGGAACTGGCCGCTGCCGATCAGCGCCTGCTCGCGGACCAGCGACGGCACGCTGACCAGCGTGAAGTCCCTGGCTCGCAGCAGATCCAGGGCATAGGAGTGGACCGCGCGCTCCAGCAGCACCGCGTCCGAGGTGAGCGCGTAGGCGCGTTCCCCGGCCACCTTGCGGGCCCGGGCGAAGTCGGCCCAGCCGCGCTTTTCCAGCAGCTCGACGTGATCGAGCGGCGGGAAGCCGAACACGGGCGGGGTACCGACGGTCCTGATGACCACGTTGGCCGAGTCGTCCGGCCCGACCGGCGCGCCCTCCCACGGGATGGTGGGGGTCAGCAGCAGCAGGCCGTTCAGCGTCTCATTGGTCTCGGCCAGCTGCTCGCGCAGCAACTTGAGCTGAAGATCGAGCTTCTCGGCCTCGATCTTCAGCTCGGCCCGGCGGGCCTCGTCGGCCCGGGCGTACTCCCTGGACGAGCTCTTCCTGAGGGCCTGGGCCTGGTCCAGCTCGGTCTGCAGCCGGCGGCTCTCCCGGTCCACGGTCAAGCAGCTCGTCCACGTCCAGGCCGATGCCCTTGACCCGGACGGCCGCCTTGACCTCGTCCGGGTGCTCCCTGATGAATCGCTTGTCCAGCATGGGTACGCGTCAGTCCTCGTTCGGATTGGATATCGTGCCTGCCCCGCAACGAAACGCTACCAGCACGCTCCGCTGCCCCGCCGCCGGATAATCCCAGGCGCAGGCCGCATACGGTGGGGATGTCACGAGGGGAAGGGACGGCCGGATGCTGCTGACCAACCATGTCCTGTCCGGGGCGGTGATCGGCGCGCTGGCCCGCCGGCCGGGCCTGGCCTTCGCGGCCGGCGTCGCCTCGCACTTCGTCCTCGACGCCATCCCGCACTGGGGCAAGTGGGGCAGCAAGCGCCGGTTCGTCCGGGTCGCCACCCGTGACGGGCTGGCCAGCCTGGCCATCATGGGGGCGCTGGCCGCGGCCGCGCCCGCCGACCGGCGGCTGGCCGTGCTGGCCGGCATGGCCGGGGCGGCGCTGCCCGACGCCGACAAGCCGACCAGGCTGTGGTTCGGCTGGTCGCCCTGGCCGTCGGCGGTGAACCGGTTCCACACCCGCATCCAGCGGGAGTCGCGACGCCGGGCCTACGTGGAAGTGCTCGCCGGGAGCGTGCTCGCCTCCGCGGCCCTGATCGCCATCCGCCGCCGGCGCGGGGCTCAGCGGCCCAGCGGGTAGCGCAGCCCGACCAGCTTCGCAAGATCGGCCAGGGTGAGCTCGAACATGGGCGCCGCGTCCTCGAGCGCGAACTTCATGTGGCCGAACACCTCCATGGCCACCCCGCCGTACAGCACGCTCCAGCAGCGCAGGAAGGTCAGTACCGCGCCGACCGGGATTTCGGTGCCCAGCGCGGCGCGGTAGCGGTCGAGCTGCTCCCGCAGGCCTGGGTCGATGTCCCCGGGCTCCGGCACCGGGAACGGCGTCTTGGTCCACAGCTCGAGGAACAAAGCGAAGAAGGTGCCGGCGAAGGCCAGCGCGCACTCGTCGGCCACGTCGTAGTGGCCGTAGTCCAGGCCGGGCAGCGGCACCCCGAACAGCAGGCCGAACTCGCGCTGGTGATTCAGCGACCAGCGCCGGAACTCCCGGCAGGCGGCGACCATCTTGACGGTGAGCTTCACCGTCACCTCATGTTCGCCAGGGGCCACCGGCGCGGAGTCGATGGCCTGCTGGATGTCCGCGCCCAGCTCGGTGAAGATGCTGGCGCAGACGTGCCGCAGCAGCTCCTCGTGGCTGTCGAAGTACCGGTACAGGCCCGGGGCGGTCATGCCCATCTCGCGCGCGATGGCCCGCAGCGACATCGCGTCCGGGCCGCTGGCCACCAGCAGGCGCCGCGCGGTCTGGATGATCTCCTCGGTGGTCGCCGCGCGCAGCCGGTCCCGCCGGGACACCGGCGGGTCCGCGCCCGGCGCGGTACCTGTGACGTCGACGGCCTGGGTCAAAGCTTCCTCCTCGATCTGATGCTAGCCCGCTTGACTCGAGCGCTTGACAGGAGTGAACACCGTATGCGAAGTTAGCAGCGTAATCAGTTTACATCATTTACTTGAGTAATCAACCGAAACGAAGCACACAGCAGAAGTGGACAGCACGGGAGGCAGACATGTTCGAGGCATGGGGGCATGCCTTGTTCCGCAGGAGGCGGCTGACGCTGGTCGTGACGCTCCTGTTCGTGGCCTTCGCCGCGGTCTGGGGGACCGGGGTGTTCGGCAAGCTGTCGTCGGGTGACAACTTCACCCCGCCGTCCAGCCAGAGCCAGCAGGAGGCCAACCGGGCCGACCAGGTGTTCGGCCGCAACGACGCCGACGTCGTGGTGCTGTACCGCAGCGCCACCATGACCGTGGCCGACCCGGCCTACCGGCAGGCCGTCACCGCCGCGCTGGGCAGCCTGCCGCCCGCCGACGTGGCCAAGGTCACCACCTACTGGTCCAGCGGATCGCCCAGCCTGGTCAGCACCGACCGGCACTCCACCTACGCGGTGCTCCAGCTCACCGGCGCGGACGACGCGGCCAGGCACCAGACCTACGACGCGATCAAGACCGGACTGACCCCGGCCAGCCTGGCCGCCGATGGCGTCAGCGCCCGGGTGGGCGGCGACGTGCCGCTCGAGGTCGCGATCAACAACGAGGTCAGCGCCGACATCGCCAAGGCCGAGGGCTTCTCCATGCCGGTCCTGCTCATCCTGCTGCTGGTCATCTTCGGCAGCCTGGCCGCGGCCAGCCTCCCGGTGGCGATCGGCGGCGTGGCCATCCTCGGCTCGTTCACGGTGCTGCGGTTGCTCACCATGGTCACCACGGTGTCCATCTACTCGGTCAACATCACCACGATCCTGGGCCTGGGCCTGGGCATCGACTACGGGCTGTTCATGGTGACCAGGTTCCGTGAGGAACTGCACCTGCAGCCCACGGTCGAACAGGCCGTGGCCCGCACCGTGGCCACCGCGGGCCGGACCGTGGCCGTGTCCGGGGTCACCGTCGCGGTCGCGCTGACCAGCCTGATGCTGTTCCCCGAGGATTTCCTGCGCTCGATGGGCTACGGCGGGGTGGCCACGGTGGCGGTGGACGTGCTGGCCGCGCTCACCGTCATGCCCGCGCTGCTGGCCGTCCTGGGCCACCGGGTCAACGCACTGCGGATCCGCCGCTCGGTCCGGCGGCCGGTCATGGATGAGGCGAACGGAGCGTGGTACCGGCTGGCCCGTTCGGTGATGCGCAGGCCGCTGGTGTACGTCACCGTGATCACCATCGCGCTGCTGGCCCTGGGCGCCCCGTTCCTGCGCATCTCCTGGGGCGGCACGGACGCCAGGACGCTGCCCGCCGCCTCCACCATCCGGCAGGTATCCGACACGCTGGACAGCCAGTTCCCGGTCAACTCCACCGCCCCGATCGAGGCCCTGCTGACCGGGCCCGCGGCCACCAGCCCGGCCCAGCTCGGCGCCTACACCCATGCTGTCGAGGCCATCCCCGGCGTCACGTCGGCGCAGGTCACCGGGGTCAAAGCCGGTGTTGGCTCGGGGAGGCGGGAGAGCGTCGCCCGGGTCGACATCGGCTACACCCCGACGCCCGTATCCTCGGCGGCCCGGCACATCGTGACGCAGATCAGGGCCATCCCGGTGCCGTCCGGCACGGCGGTGCTGGTCGGCGGGACCACCGCCGGGCTGGTCGACGAGCTGGCCAGCCTGGGCGCGACTCTGCCCTGGATGGCGCTGCTGGTCTGCGTGTCCACGTTCGTGCTGCTGTTCCTGGCCTTCGGCTCGATGGTGCTGCCGCTGAAGGCGATCGTGATGAACGTGCTGTCGCTGTCGGCGACGTTCGGCGTGGTGGTGTGGATCTTCCAGTGGGGGCACCTGTCCCGGCTGCTGCAGTTCACCCCGACCGGCTCCATCGACCCGACCATGCCGATCCTGATGCTGGCCATCATCTTCGGCCTGTCCATGGACTATGAGGTGTTCCTGCTGTCCCGGATCCGCGAGCGGTACGACCAGACCGGCGACAACACCGTCGCGGTCGCGGCCGGGCTGCAGCGCACCGGCGGCGTGATCACCAGCCTGGCCCTGCTGCTGATCATCGTGATCGGCGCGTTCTCCGCCTCCGGTATCACGTTCATCAAGCTGATGGGCGTCGGCATGATCGTCGCGCTGCTGGTCGACGCGTCGGTGGTCCGGATCCTGCTGGTGCCGGCCACCATGCGGCTGCTCGGCCGGGCCAACTGGTGGGCGCCGCGCCCGCTGCGCGGCCTGTACGCCAGGTACGGGATCAAGGAGGCCGATCACCAGGGCCCGGTACCGGTGCCCGCCAGCGCGGAAGGCTGACCGGGTACAGTATCCGGGCGGCCGGTGGCCGCCTGGACCGAGGAGACCGTCATGAACCAGCCCGTCGCGGTTCGGCAGGTAATGTCGGCGGAGCTGCCAGCCGGGGTGTACCTGCTGGACGTGCGCGAAGACGACGAGTGGACCGCGGGCCACGCCCCCGACGCGGTGCACGTGCGGCTGGGCGACCTCGGCGCCCGTGCCGCCGAACTGCCGCAGGATCGCGAGGTCTACGTGATCTGCCGCAGCGGCACCCGGTCGGCCTACGCGGCGCAGGCGCTGGCCGGGCCGGCCTGACCACCATCAACGTGGCCGACGGCATGACCGGCTGGGCCGTGGCGGGCCGCCCGATGATCAGCGAGGACGGCAGCGAGCCGCACGTGGCCTAGGACCCCGTGGACCCCGTGGACCTCGTGTCGATCAGGGACCTCGCCGTGCCCGCCGTCATCGGCGTGCACGAATGGGAACGCGAGATTACCCAGACGCTGGTGGTCAGCGTGGACCTGGCCGCCGACGTGCGGCAGGCCGCCGCCACCGACGACCTGGCCGACGCCCTGGACTACTCCGCGGTGGCGCAGACCATCGCCTCGGTACTGCAGGCCGCCCGGTTCCGGCTCATCGAGACCGCGGCCGAGCGGGTGGCCGAGCGGCTGCTGGCTGACCACCCGGTGCCCTGGCTCCGCCTGGAGCTGCGCAAGCCCATCGCCGCCGGCGGCTACACCGCCGCCGTCACCATCGAGCGCGGCACCCCGCCGTAGCGCCCGGCGCAGGGTCAGCCGATCTGGTGACGGTGCGCGTAGCCGATGGCGGCGGCCCGGTCCCGGGATCCGGTCTTGGCGAAGATCCGGTTGATGTGGGTCTTGACCGTGTGGCTGCTCAGGAACAGCCGCGCGGCGATCTCGGGGTTGGTCAGCCCCTGGACGATCAGGGCGAGGATCTCCACCTCGCGCTCGGTCAGGCCGTCCGGCAGCGGCGCCGCCGGGCCGGGCGCCGCCTGTTCCCCGGCCGCGGGCCTGGGCGGCGCTGCGGCCTGCAGGAGCGTGGCGTGCACGCGGGGGTCCAGGACGGTCAGCCCGGCGGCCGCGGCCTGCAGCGCCTGGGCGATGTCGGCCCGGTCGGCGTCCTTGGTCAGGTAGCTGCGCGCGCCGGCCCGCAGAGCCTCCAGCACCGAGCCGTCGTCGGCGTAGGTGGTGAGCACGACGATGGCCACCCCGGGGTGCTCGGCGGTCAGCCGCCGGGTCACGCCCAGCCCGTCGAGGACCGGCATGTGCAGGTCGAGCAGGATCGCGTCGGGCTGGTGCTCGGCCACCAGGTCCAGCGCCTGCTGCCCGTCGGCGGCGGCGCCGACCACGTCGATGCCGGGCAGGCCGCCGAGCAGCAGTACCAGGCCCTCGCGCACGCTGGCCTGGTCGTCGGCGATCACGATGCGCAGCGGCAGGCCGGCCTCGGCGGTGGTCATGACCCTATGTTCTCAGGCTGCGGGCGGGGCAGCACTGCGGTCACCACCCACTGCCCGTCGCGGCGGCCCGCCTCCAGGGTCCCGTTCAGCAGCCGGAGCCGTTCCCGCATGCCGGTCAGCCCGTAACCGCCGTCGACGGTGCTCACCGCGGCCGGGCCGCTAACCGGATCCAGGGGGTCCAAGTCGTTGCGGACGGTGAGCCGGACCACGACGCCGGTGAAGTCCAGTCGAACCGCGACCGGTTGCCCGGGCGCGTGCTTGGCCGCGTTGACCAGGGCTTCCTGCGCGATCCGCAGTAGCGCGAGGGTGGCGTCGGGCGGCAGCGGCCCGGGTACGCCGCCCACCTCGAAGCCGACCTTGACGTTGTAGCGCTGCGCGTAGGTCTCGCTGACCACGGCGAGTTCCTCGTTCAGCGGCCGCGTGTCGGAGCGCAGGGCATAGACAGCCCGGCGCGTCTCCACCAGGCCCTCGGCGGCCATCTTCTGGGCCGCGGCCAGGATCTCGCCGGCCTTGTCCACGTCGGCGTGGTCGGTCAGCACGGCCCGGGCCGCCTGGATCTGGATCCCGAGCGCGCCCAGGGAGTGCGCGAGCACGTCGTGGATCTCCCGGGCGATGCGGGCGCGCTCCTCGAGCAGGTCGGCCCGGCGCTGCTCGGCCTCCAGGCGCTCGCGCTGGGTCAGCAGCGCCTTGGCCTGCTCGGCCGCGATCCGGTAGGCGCCGCGGTTACGGCCGACCACCAGCCCGCCCACCACGATCGCGGGCAGCCCGAGCAGCCCGCCGTAGCTGTTGTTGAAGACCAGCCCGCTGACCTCGATGGCCAGGATGGACGAGCCGGTCACGGCCAGCGCCGCCGTCAGGCTGACCTCAGCGCCCGCGACCATCGCCGCCACGGCCGCGAAGATCACAAGCACGGTCCCGCCGCCTCCCGCGGTGGCCGCGATGCCCGAGGCCACGGCCAGGACCCCGAGGGTCACCGCTAGCGCCCGCTCGCGGTACCGTGCCGCGGCCGGGTGCAGGTCCATCAGCGTCCAGGCCGCCATGGCCAGGCCGGCCAGGCAGAATCCCGCAATCTGAACTGCCATGTTGAGAGTGCCGTGCGGCGGGGCTACGACGAAGGCCAGCACGGTGATCCAGGCGAAGCCCAGGATCCGGGCCGTCCAGTTGACCGTGCGCAGCATGCCTCCAGTATCGGCCGGGCGCGGCTCGCGGACGTCAGCCCGGGGGCTGACCCGGCGGGCCAGCCGTGGTACCGCCCGGTACCAGGCCGTCCCCGGCCGGCTCATGCCGGCGTTCAGCCCCTGCTCCGATTCGGAACCGGGCCGGAAACGCGATTCTGGATCCATCAGCGAAACGCCCGACTAACTGGGAGCACAGAAGATGTTTTCCGAACTTACCGAAGCCATGATCGTCAACGGCATCGTGCTCACCACGGTGCTGGCCACCGACCTGGGCAGTGCGCGCAAGATCGGCCCGATGCGGCTGCTGCGCCCGGTGATCGCCGCCGCGGTGATCATCCCGCTGTTCGTGGACAGCCCGGTCACCCACGGCACCGGCCTGCTGGTGGAGCTGGCGGGCACCCTGGCCGGCCTGCTGGTCGGGCTGGCCGCCGCCGCCATGATGACCGTCTACCGCAGCCCCGAGACCGGCCGCCCGGTCAGCCGGGCCGGGGCGCCCTACGCGCTGCTGTGGACAGTCGTCGTCGGCGCCCGCGCCGCCTTCTCCTACGGCTCCGCGCACTGGTTCTCCCACCCGCTGGTCAGCTGGGCCATCGCGAACCAGGTCACCCTGGCCGCCATCACCGACGGGCTGATCTTCATGGCCGTGGCCATGGTCCTCGTCCGCACCGTCGGGCTGGGCGTGCGCGCCAGCCGGCTGCCCGAGCGGGCCCCCACCGCCCGGCAGAGCGTCAACGCCTGAGCCACCGCCCGCGGCACCGGCTCGAACCCCAAGGCCCTCGGCGTCAGCCGAGGGCCTTGCGGCGGTACAGATGCACCGCCAGCGGCGCGAAGACCACCAGCATGGCGGCCGCCCAGCAGGCCACCGGCCCGGCACCGCCTTGAGCCTGTCGCTAGCGGGAGGCCCGGACGGTCACGACGACTTGATGTTGAACTGGCTGAGGGTGAATGTCTGCGGGCCGGGGGTGGAGCAGATCTCGAAGCCGTAGTCGATCTGGTTCAGGCCGGAGCCGGCGGGCAGGTAGCCGTGGCTTTCCAGCCAGGTGAGCATGGCCAGGATGTCCACCGAGCCGGAGCGCTCGTTGCTGCCGGTCAGGTACCAGATCAGCTCGCTGCCGCCGTACTTGCACAGCGTCCATTTCTGCTGCGGGACGCCCTTGGATCCGCCGAAGCTGGCGGTGGCCTGCACCGTGGCCCCGCCGCAGGTGCCCCGGTTGACCTGGTCGTTCCAGATCATGACCTCGTCGGCGTAGTTGGTTGACCCGCTCTGGCCGAGCCACATGTCGTAGGCCGCCTCGGCGCTGAGGCCGCTCGCGGCGGGCATTTGCTCGGTGAAGGAGGAGATGATGGAGCTGAACCCGGACAGCGGGTCGGGGGTGTTGTCCGTCCGGGTGTAGATCTGCTGCGTGTCCGGGTAGGTCTGCACCCCGGTATTGCCGGCTGGTCCGGCATTGGCGACCACGCTCCAGCTGCCGGGGTTGTAGGCGGTCAGCGTCTGGGTCGTGCCCGAATTGGGCGCCCACATGTCGTTCAGGACGAACGTGTCGGAGCCGTGGCTGGCCGTGATTTCCGAATAGCCGTACGGACCGCAGCTGCCCTTGGCCGAGCTCGTGACGCACTTGGGGCCAGTGGCGGCCGGGATTGGGCTGGCTGAAGTCGGGCTCGGCCCGGGAGACGGACTGGTGGTGCCGAGACCCGGCGTGGGTGCCGCGGTGCTGTGGCTGGCCGACCCGCAGCCTGCCAGCAGCGCGATGGCCGCAGATACCGCGATCACAGGACCGATCCGCTTCGGCGTCACCAGCGAGCTCCTTTACCTGGTAGAAAACCAATCTAGGTCAGTGAGCTGGCGTGTCCAAAAAAACTATGACCTTTTGGCCTCGGCTTGTCCTCGGCGGTGCCGCGGTGTTCCGCTGCGCGACCCGGAGGTGCCAGGCCGGGAGCCGCAGCCGGTTACGCTGACGAGGTGGCTGAACGGGCAGGCCTGGACGGTCCGGCGACCGGCACCGCCGACCTGTGGTGGGCGCGCCGCCAGGACGCCTCGCCCCGGCACGCCCGCCTGCTGGACCAGGCCGAACAACGACGCTACGCGGCCTACCGGCGCGAGGAGGACCGGGACCGGTTCCTGGTCGGCTGCGCGCTGGCCAAGACCGCGCTGGCCGGCTACCGAGGCCTCGATCCGGCCAGCATCCGCTTCGACCGGACCTGCCCGCAGTGCGGCCTGCCGCACGGCAAGCCGCGCGCCGCGGGCGGCGGCCCGCAGCACTCCGTGACCCACTCCGGCGATCTGGTCGCGGTCGCCGTCGCCCGGGCCCCGGTCGGGGTGGACGTCGAGCAGTTCGACGGCCGCCGCCGCCCGGTGGGCGGCCACGACCCCGACGCCCTGGCCCGCCTGGTGTTCTCCGGCGCCGAACGGGCCGTCCTGGCCACGGCCGACCCGGCCGTCCGGGCCCGTGACTTCCTGGTCGCCTGGACCAGGAAGGAGGCCGTGACCAAGGCCACCGGCGACGGCCTGCGGGTCGCCTTCAGCACGGTGGTGGTGGCCGCCGACGCGGGGCCGCCTCGCGTGGTCTCCTGGCCCTACCCGCAGCCCCCGGACTCCGTGTCGCTGCTCGACCTGGATGCCGGCCCCGGCTACGTGGCCGCGCTCGCGGTCATCGGCCCATGCCGGGCGGTCCGCGACCGGGACGGCTCGGCCCTGCTCGCCGCGGTGTAGCGTGGCGGGCGGAGGCGCCAGATGCGTATCGCCTTGTTCGTGACGTGCCTGACTGACACGCTGTTCCCCGGCACCGGCCAGGCCGTGGTGACCGTCCTGGAGCGCCTCGGCCACCAGGTGGAGTTCCCGGCCGCGCAGACCTGCTGCGGCCAGATGCACTTCAACACCGGCTACCGGCGGGAGGCCACCCCGATGGCCCGCGGCTACCTGGCCGCCTTCGCCGGGTACGAGGCCGTGGTCACCCCGTCCGCCTCGTGCGCCTCAATGGTCCGGGAGTACTTCCCGGCGCTGGCCGACGAGGCCGGCGACGTGCACATGGCTCAGGCCGTGACCGAGGTGGCCCCGCGGACCTGGGAGCTGTCGGTGTTCCTGGCCGACGTGCTGGGCGTGACCGACGTCGGGGCGTACTTCCCGCACCGGGTCACCTACCACCCCAGCTGCCACTCGCTGCGCATGCTCAAGGTGGGCGATGCCCCGCTGCGCCTGCTGCGCGCGGTCCGCGGCCTGGACCTGGTGGACCTGCCGGACGCCGAGTCGTGCTGCGGGTTCGGCGGCACGTTCTCGGTGAAGAACCCGGACGTGTCCGCGGCCATCTGCGCCGACAAGGTGGCCGCGGTCCGCGCCTCGCAGGCCGAGGTGCTGTGCGCCGCGGACAACTCCTGCCTCATGCACATCGGCGGCGCGCTGGTCCGCCAGCGCTCCGGCGTGGCCACCATGCACCTGGCCGAGATCCTGGCCCGCACCGAGGCCCCCGCGTGACCGCGCCGGTCCCGCACCCGGGCATGCCCACCTACCTCGGCATGCCGTCCTTCCCGGCCGCCGCCGCCACCGCCGTGGCCGATTCCCAGCTGCGCCGGAACCTGGCCCACGCCACCCACACCATCCGGGCCAAGCGCGCCGGCGCCGTGGCCGAACTATCCGACTGGGAGCAGCTCCGGGCCGCGGCCAAGGCCATCAAGGATCACACCCTGGCTCACCTGGACACCTACCTGCTGCGGCTGGAAGAGAACGTCACCCGGGCCGGCGGCCAGGTGCACTGGGCCCAGGACGCGGGCGAGGCCAACGCGATCGTGGCCGGCCTGACCCGGGCGGCCGGCGCCGACCGCGTGGTCAAGGTCAAGTCGATGGTGACCCAGGAGACCGGGCTGAATGAGGCGCTGGCCGCGGACGGCATCGACGCGCTGGAAACCGACCTGGCCGAGCTCATCGTCCAGCTCGGCCACGACCGGCCCAGCCACATCCTGGTCCCGGCCATCCACAAGAACCGGGCCGAGATCAGGGAGATCTTCCGCCAGCAGATGCCGGACGCGCCGGCCGGGCTGACCGACGACCCGCCGGTGCTGGCCGCCGCGGCCCGGGCGCACCTGCGCCAGGCGTTCCTGTCCGCGCAGGTGGGAGTGTGCGGGGCCAACTTCGCCATCGCCGAGACCGGCTCGGTGGTGGTGGTCGAGTCCGAGGGCAACGGCCGGATGTGCGTGACCCTGCCGCAGACGCTCATCTGCGTGACCGGGATCGAGAAGATCCTGCCCTCCTGGCGTGACCTGGAGGTGTTCCTGGCCCTGCTGCCCCGGTCCTCCACGGCCGAGCGGATGAATCCCTACACCTCGGTGTGGACCGGGGTCACGCCCGGCGACGGCCCGCGCGACTTCCACCTGGTGCTGGTCGACAACGGCCGCACCACCGCGCTGGCCGACCGCACCGGCCGCCAGGCCCTGCGCTGCATCCGGTGCTCGGCCTGCCTGAACGTCTGCCCGGTCTACGAGCGGACCGGCGGCCACGCCTACGGCTCGCCCTATCCGGGCCCGATCGGCGCCATCATCTCCCCCCAGCTGCGCGGGATCACCTCTCCGATCGACGCCTCCCTGCCGTATGCGTCCACCCTGTGCGGCGCGTGCTATGAGGTGTGCCCGGTCGCCATCAACATCCCCGAGGCCCTGGTCTACCTGCGCGGCAAGGTCATCGACGCGAAGCGGGACAAGACATTTTCTGCCGAACGGGCCGTGTTCGGCGCGTCCGGCAGAGTGCTGCGCTCGCCTCGCCTGCTGGCCGCCGCCCAGCGTGCCGCCTTCCTGAGCAGCCGCGTGGTGGGCCGTTCGGGCCGGATCCGCCGGCTCCCGCCGCCGCTGTCCGCCTGGACCGAGACCCGCGACGCCCCGACCCCGCCGCGCGAGTCGTTCCGCGCCTGGTGGGCCCGGACCAGGAGCCCGCACGGGAAGGCCTCCCGATGACCGCCTCCCGCGACCAGATGCTCGCCCGCATCCGCGCCGCCATCCGCGCCGGCGCTGCGCCTGCCGCCGGCCCGGCGCCCTCCGCTGCCACCGCGCCGGACCGACCCGCGGCCGCTACGGACCGCTCCGCCGCCGTTGACCGCGCCGCCGCCGCGCCGGACCGCGCCGCCGCCGAGGCCGACGCCGCGTACGCGGCGCTGCCCCGCGGCTACCTGCGCGCCCACCACGACCCGGCCGCTGGCATCGTGGACCTGTTCGCCGAACGCGCCGCCGACTACCGCGCCGTCGTCGAGCGCGTCCCCGGCTCCGGCCTGCCCGCCGCCATCGCCCGCGCCCTGGCCGCCCGGTCGGAAACGGACGGTGCGCCGGATGGGCCGTTCGTAGTCCCGGATGGCCTCCCGCCCGAGTGGCTGGCCGAGGTGCCCGCGGGCCTGCGGCTCATCCGCGACACCCCGCCGCTGTCCCCGGCCGAGCTCGACCAGACCATCGGCGTCGTCACCGGCTGCGCCGTGGCCATCGCCGAGACCGGCACCATCATCCTGGACCACGGCCCGGCCCAGGGCCGCCGCGCGCTCACCCTGGTGCCCGACTTCCACCTGGTCATCGTCCGCGCCGATCAGGTCGCCGCCGACTTGCCCGACGCCTTCGCCCGCCTCGACCCGGCCCGTCCGCACACGCTGATCTCCGGCCCCTCCGCCACCAGCGACATCGAACTCATCCGCGTCGAGGGCGTCCACGGCCCCCGCACCCTCCACATCCTCCTCGTAGCCACATAAAAGATCGTCCTCGTAGCCACATGAAAGCTCAGCCGAGCCGCCCCGGGAAAGGCCACGAGCACCTGACCCGGCAGGTTCAAGGTTCCTCGCCGCACTGCCGGCCGGAACAGCGTCCCTGCTGTCATGCCAGTCCCATCAGTCCCAAAATCGCGGTTGATTCAGGTTTCGCGGTGGATTCGGGGGACTGGAATACCGGTAGTCAACCGCAGAACCGGAATCAACCGCGCAAATGTGACTGCTGGGGCCGGTGATCCGGAGTGATCCGTGACTCAGTGATCGTGGTCGGCGTCGCGGGGCGCTCGGCATCGCGGCAGCGGCACCTGGCAGATCCCGCTGCGTTTCCTGTGCCCCAGGAGCACCAGGGGCTCCCCGGTGTACGCCCCCAGCCGGGCCGTGGCCAGCGCCGCGAGCCGCGGCGGGAGCCGTCGCGGGCCGGGGAACAAGATCGCGGCGAGTTTTGTCACCCTGAACGGGGCCTCGGCTGCCCTGCCGGGGGCGCCGCGGGGCGATCGCTGCGGGCGAACGGGGAGCGGAAATACCTGAGGGCTCTTCTTTCTTGAGTGTTAGTGACTCAAGCTTTTGGAGGCCATCAAATGAGTGAAACGCTCACCCTGCCGGTGCTACCCCTCGACGACGAGGTGGTGCTGCCGGGGATGGTAGTGCCGCTGGAGACGTCGCAGCCGGAGGTCGGCGCGGCGATCGACGCGGCGCGGATGCCGTCCCGGCAAGCACAGGTGCCCGGCATGCGTTCCGAGGTCCAGGCCCGGGTCCTGCTGGTGCCGCGGCTGCCTGACCGCGGACTCGCGGGCGTGGGCACGCTGGCCGTGATCGAGCAGGTCGGGCGGCTGCCCGGCGGGCAGCCGGGAGCGGTCGTGCGCGGCATCTCCCGGGTCAGGATCGGTTCGGGGACGACGGGCCCCGGCGCCGCCCTGTGGGTCGAGGGCACCGTCATCGAGGACACCAACCGCGGGCCCAAGGCCGACGAGCTGGCCCAGCAGTACAAGTCGCTGGTCACCGGGATCCTGCAGCAGCGGGGCGCGTGGCAGGTCATCGACGCTATGCAGCAGCTCGACGACGCGGCCGCGATCGCGGACCGGGCCGGTTACGCCAGCTACCTGACCACCGCGCAGAAGCTGCAGCTGCTCCAGACCGCGGATCTGGTCGAGCGGCTGGAGCTGACCATCGGCTGGACCAAGGAGCACCTGGCCGAACTGAACGTGGCCGAGTCCATCCGCAAGGACGTCGCCGAGGGCATGGAGAAGCAGCAGAAGGAATTCCTGCTGCGCCAGCAGCTGGCCGCGGTCCGCAAGGAGCTCGCCGACCTCAACGGCGACGCCGCCACGGAGGAGGACGACTACCGGGCCCGGGTGGAGGCCGCCGACCTGCCGGAGGCGGTCAGGACCGCCGCGCTGAAGGAAGTCGACAAGCTGGAGCGGACCAACGACGCCTCACCCGAGGTCGGCTGGATCCGGACCTGGCTGGACACCGTGCTCGACATCCCGTGGAACGAGCGGACCGAGGACGCCTACGACATCGCGGGCGCGCGGCGGATCCTGGACGAGGACCACACCGGCCTGGATGACGTCAAGGAGCGGATCATCGAGTACCTGGCCGTGCGCAAGCGCCGTGCGGACCGGGGCCTGGGCATCATCGGCGGACGGCGTTCCGGCGCGGTGCTGGCGCTGGTCGGCCCGCCTGGCGTGGGCAAGACCTCGCTGGGCGAGTCGGTGGCCCGGGCCATGGACCGCAAGTTCGTCCGGGTGTCCCTGGGCGGCGTCCGGGACGAGGCGGAGATCCGCGGGCACCGGCGCACCTATGTCGGCGCGCTGCCCGGCCGGATCGTCCGGGCCATCCGCGAGGCCGGCTCGATGAACCCGGTCGTGCTGCTGGACGAGGTGGACAAGATCGGCTCGGACTTCCGGGGCGACCCTGCCTCGGCGCTGCTCGAGGTGCTCGACCCGGCGCAGAACCACACGTTCCGCGACCACTACCTCGAGGTCGAGCTCGACCTGTCCGACGTGGTGTTCCTGGCCACGGCCAACGTGCTCGAGGGGATCCCCGGCCCGCTGCTGGACCGGATGGAGCTGGTCCAGCTCGACGGGTACACCGAGGACGAGAAGGTCCTCATCGCCCGGGACCACCTGCTGCCCAGGCAGCTGTCCAAGGCCGGGCTGAACCCGGACGAGGTGACGGTCACCGAGGACGCGATGCGCCTGGTCGCGGCGGAGTACACCCGCGAGGCCGGGGTGCGGTCGCTGGAGCGGTCCATCGCCCGGATCCTGCGCAAGGTCGCGGCGCGCGTCGCCCTGGGCGACGTCACGCTGCCGGTCACCGTCGGCACGGACGAGCTGAAGGACTACCTGGGCCGGCCGCGGTTCACGCCGGAGACCAGCCTGGCCGCGCCCGACCGGCGGACCGCCGTGCCCGGTGTGGCCACCGGGCTCGCGGTGACCGGCGCGGGCGGCGACGTCCTGTTCATCGAGGCGTCGCTGGCCGGCCGGGAGACCGGCGAGACCGGGGTCACGCTCACCGGCCAGCTCGGCGACGTGATGAAGGAGTCGGCCCGGATCGCGCTGTCCTACCTGCGTTCGCACGGCGACGAGCTCGAGCTGCGGGTCACCGAGCTGAAGGACCGCGGCGTGCACGTCCACGTGCCCGCCGGCGCGGTGCCGAAGGACGGACCGAGCGCCGGCGTCACGATGACCACCGCGCTCGCGTCGCTGCTGTCCGGCCGGCCGGTGCGCTCCGACGTGGCCATGACCGGCGAGGTTTCCCTCACCGGGCGGGTGCTGCCCATCGGCGGGCTCAAGCAGAAGCTGCTGGCCGCCCACCGGGCAGGCATCACCACGGTGCTGATCCCGCAGCGGAACGAGCCGGACCTGGACGACGTTCCGGCCGAGGTGCTGGCCAAGCTGGACGTGCACCCGGTCGGTGACGTCCGCGAGGTGCTCAAGCTCGCGCTGGAGCCCGCCGCGGTCGCCGAGCCGACCGCGGTCGCCGACGCCGCCTGACCGGCCGCGTCAGCTCCCGCCGGCGTCCTGAGGATCGTCCGAAGGGTCGTCCGGCGGGAGCGCGCCCGGCGGGATCACGCCGGGCCGCAGCACGGGATCCGGCCTGGTATCCGCCTTCACCGGCGGCGGGCCGGATCCCGGTATGGCGGCCGGGAACACGTCGGTGGCCGCCAGGTTCCAGATGAAGTCCGGGTCCGCGGCCGGGCCGGACCGGGCCGCGTCGTGGCCGGGTGGCAGGTGCGCGTGGTCGGTGGGCACCGGAGCCGCCGCGAAGTCCACGCTCCGCCGGGTCGGCAGTTCCGTCTCCGGCTCGGGCGAGTCGGGCTCGGGCGAGTCGGGCTCGAACAAGTCGGGCTCGGGCAAGTCGGGCTCGGGCGAGTCGGGCTCGGACAAGTCGGGATCGGGCGGCGGCGCCTCGAAGGCGGGCAGGGCCGCACGCAAGTCCGCGGACGGGCCCGCCCCGAAGCCCGCCGGGGTCAGGCCGAACGCGGGCCTGGACAAGTCGAAACCCTCGGGCGCCCGGGACAGGTCGAAGCGCGGCAGCGCGGGATCGGTCGTCTCGGCTGGCGCGTCCGCCATGTCCCCGGGCACCCGGATGCGGGCACTGGGCTCGGGCGGCGGGTAGCCGGCCGCGGCAGCCGGGAGCGGCCCGATCGCGGGTTGCGGCCGGGGCGCGGGGTCCCACGGCGGCCCGCCGGAGCTGTCCCGGGCCCCCGCTCCCCGGCCGGCCCGGTAGCTGCGGATCCCCTGGGCCGGCTTGGGCGCCGGAGTCAGCGCGGCCGGCGTGGTCAGCGTCGACGGCGGCGGCGCGCTGGCGGGATGGCTGATCTCGCCGATGCCGCCGCCTGGCCAGCTGCCGGGGGACGGCCAGGCGTCCGCGGCGGGCGCCGCAGCCGCGCCGATCGCTGGCAGGCCGGACATGGCCGTGTCGCGGCGCGGCTCGCGCTGGCCGCGGACGTGGACCCCGTGGGACCCGTGGACCACGTGGGCCCCGTGGACCCCGTGGACCCCGTGGGCCCCGCCCGCGGGATGACCCGCGGGACCTGCCGGGCCCTGGGCCCGGGCCGCAGCCGCGGCGCGCGCCGCGGCCGCCGCGCGCCGGCGCCGGGACTGGCCGACCAGCAACGTCACCACCAGCAGGATGATCATCGCGGCTACCCCGGCCACGGCGTAGCGCAGCACCGAACTGGCCGTCGCACTTGCGCTGGCATGCTTCGGCGCGGCCGCCGGCGGCCGCGCGGGCTTACGTGGCGGAGCCGGCGAAGCCGACGGGGCCGTGGTCGGGGGCACCTGGCTGGCGGACGTGATGTCGGCGGCCAGGTCCATGGCCCGCGCCGCGTTCACGGTGCCGTACCCGGCCCCGGCATCCGACCGCGGCGGCAGCGGCGGCAGGGCACCGGGCGAGCCGCTGGCGCCAGACCCCGACGAGCTGACCGTGCTCCCGACCAGGGCCTGCGTCACCTGGGCCGCGGTCAGGTTCGGGAACTTGGACAGGATGAGGGCGGCCAGGCCGGCCACGATGCCGCTGGCCGTGCTGGTCGAGCTGAACTGGGAGTACGCGTCGGGCGGCGCGGCGGCCACCATGTCGACGCCGGGGGCGGTCAGCGCCGGGTAGGACAGCTTGCTGCTGAACGGGGCGAGCTGCCCGCCGCGGGTGACCGCACCCACCGCGATCACGCCCGGGTAGGCGGCCGGGTAGTTGACCAGGCCCGAGCCCTGGCCGTTGTCGCCGGACGGGGCCACCAGGACCACGTTCTGGCGCAGCGCGTAGGCCACCGCGGCCCGTTCGGCGGCGCTGCCGCCCTCGGCCGCCGGGTCCCCGTTCCTGGTCAGGCCCAACGTCCCCGGATCCAGCGGCAGGTCGATGACCCGCGCCCCGTGGCTGACCGCGTACGTGATGCCTTCGGCGATCGCGCCGGGCAGCCCTTGGCTGACGGTGGGGTCGGTGGCCAGCGGGTCGTTGAACTCCAGGGTGACCCGGACCGAGAGGATCTTCGCGTCGGGCGCGATGCCGACCACGCCCCAGCTGCCGTGGTCCCCGTGACCGGCGATGATGCCCGCCACGGCCGTGCCCTCGACGCCCCAGTAGGGGCTGCCCGGCGCCCGCCCGGACCCGGTGTAGTCCGGCCCGGTGATCACCGTGCCGGTCAGGTCAGGGTGGCTGGGATCCACGCCGGTACCCAGGACCGCGACCGTGACCCCGGCCCCCTCGGACTGCAGCCAGGCCTGGCTGACGTTCAGGCCGGCCAGCCACCATTCCTGGTCGCGGGCGGCGCTGGCCGTCACCGTGCCCGCCGTCGCGGGAAGCGCGGACGCGGCGCCCAGCAATCCGAGCGCGGCAATGACCGCCGTTAGTCCCGTGACGCACGGCATCAAAGTGCCGCGATGCAATCGGTGTGACACCTTGGTCAGATATCTCCTCCGAGGCTGGCCGAGCTGGCCTCGGGTAGGGATGTTCGGCCGGCTATGTAATCGTGCCACGCGGCCGGCCCCGGCGGAATGCACGATCCATTAATTGTTCACCGCACCGCGGTGACCGATACCAGCGCGCCGGGCGGCAGGCCCAGCCGCTGAGCCGCGTTTCCGCCGTTTACGGCGATGGACACCTGTCCCGCGCTGTCGGTATAGGCGACCAGATCACCGTCCGCCACGGCCCCGAACATATCCCGGTAAGGAATGGCCAGCCGATGATGGCCCGAGCCGATCAGCACGGTGCCGCCCGGTTTGAGGCCGATTTCCGCGGCATCGGCCGCGGTAATGGTCAGCTGGATATTGCCGAACCGGTCCACGGTCAGCACCTCGCCGTCGGCCACAGAATCGCGGATAGTCCTTTCCGGCACTGGCAGCGTGACCAGATCCGCCACCGCGACCGGCTCGCCGGCCGCCTCGAGGTCGGTGCCCGCGGCCAGGTGCGCCGCCACCGGCAGGAAGATGTCGCGGCCGTGGAACGTGGCCGCCGCCGGCGGCTCGCGCCACAGCGCGCGGTTGGTCAGGCTGACCGCCCGCACCGCCCCGCCGCACGCCGTCAGCGCCCAGGACAGCAGCCCGTTGTCCGGGCCGACGAAGACGCAGCCGCCCGCGGCCACCGCGATCCCGCGCCGGCTCGTGCCGACGCCCGGGTCGACCACGGCCACGTGCACGGCCGGCGGCAGGTACGGCACGGTCTGGGCCAGCACCACCGCCCCGCGCCTGATGTCCCCCGGCGGGATCAGGTGGGTCACGTCGATGATGCTGATGTCCGGCGCGATGCGCGCGGCCACGCCGTGGCAGGCGGCCACGAACCCGTCTTCGAGCCCATAGTCGGTGAGGAAGCTCAGATAGCGAAAATGGGTCACGATACAGGGTACGTTCGGGGATTACAGGAGGTCACATGTCCGGGTTGTCCGAACGCGACATGCGGATCCTCGCGTTCGAGCGGCGCGGGTGGCGCTCGTCCGGCGTCAAGGAACAGGCCATCTCCGAGGTGCTCGGCATCCCGGCCACCCGGTACTACCAGCTGCTGAACGAGCTGATCGACAAGCCCGAGGCCCTGGCCTTCGACCCGGCGCTGGTCAAGCGGCTGCGCGCCCAGCGGTCCCGGCGGCAGCGCATCAGGTCCCCGCGGTCGAAGGGCCGCCCGGCGTGAGGCCGCCGCAGGCCCGGACGGCCGCGGGCCAGGCCGGGCTCGAGGCGCTGCTGGCCGCTCCCGGCCGGGCCCTGATCGGCACCGACTTCGACGGCACGCTGGCCCCGATCGTGCCCGACCCGCGGGCCGCGCGCGCCCTGCCCGGCGCGGTGCCCGCGCTGGTCCGGCTGGCCCGGACGGTGGGCACGATCGCGGTCATCACCGGCCGGCCCGCCGCCGAGGCGGTCCGCTACGGCGGCCTGGACGCCGTGCCCGGCCTCATCGTGCTCGGCCACTACGGCGGCCAGCGCTGGCAGGACGGCGAGGTGACCGGCCCGGGCTCGCCGCCCGCCATCGAGGCGGCCCGGGCGGCGCTGCCGGGACTGCTCGAGCGGGCCGGCGCCGGGGAGGGCACCTGGGTCGAGGACAAGGAGCTCGCCCTGGCCGTGCACACCCGCCGCGCCGCCGACCCCGGGGCCGCGCTGCGCCGCCTGGCCGGCCCGCTGGCCGACCTGGCCGCCGGGCTGGGCCTGGCCGCCGAACCGGGCCGCCTGGTGATCGAGCTGCGGGCGCCCGGCGCCGACAAGGGCGGCGCGCTGCGGGGGCTGGTGGCCGAGCGCGGGGCGGGCTCGGTGCTGTTCTGCGGCGACGACCTGGGCGACCTGCCGGCCTTCGCGGCCGTCCGCGAGCTGCGCGCGGCGGGCGTGCCCGGCTGCGCCGCGGCCAGCGCCAGCGCCGAGTCCCCGCAGGTCGCGGAGGCGGCAGACCTGGTGGTGGCGGGACCTGAGGGCATCGTGGCGCTACTGGCCGCGCTGGCCGGCCGGCTGGGGTCGTGACCGGGACGGCGGGCAGCACGGGCCGTTCGGCCTGAAGATCTTTTTGTCCGAACGGCCAGGGTGCGCGCGCCTCCTCACCGGTCCAGCG
Organism: uncultured Actinomycetes bacterium; assembly: GCA_963739135.1. GTDB lineage: Bacteria > Actinomycetota > Actinomycetes > Streptosporangiales > Streptosporangiaceae > Palsa-504. The sequence goes on from CAVTZG010000009.1 coordinate 22,672, forward strand.
AGGCCAGCTGGTCGCCCAGCCAGCGGGCCGGCGGGCTGGCTTCGGCGGTGGCGGCCAGGGCGGCGCTGCGCCGCCTGCGCTCGTCGTCGGGCATGGCCAGGGCCTGGTGCAGGGCGGCGGCTGTCTCGCTGACGTCGTACGGGTTGACCAGCAGCGCGTTCGGGCCCAGGGTCGCGGCCGCGCCCGCCTCGCGGGACAGCACCAGGGCGCATCCGTCCCGGGACAGCACCGGCCCTTCCTGGGCGACCAGGTTCATGCCGTCCCTGATCGGGTTGACCAGCAGCACGTCGGCCAGCGCGCAGGCGGCCAGCGAACGAGGGTAGTCGTCCCGCACCTCCAGGATCACCGGCTCCCAGTCCGGGGTGCGGAACTCCGCTGCGATCTCGCGCGCGGTCCGCTCCACCAGCTCGGTGTAGGCGCGGTACTGCGGCACCGCGGACCGCGACGGGTAGGCGAAGGCCAGGTGGACGACCCGGCCGTGCCATTCGGGGTGGGTGGCGAGCAGCTCGCGGTAGGCGGCCAGGCCGCGGACGATGTTCTTGGACAGCTCGGTCCGGTCGACCCGGACGATCAGCTTCCGGCCCCGGGCCGCCTGGTCCAGCGCGGTGATGTGATCGCGCACATCCGCTGCTGCGGCCCGGTCGCGCAGCGCGGCGGCGTCGACGCCCAGCGGGCGCACCGCCACCTCGGTCACGTGGCCGTCGTACAGCACCCAGCCGGCCTGCCCGGCGCCGCGGGCCTGGGACCTGATCACCTTCGCGCCCAGGATGGCCTCGCAGCAGTCCAGGAACGCGCTCGCCCACCGGGCGGAGTGAAAGCCGGCGTAATCGGCGCCCAGGATGCCCGCCAGCACGGCCCGGCCGATCTCGGCAGGCAGGATCCGGTAGTAGTCAGGCGGGGCCCACGGGGTGTGCGAGAAGTGCGCGATGCCGAGATCGCTGACCGCAGCGGAGCCCAGCCGCTCGCCCAGCTGGTCCCGCAGCAGCCGGGGGACCAGGCTGAGCTGGTAGTCCTGGATCAGCGCGCGGACCGGCACCCGGGCCTCCTCCGCCCGGGCCTCGTCGGCCAGGGCCGCGGCGAACGCCTCGTTGTAGGCCAGGTAGGCCGCCCAGTCCCGGGCGGACTCCGGGCCGAACTGCGGCTGGTTCGGCGTGTCGAACAGCAGGTGGTGGACGAACCACAGGGCCGAGTTGGCCACGTTGTTGTAGGCCCGGTCGAACGTCTCCGGCGCGATGTCCAGCATCCGGACCCGGACGCCGGCCGGGCCGGACAGGCCCTCTGGCCGCGGCGCCTCCCCGGCGTCTGCCGCGTCCAGGCGCCGGGCCGCGGCCCGGTCGGCGTCGCCGAACGGCACGCAGACCCAGGTCACCTCGGATTCCGCCGGTATCCCGGCCAGCCCGGCCGTCACCCCGGAGATCAGGCCGCCGCTGCCGCGCTGCCCGGTCAGCGTGCCGTCCGCACCGAACTGATACGAGACCGGACCGCGGTTGGACGCCAGCAGAACCCGTTGCTTCATAGCGGGCAGGCTATTGCACGCCTCGGCAGCCCCATGCGCAGCAGGTGGGCGGTCTGGGGTACTCTTATCTCGTTTGGGACACAACTGAATAACGCTCATCCAGAGGGGTGGAGGGATCGGCCCTGTGAAGCCCCGGCAACCTATCGCGCATCTATGCCCGTTCCGGGCGGCGAGGCGCGTGACATGGTGCCAAGTCCGGCCCGCGGTCACGGCGACCGCTGGGAAAGATGGGGAAGGAAGACCTCGCCGGTGACCACAGCAACGACACACAACACTGGCGCCTCCTCTGGCGCCTCCGAGTCTGGCGCCTCCGAGTCTGGCGCCTCCGAGTCTGGCGCTTCGGGGTTCGGCTACGCCACCGGGCTGTCCTGCCGCGAGTGCGGCCAGGTGTACCCGCTCGGGCCGAACTACGCCTGCGAGGAATGCTTCGGACCGCTCGAGGTCTGTTACGACTACCCGCGGCTGGACCGGTCCGGCATCCAGGCCGGCCCGCCGAACATGTGGCGGTACGCGCCGCTGCTGCCGGTGCCGCAGGACATCGCGGACCGGCCCACCACCGAGCCGGGGTACACCAGGCTGATCCGGGCCGACAACCTGGCCCGCGCCCTGGGCATGCGCCGGCTGTGGATCAAGGACGACCGCGGCAACCCGACCCACTCGTTCAAGGACCGGGTGGTGGCGGTGGCCCTGGCCGCGGCTACCGAGATGGGCTTCAAGGTGCTGGCCTGCCCGTCCACCGGCAACCTGGCCAACGCGGTGGCCGCCGCGGCGGCCCGGGCGGGCGTCCGTTCCGTGGTGCTGGTGCCCGCCAACCTGGAACTGCAGAAGATCATCACCACCTTGGTCTACGGCGGCACGTTCGTCACCGTGGACGGCACCTACGACGACGTGAACCGGCTGGCCTCCGAGCTGGCGGGCGAGCACGAGGACTGGGCCTTCGTCAACGTCAACGTGCGGCCCTACTACGCCGAGGGGTCCAAGACCATCGCCTTCGAGATCGCCGAGCAGCTCGGCTGGCGGATCCCGCCGCAGGTGGTGGTGCCCATCGCGTCCGGGGCGCAGCTGGTCAAGGTGGACAAGGGGTTCACCGAGCTGACCTCGCTGGGCCTGGTGCCGGAGGCGCCGTGGCGGGTGTTCGGCGCCCAGGCCACCGGGTGCTCGCCGGTGTCGGCCGCATTCGCGGCCGGTCACGACGTGGTGCGGCCGGCCCGGCCGGACACCATTGCCAAGTCGCTGGCCATCGGCAACCCGGCTGACGGGCCCTACGTGCTCGACGTGGTGCGGCGTACCGGCGGCGCCGTGGCCGACGTCTCTGATGACCAGATCGTCGACTCGATGCGGCTGCTGGCCGCCACCGAGGGCATCTTCGGCGAGACGGCCGGCGGGGTCACCCTGGGCGTGCTGCGCAAGCTGCTGGCCGGCGGCCAGCTCGACCCGGACGCCGAGACCGTGATCATCAACTCTGGTGACGGGCTGAAGACCCTCGACGTGATCGCCGAGGCCACCCCGCTGCCCGAGCCCATCCGCCCCACCCTCGAAGCGTTCCAGGAGGCAGTGCCGTGAGCGTGCAGGTTCGCATCCCGACCATCCTGCGGTCCTACACCGGCGGCGCGGCGGAGGTGACCGCCGCCGCGGGCACCCTGCGCGAGATCATCACCGGCCTGGACGCCGCCTACCCCGGCCTGGGCGGCCGGCTCCTGGACGACGGCGGCCAGCTGCGCCGTTTTGTCAACGTTTACGTGGGCGAGGAAGACGTGCGCTTCGCGCAGGGACTCGACACGCCGGTGGCCGCCGGCGCCCGGGTCTCCGTCATCCCCGCGGTGGCCGGCGGAGCGCCGGACCAGGCCTGACGGGCTGGATGGCGTGATTGGTGGCTAAGTGGCGTCAGGCGCGCTCGGTACAGGGTAAGGTTTTTTCCGGTCGCCGTCGGACGGGGCGTGTTTCGCGCTTGCCGCGTAGCCGTCCTCACCCGGTGCGATCGACGGGTTCCGCGTTGGCAAGGGCGGGGCTCGAGGCCCGAGCGCAGTTAGGGAGTTGTTTGGAATGGCTCAGGGCACCGTCAAATGGTTCAACCCGGACAAGGGATACGGCTTTATCGCCGTCGACGGTGGCAAGGACGTCTTCGTCCACTTCTCGGCTATCCAGTCGGATGGCTACCGCACCCTCGAAGAGGGCCAGCGGGTCGAGTTCGAGATCACGCAAAGCGACCGGGGCGCGCAGGCCGACAAGGTGGTCGTCGTCCCGTAGGTTCGCAGATCTGCCGGGTTCAGCAGATCGGCCCGGCCCCGTCTGGGGCCGGGCCGATCTGATTTCTCCGCATGCATTTGCACTCTCCCTATGAGAGTGCTAAACATGGTGCTGGCACTCTGTATGCCTGAGTGCCAGCATTCTGGCGGGATCGGGCGATGAGGCACGACCTGCGGCAGGAAGAGACTGTCCGCCGGTGGCTGCCGTCCGTCGCGGGCGTCGGCTCGATCGCGCACACGCCACGGAGGACTGGAGCCTATGGCAGCGAAGATGATCGCGTTCGACGAGGAAGCCCGGCGCGGCCTCGAACGCGGTATGAACCAGCTCGCCGACGCCGTGAAGGTAACCCTCGGCCCGAAGGGCCGGAACGTGGTACTCGAGAAGAAGTGGGGAGCCCCCACGATCACCAACGATGGCGTGTCCATCGCCAAGGAGATCGAGCTCGAGGACCCGTGGGAGAAGATCGGCGCCGAGCTTGTTAAGGAAGTAGCGAAGAAGACCGACGACGTGGCCGGCGACGGCACGACGACGGCCACCGTCCTGGCCCAGGCGCTGGTCCGCGAGGGCCTGCGCAACGTCGCGGCGGGCGCCAACCCGATGTCGCTCAAGAAGGGCATCGAGGCGGCCGTCGAGGCGGTCAGCGAGGAACTGTCCAAGCACGCCAAGGACGTGGAGACCAAGGAGCAGATCGCCTCCACGGCCTCGATCTCGGCCGGCGACCAGGCCATCGGCGAGATGATCGCCGAGGCCATGGACAAGGTCGGCAAGGAAGGCGTCATCACCGTCGAGGAGTCCAACACCTTCGGCCTGGAGCTTGAGCTCACCGAGGGTATGCGCTTCGACAAGGGGTACATCGCGCCGTACTTCGTCACCGACCCCGAGCGGCTCGAGGCGGTGCTGGAGGACCCGTACATCCTGGTCGTCAACTCCAAGATCTCGGCCAACAAGGACCTGCTGCCGCTGCTGGACAAGGTGGTGCAGTCCGGCAAGTCGCTGGTCATCATCGCCGAGGACGTGGAGGGCGAGGCCCTGGCCACCCTGGTGGTCAACAAGATGCGCGGCCTGTTCAAGTCGGTGGCGGTCAAGGCCCCCGGCTTCGGCGACCGGCGCAAGGCCATGCTCGGTGACATCGCCATCCTGACCGGTGGCCAGGTCATCAGCGAGGAAGTCGGCCTCAAGCTGGACAACGTGGACCTGGACGTGCTCGGCCGGGCCCGCAAGGTCGTGGTCACCAAGGACGAGACCACGATCGTGGACGGCGCCGGCGACGCGGACCAGATCTCCGGCCGGGTCAACCAGATCCGCACCGAGATCGACAACACCGACTCCGATTACGACCGGGAGAAGCTCCAGGAGCGGCTGGCCAAGCTGGCCGGCGGCGTGGCGGTCATCAAGGCCGGCGCGGCCACCGAGGTGGAGCTCAAGGAGCGCAAGCACCGCATCGAGGACGCCGTGCGCAACGCCAAGGCGGCCGTCGAAGAGGGTGTCGTGGCCGGCGGCGGCGTCGCGCTGCTGCAGGCGGGCCGCACCGCCTTCGAGAAGCTCGACCTGGTGGGCGACGAGGCGACCGGCACGCAGATCGTGCGCCGGGCGCTGGAGGAGCCGCTGAAGCAGATCGCGGTGAACGCCGGCCTCGAGGGCGGCGTGGTGGTCGAGAAGGTCAAGACCCTGTCGGCAGGCCACGGCCTGAACGCCGCGACCGGCGAGTATGTCGACATGTTCAAGGCCGGCATCATCGACCCCGCGAAGGTCACCCGCTCGGCGCTGCAGAACGCAGCCTCGATCGCGGGCCTGTTCCTCACCACCGAGGCGGTCATCGCGGAGAAGCCGGAGAAGAACCCGGCCCCCGCCGGCCCCGGCGGTGGTCCGGACATGGACTTCTGATCTGCAGTAGTCCAAAGTCACGCAAAACGGCCCGGGGCTTTTCCCCGGGCCGTTTTGCGTCAGGCTTCTCGGCATATCCGCTGGGTATAGCGCCAATGCGAGCTTGCATCGCGGCGAATCCGGCCTCACACGTGAACCCGTCCCAGCACCACCGACCGTGTGAGGCCGGTCCCCCCCGAGGCCCGAACGGGCCCGTGCGGCGCCGGGGCGGACAGAACGTAGCTGCGATCCGGCGTCCGGGACCGATAGCCTTAGAACTGCCCATAGCATCCTGTCGGTCATCTGATCGCTGGTTGTCTGTTAGTTCTCTCATACGTGAGGTCTGCACGTGCCTACCGGCAAGGTCAAGTGGTACGACTCCGATAAGGGGTATGGCTTCCTCGCCCGCGACGACGGCGGCGAGGTCTTCGTGCATTCATCCGCGCTGCCTTCCGGGACGACCGCGCTGCGGCAGGGGCAGCGGGTGGAGTTCGGCGTGGCCGAGGGCCGGCGGGGGGCCCAGGCGCTGCAGGTGCGGGTCCTCGAGCCCCCGCCCAACGTGGCCGCGGCCGTGGCCAAGCAGGCCCGCAAGAAGCCGGACGAGATGATCGTGATCGTCGAGGATCTGATCAAGCTGCTTGACGACGTGTCCACCACCTACCGGCGCGGCAAGCACCCGGACGCCAGGGACGCCAAGAAGATCGCCGCCGTGCTGCGGGCCGTCGCCGACGACATCGAGCCCTAACCCGGGTAGCCGGTCGACAGGACCGCGCGTGACATCGACATCTTCGAGGCGAAAACCGTCCCGCCGCCCCCGAGCCGCTACCGCCGGGCGGGCTGATCCTGCTAGGTCCCCGCAGGCTCAGCGCCGGGCCGAGGGCCGGGCCGGGCGGCGCCGGGGCGGGGGTTCGGCGCTGGCCCGCTGGGCCAGGATGCGGCGCCTGCGCCTGCCTACCAGCAGGACCAGCGCGACGGTCAGCAGGGCCGCCGCGATGGCCAGGCCGATCTGGCCGTTGTCGAGTATCGACACCAACACGCCAAGCAGGCCGCCCGCCACGTTGGCCACCTGGTTCAGCGTCTCGGACACCGCGAAGGTCGACGAGCGGATCTCGTCGCCGATCTCCCGCTGCACGATCGAGTCCTGGGCCAGCTTGGCCAGGCTGGCGCACAGGATCGCGGCGAACGCCACGGCGATCACGGCGATCAGGCCGAAGAACCAGGCCGCGACGGCCGCCACCGCCGGCGCCACGACCAGCACCGAGAACATGATCAGCTGCGGGGCCCGGGAGCGCAGCCAGGATCCGATGGCCATGGCGACTATGCTGCCGCCCGCGACGGCCACGGCCAGCGTGGCCAGGGCGAAGTGCTTGGATACGCCGAGGTGTTCGGTCTGCAGCAGGAAGGCGAAGAAGAAGAACGTGAAGCCGGAGAACGCGCGCAGCACCGCGTTGCCGGTCATCGCCTCGGCCACCTCGGGCCCCACCCGGCCCAGCGTCCGCCACCGGCCGCCGTGGGGATGGGCCTTACCCTGTTCCGCGGCGCTGGCCGGCTCGTCGATCCAGGGGCCGGGGGCCGGGGCGCCGGGGGGCAGCGCGGCCGGCTCGTAGCTCCCGGTCTCGCGTTCCGGGGCGTCGTACGCCGGGGTCGCCTGGGGCATGGTCTGGTAACGGGAGCGGCCCCGCCCGTCCCGGCGCGCCGGGATGGTCGGGTCCATCGGCCCGCCCGCGGGCCCCCGATCGCGCCCGTAACGTCCGTACCTGTGCTCCCGAGGGCCCGGCTGCCGCGGCCCCGGCGCGGCCTGGCCTGCCGCGGCCTGATCGGCGGGCGGCTGGCCTGCCGCGGCCTGACCGGCGGGCGGGGAGTCCACCCGGTCGGGCAGCCGCAGGGCCAGGACCATGGCGGCCAGGTAGACGACCATGCCGACCCGCAGTACCCAGGCGGCGCCGCCGGCCACCTGTACGCCCACGGCGAGCCCCGCGGCCAGCGTGGCCGTGATCACCGCGATCAGCTGCGACCGCGCGTTGGCCCTGACCAGGGTGATCTGCTCGGGCAGCAGCCGCGGCGTGACCGAGGCGCGGACCACGCCGTAGGCCTTCTGCAGCACCAGGACGCCGAACGCGGCGGGCAGCAGCGTGATCGGGTCGCTGACCGCGGCCGACATGGCGTAGCACAGCAGGCCGCGGGCCAGCAGCGTGCCGGCCAGCAGGTACTTGCGGCCCTGCTGCACGCGGTCCAGGGCCTGCCCGATGAACGGGGCCAGCACCGCGAACGGGGCCAGGGTGACGACCAGGTACAGCACCACCTTGCTTCGCTGCTGGTCCACTGAGGTGTTGAAGAAGATGGTCCCGGCCAGGGCCACGATGACGAACGCGTCGCCGGCCCCGGCGGCGGCGGTCAGCTCGATGAGCGTGGACAGACCGGTCCGGCCGGCCCCGGACGCGCTGGTCAGGCGGTGGACGAAGCCGCCGGTCGTGCGGGTGGCCGTGGCCCCGGCGCGCGCGCCGGTCCTGACCGCGCCGCCGGTTCGGCGCAGCGCCTCGGACATCCGCATGTAACCAGTATTCTTGGTAGGCGCCACTGCGGCGAGTCGCACCTTCGCCACAACCAATGGGTAACCATACCCGCGGCATGCGTGATGAGTGAGAATTGGCAACCGTGAGCCCCACCCGTACCCGCACCAGGGAACCAGACCAGGCGTGCGCCGAGGCCGTCGACCTCGCGCGGGCCGCCGTCGCCGACATCGTCGGCCCGGACGACGTGGGCGAGCACCTCGACGTCCGGGCCGACGGCGAACGGATCGTGACCCACCTGTTCGCCTGCGCCGATCCGGCCTACACGGGCTGGCGGTGGGCGGTCACGGTGGTCCGGGCGCCGCGATCGAAGCTGGTCACGGTGAGCGAGACTGTGCTGCTGCCCGGGCCCGGCGCCCTGCTCGCGCCGGACTGGGTGCCCTGGCACGACCGGCTGCGGCCCGGTGACCTGGGGGTCGGCGACCTGCTGCCCGCCCCGCCGGACGACGAGCGGCTGGTCCCGGTGGTCGCGATCTGGGGCGACGACGCCGTGACCGACTGGTATCCCCAGGACGACGACCCGCTGGACCCGGCCGAACTGCCCGCGCCCGGGCGCTCCCGGGTACTGTCGGCCATCGGCCGGGACTACGCCTCGGACCGGTGGTACGAAAGCGAGCACGGCCCGCGCACCCCGCTGGCGCACGCGGCCCCGGCTCACTGCGTCAGCTGCGGCTTCTTCGTCCCGCTGAGCGGGGAACTCGGCCTGCTGTTCGGGGCGTGCGCGAACGCCTACGCGCCGGACGACGGCCGGGTCGTGTCGGCCGACCACGGCTGCGGGGCCCATTCGGAAGCGGTGATCTCGGAAACCGCGGCCCGGTCCGTCGCGCCGGTCATCGACGAGTTCGGCTACGACCTGGTCGACTTGCCCGGCGTCTCGGTCGAGGAGACGGTGTTCGAGCCGCTGGCCCGGGGCGCCGACTGACCCTCTGCCCGGCCTTCTTCCTGGCCTCGTTCCCGGTCCTGGGCCCGGCGGGCCGCGGACCTGGCCCGGGACCGCTTGAGCCGCGGCACGTACCAGAGGGCGAATAGCCCCATTACCAGCCCGGCCACGCAGGTCCAGATCCACCACCGCGCGCCGGCGGGCAGCTCGCTGCGGACGATGAGCAGCACGACCAGGGCCACGGCCCAGGCGGCCGTGCCGACGACGGCCACCAGCTGATCGTTCGCCTCCAGCGGCGGAGGCGGCGCCGGCCCGCGGTCTCGCTTCACGTCTTCAGGCTACGAGGTGGCCGGACGGCCCGGGCATGCGAGTGACCAGCACGAGCGGGCTGCTGCGGCAGGGCCGGTAGCGTGATGTACTTAAGCCACGCCCCAGGCCGGCCGACGAAGGTTACTGACGATGACGATGACGCGGACCAGGACTGATGCCGGGCTGGCCACGGCCCTGCGGATCTCCGTGAGCCGGCTGGCCCGGCGGCTGCGGGCCCAGCGCACCGCCTCGGGGCTGACCGAGGCCGTGCTGTCGGAGACCCAGCTGGCCGCGCTGTCGGCCCTGGAGGCCCACCAGGCCATGACCCCGGGTGAGCTGGCCGAGCACGAGAAGGTCCAGCCGCCCTCGATGACCCGGGTCATCGCGGTCCTCGAGGAACGCAAGCTCGTGCTCCGCTCCCCGCACGCGACCGACCGGCGCCAGGTGGTGCTGACCGTCACCGAGGAAGGCCGGGCCGTCGTGCAGCGGGTGCGGCGCCGGAAGGACGCCTGGCTGGCCCGCAGGCTGGCCGAGCTGACCGCCGAGGAGCGGGCCACGCTGCGAGCCGCGGTGCCCATCCTGGAGAAGCTCAGCCAGTCCTGACCGGCTACGGTGCGCTTTCGGCTGGCGCCCGAAGCGGCCAGCTGTCCAGCGTGACGTACCGCGGCTGGTCGGTGGCGCCCAGGCGGCTGCGGACCAGGTGCAGCCGGTCCGCCGTCCACGGCTGCCCCTGGTAGCCGTCCAGCGCCGCGACCAGGCCCGTGACGTCGGCGGGCATCCGGCAGCGGGCCAGGGTCAGGTGCGGCTGGAACCGGCGGCCCCGGTCGGGCGGGGGAGCGCCCGCCCGGCTCGCCCCGGCCGCCACCGATTCGGCCAGCCGGGCCAGGGCGCCGCGGTCCCCGGACAGGCCGCTCCACAGCACGTTGGCCCGGCCCGGCGCGGGGAAGGCGCCCGCACCGGCGAACGCCAGCGCGATGCTGTCGCGGCGCCGGGCGGCGCGTTCCAGGCGCGGCAGCAGCCGGGCCGTGGCCGTCTCGTCGACCTGGCCCAGAAAGGCCAGCGTGACGTGCCAGGCCTGGCGGCTGGTCCAGCGCAGGTCAGGCCGGCCGTCCCGCAGCGGCCCGACCAGTTCGTCGAGCTCGTCGAGCACGGCGGGCGGCGGCGCGATGGCCACGAACAACCGCATCAGCTCACCCGGCGTGACGCCGGCTCCCCCGGATCGTGTGACTCCCCCTGACGCCCGGTGAGCTAAACCGGTGCGCTGGGCGGGAGCATGCTCGCCGAGCAGTCCGGCCCGGTTTGCATTGTCACTCATTGACCTACCTCGGATCTTCCTCGCTTGCGGCTTTGTAGGCTGTCGTCGTGAACTGGGTGCCCCGATGGCTGCTTCCCGCCGTGCTGGCGCTGCTGGTGCTGCTGGTCGTGATCGGCGCGATCATCCGTTAGCCGCCGGCGCGCGCCGCCACGTAGTCGATGCACGCGGTCAGCGCGGCCACGTCCGCCGGATCGACCGCGGGGAACAGGCCGATGCGCAGCTGGTTCCGGCCTAGCTTCCGATAGGACTCCGTATCGACGATCCCGTTCGCCCGCAGCGTGGCCGCGATGGCGTCGGCGGACAAGCCGCCGGCCACGTCGATGGTGCCGACTACCGGCGAGCGCTGGGCGGGGTCGGCGACGAACGGATCCGCGTAAGCCGCCTTTTCCGCCCACGTATACAGTATGGCAGCCGATTCCGCGCAGCGGGCCGCGGCCCAGGGCAGGCCGCCCTGGCCGAGCATCCAGTCGATCTGCTCGGCCAGCAGGAACAAGGTGGCCACCGCGGGCGTGTTGTAGGTCTGGTCCCGGCCCGCGTTTTCCAGCGCCACCCGCAGCGACAGGAAGTCGGGGATGTACCGGCCGCTGGCCGCGATCTGTCCGATCCGTTCCGCCGCGGCCGGCGATACCAGGGCCATCCAGAGCCCGCCGTCCGAGCCCAGTCCCTTCTGCGGAGCGAAGTAGTAGACGTCGAACTGGCCGGCCTGGACCTCCAGGCCGCCGGCCGCGCTGGTGGCGTCCACGATGACCAGCGATCCCGGATCGGCGCCAGGCACGCGGCGCACCGGCATGGCCACGCCGGTCGAGGTCTCGTTGTGGGTCAGCGCGTAGGTGTCGGCGCCGGGCTCGGGCCAGGGCAGCGGATGGCTGCCGGGCGCGGATTCCACCACGGTCGGCGCCGACAGCCACGGGGCCCGCGCGGTGATGCCCGCGAACTTGGCCGAGAACTCGCCAAAGCTCAGGTGCTGTGAGTGCTCGCGGATCAGGCCGAACGCGGCCGCGTCCCAGAACGCGCTGGTCCCGCCGTTGCCCAGCACGACCGTGTAGTCGCCGGGCAGGCCGAACAGCTCGGCCAGGCCGGCCCGGATCCGGTGCACCAGCGACCGGACCGGCGGCTGCCGGTGTGACGTGCCCATATAGGCGGCGCCGGAGCCGGCCAGCGCGGCCAGCTGCGCGGGCCGGATCTTGGCCGGGCCGCTGCCGAACCGCCCGTCCTGGGGCCGCAGCCCGGCCGGGATCACGAGTGTGCTCACGGGCGCAGCCTACCGGGCGGGCCCGGCGGCGCCAGTGACCGGTAACGCCTGGCGGTCGAGCACGTCGGCGGCGCCGGGGACGTCGCGGACGGACCGGGTTGGGGGGCCGATGTAGAGTGCGGCGGGCCGGACCAGCCGGCCGGTCTGCTTCTGCTCCAGGATGTGCGCGGCCCAGCCCGCGGTCCGCGCGCAGGTGAACATGGAGGTGAACATGTGCGAGGGGACCTCGGCGAAGTCAAGCACGATGGCCGCCCAGAACTCCACGTTGGTCTCGAGCACCCGGTCCGGACGCCGGGCCCGCAGCTCGGCCAGGGCCGCGTTCTCCAGGGCCAGCGCCACCTCATAGCGGGGCGCGCCGAGTTCCTTGGCGGTGCGGCGCAGCACCCGGGCGCGGGGGTCCTCGGCGCGGTACACCCGGTGCCCGAACCCCATCAGCCGCTCGTTGCGGTCCAGCGCGTCCCGCACGTAGCGCGGGGCGTCCCCGGTCCGCTCGACCTCTTCGATCATGCCGAGTACCCGGGCCGGGGCGCCGCCGTGCAGCGGCCCGGACATCGCGCCCACCGCACCGGACAGCGCGGCGGCCACGTCGGCGCCGGTCGAGGCGATGACCCGGGCGGTGAAGGTGGATGCGTTCATTCCGTGCTCGGCCGCCGACGTCCAGTACGCGTCGACCGCCTTGATGTGCCGCGGGTCGGGCTCGCCTCGCCAGCGGATCATGAACCGCTCGGTGATCGTGGCCGCCTCGTCCACCCGGCGCTGCGGCACCATCGGCAGCCCGACCCCGCGGGCCGCCTGGGCCACGAAGGACAGGGCCATGACCGACGCGCGGGCCACGTCCTCGCGGGCCTGATCGTCGGTGATGTCGAGCAGCGGCCGCAGGCCCCAGGCCGGGGCGAGCATGGCCAGCGCGCTCTGCACGTCGACCCGGATGTCGCCGGAATGCACCGGAATCGGATAGGGCTCGGCCGGCGGCAGTCCGGGCGCGAAGGCATTGTCGACCAGAAGGCCCCAGACGTGGCCGAAAGAGACGTGGCCGGCCAGTTCCTCAATGTCTACTCCGCGGTACCGCAGCGAGCCGCCCTCTTTGTCGGGCTCGGCGATTTCGGTCTCGAAGGCGATGATCCCTTCGAGGCCGGGCTTGAAATCCGACATCAGTGATTCCTCTCTTCTTCCTCATGGGTGTCAGAGGGCACCCCGCGCCATGCTGAGCCGAGCCTGTTAGCCGAGCCTGTTTCCTGGCGCGCGAGTGGGCGCCGGGCATGATGCCAGCGCTTCCATTCAACCGCCCTGAACTGGGTTGCGGTACCCGGAACAGGTGTGAGGATCATTACCCATGGACACGACACGGCGTGATCTCGATCCGCCGCATGCGACCGGCGGCCCGCCCGAGGAGATGCTGTCCGAGGCCGTGCTGGCCGACGACCCGATGACGCAGTTCGCCCGCTGGATGGCCGACGCGCAGGCATCCGGTATGCCGGAGCCGACCGCGATGGTGCTCGCCACCACGTCGGCCGACGGCTACCCGCGGGCCCGGACCGTGCTGCTGAAGGCGCACGACCAGGCGGGCTTCACCTTCTACAGCAACCGGACCTCGCGCAAGGGCCAGGACCTGGCCGCCCGCCCGCAGGCCTGTGCCGTCTTCCCCTGGTACGCCCTGGGCCGCCAGGTCACGGCCGAGGGCAGCGTGCGCGTCATGTCGCAGGCCAGCAGCGAGCCGTACTACCGGTCCCGGCCGCGCGGATCGCAGATCGGCGCCTGGGTCAGCAGGCAGTCGCAGGTCATCGGGTCCCGCGCGGACCTCGAGCGCCGGATGGCCGAGCTCGAGCAGCGCTGGCCCGCGCCGGCCGAGATCCCGATGCCCGACTTCTGGGGCGGCTACCTGCTGGTCCCCGAAACGGTGGAGTTCTGGCAGTCGGGCACCTACCGCCTGCACGACCGGCTGCGGTACCGCCGTGACGGCGCGGCCTGGGCCATCGAGCGCCTGTCTCCCTGAGGGCGCTTGGGCGAATACCGCCCTCTCCGGCATAGCATCACAAGCAGGAGGGATGAGGAGTTGACAGCCCAGGGGCTCATTGACACGACGGAGATGTACCTCCGCACCATCTTCGAGCTTGAAGAAGAGGGAGTCGTCCCGCTGCGCGCCCGCATCGCCGAGCGGCTGGCGCAAAGCGGCCCGACCGTCAGCCAGACCGTGGCCAGAATGGAGCGGGACGGCCTGGTCCACGTGCACGGCGACCGGCATCTGGCGCTGAGCGATACCGGCCGGATGCTGGCCACCCGGGTCATGCGCAAGCACCGGCTGGCCGAGTGCCTGCTGGTCGGGGTCATCAAGCTGCCCTGGGAAGAGGTGCACATCGAAGCCTGCCGCTGGGAGCACGTGATCTCGGAAAGCGTGGAGCGCCGTGTGCTCGAGCTGCTCGGCTACCCGGTCCGCTGCCCGCACGGAAATCTCATTCCCGGCCTGGCCGAGCTCGGCCTGTCCGGCGAAGCCGAAGAGAAGGCACGCGCGGCAATGAATGAGACGGGTGAGGCGATGACAAAGGCCGCATCCGGGGACACTGTGCGGGCCGTCATCCGGCGAATTGGCGAGCAAATTCAAAGTGATCTTGATCTGATGCTTAAACTCAAGCGCGTCGGGATACAACCCGGACGCGAGGTGATTCTCATGGCGGGCGCTGATGGTGTGCGCGTGACGGCCGGCGAGGAGATGGACGCCATCTCGACGGAACTCCCCGGCGCGATCGCCGCGCATATCTTCGTCACCATATCCGGTCGGCTCCAGCCGGCGGCCGGAGCGTGATCATGTCATTCGGCCGCGGTGCCGGGGCGGGCCCATGACCGGCTGGAACCAGGCGGCATTCGACCCTTACCTGCCCGCGGACATGGTCCTGGGCCACGCCGACATCGGCGTGGTGGTCGCCGACCGGCTCAGCAACCTGCTGTACATGAACGAATTCGCGGCCCGGCTCTTTTGTATTTCCGGTGACGTGACCCGGCTGGCCGGCTCATCCGTGCTGTCCCTCGGCCTGTTCACCGGAGACGACCTGCGCAAGATGCAGGACCTGGCCGGCCAGGTGCTGCGCGGCCGGCCCTGGGAGGGGACCTTCGAGGCCGCCCGCGGCGACGGGTCGCACGCCCTGCTGCGGGCCCTGGCGGTGCCGCTGCGGCACGGCGGCGGTGACATCGACGGCATGGTCATCCTGGCCCGCGAGGCCAGCAAGCGGGACGGGCGGCTGCAGCAGGACCGGATCGCCCTGCTCGAGCGGGTGGGCGAGCGGCTGGCCGGCTCGCTGGAGATCGGCACCACGCTGAAGCACGTGACCGAGATGCTGGTCCCGCAGTTCGCCGACCACTGCTTCATCGACCTGTTCCAGGGCGAGGCGCTCATCCGCCGGGTGCAGCGGCACGCCAGCGACTGGGTGCCGCCCCCCGGCACCTGGGCCAAGACCGGCGAGCAGATCCACTACCCGGAGGGGCACTTCTGCCAGCAGGCCATGGCCCGGCTGGACACCATCGCGGTCACCGACTTGGAGATCGAGACCTACCCGGCGCCCAGCGCGGAGAGCCTGGCCGCCGCGCACGAGGCCGGCCTCACCTCGGTGGTGGCCGCGCCGCTGTACGCCCGGGGTGAGCTGCTCGGCGTGATGAGCCTGGCCCTGTCCCGGCTCACCGACCGCGAGGATCACAACTACGACCCGCCTGACCGGGACCTGATCGGCGCCATCGCCAGCCGGGTGGCCGTCGCCATCGACAACTCGATGCTGTTCGAGACCGAACGGCAGACCGCCCTGGCCTTCCAGAAGAGCCTGCTGCCCCAGGCCATCCCGGACCTGGACGGGCTCGAGGTGGCCTGCCGCTACGTCCCGGCCAAGCCGCTGGAAACCCAGGGCCAGGGGATCCAGACCCAGGTCGGCGGCGACTGGTACGACATCATCCCGCTGGGCGCCGGGCGGGTGGGCATCGTCATCGGCGACGTGGAGGGCCGGGGCCCCCGGGCCGCGGCGATCATGGGCCAGCTGCGCGCGGCGCTGCGGGCCTTCGCCCAGGACGAGAAGTCCCCGGCCGACATCATGCGCAAGCTGGATGAGTGGTGCCGGTCGCTGGCGCCCGCCGACGGGGCCGGGGTCCCGCTGGCCAGCGACCCGCCCACCGCGAGCTGCACCTACATGATCTACGACGCGTGGTCGCGGGAGCTGTCCTTCGCCAACGCCGGGCACGACGCCCCGCTGCTGATCAGCGGCGGACAGGTGCAGCAGCTGGAGTTCCAGCACAAGGGCATCCTGCTCGGCGTGCGCGGCAAGGGCATCCGCGGGCTGCCCACCTACAAGGAACAGACGATCATCGTGCCGCCGGGGGCGATCCTGGTCTTCTACACCGACGGCCTGACCGACCGGCGCACCCGCGCTGACGGCTCGGGCCACTACACCGAGGCCGAAGCGGAGCAGATGCTGCAGCAGGCGGTCCGGGCCGCCGCGGCCAGCGGCGACGCCGACGCGGTGGCCACCGCGGCCGAGTACGCGGTGCCCGGCGACATCGACGACGACATGGCCATCCTGGTGGTCAAGTCCTCCGCCGCCGAGCTCGCCTCCGCCGAGCGCACCTTCCCGGCCGAGCCGATCATGGTGTCAGAGGCCCGGCGGGTCGCCGCCCAGACGTTCGGCTCGTGGGGCATGGACGCGGGGCAGAGCGAGCTGGCCTGCCTGCTGGTCTCCGAGGTGGTGACCAATGCGGTCCTGCACGCCTCGGTCTCGCCGAGCCCCGGCCGCAACCCGGACTTCGGCCTCGACCCGGTGCTGCTGCCCGGGCCCGCCGCGCCGGAACCGGTACCCGCCCGCGCCCGGGAGAGGACCCCCGCGGCGGCCAAGGCGGTGCCAGTCAAGGCGGGGCCGGTCCAGACCGCGGCCGTGCCGGCCCAGGGCGGCGCCCGCCCGGTCCCGGCCGCCGTGCCCGGCTGGAACGGCCCGTCGCCGGACGGCGGCCGGGCCGGGAACCCGGACTCGGCCCGTGAATTCCGGCTGCGCCTGCGGCGCGGCGCGAACGCGGTGTGGGTCGAGGTCTTCGACCCCGACCTGCGGCTGCCCCGGATCAGGACGGCCGCGGAAACCGACGAAGGCGGCCGCGGCCTGTACCTGGTCGAGCAGCTGGCCACCCGGTGGGGATCACGGCCCACGCCAGAGGGCAAGGCGGTCTGGTTCGAGATACCGCGCAGCGGCAGACGGCCCTGACCGCGGGCCGGCGACGGCCGCCAGCGGGGGGTGCGTCAGTGCGGGTGCGTCAGTGCGGGTGCGTCAGTGCGGGTGCGTCAGTGGCCGTTATGCGCGGCCCACAGCATCAGCACCAGGAACACCACGATGACGATGGGTCCCAGCCAGTGCTTGCCCGTGACGGGCAGCTTCAGCTTGCCGCGCAGCCGCGTCCAGACGAACGCCACCAGGATGGCGATGAGTACCAGCAAGATGAGCCCGGACAAGGCCGCCTCCCTTTAGCGCGGTTTTGCGAACCCGATCCGAGCCTACGGCATCCGGTGCCGTTACGCGATACGCACGCGGTCCGCCATACCGTGAGCGAGCCCTTTTCCCGGTGCGGCCGACCTGGCCGCATTGCGTCACCCGGACCGCGGCGAGGTACCTTGAGGACACGATACGCGGATATCTGGAGGCCTGATGGCGGAGGCGTTCATAGCCGGTGCGGTCCGCACCCCGATCGGGCGGCGCAACGGCGGCCTGTCCGGGGTCCACCCGGTGGACCTGGCCGCGCACGCGCTGCGCGCGCTGATCGACCGCACCGGCATCGACCCGGCCGTGGTCGATGACGTCATCATGGGCTGCGTCTCGCAGATCGGCCCGCAGACCCTGGACATCGCCAGGAACGCCTGGCTGTCGGCCGGGCTGCCGGAGAACGTGCCCGGCGTCACCATCGACCGGCAGTGCGGATCCTCCCAGCAGGCCGTCCACTTCGCCGCCCAGGCCGTGCTGTCCGGCACCCAGGACCTGGTGGTCGCGGCCGGGGTGGAGAGCATGAGCGTGGTGACCATGGGCTCGTCGGTGGCCCTGGGGGTGCAGGCGGGCCAGCCCGCGCCGTGGGGCAACGGCTGGCGCGAGCGGTACGGCGACCAGGAGATCTCGCAGTTCCGCGGGGCCCAGCTGATCTGCGAGCAGTGGGGGATCAAGCGCAGCCAGCTCGAGGAGTTCGCGCTGGAAAGCCACCAGCGGGCCATCCGGGCCATCGACGAGGGCCGGTTCGAGCGCGAGATCGCGCCGCTGGCCGACCTCAGCCAGGACGAGGGCCCGCGCCGGGACACCTCATTGGAGAAGATGGCCTCTCTGGCGCCGCTGCGCGACGGCTGGGAGATCACCGCCGCGGTGTCCTCCCAGATCTCCGACGGCGCGGGCGCCCTGCTGATCGCCTCGCAGGCGGCGCTGGACCGGTACGGGCTGGTGCCCAGGGCCCGGGTGCACGCGATGGCCGTGGTCGGCTCCGACCCGGTGCTGATGCTCACCGGCCCGATCCCCGCGACCAGGAAGGTGCTGGACGCGGCGGGGATGACGGTGGCCGACATCGACGTATTCGAGGTCAACGAGGCATTCGCGCCGGTCGTGCTGGCCTGGCTGGAGGACACCGGCGCCTCGCTGGAGCGGACCAACCCCAACGGCGGGGCCATCGCCCTCGGTCACCCGCTCGGGGCGACCGGGGCGATCCTGATGACCAAGCTGCTGCACGAACTCGAGCGCGGCGACGGCCGGTTCGGCCTGCAGACCATGTGCGAGGGCGGCGGCCAGGCTAACGCCACCATCATCGAACGGCTCTGACCGGACTAGCACTGACCGGACTAGCACTGACCGGACTAGCACTGACCGGACTAGCACTGACCGGACTAGCACTGACCGGCCCGGCGGTCTCCGGGCCGCGCAGCACGTAGCCGATCCCGCGGCGGGTGTGGATCAGCGGCGGGCTGCCCAGCTTGCGCCGCAGGTAGCTCACGTACGTCTCCACCACCTGGGACTGGCCGGTGTAGCCCCGGCCCCACACGGTGCGCAGCAGCTGAGTCCTGCTGACCACCGTGCCCTGCTGGCGCATCAGGCAGGCCAGCAGCCGGAATTCGGTCGGCGACAGTTCCACCGGCAGGCCGGCCCGGTGCACCGTCCAGCGCGACTCGTCGAGCACCACGTCAGCGGCCCGGAGCAGGCCGGGTTCCGCGGACCGACCGGCCACGGGCCGTTCGGCAAGAAATTCTCCAGCAACCGGGCCGGGCCGGCGCACCCCGGTGAACGGGGGGTGCGCCGGCGATATGGCCGGGACCGGCTGGGCGGCTCGGCTCACCAGTGGGTGGGGGCCGGGCTGGGCGTCGTGCCGGCGGTGCGGGCCCCCACGTCGCTGCTGCTCAGCGGGCTGAACAGGACTAGCTGGGCATGCAGCGTGCCGTGCGCGCGGGT
Source organism: uncultured Actinomycetes bacterium (assembly GCA_963739135.1). GTDB lineage: Bacteria > Actinomycetota > Actinomycetes > Streptosporangiales > Streptosporangiaceae > Palsa-504. Next base: position 42,057 of record CAVTZG010000009.1, read on the forward strand.
GCCGGCCACCAGCACCAGGTCGCCGCGGGCCAGCGAATTAGCCGCCAGCCACGCGGGCTGGCTGAACGTGACCGGGGCCGGAGCCGGCCTGGTGGTGGCCGGCATGGTCGCGGTCTGGGACACGGTGGCCGTGCTCCTGGTCACCGTGACCGTCACCGTCAGGTCGGTGCCCATCACCTGCACGCTGACCGTCACCGGGGCGGTGGTCGGCGTCAGCAGGGAGGCCGCGGTGGTCGGGCTCCCGGCCAGCAGCGTGGTCGCCGGCACCATGTTGCCCACGGTCATGGCCTGCTGGGTCGCGCTGGTGCTCGCGGTCAGCGCCGCCGTGCCCGCCGTGCTGGCCGACACGTTCTGGAACTTGGTATGGGCCGAGAGCAGCCACAGGTGCAGCAATCCGTTAGCCGACCGGATGATCAGGAACTTCTTGGTGGCCAGGACCACGATGCCGCGCTGCAGGTCGAGCGTCTGGCCCTGGTGCGGGGTCTGGGTATAGCCGCCCGTCAGCCGGACCAGGTCGGCGTAGGTGGCCTGCCGGGACCAGTTCCAGGTGCTCAGCGCCGAGCTGAGCATGGTGCCCTGGTTGGCGAAGCGGGCGGTGTAAGCGGCCGGGGCCGCCGCCGTGGGAGCCGGGTGGCCGCTCGTGGCCACCGCCGTCACGGCGATGGCGCCGCCGCTGACCAGGGCGGCGGCCGCCAGGCCGGCCCGGATCCTCAGCTTGGCCTGGCGGCTGTTCCGGTAGCGCCGATCGCGGGCCATCATGAATGCCTCCTTCTGCGGACGCCGCGCCCGCTACGCGCGTCCTTCTCTGATGGGGTGGGCCGGAGTGAACGTGAGTAGGGCCCGTTGGTGTCCATGGGTCCGAGGGTGCCCTGGCCGGACCGGTCCGGAACCGTATTCCGGGCGCACGTAAGCAGTACGTTCGCGAGCTCACAGGCTGGCCGGGAGCTTCCGGCCGCGGCCGGGCGGCGCCGGGACGGGAGTTCAGCGGTCGGTTACATCCGCTCGGGAACAGGTACCCCGAGCAGGTCCAGGCCGGCCACCAGCACGCGCAGCGTCAGCGCGCACAGCGCGAGCCGGCTGGCCCGCACCGTCTCGGGCTCGGCCTTGAGCACCGGGCATTCCTCGTAGAACGAGGTGAACAGGCTGGCCACCTCGAACAGGTAGCCGCACAGCCGGTGCGGCTCGGCGGTCGCGCCCACCCCGGTGACTACCGCGCCGAAGCCGAGCAGGCGCAGGGCCAGGGCCCGTTCGGCGGCGGCGCCGATGATGATCCGGGAGCCGCGGATGTCCGGGTCGGCGTCCGAGCCCGCCCGGCGGAAGATGGACCTGATCCGCGCCGTGGCGTACTGCAGGTACGGGCCGGTGTTGCCCCGGAAGGAGATCATCCGGTCCCAGTCGAACACATAGGCGCTGTCCCGGGCGGTGGACAGGTCGGCGTACTTGACCGCGCCGATGCCGACCGCCTCGGCCACCTCGTCGAGCTCGCCCGGGCTGAACCGCGCGGCCGCGTCCACCTCGTCCAGGATGCCCCTGGCCCGGTCCACCGCCTCCGCCAGCAGGTCGGCGAGCTGCACGTTGTCGCCGGACCTGGTGCGCAGCCGGCCGCCGTCGGGCGCGGAGACCAGGCCGATCTGGGCGTGCTCGAAACTGACGCCGTCCGGGATCCAGCCCGCCTGGATGGCCACCGCGAAGACCATCTGGAAGTGCAGCGCCTGGTCCGAGCCGACCACGTAGATCGCCCGGTCGACGTGCAGGACGTCGACCCGGTACCGGATGGTGGCCAGGTCGGTGGTGGAGTAGTTGTAGCCGCCGTCCCGCTTGCGGATGATGACCGGCAGCGGCAGGCCCTCCCGGCCGGTGAACCCGGCCGGGAACGCGCACAGCGCGCCGTCGCTGTAGACCGCGATGCCTTCGGCCTCCAGGCTGGCCGCGGTGTCGGCCAGCAGGTCGTTGTAGAAGCTCTCGCCCCTGATGTCCGCGTCGGTGAGCGTGACCTGCAGGCGGCCGTAGATCCGGTGCAGGTACTCCTTGGACAGCTCGACCAGCTCGGCCCAGTGCTGCAGCGTGTCCTGGTCGCCGCCCTGCAGGTCCACCACCCGCTTGCGGGCCCGCTCGGCGAAGACCGGATCGGTGTCGAACTTGTGCCGGGCGGCCTGGTAGAACGCGTTCGGGTCGGTGCGGAGCAGTGCCGCCTCGGGTGAGTCCTCGCCCACGTCGAGCAGGTGCTCGATCAGCATGCCAAACGGCGTGCCCCAGTCGCCGACGTGATTGTCCCTGATCACCCGGTGGCCGGCGAAGTCCAGGACCCGCGCGATGGCGTCGCCGACGATGGTCGTGCGCAGGTGACCGACGTGCATCTCCTTGGCGATGTTGGGCGAGGAGTACTCCACCACCACCGTCTGCGGCTCCGCCGCCGGCGCCAGGCCCAGCCGGGGGTCCTCGAGCATGTCCGTAGCCTGGGCCGCGATCCAGTCCTCGCGCAGCCGCAGGTTGATGAAGCCGGGTCCGCTCACCTCGGGCTCGGCGCACACGTCGGCGACCTGGAGCCGGGCGGCGAGTTCGGCGGCCACCTCGCGGGGCGGGCGGCCCAGCCGCTTGGCCAGCGGCAGCGCGGCGTTGGACTGGAAGTCGGCGAACGACGACGGCCGGATCAGCGGGTCGGCGTCGCCGCAGTCCGGGCCGAATGCCGCGACGACGGCGTCGCTCACCCGGTCGCTGAGGACCTGCTGTGGATCGGCCATGGCTCAAGGGTATCGGGGGTAAGGGGCGGTGCAGAAAGCGATAACGGGCGGCGCAGGAAATGGCCCCCGCGGCCGGCGGCGCGGCCGGGGCTGAACCGCTGGGTTATCTTCTCGGTGATCTCGCCGCGAGCCAGGTCGGCCGCGAGCCGGCAGGCGGAGGTGATCGCGCGGGCGGTGCTCGCGCCGTGGGCGATGACCACGGTCCCGCCCAGGCCCAGCAGGACGGCGCCGCCGTAGCTCTCCGCGTCCAGCCGCGCGGCCATCTCGCGCAGCCCGCGGCGCTGCAGGAAAGCCCCGAGCCGGGCGGCCGCCGTGCCCGTCACCGCGGCCCGCAGCTCGGCCGAGGCGAACCGGATCGAGCCCTCGAGCGTCTTCAGCGCGACGTTCCCGGTGAAGCCGTCGGTCACGATTACGTCCAGCTCGCCGGCCAGCAGGTCACCGCCCTCGACGTTGCCCGCGAAGGCCAGCGCCAGCGCCCCGTGCGGTGGGTCGGCGGCCAGCAGTTCATGCGCGCGCCGGGTGAACTTGTTGCCCTTGCCGGGCTCGGTGCCGATGGTCAGCAGCCCCACCCGGGGTGCGGCCACGCCCAGCGCGAGCTGGGCATAGGTCACGCCGAGCTGGCCGAACTGCACCAGCATCTCCGGCTTGGGGTCGGCGGTGGCGCCCGCGTCGATGAGCACCGTGCGGCCCGGCCGGGTGGGCAGCACCACGGCCAGGCCCGGGCGGTCCACGCCGGGCAGCGACCGCAGCCGCAGCCGGGCGGTCGCCACCACGCCGCCGGTGGACCCGGCCGACACCACCGCGGCCGCCTCGCCCCGCCGGACCAGCTGGCAGGCCACGGCGACGCTGGACCGCGGGCGGCGCAGGCTGGCCAGCGCGCCCTCGTCCATGGCCAGGTTGTCCTCGGCCGGCACGATCTCCAGCTCGTCGCTCCTGGGATCCACCCCGGCCGCGGTCAGCGCCTGCCGCAGCCGCGGTGCGGGCCCGGTCAGCAGGATCCCGATGCCGTGCTCGCGCCGGGCGGCCAGCGCGCCCGCGACGATCTCGTCCGGGGCGTGATCGCCGCCCATGGCGTCCACGGCCAGCACCGGCTCCCCGGAAACCGCAGGCCTGCCTGGACCCCTTGGACTCCCCGGCCCGCCCGGACCCCTTGGGCCGGGCGGCTCGCCGCCCTCGCCGTCCCGGTCCGCCGCCCATCGCTGCGGGCTGTCTGGTGCCGTGCTCAGCGGGTCACCGGAGTACGCGGCCGGGGATTCTGCCTCATCTTTCGCTCCTTCGGCGGCAGTGCCTGTATGGTGGGCCCCATTATGGCCCCGCCGCAGAATCCGGCCGGGCGCAGGACCCGCGGAACCCCGCGCACCGGGGCGCACTTACGGCAACCGCCGAACGTCGCGGATTGTACGCTTTTGCGCGAACGAAAGAAAGCGAACTACCAAACCTCTGGTAAGAAGTTTGCTGAGATTCCGCCGAATACTTGCTGCGAACCATGGTAATTGTCTGAACAGAAGAAAAGGCGGATGGAAAATCGGAACCTACGAGGCTGCCGGAGCGTAAATAAACGTAGAAGCAGTTCTGGCCGAGCAGCTACCGGGGAAAAGCGGCCAGGTCCGGGGGAACCGCTGGGGAGCGGGTGTCATCAGGGCTATTTCGCGCGTCGAACGGGCGTTCCGGCCCGGCGGCGCGCACAACGAGGGAGAAGGCGCGTGACAGACATCCAGCAGGTCATCCCGTCGGCCCGGGCCGCCGGACGCGGGTTTCATGCCTATTCAGCCAAGCACCTTGACCAGCTCGTGCAGCGGGCGGGCCTGCCGGCCGACGAGCGGCTGGCCGTGCGGGCGGTGGCGGCCGTGCTGCCGTTCCGGACCAATTCCTACGTGGTGGAAAACCTCATCGACTGGGACGCGGCCCCGGACGACCCGATCTACCGGCTGGTCTTCCCGCAGCCGGACATGCTGCCTGCCGCCGACGTGCGGCGGCTGGCCGACCTGATCAGCGGCGGGGCGCCGCAGCCCGACCTGCGCGCCGCCGCGCACGAGATCCGGATGCGGCTCAACCCGCACCCGGCCGGCCAGCTGCTGCTGAACGCGCCCACCCTGGGTGGCCAGCCGCTGTCCGGCCTGCAGCACAAGTACCCCGAGACCGTCCTGTTCTTCCCCCGCCAGGGCCAGACGTGCCACGCGTACTGCACGTACTGCTTCCGGTGGGCCCAGTTCGTGGACGAGCCCGCGCTGAAGATGGCCACCGACGACATCGGCACGCTGGTCGCCTACCTGGGCGAGCATCCCGAGGTGACCAGCGTCCTGATCACCGGCGGCGACCCGATGATCATGGGCGAGGCGGTGCTGCGGCGCTACATCGAGCCGCTGCTCGACCCGCGCCTGGAGCACCTGGAATCGATCAGGATCGGCACCAAGTCGCTGTCCTACTGGCCCCAGCGGTTTGTCACCGACCCCGACGCCGACGCCACGCTGGAGCTGTTCCGCCAGGTGGTCGAGTCGGGCCGGGCGCTCGCGCTGATGGCCCACTTCTCCCACCCGCGCGAGCTCGAGCCCGAGCTGCTCGACGCGGCCGCCCGCCGGATCAACGCCACCGGCGCCGTCATCCGCACCCAGGCCCCGCTGATCAGGTCGATCAACGACGACCCGGCCACCTGGCGTGCCATGTGGCGGACCCAGGTGCGCGAGGGCATGGTCCCGTACTACATGTTCGTGGAGCGGGACACCGGCCCGCAGGACTACTTCGCCGTGCCGCTGGCCCGCGCGTATGAGATCTTCCGCGACGCCTACCAGGGCGTCTCCGGCCTGTGCCGCACGGTCCGCGGCCCGTCCATGTCCGCGACGCCGGGGAAGGTGTGCGTGGACGGGGTGACCGAGGTGGCCGGGACCCCCGTGTTCGTGCTCCGCATGATCCAGGCCCGCGACCCGCGTCTGGTAGGCACGCCGTTCTTCGCCCGGTTCGATACTCAGGCCACCTGGCTGACCGACCTGGTGCCCGCCTTCGCCGACCGGTTCCCCTGGGATCCGGCCGGCTACCAGACCGTGACCGACGACCGGGCCAGCTATGCGGCGCTGTCCGGCGAACTGCCCGGACTGTGGCCGGATGACCCCGGCGAGCTGATGGTGCCGGCCATCTGACCCGACTGCGCCTCGGCCATGGCCGGATCAGGCTTCCGGGCCGGGCCGCCGACCCCGCCGCGGATCGCGAAGCAGCTGACCGCAGCCAGGAACACCACGGCGATGGGCATCACCATGGTCCAGCGCATGGCGATCACGTAGCCGTGGGTGAACACCTCGGCGGCCAGCCGCTGCAGCTGCGCCGCCAGCGCCTTGGACACACCGGGCTGTGCCGTCGGGCCGCCCGTTCCGCCGCCGATCAGGCCGCTGGCCGCGGACTGCCGGTACCCGTTGACGAACGCGGTGCGAACCGGCCCCGGCAGCCCGGCCGAACGGATCGTGGCCTGGCTGGTCAGCGAGGCCACCAGCCGGTTCTCGAGCAGCGCGCCCACCGCCGCGGTACCGATGACCGAGCCGACCTGCCGGACGGTGTTGAGCATGCCCGAGGCCGCCCCGGCCATCCGCGGCTCGACCTCGCGCATGGCGGTAGTGGTCAGCGGGGCGAACGTGCCGCCCATGCCGAGGCCGGCCACGATCAGCGGGGCCAGGAAGTCCTGCCAGCCCGAGTTCGGCCCGGCGATCAGCACGGCCCAGCCCATGCCGACCGCGAACAGGGTCAGCCCGCAGATCAGGATGTACTTGCCGCCGATCTTGTCCGTGGCCCGGCCCAGGAACGGCGCGGCGAAGATCATGACCAGCGAGGAGGGGGCCATGGTCAGGCCCGCCTTGAGGGCCGAGAAGCCCAGCGCGTCCTGCAGGTAGATGGTGAACGGCAGGAAGATGCCGAGCATGCCGATGGACAGCGTGAACGACACCCAGTTCATCAGCGTGAAGTTCCTGTTGCGGAACAAGGCGAAGGGCACGAGCGGCTCGCCGGACTGGCGCAGCTTCTGGACCAGCAGGAACACGCCCAGCATGACGACGCCGAAGCCGAGGATGAGCGGGATGGAGATGAACGAGGTGATCGTGCCCCAGTCGTAGTTCTGCCCCTCGACCAGCCCGTAGCAGATGGCCAGCAGGCCCAGGCTGGCCAGCCCCACGCCGAGCAGGTCCAGCCGGTGCCGCCGGCCCGGGTGCAGGTCCGGGACGATCACGAACGTCACGGCCAGGACCGCGGCGCCGATCGGCAGGTTGACGAAGAAGATCCACCGCCAGTCGAACGCGGTGACCAGCAGTCCGCCCAGCGTGGGCCCGGCGATGGTGGCCAGGCCCGCCACCGCGCCCCACACGCCGAACGCCGCCCCGCGCCGTTCCGACGGGAAGACCATTGTCACGATGGCCAGCGTCTGCGGCATCAGCATGGCCGCGCCCAGGCCCTGCACCGAGCGGAAGGCGATCAGAGCGCCCGCGCCCGGGGCGAAACCGCACGCCGCCGAGGCGGCCGTGAACACGGCGATGCCCGCCACGAACATTTTGCGCGTCCCAACGATGTCCCCCAGCCGCCCCGCCGTGATGACCAGGACCGCCAGCACCAGCGCGTACGCGTTGAGCACCCACAGCACGTCGTCCAGTGACGCGTGCAGCCTGGCGATCATGTTGGGGATGGCGATGTTGACGATCGTCAGGTCGAGCAGCGTCATGAAGAAGCCCAGCGACACGACCACCAGGACCGCCCAGGGGTTCCCGCGCAGCTTCGTCATTCTCCGACGATAACTCACCGGTCTGACATTTCCCGTGGCCGTGACAGCAAAAGATATATCTCGATCAGAACGAACCAGGCCTCAGCGTTCCGTCTCGCGAGACGCCAGGATGGCGAGGTCAGCGACGTTTAGTATGCTCCGGGCATGAACTTGAACGGTACAGCAGCGATCGTTTCGGGTGGTGCGAGCGGGCTCGGCGAGGCCACGGCCCGGGTGCTGGCCGCGGCCGGCGCCACGGTCGTCATCGCGGACCTGAACTCCAAGGCCGGCCTGCGGATCGCCGACGAGACCGGCGGGCTGTTCATGCGGACCGACGTGTCGGACGAGACGGACGTGCAGGCCGCGGTGGACGCCGCGGCCGCGGCCGGGCCCCCGCTGCGCACCGCGGTCAACTGCGCCGGCATCGGCTGGGCGGCCCGGACGGTCGGCCGCGACGGAACCCCGCACGACCTGGCCAGCTACCAGAAGGTGATCAGCGTCAACCTGGTGGGCACGTTCAACGTGATGCGCATCGCCGCGGCCGCCATGGCCAAGACCGAGCCCGCCGACGCCGACGGCCAGCACGGCGTGATCATCAACACCGCCTCGGTGGCCGGCATCGAGGGCCAGACCGGCCAGGTCGCCTACTCCGCGTCCAAGGGCGGCATCATCGGCATGACGCTGCCCGCGGCCCGGGACCTGAGCGCCATCGGAGTGCGGGTCAACACCATCTGCCCCGGCATCATCGACACCCCGATCTACGGGTTCCACGGGGACGCTGAGGAGTTCAAGGCCCGGCTGGTGGCCCCGGTGGTGTTCCCCAAGCGGATGGGACGGGCGGATGAATTCGCTCGTCTGGTGCGCTCTCTGATCGAGAACGACTACATGAACGCCGAGGTCATCCGGTTTGACGGCGGGATCAGGTTCCAGCCCAGGTTACGACCGGCAACGTCCGGCCCTCACCTGACCTGCGGGAACGGCCTCTTATCGCCCTTCCCCGCCGGGCTGGGCCGCCTCTGGGCCGTCCAGTGCCGAGCGGAGGGCCGCCGCGAAGATCGCCTCGACCTGCCGCAGCGACGCCTCGTGATCGTCGGGCATGAGATGCCCGTAGATGTCGAGCGTGAACGCAGCGCTGTGGTGGCCAAGCCATTCCTGGACGCGCTTGATGTCCACCCCACCGCGCAGCGGCAGCGAGGCGAAATGGTGCCTGAGCTGGTGCATCCCGGTGCCGCCCTCGACCTCGGCCCGGTCCGGTATCCCGGCCCGCCGCCGCGCAGGCACTCAGATCTTCGAGTTGAACGCTGCCCGGTTGCACGGGCCGCCCTTATCCCCGGTGAAGACGAGCGCGAGCGTCCTCGGCCTGCCGTCCGGTGACTGCCACGGCAACGTGCGCGGCGACGTTGGCGTGACAAGCGCGGTCGCCGGCGGCGCCGGCCCGCCATCGGGGAGATCATCTATCCGGCGGGCGGCCCGGCGTCTTGTTCGACCACGCGTGCGAGCTCGACGCGGGAGCGCACGCCGAGCTTGGCGTAGATGTTACGCAGGTGCGCCTCAATCGTCTTGGCGCTGAGGACGAGCTGCTCGGCCACCTCGCGGTTGGTGCGGCCTGCGGCGACGAGATCTGCGATCTCGCGCTCGCGCGCGGTCAAGGGGCCGGACGAGCCCGAGGACGCGTCCCGGGCCTGTCGGCGCACCCGATGACCGAGCGCCCGCAACTCACGCACCGCCCCGTCGCGCCAGCGCACAGCGCCGAAACCATCGAGCGCCGACTCCGCGGCGATCAGAGAGGCGATCGCTGAGGGCCGGTCGCCCGCCGCAGCCAGTGCCCTGCCGTGGAGTAGCTGAGCGCGAGCGGCCGTCACCGGCGCCCGGCTGCGGGCCGCCCGGGCGACCTCCGCGGCTGCCGCGGCGGCTGCCGTCGGTTGATCGCGCGCGAGCAGCAGTGCTGCTCGCGCGCGGCTCGCGGTCATCGCGCCCCAATCGGTGCCGGCGCGCGCGGCGGCCTGCTCGCCGCTAGCGAGCACCTGCTCGGCCTCATCCAATCGATCGCAGGCGAGCAGTACCTCCACGAGGTCGGCGGCCGCCGCCGGGCGTTCCGCCGGCAGTACCAACCTGAGTTCTGCGCCGCCGAGCGCCTCGAGCATAGCTTGCGCGCCTCGCTCCGGCTCGCCGGAGGCGGCCAGCGCGAGTCCGAGGCTCCAGCCGGGCTGCCCGGTCGCGCAGAAGTCCGGCCGTGTACCCGAGCTGTGCGCCTCACGCGCCTCACGCATTGCCGACCCGACGTCGCCCGCTGCCAGCCGGGCGCAACTGAGCGCGGACTGCGCCCATAGCAGTAGCGGTGGGCTCCCGGCCAGACGCGCCAGCTCCACGCCCTCTCCGGCCATCTCGTCGGCGTCCTTCAGGCGGCCGAGCTCGGCCAGCACACCGACCGACTCGACAGCGAACAGCAGCCGAACCGTCTCGCGCTCGGTCTCCGCGGCCAGCGCCAGTCCGCGTTTGAGATCCGCAAGCCCGCCAGCGAAATCGCCCGTCATACGCCTTGACCGCGCGAGCATCCACAACGCGGGAAGCCGGGTCGCGAGCTGCTCGCCGGTGAGGCGCTCAAGCTCACCGGCTGCCTGCTCCAAACTGCCACCATTCTCCCCTGCGCGCGCGTCCGCGACGCGAGCCAGGATCCCGAGCGCGGGCACTACCCGGGCAAGCACCCGATCGCCGATCCGGAGCGCATCGTCTAGCGCGTCGCTGGCGTGAGCCTCCGCCTCGCGCAAATCGCACTCAAACAGCGCGGTCATCCCCAGCGACAGCCGCAGCCGGATCCGGTCGCGTGAGGGCTCCGCCGGGAGGTCCCGTAGCTCGACCTGAAGCCTGCGCCGAGCATCTTGCGGCTTGCCGAGCCATAGATCGGCGTAGGTCGCCGCGACCGTCAGCCCGAACCGCTCGGCGCCATGAGCAACCCTCAGCGCATCAAGCAGCGTCGCTCGCGCCGCCGCCGGGTCCCCGGCCGCGGACTGCGCGTCTGCGAGCGCCGCCTGCATCCGCGCGCGGCGCTCGCGATCCCCGGATCCAGCAAGCAACAAACGCAACGCCCCGGCACAGAAACGGGCCGCGCTCGCCGGCGCCGACGCCCGCGCAGCGTCCGCCGCCTGCATCAGGATCGCAATCGCCGCGTCATCGCCGACGTGACCGGAATGCTCGACGTGATGCGCCACGGCCATCACACCCGCCCCGCGACGAGCAAGGGCGTCTCCGGCGCGAGCGTGCGCCGCCAGCCGCCAGCCTCCCGCCGCGGACGCGTACACCGCGTGGCGCACCAGCGGATGCCGGAACGCGAACCGTCGCGGCGCCCCCGCCGGCCGCACCAGGGACCGCGCCAACAGGTCGTCGAGCGCCTGCAGCGCAACCGACTCGCTCAGCTGTGCAACCTCCGCGGCTAGCTCGGGCTCGAACGGATCGCCGACCACGGCCGCCGCCTCGAGCAACAACCGCGCCTGCTGCGAGAGCTCCCCGAGCTCGCTCGCCAGCGACGCCGCCACCGCCGCCGGCACGATTCCCTCACCGGGCACGCGACCATCGACCCTGCGGGCGTGCACGCGCGCGAGCTGCTGCAAATAGAACGGGTTGCCCCCGCTGAGCGAGAAGGTCACTCCGGGGTCTTTTCCCAGCAGTTCGCCGGCCTCGGCATTGCTGAGCGGGCCCACTTTGATCCTCGCCGCACGATCCTCGGACATCGCGGCGGCCAGCGCGCGGCTGAGCGCCACCGGGAGTTGACCCTCGCGTGCCGCGAGAGCGAGCAGCACGGCGGCGGCCGGCGGGCGACGCACGAGCGCGGCCAGGGCATCGAGCGACGCGGGATCGGCCCAATGGACGTCGTCAAGACAGATCACCAATGCGTGGGTGGTGGCCAAGCGTCCGAGCACGTCGCGCAGCGCCCGGTGGACCCGATGCCGATCGACAACAGACGACCCGCCGAGATCGTTCCCCGGCGAGGACCCGGCCAGCATTCGCGGCGCCAGCCCCGCAAGCGCCTGAGGATCCAGGAGCCCCAACAGCCGCACCCGGCGCTCACCCAAACTGGCCAGATGCGGGTCGATCGCCTCGCTCCACAACGCGTAGGGCAGATCGCTCTCCAACTCCGACGCGCGCGCGCTCAACACCGCACAACCCTCACCGCCTGCGAGGTGAGCCAGCTCGAACAGCAACCGCGTCTTGCCGATCCCCGGCTCGCCCTCGATCACCAGCACCCCGCCAGACCCGCTCCGCAGCGACACCAGCGCCGCGGCGAGCTCGTCGCGTTCATGCACGCGCCCGACCAGAGCGCCAACGGTCCCGGGGCCCATGTCCGCATTCTCCCCGGAAACCGGACCGCTCGGATAGGTGAACTCATCGATGACAGATCACCACCGGCCGCAGAGACTGTCCGCATGCAAACCCAACCAATCCATCCCGCGGTCCGCGTCGGGCACGTGCACTTGCGCGTCGCCGACCTTGACCGTTCAATCCACTTCTACCGGGACATCCTCGGCTTCAACCTCACTGCCGACGGTCGCCAGCACGGCATCGACGCCGCGTTCCTCGCGGCGGGCGACTACCATCACCACCTCGGACTGAACACCTGGGGGAGCGCCGGCAGCACCCCGCCCCCGCCCGGGCACACGGGCCTCTACCACGTCGCGTTCCTGTACCCCGACGGCCGCGAACTCGGCCACGCGGTCAAGCAGCTACTCGACCACGGCCACCCGATCGACCACGGCACCGACCATGGCGCGAACGTCTCGGTGTATCTCGACGACCCTGACGGAAACGGGCTCGAGCTCTACTACGACCGCCCCCGCGTCGAGTGGTTCGACGCCGACGGTCGCCCGATCCTCAAGGCCGAACGCTTCGACCCGACCGACCTTCTACCCACACCAACGACCGAAGAGAACTGAATGCATCGCATACGTAACGCAACCACAAAGGAGGAGCAATGACTCTAAAGCTTGGTGAGACTGCCCCGGACTTCGAGGCCGAGACCACACAAGGGACGATCCGCTTTCACGACTGGATCGGCGGCTCCTGGGCGGTGCTGTTCTCACACCCCGCGTCGCCACGCCGGTCCAATGGGTCCCGGGCCAGGACGTGATCATTGCCGGATCGGTCTCCGACGAGGAGGCCAGGAACATCTACCCGGACGGCTGGAAGGCGCCCCGCCCTTACCTGCGGATCGTGCCCGATCCGCGCGGACGCGAATCCCTGGCGTCCTGACCACCAGCACGCCGGATCTCAGCAGGGGCAACTGGCGCCGGCTCCCCGCGGGCCGGACCCTGCCGGCACGGTGTGCCGCCGTCAACGAGAAGTCTGGAGGGAATCTGATGCGTGGCAATGTTCAAGCCGCCGTGCCGGTGGCGCGGCTGGCCGGAAAGCCTGCCGGAGGCGGCCGCGCCGGGCACCGGGGCCTGGCCCTGGGGCTGGTGTTGCTGGCCCAGCTGCTGGTGGTCATCGACGTGTCGATCGTGACCCTGGCGCTGCCGGCGATCCAGCGGGCGCTTCACTTTTCCCCGGTGGGCCTGCAGTGGGTGCTCAGCGGGTACGCGCTGGCGTTCGGCGGGTTCCTGCTGCTCGGCGGCCGACTGGCCGACCTGCTGGGCCGGCGCACGATCCTGATCGCCGGGGCCGCGGTGTTCACCGCCGCCTCGCTGGCCTGCGCCCTGGCCCGGTCGGCCGACGTGCTGGTCGCCGCCCGCGCCGTGGAGGGCCTGGGCGCCGCGCTGATGGCCCCGGCGGCGCTGTCGCTGATCTTGGCGATGTTCCCCGAGGGCACGGAGCGTAACAAGGCGCTGGGCGCGTTCGGCGCGGTCAGCGGGGCCGGCGGCGCGATCGGGGTGCTGGCGGGCGGGATGCTGACCACCTGGCTGTCGTGGCCGTGGATCTTCTTCGTCAACCTCCCGGTCGGGGCGCTGATCGTGGCCGGCGCCCGGCCGCTGCTCCCGGAGAGCCGGGCCGGCCTGGGGCACCGCCGGTTCGACCTGGCCGGCGCGGTCACCGTCACCGGCGGTCTGTCGGTGCTGGTGTACGCGGTGGTGCGGGCCAGCAGCCACGGCTGGGGGTCGGACGTCACCATCGGCCTGCTGGCCGGGGCGGCCGCGCTGCTCGCCGCGTTCCTCGTGATCGAGGCCCGGTCGGCGGCGCCGCTGCTGCCACTATCGTTCTTCCGCAACCGCACCGTCGCGGCGGCGAACCTGGCCGGGCTGCTGCTGGGCGGGCTGATGTTCCCGGTGTTCGTGTTCCTGTCCTTGTACATGCAGCAGGCGCTGGGCTACTCGGCGATCCGGGCCGGGCTGGCGTTCCTGGTCATCGCCGTCGGGATCATCGCCTCCTCCGGGCTGGCCCAGCACCTGGTGACCCGGGCCGGGGCCAAGGCGGTGCTGGCCGCCGGGCTGCTCGGCTTCGCCGCCGCCCAGGTGCTGTTCCTCAGGCTGCCTGTGGCCGGGAGCTATACCGCGCACCTACTGCCCGGGTTCGTGATCGTGGCGGCCGCGCTCGGCCTGGCGTTTGTCGGGGACCTGGTCGCCTCCGCGACCGGCGTGAGGCCCGCCGACGCGGGACTGGCGTCGGGGCTGATCAACACCAGCCAGCAGATCGGCGGCGCCGTCGGCCTGGCGGTGACCACCACCGTCGCCGCCGCCCGCACCGCCGCTCAGCTGCGGGCCGGACACCCGCCCGACGCGGCGCTGACCGCCGGATTCCACGCCGTGTTCGCTGTCACCGCCTGCCTCGCCCTGGCCGGCGTCCTGGTGGCGGCCGCCCTCATCCGCCGCGTCCGCCCGGCCGCCGCGGCCGGGGTGATCCCGCAACTGGGGGGCTCCCCCTCCGCCCGGCACCCGGGGAGGTCACGATGATGCACCACGATCTGTACGGGCTGCGGCTGTCCACGACGGCGCATGCCGCGCAGGCGTACAACGCCGGGCTGCGGCGGATCCTGCTGGTGCAGGCCGGGGCCGAGCACGACATGCGCACGGCCGTCCAGGCCGATCCCGAGTTCGGCCTGGCGCATGCCGGGCTGGCCCTGCTCGGCCACGAACACGGCGTGGCAGGCGTGAACGTCAGCCGCTCGCTGGCGGCGGCGGCCGCCGCGGTCGAGCGGCGCGGTACCGAACGGGAACGAAGCCAGGTCGCAGCGGTGGCCGGGCACGTCCGGGGTGTGGGGGCAGCGATCACGGCGCATCTGCGGGCGCACCCCCGGGACGCGCTGATGCTGGGGGTCGCGGTGCCGACGATCGCGTTCGCCGGCGTCACCGACGTCCCGCAGGAGACGTGGGCGCTGGTGGAGTCGCTGGCCCGGCGTATGGCGATGACTGGTGGTTTGCCGGGATGCTCGCGTTCGTCCGGCAGGAGCAGGAACGGTGGGCCGAGGCGGCAGCGCTGGCCGACCGGGCGCTGGCGGCCGAGCCGGCTTCCGGTCATGCGGTGCACGCCCGCGCTCACGTCTACTACGAGACCGGTGACCACTGCGCTGGTCTGGGCTGGCTGGATGAGTGGATCACGTGCTGGGCGCCGCAGGCGGACCACGGCGCGCACTTCTCCTGGCATGCCGCGCTGCACGAGCTGTCGCTAGAGGACGCAGCAGCGGTCAGGCGCCGGTACCGTGAGCAGCTGGCACCGCCGCGGGTCACCGGCATGCGCGCTCTGGTCGACTCGGCGTCGCTGCTGTTGCGGGGTGCCCTTGCGGGGGTGTGGGACGATGACCGGCAGCGCATCGAGGCGGTGCTGGCGGTGGTCGACCCGCAGGACGTGTTCCGGCCGCGGACGCCGTTCGCGGCCTGGCACGCCGCCGTGGCGCTGGCCGTCGGCGGGACACGGCGGGGCTGGCCCGGCTGGGCCGGTACGCGGCGTCCGGGCCGGGCCGGGTCTTCCCGGCCGTGGTAGCGCCGCTGGTGGCCGGGATCCAGGCCTACGTCGAGGGCCGGTACGACGCCGCGGCCACGCTGCTGATGGCCGTGCGCCCGAACGCGGTGGCCCTCGGCGGCAGCGCAGCCCAGCAGGAAGTGATCGAGGACACGCTCCTGGACGCCCTGCTGGCCGCGGGCCGGCTAGCGCAGGCGCGGTCCTTGCTCGAGCACCGGCTCGGTCGGCGGCCATCGCGCCGGGACCGGCGGCGGTTGCACCAGCTGGCCGGGTTCCCCGAGTCCCGGCCCGCATGACCGGGCGGGCCGCGGAGGCCGGAGCGCGGGCCGGGGTGACCGGCGGTACTACGCGGGTGCCGCCGGTCACCCCAGGTGGCGGGCCAGGCCGGCCCGGCCGGACACGCCCATCTTGGCGAGCAGGTGTGCCGCGTGAGCCCCCGCCGTCCGCGGGGACAGGAACAGCCGCTCGGCGATCTGAGCGTTAGTAAGGCCCCGCGCATCAAAGACAGCACGACCATCTCGCGGCTGGTCACACTGGCCGCGCGCAACGAGGGCGGCACCGCGCTGTCGCCGCGACCCCGACGCGGCCCCGGCGCGCCCGCGTGCTGCAGCAGGTCTCGGCAGGTCCGGGCGAACCGATGGTCGTCGGCGGCATCGAACCCGGCGAGATCGTGCCGCAGCTCCTCGACTGGTCGGTCCATCCGTCGGCGACGCCGCCTCGAACACGTGCAGCCGCAGCAGCCGACGCCACGCAGCCATCACCTGGCCAGCAATCCCAGCAAGACTCCTACGCCAGGGCAAACTCTGACCAGCCCGGCAGCTCCTACGCCCGCCTATTGCCGTTTCGGGCGTACTCCGGTCGGACCCGTTGTACTGCCGCGAGCGTCATATGTATACTCGGCCGGTGCTGCCGCGGTGGGCGACGTTCGATTGTTACGGGACGCTGGTCGATTGGAATGCCGGCATCGGAGCCGAGCTTGGCCGTCTTTTTGGTTCACCGGCGGGCGAGCAGCTGCTTGCGCGCTACCACGAGATCGAGCCGCGGGTCCAGAGCCAGCACCCTGGGTGGAGCTACCGGGATGTGATGGCGGCCGTACTCGGCGAGCTCGCCTCTGAGGCCGGCGTTACGCTTCCTGCGGAAGAGAGAGATGCGCTGGGGCGCTCTCTTCCCGATTGGCCGGCCTTCGCCGAGGTGCCCGGCGCGCTGGCCGAGGCCCATGAGCGAGACTGGAAGCTGGCCGCGCTCTCCAACAGCGATCGCGGCCTGATCGAGGCCTCGCTCATGGCCATCGGCGTTCCGTTCGAACGGGCGATCGTGGCTTCGGAGATCGGCTCGTACAAGCCCGCTCATGGGCACTGGCATGCTTTCTACGAGTCGACCGGCGCTGACAAGTCCCGCCATGTCCACGTCGCTCAAAGCCATTTCCATGACATCGTGCCCGCCCATGACCTCGGCATTCGCTCGATCTGGATCAACCGGCTTGGCGAGCGGGCCGAGCCTGCGCCAACGCGGGAACTGCCTGATCTGGAAGGCCTAGCGGACGTGCTAGATGAGCTCGTCCCACGAAGCTGAGCGCCTGAGCTGACCGGGGCGTTGGGCCTCGTCATCGCCGCCTGGCGCCCGGCTGGCTATTCAACGCTGAGCCCCAAGCCGTGAATGGAGTTGTGCTGAAGCCAAAGCACAACCAACGCAGAAACGGCCCTCTCCATGCGGAGCGGACAGGTCGCCGTTCCGCATCCTTGGAAGTGGAACAGCCCGCCAGGATGCTCCGCCGGTGACCTGAAACAGGCCTCCAGCCGTTCCGTAATTCGTTCCACAAAATCCGTCCCGAAACAGTAGTCCGGTATCGAATTCTGGTACGACGCTGGTCATGGCAACCGGCACCGCTCACCCGCAGTGGCGGTGAATCTTCACCGGTGGCTGGCCGGGTAAGTTGCTGGGCCATGAGTCCTCGGGGCCGGTCTTGACTACCCGCTCGTGAACGTCCCGAGGTAGTAGCCGAAATCGAACGCGAAACCGGCCCGGCTCGACGCCTGCCGGGTACGGGGCCCCACTACGTGCACGGTGCGGCCCTGTCTGGCCGTCAGCGAGATGACGGGTTTTCACATATCCCCGCGCAGCTATCCAGAGCGTTACCCTAGGTCAGGGATCAAGAACGGCAGGCACCGGACGGCCAGGTCCGCGCAGATCTCGGCGGCCGGCGCCGGGTGTGCGGTGCCGCCGGGGACCGCGATCTCACGCAACTTCGGACCTCCGGTTTTCCGGCTTGTACGGCGGCAGGCCAAGGCACTCCCTGATCTGCTGCTGGATGACCTCCGGCGCGGGCCGCGCGTCCACCGTGTAGACGTACTCCTTGCGCCGGAAAATCGCCAGGACGGGGTTGGTCTGGTTGTGATAGTCCCGCAGCCGGACCGCGAGCGCCTCCTCGGTGTCATCTTCCCGGGTGATCAGCTCTCCGCCGCACATGTCGCACCGGCCGGGGACCTTCGGGCTGTTGGCGATCAGGTTGTAGTCCATCCCGCAGTCGCCGCACAGCCTGCGGTTCAGGACCCGGCGGCGGACCTCGCTGTCCGGCAGGTCAAGCTCGATGACGCCGTCGATGTCGTAGCTCTCCAGGAAGAACTCGGCCTGCCGCGGGTCCCGCGGGAACCCGTCGATGATGAAGCCGAAGTTCCAGTCGTGCTGGGTGAGCCGGTCCCTGACCACCGAGTCCACCAGGTCGTCCCCGACCAGTTCTCCTGCCGCCATGACCCGGCGCACCTGCGCGCCCATCTTGGTGTGGTTCTGCACGTTCCACCGGAAGATGTCACCCACGCTGATGTGCACCAGGTCCAGGTCCGCCGCCAGCATCTTGGCCTGCGTGCCCTTGCCGCTGCCCTGAATCCCCATGATCACGTATTTGCGCATGTCATCAGCCTGGCATAAGGGGGATGGCCCGGGCCCGGGTCCCCCCCCGCAGCCTGGCAGGCGACGGCGAGGTTGCCGCGGGCGGCCAGAGTCTCCTGGACGTGCCTGGACACACGCGTTCGGGCCCGGCCTGGCCATGGTCGCCGGGGAACGCTCCTGCCTGGTTGAGGAGGTAGGTGGTGGTTCCCGTGCCGGTGTCCGGTGGCGCGTGGCTGGCCAGCGCGTCGATGTGCGGGAGCAGCATCCGCCACGTCGGCCAGCCTGCTCGGTCCTCCGGGTCCGGGACTGCGGCGGCGCGGACAAGGCGGGTCCGACGGGTCGGCTGATGAGGATCACCGGCGGGCGATCTAGACGTTGCCCGCTTCGGCCAGGCCGAACCGCGGCGCCGAGCGGGGGTGAGGACGGCGGCCTCACTGAACAGCAGTAGAGCGATCCCGCAACGGGGTTAGCGACCCTGGTCGCTGGCGTGGCGGCCTGCGGCGGCGGCGCGCCGTCGCCCGGCACGCAACCCGGCGCCCGCCCGACGTCAGAAGCCACTGCCCCGGCCACGATGACGCCTTCTCGTCCCCCGGCGACCAACCCGCCGACCAGCGCACCGCCGGCCACCAACCCGCCAGGAACGTCCTCCGCCCGGCCGTCAGGCACCAGCCCGGCACCAGCCGACGCGGCGCCGGTCACCGGCTGGCTGGCCGGAAAGGACTGGACCGCCATCCCCACCACCCGGCCCGTGGTGGCGCTGACCTTCGACGCCGGCGCCAACGCCGATGCGGTCCCGTCCATCCTGGCCACCCTGCGCCGCGAGGGTGTCCTGGCCACGTTCTTCCTGACCGGGGATTTGGTCCGTGACTTCCCCGCGGCCGCCCGGTCGATCGCCGCCGCGGGCTTCCGGATCGGTGATCACACCATCACCCACCCGCACCTCACCCAGCTCAGCGACGCAGCGGTACGGCACGAGATCCTCGGCGGCGCGCAGCAGATCGCCTCCGTCACCGGCAAGAACCCGCTGCCGCTATTCCGGTTCCCGTTCGGCGACGCCGACGGCCGGACCATCGCCCTGGCCAACCAGGCCGGCTACGTGCCCATCCGGTGGACCGTGGACACCCTCGGCTGGCAGGGAACCGCCGGGCACATCAGCGCTGCCGTCGTCGTGTCCAGGGTGCTGGCCGCGGCCAGGCCAGGCGAGATCGTCCTCATGCACGTCGGCTCCAACCCCGACGACCGCACCACGTTCGACGCGGACGCGCTTCCCCGGGTGATCAGCGAGCTGCGCACCCGGGGCTACTCCTTCGTGACCCTCGACGCGCTCACCGGCTGAGCACCGGCCCGCGGCCCGGACCGTGACACGCCCCAGGTCATGTGCCAGCGCCGCAGGAAGCCGAAATAAGCAACAGCAACTCCCGCCAGCACGGCCAGCACGGTACCGGTGCGCTTGCCCATCATGATCAGCTCCATCCGCCGCATTGCCACACACTCGCGCCGAGCGCCGACGCCGGCATCGTATCGCCGGGCGGGTTCATAATCGGCACGGGACAGCCGCTGAACTTAGCCTGCCTGCCTGAAACAGCACCTGGAAACCGCACCGGCAGGGTCGGCGAAGGCGGGGCCAGCGTCGGCACCGAGCGGACATCAGCGAACCGGTTCAGGGCGCCCGGGCCGTCGCGGGCGTAAGTGACAGGAATCGAGCGGACATGACCGATTCAACCCAAGACGGCCCAGAAAGGCCGGGTACCGGATCCCGGCAGCACACGCCCGGTGCCGGGAACGACGGGCTGCTGGCGGTGGCGGCGAATCTGTCGCGCTACCACCGTGAGCACGAGAAGTACTATTCCGAGGCGCCGCTGGCCGAGGCCATCGCGCTCCAGCGCGCGGCACGCACGCTGATCGCCCTCGCGGAACGATGGACCACCGCCGAGCCCGCGGCGGCACCTGCTCCCAGCCCGTTCGCCCGCGCCACCGCACCGTCCCGGCATCCGGAACCACTCGGCCGAACAGGTGACCGGTCGGGACTTGCAGGCTGCATGACGCCGCGCGAGGAGGTCGGGGTCCGACCCCGGGACCCGGGCCGTCGGCATACGACTTGGGGCTCAGATGATCGCCAGGTCGAGGTAGGGGTTCGAGAGCGATCCTTCGGGTGGCTGGGGACCGCCGGTCCGGGTGAGCGTGTACAGCGAGGAGCTGAACCGCTGCCGTAGCCAGCCACGGAGTGCCGGCGCCCAGTCCTCGCCGGCGGTCGCGCCCAGGTGCATCAGGTGGAAGCCCTGGCTGAGGTGGTCGTTGTTCGCGGCGCTGAGCAACGCGCGCAGGATGCGGGGGTCGCCGCCCCGGACCGCCAGGTTGGTGATCGTCAGCGACCGGAACGCCTCGCCGGGTTCCGGCAGCGGCGCCGCCTCGCGCAGGACCGTCCGCGCGGCCGCATGGACGCCCCTGGCGATGGTGGCTGCCACCGAGTACGAGATGACCCGCGTCGCGTGGAAGGCGCCGGTGTCCCAGGCGCCGAGGACGCCGACGATCTCCTCGTCGCGTCGCGCCAGGTAGGTGCGCTCCCACCCCAGTCCCGGACGCCGGATCGAGTTCTCCAGCGCCTGGGGTGAGGTCTGGGGGGCGAAGAGCCGGCCGCGCCACTGTGCGGCGAGGAATCGCGCCAGGGAGTCCAGGTCCGCAGGGGTCGCCGTTGTGACGGCGACCCCCGGCACGCGCCGTCTCCGGCGCATCACAAGCAGGTTCTGCACCGTCAGGCGACCGGCCGGGCGCACGTCGTACCCCTCCAGCTGGAAGCGGTTCCTGAGGTGGTCCGCGGCCCGGTTGCCCTCGTTGATGATGAACAGGCCGAGCGTCACCGAGGGGGGCACCACCTCGGCCAGCTTCTCCAGCGCGGCGTCGATCCACCCCAGGCCACGGTGCTCGGGCAGCACGCGGGCGTCGCCGAGGACGGCGAGCCAGCCGAGGTCGCTGCCCGTCCAGGCCTGGGCCAGTCCCGCCATGCAGTACCCGACGAGGTCGCCGCCGGCGAAGATGCCCACGTAGAAGAACCGGTCGTAGACGAGCTCGGGCCAGCGGAAGAAGTCCTCTCCCCGGTCGAACCAGAACGTGAGGCCGGAGACGATCGGGCAGGCGCGGTTGATCTCGTGCAGCTGCGGCCCATAGGAGGCGTTCAGCACCCTCGCCGACAGCTGTCCGCCTGCCACCTGAACCTCGCCCGCCTCAGCCGAAGATCGCCGGCCGGATGCCGTAGAACGGGAACCGGTCGGCCAGCTCCAGCTCGTCCCCGAGCTCCCGGTCCAGCACCAGCGAACCATCGAGCGATCCGGGCACCGGCCGGTCCCGGTGCAGGTACCGCCACACCGCCCGGCCCGGGCGGGCGATCTTCTCGTTCACCAGCCTCAGCACGGTGTCGAACTGGTCCTGGTCCATCCAGTCCGGAAGGTTCGACAGGTGAACCTTGCCGAACGAGCCCCGCGGGCACTGTGTCAGGTGCTGGATCAGCTCCGCCTCCCGGATCTCGATGCGGTCCCGGTTCCTCCTGACGGTCTGGTAGCCGGACGCCGTCAGGTACGCCGGAACGCACTCGTCGGACCTCGTGGCCCCCAGCAGGATCAGCTGCATCAGGTAGTTCTCCTGCGCCGGGGTGCGGGTCAGGGCGTTGCGGAACTGCCGGTAGAACTGGACCCCGAGCGGCTCGTCCTGACCGGTCCGGTACTGCAGCGACCTGGGGTCCATGCCGCGGTCGGCGTAGACCTTGCGGTTGAAGGCCACCCGCAGCAGCAGGCGGATCGCCCGCAGGTCCAGCCTGGAGTCGAAGTAGGCCTCCTGCTCGGCCAGGGTACGGCACTCGAAGATTCCGCTGACGCGCCTGCGGCCCAGCAGCGGGATGGCATACCGGGTGATCCTGGACAGGTACTGCTCGAAGCGCCCCGCCCAGATCGCGCCGCGCCCCGCCTCCGATCGGTGTGCCCGCCAGAAGGCCCGGGAGTCGGCGGGAAGGTGGCCCAGGACGGCGTCGGACCAGTCGTGCCGCTGGTCCGGCGACGCCGTCCGGTAGCCCAGGAACCTGATCGCATCGCAGCGCTCCAGGGCGCAGACGGCGGCGAGCTTCAGACGAGCCAGATGGAGCTGGGCCGGGTCTATGTCGACCGCGAGGACCTGCGCCACGCCCATCGACAGCAGCGACAGCGGCATCTCCCCGGCGCTGACGATCGACAGCACGCGGTCCGCGGGCCGCAGATCCAGCGCCCGGGCCTCAGAACGTTCGTCCTCCTGCGAGAGCCCGAAGTTATACAGGTACGACACCACTTCACCCACTCCCACCCGGGGTGACCCGGTACCTGATCCTAAGAACTGGCCGGTGAGGCACCGCGCGGAACTGGTTCACAGTCCGTTGGCGGAGAAATGCATGTAGTCCTTCAGCGAGCGCCAGTCCCCGCCCCACGTCCAGCCGATCGAGCGGAAGGCGCGCCAGGCGGCATCGCCATACCGGATCATCGCCGGGCTGGGACGTGACCGGTCCGCCCAGGCCGCGGCCGCGGGCGGGTCGGCCCGGCCGCCGGAGATCTCCGGGTTCTCGAACGGGTTGATGTCGACCGCCAGCCCGTAGGCATGCTGCGCCCAGACGCCGGTGCCGGGAACCAGCCGGCAGTTGAATGCGGAGGTGTTGTCAGCGAGCATGGAGCGCTCGTCGTCGCCGCCGAAGTCATCGACGACCCGCATCTGCCGGATCGGGAACCGGGCCTGGAACAACAGCCCGAACGCCCGGGTCAGGCTCGCGGCGGCGGAGGCGTTCACGATCAGCTCGCCCTGGTGGACGGCATAGTCGAAACCCCAGTAGCTGAGCCGCAGCAGCCTCAGCTCGCTGAGGTTCACCGGGCAGCCCGGATGCCAGGACACCCCGGTCATCCAGGTCCGCATCGCGGCGGTCAGCGCCGAGGTGCTGGCCTGGAACACCGGGCCCGCCGGCGCGGTCACCGGGGCGCTCGGTGTCCGGGACACTGCCGTGGCCGGGCCAGGACCCGGCGTGGTCATGGTGGCGGTAGGCAGCGGGCGGCCCGGGCTGGCGGACGTGCCGCCCGGCGATGGCCGCGGGACCCCGGAGGCGGGCGGCTGGGTTCCTCCGCACCCGGCAGCGAGCAGGACCAGCGCCCCGGCGGCGATCACCACGGTGACCGCCCGGGTCGTCTTGGCGACGCCGGTCAGCTGGCCTCCCATCGGTCACTCCCGGTCTGTTGGACCTTCTGAGCCCGGTTCTTTCCCGGTGCTCGCCCGACCGCGCCGATGGCCGGAGCCAGGGTCAGCCAGAGCGCGATGGTCACCACCATCGAGGTCACGTACCCGAATGGCTGGATGCCGACGTCGGTTCCGACGATGCCGGCGAAGATCATCAAGAACCAGGCGCTCACGAAGAACAATGGCCCGGCCGCTACGAGCTTGAAGAACGCATCCATGATTCCTCCCGGTAGCTGCTGGTCACCGGCCGACGGGGACTTACTCTCCCGCAATCCCTGTCTGGCGGGGGATCTGCCCGCGCATGGACCCGTACCAGGGGCGTCAAAGTTGTCCACGCCGCCGCGGCGAGCGGCCCGGCCCGGCCGGACGACCTCCTCAACCGCCCGATGACTCGTCCGGCTCCTGCTGCCGCACCTGCCAACGAACGTGACACCAGGGACACCAGGTGACGCCTGTAGATGCCTTTCATCTCGATCACGACCCTGTTGGAAAGGCCCTTCATGATCTCATGAAAGCGCTCTCTGAGCCGCCCTGACCAGGGCTTTTGGTCCTGAATGCGGCAGCGTTGGTCCCTATTTTGAGCAGCACCGGCTGAGAATCGGCCGGGGTCCGGACCGTGATACCACCGGTCGTTCGGAAAAGTCTCTATATCCCGAACGGGCAGTGGCTCACGCGCCGGTTCAGCGTCATGATCTCCGGTGGCTGACGCTCGCAGCCGAGCTGGAGCATGGCCTTGAGTGCGAACGGCCCCGATAACGGGGCCTTCCGGCCCGGGGCTTTCCGCCAACCCGGGGTACAGGCTGGGAGCATGGTGACGGCCTTTGTTCATCGCGCACGGGCGTGGCTGGGCCGGAGGGCGGCGTTGCTGCTGCTCGTGGTGACCGCGTCGGGTCTGGCCGCTGGCGGGCTGGCGCGGCTGGCCGGGGCGGGCGCGGTCGCGGACGCGGCCTGGCTGGCCACGGCGGCGGTCGGGCTCGGCTACGCGTTGTGGTCCGCGGCCGACAGTATCCTGCACGGCCGCCTCGGCGTGGATGTGATCGCGCTGCTCGCGGTGGCCGGGGCGGTGGCCGTCGGTGAAGCGAAAGACGATTCGGAGATGCTGCTCGCCGCGGCGGTGATCAGCGTCATGCTCACCAGCGGGCGGTTCCTGGAATCGTGGGCGGCCGAGCGGGCCCGGCATGACCTGAACGCCCTGCTGGCCCGGGCACCGCGGACCGCGCGGCGGTATCGCGGCGGGTCGCTGGAGACCGTGCCGCTCGACGCCGTCGCGGTCGGCGATGTGCTGCTGGTGGCGCCCGGTGATGTGCTGCCCGTGGACGGTACCGTGGGTGCCGGCGGCGCGGTCCTGGACGAGTCCGCGCTGACCGGCGAGGCCTTGCCGGCCGAGCATGGGCCAGGTGAGGCTGTCCGCAGCGGCGTGCTGAACGTGGGCGGGCCGTTCGACCTGCGGGCCACGACGAGCGCTGCCGACAGCACCTACGCGGGCATCGTCCGCCTGGTGTCCGAAGCCGAGCGGTCCCAGGCGCCGTTCGTCCGGCTGGCTGACCGGTATGCGATGTGGTTCCTGCCGCTGACCCTGGCTGTGGCCGGGATCGCCTGGGCGGTGGGCGGCGCGGAGCGGGCGGTCGCGGTCCTGGTGGTGGCTACCCCGTGCCCGCTGATCCTGGCGGCACCGGTCGCCCTGGTATCGGGGTTGTCGGCGGCGGCCCGGCGCGGGGTGGTGGTCAAGAGCGGCGGCGTGCTGGAGCGGCTGGCCCGGTGCACCACGCTGATCCTGGACAAGACCGGGACGCTCACGGCCGGCCAGCCAGCCGTGACGGACATCGTGCGTGCCGGCTCGCTGCCGCCGCAGGAGATCCTGACGCTGGCGGCCAGTCTGGACCAGGTGTCCGGGCACGTCCTGGCCGCAGCGATCGTCCGCGCAGCAGCCGAGCAAGGCTGCCCGCTGGTCCTGCCCGAGGCGGTAGAAGAGGTCCCCGGCCAGGGCATCGCGGGGACGGTCCGGGGGCGCCCGGTCCGGCTCGGGCGCGCGGAGTGGGCCGGGGTGGCCGGGGATCCTCGATGGGTCAGGACGGTCCGCAGGCGGGCCCGGCTGGACGGCGCGCTCACCGTGTTCGTCGCCGCCGACGGCGAGCCGGCCGGCGCCATCGTGCTCCAGGACCGGATCCGGCCGGACGCCCGGCAGACGATCCGGGCCATCCGCCGCGGCGGTGTCACCCGCATCGTCCTGGCCACCGGCGACCGGGCCGAGGCCGCGGGCCCGGTCGGCGCGCTCGCCGGGGTCGACGAGGTCCTTGCGGGGCTGACCCCGGCGGGCAAGCTCGACGTGGTGCGCCGCGAACAGCGCCGGGCACCGGTCATCATGACCGGCGACGGGATCAACGACGCCCCCGCCCTGGCCCTGGCCGACGTCGGGATCGCCATGGGCGCTCGAGGCGCCACCGCCTCCTCCGAAGCAGCCGACGCGGTGCTGACCGTCGACCACCTCGGCCGCCTCGGTGACGTCGCCGCGCTGGCCCGCCGCACCCGGCGGATCGCCCTGCAGAGCGTGCTGGCCGGGATGAGCATGTCCCTGGCGGCGATGGCCGCGGCCGCGGCCGGCCTGCTGCCCGCGGTGTGGGGCGCGCTGCTCCAGGAGGCCATCGACGTAGCCGTGATCCTCAACGCGCTCCGCGCCTTGCGCCCGCCGGCCCCGGCTGTCCGCGTGACGCCCGCCTACACCGCGCTGACCAGGAGATTCCGTACCGAGCACCAGGCTATCCGGGCCGACATCGACCAGTTGCGGGCCACCGCGGACGCCCTCGACGAGCCGGGCGCGATGACCCGCGTCCGCCAGGCGTACGACATGCTCACCGGCGAGGTCTGGCCGCACGAGGCCGCCGAGGAGGCCGAGCTGTACCCGTCGCTGAACCGGCTGCTCGGCGGCGCCGACCCGACCGCGCCGATGAGCAGAGCCCACGCCGAGATCGCCTACCAGATCGCCCGGCTCGGCCGGCTCATCGACGACATCGGCGACCGGACCCCCGCCCAGGACGACCTCACCGACCTGCGCGGCATCCTGTACGGGCTGCACGCCATCCTCCGGCTGCACACCGTGCAGGAGGACGAGACCTACCTGTCGCTCGGTGACACGACCGACACGGTGGCCGTGTGACAGGGGCGTGGAAAGAGCCGGCCCATGGCTGCGGCACTCAGACCAGCCGGCCCCACGACGGCCGCTCGGACAGCCTTCCCGCTCAGGCAGCGTTATCAGATCCGGGCGTCCCCGGCGTCGTCTTTGTTGTTCGCCGGGCCGCACACCGCGGAGCCGGCGCACTGGCCCGCGGCGCCTGCCGGTGCCCGAGCGCGACGGCACTCGCCACCAGGCAAGCGAACGCCGCGATCTGCAGGACGGCTCGCATCCCGTGCGGCAGCGTCTCGCCGAACAGCACGAACCCGGCCGCGATCGGGACCGCGTTCGTCACCATGGTCGCCGTGCCGGCGGCCGTCAGCGCGTCGCCCCGCTGGTACGCCGACTGCAGCACACTCGTCCCGGTGGCGTAGGCGACGATGAGCGGGGCCAGCGCGACCAGCCACAGCCCGCCGTAACCGACGAGCTTGGCCGAGACGTCGCCGTCGGCAAACAGCAGGCCGGCGGCCAGGCCGAGCGATGCGGCCCGCGCCAGGCGCGTCGGCATGACGATGAACAGCGCCGCGCCGCCGCCGCACGCGGCGAGCCAGATGACCACGCCGACAGCCGCCGGATGCTGATCGGACTCCGCCGTCCCCACCAGCGAGAGCGCCAGCAGGATCAGCCCGGCCACCGCCAGGATAACGGCGACCTGCTCGCGCCGCGCCAGCCGGGACGGGTGCCCGCGCGCGGTCGCGAACGCCAGGACCGCGACCCCGGATGCCGTCACCGCCTGCACCAGCGCGAGCGGCGCGACCCGCAGAGCCGCCACGTACATCAGCCAGCCTGCGGTCTCGGCCGCGAACGCGGTGAGCCAGCGCCGGTCGCCGAGCAGCAACTCGGCCGACCTGAACGGGCGGCGCGGCGACAACGGCGGCATCGCCGCCGCCGCGTCGTGCTCCAGCGAGTAGGCCGTGTTGGTGACCAGCGCCGAGGCAAACCCCAGCGTCAGTCCGATCCACACCGGCGGCATCCTGCGGAGACTACCACCAGCCCAGACCCGTCATCTGGGGACGTTGGTCCCGTCGCCTTGAGTGCATGGAAGTGATGCGGTCAAAGTGATAAGGCAAGCGCGCTCGGGTCCGGGGACTGGAGCGGGCCGGACTCAGCTGCCGTACGGCGGCCGGATACCGGCCTCGCGGAAGTGCGAGGTCCGCACCGCGGTGTACTGGATCACCACCGTGGGCGCGCTCAGCTGGCCGCCCTCGGTGGCCCGGGCGGGAGCGCCGTCCATCCATACCAGCCAGCGTCCGTCCGTCGCGGACCAGCGTTCCTCGTGCTGCACGCGCCGGTCATCTCGGCGCAGAGCACTTTGGGCGATCTGGACGGCGAATGTGCCGACGCCGCCGGACGCGCCGTTGATCAGGACCTGCTGCCCGGGCTGCACCCAGGCCTGGTCCCGCATGCCACCGGCGCGGGTTTCGGTAAGTTGCCCTGCCGTAGCTGCCCCACGGTCCCGGGTTGTGCTCCAGGCTTGTCTGGTTGCACGCTTGGGCACAGGAGTCGTCCGTCGCCATCCGGGAGCATGCTAGCAACTGACCCTGGATACGCCCGTCTGGCTTCTGGCCCGCCAGCGCTGGCCATTGCGCGAGAAAGCGCTCTGTGCTCGTGAGATCTTTCAGTCACTGGCGGACCGCCGGGGGCGGCCCGCGGCCACGCCGGCGGGACAGGATCCAAAAGCCCGTGAGCGCGGCGGCGCCTAGGGCTGCGACGGCCAGGGTGGTCGCGAGCCCGCTGCGCGGGAGCTGCAGTTCGTAGAAGCGGCGCACCGCTGGTACGGGGAATAGCAGCACGAACCCGGCCAGCGCCGCGCCGGCCAGCACGATGCGGCGCCAGGTCAGCGGGACGGCGAGCAGGACCAGCACGCACAGGCTGAGGATGAGGGTGACCAGGGTGGCGGCCGTACGCTGCTGGACCAGCGGGAGACCGCGGGCCCGGGCCAGGGCGTAGGCGGCGAATGTGGCCGCGGCGATGATGCTGCCGGCCGGGATGGCGAAGCGCAGCACCCGGCCGGTGAACCCGGGCCGGTAGCGCCGGGTGTTCGGCGCGAGCGCGAGGAAGAAGGACGGAACGCCGATGGCCAGGGTGTCGATGATCGTCAGGTGGCGGGGCAGGAACGGGTAGGGCAGCAGCGTGAGGCCCACGGCGACGGCCAGGAGCGTGGCCCAGACCGTCTTGGTGATGAACAGGTTGGCGACGCGTTCGATGTTGGCCGTGACCCGGCGGCCTTCGGCGACGACGCCGGGCAGGGTGGCGAACCGGCTGTCGAGCAGCACCAGTTCGGCGACCGCCCTGGTCGCCGCCGCGCCGGAGCCCATGGCGATGCCGATGTCGGCGAGCTTGAGGGCCAGCACGTCGTTGACGCCATCGCCGGTCATCGCCACGGTGTGGCCGCGGGCCTGCAGGGCGGTGACCATAGCCTGTTTCTGCTGCGGGGTCACCCGGCCGAAGACCGAGCGTTCCTCCAGCAGGCGGCCGAGCGCGCCGGGGTCCTCCGGCAGATCACGCGCATCGGCCGGCCTGTCGGCGTGCGGCAGGCCGGCCCGCGCCGCGACCGCGCCGACGGTGAGCGGGCTGTCCCCGGAGATTACCTTCAGCGCCACGCCTTGGGCCGCGAAGTACGCGATGGTCTGGGCGGCGTCGGATCTGAGCCGCTCGGCGAGCAGGACGAAGGCCGCCGCCCGCAGGCCCTGCGGGAGCGAGTCGCCGTCCAGCGGGCACGCGGCGCGTGCCAGCACCAGGACCCGCCGGCCGCTGGCGGCCAGCCCGGCGGCCTGCGACAGCTGTTCCTGCTGGCCGCCCGGCAGCACCATCTCCGGTGCTCCCAGCACCCAGGTGCCGTGGCCGGCGAAGCTGGCCGCGCTCCACTTGCGCGCCGAGGAGAACGGCACGGCTGCCTGCCGCGGCCACCCCTGCGGCGGCGGGAAGGCCTGCCCGATGGCGGCCAGCGTGGCGTTGCGGTTCTGGTCGTCGGCCAGCGCCCCGAGTGCCGCCTCGGCCGGCGCCTGGCCGTCGAGCCGGATCAGGCTGTCGAAGCCGATGGTGCCGTCGGTCAGGGTGCCGGTCTTGTCCAGGCACACCACGTCCACCCGGGCCAGGCCCTCGACCGCGGGCAGCTGCTGGACCAGGACCCGGTGCCGGGCGAGGGTAACCGCGGCCACGCCGAAGGCGACGCTGGTCAGCAGCACCAGGCCCTGCGGGACCATGCCGACCAGCGCCGCGACCGTCCCGCTGGCGACCTGCCGTACGTTCCCATGGGCGTGCCACCCGCTGATCACCAGCAGCACGGCCACCGGCCCGATCGCCCAGGTGACGTAGCGCAGGATCTGGTTGATGCCGTCCATCAGCTCCGAGCGCACCAGCGCGAAACGCCGCGCCTGGGCGGCGAGCTTGCGGGCGTACGCGTCCGCGCCCACCCCGGTAGCCTGGTAGCCGCCGGACCCGGCGGCCACGAAGCTGCCCGACAGCAGCCGGTCACCGGCCCGCTTGCCCACCGGCTCGGACTCGCCGGTCAGCAGCGACTCATCAGCCTCCAGGCTCGCGCTGGCCCGCACCACCCCGTCCGCGACCAGCTGATCCCCGGCGCGCAAGTCGACCAGGTCGCCGGCGACAAGATCCGCGACAGCGATGTCCCGCGGCGCGCCGTCGCGGATCACCCGGACCCGCGGGGCGCTGAGCACGGCGAGCCGGTCGAGCGTGCGCTTGGCGCGCAGCTCCTGCGCGATGCCGATCAGCGCGTTGGTCACGAGCACGACGCCGAACAGGGCGTCCTGCGGCTGGCCAGCGACCAGGATCACGGCCAGCAAGACACCGAGGATGAAATTGAACCGGGTCAAGATGTTCGCCCGCAAGATCTCCGCGACCGACCGGCTGGTGCGCTCCCCGCCCGCGTTCGCCAGCCCGCGCGAGCGCCGCTCGGCCACCTGCGCGCTGGTCAGGCCCGCAGGCGGCGTCTCCGCGACCGGCGCGGCCGGCGCCGGAGGCAATGAGGCTGCCGCATCAGCCATGCAGGGTCACCGCGCCGCGGTCAAAGGCCAGCGCAAGGCGCGGCCAGGCCCGGGCCGGGCACCGGCGGCATCGACAGCACCCAATCCCCGCACGCCGCGAGTCGCCCTGCCACAGACCCCATCGGTACACGTTGCGCCGGCCCCGATCCTGAACGGCCTCGTCTTTGCCGCAGCCATCCTCCTCGTCTCCTTGGAGGCTAGCGCCGACCCGGCCAGCACTGCTCCTGAACGCCGGGTCGAGGGCTCGCGGTGACACCACCCCGTCGCCCAGCGCCATGGCGGTGCGCGCGGCCGGGCTGCCGAAGATCACCAGCGTGGTATCACGCAGCTCAAGCCCGGCCTCGCGCCTCGGCGCTTTGATCGATCACGGCGAAGACCTTACCTCCTACAGCGGGTCATCGGCGAAGGCCTCCGCGCCCTGGTACAGCCCAGCGGCGAGGCTGCGAGCGCGCATTCTGGGTCTGCGCTGCCTGGCCGTTCTGGCCGGTTTCAGCGAACTGAATCCGCAGCTCGCCCGCGACGTCCGGCAGACCGCACTGGCCGGGCCGCCCATGCTGCATGACGGGTACCGTCAAGATGCTGGCGCTGCCCTCGGCAGCTGACGCGGCGGCCTGGGCCGTCCTGGGGCCGTGCGGCAGCCGGCGATGACCGATGACGGCCAACGTTGACCAATGAAGCCGTGAAGGAGGACGAGCAGGCTGTGAGGAATGTCCCGAACAAAGGTGCTGATCAGCGCGGATGCGGTCGGGACGCGACTCATTTCCAGCCGAAGTAGGCTGGTCCGGGGCACACAGCCACGGATTCCGATCGTTGGGCGGCGCGCATGGGCGGAATTACCGGCTGCCTGGCGCTGGCAGACGGAGCAGGTCCGGACACCGAATGGGTGGACCGGGCCGCCCTGCGCGTCGCCCACCGGGGGCCCGACGACGAGGGCAGCTACGCCGATCCCGACCTGGCCCTGGCCTTCCGGCGGCTGGCCGTCATCGACCCGTCCCCCCGCGGCCGCCAGCCGATCCAGTCCGCCGACGGCCGCTACGTGCTGGTCTTCGACGGCGAGATCTACAACTACATCGAGCTGGCCGGCCGTCTGCAGGCCCGCGGCGTCCAGCTGCGCAGCCGGTCAGCCGCCGAGGTCCTGGTGGAGATGTACGCCTGGCTGGGCAAGGACGTGGTCCGCCAGCTGCGGGGCATGTACGCCTTCGCCATCTGGGACCGGCGCAGCCGGGAGCTGTTCTGCGCCCGGGACCCGTTCGGCATCA
Organism: uncultured Actinomycetes bacterium; assembly: GCA_963739135.1. Lineage (GTDB taxonomy): Bacteria > Actinomycetota > Actinomycetes > Streptosporangiales > Streptosporangiaceae > Palsa-504. Next base: position 73,973 of record CAVTZG010000009.1, read on the forward strand.
AGCCGTTCTTCTATGCGCTGACCCCCGGCGCCCACCGGCCCCGGTCGGGACCGCAGCTGAGGTTCGCCTCCGAGCGCAAGGCGCTGGCCGACGCGGGCGAGGTGAACCTCATCGACCCGGACGCGCTGCGCCGGTACCTGTCCTTCCAGTACGTGCCCGCCCCGGCCACGATGGTGCCGCCCGCCCGGGCGCTCCCGCCCGGGCACGTGCTCATCGCCCGGCCGGGCGGCCGGGTCGACGTGTTCCGCTACTGGCGGCCCGAGCTCCGGCCCGCCCGGTCCCCCTCGTCGGCCTCGCCGGACAAGATCCTGGACGCGCTGCGCGACTCGGTGGCCGTGCACCTGCGCAGCGACGTTCCGGTGGGCGCGTTCCTTTCCGGCGGCGTGGACTCGGCCACGCTGTGCGCCCTGGCGGCCGAATCGGTCCCCGGCCTGCTGACCTTCACCGTCGGTTTCGACCGCGAGGGGTACAACGAGATCGACCTGGCCGCCGCCACGGCCACCGCGCTGGGCGTCAAGTCGGTGCCCTACGTGATCACCGCCGAGGAGTTCTTCGACTGCCTGCCGAAGATTGTCTGGCAGCTCGACGACCCGATGGCCGACGCCGCGGCGGTCCCGCTGTGGTTCGCCGCCCGCGAGGCCCGCAAGCATGTCCGGGCGGTGCTGTCCGGCGAGGGCGCGGACGAGCTGTTCGGCGGTTACGGCGTCTACTACCAGCCTGGGCTGGTGCGGGCCGGGAAGGTCCTGCCCGGCTGGGGCCGGGCCACGATCGGCCGGGTCGCCGCCGAGATGCCGACCGGAGCCAAGGGCAAGGGCCTGCTCAACCGGACCTCGACCCCGCTGCGGCGGCGGTACATCGGCAACGCGTTCGTCTTCCATGGCGAAGACGCCACGCAGCTGGTCCGGGGCGCGGTCGGCAGCGAGTTCGACGTGACCGACCCGGTGTACCGGCAGGCGGCCGAGGCCGGCCTGGACGACGTGGCCACCATGCAGCTGGTCGACATCAACACCTGGCTGCCGGGAGACATCCTGGTCAAGGCGGACCGGATGGCCATGGCCCACGGCCTGGAGCTGCGCACCCCGTTCCTGGACCGCGAGGTGCTCGCGGTCGCCGCCAAGCTGGCCCGGGTGGAGAAGACCGCGGCGGGCACGACCAAGTTCGCGCTGCGCGAGGCCATCGGCGACCTGCTGCCCCAGGCCGCCGCCGAACGGGCCAAGCTCGGCTTCCCGGTCCCGCTGGGCCACTGGCTCCACGGCAGCATGTTCGGCTTCGCCGAGCACGCGGTCCGCACCGCGCAGACCGGCCAGTGGCTGAACAAGGACGCCGCCATGGACCTGCTGCGCCGGTTCCGGGCCGGCGAGCCCGAGGTCACCTGGCGGCAGGTGTGGCTGCTGGTCGTGTTCTCGCTGTGGCACCAGATCTACGTCGAACGCGTCTACGACCCGGTCATGCTGGGCTGGGAGGCCCCGCCGCCTCCCGGCGACCCCGGCCGGACCGCCTCCTACCCCGGCGCGCCCGGCGATGCCGGCCGCACCGCCGCCTACCCCGCGCCGGCCGAGGCGCGCCCCGGCCGGCCGGTCATCTTGTCCGGCTCCTCGGACCAGCACTCCGGGCCGCCCGACATCTTCTCCCCGACCACCGGCCCGTTCTCCCCGACCACCGGCCCGCGTCCTGGCCCGCCGGCTCCTTACCCGGACCCGTCCGGCCCCCATCCCGGCCGCGCCGACCAGCGCCCCACCCCGCCGGGACCGTATCAAGGCCCCGTCGGCCAGGACCCGGACGCCACGTTCCGGTACCCCGGCGCCACCGACCAGGACCCGGACGCCACGTTCCGGTACCCCGGCGCCACCGACCAGGACCCGGACGTCACCGACCAGTACCCCGGCCCGCCGGGCCCTCATCCCAGCACCACGGATCCCCACCACCCCGGCCGCCCGGGCTGGTAAGAACTTTATTGTCGACATTTACCGTCAATTTCAGAGGTAACGGTCCACAATAATGGCGGGTCCGCGTGGGCAGACGGCACGGCTGTCCCCCGGCCGCGCAGGCCCCAGTAGGGTGCCTATCCAGCAGCTCCTACCTGGCCGACCAGCTAGCGCGCACGCGCGCCCGGGCCGGTAACGCGCGCCGGATCAGGCAGCGGACAACGGCAGGTCCGGACGGGAATCAGGCGCTGGAGGACTCGGCGGACGGGCTGCCCAGGCCGGCGGCCAGCAGCTGCTCGCGGAGCTTGCGGCGCCCGCGGTGCAGCCGGGACATGACCGTGCCGACCGGCGTGCCCATGATCTCGGCGATCTCGCGGTACGGGTAGCCCTCGATGTCGGCCAGGTACACCGCCGTGCGGAACTCCCCGGGCAGGTCGCGCAGCGCCCGCAGCAGGTCCGAGTCGGTGGTCCGGTCCAGCGCCTCCGCCTCGGCGGACGGCACCGGCGGCGTCAGCCGGTCGGCCGACATCTGCCATTCCTGCAGGTCACCGCCGAGCGCCTGCTGCGGCTCCCGGCGCCGCTTGCGGTACACGTTGATGAACGTGGTGGTCAGGATCCGGTTCAGCCAGGCCCGCAGGTTGGTGCCCGGCGTGAACTGGCCGAAGGCCGCGTACGCCTTGGCCGACGTCTCCTGGACCAGGTCCTCGGCGTCGGTCGGGTTCCTGGTCATCCGGAGCGCCGCCGGGTACAGCTGGCCGAGCTGCGGAATGACATCGCGCTCGAAACGGGCGCGGTCTTCGCTAGAGTGTTCGGCTCGGCTCATGGTTCGCTCCGGTAGTATGTCATCTCAACTGTAATAGACGCACAACAGCCCCGGAAAAGTACCCCGTGTTGCGGATATCACTCCGCAAGTGGCCGAGACTATCGAGCCCGACGGCAACCATGCTGCTCCCGGCGTTCAGGAGCAGGCTGAACAGGACCTGAGAGTCAGCTGAAAGGCGTCAGCCGGCAGACGGGTACCCGGAACTCAGATCCAGCCCCGGCCCACCCGGTACCACATGTGGCTCAGCCAGTCCGAGTAAGGGATTACCTTGCCGGCCAGGATCGAATAGAAGTACCAGAACATCAGCAGGACGCACAGCACGTACGCGCCCACGATCCCGGCCCCGACGGACCGGCGCCTGATGCTGGCCGCAGCAGGCCCGAGGATCAGCCCCAGGCACAACACCAGCGACAAGATCAGGAACGGCTCGAACTCCAGCGCGTAGTAGTAGAACTTGGTCCTGGTCACCAGCGGGAACCACGGCCCCCAGCCGGCCAGCACGCCGAGCAGCACCGCGCCGGCCCGCCAGTCCCGGTGCAGCAGCCACCAGCCCAGGCAGAAGACCAGGGCCAGGATGGAGCCCCACCAGATGGCCGGGGTGCCGATGGCCAGCACCTCCTGCGACCACTCGGAGCCGGTGTAACCGGTCGGGCAGGTGTGCGCGGCCGTCGGCCCGGTGTAGCACTGGTAGTAGAAGGCGACCGGCCTGGTCATCAGCAGCCAGTCCCAGGGCTGGGACTGGTAGGGATGCGAGGAGCGCAGGCCCAGGCCGAAGGTGATGGCCTGCATGTGGTACTCGTACAGTGAGTACAGGGCCGAGATCACCGGGGTGGTCACGCCGTGCGTCTGGCCGTAGTTCCGGTCGAAGCCGGTGCTGGTCAGCAGCCAGTTGCTCCAGGTGGCCACGTAGACCACCAGCGGGACGACGATGAACGTCAGCGGCAGCAGCAGGGCCTCGCGGGACGCGCCGAGGACGAACCGGGGCAGGCCCGCGGCCCGGCGGGCCCCGATGTCCCAGGCGATGACCAGCGCGCCGAAGCCGAGGATGTACCAGGCCGCGATCCACTTGGTACCCACGGCCAGGCCGAGGAAGATCCCGGCGATGAGCAGCCACCTGCGCAGGCCGAGGAACGGCCCCGCGTCGCCGCCCTGGCGGCGGGCCACGGCATCGGCCAGCCGGGCCCGGGACTTGTCCCGGTCGATGAGGACGCAGCCGAACGCGGCCAGCACGAAGAACATCAGGAAGATGTCCAGGATGCCGGTCCGGGACAGCACGAACTCCAGGCCGTCCAGCGACATCAGCAGCCCGGCGACGCAGCCGAGCAGGGTCGACCTGGTCATCCGCCGGGCGATGCGGCACATCAGCAGGATGGCCAGCGAGCCGAACACGGCGCTGGAGAACCGCCAGCCAAACGAGTTCAGCCCGAACAGCCACTCGCCGACCGCGATGAGCTCCTTGCCGACCTCCGGCTGCACCACGTACTCACCGCAGCTGCTGCCGGAGCAGGACTGGAAGATGTTGGTGTGCCCGGCCAGGATCAGCGCGTTGGCGTTGGTGACCGGGTTCCATTCCACGCCGTGCTGCAGGATGCTCCAGGCGTCCTTGGCGTAGTAGGTCTCGTCGAAGATGATGGCGTCCGGCACCCGCAGCCGGTCGAAGCGCAGGAAGGCCCCGAACGCGGTGACCAGCAGCGGGCCCAGCCACCCCCAGGGCCGGTCATCGGGCATCGGCGCGGCCAGCCGGGCGCGCAGCACGGACAGCCGGCTGGCCTCATCGGGCGCGGGCGTGGCCGCGACGTCAGCCTCGGTTCCCATCATCGCGCACATGCTACTGCCCCCGCGAGCCAAAGGGGCGCCCCGGAGGCGAGCGGGGGATACTGCTCCCCATGGCAGGACGCGAGCAGGCCACCGGCGGCGTGCTGATGCTGGCCGCGGTCCCGATTGGCCGGCCCGAGGACGCGTCGTCCCGGCTGGCGGCCGAACTGGCCCGGGCCACCCTCATCGCCGCCGAGGACACCCGCCGGGTCCGCTGGCTGGCCACCAGCCTGGGCCTCGAGCTGCGCGGCCGGGTGGTCTCCTACTTCGATGCGAACGAAACCCGCCGCACCCCCGGGCTGCTGGCCGAGTTGCAGGCCGGCCAGGACGTGCTGCTGGTCACCGACGCGGGTACCCCGGGAATCAGCGATCCCGGCTACCGGCTGGTGGCCGCGGCCGCCGCGGCGGGCATCACGATCACCGCGCTGCCCGGTCCTTCCGCGGTGACCACCGCGCTGGCGGTGTCCGGCCTGCCGACCGACCGGTTCTGCTTCGAGGGTTTCCCGCCCCGGCGGGCGGGCGAGCGCGGCCGGCGCTTCGCCGAGCTGGCCACCGACCGCCGCACCCAGGTTTACTTCGAGTCCGGCCGCCGGCTGGCCGCCACCCTGGCCGAGCTGGCCGCCACCCACGGCGAGGACAGGCAGGCCGTGGTGTGCCGGGAGCTGACCAAGGCCCACGAGGAGATCGTGCGCGGCACCCTGGCCGAGCTGGCCGCCTGGGCAGCCGGGTCGGGCGGGGGCTCAGGAATTGTCCGTGGCGAGATCACGCTCGTCGTCGCCGGCACCGGCCGAGCCCGCGCCGCGGGCCGCCGGAGCCGCGACCGCGCCGGCCCGGATGGGCTCGGTGCTGCCACGCCGCAGGCGGGCGGGTAGCCGCCCCAGCAGGCGGCCGCCCGCGGTGCCCGGGCTGAAGGCCATGAGGGCCGCCAGGCAGGCGAACGGCACGGCCGGCAGCACGTACCGGTAGTCGAACTCGGCGGTGGCCGCCGGGATGAGGATCAGCGCGAAGGAAGTGGCCCAGGGCAGCAGCGCCTCACCGCCCAGCCGCCGCCAGGCCGCCGCGATGCCGCCCAGCCCGGCCAGCAGGATGAGCCCGTAGACGCTGCCGGGCAGCCAGACGTACCGCTGGTAACCCCGGATGATGGTGGCGAACGGCGCCACCACCTGGGTCAGCGGGTTGCCCTGCACGTAGGCGGCCGCATAGGAGCCGTACTTGCCCAGGCTGGCGTCGTCCCAGGACGGGATGGCCAGCGAGCGGGAGCCGAACAGGTACTCGTCATAGGTGGCAGCCTGGGGGAACACCACCCGCTTCCAGCCGAACACCCGCCAGGTGTCGTCGAACACCGCCCGGGCGTAGCCCAGCGGCTGAGTCTCGATGGCGGTGATGGCGAAGCTCTCGGCCAGCTGGTTGGGCACCGGGGAGAACTTCGGCGACGGGAACCGGTCCAGCGGCGACTGTGTGGTCCAGATGTAGGCCTGCGCGATCGGCCGCTTGGCCGGCGGCACCGTGGTGCACAGCCCGAGCTCGTCGGCGGGCAGGTGCATCTTGGAGCACTCGGCGAAGGTCATCACCCGCGAGTACAGGAACACGCCGGTGGCGTCGCTCATCGCGAACTGGCCGTGCTCCGCCTCGAACAGCCCCGCGTACGCGAACACCGGGATCAGGCACACCCCGATGGTGGCCGCTACCTTCCGCCAGCTGAACCGCCTGATGACCATGTAGACGGCGAACAGCGCCAGCAGCGGCAGCCCGATCGAGCGCAGCACGGCCCCTACGCCGAGCAGCGCGCCGATGGCCAGGCACCGCCGGGTGGACGGCCCCGAGGGATCCCACAGCAGCAGCGTGGTGGCCAGCGTGAGCACGAACAGGAACGGCACGTCGGACAGGACCAGGTGCTCCAGCTGGATCTCGAACCCGTCGTACAGCACCGGGACGGTGGCCAGCGTGGCCACCCAGGCCCGGACGCCGTAACGGTGCCTGGCCAGCGCGTAGATCATGACCGCGACGGCCAGGCCCATCAGATGTTGCAGAATCGTTACCAAGGCGTAGCTGTGCAGTGGTTGCAGGATCTTCAGCCAGATGGAATATCCGGATACCCGGGTCGGGTCGAGATTGAAGTGCACCGTGTTCTGCAGGTACTGGAACGAGTCGTTGAACCAGGCCTGCCACCGGTACCCCAGCTCGGCGTCCGCCCGCAGCAGCACGGCGGGAATGAGCACGATGATGAACAGGCGGTGCCCGGACCACGTGCGGCCGGCCAGCGCGCGAGCCCGCTCCCGGCGGGAACCTGCCGACCGGACAGGCGAGCCTTGCCGCGCCGATGGCGCGCGCGAGGCGGCCTCAGGCATTACCCTCAACCCGTACCCTCCTGTGCTGGGCTGACATCCCTGACGTTGAACTAATGGCCGATCCTGAGCGTTCCCTCGCCTAAGGTAATACGGCGCGCGACCAGGACTAGCCCAAAGCGGCCACCTCGAAGGAGAAGACGTGGAGCTGACCGTGGTCATGCCGTGCCTCAACGAGGCGGAGACCGTGGCGACATGCGTCCGCAAGGCTATGGGATTCCTGTCCGCGAGCGGAATCAGCGGTGAGGTGCTGGTCGCCGACAACGGCAGCACCGACGGCAGCCAGGCGCTGGCCACCGAGGCCGGGGCCCGGGTCGTCCCGGTCAGCGACAAGGGCTACGGCAACGCCCTGATGGGCGGGATCATGGCGGCCCGCGGCAAGTACATCATCATGGGCGACGCCGACGACAGCTACGACTTCACCAACCTGATGCCGTTCGTCAATGAGCTGCGCCAGGGCGCGGATCTGGTCATGGGCAACCGGTTCGCCGGCGGGATCGCGCCGGGCGCGATGCCGCCGCTGCACAAGTACCTGGGCAACCCGGTGCTGAGCTTCATCGGCCGGCTGTTCTTCCGCAGCAAGATCGGCGACTTCCACTGCGGGCTGCGCGGGTTCAACCGGGACAGCGTGCTGGCGCTCAACCTGCAGGCCACCGGGATGGAGTTCGCCAGCGAGCTGGTGGTCAAGGCGGCGCTGTACGGCCAGCGCGTGACCGAGGTGCCGACCACGCTGGCCAAGGACGGCCGGAGCCGGCCCCGCACCTGCACACCTGGCGGGACGGCTGGCGGCACCTGCGGTTCCTGCTGCTGTTCAGCCCGCGCTGGCTGTTCTTCCTGCCCGGCCTGGCGCTGCTGATCGCGGGCGTGGCCATCGGCGCGTTCGTGGTGCCGCGCCCGTTCAGGCTCGGCGCGGTGACCTTCGACGTGGACACGCTGGTCGCTGCCTCGGCCATGGTGGTGATCGGCTTCCAGGCGGTCCTGTTCTGGCTGTTCACCCAGGTATACGCGGGCTCGGAGGGCTTCCTGCCCGAGGAGCCGAAGGTCCAGCGCCTGCTGGAGAAGCTGAGCCTGGAACGCGGGCTGCTGCTCGGCGCCGCGATCGGCGTCGCGGGCCTGACCGGGCTGATCTTCTCGCTGCTGTACTGGAACGGCCAGAAGTTCAGCCACCTCAACTACGAGCACTCGCTGCGGCTGATGATCCCGTCGGTCACCGCGCTCATCGTCAGCTGCCAGGTGATCCTGGGCACGTTCTTCCTGTCGATCCTGGGCATCAAGCACACGCGCCACCCGGTGACCGCCTCGGCACCGTCCGTCCCTGATGCCGCGGTAAATCACGTCGAGCAGCCGGCGGCTGCCCCTAGGCTTTAACCCATGCGCAACATCCTGTCTGCTCCGGCCTGGCCGTACGCGAACGGCCCTCGTCACATCGGGCACGTCTCCGGCTTCGGGCTGCCCTGCGACATGTTCAGCCGGTACCAGCGGATGGCGGGCAACCGGGTGCTGATGGTCAGCGGCACCGACGAGCACGGCACGCCGATCCAGGTGCAGGCCGACGCCGAGGGCGTCACCGCCCGGCAGCTGGCCGACCGCTACAACCGGGTCATCGTCGACGACCTGACCAGCCTGGGCATGACCTATGACCTGTTCACCCGGACCACCACGCTCAACCACTACGCGGTCACCCAGGAGATCTTCACCCGGCTGCTGGCCAACGGCTACATCTTCCCCAAGGTCACGCTGGGCGCGATCTCGCCGTCTACCGGCCGCACCCTGCCCGACCGCTACATCGAGGGCACCTGCCCGATCTGCGGGTACCCCAGCGCGCGCGGCGACCAGTGCGACAACTGCGGCAACCAGCTCGATCCAGCCGACCTGATCAACCCGAAGTCCAAGATCAACGGGGAGACGCCGGTCTTCGCCGAGACCGAGCACTACTTCCTCGACCTGCCCGCGTTCGCCGAGGTGCTGGGCAGCTGGCTGCAGGCCAAGGCGGGTCACTGGCGCCCGAACGTGCTCAAGTTCTCCCTCAACCTGCTCGATGACCTGCAGCCCCGGGCCATCACCAGGGACCTGGACTGGGGCGTGCCGGTGCCGCTGGACGGCTGGCGGGACCGGCCGGACAAGCGGATCTACGTCTGGTTCGACGCGGTGATCGGCTACCTGTCCGCCTCGATCGAGTGGGCCAGGCGCAGCGGCGACCCGGACGCCTGGCGGGCCTGGTGGAACGACCCGGACGCCGAGGCCTACTACTTCATGGGCAAGGACAACATCGTCTTCCACGCCGAGATCTGGCCGGCCATGCTGCTCGGCTACAACGGCCAGGGCGCCAAGGGCGGGGCGCCCGGCCCGCTCGGCACGCTGAACCTGCCGTCCGAGGTGGTCTCCAGCGAGTACCTGACCATGGAGGGCCGCAAGTTCTCCTCCTCCCGGGCCGTGGTCATCTACGTCCGCGACTTCCTGGCCCGCTACGACGTGGACGCGCTGCGCTACTACGTGGCCATCGCCGGGCCGGAGAACCAGGACACCGACTTCACCTGGAGCGAGTTCGTCCGGCGCAACAACGACGAGCTGGTCGCCACCTGGGGCAACCTGGTCAACCGGGCGGTCTCGTTCGCGGCCCGCAACATCGGCTCGATCCCCGAGCCCGGCGCGCTGACCGACCTGGACTCCGAGCTGCTGGCCCGGTCCCGGCAGTCCTTCGGCACGGTCGGCGAGCACCTGTCCCGGTCCCGGTTCAAGTTCGCCATCACCGAGGCCATGCGCACGGTGGCCGAGGCCAACAAGTACTTCTCCGAGCAGGCCCCGTGGAAGCTGCGCGAATCGGACCCGGACCGGATGCGCACCGTGCTGCACGTGGCCCTGCAGCTGGTCGACGACGCCAAGACGCTGCTCACCCCGTTCCTGCCCCGCTCGTCGGAGCAGGTGCACCAGATGCTGGGCGGCACCGGCACCTGGTCGGACATGCCCCGGGTGGAGGAAGTCGACGAGGCAGGCGGCCCGTCCTACCCGGTCATCACCGGCCGCTATGACGGCGCGGCCCGCTGGGCCTCGGTGCCGCTGCGGCCCGGCACGCCGCTGACCCCGCCGTCCCCCCTGTTCACCAAGCTGGACACCGCGGTGGTCGCCGAGGAACTTGCCCGCCTCGGGGCCGGCTGATGATCATTGGGCCGAACGGGCCGTGGTGAGTGCCCCGGCCCCGCCTCCGCCGCTGCCCCGGCCGGCGCTCGACAGCCACACGCACCTGGACATGATCGACCGTCCGGTGCCCGAGGTGCTGGCCGCCGCCCGCGCGGCCGGCATCGTCCGCGTGGTCACGGTGGCCACCGACCTGGAATCCGCCCGCTGGTCGGCGCGCTGCGCCGACCAGCATGGCGCCGTCTACGCCGCTGTCGCCATCCACCCCAACGACACCGAAGCCGCCACCGCGCCATCCCCCGCCTCCCGCGACCCCCGCGCCCCGCATGCCTCCGCCGCCCCGCATGCCTCCGCCGCCCCGCATGCCTCCGCCGCCCCGCATGCCTCCGCCGCCCCGCATGCCTCCGCCGCCCCGCACGTCTCCGCCGCCCCGCACGTCTCCGCCGCCCCGCACGTCTCCGCCGCCCCGCACGTCTCCGCCCCGCTGCCCCCTACGCTGACCTCGCCGACCCCATCAGCCCCACCGCCCACCTCGGCCCCACCACCCACCTCGGCCCCACCACCCACCTCGGCCCCACGCGCGGCCACCGCCCCGTCCGCCCCTCCCCCCACCGCGGCCGAGGTGCTGGCCGAGATCGAGGCGCTGGCCCGGCGGCCCCGGGTGGTCGCGGTGGGCGAGACCGGCCTGGACTACTACCGCGACCACGCCGCCCCCGATGTGCAGCGCTGGTGGTTCCGCGAGCACATCAAGATCGCCAAGCGGACCGGCAAGGCGCTGATGATCCACGACCGGGAGGCACACGCCGACGTGCTGCGCATCCTGGAGGAGGAGGGCCCGCCGCCCCGGGTCGTGTTCCACTGTTTCTCCGGTGACGTCGCAATGGTCAAGCAGTGCGCCGAAGCCGGCTACGTGATGTCCTTCGCCGGGAACGTGACGTTCGCCAACGCCCAGCCGCTCCGCGACGCCGCGGCGGCCGCGCCGCCCGGGCTGATCCTGGCCGAGACCGACGCGCCCTTCCTGACCCCGGTGCCGAACCGCGGCCGGCCCAACGCGCCCGCCCAGACCGCGTACACGCTGCGCTGCCTGGCCGAGGTGAAGGGCCTGGACCTGGCCGAGCTCTGCGATACGGTGACCGCCACCGCAGAGCGCACCTTCGGCCCCTGGTGATCCCATGTCCCCCTCAGTACCAGCAGCTCCCGCGCCGCAACCGTCCCGGGTCCTGTGCCGCACGCCGGCCCGTGCCGTGGCGGATCCTGGCAACGACGTCGTTGTGACAATCATGTCGTCTGGTGCGCGTCGTTGTGACAACGACGTCGTTGGCCGTGGCGTCAGGGGCCAGTCTGGTGGTGGCAGCGAGCCAGGCGGGGCAGGAGTGGCACGCGTGGGCCGCACGGGGAGCCAGAGCGCTGGCGTCCCGGCCTGCACGGCAGCGGAAACGGCCCTGAGCTGCCCCGGCCTACCGCAACGACGGACCATTGATGCCGCTATAACGACCACGATGGTCCATGGTTGTCGCTGCGGCCGAGCGGTGCCCGGCTCGCCAGCCCGCCGCGAACGGTTCCCGTGGTAGCCGTGGGATCTAAGGTGCGGCTGCTCACTCCGGCGGCCGTGGCCGAGCTCACCGCGAAGCTCGGCTTCCGGCCGTCCAAGCGCCTGGGCCAGAACTTCGTCGTCGAGCAGGGCACCGTACGCCAGATTGCCTCGCTGGCGGCCCTGAGCCCGGATGATGTGGTGCTCGAGGTGGGCCCGGGGCTCGGTTCGCTCACGCTGGCCTTGCTGGAGGCCGGCCCGGCCCGCGTCGTCGCGGTCGAGATCGACCCCTCCCTCGCCGCCGAACTGCCCCGCACTGTCGCCGACCGCGCCCCGGCCCTGGTCGGCCGCCTGACCGTCCTGACCGCCGACGCCCTGACCGTCACCCAGCCCGACCTGGCCGGGCGCCCGGACCCGGATGGGCGCCCGGACCCGGATGGGGGGCCGGACCCGGATGGGCGCCCGGACCTGGATGGGCGCCCGGACCTGGATGGGCGCCCGGACCTGGATGGGGGGCCGGACCTGGATGGGGGGCCGGACCTGGATGGCAGCCCCGGCAGAGACGGGGCGCCGACGGTGCTGGTGGCAAACCTGCCGTACAACGTGGCGGTGCCGGTGCTGCTGCATCTGCTGGGCGCGCTGCCCGCGCTGCGCCGCGGGCTGGTCATGGTCCAGGCCGAGGTGGCGGACCGGATGTGCGCCGGGCCGGGTTCGCGGGTGTATGGCACGCCGTCGGTCAAGCTGGCCTGGTACGCCGACGTCCGGCCGGCCGGCACCGTGCCGCGCCGCGTGTTCTGGCCGGTGCCCAACGTAGATTCCAAGCTGGTCGCGTTCACCAGGCACGACCCGCCGGGCACGACGGCGAGCCGCCAGGAGGTGTTCGCGCTGGTCGACGCGGCGTTCCGGCAGCGGCGCAAGACCATGCGGGCCGCCCTGGCGGGCTGGGCCGGGTCCGCACCAGAGGCCGAGCGCCTGCTGCGGCAGGCCGGGATCGACCCGGGCGCCCGCGGCGAATCGCTCGGCGTGGCCGAGTTCGCGCGCCTGGCCGCGGCCCGGGCGGCGGAACCGCGTACGATCTGATCATCGTGACCGGTGTGACCGCGCGGGTACCCGCCAAACTCAACCTCCAGCTCGCGGTGGGCCCGCCGCGCGCTGACGGCTACCACGGCCTGGTCACCGTGTTCCACGCCGTCTCGCTGTTCGACGAGGTAACGGTGGAGCCCGCCGCACGCAACACGGTCCGCGTGACCGGTGAGGGCGCGGACCGCGTGCCGGACGACCAGGACAACCTGGCGCTGCGCGCGGTGGCCGCGCTGCGTACCGCGCTGCCGCGCCGCGCCGCCCGGCCCGGCGGCGTCCACGTCACTATCGCCAAGCGGATCCCGGTGGCGGCGGGCCTGGCCGGCGGCAGCGCCGACGCGGCGGCAGCGCTGGTGGCCTGCAATGAGCTGTGGTCCAGCGGCCTGACCCAGCAGCGGCTGGGGGAGATCGCGGCCACGGTCGGCAGCGACGTGGCCTTCGCGCTGGCGGGCGGGACCGCGGTGGGCCGGGGCCGGGGCGAGCAGCTGACGCCCGCGCTGGTGCCGGCCACCCAGTATCACTGGGTGCTGGCCTTCGCCGACGGACAGCTCTCCACCCCTGCCGTCTATGCCGCCCTGGACCGCCTACGGGCCCAGGGCAGCCCCCCGCCTGGGGGGCCCGGGGGTACGGGGGGCCCAGGGGGTACGGTGGGGCGGGCAGCCCCCCGTGAGCGGGGGGGTCAGGGGGGGTCGTTCCCCCGAGGTAACACAGCCCGACCTGGATGCCGCGCTCATGTCGGCGCTGCGCTCCGGCGATGCCGCCCGCGTGGGCGGCCGGCTCAGCAACGACCTGCAGCCCGCCGCGCTGTCGCTGTTCCCCGCGCTGCGCAAGACGCTGGCCGCAGGCCTGGAGCTCGGCGCGCTGGGCGCGCTGGTGGCCGGTTCCGGCCCGACCTGCGCGTTCTTGGCCGCCGACGCCGAGCGGGCCCTGGAGCTGGCCGTGTCCCTGTCCGGCGCCGGCGTGTGCCGGTCGGTGGCCCGGGTGGCTGGCCCGGTGTCCGGCGCCGCCGTAGTGACCGCGGGCTAGATGAACCTGATCAGCTTGGAGAAGGCGGGCAAGGCCTACGCGCACCGCAGGCTGCTGGACGGCGTCTCGCTCGGCGTGTCGGCCGGGGACCGGATCGGGGTGGTGGGCCGCAACGGCAGCGGGAAATCCACGCTGCTCGCCATGCTGGCCGGGATGACCGAGCCGGACGAGGGCCGCGTGGCCCGGACGGCGGGCCTGCGGATCGGCTACCTGCCGCAGGCCGACCGGCTCGACGGCACGGTGGGCCAGGTCGTATTCGGCGGAACGGCTGTGCCTTCAGGCAGTGCGGCGACCCCGTGGGAGGCCGATCCGCGGATCCGTGCGATCATGGCCGAGCTGCTGCCCGGGATCGGCACCGGCACCCCGGCCGGGCAGCTGTCCGGCGGCGAGCAGCGCCGGGTCGCCCTGGCCGCCCTGCTGGTCGCCGAGCGCGACGTGGTGCTGCTTGACGAGCCGACCAACCACCTCGACCTCGAGGCCATCGACTGGCTCGGTCGGCACCTACGCGACCGGGCCGAGAATGGGCACTGTGCAGTGGTGGTGGTCAGCCACGACCGGTGGCTGCTGGACACCGTGTGCGAGCGGACCTGGGAGGTCGACCGCGGCCAGGTGCAGGTGGCCGAGGGCGGCTACTCGGCCTACGTGCTGGGGGAGGCCGAGCGCGAGCGCAGCGAGGAAGCGGCCGAACGCCGCCGCCGCAACCTGGCCCGCAAGGAACTGGCCTGGCTGCAGCGGGGCGCCCGGGCCCGGACCACCAAGGCCAAGTTCCGGGTCGACGCGGCCAACGCGCTGATCGCCGCGGAGCCCCCGGCCCGGGACAGCGTGGAACTGACCCGGCTGGCCACCGCCCGGCTGGGCAAGACCGTCATCGATCTCGAGGACGTGAGCCTCGCCGTCGGGTCCGGCGCCGCCGAACGCCGCCTGCTGCAGAACGTGACGTGGCAGCTCGGTCCGGGAGACCGGGTCGGCATCGCCGGGGTCAACGGCAGCGGCAAGACCTCCCTGCTCAACGAGCTGGCCGGCACGCCCGGCCCGGGACTTCACGCCACTGGCACGGTGGTACGGGGCAAGACCGTGCGGCTGGCCCACCTGTCCCAGGACCTGGCCGAGCTCGATCCCGGCCAGCGGGTCCGCGAGGCCGTGGAGGAAATCCGGCTGCGGATCCGGGTCGGCGACCGCGAGCTGTCCGCGGGCCAGCTGCTCGAGCGCCTCGGCTTCAGCGCCGAACGGCAATGGACGCCGATCGGCGACCTGTCCGGCGGCGAGCGGCGCCGGGTACAGCTGCTGCGGCTGCTGATGGACGAGCCCAACGTGCTGCTGCTCGACGAGCCCACCAACGACCTGGACATCGAGACACTCACCGAGCTTGAGGACCTGCTCGACGGGTGGCCGGGCACACTGGTGGTGGTCAGCCACGACCGGTACTTCCTGGAACGGGTGACCGAGCACATCGTGGCCCTGCTCGGTGACGGCAGGCTGTCCTTCCTGGGTGGCGGCCTGGACGAGTACCTGGACCGGATCCGCGCCGCCCGGGCCGCCAGCGCCGCCCTGTCGGCCGCCGCGCGCCCCGCCCCGGCGGATGCGCCGAGGTCGCCGACGGCGGAGGAGCGGAACGCCCGCAAGGAACTGCAGCGGCTGGAACGCCAGCTGGATCGGCTGTCGGCCCGGGAGACCGAACTGACCGGCCAGCTCGCCGCGAACGCCACCGACTACGAGAAACTGACCTCGCTGGGCGCGGAGCTACGGGCCGTTCAGAATGAAAAAGCTGGGCTGGAGGACCGCTGGCTGGCCGTCGCGGCCCAGCTGGAGGCCTGAGCTGGAGGCCTGAGCTGGAGGCCTGAGCTGGAGGCCTGAGCAGGCCTCATTCGGCGGCATCGAAGGGCGCGAGCAGGATGCGCATCAGGTCGGCCAGGTTGCGGCGCTCGTCGCCGTCCAGACCCGCCAGCAGCGCCCGCTCGCGGCCCATCAGATCGGCCAGGGCCGCGTCCACCCGCTCCCGGCCCTGGTCGGTGAGCGTGACCAGCACCCCCCGCTTATCCCGGGGGTCGGGTGCCCGGCGGACGAGATCGGCGGCGGCCAGCCGGTCGATCCGGTTGGTCATGGTGCCCGAGGTGACCAGGGTGGCGCGGAGCAGGGCACCCGGGGTGAGCTGGAACGGCGGGCCCTGCCTGCGCAGCGCCGAGAGCACGTCGAACTCCCATGACTCCAGGCCGTGGTCGGCGAACGCCCCGCGCCGCGCGATATCCAGGTGCCGGGCCAGCCGGGAGATCCGGGACAGCACCTGCAGCGGTTCGACGTCCAGGTCGGGACGTTGCGCCCGCCACGCGGCGACCAGGTCATCTACCTCGTCCCGCAGCCCGGGCACCTGGAGGATCTCCGCATCGGAGTCGTCCTCGGCGCGGGGACCGGCGCGCTGGCCCATTACTAGAGGTTATCTCTTGACGTCAAGAAGACCAGTCCGGTACAAGGGAAGCGGTGGTCATGTTTCTCTCGGTATCAGAGAAGGATTAGCCACGATGTGGGACGCGACCCAGTATCTGCGATTTGGAGGCGAGCGCGCCAGGCCGTTCTTCGACCTGCTCGCCAGGGTCGGTGCCGAGCTGCCCGAATATGTCGTCGACATGGGCTGCGGTCCGGGGAACCTGACGGCGGTGCTGGCCGAACGCTGGCCGAACGCCGCGGTGTGCGGAGTCGACAGCTCACCGGAGATGATCGAGGCGGCCAGGAAGCTGACCCCGGCGGAGCCTGAGGCGGCGCTGACGTCGCACGCGCCCGGCCTGTCGTTCGAACCCGACGATATACGGCACTGGGAGCCGCAGAGCCTGCCTGACGTGATTATCTCCAACGCGGTGCTGCAGTGGGTGCCCGGCCATCGCGAGCTGCTGGTCCGCTGGGCGGGCATGCTGGCCGACGACGGCTGGCTGGCATTCCAGGTGCCGGCGAACTTCGATCAGCCATCGCACGTGATCCTGCGCGAGATGGTGAGCTCGTCCCGCTGGCACCCGCTGCTGCGGGACGTGGAGCTGAACCGGCAGACGGCCGATCCGGCCGACTACGCCGAACTGCTGGCCGGCGCTGACTGCGAGGTCGACGCCTGGGAAACGACGTACGTGCACATCCTGGAGGGCGACGATCCGGTGCTCGAGTGGTACAAGAGCACCGGCCTGCGTCCCGTCCTGGCGGTGCTCGACGCGGACCAGGGCGCGGACTTCCTGGCCGAGTACGGCGAGCGGGTGCGCGTGGCGTATCCGCCGCGGTCGTTCGGCACGGTCTTCCCGTTCCGCCGGGTGTTCACCGTCGCCCGACGGCACAAGTAATCGAGTTTTCCTATTGATTTAATAGGGAAGCTCTGGCAGGATCACGGCCATGCGCCGTGGCCTGCCCGTCCCGTCAGTGCCTTGCCGTCAGCGCGCTCTGGCCGGCGCCTTCCCGCTGGTGCCCTACGCCCAGTGGTGTCGTCCGGCCGGCCCACGCTGATTGGCCAGGCTCGTCCTGCCGCGAGCCGGCCCGGCTCGCCCAGTTCTGGTCCCGCCTGCTCAGCCGGCCTGGTCCCCGCCGGTACCTATGGCCCGCCCGCCCCGAACTGGCCTGTCCGGCCGCCAGGCCTGCCCGCGGATCTGGCCCGCCCAGCCCCCGCGGGCCCCGTAGTTCACATGGTCCGACTGGCCGTCCCGCAGCCAGTCGTATCGAAAGTGAGGAGAGCGACATGAGCACGATGACCCGGCCGACTTCCGTCCCTGTACAGCCCGGCCGGCTACTCGGCGCGCGACAGCTGGGCGACGTGGTGCGCCGCCTGGCGGCCAGTCCGGCGGACTGGCTCACGCGGGTCCGGCTCAATCCCGCGGGCCGCTGGTACGAGCGGATCCACCTGGACGACAGTCACGAGGTCTGGGTGATCAGCTGGTTGCCGGGCCAGGCCACCGGATTCCATGATCACGGCGGGTCGGCCGGCGCGTTCGCGGTGGTCTGGGGCGCCCTGGTGGAGCGCCGGGTGGTCGGTGCCCGGACGACAGGACAGATCCTGGCCAAGCCGGTCGGGGCCGGCGGGTCCCGCGCCTTCGGGCCGCGCTACATCCATGACGTGCGCAACGCGGCCGCCTCGGCGGTTGCGGTCAGCGTGCACGCCTACTCGCCACCGCTGCCGGAGATGACGCGCTACGAGCTCACCCCGGTCGGCCTGGTCAAGCTGGGCACCGAGGGCGCGGCCGCGTGGTAACGACCAGGCCGCCCGGGGCCCGCACCATCGACGAGATCCTCGAGGACGCCCGGCTGCGCCTCGTGCGGGTGCCGCCGCACGAGGCGTTCCGGGAAGCGGCCGGAGGCGCCGTGCTGATCGACATCAGGCCGGCCGCGCAGCGGGGCCGGGACGGCGAGATCCCGGGCTCCGTGGTGGTGGAGCGCAACCACCTGGAGTGGCGGGTGGACCCGTGCTCCGACGCCCGGCTGCCCTGGGTCACCGGCTACGACCACCGGATCATCGTGTTCTGCCAGGACGGCTATACCTCGAGCCTGGCCGCGGCGGCCCTGCTTGACCTGGGCCTGTACCGCGCCACCGACATGACCGGCGGCTTCAGCGCCTGGGTGGCCGCGGGTCTGCCGTGGGCCCCGGGCGGCACGGCCCGCGTCATCCTGGCCCCCGGGGCGGCCCCGGCTTTACCGCCGGGCCGGGGCCCGGCCGTTCGCGTCTAGGTGGGACAGGCCGTTCCAGGCCAGGTCGATCAGGTTGGCGGCGACCTCTTCCAGCTTGGGCTTGCGCGCGTCGAGCCACCACTGCCCGGTGAAGGCGACCATGCCGACCAGCATCTGCGCGTACAGCGGGGCCAGCTTGGGGTCGTGGCCGTGGGAGTGCAGGAAGTCGGCCAGGATGTACTCCACCTGTCCGGCGATGTCGCTCAGCAGCGTGCCGTAGGTGCCCGTGCTCGAACCCGGGTTGGAGTCCCGGACCAGGATGCGGAACCCGTCGGCGTTCTCCTCGATGTACCTGAGCAGGCCTACCGCCGCGGCCTCGAACTTGTCTCTGGTGCGGGCGCCGTCCAGCAGGCTGGTGACCATGGTGAGCAGGCGCTCGACCTCCCGGTCGACCACCACCGCGTACAGGCCCTCCTTGCCGCCGAAGTGCTCATACACCACCGGCTTGGAGACTTCGGCCGCCGCGGCGATCTCTTCGATCGAGGTCCCCTCGAACCCGCGCTCGGCGAACAGCCGCCGGCCGATGTCAAGCAGCTGCTGCCGCCGTTCCTGCCCGGTCATCCTCTTGCGGGCGGATCTGTGGGGTTGGCTATTCACGTGCACATCATTGCGGCTCCGCGGACACCGCGCCACGAACCCGGCCGTGTTGGCCCGCGGTGACGCTGTCCCGAGACAAAGCGCGCTTGGTCATCGAGCCCAGTTTCCGCGTCGCGGTGGCGGGACGCTTGGCGGCGAGCCGCTCCGCGTCCGGCCAGCGCACGTCGTAGGCCCAGCCCAGCTTCTCCAGGGCCCAGATGACGCGCGCGCTCGGGTCCAGCTGCCCCTTCAGGGCGCCGTGCCGCGCGCAGGTCGGGTCGGCGTGGTGCAGGTTGTGCCAGGACTCGCCGAAGGACGCGATGGCCAGCCAGGCCACGTTGCGTGACTTGTCCCGGACCTCGAACTCCTCGCTGCCGAAGGTGTGGCAGATGGAGTTGATCAACCAGGTCACGTGGTGCAGCAGCGCGACGCGCACCAGGCTGGCCCAGAAGAAGGCGGTCAGCGCGCCCTGCCAGGACATCCCCCACAGCCCGCCGATCAGCGCGGGCAGCAGCAGGGTCACGGCCACCAGCAGCGGGAACAGGCTGTCGACCCGCTTGATCCGCCGGTCGGCGAGCAGGTCGGGGGAGAACTTCTCCTGCGAGGTCTTGTTCGGGTCGAACAGCCAGCCCACGTGGGCGTACACCAGGCCCTTGGACAGCGCCTTCCAGTCATCCCCGTAGCGCCACGGCGAGTGCGGGTCGCCCTCGCGGTCGCTGTATTTGTGGTGCCTGCGGTGGTCGGAGACCCAGGTGATGACCGGTCCCTCGATGGCCAGGCTGCCCGCGACGGCCAGCGCGACCCGCAGGCCGGTCTTGGCCTTGAACGACCCGTGGGTGAAGTACCGGTGGAAGCCGACCGTGATGCCGAGCCCGGAACCCCAGTAGAAGACCAGGGCGATGATCACGTCGTGCCAGCCCAGGCCCCAGCCCCACAACAGCGGTATGGCGGCCAGCAGGGCCACCAGCGGGATGGCGACGAACACGCCGACCAGGACGCGCTGGAAGGTGGAGGTCGGCTCGTCCTGGAAGTCCGGCCGGGCGGCCCGGGGCCGCCTCGAGGCTCCGGCCGCGGCATCGGTCCGGTTGACCGTGTCGGGGGAAGTGGTCATCGTGCTCCTCGGGGATTACTGCTGGATGGCAGGAGCGCTTCATAACGCTTACGTAACCGTAGCCTACGAAACCGTAGGTTAGGCAAGGCTTCTTCGATAAATTTCCGCAAATAGCCGTATGAATTTCGTATGCCCGCCTGATTTCATGTCTCACAATGCGAGACACTTGAACGGTCTGTGTCGCTGCCGTCACCATCGATGATCTTGTCTCAGTGTGATCAGCGTCGCTTACCCGCGGTCGGCGGTGCTATGCGCGGACGGCAGTCGCAGGCAAGGCGGCCCGAGCGGCGATTCGTCCCGGCGTGAGCGTCGGCGTCCGGCCTGACAGGAGTCGGCGAGGCTGCGGATAGCTGGAAGAAGAAATAAATAGAACACAGTTCCGGCGCCTGGACTCGAACCAGGACGACCCAGCTTCAAAGGCTGGTGGGCTGCCAATTACCCAACGCCGGATCGCGGCCGCAATCTGCTATGTGGAAGTGCCACGGTCGCAGTTCCACGATACCGGCCGGGATCCCGCGACGGTATCGGCAGACTCACCGCGCGGACTGCGCGCCGCGTGCTGTTGCTCATCGGGCCCAGGATTTCCTTGATCTGACGGAGGGACTTGCCCTGGCGGCGCAGGGTGACCGCCTGCTCCCGCAGGCGGTCGAGCTCTTGTGGTGTGCACATATTCGAATACTAGTACGGGACACTGACATTTCCGGCACCCTGGGCCGGGGCGGCGGGGGAATGTGGCTTATTATTAGTTAGTTAATGCGAAGCAAGTGATCGCCTTCCGGACTCAATTCCTTGGGGGCTTACCGGCAATGACCGCCAATTCCGGCGTGACGGGCATGTCGGCGGGCAGGGGCCGCAGCACAGAGCCAGGGCCGCACTACAAGTGGATCGCGCTGTCGAACACCACGCTGGGCGTGCTGATGGCCACCATCAACCAGTCCATCGTGCTGATCGCGCTGCCCGACATCTTCCGCGGCATCGGGCTCAACCCGCTGAGCCCCGGGAACACCAGCTACCTGCTGTGGATGTTCATGGGGTTCCTGCTGGTGTCCGCGGTCCTGGTGGTGTCGTTCGGGCGGCTGGGGGACATGTTCGGCCGGGTCCGGATGTACAACATGGGGTTCGCGATCTTCAGCGTGGCTTCGATCTTCCTGACCATCACCTGGATGCACGGCAGTTCCGGCGCCCTGTGGCTGATCATCTGGCGCGTCGTGCAGGGCATCGGAGGCGCCTTCCTGTTCGCCAACTCGGCCGCGATCCTGACCGATGCCTTCCCCGGCAACCAGCGCGGCACGGCGCTGGGCATGAACGCGATCGCGGCCATCGCCGGCTCGTTCATCGGCCTGCTGCTCGGCGGCCTGCTCGGGCCGGTCAACTGGCACTACGTGTTCCTGGTCTCCGCGCCGATCGGGGCCTTCGGCACCGTATGGGCCTACTTCATGCTGCGTGACATCGGGGTCCGCAAGCACGCCCGGATGGACTGGTGGGGCAACATCCTGTTCGCCGCCGGGCTGATCTCGATCCTGGTCGGCATCACTTACGGACTGCTGCCCTACGGCGGGCACCCCATGGGCTGGACCAACCCGTGGGTGCTCACCGCCCTGTTCGGCGGGTTGGCCCTGCTGGTGCTGTTCACCTGGGTGGAGACCAAGGTGGCCGAGCCGCTGTTCCGGCTGTCCTTGTTCAGGATCCGGGCCTTCGCGGCGGGCAACATCGCCAACCTGATGATGGCCCTGGGCCGCGGCGGCATGCAGTTCATGCTGATCATCTGGCTGCAGGGCATCTGGCTGCCGCTGCACGGGTACAGCTTCAGCCGGACCCCGCTGTGGGCGGGCATCTACCTGCTGCCGCTGACCCTCGGCTTCCTGGCCTCCGCGCCGCTGTCCGGCGTGCTGTCCGACCGGTTCGGCGCCAGGGCGTTCACCAGCGGCGGCGCGCTGCTGACCGCGCTGAGCTTCCTGTTGCTGGTGTTCCTGCCGGTGAACTTCTCCTACTGGCTGTTCGCGGTGATCATCGTGCTGAACGGCTTCGGCTCCGGGCTGTTCGCCTCACCGAACCGGGCCGAGATGATGAACTCCGTCCCGGCCGACCAGCGCGGCGCGGCCAGCGGCATGATCGCCACCTTCCAGAACACGGCCTTCGTGCTGTCCATCGGCATCTTCTTCTCGCTGATGGTGGCCGGCCTGTCCAGCAAGCTGCCGGGCGCCATGTTCCCCGGCCTGACCGCCCAGGGCATCCCGGCCTCGGCCGCCCACCAGATCGCCCACCTGCCGCCGATCGGCGTGCTGTTCGCGGCCTTCCTCGGCTACAACCCGATGAGCCAGCTGCTCGGCCCGGTGCTGCTGGCCCACCTGCCCGCCGGGCACGCCGCCTACGTCACCGGGCGCCAGTTCTTCCCGCACCTGATCACCGCGCCGTTCCATGACGGCCTCGGCGAGGCCTTCGCGTTCGCCATCGCGGCCAGCGTGATCGCCGCCGGGGCCTCGCTGCTCACCGGCAAGCGCAGCCGACCCGACGCCGAGCCGCTCGGCGCCGAACTGGCCGGGGTGGCCGCCGAGGGCGGGTTCGAGCCAACCGAGCTGGTCATGCCCGAACAGGCCGCCGAGCGGGCCACGGGCGAGGCAGCGCGCGCCAACGGGCAGTCGGCCGCCACCACCGAGCCGGGCGGAAAGACGCCGGGCTGACCGCCGCGGGCGCGGCCGCCCCGTAGGCTAGAGGGTGGACTCAGGCACGGGACCTGCCCGGTCATCACGGAACCTGCCATCCGATCATGGCAACCGGGCGGTATCCTGCACATAAGGGATGGGTGAACACATTCGCCGTCGTGTCCGGATCCTGAGTGCGGGCGTTACCCCTAAGGGCCCGGAACCGCAGCTGTCGGCGCTACCCGAGGAGACTTGCCGCGTGAGCGAACCTCGCCCGGTCGCTGTCATCGTCCTCGCCGCGGGCGAGGGCACCCGGATGAAATCACGGATTCCCAAGGTGCTGCATTCCCTGTGCGGGCGCAGCATGCTCGGTCACGTGCTCGCGGCCGCCGCCGAGCTGGATCCGCAGCGCCTCGTGGTCGTGGCCGGGCACGGCAAGGACCAGGTCGGCGCCGAAGCCGAACGGCTGGAGCCCGGCGTGAGCGTGGTGGTCCAGGAGACCCTGGCCGGCACCGGCCATGCGGTGCGCATGGTGGTCGAGGCGCTCGGCGTCATGCCCGGCATCGTGGTTGTCACCTACGGGGACATGCCCCTGCTGCGTGCGCAGACGCTCGGCGCGCTCGTGCGCGAGCACGCCGAAGCCGGCAACGCCGTCACCGTGCTGACCGCGCGGGTGGCAGACCCCGCCGGCTACGGGCGGATCATCAGGGACACCCGGGGCAGGCTGGCCAGGATCGTCGAGGACGCCGACGCCACACCGGAGCAGCGGGCTATCGACGAGATCAACTCCGGCTGCTACGCCTTCGACGGGGCCCTGCTGGCCGACGCGGTCAAGCGGGTCGCGACCGGCAACGCGCAAGGCCAGGAATACCTCACCGACGTGGTGGCCATCGCCCGGGGCGACGGCCACCCGGTCGGCGCGGTGCTGGCCGCCGACCCGGCCGAGATCCAGGGCGTGAACGACCGGGTCCAGCTGGCCCAGGCCCGGCGGGCCTGCAACGGCCGCCTGCTCGAGGCCTGGATGCGGGCCGGAGTGACCATCACCGACCCCGCCGCCACCTGGATCGACGTGGACGTCACCCTGGGCCAGGACGCCGAGATCCTGCCCGGGACCCACCTGGAGGGCCGGACCGTGATCGGTCCGGGGGCCCGCATCGGCCCGGGCTGCGTGCTGCGCGACACCACGGTCGGGCCGGACGCCACCGTCCTGTACGCGGTCTGTGAGCGGGCCGAGATCGGCGCGGGCGCCAGCGTCGGCCCGTACGCCCGGCTGCGGCCCGGCGCGCGGATCGGCCCCGGCGCGCACATCGGCACGTTCGTCGAGCTGAAGAACGCCACGGTGGGCGAGGGCGCCAAGGTGCCGCACCTGACCTACGTCGGCGACGCGGACATCGGCGAGCGCTCGAATATCGGCGCGGCCACCGTTTTCGTGAACTACGACGGGGAGGCCAAGCATCACACCACGGTCGGCGACCACGTCCGGATCGGCTCCGACACCATGCTGGTGGCCCCGGTCCAGGTCGGGGACGGCGCCTTCACCGCGGCCGGATCGGTGATCACGGACGACGTGCCGCCCGGCGCGCTCGGCGTGGCCCGCAGCCGGCAGTACAACTCGGCAGGCTGGGTCGAGCGGCGGCACCCGGGCTCGCCGTCCGCGGCGGCGGCCGCCCGCGCCCGCCAGGCGCAGCGCCCGGCGCAGAACGAAGACGAAGGGGCACAGGACACGTGAACGACATCATGGAGCCGGGCGCCAAGAAGCTCATGCTCGTCTCCGGGCGGGCATTCCCCGAACTGGCCGAGGAGGTCGCCGTCTGCCTGGGCATCAAGCCCATGCCGACCCGGCTGTTCGACTTCGCCAACGGCGAGATCTTCGTCCGCTTCCTCGAGTCGGTCCGCGGCTGCGATGTGTTCGTCCTGCAGAGCCACACCGCGCCGATCAACGAGTGGATCATGGAGCAGCTGATCATGGTCGACGCGCTCAAGCGCGCCTCGGCCCGGCGCATCACCGTGGTCGCGCCGTTCTTCGGCTACGCCAGGCAGGACAAGAAGAACCGGGGCCGCGAGCCGATCTCGGCCCGGCTCATGGCCGACCTGTTCGCTACCGCCGGCGCCGACCGGCTGATGGCCGTCGACCTGCACACCGCCCAGATCCAGGGCTTCTTCGACGGGCCGGTGGACCACCTGTTCGCGCTGTCCATCCTGGCCACCCACATCGAGAAGAAGCTCGACGTCAGCCGGGTCACCGTGGTCGCACCGGACGCGGGCCGGGTCCGGGTCTGCGAGCGGTGGACGGACCGGCTCGGCTGCCCGCTGGCCATCATCCACAAGCGCCGCGACCCGGACGTGGCCAACCAGGTCCGGATGTTCGAGGTGGTCGGCCAGGTGGCGGGCCGCACCTGCATCCTGGTGGACGACATGATCGACACCGGGTCGACCATCTCCAAGGCCGCCGAGGCCCTGTTCGATCAGGGCGCGTCCCAGGTCATTGCCACGGCCACGCACGGCGTGCTGTCCGGCGCGGCGGTGGACATCCTGAAGAACTCCAGGATCAGCGAGGTCATCATCACCAACACGCTGCCCGTCCCGCAGGAGAAGCGGTTCGACAAGCTGACCGTGCTGTCGATCGCGCCGCTGCTAGCCCGGGCGATCAACGAGGTCTTCAGCGACGGCTCGGTCACCAGCCTGTTCGACGGACAGACCTGACCAGTTTAATCGCCGGCCCCGCGGAGACCGTCGTCCCCGCCCCCGCCAGAGGCGCGGAGACGACGGCCATGCGGGCGGTCCTGGCCCGAGGGCCGGTCCCTCCCTCCCCGCCTGGGACCAGGACCGCTTCCCGCCGCACCCACCCCGCCAGGCGAGCGGGCGATTCATGGCGCCCGCCGAACGGCGCCCCCGTGGCCGTCCGGCGCGCTATCCGTCTGCGGCCTCGTGGCCGAGACGATACGGACATGCTCGGGCAGGACGTTTACGTATCCCTTGAGCCATGATTAACTCAGAAGCTCTGACGGCTGAGTCGGGTTGAGCCGGAGGCGAGTGGTCCTAGGTAATGATGAGGTTCCGGCTGCTCGGACCGCTCGAGGTCCGGGCCGGGGAGGAATGGCGGGGGATCGGGGCGCCCAAATGGCGATCCGTGCTGGCCACCCTGCTGATCAACGCCGGTCAGATCGTCCCGGCCGACGTGCTGATCAGCGAGGTGTGGGGAGACGCCCCGCCCGCCAAGGCAGGCAATCTCATCAGCATCTACGTGCTGCGCCTGCGCCGGCTCATGGGGGACGCGGACAGCACCCTGCTGGTCACCCGCGCGCCCGGCTACCAGCTGCGCATCGCCGCCGGGGACAGCGATGCCCAGCTGTTCGAGACCCTGGTCGGCGAGGGCAGGCGCGCGCTGGCCGCCGGCGACCCGGCGACCGCGGCCAGCCAGCTGGCCGAGGCGCTCGCGCTGTGGCGCGGCAGCCCGCTGGCTGACGTCCCGGCCACGCCGTTGGTCGAGACGGCGGCGGAGCGGCTGGAGGACCTCCGGCTGGACGCTGCCGAGCTGCGCATCACGGCCGAGCTCGACTGCGGCAACCACGCCCAGGTCATACCCGAGCTGCGGCGGCTGCTGGCCGACCATTCGCTGCGCGAGGGCTTGTGGCTGCTGCTCATGCGGGCCCTGGAGGGCGCCGGCCGGCACGCCGAGGCGCTGGATGCTTACGGCCACGCCCGCACCGCCATCTCCGAGGAACTCGGCGTCGATCCCGGCCCCGAACTGCGCCAGGCCTACGCCGGCATGCTGGCCAAGGACACCAGCGAAGCGCCAGGCAGCATCTCGGCGGGTACGGTGGCGGCCAGCGCCAGGCCCGCGGAACCGGTCGCCACGACGGCCGCGTTCGTGGCCCAGGTGCCGGCCCAGCTGCCCACCGATGTGGCCGACTTCACCGGCCGCAGCGACCAGGTAAAGCACCTGTCCGACGTGCTGGCCAGCGCCGGCGCGGACGACGAGTCCGGCGCGGTCCGCATCGCGCTGGTCGCCGGGTCGGGCGGCCTGGGCAAGACCTCCCTGGCGGTGCACGCGGCGCACCGCGTCCGGGCCAGCTTCCCCGACGGCCAGCTGTACGTCGACCTGCTCGGTGCGACCGCGCATCCGCTGCTGCCCGCGGACGTGCTGGCCCGGTTCCTGCGCGACCTGGGCGTCAGCGGCCGCGACATACCGGCCGACGACGACGAGCGCGCGGCCCGCTACCGAACGGTCCTGGCCGGGCGCCGGGTCCTGGTCGTGCTCGACAACGCCCGGGACGCCGCCCAGGTAAGGCCGCTGCTGCCGGGCACCGCGTCCTGCGCGGTGCTGATCACCACGCGCAGCCGGATGCCGGACCTGGCCAGCTCCCAGCTGGTCGACCTCAACGTGCTCGACGACGACGAGGCGCTGGTCATGTTCACCAAGGTCGTCGGGGACGAGCGGGTGACGGCGGAACCCGAGGCCACGGCCGAGCTGCTGCTGGCCTGCGCCGGGCTGCCGCTGGCCATCAGGATCTGCGCGGCCCGGCTGGCCACCCGGCCCGGCTGGACCATCCGGGCCATGGCCGGCTCGGCAACGAGCACCGGCGGCTGGATGAGATGCGGGTTGGCGACCTGGCCGTCCGGGCCAGCTTCCAGGTCAGCTTCACCAGCCTGCCCGCCGCCGCCCAGCCCGGCGACATCGCCCCGGCGGACGCGTTCCGCCTGCTCGGCCTGTGGCACGGGCCGTCGATCTCGTCGGCGGCCGCCACGGCATTGTTCGGCACGGCCGAGTACCTGGCCGAGGACGCGCTGGAGCTCCTGGTCGACGCCCACCTGCTCGAGGCGGCGGAATCCGGCCGCTACAAGTTTCACGACCTGCTCCGTGTTTATGCTTCCGAACGGGCCGTGGCTGATCTGTCCGGCTCCGACCGCGAGGCCGCGGTGGGCCGCCTGCTCGGCTGGTACATGCACGCAGCCGACGCCGCCGCCGAGGTCATCTCCCCGCATCGCTACAAGCTGCAGCTGCAGCCAGACGAAGCTGACTGCCCGCCGCCCCGTTTCATCGGCGTCGATGACGCCCTCGGCTGGTACGACAGTGAGCGCGTCAACGTGGTCGCGGCCACCCGCCAGGCATCCGCCTGCGGGCTGCATGAGGTGGCCTGGCGGTTGCCCGCTCCGTTGTTCACCATGTTCAACCGCCGCGGCAACTGGACTGACTGCATCGCCACGCACCGCATCGCGCTGGAGAGCGCCCGCCAGGGCAATAACCGCCAGGGCGAGGCATGGGTGCTGAACAATCTCGGCGAGGCTCTCGGCTTCACCCGCGAAAGCGAAGGCATCGGCTACCTCGAAGAGGCACTCGCGATCCGGCGCGAGATCGGTGACCGGATAGGCGAGGGACAGACAGCGAACAACCTCGCGGATGCCTACGCGAATCTGGGGCGGATGGACGAGGCCCTCGATCTTCTGGCGCGGGTACTGGACCTGACCCGCGAGGTGGGTTACCGGTACGGCGAAGGCGTCGCGCTCATCAACATGGGCGAGGCGCTCCTGGATCTCGACCGCCCGCAGGAGGCCGCTGACCGCCTGCTGGCGGCCCGCCGCACGTTTACTGAGATCAACGTTCCGCACGGCGTTGCTTACGCCCTGCACAACCTCGGGCGTTCCTACCTCCGGCTTGGACACAATGCGGATGCCCTCGACTGCCTGGAACAGGCGCTGGTCATTCACCGGGCCGAGGGTGACCGGCATAGGGAGGCGTTCACGCTGCGGTTCCTTGGTAGCGCGCAAGCTCGCGTTGGCCTCGTCGCCGAAGCGGATGAGTCCTGGCGGCTGGCGGCAGCGATCCTCGATGAGCTCGGCGATACGGCCCAGGCGGCCGAGGTCCGTACTGAACAGGCCGTATCCGGCAATTCAGCAGATTCCCGCTAGGGCCCTATCGCGACCGATACGATGCTGCGGTCTCCCCCGTAGTTATCCTCCGGGGGCCCGGAAAAGTGAGAGGACCATCATGGGGAATATGGCCGTTGCCGAGGATCTGGCAGGCATCGACGATCTTGAAGAGCTCTACCGGCTGGACGCCAGCGAGAGCGAGCCCGAGCCCGAGCCCGAGGAAGAAGACGAAGAAGACGACGGCAAAGAAAAGGTGCAACCCGAGGGTATGCCGAACGAGTAATTGAGATCTACCGCGCGTGCGGAGGCGGACCGCCCGTCTCCGCACGCGCTACGGACCGAAGAGCACCCCTTAGGGCTCAGCCTTAAATACTCGGCGACGGGCAAGCGCGAAAAAGGTGAATTGCACGGAAACGGTTATCGAACGTCCCGAGACCGGCAGCGGATTAAGCGAATTGCTCGCGGTGCCTCAGAATCACCGCCACCGCCAGCGGGCGGTTCGCCGCTGAGCTAGGCGATCGCCCCCATGATCGGCACCAGTCCCGTACACGCCACTCGGAAGGTGGCATTGACCCGGCACCGCACCTCGATCGCCTAGGCCGACAGCATCACGCCACTACCCGGTCCGATCAAATGGTCTTTAGCGCTCAGCGATATCTATTTGGGGATAAAAGGGAAAGCTGGCTCTGGTTCGCCCGGAGGTGCCTATACGCGCGGGTCTTGTGTTTCTCGCACCTGATATTCGGTGCTCCAGTGTTTCTGCTGCTGTTCGCCGAACCAGGATGGCGGATAGTGCTGTTCGTGGTGGGTTACGGTGCGTCCGCCTTTGCCTGCGCCATCTTCTCCGCTTCGCAGGTTGCCTATCGGCAATCAATCTGCCCGCCGGAGCTGCGCGGCCGGATGAACGCGGCCAGCCGCTGGATTATCTGGGGACCATTGCCCGTGGGCGGCTTCCTCGGCGGGATCATCGGTTCCGCCATTGGCCTTCGCCCGTCGATATGGATCGCGTACCTCGGATTGTGGGCCACCGACCTGCTGGTTGTCTTCTCGCCGCTGCGGCGGGTACGGGACGTTTGTGATCTGGCTCCAGACGGAACTCTCGCCCCAGGCCTCGATGCGCTAACGACAGGCGGATAACCGCCGGGCGCCCGGCCTGCCGGTGATGCGCAGGCAGGCCGGGCTCCAGGCAGGTCACCGGCGTCGCACCACCGTTGTCGGCGTAGCCTGCCGCGTTTTTCGGCTACACTTCGAAGCCGCATCGCACGTTCAGAAGGAGTAAGCACCGTGCCCGAGGTCCACATCGCCGCCGAGACTCGTACCGAGTTCGGCAAGGGCGCTGCCCGCCGTACCCGCCGCGAGGGCCGGGTGCCGGCCGTGCTGTACGGACACGGCACGGAGACCCGCCACCTGAGCCTGCCCGGGCACGACCTGATGCTCGCGCTGAAGACGCCCAACGTGCTGCTGTACCTGGACGGCCTGCAGAAGGGCAGCGAGATCGCCCTGCCCAAGGCGGTGCAGCGGGACCCGGTGCGCGGCTTCATCGAGCACGTGGACCTGATCCTGGTCCGGCGCGGTGAGAAGGTTACCATCGAGGTGCCGGTCCGGGTCACCGGCGAGATCGCCCCCGGCGACGGGATGATCAATCAGCAGCTCGTGCAGATCCCCCTCGAGGCCGAGGCGACGAACATCCCGCAGGGCATCGACGTCGACGTCGACGGCATGGAAATCGGCCAGGCGGTGCACGCCAGCGACCTGAAGCTGCCGCCGGGCGTCAGCCTGCAGGTCGAGCCTGAGACGCTGGTCCTGGCCGTCATCGCCCGGACGACCGCAGAGGAGCCCGAGGAAGAAGCCGAAGGGGAAGTGCCGGAGGCGCCGGAGGCGGTGGCTGACGAGGCGGCCGACAGTGAAGGGGCGCAGGCCGGCTGACCGGAGAACGCTGGATCATCGCCGGCCTCGGCAACCCGGGGCCGGAGTACGCGGGCAACAGGCACAACGTCGGTCACATGGTGACGGCCCTGCTGGCCGAGCGGGCATGCGGGCCCGGGGTACGGTTCAAGCTCCACCGGTCAGGTAACGACATCGCCGAGGGCCGGCTGGCCGGGGTGCCGGTCACCCTGGCCTGGCCGCGTTCCTATATGAACCTGTCCGGGCGTCCGGTCGCGGCCCTGGCCGCCTTCTACAAGATCCCGCCCGAGCGCCTGGTCGCCGTGCACGACGAGCTCGACATCCCGTTCGGTTCGCTGCGGCTCAAGCTCGGCGGCGGCGACAACGGCCACAACGGGCTCCGCTCGATTACCCAGGCGCTGGGCACCCACGACTACTACCGGGTCAGGTTCGGCATCGGCAGGCCGCCGGGCCGGATGGACCCGGCCGCATTCGTGCTGCGCGACTTCACCGCGGCCGAGCGCAAGGACCTGCCCTACCTGATCGACCGCTGCGCCGACGCCACCGAGGCCCTGATCAGCAAGGGCCTGGCCGCCGCGCAGAACAGCTACCACCCCGAGGAGCCCGGCCAGTGAGCAGCAATCCGGGGGGTTCATCCCCCCCAAGGGGGGACTGGGGGGATGGGTCTCTCCCAAGGGGGGTCCGGGGGGATGGGTCCCCCCGGGAGGAACGGCAGGGGGGGCCTGGGGGGGATCGCTCCCGCCGAGATGACAACGATCACGCCCTGGCCCGCGACCTGGCCGCCGAGGCGGGCCGGCGGCTCGTCGCGCTGCGCGCCCGCGGCGGCGAGCCTGACCTGCTGCGCAAGGCCGGCGACCGGCTCGGGCACGAGTTCCTGACCGAGGCCCTGGCCGCCCGCCGCCCCGGCGACGTGGTGCTGTCCGAGGAGGGCGCCGACGACCCGGCCCGGCTGTCCGCCGACCGGGTGTGGATCGTGGACCCGCTGGACGGGACCAGGGAGTTCGGCGAGGCGGGCCGGGTCGACTGGGCCGTGCACGTGGCGCTGTGGGAACGCGACCCTGACGGCGAGTCCGGCCGGCTGACCGCGGGCGCGGTCGCGCTCCCGGCCCAGGACCGGGTGCTGTCCACGGCCGCCCCGGCCGCGCTGCCGGCGGCCGAAGCGGGCGCCCCGGTGCGCATCGTGGTGAGCCGGACGCGAGCGCCACGCTTCGTTCGGGATATATCTGACCTGAACGGAGCGGAGCTGGTGCCGCTCGGATCAGCCGGCGCCAAGGTGGCCGCCGTGGTCCTCGGCCAAGCCGACGCGTACCTGCACGGCGGCGGGTTCTTCGAGTGGGACACGGCCGCGCCGGTGGCGGTGGCCCGGGCCGCCGGCCTGCACGCGTCCCGCATAGACGGGTCGGCGTTGCGGTATAACCAGCCGCAGCTCCTGATGCCGGATATCCTAGTATGCCGGCCTGCCTTGGCGAATATGCTCCTGCAAGCGATCCGGGAAGTCACCGATGCGCACTGATTACCAGATGTCCCAGCTCGACGTGCTGGAGGCCGAGGCCGTCCACGTGATGAGGGAGGTCGCGGCCGAGTTCGAGCGGCCGGTGCTGCTGTTCTCCGGCGGCAAGGACTCCATCGTCATGCTGGCCCTGGCGGCCAAGGCGTTCTGGCCGGCCAGGATCCCGTTCCCGGTCATGCACGTCGACACCGGGCACAACTTCCCCGAGGTGCTCGAGTACCGCGACCGGCGGGTGGCCGAGCTGGGCGTGCGGCTGGTGATCGCGTCGGTGCAGGAGTCCATCGACGCGGGGCGGGTGACCGAGGAGACCGGCCGGCACGCCAGCCGGAACCGGCTGCAGACGGTCACGCTGCTCGACGCGATCGAGGAGCACAGGTTTGACGCGCTGTTCGGCGGCGCGCGGCGGGACGAGGAGAAGGCCCGGGCCAAGGAGCGGGTGTTCTCCTTCCGCGACGAGTTCGGCCAGTGGGACCCGAAGAACCAGCGGCCCGAGCTGTGGAACCTGTACAACACCCGGATCCGCCGCGGCGAGCACATCCGGGTGTTCCCGCTGTCCAACTGGACCGAGCTTGACGTCTGGGCCTACATCGAGCGGGAGAAGCTGAAGATCCCGTCCATCTACTACGCGCACGAGCGGCCGGTCTTCGAGCGGGACGGCCTGCTGCTGGCCGACAATCCGTACGTGCGGCGAGGCGAGGACGAGCCGCTGTTCACCGCCACCGTCCGGTACCGCACGGTGGGCGACATGACCTGCACCGGGGCGGTGTCCTCCGGGGCGGCCACCGTGGCCGAGGTGATCGCCGAGGTGGCCGCGACCCGGATCACCGAGCGCGGCCAGACCCGGGCCGACGACCGGACCAGTGAGGCAGCGATGGAAGACCGCAAGCGCGAGGGGTACTTCTGATGGATATCCTGCGGTTCGCGACCGCCGGATCGGTGGATGACGGCAAGTCGACGCTGATCGGGCGGCTGCTGTACGACTCCAAGTCGATCTTCGCCGACCAGCTGGAGGCGCTCGAGCGGACCAGCCGGGACCGGGGCGAGGAGCAGACCAACCTGGCCCTGCTCACCGACGGGCTGCGCGCCGAGCGCGAGCAGGGCATCACCATCGACGTCGCCTACCGGTACTTCGCGACGCCGCGGCGGAAGTTCATCATCGCCGACACCCCGGGCCACATCCAGTACACGCGCAACATGGTGACCGGCGCGTCAACGGCCGACCTGGCCGTGGTCCTGGTCGACGCGCGCAACGGGCTGACCGAGCAGTCGCGCCGGCACGCGTTCCTGGCCACGCTGCTGCGGGTTCCGCACATGGTGCTCGCGGTCAACAAGATGGACCTGGTCGACTACCAGGCCGAGGTGTTCGAGCGCATCTGCGAGGAGTTCTCCTCGTTCGCCACCAAGCTGGACATCGGCGACCTGACCTTCATCCCGATGTCGGCGCTGCACGGCGACAACGTGGTGGACCGCTCGGCCAACATGCCCTGGTACGACGGCCCCTCGCTGCTGCACCACCTCGAGCACGTGCACATCGCCTCGGACCGGAACCTGATCGACGTCCGGTTCCCGGTGCAGTACGTGGTCCGGCCGCAGGCCGCCACCGACGCCGACCTGCACGACTACCGCGGCTACGCGGGCCAGGTCGCGGGCGGCGTGCTCAAGCCGGGCGACGAGGTGCTGCACCTGCCGTCCGGCTTCACCACCAGGATCCGCGGCATCGAGACGGCCGGCGTGCCCGTGTCCGAGGCGTTCCCGCCCATGTCGGTGACGCTGCTGCTGGACGACGACGTGGACATCTCCCGCGGCGACATGATCTGCCGGCCGCACAACCGGCCCGCCGGCGCCCAGGACATCGAGGCCATGCTGTGCTGGATGTCCTCGGAGCAGGTGCTGGCCCGGCGCAGCCGGCTGATCGTCAAGCACACCTCGCGCACGGTCAAGGCCATCGTCACCGACCTGCACTACCGGATCGACGTCAACACCCTGCACCGCGATGAGTCCGCCGCCCAGCTGACCCTGAACGAGGTCGGCCGGGTCCGGCTCCGGCTGACCCAGCCCATCTTCTGCGACCCCTACTCGCGGAACCGCACCACCGGTGGCCTCATCCTCATCGACGAGGCCACCAACTCCACCGTCGGCGCCGCCATGATCACCGACGCCCACTGATCCCGCGCCCCGCTGCCTGTCCAGGTCCCGGCCCGGTCCCACCCACCCCACTAGCCCCACGCACCCCACAGGTTCCAAGATCCACTTATTGTGGACCGTTACCCCCGTGATTTGAGCCTGCTGTCCACGATGATGAGTCTGGCCGGGGCCGGGGTATGGTCCCGGTGGGCGGCGGAGGCGATGCGGGAGGTTCGGTGAGCGCTGGGACGGACGAGGACGGCCGCACAGCGGCCACGGCATTTCATAACCTGGCAGATTTCGTGGCCATACCGCGCGTGGCGGCGCTGCGGCTGGCCCCGGACGGAAGCTGGCTGGCGGCGGCCGTGCAGACGCTGAGCGCGGACGGCAAGAAGTACCTGACCAGCATCTGGCGGGTCGACACCGAGGGCGGGCCGCCGCGGCGGCTGACCCGGTCGGCCGAGGGCGAAGCCAGCCCGCGGTTCCTGCCCGACGGGTCGCTGCTGTTCACCTCCCGGCGGCCGGATACCGGAGCCGGGCCGGCCAAGCCGGACGGCGCCCCGGCCGAGGGGGCCAAGCTGTGGCTGCTGCCGCCCGGCGGCGGCGAGGCCCGGGTGGTGGCCGCGCTGCCCGGCGGGGTGGCGGCCGCCGAGGTGGCCGCGACCAGCGGGACCGTCGTGCTGAGCTCGCCGGTGCTGCCTGAGGCCGGCCGGGGGGGTACGGGGGGACGGGAAGTCCTCCCCAAGGGGGGTCCGGGGGGATGGGTCCCCCCGGGAGATGAAGGCGGGTCCCCGGGGGGTCGGCCCCCGGGAGACAACACTGCGGCAGACGACGCCCGGCTGCGCAAGGAGCGCAGCGACGCCGGGGTGAGCGCCATCCTGCACGAGGCCCTGCCGGTCAGGTTCTGGGATCATGACCTGGGCCCGGACCAGCTCAGGCTGTTCTGCCTGGACCAGGGCCTGGTCCGGGACGGCGACGATCACGAGACTGAGCAGTACGCCGGGCTGCGCGACCTGACTCCCGAGCCGGGCCGGGCGCTGGACGAGCAGTCGTTCGCGCTGACCCCCGACGGCGCATCGGTGGTCAGCGGGTGGTGGCAATGGCATCCGGCCGGCCAGTCCTACTCCGAACTGGTGCTGATCGACGTGGCCAGCGGGAAGCGCCGGGTGCTGCTGTCGGCGCCCGATTACAACTTCTCCGGTCCCCGGGTCTCGCCCGACGGCCGGTACGTCGTCTGCCAGCGCGAAACCCAGATCACCGCCGAGCACCCGGTCGACGCCACGCTGGTGGTACTCGACGTCAATGGCCTGGACGTCAACGGGCCGGGCGCTGCGGGCGAGGCCGGCCGCGACCTGCTGCCCGGCCTGGACCGGTGGCCGGAAGAGCCGGCCTGGGCGCCGGACTCCCGCGCCCTGTACTTCGCTGCCGACGACGGCGGGCGGCGGCCGCTGTTCCGGCTCGACACCGAGACCGGCGTCCTGACCCGGGTGACCGGCGGCGACGGCGCCTACACCGACCTGCACCCGAGCCCGGACGGCCGGTACCTGTACGCGCTGCGGACCACGGTGGACGCGCCGCCGGCCCCGGTCCGGATTGACCTAACGGCCGGGCCTGATGCCGACCCGGCCCCGCTGGACTGCCCGGGCGTGCCGCTCACCCTGCCGGGACGCCTGGAGGAAGTCGAGGCGGCCGCCGACGACGGGCAGCCGATCCGGGCCTGGCTGGTGCTGCCAGAAGGCGTGTCGGCGGCCAGCCCGGCGCCGCTGCTGCTGTGGGTACACGGCGGGCCGATGAGCAGCTGGAACGCCTGGTCGTGGCGGTGGAATCCGTGGCTGATGGCGGCCCGAGGCTACGCCGTGCTGCTGCCGGATCCGGCCCTTTCCACCGGCTACGGGCAGGAGTTCATCGCCCGCGGCCACCGCGACTGGGGGGCCAGGCCGTACGCCGACATCATGGCCGTGACCGAGGCCGTGCTGAGCCGCCCGGACATCGACGCCGACCGGATCGGCATGATGGGCGGGTCCTACGGCGGGTACATGGCCAACTGGATGGCCGGGCATACCGACCGGTTCAAGGCCATCGTCAGCCACGCCAGCCTGTGGGCCCTGGACCAGATGTTCGGCACCACCGACCACCCGATGTTCTGGCGGCCGCAGTTCGGCGACCCGCTCACCGAGCCCGCCATGTACGAGGCCAACTCGCCGAACCGGCACATCGCCCGGATCCGCACGCCCATGCTGGTCATTCACGGCGACAAGGACTACCGGGTCCCGGTGGGCGAGGGCCTGCGGCTGTGGTGGGACCTGTCCCGGCATGGCCTGGAGGCCAAGTTCCTGTACTTCCCGGACGAGAACCACTGGATCCTGACCCCGGGCAACGCCCGGATCTGGTACGAGACCGTGCTCGCGTTCCTGGCGCAGCACGTGCTCGGCCAGGAGTGGGTCCGCCCGGCGCTGCTGTAGCGGCCCTTAGGCTAGGGGCATGCCCCGTGCCGACCTCGACAAGCAGCCCGGCGATGTCGCGGCCATGTTCGACGCCATCGCGGGCCGCTATGACCTGCTCAACGATATCCTGTCCGCCGGGCAGGTCCGGCTGTGGCGGCGGGCCGTGGCCCGGGTCACCGGGGCAGGCCCGGGCCAGCGCGTGCTTGACCTGGCCGCCGGCACCGGCACGTCGTCGCTGACGTTTACCGCGGCCGGGGCGGACTGCGTCGCGTGCGACTTCTCCCTGGGCATGCTCCGCGCCGGCCATAGCAGGCAGGCTGGCCGCGCGCAGCCGCCCGGCGCCGGGAACCTCGCTTTCGTCGCGGGGGATGCGCTGCGGCTGCCGTTCCGGGACGAGGCGTTCGACGCGGTGACGATCTCGTTCGGGTTGCGCAACGTGGCCAGCCCGGTGGCGGCGCTGGCCGAGATGCGCCGGGTGACCCGGCCCGGAGGACGCCTGGTGGTGTGCGAGTTCAGCGCGATCCCGGTTGCCCCGGTCGATATGCTGTACCGGCGTTACCTACTCAACGTCCTGCCGGCGATCGCGCGCCGGGCGGCCCGCAGTCCCGAGGCTTACAGCTACCTGGCCGAGTCGATCACGGACTGGCCCGCGCAGCGTGAACTGGCCGGCCTGATCGAGTCGGCGGGCTGGTCGGCGGTCCGCTGGCGCAACCTGAGCCTGGGCGTGGTGGCAGTGCACGTCGGCCGCCGCCGTTAGCCCAGATGCAGCCGGAGATACCCTGGCCCGGCAGAGAGCTAGACCCATGGGGGTCTAAACTAATGGCAAAGATTTTGTGAAGCGGTTCACAAGACGTTCAGGATCCCAGCACGTGACCGAACACCTTCCCCCGCCCGTCCAGACCGGCAGCGGACCCGCCTCAGGCCGGCCCGCCGGTGAAGCAGACGTCATCGTGGTCGGCGCCGGCCCGGCCGGCTCCACCACCGCCTATTACCTGGCCCAGGCCGGGCTGGACGTGCTGCTACTGGAGAAATCCCGGTTCCCGCGGGAGAAGGTGTGCGGG
The DNA here is from genome assembly GCA_963739135.1 of uncultured Actinomycetes bacterium. Lineage (GTDB taxonomy): Bacteria > Actinomycetota > Actinomycetes > Streptosporangiales > Streptosporangiaceae > Palsa-504. The sequence continues at coordinate 111,586 of CAVTZG010000009.1, forward strand.
GACGGGCTGACCCCGCGCGGGGTCAAGACGCTGGTGGCCATGGGCATCAGCGTCAGCGAGCAGGACGGCTGGGTCAGGAACAAGGGCCTGCGCGTCATCGGCGCGGGCAAGCGGCTGGAACTGCCCTGGCCCGAACTGTCCAGCTACCCCGGCTACGGGCTGGTCCGGCCGCGCAGCGACCTGGACCAGATGCTGGCCCGCCGGGCCCAGCAGGCCGGCGCCCGGCTGCTCGAGGGCGTCACCGTGACCAGCCCGGTGCTCGACGAGCGCACCGGGCGCATCACCGGTGTCAGGGGGGTACGGGGGGACGGAGAGTCCCCCCGTGAGCGGGGGGGTTCCCAAGGGGGGTCCGGGGGGATGGGTCCCCCCGGGAGAGAAGGCTCGCCCCCCCAGGAGTACAGAGCCCGGATCGTGGTGGCGGCGGACGGTAACTCCTCGCGGCTCTCGGTCGCCATGGGCCTGCGCAAGCGCGACGACCGCCCGCTGGGCGTCGCCGTCCGCACCTATTACCGGTCCCCGCGGCACGACGATGACTACCTGGAATCCTGGCTCGACCTGTGGGACAGCGACCGGCTGCTGCCCGGGTACGGCTGGATCTTCGGCATGGGCGACGGGACGTCCAACGTCGGCCTGGGCCTGCTGAACACCAGCGCCGCGTTCGGCCACACCGACTACCATGCCCTGCTGCGCAAGTGGCTGGAGGGCATGCCGGCCGAGTGGGGTTTCACCGAGGAGAACCGGACCCAGCCGATCCGGGGCGCGGCGCTGCCCATGGGCTTCAACCGGACCCCGCACTACCACAACGGCCTGCTGCTGGTGGGCGACGCGGGCGGCATGGTCAACCCGTTCAACGGCGAGGGCATCGCCTACGCCATGGAGTCCGGCGAGATCCTGGCCCGGACCGTGACCCAGGCGCTGGCCCGGGCCCGGTGGCCGGAGACGGAGCGGGTGCTGGCCGGCTACCCGGCCGCGCTCAACCAGGCCTACGGCGGCTACTACGCCCTGGGCCGCGTGTTCGTGAAGGCCATCGGCCGGCCCACGCTGATGCGGTTCGCGACCAAGCACAGCATGACCAGGCCAGCCCTGATGGGGTTCGCCCTGAAACTGCTGGCCAACCTGACCGATCCGGGCGGAGACGCGACAGACCGGCTGGTCAATGGCCTATCCAGGATCGCGCCTAACCCTGAGTGAGTGATCATGCAGGTGGTCCCTAGGATAAGGGGTTGGCATCCGGCCGACGAAGGGAGGAAACATCGATGAGGCTGTACGTTCCGATCTTCGTGCTGGCCTTGCTGGCTTTCGGGTTCGCCGTGTTCTCGGTCACCTTCGGCGCCATCGCCGGGCCTAAGCGGTGGAACCGGGCCAAGCTGGAAAGCTACGAGTGCGGCATCGAGCCGACGCCGCACCCGCCGGGCGGGGGCCGGATCCCGGTCAAGTACTACCTGACCGCGATGTTGTTCATCGTGTTCGACATCGAGATCATTTTCCTGTATCCCTGGGCGGTCACCTTCGACAAGCTCGGCACCTTCGGCTTGATTGAGATGCTGACCTTCGTAATCACGGTGCTCGTCGCCTACGCCTACGTCTGGCGGCGCGGCGGCCTGGAATGGGATTAAGCCATGGGCGTTGAAGAGAAGCTGCCGAGCGGCGTGCTGCTGACCTCCGTCGAGAAGCTGGCGGGCTGGGCCCGGGCCCGCTCGGTGTGGCCGGCCACCTTCGGCCTGGCCTGCTGCGCCATCGAGCTGTTCCAGACCGGCAGCCCCAAGCACGACCTGGCCAGGTTCGGCATGGAACGAGCCTCCAACACCCCGCGGCAGGCGGACCTGATGATCGTGGCCGGCCGGCTCAGCCAGAAGATGGCGCCGGTTACGAGGCAGATCTACGACCAGATGTCCGACCCCAAGTGGGTCATCTCGATGGGTGTATGCGCCTCCAGCGGCGGCATGTTCAACAACTACGCGATCGTGCAAGGCGTGGATCACATCATCCCGGTCGACATCTACCTGCCCGGCTGCCCGCCGCGCCCGGAGATGCTGCTCGACGCCATCCTCAAGCTGCACGACAAGATCATGAACATGAAGCTCGGCAAGGACCGCGAGCAGGAGATCACCGACCTGGAGAACGCCCGCCTCGGCTTCGCGCCGCTGCACCTGACCGCACCCGAGGGGTCGCAGCTGTGAGCGGACCGGTAAAGGACGGGCCGGCCGGTCCCGAGGAGACCCAGGGCTCGGAAGGGCCGCAAGCCTCGGCGCCGGACGCGGCGGCCAACCTGCCCGCCCGGCTCGGCGAGGAGCGGCTGAACGAGCCGGTCGTCCGGATGGGCATGTTCGGCGTGCAGGACACCCCGGACACCTCCGGCTACGGGCTGCTCCGGGTGCACCAGCCGCCGCCGCTGGACAGCCCGCGCCCGTACGGCTCCTACTTCGACGAGATCGCCGATACCCTCGGCCTGTCCGACGCCATCGAGCGGGTCGTGGTCGACCGGGGCGAACTGACCTTCCACGTCCGGCGGGAGCGGCTGCCCGAGGTGGCGGCGAAACTGCGCGACGACCCGGGGCTCCGCTTCGAGCTGTGCAGCGGGGTGTCCGGCGTGCACTACCCGGCCGAGGCCGGCCGCGAGCTGCACGCGGTGTATCACCTGCTGTCCATCACCCACAACCGCCGGGTGCGGCTCGAGGTCAGCGCGCCGGACGCCGACCCGCACATTCCCTCGCTGGTCGGCGTGTACCCGACCTGCAACTGGCACGAGCGGGAGACCTGGGACTTTTTCGGCCTCATCTTCGACGGGCACCCCGCGCTGACCAGGATCGAGATGCCGGACGACTGGAAGGGCCACCCGCAGCGCAAGGACTACCCGCTCGGCGGCATCCCCGTCGAGTACCGCGGCGCCAAGATCCCTGCGCCCGACGAGCGGAGGCACTACCAGTGAGCGCAGGGCAGATGCCGCACGCGGCGGCCGGAGCGAGCGACGCCGAAGCCACCGAGGGCCGCGTCTACATGGTCTCTGGCGAGGACTGGGACGAGATCATCGCCGCCGCGAACGAGGCCGGGGACTTCGAGAGCGGCGAGCGGATCGTGATCAACATGGGCCCGCAGCACCCGTCCACCCACGGCGTGCTCCGGCTGGTCCTGACGCTGGAGGGCGAGACGGTGGCCGAGGTACGCCCGGCCATCGGGTACCTGCACACCGGCATCGAGAAGAACATGGAGTACCGGACCTGGACGCAGGGCGTCACGTTCTGCACCAGGGCGGACTACCTGATGCCGATCTTCAACGAGACCGCCTACTGCCTGGCAATCGAGCGCCTGCTCGGCATCGAGGACCGGGTACCTGAGCGCGCGCAGATCATCCGGGTGCTGCTGATGGAGCTCAACCGGATCTCCTCGCACCTGGGCGGGATCGCCCCGATGGGCCTGGAACTGGGCGCGACCACGATCTACACGCAGGGCGCGCGACTGCGGGAACGCAGCCTGGACGTGCTGGAGCTGATCACCGGCCTGCGGATGAACCACGCCTTCATCAGGCCCGGCGGCGTGGCGCAGGACCTGCCGCCCGGCGCGCTGGAGGCCCTCCGGCTGTTCGACGAGTCCGGGCGGCGGCTGCTGGACGAGTTGCACACCCTGATCGACGCGAACCCGATCTTCATCGCCCGGAACAAGGGCGTGGCCTACCTGGACCTGCAGGCGTGCATGGCCCTCGGCGTGACCGGTCCCATACTGAGGGCCACTGGGCTGCCCTGGGACCTGCGCAAGTCCCAGCCGTACTGCGGCTACGAGACCTACGACTTCGACGTGCCGGTCAGGGACACGTGCGACGCGTACGGCCGGTACCTGATCCGGATGGACGACATCGAGGAGTCGCTGAAGATCATCCAGCAGTGCTCCGACCGGCTGGTGGCCCGCCGATCGGTCGATCCCGATCCGGTGATGATCCGGGACGCCAAGATCGGCTGGCCGGCCCAGCTGTCCCTCGGGCCCGACGGCCTCGGCCCGTCGCCGCAGCACATCGCGCACATCATGGGCCAGTCCATGGAGGCGCTCATTCACCACTTCAAGCTGGTCACCGAGGGGTTCCGGGTGCCGGCCGGGCAGGCGTACGCGGCCATCGAGTCCCCCCGCGGCGAGCTGGCCGCGCACGTGGTGAGCGACGGCGGGACCCGGCCGTACCGGGTGCACCTGCGCGACCCGTCGTTCGTTCACCTGCAGGCGGTCGCCGCAATGTGCGAGGGCGGCTTCCTGGCCGACCTCATCCCCGCGATCGCCAGCATCGATCCCGTGATGGGAGGCGTGGACCGGTAATGCCGTTCAGCGACGATGTGCACGCCCGTCTCGACGCGGACGCGGCGCAGATCATCGGCCAGTATCCGCAGCCGAGATCGGCGCTGCTGCCGCTGCTGCATCTCGTCCAGTCCGAGGAAGGCTACGTCTCCGAGGACGGCATAGCGTTCTGCGCGGAACAGCTCGGGCTGACTGAAGCCGAGGTCACCGGGGTGGTCAGCTTCTACACCATGTACAAGCGCCGCCCGGTCGGCGAGTACCACGTCGGCGTGTGCACGAACACGGTGTGCGGCTTCCTGGGCGGCAACCAGATCCTGGCCGAACTCCACGAGCACCTCGGCGTGGGCGACGACGAGACCACGCCGGACGGCCGGGTCAGCCTGGAGCACCTGGAGTGCAACGCCGCCTGTACGTACGCGCCGGTGATGATGGTCAACTGGGAGTTCTTCGACAACATGACGCCGGCCTCGGCCCGTCAGCTCACCGACGACCTGCGCGCCGGGAACCCGGTGACTCCGACCCGGGGCCCGGGGCGGCTGGTCACCTGGCGCGAGGCGGCCCGGATCCTGGCCGGCTTCAACGACGACCTGGCCACCGAGGGCCCGGCCGCGGGACCGGCCGACCTGGTCGGCCTCAAGATCGCCAAGCAGCACGGCTGGACCGCGCCGGAGCCGGGCTCCGCAGGCAACCAAGGGGCGGGCGACCAAGCGAAGGAGCCGCGGTGACCGACACCCTGACCCCGGTGCTCACCGCGCACTGGGACCAGCCCGACAGCTTCACCCTCGACGGGTACCGGCGGGCGGGCGGCTGGCAGGCCCTGCCGAAGGCGCTCGGCATGCCGCGCGACGAGGTCATCGCGATCATGAAGAGTTCCGGGCTGCGCGGCCGCGGCGGGGCCGGCTTCCCGACCGGCGTGAAGTGGGGCTTCCTCCCGCAGGTCGACGACAAGCCGCACTACCTGGTGGTCAACGCGGACGAATCCGAACCCGGCGCCTGCAAGGACGTCCCGCTGATGATGGCCACCCCGCACCTGCTCATCGAGGGCGCGGCCATCGCCTCCTACGCGATCGGCGCCAGCCACGCGTTCATCTACGTCCGGGGCGAGGTCCTGCACGTGATCCGGCGGCTGCGGAATGCGGTGCGGGAGGCGTACGCGGCCGGCTACCTGGGCCGCGACATCCTCGGCTCCGGGTTCGGCCTGGACGTCATCATCCACGCCGGGGCCGGCGCCTACATCTGCGGCGAGGAGACCGCGCTGCTTGATTCGCTGGAGGGCAAGCGCGGGCTGCCGCGGAACAAGCCGCCGTTCCCGGCCGTGGCCGGCGTGTACGCTCTCCCGACGAACGTGAACAACGTGGAGTCGATCGCCACTGTGCCGTCGATCATGCTGAACGGCGCCGACTGGTTCGCCGACCTCGGCACCGAAAAGTCCAAGGGCTTCGCGATCTTCAACCTCTCCGGCCACGTGACCACGCCGGCGACGTACGAGGCGCCGCTCGGCATCACGCTGCGCGAGCTGCTCGAGCTGTCCGGCGGGATGCGCGGCGGCCGACGGCTCAAGTTCTGGACCGCAGGCGGCTCGTCGGCGGGGATACTCACCGACCAGTACCTGGACATGCCGCTGGACTTCGAGTCGGTCGCCGCCGCCGGGTCCCAGCTCGGCACCAGGTCGGTGCAGATCTTCGACGACACCACCTGCGTGGTCGGCGCGGTGCTCCGCTGGACCGAGTTCTACCAGCACGAGTCGTGCGGGAAGTGCACACCGTGCCGGGAGGGCACGTTCTGGCTGGTCCGCATCCTGGACCGGCTGGAACACGGCCAAGGGACCGAGGAAGACGTCGAGAAGCTCCTGGACATCTGCGACAACATCACCGGCCGCGCGTTCTGCGCGCTCGGCGACAGCGCGACGCCGCCGATCACCTCCGCGGTCCGCTACTTCAGGGACGAGTTCGTCCAGCACCACAAGGAGGGCGGCTGTCCCTTCGACCCGGCGGCCGCAATGGTCTGGAGCCAGACATGACCGTGGAGACCACGCGGGACACGGTGACCGTCACCATCGACGGCTTCGAGATCGAGGTGCCCAAGGGCGAACTGATAATCCGGGCCGCCGAACTGCTCGGCATCCAGATCCCGCGGTTCTGCGACCACCCGCTGCTCGACCCGATCGGCGCCTGCCGCCAGTGCCTGGTCGAGGTAGCAGGCCAGCGCAAGCCGCTCGCCTCGTGCATCACGCCGTGCAGCGAGGGCATGGTGGTGCACACCCAGCTCACCTCGGCGATGGCCGAGAAGGCGCAGCGCGGCGTGATGGAGCTGCTGCTCATCAACCACCCGCTGGACTGCCCAATGTGCGACAAGGGCGGCGAGTGCCCGCTGCAGAACCAGGCCATGTCCAACGGCCAGGGCGAGACCCGGTTCACCGAGGAGAAGCGGACCTTCGATAAGCCGGTGCCCATCTCCACCGAGGTGCTGCTGGACCGCGAGCGGTGCATCTCGTGCACCCGGTGCACCCGCACGTCGGAGGAGATCGCCGGGGACGCGTTCATCGAGTTCATCGGGCGCGGCCCGGCCCAGATGATCGGAACCGCCGAGGGCAAGCCGTTCAACTCCTACTTCTCCGGCAACACCGTGCAGGTCTGCCCGGTCGGCGCGCTGACCGGCGCCGCCTACCGGTTCCGGTCCCGGCCGTTCGACCTGGTGTCGGTGCCGAGCGTGTGCGAGCACTGCGCCTCGGGGTGCCGGCTGCGGACCGACGTGCGGCGCGGCCGGGTCATGCGGCGGCTGGCGGGCGAGGAACCCGCGGTCAACGAGGAGTGGAACTGCGACAAGGGCCGCTGGGCCTTCACCTATGCCACCCAGCCGGACCGGCTGACCGGGCCGCTGGTCCGGGATGAGCGCGGGGTGCTGGTCCCGGCGTCCTGGCCGCACGCGCTGGCCGTGGCCGCGGCCGGGCTGCTGGCCGCGCGCGGAGCCCCGTACCCGGCTCCGCAGGGCGCCGAAGCGCCGCCCCCGCGCGGAGTAGGGGTGCTGACCGGCGGGCGGCTGACCCTGGAGGACGCCTACGCCTACGCCAAGTTCGCCCGGGTGGCCCTGGACACCAACGACGTCGACATGCGGGCCCGCGCGCTCTCGGCCGAGGAGGAGCAGTTCCTGGCCGCCTCGGTAGCCGGCCGCGGCATGGACGTCACCTACGCCGACCTGGAGCAGGCGCCCGCGGTGCTGCTGGCCGGGTTCGAGCCCGAGGACGAGTCGCCCATCGTGTTCCTGCGGCTGCGCAAGGCGGTCCGCCGTCACGGCCTGCGGGTGTTCTCGGTGGCCGCGCTGGCCAGCCCGGGCACGGCCAAGCTGTCCGGCGCGCTGCTGCCCACCCTGCCCGGAGACGAGGCGGCCGCGCTGACCGCGCTGGCCGCGGGCCGCAAGACGGCGGGGGTGGACCCGGCCGAGGACCTCTGGCTGCAGGCGCATCAGGCGCTGGGCGCGCCCGGCGCGATCGTCATGGTCGGCGAGCGCCTGGCCGAGGTGCCCGGCGCGTACGCGGCCCTGGGCACGCTCGCGGTCGCGTCAGGAGCCCGGCTGGCCTGGGTGCCGCGCCGGGCCGGCGAGCGGGGTGCCGTCGAGGCGGGCGCCCTGCCCGGGCTGCTGCCCGTCGGCCGGCCGGTGACCGACGCCGCGGCACGCGCCGAGGTGGCCCGGGCCTGGGGCAAGAGCTCGCTGCCCGTCACGCCGGGCCGCGACACCGCGGCGATCCTGGCCGCGGCCGCGGCGCACGAGATCGGCGCCCTGGTGGTGGCGGGCGTCGACCCGGCCGACCTGCCCGACCCGCAGGCCGCGCTGCACGCGATCGAGACGGCGCCGTTCGTGGTCAGCCTCGAGCTGCGGGCCAGCGCGGTCACCGACCGCGCCGACGTGGTCCTGCCGGTCGCCGCCGTGGCGGAGAAGGCCGGTACGTTCGTGAACTGGGAAGGGCGCGGCGGCTCGTTCGCCGCGGCGCTGAAGGTTCCCGAGGTCCGCACCGACCTGTACGTGCTCGGCGCGATCGCCGACGAGATGGACGTGCACCTGGGCCTGCCCGACGCCGCGGCCGCACGGGCCGAGCTGGCCGCGCTCGGCACCTGGCACGGGACGCGCCCCGAGCCGCCCCAGATAGGCGCGTTTCCCCCCCGGCAGGGGGGCCGCGGGGGTCTGGGGGGGACGGTTCCCCCCGAGGCAACACTTTCCACCTGGCGCCAGCTGCTGGACAGCGGGAGCATGCAGGACGGAGAGCCCTCGCTGGCCGGCACGGCCCGGCCGGTGGTGGCCCGGATGTCCCCGGCCACCGCGGCCGAGGCGGGCGTAGCCGACGGCGATAAGGTGACCGTGGCCACCAACCGGGGTTCGGTCACGGTGCCCGTCGTGGTCGTGCCGATGGCCGACCACGTGGTCTGGCTTCCGGCGGCGGGGCTGACCCAAGGGGCGGCCGAGCTGGCGCCGTATCCCGGCGAGCAGGGACCCGCGGCCTGGGCCGGGGCCACCATCAGCGCCCAGCTCGGCGCGGGATACGGCGCGACGGTCACGCTGAGGAGGCCGGAATGATTCAGGCAGGGGCGCTGGGCCACGTGCTCGCGGCGCCCGCCACGGACCCGACGCTGAGCGACTTCAACCAGCTCATCTGGTGGATGGTGCTGCTGAAAGTCGGGATCGTCTTCCTTTTCCTGCTGCTCACGACGATGTTCATGATCTGGGCCGAACGGCGCGTCATCGGCCGGATGCAGAACCGGCCGGGCCCGAACCGGGCCGGGCCCTTCGGCCTGCTGCAGCCGATCGCGGACGCGCTCAAGCTCCCGCTGAAGGAAGACATCATCCCCCGCACCGCGGACAGATGGGTGTTCATCGCCGCGCCGATAATTTCGGGCGCGATCGCCTTCATCAGCTTCTCGGTCATCCCCTGGGGCCCGGAAGTGTCGATCTTCCACCACTACACCCCGCTGCAGCTCACCGACCTGCCGGTGGCGGTGCTGCTCATCCTGGCCATGAGCTCGGTCGGCGTGTACGGGATCGTGCTGGCCGGCTGGGCCTCCGGGTCGCCCTACTCGCTGCTCGGCGCGCTGCGCTCGGCCGCGCAGGTGATCAGCTACGAGATCGCGATGGGGCTTTCCTTCGTGGCCGTGTTCCTGTACGCGGGCTCGCTGTCCACCACCGCGATCGTGAACGCCCAGCAGCACGAGTGGTACGCGTGGCTGCTGCCGGTCTCGTTCGTCATCTACCTGTTCACCATGGTGGGCGAGACCAACCGGCTGCCGTTCGACCTGCCCGAGGGGGAGGGCGAGCTGGTGGCGGGCTATCACACCGAGTACTCCTCGATGAAGTTCGCCATGTTCTACCTCGCCGAGTACATCAACATGACCACGGTCGCCGCGCTGGCCACCACGCTGTTCCTGGGCGGCTGGCGGGCGCCGTGGCCGCTGTCGCTGTGGTCGGGCGCGAACAGCGGCTGGTGGCCGCTGCTGTGGTTCGTGATCAAGGTCTACATCTTGCTGTTCTGCTACATCTGGCTGCGCGGCACCCTGCCCCGGGTCCGCTACGACCAGCTGATGGCGATCGGCTGGAAGGTCCTGATCCCGGTGTCCATCGTCTGGATCCTGCTCATCGCGACCGTCCGCGCCTGGCGGCTGGACACGCACAACACGATTCCCTACGTGGTGGGCGGCGTGGTCCTGGTCATCGTGATGGCGCTGGCCTGGATGTGGGACAGCGCCGCGCAGCAGCGGGCCGCCCGGTTCGAGGCAGCGGATTCCGCCAGTGCCAACGAGGCCGGTCAGGACGTGCCCATGGGCACGAGCTCCTTCCCGGTGCCGCCGCTCGACCTGCCGCACTATCACGGTGCCGGCCTGGACAACGAAACCTCCACCCGGGAGGTCACCGGTGCTTGATTTCCTCAACCCGATCAAGGGCTTCGGGGTCACCTTCCACGAGATGTTCCGGAAGGTCGAGACCGTCGAGTACCCCGAGGTCAAGAAGCCCACCGCACCGCGGTTCCACGGCCACCACCAGCTCAACCGGTGGCCCGACGGCCTGGAGAAGTGCATCGGCTGCGAGCTGTGCGCCTGGGCCTGCCCGGCGGACGCCATCTACGTCGAGGGCCGGGACAACACGGCAGCGGCCAGGTTCTCTCCCGGCGAGCGGTACGGGCACGTATACCAGATCAACTACCTGCGCTGCATCCTGTGCGGCATGTGCATCGAGGCCTGCCCGACGCGCGCGCTGACCATGACCAACGAGTACGAGATCGCCGACGACAGCAGGGAAAACCTGATCTGGACCAAGGAGCAGCTGCTGGTCCCGCTGGTGCCGAGCATGGAAGCGCCGCCCCACCCGATGCGGCTCGGCGACGACGAGAAGGACTACTACCGCCTCGGCGCGGCCGGCCTGTCGGTCGGCCCCCGCGCACCCGGCATGTCCGGGCCGGGCGGCCCGTCGGGCCCGGCGGTGTTCGCCGGATCCCCGGACGCCTCGCTGTCGTGGGCCCCGCCGGACGTCCGCGAGGACAAGGGAGACGTCCGCGAGGACAAGGGAGATGACACATGAGAGGCGTACTGGCCGCCGCATCGGGCACCAACGCCGACGTCATCGCGCGGGAGACCATCTTCTGGATCCTGGCCGTGGCCTCGGTGGGCGCCGCGCTGGCCATGATCTTGGTCCGGCGGGCCGTGCACTGCGCCATGATGCTCGCCGTGGTGATGCTCTGCCTGGCCACGATGTACGCCATGCAGGGCGCGCCGTTCCTGGCCTTCGTGCAGATCATCGTGTACACCGGCGCGGTCCTGATGCTGTTCCTGTTCGTGATCATGCTGATCGGCATCAGCTCGGCGGACTCGATCGTGGAAACCATCAAGGGCCAGCGGATGGCCGCCGGCCTGGTCGCCATCGGCCTGTTCGTGATCCTGATCCTGGCCGTCGGGCACGCCGCCATCGGGCCGGCCGTCAAACCCACCGCGGCGAACGGGACTGACAACCTGTCCGGCATCGCCACCCTGATCTTCACCACCTACGTGTTCCCGTTCGAAGTGACCGGCGCGCTGCTGATCACCGCCGCGCTCGGCGCGATGGTGCTGGCCCACCGGGAGCGGATCACGCCCCGGCCCACCCAGCGGGAACTCGCCGCCCGGCGGGTGGCCAGCGGCCACCTGGCCCCGGACCCGTCCCCCGGCGTCTACGCGCTGCACGACGCGGCCGACCGGCCGGCCCTGCTGCCGGACGGCAGCACGTCCGACCTGTCGGTCAGCACTGCCCTGTCCCAGCGAAACGTGACCGAGCAACCAGGCTTCGTTCCGGCCGACGAGACCATCGCGATCGAGACGGACAGCGGCGAGCGGGAGCCCGACCCCTTGGAGCCGTCCGGGAGGGCCGAGTCATGAGCCCGGTGCACTACGTGGCCCTGTCGGTGATCCTGTTCGTCATCGGCGGGGTCGGCGTGCTGGTCCGGCGCAACGCCATCGTCGTGTTCATGTGCATCGAGCTGATGCTGAACGCGTGCAACCTGGCCTTCGTCGCGTTCGCCACCATGCACGGCAACCTGGACGGGCAGGTCATCGCGTTCTTCGTCATGGTGGTGGCCGCCGCCGAGGTCGTGGTGGGCCTCGCGATCCTGATGGCGATCTACCGGGCCCGCAGGTCCGCGTCGGTGGACGACGCCAACCTGCTCAAGTGGTGAAGGGATGACGACCTTGACTGGCACGGCCCTCGCGGACGTCGCTCACGCCCAGGCGCTTACTACCGTGCCGGCTACCGGGGCGCTGAAGCTGTCGTGGCTGCTGCTCGCCTTCCCGCTCTTCGGCGCGGTAGTGCTGCTGGTCGGCGGCCGGCGCACCGACCGGTGGGGGCACCTGCTCGGGTGCCTGATGCCGGTCGCCGCGTTCGTCTACGGGGTGATTGCCTACTTCACCCTGCTCGGGGACACCAACCGCGAGCAGGACCAGCACGTGTACACGTACATCCTGGTGGGGCACTTCCAGGCCAGCGTAAACCTGCTGATCGACCCGCTGTCGATCTGCTTCGTGCTGCTGATCACCGGAGTCGGGTCGCTGATCATCATCTACTCGGTCGGCTACATGGCGCACGACACCGACCGGCGGCGCTTCTTCGGCTACATGGACCTGTTCATCGCGGCCATGCTGCTGCTCGTGCTGGCCGACAACTACCTGGTGCTCTACGTCGGATGGGAGGGCGTCGGCCTGGCCTCCTACCTGCTGATCGGGTTCTGGCAGCAACGGAACTCGGCGGCGGTGGCGGCGAAGAAGGCGTTCGTCGTCAACCGGATCGGCGACGCCGGCCTCACGCTGGCCATCTTCCTGATGTTCAGCGAGTTCGGCACGGTGTCCTTCACCGGAGTGTTCGGCCAGGCTCCGTCCGGCGGGAGCGGGGTGGCCACCGCGCTCGGGTTCCTGCTGCTGCTCGGCGCGTGCGGGAAGTCCGCGCAGGTGCCGCTGCAGTCCTGGCTGCTGGACGCGATGGAGGGCCCCACGCCCGTGTCGGCGCTGATCCACGCCGCGACCATGGTCACCGCCGGGGTCTACCTGCTGGTACGGTCCAACCCGATCCTCGCGCTGTCGCCGGACGCGCGGATCGGGATCGCCGTGGTGGGCACGGTCACGCTGCTGTTCGGCGGCATCATCGCCTCGGCCAAGGACGACATCAAGAAGTCGCTGGCCGGGTCCACCATGAGCCAGATCGGCTACATGACGCTGGGTGCCGGGCTCGGGCCCGAGGGGTACGTGTTCTCCATCGCGCTGCTGCTCGCGCACGGGTTCTACAAGGCCGGGCTGTTCCTCGGCGCCGGCTCGGTGATCCACGGCATGGACGACGAGCAGGACATGCGGAGGTACGGGGGGCTGGCCCGCTCCCTGCCGGTCACCTACGTCACGTTCGGCCTGGCGTATCTGGCCATCATCGGCATCCCGCCGTTCTCCGGGTTCTTCGTCAAGGACCCCATCATCGAGGGCGACTTCACCGAGCACGGCGCGGGCGGCTGGATCCTCGGCATCTGCGCGCTGATCGGCGCCGGCCTCACCGCGTTCTACATGACCCGGATGATGTTCATGACCTGGTGGGGGAAGCGGCGCTGGGCGCAAGACGCGCATCCGCACGAGTCGCCCCCGGTGATGACCTGGCCGATGATCGTGATCGCGATCGGCTCGGTCGGCGCGGGCGGATTCCTCATCATCAATGACCGGCTGGAGAAGTTCCTCGCTCCGGTCGTGGGGGTGCCGCCGGTCTCGCACGGGTTCTACACCGTCGCCGGGGGCGTGGCGCTGGCGCTGGCCCTGGCCGGCGTGGGCCTCGGCTGGGTCATGTACGGCCGGGTCCCGGTCCCCGAGACGGCGCCGCGGGGGAATCCCCTGGTCGTCGCGGCCCGGAAGGACCTGTACGGCGACACGTTCAACGAGTCGGTCCTGATGCGGCCCGGCCTGTGGCTGACCCGGCTGTCGGTGTACTTCGACCAGCGCGGCGTGGACGGCCTGGTGAACTCCCTGGCCGCGCTGGTCGGCGGGACCTCGGGCCGGTGGCGCCGGATGCAGACCGGCTTCGTGCGCACCTACGCCCTGTCCATGTTCTTCGGCGCCGCTGTGCTGGCCGCCTTGCTCCTGGCGGTGAGGCTCTAGATGAACGGCTTCCCCTGGCTGACCATAGCGGGCGCCCTGCCGCTGCTCGGCGCGATCGTGATCATGCTGGTCCCCGGCCTGCCCGCCGACAGCGCCCCGGCCGACGTGCGCGCCCGGGACGCCGCGGCCAAGTGGCTGGCCCTGCTGTTCTCGCTGCTGACGCTGGTCGTGGTGATCATCATCGCGGTCAAGTTCCAGATCGGCGGCCCGAACTACCAGTTCACTGAGGTCTACTCCTGGATCCCGGCCTTCGGCGTGCACTACGCGCTGGGCGTGGACGGCATCGCGCTGGTCCTGATCGCCATGTCCGCGGTGCTGATGCCGGTGGTGATCCTGGCCTCCTGGAACGACGCCGAGTCCGGGCGGCACAGCGTGAAGACCTACTTCGCGCTGCTCATGGTCCTCGAGACCATGATGATCGGCGTCTTCGCGGCCACCGATGTCTTCCTGTTCTACGTGTTCTTCGAGGCCATGCTGGTGCCGATGTACTTCATGATCGGCAGCTACGGGGTCGGCAAGCGGCAGTACGCGGCGGTCAAGTTCCTGCTCTACAGCCTGCTCGGCGGGCTGCTCATGCTGGTCGCGGTCATTGCGCTGTACGTGTATTCCGTCAGCAGCCCGGCCACCGGGTACCACGGCTCGTTCCTGTTCAGCGAGCTGGTCAACGTCTCGCTCAGCCCGACCGTGCAGAAGTGGCTGTTCCTCGGGTTCTTCATCGCGTTCGCCATCAAGGCGCCGCTGTGGCCGTTCCACACCTGGCTGCCCGACGCCGCCGCCTCGGCCCAGCCCGGTGCGGCCGTGCTGCTGGTCGGCGTGCTGGACAAGGTCGGCACCTACGGCATGCTGCGGTACTGCTTCGAGCTGTTCCCCGCCGGCGCGAAGTACTTCACCCCGCTGGTCATCACGCTGGCCGTGATCGCGGTCCTGTACGGGGCCATCGTGGCCATCGGCCAGCAGGACATGAAACGGCTGATCGCCTACACCTCGGTCTCCCACTTCGGGTTCATCGTGCTCGGCATCTTCGCGATGACCAGCCAGGGCGTGACCGGCGCGACGTTCTACATGGTCAACCACGGGTTCGCCACCGGGGCGCTGTTCATCCTGGCCGGGTTCCTGATCACCCGGCGCGGCTCGGACCGGATCGCGGACTTCGGCGGCGTGCAGAAGGTCGCGCCGCTGCTGGCCGGCCTGTTCCTGATCTCAGGTCTGGCCGGGCTCTCGCTGCCGGGGCTTTCCACCTTCGTCAGCGAGTTCCTGGTCCTGATCGGGACCTTCTCCCGGTACAAGGTGCCCGCTACGTTCGCCACCGCCGGGATCATCCTGGCCGCCATCTACATCCTGTGGATGTACCAGCGCGTGGCGGGCGGGCCGGTCCGCGACCAGGTAGCCGGCATGAAGGACCTGAAGCCGCGCGAACTGCTGGCCGTCGCGCCGCTGGTCGTGCTGATCATCGCGGGCGGGGTCTACCCCCAGCCGGTGCTCGACATCATCAACCCGGCGGTCCGGGTGACGATGGCGCAGGTGCACGAGGTCGATCCGCAGCCCGCGCATCCGGCGCCCGGGTTCAGCACCGCGGCGTATACCAGTGCCGGGCAGAAGGGAATGGCACCGTGACCGGCGTCCTGGCCGCCCCGGCGGCTCTCGCGGCTCCCGCGGTGCATGCCGCCGTGGCCGCCAGCGGGACCATCACCCCGCCGAGCATCGAGTACGGCCAGCTCTCGCCGATGCTCGTCGTGTTCGGCGCCGCGGTGATCGGCGTCCTGGTCGAGGCGTTCGCCCCCCGCGACCTGCGCCGCGGCGTGCAGCTCATGCTGACCCTGGCCGCCCTGGTGGTGGCGTTCGTGCTGACCATCGTGGTGGCCGCGTCGGGCAAGATCTTCGCCAACGGCAGCGCAGGCCACGTGGCCGCCATGGGCGCGGTCGCGGTGGACCGCCCCACCCTGTTCATCCAGGGCACGATCCTGGTCCTGGCCTTCGTCAGCGTGCTGCTCATCGCCGATCCGGCCAACAGCCCGTTCGCCGCCCAGGCCGCCGCGCCGCCCGGCAGCCAGGAGGAGCGCGAGGGCCTGGTCTCCGGGGCCATGCACACCGAGATCTTCCCGCTGACGCTGTTCGCGGTGGGCGGCATGATGCTGTTCCCGGCGTCCAACGACCTGCTGACCATGTTCGTCGCGCTCGAGGTGCTGTCGCTGCCGCTGTACCTGCTGTGCGGGCTGGCCAGGCGCCGCCGCCTGCTGTCGCACGAGGCGGCGATGAAGTACTTCCTGCTGGGCGCGTTCTCCTCGGCCCTGTTCCTGTTCGGCGTGGCCATGCTGTACGGCTTCGCCGGCTCGGTGTCGCTGCCGGCCATCGCCGCGGCGGCCATGTCCAATACCTCCAACGCCACCCTGCTGTACACCGGGATCGCGCTGACCGGGGTCGGGCTCCTGTTCAAGGTCGGGGCGGTGCCGTTCCAGGGCTGGAAGCCTGACGTGTACCAGGGCGCGCCCACGCCGGTGACCGCGCTGATGGCCTCCTGCACGGTGGTGTCCGGCTTCGGCGCGCTGCTGCGCGTGTTCTACGTGGCGTTCGGCAACCTGACCTGGGACTGGCGGCCGGCCCTGTGGGTGGTCGCCGTCCTCACCATGGTGGTCGGCGCCGTCATCGCCATCACCCAGACTGACGTGAAGCGGCTGCTGGCCTACTCCTCGATCGCGCACGCCGGGTTCGTGCTGACCGCGGTCATCGCGGTCAGCACGGCCGGCCTGTCCAGCAGCCTGTTCTACCTGGCCACCTACGGCCTGACCACGGTGGGCGCGTTCGCGGTCATCACCCTGGTCAGGGACGCGGGCGGCGAAGCGGGGCACCTGTCGCGGTGGGCGGGCCTGGGCCGGCGCTCGCCGCTGGTGGCGGGCATCTTCGCGCTGTTCCTGCTGGCCTTCGCCGGGATCCCGCTGACCAGCGGGTTCATCGGGAAGTTCGCCGTCTTCCAGGCCGCGATCGCGTCCGGCGAGACGGCGCTGGTGATCGTCGGCGTGCTGGCCAGCGCCATCGCCGCGTTCTTCTACGTCCGCGTGATCGTGCTGATGTTCTTCAGCGACCCGGTGCCCGACGGGCCCGAAGTGGTCGTGCCGAACGTGTTCAGCGGCATCGCCGTGGGCGTGGGCGTGGTGGCCACGGTGGTCCTGGGCATCGTGCCCGAACCGGTGCTCTCCCTGGCCTCGCACGCGGCGAACCAGCTGTTCGTCAGCTGAGTCTGGGGGCTTATGGGACGCGCGGCACTGGTTCGGCCGGCCGAGAACGGGCATACTCGAAAATTCGAGGCGTTCGCGCGTGCCGATGACGTGGAGAGCATGTGATCACCGCAGTTCCGGTGGATTTCCCCGACTCCGCCCTCGAGGCGGAGGTACTTGACGACCTGGCCCGGGTCGAGGCGCTGCTGGCCCAGACCGCGCATCCGGACGAGGAACTGTTCACCGAGGCCTCCCAGCACGCCATCGAGGCCGGCGGCAAGCGCTTCCGGGCCCTGCTGGTGCTGCTGGCCGCGCAGTTCGGCCAGCCCAAGGACCCGCGGGTCATCCAGGCGGCGGTAGCCATCGAGCTCACCCACCTGGCCACCCTGTTCCACGACGACGTCATGGACGAGGCCGAGGTCCGCCGGGGCCATCCCTCGGTCAACTCGCGGTGGAGCAACTCCGTCGCCATCCTGACCGGTGACTTCCTGTTTGCCCAGGCCTCCCGCATCCTGGCCGACCTCGGCCCGGACGCGGTCCGGATCCAGGCCGAGACGTTCAACCGGCTGGTCGAGGGGCAGCTGGCCGAGACCCTCGGCCCGCGGCCCGGCCAGGACCCGCTGGACCACTACATGCACGTGATCACCGAGAAGACCGGATCGCTGATCGCCACCTCCGGCCGGTTCGGCGCCATGTTCTCCGGCGCGGCCGACGACATCACGGCCCGGATCGCGATGGCCTGCGAGCAGCTCGGCGTGGCCTGGCAGCTGTCCGACGACGTGATCGACATCGCCAGCGACCCGGCCCAGTCCGGCAAGACCCCGGGCACCGACCTGCGCCAGGGCGTACGGACGCTGCCCGTCCTGTACGCGATGCGCTCCTCGGCCGCTGCTGGCTCGTCTGCTGCTGGCTCGTCCGCGGCCGAGGCCCGGCTGCACTGGCTGCTCACCGAGGCCGACCTGTCCGACGACGCGCTGCTGACCGAGACGCTGGCCCTGCTGCGCACCCACCCGGCCGTGGCCGAGTCCCGCGCGCACGTCCTGAGCTGGGCTCAGGGGGCCAGGAGCGAGATCATGGCGCTGCCCGACGTGCCAGCCCGGGCCGCGTTCCTAGCCCTGTGCGACTTCGTGGAGAAGCGCACCGGCTGATCCGGAACAGGTGCCTGCCCGAAGCCGGGAGTTCCGCAGGCTGATCACAGCGCGCCGCTGCCGCCCGGGAATCCGGATTATCGTGGACATCTGTCTCCGTCTCACGAGGGTTTCTGTCCACGATCTCGGAACCCGTGGCCGGTGGCGAGCACCACGGCCCGTTCGGCCCAAAATCAACCGGCCGGGCGGCTGCGTAGGACTGTTAGTTGACTTCCCAGGTGTCGTGGCCGGCCAGCAGGGCGCCCAGGTCGCCTGGGCCGCTGCGGGCCTGGGCCGCGGCGATCTGGTCGGCCATGAGCTGGTCGTAGCTCGGCTGCTCCACCTGCCGGAACACCCCGACCGGCGTGTGCCGGAAATCCGCCGAGTCCAGCCGCGACAGCGCGAACGCGTAGGACGGATTCGGCCGGTGCGCGTCGTGGACGATCAGCGAGTCCTCGTCGGCGCCCGCGACGTCCACCGCCTCGAGCTGCCCGAACCGGCCGAACCGCAGGCCCTGGGACCCGCCCGGCCCGAACCGGATCGGCTGGCCGTGCTCCAGCTTGATCAGCTTCTCGCCGGCCGAGGCCGCCTGTTTCAGCGGCGCGAACGCGTCGTCGTTGAAGATGGGGCAGTTCTGGTAGATCTCGATGAACGCGGCGCCCTGATGGTCGGCGGCGGCCCGCAGCACCGAGGTCAGGTGCCTGCGGTCGGAGTCGATGGTCCGCGCCGCGAAGCTCGCGTCGGCGCCCAGCGCCAGCGACACCGGGTTGAACGGGTGGTCCAGCGAGCCGAACGGGGTGGACTTGGTGACCTTGCCCCGCTCCGAGGTCGGCGAGTACTGGCCCTTGGTCAGCCCGTAGATCCGGTTGTTGAACAGCAGCACCTTGATGTTGACGTTGCGCCGCAGTGCGTGGATCAGGTGGTTGCCGCCGATCGACAGCGCGTCCCCGTCGCCGGTGATGACCCAGACCGACAGGTCGGGCCGGGAGGCGGCCAGGCCGGTGGCGATGGCCGGCGCGCGGCCGTGGATGGAGTGCATCCCGTAGGTGTCGACGTAGTACGGCAGCCGGGACGAGCAGCCGATACCGGATATGACGACCACGTTCTCGCGCGGCACGTCGAGCTCGGGCAGGAAGGCCTGGAACGCGGCCAGGATGGCGTAGTCCCCGCAGCCCGGGCACCAGCGAACTTCCTGGTCCGACTTGAAATCTTTGGCGGCCGAACGGGCCGCGGCCTTAGGTACCAAGGTCAGCGAGGCGAGCCGGCGGCCTTCGCCCTCGCCGGTACCTGCCGCCGCATGGTGGCCGTTCGTCTCAGTGCCGTTCGTCTCAGTGCCGTTCGTCTCAGGCATGGCCAATCACATCCTCGATCACGCCGGCGAGCTCGGCGGCCTGGAACGGCAGGCCGCGTACCCGGTTGTAGGAGATCACGTCGACCAGGAACCGGCCGCGCAGCAGCAGGGCCAGCTGGCCGAGGTTGATTTCCGGCACCAGGACCTGGTCGTAGTGGCGGAGCACCTCGCCCAGGTTGGGCGGGAACGGGTTGAGGTGCCGCAGGTGCGCCTGGGCCACCGAGTGCCCGGCGTTCCTGGCCCGGTGGACCGCCGCGCCGATGGAGCCGAACGTCGACCCCCAGCCGAGCACCAGCACCCGGGCGGCCCCGTCCGGGTCGTCGACGGCCAGCGGGGGGATGTCGGCCGCGATGCCGTCGATCTTGGCCTGACGCAGCCGGACCATGCGGTCGTGGTTGTCCGGGTCGTAGGAGATCTCGCCGGTGACGTCGGCCTTCTCGATGCCGCCGATCCGGTGCTCCAGGCCGGGGGTGCCGGGCACCGCCCAGGGCCGGGCCAGCGTGACCGGGTCCCGCCGGAACGGCTCGAACCCGCCACTGTGCTCGCCTGGTCCGGCCGGGCCGGCTGGTTTGGCGAAGGAGAACTCGGCGCTCAGGTCGGGGAGGCCGGCCACATCCGGGATCCGCCACGGCTCCGAGCCGTTGGCCAGGTAGCCGTCGGAGAGCAGGATCACCGGGGTGCGGTACTTGACCGCGATCCGGGCCGACTCGATCGCCGCGTCGAAGCAGTCGGCCGGGCTGGCCGCGGCCACCACCGGCACCGGCGACTCGCCGTTGCGGCCGAACATGGCCTGCAGCAGGTCGGCCTGCTCCGTCTTGGTCGGCATCCCGGTGGACGGCCCGGCCCGCTGGATGTCGCACACGATCAGCGGCAGCTCGACCGACACAGCCAGGCCGATGGTCTCCGCCTTCAGCAGCATGCCGGGCCCTGAGGTGCTGGTCACGCTCAGCGAGCCGCCGAACGAGGCGCCCAGGGCCGAGCCGACGGCGGCGATCTCGTCTTCGGCCTGGAACGTCCGCACCCCGAACCGCTTGTGCTTGGCCAGCTCGTGCAGGATGTCGGAGGCCGGCGTGATCGGGTAGGAGCCGAGGAACAGCGGCCGCCCGGCCAGCTGAGCGGCCGCGACCAGGCCGTAGGCCAGCGCGGTGTTGCCGCTGATGTTCCGGTACGTGCCCGGCGTCAGCGGGGCGGGCTGGACCTCGTAGCGGGCCGGGAACGCCTCGGTCGTCTCGCCGAAGTTCCAGCCCGCCTGGAAGGCGGCCACGTTAGCCGCCATGATCTCGGGCTTGGCGGCGAACTTGGCCTTCAGGAAGCTGAATGTGCCGTCGGCGGGCCGGTCGTACAGCCAGGACAGCATGCCGAGCGCGAACATGTTCTTGGCCCGCTCGGCGTCCTTCCTGGTGATGTCGAACGACTCCAGGGCCTTGACCGTCATCGAGGTGACCGGCACCGCGTGCACGTTGTAGTGCTCGAGCGAGTTGTCCTCGAGCGGGCTTCCCTCATAGCCGACCTTGGTCAGGTTCCGCTTGGTGAACTCGTCGGTGTTGACGATCAGGTCACGGCCCAGCGGCAGGTCCTTGATGTTGGCCTTCAGCGCGGCGGGGTTCATCGCGATGAGCACGTCCGGCGCGTCGCCCGGCGTGAGGATGTCATGGTCAGCGAACTGCAGCTGGAAACTCGAGACGCCTGCGAGAGTGCCGGCCGGGGCCCGGATCTCGGCCGGGAAATTCGGCATAGTGGACAGGTCGTTACCGAAGACGGCCGTCTCCTGGGTAAACCTGTCTCCCGCGAGCTGCATGCCGTCACCAGAATCGCCGGCGAACCTGATGATGACGTGATCGAGCTTCTGGACCTGCTTGGTCACAGCCGGAAGACCTCCTCCGCATGCTGCGGCCGAATGTTCACGCAGCACCACCCCGCGGGCGGGGCTCAGGTTAAGACGGTGTAAATCCTACGACGAAAACGGGCGGTGGAACGTTCATCTAGTGGGTGATATTCCCAGGCCGACGGTGATCTGGCGCGGCCAATGTACGTTGAGACAGAATCCGCTAAGAACTGGCTGCCAGGCATGTACGAAACGTTCCTGCCTCACCGGCTGAGATTTATGTCACACCCTGCGGGAACGTGCCATCATGCCACTGCGAGGCAGGATCGCGGAGCCGCTGGGAGGTGCATGACCGTGCCGGTGACCGGTGGCTGGCCGCCGTGCTGACCGGCGCGGCCGCCCGGCTGGCCGCCGTAGCGTTGCTGCTGCTGGCGGTCGGCGCCGCGGTCGGGGCCGCGATCGCCGCCGCGGGCGGCGCGATCGCCGGGACCGTCCTGGTCGGCCTGCTCGAGGCCGCCGCCTACTTCGGCGGCGCCCGGCTGGCCCTGTCTGCGCTGGCCGCCCGCCCGGTCGGCGAGGTGGAGCAGCCCCGCCTCTACCGCCTGGTCCGCGACCTGAGCACGGCAGGCCGGCTGCCGGTGCCGCGGCTGTACCTGTCACCCGCCGAGCAGCCGAACGCCTTCACCGTCGGCCGCGGCCCCCGCACCGCCGCCGTCTGCTGCACCGAAGGCCTGCTTAAGGCCCTGGACGAGACCGAGCTGCGCGCGCGTCCTCGGCCACGAGCTGGCCCACGTCTCGGGCCGGGACATCCTGCCTGGCACGGTATCGGCCGGCCTGGCCACTCTCATCACGTTCCCCGCAGGCGTAGCGCGCTTCCTGCCCACCCGCGCCGCTGCCGCCCCGCCCGCGCCCGCCCCGCCCGCGCCTGCCCCGTCTGGCCCCGGGCCGTCTGCCCCAGCCCCGTCCGCGCCCGCCCCGCCCGCGCCCGCCCCGTCTGCCCCAGCCCCGTCTGCCCCAGCCCCGTCCGCGCCCGCCGGGTCCGGCCTGGGCCTGCTCGAGGCGACGCTGATGCTGGTCCTGGGCCCGATCGCCGCGCTGGTCATCAGGCTGGTCATGACCCCGGCCGCCGAATACCGTGCTGACGCCGCGGGGGCCCTGCTGTCCGGCGAGCCGGTGGCCCTGGCCAGCGCGCTGCGCAAGATCGACACCGGCACGGCCGAACTGGCCCTGGCCCCCGACGGCCGGCTGACCTCGGTCGGCCACTTGATGATCGCCAGCCCGTTCCGCGCGGACGGCTTCGCCGCCCTTTTCCGCACCCATCCTCCCACAGGCGAACGCGTCCGCCGCCTGGAAGCCCTGGCCGGCTACCGCCGCTAAGCCCCGGTCACTGCTGCCCGCCCGCGGCGGAGAGGGGCCGCGAGTCATACGCAGGCTGATTCGCTACGCGGAGAAGCGGCGGGGTTACCGGTAGTTGACGAACTGCAGGGCGAAGTCGAATTCCTTGGCTTTCAGCAGGGTGATGACCGCCTGCAGGTCGTCCTTCTTCTTGGCTGAGACGCGAAGCTCCTCGCCCTGGACCTGGGCCCGGACGCCCTTCGGGCCTTCGTCCCTGATGATCTTGGACAGCTTCTTGGCGTCGTCCTGGGTGATGCCCTCCTTGAGGGCTACCGCCATCCGGTACTCCTTGCCAGACAGCTTGGGGTCGGCCGGGTCCAGGGTCTTCAGCGAGACGCCCCGCTTGACCAGCTTGTCCTTGAACACGTCCAGGACCGCCTTGGCGCGCTCCTCGCTGTTGGCCCGGATGTCCACCGCGTGGTCGCCGGACCAGACGATGGACGCGCCCACGCCGCGGAAATCGAACCGCGTGCCGATCTCCTTGGCCGCCTGGTTGAGCGCATTGTCCACTTCCTGGCGGTCGAGCTTGGACACGATGTCAAAAGAAGACTCTTGCGATGCCACGGCTTCAGGCTAGACGGGCAGCCGCTAACCGTCACGCGGAACGCGCCGTCGGTTCGCCTCAATGGATCGGTCCGGCTAACCGTCCGGCCGCGTCTTGGGCTATCCTTGCGATGCCGCCCAGCGCGGCGGCATACGGCAGGTTGCCCGAGTGGCCAAAGGGAGCGGTCTGTAAAACCGTCGGCTCAGCCTACGTTGGTTCGAACCCAACACCTGCCACCACCTGCGAAAACGGCCCGCTCGCTGCGGAAACGCGGCCAGGCGGGCCGTTTTCTTCTTGTCACGCCATGTATCAGCGTGTGTCACCGTGGGTCGATGCGTAGCAGTGGTTGCGTACATATGGTGTACAGCGTCCGGGCGGAACGAGCGGTGCGTATAACCGCTCGCTTTGCCGATCCGCGCCCGTTTTGTCCCGTTTCCCGGGCGCCGGACTGCCGCGCATCCCGTCGGCCGGTTCTTCGCCGTGCTGCTCGCGCCAGGCGGCGGGCTGGCCTTGTTCGTACCCGCGGCCGGGGCGAGCGGGCTGCCGGATCGGCCCGCGCCATCTCATCGATGCTCCACGGAGGGGTGACCGGGTGTGCGTCGCCGCTACCGGGATGGAGGACCAGCACGGCGCCGTGGCGAGCGGCGCTGTGCCCGGATCTGGACGCCGCGGCCAGCCGCGGCGCCAGGCAGCAAGGGTTCCCGGTGTCCCCGGTCAGGGACTCGATCCGGCCGAGCCGGTCATGTACCTGTCGTGGACTGGTGATGGACCTGTCATCTACCTGCCGTATACCTGCGCCGGTGACGCACCGGATCACGAGGCTGCGATGCCCGCTTGCGGCCGCTGTGAGCGAGGTGCCCGGTCAACTGACGTAGATCTGGCTAAGGAATCAGGGGCGTTCCATGGCGCCGTTCCGCGCTACCGGCCGGGCCCACACGCAGCACGCACGAGGCATGCACGTGCCCATGCCGTCCTCAGTCCGGCCGGAGGAACGGCGTGAATTCGGGGATGACACTATCCCGCATCCATCCGATCAGGGCCTCCAGCGACTGCGGCATCACGAAGTACCCGTCGGCACCTGCGACCTCGATCGCGATGGTAGCAGTGCCGCTGATCTTTACTGTTACCTCGCTTTCACGCGGAACACGGTCCCGGAAGCCGAACTTTGCGATGTCAGCGCCGTCAGGACGGAAACCCGCAGTCTCCTGCTTGATGATCTCCCCACCTACTGTCACCACGCTCCGGGCGTCCACGACGCCATGGCCAAGAACGATCAGCTGGCGGTGCTTGTCGGCATTCTCCAGGCGGCTGATGAGGCTGAGCGTTTCCAGCACGGAATTCTCGCGCTGGTACGGCTGAGCCTTCGTTATCATCGCGACAGCTTCAGCAGGGATGCCCTTGATCTTGGAAGTGAAACTCCGACGCCGTTCCTCATCGTAGACGAATGCCCCGGTCGCGTCTGTCTCCCACGGGTCGGTTGTCTCGACCGGGAAGGCGGCGCTTGCTTTCCTGTTCCGCGGAGCCATCGCGACCGCAAGGTGGTCGAGTGCCGAGCGCAGATCATAAAGGCATTCACCGATGATGACGGGAATCATCGGGTCGGGCCTCTCGGTCATCTCCAGGCGGTAAAGCCAGACGTGCCGCAGGCCTTTGGGCTGCCGGACCCGTACGGCCCGGTACGGGTGCCCGCTCGCATAAGCGGCCATCGCCTCCTTGACCTCGTTGAGGTGCTGCTCCGCCCGTTCGGCCTTGAGATCCCATGACCGTCGGCTCGCACACATCAGCCCGCCCTCTCCAGATGCCACTCACCCGGCTGCAATCCCCGCGTCCGCGCCACGCCACGGTCTCGGTCAGGCACAGTGCTTGTCCGCCGGTTGCCTACGTTTAAGGGAACTAGGCGCAGTGCTGGTCTTTGGTCAGCCTGGCCGAGTAGTTCGCGGACGCGCGCGGCGGGCCAGGCGAGTTCGCGTGCGAGAGCGGTGATGGTCAGCCCGGTCTGCGCGGCTGCCAGGTCGAATGCTTGCTTGAGCAGGGCCGGCTGTTCCCCGGGGTAGCCTGAGGCCGGTTCGCCGGTGAAGCCTGGCTGGCCGCGTAGTGCGCTGAGGCGCTGGTAGGCGCGGCTGGCCGCGGAGTCTGAGAGCAGGCCGACCTCCCGGCAGCGGTACAGCAAGGAGTTCACAGAAACGCCCCAGGCCTCTTGCAGGTATGCGAGCTGCCGCAGGTCTGCCCGCCCCGGCAGCTGGGGAAGAATGCTGGTCCGGGGGGTAAGGAACTCGGCTGCGAAGGTATCGGCTTCGCGTTCTTGCTGGATGTCCCCTGCAGCGGTGTCTGCATGGAGCACCAGGTGCCCGAGTTCGTGAGCAGCGGTGAACCGGTACCGGTAGACGTCATCTGAGCGGTTTGCGGTCAGCACGATGATCGGCCGCGGCAGGCTCGATGTGGAGAAGGCGTCCACGGTGGCGGAGTCAGGATCGGAGGGCGGCGAGACGACGATGATGCCGCGTGCTTCGAGCTGCCTGACGACGTGGGAGACGGGGCCGTGACCGAGCCTCCACCGCTCGCGCAGGGCTTGCGCTGCGCCTGTGGGATCGCGGGGGAGGTCGACGCCAGGGTGCACCTCGCCGCCGGAGAACCCGGGCAGGTCCATAAAGGGAAGCTGGACGCGTTTTTCCAGCGCGTGGGTCAGCTCCCACGCCTGCTCGACGTAACTGATTGCCTTGTTCCGCTGGTAGGCCCTGGTTGTCCTGAGGCTGCGGAAGTGGGCCATAGAGCCGTCAAGCTGCGCGCGGGGCCGGCCCGCTAGGAAGAACCCCATCGGCACTGACAGGGCATCGGCTAGCTTCGGCAGCAGGTCCGGGCGCGGCCGGGCCATGCCGGTCTCGTACTGGCCGACTGCGGCCGGCGTGACACCCACGCGCTCCGCGACGTGCTTTTTGGTCAGGCCGGCCAGGTGCCGCGCCTGGGTCAGGCGCGCGGGGTCAAAGGCGCGGGCGACATCCTGGGGGCTGGGCGGCCCGGGCAGGCCGGGCTGGTCACTGCTGCTCATCGTCGCCGGCGTCCGCTGTTCCGGGTGGCGTCTCGCTGTCGGGCGGGAACTGATCGCTGTTATGCCGCTTGAGCGGGTCACGTGTTTCGGTGGCAAGACCAGGAATGTCGCCGCTATCGAAGCGGGCCGGCGGCTGCGGGCCTTCCCCGGGCGGTCCCTGGACGGCTACGAGCTGCCCGCCAGCCGGCGGGTCCTTGGGCAGGGGGAGTTCTTCTGCCGGGTGGACCCAGCGCAGCCGCCCGAGCTCGTCGGTTAGCTCCGCCTCCCCCCACCAGGCGTTGATCAGGCCTGCCTGATCGTTGCAGGCGAAGGCGACCAGGACAAGCCGCGTGTCGGCGGGTAGCTCAGCCAGCGCGGGTCCCAGCGCCGCGAGCTCCGGTTCCTGGTCCGCGTCCTCGGGCAGCAGCGAATCCTGCTTGTAGGCCGGGCGCGGCCCGAAACGGGAGAACAGCATGCGGATCCGCTCAGATACGTGCCGGTCGGTGATGCGTGCCTCGCGGATCGGGACGGTCGCGTCCTGGGCGTAGCGGAACGGGAACAGGAGGTTGCCGTTCAGGACCACCAGGTCGAAGGGGGAGCCTGCGGACCTGACGATCTGGACCCCGTCCATATCACGGAAGGCCGCAGCGAGGGCCTCATGCTTGCGCGTCAGTACCGTCGCGCCGAACGGGTGGCGCGTCGTGCTCCTGGAGACCTGCTGGGCGTTCTGCGCATCATTCAGGGCCTGCTGAAGCGCCTCGACGACACCGCGGCGAACCTGGTGCGTGCGGTCCCCGAACCTGCTCCGTGCCCAGCGGGACACGGGTGGCTCCCCGGTCATGGCGCCTCCTGCGGCTACTATCGTTGATCTCGCCAGAGAAGGTCTATCACTTCATTTCCTCTCCTTCAAATTGCGACACGGCTTTATGTTCTGATCTTCATGGACCGGAAGCCTGCGGCTGTCAACGGCGGCTGGATTTTTCGAGCGCCGTTGACAACGTCGTTCGTCCTCGCCCTGACGCGCTGCGGGCGCTCCACAGCGAGTCTTCATCTGGATGTGACCACACAGCCAGACCAGACCCCGCTACCAGCGGAAACGCATCAGCCCTACATAAATGACGCACACCCGCAAACCATGGCAAACCAGGTCCTTGTCATACCCCCTGGGTAGGATCCTCACGGAAGACGAGCTAGGACAGGACGTGTTGACAGCGACGCAGCATCTGAAGACAAAGCTCCGTAAGGCCGTCAGGGCCTCTTGGACACGTGACACCTCGTACGAGCCGGATCGGTGGTCGGACGACAACCCAGCGTGGGGCCAATGCGCTGTCACGGCCCTTGTGCTCCAAGACTATCTCGGTGGCGAGCTCCGACGGGTTACTGACGGCGCAGAGACAACGCACTTCTGGGTTGTAGTGGATGGCGAGGACGTGGACCTGACCCTCGACCAATTTGATCCTGTCCCGGTTTGGACCGAGGGGCCGATGGCCGTCGGCCGTGAATACGTCCTGGCGTGGCCTGACACCCGGCGAAGATACGAAGAGCTCCGACATCGCGTGGCAATCGCGATGAAGAAGGCATGAGAGGCAGGGCCGAATTGCTGTATCTCTTCTCATCGAACGCTCAGCCCCAATACGCACAAGACATACTGAACGTTCTTGCCGCCCCGACTGGGCACCGCATGACGTTCCGGTATGACTCGAAGTATGTAGACAACACGACCCAGGACGCGTGGACTAAGCAAGAACTCGCCAATGAGCAAGTAGTTGTCCACTTCGTCTTGCAGCAGGCTCACGAGTACTTCACACCTGTCCTCTTCCCCGTGTGTACAGGGACGGTCGTCGACGCGTTCCGAGAGGGCGACATCTATCTCGTGGAGTTCACAGTCGGAGATGTCCTGTCGCTGACAGCTCCCGAGCCTGATCCAGGGGATCCGCACAAAGAGATGTATCCGGCGCGGACGGCAGCGTATCGCCAAGCACTTGAGAAGTACGGCTTGCCGCTTCCATACGACAAGTACGCCATCCGATCGGATCGAAATGTCCTCACGGACAACAACGGCGGCGTGGTGCGAGCCCAGAGCGCTCAGGCGGTGCCCGAGGTATTCCGGCTCACGACCAGTTACCTATCTAGGACGGAACCCTTTGCCTCGGCCCGCTTCGGCTACGTGCTCCGCCTCAACCATGGTCAAAAGATCTTGGGCATCGATGCCAAGTCACACAGTTATAGGCTAACCGCAGGCGAAGAGTACGAACTGGAGTTCCTGCAGGCGCAGCCTGGACAGATAACCACGTCAACAGTGATGAATGTTGTGCTGGACGGGACGACTCTTCAGCCGATCGGACCTTCACAGTTCTCGATTGGGTCACCGTACGACGTGAAGTCTATCCGCATGGTGGCGATGGCAATGACGAGCGGGGTCAAGTACACGACCATTGGTCTGCGTCCGGGTGACGGTGTCCAGGGCCCTGTTCTCGACATTCCCGTCGAAATTCATCCCTCGGTGGGGCAGAACGTTAAGGTCGGCGTGGGCGCCAGCGTGCCGTTGGTTTTCATCGGGCTGTCCTCGGTGCTCACAGATATCTCCACGGCGTGGAAGGTGCTCATTGTGGCCGTTGGAGCGGTGTCGGCCGCCTATTTGAGCGTCTTCGGGTGGAGCACTCACGCGCCGTGAGTGCTACCGGCGCGTTGGCCTGAGGCGATCAAACGCTTAAGCCAAGAAACCAGCCTGGTGAGAGAAGCTACGCGTCCCTACAATTCTCGTGGTCCAACAGGTGGTGCTGCACGGTGATATGTCACACAACCGAGTGTGAGTGCGCCAAGGTCCCCCGTGCCGACATGCAGCGGCAGAATCTGGGAGAGGCTATCTCGTTCACGACGCACCAAGGGCGTCAACACCTCGTCGACGCGGGTCAGCTTGGAGGTGCACTCCATGAGAAGCTCTGCCGACGGGTCGACGTGCCGCTCCTGGCCCGCAACGACCAAGACCACCTTCGCGGAGCCCTATACGGATGGCAGGGTCTTCGGCACCGACAAGCTCACGGGCCATCGTGAGGGCGCCGCGCGATAGTGAACTCGTGGCCAGCTGTACCTTGGGACAGGGTTCCGAAGAAGATCGACGGCGTTAACGTGCTGCAACGCAGTGGGCTCTTCGAGTCCGGCACGCCAGTCGAGCCAGATCTGGGCGGGCAGTTCAACAAGGTCGTCGGGTTCTGGGCACCTCGCCGGTGGCTCACCCCAGAGACGATGGACGTCGACGGCATGGTAGCGGAGATCGAGGAAATCATCCGCACGAAGGGCCTCGTCGCCTACGACGGCCAGGTCATCACCAGTCTGCGCCGCATCGGGCCGTGGGAGGCGTGCTTCGAGCCGGTCAGCCTCGACACCCCACTGGACATTCCCGAGCGACGCCACTGGGGACACGAACAACGCGCCTTCTTCGGTGTCGAACAGCCATACCAGATGGCCGACGACGAGTGCCCCTTCACCTATTCCAGCATCTCGACAGAGATCGCCGATCCATACCTCACCCCCGGGGAGTTGATCGCCGGGGTCGTCCACGGGTCCAGTGAACGCTGCTACTTCACCTGCCCATGCCACTACGCCCAGGTCGTGTACACCACCCGGCACCGCGTGGTGTGCATGTCCTGCGGCGCTACTCACCTGGTCCTCAGAGAACCGCTGCTGACCGCTTTCCGGAAGACTATCGCCCCCGAGGAATGGGACGAACTGTTCGGGGCCAAGGGCAGCCGTCACCACGAGCTGCTCGACCTGGCCATCGTCGATGTCCAGGACATCGAGAGTGCAGCACCATTCGTCTGGTCGACGAACCAGTGGGACGAGGCTCACGATGACTACATCCTCTACGCTCGCGCGACGCCCGAGGAGTTCCAGAGAGTGATTCGTGGGACCGAGGCTGATGCCTCGATCCTCCTTGAGGACGGATGGCATCACGTGCCGGAACCCCCAGCTCCAGCCTTCCAGATCATGGACGGTTTGGTTGACGTCGACATGATGGACAGTGCGGGGCATGCCCTCGCTGCCGGAGCCTACCTCGCCGCCTACGTATACCCGGAGCGGCTGATTGATGCCGTGAAGGACCTCTTCCAATCCGTCGAACTGCTCCTCAAGGTCCGGCTGGAGGCCAGCAACCCCCTGGGGCTCCGAGACCAGCCGAACAACCCCACGGTCCTCACCCGTCTGGCAGCGATCGGCGTCACCCTCTCGCCTGATGAGGCCAGCACGGTGGCACAGCTCCGAAAACTGCGCAACGACCTCCAGCACAGTTCAGCCCGGTTCAACCACCGGGCGGTCCTTGGGCTGTGCCGCAGCGCACTCATCGCCATCGACCGGTTCGTGGTCCACGAACTGAACACCTGGGTCGGCGACGTCATACCTTCCGACGAATGGCACCAGCTACTAGCCATCGAAGAGATCCACGCCCGAGCCATCAAAGTCGCCGAGACTCGCCTGGCCAACTACCGGGACGACCCCGAGGCGAGCATCACCGCCTGCCGACGCTGTACCCATGAGGCCATGCTCCGCCCCCACCCCAGTTCGGGCGCCTCGTGCCTCGTCTGCGGGCACGTCCCCGTCGTCAAGGATTAATCAGGTGACACGTTCGAGGTGGTTGACGATCACCCGAAAGAAACGCGCGAACAGCATGCTGTGGAGCACGCAACGCTGCCGCCGAGCGCCCGCGACAGCACCGGGCAGATGCTGGTCAGTGCGTCACGCAGGCAGCTGGTGATCCGCCCGCTGACCCAGGACTCATGCCGCTCACCGTCCGCGAGGTCAAGGGGTTCGCAGCAGCCCTCCACCGCTCAAGTGCGCCAAGCTTGGCGGGGTGACGCGGCGGTCTTCCTCGTGTGATGCGTCCGGCCTAAGCCCTGCGGAGTGTGCTCGCGGCATAATTAGCTTCATGCCTTCCGTCCAGTCGCCGCGTGACATTGATGACTTGCTTGCCGGGCAGCTGGTTGGCCGGTCGATCCTGCAGTTGCAGGTGCTTGGAGTCAACTCGCTGAAGACCGTCACGCCTCCGGCCGATGTACTCGTTGGCGAGCAGGTGCGTAGCGCTCGTTGTGAGGAGCGTGTTATCGGTATCTCTACCACTGCCTATGAGATCCGCATTGATCTACAGCGTACGGGACGCGTGAACTGGCTGAAGAGCGCCGATGCCTGGCGTATGTCGAGCGGTGTCCCTCTTCCGTCCGCCCGTCTTCTGCTGGATGACGGTAGTGGTCTGGACTTCACCGAGCCGGCGAAGACGAAGAGGATTACCGTGACGCTTGTGTCTGAAGTGCCCTAGCTCGGGATCGGCCGGTAGGGTCCTACTTCGCGTTGGGACTCAGCCGGAACACCTCGGTCAGCGCGTTCATCGACGCCACGGTCACCGTCGAGTCCGGGTCCGCATCGATTCGCAGCCCAAGGATCCGGATGTGGTGGCCAGGACGCAATTCGGATCCGGACTCCGGTGCCTGGATGAGCAACTTTGACTCGGCGGGTCCGTCGACGTGGAGCCACCAACTGCGCGGGCCGTTCGCGGTACCGACCGTGCCCTGGCAGTCGAACCTGGCGTCATCCGGAAGGTCGGATGGGTCGGGGGCGACGGTTGACCAGTAGGCGTCGCACAAGTGCCGGACCCCGCAGTTGCCGCAGTTCTCCGGAGACGGGACTGCGCGGGGCGTGGTCGCCGCGAGTTCGGCGTCGGCCTCGCCGATGCTGACCGCTATTTGCTTTTCGATGTCGCGTAGTTCGGGCTCGCCTGGGACGGGGATCGCGGCGTCGCGGCCGGGGTAGGCGGCAGTGAGGCTGGCGACCGGTCGCCTGGCGGGATTTGCGTCACGGTCGAGGTTCCAGAGCAGCGCGTACAACCGAAGTTGCTCCGCGTGGATGGGACTGTCGGCCCCGGTCTTGTAGTCGGTAATGTGAGCGCCGGGCTCGGCGATGCGCAGCAGGTCCACCCGCCCCGTCAGCCGCAGTCGCGGCGCCGTCAGCGTGACCTCGGCATGCGACCCCGAAGACAGGGGCGCCCGCTCGCCGGACACGTCGGCACCGGGCGCTCTGGCAGCTGCGGGCGTCCCGGCTTCGGGTGCCCTACCACCCGGGGTGATGACTGCGTTGCTGATGAAGGCCTGGACCTGGACCCTGGCGTCGGCAACCCGGTCACGCAGGCCACGCTGGATCCGCTGCCGCAGGTCATCGCTCAGCCGGGGGTTGCCCGGCAGCCTCGCCAGCCCGGCCTCAGCGGCGCGCTCGATCACCGCCGTGTACCCGCCCAGACGGCGCAGCACGGTAACCGCCTCGGGGGACTGCGCCGACTGGCAGTCAGCGGCGACGAGCGCCTTCACGATCGTGTCGAGGGCGTCATGGACGACGTTCCCGAACAGTGCGGCGAGGGAGGGAATCCGCGGGTAGCCCGGGCCGTCCCACAGGTCCGGGTAGCTGGCGCGGGCCAGCGCGTACCGGCGCGGGCACGCCCCGACCTCCCGGAGGGAGGAGAAGCTCCACAGCGGGGGCGGCCCGGGCAGGATCGCCGCGGACGACTCGATCCCTGTGTCGAGCCGGTGCCGGCCGGTCATCCGAGCGCCCCGATGATCCGGTTGCTCGCTGACGGCAGGTTGTGGGCGATCTCGGTGTCGTCGATTAGGAGCACCGGGATGCTGGTGCTGAACTCCTTGGCTTCTTGCAGCTTCGCGTCCGGGGCAACGTCACGGGTGAGCGGCCCGTGCACTCCGATGATCCACTGCTGCGGGCCCCGCTCGGCGAGGATCGGCGCCTCGACTGGGCCGATGCCCGGGATGCTCACCATCGGGTTCCTGGTGAAGGTGATGCCGCGGATGCCGAGGCCCTTCAGGTCCTCGTAGAGCCGGTCCTGGGAGCGTGCCAGCCGGTCGGGGTGCATCGCGGGCAGCGTCCCGGACAGCAGGTAGCGGAGCAGGCTAGCCCCGACGTGCCGGTCCAGGAAGGAGTGCTCGAAGCGGTTCCGGTAGCTGCGCAGGCAGCGGTAGCAAGACGCGTCGCAGTGGGCGGGGCAGTCCTCCAGGAGGTCTAGGGCCTGCTCGAAGACCTTCAGGCCGGCCTCGTGGATCCGCCGCGTGAAGCCCGCGCCGCCTGCCAGCGTGTCGTACAGGTAGATCTCGGCCTCCAGCCCGGCGTTCCCGTGGGGCGTAAGCGCCGGTCGGTACTCCGCCTGCAGTTCTGTGGCCTCGATGTCAAGGTGGTGGGCGGCGGCGATGGTAAGGGCCTCGGCGACAGAGCGCAGGGCCATGTGGGTCGCGAGAAACTGCGGCTGCAGCGTCGCGGGCGCCTCGACCTTGAGGCGCACGAGCAGCACGTCGGAGATGAAGGTGGTGCCGAGTGCCAGGCCCCGGGTGGACGCCGACCCGCGGCAGTTCGGCTCCCTGTCGTCCGGGTACGGCTTGGGATGGGTGCCGGTGGCGTTGCCGGCCGCGCTGGCGGTGGGCTCGATCATCCCGCACAGCGTGCAGTAGGTGTATCCCTCGCCGCGCGGGCCGGTGTTGGTCACCAGCAGGTCGTCCCGCCGGCATGCATGCTTGACACTATCGGTGAGGCGCTGCCATTCCGATTCGTCGGTCGGGCCGGGGCCGGTGAGCTTGGCGCGGGTGGCGTAGCTGCGGGCGGGCTGATCGTCGGGGCTGGTGCCGGGTTCCCTGGTCACTTCGTGGGCGAAGCCCGGTGGGCGCATCCAGTTCATGGCCTTGCCGAACTTCTCAACTGCCCCGCAGGCGGGGCAGTCCCGGAGGTCACCGCGGCTGGCGTCTTGGCGGGACTCCTGCCTGGCGTAGTGGCAGACCTTGCACTCGAAGTACAAGACCCGGTCCCGCCATGCCTGGAACCGCTCCTGCTGGACCGGCGCGTAGATCGCGCCGGAAGTCCACTCCTTGTTGTCGATCCAGACGACCTTGCCCGGCGCGTACTGAGTCAGCGCGACATCGAGCCCCTGGCTCGCTTCGTACTCGAACTCGGCCCGGAACCGGGTGGAGTTATTCCGGTCGAAGACGTAGAAGGACACGACGTCCGTCGGGAACGCGTAGCGGGGAAGCACGCCCTTGTACAGCAGCCGGTCCAGCAGGTTCGTCTGGCTCCGGCGTACGCTCGGCTCCCCAGCCCCGTCTTCGGCTGGTCCCTCGGCCTCGGCTTCCTCCGGCTCCGGCGGGGAGTCGCCCTCGGCAGGCTCGGGCAGGCTGCCGTCGGGGCCGAGGTCGAGGGCCTTGTCGATGTCGCGCAGGGTCCCGGTCACGATGCCGTCAAGGAGCCTCGCGCGGGCCGGCGGTGGAAGCTGGTCGGGCAGCCAGGCGGCGATCTCGCCGCGAAGCTCGTCCTGCCCGGCCTTCAGCCAGCCCTCCAGGTCGGCGCGGTTGAGCGGGGACGACGGGGCGGTGAACTCCGCGACGGTGCCGAGGACCTCGAAGAGCTGGGGCTGCTGGTCGGGGTCGATGTCGGGCAGGCGGTCCTGGTGGTAGCGCTGCAGGAGGTAGGCGGTGACGTGGCGGCGGGCGATCTCGTCGTTGTCCATCGTCAGCGACGGGTCGGTGACCTCACCGCGGATCATCAGGCCGGGGTTGCGGAAGTAGTGGTCGTCGTGGGTGTCGGCGCTGCCGAACGCGAGCACGGTCGCGACGGCGCTGCCCCGGCGGCCGGCCCGGCCGGCGCGCTGCTGGTAGTTGGCGCGTGACGGCGGCATGTTGCGCAGCGCGACACCGGACAGGCTTCCGATGTCGATGCCGACCTCCATGGTGGTCGTGCACGACAGGACGTCAATGGCGGCCTGGGGCGGGTCGCCCGGGCGGGATCCGAGGTCGACGTCCTGAAAGAGGAGCTCATGGGCCTCGGCCTTGGAGAACACCTCGTCGGACTGCGCCGCGCCAAGTTGGGCGGTGTGCTCGGCCGCGATGATGCTCATGGGCGGCACGGGCGGGTCGGCCAGGGCACGTTCGGTGCTGGCGCGGTAGTAGCCCTTGCGCGCCCTGAACACCGGGTCGGCCGCCGGGTCCAGGGTGCGGACCTGGCTGGCACCGCAGTTGATGCACCTGTTGATCTCGGGGAAGGGACGCTGGGTGTGCCGGCAGCGCTCGCAGTATCCCCACGGGCCGCCGGTTTCCAGCGCGACCGTGCCGCCACGGAGCCGGTAAAGGCTTCCGCGGGGCTCGCAGAACGTGGTGAGCAGGACGGGCAGCCACTGCTGGTCGAACGTCCGCCTGGCGGCACCGGCCGGGAGCCACTGGGTGACCAGCTTGAACTTCCCGGACTTCGGCTTCACGCCGCCCCTGGTGTTCCACCAGTCGCCGGGCATCGACTGGAGCCAGATGCCGCGGGCCGTGCCCCACTGGGCAAGCCACAGCCGGATCAGGGCGAGCTTCTCTCCCTCTGACGAGGCCACGCCTTCGATCGGCGGGAGGGCAGCGAGGAGTCGGCTGCGGAGCGTCCCCCGTTCGCGCAGCGAGGCGAGGCCGAGGGAGGCCAGCCCGTAGTACTTGTCGGTCAGCGTCGCGTAGATCCCGCGAAGCAGGGACTGGGGCGGGTCTGCCGAGAGCATGAGCAGCCCGCTGAGGGCGAGCGGGTTGCCGTCGAGAGCGCCGTCGTCGATGGCGCTGCTGACGTCTTCGAGGGCCTGGAGGGATTCGGTGGGCCGCAGTTCGGGGCGGAGGCGGACCGACAGGCGCTTCGCGCCGATCATCGTGGCGAGGACCAGTTGCTCCAGGCTGAGGTTGTCGCCCGCCACGGGCTGGACGCCGAGTTCGCTCCAGCCGCGCAGGACCAGGGGGCGGATCAGGTCGCGCATCGCATAGGTCTGAAGGTTGGGCGCGAGCCGCGCGGCAACCTGGCGGGAGTCAGAGAACGTGAGCACCTTCCGGCCGCGCAGCGGCGCGAACTCGGTGGCAGGCTGCGGACCTGGCGGCTGGACCTCAAGCTGGCGGGTGATCAGGGCCTGGAACGGCTGATCGCCCTTCGTCTGGTGATCCTGCACCGTGGACCGGCCGAACCTGGCGATCTCGCCGCACATGCCGCAGGGCTTGAACTCGCCGTTGCCAGCGCCCTCGTCCTCGTCCTCATCGTCGTTCCCGCGAACGGCCTGCCCGGACCTGTCCCGGTTGATGTAGACGGTACGGGTCCGCCCGCCCGGCTCTTCCGGATTGAGCCGCCCCGTGACGAGGTCGAGTTCGGCAACCTCGACGCTCGCGGACGACGGCGGATCCTCCAGGAGAAGGTCAAGGGCGGCCAGTTCGGTCACCCGGCCGGAGGCGGACTCGAACGGCGCGCCGGGCTCGTTCCACAGGTACGTGGGGCCGTCCAGGTCGCTGGTGTAGGCGCGCGCGTACGCCGAGCCGCAGTTACGGCAGGTGTAGAACTCGAAGACCCGCGCGCCGCAGGCGCAGGCCGCCAGGGGCTGCGCGTACAGTCGCCCGGCCGGCCCGCACTGCCCGGGCGCCTGCGTATCGGCCTCCGGGCAGTCCGGATCGAGGCACGCCCACAGCCCGGGCAGACCCCGGAAGAAGGCGTGCACGCGGCACGGCAGGAGGCTGGCGTCCTCGGAGGAGCGGCGGGCGGCGCTACCGAGCGCGACGAGGGCCGACGCAGCGCGGTCGGCCAGCGGGCCGTGGGCGTCCGGGAAGATGCTGCGGCCCAGTTCGCTGACCGGCATCGCCCGCCTCATGGTCTGGTTGACCAGCAGGCCCATCGGGGCGTAGCCAGACAGTGCGGCATAGAGCAAGGCCCCGGCGGCGTCCCCAGGGGCGGGGGTAATGCCGCGGTGCTCCAGGATCCCCCGGACGGCACTGAGGCGGGCGGGTTCGGTCTCGGCGTCGTAGAACTCCTGCAATGGCACGGCGGCCAGCGCCTCAGCATCCTGAACGGTGCCGGGCGCTGCGGGGGACCGGTCCGCCAGGAGGCCCTCCACGCTGCGGAAGTCCTCGACGTCCTTGCCAGAGAGGCCGGCCGCGAAGTGGCGTGCGGAAGCGGGGGTGGCGAAGCTGGCGCTGGTGCAGATGACCTGCAGCCGGTCAGCCGTGATCCCCAGGCGCGCTCGCAGACGGCGCAGGAGAAGCGCTACTTCCGCCCCGGCCGCGCCGCGGTACAGGTGCGCCTCGTCGACGACGAGGAGGAACTTCTCCTGCGGGTTGGCCTCCAGCCAGGCCCGTGTCATGTCAAAGACCGGCCGTTCCAGCGGGCGCATGAGCATGTACTCGAGCATCGAGTAGTTGGTGATGAGGACGTCCGGCGGCGCGGCCAGCACCTCGTGACGGGTCAGGAGCTCGGGATCGTCGGGGCGGGTGACGGCGCGGACGAACTGGCCGGATCTGTTCTGCCAGTTGCTCCTCTTCGGCCCGTACCATGCCTCGAGATCAGGCTTGGCGGGCCACTTGCCGCGGGACCGCAGGGTCTGGATGAGGCGGCGTGCGCGGTCGCGCCCCGGGGAGGTCTCGTCGCCCGCCTCGTCGAGCAGGCGGATGTAGAACCGCTCGATCGCGGCGAGGCGCCTGGTGTCCTTCTTGGGCTTGCGAACCCCGGGGTAGAGGGTCCGGCTTGTGTAGCGGGCGAACCGGGCGGGCCGTCCTGCCCACGCCTGGAACTGGGCAATGACGCGGGGGTCGCCGAGCAGCAGCCGCAGGCGCCCCAACTGGTCGTTGACGAGCGCGTTCATCGGGTACAGGATCAGCGCCCGGACGGCGGGGGCCGTGAACGAGGCCGGAGAGCGGGCGGCCTCGCTGGCGAGCTTGGCCAGCATCGGCAGCAGGAACGACTCCGTCTTGCCGGAGCCGGTGCCGGTGGTGATGGCCAGGCTCGCGCCGTCGCGCGCGGCCCACCGCAGAGCCTCCGCCTGGTGGGTGTACGGCGGGTCGTACAGGATGCGTTCCAGCTCCCCGGTCCGGGTGGCAAGGCTCCCCAGGAGGGCCTGCGCAGGCGCGTCGAGACCGAGGTCGGCGAAGCCGTCGCCCGTCTGGTAGCGGGGGGTGCTCTCGATAAACGGCTCGCGGAACAGGACACTTTCCTCTTCCAGCAGGGCGCGGCGCCGCTCGATCAAGGCGGGGTGGCCGATGTGGTAAGTCGCCTCGATGTACTCGCGCAGGGCGTCCTGGATCTGGGCGACTGTCTCGGCGATAGTCGGCGCCTCAGTCGTCATTCCGCCCCCTCCGTTGTTGTCTGGTGCATCCACAGCATGCTGGCGAGAAAGCCAGCAAGGTCGGGCAGTGCGTCCTCAGGGACACGGTACGAGAACAGCGCGCCCCGGGACCTTGGAACGGCCATGCCGGCGAGTTGCAGGTACCGCTCCGCCCACCGCGGGAGCGGCGAGAAGAAGTCGGCTGTCCTGCCCGCGCTGGCGCCGGTGTCGGCAGCGCCGCCGACGCGGAACACCTGAGGGTTGCCCGCAGCGGCGTCGAGCGCGGCCTGGACGCGCCAGGCCTCGTCGTGACCCGGGGCCGCGGGGTCATCGGCGGGCAGGTCGAGGAGCCGGACGGGTGCCCCGCCGGCGACCAGGACGACGCACCAAAGGTCAGCTCCGTAAGCCTGTGGCCGCCGGGCGACGAACAGCCCGGAATCAGCGGGCTTAAGGGATCTCCAGCGGCCGTGGTAGTAGGTGACCTTCTCCTCAGGGGCGATGACCGTCAGCCCCTCGACCACCCCGGCAGGGCCTGCGGCGGAGAGCCGCACCCGCTTCTGCCTGATCAGTTCGCCCGGGGGCATCTCCGGCGGCCGGCGTACCCACTGCGTCTTCCGGATCATGTGCAGGCCAAGCTCCGAGAACTGCGCGGCCGCTCGGTCCGGGGAAAGCTCAATCGTCCGCGTGTGGCCCTCATACTGGATCGCTCCCGCCAGGCCGGGGCTGATGAGCGGCGCGCCGAATGGGCGGATGCCGATCAGCAGGTACTGGCCCGGGCGCCGCTCGATGTAGGAGGGCGGCCCGAGGAAGAGCAGGCGACCCGGGGTGCCTCCGGACAGCCGCAGCTCCAGCAGGTCACCAGCGGATACGAGGAGGTCAAGCAGGTCCGCGAGGTCCTGCCGCGGGAGTTCGGTGCCCGGCAGAAGAGGGCGCACGGCATCGAGGACTGCGTCGATGAGCTGGCGGGGCGAGGCTGGGCACAGGAACGACGCCGCGCGTCGCAGTGAAGCCGTCAGCCCTTCGGCTGAGAACAAGTCGGCCGCTTCGTCGACGTCCAGGGTCTGAACCGCGAGTTCGCCGCACTCCGCAGGCGACGCGACTGACACTCTCACCATCGTCCCCCTGCCGTGAAAGCTTGGTGGTAGGCGCGCGTACCCAGGACGGCGAAGCGTGCCGCGCGCAAGAGCACGGGTGAAGCGATGATCATGGTGAGCATGTCCTCGCACTCGGATGGACTCCAGTTGGTCATGATCTGCCCAGGCTGATCAGCCAGGGTCAGCACGAAGCGCGCGGTGTCCTGGTTCCCCGCGGCCCTGCTGCCGTGCATGGTGCTGGTCAGGGCGTCCGTGAAGCCCGCCAGGAGGGCTTCCGGGGTGGACCACGCCCACAGGCAGCGCGAGATCCTGTCGGCCAGGTCCTTGTGGCTGCTGATGTCACCGACGCACGCCTTCATGTCGTCGACGTAGGCGGTCAGGTCGGTGGCGTGCTTCATCCTGCGCTCCACGCCGGCCCAGTATCCCTGCCCGATGAGGGAAGCGACCTCCCTGGTTATCGCGTCCAGGACCATGTCGCACTGACGGCGGGCGAACGGGTCGGCAGGCCTGTCAGCCGTCGCCCACATCAGGTGCGCCGACGCCAGGCGCACTACCTCGCGGGAGGTCCGGCTGCTGCCCCTTACCGCCGGGTCCGCTCTCCTGTGCCTGATGACCTCGTTGGGCTGGGTTGGCAGCAAGGCTGTGGCGGTCGCGTCGCCAGCCGTGGCCCGGAGCAAGCCCCCTAGTGAGGGTACGGCGATGCCGCCCGATGGTGAGCACGGGACCGGCACGAGCGGCTCGCGGACCTCGAACAGTTCGACCGTCGCTTGCGCGCCGTCGGTGCGGTCGATCAGCCGTGCCTCGTGGCTCCCGTCGTGGCCGCGCGTAATGTGCCAGCGCAACGGCTGGAAGCCGCGGTCGCAGATAAGGGAGGCAAATCCGATCCCGGACTGCGAAACCGTGACCTGGGCGGTCTGCGTGTCGTCATAGTGGCCCTTGAACCGCTGGTCTGCCCGGATGCCCGCAGCAGTTCGTGACCAGCTCTCAGGGGTCACCGGCAGGCTGATCTCCCGTGCGATCTCCGACAGCTTCTCGCCGGTGTCTGACAGCAGTGTGACGGCGAGTGTCGCCGGCCGGGAGGACGGGCCGTCGATCGAGATCGCGGCGCGGCCATCCCACAGGTCGCTGAGCGTCGGCTGGACCGGGTCGGACAGCATCCGGATGCCCTCTCCTGCCGTCGCGCCGTCTGGCCGGACTTGCGGATCCCGGACGGTCACGACGAGGAAGCCGTCGGCGATGGTCTTGCCGCTTTCGGCCATGAGCGTGACCGATATCTCAGACGTGCCGACGCGCAGGTCATCGAGCCGCAGCAGCAGGTCCGCCTGCCCGCCTGGCCACTGAATCGCCTGGGGCTGCCCGTCCAGCGTCATGACACAGGCCGCCGGGGTCTGCTCAGCGTGGATGCCGATCATCCCGGGCTCGCCGGCGAGCCATTCGACGGCGCCCTCTCCGTCCCACCTGCTCGGGACGATGCCGACCGGTCTGATCGCGACATCCGCGATGACCCAGACGCCGGCCCTGGCGAATGCCGCCGCGTAGCTCTCGCTGACCTCATCAGGCACGATAACGTCGAAGGCGCGCACCCCGGCGACTCCGATCCTGGTTTCCGTCGCATGCGGAAATCCGGAGATGGCGGCCTGCTCGTCTATTATCAGGATGTACGAGGATCCAGGGTGCATGGTCTTGCCTTTGACCTCGACCGCCAGGCCTGATGCCCGTTGACGGAACAGCCAGGCCGGGCCGCGGCTTATGGCGCACTGGCCGGCGATTAGGTGGTTGACCGGGCCCGTCGCGCGTTCCAGGCTGATGAACGGCTCTCCCGGGTGGGGCCAGCGCGCAAGCCGCACTTCGTAGCCGGGAAAGAGCAACTGTCCTCTCGGGAGGAAAGCCCGCTCGGCACCCGCGACGCTGGCGCGGCGGCTGCGCAGGTCGCCGGCCAGATGCGGCAGGCGTATGACCAGTGAACTGAGGTCGGGAAGCTCCGCATACGCCTGCCATCCGTCCCTCCGGCGGCGGAGAATGAGACGCGGGTCAGTCGGGCTGGGCAGGCGTTCGGGCTGCGGCGGTCGTGGCGATGGCTGCTGGTCCCGGACGAAGCCGCGCGTACGCGTGCGAAGCTGGGCTGCCGACCGGCGGGCCGCCTCCAGCCACTGCCGTGAGTCGCGTTCCTTGGACAGCCCGTCAACCAGGCGGCGGAGTGTCGGGCGCAGGAGATATGGCGATTCGTCGTCCTCACCGGACAGCAGGGCCACGGAGATCTTGCCGAGCAGTGCTGTGTTCTGGCAGAACAGCCGGAACCGCTCGGTGTAAGAGCCCGTGCGGGAAGCCAGGCGCGTTCCCAGAGCGTCGGGGTCCTGCAGCAACTGCGCCGTGAGCCCGGTGCGGAAGTCGAACAGGAGGCGGGCAAGGTTACGCTGCAGGTACACCGGCAGCACGGCATGGGTGATCGGCCAGGCGATGATCGTGTAATACTCGGCGAAGGCGCCCTGGGGTACGGCGCCGCCATAGTCGACCGCGAATACCTGGAACCATCCCCTGATCCGGTCCCGGTCGCCGTACTCATGCCACCAGGGCGTTGAGTCCTCAAACGTATGCCAGTACTCGCCTCCCGCGTACTCGTAACCCGACTCGGCGGCATAGACCACGAATGGCAGCCACCACTGGCGGAAAGCGGCGCCGAACCCCTGGCGGACCGCAGAGCGGACCGCGTTCTTGAGCAGGTCGAGGTCTGCGTCGCTGAGCCCGTGCTCAAGCGCGAACACTGGCCCAGCCGGACTCAGCAGCTTGCGCTCCTCATGCAGCGCACGGAAATGGCGGCCAAGTTCCGAGTGCAAATCCTCCAGGACCCGGACGGTGCTCCGGCCTTTGGAATCCTGCACGTTAGCCCAACCCTCCTCCCTTCGATGTCGGGCGTGCTGTCAGCTGATAGTGAGGCTAGTACCCAGTTACGACATTTCCGGATGGCTGAGAGTCTCTCCCCCGGCCAGAACGGATACCTGTACCGTCGAAGGTCCCGCCGGACCGTCTTAACGGGCATAGG
Source organism: uncultured Actinomycetes bacterium (assembly GCA_963739135.1). GTDB lineage: Bacteria > Actinomycetota > Actinomycetes > Streptosporangiales > Streptosporangiaceae > Palsa-504. The sequence goes on from CAVTZG010000009.1 coordinate 154,236, forward strand.
CAGTAGGCCCCGCAGGCGGCCGGAGTGACTCTGGCCAGGCCTGTCAGCTAGGGAATTCCAAGTACCTCAGGAAAGCCTGCAATAGCGCGGCCAAAACACGCATCCGGTGACAATTAGTCCGAATGCAGCATTCGCGACATTTCGTCGAAGGCGGATTCATCCGGGGAAGGCCGCAGGCTGCGGCCTTCCCCGGGCGTTCCTAGCGTGTTGCTAATTACCGGACGGGCGGCACGTCTTCCATCCCGAAAATATCATCGATAATTTCGTCCTCGTCGCCGCTGTCGAGGCGCTGGGCCAGGCTGCGGAGCGCCGTGTCCAGGAAGGGACTCCACAGGTGCTTGCGCTGAGCTGAGAACCACAGTTCCATGTCGGCGTCCTCGACGGTCATTTCCGTTCGCGCCAGCGCGAGCATGACCAGGTCGAGCGCTGCTTTCGCGCGCGCCCCGCCTGGCAGGCTGAGGAGGTCGGCGTAGAAGACTTCGTAGAAGGGGTGCCTGCGGTTGATCTTGACCTCTAGCTGCGAGCCGCGCCAGGCCGGCTCGTAGAACGGCGCGTGCTCTTGGTCGTGGTAACTGACCCGGCTCCTGTGCCGCCGTGCCTCCCTCTCCAGGGCATCCCGTGCTTCGTCGACGCTTGTGCCCTCACGCGCGGCACGCTGCTGTGCCTCATGCTCGGCGGTGTCGCGGGCTCCAGGGATGTGCCGGTCGGGGACCCGCGGGCGCTTCCCGAGTGCTACGTCAGCTGCATCGGCCGCTTGCTCTGCAGGGGTAGGGCTGTCGCTCCCGCCGGGGGTAACGTCGTCGGCCGCCTTCCGCTTGCGTGCCTTCTCCTGGTGGCGCTGCTCCCGCTGGACTGCCTTGTCGATCTCCTTCAGCACGAGGGCGCGCCAGAAGTCTTCGATCGGGCGCACGCCCTGCTTGTCGTTGGTGATGCCGAAAGCCTCGTCCAGGTCGGGCTGGAACCTGACCTCGATGCCCCAGTGGTAGGCGTACGTCTGGAGCAATGGCCAGTTCCCCAGGCCACTGGCGACATCGTGCGGAGACCGGGGGAAGGCGTCGACCGTCTGCAGTTCGCGGCCCGACCGGACGAACGACATGCCGCGGCGGGTCTTGCGGATATCGAAGCGCCTATGGCGGTCTTCTTTGCCCCTGGCCTTGAACTCGGCGAACCCCAGGGGGAATCGGCCGATCCTGACCTGGATGGTGCTGATGACAGTCCCGGGATCGTCCTGGGTGAATTCGGTTGTGTTCTCGATCAGCGTGAGCCGCTTTTCCCCGGTCTCCGCGTCGCGGCCGAACCGGACGGGCAGCGTCGTGTCCTCGATCAGCTGGGAACCGCCGTCCTCCGGCGGGACGTAGTAACGCGCACCGGGCATGAGGAAGAGCGGGTCAACGGCCTCGACGCGTGTGCCCTCGACCATCACTTCGACGTGCCGGTCGGTCACGTTATGGCCATCCTCCTGCAGGAGGTACCGGTACGTGACGCCGAAGTCATCGATGAGGTGGTCCCTCAGGTATGCAGGACTGCGGTAGGTCAGCCGGTCCGGATCGACCCAGACAACGACGGTGCCGTGATCGATGCCCAGCTTGTTCCTGTCGATGTACTGCCGGACGAAACCGGGCACCGGGGCCTGCTCCTCCTGGGGCACGAATTGCATGCCGTACGCGCTGGGCGAGGTGATGTCCAGGTAAGCCCTGGTGAACGGCTGATCGCCGGCAGTTCTGGTGTAGACCTCCACGCGCCGGGTCTGGTTGATGGAGGAGTTCGGCAGGCCGAAGCCGAACCTGCCGATGAACTGAGGGTCTTCGAAGTGCGTGCCGCCTCCCCAGGACAACGCGAACCGGGCCATCGCGGGGCTCATTCCCGCCCCGTTGTCGATGAACGCGACCGCGCTGACCAGCCGCTTGCCGCTGCTCGCCTTGACGGTATCGAACACCACGTCGACGCGGGTGGCGCACGCCTCGATGGCGTTGTCCACGATCTCCCGGCTGGCGGCTGCGGTGTCCTTGTAGCCGCTGCGCCGCTGCGACTCGACCGCCTGACGCGCGTTGAACAGCGGGAACTCGTAATCCTCCGGCAACTGAGCCAGGTACTTTTCCTGCCGCTCCAGTTCCGAGAGCAGAGCGTCACTAACCATCTCGATCTCCTATCATGACGGCGCATGGCCGCTGGAAAACCGTCTCTACCCTGAAGTATCCACTCGCGCGGCAATCGGTGCGGCTCCCTACAGCAACCGTTCCGTCCGGGTCATGTACTGCCAGGATGCCGTCAGCGGCTTCCGGCGGACCGGGCCGCAGCAGGGCCCTACGTCGCTGCATCGCCAGGGCGTTGTAACGGGCTGAGTACCTGCACGGGCCAGCGGCAGTCGGCTTCACGGACGCATCGGTGACCTTCACCCATCAGGCGGCGCCAGGCCTGCACGCGGGCATCATCCGCGCGGTCAAGCCAACCCGGTAACTCACGCGCGTAGTCCGCCGGGCTCGGACACCCCGCGAATCTAATCACCCACCACTGACATTTCCGGCCTGTTTTCCACTGGTCATGTGATGCCCTCCCGGATTTCCACGGCCGCCAACGTCGTCACCCGCGCTGACCGCGATCAGGGCGATCGTCGGAGCCGGAGGTGATGGCGATGCGAGCCAAGAGTGTCCCGGGCAAGTCCGGTGAACAGAAGACCGCCGAATACCTGCAGTCATGTGGCCTGCGGATCCTGGACGGCAACTGGCACAGCGCGGACAGCGGCAATGGGTCGGCTGTCACCGGATCATCAGGGAATGGAGCGCGACATGCGTTACCTGCGCGGCCGACATCATTGAGATGGTCAGCCCGCTGGGCATTCCGGACACTCTGGTGTCGGCGGCCGGCCAGTGGCCGACGGCGTTGCCGGCCGGGTCTGCCTGCCGTCCAATGCCGGGCCTGACAAGGATGCGCCTTTCTGCGGCAAGGCTCCTGGCAATTATCACGGCCTGCTCCTGGTGAATGCGATATTTTGGCCGGCGTGATGGGATTCAGGCGATATAAAATAACCGCTGTCGCGGGAAACGGGAGCGCGGCGCTGAGACAATGGATCGGAAGGGTGCTAACAGAGAATGTCGACTGAATTTCCAGGAATGACCGCTCGGATAAAACCTGCGCGGAGCCTAATCAACCCTGTAAATTTTCTCCTTGCTACTCGCGACACGGGATATAAGAGCACTGCCCTGGTCCTCGCGGAACTGGTCGACAATTCGATCCAAGCCGGAGCCGGGAGCGTGTCCGTGACGGTATCGTCCGGTAATGATCCTCAGATGCCCCTTGAGATCACGGTCGTGGACGACGGCGAGGGAATGGACGCCAGCACGCTTGGGGCGGCCCTGACGTTCGGGGGGTCGAGCAGGTTCAATGACCGGTCATCGCTGGGACGCTACGGGATGGGGCTGCCAAACGGGACTTTGAGCCGGAGCCGGCGGGTCGAGGTGTACACATGGCACGGGGCAGACGCCCTGTCCAGCGTGCTGGACCTCGACCGGATCACGGCAGAGGGGGAGGACGCCCTGCCCGCCGTGGAGCCCGCCCGGCCGCCGTTCCCGGTTACCGCAGCCAGCGGCACAGCGGTACGCCTTCTGCGCTGCAACAGAGTCGAGTACCGCAGGCCGTCGGCGCTGGCCCGGAAGCTGGAAGAGGAACTAGGCAGGATCTACCGGCATTTCCTGGCCGCGGGCCTGCAACTGACGGTAAACGGGAAGCAGGTCGCTCCGTGCGACCCGCTGTGCCTGCAGCCGGAATCGATCTGCACCGGGGGGCGGCAATTCGGCGATACTCTTTTCTACCGTGTCCCCGGATCTTCCGGGAAAGGCGAGATCGCTGTCCGCTTCAGCGAGCTGCCCGTCGATAAATGGCACGAACTCCCCGCTGCTGAAAAGAAGTCGCGCGGGATAACCAACTCACCGTGCGTCTCCGTGGTGCGCGCTGGCCGGGAAATCGACCGGGGCTGGTTCTTCATGGGCGGGAAAAGGCGGGAGAATTACGACGACTGGTGGCGGTGCGAGGTCAGCTTCGACCCGGTGCTAGATGAGTTGTTCGGAATCACGAACTCCAAGCAAGCGATCTCTCCTCGCGGCGAATTGCTGGACATGCTCGGCCCGGACCTCGAGCCCATCGCACGGGCGCTGAACAACCGGGTGCGCCGCCAGTTCGAGATGATCCGATCGGTGATCCCGCTCGGCGCGGCCGAACGCCAGGCAGGACGCGCTGATACCGCGCTCCCGCCGATGCCGCAGCGCAAAGACGCGATCCCCGCCGGGCTCGAAGACACGCTGGACACCGACCAGCACCCGTCGCCGGCCGGACCCTACCGGATCGTCGTGACCGACTTCCCGGACACCGCCGCGTTCGAAGTCGTCGTGCGCGGCGGCCGACTGTGGCTCCTGCTAAACTCCCGGCACCCCCTGTACCGGGACCTGTACGGACCGCTCGCGATGAGCGAGTCACCCAGGGACCAGGATGTCGCCAAGCAGGTCGCCCTGACCGTCCTGGCCGCGGCGCGCGCGGAGGTCGGCACATGGCCTCGGGCCGGCAGGGTGCACGGCCGGCGTTTCAGGCAGACTTGGGCGGACGTGCTTGCTACCTTTATGAACGGGTGAGATGACAGACGACAACTGGTACCTGCTTCCCGCCCCGGCGGCGTGGGGCCAGGCCGAGCGGGCAGCCTTCATCGCCCTCGCCCGGGCCCTCTCCGGGCCGTCCCCGGCTAGAGACGGCCCGGACGTCCACGCAGCCCGGGGCGCCTGCCTTCAGACCGGCCAGGCGAGCCTGATCGCAGCCGCGAACGTGCTGGGCGACCTCGCCAGCCAGGGCTGGTCCGTCATCGTGGACGACGGCGCTGTCCGGGTGGCGCCCGCGCTGTCTATGGCCAACCCGGTCGGGGAGAAGGACCGGATCCGCAGGCAGGAGCTGGTCAAGCGGAACGAGCAACTGTCACTGCCGTCAGTGCGCAAGTTCATCACGGGCATGGAACGGCCCCGGGAATACCGCGGCACGTTCGTCTCCATCTTCAGCCTCATGCGGGACGGCCGCGACCTCGCGGCCGCCCTAGAGACCGCCGCCGGGCAGGCCGCCGGGGAGCCATCGGCACTGCGGGCAGTTGTCGACCCCTACGTGCAGCCGGTCGCCACCGGAGAGCGGTGCCGGCACACCGGCCTGCTGCTGACCGACATCTGGCGGTACTTCCGCCAGACCTGGACCAACTACTACGCCACCACCCCGGGCAGGACACTGCAGCTGCTGATCCGCGACAAGGCTGCCCCGTTCCACCCGGTCATCGGGATCGCGGCGCTTAGCAGTGCCATCGTGCAGATCGGCGAGCGCGACGACTGGATCGGCTGGCAGCCCGGGCCGTTCCTGGCCAGCCTAGCCGCCAGCCCCACCGCACGCATGGCCCGCTGGGCCGCAGGGCGGCTGGAACGCGGCCTGTCCGAACTGTACCTAGACGACCTCCTGCAAGACGGCCTGTACTGGCCGTCCCTGTGGGATGCGCCAACCCCGGAGGCGATCGAGCGGCTGGTCAAGGAAGCCAAGTCCCGGCGGCGCGACCACCACCGGTTCGTACGCCAGTCCGACTTCAAGAGCAAGTCCGGGAGGGCCGACGACGCGATATGGCGGCAGCGCGCCGAATCTGACCTATTCCGCAGCAAGAGGTGCCTGGCACTGGCGGATCTGCTGCGCGCCCGCGCGGCCCTCATCCCGTACCTGTCGCCCCGGCCAACTGCCGACGGGCTGCGGAAGGCCCTCGCCGACCCGCAGGGCAGGCGCGCCATCGCCGGGATTCTCCGCAGGGCGAAGGGCGAGTCGGTCGGCACCGAGATCGCCGACCTCGCGGTCTGCGGCGCGGTCGCCCCCTACAACGCGATCCTGGGCGGGAAGCTGGTCAGCGTGCTCGCCACCGGCCCTGCGGCGGTCCGCGCCTACCGCGACAAGTACTCCGGTTACGAGAGCGAGATCGCCTCCGCCATGGCCGGTCGCGCCATCCAGCGGCGCGCTAACCTGGTCTTCATCGGGACAACATCCCTGTATGGATCGGGATCCAGCCAGTACAACAGGATCCGGGTGCCCGCTGATGTCCTGGGCGGCACAGACGATGTCCGATTCCGCGAGCTTGGCCGCTCCAAGTCCTACGGCACCTCGCACCTGTCCGCTGAGTCGGTCACCGCCCTGGTCCGCCTCGCCGAGCAGAGCCAGACGGGGGTCCGGGTCAACAGCATCTTCGGCGAGGGCGTGAACCCCAAGCTCCGCAAGGTCCGCTACGGCCTGGACCTGCTCGGCTGGCCTGCCGGGGAACTGCTCCGGCACGGTCGGCAGCGGATCGTCTACGGGATCAGCCTGGCCGGCAACCTGCTCCCGTACCTCATCGGCGCGGAGGACAAGCCCCGCTACATCTTCCCCACGCGGTCCGGCAACGACGTCGCCAAGATCTCGGAGTGGTGGATGCAGCGCTGGCTGGCGCGCCGCATCCAGTCAGCTGACGTGCTGGCCGAGGTGGCCCGCCACCACGCTGACCGGCCCGTCAACCATGGCGCCCGGGTGCCGCTCCCTCCCTCGGACAAGCCAGACGACGGACTGTTCTGAAAGGGTGCCGCAGCAGCACTGCGTCGCGCTGTTCAGGCGGGTCCCGGAGAGCCACAGCTCCTCCTGCTGCGGCTCTCCGGGTGCTACCGTCGCTGCCGCCTGCTCATCGAAGGATGTCGGAAGCCGGCGCGGCCCACCGGGAAAGCGCCCGCCGGAGCGTGAACCGGGACACCCCAACGGCCTTGGCCGTCTCGGTGATCGTCAGGCCCTCCACGACCAGGGACAGTGCCCGGCGCAACCACCCGGACATGTCGTTTGAAACCGCGCCGAGGAACTCTGCGGTTACGATCCAGGACAGGACGAGGTCCTCCACGTACTCGATGCCGTCGTCCGGCACCACCGCGTCCTGGATCGGCACCGGCGGGATCACGATGCCGGGCTCGCCGTCGGCGTCCCGCTTCGGCCTGCGCGGTGTCCCGGGCAGGGTCTCCTGCTCACGGACGCCGCGGGCGGCGAGCAGGAGCATCACCCGCAGGTACGCCCACGGGCTCCCGCGGTCGGGGTCGTAGTGGCCCGCTGGGCGGGTCAGCAGGATCCGGAACATCTCCTGCACGACATCGGCGGCAAGGCCGCGAACCTTCAGGTCGGGGGCGACCTCCCCGGCGATCCTGGCGAGCGGTTCCCCCAGGTCCCGGGGAAGGGCCTCGCGCGCCTGCGGGTCGCCGACGAGGAAGCCGACGACCAGTTTCCCGGCGCGATCAGGCACATTCTGGGCATGCTGAAGCACGCACTACCTCCAGTCACTCTGCAACGGCTGGTACTGGAGCCGTTGCAGGTGACCAGGGGGTCGTGGCGGCTCGTGACCGCGCCCGCACCAGCTCTACTTTTCAGTATCCAACTCGAGGTGATTGAGTGCGGGCACAACACGCCGAGCCCGGGCGCTGCCGTGCTGCTACTTGCCTGTAGCCGCCCGGTACTGGGCGAGGATGTCAGCTGAGACCCGGCCGCGCTCTTTGACCTCAAGCCCCCGCGCTTTGGCCCAGGTGCGTACCTCGGTGTTGCTGATGCTGCTCGCGGGAGTCTTGCGCCCGTTCTGGCCTGCCCGCCGGACAGTACCGGTCACTCTCCTGCCGGCGTCGATATAGCGAGCCAGGGTCGTCCGCAGTTCCTTAGCGTGGTCCGTGCTCAGGTCAATCTCGTATTGCGCGCCGTCCAGTCCGAAAGGGACCGTGCCTTCTGCATCGCTGCCATCGAGGTCGTCGATGAGGAAGGTCTGTACTTTCTGGGCCATGCGTGTCTCCGTTCTTCCCGGTTCCCGGTATCCGATAGTACGGCATGTGTCATTAGCATGCAGAATTTGATAGCTGCACAGGTGTGAGCGCTGTGAAATTCCTTGATCTCCCCGATGGCCGGGACCCGGCTCATCCGGACTTGTAAAACGTTCCCGAGTGGGGGAACTATTTCATCCCGGACGGCCTGGCTGCGTGATTTCCGCGCGGACGCCCGGGTGCGACGAAGGAGTGCTAGCGGATGATCCATGAAATGCCGGCAACCCGGGCCTGCGCGCCCGTGCGCGAGGGGCCGGGTACGCGCCGGCCCCGGCGGCGTATGCGCGATCCGGCGTGCCGGGCGTCGTAGGGGAAGCGGATGGACGGCAGGGATAATCCCGCGCGGGATCCAGCCGGTCTTGCCGGAGCCGGGTCAGCCGCAGCGGCAGGAAGCTGGGACAACCCGCCCGCCAGCCGGGCCGGGCTACGGATTCCGCCTTTCATCACGCGGCAGAGACGCGGGATGAATGACCGGTGGCCGCTTCAGGACTTCCTCGAACTCGGTGCCCTCGTTAGCGCTGTTCCCTGCGCGCGGCTGCACACCAGGCAAGTGCTATGGGAATGGGGAATCGGAAACCTCGGTGACAGCACCGAACTCCTGGTTACCGAGCTGATCACGAATGCGGTCAGGGCTTCCCGTGAAATAACACGGGTCTCTGCGGTGCGGCTATGGCTGCTGTCCGACTCGGTGCAGATCCTGATTCTCGTATGGGATGCCAGCCCGCAGCCTCCGGTCCTGATGGGCGTAACCGATGAGGCCGAGCACGGCCGCGGGCTGATGCTTGTGGAGGCTGTTAGCGAGCAGTGGGGCTGGTACTCCCGCGAGGACTGCGACGGGAAATTCGTCTGGGCTATCGCGAGGTTATGCTCTCGGGTGAGAGCCATCCTGCGGCGGTAATAGGTACAGCGCGGGCGCTGAGCCCAAGCACTCCTTGAACGAGCTCGGCTACAGGTTCTATAAAACATTCGCCGTGCGTGCCAGAGGGGAAAGTCTTTCGTTGCAGACGTGGTAGCCGAGTCCGGGAACCCGGTATACGAGCCCGGCATCCTGAAGGACATGCAGTGCGTGAGCTGCGGTCTGGCGGGCCACGCCGTGATCTGCGCACAGGCGGGTGATCGAGGGCGTTGCCTGGCCGGGTGCCAGGTCTCCCGCGGTGATGCGCTCACGCAGTATCGCGGCTATGCGCATGTATGCCCTCGGGTCGGCCCGGTGCCAGTCACGGCGGGTTGCTGCGGTTGCTTGCTCGTTATGGGCTGATACCATTCTTTGAGAATACTCGACTAGTGTCGTAAGCTGTAGCGGGTGTTCGGGCAGCAGTGACGCGGCCTTGTTCTTTGCGGCGAGTGCATCGTGCAGGCTGCGGCTTGCCGGGTCGGGTGGCTGCCCACCAGGGACCGGTCGGCGCCGTCGCCGGAAATCAGGACGGCGGCCTCGGCGTTGTCGAGCGGGTCGAGGGTGGCCACCGCCGTGACTGCCGTTGATCTGCTGCAGGCCGAAGTCGCCGGTAGGCGAGATCGCGTTTGCATCACCGCTGGAGTCGGCCATGGCAATCTCCGCGGCGGTGAACGCCGCAGCGGCTGTCCCGCCTGCCTCCTCCCACAGCGCCCCTCAAGCGCGCTGCACGAGAACACGCCGGAAGCGCTGGTGATGGCTGCCGCGGGCACGGTGGTCACCGGGCCCGCCTCCGCAGGCCCCGGACCAGGGCAGGCTGGGCTGGACGGGTCCTGCGAGGGGACTAGGTACTGGCAGGTGAACCGCAACTCCGGCAACGATGTCCTGGTCACGTGGCCGGGCGGCTTGCCCGCTCGGCGAGCTCGGCGTCAACGGCGCTGATGTGCGCGAGGATGGGTCCTCGCTTATCAGACATCGGCCGTCCTTGTGCGCTGTCGTCGTCACATGCCGGGGACGCGGCCCACGCTGGCCAGCACGTGCCCGTTACGGTGGTCCGCCTTAGGCGGCCGCTTCGGCCAGGTCCGTGCTTCGGTCACGCCGGGCCCGGCCAGTTCCAGCCCGTCGAAGAACGACACGATGCCGGCAGGTGAGTGGTTGTACCAGGTCGCCGCGGTGTACTCCGCGGCTAGCTGCTTGGCCAGTTCCTCATCCTCGAACCGGGCGCAGGACAGGACCAGGCAGCTGCCCGGTGCCATCAGCGACACGTATCCGGCGGTCACCGCGCAGGCGGCTTCCGGGTCGAGGAAGTGCACGACTGCGCCGAGGATGACGCATACAGGCCGGCCGGGGTTGATGACAGCCCGCAGGTCCTGGTGGCCCAGGACGGCCGCTGGGTCACGCAAGTCCGCGTCAACGGCGACTACGCCATCGTCGGTAGCCAGTAGCGCCACGGCATGCGATAGCACTACCGGGTCGATGTCGACGTAGGCGACCCGGGCTGCGGGCAGGACTGCCCGTGCGGCCTGGTGGACCGACGGAGACGTCGGAAGCCCCGCGCCCAGGTCGATGAACTGCTCGATCCCCTGCCGGGCTGCCCAGCCGGCCGCCTCGATGAGGAACGCCCGGTTCTCCCGGGCCAGCGCGGGCAGCAGCGGGTAGAGCTCCACCAGCCTTTCCGCCTCGGCCCGGTCAGCGGCGAAGTGGTCCTTGCCGCCCAGCCAGTAGTTATAGACCCGCGCCATGTTCGGCACGCTGGTATCGAGCGCAGACGTCATCGGAACGGGTGCAGGCCGGTACGTCAATCTGGTCTCCTGTCAGATGCCCGGGCCGCCGCGCGGACAGATCCGGGCAGCGGAAAACAGCGGGCGTCGTGCTCTGGTCCCGGCGGGGATGCCGTTAACGAGACGCGGGGCTCAGGGGCACCTACCCGGGCCGCGCCGCGGTGGCGCTCCCCCTAGCGGAGGGGTTTCCCCGGCACGCCACCGGACCTGCCTATCCGCTCTCATTGCAGTGCCTGCCAGTGCGCCCGGATCTGCTGGTCCAGCCCGTCCGGCGTGTTGCCCGTGAGCACCTCGCCGGAGCTGCTGATCGCGCTCCACAGACTGTGCTCCAGGACGCAGAAGCCGTGGTAGCCGCCGTCAGCCCACGCCCGCTTCAGCTCAGCTAGCGCGGCATCCTCGTCCACCTCGAACACGCCGCGCGGTCGGCTCCGGGATTGCGGCTGCCCGTCGTCGCCGATCTGCCGCCTGGCCTGACCCGCTGGAGCGGCCATCTCCGGTGTCTGTTCCATGCGCCATGCCTCCCATCTGCATCCAAGTCGTCCAGCACTCGATGGCTCCAGGTGAGTTCGCCGGCAAGTCATGCACTCTGTGGCGCCTGTCAAGAGCGTAAGCCGCGCCGTGCTCATGGCAAAGAAATGTGCTTGAGATTGCTCGCAAACATCCTGTCTCTGCCAGGTCGCGCACCATCGGGCAAGCTCCGCGTCCCTGGCGGGGAACCCGGCGTACGGGAGCGGCCGGATATCACTCCGTGTTTGCTGCGAGGTCGGCGAGTACCCGCGTAATGATCGCCCGCGCCTCAGCGCCGTAGCGCGCCACCTCGGCGAACTGGTCGAAGAGCTTGGTGTAGGCCGCGATCTCGGACGGCTGGGTGAGCTTCAGCACGGCCGTGAGGTTTTCCACCCGGACCATGCGCTCGCCGTAGACGTAGAAGCCGTGCACCGGAGCGACCGTGTACTGGACCTCGAACGGGATGACACCAAACCGGATAGTGGTCAGCGTCGACAGCGAAACGAGCCGGTCGAGCTGGCCGGCCATCACCTCGGGCGGGCAGAGAAGGTAACGCAACACCGCCTCGGTGACCACGAAGTGAAATCGCTTGCCGGTGCGGTAGATCACCTGCTGCCTGTTCATGCGCGCAGCTACGGCGTCATCCACGTCGTCGGGGGCGCCGATGTCCTCCAGGCGCTCGGCAAACCGGTAGCGGGCGTACTCGGGTGTCTGCAGCAGGCCTGGCACGAACACCGACTCGAAGTTCCGGGTGAGACCGGTCGCCGCCTCGATCTCGGCGAGTTCTTCCTGGGCGGCCCGCTGGCCGACGCGGAACATCCGCCGGAACTCCAGGTACTGTCCCTCCAGTGAACGCAATGAGGCGACCAGTTCGGCTGCCAGCTCAGGCCGGGCGCAGGCCACCGACCACGCCTCGATGTCGGCCTCCGACGGAGTCTGCTTGCCGCCCTCGACCTTGGAGACCTTGCTCGGATGCCAGCCCTGCGACTCCGCGAGTTGGCGACCCGTCAGGTGAGCGTCGCGACGCAACTCGCGGAGCCGAAGGCCGAGCGCTTCCCGTGCCCGCTGGAAATTCGACACCTAGGAACCGGCGTACTCCGCGTACGGAATCGCGTGATGCCACGCCACGTCGCGGTAGTAACAGTGCCTGACCACGAGCACGGGATCGTCATGGATCTCGGCCCCGAGCAGGGCATCGTCGTGGCTGAACCGCAAGATGCCCACCTTCGCGGAGTCCATTAGCCAGAAGTCGTAGTCGGGCAAGTCGAGATCCTTCGCCTGGTCGCGTGGCAGGTAGCGGATGTCCTCGCCCGCAGCGGCGCTGAGCCCTGCCAGGAGGAGCCCGAAGCGGATGTAGTCGGTGTGCGGCTCGGTAACGACGCGGACCCTGGTCATCCGCTTCCCTTCAGCCGCCCAGCGGCGCTGCAACTCCTCCCAGTCCTCGTACCAGCCACCGATCGACTCGCCGGCCAGGAACCGCCGCAACGGCTCAGCTTCGCCAGACTCGTTATACCGGTCCCGGACTTCCAGCCGGAATGCAGTGTGCTGGTACCCGCGGACGAATCCTCTGAAGTCCGGGCCCGTGACAAGTTCCGTCACCCATCACCCCTGAGCGTAACGGAGCAACCCAGCGGGGATCTCCACGTAGAACTCGTCCTCCCGTACGTCGACCAGCCCGGCGATGGCTTCCGGGTCGGTGATGCGCTTGCCCTGCACCACGTAGGTGCCACGGTCGGTGGCATACAGTGCCGGGCATCCCTCTTTGCCGGACTCGGTCCCGAGTAGCCGCAATTGCATGCGGGCCTTCCCTTCTAGATTGCTGGAATAACCACTTATGATGCTGCGAGATGCGGCGGATTTCGTCAAGGGCAGACTTATCTCACCTGTGAAGCACCACGGCACTACGCATACCGGGCAGTCAATCGATGACACCAGGGCAAGCTCCGGCAAGTCCCGGGAGGAGAGCCGGAACATGGAACTGACCTTCGTCGCGAAGGACCCTGACTCGTGCCTGACGGCTCTCCAGCCTTGTACCGCACGGACCGCGAGTCGTGGATCGTGCAAGGCTGGGCAGTCACCGACCCTGCAGCGCTGGCCGCTCTGAACCTCCCGGAGGGCGAGACATGCGTTGAGATACCCGACCGTCTGATCCCGTACTTCCAGACCCGAACCTGATGCGCACTTCCAGCCTTGATGAACTGCGCCAGCTCTGCCGCGGCATCCGGAAGTCGTTCGTGCACCTGGAAACACGTGACTCCTACGGCGCCGAGACTGAACTTCCGCATCTGGCCAGATGGCGCCGCGGCGAGCCCGACGACTACGCCTGGCTGGAACGGTGGCTGGAGATGCTCCGCGGGCACCGCACCGCAGGCCGCACCTGCCGCCGCGCCCGGGTGGTGTCCGAACCGCTGAGCGAGTACCAGCAGTGGGTGCTCAGCTCCGCTGCCCTGTTCGCCGGCGCAGGCGAGGACATCGGCTACGTGCCGCGTCCACGGCTGACCATGACATCGCTGCCGGGCAGCGGGGACTTCTACGTCTTCGACGACACCCTGGTCATGTTCCTGCACTACGCCGGGAACGGCACCAACACCGCATTCGAGATCACTGACGAGCCTAGTCATCCCCTCGGTCGTGATCGGGGTCTTCGGCTACCGGTGGATCCACTGGGTCATGCAGGCCACCGCTATCGTCGTCGGCGTGGCGCTGATCATCATGCTTATTCAGGGCCTGCGCTACGGCGCGCTGCCCGCGCATGAGACCAGCATGGCCCGGCCGACCTTCGGGCTGTTCCTGGCCGGAGTCGCGCTGCTGGTCATCGACCTGCTCTCGTTCGGGCCGTTCGTGTCGGACTACACCCGCTACCTGCCCGCGCAGACGAGTGGCCGGCGGCTGTTCTGGGGTATCTACGCCGGCAACGTGCTGGCCACGTTCTTCTCCTGCGCGGTCGGCGCCTACCTGGGCGCGCTGCTCCCTTCGCTCGGACCGGTCGCCGCCATCGGCAAGGTCTCGGGCTCCTGGGCGCTGGTCATCATGGCCGTCTCGCTGATCAACGCGAACACCTTCAACGCCTACACCGGCTCGTTCCAGGTCCTCGCGTTCGGGAGCATGTGGCGGCGGTTCAAGGCCGAATCCGTGACCGTGCGGCTGATCCCGTTCGCCTTCGTGATGGCCGCGGGGGTGGTGACCGCCTACCTGGGCTACCGGTCGTTCGTCACCAACTTGACCAACTTCCTGGACGTGCTACTGGTCATCTTCATCCCCTGGTCCGCGGTCAACCTGGCCGACTACTTCCTGGTCCGCCGCGGCCGCTATGACGTCGCCTCGTTCTTCACCGCCGACGGTGCCTACGGCCGGTTCGCCTGGCGCGGCCTGCTCGCCTACGCCATCGGCCTGGCCGCCGAATGGCCGTTCGTCTCCCAGCCCGACTACACCGGCCCGTTGGTCAAGACCCTCGGCGGCGCGGACATCTCCTGGCTGGTCGGCTGGTTCGCCGCCGCCATCGTCTACCTGCTCCTGGTCGCCCTGACACCGGGCACCGCCCGTCATGACCGGCCGGTCGCCGCGACCGCCCGATAGCCCGCGCCACCGGCTGCGGCTGCGGCGGCGCCAGCAGCGGCACGGCCGGCTGAACCGCACGCCGCGGCGGGCCGCCTGGAACTATTTCCGCACTTTCAGCCGCCGCATAACTGCGAACTATTAGGGAGCCAGGAGGCTCGCCTCTCCCCGGTGCTGGGCGTGTGGCCGGGGATTGGCCAGGCAGCGGATGCTAAAGCACGCGGCCGGTCTCTTCCGCCGCTTCGTGTAAACGCACCGGGAAGTTAGCTGGAACCAACCGGAAAGTGCGTTGGAACGCACTTTGCAGTAACTACGGGTAGTGGTGATAGGAAGAAATCACGCCTCCCGGAATAGGAGGAATCCGCCCATCGCGAAACGGAGAACGTGATGAATGACTGGCCTGCATCGCACTACTACCCCCCAGAGGGGGAGTACCCCCCAGATGGCGAGTACCCCCTAGAGGGCGAGTACCCCCCAGAGGCCGAGCCTGCCGTCCGCAGTCCCGGCCCTGGCCGCCACGCGCTGCGTCTGGGGGTTGCGCGGCATGCGGCGGGCACGCACCCGCCGTGGTCCGGCGCCGAGGACCGTGAGCAGGATCTGGCCTGGAGCCCGCCTGGCGCTCCCGGACCGCTGGAGCATCAGGATGACGGTCCCGGGGTTCCGCCGCCTGGGCCGGGGTCCCTGCCTGGCGGGGAGCTGGCCGGGCGCCGCCCGCCGCGCCGGGTACCGTCGTCCCGGGGCCGGTACCCGCGGCGGCGTTTCCCGCGGTGGCTGGCGGTGGCAGGTGGCGGGGTCGTGGTGCTCATCGCCGTGGTCGCGGTCCTGGCTGGCCATCCCGGCACGGGCGCGGCCGGGCTGACCGGGCGGGCCGCCGCGGCCAGCCCGGCGTCCCGCGGCGGCACGCCGGGCGCCGGGCCGCAGCCGGTGATCACCCGGACGGCCGCGCAGCAGCTGCTGGCCCGGTACGCCCGCGTTAACAACCAGGCGAACCGGCTGCGCAGCACCGCGCTGCTGGCCACCATCGAGGCTGGCAGCAGCCTGGTGATGGATGCCGGCGCCTACCAGCTGGAGCGGGTCACCGACCCGGGCAACAGCAAGTACGTTCTCCTTGGCCTGCAGAACGCCGTCTACTACATTCCGCGGCAGCGGGTCGCTGACTGGCCGCACTTCTTCGTTGCCGAAGTCCGGTACGCGGACCTGGCCCGCCCAGGGCACGTCACC
Source organism: uncultured Actinomycetes bacterium (assembly GCA_963739135.1). GTDB lineage: Bacteria > Actinomycetota > Actinomycetes > Streptosporangiales > Streptosporangiaceae > Palsa-504. The sequence continues at coordinate 170,063 of CAVTZG010000009.1, forward strand.
GGCACCGGGTTCCTGCTGTTCGCGCAGGCATCGCCGGGTGCCTCGTGGCAGGACGTGATCGAGCCTCACCTGATCCCGGCCGTCGCGCCTGCTCCCGCGATCGCGGTCGACGCTCAGGGCTACGCGCAGCTGGTCAGCATCACCGGCAGCACAAGCGGCCTGAGCGCCGCCCCCCGGCAGATCCAGCCGGACACCATCCGGTGGCTCGACCGCGAGGCCGCCGCCGGTGCTGATCCGGCGGACACCGGGAACCTCGCCGACCTGCGCGATGTGATCTTCTGGCGCGGCGAGCTGCCATCCGGGACGGTCACCGGCACGCATTCGGCCGGCCCCGGGCCGGCCTTCGGGCTGCGGACCGACGGCGGCGGCGCCCTGTTCTTCTACTCGCTGACCGCGCGCCTGCGGCTGCTCGCCCCGCCCGGAGACGCCTTCCACGTCTCGATCCCCGGGTACTACTCGCCCGGCCGGTCCCTCCGGTCAGCCACGGTGGGCTACATCGAGCAGTTCGCCGCGTTCGACCCGGCCCGCGGGAAGGGCGGCCCGCGGGCCGTCGCAGCCGCCTCCAGCATCGCCGGGCGGGGATGACACTTCGCCCGGCCGCACCACGGCCCGCGGTCCCGGCAAAGGCACCTGTTTCCTTTTCCCGGTCCCGGTCCCGGGAAAAGGGAAACAGGCGCTCCTGTCTTCGCGGTAGCGGCTTCGCGGGCGGCCGGGCGCGCGCTCCTTTAACCGCCGGATCTTCCCGGCGTGCCGGGAACGCCGGATTGATGAAAACGCGCTGCCATTGACTGCGGGAATGCACTGTATTCGGCGCGTTAATGACATATGATGCGCATCGGGATAAAACGGATCTAGCGAGGACGGAGAATGGAAATGGCGCAGAAGGTGCGGACCTTGTTCATCGACGATATTGACGGCAGCGAGGCTGAGGGAACAGTCGGCTTCGGGCTGGACGGCGCGCACTACGAGATCGACCTGAGCCAGGTCCACGCCCGGGAGCTGCGCGCCATCCTGGCCCGCTATGCCGGAGCCGGCCGCAAGGTCACCGGAACCACCGGGCGCCCGGCCCGCCGGCTGGGCAAGGCCGCCGCGGGCGGCCAGAGCACCACGGAGATACGCGACTGGGCGCGGGCCAACGGGCTGGAAGTCAAGGACCGCGGCCGGATCCCAGCCGACGTGGTTGCCGGGTTCCAGGCCGCCACCGGGCAGTAGCACCCGTGGCCGCCGTGCCCGCCCCCGGGAGGTGACATCCAGTGACTCACGCCAGCAGACAGCCCCAGCCGCCGGGCTTCCCGGTAACCGCCGCCCGGCCCGGCCGGGACACGCCCCGGCTGCCCGCCTCGGGGTGCGCCACCGCCCGCCCGGCCGCCGGAACTGCGGTGCGCGCGGCGGCGGCCATGACCGCGAGCACGGCGATCCGGAAACGCCTGACCGTCCCCGGCGGCCGTCACGACCAGGCCCACGCCGCCCGCCTGTTCACCACTGCGGCGCTGCCCGCGCATCACCCGTGCGCCGCCACCGCTGCCTTGCTGGTCAGCGAGCTGGTCACGAACAGCATGCTGCACAGCGACTCACGGCTGCCCGGCGGGACGATCACCATCACGGTGACCGGCAGCCCCGGCAGCGCCCGGGTCGAGGTCCGCGACGCAGGCGGCGCGTCGGTACCCGCCGTGACGGACACCAGCGACGCGCTGGCCGAGGGCGGCCGGGGCCTGCTGCTGGTCAGTGACCTGGCAGCCCGGTGGGCCTACCGCCGCGAGCCGGACGGGCTCCTCACCTGGTTCGAGGTCCGCGCCGAGCCGCCGCCGTCATGACAGCGCGGCCATCACGGGCAGGCCGGCGATGTCCCCGCCCGGCCGGCAGCAGATCGCCGCGGTGACCGTCCCGCTGGCTGGCGTGGCCGCTGCCGCGATACGCGCGGCAGATACGGCCCCTGGCCCGGGACGCGGCTGCCTGATGGCGGTCCTGGTCCTGTCCGCACTGGTCACCGGCCTGCAACGCCGCCGGCGTGGCTGCCCGGCGGGGGTCGCCGGGATATGGGAACTGGCGGCCATCGTGCTGGCACCCCCGGTGTTCGCGTTCACGGTGCCGGCCGCGGCAGCCGCTATCGCCTGCCGGCCTGCCCGCCGCCTGGCATGCGCGCTCGGCATGGCCGCCGCCGGGCTGACCGACGGCGCGGTGTCAGCTGCTTTCCACGCGGCTGCCCCGCCGCTGCCCGGGACGCAAGGGGGGACATGGCTGCTCGCCGTGGCCGCCGCCGGCGTGCTCCGCCAGGTGCTGGCCTGCGCCGTGGCCCGGCTGGCGGCGTGCGGGGAACCGCCGTCCGCCGCGGCGGACGGCCGGGAGCTGGCCCGCGGCGGGCTCGCCGAGCTGTGCGCCGCGGTCCTGGTCACCTGCTCGGCGGTCCTCAGCCCGCTGTGCGTCCTGCTGGCCGTCCCCCTGGCCACGCCGCTGCTGCGGTCCCTGCAGCACGCCCAGCTTGCCCGCGATGCCCGCACCGACCGCAAGACCGGGCTGCTCAATGCCGCTGCCTGGCAGGAAGCGGCCGGCGCTGAGATCACCCGCGCCGTCCGTGCCCGCCTTCCGCTGGCCATGGTCCTGCTCGACGTCGACCACTTCAAGGCGGTCAACGACACCCACGGCCACCTGGCCGGGGACCAGGTGCTGCGCGCCGTGGCCGGGATCATCACCTCCCAACTGCGCGACTACGACATCGCCGGCCGGTACGGCGGTGAGGAGTTCGCCGTCCTGCTCCCGCACACCCAGCCAGGGCAGGCACGGCGGATCGCCGAACGGCTCCGCCTGGCCGTGGCCGCCGGCGACTTCACCGCCAGCGCGGGCGATGGCCCGCCGGCCAGGATGCGGGTCACGGTCTCGGCCGGCGTCGCCAGCCTGGCTGACGGCGGCCCGGGCCTGCTGGCCCTGATCGCGGCGGCCGACGCGGCGCTGTACGACGCGAAAGCCGCGGGCCGCAACCGGGTCCGCGTCTGGCGGGGGCAGCCGCCAGATGCGGAACCCCCGGGCGGGCGCGCGACCGGGGACGGCTGCGGCACGCCCGTCCTGGAAGCCGCGTCCCGCCGCTGACCAGTAACGGCCCGCAGCTGCGGCGCGGTCCCTCTGCCAGGCCAGCGCTCAGGCACCCGGCAGCCGGCGAACCGCGGCCAGTCTCCGGCCGGTGCTGCACGGTCATCACGCGGCCAGGAAAGGACTGGCCAGGATGACGGCGGCGGTCGCGCTGACCATGAACGGGCCGAACGCGATGCGGCTGTTCCTGGTGGCAGCTCCGGCCGCGATCAGCACCGCGCCGGCGGCGGCGGTGAGCACGAACGGCGCGACCAGCCCGGCCGCGAACGCCCGCGCGCCGAGCCAGCCGAGGAACATGCCCAGCACCCCGGACAGCTTCACGTCCCCCCAGCCCAGGCCCGGCGGGTACAGGCAGGCAAGCACGAGGTAGAACCCGCCCGCCAGCAAGGCACCGAGCACGGCATGGGCCAGCAGCCGCGGCCCGCCCGGGACACAGGCGGCCGCGGCCCCGAGCAGCGCGGCCCCGGCCGGGTAAGCGGTGAGGGTGAGCACGTCGGGCAGCCGGCGGTACCTGGCGTCGATGAACCCGAGCGTGACCGACAGCACGGTCAGGTAGCAGTACGCCGGCAGGACCGGGCTCAGCCCGAACCGCAGCCCCATGGCGGCGAACCCGGTCACGGTGAGCATGCCCGGCGCCAGCCGCGGTACCGGCTGCCCGGCGCCGGCGCCGGGCAACCGGCCGATGAGAACGCCGGCGGCCAGGCCGGCCGGAACGCCGGCCGCCGCCGCGATCAGCGCCGCGGCCCAGTGCACGGCGCGGCTCCCCGTCCCAGGTCCCGTGCCCGCCCGCCGGCCGCGCGGGACCGGCGGCGCGCGGGAGGCTCATTCATGCTGGCCAGCGGCACTCGCCGCTGCCGGCCCGGGAGGTCACTGTGCCTTGCGCATATGATCATGGTCATGTGCGGCCCGTCCTTTCCCGCAGGGCTGCCCGCGAGCTTGCTGCTGTCGTCACGGTTCCGCGATCGCGGGCGGGCGACCGGATGCCGGTCCGCCCGCTGGTGTCTCATCCGGGCTGCCCGGCGGCGGCTTCTCCCTCTTCGAACCATGCATCCAGCCGGGCGAGTGCGCTGATGACCCGGTGCCCGGCCGGCAGCAGCCAGTACTTGGTCACTCGCGGCAGCCGGGATATCTCCGCGTGCCGGACATATCCCTCATGCTCAAGCCGCCGCAAGGTCGCGATCAGGACTTTCCAGCTGATGTCGGTCGCAGCCTGCCTGTTAATGGTCTCGATCAGGTCGCCGGGCCGCTCGACGCCCCGGTCCAGGTTCACCAGTACCGCCAGGTCCCACTTGCCGCGCACGGTCACCAGCCAGCTCTTCAGGTGCCGCCAGTCCGCGGAGATCTCCTTCCGGCCGCGAGGCGCGGCGGGCGCACGAGGATCGCAGCGGCGCGGTGCGGGCCGCGCGGTGCGGCCCGCCCCTGTGTCTGCCGGTTCCCGCTTGCTGACCTGTCCTGCCATCTGACTGTCTCCTTCCTCCTGCTGCAGCTCCGGTGCCGGGACGGCCGCCGGGGCGGCCACGCACCGGGCGTGGCGCTCCGGGCTGCCTGGACGCGGCGTGCCGCATGCTGCTTCCGGCGCGGTGGTGTTCTGCGGAACCACGGTCAGCCCTGGCCTGGTGCCAGGGCCTGGTCCGGCGGTTCTCAGCTCCCCGTGCCGGACATACAGGATCGTCCGACGCTTATATGAATAAATACGGCGGGCAGGTCCGTAGAATCGGCAATGTGAGTGCCGGTTTCCTTTCCGTTTTATGTAATACGTCCCTTTGGCGCCTGCGGAGGACTAGGGCGTGACCGTTCCGGGCGAAGCCGACCTGCGGCGCCGCGATGAGCTGCGGTCCCTGCTGCGGATGTGCCGGGCGCGGTACAGCCCGCACAATCCCGGCACGGGGAGCATCCGCCAGCAGGACGCGGCAGCCCTGGCCGGCCTGAGCGTCCGCAGCTACGCCGCCCTGGAAACCGGCACGGCGCCTCACCCGTCGGTGGGCATGATCGAATCGGTCGCCGGGGCGCTGAACATGACCGCCGCCGAGCGCAGCGCCCTGCACGTGCTCGCGCGGGGGCAGGACCCGCCGATGCCCGCCGTGCCGCCCGGCGATGACTGGGCGCAGGCAGGCCCGCAGCTGCGCGGCGCGGTCGCCGGGTTCAGCGGGCCGGCCGCCATCGTGGACGAGACCTGGACCGTCCTGGCCGGGAACACGGCCCTGGCGCACTGGACCGGCGGCTGGTCCGAACAGGTGCCCGCCGAGGAGCGGAACATCATCTTGCTGCTGTTCCAGCCGCAGTGGGAGCCGCTGTCGCCAGATATCCATGATCTGCGTGAGACCGCCGTCGCCGGGCTCCGCTACCAGTACGTCCGCAACCTCGGCAGCGACCGGTTCGACGGGCTGGTCGGCAAGCTGCTGGAGACCGGCCCGGAGGCCCAGGACCTGTGGGACCGGTACGTGATCGGGTTCCCCCGCCGGCGGTACGCCTTCAGGATGCGGGACGCTCGCGGCCGCATCGCCGGGGCCAGCTACCTGACCAGCCAGTTCACCCCGCGCATCGCCCTGATGCTGATCCTGCTCCCTCCGGACCCGGCCTCGCCCTGGACGTGACCCTCCCCCCGGCGCAGCCCCGCTGCGGCCAGCAACAGCGGCACCGGATGGCATCCTCGATTCCGGGCGGAAACTCCCGTAACTAAAGGCCGCTAAACGTGACAGCTATCTCGCTGAGCATTTCCCGCACCGGGAATGCGGGAAACGGCGCCCGCGATTCCCGGCGCACCCCCGGGTTCGTTCCACCGCACCGAAAAGTGCGTTCGAACATACGTTGCAGTCACTGCGGGGCGGGGTGGTAGTAAGGATTCCGCGATGAGATACCCGGACTGCAGGAGATGACGGGGCAATGTCCGATACAGGAATCAATGCCGTTCACGTGACGGGAACGCCCGCGCCGCGCGAACCGGGCCAGCGGGGCGCCGATACCTTCCCTGCAGGTGACGCCCCGCGTGCCGCCGCCGGGCAGCTGCCGCCGGCCGCCGTGGCCGGCCAGCAGGCAGCACCGGCCCTGGCAGCTGCCGTCCGGGACCTGTACATCGCCGTCCGCGCCCTGCCCGGGACCCTGCCCGGCGGGCCGGGGCAGGGCGCGCCGGGCGCGGTGCCGGAGAAGATCCGGCAGGCCGCGGATTCGATCGGGGCCGCGTGGCAGTGCATGGGCGGGAGCCAGCCCGCGGGCGCGGAGGCCATGACGTCAGGCGCGAGCGGCGAGCTGCGCGAGGCCGTCCACCGCGCCGTCACCGCCTGGTCCCGGCCAGCGGTCACCGGCCTGGACCGTGACGAGGTGATCGAGGGGGCCATGGGCGCGGCGCATGGCCTGGCGGCAGCCGCCGGGTACCTTGCCTGGAAATCATCCGGGCTGCGCGCCTGCCGGCTCCGCAACGCGCAGGGCTACCTGGAGGTTGCCGGCGAGCAGCTACGCGAGGCCCTCACCTGTTCACGGGCCGCCAGCCGGGTACGCAGCGACCAGCCTGACGCGGCGGGGTCACGCGAGGTTCGTGACGGGCGCGGCGAGCGTGCATCAGGGCTCCGGCGGAAGGTGCCCGGACGCGCCGCCAGGCGCCCGCGCCAGCACCCGGCCCGCCGTCATGCGCGGCAGGCAAGATCGCGCGGGAAACGGCTTGCTTACAGGATCCGCGAACTGCTGGCGCACTATGCATGGCCGCGTAAACGGTCAGCGTACGGGACCGATCCACGGGAATTCCCGGGACACCAGGAGGTGAGCAGACAATGCGCGCTAATGCCAGCCGCCGGCCGCTAGATTCCGCCCTGCACGATTTCCCCGGCCGGCACAGGATAAACGCCAGCATCATCCCCGACAAGATCACCGGGCTCGCCGCGATCGCGATCGCCGCCGCGGCGCTAGTGGCCGGCTGCGGCGGCCAGGCGTCCGTCCCGCTGCCGGCGCACAGCACCCCGGCGCACGCCCCGACCGCATCGCCGTCGCCGGCGGATACGGGCTCGGCCACAGCGCAGGTCATCGCCGCCTACACCGCCTACTTCCCGGCGTCCAAAGCCGCCGAGGCCGCCGCGCCGTCCCGCGCCCAGGCGATCCTCGCGCCGTACGCGGCGCAGCCGTACCTGCGGAACGTGCTGGCCCAGATGGCAGGCTACCGCGCCCTCGGCGAGACCGCCTGGGGCTACGTGGTAGCCCACATCACCAGCGTCACGGTCGACGGCAGCACCGCCGAGGTGCGCGACTGCCAGGACGCCAGCCACGCCGCCCTGGCCAGCACCAGCACCGGGAAGGTGATCCCGGGCACAGCCGGGAAAGCCGGCACCTCCCTGATCGCCAGCCTCGCCCTCGGCTCCGACGGCCGGTGGCGGATCACCTCCCTCGCCCACCTGGCCGTGCCATGCTCGCCCGCGTCCTCGCCCTCACCGTGACCGCGGCCGCGATCACCGCCGCGGCCCTGGCCGGCACGGCGCCGGCGGCCCGCGCCGCGCCCGGCGGCGGGAACTGCGGCGCCAGCGGCTACCCGTGGGGCTACGACATCTCCTGCCAGACCGGGACCGCCGCCCCGGGAGCGTCCGGCCGGCGCCAGCCGGCCACCACCGGGACCGTCAGCACGCCGTGCGGGCTGTACCCGATCGCGGGAAACCCGGACCATATGCTGCAGGTCTGCCCGCACGGGCTGAAGCTCAACGGCGGGCGCAACGGCGTCAGCATCCTGAACGCCACCAACACCATCGTCCCGGTCGGCGCCGCCGCCGCGCCCGCCGTCACCCCCCAGCAACTGCTCGCCTGGGCGCAGAACGAGCTGGCCCTGCCGCTGCCGGACGTGCTCACCGCCCGGCCGCGCGGCACCGACGCGCTGGTCGGCCTGCCGGAATGGTTCTGGATCGCCCCGGCCCAGTGGCATCCGGTGACCGCCACCGTCAGCGCCGGCGGGGTGTGGGCGCAGGTAACCGCCCGGCCGGCCGAGCTGGAGATCCGGCCCGGCGACGGGACCAGCCTGGCCTGCCCCGGGCCGGGCACCGCCTACAACCCGGCCCGGCCCGCGCAGGCCCAGCACAGCACCTGCGCCTGGACTTATGACCAGCCCTCGGACGGGCTGCCCGGCAACCGCTACCGGGTGAGCGTGACCGTCACCTGGACCGCCGCCTGGCAGGGCTCCGGCGGAACCGGCGGCGCGCTGCCGACGCTGGGACGCACCACGACCTTCGCCCTGGGAGTCGCCGAAGGACAGGCCCTGATCCAAGGAGGCGATGCCCCGTGAGGCAGCAGGCACCACCGCGCCCGGCCCCGGTCCCGGCCGGCCCGGACCGGTCCCGGGCGCCATCCCCGGCCGCGCCGGGACCAGTGCCCCGGCAGCGGCGCCGGTCCATCCTCGCGCTCGGCGTGGTCCTGGCCGGCGTCGGAGCGCTGGCCGGAGCGTGGGCGTTCACCTCCTTCAGCCACCGCGCCGAGGTGCTCGCCGCCGCCCGCGATATCCCCGCCGGCACCCGGATCACCGCCGCTGACCTAGCACCGGTCCCGGTCTCGGCCGGCAGCGGCATCAAGGTGATCCCGGCCCGCCAGGAATCCCAGGCCGTCGGGGAGATCGCCGCCGTCAGCCTGCGGGCGGGCACCCTGCTGGTGCCCGCCGACCTGACCGCCACGGCAGTTCCCGGGCCGGGCCAGCAGCTCGTCCCGGTCGCGCTCAAGGCATCCCAGCTGCCGGCCAGCGGCCTAGCCCCCGGCGACCAGGTGCTGGTCGTCGCGACCCCCGGCGCAGCCGGCCAGGCCGCCTCCGGTTCCGGGCAGGCCGCCCTGTCCCAGGACGTCCCCGCCGCCGTGTATCAGGTATCGGCCCCGGACACCAGCGGAGATGTCGTCGTCGACCTGCTGGTGGCCGCCGGGCGGGGGCCCGCGGTGGCCCAGCAGGACTCCACCGGGCAGATCGCCCTGATCATCACGGCAACAGGAGGTACGGGATGAGCCTCATCGTCCTGGTCAGCCCCGGCGGGTCCCCGGGCGTCACCACCACCGGGCTGGCCCTGGCACTGGCCTGGCCCCGCAAGGTGGTGCTCGCCGAATGCGACCCGGCCGGCGGGGCCGTGCTCGCCGGGCTGTGGCGCGGGCAGCCACCGGCGTGCGCCGGCACTGCCGGGCTGGTGCGGTACGCGCTGCTGGCCCAGCAAGATGCCGGCCTCGCCGCCGCAGAGCTGTGCGCGGAATCGGTCCCGCTGTCGGCACGGCCCTGCCGCCAGTTCGTGCTGCCCGCCCCGGCCGGGCCGCTGGCCGAATGGCAGATCGCCGCCGCCTGGCCCGCCCTGGCCGCCGCCTTCGCCGCCGCTCCCGCCGATGTCATCGCCGACGCCGGGCGGCTCGACGGGCAGACCGCGCTGGCGCCCCTGCTGGCCGCCGCCGGCACGGTGCTGATGGTCTGCCGCCCGCTGATCCGGCAGGCAGCCGCCGCTCTGCCCCGGCTGGCGACGCTGGCCGGCATCCGCGCCGAAGACCGGCCCGCATCGCTGGTCCTGGTGGGGGAGGGACCCTACGGCCCGGAGTCCGCCAGGACGCTCAGCCAGGCCCTGGAGGTCCCGGTCCGCGGCAGCCTCCCCGATGACCCGGACACCGCCGCCGTCCTGTCCGACGGCGCGGCACCCGGCCGCCGCTTCGGCCGCACCCCGCTGATGCGCGCCGCCGCGGCCCTGGCCGCCGGCCTTGCCCGCGAGCACGCCCCCAGGCCCGCCGCTTCCGTCCCGGTGGAGGCGGGACGATGACGGTGACCGCTGCGCCGGCAGCCTCCGCCGCGGCCTGGCCCGCGCCGCCGTCAGGTCCGGCCGCGCCCGGCGTGACGGCGAGCGGCGATGATTTCCGCGCCGCCGTCCGGGAGATCTTCCGGGACACCGCCGGGCGGCTCGGGCAGGCCGGCGCCCGTGAGCAGGCCCGCGCCCTGGCCGATGAGCACGTCACCGCGTGGGCGGAACGGCAGGCCCGCGCCGGCCTGGAGCTGCCCTCGCCGCGGACGCGGGAGGCCCTGGCCCGCGCGGTGCTGGACGAGCAGTTCGGGCTCGGCCCGCTGCAGCCCTACGTCGATGACCCCGACGTCGAGAACATCGACATCAACGGCCCGCGGCAGGTCCGGGTCACGCTGCGGGACGGGCGGCGGATGGCCGGGCGGCCGGTCGCCGCCAGCGACAGCGAGCTGATGGAGATGGTCCGCACCTGGGGCATCCGCGAAGGCCAGACCCCCCGCGAGTTCTCAGCCGCCCGCCCCGTGCTGCACGCGGCCCTGAACGACGCCGGGGTCCGGCTCGCCGCGGTCATGTCGGTCACCCCGCAGGTGCACGTGAGCATCCGCTGCCACCGCCTGGTCGACATCACCCTGGAGCAGCTGTGCGACCCCGGCTACGCCACTGTGTCCCCGGAGCTGGCGCACTTCCTGGGCTGCGCGGTGCGGGCACGCAAGAACATCATCGTCACCGGGGGCGTCGACGCCGGGAAGACCACGCTGCTGCGCGCCCTGACCGCCGCCCTGGACCCCGACGAGCGGATCGCCACCCTGGAAAGCGAATACGAGCTGTACCTGCACCTGCTGCCCGGCCGGCACCGCGACGTCGTCCCGTTCGAAGCCCGCCAGCCCAACAGCGAAGGCGCCGGCCAGATCACCCTGCACGACCTGATCCCGGCCGCGCTGCGGCTCAACCCCCGGCGGATCATCCTCGGCGAGGTCCGCGACACCGAGATCCGCCCGATGCTGGAGGCGATGAACTCCGGCCAGGAAGGCTCCCTGTGCACGCTGCACGCCAACAGCGCCGATGAGGTCTTCGGCCGGATCCTGATGCTCGCCCAGCGCGGCCAGCTCGCCCTGCCCCCGGCGGTCATCCACCTCGAAGTCGGCATGGCCCGCCCGTTCGTCGTGCACATCCGCAAGGATCCCGCCACCCACCAGCGCTACGTCAGCGAGGTGATCGAGGTGCTCCCGCCAGGCGACGGCGACCGGCCCGACCGCAACCGCGTCTTCAGCCCCGGCCCGGACGGCCGCGCCGTCCCCGACCACTCCCTCAGCCCCGCCGCCATGGACGCCCTGATAGCCGCCGGGTTCAGCCCCGCCGTCCTCGGGGCACGGCCGTGACGCCCGGAGCGCTGCTCGGCGCGGTCGCCGGCGGCATGACCGCGGCTGGGATCACCTGCGTCATCAGCTACGCCGCCGGGCCGCCGCCAGAACCGGCCCCGGCCCCGCCGGCCCGGTGGCGCGTCCTGGCCGCACGCTGGAAAATCACCCCCCGCGCCGCCGTCACCGCAGCCGTCGCCGGGATCGCGGTGCTGGCGGTCACCGGCTGGCCCGCCGCCGCGCTCGCGGCCATGCCCGCGGTCATCGCCGTGCCCCGCATCCTGTCCCGTCGGCCCGCCCGCGCCCGAATCGCCCGGCTGGAGGCGCTGGAAGCCTGGACCCGGCGGCTGGCTGACGTGCTGGCCGCCAGCCGGGGACTGGAAGACGCCCTCACCCACAGCGCCGCCACCGCCCCGCCGCCGATCGCCGCCCCCGTCCAGGAACTGGCCGGCAGCCTGCGCCGCCGCGAGGACACCGCACGGGCGCTGCGCACCTTCGCCGGCGCCGTCGACGACCCGGTCGGTGACCTGATCGCCACCGCCCTGATCCTGGCGGCCGACCGGCGCGGACCCGGCCTGCACGCGGTGCTGACCGAGTTGGCCGGCGACGTCGCCAAGGACGTGGCCGCGCGCCGCGAGACCGAAGCCGAACGCGCCGCCTACCGCACCGCGCTGGCCTGGATCGTCGCGTTCCTGGCCGTCTACACCGGCTACCTGATCCTGGACCGCTCCTACTCCGCGCCGTTCGGCACCCCCGCCGGGCAGGTCGTGCTCGCCGTAGTCGCCGGCTGCTACGCCGGAGGGCTGTACTGGCTGTACAAGCTGTCCATCACCGGCGGCCCGAGCAGGTTCCTGCAGGCAGAAACCGGCGGATCGGTCCCAGGCCGGCCTGCCGCACGCCAGGAGGCACGGCGATGATCTGGCTAGCCGCCGCCGGGGCGTGCGCCGGGCTCGGGATCGTCCTGGTCATCGCCGAGCTGTGTCCGGCCCCGCCCCGCCTGGATGCCGCCCTCGCCCGCATCCACGCCCCCGGCCCGGCGCCGCAGCCCGGACCGGGCTCAGCCAGCGACAGACTCGGCCGGTGGCTCGCCGCCCGGCTCGCCCGCACCCGGCTCGCCGCGGTTCCCCGCACCGACCTGGCCCTGCTGGGCCGCGCGCCGGAGACGTTCCTGGTCCACAAGCTGGCCGCGTCCGCGACAGGGCTGTCGGCCTTCGCGCTGGCGGGCGCGTTCCTCGCCGTCACCGGCATCGCCGTGCCGTGGGAAACCCCCGCCGGGGCGTCACTTGCCGCGGCGGCCTGCCTGTGGTTCGCCCCCGACCTCGACGTGCGCATCGAAGCCGCCCGCCGCCGCCGCGACTTCACCCACGCGTTCATCTCCTACCTGCAACTGGTCCGCCTGGCCCGCACCGCCGGGGCGGGCACCAGCGAGGCCCTCGAATACGCCGCCCGGATCGGCGACGGCTGGGCGTTCGCCCGGATCGCCGCCGTCCTGGAGGCCGCCGCCAGCGCCCACGAGCCGCCCTGGGACCACCTGGCCGCCCTCGGCGAGGACATCGGGGTCCCCGAAGTCAGCGAGCTGGCCGGCACCGCCGAGATCGCCGGCACCGAGGGCGCCAAGATCGCCGCCACGCTGGCGGCTAGGACCGAGTCGCTGCGCGGCCGGATGCTCGCCGACACCCGCGCCATGGCCAGCTCCCGCACCACCACCATGATCGTCCCGCTCACCCTGCTCGGCATGGGCTTCGTGCTGCTGCTGGCCTGGCCCGCCTTCTACACGCTCATCTACACCACCTGACCGCACGACAGAAGGAATGAGGGGTGATGCCCTGATGCACCTGGACATGCTGCCGCCGCAGATCTGCTACCTGCTCGCCCGCGCCCAGGCCAGCCGCCGCTGGCCGCACGGCGACGAGGGGGAAGTCGGGATCGTCGGGACCATCATCATGGTCGTGGGATTCGCTGTCGCAGCCGCGCTGCTGGTCGCCGCGGTGAAAGGCAAGCTGTCGGCATGGATCGCGCAGATCCCCGGCTGACCGCCCGGCAGGCGCGGCGCCGGCTGAGTGACCGAGGCTCGTCGGTGATCGCCGCCGCGATCGCCTTCACCATCATCCTGCCGCTGCTGTCGGCCTGCTTCCAGGCCGCGCTGTGGTTCGCCGCCCGGGACGCCGCCTTGTCCGCCGCCCGGCAGGGAGCCGGCGCCGCCAGCGCCCAGGGCGGCACCCTGGCCGGCGGGCTGGCCGCGGCCTGCCAGTACGCCCGCACCGCCGCAGCCGGCATCCTGCGCGGCCCCTCCTGCACCGGCAGCACCGGGAACACGATCACCATCACCATCACCGTCACCGGCAGCGCGCCGGCCATCGTGCCGCTGTTCCCCGCCCAGGTCACCGAGCAGGCCCAGGCACCGCAGGAACGCTTCACCACCAGGACATCACAGTGACCGGCGACCGCGAGGCAGGCAACGCCGCCGTCGAACTGGCCCCCGTCGCCCTGGTCCTGATCATGTTCCTCGCCCTGGCAGTCACCGCCGGACGGGTCATCATCGCCCGCAACGCGATCGCCGACGCCGCCCGCGAGGCGGCCCGGCAGGCCAGCATCGCCCGCACCCCAGCCCAGGCCCAGGCCGACGCCCTGTCATCCGCGCAGTCCGTCCTGGCCGCCGACCACCTCGACTGCACCCCGCAGGTCACGGTCGGCACAGCCGGGTTCGCCATCCCGCCCGGCGAACCAGCCCAGGTAACCGTCCAGGTGACCTGCGACGTGCGGCTGTCCGGCCTGACCCTGATCCCCGGCATCCCCGGCAGCAGGCCGCTCACCGCCACCTTCACCAGCCCGCTCGACATCTACCGGGCAAGAGGTCTCGGGTTCAGCAATTCTGAAGGTTCCTCGGGCGCGAACCCGAGTGCCGGGGGTGCGTGATGCGTGCCCCTGGATACGTCGGTTCGCGAACTGGACCCCCAGGCGATGGCGAGCGGAAGGTGTGTTGTTGGCTCGGCTTGGTGACGCCTGGCTTGTCAGGGGACCGTATCGAGCTTCCAGCCGTCGATCCATCGGGCCAGGACGCTGAGGGCGGCCAGGCACTCGAGCGCCTCCTGCTGGTCCCACTCGCCTTGCTCGTGGGTCGCGGGGTTGCGGATCGCGCCGAAGCACCCGACGGCGTACTGGAGGGCGCCGCGCTGGCGGCTTTGGGTTGTCGGGTTGCTCGGATCGCCGGGGCAGCGGAGCCGGGGCTTGCCGGGTTCGGGCGGGTTGGGGCTGAACGTTTCCTGCATGAGCTGGGTGTCGGCGACGTCACGGCGGCCGAGCTTGTTCTGGGTGTGGTCGTTGATCGCGGTTGCCGCGGCCTGGACCGCGTGCCGGTAGTGCGAGGAGTCCCACAGTGTCTGGGCGGCCTGCCAGACCCAGGGGTGGAACTGGTCGGCCGGCAGCACCGGGGCGTCGGGGGCGAGCTTGGCTTCCCATTCGTCCCGTTCGGCCAGGATGCCGAGACCGCGGTTAACAGCGTCTCGGGCCGCCTTATCGCCGGCCAGGCCGTTGAGGTTGAAGTCGGTCAGCTCGGGATCGAGGCGCTTGAGGATCTCCTTCACCGTGGGCTCGCGGCGGAGCAGTTCGGCGCGGTCCTCGTTGTCCGGCCCCAGCATGCTGCCGCGGTCATGCGGCAGCTTGAGGTACGCCTCGATCAGGGTGCGGTACTCCGTCAGCTTCTGCTGCATCCATGCGTGGTCCACGGGGTGACTGTAGATGATCGGGCGTGGTGGTCAGGTCGCCACGGGGAAGTGCCTGAGCAGGAAGCGCGCCGTGGCGGTGATGACCTGCATCCGGAAGCGGGCCTCGTCGGCGTCGGACTGCCCGGGGTGCGACCCGCGGGTGTGGCTGAGCCGCCAGAGCCCGCGAAGCAGCAGCCCGCCATCGTCTTCTGGCAGATGCCCGTTCTGGATCATGTGGCTGATCGCGGCCCCGCCTTGGCTTGCCTGCCGCTGGCGCCGGTAGCCGGCGTGGTCTTCAGCGAGCCGCGTGACGAGGTCTTCAAGGGTGGTCCGCAGATCGCTGTTGGCCGATTCGTACTTGTGGTTGGCGAACCCGTCGACGGCCTGCTGGTAGTGGTTGAGCACGGTCGTGTACCCGCGTGCGGCCAGTTCGGCTTCCAGGGCGCTGATCTCCCCGGCGAGCGGGACTGGCATGGCGTCGGTGGGCAGGGTCGAGTAACGGATGTTGCCGGGGATTGCAACCGATACGTCACCGGGCAGAGGGACGGTGCGTGGCGACTCCCCGGCCCAGGTGAGTTCGTAGCCGTCGGCCAGCAGCGCATCCCGCAGCTCGCTGAACCAGCGGGGCGGGCGTTCTGGGTTCGTGACGGTTCGCTGGACCAGCTCGGTCGCGAATGCGAGCAGCCCGCGGCGGGCGGCCGTGTCACCCTCCTTCGCTGCAGCCCGCGCGGCGAGGAGCCTGGAGCGGATGAGTTCGGCCTTGTTCTCACTGGCGATTCCGGTCTTGCGCGGGCTGCGTTCATAAATGCCGGTGCGCATCAGCATCGTCGTCAGTTCGCTCTCCGGGAGCTTCTGGCCGGCCTCGACCAGCACGGCCAGGGTCGGATCGGACAGCTCGCTCATGCGGAAGAGTTTTCCATGCCCAGGCGGACAGCGTGCGTGCCAGCAAGAACGGGCGGCCTGTCAGGCAGATGGCGCGGCACCCGGCTCAGCGCGGGCGGCCTTGCGCCAGATCACTTCCCACTCGGTGACACGATGACCCGCCGCACACGGCGCTCGCGGGGCCGGGACGAGGGGACGCTGACCCTGTTCGCGGCTATCATCGCGATCGGGCTGCTGGCCGCTATCGCGTTCGTGACCGACGCCGGGCAGAAACTCGCCGCCGCCGCCCAGGCCCAGGCCGTCGCCGGGGAGGCCGCCCGGGCCGGCGCGACCGAAGTCAATGCCTCCGCCGCCTACGCCGGGCACGGGCCGCTGGCCGTCGACCCCGCCCAGGCTGCCGCAGCCGCCCGCGCCTACCTGGCAGCCACCGGCAGCACCGGCACGGTCACCATCAGCGGAGCCACAACAGTCACCGTCACGGTTACCGTCACCACGCCGTCGATGCTGGGCGCGCTGACCGGCCTGCCCAGGCTGTCCGCGTCCGCGTCGGCGACCGCGCAGCTAGCCCAGGGAGGCGCGGGACCCCAGCCGTGACCGCGCACCGCGCCGCCCGCCTCATCCGGGCCGCCGCCTCGGCGATCCTGCTCGCCGCGCTCATCGCCGGCCTGCCCGCCGCCTTGTACAAGTTCGGCGCCAGCCCCCTCCCGCATCACCTGCCATCCTGGCACCAGATCACCGCCGCCCTGGCCCGCCGCGATGACGGCACCTTGTTCATCGCCGCCGTCCGCGACGTCAGCTGGGCAGCCTGGGCCGCGTTCACCCTGTCCGCCCTGACCGAAACTGGCGCGCGGGCACGGGGCCGTCCCGCGCCCAGGCTGCCCGCGCTCGGCCCGCTCCAGGCCCTCGCCGCCGCCCTCATCAGCGCCAGCATGGCAGCCGCCGCCCAGGTAACGCCGGCCCTCCCGGCCGTGACACCCGCTCTGCTGGCCTCCCGCACGGCCGTCACCGCCCCGCCCTTCCCCGGCCCGGCGGCAGCCGGCGCCGCGGCCGCCACGCCTGGGATCAGGCTGGACGCCGCCCGCACCGCCGGCCCATCAGGGCAGGCGCGGCCGGAAGACCGCGTGCACACCGTCGTGGCCGGCGACAACCTGTGGGACCTGGCCCGCACCTACCTCGGCAACGGCGACTGCTGGCACGAGATCTACGACCTCAACCGCGGCAGGCCGCAGCCCGGCGGGGCCACCCTCACCAACCCCGCCCGGATCTACCCCGGATGGGAACTGCTGATCCCCGCCGCGGGACCGCACCCCCAGCACGGCCGCGGGCACCCGCCCGGCGGCCACCCGGCCCGGCACCGCCGCACGCCGCCACCGGCCGCCACCGGCTCACCCAGCCCGGCCCGCAGCCCGCACCCGGCCCGCAGCACCCCGGCCACCGGGCGACCCGGCGCACACCAGCATGCCGGCCCGCCCGGGGTACGGCTGCCGTCCGGGGCGCTGATCGGACTGGGAACCGCCGTCGCGATCAGCGCCGCCGTCGCCCTGGCCCGCATCCACCGTCGGCGCCGCTACCGGCCCGGCACAGTGCTCACCTCCAGCCTCGAACCGTCCATGCCGCCGCCCCCGGTCATCGCCGCCCTGGACCGCGCGGCCCGCACCCCCGCCATCAGGACACCCCCGGCAGACGGCACCGGCCCGGACGACACCGAGCCGGACCTGGACCTGGACCTGTACGAGCCATACGAGCAGCCCTTCCCCGGCCCCCGCGAACCCGGGCGGGCCGCTGCCCCCGCGCCGGCCCGCCCCGCGTCCGCGCAGCCGCCAGGCCAGCAGGGCACCGTCCCGGCCCCGCCCGGCCCGGTCCCCATCGGCATCCGCGACGGCCAGGAGATCACCGCCGACCCCGCCGCCCTCGGCGGCCTCGGCCTGACCGGCCCGGGGGCACCAGCCGCCGCCAGGGCCATCCTGGCCGGCCTGCTGGCCCGGCCGCCGCGCGGCCAGGACGGCACGCCAGCCGAGATCATCATCCCCGCCGCCGACGCCGCCCGGCTCCTCCCCGGCCCGCCAGGGCAGTGGGCTCACCCGCCCATCCGCGGCGTCTCGGTGCCGCGCGCACTGGACACCGCGCTCGATGAGGCCGAAGCCATGATCGTCCGGCGTGCCCGGACCGCAGACGGCGACGACGGCCAGCAGACCGTCACGGTAGTGCTGGCCGCCCCCGGCCCCGCAGCCGCGCAGCGGCTGGCCGGCATCACCGCCGCCGGCCGCGATCTCGGCATCACCGTCATCCTGCTCGGCGACTGGCCGCACGGCACCACCTGCCACATCACCGCCGACGGCCTCATCAGCGGCGTCACGCCGCCAGAGGCGGACCTTGCCGGGACCGAGGCATACCACCTCGAAGCAGCGGACCTCGCCGCCATCATCGCGCAGCTGGACCAGGCCCGCGAGCCCTCCGGCGATGACGGCCCGGCCGCACCCAGCCCGCCGGAGACAGGGCAGCCGCACCTCCTGAGCGCCCCTGCGGCCCCCGAACCCGCCCAGGCCGGTGCACCGCGCCGCCCCCCGCAGCACCCGCCGCCGGCGGGCACAGCCAGGCAAGGCACCGGCCCCGGACCCGCGGGCACGCCAGTCCGGATCAGCGTGCTCGGCCCCCTGCAGATCACCGCCGCCGGCCGCGAGATCGGCACCGGGCTGCGCAAGGCCCGCGAGCTGCTGGCGTTCCTGGCCGTGCACCCCGACGGCGCCAGCGGGGAAGCGATCAGCGAGGCCCTGTGGCCCGAGTCCGACCCCGGCCGCGCCGCCGGGCAGCGCAACCTCGCGCTGCGCAAGGCCCGGGAGATGCTCCGCACCGCGTCGGCCCTGCCCGCACCGCTGTGGATCCTCAACGCCTCCGGCCGCTACCGCCTGGACCCCGCCCTGATCGGCACCGACCTGGAGGCGTTCGGCGAGGCCCTGGAAGCAGCCCGCAACGCCAGCGGCGACGCCCGGCTGGCCGCCTGCCGCCGCGCAGTCGCGCTGTACCGCGGCGAGCTGGCCGAGGGCACGGGATACGAATGGGCCGAGCCGTACGCCGAGGCCGCCCGCCGCCGCGCGCTGGACGCCTGGACCACCATCGCCGAGATCCTCCAGCCCCGCGACCCCGGCCAGGCCCTGTCCGCCCTGGAGACGGCCCTTGCCCACGACCCCTACAACGAGTACCTGTACGTGCGGATCATGCGGCTGCAGGCCGCAGCGGGCCGCCCCGAGGCCGTCCGCCGGACGCTGGCCCTGCTGGAATCGAGGCTGACCGAGCTAGGCATCACGCCCGGCGCCCAGACCAGGCAGGCCGCCGCCGCCCTCCTCGCCGTAGCCGCACCCGGACCAGGCCACCAGCAGCACCCGCGTGCCGGGCCGCAGCCCGCCGCCGGCCAGCATGAGCAGCGCACCGGGTGACCCCGCCGGCAACGCGCGCCGCCCGCACCCGGCTCGACCCGACGCCCGCAGCCACGCTAACGTCACCACGCCGGGACCGATCCCGCCCCGCACGGGGCAGCGCGACCGCCCGGACGGCGGTGCCAGCCGCATTCAGAATTACGGCAGCCCTGCGCTCTGAATGGCAGACGGGCACCGCCAGGCAGGTGCGCTTCATGCCGCCCGGCGGCGGCCACGATCACCACGGACGATCCCGCACACCGCACGCTGAATGCGGACCCGCCGGCATCTTCAGCGCGGTTTCGCCGGCCCTGCCGGCACCGCGATCAGGCGGCAGGCCGCATCACGCCGCCTGCGCGTCGCCGCGCCCGCCGCCGGAGGCCCCGCGCCGGAGCGGGAGACCCCGCCGCGAGAAAGCCGGACCCGGCGGCCATTCCGCACCGCCAGCTATTCCGTACTCCTTTCTGTATACCTGCCGACACCGGAACCCCCCGGACCCGGGGAATGCGCAGGCAGTGCCCGGAATAAACCTTCGCGTGAACTCCCAGACTTATATACGCGCACAGCTCGTAAAACGATAGTAATCGGCGCGCCAGGCAAATGATTACTTGTATTTATTTTCCTGTAGTGGCCCTCTCCGTGTATGTATATTCCCGTCCGCCAGCCACCTCCCCTCCCGGCCCCGGACCTCCCCCCGAGGGTGCCCGCGAGGTCGTACGGCCAGGCAGACGGGCCACGCGAGGCGGCCGGCGGCGGGCGGGAAAGGCGGGGGAAAAGGCGGCCGGCGGGCCGGAAAAGGCGCGACAGCGGACGGTATCGGTGCCCGCGGCTGTCCGTGACGAATTGCGCGGAATTGGCGCGGAAATTCCCCGAATTCGAGGCGAAATGGCGTTGACTCCTGCCAAAAAGGCGAGCTAGCGTCGTTGTTGTACCCGGAAATACCGGGGGGAAATTCCCTGGCAATTAAAATCCCGGGTAATGGCGAAAAGCGTGCGCACGCCAATGTCGGCCCAATTCCGCCTCGTATTTAAACGGAGGTAATCCTGATGACCACCCCCGCCGCCCCCGCCGCCGCCCCGATGGGCCGGCTCGGCAACGGCCAGCTGCGCCGCCAGGTAGCCGAGTACCTCGCCGACCACCCCGGACCCTGCAAGACAGGCGAGATCGCCAAGGCCCTCGACAGGTCGGCCGGCGCGGTCGGCAACGCGCTGACCACCCTCGCCGACCGGGGCGAGGCCGACCTCGTACCCGGCAAGCCCATCCGCTACCAGGCCAACTCCGCCACCGCCGCCGCAGCCGCTGCCATCGCGCCCAAGGCCCCCCTTCCGCCCAAGCCGGCCCCCGCCCCCGAGCCGGCCGCCCCCGCCGCCCCGGCACCGTCGCCCGCCCCCAAGCCGGCCTTTACCCCCAAGCCGGCTGCGGCCGGCCCGGTTACCCGCCCGAACGGGCAGGTCTACCAGCCCCGGGCGCTGGCCGGGATGCCCGATGTCGAGGTCCTGCGCAGGCTGCGGGCGGACTCGGTGCCGGCCCTGCTGGAGGGGCCGCCCGGTACCGGGAAGACCTCGCTGATCGAGGCGGCCTTCGGCGATGACCTCATCACGGTGGCCGGCGACGGCGACACCACCGCCGCCGACCTGGTCGGCGAGTACACCCAGAACCCCGACGGCACCTTCGCCTTCATCTACGGGCCGCTGGTGCGGGCCATGCAGGAGGGGAGGGTCCTTTTCCTGGACGACGCGACCCTGATCTCGCCGGCGGTGCTGGCGGTCGCCTACCCCGCGATGGACGGCCGGCGCGAGATCACCGTCAAGGCCCACAAGGGCGAGGTGATCAAGGCGGCCGACGGCTTCTACGTAGTAGCCGGCCACAACCCCGGGGTCCACGGGGCGATCCTCACCGAGGCCCTGTCCAGCAGGTTCAGCTGCCAGGTCAAGGTGTCCACCGACTACGACCTCGCCCGCGCCCTCAAGATCGACCCCCGCGCCATCAAGGCCGCCAGGGACCTCGCCGCCCGGCAGGCCAGCGGCGAGATCGGCTGGGCACCCCAGCTGCGCGAGCTGCTCGCCTTCGCGAAGATCGCCGGCATCCTCGGCGAGGACGCCGCCATCGCCAACCTGGCCGGCATCGCCCCCGGGGAAGACGCCGACGCCGTAGTCGAGGCGGTAGCCAAAGCCTTCGCCCGCAAGACGGTCGCCCCCCTCGCCCTCGGCCGCCAGATCTAGCCCCCGCCCCGACTGCCCGGAAAGGACCGCCCGCCATGTCCGCCACCACCACCGCCACAGCCCCCGCCGCCCCCGCCCCCGCCTGGCTCGCCGCCCCCGCCGGCGACTGGAAAACCCTCTCCGCCGCCATGACCGCCGAGGTCCCCGACATCGCCGGCCGCCCGGTCCCGGTCGCCTGCGCCCCCGGGGCGGGCCTGGGCAGCCCCGCCTGCTACCTGCGCGACATCCCGGTCATCGAGGTCGACGGCGACCTGCTGGAGGCCGACCCCGACGACTGCGACCCCGCCATCCCCGCCGACCGCGAGCGCTACCCGGTCACCTGGGGCGCCCTGATCCACGAGTGCGCCCACGCCGCCCACACCCAGGTCCGCCTCCCCCCGGAGGAGCGGGCGAACTGGTGCCAGGCCGCCCGCCAGCTGGAAGAGTCCCGCATCGAGGCCCGCCAGGCCGGCCGCCGCCCCGCCGACCGCCGCTGGCTCCGCGCCTGCGCCACCAAGCTCATCCTCGCCGA
Source organism: uncultured Actinomycetes bacterium (assembly GCA_963739135.1). Lineage (GTDB taxonomy): Bacteria > Actinomycetota > Actinomycetes > Streptosporangiales > Streptosporangiaceae > Palsa-504. Next base: position 191,956 of record CAVTZG010000009.1, read on the forward strand.
CTTCACCGCCGCCGGCACCGAGCCCGCCAGCCCCCGCGAGGCCGGCGCCGCCGCCGCCCTCCTGCTGGCCCGCGAGGACGCCGGCATCCTCGAGCCCGCCGAGACCGCCCCGGTCGCCGCCAAGGTCGAGGCCGCCATCGGCACGGCGAACCTCGCCCGCCTGCGGGTCACCTGGCGGGAGTTCCACGCCACCGCCGACGACGACCTGCGCACCCGGAAAACCCTGGCCCGCCGCTGGTGCCGCATCCTCGGCCTCGACCCCGACGCCGCCCCGCCCGCCCCCCTGATCATCACCATCCCCTCCGAGCTCGCCAAAGCCCTCGCCAGGGCCATCGAGGCAATCGCCGAGGCGGTCGCCGCCGACTTCGCCCCGCCGCCGCCCCCTTTCCCGCCCGACGCAGCCGAAAAGCGCGAGCACGAGAAGGCCGTCCGCGGCAACGCCGAGCGGGCCGCCCGCGAGGTCTTCGGGCGCCGCACCCGGCCCCGGGCGGTCACCGGCACCCGCGACCCCCACCAGGACGAGGCCGCCGCCGCCCGCCGTCTCACCCGCGCGCTGCGCGAGGCCACCGCCGGGGAACGCACTGCCGTCACCGTCACCTCCAAGGTCCCGCCCGGCCGGCTCCGCATGGGCAAGGCCCTGGCCGGCAAGGCCCAGCGCGCCGCCGGTGCGGTCCCGACCGCCGAGCCCTTCACTCACACCCGCAGCCGCCGGGTCCCCGCCCCGCCGCTGCGGGTCGGGATCGCCTGCGACATCTCCGGCTCCATGGGGGCCTTCGCCGGCCCGGTCGCCTCGGCCGCCTGGATCCTCGCCCGCGCCGCCGGGCACCTGCCCTCGGCCCTCACCGCGAGCGTGCTGTTCGGCAAGGGCGTCTACGCCCTCACCCGCCCCGGCGAGAGGCCCGCCCAGGTCACCGACTTCCGCGCCACTGCCAGCACCGAGAGCGCCTGCCGCGCGATCGACGCCCTCGACGGCGCGCTCGGCCTCGCCAGCCCCGGCACCGCCCGGCTGCTGGTCATCGTCTCCGACGCCATGTTCGTAGCCCCCGGCGAGCCGGCCGGCGTCCAGCAGTGCATCACCCGCCTGCACCGCGCCGGCTGCGGCGTCATCATCCTCACCCCCAAGGGCTGGGCCGCCATCTGCAAGTACACCGACTGCCAGGTCATCGAGGCCGCCAGCCCCGCCGACGCCATCGAGGCCATCGCCCGCGCCGCCGCCCGCGCCCTCACCGCCTGACACCCGCCACGGGGGCGGGCCGCCCGGCCCGCCCCCAGCCCCCCCGCGAAAGGAGCTGACCGCCATGACCAGCACCGCCGCCACCCGCATCAGCCACGACCAGCAGCCAGGGAGAAGCGACATGGACGAGCACCAGCGCGAGGAGTACCTGCGGACCGCCTGCCGCGCGGCGGACCAGGAGTGGCGCGCCGTCAACGAGGCGGCGCACCGCCCCTCGCCCGAAGACCTGGCAGCCGCCTGCGACCGCGCCCGCGACGCCGCGCTCGCGGCACTCACCGAGGCGGGCCTGGACGGTGACGAGGCCCTCGCCCTCGCCGAGCGCGCGGCACGACAGCAGGACGACGAGAGCGAGGTCCCGGCCCGCTACGCGGAGCACCACGCGAGCAGGTACCCCGCCCAGGTGGGCAGCATCCCATGGCACCTGCTGGCCGACGGCTACACCATCACCTGGGCACCCGCCCCGGCCGGGTGCAGCCTCACACTCGATAGGCACGGGCCGCGCGGCGAGCACGCCGCCTACCGCGGCGGCGGCCCCACGATGCAGCGCGCCTGGGACGAGGTCCGGGCGCAGCTCGGCCACGGCGGACCGCAACCAGCCGCCAGCAGCACCCGCGAGTCATGGCCGTTCCAGAACGACTCCCGCGTTCCGCACGGCAGCAAGAGCCGCAAGCGGACGGACACATTCCGGACGCTCGGGCCGGTTAAGCAGCGGCTCGCGCGTGCCAACGGCCATGCGAAGTACCAGCGCCGCAACGGCGGGGACTGGTCAGCGTTCGTCGCCGTAGCCGAGCAGCTGACCGATGACGGCTGGCAGCCGATCGACGTGGACCTCCACGAATACCCCGCCGACGCCACCGACGCCATCGCCCGCGCCGCCACCCGCGCCCTCAACGCCTAGCCCTGCCCCCGGGAGGGGCGCCGCCGCCCCTCCCGCCACCCGGAATGAAAAGGAGAAGACCGTGAACGACGACCGCATCACCTGCCGCCAGCTCGGCCAGCTCATCGACGGCCGCGACCGGCCCGCCGCCCACGCCATCGAGAACGCCGCCCGGGGAGTCAACGCCGCCGAGAGCACCATCCGCCAGATCGCCGCCATGATCCGCGCGAAGCTCGGCGAGATCGAGCAGCGCCTCGACCACGGCCTGAGCCTGAACGACCTCGGCGAGCTGCAGCGCATGCCCGCCGACCTCGACCGGGCCGTCACGCTCCGCCAGCACCACTGGCAGGTCCTCGGCGCCCTGCTCACCGAAGCCGAGCTGGCCTCCCTGCAGCCCGCCGCGCCGCCCGCCCCATGACCAGCCCCGCCCAGCTTGCCCGCCACGCCCATCAGGAGGAACAGCATCATGGACCGCCCCGCGATCGTGATCCGCGACATCCACCACTACGGCGACGACCTCACCGTGCCCGAAGCCATCGGCCGGCTCTGCGGCGGCGGCCAGGTCACCGTTACCGTGACCGACCCCACCCCGCCCGAAGGCGACCCGCGCGGCAACCCGCCACGGCGTCGGCATCACCGTCAGGCCCGCCCTCGGCGGCCAGCCGGAACTGCCGCCGGAGATCTCCTGGGAAGCACGAACCTTCGAAACCCCCGACCGCGCCGCCCTGTTTGCAGAGGCGCTCGCCCTGGCCAGCCAGCTTGCCGACCTCGCCGGCCTCGGCGGCGGGCAGGCTGTCTCCGGCCGGGCAGCGGTGATCGGGGCCGCCCACGGGCGGGACGCCGCCCGGCGCGCCCTCGCCCGCGCCACGCCCGCCGCCTGCCGCGACATCACCGCCCGGATTGATGCCGCCGATCCCATGGTCTACGACCTGTACCCCACGCCCGCGCTGTCGGGCCAGCACTGCATCCGCTACGAAACCCTCGACCTGGCCGACGACCTCGGCCTGAACCTGCCCGAGGACCTCAACCTCAGCCCGGCCGACGACCACGCGCTGGCCGCAGCCGAGAACGCTTACTTCACCGCCGCCGGCGAAGCCTTCTGGGCCGAGGCCGAACGCATCGCCCGCGACCGTGCCGCCCAGCACCCCGGTACGAGCAGCCAGCGCAGCGAGGCATGAACCCCGGGCGGGCAAAAGCCCGGACACCGCGACCCTCATCGGGAAAACTTAGCCAGAAGGAGCAGACTCCCGTGGCCTCTTACAAGCTGAACCACTTCACGACGGCCGACGCGCAAGCCCTGGCCGGCAAGACCGCGGACATCACCGCCTGGGACGACGACGAGCTGAAGACCAAGGTCACCTACCCCGGCGCCAGGGTCACCGGCATCATCGTCCCTACCGGCCCGCACCTGGTCATCGAGACCGCCGGAGCCGTGATCACCGACGCCCGGACAGGCGAGCGACTGGGCACCCGGCCGCCCGTTCCCGAGCTGCACGTCTGGCTCACCTGGGTCTGCGAGGTCGCTAACGTCCGCGGCAGGTTCGAGCGCGGCGACCGCGTCGCCTTGGAGTTCACCGATGACCCGCACACCCGGCTCCGGCCCGGCGACGAGGGAACCGTCGCCCGCTACGACCCGAAGGCCGACCAGCTCGACGTCCGCTGGGACAGTGGAAGCACCCTGGCCATGCTCCTGAACGACGGAGACCGCGTCCACCTGGTCACCGCCGCCCCCGGGGCCGGGCAAGCCGGGAAGGAGCCGGGCCGGTGAGCGCCTCTTCTCCGCAGCCCGCAGCCCTGGAGGCCGCGCTGCGCCACGCCGGGGACCTCGGCCGCCGGCACGGCCGGGCAGCGGTGTACTGGCAGGTCGGCGACACCAGCAGCGGCCGGGAGTTCTACCAGGAGCTGCTGCGCGGCATCGCCAGCGCCGACCCCGCGATCACGGGCCTGTACGAGGTACCCGATCTGACCGCCCGCTGGGACTACGAGCGCGCCAACCTGGCCGCCGACCTCGGCCTGGCCGACGGCGACCCGGGCCTGGACGAGGCCGCCGGGGCGTTCCTGGGCGCCGCCCGCGAGGAGTTCTGGCTGGAGGCCGCCCGGCTGGCCCGCCGTCGCCTGGCACCCGGGGACGCGGACGAGGACGGCACCGAGCCGGAAACCCCCGGGGACGGCGAGGCCGCCCCGGACTGGCGGCAGGACATCTCCGACCCCGCCACCGGCCTGAGCAGGCTGCTGTCCGAGCGGTGCGGGACCTGTATCCTGCGGCCCGGCGACCCCATGTACCTCGGCCCCGAGCGGACCGCCGCGTTCATCCGGCAGGTCCTCGACGCCGGCTCTTACGTCGTGTGCCATCAAACGCTGACGTACGGCGACTTCCCGGACTACGGGCCGGCGATCTGCCGAGGGTTCTTCGACTCCTACCGTGATCGGAGCCGCGTCCTGCTGATCTTGCAGGCGGGCCGCCGCCTGACCGAGGTCCCGCCCCCGCTCGTCGCCAAAGCGGAGGAACTCGGCCGCGACGCGGGCAAGGCCGCCGCCAGCTGGGTGTCCGGCGGGAACACGCCCGGGGAAGAGTACCAGCGGGTGCTGCGCGGCATCGAAGAGGGCGACCCCGCCGTCCTCGGCGCGACCGAGCCGCCCGCGATCGGCCCCGGGGCCGGGTACGACCAGGACGACCTCGCCCGCGACCTCGGCATCGAGCCCGGCGACCGCGCCCTGTCCCGGGCCGTGTCCGCCTACACCGGCGCCTTCACCGGCGCCTTCTGGCAGGAAACCGAGCGGGCCGCCCGCGACCACGCCGGCTAGCACCAGGCACGGCGACGGCCTCAATCACGAGACCCGGCGAAAAGCAGTGCCCGGCAAAAAGGGAATCCGCGCGGGAAAAGAATACGGCAATACGGAGATGCGGCGGGGAGATAAACCTCGCGAGGTGTTCCCGGGAGGTTCCCGTTAAAGTCTTTCCATGAGTCTGCGGGATGCCTGAACTGAGCCTAGTGCCAGGTGGAGGCAGGTCCGGCGAGGCTCCGGCGCGCGTTCATTCCGCTTGTTCCGGGCGAGGAGATCATTGTTTCCGGCAGGAGCGGAAAATATCTGCGGAGCGGCTTGACTTCATATCCGGTGCAGAGCGATTGTCGTCCAGAAATAACCGGACGCAGGCAAATCGGAATGCCACCGGAAATGAAATGGAGCCACGAAAATGACACGCACGAAGACCAGCCCCGACACCGCCCCCAGCGCCGCGCACGCCGCCCCGGACCCCGCCCCCGCACCCGGTACCGCACCCGCCGCCGGCAGCCCGGCAGCGGCCGTCCACGCCGCGCTGGCGGCCAGCCCCGGCAGCGCCGTCGCGGTCATCGCGGACGCCGCCGGGACCGGCAAGCCCGCCGCCCGCGCCGCCCTGCTCGCGATGGAGAAGGACGGCACCGCCACCCGGGTCAAGGGCACCAAGCCCGGCATCCCGGACACCTGGACCCTCGCCGAGCCCGCGCCGGCCGCCGCCAGCCCGCAAGCCGAGCAGCCCGGCCAGCCCGACCAGGACCCCGCCGGCAGCCCGGACCGTGCCGCCGAAGACGAGACGGCCGGCGGTACCGGGCAGGACCGCACTGCCGAAGCCGGCGACCCCGTGCCACAGGACGGCGACGACGCCGAGGCCGACGCCCCCGCTGCGCCCGGCCCGGAGACGGCGGAGTCCGGGCCGCGCGCCGCCGCCGCTGAAGACAACCACGAGGACGCCGTCCCGGACGAGCCGGACGACGAGGCCGCGCCGGGCGGCGACCCGGGTGACGGCGACGCCGCCCGTGACGAGGACGCCCCGGCGGACGCCGGCGGCGAGGCCCACGACGCGCCGGACCCGGCCCTCGTCACGGACCTGACCGGGCACCTCGACCAGATCCGGGCCGCCGCCGACGCTGCCGGGCTGGTGCTGACCGCGAGCGGGGACCTGAAGACCGTGCTGGCGGGCCTGGACGAGATCTACGAGCAGGCCGCCCAGGCGCGGCGGGCGCTGAAGGCCGCGATCGGCGGCCGGAAGGCCCCGGCCGTCCGGCCCGGCGGGCTGCGCGACAAGGTGCTGGCCCACCTGGGCGAGCACCCGGACAAGGAGTTCACCCCGCACGAGATCCACAAGGTGCTCGACCACAGCTCCGGCGCGATCGCCAACGCCCTGGACACCCTGGTCAAGCTCGGCGATGCCGAGGTGGCGACCGAGAAGCCGCGCCGGTTCCGCCGGGCCGCCCAGCCGGCCGGCGCCGCCCCCGAGGCGGACGGCCCGGACGGCGCGGACCAGGACGGCACCGACCTGGCGGGTGCCGCGTGAGCACCCCCCAGGGCAGCCGGGGCGGCGGCGTGCCGCCCCGGCTCCCCGCCGCCGGCAAGCCGCAGCAGTGGTTCACGCTGCGGCCCTGGGTGTTCGACGTCACCCTGGCGGGCGTGCTGCTGCGCGCCGCGCCGCGCCCGCCCGTGCCGATCCCGGTCGAAGCCTGGGCACGCGCCTACGGGCTGGCCCGCGAACCCGGCAGCGGGCGGCACGCTATCTCCCTGATCGGCCCCGGCCCGGACTTCAGCCCCGGGTACGCCATGACCACCGACCCCGGCGAGCCGGTCATTCTCGCCACCCTGGCCGGCGCCAGCGGCGAACTGACGCCGCTGCTGATTGACGGCTGCCACCGCCTGTACAAGGCCGCCGTGACCGGCCGGGCGGAGATCCCGGCCTTCGTGCTCACTGCCGCCGAGACCCTGCTCATCCGCAGCAACGCGGTCCTCGGCCCGTCCCGCCCGGCGCAGCCCCCGGGCACCGCACAACACCCGCACCACCCCGATGGAGGCGAACCCCGATGCTGAACGGAATCACCACGAGAACCAGCACACCGCAAGAAGACGCCGAGCCGTGGCCCGGGGGAAGCGCCCGGCCCGTCCTGGACTACCTCACCGGCACCCTCGGCATGCCCGGCGCCGGCGCCCGGGAACTGCTGAAGGCGGCGCGCACCGCGCAGGCCGAGACCGGACCTGGAGCGCTCGCCGACTACCCCGTCCCGGGCGGGGACGCGCACCTGCTGATCCACTACGCGCCCGGCAGCCGCTCCTACAGGTTCAAGCTCACCACCCCGGAGAACGAGGTATCCCCAGGCACTAACCCGGAACCGGGCACCGCGCCCGGGAACCAGCCAGACGGGCCGTCGGGCGGCCAGGGAACGCCGGACGGCAGCCCAGCCGGGGACGCCGGCAGCGCGCCCGCCCCCGGGCGGCCGGTCCCGCCAGGGCCGGCGAAGATCACGGTCACCATCTGGCACAACGTCGCCTTCGACGGGCAGGGGCGGCATACCGCCATGCTGGACGGCTACCAGCCCGGCGACCCCGTGGTCCGCGTCTTCGCCTACCAGGCGGACCCCGGGCGGCCGGCGGAGGAGATCGCCGACGAGGCGTTCGACATCTTCACCGGCCATCCCAGGGACGCCGCCGGCGCGGACCTGGCCTGCGCCTACGACGGGCGCAGGCTCCGGCCGCTGGTGGCCGGGGACGTCGTGGCGGCCGGCGGCGTGCTGCTGGCGGTCGCCCGGCCCGCCGGCTGGGAGCCGGTCATCAGCCCGCTGACCGAGGTCCGCACCCGTGAGTACGGCACGAACCCCCTGCCGGACCCCAGCTGGCTCCCTGGCGCTAGCTCGCGGGCCGCCCAGGTCCCCGCGATCCGGCCCGGGGCCGGGTGCGAATCACGATCGCCCGGCCGGCCGTCCGGCACCGAAGGGGAACCGGCATGACAGCGCGCGAGGGAGAACAGCGCCCGGTGAAGCCCGTGTACCTCAGCGGAGTCCTGACGGTCGAAGCCGAGCTGTCAGCCGGGCGCTTGTACGACGGCTCGGCGCACGCGGAAAACGCCTCGCGTGTCCTCGTCGCGCTGGTCTTCATCGGCGGGGCGGCGATGCTGTTCGCGGAGGACGAGAGCGGCCAGCTCACAAGGCTCCGCATTCCGGGACCCGAGTTCCTCCGCCTTACCGATGACGCTGCGGGCAAGCTCGCGCGGTCGCGGCAGCAGTCCCCGTCTCATTCCGCCGCTCCGGCAGCGAAGGAGTACCGCGATGGCTGTCCTTGAATCCCGTGACTACCGGGCCGCCCGCGAGCGGCTCAAAGGCAACCCGGTCATCGCCATGATGGCGGCCGGGGTGGTGACTGTGCCGCTGGCCGAGCTGGCCGACGAGGACGGGACGCCCCGCTCCCACCTGATGAACCAGGCCAACCGCGCCTTCGACGACGCCGAGGCGCGCAACGCCGGCAACCCCGCCTACGAGCCGTACCCGAAGGATGCGCACCGGCACCTCGGGCTGATCGCCGAGGCCGTCCTCGCCGAGCGCGCGGCGATGCGCGCGGCGGTCGCCTCGGCCGTGGCCCCGCCCGGCACCGACCCGGAGTCCGCCGCCGTGACCTCGATGATCGAGCGGATGCGGGCCGGGGAGTCGGCCGTGGCGATCGCCCGGGAGACCGGAGCGATCCGCGAGCCAGGCCCCGGCGAACCCGAGGGAGGGACACCCGGTGACTGAGACCCAGCCCGCGCGGCTGCCAGCCGGCGCGGCGGGTGCCCCCGGTGCGAGCCGGACGGGGAACGCGGTCGCCCGGCGCGGCGACCTCGTCGTCATCCACCTGCGCCACCGCGACTGGAAAGACGGCCAGCCCCGGGAGTACGACGACTTCTGGCTCGGGCAGGTCACCAGCGTCACCCGCGCCGGGCCGGTCCGCCTGTACCGGCCCGCCGGCACCTTCCCCTGGGACACCGACGGGCGCGGCCGGCCCGGCAAGGGGCAGCCGCTGCCTTCCCTGTGGTTCGAGCGCGCCGCGATCAAGAGCCAGAAGGAGATCGACGTCCAGGGTGCCCTCGCCACGGCGGCCTGCCACACCTGGGCGGGCCACGAGGACCACGTCCGCGGCTACGCCACCCTCACGGAAGTCAGGGCCGCGCTGCGCCCGCACCTGCTGGACCAGCCCGGCTGGGAACAGCTCCGCGACGCCGCCGCTGTCTGGGAGGCCGCCTGGCGGGAGGCCCGCCCGCTGCTGAGCGCGGCTGTCCGCGCCCACGGCGAGGAGTTCCGCCGCCTGTCGGATCTCTACGACGCCGCCGTGGCCGCCGCGAACAACGCCTACCGCGAGCAGCACGAGCAGGCGGCCGGGACCGGGAGCGCGGCGGCATGAACGAGCCAGCGCCCGGCGCAGCGCCCGAGCCGACTGCTGAGACGTGGACCTACGGCGGCATCCGCGCCGGCAAGGACGGCAAGAAGCGGCACGCCTGGGCCGACCCGCCGGCGAGGAGCACTGGTTCGCCCGCACCGGCGGCCGGATGGCCGTCGGCAGCCACTACACCGCGCAGGTGACCCGCCGCGACGGCGGCGGCATCACCCTGCACGGCACCCCCGAGTACGCCGGGACCCAGGCCGTCCAGGAAACCCGCGCCGCCTTGTGGACCGAGCACACCCTGGCCCAGACCCGGATCGAGACCCTGCGCGCCGAGCGGGACGCCGCCCGCCGCAACGCCCTGGACGAGGCCCTCGCCCCGCTCCTGGAACTGGCCGCCCCGCTGCGCACCAGCGGCCAGCGCGACGCGCTGGCCGCCTACGTCATCCGCAAGCTCCACAACACCTGGAACACCCGCAAGCCTTCGGGCGGCCGGCAATAGAAGAAGGAGAGCCATCATGCGACTGCGCGCCTACCTGGTCAGCGGAGCGTTCCGGGTCCACCGGGCCGACTGCCGCGACTGCGAGAAAGAAGCACGGCGCAGCGACTCGGCGGGCGACGCCGAGGAGTACGCCTCCCGGGCCGAGGTCATCGCCGGCCTGTGGTCGGACATCATCGCCGAGAACCCGGAGCTGTACGGCACTCCCGGCGGCCTGGCCAGCCTGGAAGCCGAGACCATCTTCCTGCCCTGCACCAGCGGGCTGCCCGGCACCAGCCCGGCCGGGGACAGCGGCCAGCCTGGCGAGGCGGACGAGCTGGCCGCCTGGGCGGCCGGGCTCGGCCTGGAGGCCGGAGACCTGGACGACCTCGTCCACGACGCTTACAGCAGGCAGGCCTCCGAGGTGAACAACGGCGGCCTGGATTCCCAGGTCAGGTTCCTGATCGAGTCCTACGGCACCGGGGGTGCCCGGTCCCTGCTCAGCGACCTGCGGCCAGCGGCAGCAGGCCGGGCCTCCGCCGGCGGTACAGCCGCGCCTGCGGCCGGCGCGGGGCAGCGCCCGCCGTCGGCTCCCGGCCGGTAGCGCCTGCCGCCTCGCCTGCTGCCAGGCCGGGCCGCCCCGCCAGCGCGGCGGGCGGCCCGGCCTGCTTTCACGCCGGCGGGCGGGTGAAGCCGACCACGGGCGACAGCCCTCCCTTGGAATCCGGGAGCCCGTAGGTGTCTTCTTCCACGGGGAAGGCGGCGGTGTAGGCGTCGATCATGGTGTGGGCGGCGGGGTCGAGGACGATGCCGACGTGCCCGGGGGCGGCCGGGGTCCCGTCGGCTCCGGCGAAGAAGACCAGGTCGCCCGGCTGGACCTGGCTGGCCGGGACCTGCCGCCCGTAGGCCCACTGGGCCTGGCTGGTGCGCGGGATGGTGATCCCGGCGGCGCGGTAGGCCATCATGGCCAGGCCCGAGCAGTCGAACGCGTCCGGGCCGGTCGCCCCGTACAGGTAGCTCTTCCCGAGCTGCGCTTCGGCGTAGGCGAGGATCTTCCCGGCGGTGCCGGCGGGCAGCGGGCCGAGGGCAGCCTGCTGGCACACGGCGCTGCCGGCGGCGGAGACCGCCTGCGCGCCCCCGGCGGCGTAGCGGGCGGCCAGGACAGGACGAGCTGGACGTAGGACGCGGAGTGGTTGTAGGCGAAGACCGCCTGCTGGAGGTTGCCGGGCGCGCCGTTCGCGACGAGGAGCCGGGCGGCGGCGGGGATGGCGTCGGCCGGGTCCATGATGTTCCCGCCGTCTCCGTACAGCGCCCAGGTCGACGGCTCGAACTGCATGGGGCCGAGGGCGCCCGTGCTGGACGGCCCGTCGTTCTGGCCGAAGCCGCTTTCGACTTCGCCGATGGCGGCCAGGACGGTCCACGGGATGCCGTACTCGGTGCCGGCTTTCTTGAAGCCGGCGAGGTAGTTAGCCGGGATGGAGGCGGCGGCGCTGCTCGCGGCGGGCTGGGCGGTGCAGGCGGAGGCTTCCTGCCCGGTTATCCCGCCGACCGCGCCGGCGATGACGGCGAGGAGCAGGAGCAGCAGCGCGGCGGCGGCAGAGACGGTGACGGTGGCCGAGCCGCGCTCGGCGGCCGGGTGAGGCATCAGGGGCGCCTCCTTCAGGAGTTGCCCGCGCCGGCGGGCTCGATGTCCCACACCAGCCAGCCGGAGCCTTCGGGGGTGAGGGTGACGGCCCAGCCGGCCGTGGACCGGCTGGTGCCGCTGCTGCCCGTGATGACCTGGGCGGCGGTGACGGTGACGGTGACCGAGCCGGGGGTCAGGTCCCGGATCGCCAGCGCGGTCACGGTCGCGACGGCCACCTGGCGGGCGGCGGCGCGCTGGGCGAGGACGCCGCGGTCGCCCGCGGCCTGGGCGAGGGCGGGTTCCAGCGAGGCGGCGGCCATCGGCTGCAGCGCGGCCAGCCACGCGGCGGGAGGCTGCCGCCAGGACCAGGAGTCCCAGGCGGCGGTGAACCGGCCGGCGAGGCTGGCGGCGGCCTGCAGCCGGGCCGGGGGAAACGGCAGCAGCGAGGCCAGCGGCACCGCCGCTGCCGACGGCTGAGGACTGGCCGTAGCGGCGGGGCGCGCGGTCGTGCTGGCCGGCGCCGCCGGCCCGGCTGCCTGCGGGAGCAGGGAGCAGCCGCCGCACGGCCAGCCCGGCGGCAGCCAGCAGCCCGGCGGCCCGCCCGGCGCGGGCGGCGCGGCTAGTCATCGCCGTCCTGGCCGGGGAGGGACTCGCCGGCTGCGGCGTTCCAGGCGGGCGGGGCGGGATACGGCGGGTGCCAGGCCAGGCCGCCGGGCGGGCCGCCCGGCCCCTCGCCGTCCGGGCCGCCACCGTCCGGGGCGGTGCCGGGCGGGGCGAGCTGGCCGAGCCGCAGGCGCGGGCCGGGGCTGCCGGCGGGCAGCCAGGCCGCCCCGGCCGGGCCTTCGCGGCTGGTGCCGGGGGCGGCGGTCGCGACCGGGACGCCGGGGATCTGCGCGGCCGAGGCGGCGTCACGGATGCCGGGCGGCGGCGGGCCGGCCAGCCGGGCGTGCAGCGCGGCCTCCCGGCTCGGGCTCCGCAGCCAGAACAGGACCGGGGTGGTGATGCCGGTGCGGGCGGCGAGGGCGGCGTACCCGGCGAGCTTGGCGGTCACCCGGCTCAGCGGCTCGGTGCCGGTGTCGTACTCGAGGAAGAAGTCGGTGACGGCGGCCGGCTGGCCGGGGACCTGCCCGGACCAGCGGCCGTACCCGTCAGGGCGGGCGTGGCCGCCCCAGGCGGCGGCGCAGCGCCGCTCGCCCCACCAGCACTCCAGCGCCTGCCGGCCGCCGCTGGCGCGGGCGGCGGCGGCCAGCGCGGTGAAGATCCCGTTCGCCCCGGTGTCGTGGGCGAGGCGGGGAGACAGGGCGATCGCCATGGACCGGTCGCGGCGGTAGCCGAGGTCCGCGGCCGTGATGCCGTCCTCGGCGGCGAGCAGCATCGCGCCGGCCTCGTCCAGGATGAAGTGCAGCGGGGACGACCCGGCGGGGGCCAGGGGCCGGAACCGGTCGACGGCCCGGTACTGGTAGAGCGTTGTCATCCGGGCGGTGGCGGCCCGGCTGGTGCCGAAGGCGAGCTGGGTGACCTGGTCGGTGGTCAGGACGCGGTGCTCGCAGATCATGCGCAGCAGCCACCGGTCGCGGGCGGTGAGCCGGGCGGCAAGCTCAGCGGCCAGCTGCGGGCTGCGGGCCAGCCGTCCGGCGGAGCGAGGCCGGCCGGGGCGGGCATAGTAGGCAGGCATGGGGTGTCCTCCTCGGGGGACGAGACGGCGGGTCAGGTGCGCCGGCGCAGCCGGGGGTCGGCTCCGGCAGCCTTGGGCGGCGGGGCGGTGCCGGGCGTGCCGGGGGTCCCGCTGTGGGCGGCGCGGGCCGCCTTGCGGACGAGCCGTGCCCGGCCCGGGACCGGCGGCGGCAGCGGGCGGGTCCTGAGCGTGAAGGCGGGCGTCTCGGCGCTGCTGGCGACGAGCCGCGCGGCGGCCTGGTAGGCGTCGAGGTGGCTGAGGTCGTGGGCGGTGAGCACCGGGGCGGTGTGGTGCTCCAGGTCCCGGGCGTCCTCGGGGCTAACGGAGAAGATGACCTGGGAGCGGGCGTTCGCCGAGATGCCCTGGCGCAGGTCCGGCGGGAGCTGGGCGAGGTTCTGGTGCGCCATGGTGACGGCGAGCCGGTAGGCGCGGGCCTCGGCCAGCATGTCTTCGAGCGGGTAGGGCAGGTTCAGGAAGTTCTGGCACTCGTCGATGTACAGGCCGGCGTCCGGGCGGGCGTGCTCGGGCAGCCGGGCGCGGCGGGCGGCGGCCTGCCAGGTGCGGGCGACGATGAACGACCCGACGAGCTGCGCGGTCTCCTCGCCGAGGATGCCCTTGGGCAGCCGGGCCAGGCACAGCCCGCCGTTGTCGAGGACCTCGGCCATGTTGAAGGTGGACGGGCCGGCCGCGATCGCCTGCTTGGCGAACCGGCGGAGCAGGAACGCGCGCAGCTTGTTCATCAGCGGGCCGACCGCCGCCGCCCGCGATGCCGGGGACATCTCCTCGTACCAGCCCCAGAAGTCCTTCAGCACCTGGTCGCGGACCCCGGAGGTGAGGCGCTTGCGAGTGGCGTCGTCGCCGAGCAGCGGGGGGATGTCGGCCAGGGTGACCAGCCCGGACCCCGGGGGCACCGAGCCGAGCAGGGTCAGGCACGCGGCCCTGAAAATATCGTCAGTCCTGGGTCCCCAGAACCCGGCGAAGATCCGCCGGAAGATCCCGGTGACGTTGTCCACGATCATGTCGGTGTCGGTGCCGGACCCGTCGCCTTGCAGCACGTTCAGGCACGGTGGCGGGTGCCTGACGTCGCCGGGGTCGAACAGCACCACCTTTCCTGCGGACTCTTCGGGGAGGCGGGCGATGATGTCGGTCACGGCGTCGCCCTTGGGGTCGATGAAGACGACCCCGCGGCTGGCCTCGGCGTCGGCGAGGATCTGCCCGGCGATCAGCGTGGTCTTGCCGGTGCCGGTCGGCCCGCAGATCCGCAGGTGGTGGCGGGCGTCGGGGACCGCCAGGCCGACCGGGCGGGGCGCCCCCGCGTCGGAAACACCGAGGGGGCGGACGCCTGGGCCGGGGAGCGGGATGGCGGGCGGCGGCGGGACGGCGCGTGCCCCGGCGCGGGCCAGCCCCGGGAGCGCCGGGTCGGCGGGCAGCCGGGCGATCGCCGCCAGTTCCGGCACGGACAGCAGGTCGCCCCTGGGCAGCCGGCGGGAGCCGATCGCGGCGGCGGGGTGGCGAAGGCGTCGGCGGGCCAGCCAGTTCCGCCCGGTGAGCAGGGCGGTGGCCGAGGCGAGGGCGTGGGCCAGGCCGCGCAGCCGGGCCGCCTGCTGCGCGGCGGCTGTCCGGCGCTCCCAGCGGCCTGCGCCGTCGGGGGCCTGGACAGGGGCGGTGGTAGCGACCGCGTAGCGGATCAGGGTTTCCCACTGCGGCCCGGCGAGCTTGGCGGTGGTCTCGCGGATCTCGGCGGCCAGGTCGGGGTCGGCGCGGCCGGCGGCCCGGGTGCGGCTGGTGCCGTGCCCGGGGCTGGCCAGGTCCAGCAGCCGGGAGGTGATCCGGGCGGACTGCCCGGAGCGCTGCTTGCGGGCGGCGCGGCGGGCCTTGCGGAGCCGGGCGCCGGTGACCGGCCGGGCGAGGACCTGCAGGACGGCGTGCTCGCCGTCGGCAAGGCCGGCTGCGGCCCCGGCCAGCGCCCGCAGCGGCGCTTCGGGGTCATGGCCGGTGGACAGCGGCAGGATGTCCGGGCGGGCCAGCCGCAGCGTCCCGCCGGCCACGACGGCTTCGGGCGGCAGCGGCGGCCCGGCGGGGGCGGTGACGGTGTGCGCGCCGGGCCAGGCGGCTTCGACGGCGCGCTCGATCAGGCCGGGCGGGAGGGTGCCGGGCACCCACAGGCGGATGCTCATCCCGGCGGCATCGCCGCCGGCCCAGGCGTACTCCCAGCCCAGGTGCGGCTGCCCGTGCCACCAGCGTGCCCAGGCGGGGCGCAGCAGCCCGGTCAGGTGCCCCCACAGCGCCGCCGCGCCGGCCGGGCCGGCCTGCGGCGGGGCCAAGACGGTCACCTGCCGGGCGGCCTCGGCGAAGGCCGCATGCTGCCGTCGGCGCAGCCAGGCCCGGCTTGCCAGGGCGGCGGTCACCGCGACGGCGAGCAGCGGCCCGGCGACCGGGCCGTGATGCTCTAGGGCGGCGAGCAGCAGCCGGGCCAGGTGCGCGGTGTAGCCGCCGGGGTTGGTGAGGTAGCGGCCGGCCGGGCCGCCGGGCGGGGCCGGTGACGGGCCGGGCCGGGCGGTGAGCAGGCTGGATGTCATGGCAGCAGGTCCTCCTGGTCGTCCTCATCAGCCGCGCCGGGCGAGGCCGGCCCGGCCGCCGCCGGCTGGCCGGCCTGCATCCGGGCGATCTCGGCCGGGTCGCTCGTGCACAGGAAGTGCTCGGCGGGCGAGGCCAGCGCCTGGAACGACACCCGGGAAGACGGCCCGGCCGCCAGCAGCCCCTCGCCCCGGCGGGCCGACAGCAGCAGCTGCCGCTCCCCGGCCGACAGCCGGAACTCCTCTGCGACCTTGGCGATGGCCTGTGGTGCCTGGCGGAGCAGGGTCTGGGTGGCGGAGTTGGCGATCACGGCCCGGCCCAGGTCGGTGGACAGCACGTCCTCGGCGTCCTGGGTGACCGCGGCGAGCCCGGCCCACGCCTTGCGGGCGCTTTTGGCGAGCCGGAACAGGAACTTCGCGCCCTCGGGGTCGCGCATCAGCAGCCACGCCTCGTCCACGGTGATCAGCCGCCGCCTGCGCCGGGCGGGGTCGGAGACCGCCCGCCAGGTGGTATCCAGGGCGAGCAGCGTCGCGGCCGGCCGCAGCTCGTCGGGGACGTCGCGGAGGCTGAAGACGACCAGGTGCCCGACGGGGCGGGTGGTGGTCGGGGCGGCGAACAGGCCGGAGTGGCTGCCCTCGGTGAACGGGACGAGCCGGTCGGCCAGCGCGGTGGCGGCCGGCGTCTTCGCGGCGCGCAGCGCGGTCGCGAGGGCGGGCAGCAGCGGGGCGGGCCGCGCCCAGGTCCGGGGGTCGGCGGTGATCCCGGCCCGCTGGTAGGCGGTCATGATCGCCTTGTCCAGCGCCGCCCGCTCGGCCGGGGACGGCTCGCCGCCGCACAGCACCGCGACCACGGTGTGGATGAACAGGGCACGGCGGGTCAGGGTGTCCGCCCTGGCCCGCCCGGCGGCGGGCAGGTCGAACGGGTTCAGGTGCACGCCCGGCGCGCCCAGGTGGATGTACGCGCCGCCCACGGCTGCGGCGAGCCGGGCGTACTCGTCCTCGGGGTCGATCACCCAGCACTCGGTGCCCTCGTACAGCGACCGGAGGATCTCCAGCTTGGCGAGGTAGGACTTGCCCGCGCCGGAGGCGGCGAGGGTGACGGAGTTGTGGTTCGGCTGCGCCCACCGGTCCCAGGCCACCAGCCCCGGCCCGGCGGTGTTGAGCCCGTACAGCACGCCGGGCAGCGCGTCCGGGGCGGCGGGGTCGCGGGGCAGGTCCGGGGAGGTGAACGGGAAGCTGGCGGCGAGCGCGGCGGTGTCCATGGTGCGGCGCATCAGCAGCTGGTCGGTGCCGGCCGGCAGCGTCGTGGCCCAGCCCTGCAGCGAGCGGAAGGTCGCCGGGACGGTGACCAGCAGCAGCGACGCGGCCAGCGCCCGCACCGCCTGTGTCTCGGCGGCCAGGTCCTCCTCGGAGCCGGCGTGGACGGTCAGGTACAGGCCGAGCCTGAACAGCTTGCCCTCGCCCCGGGCCAGCCGGTAGGCCAGGTCGCGGGCGTCGTCGGCGGCGGCCTCGGTGTCCGGGTCGTCCAGCTGTCCCCGGTCGATGCCGGCGCGGCGGCCGGATTCCAGGCGGGCGCGCTGGCGGCGCAGCCGGGCGGCGGCGACCGCGACCGGGATCGGCTCGATGTGCAAGGTGACATCGACGCGGCCCGGGTAGGACAGCAGCGGTTCCAGCCAGCCGGCGCTGACTTCGGCGGGGTAGCCGGTGACGGCGAGGGTGGCGGACCAGTCGTCCCCGGTGCGCACGTGCCGGGCGGCGACCTCGACCGACGGCGGGCCGGGCATGTCCGGGGCACCCGGACCGCCTGCGGCGGCGCGGCGTTGCCGGCGGAGGCTCATGCGGGCCTGCCCGCGCTGGTGACCGGCCGGCCGGGCAGGGCCGTCCGCCCGGCCGGCTGAGGCGGCGCGGCGGGGTCGGCGCACGCGGCGAGCAGCGCTGTGACCTGCCCGCCGTCGAGCACCTGGACCTGGAGGCCGGCGCCGGCCAGCAGCCGGGCTGCCTCGCCGGCCCGCTGGAGGGCGCGCCCGGCGGTGCCGCCGGGGCGGCCGGCCCCGTGGCCGGGCTCGCGGACGATCAGCAGCGCCTGCCGGGTGAGCACGTCCCGCTCGGCGGCCAGGCCGTCGAGGAACGAGGCGTGCTCCAGGGCGGCCTGCTCCAGGGCCGGGTGGGGCAAGGCCGGGGCGGCGTCGCGCAGCGCCGCGACGGCGGCAGACAGGTCGGCCCGCCCGGCCCGGACCAGGATCTGCACCGGGCCGGTGAGCGAGTTCAGCCACCGGCCGTAGGCGGCGGCGAGGGCGTCCTGCTCTTCCGGGCTGCGCAGCGCGAAGTTCACCGTCGCTGACCGCCGCGACGGCGGCGGCCCCGGCGCTGCCCAAGCCGATCACCCCGTCGGGGCCGACGTGCCGCCACAGCGGCGCGAGCACCGCCGGGGGCGGGGCCGGCGGGCCGGGCGGGGCCGTCCAGGCGGGCGGAGCGGTGATGCCCTCGGGGGCGGTGACCAGGCGGCGCGGGGCGCGGCGCTGCCGCCAGGCGGCCATCAGGAGCCGGTCCAGCGGCAGGCCGTCCCGCTCCCCGATGACCAGCGCGGTGGCGGCCAGGCCGGCCGGGGAGGCGAGCGCGGCGAACGCGGGCAGCGGCATCACGTACCGGGTGGCCTGGAAGCCGGCCCAGATGATCACTGCGGCGACTGTGGCGATCGCGACCTGGCGGGCGGTCAGCCCGGCGAGGATCTTGTCCGGGCGCTCGACATCGGAGGGGATGGGCACGGAGCCGGGGACTTCGTAGCTCACGGCGTGCTTCCTTTCTTGCTGCCGGACGAGCCGCTCTTGCCGCTGGTGCTCTTGCCGTCCTTGCCGCCCTTGGGGGGCGTGCCGGGGCGCAGCAGCGGGGCGATGCGGGAGAAGATCGCGGCGGTGACGGCGAACCGGACGGCGCGGCGCAGCGGGGACCGCCCGAACGGGGTCAGGACGGGGCGCGCGACCCAGAACGGGATGCGCATCAGGATGTACAGCAGGCACAAGGTGATCAGGGTCTGCCCCAGGGTGCTGCTGATGTCGCCGGGCAGCCAGCCGGGGGAGAAGAACACCTGCACGGCGGCGGTCATCACCAGGCCCTGGGCGACCTGGATGGCCAGGGCGGCGGTCAGCGCCCGCCACCACCAGCGGGCGGCCCAGGCGGTCTGCGGCAGGGCGTAGAGGGCGAGCAGGACCGGGGCGGCGGCGGCCAGCAGCACCACGGCCATCAGCCGGATGACGTAGACCGCCGCGAGCACCAGGGCGAGCACGACCCCGGCCAGGGCCAGCAGGATCAGGAAGATCCCGCCGGAGCTGACCGAGTTGCCCAGCGTGGTCATCAGCGAGGTCGCGGCCCTCTGCGGGTTCACCCCGCCGGCGGTGAACGCGGCGGACAGGCCGTTGGCGAGGTCGATCGCCTTCGACATCAGGACCATCGACAGGTTCGCGGTGACGAACCCGATCACGATCCGGGGCGCGATCTCCTTGGCCGAGTACGAGGTCTGCAGCGTCTCGTGGCTCATCACGATGATCCCGCCGATGAGCACCAGCAGCCCGTAGCAGGCGTCGGCGATCCCGAGCCCGGTCGACCACAGGGTCCGCACCGCCGCGATGGAGTCCGGCTGCGGGGTCGACAGGGCGGTCCGCCCGATCAGGGACAGCAAGGGGTTGACCGCCGACTTGACCAGCCCGGCGAACCAGCTGGTGATCGCGTTGCTGACGTAGCAGCCGAAGTCCAGCAGCCCGCACCCGCCCGTCCCCGGCAGCGACACCGCCTCGGCCGTCGGCGTCGCGGGCCGGGACCGCGGTGCCGTCGCGGCCGGGACGATCTCGGCCGCCAGGGTGGCGCGGGCGACCGTGACGGCTGCCGCCGGGCGGGCCGTCGCGGCGGCCGGCCCCGGGCGCGCGTCGGCCACGGCCAGGCCGGCGACGACGGCCAGAACGACGACGGCCAGGACGACGACGGCCAGGACGACGACGGCGCCCGCGAGGACGGCGGCGCGGCCGCGGCGCGGCCCGCGGCGGGGCCGGGCCAGGCCGGGGGCGCGGGGCAGCCTCATCCGCCGACCAGGGACTTCAGCACGGTCACGATGACCGGGGCGAGGATCGCCAGCCCGTAGCCGATCGCGGCGGAGCGCAGCGCGGTCTTGGCCTTCTCGACCTCGGCCGGGTCGCCGTTGGCCATCAGGTAGCGGACCCCGCCCAGGGTCAGCATCAGCGTGGCCAGGCCGGCCAGGATCCCGATGATCCACAGCGTGGTGTTGTTCAGCACCTGGCTGATCGAGTCCGCCGCCAGCGGCGGCGACGCGAACAGGGGAACCGCGAGCAGGGCATGGCCGCCGGGCGGCCGGGGGACGCGCCGGAGCCAGGCCGGCGGCCGGTGGGTGAGCTTCATGGGCAGGTGCCTCCTGCGGGTACCAGGACGGGTGCGGAGCGCGAGGGCGGCCCGCGCGGCGGGCGCGGGATGACCTCCTCCGGGAGGGGAAATGGGGGCGGGTTGTCAGCGCCGCGGCGGCGCCCCGGCCGGGCGGGCCGCCCGCCCCGGAAATGGCGTCCGGGACGGGGAACCCTCGCACCAACAGAAATCGGGATTTCGGCCCCTTTTTTCACCGGGCGGCCGGAATTAGTCCGCGGAAAATCCGCTCTTGATGGCGTCGGTGATGGCTTTCTCGGCCTTTTTCCGCCGGTTGCACAGGGCGGAGTGGCTGATCCCGGTCTCGGCGGCGATCTGCGACAGCGGGACGCGTTCGAGCCGGTTCCGGCCGATCAGCGCGGCCTGCTCGCGGGTGAGGATCCCCTCGCGGACGGCGGCGGCGAGCACGAAGTCTGGGTGCCCCCAGGGCAGCTCCGGGCCGTCGCGCCACTCCGCGAGGTGCCGGCGGCGGGCGGACCAGCCGGCGTCGGCGAGGGTCATCTCCTGCCCGGCCCGCCAGGCGGCCCAGCACAGCCGGGACGCCAGCGGAACCTGGTCCAGGTCGTCGGGGTCCAGGGCACGGACGGCGGCGAGGAACCCGGTCAGGACCTCGGCCTGCAGGTCGGCGGGGTCGCCGCGCCAGGCGGCGGCCAGGCTGCCGACGGCGCGGCGCAGGCCCGGCATGGCGATGCCGGCCAGGCCGACCGTCCAGGCCGGGTCGCCGGCGCGGGCACGGCGGACCAGTTCGGCCCACACGGCGTTGCGGGCGCGGGCGCTGGTCGAGGGGTGCAGCAGCAGCACCCGCAGCTCATCCAGGGGCACCGGCCGGCCGGGCAGGCCGGCCGCGACCTTGGCGGCGTGCAGTGCCAGCGGCTGCGGGCCGGCGCACAGCAGCCGGAACGCGGCGTCGGCGGCGTCGAACGGCTCCGGGGCGGCGGAGTGGTCATCCATGCGGAAGCTCCAGGTGAGCGAGGCGGACGGGAACGAAGCCCCATCCAGCCATCCGCGATCTACCTGGCGTGTACCTGCGATGTACCTCGCGCGGCCCGCCGCGGACCCGGATGTACCTGCCGTGTACCTGCGATCTACCTGGCATGTACCTGCGCCCGTGCCGCCTCCGGCCCGCCCGGCTGTAGGGATCGCATCTACCTGGCGAACCCGCGAAGCAAGTTGGCGATGCTTGGCGATTTTCGGCTAGCTGGCGATTCGGGCTGCGTCAGGGCGGCTCTGCTGGCGGCGTCACGGCATGTCGGCGGAGCTGGGGAGCCGGTAAGCCCGGTCTGGCAGATGCCGTGTCCGCCGCGGCGTGTCGCGGGGGCGGAGTGATCGTGTGCCGGTATGGTCCGTTATGCGAGGTGGTCCCCGGGGTGACTTTCGGCGCGGACGCTGAGGCGTCTGCGGAGCCGGTGGTGGCGCTGCGCATGGCTGGCGGCAGTGAGGTGCGCAGGCCGCTTCGGGATGTGCGGGCACGCCAGGTGACGGAGGCGGTTCCGTGGAGGGCAGCGCGTAGCGCCCGTGGGCAGTCTCACTACCCGGGGTTTTACTGGTCTGAGACGACCGGCTCGCACGTGGTCTATGAGAGCAGGCTGGAACTCGCGAGGCTGCTGGTCGCCGATTTCGATCCTGGCGTGACGGCGATCGCTGCACAGCCGTTCCTGCTGCGGGCGCTGGCGGGCGGGCGGGTGCGCCGTCACGTGCCGGACTTCTTCCTCGTGCGCGCTGATGAGTCCGCGCTGCTGGTGAACGTCAAGCCGGCGCTGGCTGGCCGATCCGGAGGTGGCGGAGGCGCTTGCCTGGCCGGGACAGCTCGCGCGGGAGCACGGCTGGGATTACGAGGTGTGGAGCGGCACTGACCCGGTTTTCCTGGCCAACGTGAGGTTCCTCGCTGGGTACCGGCGGTCGTGGCTGCTGCCTGCGGGGCTGGCTGATTCGGTGCTGGCCGCGTTCCGGGCGGGCGATACGTTCGCCGCCCTGGCCGGCCGGACTGGCCTGGGCTTGCCTGCGGGCAGCGTCCGGGCGGCGGTGCTGCGTCTGCTGTGGGAACGTCGGCTCGTCACTGACCTTAACCGCCGCCTTGACGGTGACAGCGTGCTGGAGGCCGCTGATGGAGAGGGATGACGGCATTCACACGCGGCTGAGCGCCGGTGCCCGCGTGACTTACGACGGGCAGGCATGGGAAGTTGCCGAGCTGGCGCCGCCCAGCGTGCTGCTCGCCGGCGCTGCGGGCGAGCTGCGCCGGGTGAGCATCAGCCACCTGCTGGCCGTGCCCGGCACCCGGATCGGGGACGGCTCCGGGGCGGAGCGGGAACCGTACGCGGGGCTGGTGCTGGCCAGCCTGGGCAGCGGCGAGCTGGCGCGACTACGGGATCGGGTGGCTCACGTGCGGGAGGCGTGCACCGGCTACCGCAGCGGCAGCCCGGGTCTTGCCCTGCCCGGTGAGCCGCGGCCGGAGTACGCGCCGGGCGCCGGCAAGCTCCAGCGGTATCAGGCCAAGGCAGCCGAGATGCAGGTGGGAGTGCGGACCGTGGAGCGCTGGGCGGCCCGCCTGGAGCGGTACGGCCCGGCCGGGCTGGTGGATGAGCGGCACCTGCGCGGGCGGTCACCGCAGGGCGGGGCCGACGCCCGGTGGCTGGAGATGGCCCGCACGGTGCTGGCCGAGCACACTGACGCCAGCACCCCGACGCAGGATCTCATCCTGGACCGGATCGCGGCACGGCTCGATGCCGGGCACGGCACCGGGGCGGTGCCGCTGCCGGGCCAGACCCGGGCACGGGCTCTGCTGCGGGAGCTCGCCAGGGGCACCAGCGCGTTCGGCGGAGCCAAGGCCAGGCGCGAGATCGCCGGCCGGCCCGCGGCTCCCTACGGCCGGCTGCGGGCGGCCAGGCCCGGTGAGTACCTGCTGCTGGACACCACGAGGCTGGACGTGTTCGCGATGGACCCGGTGACGCTGCGCTGGGTGCAGTGCGAGCTTACGGTCGCGATGGACCTGTATGACCGTTGCATCACCGGGCTGCGGCTGACCCCTGTCTCGACCAAGGCGGTCGACGCGGCAGCGGTGCTGTTCGAGTCAGTCCGCCCGCTGCCCGGTGCCGCCGCCGGGCAGGCGGCTGGCCACCTTGCCTATCACGGGCTGCCCGGGCAGGTGATCGCCGACGCCGCCAGGCTGGCCGACGAGAACGGCCGGCCGCTGCTGCCGTCGGTGGCGGCGGAGAGCGTGGTCGTCGATCACGGCAAGATCTACCTGTCGGAGCACCTGATGAGCGCCTGCGCGAGGCTAGGCATCTCGGTGCAGCCGGCCCGGGTCTACCAGGGCACCGACAAGGCCCCTCTGGAACGCTTTTTCCGGACCCTCAGCGAGCAGCTGCTGGCCGCGCTGCCGGGCTATAAGGGACCGGATGTCTACCGGCGCGGCAAGAACCCCGAGGAGCAGGCGTTTTACTTCCTCGACGAACTCGAGCGGATTGTCCGGCAGTGGACGGCTGAGTGCTACCACCGGCAACCGCACGCGGGCCTGTGCATCCCCGAGGTGCCGGGCCTGGAGCTGAGTCCGCTGGAGATGTTCGCGCACGGCGTCGCGCGGGCCGGCTTCCTGCAGGTTCCTGCCCGCGCCGATCTCGTCTTCGACTTCCTCAAGGTGGAATGGCGCACCATCCAGCATTACGGCGTGGAGATCGGCGGGCTGCGCTACGACGGGCCGGCGCTGAACGGCTACCGCAACCAGACCAGCCCTTACGGCGGCCGGCATGCGGGCCGCTGGCCGTTCCGGGTCGATCCCGGGGACGTGAGCAGGGTCTGGTTCCAGGACCCGGCCGGCGGTTCCTGGCACGCGCTGAAATGGGAGCACGCCGACGCCCTGGGCGCGCCGTTCAGCAGCGAGGCGCTGGACTACGCCCGCCAGCTCGCGGCGGCTGCCCACCGGTTCCCCGACACCCGCCGGGCGCTGGCGGAGCTGCTGGAGCAGTGGGGCGCGGGGCTGGCCGGCGACCGGGCCGGGCGGCGGATGGCGCTGCGGCTGTCGGAGCAGCGGCTGCGCCTTGCCCCGGACCCGCCGCCGGAAGCCGCCGGCGTCCCCGAGCCCTCCCCCGGGGACGAGGGCGTCGGCGACGACGCCGGCGCCAAGCCGGGCCGCCGGTTCCCCGGGGACGAGCCGGGCGATTTCTACGCTGACGCGATGGAGACGGTGTGAGCATGCCGCTGCGGCCCGCCGAGCGGGCCTACTCGCTGTCCACCCGGGCCGGCTGGGAGCAGTTCGTCACCGCCCCGCCCCGCACGCGGCCCGACCTGCTGACCGCCGCGCAGGTCCGGGGGCTGCCGGGGCCGGCGCGGGCGGAGTACGAGGAGCAGCGGTCGGTCTGGCACGCCAACCTCGGGCCGCTGCGCACCCCGCAGATGCGCGCCGTGCACGAGCAGCTGGACGACATCGTCGAGGCCAACCGGCAAGACGGGGACAAGGTCAAGGGCGCCGCGGTGATCGACGCCCTTCCCGGGCTGGGTAAGTCGACCATCGCCCAGGTATTCGCCCGGGAGTTCCACCAGCGGCAGGTCAGCCTCTACGGCCCGGTCACTGCGGGCGGGCACGACCGGATCCCCGTCGCGCACGTGTGCCTGACCTCCTCGACGACCAAGCGGTCGTTCAACGCGATGCTGTGCCGGTTCTTCGGCCTGCCTGGGGCCGACCGGGGCAACGCCGAGGAACTCGGCCACCGGGCCGCCGATGCGGTTCTTGCCTGTGATGTGCGGCTTTGCGTAGTTGACGACGTGCACTTCCTGGACCCGCGCCGCCGCGACGGCCGGGACGTGGCGAACCACTTCAAGTACCTGGCCAACACCTTCCCGGTCACGTTCCTGTTCGTGGGCGTGGCCCTGGAACGCCGCGGCCTCATCCGCGAGGGCCTGGCCGCTGGGGAAGAGGAACTCGCGCAGAGCGCCCGCCGCTGGACCACCCTGGGCATCGGCCCGTTCGAGATCGGCACCGAGGACGGTCGGCGCACCTGGCGGCAGCTGCTGCTGGCCATCGAGAAGGACCTCGTGCTCGCCGGCGCGCAGCCGGGCATGGTCGCCGACGACCTGGCGGACTACCTGTTCGCCCGCAGCACCGGGCACTTCGCCTCGCTGATGACGCTCATCGCCCGCGGCTGCCGCCGCGCCGTCCGCACCGGCACCGAGAAACTCACCTGCGGCCTGCTGGACCAGGTCCGCAACGACGCCGCCGCCGAGGCCGCCCGGCAGGAGCTGCTGGCCGCGTTCGACACGGGGAAGCTGTCCGCCCGCCCGGCCGCCGCCGGGGCGCGGGCCCTGGCGGCGGGCTGAAGCCCGGTCATGGCGGGCATCCCGCTCCGGCTGGCGCCGCTGCCCGGCGAGGCGCTCGACAGCTGGCTGGGAGCCTACGCTGACCTGCTGCACGTCACCGTCCGCGACATCTTCCGCTTCGCCGGGATCGACTGCGGCCGCGCCGGCCGCGGCCAGCTCAACGGCAAGCCGTGGCTGCACCAGCTCGCCGAGCCGGAGCTGGCCGCGCTGAGCGCCGCCACCGGCGTCCCAGCCCAGACGCTGGCTGGCATGACGCTGGCCCGCTACCACGGCACCGGCCTGGCCGCCCGTCCCGGCATCCCGCCGGCCCCGCGCTGGTGGCGGCAGCCGTCCGGGTCCCGCTACTGCCCCCGCTGCCTGGCCGCCAACGGCGGCCGGTGGATGCTCGCCTGGCGGATCCCGTGGGCCTTCGCCTGCACCAGCTGCCAGGTGCTGCTCTCCGACACCTGCCCGGCCTGCGGCCGGCGGCACCGCAGCACCCGCTCCGGACGGCCCCGCCAGCCCGGACGCTGCGACCTCACCGGCCTGCCGCTGCCGCCCTGGCGCCCGCCGGGCGGCACCCCCGCCTGCGGCAGCGACCCCGCCGGCACGCCGGCCGTCGCGCTGCCCGCGGGCGGGCGCGTGCTCTCCGCCCAGCAGCACGTCGACGCGGTCATCGCCGCGCTGCTGTCCGCGCAAGGCCGGCCGGGGCAGCCGCCCTGCGGCAGTACCTGGACGACGCCTGCGCGGTCGCCCGCGCCGCCGTCTCAGCCGCCGGCCACACAGCCAGCTTCCCCGCCGCCGTCACCGCGGTCCTGGACGAACTCGGCGCGCGGACAGGACCAATGAGCGCGTTCGCCAGCCCGCCCCGCGCACCTCCCCGGCAGCTCGCGCCCGTCACCGCGTTCGGCGTCGCCGTCGCCGACATCATGCTGCACGGCCGGCCCGGCGACCCCGACCCCGTCATCGCCGGCTGGCTCGCCGGCCACGCCGCCAGCCGCGGCCAGATGACCTGCCCGGGGCAGGTGCCCATCGTCTGGAACCGGGCCAGCCCCGCCCTGCAGGCCTCCCTAGCCAGGCCGCTGGCGGCCCAGGCAGATGTCGTGCGCCAGCTGCGCTACCGCGCCGTCGCCGGCCCGGCCCGCATCCCCGACCCCGCCCGCGGCCGGGAACGCGCCGCGGCCGTGCCGTCGCTGATGTGGCCGGGCTGGGCGCTGCGCCTGCTGCCGCCCTGGGGCCGCGACTTCCAGCGCTCCCGGGCCCTGCTCGCGGTCATGCTCGCCGTCGCGGTGACCGGCGAAGAATACGGCACCGCCCGGGAGCTCCTCGGCCTGGAGCCGTTCCGCCTCGGGAAGCTGGGCAACTTCACCGCCCTGCTCCGCCAGCACGGCATCCTGGAACCGGTCACGGCCGCGATCTGCCAGCTCGCCCGCGACCTCGACCAGCACGGCGCCCCGGTCATCGACTACGCCCGCCGGCGACGGCAAGGCAGCCTCTGCCAGGCCCCGCTCGATGCCGGAAGCTGGCACAGCCAGCGCGACCTCCTGCTGGCGCAGCACGGCCGCCCCGCCCCGCCCGGCGCCCCGGCGCACGAGCAGTTCGCCCGGCTCCGCCTGATCGAGCTGCTCACCGGCACCCACCCCCGCTACCTCCCCGGGCCGCTGCAACTGCCCCGGGAACGCGGCCCGGACTACGCCGCATTCGTTTTCACCATGCCCGGGCAGCTGGACCTCTGCCTGCGCCGGCAAGCCAGCGCGCTGCTGTCCCAGGCCGGCATCAGCGAGCCCGTCACCTGGGAACCCCCGTTCGGCTGGGCCCCCGGCATCCCCCGGCCCGGCCCGGACCCCGACGCCGTAAGCGCCGAACAGCGCATCCGCAGGCTCCTCGCGATCCCCGGACAACCCGACCTCCAGCACGCAGCCCGCCAGCTCGGCACCACGACCGCCCGCCTCGCCAGGCAGGTCCGCCAGCTCGAAGACGTCGCCGGCACCGCCCTGCTGCGCACCGGACCAGACGGGCGGCTCACGCTCACCGCCCACGGCCGTCTCCTCGCCCGCGACGTCCACCCCGTCCCGGAGTCACTCGAGCAGTCCCGGAAGAGCAACAGCGACAATCACGGAACGGTGCCCGGTGCCCGGCCGAGCTGGGGCCGCGATCAAGGCCATCAGCCCCAGCCTGGTCAATCAGACCCTTGACCTGCGCAGATCCTGGTTCGCCAGCTAGCCCGGCTTTCGCCAACTATCTGCGATTCCTACACCGGCGTGGCCCGTCCCGGCGTCTGGCCCGCGTGCCGCAGACGACCAGGTACATCAGGGCGCTGACCTGCGCCGCCCCGGCGAGGTATATCGCAGGTACATCAGAGGTACACGCCAGGTACAAGGCATGTGGTAAAGGGCCGCGGCTGCGCCCGCAAAGACCCGGGAATATTTTTCTGGCGATATTTCCCTGGTAATTCGCGCCGCTCGGATATTTCTGCGGCGGGCGGGTGAAAAAAGGCCCCGGAAACCCGATTTATGTAGTGTCAGCGCAGAAAGCGGCGGCACGCGGGACCAGCCGCCATGACACAGCCCTTCAACCCAGCCGGAGACGGCCTGCCCGCCGGGCCGGCACCCGGCACCACTGCGGCCGGGAGCCGCACGGCCGGCGGGACAGGCCCTGGCGTACCGCTGAGCATCTGGCCCGGCCTGCCCGGCCGCGAGGCCCCGGACGGCGTGCCGTGCGGCGGGCCGGTCACCGTGGCAGCCGCCCGCCGGGTCATCGACACGTTCTCCGTTCCCGGCAACCTGGTCGCCGTCGTCGGCGGCTGCTCGCCCGTGGTCACCGAGGCCGCGGCAGCCGCCGGCCGGCGTGTCCTCGCCCTGATCCCCGGGCCTGCCCCGGCCCCGCGCCGGCGCGGTGACCCGGCGGCGCTGCCGCCGCCCGGCGACCCCGCCGCCGGGACCGCCGGCCTGGCCGTCGCCGGCTGCCGCGGCCAGGAGCCGGGCGGCGACTCCGCGGAAGACCCCGGGCCGGCGCTCGCCGCCTGCGAGCGGGTGCTGCGCCCCGGCGGGGTCCTCGCCGTCATCACCGGCCCCGCCGCCCCCGGCGGCACGCTCACCGACACCGCCGGGAGCGCCGTCGCCGCCGCCCGCGCCGCCGGCCTGGTCTACGCCCAGCACATCGTCCTGGTCCGCGCCGCCATCGACGGCGACCGCCTCGCCCCCGCCACCCCCAGCACCGGCTCTGCCGCGCCCGGCGGCAGCCCCGTCCACGACGACCTTCTGGTCTTCACCAAGCCCGGAGGAGAAACACGCTCATGACAACCGCCCGCCCCGAGCCCGCCCAGCGCCCCGATCCCCGTCCCGCCGATGCCCCGGAACTGCGCCTGTCGGTGTGGCCGACCGCCCAGCGCGACGCCCGCGCCCAGCGGCGCGGCCGGTACCTCCCCGAGTCGACCGCGCACCCGGCCAAGATGCTGCCCGCGATCGCCGCCACCGCGATCAGGCGCTACACCAAGCCAGGGGACCTGGTCGCCGACCCGATGTGCGGCATCGGCACCACCCTGGTCGAGGCGGTCCACCTCGGCCGCGACGGCCTCGGCATCGAGTACGAGGACCGCTGGGCCTCCCTCGCCGCCGCCAACGTCGCCCACGCCCGCCGCCAGGGCGCGACGGGGACCGCCGAGGTGATCCGCGGCGACGCCCGGCTGCTACCCGGGCTGCTCCCGCCGGGCACGGCCGGGCGGGCCGCCCTCGTCGTCACCTCGCCGCCCTACGGCCCGAGCGTCCACGGGCAGGTCAAGGCCGAGCAGCGGCGCGGCGCGGAGGGCGGCGTCCGCAAGTACGACAACCGCTACGGCCACGACCCGGCCAACCTCGCCCACCAGGGGCTGGACGAGCTGCTCGCCGGGTTCACCGCGATCTTGTCCGGCTGCGCCGTGCTGCTGCGGCCCGGCGGGCTGGCCGTGGTCACCGCCCGGCCCTGGCGGCAGCACGGCGAGCTGGTCGACCTGCCCGCCGCCGTCATCGCCGCCGGTGCCCGCGCCGGCCTGGTCCCGGTCGCCCGGTGCGTCGCTCTGCTCGCCGGGCTCCGCAGCGGCCGGCTGATCGCCCGGCCGTCGTTCTTTCAGCTCGACAACCTCCGCAGGGCACGGGCTAAGGGCGAGCCCTGGCACCTGATCGTGCACGAGGACGTGCTGATTTTCCGCAACCCGTACTACGCCCCGGCCAGCGCCTGCGGACAGCGTGTCGGCCACGACACGCGGGCCGCCGGGTGAAACCGCCCCCCGTACGCGCGCGTCCGCCCCGCACGGCCGCGCACCGCGCCGCCCTGGTATCAGTCCCGGCCGGTGGCCCGGCGGGCCGTGTGGCCGCCACAGGCCCGGGCTCCGGTTCGCTGCCAGCCCGTATGCCGTCGCTGGCCGCGCCCATCTGCGCGGCCAGCGCCGAGCCGGGTGACTTGACATCCCGCCCCCAGACAGGCGTGGATGCTGCCGGTCCCGGGCGGCAGGCCAGCCGGACCCGCCCGCCGGCCCGCGATCCGGTTACGGGCGAAGGGGGCAGCGGGTCCGCGCCGTCGGCCACCGCCCGGAACCCTCGCTATCTCCGGGGTTCTCCTCGCCCGCTGCCGTCGAGCGCATCCAGGCGCCAGCCGGCCAGATGCGTGCATCCCGTGGCGTGAACGGGACACCGGCTTGACACCCCGCCCGGAGCAGAGCGCTGGTGGGTCCGGCCGTACGTACAGGCACCGCCAGCGGACACGCACCGCTCGCGATCCCGCCCCCGCCGCCCCGGCGGACGAGCCGGCCGCGGCACCCGGCGCGCTGCTGACCATCGAGGAGGTCATCGCGGAGCTGCGGGTGTCCCGGGCCGCGTTCTACCGCTGGCGGCGGCGCGGGACCGGGCCCGCAGAGGTGCGGCTGCCCGGGGGTGGCGTGCGGATCCGGCGCAGCGCGCTCCAGGCGTGGCTGTGCCGCCTCGAACAACCGCAGCAGGAGGACACACCCGCATGAACAGCTACGACGTCCGGTTCTGGGACATCAAGAAGGTCGGCGACACCGCCAAGGGCCGGTGGCGGGTCCGGTGGGCCGTCGCCGGCCGGCCGCACTGCAAGTCCTTCCCGGCCAGGCCGCTCGCCGACGGGTTCCTGGCCAGCCTCAAAGACGCTGTCCGCGCCTGCCAGCCGTTCGACCCGGTCACCGGGCTGCCCGCCACCGGGCAGCAGCAGGCTGGCGGCGGCGACGTCACCTGGTACGAGCATGCCCGCGCCTACGCCGACGCCAAATGGCCGCACCTGGCCCCCATTTCTCGCCGGTCGATCGCCGAGTCGCTGACCACCGTGACGATCGCGCTGGTCCGGGACCGGCGCGGTGCCCCCGACCCCGCGCTGCTGCGCCGGTCGCTGTTCGGCTGGGCGTTCAACCCCGGCACCCGCAACTTCACCCCGCCCGATGAGACCGCCTGTGCGCTGGCGTGGATCGCCGCCGCGTCGCTGCCCGTCACCGCGCTGGAGGAGGCCGCCACCATCCGGCTCGCCCTGGATGCCTGCGGCCGTACCCTCGCCGGGAAACCGGCTGCGGCCACCACCCAGCGGCGCAAGCGCGCCGTGTTCCATAACGCCGTCAGCTACGCGGTCGAGCTGCGGCTGCTGGACGCCAACCCGGTCGACCGGATCGGGTGGAAGGCCCCGGCCGTCGCCCAGACCGTCGACCGCCGCGTGGTCGCCGGCCCCGTCCTGGTCACCGGCCTGCTCGCCGCCGTCCGTGGCCACAGCGACCGCGGCGAGCACCTGGAAGCCTTCTACGGCTGCCTGTACTACGCCTACCTGCGCCCCTCCGAGGCCGTGATGCTCAAAGAGACCGACTGCCGGCTTCCTCGCCGCGGCTGGGGCCGCATCGACCTGGCCGCCTCCGCCGCCCGGGCCGGCAAGGACTGGACCGACGACGGCACCGCCCGCCAGGCCCGCGGCCTCAAGCACCGCGCCCAGCACGAAACCCGGTCCATCCCCATCCCCCCGATCCTGGTCCAACTGCTCCGCAACCACCTCAAGCGGTACGGCACCGCACCCGACAGGCGGATCTTCCAAACCGTGCGCGGCGGGCTCATCCAGGACAGCGCCTACAGCGCCGTCTGGGCCGAGGCCCGCGCCGCCGCGCTGACCCCCGCCCAGCAAGCCTCCCCGCTCGCCGCCCGGCCCTACGACCTGCGGCACGCCGGCGTGTCCCTGGCCCTGAACGCCGGCGTGCCCGCCACCGAGGTCGCCCGCCGCGCCGGGCACAGCGTCGCCGTCCTGCTCAAGATCTACGCCCACTGCATTGACGGCCAGGCCGACGCCGCCAACAAGCGCATCGCCGACGCCCTCGGCGGCGAGGACGAGGACGATGAGCGCGGCTGACATCACCGCTGACAGCAGGCCCCCGGCGGTTCACGCCCGTCCGGTGGCCCGTCGGCTCATCCGGTCCGGCACGCTTCCGGCGGGACCAGGCTCGGCGGGCCAGCCCGGC
>CAVTZG010000010.1:0-487956 GCA_963739135.1 uncultured Actinomycetes bacterium
GCGACTCCCGGGCCCGATAGCTGCGGCAGTGCGGCCGGGCGGCCGGTGAGGAGCAGGAGCAGCGCCCCGATCGGCCCGGAGATCTCATGCCCCTAATGCCCGGCGGCCAACGGGGCGTTGTCGGCCACCAGCCGGTAGCCGGCCAGCTTCTTGCGGGCGTGGAACATCCGGGGGCTGGACCATACCCGGTCCGCGGCGAGGACCGCGAGGCCGGGCGGCATCGGCAGGGTTCGGCGGAGCGGGACGGCGATGTCCTGGCCGTGCACCAGATAGTCGATGGCCGTCTCGCGGAAGGTCACCGCCTGGCAGCGGCCGCCACACCCCGATCCGGTCGCGGATCTCGCCCACGATGGCCTCGACGGGCAGTTCGGCGTGGCGGCACGCCATCGCGTGGATCTCCCCGTTCATGCCGCCGTGCCAGACTAGGCTGAGCACCGCCCTAGGCATCGCTGACCAGGTCGTGTTCTGCAGCACCAGGTGCGCCGCCACCTGTCGGACCGTCCAGCCCTCGCACAGCGACGGCCGGCGCCACTCTTGCTCCGACAGGTCTTCGAGCAGGTGCACTAGGGCGCGGCGCTGGTCGTCGATCGCGGTCCACACCTCGCTGCGTTCCATCGGTTCCTCCGTTCCAGGCCCGAAGCCGGTCCCTGCTGATGTCGTTCACGAGGTACTGCTCCCCGCCGGCTCAGTCCCGCCGTGGTGCGCGGAGTTCCGTGCGGGTGTCCCGGCGGGCTGGACCAGGGACTCGAGAAGGGCGGTGATCGTGCCCGCAGGGTCGAACCCCGGGTCGGGGATGGTGAGCTGGTGCAGCATCAGCCCGGTGAGGTAGTCGCCGAGCACGTGGACGTCACGGTCGGAGTCGCGAGACCCGATCAGGGCCAGCCAGTTCGCGAACCAGGCATTGACCCGGCTTCCCGTCTCGGCGAGCTGGCGCCGGATCTTGGCGTTGTGCCCGGCCTCGACGAGGATGGCATACCGCGACAGGGTCAGGGCCCGGCGGGCGCCGGTGGCCTCCCTGACCCACCCGGCCACCGAACGGCCGAGCTCCGCGGGAGTCATCGGGCAGACATTCGCCGCCATCTCGTCGAAACGGTCTCGTTCCATCGCCGAGACCCGCTCGATGATCGCCTCGAGCAGCGCCTCGCGGGTCGGGAAGTAGTTCGCTGTCGAGCTGGCCGCCACGCCCGCCTCGGCATCGACCGCCCGGTGAGTGAGCGCCCGTATCCCGTGCTCGCCGAGCACCTGGACCGCCGCGTCCAGCAGCGTCTCTCTGCGATTCGGCACACGGGTAGACTACATCTGTTGTTCATTACACTACAAGTGTTGTTTCAGTACTCGGCCACTGGCCGGCGCCGCCCCCTCATGCCCGCGATCCCCTGGCGTGATCAGGCCAGCGCGCGGTGAGGCGCCAGCTCCTGGCACGCTGCGGCGGCCAGGCCCGTCGATGTGCTGGTCATCTGATCCCCCCGGGTTGCTCAGATTCGGGTGAGCTGTGCCGCGAGGTGAGTGCGGGCTCAGGCGCTGCTGCCCGCGGCCGTTCTGGCTCGGCAGAGGTGGTTGCCGGCGGTGGGCCAGCAGTAGTTCCACCGGCAGCGGCGGGAGAGGATGTGGGTGAGCCGGGGCTCGGTTCCATGCGGCAGCCGGGACAGCGAGTCAGTTGCTGGCTATCGGCTACGTCCGGGCGGTGCGGGGTCCCGGCGTCTTGGAGCCCGGCCCGGATCAGCTTGCCCACCGAGTTCCGCGGCAGGCGGTCGACGAAGGTCACGAAGGCGGGGACCTGGTGCGCGGCGAGACGTTCCCGGCTCCAGGCCAGGAGCTCTTGGCTGGTCGTCTCGGCCCCGGGCGCCACGACAACGAAGGCCTTCCCCACGTGGTCGGGGCCGGATTGTGGGACTGGCGCAACGCCCGCGTCGGCGACCGCCGGGTGACTGAGCAGAACCCGTTCCACGTCGCCCGGGTGCACCGCCTGGCCGCAGGAGATGAAGCTGTCGGCGACCCGGCCGACGATCCAGATGTACCCGTCTTCGTCGGGGCGCGCCGCGTCCCCGGTCCGGAGCCATCCGCCCGGTGTCAGGACTGCGGCTGTGTCCTCGGGCCGGTTCCAGTACCCGGCCATGACGTTCGGGCCGCGGACCAATAGCTCCCCCGCCTGGCCTGGCCCTGCCTCAGTGCCGGTGGGCCCGGCGATTTTGGTGTCGACGAACAGCGGTGGCGTCCCAGCGGAGCCGACCTTGCGGAGCGCGCTTTCGGGCTGCAGCAGCAACGCGACCGGCGCGGCTTCGGACAGCCCGTAGCCCTGCAGCACGGTCAGGCCCCGCTTCAGGTACGTGCGGATCAGCGGTTCGGGGACCGGGGCACCACCGGTGATCAGGAAGCGGACGCTGGACAGGTCGGCGGCCGGCCAGAGCGGGGAGCGGGTCAAGGACTGCAGGATGTCCGGGTTGCCGAAGCCCACGGTGATGTGATGCTGCTCGGTCAGCCTGAGGATGTCGTCAGGCTGGACACTGCCGGGCACCACCACTGTCCCGCCCATGAACAGGACGGGAAGCACGTTCACCCCGGTGCCTCCCACCCGGAAGAAGGGCGCGAGGGCGATGGTCACGTCGTCACTGCGGAAGTCGGCACTGGTGAGGAGGTTGATAACGTTCCAGGTGACATTGCCGTGGGTGAGCATCACCCCCTTCGGCCGGCCGGTGGTGCCAGAGGTGTGCGGCAGCAGGCACAAGTCGTCCAGCCTGACCGTCTCCTCGATGGCATAGCTGGGAGATGCGGCTATCAGCGCCTCGAAGTCCGCCGCGCCGTCCAGTGAGCCCCCGACCGCGGCCTGGCGGGAGCCCGGGAAGCGCACGGTCGTGGCACCCGCGGCGAGGTGCTGGATGAGGACTCTTGGCTTGGTGTCCTGCAGAATCCAGTTGATCTCAGCATCGTGCAGCCGATGATTGACCGGGGCCAGGGCCGCGCCGAGCAGGCCGGCGGCGAACAGCGATTCGAGAAACGCCGGGTGGTTCGGTCCCAGCCACGCCACCCGATCGCCCTTGGCCACGCCCAGCGTGCGCAGGCCGCTGGCGAGCCGGCGGATCCGGTCGGCCAGTTCCGCATACGTCAACGACCGGTCTCCGGCGATCAGGGCCACGCCATCCGGGGCCGCCCGGGCCCGCCGTTCGATCCACGAGCCAATGCCCACATTTCCCGCAGCCGTGCTAGCAGTCACGGTTTCTCCTCTGTGCTGGGCCCGCCTAGCGGCGGAGACCTAATCGGACACTTGCACCAATGTGGGCGCTTGGGCGGCCCGGGACAGCAGGTCGCGCCCGGCTTCGGTGACGACCATCAGCCGCAGGCGCCTGTCACGGGCGTCGGGCCGGCGCTCCAGCAGACCCGCTGCGGCGAGCAGCGAGATGATCTCGCTGGTGGCCTGGGGGGTCAGCATGCAGTCGCGGCCCAGTTCGGCACCGGACAGCCCGGGCTGCGCCGCGGCCACGCTCCGCACCGAGTACTGCGGCGGCGTCAGCCCCAGGTGTCCCGGTTCGGACTGCGTCACCGGCGGGTGACGGAAATGCCGGGCCGTCATGTTCGTGGCCGCGTCGCCGATGCTTGTGGTGATGGCCGGGCGGGTGGTCATCACGGCATGGACCCGGACGTCGTTGAGGTCTTTCCCGGCGGCGATGGCGCGGGCGATGTCGGCCTCGGTGATGCTGCCGGCCGGCTGGCCGGTCCGCGCGTCGGTGACGATCAGGGCGGTGGTGCCGGCGTGCTTCATCAGATACGCGGCCGCGGCCACGTGGTCGTATTGTGTGACCGTCGGCAGCGGTGGGCGCGTGATGCCGGCGACGGCGGCCGCGTCCGCTCGCGAGTGAAACGGGGTCTCCTGTGCGGGGACGCCTGTGATGATCTGGTCCATTTCCGGGCTCCTATCGTGTGGGGGTGGCGAGCATGGCGGGCTCGGCGGGGGTAGGCACGGTCCCCGGGCCGGTGGCTGAGTGCCGGTGGTGTGCCGGCGGGGATCCCCGGCGGGTGTGCTGGCCGGTGAGGGTTTCCCGGCCCGCGGCGGCTCGCGCCAGGTAGCGGTGCACCAGGGGGATGACGGCGGCGCCTTCGCCGACCGCCGAGGCGACCCGTTTGACCGATCCGCGGCGCACGTCGCCGGCGGCGAACACCCCGGGCAGGCTGGTCTCCAGCGGCAGCGGCGGCCGGGCGGCGGGCCCGCGGGCATGGGTGGCGGCGGGCAGGTCCGGGCCGGTGAGGATGAACCCCTGCCGGTCGCGGGCGACGGCCTCGCCGAGCCATTCGGTGCGCGGCTCGGCGCCGATGAGGATGAACAAGGCGTCCGCGGGGATGGTCTGCCGCGCCCCGGCGGCGGTGTCCTCCAGGACCAGGGAGTGGAGATGGCCGCTGCCGGTGCCGCCGGCGACCTGCACCCGGTAGCGGACATCGATGTTGGGCGCCGCGTCGATCTCGCGGATGAGGTAGTCGGACATGCTGGCGGCCAGCGACGGTGCGCGCACCAGGATGGTCACCTGATTGGCCCATCTGGCCAGGTGCAGCGCGGCCTGCCCGGCGGAGTTGCCGCCGCCGACGACGAACACCCGCCGGCCGCGCATGGCCGGTGCCTCGCTGACCGCGGCGCCGTAGAAGACCCCTCGGCCCTGCAGGTCCTCCAGGGCCGGGATGCCGAGCCGCTGGTAGGCGGCGCCGCTGGCGATGATCACGGTGCGTGCGGCCAGCACGCTGCCGTCCGACAGCGCCAGCTGGTAGTGGCCGCCGTGCCTGGACAGGCTCTCGGCCCGGCGCATGTACAAGAACGTGGTGCCGAAGGACCAGGCCTGCCTGCGGGCCTCCTGTGCCAGCCTGGCACCGCTGATGCCCTGGGAGAAGCCGGGGTAGTTGCGGATCATCGAGCTGGTCCCGGCCTGGCCGCCGACGGCCTCGTTCTCGACCACTACGGTCTGCAGGCCCTCGGAGGATGTGCCGACCGCGGCAGCCAGCCCGGCCGGGCCCGCACCGGCCACCGCCACATCGAAGACCTTCCCGGGCGGGATCGGTGTCATCAGGCCGAAGGCGTCGGCGATCTCGGCGTTGGAGGGGTTGACCAGCGTTGACCGCTCGGCGGCGAACCGGAGCACGACAACCGGCAGTTCCGCGGATTCCAGGCCCAGGTCGTGCAGCATCTGCCTGGCCCGCCCGGAGGCGGCGTCATAAAAGCCGGCCGGGATCCGGTGGCGGGAGAACAGGTCACGCAGCTCCTGCGACCGCGCCGACCATCGCTGGCCGATCACCCGCACCGGCTCGAACCCGCCGGGCCGGCTGCTGCCCCACTCCAGGAGGAAGTCGGTGATGGAACGGTGGAACTCCTCGGCCGGGGACTGGACCGGACTGTGCACCCAGTGATCGAGGGTGCCCACGGTGAGCGCGTCGAACACCGACCGCGCCGATGCCCAGTCACCCCAGCTAATCGCGGCCACCCGCTGGACCCTCGGATCGATGGCGCGGACCGCGCCCAGCACCTCGATGCCATCGCGGTCCTGCCCACCGACTCCGCCGATGACCAGCGCCACCGGCAGGCCGGCCGCGCGCAGGTCCCGCATCCACGCTGCCAGCTCCGCGGGACGGGCGCAGGCGACGATCTGGTAATCCGCGCCATACCGCTTGGACAGCTCCCGGTGCAGGACCTCCCGGGTGCCGGCATCACGGCTGACGATGACGATGATCGCCTGCACCTGCGCAGGTTCGCTGCGCATGGCGGCGTCCAGTTCGGTTGGCGTAGCGGTGGCAGCGCCAGCTGACACAGTCATGACGTCCCTCTCAGATGTGCGTCGTTTGAAGTTCGGAGTGCGGCCAGGAAGCGGGTTCGTTGCCTGGGCTCTCCCGCTGCGCGGCTGTCGTGGCCCCGGGCGGGGGAGGCAGATGGACCGGGCAGGGCGTGTCCTTGTACCGTGCCGCAAACAGCGTGATGAGCACGGTGGCCACGATCTGGATCGCGCCGAGCACGATGAAGACGGCGGCGCGGATGGCGATGGCGTGTGCCGTGGTCAGAACCGACGCCACCAGCCAGACCTCAAACGCCAGCCGGCTGATGCCAGCCGAGCAGTGGGCCCTGATCAGGTGGGAAATCTGCGGCACGTAGGCCGCCCCGGCCATCCCGGCACCGACGAAGCCCGCGATCTCCGTGGCCGTCAGCATCGCTGGCTCACCGGCCCAAAGGCCCCCGCCTGCCCGCGAACCCCTGGCGTGATCAGGTCGGCGTGCGGAGCAGCGGCCAGTTCCTGGCACGCCGCAGCGGCCAGGCCCGTCGGTGTGGTGGTCATCGGGCTCGCCCTTCGACCGTCCAGCGGGTGGCCTCCGCCTCCGCCAGGACGGTAGCGGAGCGCTCCCGCGCCAGCGCGGCGAAGATATCGGAGTAGGTCATCGTGAAATGGTCCTTCGAGGCCGGTACGCGGCGTCGTTGCGGCCCGATCTGCGGCACGTGCGCCCGCGAAGGCATCGGTCGCGAGCACGGATTGCCGGATTGCGTATCCGCAGCGGCGGCAACGCCAGCTGATACCGTCATGTCGCCCCCCAAAATGGTTGGCTGGTCCAGATGAGCGCCCGTCGGGCGCCGCAGTGACCGGGTTTACCGGGCGGGAGGTTCCCGCCGCCACTTGACATGCTGCCGGCCACCGAGGGGGATCACCACACGTGCCCGCCCACAGGAGACCCACAGGATCGGCGTGCCGCTTGTGGCGCCGCCCGGGGACGGACAGTGGGCGGGCCTGGTTACTGTTGGGTAGGTCCTTCCGCGCCTGCCGGGTTAGGGCGCGGCGGGATGAGGGACTGCGGAGGGGATGCCAGGACCATGGCGGAGCAGGCTGCGCTGGGGTTTGCCGGGTTGCTCCGGCAGTTGCGGGCCGAAGCCGGGCTGACGCAGGAGGAGCTGGCGGAGGCGGCGGGGCTGAGCCCGCGGTCGGTCAGTGACCTGGAGCGGGGCATCAACCGTACTGCCCGCAAGGACACCGCCGTGTTGCTGGGCGGCGCGCTGGGCCTGGCCGAGCCGGTGCGCGCGTTGTTCGTGGCGGCGGCCCGAGGGCTGGCCCCGGCTGCGGAGGTGCTGGGCGCCGCGCGGGGGGCGAGGCCGCGGGTGTGGAACATCCCCGCCCGTAATCCGGGGTTCACCGGCCGGGACGACCTGCTGGCTGAGGTGCGGGAGCAGCTGCTGGCCGGGGATAAGGCGGTGGTGCAGGCGCTGCACGGGATGGGCGGGGTGGGCAAGACCCAGCTGGCAGCCGAGTACGCGCACCGGTTCGCCGGGACCTATGACCTGGCCTGGTGGATCAACGCCGAGCAGGGCGGGCTGATCGGGGACCAGGTCGCCGCCCTTGGCCTTGCGCTGGGATGCGTGCAGCCCGGGGCCGGGACCGAGGCGGTGCGGGCGGCGGTGCTGGCCGAGCTGCGGCACCGCGGCCGGTGGCTGCTGGTCTTCGACAACGCCGAGGACCCCGCGGACGTGGCACCGTGGCTGCCTGGCGGCGGCGGGCACGTGCTGATCACCTCCCGGCAGCACGGCTGGGACGAGGTCGCCGCGCCGGTCGAGGTGGACGTGCTTGCCCGGGCCGAGTCGGTGGCGATCTTGCAGACCCGGGTCACCGGGCTCTCCGGAGCCGACGCGGACCGGCTTGCCGCCGGACTCGGGGACCTGCCACTGGCCATCGCCCAGGCGGCGGGGTTCATGGCGGACACCGGCATGACAGCCGGTGAGTTCCTGGTGCTGCTGCGGACCCGGGCCGGGCAGCTGCTGGCCCAGGGGGCGCCGGGGTCTTATCCCCGGTCGCTGGCGGCCGCCACCGGCGTGATCGCGGACCGGCTCGCCCGCCAGGACCCGGCCGCGGCCGAGCTGGCCAGCGTGTGCGCGTTCTTGGCCCCCGAACCGATCCCGGAGAGCCTGTTCACCGCTGCCGTCGGCGTCTTGCCCGGCGAGCTGGCGGCCCGGGCCGCGGACCCGCTGGCCTGGCGGCAGACCCTAGCGCATCTGACGAGGCAGTCGCTGGCCCGGGTCGATCACCGCGGGCTGCAGATGCACCGGCTCACCCAGGCCATCTTGCGCGAACGGCTGACTCCCGCCCAGGCCACGGCCACCCGCAAACACGCCGAGGCGATGCTGGCCGCCAGCAACCCTGGCCACCCACCGGACCCGGTCACCTGGCCCCGGTGGGCGCGACTGACGCCGCACGTGCTGGCCGCCGACCTGGCCGCCACCGACAGCCCCGCCCTGCGCGAGCTGGCCCGCGACACATGCCGGTACCTGATCGAGCGGGGCGATACCCGCACCGCCCACGATCTCGCCAACGGTCTTCACCAGCGGTGGCGCGACCGGCTCGGCGAGGACCACGAGCACACGCTGACGGCCGCGCACTATCTCGCGTGGACGCTGCTGGACATGGGCCGCTACGCCGAATCACGCGACCTGAACCACGACACTTTCGTCCGCCGTCGGCGGGTCCTGGGCCAAGACCACCCCGACACCCTCTACTCCGCCCACAACCTGGCCATCAACCTGCGCAAGCTGGGCGACGTACAGGCCGCCCGCGAGCTGGACCAAGAAACCCTTGCCCGCCAGCGGCGCGTCCTGGGCCAAGACCACCGCAGCACCTTGCGCTCGGCCGCCATCCTGGCCACCGACAACCGCGAGCCGGGCGAGGCGCAGGCAGCCCGCGACCTGGACCAAGACACCCTCGACCGCTGCCGCCGCGTCCTGGGCCACGACCACCCCCACACCCTGGCCTCGGCCGCCATCCTGGCCACCGACCTGCGCGAGCTGGGCGAGGTGCAGGCCGCCCGCGACCTGGACCAAGACACCCTCGACCGCTGCCGCCGCGTCCTGGGCCAAGACCACCCCGACACCCTGGCCTCGGCCGCCAGCCTGGCCACCGACCTGCGCGCGCTGGGCGAGGTGCAGGCAGCCCGCGACCTGGACCAAGACACCCTCGACCGCTGCCGCCGCGTCCTGGGCCACGACCACCCCGACACCCTGGCCTCGGCCGCCAGCCTGGCCACCGACCTGCGCGAGCTGGGCGAGGCAGATGATGCCCCATGAAGCCATGGCGGCGTGCCCACATGATCCGATAGCGGAGTTTACGCACTGCCCGGGCTCTGCCTGAGCCGCGGCTGAACTCAAGCGGTCCGGCAGCGGCCTGATCTGCTCCCGCTCCACTGCCAGCGGAAACGAGACGGCCCCCACGCCGGGTGATCACGCCCCGGGCCCCGGATGTCACGGTCATGGTCCCGCCCACCCACCTGGGCAGGCGGCCGGAAGGGTAGATTGGCTATGACGGCTAGATACGGCCCCACTTGTCGCGTCATGGTGGGGCCAAATGAAACCGTCCTAACCAACGCCCGCCGCAACGCCCTGGACGAGGCGATCGCCCCGCTCCTGGAACTGGCCGCCCCGCTGCGCACCGGCGCGCAGCGCGACGCCCTCGCCGCCTACGTCATCCGCAAGCTCCACAGCGCCTGGAACACCCGGAAACGACCGGGCAGCCGGGAATAGAGGGACATTGTCATGATGATCCGGCGACGCGCCCGCATGCCTCAGCAAGCCGGGCAGGAGCCGTGCGGCGCGAGCCGGAGAGGATGGGCGCGACTGCTGGGTCCGCCTGCCAGGTCCCGGAGTCCGCGGGTCGGTGCCCGCCTCATCGCCGGGCGGGTTCTGCCGCGTGGTCGCGGATGTGCGCGATCACGGTGTCCAGGGCGGCTTCGAGGGCATCGGTGGTGTGCTGGGCCTGGGCGAGGAGCAGTCCGCCCTCCACGGCGGTGAGCAGTGCGAGGGCAAGCTGGCCCGGGTCGGTCTCGGGCGGCAGGGTG
Source organism: uncultured Actinomycetes bacterium (assembly GCA_963739135.1). Classification (GTDB taxonomy): domain Bacteria; phylum Actinomycetota; class Actinomycetes; order Streptosporangiales; family Streptosporangiaceae; genus Palsa-504. The sequence goes on from CAVTZG010000010.1 coordinate 9,832, forward strand.
CCGTTGCCGGTCATGGCGGCCAGGCCGGCGCGGATCGCCTCGGACCAGGCGGTGAAGCTGGCGGCCAGGGCGTCGCGGGCCCACGGGTGGTCGTCGGACAGTTCGCTGCACAGGCTGCCCAGCGGGCAGCCGCCGGCGCCGTGCTGCTGCCGGGCGGCGTCGACCACGACGTCGCGCCATGCACGGAGCGCGTCGAGGCTGTCAAGCCTGGCCAGGAACGGTGCATGGTAGGCCAGGAGGGCGTCGGTCTGGAACGCGATGACTGCCCGGGTGAGGTCGTCCTTGTCGGCGAAGTAGTGGTAGATCTGCGAGGAGCTGACGCCGGCGGCGTCGCGGACCGCCGGGGTGCTGGTGCCCGCGACTCCGTGTCGGTACATGAGATCCGCCGCGGCCGCGACGATCCGGTCTCGCGTCGCGCGGCCTTTCCTCGTGCTCGGCGCGTCCTGCTTCGGCATCTGATCACCTGCCCCCTGGAATGGATTTGACGATCCAATCCTACCCGGTCTAGATTGGATAGGTCGATCCAATCTAGACGGAGGCATCAGATGAGCTTCGAGCATGCGACTGTGCTGGTCACCGGCGGGACGTCCGGCATCGGCCGGGCGACCGCGCAGTTGTTCGGCGACCGTGGCGCGAAGGTGGTTGTCAGCGGCCGCGACGAGGCCCGCGGCCAGGAGGTGGCTGCCGAGACCGGCGGGCGCTTCATCCGCGCGGACCTGGCCTCGCCGGAGGACGTCCGGCGCCTGGCCGCCGAGGCCGGGGAGGTGGACGTGCTGGTCAACAACGCCGGGTTCTGGGAGCTAGGCCCGAGTGCCGAGACCACCGAGGCGGGCTTCGAGGCGATGGCCGCGGTGAACTTCCGCGCGCCGTTCTTCCTCACCGCGGCGCTCGCCCCGCAGATGGCCGCACGCGGCCGCGGGGCGATCGTGAACGTGTCGACGATGGTCGCCGCGCGGGGAGCGGCGGGCATGGCCGCCTACGGGGCGACCAAGGCCGCGCTGGAGGCGCTGACCCGCTCGTGGGCGGCCGAGTTCGGCCCGGCCGGCGTGCGAGTCAACGCCGTCGCCCTCGGGCCGAGCCGCACCGAGGTCACCAAGAGCATGGGCGACATGCTCGACACGTTCGCCGCCGCCAGCCCCCTGGGGCGCCCGAACGAACCGGATGAGGTTGCCCGCGTGATCGCCTACCTGGCCGGCGAGGAGGCCCGGCCGGTCACCGGGACGGTCCTCGCCGTCGACGCCGGCCGCGCCGCCACTCTCTGACCATCCACGTTTCAGCCAGTTCAACCTGGCTGGACCCGCAGAAGATGAGAGGGAATCACGATGAGCACACTCCCCGGAAAGACCGTGCTGATCACGGGCGCCAACGCCGGGATCGGCAAGGACGTGGCCCGGCAACTGGCACTACGTCCCGAGATGGCCCGCATCTACCTGGCGTGCCGGAACAAAGACCGGGCGGCAACGGCGAAGGCCGAGCTCGAAGCGAAGACCGGCCGGCGCATCTTCGACATCATTGTCATGGACGTTGCCGATCCGGGCTCGGTCCGCGACGGCCTGGCGGGCATCAACGGATCGCTCGACGCGCTGGTCATGAACGCCGGTACAGTCGGCGGCAAGACGGCCTTGGACTTGACCGCCGACGGGGTCACTACCGTGTTCGCGTCGAACGTTCTTGGCCACGTCGTCCTCCTCGAGGCGCTCCTGGCCGAGGACCGGCTTGGCGAGGTGGCGGTCTTCGCCGGAAGCGAAGCAGCCAGGGGAGTCCCGAAGATGCGGATGAAACGGCCATCGTTCGTCTCAACCTCCGCCGACGAGCTCGCCACTGTCATCGACGGCAGCTATTTCGCCGGCCGCAAAACTGACCTCGCTTTGGCCTTCGGGCAAGTCAAGTACATCGGGGCCCTCTGGATGGCCTACCTGGCCCGCCGGCACCCCGACCGCCGGTTCATCACCGTGAGCCCCGGCAGCACCTCCGGCACCCAAGCCCCCAACGACCTCAAGCTACCGATGCGCATAGCGGCCAAATACGTCATACCCGCCCTGGGGATGGCCCACAAACTTGACGTGGGCGCGAGGCGACTGGTCGACGGCGTCACCGACCCAACCCTGTCGAGCGGCGTGTTCTACGCCAGCGCGGCCAACACGATCACCGGTCCCCTGGTCGACCAAGCGGACATCTTCCCCGACCTGGCCAACCCGTCCTTCCAGGACCACGCCAACGAGGCCATCCACCGCTTTATCACCTAATGACCTTGCCCCCGTTCGCCGGACACTTCGGGTGTGGGGTCAGGCGCCGTGGTCTGGCGGCCTGAGTCGTGTCTCGAAGTCGGCGGGGCTGAGCATCCCGAGGCTGGAATGCCTTCGCGTGGGGTTGTACCAGCATTCTGTCCATTCGAAGATCGCATTCGCCAGCTCTTTCCTGGATTTCCATGCGTTCCGGTCGAGAAGTTCTATCTGCATGGTTCCCCAGACCGACGCGCCGACGCCCGGCTGGTCAGGCACCGGCCACTGCGTCCGCGGGTGGAGGGATCGCCTCGGGATCGTCGGCGACGACATAGACGACCTCGATGCGTTCGGTAAGTTTGCGGATGTCCTCGTCGGTGATGCTGATCGCGGGCGACCGGTTCTTCAAGATCATCCGCAGCTCGCGAGCGGGCCAGAAAAGCCGGTCATGGAACGCGCTGAAGCTGCGCCCGCTGACTCTGGCGTACTCCAGGACCTGGTCCACATACCGCTTTCTGTCTGTATCCCGGCGCACGGTCGAGACAGCCAAGTCCAGATCGCCGAGCAGGCCGACCACAGGATCGAGGTAGCTGCCGAACGCGACGATCTCCGTGACCGTCAGCAGCCGGGCCGGGTCGGCGTTGTAGGCGCGGGCACGCTCGATGACCTGACCCAGGAGGCGCGCAGCGGTTGCCCGGCTGATCGGCTTCCCGAAGCTCGCGTTCGCCAGCGCGTTGCCCTTGACCGTGGTCGCCCACCAGTCGTCACGTGCGCCATGCGCCAGCCCGCCGCGCTCGACGTATCCTGCTGCTTCGAATGCACGCATCTGGTCCCGGGCAGCGTCCTGGCTCACGCCGAGGATGTCGCACGCGACCTCGACCGGGCGGTCGTAGAAATAGGCACGTACCAACTGCCGCGCTGTCGGCGCGGCGAGGCCGCAGATCGTGTCGTCCTTCGAAACCCGCACCCTGACTCCTTCAGCGCCGCACCGGGACACGGTAGCAGCCGCATCTGTGGGCTACCTGCCGGAGGCAACGAGGCGGCCCCGCGCAGCGACAGGATTCTCATGGCGCCCGCCGTCGTGCAGCGAAATATCACCACGCGGCCCTGGCGCGGCTGGAGGCTGACCCAAATCCGCGTGGCGTAGCCCTGGTTGTAGAGATCTCCGGTCCCAACACACAACCAACACAAGTCCGGGTCCGGGAGGCGTCCAACTGAAAGAGAGCGGAAGGTCGACAGTTCGATCCTGTCCCTGACCACCACCTCGAGGACGATCAGTCAGCCCTCTTACCTGCGCAGACAGCAGGAGGAGAGGGATTCCCATGGCGCTGAGTGCGCTGATTCTTAAGTTCTCTGACCTGCGGAAACGCTCCCGCCCGGATGCGTATGCCACCGCGGAACCGCAGGAAGAGAGAAAAACGATGACCATCCCGCAACCCCGTCCCCGGCGGCGCAAGCCGCTGGACGCCGGGCCGTTCGCCGCCGAGATCGGCTCGTTCCGGCTGCACCTGGCCGCCGAGGGCAAGGCCCCCAAAACGGTGCGGACCTACACCGAAGCAGTGCAATGGTTCGCCGCCGCCCACCTGATCCCCCGCACCAGCTGCACCAGGTGGGACCAGGTCAGCGGCCACGACGTGCAGCGGTGGCTGGTCCACCTGCTGACCCGGTACAGCGACGCCTACGCCAGCAACCAGTTCCGGGCCCTGCAGCAGTTCTTCCGGTGGCTCGCCGATGAAGAACAGCTCCCCGATCCGATGGCCCGGCTGCGTGCCCCGACGGTGACCGAGAAGCTGGTGCCGGTGTTCACCAGCGAAGAACTTTCGGCCCTGGAGAAGACCTGCCAGGGCCGCTCGTTCGCGCAGCGGCGTGACGCCGCGATCATCGCGGTGCTCACGGCGACCGGGATCCGGGCCGGGGAGCTGGCCGGAATTCGCTACGACCCGCACGACCCGCGCCGCAGTGACGTCGACTTGTGGCGGCGGGAGATCACGGTGCGCGGCAAGGGCGGCAGGCCGCGGGTGGTCCGGATCGGCCACGAGGCTGCCAGGGCGGTGGACCGGTACCTCCGCGTCCGGTCCAGGCATGGGCAGGCGTGGCGAGCGGAGCTGTGGCTGGGGGTGAGCAACCGCGGGCCGATGACCGCGAACGGGATTTACCAGATGATCGCCCGCCGCGGCCGGCAGGCCGGGGTGGATGCCTGGACGCACCGGTTCCGGCATCACTTCAGCCATACCTGGCTGGACCGCGGCGGTGCGGAGGGGGACCTGATGGAGCTGAATGGCTGGTCTTCCCCGCAGATGATGCGCCGCTACGGCGCCAGCGCCCGCAGCGCTCGCGCCCGCCGCACCTACGACCGCATCATGCAGGACCAGCCGTGACACAAGCCATGACCCGGTAACGGGGGCGCCGCGCCGGGGGACCGCCTCGCCGGGCCGCCGCCAGAGACCGACGTGCGCCAGCGCCCGTCAGCAATCTCAGCCGCGGCGCATTACCCACGTCTTACTCACATGCCGAAATGAGGGCGTTCTGTTCTCGTATGTTTATGCGCTGGCCTGAATATCGTCAGCTATTGCGGCGACTGTCATTTCAGCCTCGTTGCTGCCGTCGTGGGCACGCCTCCCTGCCGATTTAGCGCGGCTCGGAGTCGACTCCGCCCTGATGGCTCACCCCAGGCAGATCCACCAGTTCTGAGTGTATGAGCCAATAGCACACGGTCTGAACCAGGCGCCGTGGGTATACGACTCGCCTCGGTGGTTCGCTGACGCGGCTGATTCTCCTTAGGCTGGAACAACGCCGACCAGATTGCCTTCCGAGTCCTTGAACCACGCCGCTTCGCCTCCGCCGGGCATCCGGGCAATGCCGTTCTCGGTCCGCGGCTCGGGCGTGTCGTACTCCTCGAACGCCACGCCGCGGCCCCTCATCTCCTCGACGGCGGCGCGCACGTCGGTCACATGGATGACGGCCTGCGTGAACTCCCCCGACGACCTGGCCCGGGCGGGATAGACGAACAGCTGGCTGACGCCCTCTCCGACCGTGAGGCCTACCTGCCCATCTCTTGCCTTGAGAAAGTCGGATTCGAGCGCCTGAAGCCCCACTTTCTCGGCGTAGAACGCTTTGGCCCTGCTCAGGTCCTGCGCCGCCGTAATCCCAGCGCGGTCCAGGTCGCTGACCGCTGGCACTTGTGGCACAACCTGGCCAAGCACACCGCCAAGGCCGTCGCCCGGCACCGGGCCTGCCTCAAGCAGATCGCCGCGGCCGCCGCGGACCCGCCACCCCCGTCAGGGCCCATGCTCATGGCAGGCGACACCGCCGACATCCTTCCTGGTGGCAGGCATCCAGCGACCGGCAACGAGGGGTACGAGCACAATGGATCTCAAACCGACCGAATTTCTGCAGCAGGAGGAGAAGTTATGGGGCCTACGACAGGCAGGCCGGATGCAGACGCCGCCGAGTTCCTCGAGTTCCTCGAGCGGTGTCATGACGCCCTGAGGCAGCACACCGGCGGCAACCCACGGCCGTATCTTGAACTGTGGTCACATGCTGACGACGTTTCGCTCATGGGAGGGGTCGGCGGTCACCAGGTCGGTATTGACGAGGTGAGCGAGCTCCTGACCGCAGCAGCCAAGACGCTCAACTACGAAACCTGGAGCGCCGAGAACCTCGTCACCGGTTTCGACGATACGTTCGGTTTCACAGTCGAGCTTGAGCGGCTCGCCCGGCATATCCACGGTGAGACGGAGGAGATGAGGCTGAGAGCGACGTCTGTCTACCGGCGAGAGGACGGCGCCTGGAAGGTGGTCCATCGTCACGGTGACAGTCTGATGACCGTCGAAATCGACCCAGAGGGCAGACGCTGAGACCGCCGAAATGACCCTCTGAGCAACGTCCAGAAGCCTTCCCCTCCCGCATATTCCCGAGCTGCTGCTGGCTGGCCGGGAGCGGCCGTTTTGGTCCTACCTCGCCCCGCGGCAGATGTGGGACCCCAGCACCCTCACCGAGGACGACATCGACGAAATGGTGCATTCGGTCGAGCAGCCGGCGCGGCAGGCGGCGGTAACAGACTGTGACGAATAATCTGTGACCAATCGGTGGCTATGCGCCATATCGCCGATTCTTTGTGTGCTGGCGTTAAGGCGAGCTGAGGGCTGGGGCCGCCCACATCTGCTGGTTCGGTGCAGGGGCCCGGTCGGTCCCTCCTCGTCGCGAGGAATAAGACAACCGTTGTGGAACCGAGCCGCCGTTACTTCGCCGCGTCGTCCCCGAGCGGGACCGGTTCGAACAGGACGGGAGGGGCGGGAGGCGTTGCGAGGAGCTCGCTAATCCTGGGTGCCTGGCCGCGCGCCCACGAGCTGTGCTCTTGGTACGCCTCGAGCGAGGTGTACCTCTGGATGACCAGGAGCGGGCCCTTGTCCTCGCCGAGCGGGCGGTGCACCGAGTACTGCAGGTAGCCCGGTTCGCCACGGATGTGCTTCGCGAGCTGCGCCAGCAGTTCGACCAGCTCATCGCGCCGCCCGTCCTTCGGCTCCAGCGTGGACACGAAAACGACTTCGGGCATCACTTGCTCCTCGGGATCGGGTTGCTCTGGCTGCCGCAGCGGCCACGGGTGTTGTTCATTCACTTGACGTTGTGTCTGGCGCGCGAGAGCAGATCAGCGACGTGCTGCGCCGCAGTCGGCTGCGGGTGGTCGAAGGATCCGCCGGCACCGTACGCGTATGGGGTGGCGCCGGCCTGGAAGCGCCAGCCTTCGCTGAGCAGGCCGGCGTCGTAGGGGTCGTATCCGATGGCGTCGACAAAGGCACCCGCGGTGTTTTTGCCAGCTGGTCGTCGCCGGCGATGGCAAGGCTGCTGCGGTCGGCGGCGCCGTGCGGCCGGGCCAGGGCCGAGAGGTGCTCGAAAAATACGGTGTTGAAGGCCTTGACCAGGTGCGACCCGGCCAGGCGGCCCTGCAGCAGCTGTGATGATGTGGCGCTCTCGTCGTCGAGTGCCACGATGTGGCCGTCGCGGTCGGGCATGTAGTTGGTGGCGTCGAGGACGACTTTGCCGACGAGCTGCTCGGCCGGAATCTCGCGATACGCCGAGAGTGGAACAGCCACGACAACGAGGTCTCCGGCTCTGGCCGCTTCGGTCGGCGTGGCGGCGCGGGCACTTGGGCCGAGCCGAGCGGCCAGGTCGCTGAGGGTAGCGGGCCCGCGGTCGTTGCTCAGCACGACGTGGTAGCCGGCGTCGACCGCTAGCCCGGCCAGGGTCCCTCCGATGCGACCGGCGCCGATGAGCCCGATGACCGCCGTCCTGGACGTTACCTTGACCAGGTCGTAAGCCGCGTGGACGACGTCAGCGGGACCGGTAGCAGGGCGGCCAAGCAGATCGGCCAGGCCCGTGCTGCTGGTCTCCAGGTCGCCGCGGGCGACTGCGACATCCAGGGCCGCGACGAAGCGGGCGGTGGTCTCGTCCAAGCCGGATCGCTGGAGTTCGGCGGCGTATCCGTCTGCGGACAGGTCGCGGTAGATCACCTTCGTGCCAGTAACGTCGGTGATGATCTCGGCGAGCCCGGTGACGTCGTAGGCTGCGCCGCCAAGTTCGTAGGTCCGGTTCCCGTCCTCGTCGCTGAACAGTGCCGCGGCTGCTGCCGTGGCGTAGTCCTGGCGGGTGGCGGTGGACATCCTGCCGTGGCCGGCCGCCCCGATTATCTCGCCAGTCGCGAGGTACTCGCCGAGATGGTCGGTGTAGCCCTCGGCGTAATAGCCGTTGCGCAGCACGGTATGGGGCACGCCCGCCTCGCGGAGGACACGCTCGGTCTCGCGGTGCTCACCGGCCAGCGGACTGGTCGAGTGATCGGCATTAAGCATGCTGGTATACACGATGCGCGCGATCCCGGCGGTCTTCGCGGCCTCGATGACGTTGGTGTGCTGAGGGACGAGGTGGCCGACTTCGCTGCCGGAGACAAGCAGCAGGCGGTTGACGCCGGAGAGAGCGGCAGCCAGGGTCGCGGGGCGGGAATATTCCGCCTGGCGCACCTGCACGCCGGACGCGGCGAGGCTGACGGCCTTAGCCGACGTGCGGACCAGGGCCACGATATCCGGCGGGAGCACGCCGCGGGCCGTGAGCTGTTCGACTGCGAGTCGGCCAAGGCGGCCTGAAGCACCGGTGACGGCGTAGACGGGCGTAGTCATGAGTCCTCCTGAAGCAATCTGGTAGCCGGAACTTGCTGCGAGGCTGCCCCTGGCAGGTGCCAGCGTGCCCGGCCGGCGCGTAGGTGGCGGGCCGACCGGACTGAACGGAAGTTCAGGTCATGCCGAGCTGGCGGGCCTGCAGGCCAGAGTCCCAGAAGGCGGAGATGACGATGAGCTGGTCGCCTTGCCACTTGGAGGTCTGGCCGAACTCCAGGTCGAAGGACTTGCCGGTCGGCGGCACCACGGTGCCGTCGGGGAGGGCCAGCTCGCCGGTGAAGGTGCCGGTCGCGTTGGTGACGACGGTGATCCAGTCGCCGGCGCCGAACTGGATCGGGTACGGGGTGTGGACGCGGATGTCGGGGAAGGACTTGACCAGGTTTTTCATGGCCTTCGAGTGGGCTTCCCGGCCGTAGATGGGCTGGGCGAAGCCGGGGATGTAAGCGATCATGTCGGGGTGGTGGACTTCGTCGAGCCCAGTGAAATCACGGGCGTTGAACATGTTGTCGCCGTTGGTCATGCGGGCCAGCAGGTGCTCGGTGCGGGTTGTGGTAGTCATCGTGACTCCTCTGCTCGGTAGCCAGCGGCCCGGATGGCCGAGCCGTTCGCCGAAGACGCGCGCCGACGGCGGCTGGCCGGTTTGGCTCCAGGTTGCCTTCCAGCGATGTGAGCTGGCGTCACATCAGCGATGTGATCTGAGCCCGCTTGCCTGGCCTGCGACCACCCGGTGCCGTGCTGTCTTGATGTAGGTGGCTGTACGGGCGTCGTGCGATGATCGTTGCCGTGGGATCTGCACAGGAACCGGGTGCAGTGGCCGGCCTGCTCGCTGGCCAGGGCGCGGGGCGCGTGGTGTCCCGTCCCGGGCTGCTGGCCCGGCTAGAGGCGCCGGCCCGACTGACTGTGGTGTCGGCACCGCCGGGCAGCGGAAAGACAGTCTTGCTGCGATCGTGGATCGCCGAGGCGGCCCCGAGCGGCCGCGTGGCGTCCGTTGCGGTGGGGCGGGACGAACGTGATCCGCAGAGCTTCTGGCTGTCGGTGCTCGGCGCGCTGCGGCGGACGGATCCTGGGTCAGCGCTGGTGCGCCCGTTGACTGCGGCGCCAGACATGGACGGATGGGCGATCGCCGAGCGGCTGATGAAAGACCTGGCGCCGCTGGAGGACCGGGTCTGGCTAGTGATCGACGACGTGCACGAGCTCGACTCCGACGAGGCGCTGCGCCAGCTGGAGTTGCTCGTCATGCGCGGACCGCAGGAACTGCGGTTCGTCCTCGCCACCCGGCATGACGTGCAGCTGGGGCTGCACCGGCTTCGGCTGGAGGGTGAGCTAACCGAGCTGCGCACGGAAGACCTGCGGTTCACGCTTGAGGAGGCGCGCGAGCTGTTGCGGGGAGCCGCCGTCGAGCTGGCTGAGCCGGCGCTGGCGTTGCTGTACGAGCGGACCGAGGGGTGGGCGGCCGGGCTGCGACTGGCGGCACTGTCGCTGACCGGGCACCCCGAGCCGGAGCGGCTTGCAGCGGAGTTCTCCGGTAGCCAGCGGACGGTGGCCGAGTACCTGCTGGCCGAGGTGCTGGGCCGGTGCAGCCTGGAAGTGCAGCGGCTGCTGCTGCGGACCAGCGTGCTGGAGCAAGTCAACGGCGAGCTCGCCGACCTGCTGACCGGAGACAGCGGCGGGGAGCGTGTGTTGCAGGACCTGGAGGAAGCGAACGCGTTCGTAGTCGCCCTGGACGCGGCGCGGTCCTGGTTTCGCTACCACCACCTGTTCTCCGACCTGCTTCAGCGGGAGCTGCGCCGCACTGCACCGGGCGAGGTAGCGGCGCTGCACCGAGCGGCAGCCGAGTGGTTCAGCGGGCACGGCTTCCCGGTGCAGGCGGTCCGTCAGGCCCAGGCCGCGGGGGACTGGGCCATGGCCACCCGGCTGCTCGCCGACAACAAGCCAGGCCTGCACCTGGCAGGGCAGGCCGCGACCGTGCACGCGTTGCTGGCCCAGTTCCCAGCCGGGGCCAGCGCCACGGATGCGGAGCTGGCGGGGCTGGTCGCGGCCGATGAGCTGGCCCGTGGGTCGCTCGAGGCGGCCGAGCGGTACCTGCGTCTGGCGGAGCGGGGATCGGCGTCGGTGGAGGCTAGCCGGCGCGGGCAGTTTCAGGTTCTGCTCGGCGTCATACGGCTGCTCCACGCCCGGCAGCGCGGGAACCTGCCGGAAGTCGCCAAGGAAGCGCAGGGACTGCAGGCCCTGGCCGAGGCCCCGCTAGCGGCACAGCTCGGCCTGGGCGAGGAGATGCGCGCGCTGGCACTGATCAGCCTTGGCGGCACTGAGGTCTGGACTACGCAGTTCGAGGCAGCGGAGCGGCACCTGGACCAGGGGATAGCGCTGGCGCGCCGCATCGGGCGGCCGTTCCTAGAGTTCACCGGACTGGCGTACCAGGCAGCTGTTGAGATCTACCACTCGGCCGCACGGGCAGCCGAGCGCAGCATGCAGGCGATCGAACTGGCTCGGCGGCACGGCTGGACCGAAGACCCGGCCGCCGGCATCGCGTACCTGACCTTCGGATCCGTGCTGGTTGGGCAGGGCAGGCCTGAGGAGGCGGAGGCCTGGCTTCAGCGCGCCGAGCGAACTGTCACAGCGGATGCAGAGCCCGCGGCGAGGCTGGCGGTGCAGTACTTCCGCGGACGGCTCGAGCTGGGGCGCGGAAGGGACGCCGATGCGCTGGCTGCATTCCGCGCTGCCGAGTGCCTAGCCGAGCGCCTGGATGCACCAAACCTGCTCCTGGCACGGGCCCGGGGCATGCTGCTGTACATCCTGGCCCGTCTCGGGGATACCGAGGCGGCCGAGCAAATCCTGGTTGGCTTCGGCAGTCAAGACCGCGAACGCGCAGAGATACGCACTGCCGCAGCCGCGCTGCGGCTAGCGCAAGGTAACCCCAGTGCGGCTCTCGCCGCGCTTGCACCGGTCCTCGACGGCTCGGCTTCGGGACTCCCCTGGGGCTGGCTACCTCATGCCTTTCTGCTAGAGGCAATAGCCCAGGACGCGCTCGGCAACCCGGTCGCAGCCGGCCGCGCCCTCGAGCGCGCCCTCGACCTCGCTGAACCCGACGGCGCGGTGTTCTTGTTCCTGCTAGATCCCGCGCCCGATCTGCTCAAAGGCCATGCCCGGCAGCGCACCGCCCACGGCGCCATGATCGCCGAGATCCTCGGCCTGCTGGCCAGACAGACCCCCGGATCGCCGCCCGGCATACCGCAACCGCCGCTTGCGCCGCTGAGCCATAGCGAGATCCGGGTGCTGCGCTATCTGCCGACCAACCTGTCCATGCCGGAGATCGCGAATGAACTGTCCGTCTCGCACAACACCGTCAGAACGCACATGCGCCACATGTACGCCAAGCTCGGCACGCACCGCCGAGCTGACACCGTCGCGCGCGCCCGCGGCCTCGGCCTGCTAGCCCCCTCCCCGCTCAAGGGCCCGGTCCAGTCTCGTGACTGACGGCGTCGGCCGCGTCGGAGCGACGTGGCCATGCCGGAGAAGGCCCACGCGAGGTTGACAAGTCGCCGACGAACCGCATAGGCGGTCATGCACGAGGCAATTACGAGTGCCGCCCTTGTCAGAGCAGCGTGCGCGTTTGGAGCGGGCCAGGCGGCGAGCGGCGAGGGGTCTGCCGATCACCTATCGCGAACGTTGCGCGTCGCCGACCACAGCGCACGCAGATTATCCAGATCTGCGACCTTCACGGACACCGCCGTCGCGGCAGGAGACCGCGCAGAGCGGCGGGTCGGCGCGCGGTTATTCCGCGGGCTTCGCGTCGTTGGCCGCCCGGTAATGGCCAACGCGCAAGCGGCCGACCCGTATATTTATGCATCGGCGCCTGCTGGGCGAGTGTCCGCATCTGCCGCGAGGTGAGCGTCGCCCAGCGCGGGCCGACTGCTCTTTGGGCTCGAGGGAACTGCTCAGCTGACCCGCCGGACAGTAGCTCCGGCTCGGATGGCCTGGGGAATCTCGGCCACCTGGTCGACCACCTCGAGCAGGTGAGCAAGCTGATCGGTGGGGGCATCGGAACTGACCTCGACCGAATAGTCGATGCCCGTGGACCGCCAGGTCGCGGTGTCGAACCCTCCCGCCGCGCTCACACGGGCCCCTGTCAGTTCGATTCCCAGCGCCGCGGTTTCCCGGTACAGGTCATTGAGGACACAGCCGGCGGCCGCGAGATGGAGCAGATGCCCGCCGGTGAAATCGGCTTCCACCGTGACGCCGCCGGGGGTCCACCGGTGCGGGAAGCGGGTGGCAGCGCCGGAGTCGGCCATCATTGTCCCAGCACCCACCGTGACCTGGAAGCGGTTGTCCATCAGCGGCTCCTTATCAAGAATGTGGCGCTCAGCGGGTTGACCGGAAGGCTGACTGAGCCATCTCCAATTCTGGTCCGTCCCATCCCGGGCGGCATCCTCACATGCCGCGACGTGAGCACCGAGCGGTGTCGGGGCTCACGGACCGAATAGATCCAGGTCGGATAGCTTGCCGGGTCTGCCTGGGGTGATCATCCCGGTCAGGTAGTCGTCGTCCATCTCGTCGAGGTAGATGCCGTACGGAGCCCCGCCCGAGGTGTACCCCGCGACGAAGTACGGCCGCCCGTCAATCATGATCCAGCCGTCGTCCAGGAGCGCTTGCGGGGTGGCGGAGCGACGCGGGCGGGGCTGCGGAAATGGCCGGTGCTCCCACCGTTGGGCGGAGTCTGGCAGCGGTTTGGGTATTCGTCCTTGCGCCAGATGCGAGCCTGGCTGGGGCTCTCCTTCGGCGTCCGCTCGAGCAGGAACGAGTGATAGGGCGCGACGAAGGGGTCTGGTGCTATCACCGTGTAGGTGTGGTAGACGGTGCCGTTCTCGCGCGCAAAGGCAATCCACCCGGGGCCCTCGCACAGGCCGTCCCTGAGCTCGGCTCCGATCTGCTTGGACCACTCCTGAAGCCCCTCGGGCGGATCGTCGATCATCGCCTTGACCTCGGGGACCTGCTGCGTCTGCTCCTCGGTCATCGCGAGCCCGAAGTCGAACGGGAAGTCCGTGCCGTAGGTCGACACGTACGGGAACTGCCAGCCCATCCGCTCCTGGTAGGCGAGGAGCCGGTCGATCGGCGCGCGCGAGAAGCAGATCAAGGTCACGTCGCGGTGGTTGAGGTGAACCAGCGTCCCGTCGAGCTCGTCGCCGAGGCTCGTACACCCAGGACACGCGCCGCGTGAGTACGCGGGCCCGAACATGATGTTGTAGGCGAGAAGCTGCGAGCGGCCCTCGAACAGGTCCGCGAGGCTCTTCTTACCGTCCTCGGTGTCGAATTCGTAGTCCTTCTCGACCGCGACCCACGGAAGCTCGAGCCTTTTCCTGCGGATCTCCTCGTTGCGCTGCGCCTGCCCGGCCTCGAGCTGCGCCAGCTCCTGACGGGCCGCCTGCCATTCCTCGCGGGTTCCGGTCCTGCGCTCGGGCATCATCTACTCCCTCCCGGCCGCGGCCTGAACCGGTCGTGGCAACACGCTACGTGAGCCACCGGTTGCGACTTCGCGCGGCGCGGAAAGTCATCTAGACCCGGGCCGTTTGCGATATTGCATTGGCCTGGCCAACCGAGCGTAGCCCCGGTTCCGGAACCATGGCTGGTGGTCGCCTGGTCTGGTCTGGCGCCTGCTGGCATTGGCTTTCCCTCGGCTCCCGTGGTCGGGTTTGGCCGGATGGCCAGCCAGGCCGTGGTCACCCGCCGCGCGTGGGGGTGATGGTGTGGATGCCGGGGCGTCCTGGCTGGTGAGGGTGTCGGCGTAGGTGGCGGCGAGCTGCCGGGTGCGGTCGAGGAAGTCGCCGATGACCTGGAGCTGGCCGGCGGTGCAGGCCGCCAGCATGTCACTGGTGGCGCGGATGAGGTCACCGAAGATTTCCTGGTCGCGGGCGGCAGCGGCGCCGGTGGTCTGCACGACCTGGCGCGGCGGCCACTACTTCAGCAGCAGGACCGCCTGGCCGTTGAGCTTCCGCAGCTCCGCGATCACCCCGAGAAACGACCCGGTCGGGAAGTCAAAGGCGACAACGTGGTCTTGGCCGACGCAGTAGAGCTGACTGCCAGGCCCGAACCGCAGTCCGCGGGGTCTGGTGAACTTCACGGCGGGGTCAGGTGTCAGGACGCGGATCAGCCGACCGGTGGACGGGTCGTATTCGCGGATGGTGGCCGTGGCGCTCGGCGAGCCGAACGGCCACTCGCTGGAAACAACGAGGTTGCCGCCGGGAGCGATCGCCAGGTCGAGCGGGCTCAGCTCGGGGTCGTTGACTAGCCGGGAATTGCGGAGTCGGCCGTCGCGGTCGAACGTGGTGATGGTGTTGTCACCCTCCCCAGAGGGACCGATTCCCGAGGACAGATACAGCTGGCCGCCATCGCCGAAGCCGAACCCTCGCGGGAACGGAACAGCCCCGTCGGGCAGGAGAGGTTCGCCGTCGGTGTCGAGTCGCGGTGGCAGGGCCAGGATCGTGCCGCGGCGCCGCAGGGTAACGCAGTAGCGGCCGTCCGGCGCGAATGTACCGCCGCCGCCGTCCAGGCCCTCTTTACGACCCGAGTCCAGAGTGACATTGCCGCCTTCGTCGAGCGCGAGCACCCGGTCATCGCCGCTGGTGACGTACACCAGATCACCGGCCGGGCTCAGGCTCAGGCCGCGCGGATCAGTGATACGGGGGTCGTCGCTATACGGCCCCGCCAGTTCCCCGCCCGCGGAGAAGCAGAGAAGCGTGCCGTATCCATCGCCGTTAGCGCCGCTGGCGCTCGTGACCAGAATCCGCCTCATGGCTGTCTAGCTGCCTTCCTTTGCCTGGTGAAGTCGTGACCTGGTGGCTAGGCATGCGGGGTTTTAGCAGGGTCGGGATTTGGCGCCGCCAGGTAGGGGAACTCGTGCGAGGCGAGCATGGTTAGCTGGTCAGTGACATCGGCGGCCGACGCGGCCATGGCCCGCGGGCCGGAAATGTAATGCGACACCGCATGTCCTCCCCTCGCCTGACGGGCAGCGCGGACGGCCGGTAACCGACGAAGGGCTCGAGCCGCCTGGCGCTGCCCGGTGCCTGGTTCCGCTGTAGTTACAGCCACGATGCCCTGGCCGCCGAGCCGCTGGAAACGACCCTGGATGCGATGCTGGCGCTGATCGCGCTCCATGCGTGCCGCCTGAGCCTGGGCCCAGGCGGCACCCCGGTGGTGGCCTTATCTAGCCCTGCTGAAGATAGGCGAGGTTGGCGGCGGTCACGCTTTCCAGGGCCATCCCGGCTAGCATGCCCTCGGACAGTCGACGACTGATGCGCTGGCGGAAGACCACCGCCATGTACTTGTTGGTCAAGTGCGGTCGCTGGGTCATCTGCTCGGCAAGTTCCTGCGCGCGGGGCAGCACCTGACCGAGCGGCACCACCTCGGCCACTGCTCCCCACTCCAGTGCCTGGTGCGCGGTGAAGGAGCCTTGCGTTATCTCCAGGTAACGGGCCCGATTGAGTCCCAGGACCTCTTCCCACACCACGACCAGGCCGTCGCCGGGGGCGATACCGAACGCGAGGTGCGGCATGTCGGAGAAGACGGCGGTGTCGCTGGCGATTACCACGTCAGCCAGCAGCGCGTACTCGCTGTGCACCGGCGCGGGGCCGTTGACCGCTGCGATGATCGGGATCTCCAGGTCGACCAGCCGCTGGACTCCGCGCCGACCCTCTGTGTACAGCACGTCGAAGCCCATGGGCTTGGTGATGTCGCCCAGGCTTGGCCCGTCAATGCTGGGGATGAAGCTGTCGCCAGTGCCGGTGAGGACAAGAACCCGGTTCGCGGAGTCGAAAGCGATGTCCTCGAGCAGGCGCGGGAGGTCGTGATGGGTCGTTCCGTCGAAGGTGTGCGGTCCGCCGTCCGTGTGGAAGCGGAGGGTCAGCACTCCGCTGGCGGACCTGCTGAGGGCGAAATTCTTGTATTTGGTGAAGTATTCCGGATCCTCTGAGGGGTTGGAAGTGCTGCTCATGGCTGTGGTCCTTTGCTCGCGAATCGGTGTGCCTTGATCGGTGTGCCTGGCCGGAGGCGCTGACGTTTCTCCGGGGCATGCGCGCCGCATTCCAGGCGCGTTAGCTGGCGGCGCGGCCGGCGTCAGCCGGGCGGCGGTTGCGCGGCATGCTGGCGCAGCCCCAGCATGTCCGCAAGCGCCGGGATGTGGTCGTGCCCGGCTGGCGCCAGGTGCGGGAATTCGGGCACCACCGGGTGGGGCGAGGTGGTTACGCCAAGTGGACGGCCGACCATTAGCGACAGCGTGGTTCCGAACGCGTCGTCGTGCAGGCCGCGTCCGTTTCCTGTGCCGGGCGCGAAGCGCGCCGGCTGGCCGGGCCGGTACCGCAGCTGGTCGGGCAGGAATGCATCGACGAGCATCGCAGCGCGCTCGTCGGGGTTGGCGGCTCGACTCAGTTCTGCCACATGTGCCGCGGTCCGCCGCACGAGGTCGCCGTACGTGGCGACGTCGTTGGCCGGCGAACCGGCGTTGAGTGCCTCGGTGCCTGCGCCGGGCTGCGGGAAGAAAAATGACCGCAGCAACGGATGGGCGGCCCGGCTGACCTGTCGCTGGGGGGCGTGCCCGTGCAGGCTGATCCGGGCCCACACGGCGACGTCGATGCCACCGAACGTTACGTCCGGGACCTGAAGGGCGATGGCGGTGACGTTCCGGCCAGCCAGCAGGTTGCCTGGGGTCCCGGTGAACAACTCGGGACGGTGCTGGTTCTCGGCCAGGCCATGATTGAACGCGAACAGCGCGACGGCGTCGCCCCAGAACGGGTCCTGCGCCAGGCCGAACCACGCTGATCCGCCATTGCTCAGCGCGAAGGCTTCCCCGGTATGGCCAACGCCGAGGTCGATGCCCTCCAGGCCTGACCGGCTCGGCGGGCCGACTGCGTAGCGGACCTGCATTTCCTGGTTTCCGTCAGCGTCCGGCTCGCCGAAGCTCATCCGCAACGCCCGGTCTTCGCGCGTGCCGCCATCGCTGGCGATGACAAACTCGTACAGGGCATCCGGCCGGAACGTGGTTGGGTTGGACCGCCCGGAGTCTGGGTTGACGGTAAGCACCAGCGTCGATGTACCCGGCGTCTCGGGAAACACGTACAGGTCACACAGATTGAGCCGACCGTCCTCGATCGCTGTCGGGCTATCGAAATGGTGGGACATGCCTTCTCCTCAACAAGGTGGCGGCGGCTGGCACGGCTCGGGCAACAGGATGATTTCGAGGGCGGCCAAAGACGGAGCTATGCGGGCGCCCGGGATGCTGGGATGTGGCAGCCGGGCAGCGCCGGGGCCCGCCAGTGATGAGCGGCTGAGCGCCTGGCACTGCCCAGTGCCGGCCGGTGCTGCGGTCATGAGGCGACGATGCCCTCGCCGCCGACAGCGCCAGGAACGGTGACCGAGCCGGTCTCGGTCAGTGAGCCGCCGGGCCCGATGCGGTAGGCATCGACGTTGCCGGGCCCGCCGGCCTGCACGTACAGGTACCGGCCGTCAGATGACACCGCCGCATCGACGGTGCCGGGGTCGGTCGGTGTCGTGCCGAGTTGGGTGATGGTGCCGTCTGGCTCGGTGCTGAGCGTGGACTCGGTGCCGCTCCCGGCGTTGGACGCGTACAGGGTGCCCTGCGGGGCTGCCGTGATCCAGCAGGTCGCGGCCTGCCCGGTGGCGGCGCTGCCCAGCTGCGTCAGCGTGCCGCCGGACGCTATTGCGAAGGTGGCAACGGCGCCGGCGCCCGTCTCCACGAGCGCGAGGTGCCCGTACTGGTCGAAGGTGAACCCGAACGGGATGGTGCCCGGCAGCGACGTCACGGTCGGCTCGGCGGACGGGCCCAACAGGCCGTCCTGGAAGACATCCACGGTGTTGGCGGCGTTCTTGGTCGTGACCACTAGCTGCGAGCCGTCAGGGGTGAAGCCGATCTGGCCGGGCGTTCCGGTGAACACGGTGGAGGAACTGGTGCCCAGGCCGAGGTTCCGGGTCCAGGACGGCACCGGGATCAGGTAACCGCCGACCTGGAGGAAGCCGGCCACTGAGGCGCCGCCCCATGCGTTGAGGACGAATACCTGGTTGCCGTGAGCGGCGATGCTGACCGGGAACTGGCCGCCCGAGCTGATCACCTGGCTGCGGATCAGCCTGTCGCCGAGGACCCGGAACACAGTGATCGTGTTGCTGCCGGCGTTGACGGCGTAGAGCAGCCCGGCCCGCCGGTCAAAGGCCAGCGAGCCCTCCGACGACAGATGGTCGACGACGGAGCCCATCGTTGCCCCGCCGTTCCCTCCGGTCGGGTAGCTGCCGGCCTGCTGCAGTCCGCCCGCGGCGGTCGGTGTGTAGGCGACGATCGTGTTGCCGGCAGCGTTGTCGGTTTGCACGAACATCGCAGGTGTCTGTCCTGGCCAGGCATCCGCGGTCGCTGCGCTGGCCGGCAGGGCGCACAGCGCGGCAGCTGGCGCTGCGGCCGTAGTGACGGCAGCAAGCTTCGAGATGGGCCTCATGACTCCCCTTCGACACGAGATGGATCTGGTGGTTTGTTAGTTACGTCCGGCCATGACGCCACCGTCGACGTCCCAGATGGCGCCTGTGACCCAGCTGGTGGCGGGAGACAGCAGGAACGTGATGACGTTGGCCATGTCCCGCACGGTGCCGGTCCGGCCGAGCGGGTGGAAGCCGTCGAAGCTGTGCAGCGTCTCCTCGAGCTTGTCCTTCGGCACGAACCGCTCGTAGATCGGAGTCGCGACTACGGCCGGAGCGACCGCGTTGACCCAGATCTGGTGCGGCGCGAGCTCGAGGGCCAGGTTGCGCAGACCTGGGCGATTCGCGCGGTCCTTGATCATGGTCTGCGGCGGTGGCTGCGCCTGGCGCGCAACTGGGTCAGGCGCCCTCCCCGGACGCCCGGACGCGGATCCGCGCCGCCGGCCACCATGGTTTAGGGGTGGTCTCCGAACGGGCCCAGCACGCCGCCGTCGATCCGGAGCGACTCCAGGACAGCGAACGCGTTGTCGAAGGTGAAAACGTCGGCGGCGGCTAGCTTGCCGAGATACTTCTGGGTCACCGGGGCGGCCGCCTGGGCCGACGCTGCGTCGAGGTAGACCTTGAAGATCGCCCAGGCGTTGTCCCCGTATTTCTTGAAGAACGGCGTCGGATCCAGGTTCTGCAGGGTGGCACGGGCACTGGCCAGCAGGTCGGCGACGTAGGCGATCTGCAGTTCCGCGTCGCCACGCGTGCCGAGGCGCCCGAGGTGCCCGGCGACCAGGGTCTGCCACGGGTAGCCCATCGCGACGTCCTGGGCCCCGATCCAGCCGGGGATGTCCTGGGAGACGCCGACGTTCTTGAACGGCGCCCACCGGGGGAAGATCACATCCACCAGCATGAGCGTCTGATGGCCGGGCGCCCAGATGAAGATGTTGTCCGGGGTGTGATTGGGCCCGTGGAAGGCGAGTTCCAGCGTCTGGCCTCCCACTGTCAACGTGTAGCGGTCCTCGAACGTCACCTCCGGGGGTGGGCGGTTCGGGTCGTTGTCGCGCAGCAGCAGGGTGCGGCACTCGCGGTGACCGATCCGTACCACATCAGAGCCGAGCAGGGACGATGCCCCGATGTGGTCGGCGTGGGAGTGCGAGTAGACCAGCTGAGTGACCTGGCTGGGCCTGCCGTTGGCCTGGGTAACGGCGCCGATCGCGCGCAGCAGGTTGTGGCCGATGGTCGGCGGCGCGTCGACCAGGACCACGCCGTCTTGGGTGGTGAGGAACATGGCTGTGTAGAACGTGTCGGTCACCCAGTACAGGTCGCCTTTGATCTGGCCGACGAAGTAGCCGTCGGCGTTGACCGGGGGTCCCAGCGCCCTTTTGGGTACCGGCGCGAATTGGCCTGGCGGGCAGACCGACTCCGCCGCCTGGGCGGTACCCGTCAGCGGCCCGCCGAGCAGGGCGGCCGCGGCTGTGCCGGCCGCAGCCGCCCCTGTGCCGGCGAGGAAGGTGCGGCGGCTCGCCGGCGGTTTGGCAGATTCAGCAGTCATGGCCCGCACCTCACCTGCATGTGCCGACTTTCGATGGTCATGGCTGCTCCTTTCTGCCCCTGGTCGCCGGCTGGCGTGCGCATCCATCGCGTTGCCTGCGGGTGCTTGCCAGCGGGCGCCTGCGCGCTGCCATCGTCATGCCGGGAGGGCCGCGCTCGTATCCGCCAAGTGGCCGGCGCACGTGGCCGGCTGTGGCTGGGCGGCGGCTGGCTAGTACGCCAGCGCGTAGCGGCCGCGGCGGCGCGACCGGGATTACCTGGATAAGCGCGCGCCGGAGGTGAACGGCGCAGCCGTTGCGCACACAGGTCGCACGCACCGAATGCTCGATGACCACGCAGGCCGGAACCTCAGGCGGATGAGGAAGCGCACCGAAGTTCTCTTACTGATGTTGGTCGATGGCCCTCCGTGGTGGGGCCGGTGAGAAGCCGCCGCGGGCCGGTCGCCGCTCCGCTCCTGGCTGGCCGTCGCGGCTGGTGCGCTGGCCCAAGGTGCGGTGTAGCGTCGGTGTCGTGCCGGGGTCCGCAGATTCGCCGATGCGGGAAGGCGCGGCACAGTTGCTGGGCCGTCGCGCCGAGTGTGACGTGCTGGACCGGCTGCTGGAGGCTGTCCGGGCGGGTGAGAGCCGGGCCTTGGTGGTGCGTGGCGAGCCGGGCGTGGGCAAGACGGCGCTGCTGGAGTACCTGGCCAGGCGGGCGCCGGCGGCCGGATGCCGGGTGGCGCGCGTGGTGGGCGTGCAGTCGGAGATGGAGCTGGCTTTCGCCGGGTTGCATCAGTTGCTGGCGCCGATGCTGGATCGGCTTGACCGACTACCGGGGCCGCAGCGTGATGCGCTGCGGACTGCGTTCGGGATGAGTGCCGGGCGGGCGCCGGACCGGTTTTTGGTCGGCCTAGCCGTACTGGGCCTGCTGTCGGAGGTGGCCGCGGCGCGGCCGCTGGTGTGCCTGGTCGATGACGAACAGTGGCTCGATCATGCCTCCGCACAGATCCTGGCGTTCGTGGCGCGCCGGCTGGGGGTAGAGGCGGTCGGGCTGGTATTCGGGGCCCGTGTCCCGAGCGGTGACCTGGCGGGATTGCCGGAGCTGGTGGTAGGCGGCCTGCGAGAAGACGATGCGCGGGCGCTGCTGGGTTCGATGCTGACCGGACCGATGGACGAGCGGGTGCGCGATCAGATAGTCGCCGAGACGCGCGGCAACCCGCTAGCGCTGCTGGAGCTGCCACGCGGTTTGACGGCCGCAGAGCTGGCTGGCGGTTTCGGGCTGCCCGATGCGCTGTCGCTGCCACGGCGGATAGAGGAGAGTTTCCGGCGGCGCGTCGAGGCTCTTCCGGCCCAGACCCGGCTGCTGCTGCTGCTGCTCGCCGCGGCCGAGCCCACCGGGGACCCGGTGCTGCTGTGGCGGGCGGCCGGGCAGCTCGGGATCGGCGCCGAAGCGGCGGGGCCCGCGGCCGAGGCGGGCCTGGCCGAGTTCGGCGCCCGGGTGCGGTTCCGCCATCCGCTGGTGCGTTCGGCGGCCTACCGGTCGGCGACGCTGGAGGAGCGACAACAGCTGCACCGCGCCCTGGCCAAGGCCACCGATCCGGCGATCGATCCGGACCGCCGCGCCTGGCACCGGGCCCACGCCGCCCCCGGGCCGGATGAGGATGTCGCCGCGGAACTTGAGCGCTCAGCCGACCGGGTGCAGACACGCGGCGGGCTGGCCGCCGCTGCGGCGTTCCTTGAGCGGGCTACGGTCCTGACGCCCAATCCGGCGCAACGGGCCGGGCGGGCTCTGGCCGCGGCGCAGGCCAAGGCCCAGGCGGGCGGGTCCGGCGCGGCGCTGGACCTGCTGGCCATGGCCGAAGCCGGGCCGCTCAGCGAGCTCCAGCATGCTCGTGTCGATCTCGCGCGCGCCCAGCTCGCGTTCGCCACCAGCCGGGGCAGCGACGCCGTACCCCTGCTGCTGCAGGCCGCCAAGCAACTGGAGCCGATCGACGCCGGTCTTGCCCGGGCGACCTACCTGGACGCGATGATTGCCGCGAACTTCGCTGGCCGCCTCGCCGGTCCCGGTGCCGACGTGCTGGCGGTGGCCCGGGCGGTCAGTGCGGCGCCGCCACAGCTGCGTGCGCCGGGCGCATCCGATCTCCTCCTCGATGGCCTGGCAACGCACTATAACGAGGGGTACGCGGCCGGGGTGCCGATCCTGCGCAGGGCCCTGCTGGCCTTCGGCGGCGGCATGCCCGCTGACCAGGAGCTGCGCTGGCTGTCGCTGGCGTTTGCGGCGGCGATACACATCTGGGATGACGATCGCGCTGAGGTGCTCTCCAAGCAGTACGTCGAGCGTGCCCGCAAGATCGGCGCGCTCATTGAGCTTCCCTTGGCCCTCAGCAGACGCGTATACGTGCTCCTGTTCGCTGGTGAGCTGACCGCCGCGGGATCACTGATCCAAGAGGTGCAGGCGGCAACAGAGGCGACCGGGAACAACTTCACGCCGTATGCCGCTATGGGCCTCGCCGCGTTGCGCGGTGACGAAATGGAGGCGTCCGCACTGATCGAAGCCACCCTCAAGGACGTGCCATCGCGAGGCGAGGGACTCGGGATAACCGCGGCCGAGCGGGCTAACGCAGTGCTGAACAACGGCCTCGGCCGCTACCAACAGGCCCTGACCGCGGCCCAGCGGGCCACCGTGAACGACCGGGAGCTGGGCTTCTCAAACTGGGCATTGGCCGAGCTGATCGAGGCCGCCGCCCGCACCGCGATGACCCAGACAGCCGCCGACGCCTACCGACGGCTCGCCGAGGTCACCGGCGCCAGCGGCACTGACTGGGCGCTGGGGGTCCAGGCGCGTTCGCACGCGCTGCTAAGCGAAGGCGAGGAGGCCGAGGGCCTATACCGCCAGGCGATAGCCCGCCTCGGCCGGACCCGTGCCCGTACCGAGCTGGCCCGCGCCCACCTGCTGTACGGCGAATGGCTGCGCCGGGAGCGCCGCCGCACCGACGCGCGGGAGCAGCTGCGAACCGCCCACCGCATGCTGGAGGCGATGGGCATGGAAGCATTCGCCGAACGAGCCCGGACGGAGCTGCGGGCCACCGGCGAGACCGCCCGCACCCGCACCACCGCCACCACGGTTGAGCTGACCGCACGGGAGGCCCAGATCGCCCGGCTGGCCCGCGACGGGCTGTCCAACCCGGAAATCGGCGCCCGGCTGTTCCTCAGCCCGCGCACCGTCCAATCCCACCTGCGCAACATCTTCACCAAGCTCGGCATCAGCTCGCGCGGCCAGCTTTACCGCGTCCTCCCCAACGGCCGGGCTGCCGTCCCGCCCCGCTAGCGCCTCGGCGAACCGGGCTCCTGGCAGGCGTGCTGCCAGCCCACGACCCCAGTTGCAGTGAGCACAACCGCGTGTGCGTCAGGCGCTGAACTTAATTTTAGTCGGCGTTGCTGAATAGGCCCTGTCTGCCTGGTACGCGGTCATAGGCTGCCGAGCATTCCTCCCCCGCGCCCGAAGGATTGATCTGCGCGTGTTCAGCCCTTCGATTCCGTCCGCTAAACCAAGTACGGAATCGGCGATCGCGATCAGCGGAGGCCGCGCTTCGCCTCACGTTGCGTGACCGGACCTCAACGTGAGTCGGCGCGCATCGCCGCCGGTACGGACCAACAGGTTGATCTGCGCGCTGCCCTGGTATCGGCTGGCGAGCCCCGGCCGAGGGCCGGCCCGGTTGAGACACGGTACCGTCCCGGTCATGGCCACCAAAGCCGAGCGGCGCGCCGCGCGCGAACGCGTGAGCGCCTACCGCGAATCGCAGTTGGCCGAACTTCTCGGCCACGTCGGTGCAGAGATCGACCGCTACCGCGCCGGCGAGATCGACGCCTATGCCGCGGATGAGACGCTCCACCACTATCACCGTGCTGCCGCAGAACTCTGGAAGTTCTGCTTCGCCCGAGGCGGGGGCGCTCACGCCGAGTTCATCGCCGGCCTCCTTGACCGCATGACCGCCGAGGCAGAAACCATCAACTGGTGGGAACGCGCCGCACCGCGACGGCACCAATGACCCAACCGTGCTGCGCTCCGCGTGCGGGATGCCGGGGTCTGTCACGAACCGTGGCCACGCCTCACGACGGTTGAGCGCGCTAACCGCCGTTCTGCACTAGAACCGCCTTTTAGTTCGGTCCGTTCGAGGTGCGCAGAGCGCCATCTTCTGTCGGGTTGCTGTCTCTTGGCGAATCTGGCGAGTGCGCGGCGCAGTTCAGCAGCCCGGAACAGTAGCGGAGCAATTGTCAAGACCTGTGGATGGGAGCCGCACCGACCCAGCGGTGATAGGCGTCTATGTCGACGTTGCTGCCGCAGACGATGGTGACTACGTGCCGGCCGGCGAAGCGGTCACGGTCTTCGAGGATCGCCGCGATGCCGAGCGCGGCCGACGGTTCGACGACAAGGCCAGCGTGGTCGAGGAGCATCCGCATGCCGGCGATGATCGACGCCTCGGAGACCAGGACGGCGTCGTCAGCGACCAGGAGGAGGTCGTCCAGGACGGCCGGGATGGGACGCCGGCCGGCGACGCCGTCGGCGATGGTGCTGACCGAGTCGGTGGTGACGACGCGCCGCTGGCGCCACGAGCGTGTCATCGCCGGTGCGCCCGCCGGCTGGATGCAGATCACCTCGACTTCGGGCGCCCGGGCCTTGATCACGTGACCCACACCGGTGGCCAGCGCCCCGCCGCCGAGGGCAATCAGGACGGCGTCGAACGATGGCACGGTGTCCGCCAGTTCCAGGCCGATGGTCGCCGCGCCCTCGCAGGTCTCGATGTCCAGGCTATCTTCGACCAGCCGGATGCCGTCGTACCGCGCGACGGCCGCCGCCCGGTCCCGAGCCATGTCGAAGTCGCCGTCCACCAGCTCCAGCCTGGCGTCCAGTGCGCGGATGCGATCAAGCTTGGCCGCAGGCGCAAAGCAGGATGCCACGACGGTGACCTCCAGCCCCCGGCCGCGACCGGACCAGGCCAGGGCCTGGCCAAGGTTGCCCGCGCTGGCGCACACCACCGCTCGCGAGCCATTGCCGGCGAGCAGGCTCGCGACGACCTCGGTGCCGCGGGCCTTGAAGCTGCGGACCGGGTTCGCCGTTTCGAGCTTGATGCTCACCGTGCACCCCAGGCCGGGCTCCAGCGCCTCGCAGCGGTACAGCGGAGTGTCGAGAAAAACCGGGTCGATTACCCGGCGAGCCGCCCGGATCCGGGCAGTGTCGAGGCGCGTCTCCTGCACGACACAGCAGCGTAGAGCCACCGGCGCTGTTCCATTCGGGTGAACGCCCGGCGACCGGTGCCCCTACCGGGAGGTGAGCCAGCACCGGCGGAGAGGGGATGCTGCGCGACCGGCACGGCGCTGTGGTGGATTCGTGATCTCGCCTGACTCGAACGTAACGTTCCGCGAGATGAAAGTGATCGCCGAGCAGTCCGGGCGACGAGCTGCGCCAGACGCCTGGCGTCAAGGTCATAGTGCCGGGGTTGCCCTGGAAGATCCAGTCAGCCATAGCGTCCCAGGTTAGCGATCCGCCAGATCAAGATCATTTGTGCACCGTGACTGCACGCGCTTCCCGGGAGGCGGGTCACGCAGCTCGACCCTTCTCGCCGCTCGTCCGACGAGCTCAGTGTGCGCTCGCGAGTCCCGTCGTGGCGGATGGGCGGACCAGAATGACCTGGCCGTCCTAGGACAGCGCCGATCCGGCGACGATCGAGACGTCGATGGCGGTGCAGGCCCACCACCGCCCGCACGCGTACGGTGTGCCAACCAAGTCGACCACCATCGCCGCCCTTGGCGAGCCCGGTCGCATTGAGGGGTCAACGGCGGCCAAACTGGCGGCCTCCTCACCAACCGAACCTTCTCGCCGCGACGCCGAGGTCGCATCGCGGCGACGTGAACCGGCGAGACTCGTCGCGACGTTCCCGGACGGCTGCACGCCGTTAGGACCCGGTTTTAGCCCGCTACGCGCTTGTACCCGCCGCTGATCCAGTCGGCGACCAGGCGGCCGTACTCCTGCGGTGCTTCTTCCCAGGCGAAGTGGCCCGCGTCGAGCGGATGGATCTCATTGTTCGGGAGAAGGTCGGCGAGATACTGAAAAGAAAGAGATGGGCCACTTCGTGGCGCGATGCCTGGGATGAAATTGGGCGGGGCTGGGGTCTGCGCGTGGGTTTGCGGTGGTTGGGGTAGATGGCGGCGGGGTGGAAGGTGCATGCTGGGGCTGGCGTGCCGTCCGTCGTCACCGGTTCGCTTTGGACCGTTCGAGGCCGCTGAAAAGTGTGGTGCTGGGGTCCCCGTTGCGGGTCATGCCCGCTGCTGCTACGAGCGCGTGTGTCAGTCTCCTGATTGATGTGAGGGGTCCCGTCGGGCGGCCCGCCTTCTGTTCCCGGTTAGTTCTGAGAGCCGCTTCAGGAGGTGGCACGTGAAAGTGATGCATGACCGGGTGGCCGCGATCGACGTGCACAAGGACATGGCAAGGTCGCGGTCCGGGTTCCGGGTGAAAGACGCGGGACCCGCAAGACCGATGTGCTGGAGTTCCGCACGTTTTACGGGGTGCTGGAGGAGATGGGCCGCAAGTTGCGGCGGCGCGGCGTCACGCACGTGGTGATGGAGGCGTCGGGCGTGTACACCGAGCCGGTGTACTACGCCCTGGCCGGGCTGGGCTTCACCGAGGTGATGGTGATCAACCCGGCGCACGCCAAGGCGCTGAAGGGCCACAAGACCGACCCGTTAACCGAACTCCCAGACGTTACCGCAGGTCACAAGCTCGGTTGATCGTTTTCCCGAAGCTGCTGACCTCTCCCGGGCCCTCCCTGCAAGGCCACAACGGGGGTGAGTGCCGGATGCGTGACTGCCGGAAGCGGACTTACGGTCGCATACCACCCATCCGCCTTCTCCTTGCTGCTGCTTGTCACCCCCAGCCGAGAACGGACTTGCTGCCGTTAGATGGCCCTTGACCTGGCGATACGCATCGTTCACGAGGAAGGACGCGTTAGTTCGGGTAAGACGCCAGGGACGCGCTCCGGCTGCTGGACCTGTATGAGTACGGGCTGCTGTCCGGCTCCTACATCCCGGCGCCGGACCTGAAGGAGGTGCGGGACCTGGCCCGGTACCGGACCCTATGCCGATGTCGGCATAGGGTCCGCTACCGGGTGATGTTCTACCTAGACCTGATGCCCGGCCTGGCGGCCAGCCCCGACGACACCCCGGGGCGACGGGCGTTCCAGGTCCTGGTGCAGGCCGTCGAGGCCTGCGAGGCCGCCGGGGCCGCCACCGCCACCGGGGACCCGTTCCGGCTGGCGTCTCTCGTATGGGCCGCCGAGCATGGCCTGGTATCGCTCCGGCTCAGCCGACCGCAGTTCCCGTGGTCCGATCTGGACGGGCTCGTCGACGAGGCCGTCACCAAGATCATGGGACTACGGCAAGAGCCGGCCGGATAGCCGCGGGCCGTGCCGCGCGATCGGCAAGCCCCCGGCCCTCGCCGGCGGCGAGCACAGAACCGGCCAGAGAGGATCCGGCCGGAAGCGGCACCGTTCTCTAGTCACGCACCGTAGTTTGCGCTGCGCGACGCCTGACAAGCGATATTCGCTATGCGCGGTTGGATCTCTGGCGTGTCAGCGGCGGCTGGCCACGCAAAACTGGGCATTCTGCGCGTCGATGGCCGGTGCGCGCAAGGGATTCCGTCACTGATGTGAAGGTCAGCTGGCCAGCTGACCTGCCCATGCGGACGGATGTACTGGATAAGAAGCCGGATTGAGGGCACTGCGTGCCCGCATACTTACCCAGTCTGCTTCTGGGCGAGCAGTTCGGCTCGCTGCTTGATCGTGAGCAGCATCTTCCGCTCCATCACCCACGAGCCGGGTTCGATGATCGGGTAAGCGAGCTTGTCCCTCGGTGACAGCGCAGCGGTGTCGAAGCGGTTCCGGCTGATCAGCCTCGTGTGGCCGTTCACCGGCCGGAGCTCAAATGACCATACCCAGGCGTGATTGCTGGACCGGATCACGAGCACCTGCCCGGGATCGAGACGTTCCACGCGCATGGCGTAGCCGGGCATCGGGATCTCATCGCCGACCTTGAGGTCTTGCAGTTCGGGAATGATCCGGTCGGTGTTGCGGATGTCGATGCCGAGGCGGCGTTCGATCCAGGCGTAGGTGTAGGCGCCGCCACGCCCCGGCCCCATTTGCACCAGCCACGGCCAGATGGCTGCTGGGGGGGCGTTGATCTCGACCACCCGGGTCGCCACGATGCCCGCATTGGGCATCAGCTCGTCGCCGGCGACCTGCCCGCCGGCCTCCTGCGCGGTCGCACCCCAGGTCATGTGCCAGCGCCGCAGGAAACCGGCATACGCAACAGCGCCGCCCGCCAGCATGGCCAGCACCGTACCGGTGCGCTTGCCCCTCATGATCAGCTCCATCCGCCGCCTTGCCATCGGCCCGCGCCGAGCGCCGACGCCGGGCATAATATCGCCGGCCGGTGTTCGGTAACGGTACGTGACAGGCGCTGAACTTGGCTGAGCGCCCTGCCGATCTGCGTGGCCGTGGCGCAACGTGGACCGAGACGCTGGCCGTCCCGATCTGGGTGTTCTGTGCGCCCGCGAACCGGTGGCGTGAGAGGGGTCGGCCTGCTTCCTGGCGTCCCCGGCAGAGCCCGACGGGGCGTCGGAGTCGGCCTCGGAGGCGTCGGAGTCGACTGCCGGTAAGGGTTTTCGGCCTCCCTACGGCTCCCGGGGGATCCCTTGGGACCCTGTGCGGGGGTGAGGAGATGGCCCGGTGATGCGGGGTGGCGCACCCCTCCTGGCCAGGCAAACGGCGCACCCGGCGCAAGATGCGTTCTGCGGCCAGGAGGTCACGACTGTTTGGCCGCCGGGGGGCGGGAGCTGGGCCGCGGGTCGGGAGACGCGGCCAGCGGGGTCCCGGCTACCGCGCAGTGTCGCTGAAGAGACGGCGGGAGATCCTCCGCTGCTGGCTCAGCGTCCGCAGCTGGCCGGTTCAGCGCGTCATCGCGGATGGTGGTCCAGGCGAGCAGCGCGGCCGCGAAAGACGTTCCGGCGGCGATGGTCATCGCGACCGGGAAGCCGGCTGCCATCCGGGCCGGGTTTTCGAAGGCGGCGCCGGAAAGCCCCGCGGCGAGGGGGAGAGCCGCGACCGCGATCATCTGGCCGAGGCGCGAAAAAGCGTTGTTAACAGCGGAAGCGATCCCGGAGTGCCGCGAGCCGACGCTCGCCAGCACTACGGCGGTGATAGGAGTGATCAGCGCAGCAAGGCCGGCCCCGAACACCACCAGCGCGGGCAGCACGCCGGTGAGGTACTGGTCGCCGACGTGGATCTGTGCCATCAGCAGCAGTCCCGCGCCGGTCAGGACGGCCCCGGTCGCCAGCGGGATGCGGGGGCCGATGCGCTGTGCGATCGCTCCCGATGGCCGGGACAGGATCAGCATCAGCGCGGTGATGGGCAGTGTGGCGGCACCGGCTTGAAGGGCGGTGTAGCCGAGTGTGATCTGCAGGAACGCGACGAACAGGAAGATCACGCCGCCGAGCGCCGCGTAGGCCACCAGGGCGAGCACGGTGGCGGCGGCGAACTGGCGGGAGCGGAACAACTCCAGCGGAAGCATCGGGTGGCCGGTGTGCGGCTCCACGGCGGCGAAGGTGCCGGCCGCGGCCAGGCTGACCGCCGCGGCGGTGATCACCGCGGGTGTCAGGCCCGCGGAGGCCTGGATCAGCGCGAAGCACGCGCCGGCGATGGCCAGCATGGCCAGCGCGGCGCCGCGCAGATCCAGGCCGCCGGCACGGGTGGGATCCCGGGTCTCGGGCACCCGGAGGACCGCGGCGATGATGACGAACGCCCCCAGCGGCAGGTTGACCAGGAAAACCGCGCGCCACGACACCGCGTCGGTCAGGTAGCCGCCGACGGGAGGGCCGATCGCGGCCGCGACCGCGGTCAGGCCCGCCCACGCGCCGATCGCCCGGAGGCGGTCATCGGGATGAAAGACCGCGCCGATGATGGCAAGGCTGCCCGGGGTCAGAAGAGCCCCGCCGACCCCTTGAACGAACCGGGCGGCAACAAGCAGCTGGATCGTCGGGGCCGCCGCGCACAGCGCGGAGGCGGCCACGAAGACCGCCGTCCCCAGGGTGAACACGCGCCGCCGGCCATAGATGTCGCTGAGCGAACCGGCGGCCAGGACAAGCGCCGCGAGGGTGAGCACGTAACCGTCCAGCGTCCACTGCAGCCCCGCGACGCCCGCGCGCAGATCACGGCCGATCGACGGCAACGCCACGTTGACGACGGTCGCCTCCAGCAGCACCATCGCCTCGCCCAGCACCGCCACCGCCAGCACCCAGCGGCCGGCGGCCGAAGCCAGCCGCACCGACCCAGGCCCGCCGGCCTCATTTCCCGCCAACTGCACCCTTCCCGGTCGCTCCTGTGTCCTCCTTCGTCGCTGGCATCAGTGTGGCGCTCGTCGCTGGCCGTCTTGGCTGGCTCACAACGTGATGACGGTCTTGCCATCGGCGCGGCCGGCCTGCGCCGGGTTCAAGGCAGCGGGCGCTTGCTCCAAGGTGATGCGGGTGATCGGCGGCGCGGCGATGCGCCCGCCGACCAGGGCGCCGGCCACCCGTTCCAGGAGCTCGCTGGACATGTACTGCCCGAGGTTGAAGTTGGTCCCGGTGACCCCGGCGGCGGCGAGTGCGCCGGGATCGGCGACGTACTTCGTCGTGACGGCGGTGCCGCCCGGCCGGACGAGCGCGGCAAGCGCGGCGAAGCCGTCCGCGTCGCTGACCAGATCGATCAGGACGTCGATGCCGTCCGGATGTGCCTGGCGTAGTGCATCTGGCAGCGAGACCTGGGTGTGGTCGACGGTTTCCGCAGCGCCGTAACCACGCATCCGCCCGGCGGCGGCTGCGGGCACGTTGGCGATAACGCGCGCGCCGGCGTTCACGGCGAACTGGGTGGCGAAGGAGCCCACACCACCGCCTGCGCCGATGATCAGCACCGTCTTGCCGGCCAGCGACCCGAGTAGCTCTACCAGGGCGAGCCCGGCGCCGCCGGCCGTCGGCAGCGCCGCCGCCACCACCGGGTCGAGGCCCTCCGGCACCCGGGCCAGCGGCGCCTCCTCGGTCACGGCGACGTACTCGGCGTAGGTTCCCGCCGACCCGAGCGGGGCGATCAGCAACTGGCCGAACAGCTCGTCGCCACGGGAAAACCGCCTCGCCCCCTCGCCGGCACCCTCGACCACGCCCGCACCATCGGCGCCGAGCACCATCGGGAACGTCGCCGGCGCCGGCCGCCACGCGCCCGAGGCAAGCGTGGCATCCATCGGGTTCATGCCCGCGGCCCGCATCCGGAGCAGCACCTGTCCCGCTCCCGGTTCCGGCGTAGGCATCTCGCCCACCACCGGGGTGGCTCCGTATTCACTGACGTATGCAGCGCGCATGGCGACCTCCTCGCCAATCGAAGCTCGCAGACTGCGGTCCATGCAGCCCACGCTGGCTGGCTACCTGGATCGGCCGCTGGATCGAGGCAGGCGGGGACATTGTTCTCAGATGCCGCCAAAGGCCGAGCTCGGCCCTTAGCCGCCGCCTCACCTTGCCACCAGGATTCCCGGCCAAGGGTGCTGGCACCAACCCGATCGGACCCCGCCGCGGAGCGGAATGAGCTGCCCCAGCTCGCAGGCTAGGATCCCCTCCCAACCAACGGCGAGAGGCCGCTCGCCTGATCCACGAGCTTGCTCGATGCTAGGGACCTCGATCCTCGGCGCCTCCGCGCATCAACCGCCCGATCGCAGCCCGCCGCCCGCGGGTGGCCGGTGCGCACCTCCACCCCGCGCCGCCGCAAGCACCCGGTCAGCGGTCTTCGACAGCCGCGGATCGAGGTCGGGCAGCAGCCGGGGAGCGGTGTCCAGCAGCATCCAGCTGATCGGCTGGCCGGCCAGGCCGGGCATTCTTCCGGCCAGCCAGGCGGTCACCAGCTGGCCCTGCGCGGTGACCTCGGTGCAGGTGTAACCCGCGCCGATCACCACGACCTCGGTCGTGGCACCAACCAGCTGGACCAGCTCTCGCGCGGCGTTGAAGCCCGCGAAACCCGCGCCGACGATTACCACCCGGTGCGTCTTTTCAGATTCCGCCATCTTGGGTCCTCTCCGGTGGGTCCGGACGGCAGGTCCTACGCGGCTGGCCTGGCCGGCGCTGCGCCGCCCGCGCTAGTTGAGGGTGAGGATGATGCGCTGGTGGACGGTGCCGCTTTCCAGCTGGCGGTGGGCGTCGGCGGCCTGCTGCATGGGCATGGATTGGTGCGCGCGCAGGCGGAGCCGGCCGTCGGCCAGCAGGGCAATCGTTTGATCCAGGGCACCAGGAGCACGGTCGGGCGTGGGCTCAGACAGCATGACGCCGAACTCGGCGGCGGCCGGGTCCGACAAGGTGATGACCCGCTTAGGCCCGCCAGCCAGGGCGATCGCGTCGGCCAGGACACCCTTGCCGGCCGCGTCGAACACGGCGTCCACCGCGCCGAGCGCGCGGACCCGGCCGGCCAGGCCCGCGCCGTACCGCACCGGCGTAGCTCCCAGCTCACGGGCGAGCGGTTCGTCGTGCTCGCCGACCGCGCTGATCACCGTGACCCCGCGGGCGACCGCGAGCTGCGTCGCGATGACGCCGACCGATCCGCCGCCGCCGAAGAGCAGCAGCGTCTCACCGCTGGTGACGTCCAGCTGCCGCAGGACACCGACGGCCGCCTCGGCCGAGCTGGGCAGCGCGGCGGCATCGATCCACGAGACGGTATCGGGCTTGCGGGCCCAGATCGACGCCACCGCGTACTCGGCGTAACCGCCCAGGCTGAACAGCAGCGCGGTGACGGCGTCGCCGATGGACGTGCCGGTCACACCGGGCCCGACCGCGTCGACGGTGCCTGCTGCCTCGAAGCCGAGCACGGCGTTCGGGGGCAGCGGGATGGCCTGGAGGTAGCCGGCCCGCAGGGCGAGATCGGTCGGGCTGATGCCGGCGGCCTTGACCTTGATCCTGATCTGTCCCTGGCCCGGTTCCGGCAGCGGGACCGCGGCCCACTGCAGCACCTCGGGCGGTCCGTACCCGGTCATCACAATCGCGTTGGGCATGGCAGTTCCTTTCTGGCAGCGGCCTCGGTACGGCCGCGGACGGCAGATTTCAGCGTGTTCGCTGGGCGTTTTCCCCTGCTCCATCGGTCGTGCCTGGCGGGGCCGGGGCTTCCCGGCCCCGCGCGCGGGCCAGATCTGCCGAGCCTGGCGACGGAGCGCTGATGGCCGCGCCGGCCCGGCCCAGCAGGGCGAGTGACCCGACGGCGGCGACGGCCGCAGCCAGCACGAGCGCGGCGCCCGGCCCGCTGGCGTCATAGATCACCCCGCCGGCCGCCGAGCCGGCGGCCAGCGAGCCTTGCAGCGCGGAGACGAACAGGGCCAGGCCTCCTTCGATGTTGGCCGGCATCGCCCGGGCCATCCAGCTCTGCGCGGCCACCGGCACCGCCCCGAAGCCCAGGCCCCAGGCGGCCACCAGCGCCATGGTCAGCGGGCGTGCGCCGGTGACCGCCGCGAGCAGCAGCGCGCTGGCGGCGATCAGCAGGCCCGAGCCCATCAAGGTGGCCCGCAGGTGGCTGCGCACGGTGACGCCGGCGGTGAAGTTGCCGGCCGCGCCCGCCAGGCCGAACCCGAGCAGCACCAGCGTGATCGCGCCGGCGCCCAGGCTGGCCCGGGTGTGCAGCAGCGGGCCGATGTAGGTGTAGGCGGCGAAGTTGGCGAAAAAGATCGCGCCCGCCGCCACCAGGCCTATCCGGGAGACCGGCCGCGCGACCACCGTCAGCAGCGACCTCGGCCGGACCCGGCCGCCGGGGCCCAGCCGGGGCACCGCGGCGAGCTGGACGGCCACGGCGATCACCGCGAAGACCGCCGCGACCGCGAACGCGGCCCGCCACGTGGTCAGCGTGCCGATCAGCGACCCGGCCGGCAGGCTGGCCACGGTGGCGATGAAGATCCCCGAGCTGACCACCGCCATCGCGGTGCCCCGGGCCTGCTCGCTGACCAGGCTGATCGCGGCCCCGGCCCCGAACACCCAGAACCCGCCCACGCACACGCCCAGCACGGCGCGGGCCGCGAGCATCACCCCGATGCCCGGCGCCAGGCCGGCGATCACGTCGGAGACCACGACCAGCGCGCTCAGGCCGACCAGCACCCTGCGCCGCTCCAGCCGGGCCGAGCTCAGGGCCAGCAGCGGCGCGGCGACCGCGGCTGCGACGGCCGGCACGACCACCATCAGCCCCCCGGTCCCGATCGAGACGCCCAGGTGCCCGCTGATGTCCGCGAGCAGCCCAACGGGGATCACCTCCGAGAACACCAGCGCGAACGACCCCAGCGCGATGGCGACCACCGCCGGCCAGGCGTCGCGCTCCCCGGCCTGCGCCCGCGCGCCGATGCGGCAGGCCAGCTGCGCCGGCACCACCCGGTGCAGCACGGTGCCGCTGCGCGCGGGGGTCACCGGGCCCGCCGGCCTGGTGGCCTGGCCGCTCCCGGCGGTGATGGCGTGGGTCCCCGCTTCGCCAGATCGCGGTTGCGCTTTGTCATGTCCAGGCTCCCGGTGGCTGGTGGTCACGTGTCCCGGCCCCGGCGGGCCGGTCACCTCCTCCTCGGCAACATACGTGATACGTCACGTAAATGTCAACATGACATGTCACGTAATTATCGGCCGGAAAGGCTGCCCGCGGGCCAGGTCGCCTGAGTAGGCTCTTCAGGCTTCCCGGGACCGGACATGCGGGGACAGGTCCCGCCTGCCGCCGGGCTGGCCTGCCCGCTGCCGAGGGCACCCGCGGGGCAGGCGCAGGTGCCTTACGGGCTAGCCGGGCGGGGCCGCGTCAGTCCTCCGCCGGGTGCCAGTCGACCGGCGGCGGGAGCGAGCCTTGCTTGATGATGTTGGCGTACACGCATTCCAGCGCCTCGCCAAGCGGCCCCACCAGGGCGGCCGGCAGCCCCCCGAAGAACAGGCGCCGGACCAGGTCCACGTGCCCCGGCGCCGCTCCCTCCAGAGCCTGCCGCCCCTGGCCGGTCAGGGTCACCTCGGTGACCCGCCTGTCCGCGGCCGACAGGGCGCAGCTCACCAGGCCCCTGGCGCTCATCCGCCGCACGTGGTGGGACACCCGGCTGCGCTCCCAGCCGATCTGGGCGGCCAGCACCGTGACCTGCATCCGGCCCCCGTCGGCGACGCTCAGTGCCGCCAGCACGTCGTAATCGGGCAGCGACAGGCCGCTGTCGGCGAGGAGCTGGCGGTTCATCTCGTACGCCAGGCGCAGCTGGACCCGGATGTAGGCCAGCCACGCCCGCTGCTCGTCCCCCTCAAGCCATCCGCCGGCGGGCGCCGGGCCGGCCTTGCCGTTACGTGACACGTCACATGAGCTTACAGCCCGCAGCCGCCGCGCGCATGGTAGCGACGCGAGCCACCCTCAGGAACTCCTCCAGTACGGTGAACGGCTCGGGCCGGAAGAGGGTGCAGACCCGGCGCCGCGCGGCGGCGCCACTAATCTTCTATATCCGGGCAGATTCGGCAATGCAGCACCTACGCGACCACAGAGCATCGACGCCACCTGTACTGCCCGCCGCTGTGAACGTCTTGGGCCACCCAGCGCCACGCGCGCAGAACCGCATAATCGGTGCACGCTCACGGCAGAGGTTGAATCGCCGAGCAAGCGCGCCGAGTCGGCGATCTGCTTGGACCCGCCGCCTGGCGAGCTGGCCGAGCCGATCACGCTCCGCGACAAGCTGGCCTGCGTATGGAAGCAACTCCTGGCTGCCCCGTCACAAATTAGCGTCGCCGTTGATCTTCGATCCATGACCAAATAATCATGCCGATAACACCTGGCGGAGGCAACGAGGTGGGACGAGAGCGACGGGATGCTCATGGTGCCCCCTCCATCGGCGTAGCTGACGCCTCAGCATACGAGCCTTGCGCGGGCTGGGTGCTGACCCGAGTCCGCGTGGCGTAAGCCCTGGTTGTAGAGATCTCCGGTCCCAACACACAACCAACACAAGTCCGGGTCCGGGAGGCGTCCAACACGCCGGTAACACGAACAAAACGGCATTCTCCGGCACACTATGGCGCCAGTGTTAAAATCGGTGCGTCAGCCTGACTACCGGGATGGATGCGCTCTAGCTGGGCTGACTGATTAATACTCACCCGGTGGCGTCGGAAACGACAGACCTTCTGAAAGGCGGAGGGTCGTCAGTCGCGTGGCTCACGTTCCGCTAATCGCGGTTTTGCCGGTTGCGAGGACTTCGGTTACCGGATCGAGGCGTGAGACAGTTGCCGGAATCGTGGAAGCCTGGCTGGGTGTGATGGCTGCTCAGTTGACGGCACAGGGATGAGATCGTGGTGAAGCTCTCAGAGGCGTTCTCTCGGTGATCTGCGCCCAGTCGGCTGCATCGCTATGAACATGTCACCTACACACCTACGGAGCCGGATAACGGACCGTTATCATTGCCAGCCTCCCACGAGGCTGCATCGCCGAGGTCTTCGCCGTGCTCAAGCCAGGCAACAACTTGCAACGACTGTTCCAGCTCGTGGTAGTGAGCAGTGGGCCACTTGGCAGCCAGCTCCCGGCGGATGGTGACGGCCTCCTGGATCGCGGTCAGCGCCTCCTCCCGCTGGCCCAGTTCCCCGAGCTGGAGCGCCAGGTTGTTCAGGGACGTGGCCAGGTCGGGGCGGAACGCGTCCGGGCGGGCCCGGGCCAGCTCCCGGCGGATGGTGACGGCCTCCTGGATCGCGGTCAGCGCGTCCTCCCGCTGGCCCAGTTCCCCGAGCTGGAGCGCCAGGTTGTTCAGGGACGTGGCCAGGTCGGGGCGGAACGCGTCCGGGCGGGCCCGGGCCAGCTCCCGGCGGATGGTGACGGCTTCCCCGATCGCGGTCAGCGCGTCCTCCCGCCGTCCCAGGTCGGCCAGCCGGTTCGACAGGTTGTTCAGGGACATGGCCAGGTCGGGGCGGAACGCGTCCGGGCGGGCCGCGGCCAGTTCCCGGTAAATGCCGGCGGCTTCCCCGATCGCGGTCAGCGCGTCCTCCCGCCGTCCCAGGTCGGCCAGCCCGATCGCCAGGTTGTTCAGCGATATGGCCAGGTCGGGGCGGAACGCGTCCGGGCGGGCCGCGGCCAGTTCCCGGTAAATGCCGGCGGCTTCCTCGCTCGCGGTCAGCGCGTCCTCCCGCCGTCCCAGGCCTGCCAGCTCGATAGACAGGTTGTCCAGCGACATGGCCAGGTCGGGGCGGAACGCGTCCGGGCGGGCCCGGGCCAGCTCCCGGCGGATGGTGACGGCTTCCCCGATCGCGGTCAGCGCGTCCTCCCGCCGTCCCACGTCGGCCAGCCCGATCGCCAGGGTGTTCAGCGATATGGCCAGGTCGGGGCGGAACGCGTCCGGGCGGGCCGCGGCCAGCTCCCGGTAAATGCCGGCGGCTTCCTCGCTCGCGGTCAGCGCGTCTTCCCGCCGTCCCACGTCGGCCAGCCGGAGCGCCAGGTTGTTCAGCGAGTCGCCCAGGCCGGGGCGGAACGCGTCCGGGCGGGCCGCGGCCAGCTCCCGGTAAATGCCGGCGGCTTCCTCGCTCGCGGTCAGCGCGTCTTCCCGCCGTCCCACGTCGGCCAGCCGGACCGCCAGGGTGTTCAGCGACCTGGCCAGGTCGTTGACGGCGTCCGGCTCTTCGTCGATCGTGCCTGCCCGGTGGTGGGTGACTTGCTGGCTGGTGAGGGTGGCGGCCAGCGCGGCGAGTTGTACGCTGTGCTCGGGCATCTGCTCGGCGAGCTCGGCTGCCAGGCCGGGCTGGGGTGCCAGCTGCAACGCGAGGCTGGCCAGATCGGCCAGCCCGGCGTGGCTGGCAGTGATCGCCAGGTGGACGATCCGGGGGAGCGCGGCGGCGAGCAGCTCGCTCAGAGCCACCCCGACAACGGACTGGTTCGGGGCGCCGCGGGTCAGTTCGGCGAGCAGTTGGATGAGGATTCCGGCTTCCCAGCGCTGTCCGGCGGCGAGCTGGGCGGCGGCGGTGGCAAGGGTGGCCAGTTGCGCGGTGTCGGCTAGGTGCTGCTCGGCGAGCAGGTCCGGCCGCAGCGGGTTCCAGTAGCCGGGCCCGGAATACAGCCGGTGCGCCCACACGACCAGCGCTTCGCCCCCGATCCGGGTGACTTCGGCCTCGTTCGGCAGCGCCGCGAGCAGCGACGCGGCGCACTCCTGGTCGTCAGCAGCGGTCAGCGTTGCCAGCGTGACCACCTGATCGACCAGGGGCAGGTCCGGGTTGAAGGACAGATGTGAACCAAGCTGGTACCAGCGGGTCCGCTCTCGCTCACACAAAGCCTGTAGCAGCGATTGCCGGACCGGCAGGCCCGGCTGACCTGCGGTGCTGTCGTTGTCCTGGGCGCGCTCCTTGCCCAGGTCCGGCGGCGGGGTGGCCGATGTGTCCACTGTGCGCAACAGCGCGGCGATGTGGATGAGCAGCGGTTCCCCATACGCCGGATCATCCAGATCGTCTGGCGGCGGCGGGTCGGCCGAGGCCGCCCCGGGATCGCGGTAGGTGGCGAACGCGATGCTCGCGCGGCGGAAGTGTTCGGCCCGCCCGGCGGGCGGCACAGGATTGCGGTCCAGGTCGAGGACCATATAGGCATCGGCCAGCTCCTGCTGGCGGACCAGCCGGTCCCACCAGGTGCCCGCGGCGCGGGCCAGCAGCAGCAGCCGGACCTTCGGTCCGGCATCGTCCCACCGCAGGTAGCCGACCAGGGCGGAGATCAGGCCGG
Source organism: uncultured Actinomycetes bacterium (assembly GCA_963739135.1). GTDB lineage: Bacteria > Actinomycetota > Actinomycetes > Streptosporangiales > Streptosporangiaceae > Palsa-504. The sequence goes on from CAVTZG010000010.1 coordinate 48,987, forward strand.
TGCGCAGGTCGGCGTCATCGACCACCAGCAGCGTCGGCCGCTGCAGCCGGGTGGAGGCGGCGCCGTCCCGGCGCCGGTCGTCGGCGAGCCCCGCGTCCCAGTCGGCCACTAGCATCTGCACGCAGGCTTCCCGCCCCAGCCGGGTCTTGCCTGACCCGCCGCCCCCGGTCACCAGCAGCACCGGGCGGCCGTCTGGGCCCCGGCACCAGCTTTTGATCTGATCCAGCAGAGCCTGCCGGCCCAGGAATGGCACCAGCCCGTGCTCCGGGCGCAACAACGTCGGCAACGCCGGACCGAACCGGCGGCTCACCGGCCGGTAAGCCGGGGCCAGGCTGACCGTCTGCTCGCCGGGCAGCCGCAGATACCAGGCCGCCCCCACCGGCGCCGCCTCGGCTCGAACCCCATGGGCGTCGAGCCGGGCCCGGAAACCCGGGTCGGCGAGCAGCGGGCCGACCGGGACCGCGACGAGCCGGTCCTGGTAGCGGGCCGGATCGACGGTGATCACCCCGACCAGATGGCTGTCCGCGATCACCGCGGCGCCGGACATTCCCGCCCACGGCGAGCCACCCAGCCGGGCCGACGGCGACGCGGAGGCCACATCCAGGTCCAGCCGGCCCGCCTTCAGCTGCCCCAGCGGGGCCAGCTGCCCGTACAAGTGCGCGGTGTCCCGCATCCGGTCCGGCCGCACCGACGCCCACGGGAACCCGACCGCCGCGCACGGCACGGGATTACTGCCGGCCAGCTCCCCCCAGCGCAACACCGACTCCTCCGCCGGCGCCCGCCATCCCTCGTCCTCCACCCCGATCAGCGCCACGTCGGCAGTGGCATCCTGCCACTCCACCCGCGCAGGCAGCCACCCGGACACACCCACCGGGCGGACCAGCACCCGGCTCCCTGCCCCGGCCAGCGCCGGAGCGATCACATGCCGGGCGGTGAGCACCAGGCGATCGCCGAGCCGGTAACCCGAGCCGGACCCTTCGATGTCCGGCCCTGCCGCGTACAGCTCGCAGACCCGGTACCGGTCAACGCCCATGCCGCCTCCATCGCCGCGCCTCCCCGAGGCTGTCTCCGGACAGTGTGAGTACCCGCTGGGCTACGGCGGCGGCCCGGCCGGCGCCGACCCCCGGCGGGCGTCGGCGACCTGCGCGTCCTCGCCCGTCTCCGGGTCCACCGGCTGCAGCGTCACCTTGATCCGCTGCGTGGTCGCCTGCGCCAGCTCGCCCTTGCCGCCCAGCGTCAGCACCCACAGTTGCACGCCCGCCTGCCCGCCGCCGGAGCGGGTCACCGCGACCTCGAACTCCAGCTCCACCGACCCGGTCCGGAACTGGATCGACTGCCCCTGACCCGCCGCCTGCGCCGCGCTCAACTCACGGCGCACCGCCGCGATCGTGTCCGCCAGACTCGGCAGCTTGCCCTCTCCATCGCCCACGCCAACACACCCCTCCACCCAGCGTCGTCCCCTTATACCGCACCGTAACGCAACAGTTTGCCGGTCATCGTCAGCAACGGCGGCAGCCGCGACGTCAGGGCGCGCGGATATGGCGGCATCGGCCTTCACGGCAACATCATCGTCAGGCCAGAGTCGGCCAATAGAGCCATCGGATAATGGCCGGTTATCCGGTACAACGCAGGCGCCCGCCAGCGATCATGCGGGAGGCGGCCCGCCGCGCCGGGCGCGACTCGGACACGTTATCCGGTACATCGGGTAAGGAGGAGCGGGCCAGCGCCGGGATCGCGTCCAGGAATGGCCGCAGCACCGCCAGGACATCCATGGACAATGATCGGAAGGACGTCAGAAACCCGCATCGAGATGCCCGAGAGATAGAACACACCCTGGATGTTTCCGCCGAAATCGCGCTCCTTCCCCGAGTTACCACGAGTCAACTTCCCTGCCCTTGCAGCTGACGGTCTTGCCCGGCACCGGTCGGGCGCGACCATCATGCCGTCCAGGATCACGTACCCGGTGCCCCCTTCCAGGGCGCACTCCAGCGCCTTGGCCAGGCCGGGCGCTCGCGCCGCAAGAACCCGGTAACCTCGCCGAGATGCCGATAGTACGGCCCCAGACACCAGCTGACCTGGTTCATGAAGCTGGCCGATAACCGGTCCACGTTGCCCTGGCGCTGAGCCGCGTCGTCCGCCCCATGATGCTGCGCGGCGGGTCCGGGGGCACCTCAGTCATCTGTCCTGGGGGGTGCCGCCCGGATCGCTGCCCGGTGCCTGCCCGGCCGGGCCGATGGGCGCCGGATGAGGCCGGCGATCACCTCGCGGCCCTCGTCGTCCAGCCCGAGGAGGGTCCTGACCTGGGCGGCGGTGATCCCCGAGTCCCGGATGAAGGCCAGCAGTTCCACCTGCTCCTGCTGCAGCCCGAGCTTGCCCTCGTCGTAGTCCTCAAGGAAGAAGCCGCCCGGCACGCCGAAAGTCCTGGCCAGCGCCTGGATGACACGGAGCTGCGGGTTGGTCAGCTGCCCGTTGCGCAGCTTCCAGATCGTGGTCGTGCTGATCTTCTCCCCGGTCACCTCGTGGATCTTGAAGACCACCCGGGCATCGGACAGGCGGCCGCGGCCGGCCGTGTGCGCCGTGTCCAGGACCCAGTTGACCTTGTCGGCCAGGGTTTTGGGGGGCGCCGTGGCGGCGCTGCCCGGCGCGGCGTTACTGGTCATCTGCTGGCTGCTCCTCCAGGCGTCCCGCGGCGGACGCGCACGGCCGGGCCTGTGCACCGCGGCGGACGGCGGGCCCGCGGCGGGCGAGTACCGCGTCCGGCGGGCACGGTGCCGCGGTCAGGCGTCTTCGCCAGGGGCATCACGGTGCCGGCTCGCCGGGGACGTCACGGTGCCGGGCCTGGTCGCGGGCGGCAACACTCACGAAGTCGACGAGCAGCTGCAAGGCTTCCGGGCTCAGCCCCAGCAGGACCCCGAGCTCGGCAGGGGGGATATCGGCAGCGCGGATGAGGGCCAGCATCTCGGCCTGCTCCCGGGTAAGGCTCATGGCCTGATCGACGTCATAGCCGTCGAAGAAGAAGTCCGGCGGCACCCCGAAGAACCGGGCCATAGCGCCGATCAGCCGCTGGTGCGGGTTGGCGGCCTGCCCGCTGCGCAGCCTGCTGATGGTCGTGCCGGTGACCGGCTCCCCGGTAGCCTTCCGGATCAGGGCCGCGACCTCGGCGTTGCTGTAAGGGCCGCGGCCAGCCGGACGTGCTGTCCAGATGAGCCAGTTCACTTTGGCTGCCAGTGCGCGCGGAGCAGGCGTGGCGGCCGTCACGTCGTCGTGCGCAGCGTCATCGGGCATAACTGTCTCCGTACTGCAAAACTGTAAGCCATGGCCGGGCACTGATCGAGTGCAGCCGGTGCCTGTCCGGCATCATCAGCAAAGGCCGCAGCGCGCCACAAACGAACGCCGAGCCGGGTGTCACGCGGCCTGGACGATGCCGTCGGCCGGGCTGCGAGCTGGACAGGACGGTGCGCCTGCACGGGATCAGGGTCGTGCTGCGGCGTTGCTCAGGGTCTGGGCCGGGACAGCTGCTGTGCCCGCCAGCTCGGCGTTGATCGTGCGCGCCAGGGCGCCCAGGGCGTGGTTGGAGCCCCTGATTCCCGCACCGCGCAGGGTACGCCTGGATACCGGCTTCCCCGCTGCGGTGAGCCTGCTGGCGGCCAGCCGTGCCTGGCCGATGCCGGACGGGATTGCTGTTGCCGCCCTGGCGTCGTGGTCCTGCTGCGGGACCGTCCTGGTCCCGGCGGCAGGACCGGACCCGGCCAAAGGTGCCTGGGCTGCGCCCTGGTCCTGGTCCGCACCAGGCTGGTCCCCGGCGGACCAGGCCGGGGACCGCGGTACTGCTGGCCCTGCGGTCCCATGGTCCGGAGCGTCCGCTGCGGCGCCGGCGTCGGTGCGCAGCATATGGGCCAGCGTCGTCCCCATGGCCAGGACCAGGACCGGCAGGCAGGACACGACCGTGGTGACCGGCCACGGTGCCCGGGTCATCCCGGCCTGGGCCAGCAGGTGATAGGCCACCTGCCCGGCCATGCCCAGCGCGAAGGAGATGATTGCCGACCATTTGGCGAACCGGCGGGTCCGGGCGCTGATGGCCTGGTCGCGGGCCAGCCAGGCGCGCAGCGCGTAGGCGGCGTAGGCCTCGACCCCGACTTTGCCGAACGAACGTGGTGTAAACATTGTGCTGACCTGGGCTTTCACGTCGAGGACATGTGTGCGACGTCAGCGGTGTCGCTGTGGTGTCGGCAGGTTGGGTGCGAACGAGCACTGGATGCCGCGAGGAGGGCCCGCGCCCGTGTTACCGACCTCGCTATCTGGCGCTCTTGCGGCGGCGCTCCGTGAGTACGGATCGGCAGCGCACGATGAGCATTACCGTCACTCATGCGAGACCCGGCCGATGCTTGGGCTGCGGTGCCCGGCGCCATGCCGGCTGCAGCTCGGCTGACGCTGCGTAACTGATGGAAGCTGCGCTGGGCGCGCACAGTGCCGCCGTTATGGGCGCAGTCGTCGTCGTCGGCATGTCCGTCTGTGCCGCGCGCGAACGGACAACGCGAACGGACAATATGTGATCCCACACGGCGAAGGCGACCGAAGATCAACCCCACATGGCCCCAGCTCCGCCACCTGGGCATCACCCCACGCAGCCCCGCGCGGCCCACAGTGTAGCGTGTGCGTTGTGTCCGTCATCATGGATCGCGCATGAACAAGCCGCGCATCTTCCTCGGGTCGTCGGGCAAGCAGGCCAAACTGCTCCAGGCGATCACGCGCGGGCTCGAGGACGTCGCCGACGTCGAGCCCTGGACGACCACGTTCAACCCGGGGCGGTCCACCCTCGACCGGCTCGTCGAACTCTCCCAGGAGGTCGATTTCGCCGCGTTCGTGTTCGCCCAGGACGACTGGACCACGACGGATGCGTCCCAGTCCGGCCAGGCGTCGCCGCGCGACAACGTGGTGTTCGAGGCGGGGCTGTTCGGCGGCGCGCTCGGCATCCGGCGCACGTTCATCATCCACGCGAACGGTTCGAAGCTGCCGAGCGACCTGCTCGGGCTGACCTCCGTCCGCTACGACCCGGCCACCAGCCCGGCGGAGGTTCGCGCGATCAACCAGAAGCTCCGCAAGGCGATCGAGACCGAGGGGCGCCGCGGCCCGGTCGAGGGGCTGTGGTGGCAGCTCTCGCTTACCATGCGGACAGAGGCCGAACCGTCGGCGGTGGGCCTCCTGCGCATCTCGCGGGACCGCGACGGTGGCCTGAACGTGGCCGGCCGGGCCTGGCAGGAGGACGGCACCCTGTCGGCCCGCTACTGGAGCGAGGCTACGAAGGAGCGCAGGGATCCGGCCAGCATCTTCTACTTCTGGAAGGGCGAGCGCCCTCGGCACCCGGATGCCCCGCAGCTCGAGGGCACCGGCGAGATCAGGGTGGAGACCACCGACCGCGCCACCGGGTACTGGACGACACGGTCGGATCGCGACGCCGGGCTGAATGCCCGAACAGCCGGCGTCTACCTTCGAGCCGACCCCTCAGACCTCCAGGTGCTGGACGGCGGGACCGAGGAGGAGCGGGCCCAGCTCATCGCGCAGCGCCTCCGGGAGTGGAAGTCGGTCGCGAACTGGTAAGGAGGGATCGACGGTTCGAGTCCGTCAGGGCTCTAGATCGTTAACCGGTAATTCGTGGCTGGTGAGAGCCCTGGTCGGCGACGCGCCGCGAGTGGTCCGTGAACGGTAAGTGAAGAGTGTCCAGAATCGGCGTGTCTACACACGTCCGGACCCTGGAGCCCACCCGTGATCGCCGACCTGGACACTCTCCTGACCGCACTGTACGTGGAACTGACCGACCGCATCATCCCCTCCCGCGGCCTCGTACGCCGCGGGCCGGGCAAGCCGCCGGACGTCACCGACGCCGAGCTGGTGTGCCTGGCCGTGGCGCAGGTACTGTTGCGCTACGACGATGAACGGCACTGGCTGCGCGCCGCGGCCAGGCAGGTCGGGCACTTGTTCCCGCGGCTGCTGGGACAAAGCGAGTACAACGACCGGGTCAAGGCCGCCGCGCCGCTGATGGAGGCGGCGCTGCGGTGGCTGGCGCAGGCGACGCCGGGCAGCGCGGAGATGCTGCGGCTGATGGATGCCACGCCCGTCCCGTGCGGGCAGTCTGCGGTCACCGCGAAGCGTTCTGACCTGTTCGGATGGGCCGGCTACGGGTACTGCCCCAGCCACTCGCGCTGGTACTGGGGCAGCAAGCTGCTGCTGATGTGCACCTGCGACGGGACGGTCACCGGGTTCGCCCTGGCTAACCCCAAGCTCTTCGGCGAACGCGAACAAGCCCGCCAGATGCTGGACCGCCAGCCGGCTAACCGCCCGGCTCCCGGCACCGTCATCGTGACCGACAAGGGGCTGTCCGGCGAGGATACCGAGGCCTTCTTCGCCGGCCCGGGCCTCGGCCTGACCCTGGTCCGCCCGGGCCGCAAGGACGAGAAGGCTCCCCGGTACTTCCCGAACTGGCTGCGGCAGCGGGTGGAGGCGATCATCTGGACGCTGAAGAACCAGCTCGGCCTCGAACGCCACGGCGGACGCGTCCCCGCCGGCCTATGGGCCCGCGTCCTCCAGCGGCTGCTGGCCCTCAACGCCTGCATCTGGCACAACTGGCAGATAGGAGCACCGGTCAAGCGCTCCCTGATCGCCTACGACCACTGAGCTGCCCCTATTTACCGGTTAACGATCTAGGAGTACCGAAGAGCATCTCCCTACGGCGTCTGCACCGCTAGCGAGCCCCGCCACGCGGTTCGCAAAGCGCCTGTAAGAGATCGTTTCATAATGACGTCTTCAGTTGCCGGTAGCCACCGCCGAGGTCGCCCTCAAAGACGTGAGCGGCCCGCACAAGTCAGCAGCCAGTCCAAACAGGTACATAAAGGGCAGATCTGCATACAGTGCAAGCACCGACGACCAGGCACCCGAGCCCGGAAATAATCGGCAGGGTCGGGTCCGGTAACCGGCCTTGAAACACCGCTGATCACGCTCCGTGACGTGCCGCAGAGCCGGGTGCGCGATCGCCGCCGATAGTCACCTATGCCCGCTTGCGCGCATCTCACCACGGTTACCTCTCTAGTTCACGGCGCAGGGCCGGCATCCGTCACCAATAGCCCTTCCGTTGAGCATCCATCGGTCGCCAGATAAAGCGGCCAGAGAACCGGGTGACACCCGTCATGCTGACCCTGGTATCTGCCGAGCCCGGACGAGCCGGACCAGGTCCCGCGCCTGGAGCGGTTCCTCGGCGAGCACCCGGGATATCGGTCCGCGCCCACGCAAGCGGTCATCAGGAGGCCAGCGGGGAGACAGTCGTGACCCGCTGGACGCTCGCGCAGCTGCTGGATTCCCTGAGCAGTCAATACGAGCTTGAAGGCCAGGACTTCATCGCTGGTCAGGACGGCTGCGCGGGCGCACGTTGGCCGGCGAGGAGGGATTCGGCGAGGTCGGCTTCGAGGCGGGCGATGCGGGTGTCGAGGAAGCGGTTGTTCTCGCGGGCGGCCTTGATCCGCTCGGTGAGCTGCTGATTGTCGGTGGTGAGCTTGCGGTTCTGCAGGCGGAGCGTCCTGTTCTCCGCGTTGATTCTCTCAACGGCGTCGGCGGGGAGGTCGATTTCGAGGTCGCGGATGCGGCCCAGGAGCTTGCCGATCTGGTCTCGCTGGCTGCTGATCTCGGCGTACGCGGCCTTGAGGGCGTCCTCGGCGTTAAGCGCGCGGTCCTTCCAGGGCCTGCCCTGTCCGGCGTCATGGCGGCGGCAGGCGGTTGCGGCAGCTGGACGATCGGCGGCGTCGGCGTCGGCGTCGGCGTCGGCGAGGAGCTTCCTGGCTTGCTCGTTCTGGTAGAGGAAGGTGCGGGAGACCTCTGCCCGGCGTGCGACCATGGCCGTCTGGGCCGGGATGTGGTCGCGGCGCATCTGGCGGAGCGCGTCGCGGACGCGCTGGAGCATCTGCTCGGTGTTGTTCCGCCGGGCCTGGATGGCGGCCTTGGTTCGGGTCGCGTCGCCGCTCATCCGGCCCTGTCCTCGGGGTCGGTGAGGCCGGTGAGGTCGCTGGCCCGGAAGTTGACGGCCCAGATCCGCTGGAAGTAGTCCTGGGGCCGGCGCAGGTCCAGGGCGAGGGCCTGGTCGAGGAGCCCGAGCCCGGCGAGGGCTTTCTCCAGGCCCTCGATGGCGCGGGCGGTCGGCTCGAACGCCTTGTGCAGGAAGTCGGCTACCTCGTCAGTGGGGGCTCGCTCGGCGAGCGACCGCCATTGCTCCTGCTTGCGCCGCCAGTAGAGCAGGTCGGCTCCGGACAAGACGAACTTGTCGCAGTTGGCGCAGTCCAGGTTCCACGGGCAGGCGCCGCCGTCGACAACCGGCTGCCAGGTGCAGAACCCTCCCTCGGCGGGGGTGCTGCGGCGGGACAGGTCCAGCGCCAGCGTCCTGGCCTCCTGCCGGGAGATCGGAGCCGCGTTGCCGGAGAGCAGCTCACCCGGGCTGGCCGAACCGGGCCCGGCGACCCAGACGGCGCTGAGGAGGTCGTCCAGGTCGGAGTGGGAGACCTTGGCGTAATGCTCAGCCATCCTGTCGCTGACATGGCCCAGATATTTCCGTATATGAGCCAGGCTCGCCCCCGCAGCCAGAAGCTTGGTGGCCAGAGTGTGACGGGCCTGATGGGCGACATTCCCGCCGAGGTCGAGGCCGTCGAGCCACTCCCGGAACCGGTTGTTGAAGAGCCCGTAGGAGATGGACTCCTCTTCAGCGGGGTTGCGCACCCTGGTAGGGAACAGCGCGATCCGGGTGCGTTCCCCGGGTGCGGTATGGCGGCCGTGCCGGTGCTCGAACCGGGTCAGGGTCTTGCGGCGGCGGACGTCGATGCGGGCGTAGAGGTATTCGGGGATGCGGATGCCCTCGTCATAGTTTCCGACCTTGGTCTGGTCGTGCCAGAGCATCGGCAGGCCATGGTAGCGGCCGATGCAGTCCACCTTCAGCTTGAGGATCTCGCTGCAGCGGCGCCCGGTGCAGACGATCGCCTCCCAGGCATCCCGCAGCCCGCTGTCGTTGGGGTCGAGCTTGTCCAGCTCGCGGAGGCTGGCCTCGTCGGCCAGGGCACGGGCGACGTCGTCGGTGAACGGGCTGCGGGACCGCCGAGGGCTGCGCCTCCCGGCGGCGGGGAAGGCGGTGATGAACCCGCGGTCCAGGCCGATCTGGTCGGCGTGGCCGGTCTCCAGCGCCCAGAACATGACCCGGCGGCCGTAGTTGAAGACGCCCTGCAGGGTGCCATCAGTGACGAGCGACGGCTTCCCGCCGGCGCGGACCATGCCCAGCGATTTCAGGCCGTGCCGGTGCCGGTTCCGCTGGTCGGCGAGGAACCGCTGGGCGTGCTCGGCCCGCAGCGCACGGGGGTCATGGCCGCCGCCGGGGGCGTCGATTTCCAGGAAGGCGCTCAGCTCGACGCAGGCACGCCTGGACTCGTCGAGTGGCCCGCGGCTGCGGGGGCACTGGGGCGAGCGCAGGATCTCGGCCAGCTGCTCCCAGAGCAGGTCACGTAGCCAGCGCTGAGAGACGTCAGTGAGGCAAAAGTAACTGCTGGTGTGGTGGAAACGGCGGCCGAAGTGATCGGTTTCGAGGTAGCCGGCGTCCTTGGCATCGGCGGGCGTGCAGTAGATGCAGCGCAGCCCGTTGGCGATCTCCAGGAACATCATCCGGACATGGGAGGCGTAGCCCTCGCCGAAGCGGGCCAGGCCGGGGCAGCCGACATCGGCGAACTCTGCCAGCGAGGCAATCTCGCTGGCCCGGCTGAGGTCGGCGACCCGCTGGATGCAGCTCAGCTCCCAGACCGCTCGCTTCTTGATCTGAGCATGCTGATGGAGCCCCCACTGGATCTCCGCCTTGATCAGCGGCCGCAGCCCTCTTAGGTTGATCAGTCCTTGCCGGTACGCCGGGGCGGCCGTCGCGCACCACTGGAGGAACTCCGCCTTGCCGCTGTCCTGGACAGGCCCGTCCGGAGACTTCGGGCCCCGGGCACCGCCTGGCCGTCCGTCCTTTGCGTAGCGCTGCTCGTGGCAGTGGCACAGGCCGGCATCCGCCGCCGCCGGGTCAGGGCAGGCCTCGACCTGGCACTCGCCGTAACCGGGGAACGGCGTCTGCTCGCACAGCCACTCCTGCAGCGCCTCGTTCCTCGGATAGCCCGCGTGACGCCAGCGGCCGTGGTGGGTTCCGCACAGCGGCACGCACCGGAGCCGGGACGGCCGGTCTGGGCAGATCATGCAGCGCGCCGGGGGCATGCCCGCCGCGGGCGGCCAGGGGCTGGCCGCGGTGAGGAAGGCAGCCCGGCTGCTGCCCGCCTCCCGCGCCTCGCGCCACTCCAGCCGATGCTCCTGGCAGAGCCCGTCGTTGTCCTTTCTGACCCGCCCGCAGGCCTCCACGACGCACTCCCAGCCGTAGACCCGATGCTGGGGCGGGATCGCGATCAGGTCGCTGCGATAGAGCGGGTCGAATCCCGGTGCCATCATCAGCGCCGTCAGCAGCTCCAGCCTGTCCCGCCTGGCCCGGCTGGCATCCTCGTTCCCCAGGACCTTCAGCACGGTCACGACTCGCCCCAGACACGGTCGAGCGCCGCCATGAACGCCGGATCGTGGAGATCGGCGTGGCCGTAGGTCTCCTCGACCGTCGTGGCCGAAGCCCAGCCGCCCGCATCCCGCGCGAACACGATGTTGCCGTTCGAGGCGTCGAGAACCGCGTTCGCGAACCCGTGCCGCATGGCATGGGGATTCGTCCGGCCCAGGCCCAGCCGCCTGCCGGCCCGGCCCATCATCTGCCGGACCCCCGCGGTAGACAGCGGCTCGCCCCGCTGCGGGCCCTTCAGCTGGACCAGCAGCATCCCGTGGGCCGCGTCCGCCGGATACTCGGTGGTCAGGTACTCGAAGTAGGCATGGACCATCGCCGGGCTCGCCCGCCGGATCTGCCCGCCACGCAGTACGCCGTTCTCGATCACCCACGGATGCTTAGCCTTGGCCCGGCTCTTGTTCGGATTGAGCTCCCGATGGCAGATGTGAACGTGCGGCGTGACGCACTCGCCGCAGTCCGCCTTCTCCCGCAGATGCAGGTCGATCAGGTGCAGCCCGCACAGCTCGCCGACACGGAACCCCCCGTCGCCCAGCCAGGTCACGATCATCTTGTCCCGCGGCGATCGCAGGTCGCCGATCAGCGTCTCCCTCGCGCCGTCGGCGAGCATCTTCGGATGACGCCGCCGCACCGTCGGTGCCGGGCGCAGCGGGTTGGCCGGAAGCTCCCGGGCCACGTGCCCGAGGAACATCCGCCGCCGGTCGGCCCTGGACGGCAGCCGCTTGCGGTCCAGCTCGCCCGCCAGCTCCTGGCTGGCTCCCTGCGTTCCCTGGAACTGGTAGAAGCGCTTCAGGCACGCGGCCGCGCTGTCCAGCGAGCTCTGCGAGTACGGTTCCTTGCCCGCCCGCCACGGCCTGCCGTACGGCCCGGCGTACTCCGCGCCGACGCCCGCCATGTACCGGCTGAGGTCCCGCATCGTCACAGTCTCCGGTGACAGGCTTTCGAACTCCAGCCACCGCAGGTGATCCACCAGCAGGTACGCATACGCCCGGGCCGTCCCGCCGTTGCACGTCCGCAGGAACCCCTCGGCCAGCCGGTGCGCCTCGCCGTCCGGGTGCAGGATCGTGTATGCGACCCGGCCCGACGGGAACACCACCTCCTGCACCCGCAAATCCCCGATAACGGGCTTCCTCATCAGAGCCACCCCCCAGGGCTACGACGACGTCCTGTACGTCGAAGGCCGTCAGGTTAAAGCGATCCGAAGGCCCGCAGCGGGAGCCACGCCGACATCCCGTACAAGATCCTTAGCGTTCGGTTACACCGACCGGCAAGGTGATGGCGGTATCCAGATGCAGCGAGGGCCAGATGCCCGGCAGCGGAGAGACCAGCCCGAACCCGGTCTTCTGGGCGATGCCGGCCCAGCCGGACCACACCTCGGCCGCGGCCGGGGCGGCCAGGACGAGCAGCGGCCAGGACCGGACGGTCCTGGTCCCGGAGTAGACCCCGGCGGACCGGTCCCCTCCGGCTGGTCCGCTGGTCCGGGCAGCGGGCCGGCCGCCTGGTCCCAGATCCGCGGTGCCGCCGGGGCGGTTCATGCCCGCGGTGAGCGCGGCCATGGCGGTCACCACCGTTCCTGCGTGCCGAGCGGGTGGGGTTCCCCGGTCAGCGCGGCCAGGGCGGCGGCTACCTCGTGAGTGGTGGCGCGGACGTAGGTCGCGGTCGCGCCAGCCTCGCTGCCAGTGTCGGTGTGGCCCGCGTAAGCCTTGGCCACCGCGTAGCCGAAGTTCCGCTCGACCCAGGTCAGGGTCGTGTGCCGGATCCAGTGCATGCTGATCTGCTGCGCCCGTACCCAGAGGAGATGCCGGCCGAGGCGTTCCCACAGATGGTCGTAGCGGCGGTAGGTGATGGGCCGGCCGTTGCGGTAGCGCAGCAGCTGCCCGTCCGGTGGCGCGTGGCGTTCGCTCGCGTGCCCGAGCAGGGCGGCCATCAGGGTGGGCGAGACTGGCTGCCACCGGACGGTCTCGCCTTTCTCGCGCAGCAGGATCAGGTACTGCTCGGTATCGAGGTCCTGCGGGCGCAGCGCCAGGGCTCCGGCCCGCCGGCAGGCCGTCTCAGTGTGCAGCCGCAGCAGCAGCGTGTCCAGCTCCGGGTCATCACCGGTGGTGGCCGCCGCCTGGTTGATCTCGGCCAGGCGCTTATCGGTGACCGCGCGGCGGGTCGAGGGCAGGCGGCGCGGCTTGTCCACCTTCCGGGCCGGGTTGCCGGCCGGGGTGATCAGGCCGTCTTCCTCGGCGTGCTTGTACATGCAGCGCAGGGCGGCGATGAGGTGCTCGGCGGCGCTGCGCCCGCCGCGGGAGTTCCGCCGGGGCACGACGTTGGCCCGCACATGCTGGACGAGCTGGCGGATCTCCGACGGCGTGGGCTCGTCGATGCGGCGGCTGCCCCACTGGTCGGTGACCCGGTTCCAGTACGAGCCGTATGCCTTGCGGCAGCCGTCGCTGACCAGGGCCGACACGACCGGGATGTACTCGGCGAAGGTCGGGGCGGGCGGCCTGGCCGGCGGGGCGGCCAGCAGGTCGGCGGGGGTCAGGCCCATCCGCTCCAGCACGAGCATGGCCGCGTCGACCACGGCCTGCCCGGGTGCGGCTGGGCGTGCGTCAGGTCCGGTGATCGTCATCGGTCTCCTCCTTCACGTGCCGGGGACGGGATATGCGCGGCGAGGGCCTGATCCACCACCGCGAGGGAGTAAGCGGTCAGCGTGTCCTCTGCGGGGACCGCAGCGAGCAGGACGGGGTCTCCGGGGAGCAGGCCGCAACGGTGCCGCAGCGCCGCGGGGATCGGGACACAGGACCGGGGCGGCAGGGTGACCAGGCCGGAGGAGTCGCGGCGGATGACCACCACACCTGCCCCGGCGGTCAGGGTCAGCCGGTCCCCGCCGCGCCAGCCCAGGGCACCGGTGACCGTCCGGTCGGCCACGCGGCCGGAGCGGTCGACGCGGGCGAGCCCGTACACCACGTCCCGGGCAAGGGCCGGCGGGCGGCTCAGTGCGGGCGGGACCGCGAGCGGCAGGGTACGGGCAGCGGCAGGCGCGCGGGCGGAACGGCCCACACCCGTAGCGGAAAAGGGGATAACAGGGGCGATCAGCGTGCCGGTCACGGCTGCCTCCCGCAGGGGGAGCCGGGACCGGTCAGCGCCGTGGGGAGGCCGCAGGCATCAGCCGGGCCGTCCGCGTGTTCAAGCGGTACTTGAAGGCTGGTGATACAGCACCACTCTGGGTGTCCGAGGACCGACACAACCCATTGCCCCATATCGGCCTATACGCTACAGCGCTGAAATGACTATATCGGAAGACGGCCTTCCTGGCCACTCAGATCGCTACTGAGCTGCGGGAACTTCAAGCTCCAGGCGGACTGGAATGGCACCGCTCCGTGCCGCCTAGCTCGCTTCCGGACGTGGCGCTATTGCGTGAAGTGTGTTATCGCGTAAAAGGCAACTGGCACCTGGGCCAGATGATCGCCGGATAACATGCACCGCGTCTGGCATAACGCCGTAACAAGCGGTGATCTGTCCTGGGACGGCAGGCGCTGGCCGGGGACGGTCACGGGCGGCTGAGAGCCTGGCGAAGGCCGGTGCCCCGCCTGAAGCGCCGCCCGTCCTCTGCCGGGTCTGGGCCGTTGCTGCACGGGTCTGCGGGTCTGGCCTGCTGGCCGGACCCAGCCGCTCAGGCAGGCGGCGGGCAGGTCCGGCCGGAGCCAGCTAGACGGCCGTAGGGGCAGGTCCATGGCAGCGCCAAATGCCTGCGGCCCCAGTGCTGCGCCATCACCCCGTCGGCAAGGTCCGCATGCCGGCGTCGCGGCTGTCATCGCCGGCCAGCGGTTCGGCTACACGCGGGCTGAGCTCGCCTTCCAAGCGGCGGCTCGCGCTGCCTTGGCGGTCTTCTTGTCCGGATGCAGTTCCCCGACGACCTTCAGCGCCTGCAGCGCGACCGAGTGCCGGGAGCGCCACATGGCGTCGAAGAGCGCGGCTGGTTCCTGGCCCGGGTGGACGGCGGCGGACACCGCGCCGGCGATGGCCTGACTGTTCCGGATGCTGAGCGCATAGGCGCCCATGATCGTCTCGGACGCCAGGACTACCGCGTCGCAGTCAAGCGGTTCGAGGCCGGGAAGCGGGTCCCGCTGAAAGTCCCGCCCCGCGCGCCGGTTCAGCTCCACGATGACGTAGGGCCGGATCGCGGGAATCGACAGCGCGGAACGCCAGGCGTGTTCGGTGTCGCCGTCGATGCCGCTGGCGATCTGCACGGCGGTCCCGCCGGTAGGCGACGTCCTCGGGACCGGGCGCCGCAGCCAGCAGCGCCTCCACCGCATCCGCCGGATCTCGTACCGCCAGCCAGCCGTCCAGCTCGGCGGCGAAATCCCCGCCGGTCATGCCGAGCCGGCACACGATGACCTGGCGCGCTGTCAGCTCCGCGGACGGCGGCAGCTGTTCGGTGCGGGCGTTCAGCTCTTTCAGCAGCGCCCAGGTGGCAAGCGGGGTGAGTGTCACCTGCGACCGGGACACGGCGACCGCGCCGAGCCCCGCGGCCAGCCGCAGGTACCTCTGGACCGGGTCGCCGTACCTGGCCATCCACCGATTCCACTCGGACCGGCTGCGCGATGGCGCCAGGTTCTCAGTGGCGCCGTCTGCGATCGCGGCCGAGACCGCCTCGACGGTCGCGGTGCCATGGTGTTCGAGCAGCGTGAACAGCGGGTGACCGCCGATGCCGTGGAAGTCCAGCAGACCCGGCTCCGCGCCTGCGGGAAGCGCTTCCTCCACGCCGTGCGCATACAGCGCGTCAAGGGCGTGGTACCAGTCGTGCAGGATGTCGTCGTCGTCGCGTTCCTGGTGTCCGGACAGTTCCGCCGAACGCTGGATCAGCTGGCGGTCATCGTCAGTATCCAGGTATCTGGCGTGGTAGGCGACCTCATAGGCCCAGCGGAGCGCCTGGTCCGCTTCCGGGGTCACCAGGCCGCCAGGCGCCACCAGGCCGAGCGCTGCCGCTGCCCGCGATCGGGCCGCGGGCGCCTCCCACCCGGTTGCCCGGTCGGCAGGCACGTCCCCGAACCAGTCGGCGAGCCGACGGGCTGCTTGCATTGCGCTGGCCGCGCGTGCTGCCGCGGCGAGCCCCGCGTCGGACGGCTGGCGTACCGGAATGATCTCAGGGAGCACCACGCGGCGTGCCACGGTAGGCCTCCAGGAACTAGGCGGAAGCGGGACGGGCCTCCGCGTTGTTGGTGTAAGCGGTGACAATGACCTCTGCCAGGCTGGACAGTTCGCCGGTGAGGGCGTCGGGATCGAACTGCTCGGACTCGGGGGGATCGGGGTCGTATGCCCAGATCCCCCCGCAGTCTTCTGGCGGTGCCTCCCGGCGGCCCGCGGTGCAGCGCGGGTAGGCGATGCCGGGAGCGGCAGGCAAGATCTTCTCCACCGCGATGTCGTGCCGCCAGTCGTCCCCGAAGTCATAGACGTAGACGATCTTCGCCTTATCGGCCGCGGCGACCTGGGCGATGGTGACCGTTTCCTCGTCCTGGCGCTCGGCCCATCCGTCCTCCTGCAGCGGATCGCCGAATTCCCCGCACACCGTCTCGAACACGTGCAGGTGATAGCCGTCCCAGGTGAACGCCGCTTGCAGCACGTGGTGAAGCCGCCCGAGCGTCATCGTGCTGGGGAGTTCCAGGCGACGCCAGATCGGCGGCTTCGACCCGTACAGGGTGACCTTGACCTGGTGGATCGTTGTCGCCGCGCTCTCTGACAGTTTCGGCACTTTCTGCTTTGTGACGCGCTTGCCGCCGACAAGCGTCTCCTGGTCAACGGCCCGGAAGAACTTCCCGCCGTTCGCCTCCGCTTCCATGAGCATGCGCAGGATGTCATCTGCCGACGGCAGCTGCGGTTCGCTGGCCACGGCACCCAGTGTGCCAGATGCAGCAACGCCGGAGACGATTACTGGTTACATCAGCTGAAGGCGGCGGGCGCGACCGCGGCATCGACGGTGAGGCAGCCCCGCACGGCGCGGGGCTGCGCACGCCCGCAGGATGTCAGCACGCCCGGTGTTCGAGGCGCTTGGGGCGGCGAGGTCGCCGCGTCCGCGCCCACGAGCAGCCGGACGGGACCGGACCGGCCACCAGCCTGGCTGACGGACGCCGACGCGCGGATCGCGGCAGAAGGCGCAGGTGGCGGAGGTGGCCGCTGGGCAGCAGCCGGGCCAGCGCGGCCAGGATCGCGCGGTCAGCCCAGGACAGTCTCGGGGTTTTGACCTGGCGCTGGAGCACGGCGACCTGATGGCGCAAGATCAAGATCTCGGCGTCCTTGGCGCCGTCGGAGCGGGCGAGCAGAGCAAGCCAGCTGAACACGCGGAGCACCACCAAGTATGTGAATCGTAGTGTCACGGGTACTGACAGTGCCTGAGCGTGGGGTTCTCGCGCAGACCGATACCTAACTCGAGGGTCCTCGTCCGACAGAGAGCGACCAGTTCAGTGGCTGTGACAGGGTTATCGGCAACTACAGGCTCCCGGTCGGGGGATCAGTCACGACGGCTGGCGTGAGGCGAAGCTCGGCACGTGCTGCGCCTTGCCGCTGGGTCGTTACTCTCCGAGATCGGAGCTGAGCTTGGCTCGCCGCTCCTCGAGTTCGGCCAGCTCGGTCCGCAGGCGCCTGATCTCGTGCTTGACACGGGTCAGCTCGGCCCTGGCCTGCTGTTCGTTGACATGACGGTCGCCGTGCCTGGTCCGGGCCAGGGCCTCGACCTCGCGGCGGAGCAGTCTCAGCCACGGGTTCCCGTGCATGTAAGCCTGACGGTACTGCAGCTTGCCCGCGTCGATCGCGTCGTAGATCTCGTCCTGGGTCAGCCCGAACTCCTGGCGGGCGGTCTTGTCGCTCAGCGTCGCGCCCTTGCGGGTCCATTCGTAGCGCTGTTGCCAGTGCTGATCGTCCATGGTGTTCCTCGTGCGGGCCGCCCGCGGAATCCGGCCGGGCGGCGTTTACATCGTCCGGCCATGATAAGGCGGTAAGCGGCTGCCCGCTGCGCGTTCCCGGCCTCAGTCCAGCAGCGTGCCCCACTCGGGCATGAGGTCGAGAACTCGGCGGCGGGTAGCTCGATGCCGAGCCTCGCGCAGTTGCTCACCACAGCTGCCGCGCGCTCGTCCGCGTAATCCGGGGAGTACTCCAGCAGCGTATCGGCGTGGCCGTCGCGGCAGCTGTACAGGCCGAGCAGGATGCCCGCCGCAAGCTCGACCGCTGCGGATGCCATGCCGAGGCCAGCCCGGCGCTGAAGGTCATCGAGGAACGGCTGCAGCGCCTCGTCCAAGGCCTCGTCGGCCGCCTCGACCGGATGGACGTAACCACGGCCTGGCCGGTGGCCAGCCCGGATGTTCAGCTCCTCGATGTCCAGGCCCTTCAGGGCGGTCTCGACGTCGTCGGTGACAGCCGACCGGTCGGCGTCGGTCATGATCTGGACGGCGTAAGCTTCGGCCCGCTCGCGCAGGTCCGGCCGGGCAGCGAGCAGTTCGTGGAGCACGGCGGCCTTCTCGGCGGCGGACAGGGTGTCCAGCGCTGGCCGCTTATCGCTCACCCGTGTCCCCCTGTTCGGCCTGCGCTGCTCGCCGCCGGACTTCGTCGGCCTGGCGCCCGAGGGCGGCCAGGCAGGATGCGCGCAGCGGGCGCAGTTGCTCGAGGGCCGATTCCGGGTCACCGGTGCGCAAGGCCAGTTCCAGCCCGGGGGTCAGCCATTCCAGGGCCTCGGCGTGGTCGCCGGTGTCGCTGTACTCGATGCCGGCCTGGACATAGATCCAGACGTCGTCGGGGTAGCCGGCGCGGGCCTGCTGCCACAGGGGCCTGGCCTGTGGCTCGTGCCCCGAGCGCATCAGCTTCTCGGCGAGCTCGCACAGCATCTCGGCGCCTTCGGCGTAGCCGTCGCGGGTGGCGCCGCTGATCGTGGCGACTGCGTCGTCGACCCGGCCGAGCGCGAGATAGCTGTCGGCAAGCGTCTCGCTCCAGGCCCCGACATCGAACCACGCGTCGTCCTCGTCCTCGTGGGCCCGCGCCAGGGCCAGGTACTCCTCCAGCGCGGCGGCCCGCTCGGCATGATTGTCACCGGCCTGCTGCACCCGGTCCATGATCTCGTCGATGCGCTCCTCCAGCGGCGACACCGCCGGCCACGGCGAGCGCCGGGATTGCTTCTTCGCCGTCCGGCGGCGGGATAGGGGCGACACATGCACTACCGTAGCGAGCCGGGCCTTGCGGGTGGCCCGTTCGCGCTGCGCCGCATGGCGCTTATGTTTGGCCCAGCCGGGCGTCGATGGCTGCTGCGCTGGCGTCCTTTCCGCGGCGCCGTCATGACTCGCGTCTGCCGTGAGCCGGGCCGGTCAGCGAGCCGGGGGTGGTCAGCCGGCCTTGGGTGAGTTCCGGACCGAGACCGCCTTCACCGAGGCCGCTCGCGCGGCTTTCGCGATCTTCTTGTCCGGGTACAGCTTCCCTGCGTGGACTGGTCGAGAACTCGGATACTGGCGCTGGCCTGGGGTTTCATGCTGCCTGACGGTATTCGTTAATCAGTCCTGCGAGCCTGGTTCGGCGCTGGATCCGGGCGGCCGGGACGGGAAAGACGACGACGTCCGGATCATCGTCCGGCGCGCGCAGGCCCATGCCCTTGCCTTGGTGGCTGCGGCCGGTGTTGTAGTGGCTGATGTAGTCGGCCAGGATCGCGCGCAGGCCCATGCCCTTGCCTTGGTGGCTGCGGCCGGTGTTGTAGTGGCTGATGTAGTCGGCCAGGATCGCGCGCAGGTGCTGTTCGCCGGCGATGAGCATCCGGTCGGTGCACTCGGCCCGTACCGTGCGGACGAAACGTTCGGAATAGGCGTTCATTCTGGGTGCCTGGGGCGCGGTCGGCAGTGTTCTGATCCCGATGGAGGCGAAGACGGCGTCGAACGCGGCGGTGAACTTCGCGTCCCGGTCGCGGATCAGGTGAGTGAACCGGCACCCGGCTTCCTCCAACTCGCTGGCGAGGTTGCGGGCGAGTTGGGTGGCCCACTGGCTGGTCGGGTGCCGGGTGATGCCGAGCAGGTGCACTCGTCGTGTCTGGTGTTCGATGACGAAGGCGACGTACAGCCGCCTGAGGGTGAGCGCGCAGTCGACGTGGAAGAAATCAGCGGCCACGAGCGTGCAGGCGTGGGCGCGCAGGAACACGCGCCAGGATCCGTCATGGTGCGATGGTGGAGGGATGCGGTGGGCGCGGAGGATCTTGCGGATGGTGGAGGCGGCTGCCCGGTGGCCGAGCCGGCGCAGCTCGCCCTGGATCCTGACCACGCCCCACCGGGTGTTCTCCCGGGCCAGGCGCAGGATCAGCGCGACGAGCTCGTCCGGTACGGGCGGTCGGCCCTGAGGCCTGGGCTGGCGCCATTTTGCCGTCACTAGACGCTGGTGCCAGCGCAGCAGCGTGCCGGGCGTCACGATGCGCTGGGCCCGCAGCCCCTTGGGCATGACCCTCGCCAGCGCGGCGAGCATGGCCCGGTCGGTCCAGGACATGCGGGGTCTGGAGTTTGCCCGGTGTAGCACGGCCACCTCGTGCCGCAGCGCGAGTATCTCCACGTCCTTGGCCGACGAGGACCGGGCCAGCAGGGCTAGCCAGGACAGTACGGTCACCAGCAGCCGGTAAGCCAGCGCTACAGACATGGGTGCCGATCATGTCGGTGCCGCCACCCCAGGTCAAGCCCAGTGGCCGACTATTCGACCACTACAGGGTCAGTTTCGGAGAGCGTGACGGTCCCGGCCGTGCCTGAGCAGGTGCGGGTGGCCCGCGCCTTTTAACTTCGGCGGGATGCCCGGCGCGATGCCGCTTTGTACGCGGCTTTTCGGGCGGCCTTGGCGGTCTTCTTGTCGTCGCAGTGCTTGCCGAGCATGGTGAGCACGGCTTCCGCGTCCGGGTGGTCGAGCCGTGCCATGGCGTCGAAGAGCGACTCAGTGCTCGCGTCCCAGCCCGCGTCGGAGAGCTGGGTCATGTCGAACGGGAACGTGGCGTTCCGGGCGATGGTTCGGGTAAGCGGGGCGAAGCTGTCCGCGATGAACCAGGCGAGGTCCTCGGTGGTGCGCTTGAGCTCAGCGGGTACCGGCTGCTCCGGGTCGCGGGCGGCCAGTTGCTCGATCAGCGCCATCTTGGCGTAGCAGCGCAGCTCAGGGCGGTCGAGTGCTTCCCACAACGCTGGTTCGGCCGCGTCGCCGAGCCGGGATGCGACCTGTACCGCCGCCGTCCGGACCGCCGCGCCCTCGCCCGCTGCGAAGGAAAGCAGTTCCCGCGCGGCTTCCTCGGGGGTGCGTTCCGCAACCCAGGAAGCGAAGTCCGCCGCGAAGTCTTCCTCGGTCCCGAGCATGCTCAGCAGCACCACGTCGTCCGGGGTCATCTCGCCGGGCGGCGGAAGGTCCGGCACGCGCACGTCGCAGGCCCGCAGTTTGGCGGCGACCGAGTGCAGGGCGAGCGGTTCCAGGCGCGCCATCTCGTCGGCGACGGTGACCGCCGAGAGCTTCGCGAGCTGCCCGAGCAGCAAGCCGCCCGGGTCGCCGTGGGTGCCGGTCCATTCCTCCCACTGGCGCTCGGCGGCGTCCGGCGGTACCTCGGCGATCGCCGCGTTCTTCAGGGTCTCGGACAGCTGCGTGACGGGAACTCCGGCCCGCCCGCCGAGGAACAACTCCGTGACCAGGGCGATACCGTGGCCTGCCAGGTCCAGGTCCTCGCCGGCCTGCGGCTCCGCCTCGTCTGCCGCCTCCAGGGTGGTGTCCAGGACCTGAGCGAAGGTGAAGTCCCATGCGTCCAGGGCCGCGGCGCCCTCGGTGAGGTCGTCCAGCCACTCGACGTCGTCGCCCGGGACAAGCGTGTCGCCGTCGCCCTGCACGAGTCCGCATTCCACCGCTAGCGTGAGGAGCAGCCGGTCCACGCTGGCGGCGCGCACCTTCGCCTCGCGGACGTCGCGGGCCAGGCCGCGCAGGTCGGCCAGGAGCGGTGCCGCGGCCGCCAGCGCCGTGAGCGCTTCATCGTCCGGCAGCCGGACCGGCGCGACGACGTCCGGGATGCCGAAGGCTTCCTTGAGATCAACGCCGTCCCAGGTGAGCGGGTCGGCTGCGGGGGAAGCGAGCACGCCCGCGTTCTGCTGTGCGATCCATGTATCGACCGAGGCGCTGTCGCTGATGTCCACGCCGTCGCGGTGCATGGCGTGCATCATGGCCGTGGCCGGCCCCCAGTTGGCCGGGTCCATCACCGCGTCGGCGAACTCCGGGTCGATCTGGTCCAGTTCCCGGTCCATGGCCCGCGCGGTCGCGGAGGTAATCGCCCCCGTGTCGGCCAGGTAGGAAGTCAGGTCCCGCAGCGCGGGGATGGTGGACGCGATGTCCTTCCGGTCAAGCACCGTGACCTTGCGCGGGTACACGTCCAGCAGGAGCTCGTTAAGGCTGCCTGCGGTCAGCCGGGAAGGATCGTCGATCCCCAGGTAGTCAGGCATCAGGCTGAACACCGTGTAGAACTCCGCGGCGTCCTCCTCCGGGTCGCCGCTCAGCTTGCGTTCCGTCGTGCCGGCCCAGCGGCGGAACCCCGCCAGGGTCTCCTCGAATGCGTCACCCGCCATGGTCGTCACCCTACTGCGCGTGGATTGCGGCGTTGCCCGCTCATCGAAACCATAGAGAAAAGGTGTTACCGCCGGTGCGGCTTCCTTGGCCGGGGACGCCGCGTGCCCTGGACGGCATGAGGCCGGGCCGGCGCGTGCAGGATCGGCTCGGCGACCAGGGTCCGGAACTCCTCAAGGGTATCCGGCGCCGGGTAGCCGGAGGCCGACACGGCGCGGACGATGTCCTTGCGCTGCGCGGGAGGCAGCCCCTTAAGCTGCTCCCTGACGGCCTCGGGGCCGCCGATCTCCAGCAGTTCCAGCAGGCTTCCGGCCATGATCCAGGCTGCCTCGTCCGGACTCGCGTCCTGGGGGCTGAGGTCATCCCTCTCCGCGAGCAGGACGACCGGGCCAAGGTCCGGGTCGCGGATCAGCTCGGCGAGCAGTTCGGTGCCCTCCGGCACGCTGCGGGCGAGGGTCGTCAGCAGCGCCACGCGCCGGGACAGGAACGGGCAGTCGCGGACCGCCTGCACCAGCGGATCCAGCGAGCCGCCGTGGGCGGCCCGCCAGATGGCGATCTCCTCCGGGGCGCTGGACGTCGTGTAGTGCTCGGCGACCGTGCCGAGCAGCTCTGCCGGGGTGGCGCCCGCGAGTTCGCCGACGAGCCCCGCCTCCCGGCCCTCCGCGAGCATGCGCTCCCGCATCGCGCGGATGCCCAGGGGCGTGAGGGCAGCCAGCCGGGCCGGCCTCGCCAGCCGTTCGCGCAGCGCGGCCGACTGGTCAGCCTCGAACGGCAGCGTGGTTCCGCCGCCCAGGTCCATCGAGAAGATCTCGCTGGCCACGCCCTGGACTATGGTCACCGCTCCGAGCGCCTCGAACGCGTCGAAGATGTGCTCCACATCGTTGTCCACCCGTCCCCGCAGGCCCATCAGGCTGAGCGGGCTGAGGAAGTCCAGGTCGAAGTTGGCCTTGACCGACTCCCACACCGACTCCGCCAGCCGGGGCAGCGGGACGGGCTCTTCCATGCTGTAGATCGTGGCCATGAGGTCGGGCACGATCACGTCATACATCTGCTGCGCCGGCGAGGGAGGCTCGTCGGCCCAGATGGGGCGGCAGACGGCGGGGCCGAGGTCGAACGCCGCCTCGAACGCGCGCTGCCACAGGGCCTCGGCGTCGGCCAGCAGTGGCCGGGCCTTCGCCACCGGGAGCAGGCGGGTGCCTTGCCGCCGGATCAGCCGGGCCTTCAGCGCCCAGCTCAGGACCAGGTTCAGGCCGGGAAGCTCGGCGGCGCTGTGGAACTTCAGGCCCTCGTCGCCGGTGCCGAGCAGCGCGATGAGGTCCCGGGCGTCGGCGGGCCTGATGTTCTTCGCCGGCGTGAGCGCCCGTCCTTTCGGGCCGAGCCACTCGGCCAGGGCGCGGAACTGGCCGACCACCGTGCTGTGCTCCGCCGCGGCCGCGAGTTCCTCCCGGGCCGGGAGGCTCACCGGGAGCTGGGGATACGTCCGGTCATGTCCCAGGCCGGGCAGCATGAGCTGCCGCTCCAGAAGGTCCTCAAGCCCGGCCGCGTCGAATGCCGGCAGGTCCCCGTCGATCCCCTGCAGGAAGCTGGCGAGACCGTCGGGGAGGCGGATGCCCGCGTCGCCGTACCCGGCGGACAACGCCATCGTCTTCGCGACCCCGTAGCGTTCCTCGTCGGCTATCGCGGCAGCGAACTCCTTCGCCGCGGCGTCGATAGCGGCCTCGTTCTCTACGGTGGCGGCACCGCGAGGGTCGCGTAGCCCGGTCGCGTCCAGGTAGCGCAGCAGGGACCGCAGTGTCTCGGGCGCTGCCAGCAGGTCCTCCTGGGGTGCCGTGACCTTCCCCGGAATCCAGTCGAGCAGTGCCCGGCGTACCTGGGACGGGGCCCAGTATCCCAGGCGTCCGTCCGGGCTGAAGTGCCGTGAGTCCAGCAGGGCACCGGCCAGCGGCAGTGACAGCGCGCGGTCGTTGGCCGCAGCCCAGGATCCGCACCGCCGCAGCAGCAGTTCGCGAGCGGCCAGGTAGCCGTCGGTGTCCTCGATCTCGTACCTCGTGCGCACTGCTGCAAGATACCGGCCCGCGGGTGAACTCGCGCGCTGGATGCCGCACGAGTAGGCCCACGTCACCACCGCGCCGGGGACTGCTCGCTCCGGCCAGCATCACCCACGGTCGTCGTGCACTCGTGATATGAGCGCCATGCGGGAGGAGTTCCACCACCTGGTGGACCAGTTGCCTGAGGAGCGGCTTGCGCCGGTTCTCCAGTTGATCCGTGGTGACGACGCAAGACACGAGCTGTGGCCACCCTGGAGGCCGTCCGGGCTCGCATGAGCGGAGTGACCGGAATCGACGAGGAGCTGTCCCGACTGCGGGACGGTGGTCGTGACAGTCTCACGGGCCGACCCTCAGGTCGGCACCCGCTGGGTTCGATCATGACGGCTGTATAGGTCGGTTCGCCGGCCCGGGCGCGTCATGGCCTGTCCCGCCCGGTGGTGCCGCCGTGTCGCCCGACAACGGGCCAGGCGAATAACGAACACGTTCTGGTGAGCACGGATTCAGCTATCGGAGGTCTCACTCGGGGGGATGCTGGCGGGTCGTCCTTCTGTGAGGTGACCGATGCGGTCTGGTGGAGGGCGTCCTTAAACGTGGGGCTGGTGAGGAGCTGGTCGAGGATGACCCACATGCGTGATGCCCGGTACCGGGCGCCGTTCGGGATTGGGGCTGGGAGTAGTTGCGGGCCGAGGTGGTACAGGGCATGGGGCCGGATGGGTTCCCCGGTTTCCGGGATGTCGGGCCAGCGGTCCTGGAGGCTGGGAATGACGTCGGCGCTGGTGATGCAGTGGGCTTGCTGGACGTGGCCGTCCCAGCGGACGGCGAGGAAATCCGGCGGGGTACGCGGTCAGGAGGTCCTGGTGCTGCGGCATGAGGTCGCTGTGCCGCGTCGGCAGGTCGCCCGCCCGAGGCCGGCGCCCGAGGCCGGACTGGGCTGACCGTGCCATGCTCGCCGCCTTAGCCAGGCTGCTGCCCGGGAACCTGCGGCTGCACCGGATCGTGACCCCCGGGCACCCTGCTGGCCTGGCACCGGCGCCTCGTGATGAGGAGATAGACCTACCCTGGTACGCCAGGACGCCCGCCGGCCCCGGACGAGGTGCGTGCGCTGGTGGCGCAGCTGGCCCAGCAGAACCCGCGCTGGGGATACAGGCGGATCCAAGGTGAGCTGCTAAGCGCTCGCGCAATAATTAATTCCCTTCATTCGGGCGTGTCGTGTCGCCGGGCGGGTCTGCTGGGATGGTGTAGTTCCAGTTGCCGTGGAACTGGTGGCGCTGGAGGTGCCGGGCCTCGAAGGCCTTCATGTCCTTGTCCGGGATCCTGATGCCCTTGGGGTAGATTCCGGTGTCCAGGACGGCGGTGACCTTCAGGCCGGTTCTGGTGGTGACCGCGCTGATGGTCTCGATGATGACCTCGTGGGAGACCAGCGGCCGGCCCCGCCAGTTCATGGTGATCGCGGAGAACAGCCGGTGCTCTATTTTGTTCCACTTGCTGGTTCCCGGTGGCAGGTGCAGCACGGTGATGTCCAGGCCGGCCTCGGCGGCGAACGTGGCCAGCTCGGTCTTCCACAGCCGCAGCCGGGAGCCGTTGGACCCGCCGGAGTCGGCGGTGACCAGCAGGCGCCGGGCGCCGGGGCAGGCGGCCCGGCCGGGTCCGTTCCACCAGGAGCGGATCGAGGCGACGGCGAACGCGCCGGTGTCGTGATCGGTGCCCACGTTGACCCAGCCAGTGTTCGCGGTCAGGTCGTAGATCCCGTACGGGGTGACCTTGCCCAGTTCCTCGTCGGGGAAGTCGTGCACGCTGACCCGCTCGGGCTGCCCGGCCGGCGCCCATTCCGCCCCGCCGTTCTTGAAGTTCCCGACATTCTCCTTCTTCTTGGCGTCCACGCTGATCACCGGGCTGCCGTCGTCCTGGAACGCTGTGACCTGAGCGTTGATGTACCGGAACTGGGCGTCACGGTCGGGGTGCTGCTTCCCCTCGATGGTCTTGGCGTTGCCCTGCAGGCTGTACCCGGCCCCGGCCAGCAGGCTGGCCACGGTCCGCGCCGTCACCGCGTGACCCTGCCCGGTGAGCTCGCCGGCCAGATGGGCGGTCAACTTCGTCGTCCAGCGCAGCGGCGACATCGGGTCGCCCCGCGTTGCCGGATCGACCAGCGCCTCCAGCGCGGGCACCAGCCCGGCGTCCAGCTCCGCCAGGCCAGGCCGCCCGCCGCCGGGACCGCGCACCCTCCCGCCGGGCTCCGCGCCGGACTCGATCTCGGCCGTGCCCCGGCGCACCGTCTTCACGTCCGCGCCGGTGGCGCGGGCAATCGCGGCCACGCCGCCGCTGCCGAGCGCCTGAGCCTCCACGCCCAGCCACAGCCGCCGCTGGCGCTCATCGAGATAAGGACGGATCTTGACATACCGGGCGGCTATCTCCGCGTCAGCCAGCATCCATTCGACATACCACAAATGACCAGGGGATTATTCGGACAACTCCCTTTAGTTTCTGCGCGAGCGCTAAGTCAGTCGCCGAGGTGCCTAATTAGGCCACGTCGAATCGGTGATTCGGGCGCCGCTACGCGCCTGTGGGGTGCCAAAACTGTGTCATGTACTCTGACCTGCAGTGTTTGGATCATGTGAGGGTGGCCGCTTGTCTCTGGCTGATCGGCGGCGGGCCGAGAGCCGTTGGGTGATGAGCCTCCAAAATGCTTCTCGGCGGCGAGCTGCCATCGAGGGACGTTGCAGGTCAAAGGCCATGACGCCGTTTCCGCACCCACAGGTGGGCACCGTGCTTCGGCGCTGCTCTGGGCGTGAGGTCAGCTGTCGTTGTTGCCAGGGCATTCGAACCTCGGGACGCTGGCCTTGCTGCGTCAGCCGAACGCGCAGTGGCCCAGAACCTCCTGGTTATGACCGCTGCACGCGCACCCGCAGGATGAGGGTCACTCTCAGATGGAGGGGTTCCAGGGCGAGGACCGACACAACCCATTGCCCCATATCGCGCTATCAACTACAGCGCTGAAGTCAGCCTATAGGAATACCGCATCCCTGTCTACTCGTACCGCTACTGAGCTGCGGGAACACCTGATCCCTGGCGGCCGGGAATGGTGGTCCCCGGGCTGCTCTTCTTCGTCTGCGGACGTGGCGGGATTGCGTGAAGTGTGTTATCGAGCAAAGGCAGCTGCATTCCAGGTCGGCTGATCGCCGGATTGCGCGCGCCGCCGCCGGCGAAACGTCTATGGGCGGGTGATCTCATGCCGTGCCAGCCTGTCCTGGCTCCGGTGATCGGAGCGGGTCGGCCACAGGCCGCTGAGACCGCCGCCGCACGGGTCCCTCCCGGCTGGAGCCCGGCGCCAGCGGCATCTGCGGACGATCCTGGCTCGGTATGAGGCCCACTACAACGGGCGCCGCCCTCATCGCAGCCGCCAGCTCCGCCCGCCCCGGCCAGACCACCCTCCTGTTGACCTCTTCCAGGAGCGGATCCAGCGCCGGCCCGTCCTCGGCGGCCTCATCAGCGAATACGAGCGAGCCGCCTAAAAGCCCAGGTCAGGACTAGTGGCCGAGTTCTCGAACCCCACAGGTTCTGGGCCCTTGGTTTCTGACCGGAGTGTCCGCAGTAGGGGCTGCCCTGGATTCCTGGACACGGGACCTTTGGCCCCGGCGCGGGCCTCGCCGCGGCGGTAGGCCGGAAGTGACGGCCACGCAGCCGGCTCCCGGCCGCGGGCCGGCACCGGGAACCCGGATGAGAAAGGGGGCGATGGCATGGACGGCGGGTCCGTGATTAGCGCTGACGCGGTTGTGGCCTTGAGCCAGGCCATCGATGCTGCCCTGGAGCGCGGCGACGAGGACGAGGCGGCCCGCCTTGGGTCGCTGCACGGGGAGGAGCTTAACTGCTGGCTGCAAGCCCACGGCTATCTCCGGCTAGAGGATGATGAGGAGTGAGTGGAAGAACGTTCAGCCAGGCTTCGCGGTAACCTGATCTGGCCAATCCGCGGCCGTTAGCCCGGGAGCCGGCGGCAGCGGGCCGTTCGCGGCCTGCGGATATCGTGACCTGCGCCGATGGGCTTGATCTTCGGTGAGTGACCGTGGTTGACTCGTAGCGCCCGTGCTGACGGGCACGTGGCGGGCGTGCTGCGCCGTGGCAAGCGGCCCGGCCGCGGGCGGGAGGCGGATGCCGTGAGCCTGTTGCACGCCGTGCAGGTGCCCCGGCGTCCCGTATCCCTGATGGAGCCGGTCATCGGCGCCGCGCGGTACGAGCAGCTGGCCCGGGCCGCTGACCAGCTCCGGCCCGCGCTGGCCGGGCGCACCGTCTGGAACGTCAACTCGACCGCGGCCGGCGGTGGGGTCGCCGAGATGCTGCAGGTCCTGGTCGGGTACGTGCAGGATCTGGACATCCCGGTCGGCTGGCTGGTGATCACCGGCGACGCCGCCTTCTTCGCGATCACCAAGCGGCTGCACAACCAGATCCACGGCCACCTGGCCGGGGACCCGCTCGGCGCGGCCGAGGCCGACCACTACGCGCAGATGCTGGCCGCCAACGTGGTCGAGCTTCTCGCCCGGGTCCGGCCCGGCGACGTGGTGCTGCTGCACGACCCGCAGACCGCGGGCCTGGCCGCGCCGCTGGCGCAGGCGGGCGCCCGGGTGGTATGGCGCTGCCACATCGGGGTGGACTGGGAAAACGAGGCCACCCGGGCGGGGTGGGAGTTCCTGCGGCCGCACCTGGCCGCCGCGCATGCGTACGTGTTCTCCCGCCGCCAATACGTCCCGCCGTGGATCCCCGCGGACAAGGCCTGGATCATCCCGCCGTCGATCGACCCGTTCTCCCCGAAGAACCAGCCGCTCGACGCTGAGACCGTGCGGGCCATCTTGGTGAGGCTGGGCGTGCTGGACGGTGCGGCGCCGGCTGTGCCCGCCAGGTTCATGCGGCGCACCGGCGAGGAGGACGTCGTGGCCCGGTCAGCGGTTGTCATCGGCGAGGGTCTTCCCGGGCCTGGTGATGCGGTGCTGGCCCAGGTGTCCCGCTGGGACCGGCTCAAGGACATGGCCGGGGTCATGCGGGGCTTCGCCGACCATGTCGCGCCCGGCGGGGAGGGGTACCTGATGCTGGTCGGCCCGTCGGTCAAGGATGTCAGCGATGACCCAGAGGGCGCGGCGGTCTATGGGCAGTGCCTGCTGCAGTGGCGCGACCTGAAGGCCGCTGCCCGGGCGCGGACGCTGCTGGTGACCCTGCCGCTGGATGACATCGATGAGAACGCGGCCATGGTCAACGCGCTGCAGCGGCACGCCACCGTCATCGTGCAGAAGAGCCTGGCCGAGGGGTTCGGGCTGACTGTGTCGGAGGGGATGTGGAAGGGGCGGCCGGTGATCGGCTCGGCGGTTGGCGGGATCATCGACCAGATCGCCGAGGGTACGGGTATCTTGCTGCCCGATCCCGCCGACCTGGCCGCATTCGGAGCGGCAGCGCGGCTCCTGCTCGGCGACCAGGACCAGGCGGCGCGGATGGGACAGGCCGCGCATGCCTATGTCCGGGAGAACTTCCTCGGGGATGTGCACCTGCTGCGCTACGGCAGGCTGCTCGGCACGCTGATCGGCGAAAGCTAGCGGCCACGGCCCTTCGCCCGGCGGCCGCGCGTCACGCTTGAGGAACAGAACGCTGGCGGCGTTCCCGGTGGCTCATCTGGGTTGCAGGTCACAGCAGCATGAGACCGTGCAGGGCTGCTTGCCGGCCACGGCGGCGCGTGCGTGCTCTATCTCCTGCTTGAATGCCTCGATGTCGGCGGCCGCGGCCGCGTCATCAAGCGCCTCGAAGTCCTGGCCAGTCTGGTCCGGATCGTACGGGAACGCCATGTCGGTGTCCGTCGCGTGGATGCGGAACCACCAGCGCTCCACCTCGGTCATGTGCCGCACCAAGCCCAGCAGGCATAGGCTCGCTTAGCGGTACACTAGCTCAGCATGACAGCACACACAGATACAGCAGGTGCAGACCTCGCCGCGCTGCTCTACGGCAGGCAGAGCCAGCACAAGGACAGGTCCATAGCCGAGCAGCTTGACCTCGGCCGCGACCGCGCCGCCGCCGAGGGCTGGACGGTGCTCCGCGAGTACCAGGACGGCGTGAGCGCGTCCCGGCACGCCACCAAGAAGCGCGACCAGTGGCCCGAGCTGCTAGCCGAGATCGACGCCGGGCAGGGCGACGTGCTGTGGCTGTGGGAGTCCAGCCGGGGCGACCGCAAGCTATCGACGTGGGCGAGGCTGCTGGAGGACTGCCGCGACCGCGCGGTGCGGATCTACGTGGAGACCCACGGCAGGCTGTACGACATGGCCAACAGCCGGGACTGGCGGACGCTGGCCGACGACGGCGTGGACAACGAGGCCGAGACGAACAAGACCTCCGAGCGCGTGCTGCGGGCGATGACCGCCAACGCGACGGCCGGGAAGGTCCACGGCCGGGTCCCGTACGGCTACCGGCGCGAGTACACGATCGACCAGCGCGGGCAGCGGAAGCTGGTCGGCCAGGTGCCCGATGAGATCGAGGCGCCGGTCGTGGTGGGCATCTACGCCGACATCGAGGCGGGGGTCCCGCTGCTGGCGATTACGCGGCGGTTGAATGCGCAGGGCGTGCCGACCCGCACGGGGGCGAAGTGGTCGATGACCCAGGTGCGGACGATCGCGATGAACCGGGCCTACATCGGGCAGCGGGTCCACGACCCGCAGGGCCGCCAGAGCGGGCTTCGCCGCCCCGGCCCCGGTGCCGCCTGGTATCCGGCTGCGTGGCCGCCGCTGGTGGGCGAGGACGCGTTCTGGGCGGTGCAGCGCATCTTGACCGACCCGGCGCGGGTCACCACCCGGCCGGGGAAGGCGAAGCACCTGCTGTCGATGATCGCCCGGTGCGCGCACTGCGAGTCGCCGCTGAGCGTGACCTACCGGCGCCGCGGAGGCCCGCACTACATCTGCCGCCGGTCCTGCGTGCTGATCAGCGAGGCCGACCTGGACGGCTACGTGACCGCCGAAGTGCTGCGCGGGTCGCCAGGCCCGCGCAGTGGAAGCGGCTGGTCGCGGCGGGGCGCACCGATGACCGGGAGCTGGCCGCTGCCCGTGGGGAGCTGGCCGCGATCGAGGCCGACTATGACCAGACCGTGCGGCTGTTCCGGGCGCGGAAGATCAGCCCGGCCGCGTTCGCTGAGGTCGAGCCCGGCAAGCTGGCCGACCGGGATGCGGCCCGCGTGCGGGTCCGCGAGCTGGAGACCCCGCCGAGGCTGCGGTGGCTGCTCGGTGACGGCCCGGACGACCTGCACTTCCGGTGGAAGGCGGCCCCGGTCGCGGCGCGGCGGGACGCGATCCGCGAGCTGGCCAGGGTGACCGTGAGCCGGTCGCCGCAGCGCGGACCTGTACGGGTCCCGGCCGCGCAGCGTGCCCGAATCGAATGGATCACCGACGAACAGCTTGCGGCCAGCGGAGAGTAGCGGCATCATTGGGGGTCTAGGCGGACCCCGAGGGTGAGCCCGAACCACCACCGCAGACATCGGCTTTGGTGGAGGTTCGGCGCACATGACCGACTGGCTGACCGTAGAGCAGGCCGCGGAGTATTCCGGGTTCTCGACCCGGACGATCCGGCAGCGCGTCCACGACGGCGACCTGCCCGCCTCGATCCCGCGCGGGTCGCGGCTGCTGCGGATCGACCGTGACGACCTGGACGAGATGATGGCCGGGCGCGAGCCGCTGGCCGCCCGCATCCGCGCCGTGCTCGCTGACCACGGCGACGAGCTGCCGGACCTGTCGGAGGAGCAGGTCAGGGCGCTCGCCCGGCTGCTGCCCCGGCCCGCCGTGACGGCCGACAGTGGCGCGGCCTGACACGCGGGACGGCCGGGCACTCACACCGCCCGGCCGCCCGCCTGATGCCAGATCCTCGCTGAAAGGCTCCGATCGCAGCGTACCGTGCGGTGCCCACAGCGGCCGGACACCGCGCAGCCTGGCCGTGCTGCTCGCCCTGAGCGACGAGCGCGACGTGTGGCTGCGCCGGGTGTACGACTCGTGGCGGGACGGGTGGCGGGCCGGGTTCGCGGCGGGCGACGCGGCCGGTACGAGGCGGACGCAGCGGGAGTGGCACGTCACCGCGATCGGGCTTCCCCTCTCGGTGCTCGGGCCGACCTGGGCCGAACTGGAGAAGCGGCGGTATGGGCCGGGCGGCCGAGCCCACTTCGGTGATCCGCGGCCGGGCGAGTACGCGGGCGGTCCTGTCGAGTGGGAGCGGAGGCGGCGGTCGTGAGCGAGCCCTGCCCGGCCTGCGGGCGGCCGATGGTCGATGAGGCGTGGTGCGCCGGGTGCAACCAGATGCCGGACTCGTGCAAGTGCGAGCCGCTAACCGGCGACGACGACGCCGACCCCCTGGCCGTCGTGCTCGGGGTTTCGGACGCTTCGGACACTCCCCCGGAGCCAGTGTCCGAAAATCCCGACCCGCTGACCAGCGAAAAGGACACTCCGGACACTCCGGACACCGTTCCTGAGTACGAGCTGCGAGACGGCGGCTGGCTCGACGCGCAGGACTTCCCCCCGCTGGCGTACAACGTCCCCGGCCTGATGCCCGCCGGGCTCGGCATCATCGCCGCGCCGCCCAAGGCGGGCAAGAGCCTGCTCATCCTCGACTGGCTGCTCGCCGCCGCGACCGGCGGGCAGGCACTCGGGAGGCTTCCCCTCGGCCCGGAACGGGACGTGCTGTACCTCGCGCTCGAAGACGGCGACCGGCGGCTCCAGGACCGGTGCCGCCAGCTACTTGCTGACGGCGAGCCCATTCCCGGCCGCCTCCGGTACATCCTGACCGTCCCGCCCGGCCAGGTCCTCGCCGTGCTCACCCACGCGCTGGAGCGCTACCCGGACACCCGGCTGGTCGTGCTCGACACGCTCGGCCGGATCATGCCGCTGCCGTTCCAGGGCGAGACGACCTACCAGCGGGACTACCGCGTCGCGGTCGCGCTCAAGCGGATAGCCGACGAGCGGCCCGGCCTGACGATCGTCGTCATCCACCACACCCGCAAGGCGTTCGCTGACGACTTCATCGACTCGATCTCGGGCACTCACGGCCTGGCGGGCGCGGCCGACACGATCATCATGCTGACCCGCAGCCGCGGACGGGGCGAAGGCACTCTGCGCGTCACCGGCCGCGACGTGATCGAGGCCGACTACGCGGTCACCTTCAACGGCGGCGCCTGGTCCCTCGACGGGGCCGACCTCAAGGAGGCACGCGCCAACGTCCGGCGCCGCGCCGAGACCGGCGCGCTGGGCGAGCGGTCGGCCGAGATCATCGAGTTCATCCGGGGGCGGCCATCTGGCGCCAAGGCTCAGGAGATCGAGGCGAAGTTCGGGGAGGACGGCACGCGCTACGTCCGGCGCCTGGCGAAGTCGGGCAAGCTCACCAGGCCCAAGCGCGGCCTCTATGCGGTGCCCGAACTACCTGAAGTGTCCGAACCGTCCGAAGTGTCCGAATCGCAGGTCAGCGGCCCGGAGAATCCGGACACTGACCAACTGCCGCTGTCCGAAGTGTCCGAACCACCCACCGAAGGAGACGACCAATGACGACCGGCGACCCGGCCTACACCCGTTCGGCGGTCAAGGCGATGGCCCGCGCGGTCGAGCACGAGCACGACTTCGCAGGGTGGCTCGCAGACGTGCTCGCCCGCGTCGCCGCCCGCAAGGGCTCCTCCGACGCGCTCACCGCCGGGCGCCCCGGCTCGTGGGAAGCCAGCCTGGTCGACCAGCTCGTCAAGGGCACGGTCGGCTACGACGACGAGTACCTACCGGAAAGGACCGCATCATCATGACCTGTGACCCGTCCCGGCGGCCCGACCAGGCCACCCAGCGGCTCGCGCTGGACGTGGTTCGCGCCTTCGTCACCATCGGCTATCCCGGCGCCGCGGACGCTGCCCACGACATCGCCGCGGACGCCGGGTGCCCAGCCTGCGCGGTCACCACGGTCGCCCAGGTCCTGCTCGCGGTGGCCGCCGCGACCAACGGGGAGGATTACGTCACCGAGGAGCTGTCCGGCCGGATTCTGGCATTGACCAACGAGATGCAGGCCGGGCTCGACGCCCTGAACTAGCGGGCACGGCGCAACTGACCTGGAGCTGGCCGGGCGCGGCGGTCTACGATGGGCCTCATTGCCCGCGCGGCGTGATGCGGCGGGCAGCCGGTCGGCCGAACCTGGGCGCTCCACGAGGCGTGATGCCGAGGCCCGGCCAGGTGCGGCGTGATGCGGCCTGGCCAGCGGTGGCGCGAAAGCGGCGTGATCTATCCCGTCACGCTGAAAGGCGCCACCCATGCCCCCCGCCCCCATCACCGGCGAAAGCTTCGCTGGCGTCCCGTTCCCCGCCGATGTGCAGCGGCCGGATCATCAACTTGCTGATCGACTCCGCGCCGTTCGCCGCGTGCCTGACCCGGCAGCCCACGGACCGCGTCGGCGGTGGCCTGGCCGACCGCCAAGCCCTCGAATGCCGCGTGGCTGGCCGAGCTCCAGCCGTTCCCCGAGGCCAACATGGGCGACGACGCGTACGTGGTCGGCGTCGCCAAGCTCGGCCAGGTCCTCGACATGAGCAACGAGTCGGTCGGTGACGGCTCGATCAACCTCAGCTGAGCGAGCTGGCCCGGCTCCTGCGGGACGGCCTGAGCCGGGACCTGGATCTCGGCCTGCTGCTCGGCGGGGCCGGCCTCGCCCGACGCCGATCGGCGTCGTCGGCGTCGCCGCCGAGGCGGCCGGTGAGGACCTGCTGACGGCGGTCACCGTGGCGCGCGGCCAGATCGGTGATGCTGGCGGCGCCGCCGACACGATCGCGTGGTCCGCGACCGGGCTCGCGCGAGGCCGACGCCACCCGCGACGACAACGGGCAGCTCGTCTATCCCGGCGGGTTCGCCCGTGCGATCGGGCTGAACCCCGTGGTGGTGCCGCAGCTCGCGACCGCCATTGGTCTACTGCGAAGTCGCGTTGCTTCCTCGTAGTTCGGAACGACGTGGCCGTGGACCATGTCCCGCGACTGGCACTTCCACCTGGATGCCTGATCGCTGCGGGTCAAGGGCCGGTTCGCTGCGGCGATCCCGGACCCGAACAAGGCGATCCGCAAGCTGCGTGATCGGTGACGCGCGCCGGGCCGCGAGGCCAAGCCTGCCAGCAAGGCGTGACGCGATCCGCGGCGCCCGAGCCCGCCGCGCCGCCGCTGGTGCTCCAGTGGCCCGTCGTGGCCGTCACCTGGCCGCAGCCCCCGCCCGTCAGCATCACCGCGCGGACCCCGGCCGTCGTCACCGTGGCGTGGCCCCGCGTCCGGGTGGTCGGTGACCGGC
Organism: uncultured Actinomycetes bacterium; assembly: GCA_963739135.1. GTDB lineage: Bacteria > Actinomycetota > Actinomycetes > Streptosporangiales > Streptosporangiaceae > Palsa-504. Next base: position 84,512 of record CAVTZG010000010.1, read on the forward strand.
CGCCCCCGGCGCCGCGCGTGATCCGGCTGCGCCGCACGCGAGCAGCGCAAGGTCCGCGGGCCGCGTGCCCCTGCCCGCGTTGCGCTGCAGCGACGATGCTGACGCGTCCTGCATCCGCGGTCGCGCCTGGCCTCGTTATGCCGCTCGTGCGCGGGCTGCCGTAACCGCTACTGCCCGGAGTACGCCGACGAGACCGGCTGGTGCCCGGCGCACCGCCGGGAGCCGTACTGGTCGAGCCCGCCGCTCCCGCCGGGCTGGCCGCAGATCCGCGCCGCGCAGCTCGCCGCGTTCCCGTCGTGCGCGCGGGTGCGGGGCGCCCGCGACCGAGGTCCACCACGTCCGCGGCCGGGAGGCCGGGCACGGGCCGGGGAACCTGGCCTCGCTCTGCCACGACTGCCACGCGCCGATCACGCACCGGGAGGCCGGGTGGCTGTCGGCGCCGTGAACCCGCTGCCTCCTAGGATCCGGCGCTGGAGTAACTCCTAGCGAGTCGCCATGATGGAGCAAATGCTCCATCATCACGCAGCCAGGTCCGGCCCGCACCTACATCGGCACCGTGAGCCCGCGAGCATAATCCGGGCGCTGGGGCGTTCGAGGAGCCGTGTTCCAATGAGCCGGCTGACCTGCCGGAACTCGCCTGAGCGGCGGCCTGGTGTAACCACCGCTGACAGGGATCCGTGATGCCATCTGATGCGCTCTACGCGAACGCCGAGCAGCCCGTTCACCGCAGGGTGACCGCGACGTGACGGGCCATAATGCTCTCGCGCTCGCCAAAAAGCCCAAAACCTGGGTTCGTGAGAAGCGGCGCCTCGAGATGCCCTTGGCAAGAGGGGGCCGGGAGGGTGCCCCCCCAGCCTCCGATCGGCTCCCGCGCGGCCTGGCCGTGCGCGGCGCTGAGCGTGCCGGTGCGCGGCCGCGACCGCCGCGCCTAGCCGGGTTGCCGCGCCGCGCCCCGTTCGGGCTGCTGGCGCCGTGCTGGCGGGCTCCGGGCGGGGCGAGAATGCGGCACGTGCCCGAGACCGCCGCGCAGTCGCCGCCGCGATCGCCGCCGCGCAGCGTGGCGGCTCGCTGCAGGCTGGCCGCCGACGCGAGGCCGGTGACGCGTGCTGCGGATCGGGAGGTCGGCGACCGGTACGCGACCCGGCAGCTGTCGAACGGGATCGGCCCGGACGAGGCGCGGGCGGTGGCGGTGGAGTGCGCGGGCGAGCTTGTCGCATGATCGCTGAGGCGCTCCGCGTCGGCTGACCCGGCTGGCAGCCAGCGGATCGGCGGGTCCTGGCGGTGCGGCTCGTCGGGCTCGGGCATGTCGCAGCAGCGAGGTTGCGGTCCGGCTGGGGGTCACGCATCCGGACGGTGCTGCGGCGACCTGCCGGCCGGTCGGGATTCCACGACCTGGGTGATTGCTGACCGGCTGTTCGCCGCGCGTCCATTGTCGCAGGTCAGAGCGGGTACAGTCGCGGTTGACAAGCGGCCCCGGACGGTGCTGTGAACACCGGGCCGGGGCCTTGACCGCTGAGACTGGAGCGACCCATGACCGAGCCTACGAGCCGGGACACCACCACCACCACCGCGCGCTACCGCGCGCAGACCGACCCGAGCACGAAGACCTGGCACCTTGGAACCGAGGAGCTGGGCGCGAAGTGCGTGTGCGGCTGACCAGGCTGATCGAGCCCGGACGACACCCGCGCCGTTTGCGCTGCAAGCGTGCCCGCCGACGCAGCGCCACTACGAGACCGACCCCGACGTGGCCAAGGTGACGTGCGGGAGCTGCAAGCGGAACCGCGAGTACGCGAAGGCGACCGCCGGCGACGCCGAGGAGGCACGCCGCCGAGCCCGACGCAGGGAGCCGGAGCGAGGCCGGGCGCCCGAGCCGCCGCCGCGCCAGCACCCGCACCGCGACCCCGGCCGAGGCCGGGGCTGGCCTGAATGAGTCCACGCCGCGCAGTTGCTTGTGGACGGCGTGCAGGCCCGAGCCCGCCGCCGCGCCAAGACCGGCGACCCGCGCGCCGACCGCGCCGCCGCCGACGCCGTGATCGAGGCCGACCCGGCCGAGTACTCCGAGCGGGTGGCCGCCGCGCAGATCGCCGCCGCGCGGGCTGCCAGGGACGCCGGGTGAGCGCCGGGCGTGACGCGCTGCCCTGCGCGATCGACCCCGCCGACCCCGAGGGCAAGCTGATCCACCACGCCACCGCCGCCGAGATAGGCGAGCGGCACCTGGTGACCGTGCCGTGCCCCGAGCACGATCCCGGCTGCTGCGCCGACCGCGCCGCCGCGAGCCGGTGAGCCCCCGTGAACCGCGCCAGCCCGGACGGCATAGCCGCCGGGCTCTGCGCGCCGTGCGCCGCGATCAGCCCGCCGCCGTGACCGGCCGCTTCGAGATACGGGAGCTGACCCGGATGGGCGTCGAGCTGGCGGGCATCTGGTGGTGCCCCGCCGGGGAGCCGCCGATCAAGGTTGCCGAGATGGTGCCCGAGCGGGTGCCGCTGCTGATCGAGGCGCTGAGCGCCTACCTGGCTGACCGCCCGGCGTGATGCGGGGCATGATAACGTTACGGACGTGACCGAGGACCGTAACGCGGCTGAGCGCATGCGGCGGTACCGTGCCCGTCAGCGCGGCGAGGACATCCCGCTGCGCAGGCCAGGACCGGGACCGGCCCCCGATCGCGTAACCGTGGTCGTGCTGCCGCTGCGTGACAAGGCGGAGTATGACCGGCTGACGGCAGGCACGTTCTCCTTCTGGTGCTCGACGTGCTGCGGTTCGGCCCGGTTCGTGATCGGCCGCTACCGGGTGTGCTCCCGGTGCATCACCCGCGCGCTCTACGACCCGGACCTGGCCAAGTACCGGGCCGCTGCTGGCTGGGATGCCTCTCGGATGGGCGCACTAAGGGAGCCTAAGCAGGGACAGGCGGGACGGGGGAACCGCCCGCTCTTTGAGCTGGCTGGCGGTCAGGCCGGCGCACTTATGCAGCAGCGTGTCGCGATGGAAGTCCAGCCAGGCTTCCAGCGCCTGGCGTTCACCCAGGATGAGGCCCGGCTCGGTGCGCTCCACCTGCGGAGCCGTCCATGCTTCGGTCATAAACCGCCACGGTAGTTGCGACCGCCTACCTCCGTCGATCACATGACCAACACGGTAGGGCCCAGGTCTCAGCCGAACTGAGCTGGACAGCTGTGATGCAGGCGGGCGTCGGCCAGCGTCCGGTCAGGCAATTCCGCGGCCCGCAGGCTGCACCCCCCGGGCTGGCCCACGAGCTTGGTTACCAGGAGCTCTCTATGATCGGCTTGGTCTACCGACCTTGACGCAACCAAGCCGCCGATAGGCGCGCTGAGTCAGCTGATCATCTATGGGTGAAACTGAGCGCCGAACGGGATGTCTTGCGTGTGCCGGTGAGCCCCCCAGGGGGAACGGCTGCGGCGGTCTGGCTGCGGCCCTGCCGTACCAGCCTGACCGGTTCCGCTACCCGGCTGTGACGGCGGCGCGGCCACGGCAGCGCTGCAACGGGGAGCACGCGAGGCCAGCGACGCCGATGCGGATGCTATATGCACGCGAGGTGCTCTTCGATCGTGCCGACGACGGCTGGATCACCGGGATCGGCGAGAAGACCAAGCGCGTGCCAGGCGCTACGGGCGGCGCCCTGGTGGCCGCCCGGCGCGAGGGCCGCTGGGGACGGGTGGAGGAGTTGGCCGACGTCCTGCTGTCAGCGGCTCGATCGGGCACCCGCGACGGCATTGTGAGCTTCGACGGCGTGTACTGGTCGACTGTGTCCCTGCGGGCCGTGGCCGAGGGCCGCCGGGAACGCGGCGATGCCGCCGGCGCCCTGACGGCGCTCGAAGAGCTGGCACGGCTCGAGCCCGGCGACGTGGAGTCCCGCAGCAAGGCCGCCGCCCGGGCGCTGATCACGCGGGGCGGTGAGCCCTTCACTGCGCTCTGCTCGAGGTCATCGGTGACCACGGCCAGCCGGAACCCGGGGCAGGCAAGGACGGGCAGCCAGCCGCTCGCCTAAAGCCCAGACATCGGCGTCGGCGCGTCCACAGGCCTGCAGCATAATCACAATTCGGTATCTGACTACCAGCCCGCCAGGTAACCGTCTTGCAGCGCCATATCGGTTCCCGCGTTGCGGCGGTGCCATCGAGCGTCACGCTGCGCTGCTGGCGGTGCCGAGCGACATGGCATGGCTCTGCGGTAGATGTAGCAGGGTGTCATCGGGGAGCAGCTAACCGAGCCGTTGTACGGCCGAAGGGTAGTGATCTGACCTTCGATCACCCGTATAACGGCGGGTAGGCATGCGTTCTCCTTGGCTTAATCGCCGAGTATTGCCTCCCGTCGATGACGCGTGGCGAGGATAAGCGGCACGGAACATCCGGCTGTCAACGGCGGCGACGCTTGTCGACAGCGGGGTGGTGAGGGACCTGGAGGCTGTCCGCGGATCGGGCAGTCACTTTGAGGACGCCATTCCCGCAGAGGCGTTCGCTCAACGGCTGCAGCTTGATGAGTCCATCCTCCGTGGCTGACACGGACGTTCGTCAGGGTGATTGCCGGGCCATGATTCTTGTATCCAAGATCCCGGACCCAAGCTCTAGCCCGCGGGCGGCTCCACCACCTCAGCGGTAAACATCGTCGCCAGGTCTATCCCGCCGAACGACTGCAGGTTCTCCCCGGATGCCGCCCACTCACGGCTCTTCAATGCTGCCCGGAGTGCATCCCGGTCCGCGAAGTACATTTCGGCCAGGAGGTAGTAGGCAGGCTCGCCCAGTAGCGTCCGCGTCACCCGCGCCACCTCGGTGCGCTGCAGCCCTGGGGTGGAGGCCAGCAGAGGCAGGTGAGTCTGGAAGTATGCGCGGTCGAACGCCTCGCTGTCCTCGGGCACCCGATACAGGGCCACGAACTTGATCACGTGTTCCGCCTCCTCGCCGAGGTCATCTATGTTGTCGCCACAGCCCAGGTTCTTCAAGGTCTACGTGGCGAGGGCGGCGGGACGGTTGTGCCGTCGGCGGCCAGGCCGTCGAACAGTGCCCGCAGCCGCTCCTGGTCGGTGCCGATGAGGGACAGGTTGCGGGACGGCACTTGCTCGATCACGCCAGTGGCCACTGGCGGGCGCTCCCGTAGTCGTGGGCCGCCAGCAAGGCGGAGTGACGAATGCCGTGGCGGAGGCGCACAATGCGTCGGCACGGCTGCGGTCGGCGCGGCGGAGAAACGCGGCTGCAGTTCCCCGGGATGGGCCGGGTTTGCTCCCCGCCCGGGGCCGGCCCGATTACGCTGTCCTGGTGAGCGGAAAGAGCCTGCCGATGGTTAACGCCGGTGACGAAGTCCTCAGATGCGCCTGTCCGGGTGAGAATGAGCCGCGGCCCGGGGAGGCGGGGGCGGCAGAGCAGGGGTACTGCGGGCTGCCAGGCCCGGTGACCGGGGAGCCGCATCTGGCGTTGACCGGGTTCCGGTGGCGTAGGTGATGGCCCGGCACGGCGGCGGGTCGGCTGACCCGGGGGACCCGGGTCGGCCGGGGTTCGCGTTCTGGCGGCGCCGCCAGCGGGCGGAGGCTGATGCGCGGGAGGCGCGTGCTGCGGCGGCGGAGGCTGAGGCGCGGCTGAGCGAGGCGCTGGCGGCGAAGACCGCCGCTGAGCAGGAGGCGGTGACCGCGCGGGAGGCCGCGCAGGCACGGGCCGCCCAGGCCGAGCAGGCGCGGGAGCAGGCGGCTGCGGCGCGGCGGGAGCGGGATGAGGCGGTGCGCGGCGCGGAGTCCCGGGCGGCCGAGGCCGAGTCCCGGGCCGGCGAGGCCGGGCAGCATGCGGCGCGGGCGCGGGAGGCGGCCGAGTCGGCCCGCGCGGAGCTGGACCGGGTGCGTCAGGCCGCGGAGGAGCAGGTGGCACAGGCCCGGCAGGACGCCGAACGGGACCGGGCCGAGCTGCGGGCCGGGCTGGAGGCGCAGATAACGGCGGCCGACGAGGCCCGGGCCGGGCTCCAGGCCCGCGCCGAGCAGGCTGAGGCGCGGCTGGCCGAGGAGCGGGAGGCGACGGCCGCAGCCGAGCAGGAGGCGCGGGCTGCGCGGGACCAGGTGGCGGCGGCGCGGCAGGAGCGGGACGAGGCGGTGGCAGGCGCGCAGTCCCGGGCGGCCGAGTCAGCTCGGGCGGAGCTGGACCGGGTGCGCCGGGCCGCGGAGGAGCAGGCGGCGCAGGCCCGGCAGGACGCCGAACGGGACCGGGCCGAGCTGCGGGCCGGGCTGGAGGCGCAGATCGCGGCGGGCGAGGAGGCCCGGGCCGGGCTTCAGGCCCGTGCCGAGCGGGCTGAGGCTGATGCGCGGGAGGCACGCGCTGCGGCGGCGGAGGCTGAGGCGCGGCTGGCCGAGGCGCGGGAGGCGAGGGCCGCCGCCGAGCAGGAGGCGCGGGCTGCCCGGGACGAGGCGGTGGCAGGCGCGCAGACCCGGGCGGCCGAGGCCGAGTCCCGGATCGCCCAGGCCGGGCAGGACGCGGCCCGGCCGCAGGACACGGCCGAGTCGGCCCGCGCGGATCACGCCGAGACTGACCCGCAGCGTCCCATCGCCGACCATGACGAGGCGGCTGGGCAGCCCGCCCGACGGCAACCCAACAGCACAACACGCCGCGGCCGACAGCCTCGGGGAAGGTGAGCGGCCCGGGCTGCACAGCGGTTCCCGGACCGGTTTGATCCTCTGGCTGGGGTAATCGTTCGGGTCTGGTGGGCGATCAGGGCCGCAGGATGGCGGATCTGGGCAGCCGCGCGGGCTCCGCCGTGACTGCGGTTCCTGGTCTCGGAACTGCGCATCTCACGTCTGGCCGCGGGTGTGGGGTTCCAATACGGGGCATAGGTAGCTGACCGGGGAGTACGCCAGCAGGGATAGCCGGTGGGCTGGCAGGATCGCGGCCTTGTGACGGTACGACTGCTGTATCTGATGTTCGTCCGCCTGGCCGGGTGGCTGGCGCTGCTGGCGCGCTCGTCGGCGGCAAAGGATGCTGAACTGCTGGTGCTGCGCCAGGAGGTCGCAGTGCTGCGGCGCCAGCACCCCAGGCCCAGGCTGGACTGGGCCGACCGGGCGTTGCCGGGCCATGTGCGGGTCGCCGGGCAGCGAATAAAGGGAGCCATCGCCGCGATGACGCTCATGGTACGGCTCTCTCGTGGAGTCGAATCTGCCATGCTGCGCCAGCACGTCCCGCTGCGTTCTCAGGCGTTACGCAGGCGACTTGGAGCGCAGGATGGCGATGAACTCCCGCATCCAGGCCGGGTGGTCCGGCCAGGCCCGGGCCGAGACCATCTGCCCATCGATCACCGCGGCCGCGTCGACGAACTCGGCTCCGGCCGCGGTCACATCGGGCGCCAGCGCCGGGTAGGCAGCGGTCCGGCGGCCCGTCAGCGTCCCGGCCGCGGCCAGGACCTGGGGCGCGTGGCACAGCTGGGCGACCGGCTTGTCGCCCTCCATGAAGTACCGCACGATCCGCTGCACGTCAGGGTCGTTGCGGATGTACTCCGGAGCCCGGCCGCCGGGAATGACCAGGGCGACGTAGCCGGCCGGGTCGACGTCGGCGAAGGCGAGGTCCGCGGGCCAGGTGTAGCCGGGCTTCTCGGTGTAGGTGTCGTAGCCCTCGACGAAGTCGTGCACCACGAACTGCAGCTTCTTGGCCGACGGCGCGGCGATGTCTACCTGGTAGCCCTCCTCCAGCAGGCGCTGGTAGGGGTACATGACCTCCAGTGACTCCGCGGCGTCGCCTGTGAGGATCAATACTTTCGGCATGGCAGGCCCTCCTGCAGCGGAAGTAATGCGTCGCCCCTAGTCCAGATCCATCTGCCCCGCCGGTCAACCCCCACTTCCCCGAACCAGCCTCATCGTCCTCATTCGTTGATCTGGGCGGCTGGCGCTTTCGGCATCATTTCGCCCAGCGTGGGCACGCCCTCGGCCTGCGGCTGAGCCGCATCTCGCCGGCAGCGTGCTTTCGTTAAGGCTGCGTGCCGCACTGGTTCAAGGCCCGGCGGCGCATGGCCAGGGTGCCAGTCAGCAGTGAACGCTGGCCGGGCCACCGCGCTGACCAGGCGGTTGTTCCACTCACGGTACGGCTGCATGGCAGGATCCGCGGCCGGGCGCTTTGGCGGGGTGGCCGGGGGTGGGCAGTTCCGTGAAGATGAGTACATGCCGCCGCGCGGGATGCGGGCCACGCGGGCCTGCCGGCTTGGCTGTGCGCGACTGGAGACGCAGATGACCGTCATGGGGGCCACTCCGGCAGACGTCCCGGGCCCGGCGCCGGACGCCGCGCCTCAGGAGCTCGCCGGCGGGACGCCCAAGAAGCTGGCCAGCGATCTCGCTGAGATCATCCACCCTGACCGGCTGCTCACCCGGCCGATCGACCTGGTGCGCTTCGCTTCCGACGGCAGCTTCTACCGGCTGCTGCCCAGGGCCGTCGTGCTCGCCGACGGCGTTGGGGAGATACGGCAGCTGTTCGCCTACAGCCGCCGGGCCGGCATCCCGCTCACTTTCCGCGCCGCCGGGACCAGCCTGTGCGGCCAGGCGCAGGGCGACGGCATTCTTGTCGAGGTCAAGCGCTACTGGCAAGGAGTGCAGGTCGAGGACCGCGGCGCGCGCGTCCGGGTCAAACCCGGGACCATCGCCGCCCGCGTCAACCTCGAGCTGCGCCGATACGGCACCACCATCGGCCCCGATCCGGCGAGCATCAACGCCTGCACCATCGGCGGTGTCCTGGCGGACAACTCCAGCGGCATGTGCTGCGGTGTCGAGCACAACGCCTACCACATGGTGGAGTCGCTGACCTTCGTGCTGCCCTCGGGCACCGTCGTGGACACGGCCGCTCCAGGCGCCGAGCGCCGGTTCGCCGAGCTGGAGCCGCACCTTGTCGAGGGACTGCGCGGACTGCAGCGCGCGGTGCGCGCGGACGCGCGCCTGGCCGCCCGGATCCGCGGCAAGTACCAGATGAAGAACACCACCGGCTACGGGCTCAACGCCTTCCTGGACTTCGACTCCCCGCTGGAGGTGTTCACGCATCTGCTCATCGGGTCGGAAGGGACGCTGGCGTTCATCGCCGAAGCGGTGCTGCGGACGATACCCGACGAGCCGTACCGGCTTACCAGCCTGCTGCTGCTTCCCGATCTGCACACGGCGTGCGCTGCGATCATCCCGTTCCGCGATGCGGGCGCCCGCGCGGTCGAGTTGCTCGACCGGGCCTCGCTGCGCGCGGTGCAGGACAAGCCCGGCGTGCCAGCGACCATCGCCACCCTCCCCGACGGCGCAGCCGGGCTGCTCGTGGAGTTCCGCGCCAGCGACGCGAGCGGCATTGCCGGCCTGCAGCGGATCGCCGCCGACACCATCGCGCCGATGCGCTTGATCGTCCCTGCGGAATTCAGCGCGGAGCCGCACCTGCAGGCGCGCTACTGGGCGGTCCGGCAGGGCCTGTTCACGTCCGTAGGCGCGGCCCGGCCGTCTGGCACGTCGGTGATACTGGAGGACGTCACGTTCCCGGTTGACCGGCTCGCCGACGGGGCGGTCGACCTGACGACGCTGTTCGCCAGGCATGGCTACGCCGAGGGCGTCATCTTCGGGCACGCCAAGGACGGCAACCTGCACTTCCTGCTGACCCAGCGGTTCGACACCGGCGGCGAAGTCGGGCGGTACGCGCGGTTCATGGAGGAGCTCGCCGACCTGGTCGCCAACCGTTACGGCGGCGCCCTGAAGGGGGAGCACGGCACCGGCAGGAACATGGCGCCGTTCGTGGAGACCGAGTGGGGGCCGCAGGCGGTGGCCGTCATGCGGCGGCTCAAGGAGCTCGCCGACCCCGACGGCATCCTCAATCCCGGCGTCATCCTCAACCCGAGTGCGACGGCGCACATCGAGCATCTCAAGTCGGCCCCGGCGATGGAGCCCGAGGCCGACCGGTGCATCGAGTGCGGCTACTGCGAGCCGGTGTGCCCGAGCCGGGACCTGACGACCACGCCGCGGCAGCGGATTGTGCTGCGCCGGGAGATACTACGGCAGCGGTCCCTCGGCGACCCCACCCCGATGCTCACGGCGCTTGAGCGCGACTATGACTACGATGCGCTGCAAACCTGCGCGGGTGATGGCATGTGCGAGCTGGCCTGCCCGGTCGGCATTAACACGGGCACGCTGGTCCGGCGGTTCCGACGCGATGGCCACTCAGCGCGGGCGGAGAAAGCCGCCCGCCAGGTCGCCAGGTCCTGGGCGGCGACCGAACGCGTCGCCCGCGGTGCCCTGCGCGCCGGCCGCCTGACCGCCGCGACGGCCGGTGACCGGGTACTCATCGGGCTCACCGAGGCTGCCCGCACGATCGGCAACGACGAGCTGGTGCCCCGCTGGCTGGAACAGACGCCCGCAGCCGCGCCCGCCAAGCTTCCGGCTACGTCACGCGACGGCGCGGCCGCCGTCTACTTCCCGGCCTGCATCAACCGCATCTTCGGCGCTGACCGCGGCCAGCCGGCGCACCCGTCCCTGCCAGAAGCCGTCGTCGCAGTCGCACAACGGGCCGGGCTGCCAGTATGGATCCCCGCCGATGTCGCCGGGGCGTGCTGCGCGACGCCCTGGCACTCCAAGGGGTACCAAGACGGCAACGCCCTCATGGCCAACCGGATCGCGGAGCGGGCGTACCGGTGGACCCAAGGCGGCCGGCTGGCGCTGGTGACCGATGCCAGTTCCTGCGCATACGGCCTGCACGGCACCCGCCCTTACCTCACTCCCCAAAACCAGCGGCGGTTCGACGCGCTGACGCTGCTGGACAGCGTGGACTTCGTCCACGACCTGCTGCTGCCGCGGCTGACCGTGTCGCGCACCGTGGCGTCGGTCGCGCTGCACCCGGTCTGCTCACTGCACCATGCGGGTACCGAGGACAAGCTGCGGGCGATCGCCGCCGCCATCGCCGAGGAGGTCTTCGTCCCGCCATCCGCAGGCTGCTGCGGCTTCGCCGGCGACCGCGGCTTCCTGCACCCAGAACTCACTGCCTCCGCCACCGCGCCGATGGCCGGCGAACTCGCCGGGCACGAGTGCACCGCCTACCTGTCCAGCAACCGCACCTGCGAGATCGGCATGCAACGCGGCACCGGCCAGCCGTACCGCTCGTTCATATTCCTGCTCGAGGAACTCACGCGCTAACGCGCCGTGCCCAGCGACGCCTGCTGGAGAAACACAGGCATCAGCGGCGCGGCAGAAACCAAGCACGGGCGGCAGATCAGCACCCACCCGCCATCTTCAGATGCAACACATCCGGGGGGTTCCAGAAGTCGGCCACTGGTGCTGAGCTGGCCTTCTAGGCGGCCCGCTCGTACTCGCTGACAAGGCCCCCCAGGATGGGCCGACGCCTGATCCGCTCCTGGGAGAGGTCGGCGACTGGATGGTCGGGCCGGGGCGGGCGGAGTTGGCGGCTGCGATGGGGGCGTCGTCCGTTGTAATGGGCCTCGTATTCGGCAAGGACCAGCCGCAGATGCCGCTGGCCAAAGATCAGCATCCGGTCAGTGACCTCGGTCCGGGCGGTGAGCACGAACCTTTCCGCATAAGCATTCGCTCGCGGGCTCCGCGGCGGGATCTTCAAGGCCTGGATGCCGGCATCGGCCAGGACTGCGTCGAACGCCTCGGTGAACTGCCCGGCCCGGCCGCGGACCAGGAACCGGAAGTCCGCGGCGCGATCGCCGAGGTCGATAAGCAGGTTGCGGATCTGCTGTGTGGTCCACGGCCCGTCCGGGTTCGCGGCCACGCCGAGGATATGCACATGACGAGAACCGACCTCGATCACGAAGAAGCAGTACAGGCGCTGGAGGGTCATCGCACCCTCCACGTGGAAGAAGTCCGTGGCGAGCATCGTCGTGGCTTGCGCATGCAGGAACTTCCGCCATGTTGTGTCGGTGCGCCGCTTCGGCCCCGGGGAGATCTTCAGGGTTTTGAGGACCCGGCGGACGGTGGATGCGCTGACCCGGTGATCGAGCTTGAACAGTTCGCCCTGGATTCTCTTGTATCCCCAGCCGTTGTTCTCGGTGCCGAGCCGTTCGATGAGCGCGGCGATCTCGGCGCTGACCGGCGGCCGTCCTGTCCGGTTGGGGTAGGTCCACTTGCGGGTGACCAGGCGGCGGTGCCAGCGCAGGACGGTGCCGGGTGTGACGAGCCGGTGCGCTCGCAGCTTTCCCGGAAGGAGCCGGATCAGCGCGGCCATCACCGCGCGGTCGGCCCAGTCGAGCCGGGACCGGGGATTGGTGCGGCGCAGCACGGCGACCTCGTGCCGCAGCACGAGCAGCTCGGCATTCTTGGAGTCCGGTGACCGGCTGAGCAGGACCAGCCAGCCGCGGAGCCGGGCGAAGATGAGGTAGAGCAGGCGGAGGGACACGGATGATCATGATGCCCTACGCTGACCCTGGCCCATCGCTGCAGCTCACAGGCCAGGCAGACTTCTGGCACCCCACAGGGTACCTGAGGCAGGGTTCGCGGCAGATGCGGTCAACACCGCGCCGGAGCCTGGCCCGCAGGTCCAGAACCTCCTGGTTATGACCGAGGCACGCGCCCGCAAGGTGGGAGTCGCTCTCAGCCTCGATCCACCGGTCAATTCGGGTAGCTCGTTTCCGACTTGATTCCTGTACGAGGAGTTTCGCGAGGTGATTCCGGGTGCGGGCGTCCTGCCGCTCGCCTGCTGTGCGGCTTGTCCTGGGTTCCTGGCTCGGGGGCGGGGTTCTGGGTGGCCGCGGGGGCCGTCGGGGGTGCTGACCGGTTCGGGGCTGGTCAGGCCGCTGCGGCGGGCGGCCCGCGGGTGGCGTCCCAGAGGTTCAGCCATTCCTGTTCGCGGTGCCAGCCTTCGGGCAGGTGGAGGGTGAGGTGGCCCCTGCCGTGCCGGGCGGTGCGGGCGGCGACCGCGATCAGGTCGCGGCGGATCGTCGCCCCGCGTGCTTTCGCGAAGGGCAGGCTGGCCAGCGCGCCGGCCGCGCGGACCAGGTTGTGTGCCATCGCCGCGATGGACAGCCAGGCCGCGTTCGCGGCGAAGACCCCGGAGGGCATGTGAGCGAGCGGGCCGCTGGTGACGTCGGCGAAGACCTGCTCCACGACCGCGTGGTCGCGGTGCTGTCCCTCGGCCTGGACCAGCTCGAACGGCGAATCGGTGAACACGGCGTGGTAACGCCAGACCGGGAACAGCTCGTCCTGCCCGGCGGCGGCCTTCTTGTTCTGGTCGCGGACCCGGCGGACGATCAGCCGGGCGGTGACCGCCTGGCCCTTCTTCGACGCGAACGCCGTGTATTCCGTCTCGGCGACCTCGGCGTCGGAGACCCAGCAGTCCAGCTGGTCGTCCCAGACCGCTTGCGGGTACCGGATCGGCGTCCAGCTCTGTTCGCCGATGGCGGCGATGGCGGCGCGGATGCTGGAGTTCATGGGAACGGTGACGGAGAACCGCGCGCCGCCGCGGCGGACCGCGCCGAGCACCGCGGCGTTGTAGAACGCCGAGTCCATCCGGACAATGATGGTCCCGGCGCAGCCGCAGTCCCGCGCGGTGCCGATCGCCTGGGCGGCCATGCTGGCCGCGCCGCGCGCGGAGGCGGCGTTCCCGCCGCGCAGCCTCGTGCAGGCGATCACCGGCGCCGCGATCGGCGTGCTGATCACCGCGGCCAGCGAGTTCAGGCCCCTCACCAGCAACGACTTACCCTGGATCTTGGTGTGGCCGAACTTCGCGCCCTGCTTCTGGTGCCCGTAGACCCGCTTTTGCATCGAGTCGATATCGATGAACGCGAGGGTTTCCGCGCCGGGCAGCAGCGGCGCCTGGCGGGCCAGCTCCGCGAGGAACTCCCGGCCCGCTTTCTCCAGCTGGCTGACGTTCCCCCAGGTATAGGAGCGCAGGTGCGAACCGAGCGTCGACGGGGCGCGGATCCCGCCGAACAGCCTGTCCATCGCGCCGTGCCGCAGCATGTCCATGTCATCGATCGAATCCGCGCCCGCGGCCATCCCAGCGACCAGGCACGGGACCTTCAGATGCGCGTTGACGCCGCACTCGCCGCCCGGCGTGACGTGCTCCGCGACCAGGTCCGCCAGGCCGGCGCGCTCGGCGAGCGCCATCACCGGCACCAGGCCGGCGTGCGACACGAGATTCGGGTCGTCAAACGATGCGTGCGCCTTCGCCAGGCTATGCAACAATCGCACTTGCGAGGTGTCCTCTCGAACCGGGAACTGGAAGCGTCAGCAACTCCCATTCTCCCAGCTCAGAGGGCACCTTTTGCGTTAACACGCCCGAAAGGCACCACTATTTGACCGGTGGATCGAGGCTCAGATGGAGGAGTTCCAGGGCGAGGACCGACACAACCCATTGCCCCATATCGGCCCCTGCGCCACAGCGCTGAATTGAGCATATGGGAAGACGGCTCCCCTGTCCACTCGTCTGGCTGCTGAGCTGCGGGAACTTCAGGTTTCGGGCGGGCTGGAATGGCAGCCGTCCAGGGTGTCTCAGCTCATTTCCGGGCACGGAGGAATTGCGCGAAGTGTGTTATCGGAGAAAGGCACCATCCCGCCTGCCGGAGATGACCAACGGATTGCAGGAAAGCGCGTGGTATGACGATGCGATAAGCGGGTGATCTTTCCTCCGGCAGAAGGTACTAGCCGGGGCCGGTCACGGGATGGCGGAGGGCCTGGCTGTGGCCAGTTGCCGTGCTGGCGTACCTGTGCCGCTCGAATAATCGATTGAGCGGCTGAGCTGCGCCATCGCCAGCATCCCGGACGCGGTGATGGTTGGCTGGCCGGATGCTGCTCAAGATCGTCTACATGCTGACGTGCCGACGACGAGCCCGGCGCTCCCCGCACCACGGTGACCGACGTCGACACTCAACAGATCCGCCGAAAACCCGTCCTGGGCGGCCTGATCAACGAATGCACCCACGCCGCCTGACGCATGGAAGACCTGCAGGTCACCATGACGAATCCTGACCGGAAACAGAGCAGTATCCTGGGGCAGAGTCCAGCCACCCTCTGGCGCAATGCTGCCAGGGGCGGTGGGTGAGCTGCGGTAATACGTTAAGCGATTGCGCCATCCATGCTGGTGACGGGTAGCCGGGGGATACGTGCTGTGATCAGGCGGCGGGTGCCTGCCCGCCGGGTTCCGGGCGGGGCGTCAGGGTGACGGTCATGCCGGGGTTGAGCTTTTCGAGCTGGCGGATCTTGTCGCGGGTCTTGCGCCGGGGGTCGAGCTGGTCGTGGTAGTCCGGTCCGAGCTCGATGTAGCGGAAGCCGGGGTCGGCGATGACGCGCCAGGCGATCTCGATGATGGTGCGGCATCCGGCGACGATGGCCTTCTGCTTGCCGCGCCTGCGGGCGTGGCGCCGGTACCGGGCGCCGAGGAAGGTCTCGGTCCTGGCGGCGGTCATGACCGCGACTCCGGTCGCGCCGCGCAGGTACGGGTTGCCTTTGCCGGTGCGGCCGGCCTTGCTGGTGGCGCCGGACTGGATGGCGCGGGGAGTCAGCTTTGCCCACGAGGCGGCGTGCCCGGGGGTGGGGAACTGGGTCATGTCGGTGCCAAGCTCGGCGACGATGACCTGGGCGGCGCCGCGGCCGATTCCGGTGATCTCATCGAGCCTGGCGATGACGCCCAGGACCGGCTCGCCGCATCCGGTGCACGGCCCGTCCGGCCCGGGCTGCCCGCAGCTCGTGCACACGCCGCCCAGGCCGGGCACGTTCTCCAGCTGGGCCTCGATCCGCTCGTCCAGCTCGGTGATCTTGGCGGACAGGTCATCGATGAGCTCCAGCAGCATGCCGATCTCGAACCCGTGGATGTCGCGGAACCGGCCGGTCAGGGCCTCCGCCAGCTCGGCCTTGCTGGCGTGCAGCCGGTAATCGCCCAGCGCGGCCAGCGCGGCGGGGCTGCGCTCGCCGTCCGCCAGGGCCTGCAGGAACCGGCGGCCGCTGCCGCCCATCAGGTCCGAGATCACGCTGGAGACCTTCAGCAGGGCATCCTCCAGGATCTTCTCGATCCGGTTCTGGTGACGGACCCGGTCATGGGTCAGGTTCGCCCGCAGCCGGGTCAGCGCCCGCAGGTCGCGAACGGGCTCCGGCGGCACGAACGAGCGGCGCAGCATGCCCCATTCGTTCAGCTTGCACAGCCACACGCAGTCCAGCCGGTCTGACTTGGACCGGCCCGGCAGGTGCTTGACGTCGCGGGCATTGACCAGCCACACCTCCAGGCCCGCCGCCTCCGCCAGGTAACACCAGATACGCCAGTAGTCGCTGGTGGACTCCAGCACCAGCCGCTCCACGCCCTGGCACACCAGGTGATCCATCAGCGCCACGACCGCGGCGAAGGTCGCGGTCACCTCCCACACCTTCTGGGTCCGCCGCCCCGCCCGGGACTCATGCGGCAGCCGCATGCACACCATCCCCGAGCCCTTGGCCACATCGATCGCCGCCGCCCGGCTGATCACCTGCACCGGCTCATCGGTCACCTCCGCGCCGGCATCGCCGGGCACCGGCGGTGACGCCGGCCTGTTCCTCGTCCTGGCCATGAACAACCACACCCTTTCCTGGAAAGCGACACGGTGAGGCTGCCCGGGGAACGAGAGGGGGGAAGCCGAATCTGATCGGCGCGCACGCAGCAGCAGTACCCAGCCCGCAAGATCGTCCCCAGCGCTCAGACTATTTTTCGGGCACGAGGGCTCCACGGATAGTTCCGGCGACACAGGCAGCACGCCAGTACGATGCCCCATCAATCACGGCCGTGTACGCCAGTCCGCGGTGAACCGGGACCAGACACCAGCACCACCGCCCGGTACACCCTTAAGCTGAGAACGCCGCGGCGCGGCACGGCGGCCGGGCAGCACACTCGCGCACGCCACCCGCGCCGCGGCCACCGTACCCGCCACGCCAGCCCGCCCAGGACGGGACGCGGACAAGTTTCGTGGCCACCAAACGCCACCAAGACCTGTTGACTATTTTCGAGCGGGACAGCTTGTCCGGCAGGCGGCAGATGGTGGCTCCGACGGAGCCCGGGCCATCCGTCGCTTGCGGGCGGGATGATGCGTTGCTCTCCGCGGTGACTGGCGCGCTCAGGCTCGGGGGCGGCCGGGTGTGGCCCACACCTCGGCCAGCCGGTCATCCCAAAGCCCGCTCACCGCACCCCCGCCAATCGTTCGGACTACCCGGACTACCGGCCAGGCTCGGGCTGTTCACCAGCCACTTCCAGCGTCATGAGCTTGCCAGCCTCGTCGTAAAACCGCGGGCTCAAGTTCAGCACCAGCGTCTGGAGATTCTCACGCGCCGATCCATGTTCCCCGCCGCCCTCAATCAGCCACCAGCGCAGCTTGCCGCCCACCTTGTTGTCGCGCCGGGCCGTGACCTGCACCGTCAAGGTCACATGCGGGACCTGAAAGCGGACCCGGTGCCCCTGGCCCTTTACCCAGGCCTCCTCCAGCTCCTCCCGAAGGGTCTCCAGCGCCACGGACAATTCAACAGAAGGATTCTCATCCGTCATCTGTTACATCACCTCATGGGTACCCATGAATGGCCGTTTTCTGCGGAATCATCGATGGCCGCTTGTCCAGGGTGTCCGCTGGGTACAGAACTCATCGCTCCGCAAGCATTCGCTAACGGCAATGTTACACCTCATAGCAGGACGTGTGCGTTCGGTCCTAGATGATGCCACCGGCTCAGGTCAGTCTTCGGCGGACATGCTAGAAGTTGCCCGGCACGGTGCTGCGCCCACCGTCACACGAAAATGTCATCAGTTGTAAACAAAATCTCGGCAGCCGTTGGAGGTTAGGCAGCCCGCGGGCCTGGCCAGACCGTGCCGCGGTGTTGGCCAAACGGTAACGGGGCCTGCGGTGGGGAGCTAACTGCGGCAGCAGCGGGCCATCCGGGGAGACACCGAGCGACTGAAGCTGCTGGCAGAGCCACTTCCAGCCACGCCCCGCCGCTGGCTTGATTTGTATGCAAGCTGATCCTCGGCTCGCCCGAGCTTGCGCCCGCAGGCTTCGCGCTTGGTCGGACCTCGATGAGCTCACGGAGTGACAATCCCGTGGAAAGCCGGGAAGCACATGCCCACGCCGATCGAGGTGGTACACGGATGGTCGCTTCCACATATCGATCATGTGGTTCAGCAACGATCACCCGTGTATCAGGCGTTATACGGCCCGAAGGGCTTGGTGATCTTCGATCCTCTCTGCCAAGTATGAGCGGAGACCACCAGGTGCGCGCATTGCTGGAGATGGGTATATTAACCCAATATCTCAACCTTGCTGTATGGTTGGAGTCGACTATATACGTCTATGGGGCAGGCGATTGACTGGCATGTAGTAGCACCAAGTCTTGGTGTACCGGGTGGGGTGATCGGCTGTGGAAGAGTCCCCTGGGGTCGGGTTGGCGTCGGCATTGGAGGCACTGCGCGAGGAGTCGGCGTGGGACGCCGGGCAGGGTCGTCGGGTCCGGTTCCGGGCGTCGGAGGCGACGCTCACCGTGGAGACGGTGGCCCGGCGGGACACAGACGGTTCAGGGAAGATCCGCTGGTGGCTGGTGGAGGCCGGTGCGGCGGTGAAGTCGGGGCAGGAGCGGACGCAGACGTGGACGCTGACATTGACCCCGCTGATGTACGACGAGGCTGGAAGGTCCGGGCCGTTGGATGTCGATGCGGCCCAGCCCATTCCGGGCGCGTAACGCCTCCAGGCAGGGGTGGTGCCACATGGGGTCGATATGGGATGACCGGCTGGCCGAGGTATGGGCGCCTCCGGGCAGGGCCGGATCTGGGGCAGTGATCGGAACGTGCGGGGTGTTGACCGCGCGGCACGTGATCGACGCAGTGGCGACCGGCAAGCAGCCGGGTCCGGTGCTGGCCCGAGTCATTCGCCGGGGATCGCCGCCACCGGCGTGGGTGCCGATGCGGATCGCGGGCGAGGACGCGGCATGGGACCTGGCGGTGCTGCACGTCGACCAGGAAGCGCCGGAGGCTGCCGAGTGGGTGCGACCGGTGTCTGGCTCGCCGGTTGTGGCTACGGTTGGCGGGTCTTCCGAGCGCGGCTGTGAGTCAGTGGGGTTCCCGGATGAGGAGGTGCAACGTCCCGATCTGGCGGACCCCGCTGGCTGGGTCCGGCAGAGCGAGCAACTGCTGGGAACGCTGCTGCCGATGGGACAGGCCAAACCGCCGGTCTTGCTGAGCGACACGTTGCCGCGGGAATGGATGCCGCTGGACGCCGAGACCGCTACCCCCGATGTCCAGTCCGGGTGGCGCGGGATGTCCGGGGCCGGGGTGGTGCTGTCGGACGGGCGCCTCGCTGGCGTTGCGGTGGCCGCGGAGGATCGTCACCAGCAGCGGCGCCTGTTCGTGGTGCCGCTGGCCTCGGCGCTGGCGCAGTCGGCGGGGCTGGCGATGGCACTGGCGGACGCAGCCGGCGCGCCCGTGGTGGCCGAGACGCGCTTCGCGGCGATGTATCGCCGCATGCTTTACCCCGCCACGCTACGCCCGAACGGTTCACCCGTGCGGTTCGATGAGGTCGCCGACCTGGGCGTGCTGGGGGTCAAGCCGATTGATCTGCGCGGCGAACCCTCCTACCTGACCTACGTGCCGCGCGATGACGACCCGACGCTGACCCAGCAATTGCACGAGGCGGCGGCGGCCAAGCGGATGCTGCTGGTGACTGGGTACTCCGGTTCCGGCAAATCCCGCTCGGCAGCGCACGCCGTGCGCCAGGCGTATCCGGCGCATCGGCTGCTGCGGCCGCTGGAAGACCAGCTCGCCGCGCTCGTCGACCTGCCTTTGGCCGACTTGGCGCCGGCGGTGGTGTGGCTGGACGACATCGAAGGGTACCAGCACGCAGCGCTGGCGGAGACGCTAAGGAAGCTACTCGGCACTGGCCTGGTGCTGGTCGGCACCATTCGGCGTGCTCAGTATCAGGCGCTGACCCAGGTTGATGGTTCTCGTGCTGAGTTCCGCAACCCGGTTGGCGAGGCTCTGTCTGACGAGCGTCTGGTGCAACAGATCGACTGGAAGCGGGATTGGTCGCAATCTGAACGGGACCGCGCCACCGACTATGTGACCAATCGGCTGGCCCGCGCGGCGGTGAGGGCTGGCTTGTCGCTGAGCGTGTGGGCGGTGGCCGGACCGGAACTGGTCAAACAGCTTAAGGACATCCGGGCAGATGAGGATTACCCCTGCCGGTATGTGCTTGTGCGCGCCGTCCTTGACTGGCACCACACCGGCCTGACCAGCCCGATCCCCTGGCCGGTCGCGGTAGACCTCGTGAACCATGCCTACCTGGATCACCCGGCGAGCGACGATGACCTCACCGAGGCCGTCAACTGGGCAATCCGTCCAATTGGTGTCGGTGGTCGGCGAGGCCGCTACAGCCTGCTCACGCGTCAACAGGATGCTCTGACGGCGGCCGACTTCATCGAAGACTGGGACGGTCGGCATCAGCCATCCCCGATTCCTGATGCCACCTGGCAATCTGCTATTGCCAACGCCCCCAGCTTGGATTCGCTGTGGAATATCGGTTTCACAGCCCATTTCGCGGGCCAGACGGCCGTAGAACAGACCGCCATGCAAACCCTCGCCAACGCCGGCGACACCGACGCCATGGTCAATCTCGGGCTGCTGGTGAAAGACCGGGACCCGGGCGCGGCGCAGGGCTGGTGGGAGCAGGCCGCCGCCGCCGGCAACGCCGACGCCATGGTCAATCTCGGGCTGCTGCTGAAAGACCGGGACCCGGGCGCGGCGCAGGGCTGGTGGGAGCAGGCCGCCGCCGCCGGCAACGCCGACGCCATGGTCGGCCTCGGGCTGCTGCTGAAAGACCGGGACCCGGGCGCGGCGCAGGGCTGGTGGGAGCAGGCCGCCGCCGCCGGCAACGCCGACGCCATGGTCGGCCTCGGGCTGCTGCTGAAAGACCGGGACCCGGCCGCGGCGCAGGGCTGGTGGGAGCAGGCCGCCGCCGCCGGCAACGCCCACGCCATGGTCAATCTCGGGCTGCTGCTGAAAGACCGGGACCCGGCCGCGGCGCAGGGCTGGTGGGAGCAGGCCGCCGCCGCCGGCAACGCCGACGCCATGGTCGGCCTCGGGCTGCTGCTGAAAGACCGGGACCCGGCCGCGGCGCAGGGCTGGTGGGAGCAGGCCGCCGCCGTCGGCAACGCCGACGCCAAGGGCAACCTCGAGGTGCTGCTGGCCGACCGGGATTCGGCCGCCGCGCAGGCCAGCTTGAGCGCCTTTTGGGAGGAGTGGAGTGCCATGTGGGCGTCGTGGGTCCGGATGACTACCATTTGGACCGAATTGGCTTTTCGCCCGGTCGAGATGACCCAAAAGCTTGCAGAATTGACGGGAAGCGCATACGGGGAGGCTGAGGCTAAGGTGTGGGACCCGGGCCGCGAGCTAGTTAGAGGAGTGGCTCGTTCTTTCTGGGTTACGGCGGGGGAACCGCCCGAAATGGACATCAGCTTCTGGGTGGCGGCACAAAAGTATGTCGCAAGTCTGATAGCTTTGGGAACTCCGTCGAGCACTAGCCCTGGTAATCTCATAGAGATATTCTCGCCAGAGGCATACTTCCATCGGGTTGAGGATCTTGCTCAGGCCATGTCTCGGCGTCCCGGCCAACAATCTATGACATCTCCGCTCACATTTTGGCTCTCGGCCGAAAAGCACATTCTGACAATGTTGGCTGGGGTGGCGGCGGCCGCGCAGACCATGCAAGATGCCATGCCCTACTTGACCAAGATATCTGATTTGTCAATTGAAGAACACCTGCGCCTTATCGAGGAAAATGCCTATTATATATGGGAAAGAGCTGACAGGCCGCATTTCGGTGCCGCGCTTGACCACTGGCTTGAAAGTGAACGGGCAATCCTTGCCAGAATTCGGGAACAAATTGCGCAGTGGTTCTCTGACCCGATTCCGCGAGTAAGCCGGTGACACGCCTGTGTAGATGCCGATAGGTGTCGCTCTGGCCTGGGATGATGATCGCTGCCAAGTGATTGTCAGCCCAGTGGAGAGGACACCTATCTGGTGAGCAGGATACGTGCTGGTGGAAGGCGGCGTCAGCGGGTGCGGGCCGGCGCGCCGGATGTGTCGCTGACGCCGAACGCGGGGATGGCCGCGATCAGCGAGTTGTGTGACCGGCTGGACGTGACCGGGGCGCTGGATGCCGCGGTCGGCCCGGTCAAGCAGCGGGACCGCGGCTATGGGGCCGGGGAGCTGCTGGCCGGGATCGCGGCGGCGCAGCTGGCCGGGGAGGACTTCTTGACCGGGCTGGACCGCCAGCGCGGTGATGCGGCGGGCCAGCTGATCACCCCGGTGCCGGGGCTGGCGTCCACCACCGCGGCGGGCCTGGCCCGGCGGATCACTCCCGCCCAGTGGACAGCGGTTGAGCGTGGCCTGGCGGCGGTGACCGGGCGGATGCTGGACCTGCTGCCCGCGGAGCGGGCCGCGGCGCTGGCCGGCGGCCCGGTGACGATCGACCTGGACACCACTGACGTGGAGGTTTCTGCCGACCTCCCCGTTATGCCGCGTGCAGTGCGTCTGTCCTGTCCGGTGGGCTGACTGAGCTGATCGGCGCGGCATAACGGGAGCGGGCCGGTCCATGCTTGTTGCTCCGACTACGGAGAGGAGCGGTCATGGCAGCGAGGTTGGCGGTGCACGTCGTTGGTCCCCTGCAGCCCTATCGGGATGGGTTCGCCGAGGCGATGATGCACGCCGGCCAGCCCGCGGTGATGACCACGGCGTCCGGCGGCACCTCCTGCCTGATCTGCCCGGCCAGTTCCCGGGCCTGGTCCTCGCCGCTGGCCGCGACGATCACCAGCTTCCCGCGCCGAGCGACCGTCCAGCCCTGGTCATCCAGCCTGCGGGCCTGTGAGGTGCCAGAAGTCAGCCTGGCCTGTGAGCTGCAGCGATGGGCCGGGGCCAGCCGTAGGGCATGATGATCATCCGTGTCTCTGCGGCTGTTCTACCTCATCTTCGTCCGGCTCTGCGGCTGGCTTGTCCTGCTCGGCCGGTCATCGGCCTCGAAGGACGTGGAGCTGCTCGTGCTGCGGCACGAGATCGCCGTGCTTCGCCGCACTCATCCGCGGCCGCGGCTGGACTGGGCCGACCGCGCGGTCCTCGCCGCACTGATCCGGCTCCTGCCGGCAAAGCTGCGGATGCACCGGCTGGTCACTCCCGGCACTGTCCTGCGGTGGCATCGCCGTCTCGCCATCCGGAAGTGGACCTACCCGAACCGGACAGGACGGCCGCCGGTCAGCGCCGAGATCGCCGCCCTCATCGAACGGCTTGCCACCGAGAACCACGACTGGGGATACAAGAGGATCCAAGGCGAGCTTCTCAAGCTCGGCCACCAGGTCAGCGCATCTACCATCCGCCGGGTCCTCAGGGCGCTGAAGATCCCTCCGGCACCGGAACGGCGCACCGGCACGACGTGGCGGCAGTTCCTGCACGCTCAGGCCAGGGCACCTGCAAGATAGGTAATTCAGCAAGCGTGTAGCGGGTTGTTGCTGGTCATCGGAGCGGGCCGGGTCGGCTGCCGGTTCGGGAGTAGATTGCGTGTTCCGTTGCGGTCACGGCGTGAGCGCGTCTGGGTAACGGCGCGTGTCGTCCCTGGGATGCGGGGTTCCCGGGGAAAACTGGTTCTTCTGCGACAAATCACCGTACCCACGGAGGAACCCCGCGTGCCCAAGTCTGCCATGCCCGTGCTGTGCCGTGCCCTGGTCCCGGAAGTGCTGCCGGCCCTGATGCCGGATCTCCCAGCGGTGCCGGAGGTGCTGCCCGCGCCGCTGCCTGGTCTCGTCCTGCCGTCCCGGCTGCCCGCGGACCTGCCCGCGGAGGGGCGTGCCGCGCTGGCCGCGGCCCTGGACGGCGCGATGCCCGGCGGGCAGCGCGCGGACCGCGGGGGACTGGTACGCGGATCAGTACCCTGCTGCTGGAATGATGAGGAGATCGCGCGGCTGCGCGGGTTCCTGCGCACGGTGGACGACCTCCGCGGGCGGCAGGGCCGCGTCTACCCGCTGGAGTACCTGCTGGCGCTGCCGCTGATCGCGGGCATGGCCGGGGACGGGGAGCTGGACGCGGCCGCGGAATGGGCCGCGGCAGCGCCGGCGGAACTGCTGATCCGGCTGGGTGCCCCGCTGGACAGGGGAGGGAAGCCGCGCCGGCCGGACGCCACGACCATCGGCCGCGGCCTGGCCGGCTGTGACCAGGGCCATTACGATGACGCGCTATGCGCGTGGTCCGCGGCCCGCGCACGCGCGCTGCGGCCCGGCATGCGCAAGCACCTCCGGATAGACGGCAAGGCGGTGCGCGGCGCCGCCCGCGGCGGGCGGCCGCCGATGCTGCTGTCGGGGATCTGGGATGACGGCACCACCGCCGCCCAGCTCCCTGTCGACGTCAGGAAGACGAACGAGATCCCGGTCTTCCGGGAACTGCTGAAGAAGGTCCCTGACCTGGCCGGAGCAGTGATCACAGCCGATCAGATGCACACGCAGCGCAAGCACGCCCGGGTGATCGAGGCCGCGGGCGCCTCCTTCATCTTCACCATCGGGGAGAACCAGCCGCTGCTGTTCGAGGCGGCCGGCGCGCTGCCCTGGGAATCAGTGGCCGGGGAGGCCTGGACCGTGGAGCGGGGCCACGGCCGGGTCGACGTCCGCACGATCAAGACGCTGCCGCCCACCGCCCGGATCGCCGCCCTGTTCCCGCACGTGAGGCAGGTGTTCCTGGTCGAGCGCTACAGCTACGGCACGGACGGGGAACTGCTCGGCGCGGTCGCCGTCCTCGGCATCACCAGCCTGCCGCCGGGCCAGGCCGGCCCCGCTGACCTGCTCGCTTACCTGCGCGGCCACTGGGCCATCGAGATGCACCATTACGTCCGTGATGTCGTATTCGGGGAGGACGCCAGCCGCATCGGCCACGCGCACCGGGCCATGGCCGCCGTCCGCAACACCGTCGCCGGCATCCTTCACCTGCACCGGATCCCGAACATCGCCGCTCAGCTCCGCGCCTGCCACCGCGACCCTTACCAGCTCCCGCTGCGGTTCCTTGGCCTCATGACACCGCTGGCGCCGAACGGAAACCCCGCCGTGACCTGACAGCGCCACCTGCCATGCCCGCGGCAAGGCACCCCGGACCGAGTGCTCAGGAAACACCACATGACCAGCAAAAACACGATCATCTGTCAAGCCGGGGAGCGGGCCACCCTTATAAATCGCTGATCTTGCAGGTGCCCTGACGCTCAGGCAGCCACGATGCTCGCCACCGATTTCTTCCACGTGGACTGCGCGGTGACCCTCCGGCGCCTGTACTGCCTGTTCGTCATGGAGGTTGGCAGCCGTTACGTGCACATCATCGGGGTCACCGCGAACCCGGACGGGCCGTGGACCGTGCAGCAGATCCGCAACCTTGTAATGGATCTGGGTGATCGCGCCGCGGACTTTCGCTTCCTGATCCGCGACCGGGCCGGGCAATTCACCGCGTCGTTTGACGCAGTCATGGCCGATGCCGGCATCGAGGTAGTGAAGATCCCGCCGCGCAGCCCGCGAGCGAATGCTTTTGCGGAAAGGTTCGTGCTCACAGCCCGGACCGAGGTCACCGACCGGATGCTGATCTTCGGCGAGAGGCATCTGCGACTAGTCTTGGCCGACTACACGGCCCACTACAACGGACGCCGCCCCCATCGCAGTCGGCAGCTCCGGCCGCCCCGCCCC
Organism: uncultured Actinomycetes bacterium; assembly: GCA_963739135.1. Classification (GTDB taxonomy): domain Bacteria; phylum Actinomycetota; class Actinomycetes; order Streptosporangiales; family Streptosporangiaceae; genus Palsa-504. The sequence goes on from CAVTZG010000010.1 coordinate 110,139, forward strand.
GACCACCCTGTCGCTGACCTCTCCCAGGAGCAGATCAAGCGCCGGCCCGTCCTCGGCGGCCTCATCAACGAGTACGAGCGAGCTGCATAGATGCCCAGGTCAGGACCGATAGCCGAGTTCCGGAACCCCACACGCTCTGGGGCAAGCTGACAGGGCGCTACCTTTGGAACATCGGGCGCTGCAGATCACCGAGGCCGCTCGTACCACGTCGCCCGATGGATGACGTCGATCAGGTCAGTCGTTGTCGGGATGACTTTAACGCTGCGTCACGATCGCTGGTACAGCCGACGCGCGGATCCGCCTGATATGGTCGGCTCTGTCATGCGGACTTCAAGGGCGCGGGACGGCGTATAACCTGTCGATCTGGCGCACCCCATTCCGCTCACGCAATCTGCGTGATCCGATCCGTGGCGGCCCGGATCACGCCTGGTCACATCACCAAAGCCTGATATGTGGCTTATGATCTAATTTGCACGTTTTGCGCTACTGTAAATAGCGCAGGTCACATCCGAGGTGGGACGCTTGCGGTGAAGGCTCGACGTCTATATGTAGACGAACTGGTTGCGCGCTAGCCTGAGCAGGAAGCTGCTATCCCTTGCGTCGGCCAGTAGGTTGGCAACATCGTACCATGTAGGTACAAGGAGGGTTATCGGAAACTCTCCAGCGCAAGCTTTCGCGGATCTCCATCCAATTGTTAGTAAAGTTCTAATTTCGGCACGGCGCGCCTAAAAGGCAACGGCTCCCCGCATCGGTAGAAAGAAGGTGCGAACCAAACCTTTCGCCGACGGAGGAGCCGTTGCGTTACCATCGTACCTTCGGACTGGATGCCGAACAACTCGATGAGCTTGAGGCGCGTATCGAAGATATCCTGCCCGATCCCTGGGATAAGGAAACTGGGCGGCCGAAGAGCCTCTCATTGCGGGAAGCGATCATGGTAACGCTGCTCTACAAGCGGCAGAATATCATCGAAGAGGTTATTGCCGATCTCTTCGGGGTTTCCCAGGGCACTGTATCGGAGATCATCACAGAATTCACCCCGCTGATCGCGCAGGCTACCGAAGAGTTCCGGCCGGACACGGAGGAAGCGAAGCAGATGACACGGGGCCGGCTAGCGCTGGTAGACGGCACGTTGTGGCCATGCTGGTCATGGGAGCACGCCCCCGAGATGTGGGCCGGGAAATATAAGACTACCGGCCATGGCAGCCTGATTATCGGCGACGAATTCGGGAACATTATCTTCGTCTCGGACCCGGTTCCCGGATGTGACCATGACATGAAGAAGCGGGAAGGCGAGGTGAAGGAGATTCTCGACCTTGCTGGATCGGTTATTGCAGACAAGGGATTTCAAGGGTCTGGCTACGTCACGCCGGCCAAGAAGCCACAGGCCCGTGAACTCTACATGCGTGAACACGAATACAATAACCAGATCAGTTCTATCCGCGCTCCCATCGAGCGCGCGGTTGCGCATCTCAAGACCTGGAAGATCCTTTTCACCGATTATCGACGGCCGCTCAACACGTTTCTCGATTCCTTCCGCGCAGCCATCGGTCTATATTTCTTCGAATTGAGTTTTCAATAATCCTCAAGGCTGGGCTAAATTAGGCCGCACAGGGACCGCCAACCCGATCAGGCGGCCTGGCTAGGGGAGGTAATGGTACATGGCGGACGAAATTGTTCCTGTCCTTGATGAGCTGCAACTCAATTCGGTTGAGCAGGAAATACTTGCCCGTGCGCTCGGGGTTACCAGTATCAGTGATCCCGTTTTCCCGGAACGGCTGCTAATGCTGCGTGCGGCCGCTCTCAAAGAACTCGTTGACTGGATCATCGGAAGAACACGCTACAGTTCTGTATCAGAGAATGACATGCACCGGGTCGTCGAGCTATTCCTCAAGATCAGGCAGGAGGCGCCATCAGTCGACCAGCTGGTCTCGGAACTGACAATACCAGCGGCCCGGGCAACCAGCCTGCTCGCACGGATACGGTACGGAGAGGGCAGGGAACTGACTGCGCTGGCGTTGAAAACCTCCGCCGTCAAGCTGACAGAAAAGCTCCGCGACGCGCCAGCGGAAAATGACCGTAAATCCGTCTGGATAGACGGGGATACCCTCAGCCACGTTCGTCATGTCGCGATGCTCATTATGCTGTCGGCTCCTGAAAACCACAACAAGGGAGGCAAATTCCGGGGAGCTCAGTTTCCTGAGTTTACTTCATACGGCCGGGACGGAGGCGTCGCGAAGACGACCGTCAAGATGTGGGAGTACATCGTCCAGGTCCTCGAACAGGGTGCACAGGGACTGTCCGCCTGATGACCAGTGTCGATACGGGCCTGTATAGCGCGGTCGCCACGGTGGCCGCGATCACCACGGCCCTGCAGGCTGCCGTCGGACTTGTTCCTCTCAACGACTCCGCGGACATTGGGCGGCGAATCGAGACATGGAGCGAAGGGCAACCTGAACGGGATAAGGCGCGGACAGACGCCGGTATACGTCTGCGCACAGCAATTTTGCTCAACATACCTGCGGTCATCGTTAATGCGGCAGTGCTCGCCTCGTGGCTAGGACTTGGGATCATTCACGCCAGATGGGTGCTATGGCTACCATGGGTAGCTGTCGTTGCCGCTGCGGTCTTCCTCTTCGTGTGCGCGGCCGTCGGCGGCTGGAAACTCAATGACTACCGACGCCCACAGAAGCTCAATGACTAGCGACGCCCACAGTAGAAGGAGCCGGGCCCTGCATATCCTGGAGGCGCGGGACCGTAAGCCCTTCGAATTCCAGGCAGATGCGGCTGCGCAGTGCCTGGAAACCGTTGACAACCGCGGGCGGCTCCTCGTGGAGGCGCCGACCGGCAGCGGCAAGACGCTGATTTCTCAGCTTGCGACAGGAATCCTCGCAGCGGAACTCGGGGACCGTTTCCCCAGAGTGCTGGTTGTCGTACCCAGCCGCAGCCTCCTACACCAACATGTGGAAGACGCCGCGTGGCTAGGGCCCTCATTCGATCTTGCCGTTCATCGGCTGGATCCCGATGTCCCTATGTCATTGTTCGAAGGAGTGATGCGTGGATTCGGTGTCGTGCATGTCACGCCAATCACCCTAAAGAACCGGCTGTCCGCCCTTCCGGAAGGGATGAGTATGCTAGCCGGTTTCGACGCAGCGATCTTTGATGAGATTGACACTTATCTTACCGTCGATGAACTGCAGGAACGTAAAGACACGTGGCCTGTTCTGCAGATGTGCTGTGACGCAGATCTGCCAGTCCTCGGATTTACCGGAACACATCTGACCAAGAAACAAGAGGGCGCTTGGCGTCGCTACGGATTCAACAGATCCGCGGCTGACGTGCCCGAAGACTGGCTGCCGTATACCCGCGTGCACTTCGTCGCTGTTCATAACGAGACGGTCAGGCGCATAGATGACGGGATCCGCGACGAGCTTGGAAAAGCCTTCCGCGCCCTGGGATATGAGCACGGTTATGTAACGTGGGGTGGCATCAAGCGGCTGGCTCGATACGGCGACCCTGAGGCTTTGAAGGTTCTGGGGCTTTGCGCAGACCGCTTGCGGCTCTTCGAATCGCCGCGGCACCTAGACGCTAAACTGGCCGCCATTTCTGCTGAGATTGCAAAACCCGGGCCGACGCTTCTACTGGCCAGATTCCGGGATACCGCACGAGTCCTGGAACGGTCGGTAGGGGTCGCGGGGACGAAAGTCCTCCGTGCCGACGGGAGCATGAAGCGCTCCGAGATCGGCGTTGCGATGAACCAGTTCAGGGCGATGCCCACCGGTGCCCAGGGAATCCTAGTGATCACTCGTGAGCTCGGTGGAAGGGGCCTGGACTTTCCCCTGGCTACGAAAGTCGTGGTCGCCAGCCCCCGGAGCAACTATCAGGCGGTGGCACAGGAGCTCGCTCGCATTCGCTCCCGCAAAAGCATGCCGAAGAGCGCTGTGATCACATATTTCGCAGGCACGGAAGAGCAGGCCAAGGCGCTGCGGCTAGCCCGCCATCTAGCATCGGAGAAATTCGGCACGTCAGCCCTTTTCGAAGTGATAGGCGCGCCTCCCGATACTTATGAGCTAGAGTCCTACGAGAGTAGGATTCTAGCGTACGAAGAATCGCTCGGCGGAACCTGACAATTCTGCTTGGACACAGCCAGGACGTATACATAGGCAGGTTGTGCCGCACACCGAGTACAGAACTGGTCGATCTAGCCGCTTGCGCACGCGGAGCGCACGTAACCGCTATGCACACGTAGTCGGCGATATGCGCGAATTGCAATCAGTTAGTGGTGAGTTGTTCGTTACGTTATGTTAGTTTTACCCGGTGCCGCTCCATCACCAAGGGATCACCAGCTTGGTCATGGAGCCGGCAGCTGCATGCGGCAGGAACTTGCGCTGGCCAGGTCGATGGCAGGTGCAAGGATCTCGGGGGCCATATAGCGCGGCCCTGCGCGGTGAAATCGGCTTGGTCCTTACCTGCCCCGGGGTTGCAGCTCGGCTGCCGGGCTCCTGCCCGGCTCGCCTGCCAGGGAAAGGGAGCAGGGATCCGCGTGATGAGCGGCGCCTGGAGAAGTGTCCGCGAGCAGGACTCGGGCCTACGGCGAGCCGCGCCCGGGGACAGAGAGGGACATGCCACGGCACCAGAACCCGGTCAGACCCGGGTGAGCCGCCAGCGTACCGACGGTGCCGGCGCGGCCTGGCTGGCGTCCAGTGTGATGTGGCGTACCTGGCTGCCGATCGTGACGGCGGCCTGCGCGACGGGCTGGCCCTGGCTGATCGCCTGCCCGAGCGGGCGGGGTGTCACGTTGGCCGTGACCGGGGTGCCGGGCCAGGCGGTCACGGCGATCCCGGTGGCCGCGACCGCGGCGGGCCCGGCGGTCCACGCGCTGGACACGCGTCCCAGGACAGCGCCCGGTTCAATGACCTGAACATGCTCCAGGTCCCCGCCGATGCTGGCCAGGAGGTTCTCGGAGGCAGAGATCACGCCGCCGAGCTCGCTGGGCTGGGCGGGCGTGGCTTGCACGCCGAGCACCACGCCGGCGATGGTGATCTGGCTGCCCGCGACCGTCCGGGTCGCGGCGAAGGCCAGGCACCCGCCGGCCTGCGAGCTTGAGCCGGTCTTGACGCCTGTGATGCCGCCGTGGCCGAGGGCGGCATTGACGTTGTAGGCCACGCCAGCGACTGGCAGCATGACCTGCGGCATGGCCACGATCTGGCCGAAGGCCGGGATCTGCAGCGCGCGCAGCGTGAGCCGGAACTGGTCGGCGGCCGTGCTGACCGTGGCCGGATCCGCCCCGCTGGCGTCCGCGTACCGGGTCTGGCGCAGCCCGAGCGAGCGCGCCCGGGCGTTCATCTTCACCACGAACGCCCCTTCCGAACCGGCGTCCCAGCGGGCCAGCATCCAGGCGATGTTGTTGCCGGAGGGAATGAGCATCGCCTCCAGCGCCTGACGCTCGGTCAGCTTCTCCCCAGGTGTCACCCGGACGACCGATTGGCCCTGCTGCTGGTCGCTGGCGTAGGCCGAGGCGTCGGCCGCGGTCACGGTGATCGCCGGCCCGGACCCGCCCGCGGGCAGCGGATGGCCGCTCAGCACCACGTACGCGGTCATGATCTTGGCCAGGCTCGCAATGGGCACCGGCTGGCTGCCCCCGTGCGTGCCGAGCAGGCCGGTACCGGGCAGCCCGACGGCCGCCTCCGCCCCGGCGGGCCAGACGGGGCGGGGCGCGACCCCGGGCAGGACACGCATGGTCGTCACCGAGGCCGCCAGGGTCATCGGGGGGACCGGGCGCAACAGCTGCACGCCGACCCAGGCCACTGCGGCAACAACAATGACAGCGCCCGCGATCAGCACCCGTGACCACAGCTTCCGGCGGCCGGCACCGGCCGGGGACCGCTTCGCGTGGCGGCCGGCCCGCCGCGAGCGCACGGCCTTGCCGCTTACGGCCCGCGGCCGGAACTGCGTGCGGCGCATGTCACATCACCGGAACAACCATCAGCCACCCGGTCCCGCTCGGCCTCAGCAGACTCACCAGGAGAAGCAACGGCTTCACGGTCGGTGGCAGCAATGTTACCGGCACCACGGAACGCCGAGGCCAGCCCGCTCACCGGCCGCTGAGCAGACTTCGCTGAACACCCCGCCGGCAAGTCAATCGCCGGCCAACTACCCTGCCCGTCCAGCCCATTGACCAGCCGCGGGGTGAGGTACGCCGGGACCACCGCGGGCCTGCTACGGGGTACCGACACGAGCAGCGCCGACCCGGCATCTCCCACGCCAGGTACGGCGCGGCGGACACGTGCAGCGCCGCACGTCCGTGCATCCGCGCCTGACGGTAAGCGCAGAGCGTGGCCGACTTGCCGACGGCATCCGCGCACAGTCCCGCCGGTTATCTCAAGCGCCGACCCAGTCGGTCCGCGCAGCCGTCGGTGCCACCCCGAAAGGTCGTTACGAGCGGCTATTGGCGCAGGCTCACCGGACGGCGGACCTCGCCGGGAACCCGCGGTACCGCCCGATGGCGGTGTTCGGCCATCCAGCGTCGGCCGGCGAACTCATCGCTCACCGTGATCGCCGCGAACGGTGTCGACGGTCAACGAGCCATCCACGTCAAGGATGCGGACCTGTCAGCGCTGTCCCGGAGGCCATCGCGTCCCGGCATGTCCTGGGACGTTATAACGGGCAGGTGGGCCGCTTATCGCAGGGACATCTCCCACTCGTGCAGATCGCCGGCATCGGCAGCGCGCTGTAGCGGGTCCATCGTGCCGGCCATTTTGTCCGCGCCGAACACCGGGCTGCGCCAACCGCATGAGCAGACCGCCTGGACGCCGCCCTCGCCCATCTCGTGGATGGTGGTGTGGTGTTCCATGGCGACCGGTTCTCAGAGGTGGACGACCGGGCAGCTCATCGTTCGCGTCACGCCGTCGAGCGCCTGGACCCGGAGGGCGACAAGCTTGGCCAGCTCATCGATGTCCCGGGCCTGCGCCCGCGCGATGACGTCGTAGGGCCCGGCCAGGCTCGCCGTCTCCGAGACGCCCGGCAAGTCCCGGAGCGCCGCGGCCACGATGGCCGCCTGGCCGGCTTCGGTCTGGATCAGGATGTACTCGGCGATCACGTGACACTCACTCAACCTTCTGGGACCATTCAACCGCTCGTGCGGTCATGGGTCATCCCGCGCGCAGGCGGAGGCGGCCGGCCGGGGCGGACGCGCGCGTGGCCGCTGCCGCGCCAGTTTCGCCGAGCCGATGCCGGCGTGCCGGGCGCGGGGCTCGGTGCCCGGCGCCCTCGCTGCGACCGCGCAGGGAATCTGCCCGCGTGCGCTGGCGAACCGCGCGGCGGGGGTCACTATGACAGTCGCGCTGCGCCCGTGGTCACTGCCCGGTGCCGGGAGAACCCCGGACGGCCCGGTCAGCGAGGATGGCCGGGCCCCGGTCCGGGCACGCGCCGCCGGCCCGGGTGTTCGCCCCAGCCGCGCTGGCTGGCCGGGCGGGAAAGTTCCAGCCGCCGGGCAGTTGGCCGGCCGCACGGTTTACACCCCCTGCGCGTTCCGTGACAGGCTGGCCCAAAGCAATCGTGGCGAGCGCGGGCGCTCCTGGCCATGGCGGGCGCCGCCTCCACAACCAAGAAGGTCAAGATGGCGCAGGGCACTGTGAAGTGGTTCAACGGTGACAAGGGCTACGGTTTCATCGCGGTCGAAGGCGGCCCGGACGTGTTCGTGCACGTCAGCGCGATCACCGGTGGCGGCTACCGCAGCCTGGAGGAAGGACAGAAGGTCGAGTTCGACATCACGCAGGGCCAGAAGGGGCCCCAGGCGGAAAACGTCAGGGTCACCGGCTGACGCACCGGCGGCGCCGGCGCCGGCGCTGGCGCAGATTGCCCCTCGCGAAGAGCGAACAGCGCACGCGGCCACGGGCCGCTGATCGGCATGTCACCAGGCGAGCTTGCTGGTCATCGGTTGCGCAATCGAGCGATCCCAGCAGCGACGTACGTACACGCCCGTCCTGGTACGTCCCTAGGACGTGATGATCTTGCTGAGGGGCGGCTCTATTTCAGCGGGCTCGTGCTCCATCACCCGCTGATTGCTGGCCTCGCCACCGTCAGGTCCGAGCACGGGGCTGGCAGAAGTCCGCCAGGCGTTCGGCGGCTGGTCACGCAGCGTGGTGACAGCCGTCGGCCGGTAGCGCGCAAACCTGCCGTTATCGCGGCCGTAGCCAACCGGCCGCCCTCTCACCCAGGCGTACCGATTCTTCAGTTTCTTCAGTAAGGCGATATCGCGGCGGGCGATAGTCACGCAGCGTGGCCGGCTGGTGGGCCGGCCGCCGGATACGGCGGGTACTCGGAACGGGAAGTTAAGCGTCAAGGCATTGTCCGCCGGCCAGCTGTTCAGGCTCCACTGCCAATCGGCGGGTCCTTGTGGCTGTCCGTACCGGTCAGCTTAGCGCGGCGGCTGCTGCGAGGGCTGCGGCACGCCGGTCCGCGCGAGCAGCGCGCACCGCCGGGCCCGGAATCAAGGTATGCTGCTGCCTTAGCGATCACTGCGGCCAGCGCACCGGCCGGGTCGGGCCGCAAGCTATCTCGTCGGCCGCGCAGGGTCGGCAATGACCGGCGCATCCGTCCCACGCCTGCGGCCGCCTCCCGCCGGTGCCCGCGGCTGAGCGCTTTCCAGGCCCCCGATGGCGTCTCGCACCAGGGAATCTTCAAGCGAGTCCTCCTGGAGCGTGTTCACTCGCCGGTAGCCGGGGACCCTGCTGGACTCCGGTCAAGAAGTGACGTTGGTCCCCTTGACCCCGATCACGGCAGTGACAAGATACTGGCCCGTTATGGACATCGTGCCGCCGCCCAGCGAGGACCAGGTGCCCCGGCTCCAGGCGTTCCGCGCTGAGCACCCGGATATCGAGATCGCCAGCCCCGCCGACTCGTGTACGGGCATGTGGTCGGCTTACCAGGGCGGCAAGATCCTCGCGGTCAAATTCGGCCTGCGCCAGCTGCTCGACCGCCTTGACGAGCTGCTCGCGTCCGGTTAGGCGGTCACAACCAGAGGGGCCCCGGTCCCGAAGTGGTATAGCCGGGGCCTCTGGCGTGCCGTAGAAGTGCATTGACGACGCTAGGCCACGGAGGTGGTCACGGTGCCGCGACATGGCGGTAATGCGCCGCATGGTTCAAGGCGGCATCACCGGGCAGCGCATAGTGGCCGCAAGGGCAAGGGCCACGATGCCAAGCTAAAGGCGGCCAAGCGGAGCCGATCGGCGCAGCATGGCCAACGACCACAGACGAACTAGCCCACGTGTCCGATAACGACGCGGAGGAGCTGCCCGTCACCGCGTTCAAGAAGGTCATCAAGACCACGATCACGCAGGCAGTGGCCGCCGACGCCGGATGAGCGGACAGGTCAGCAAGCCGGATCGGGACCGGCTCGCTGATCAGCAGGCCCAAGATCCCCCGGCCCGCAGGCAGGTCGCCGATCCTCGTGACCAGCTCGCCGTCCATTCCGGCGTGCACGAACTGCTCCAGTCCCCCGTCGCGGCCAAGGATGCCCAGCGCCGCATACCGGGCGCCGAGCAGGTCCTGGGCCGCCCCCACGATCTGCCGCAGCACCAGCGGCACGCTCAGCTCGCCGGCCACCAGGGCATACGCGCGCAGCAGCCCGCGCAGCCGCCCCTGGGTGGCCAGCACGTCATCAGCGCGGTCCCTCAACTGCACCAGCAGCTGCTCCAGTTCTAGCCGCGGCACGTCCGGGAAACCCAGCCCGCCAGCCGCGTCCGCGACGCCCGCGCCGCCCAGCCCCTGTGCAGCGAACGACGCCGGACCGGGCTCACCTGCCGGGGCGGTCATCTTTGTTCCTCATCGGGGGGTATACCGGCCGGCCTCCCGCGGCAGAGGCCGTTTCTGGCGTGGCGCCAGGCCCCCGGGCCGGTATCTGCCGCAGCCCGGGCCATTCCCACCGGGCACCGGCCGTCCCGGCGATGGCCGCATCCGCCCGGACGTCGATTCGCCCGCCCATAAGCTCTCCTGCTGTCACCAAGACCAGACGTGCGGCGGGGTAAGCGCTCGCGCAGAAACTAAAGGGAGTTGTCCGAATAATCCCCTGGTCATTTGTGGTATGTCGAATGGATGCTGGCTGACGCGGAGATAGCCGCCCGGTATGTCAAGATCCGTCCTTATCTCGATGAGCGCCAGCGGCGGCTGTGGCTGGGCGTGGAGGCTCAGGCGCTCGGCAGCGGCGGCGTGGCCGCGATTGCCCGCGCCACCGGCGCGGACGTGAAGACGGTGCGCCGGGGCACGGCCGAGATCGAGTCCGGCGCGGAGCCCGGCGGGAGGGTGCGCGGTCCCGGCGGCGGGCGGCCTGGCCTGGCGGAGCTGGACGCCGGGCTGGTGCCCGCGCTGGAGGCGCTGGTCGATCCGGCAACGCGGGGCGACCCGATGTCGCCGCTGCGCTGGACGACGAAGTCGACCGCCCATCTGGCCGGCGAGCTCACCGGGCAGGGTCACGCGGTGACGGCGCGGACCGTGGCCAGCCTGCTGGCCGGGGCCGGGTACAGCCTGCAGGGCAACGCCAAGACCATCGAGGGGAAGCAGCACCCCGACCGTGACGCCCAGTTCCGGTACATCAACGAGGCCGTGACCGCGTTCCAGGACGAGGGCAGCCCGGTGATCAGCGTGGACGCCAAGAAGAAGGAGAATGCCGGGAACTTCAAGAACGGCGGGGCGGAATGGGCGCCGGCCGGGCAGCCCGAGCGGGTCAGCGTGCACGACTTCCCCGACGAGGAGCTGGGCAAGGTCACCCCGTACGGGATCTACGACCTGACCGCGAACACCGGCTGGGTCAACGTGGGCACCGATCACGACACCGGCGCGTTCGCCGTCGCCTCGATCCGCTCCTGGTGGAACGGACCCGGCCGGGCCGCCTGCCCCGGCGCCCGGCGCCTGCTGGTCACTGCCGACTCCGGCGGGTCCAACGGCTCCCGGCTGCGGCTGTGGAAGACCGAGCTGGCCGCGTTCGCCGCAGAAGCCGGCCTGGACATCACCGTGCTGCACCTGCCACCGGGAACCAGCAAATGGAACAAAATAGAACACCGGCTGTTCTCCGCGATCACCATGAACTGGCGGGGCCGCCCGCTGGTCTCCCACGAGGTCATCATCGAGACGATCAGCGCAGTCACCACCAGGACCGGCCTGAAGGTCACCGCGGTCCTGGACACCGGCCCATATCCCAGGGGAATCAGGATCCCGGACAAGGACATGAAGGCATTCGAGGCCCGGCACCTCCAGCGCCACCAGTTCCACGGCAACTGGAACTACACCATCCCAGCAGACCCTGTGGGTGCCGATTATGCTGTCATAGCCGTTGACCTGGTGTTCTCCTGCCGAGCCAGGGAGGTCAAAGTTTGGCATCTGGCTGCGAGAGAGCCCGGCAGTTCGGCACTGTCAGTACTCGTGTCACTACGTTTTGCCTACCTGGCGGTGCTCCGCGTGTTCGGCTGGCTTGCCTTGCTCGCCCGCTCCGACCGCGCCAAGGATGCCGAGATCCTCCTGTTGCGTCACCAGGTCGCCGTTCTCCAGCGCCAGGTCAAGGCGCCGCGCCTGTCGTGGGCTGACCGGGCGGTCCTGGCCGCGCTGGCCCGGCTGCTGCCCCGGAGTTGTCTGCGTGAGCTGCGCTTGATCATCTCGCCGCGGACCCTGCTGCGCTGGCACGCCGATCTGGTCCGGCGGCACTGGGCGTATCCGCGTCGCGGTCCGGGAAGGCCCAGGACCGCGTCGTCCGTGCGGGCGCTGATCCTGGAGATGGCCCGGGACAACCCGGCCTGGGGGTACCGGCGCATCCACGGTGAGCTGACCGGACTGGGCTACATGTCCGCGCCGTCGACGGTGTGGCAGATCCTCAAGGACGCGGGCATCGATCCCGCACCCCGGCGGTCCGGGCAGACCTGGCAGGCGTTCCTGGAAGCCCAGGCCAAGACGATCCTCGCGGCGGATTTCTTCCACGTCGATAGCGTGTTCCTGCGCCGTCTGTATGTGCTGTTCTTCATCGAGCATGGGACCCGGCGCGTGCACCTGGCCGGGATCACCGCCCATCCGACAGGGGAGTGGGTGACCCAGCAGGCCCGTAACCTCCTAATGAACCTCGAGGGCCGCGCTGACAGCTTCAAGTTCTTGATCCATGACAGGGACACCAAGTTCACCGCTGCGTTCGACGCCGTGTTCACCGCGGTCAGCACGCGGATCATCAGGACTCCTGTCCGGGCGCCCAAGGCGAACGCAATCGCGGAGCGCTGGATCGCCAGCGCCAGGCGCGAGTGCCTGGACCGGATGCTGATCGCCAGCGAGCGGCACCTGCAGCTGGTCCTGAGCGAGTACGCCGACCACTACAACGTCCATCGCCCGCACCGGACGCTCCGCCAAAGCCCGCCCGCCGGACGCGAGTATCCGCCCGCCGCCCTGGGCACGAATGTCCGGGTCCTGCGACGGGACCGGCTCGGCGGCCTGATCCACGAATACACCCAGGTCGCGTGAGGTGTCAGGGTTTTCGGCACCCACAGGATGCCGCTACCCAGCAGCACCGGAACCGCCCTATGCGCCGCATACACCACCGGACTGCCGGCCACCGGCCCAGCGCTGATCAGGTTGTTCCGACGCAGATGGACGCAGGCCAACCCGCCCTCATGCCGATGAGCGGGCATTGTGCGCGCGTATATGTAACGCACTGCCCGCATGTCGTTCGATGTCGGCAATCGTCAATTCAGCCTTCTAATTCAGATCACAGTCCCACCAGTCACCGATATATTACGGCTCACTTCGGCTTTGCCCGACTGCCCAACAGGCGGACTTATAACTACACGCGCCAGCTCAGCCCGCCAAATGCCGAAAAAGATGCGCTCCATCCTGTGTCATCAACTCTTTGGCCGCACCTCTCAACACGGACACCGCCTGCTGCATCGGTCCGACGGCAAGGATAGAAACTGGCCGCAACTAGTAACTAAGTTATACCTGATTGTAACCAAGAAGACGATGGACCGCCTGTGATTAAAGCTTTACAATTGATTCCTGTTGACTGCTGATCCTGGGGGGAGCGGTGCAGAAACCGCAGGCTGGGGTTCCAGAGCGGATTACGCCATGCCAGATACCCGCCCGCCTCGGCAGCGGGTGCATGGGCCGCGTTTTCCTGGCCCGCTCACGCGGGGGGCGGTCACCGACGATCAAGGTAATACGTGCTGAACTGGGTGAAGACGCCGACTTCCGGGCGGGCTTTGGCTGCGAAGCCGATGTAGCAAAGAAAGTAAGCGGACTGGTTACGACTCCGGTTGTGAATACCCTTGTGCTTTCTGGGAAGTCCTCAGCGTTCTGGTCGACATCAGCTCAGACGGTGGTGGCACACGCCAGCTTCACTAGCGAAACATCGTGCACTACCACCATGGCATATTTGGAGCATTTATGACATCATCTGACGACCTGAAAGAAATTTCTCAGGCTAGAGAAAATGGGCGTTATTCAGATGTGCTGCAGGCTCTCGCCAAGGCGAAGGCGCACGGCGTGTACACAGGTAAAGAGCCAGAGCTGTGCGACGCGCATCTGGAAGCACTCGTTAATCTAGACAAGATTGATGATGCGTCGAAGGTGCTGGCCGAGGCGCTGGAAGGGGTCCCTGACGACCAGGTTCCGCCGGTCCTGGTGCTGGATAGCGCGGTGATCGCTGTCCGCCAGGAGCGGTACCAGGACGCCGTCGACGCTTTCGACCGAGCTCGCAGCCTAGGATCGTACACCGGCAGGGAACCAGAGCTGGTGAACTTGCACATCCAGGCTCTGCTGGGGCTGGGGCTGGGGCCGGATCGGGTCGGTGATGCGTCGAAGGTGCTGGCCGAGGCGCTGGCAGGAGTCCCCGACGACCAGGTGCCGCCGGTCCTGGTAGTGGACAAGGCGGTCATCGCGTTCCGCCAGCAGCGGTATCAGGATGCTGCCGCTGCTTTCGACCGGGCTCGCAGCCTGGGGGCGTACACGAGCAGGGAAACGGGCCTGTTTCACATGCACATCCAGGCTCTGCTGGGGGTGGGGCCGGATCGGGTCGGTGATGCGTCGAAGGTGCTGGCCGAGGCGCTGGCAGGGGTCTCCGACGACCAGGTGCCGCCGGTCCTGGTGCTGGATAGCGCGGTGATCGCCGTCCGCCAGGAGCGGTATCAGGATGCTGTCGACGCGCTGCAGCGGGCTCGCAGCCTGGGGGCGTACACCGGCAGGGAACCGGGGCTGGTTGACCTGCAGATCCAGGCTCTGCTGGGGGTGGGGCCGGATCGGGTCGGTGATGCGTCGAAGGTGCTGGCCGAGGCGCTGGCAGGAGTCCCCGACGACCAGGTGCCGCCGGTCCTGGTAGTGGACAAGGCGGTCATCGCGTTCCGCCAGCAGCGGTATCAGGATGCTGCCGCTGCTTTCGACCGGGCTCGCAGCCTGGGGGCGTACACGAGCAGGGAAACGGGCCTGTTTCACATGCACATCCAGGCTCTGCTGGGGGTGGGGCCGGATCGGGTCGGTGATGCGTCGAAGGTGCTGGCCGAGGCGCTGGCAGGGGTCTCCGACGACCAGGTGCCGCCGGTCCTGGTGCTGGATAGCGCGGTGATCGCCGTCCGCCAGGAGCGGTATCAGGATGCTGTCGACGCGCTGCAGCGGGCTCGCAGCCTGGGGGCGTACACCGGCAGGGAACCGGGGCTGGTTGACCTGCAGATCCAGGCTCTGCTGGGGGTGGGGCCGGATCGGGTCGGTGATGCGTCGAAGGTGCTGGCCGAGGCGCTGGAAGGGGTCCCTGACGACCAGGTTCCGCCGGTCCTGGTGCTGGATAGCGCGGTGATCGCCGTCCGCCAGGAGCGGTATCAGGATGCTGTCGACGCGCTGCAGCGGGCTCGCAGCCTGGGGGCGTACACCGGCAGGGAACCAGAGCTGGTGAACTTGCACATCCAGGCTCTGCTGGGGCTGGGGCTGGGGCCGGATCGGGTCGGTGATGCGTCGAAGGTGCTGGCCGAGGCGCTGGCAGGAGTCCCCGACGACCAGGTGCCGCCGGTCCTGGTAGTGGACAAGGCGGTCATCGCGTTCCGCCAGCAGCGGTATCAGGATGCTGCCGCTGCTTTCGACCGGGCTCGCAGCCTGGGGGCGTACACGAGCAGGGAAACGGGCCTGTTTCACATGCACATCCAGGCTCTGCTGGGGGTGGGGCCGGATCGGGTCGGTGATGCGTCGAAGGTGCTGGCCGAGGCGCTGGCAGGGGTCTCCGACGACCAGGTGCCGCCGGTCCTGGTGCTGGATAGCGCGGTGATCGCCGTCCGCCAGGAGCGGTATCAGGATGCTGTCGACGCGCTGCAGCGGGCTCGCAGCCTGGGGGCGTACACCGGCAGGGAACCGGGGCTGGTTGACCTGCAGATCCAGGCTCTGCTGGGGGTGGGGCCGGATCGGGTCGGTGATGCGTCGAAGGTGCTGGCCGAGGCGCTGGCAGGAGTCCCCGACGACCAGGTGCCGCCGGTCCTGGTGGTCGATAAGGCGGTCATCGCGTTCCGCCAGCAGCGGTATCAGAGACGCCGTCACTGCGCTGGATAAGGCGCATATCCCTGGTCTTGACGCAGTCGCGGAATGGCCTACGTGCCAGCTCCGCGTGGTCAGCCTGGCCGAGCTCGGTGAAAATGACAAAGCGGCAAAGGCGCTAAGGGACTTCGGTGACCGCTTCCCGGAGGCTAGTCAGTGGGTTCGTATGCAACGAGCCTATCTGATGGGCCACAAGAATGCGGTGGACGCTGTGACGGACGTGGCGGTGGAGATTGCGAATACCATTCCGGGAGAAAAGGACGGACCGCTCAATCTCCTCGCGATCGCATTGTCATATATATCGGTTAACCGCACGGCCGAGGCTGCTAAGCCACTGCGAGAAGCAGCTAGAAAAGCACCAAGCCTGGTCACTAATATTGACTATATGCTAGCCGATGCTATGGTTTC
Organism: uncultured Actinomycetes bacterium; assembly: GCA_963739135.1. Classification (GTDB taxonomy): domain Bacteria; phylum Actinomycetota; class Actinomycetes; order Streptosporangiales; family Streptosporangiaceae; genus Palsa-504. Next base: position 126,084 of record CAVTZG010000010.1, read on the forward strand.
GATAAAAGAGGAAGATTTTGAAGCAGCCGAGGCGACTGTTTCCCGTTGTGAGGGCAGCTGCGTGCGGCTGCGCGGGCAGGACCTGACCGGCGAGCCGGTGCTGGGCACGGTGCAGAAACGGCAGGTGTTCGAGGCGTCCCCGCCTCCGCCGCCGGTGGTGACCGAGTACCAGGTTGCGGCGAAATGCTGCCCGGACTGCGGGGAGATCTCGGTCGGGCTGGCACCGGCCGGGGTGACCGGCCGGGTGCAGTACGGGCGGGAGTGCACGCGAAGGCGGCGCTGGCGGTCTGCGCGCACTACCTGCCGGTCGCCCGCGCCGCGAAGCTGGTCGCCGCGCTGACCGGCGTGAACGTCTCGGCCGGGTTCGTGGCCGGCATCCGGGGCAAGGCCGCCCGGCTGCTGGCGCCGTTCATGGACCGGGTCGGGAGCTGCTGCCCGCCGCCGGGGTGCTGTACGCCGACGAGACCCCGCCCGGGCTGCCGGGAAACTGCACACGTGCACGTGGCGTGCACCGAGTTCCTCACCGCGATGCACACCGGCGACCGGACGAAGGAAGCGATCGACGCCGGCGGGGTCCTCCCGGGCTATGCGGGCACCATCGTCCGCGACGGCTACAAGGGATATGAGCACCTCACCGACGCGCTGCATGCCTGGTGCGGCGCGCACGGGCTGCGCGACCTGGCCGGGCTGTACCGCTTCGACCCCGGCGGCCAGGTCGGGCCCGGTCCATGGCCGACCTGCTCATCGACGCCAACGCCCAGGCCACCGCCGCCCGCGCCGCCGGCCAGGCCAGCCTCAACGACGCCGGCCTCGCGGCATCCGCTGCTGGTACCGCGGCGCCGTCGCCAAGGGCTTCACTGATAACACCGGCAAGACCAGCCAGATCGCCAAGGACGGCCTCACCCTGGCCCGCCGGTTCCGCGACCACGAGGACATGATCCTCCGCTTCGCCACCGACCTGGCCGTCGGATTCACCTCAAATCAGGCGGAACGGGACGTCCGCCCGGTCAAGGTGCAGCAGCGCACCTCGGCGGGATGCGAATAAAGAATCTTCCATATCAATGCTTGGCTAATGTTGCGCTAGCCGTTGGCCTAGCCGGCGCCGGAAAGGAAGAAAAGGCTCGAAACCGGTTGCTTCCCGTCCTTGACTACGCGAGTGACAAAGGAGCGGACGATGGTGCGCTTCTTTATGCGCAAACCCTCGCGGCCATACAACTTGGTCTACTCGATCTTGGGTGCAAGAGACGTGATGAAGCAGCCTCCGCACTGGACCAAGCCGGCAGGCTTCTTGCGGCTACTCCTGATAATTTCAAGTCGGTCATTGTCGAGAGTGTGCTTGAGTATTCATTCGGGCAGCTCGAGAGAAAGACGAATCCCGATTCGGCAATTGCTCACATGAAGAAAGCGGCTGAGATCGCTGAGTCGGTTCCGCAAGACGGGATAAAGGCGGCTGTCCAGCAAGGATACGCTAGTCTGCTGGTGGATGCAGGACGCGATGACGAGGCGCTGCACTGGTACAACCGCGCCGTAGCGACGGCGGAGGCCATACCAACTGTTAAGATAAGGGCTCTGCTCGGGAGAGGAGCCTGCCAACTCAGACTTGAGGATGCAGAGGCAGCACTCACTGACTACCACGACGCGGCACTGATAGCTGGCGATGCCACCGATGATTATGCCGCGGCTCTCCGTGGCGAGGGCCGGGCCTATTTCGCAATAGGAGATTTCAACCAGGCCGTGGGATCGTACCGGCGTACACTGGGATCCCAGGCAAGCGACGAGCTAACTTGGCAGCTCCTTGGCGATGCTTATGAGGCAATGGAACGTCATCGCGCCGCCGCAGGAGCGTATCGCCGCGCATGGGATATCTATCGTCCTAGAAAAGTAGAGCTGGCGCTAGAGGCTAGCGCCTCTTTGATAGCTGCTGGCGGCGAGCAAGAGGCGATAACGTTCCTGGACAATGTGAAGACTATCCTCAAGGACCCCGACGGGCGCATCGATTACCAGCGAGCTGCGGCACTGGATCGGCTGAAGTCCCATGATGAAGCAAGACAGGCATTGTCGGCCGCGGCAGCCGCCGGCTATAAGCCTGCGGCGGATCAGCTCTCCAAGACGAATCGAAAGGCCGGTTCTTGGGCCGAATACTGGTTCGGTCCGTCACAGTCGCGAAGTCGCTTGACCGGCATAGTGCTTGTGGCAGCGATTACCATAGCACTCGCTATTGCAGTCGCTAATCCAAGCGCCCGTTGGATGCACTGGGTCAATCCGGGAAACGACTGGGCAACAAGGCTTGGGCCCGCCCTCATCCTGCTAGCACTATTGGTGCTCCCGACTATCAGTCACTTTAAGGTCGGTCCTGTCGAGGTAGACCCGCTTTCGCCGTCACCTGAACTGCAAAGCAGCCTGGCAGATAATCAGACGATTCCACTTATTGATCTCGCAAAAATCTCTCTCACCCAAGTCGTCAGGCCACAGGTTACGACGGAAATGACGATTCATCTATATGATACGCTCTCTGCGATAGAGCAAAAGTCAGACCCGAATCCGCGAGTAGGTCGGTGACACGGCGGCGCAAACGCCGATAGGTGCCCCTTTGACCTGGGATGATGATCGCTGCGAAGTAATGATCATCTCAGGCGGAGAGGCACCTACCTGGTGCAAAAGGATACGCAGCGGAGCGGGCAAACGCGGGCAGCAGCCGCGGATCGGCGCGCCGGATCCGGCGCTGACGCCGAACGCGGGCCTGGCCGCCATCACCGGGCTGTGTGGCCGGCTCGGCGTGATCAGGGCGCTGGATAAGGTGGTCGGTCCCATCAAGCAGCGGGACCGCGGATTCGGAGCCGGGGAGCTGCTGGCGGGGCTTGCCGTGGCGCAGCTGGCTGGGGAGGACTTCTTGACCGGGCTGGACCGCCAGCGGGCTGATGCGGCCGGGCAGCAGATCACGCCGGTGCCGGGCTGGCGTCCACGACCGCGGCGGGCCTGGCCCTGTGCCGCTTCAGAACTCGATACATGGCCCGTGACCTGCGATTTGGCAGGATGGGCGGGTTGCGGCAAGATCGCGGTTCGTGTTTGTCCGTCTGCTGTATTTGATCATGGTCAGGGTGTTCGGCTGGCTGGTCCTGCTGGGCCGCAGCCAGGCATCGAAGGACGCGGAGATCATGGCGTTGCGGCATGAGGTGATGGTGCTTCGCCGTCAGGTGGCCCGGCCTAGGCCGGACTGGGCCGACCGCGCGGTCCTTTCAGCCCTGGCCCCGGCTGCTGCCGCCCGCAGTGCGGGGCAGTCGCCTGGTCACGCCGGGAACGCTGCTGGCCTGGCACCGCCGTCTCATTACCCGCAAGTGGAGCTACCCGAACCAGCCGGGCCGCCCACCGACCGGCCGGGAGATCCGCGACCTGGTGCTGCGGGTGGCGGGGGAGAACCCGGCGTGGGGATACCGCCGGGTGCAAGGCGAACTGACCCTGTACCGCTTCAAAACCCATCGCGTGGCGTCTGACCTGGGGTTCGTAAGATCAGCTACGCTGCCAGGTAGTACTCGCTGATCACGCCGCCGAGCACCTTCCGCCGCTGGACTGGGAGGTCCAGCGCCGGGCTCGCCGGGCCGTCGTGGTCGGGTGGTCGTTGCTGGCGGGACTGGTGCGGGCGGTGGCCGTTGTAATGGCCGGCGTACTGGCCCAGTACCGATCGCAGGTGCCGTTCGCCGTAGATGAGCACCCGGTCGGTGCACTCTGCTCGTGCGGTGCGTACCCATCTCTCGGCATAACAGTTCGCGCGAGGGGTCCGCGGCGGGGTCTTCACTGCGGTCACGCCCTGGTCGGCGAAGATCGCGTCGAAGGCGCCGGTGAACTTGGCGTCGCGGTCCCGGAGCAGGAAGCGGAACAGCTGATCCGGCCGCCGAGGTCCATGAGCATGTTGCGGGCCTGCTGGGCGGTACACGTACCGTCCGGGTGGGTGGTCACGCCGAGGACGTGCACGTGCCGGGTCTTCACCTCCATGACGAACAGCACGTACAGGCGCTTGAGGAAGACCGTGTCCATATGAAAGAAATCGCAGGCCAGCAGGCCATCCGCTTGCGTGCGCAGGAACGCCCGCCAGGAGGTATCCACGCGCTGCGGGGCCGGCCTGCACCGTCGGGCCCGCAAGATCCGCCGCACCGTGGCCGCGCTGATGCAGTGACCGAGCCGGCACAGCTCGCCGTGCACCCTGCGGTACCCCCACGCCGGGTTCTCCCGCGCCAGCCGCAGCACCAGGCCGCGGATGTCCTGGCTCGTCTGCGGGCGGCCGGGCCGGTTCGGGTACGTCCATTTGCGGGTGATCAGGCGGCGGTGCCAGGCCAGCAGCGTTCCCGGCGTGACGAGCCGGCGGGCGCGCAGTACGGCTGGCAGCTGCCGGGCCAGCGCCGCCAGGATGGCACGGCTGGCCCAGTCCGGCCTGGGCCGGGTCACCTGACGGCGGAGCACCATGACCTCATGACGCAGCACCATGATCTCGGCATCCTTGGACGCCTGGCTGCGGCCCAGCAGCACCAGCCAGCCGAGGACCCGGACCATGATGAGGTAGAGCAGGCGAAGGGACACGAACCGCGATCTTGCCGCAAACCGGCTCATCCAGGCCAATTCGCAGGTCACAGCACCTGCGGCGAGTTATAGAGCGGTACAGGGTCCTCGGCGGGCTGATCAGCGAATACCGCAGAGCAGCCTAGCGAGCGCGAAATGCCAGGTCAGCGCCTATGAACGAGTTTTGGCACAGGACAGGGCGGTGGTCCCGCCTGTGGCGGTGAGGCGCGGTCTGCGTACCCGGCGGTGCGGCCGGGCCTTCTGCGGCCGGTGCGACCGGCCCCGGTCCGGTGGGGCGCACGCTGATGCCGCGGGCCCCCGGCCGCAGGACCCCGCCCGGGGGGGGTGAGCGGGATCCCGCGGCGTTGCCGGGGTGTCCCTGGCAACGCAGGACTGTCACTGGAGAAAGGTCTAACGGGGCTTCGCCCCAGCCCAACGAGCCATGTCTTCATGCTGAGGTAGGCGAAAGAGCTCCGGCCGGTGCGTGACGGTGACACGCTGTGTCCCGTTATGGACCGCCTGCGGCGGTGGTTGGCCTTACGGCCTGTGCCCGACCGGAGCCCTTAATGACGCTACCCCGATCAGTTGCCGACGTCCTGTCCGAGCACGTGGTGTTCGAGGTGGAGTGCATCGACCGGATGTACCTCAACGTCTACGTCCCGCAGCTGCAGTATGCGACCGGGCTGGTCAGCTATATCCACCGGCACCTGGGGATGCCGGTGGCCTCGACAGCCGCGCTTGCCCCGGTCACCGAGGCGTTCACCAGGTCTGTGCGGGCCTTCGCGGCCTCTTGCGGAGTTCCGTGGGTGGACTTCGCCAGGGGGCAGCGCAAGGACGACGTGGCCCATGAGTTCCTGGCCGGCTTCTCCGGCACGGAAGGGGTGTTGTTCATCGGCCGGGCGCAGGAAAAGTCGACGGTGTTCCGCACCCGCAAGCGCCGCCGGGAGGACGGCAGTTCCTACCCGTGGATCGCTCCGGACACTGCTGTAATCAACCACTTCTACTGCTACTGCGTCGATGAGGACTTCGGCCCGTTCTTCCTGAAGTTCTGTAGCTACTTCCCGTTCAACGCCAAGCTGTGCATCAATGGCAATGAGTGGGCCAAGCGCCAGGCGGCCAAGGCCGGCCTCGGCTTCACCCCGCTGGACAACGCGTTCGCCGCCGTCGATGACCCGGCCGCCCTGCAGGCGATCTGCGACACCCTCGGCCCCGCCCAGATCGACGCGCTGCTGCGTAAATGGCTGGCGTTCCTGCCGCATCCGTTCAGCCCCGCCGACCGGGCGGCCGGGTACCGGTATGACATCTCGATCCTGCAAGCGGAGTTCTCCCTGACCCAGATGCTGGATAAGCCTGTCTCCGGGCGGATCTTCTTCGAGCAGGTCATCCGCGACAACCTGGACCTGGGCCGCCCCGACCGGGTCGGCCTGGTCTTCGGCCGCAGCATCTACCGCGGCCGCAAGAACCGCACTCCCGGCACCTTCGCGACCCGTGTCGTCACCGACGGGGTCACCCCGAGCCTGCACGTGCTCTACAAGACCACCAAGATCAAGCAGTACCACAAGGAAGGACGGGCGCTGCGCACCGAGACCACCATCAACCACACCATGGACTTCGGCCTCGGCAAACGGCTGACCAATCTGCCCGCGCTGCGGAAGATCGGCTACACCGCCAACCGGCGCCTGCTGGGCGTCCAACGACTCAGCCACGACCCCATCACCGGAGCCGACGTCCTGCAATCCACCTGCGACCCGGTCATCCACGACAACGGCACCCGCATCGCCGGCCTGCGGTTCACCGACCCGCGCGCCCAGGCGCTCCTGCACATCCTGCTGGTGTTCCGGCTGCACCCCGGCGGGTTCCTCAACAGGGACCTCCGCGCCCTGCTCGCCGAATACCTCGGCAAGCCACCACACGGCCCCGGATCCATCACCCCCGGCCAGGCAACCTACGACCTCCGCCGGCTACGCGAGCACGGCCTCATCCACCGCGTCCCGCACACCCACCGTTACCGGGTCACCGACAGCGGCCTGCGGCACGCCATGTTCCTCACCCGCGTCCACGACCGGATGCTGCAAACAGGCCTGGCCGAACTCGCCGAACCGAACCCGGCGCCGCTGCGCAAAGCCGCCAGCATCTACCAGACCGCCATCGACGAACTCGCCCACCGAGCAGGCATAGCCGCCTGACCACCTGCGATACCTGTAACACGCAACCCCGCCAAGATCAGCAAACTTGACTCGATCTTCCCGGCTTCGCCGGCCCTAGCTCAGCTAGTCCTGCGGTCTCCTGGCTATGGTGCTCCTGCGCGCCCGGTGCTGTCAAGATTCTGCACGTGCATCAGCACATGCATTTTCTTGGTGGCGATCGGCGCGGGGAATCCCGCCCGCACCAGTCCCGCCAGCAACGACCGCCCGACCACGACGACCAAGCCGACGTTCCGCTGGACCTGCCGGTCCATCGGCGGAAAGTGCTCGGCGGCGTGATCAACGAGTACTACCTGTGGGGTTCCAAAACTGTGTCGTGCCCCTGAACTGCAGCGATGACGAGCGTCAGCCGTAGGGCATCATGATCATCCGTGTCCTTGCGTCTGTTACAACGGGCGGCGGCCCCATCGCGGCCGTCAGCTCCGCCCGCCCCGGCCCGATCACCCTCCCGCCGATCTCTCCCAGGAGCGGGTCAAACGCCGGCCCGTCCTCGGCGGCCTTATCAACGAGTACGAGCGGGCCGCATAGAGGCCCAGGTCAGGAACGATGGCCGAGTTCTGGAACCCCACAGGTCGTGCCTAGCTGCCGTTCCAGCACCGTGATCTGGTGGCGCAGCGCCAGGATCTCGGCGTCCTTGTCCCGGTCGCTCACCGGAAGCAGCCGCAGTAACGCGAACAGGTTCGTCACACTCAGGTAGCCAAGTCGGAGCAGCACAGCCGATCATCATGCCGCAGCGAGCGGACCTCGGGAGAGCAACCAGTGAGCTCATCCGGCTCCCCGCCGAATCCGAATAGCTCTTCCCACCTGGGCGGATGAGATTTTCGGCAAGCACAAGGTTCACGCGCTCCAGCTGACCGTACCTGCACCGGCACCTGCTTGAGGACATCGTTCCGCCCGCTGGGAAAGGCATGTCACCCGTTGTCTAATCTCAGCGATCGTTCCCAGGTCTCAGCTGATGGTGCCCGCGCCATTCCGTACCCTCTCACGATCAATGCCTTCGGGGGTGCCCTGTCTTAGTACACGGTGCCCGACCGCACGGCCTTGACCTGAGCGGCCACAGGGTGATACGAATCCGGCCCGGGACGTGATAGCGGTCCGTTATCACGTCCCCCAGCCATAGCTTCCCTGCCGCTTTGCCCGACGCCAATCATAAGGACCGCCTTAGGCGTGCGGGCTGATGGAGAGCGATAGCGGGGCCGACTGCGGTGACTACATTTCCGCTGTGTGTGGCGATGCTGCGAACAGGTCCTGGTAGCTGTAGTGGTGGCCCTAGTACTACAACAGCGCCTCGTTACTTCTGGTTCGGCGCGCGTAGTGCGATTTTCGGGCGGCGGCCTGGCGGTAGCGTCGCCAGTCTGACCATTGCTGATGGAATGCGCGGGGCCGGGTGACGTGGACGTGGAGGTTGAACAGGCGGCGGCCCTCGGCGGCGGTGAGCGGGATCAGGTCGCGCCCGTTTTCACTGGTTATGAATGGCGGCGGGGCGTATGTCCTTGGCGGCGCGAAAACCTTTCCGCAGGCTTCAGGTCCCCCTTTTCAGCGGGCCGACTCCCGGCGTTCCCGCTGGCGGGAGGCGGTTCCGGTTGTTGCGGCCGCATGGTCCGGGCGGTGACGGCGAGGAACGCGTGCGCGAGCATGGACAAGGTGACGTGCCGGTACCAGGCGCGGTACTTGCGGACCTGGTAGTGGTCCAGCCCTGCCTCGTTCTTCGCCTCGCCGAAGCAGTCTTCTATGCCCCACCGCGCCCCGGCGACGGCGACCAGCTCAGGCAGGGTGACCGGGCGGGGCGACCAGCAGCGGAAGAACGCCAGCTCAAGCTCGCCCTTCTCATCCGGGGCCAGGGACCGGCGGACCAGCAGCTGATGGTCCGCCGACGCGGTGCCGATGAGCGCCCAGTCATACAGCCGCGGCCCCTTCGACCCGTCGGCGCAGCTCAGCCGCTGCCACCCGTCCCGCGGGACCATGGCCGCGAGCTCATCGGCGCGCCGGGACCCCGCCTTGACGGTGATCATCTCGCTGCACGCCACCGCCATCACGTACGGGATCTCCTGCTCTTCCAGCCAGGAGCGCAGCTTCGGGTTCCCGCCATAGACCTCGTCGCCGGCCACCCACGCGAACGGCACTCCCGCCTTGACGGCGCGCCCGATCATCTTCCGGGCCAGCTCCGGCTTCGTCGCGAACGCGATATCGTCGCCGATCCCGGCCGCCCGGCACCGGTCCCGGTCACCCGTCCACTTCTCCGGCAGGTACAGCTCCCGGTCGATCAGCGCCCGGCTGCCGTCCGGCCCGGCATAGGCCAGGAACACGCCGACCTGCGAGTTCTCGATCCGCCCGGCGGTGCCCGTGTACTGCCTGGCCACGCCGGCCGACATCTTCCCTTTTTTCAGGAACCCCGTCTCGTCCACCGCCAGCACCGCCGCCGGGTCCCCGAGATTCCTCACCACGTACCGCCGCACGGCGTCCCGGCACGCGTCCTCGTCCCACGGCGAGAAATTCAGCAGCCGCTGCATCCCGTCCGGCGACACGTCCCCCGCGAACTCTGCCAGCCACCACGAGTTCTTCCGCTCTTGATGCGACAGCAGCCCCAGCACGTACCACCGCCCGTGCCTGCGCACCGCCGCGTTCGAGAACACCCCAGCGACCTGCGCGAACATCTCATTAAACGACTCCGACCACGCGGCATGCCCGTCCCCGGCCCGCACCCGCGCGTCATCCACGACAGCCAGCATGCACCAAGCCTGGCCGCTCACGCCCCCAAGATCACGCAGCCACGCCGGACAACATCTCAGGACGCTGCTGTAGTACTAGGGGCGCATGGTCGCTGAGCCGCCAGACCCTTACGGTTGTATCGGCGCCGCCGCTAACGATTACCGAGGTCCCGTCAGTCAAGGTGCCCGTCGCTACTGCGAGCACTGGGCCGTGGTTGCCTGTGATCGGGGGACCAAGTGGGGCATGCTCGGTGAGCCGCCACACGCGTACCGTCGCATCGGCGGCCCCGCTAATGATGACGGGAGTCCCGTCCGGCAGCGCGCCGACCGCGAGCGCCTGCACCTCGCCATCATGGACGCACGCCGTCGGTGGACAGATGGGAGCGCCGTCGGTCAGCCGTGACATCCGTAGGGTATGGTCGGAGCTACCGCTGATCACGGCAATGGTCCCGTCGGGGAAGGGTGCAATCGCTACGGCGAGTACCGCGCCACTATGGCCTGACAGTGACCGAGGCTTCCGCGAATCACGTTCCGGAATGGTACGGACGACAGCCTCGGCCTGGGCGGCGGCGTGGCGGGCCTGCTCGGGCAGTCCCGCGGCGGCCAGCGCCCGCGCGGCCGCGGCCAGCTCCTCAGCCTGGTAGGCCACGACCACGTCAGCTGGATCGGTCCAGATGTGGTCGGTGATGGTGCTGGCGGTGGCCGCTGCCTGGGCCGCTGCGGCGGCGGCCTGATCGGTGAGTCCCGCAGCGGCCAGCGCCCGCGACACATCGGTCAGTGCCCGGGCCCGCTTCTGCGGGTTGGTGATGCAGTGGGCGAGGGCTTCGGCGCGGGCGGGGTGGCCCAGGGCCGCCCAGACGGCGGGCAGGCTGGCAGGCATGTGCTCATTGCGGCGGGTGAGGGCCTCGCGGTAATAGGCCAGCCGGGTCATGTCGGCCAGGTCGGGACGATGCTGGGCGAGGATGACGGCGGTGGCCGCACCGATCTCGGCCAGGGTCGCGGTGTCGCTGCCGGTGCGGTGGAGCAGTCGTTCGTGACGGGCGGGGTCGGTGGCGCAGGCAAGGACGTGGCGGGTATCGCGGTTGTCCCGTGCCATCTGGAAGTAGTCCCGCAGCAAGTAACCGGGGGTGGCGGGGGGCCATCCACCTGCCGCGTAGCGCTGTGCCCAGGCGTGGATCCGGTTACGGTAGTCCGACACTTCTCTCTCGCCGAGGGCGGTGATGGCTTCGGCGTGGAGTGTTTCGTGCGCCATCAGGTACACGGCACCGTCCTGCTCGTCAGGCGATGTCCATGGGCCGGGGCGGGTGGTGAAAACGCGGGCCGCGGCGCCGCCCAGCGAGTCGCTGATCTGGTGGGGCGCTTGCCCGGTGAGTTCTGCCAGGTCAGCGATGGTCAGCCCACCGTCTGCCGCGGCGATGAAGCCGAGGAGTTCTTTCTGGCAAGCGGCTCCATTCAGGATGGCGCGGAGTTCACGCTGAGCTTTGTCACGGATCACCCGCGCATGCTCGGAGGCGCCGAGGGCATGCGGGAGGTCCCGTTCACGCAGCGGATGATCAGCGGGGACGTCGGACGGGACGGGCGGGTGCAGGCGGCTGGCCACGATGACTTTCAGGCCGTACTCACAGTGCTTGGGCAGCAGGGACGCGATGCTGGGCCGCCCCTCACCTGGTCCATGGTCTTCGTCCAGGCCGTCGACCACCAGCACGAGCCGACGCCCGTGCTGCTCACAGTGGCGGGCGGCGTGGCGCAGCAGCAGCCAGTACCGGCCGGGACCCTCCTCGCCGCCTGTCGGCACCGGCACGGAACCTCGGCGGAGGAGGTCTTCCAGCTGGGCGCTGACGGCGCTCGCGAACGCAGTGCTATCGCGCTGGGCAGCGTAAGAGGAGGTAATGAAGAACGACACAACGGTGAGGCCCGGCGGAGGCGTGAGCGCGAACGTGGCCAGAAGTGCTGATTTGCCCGCCCACGGGCCGGCCTGCCACCACCAGTACGAGCCGGTTCCGCGGCAAAACTCTGTCATCTGCCTGAGTTCGGCGTCGCGGTCGCGCGGGCGGTCGCACGGGGCGATGGCCCGGACCTGCTCCCGGTATTCCTGCCAGTCCGAGCGCATGGAGCGACTTTGACCAGCGAGATACATCAGTGCGCCAACCGCGGTCAGCGCTGAGCAGAGCCAGTATGGCCACGCCGGGGCATCGCGCGCGTTGCTGGCCTGCGTGGCGATGAGATACCCGAGCAGGGAGGTGAGCCCGATCCCTGTCAGGCCTCCACCAACCACACGGAGCTGGTCCTTCACGACGCCGAGCCTAGCGATGGCATGACGGTCCGCCCGCTCTGATCAGGCGGCCCGGTTCGAACGTCAATGAGCCAGTCCCGGGACTAACCAACGCGTCCAGAAGAACAGTTGTCATGACGTGGCCTCCTGCCTGGCCGTTAGTCGCGCGGCCGGGCCGGCACCCGGCCGGGGAACGGGTCCCCTTCCTGGTGCCGGGTGGGCTGAGCGCAAGGACCCCGGCGGGCGGGGCGCGGCCAGCTCCTGGGTTCCCCTGCCTTTCGAGAAGGCCAGGGCCGCTCTGATCGCCGAGCTGGAGCGCAACCTCGATAGATGGGCGGGCACCGGCGGCAGCGACCCGGCCCGCTACAGCGACGCCCTGGATGCGCTCAAGGCGGCAACCGGGCCGGTCAGCATCGGCCTGCCCGGCCACGTACTGAGCATCACCGAGGCAATGACCCGGCCCTGCGGCCCTCCGCACTGCTCCGCCGCCCGGCCTGATGCCTTGGGGCGATGGCTGCCCGCGCCGGCTCCCGGAACACCAGGAGGCAGGGCATGACGACGGCTTTCCTGTTCAAAGCCTGCGACCCGCGGCGGCTGCTGGCCAACGCCAGCCTGTTCGCCTGCGCCGACCCCGCTCACCCCTCTTTGCACGCGGTCCGGTCCGGGCAGCTCACGGCCCGCAGCGGGCAGTACCTGTTCGTCGCCGCGACCAGCAGGCACGTGCTGTCATATGAGGAGGCGTGGCCGGTCGAGGCAGCCGGCGCGGGCTCGTTCAGCCTCGGTGCCGCTGACGCCCGGCAGCTCGTCGCGGCGATCCCGCGGAAGGCCCAGCTGGCGGCTGGAGACGGCCGTGGCCTGCGAGCCGGACGAGGAGCTGATCACCGTCACGGCCGGCGACGCCGGCGCGTCCCTGGGATTCCGCGCGGTACCTGGCGCTTTCCCGGATGTGCGGCGCGAGATCGAGCGCCGCGTGGACGGAACCCGGGCGGCGATCGTGTTCAACCCGGATTACCTGGCGCTGCTCGCCAAGGTCGAAGTCCAGACGCGCAGCGGAAAACCGTACACGGCGCATTTCCAGTTCCCGGCACACGATGACGAGCCCGCCCGCGTTTCAGTGGGCGAGACATTCCGCGCCGTGTTCATGCCGGTCAGGAACGCCGGATAAGCCCGCCGCACGCCAAGCGCCGCCTGGCCAGGACTGCCGGCCAGGCGGCGCGCTCGGGCCGCCGTGAGATCATGGGGGGCGGGTGAAGCCGACAACAGGTGACAATCCTCCTTTTGATGCCGGGAGCCCGTAGGTGTCTTCTTCCACGGGGTGGCCGGTTTCGTAGGCGTCGATCATGGTGCGGGTGGCCGGGTTGAGGACGATGCCGACGTGCCCGGGGCTTGCAGGGGTGCCGTCGGAACCGGCGAAGAAGACAAGGTCGCCGGGGCGGACCTGGCTGGCGGGGATCTGCGTGCCATAGGCCCACTGGGCCTGGCTGGTGCGCGGGATGCTGAGGCCGGCGGCGCGGTAGGCCATCATGGCCAGGCCCGAGCAGTCGTAGGCGTCCGGGCCGGTGGCCCCCCACTGGTAGGGCTTGCCGAGCTGGGCTTCGGCGTAGGCGATGACCTTGCCGGCGGTCCCGGCGGGAAGCGGTCCGGCGGCGGCCAGCTGGCACTGCGGGCTGCTGGCGGCCGAGACTGCCTGGGCGCCGCCGTCGGAGTACTGGGCGGCCCAGCTCAGGACGTCGCTGACGTAGGCGGCGGAGTGGTTCCAGTCGAACAGCGCGGCCTGCAAGTCAGCTGCGGCGCCGTGGGCCTGGAGGAACCAGGCGGCGGAGGGGATGGCGTCGCCGGGGTCGTAGACGTCCACGATGCCGTCGCCGTCGCCGTCGATCCCGTAGCCGCTGGTGTGCTCGGAGGCGGGGTGGACGGGGGCGCCGCCCCAGGTGTCGCCGGCCGCGCCGCCGGTGCCGAACTGCATCGGCCCGGCCGCGCCGTAGGGGTTGGTGCCGGAGTGCACGCCCGGCGCGGTCGACTGGCCGTTGTCGCTCTCGGCGGTCCCGATCCCGGCGAGCACCGTCCACGGGATGCCGTACCGGGCGCCGGCTTTCCCGTAGTCGGCGAGGTAGCTGGGGGGAATGGACGCAGCGGCGGTGCTGGCGGCCGGGGCCTGGCAGGCGGCGGCGGCCTGCTGCCCGGTGATCCCGGCGACCGCGCCGATCAGGATGACGATCAGCAGCGCGGCGGCGGCGGCAAGGGTGGTGGTGGTGGCCGGGCCGTGGTCTGCGCCGGGGTGGGTCATGGCGTGGCCGCCTTTCAGCTGTTCCCGGCGCTGGCGGGCTCGATGTCCCAGACGTCCCAGCCGGCGCCGGCCGGGGTGAGGGTGACCGCGAAGCTGGTGACCGTCTGGGCGGTGCCGCTGGTGCTGGTGATGACCTGCCGGACGGTGACGGCGATGGTGACCGAGCCTGGGGTCAGGTCCTGGATCTGTTCGGCGGTGGCGGTTGCGGTGGCGGCTTGGCGGGTGGCGTCGCGCTGGGCGAGGAGGCCGGGGGTTCCGACGGCCTGGGCCAGGGCCGGGCGCAGCTCGGCGGCGGCCTGGGGGAGCAGCCGGTCCAGCCAGGCGGAGGGGGACTGACGCCAGGACCAGGAGTCCCAGCTGGCGGTCCACCGGCCTGCGAGGGCTGCGGCGGCCTGCAGCCGGGCCGGGCTGAACGGCAAGATCGCGGCCAGCGCCGGGGTGCCCGCCGGTGCCGGCGTCGCGGCCGGGCTGCTGGCAGCGTGCGAGGGCCGCGGGGCCGGCTGGGGCTGCCCGCTGGTGCAGGCGGCGCAGCCCGCGGCCAGGACGGCCGCCAGGGCGCAGGCGGCGAGGCGGCGGCCGGTCACGGCGCGTCCTTCCGCGCCCGGCTGGCGGTGCCGAACCCGGCGGCTGGCGGCGGGTGCGGGACGGGCGGATGCCAGGCCAGCCCGGTATCGCCGGCGGGCGGCTGCGCGGCGGGCCGGGCGCCGGGCACGGCGGCGGTGACCTGCCCGGGCCGCAGCCGGGGGCCGGGCTGCCCGGCGGGCAGCCACGCCGCCCCGGCCGGGCCGCCGGCGGCCCGGGCCGAGGCGGGGATGGCGGTGGCCACCGGGACGCCGGGGACCGGCCCGGCCGCGGCGAGCAGGGCGCGGAACTGCTGCTCCCGGTGCTGGCCGGAGGCCAGCCAGAACAGGACCGGGGTGGCGATCTGCGTCCGGCTGGCCAGCTCGCGGTACCCGGTGAGTTTCGCGGCCAGGCGGGGCAGGTCTTCGCTGCCGGTGTCGTACTCGAGGAAAAAGTCGGTGCCTGCGCCGCCGGGGTCGCGCCACAGCCCGTACCCGTCGGGGCGGGCCAGGTCGCCCCACAGCGCGGCGCAGCGCCGTTCGGACCACCAGCAGGCCAGCTCGCCGCCGCCGCGGCGGGCGGCGCGGGCGAGCGCGGCGAACAAGCCGTTGGTCCCCACGGTGTGGGCCAGGCGGGGGGAGAAGGCGATGTCCAGGGCACGGTCGCGGCGGTAGCCGAGCCGGGCCAAGGGCACGCCGTCCTCGGCGGCGAGCACTTCGGCGCCGGCCTGGTCCAGGACCCAGTGGTAGGGCGAGCTGCCGGTGGCGGCCAGCGGCCGGAACCTGTCGACGGCGCGGAGCCGGTACAGGTCGCTCAGCCGCATTGCTGCCCGGCGCGGGCCGCCATAGGCCAGGTCGCAGATCTGGGTGGTGGTCAGGACCCGGTGTTCCAGCAGCATGCGCAGCAGCCAGCGGTCCCGGGCGGTGAGCCGCCCGGCCAGCGCGGCCAGGAGCACAGGGCTGACCGCGGGCCGGGCCTGGCCGCGCCCGGCGCCGGGCGCGGGGGAGATGATCTTGGCCATGGGTAATGTCCTCCGGAAAAGGGGTGGTGATGCGGGTTCAGCGGGAGCGGGGGTCATGGCGGCGGGCCGGGGGCGCGGCGGCGGTGCCGGTGCTGTACGCGGCACGGGCGGCGCGGCGGATCATCCGCGCCCGGCCCGGGACGGCGGGCGGCAGCGGCTCGGTGCGCAGCGTGAACGCGGCCTGCTCGGCCGATCCGGCGACCAGCCGGGCCGCGGCCTGCCAGGCGCCGAGGTGGGACAGGTCGTGGGCGCCCAGCTGCGGGAGGGTGTGCCGTTCGAGCTGACGGGCGTCCTCGGGGCTGACAGAGAAGATGACCTGGGAGCGGGCGTTGGCCGAGATGCCCTCGCGCAGGTCCGCCGGGAGCTGGGCGAGATCCTGGTGGGCCATCACGACGGACAGCCGGTAAGCGCGGGCCTCGGCGAGCATGTCCTGCAGCGGGTAGGGCAGGTTCAGGAAGTTCTGGCACTCGTCCACGTACAGGGCGGCGTCGGGCCGGGCGTGCTGGGGCAGCCGGGCGCGGCGGGCGGCGGCCTGCCAGGTCCTGGCGACCAGGAACGACCCGACCAGCTGCGCGGTCTCTTCGCCCAGGGTGCCTTTGGGCAGCCGGGCCAGCAGCAGCCCGCCACGGTCGAGGACGGCGGACATGTCGAAGGTGGACGGGCCGGCCGCGATCGCCTGCCGGGCGAATTTGCGCAGCAGGAAGGCTCTCAGTTTGTTCATCAGCGGTCCCGCCACGGCCGCCTGCGAGGCGGGGGACAGTTCCTCCCACCAGGACCAGAACCCGCGCAGCACGGGGTCACCGATGGCGGCGGTGACCCGCCGCCGCATAGCCTCATCGACCAGCAGGGCGGGGATGTCGGCCAGGGTGACCTGCCCGGAGCCGGGCGGCACCGACCCGAGCAGCGTCAGGCAGATGCTGCGGAACAGGTCATCGGTCCGCGGTCCCCAGAACGCGGCGTAGATGCGGCGGAAGATGCCGGTCAGGTTGTCGGTGATGACGTCGGTGTCGGCGCCGCTGCCGTCGCCTTGGAGCACGTTCAGGCACGGCGGTGCGCCCCGGTCGTCGGGGTCGAACAGCACCACCCGGCCCGCCGCCTCTTCCGGGAGCCGGGCCAGGATGTCGGCGACCGCGTCGCCCTTGGGGTCGATCAGCACCGCGCCGCGGCCCGCGGCCGCGTCGGCGAGCACCTGCCCGGTGAGCAGGGTGGATTTCCCGGCGCCGGTGGCGCCGATGATCCGCAGGTGGTGCCGGCCGTCGGCGACGGCCAGGGCGACCGGGCGGGGCGCGCCGGCGTCGGTGACGCCGAGCGGGCGGGCGTGCCGGCCGGGCAGGACGATGCCGGGCGGCGGCGGCACTGACCGGGCCCCGGCCCGGGCCAGGCCGGGCACGGCCGGGTCAGCGGGCAGGGCGGCGAGGGCGGCCAGCTCGGGGACCGAGAGCAGGCAGCCGCGGCGGAACATGCGGGCGTTGACCCGGGGGGCGGGGCGGGGCAGGCGGCGACGGGCCAGCCAGTTCGGCCCGGCGTACAGGGCGGTCGCTGAGGCCAGGCCGTGGGCCAGGCCGTGCAGCCGGGCCATGGCCTTGGCCCGGGCGGGGCGTGCCCGCAGCCGCTCCCGCCACCCGCCGGGGGGTGCTGTGGCGGTGGTGGCGGTGACGTAGCGGATCTGGGTGTCCCACTGCAGGGCGGCCATCTTGGCGGTCGCGGCGCGGATGTCCGCGGCCCGTTCCGGGTCGGCGGCCGGGGCAGCGCGCCGCGAGGTGGCGGCCTGTCCGGGGGTGGCCAGGTCCAGCAGCCGGGAGGTCAGCCGGGGTGCCTGCCCGCCGCGCAGCTGCCGGGCGGCCCGGCGGGCGCGGCGCAGCCGGGCCCCGGTGACCGGCCGGGCCAGTACCTGGAGGACGGCGTGCTCGCCGTCGCTGAGCGCGGCGGCGGCCCCGGCCAGCGCCCGCAGCGGGTCGGCGGGCAGGGCGGTGCGCAGCGGCAGGACCTCGGCCCGGGCCAGCCGCAGTGTCCCGCCAGTGGCTAGCACCCCGGCCGGCAGCGTCGGCCCGGCCGGGGAAGCGACCGCGTGCGAACCCGGCCAGGCCGCTTCCACGGCCCGCTCGACCAAGCCGGGCGGGATGATGCCCGGCACCCACATGCTGATCTGAAGTCCGCCGCCGGCCCCGCCGGTCCAGGAGTATTCCCAGCCCAGGTGCGGCTGGCCGTGCCACCACCGGGCCCAGGCCGGGCGCAGCAGCCCGGTCAGGTGCCCCCATAGCGTCTCGCCGCCGGCCGGGTCGGCCAGGGGCGGGGCGAGGATGACCACCTGCCGGGCACCGTCGGCGAACACCTGGTGGCGGCGGCGCCGCAGCCAAGCCCGCCCGCCGATCACCGCGGCGGCGGCTGCGGCCAGCACCGCGCCGGCGGCCGGACCCCACGCGGCCAGCGCGTGCAGCAGCAGCCGGCCCAGCCGGGCGACCGTCCCGCCAGGGTCGGACACGTACCGGCCCAGCGGTCCGCCCGGCCCGCCCGCCGCGACCAGCGGCCGGTGCCCGGTCACGGCAGCATGTCCTCTTCAGCGTCGCCGGGCAGCGGCGGGACGGCGGCTGTCCCGGCGGGCTGCTGGCGGGCCTGCAGCCGGGCGATCTCGGCCGGGTCGCTGGTGCACCAGGCGTTTTCCTCCGGCGAGGCCAGGGCCTCGAAGGCGACCCGGGCGGACGGGCCGGCCGCCAGCAGCCCGGTTCCCCTGGGTGCCGACAGGAGCAGGGCTCGCTCCCCGGCGGACAGGCGGAACTCGGCGGCGACCTTGGTGATGGCCTGCGGGGACTGGCGGAGCAGGATCTGGGTGGCGGAGTTGGCGACGATGGCGCGGCCCAGGTCGGTGGACAGGACGTCCTCGGCGTCCTGGGTGATCGCGGCCAGGCCCGCGTGGTGCTTGCGGCTGGCCTTGGCCATCCGGAACAGGAACCGGGCGCCCTCGGGGTCGCGCATCAGCAGCCACGCCTCATCGACGGTGATCAGCCGCCGCCGCCCGCGGGCGGCCGGGTCCGAGACCCGCCGCCAGGTCGCGTCCAGCGCCAGCAGCGTCCCGATCGCTTTCAGCTCCTCGGGCAGGTCCCGCAGCGAGAAGACGACCAGGTGCCCGGCGGGGCGGGTCGTGGTCGGCGCGGAGAACAGGGCGGCGTGGGTGCCGTCGGTGTAGGGGACCAGCCGGTCGGCGAGCGTGAGGGCGGCCGGGGTGGCGTCGGCGTGCAGCGCGGCGGCCAGGTCGGCCAGCAGCGGGGCGGGCCGTAGCCAGGTCCGCCGGTCCGAGGTGATCCCGGCGTGGTGGTAGGCGGTCATGATCGCCTTGTCCAGGGCGGCTTTCTCAGTTGGCGCGGGCTCGGCGCCGGTCAGGACCGTGATGACGGTGTGGGCGAACAGGGCACGGCGGGTCAGCGCGTCGGGGCGGGCCCGGGCCGGGTCGGGCAGGTCGAACGGGTTCAGGTGCACCCCGGGGGCGCCGAGGTGGATGTAGGCGCCGCCGAGCGCCGCGGCGAGGCGCGCGTACTCGTCTTCGGGGTCGACGACCCAGCATTCGGTCCCGTGGTAGAGCTGCCGGGAGATCTCGAGCTTGGCCAGGTAGGACTTGCCGGCGCCGGAGGTGGCCAGGGTGACGGAGTTGTGGTTGTCCTGCGACCACCGGTCCCAGGCGACCAGGCCCGGCCCGCAGGCCGATGCGCCGTACAGCACCCCGGGCAGCGCGTCCGGCGCGGCCGGGTCCCGGGGCAGGTCCGGGCTGGAGAACGGGAACGCGGCGGCCAGCGACGCGGTGTCCAGGGTGCGGCGCAGTTTCAGCGCGTCGGTCCCGGCGGGCAGGGTGGTGATCCAGCCCTGCAGGCTGCGGTAGGTGGCCGGGGCGGTGGACAGCAGCAGCGAGTCGGCCAGCGCCCGCACCCCGGCGACCTGGCCGGCCAGGTCATCGGGATCTTGGCCGTGCACGGTCAGGTACAGGCCCAGCCGGAACAGCTTGCCCTCGCCGCGGGCGACCTGGTAGGCCAGCGTCCGGGCGTCCTCGGCGGCGGCTTCGGTGGCCGGGTCATCGAGCCGGCCCTGCCCGGCCCAGGTCCGGCGGGAGGATTCCAGCCGGGCCCGCTGGCGCCGCAGCCGGTCCGCGGCCACGGCGGGCGGGACCGGCTCGATGTGCAGCGCGATGTCGAGCCGGCCGGGGTAGGCGGTCAAGGGTTCCAGCCAGCCGGGGGCGACCTCGGCCGGGTACCCCGTGACGGCCAGCGTCGTCGCGTAGTCCGCGTCGATCTCGACGTGCCGGGCGGTGACCTGGAGGGCGGGCGGGGCGGGCAGCCCGTCCTGCCCGGTGCCGGGCATGCCGCCGGGCAGCGGCGCCGCCGGGGCGGCGTGACGGCGCCGGGTGAGGGGGCCGGGCGGGGCTAGGCGCTGCGCGCGGTGCGGGCCGCCGGGGTCGCAGGCGGCGGCGAGCAGCGCGGTGACCTGGGCGCCGTCCAGCGGGCGGGCCTGCAGGTCGGCGGCGGCCAGCAGCCGGGCGACCTCGGCGGTGCGCTGGGCGGCCCGCCCGGCCGCGCTGCCGGGCCGGCCGGGGACCGCCCGGCCGGGTTCCCGGGTGACCAGCAGCACCTGCCGGGTCAGCACCTGCCGGGTGGCGCCGAGCCCGGCCAGGAAGCCGGCGTGGGCCAGCGCGGCGTCCTCCAGCACCGGGTGGGGCAGGGACGGGGCGTTGTCGCGGAGCCGGCTGATGGCCGCGGCCAGGTCGGCGTGGCCGGTGCGGATCAGGATCTGCACCGGGCCGGTCAGCGAGTGCAGCCACCGGCCGTAGGCGGCGGTGAGCGCGTCCTGCTCGGCCGGGCTGCGCAGCGCGAAGTTCACCGTCGACACCGCGCACACGGCGGCGGCCCCGTCGGTGCCGAGCCCGATCACCCCGTCCGGGGTGACCTGCTGCCACGGCGGCCGCACCGGTGCCGGGGCCGGCCCGGCCTGGCGGGCGAGGGCGGGGGCGATCCAGCCCGGGACCGGCGGGACACCTTCGGGGGCGGTGACCATCCGGCGGGGGGAGCGGGCCTGCCGCCACGCGGCGGCCAGCAGCCGGTCCAGGGTCAGGCCGTCGCGCTGCCCGGTCGCCAGGGCCGCGGCGGCCACGGCGACCGGGGCGGCCAGGACCGCGAACACCGGCAGCGGCAGCACCGTGCGGGCCGCCATCCAGGCGGCCCAGATGACCAGCACCGCGAGGGCGGTGATCACGACCTGGCGGCCGGTCAGCCCGGCGACCAGCTTGTCGGGCAGCTCGACATCGGCGGGCACCGGGACCCGCTGGCGGGCGGTATCACTCACCGGACATCACCTCCACAGGAAAGGGCGGGAGCAAGGCGGGGCGGCCCGGGACGGGCGGCGGCCGGTCACGAGCCGTCGTCCTCGCCGGAACCGCCGCCGTCAGCGCCGCCCCCGCCTCGTGCGGCTGCGGTGCCGCGCAGGACCGGCGCGACGCGGGACAGCACCGTGGCGGTGAACGCGAACCGGGCGGCGCGGCGGACGGGGGAGGAGCCGAACGGGGTCAGGGCGGGCCGGGCGATCCAGAACGGGATCCGCATCAGCAGGTAGAGCAGGCAGATCGTGACGAGTATGTGCAGCAGGTACTGGCTGGCGCTGGCGTTGACCCAGGCGGTGGTGAAGAACACCCTGACCGCCGCGGTCAGCACCAGGGCCTGGGCGGCCGGGATGACCAGGACCGCGGTCAGGGCCCGCCACCACCAGCGGGCCGCCCACGCGGTCTGCGGCAGCGCGTAACAGGCCAGCGCCAGCGGCGCCGCCGCGGCCAGCAGGATCACCCCCATCAGCCGCAGCACGTACGTGATAGCCAGCACCAGGGCCAGGATCACCGCGACCAGCGCGAGCAAGACCAGGAAGATCCCGCCGGTGGACACCGAATTCCGCAGCGTGTCCGCCATCGCCTGCCCGGCGGCCTGGGGGGATGCGCCCTGCCCGCCCAGCGCGGCGGCCAGCCCGTTGGCCAGGCTGACCGCGTGGCTGATCGCGATCAGCGACAGGTTCGCGGCGGCCAGGCCCAGGACCAGGCGGGGGGCGATCTCCTTGACGGTGGTGCTGGTCTGGACGGTCTCATAGCCCATCAGCACGATCCCGCCGGCCAGGACCAGCAGCACGTAGACGGCGTCGGCGATGACCGCCGAGGTGCCCCACATCCCGGCCACCGCCGGGACGCTGCCCGGCTGCGGGGTCGACAGCAGGTCCCGGCCGATGACCGTCAGGACCGGGTTGAGCGCGCTGGCGACCAGGCCGGCGAACCAGCCGGTGACGGCCTGGGAGACCTGGCAGGGGAAATCGAACGGGACGCAGGCCGCCGCCACCGCCGGGTGCGCCGGGGTCATGGCCCGCCCGTCAGGGACTTGAGGATCGCGACGATGACCGGCGCCAGGACGGCCAGGCCGTAGCCGATGGCCGCGCTGCGCAGCGCGATCTTGGCCTTGGCGACCTCGGCCGGGTCACCGCCGGCCAGCAGGTACCGGACCCCGCCGATGGTCAGCATGAGGGTGGCCAGGCCGGCCAGGATCCCGACCAGCCACACCGTGGTGCTGCTGATCACCTGACCGACGGTCTTGGCCGCAAGGACGGTCCCGGCGGCGCGGGCGGCGTGCACGGCGCCGGGGAGCCCGGCCGCAGCAAAGTGCCACGCGGGCGGGTGGCGGAGATAGCGCATCGCGGGATGCCTCCTCAGGTCAGCGGAACAGGACGGGGCGGGCCGGCCGGGTACGGGACGGAACCTCCTTTCGCGCTCCAGGGGACCGGCGGCAGTCAGCGATCGGCCGGCACCCGGCCAGCCGCCCCGCAAAATGCGAGGAACGGTTTTTCCCTCGCGCCTGTATAAATCCGGTTTCCGGGCGTGCTTTTGGCACCCGCCAGTTCAGGGAATTCCCGGGAATTCCAGCTCCCCGGCGAGCAGGGCGCGGGTGAGCCTTTTCTCCGCTTTCGCGCGGCGGCGGCACAGCGAGTCATGCCGGCTGCCGGTTTGCGCGGCCAGCCGGGACAGCGGGATGCCTTCGAGCCGGCTGGCGCCGATCAGCTGCGCGTCGCCGGCGGTGATGACGCCGCGGCGGACCGCGGCGGCCAGCACGAAGTCCGGGTGCCCCGACGGCCGGGCCGGGGGCCGGCAGGACTCGTCCAGGTCGCGGCGGCGGGCCGTCCACGCCGCGTCGGCGTAGGCCAGCGCCCGGCCGGCCCGGTAGGCGGCCCACGTCAGCCGGGACGCCAGCGGGATGCGGTCCAGGTCGTCGAGGTCCAGGACGCGCAGCGCGGCCAGGAACCCGGCCAGCACCTCGGCCTCCAGGTCGCCCGGATCGCCGCGGTAGGCGGCGGCCAGGCTGGCTACGGCTCGGGTGAGCCCGGGCAGCGCCACTCCGGTCAGGCCGACCGTCCAGGCCGCCGAGCCGGACCGGGCGCGGCGCACCAGCTCGGCCCAGACCTTGTTGCGGGCGGCGGTGCTGACACTGGGGTGCAGCAGCAGGACCGTGAGCTCATCCAGCGGGACCAGCCGGTCCGGCAGGCCCGCGACCAGACGGCCGGGCCGCACGGCCAGCGGCTGCGGTCCCGCCACCAGCAGCCGGAACGCCCCGGCGACAGCCTCCAGCGGGCCAGGGCGGAAACCGCCGCCTCCGGTGGCCCGAGCGGGTGCGGGTTCCCTGGCGCTGTCCTGGCCGTCCGGGGAGAACGGGTCGTCGTACATGGGCACGGGTGAGCTCCTCGTGGTCGCGGATCGTTCCGCTCCCATCCAGCGCGGTGCCATTGACCTGCGATGGTCCTGCCGTGTACCTCCGATGGCCCTTCGGTGTACCTGGCGCCGCCCCATCGCCGGCCCGGCGCCGCAGCTGCGGCGGCGCTGTATCCTGCCGGGCCGGGCGGATGTACCTCCCGCCTGCCTGCCGTGTACCTGGGGTGTAACTGCCGTGTACCCGGGCTGGCGGGCAGGACCGAGCGCCGGGCGGCACGGCTCGCACCGTGCAGCAGCGCGGCGTCCGGCAGCGGACAGGTTCCGGTGCCCCCGCAGCCGGACCGGCGGCCCGTGACCGCAGGCCCGCCGGCCGCCTCATCTGGATTCCGCGGCACCCGGTTGCTCGTGATCCCAGTCCGCGGACCGCTGCAGGTGACACCTCAGCGGCGAGCCGGCACGCGGGGCGGTGCGGTCCTTGCCGGGCGGCCGGGGACACCAGAGTTCCACCGGAGGCACATCTCACGTACACGGCAGGTAAATGGCGCATGGTAAAGGCGCGCCCCGCCATTGTTTCAGCCCGCCCGCACGGCTTAGCGGGAATCCTGGTCCCGGAAATTCTGGTACCGGCGGGTGCCAAGAAAAGGCGCGCATACCGGATTTATGAACTGTCAGCGATCACGCCGGCCGCGGGATGGTCAAGCCCTCATGCCGGATTCACTTTCCTGCCCGGCCGGGCCAGGCACGGCAGCCAGCACCGGCAGCGCCGCGCCGCCGGAGCCGGGAGCCTGCTCCTGGCCGGGCACAGCGGGCCGGACGGGCCTGCCGCTGAGCATCTGGCCCGGTGTGCCAGGCCCGGAGTGCCCGGACCGCGACCCTGACCGCCCGCCCTGTCCCGGCGCGGCGGCGTTGCCGGTCATCGGCGCGTTCTCCCGCCCCGGGGACCTCGTGGCGGTCCCCGGTACAGGCTGCCCGGCGCTCGCGGCTGCCGCAGCCCGCGCCGGCCGCTGCCTTCTCGGCATCGGCGCCAGGCCAGCCGGCCAGCCGGGTAGCGCCAGCCGCGCCGGCGGGCAGGCTGCCCTCGCGATCACCGTCTTCTCCGGTGGCCTCCTGGTCGGCACAGACCGGTGCGAGACCGTGCTGTACCCGGCCTGCCAGCGGGCGCTGCGGCCCGGCGGGACCCTCGCGGTCATCGCCGGCCGGCCGGGCGGGGCCAGATCCCGGACCTGGCTCATGCCGTGGCGTCCGCCCGTGCCGCCGGGCTCGTCTACGCCCAGCACATCGTCCTGATTCACGCCGCAGTCGACGGCGGGCAGCTGCGCCCCTTCCCCGGCCAGCACGCCGCGTCGTGCCCGGGCGAAGGCCCGCCGGGCACCCGCATCCACGCCGACCTGCTCATCCTTACCAAGCCCGGAGGCCCCGAATGACCGATGACCCCGCCGCGGCCGTACCTGGCCGGGACAGCCAGGAGGACTGCCCGCCTCTGTCGGTGTGGGCCACCGCCCAGCACGATGCCCGCGCCCAGCGGCAGGGCCGCTACCTGCCCGCCTCGATGGCGCACCCCGGCAAGATGCTGCCCGCCATCGCCGCCACCGCCATCACCCGCTACACCGCCCCCGGCAACCTGGTCGCCGACCCGATGTGCGGCATCGGCACCACCCTGGTCGAGGCCGCCTACCTCGGCCGCGACGGGCTCGGTGTCGAATACGAGAGCCGCTGGGCGCGGCTGGCCGCCGCCAACATCGACTGGGCCCGCCGCCACGGCGCCCCCGGCACCGCCGAGGTCATCCACGGTGACGCCCGCCAGCTCGGCGGGCTGCTGCCGCCCGGCACCGCCGGGACCGTGGCGCTGATCGTCACCTCCCCGCCGTACGGGCCGAGCATCCACGGCCAGGTCAAGGCCGAAGCCCGCGCCGGCGGCGGCAAGGTCACCAAGTGGGACAACACCTACGGCACCGACCCGGCCAACCTGGCCAGCCGGCGCCTGGATGAGCTGCTCGACGGCCTGGCCGAGATCCTCGCCGCGGCCAGGATGCTGCTGCGGCCCGGCGGCATCGCCGTGATCACCACCCGGCCCTGGCGGCAGCGCGGCGAACTGGTCGACTTCCCCGGCGCGGTCCTCGCCACCGGCGCCGCCGCCGGGCTGATCCCAGTCGAGCGGTGCGTCGCGCTGCTGGCCGGGCTCCGCGACGGCACGCTGGTCCCCCGGCCGTCCTTCTTCCAGCTGAGAAACCTGCGCGAGGCCCGCGCCCGCGGCAAGCCGTGGCACCTGATCGCGCACGAGGACGTGCTCATTTTCCGCGCCCCCGGCTTTCCGGCAGTACCTGACGGCCTGGCCCGAGTGCCGTCCCGGGCACCGGACGCGCCGACGGAGCAGACCTCCTGATGCCGGCAGAGACCTGCCGCCGCGGATCGCGCGCGCGGTCAGCGGGATGCCGCGACAACCCAAGCGGGGGCAGGCGGCCTCGGGCACCTGCCTCCGCTGTCACGGCCGTGCCGGCATCAGGCTCCTGGCTGGCCTTGAGCCGCCGGGCCCGACGTGATGCCCAGCGGTACGCCGACCGTGGCCGCATCCGGGTCATCCAGCCGGACCCGATGGCGGGCCCCCAGGTCAGCGCCGTGTTCTTCCAGTTCGGTGATCATGCCCATCGCGAACGCGACACCCGCGCGGATCTGCTCGGGCCACCAGTCGAAGTCCTGGCGCTCCCAGCTGCCGGCAAGGATCAGCCGGCCGCCCAGGACCACCCAGACCTGGGCGCGGATCTGCGGCCGTCTCGGCGTCCCCCCCTCGGGGACCAGCCGGACCAGCACGTCACTCCCATGCGCGCAGAGCTCGCCCCTGCCCAGTTGGCGAGCCAGGAACTCGCCTCCGGGCTGTCCGTCCAGCGAGGTGATCAGCAGCCATTCTCCGTCCTTCGACGGAATCTTCCCGGCCAGCGTCAAGACGTTGACGTCCTCATCGCCGTCATCCGGGATGCCCGGCATCGTGCCGGCAGGTCGTGCCTCGGCCGCCGGGTCAGGGGAACTGGCAGTCACGTTCACTCTCCTCCTGAGTCACTGATGGGATGGCCGGGGACGCCCTGCCAGGTGGCGGCCCGGGCCGGGCCACCACCTCATGCTGGCGTACGGCGTCGACGATCAGCGCTCCACTCCCCCCACGGCGTCAAGTCCGGCCCCGATGACCAGGCACCGGCCAGCAGGGCTCCGGCGCCAAGACGTGCACGGCCCGGCAGTGAGCGGCCAGCATGACCGGGGGACCGGATCCCGCGGCCCAGACCGGGCACGACATGCCTGCCGGCGAGGCAGGCCATGCCAGGCAGGTCGAGGTGACCTTCAGCCCCGCCGAACCGAAGCTGACCCCGGGGGCGGCCCGGGCTGTCCTGGCCATGCTGCTGCGTGCCCGGGAAACGGCAGACCGCACTGAGGATCAGCGCACTTGAATCCAGCCGCCGAGTCCGGGTACCACCGTCGACCAGCCCTGTCGTGCCGGCCCGCTCCCGATCGGCCTGCCGGCACGGCCCATCAGACGAGCAGAAAGAATGGAGAACAGATGACGGGAACCCGCACCCGCAGGTGGCCGCAGCCAGCCGGCCGGCTCGCAGAGGACCCGGCGGCGCTCCTCGAAGGCAACCTGGCCACCGCTGGCCGAGGCGCCCTGACCCGTGGAACAACGGTGGTGTTCTACGGCCGGACCGCCCATCCCGCCGGCACATGGGACAGCCAGGCAGACCGGCACCGGCAACTGGCCCTGTGCCGCAGGTTCATCGCCGCCCACGGCGACCAGGTGATCGCCGAGTATTTCGACGAAGGCTGTCGCGCCGACCGCCCGTGGAACCGCCGGCCCCAAGGCCAGGCCCTGCTGGCCGAGCTGTCCGGCCCCGCCCGCCAGGCCGGGGCGCTGGTCGCCGCCGCCCCATCGCGCCTGTTCCCGCGCCGCCCGCCGGCCGGAGGCACACCGATCCTGCAGCAACTCGCATTCCGGCAGGTCCTGCTCATGCTCGCCAACACCGGCATCTCGGCCCTCACAGCCGGGGAATACCACCTGCTGGGCGACCTGCTGTCCGGCCCGGCCGGCAGTGTGCCGGCCAGCGGGCTCGCCGCCCGCGCATCCGCCCGTGACCACCAGGCCTGCGGCCCACGGCCCAGCGGAAGGGCCGGCCGCTCTCACCACGGCGAGCCCGCATGAGCACCGCACTGCCGGTCCGCGACCTGGACCCAGCCGCCCCGGCCAGGAGATTCGGGTTCCTCGGCCGCGTCTCGACGGAGGACAACCAAGATCCCCAGGCGTCCTACAACTGGCAGAAGTCCCGCAGCCGCGCCCTGATCGAGCCGGCCGGCGGGGTCATCGTGGCCGAGTACTTCGACATCGGCCAGTCCCGGTCGCTGCCATGGAAGCGCCGTCCCCGCGCCTGCCAGCTGCTCGCCGACCTGGCCAACCCGGGCCGGGGCTTTGACGCGGTGGTGATCGGGGAGCCGCAGCGGGCCTTCTACGGCAACCAGTACAGCCTGGTGATGCCCGTGTTCTCCCACTACGGCGTCGAGCTGTGGGTCCCGGAGGTCGGCGGGCCGATCGACCCGGACTCCGAGGCCCACGACCTGATCATGTCGGTGTTCGGCGGCCTGTCCAAAGGCGAGCGGAACCGGATCAAGCTGCGCGTCCGCGCCGCCATGTCCGCCCAGGCAGCGCTGGAGGGCCGGTTCCTCGGCGGCCGGCCGCCCTACGGCTACCGGCTCGCCGACGCCGGGCCGCACCCCAACCCGGCCAAGGCCGCCGACGGCAAGCGCCTGCACAAGCTGGAACCCGACACCGGCACCGCCTGGGTGGTCCGGCGGATCTTCGCCGAGTACCTCGCCGGACGCGGCCTGTTCGCCATCGCCGAAGGCATCACCCGCGACGGAATCCCCTCCCCGTCCCAGCACGACCGGGGCCGCAACCGGCACCGCACCGGGGAAGGCTGGTCCAAGTCCGCCGTCCGCGTCATCGTGACCAACCCCCGATACACCGGCCGGCAGGTCTGGAACAAGCAGCGCAAGGACGAGATACTGCTGGACGTCGACGACGTCGCCGCCGGCTATGAAACCCGGATGCGCTGGAACCAGGCCGCCAGCTGGGTCTGGTCCGACATCATCGCCCACGAGCCGCTGATCTCCGCCGAAGACTTCCAGGCCGCGCAGGCCATCATGGCCGACGCCGGGCGAGCCCGCCGCGGCAGCCGCGAGGCGTACCAGCGCGTCATGCGGCCCTATGTCCTGCGCGGGCGGCTGTACTGCGGGTACTGCGGGCGCCGGATGCAAGGCCAGTACAGCAACCGGGCTGCTTACTACCGGTGCCGCTACCCCAAGGAATACGCCCTGGCCAGTCACATCCGGCACCCCGGCAACGTCTACCTTCGCGAGGCCGACGTGCTGCCCGCCATCGACCGATGGCTGCTGGTCATCTTCGCCGCGCACCGGCTCGAGCAGACCATCCGCGAAATGCAGGCCACCCAGGACCCGCCTCCCGCCGTGCTGACGCCGCCCGGCCAGGACACCCAGGCCCTCATCGCCAACTGCGACGCCCGGCTCACCCGCTACCAGGCCGCCCTCGACGCCGGAGCAGACCCCAAAGCCGTCGCCGAGTGGACCCGCCAGGTCCAGGCCGAGCGCGCTGCCGTGCTCGCCCGCGACGCCAGCCGGGACCACCCGAAGCCTGCCCGCCAGCTCACCGACGACGACATCCGTGCCCTCATCACCGGCCTCGGCGACCTGCGCGACGTCATCGACGACGCCGAGCCATCGGTGAAGGCAGCACTCTACGAACAGCTCGGGCTCAAGGTCACCTACCTGCCCGGACAAGACAAACTCCGGGCCGACGTGACGATCAGCCCGGAGACATTCGCCCCGAAAAGCGAACAATATGGGGAAATGGGTCGTGTCCGAGGGGGGACTTGAACCCCCATGCCCTTAACGGGCACTAGCACCTCAAGCTAGCGCGTCTGCCTATTCCGCCACCCGGACCCTCGGCGCGTCGTACGCGTCGGCTGGCTTACCTTAGCAAACCGAGGGGCGTCTAGCGAAGTGCGCAAGCGCCCCAATCTGGGCGCCCGGGGTGCGGCCGAACGCCCGGCGGCTCCAGTGGCACGATAAAACCATGACAGCGAACCAGGTGACCGCACCCGACGAGGTCGTCGACATCTGCCGCGACCTGATCAGGATCGACACGACCAACCCCGGCGACCACTCCGGTCCCGGCGAGCGGGCCGCCGCCGAACACGTCGCCGCCCTCCTGTCCGAGGTCGGCCTCGAGCCGGCCGTGCTGGAATCGCATCCCAAGCGCACCAGCGTCGTGGCCCGGATCCCCGGCCGCGACCCCGAACGCCCCGGCCTGCTCGTGCACGGTCACCTGGACGTGGTCCCGGCCAGCGCGCTGGACTGGCAGTACGGCCCCTTCTCCGGTGAGATCGCCGACGGCTGCGTGTGGGGCCGCGGCGCGATCGACA
Source organism: uncultured Actinomycetes bacterium (assembly GCA_963739135.1). Taxonomy (GTDB): domain Bacteria; phylum Actinomycetota; class Actinomycetes; order Streptosporangiales; family Streptosporangiaceae; genus Palsa-504. The sequence continues at coordinate 155,878 of CAVTZG010000010.1, forward strand.
TGAAGGACATGGACGCGATGATGCTCGCCGTGGTGCGGCAGCGGCTGCGCGAGGGTCGCCCGCCGGCCCGCGACATCGTGCTGGCCTTCACCGCGGACGAGGAGGCCGGGGGCACCTGGGGTGCCCGCTTCCTGGTGGATCAGCACCGCGACCTGTTCGAGGGCGTCACCGAGGCGGTCGGCGAGGTCGGCGGCTTCAGCATGGTGCTGGGCAGCCAGCGGCTCTACCTGCTGCAGACCGCGGAGAAGGGCATGGCCTGGATGCGGCTGACCGCGCGCGGGCGGGCCGGGCACGGCTCGATGATCCAGACCGACAACGCGGTCACCGAGCTGGCCGAGGCGGTCGGGCGGCTGGGGCGGCACGAGTGGCCCGTCCGGCTCATCCCTTCGGTCCAGGCTTTCCTGGAAGGTGCATGTAAGGCACTTGGCATTGAATTTATGCCGAACGATCCAGCCCAGCCGCTAGCCAAGATCGGGGCAGTTTCGCGTGTCATAGGCGCAACACTTCGAAATACAGTAAATCCGACAGTGCTCCGAGCCGGTTATAAAGTCAACGTCGTGCCGCAGACCGCCACCGCCGAGATAGACGGCAGGTTCCTTCCCGGCTATGAGGAGGAGTTCTTCGCCGAACTGGACTGGGTGCTGGGCCCGGGCGTGACCCGCGAGTTCATCCACACCGACATCGCGCTGGAGACCACCCCGGACGGCGCCCTGTACGACGCCATGACCAGCGCGCTTGTCGCCGAAGATCCCGACGCCCAGGTGATTCCCTACTGCCTGTCGGCGGGCACCGACGCCAAGCAGTTCAGTCGGCTGGGCCTGCGCTGCTTCGGGTTCACGCCGCTGCGGCTGCCGCCGGATCTGGACTTTTCCGGAATGTTCCACGGCATCGACGAAAGGGTTCCCGTCGATGCCCTGCATTTCGGCACGCGTGTCCTGGACCGGTTTCTCGACGGCTGCTAGGGCCTAACCCGAGGTCAGGCCGGGCCTGCCCCGGCCCACGCCCGGACGGGGCCCGCTCGCCCCGCGATTCGCGCCTCAAGCACTCTCTGTGATGCTATGGTGACTCTTTGTTAATCAATCCTCACCGTACGGCGCCCGGGCACATCGGGGCTCAGCGGACGATGGCCGGCCGTCGCGCACGCGACCGCAGGCGGGAATGGGGCAACGATATGAAGAAGGCACGTTGGATTTCAGCCGCGATCGGCGCCGCGGTGCTCGCCGCCGGGTTCGTGCCGCCGGCGAGCGCGGCGTTCGACCAGTCGGGCCCGAACGGCGACGCCGGTGTGCTGTCGCTCCCGTCGGGCAATGACGTGAACGCGCCGGTCAGCGCGCCGGTCAAACGTCTGCGGCATCGCCGCGGGGGTCGTCGGTTTCGCCAACGCCGCCTGCGTGGGCGGCTCCTTCTCCAACACCATCATCCCGCCGAACACGCCGCCGTCGATGCAGCCGACGCCGTGCCAGACCACCCCGCCGCCGCCGTGCCAGTGCACCACGGCGCCGCCGACCACCCCGCCGACCACCGGCACCTGGTCCTCCACCCCGCCCGGTGGCTCCGTGCCGACCGGCGGTGCCCCGACCGGCGGTGCCCCGACCGGCGGTGGCCCCGACCGGCGGTGCCCCGACCGGCGGTGCCGACCTCGCCGGCCTGGCGGCCGTGGCGCTCGGCAGCCTCGGCATCGGCGTCACCTCGCTGGTGGCCGCCCGCCGTCGCCGCCGCAACGAGGCCGCGTAACCGCCTAGCTGGCTCAACACCGTGGGCGGCTCCCCCAGCCGGGGGGCCGCCCACAGTCACGTCCGGCATGAAACAGCCAGGCCGCGAATCCGCCCAGTCGCGGAATGAGTTCAGAATGTGCGGACTGGGCGTATGATTCGCCTTCGGAGGGTAGCCTTCCTGCTGCCGTCAGCGTTGAGCCGGAGTCTGGACAGTTCCCAGTCCCCGTATTCTGCGTAGCCGGCTAGGATCCGCCGCGCGGAGTCACGGGCATCTCGGGACATTCCGCGGGGCAGGTACACGACGAGGTAGGCGTACTCGGCCATCGGTCCTATTGTGCTTAAGTTCACCGGTGATTCAACCTGCGGTGGCAAAATCTCCGGCCTGTTCCACTGAACCCCAGGGAACACAGCGAACCGGGCCGGCGGTTACAGGTGCAGGGCGGCGCGACCACGGGGACCATGCGATGGTCACGACGCGGAGGCAAGGACGGGAAGAACGTGCCAGCAAGGACAACGACGGCGAAGACGAAGACGGGAACCGGCTCGACGACCAAGCCGGCCAAGAGCGGTGCCGGAAAGAGTGGCGGCCAGGGCACCAAGCTCATCATCGTCGAGTCGCCCTCCAAGGCCCGGACCATAGCCGGGTACCTGGGTAAGGGCTACGTGGTCGAGTCCAGCGTGGGCCATATCCGCGACATGCCCGACCGCGCCGCCGAGATCCCGGCCAAGTTCCGCAGCGAGCCGTGGGCCAGGCTTGGCGTCAACGTGGACGAGAACTTCGAGCCGCTCTACGTCGTGCACAGCGACAAGCGGCAGCAGGTGGCCAAGCTCAAGAGCCTGCTCAAGGACGCCGACGAACTGCTGCTGGCCACTGATGAAGACCGTGAGGGCGAGGCCATCGCCTGGCACCTGCTCGAAGAGCTCAAGCCCAAGGTGCCGTACAGCCGGATGGTCTTCCACGAGATCACACCGGAGGCGATCGCCCGCGCCATCGCCAATCCGCGCCAGGTGGACGACGGCCTGGTCGACGCCTATCAGGCGCGCCGCGTGCTGGACCGGCTGTACGGCTACGAGGTCTCGCCCGTGCTGTGGAAGAAGGTCATGCCCAAGCTGTCGGCCGGGCGGGTACAGTCGGTGGCCACCCGGCTGATCGTCGACCGGGAGCGCGAGCGGATCGCCTTCCGCGCGGCCAGCTACTCCGACCTCGAGGCCGAGTTCGCTACTTCTGAGCACGGTAAAAAGGACGCCGAGGAGCCGACCAGCTTCACGGCCGGCCTGGTCGCCGTGGATGGGCGCCGGGTGGCCCAGGGCCGGGACTTCAGCTCGACCGGCGAGCTGAAGAGCGCCGACCTCCTGCACCTGGACGCCGCGGCCGCGGCCGCGCTGGCGCAGCGCCTGGAGAACTCCGCCTTCGCGGTGTCCAGCGTGGAGCGCAAGCCGTACAAGCGCTCGCCCTACGCACCGTTCCGCACCACCACGCTGCAGCAGGAGGCCTCCCGCCAGCTGGCCTTCTCGGCCAAGCACACGATGTCGGTGGCCCAGCGGCTGTACGAGAACGGCTACATCACCTATATGCGCACCGACTCGGTGACGCTGTCCCAGACGGCCGTCAACGCCGCCCGCAAGCAGGCGGCCGAGCTGTACGGCGCCTCCTACGTGCCCGACGCGCCGCGCCTGTACGCCAGCAAGGTCAAGAACGCCCAGGAGGCGCACGAGGCCATCCGGCCCGCCGGGGATAGCTTCCGCACTCCCGCCCAGGTGGCCAGGGACGGGCTGTCCTCCGACGAGCGGCGGCTGTACGAGCTGATCTGGCGGCGCACGGTCGCCTCGCAGATGAAGGACGCCACCGGCGAGTCGGTCTCGGTCCGGGTGGCCGGCGCCTCTTCCGCCGGCGAGCGGGCCGAGTTCGGTGCCTCCGGCAAGATCATCAGCTTCTACGGATTCCTCAAGGCCTACGTCGAGGGCGCGGACGACCCCAACACCGACCGCGACGACCAGCAGCGCAGGCTGCCGGCGCTGGCCGAGGCCGACCCGCTGGACGTGCTGCGGCTGGCCCCGGCCGAGCACGCCACCCGGCCGCCGGCCCGCTACACCGAGGCGTCCCTGGTCAAGGAGCTCGAAGACCGGGAGATCGGCCGGCCGTCGACTTACGCCAGCATCATCGGCACCATCCTGGACCGCGGCTACGTGTTCAAGAAGGGCACCGCGCTGGCGCCCTCGTTCCTGGCCTTCGCCGTGGTCACGCTGCTCGAGCGGCACTTCGGCCAGCTGGTCGACTACGAGTTCACGGCCAAGATGGAAGACGTCCTGGACGCGATCGCCCGCGGCGAGGCCGAGCGGGTGCCCTGGCTGCGCCGGTTCTACTTCGGCGCCGACGCGGCCGCCCAGGACGGTGCTGGCCAGGACGGTGCTGGCCAGGACGGTGCTGGCCAGGACGGTGCTGGCCAGGACGAGGCCGACGCAGGCCCCGGCCTGAAGTCGCTGGTCAGCGACATCGGCGACATCGACGCACGGGACGTGAGCTCGTTCCCGCTGGCCGGCACCGACATCGTGGTCCGGGTCGGCCGGTACGGGCCCTACCTGGAGCGCGACGGGCAGCGGGTCAACGTCCCCGAGGACATCGCCCCGGACGAGCTGACCGTCGAGAAGGCCGAGGAGCTGCTCAGCCAGCCGAACGACGACGTGGTGCTCGGCACCGACCCGGACTCCGGTCACGTGCTGGTGGCCAAGGCCGGGCGGTTCGGCCCGTACGTCACCGAGCAGCTGCCCGAAGACGCTCCTGCCTCGGCCAAGCCCAGGACCGCCTCGCTGCTGAAGTCGATGGCGCTGGACACGGTCACGCTGGACGACGCGGTCAAGCTGCTGACCCTGCCCCGGACGCTGGGCGAGCTGGACGGCGAGACCGTCACCGTGCAGAACGGCCGGTACGGGCCCTACGTGAAGAAGGGCACCGACAGCCGGTCGCTGGAGTCAGAGGACCAGCTGTTCACCCTGACCCTGGCCGAGGCCAAGGAGCTGTTCGCCCAGCCCAAGGCCCGTGGCCGCGGCTCCCGCACCGCCGCCCCGCCGCTGCGGGAGCTCGGCGAGGACCCGGCTACCGGCAAGCCGATGGTGATCAAGGACGGCCGGTTCGGGCCCTACGTGACCGACGGGGAGACCAACGCCTCGCTGCGCAAGGGCGACGAGGTGGCCTCGATCACCGTGCAGCGGGCCGCCGAGCTGCTCGCGGACCGGCGCGCCGCGCCGCCGGCGCCGCGCCGCCGGACCAGCACTGCCCGGACCAGCACTGCCCGGACCAGCACTGCCCGGGCCGGCACGACACGGAAGAAAGCAAGCACCACGGCCCGTTCGGCCTCGAAAAGATCTTTATCCGACCGAAGCGGTGACTAGCCGCGCCTAGGGGCTGAGCCTAAAATCACGATCAAGGACTAACCAGTTATGCGGCCTACAGTGCCGATACGCTTTACGCCGTGAACTTCCGCGCCGCGGGTAACGGGCGTGGTGCCGACCGGGGGCAGCTCGGGCGCGGTGCTGCGCGGCGTAACCATGCCCGCGAACCCGGGGTGCTGTCCATCAAGCCGTTCCGCCGGCTGTGGATCGCGCTGTCGCTGTCCAGCCTCGGCGACTGGCTGAGCATCCTGGCGCTGCTCTCGCTCGCGGCGTACCTGACGCAGAAGCACGCCGCGGGCCAGTCGGTCACCGCGGCGGCTGCGGCCCAGACCACGGCCGTCGGCCTGGTCTGGGTGGCCACCCTGCTGCCGCCGCTGCTGCTGGGCCCGGTGGCCGGAGCCATCGCCGACCGGCTGGACCGGCGGCGCACGATGATCGTCGGGGATGTCCTGCGCGGGCTGCTCTACCTGTCGATCCCGCTGTTCCCGAACCTGACCTGGCTGCTCGCGGCCAAGTTCCTGGCCGGCGTGGTGTCGGTGTTCTGGAACCCGGCGACCGCGGCGTCGATACCGAACCTGGTGCCCCCGGACAAGCTGGAGCGGGCCAACCAGTACAGCCTGCTCGGCACGTACGGCACCGCGCCGCTGGCCTTCGGCCTGTTCGGCGTGCTCGCCCTGATCAGCGAGGCCCTGGGCCGGGTGCTGCCGTTCTTCAAGACCAACCCGGTCTACCTGGCCCTGTACATCAACGCCGCGACGTACGCGGTCTCCGCGCTGACCGTCTGGTTCCTGACCGAGATCCCGAAGCGGCAGGCGGCCAAGATCTCCGTGCCGTCGACGGCCAAGTCGATCTGGGAGGGCTGGCGGTTCATCGGCAAGACCCCGGTGCTGCGCGGCCTGGTGACCGGCATGGTCGGGGCCTTCGTCGGGGCCGGCGTGGTGATCGGGCTGTCCGTTCCCTACATCAAGTTCACGCTGAAGGGCGGCGATGCCGGGTTCGGGCTGGTCTTCGCGGCGATCTTCGTGGGCATGGCGCTCGGCATGGTCCTCGGCCCGCGCCTGCTGGCCGGCTTCAGCCTGCGCAGGCTGTTCGGCCTGACCATCACGGCTGCCGCGGTGCCGCTCGCGCTCATCGGCCTGGTGCCGAACCTCATCATGGTCACGGTGTTCGTCATCGTGCTCGGCGCCCTGGCCGGGATCGCGTACGCGACCGGCTTCACCATCGTCGGGCTCGAGGTCGACGACGACACCCGCGGCCGGGTCTTCGCCTTCTTCCTGTCGTCCATCCAGGTCATACTGCTCACCGTCATCGTCGTCGTGGCGTTCCTGTCGGCCGCCTTCACCAAGCTGATCGCCGACGCCACCGGGTCCGGCGACGTGAAGTTCGCGCACGTCGTCTACACCTCGGTCGGGCAGAACGTGGTCATCCTGCTGGCCGCGGCGCTCGCGGCGTTCCTCGGCGTGCGGGCCTACCGGCAGATGGACGACCGCAAGGGGGTGCCCCTGCGGGAGGACCTGCTGGCCGCGATCAGGGGCGAGCCGGCCGCGCCGGTGCCGGGCGCGGTGCACCTGAACGGGAACGCGCCGCCCGGGCCGCCCCCGGGGCTGCTGATCGCCTTCGAGGGCGGTGAGGGCTCCGGCAAGACCACGCAGGCCCGCCTGGTCGCGATCTGGCTGCGCGAGCTCGGCTACGACGTGGAGGCTACGCACGAGCCGGGCGCCACGAAGATCGGCATGCGGCTGCGCGCGCTGCTGCTCGACACCGCGCACGGCAGCATGTCGCCGCGCGCCGAGGCACTCATGTACGCCGCCGACCGGGCCGAGCACACCGACAGCGTGATCGCCCCCGCGCTGGAGAAGGGCGCGATCGTCATCACCGACCGGTACGTCGACTCCTCGCTGGCCTACCAGGGCGCGGGGCGCAGCCTGCCGGTCGAGGAGATCACCCGGTTCAACGTCTGGGCCACCGGCGGCCGCACCCCCGACCTGACCATCCTGCTCGACATGGACCCGGTGGCCGGACTGACCAGGCGGGCGCGTTCGGCCGACCGGCTGGAGGCCGAGCCCGCCGAGTTCCACCACCGGGTCCGGGCCGGGTTCCTGGCGCTGGCCCGGGCCGAACCCGAGCGCTACCTGGTACTCGACGCGAACCGCCCGCCGGACGAGATCACCCGGGACATCCAGGACCGGATCCGCAGCCTGCTGCCCGACCCGGTGCCCTCGGTGGCCGAGGCCTCCACCGGGGATATCCCGGCCATCAAGGAACTCCTCTCGTGACCTCTGGAGTTTTCGGTGAGCTCGCGGGCCAGGACGCGGTGGTGGCGCAGCTTCAGCGGGCGGCCGCCGCGGCCGCGGCGCTGCTGGCCGGCGAGCAGTCCCCCGCCGGGGGGGCATGGGGGGGTCGTCCCCCCGGGTCAGCACAGCCGGGCGCGATGACGCATGCCTGGCTGTTCACCGGGCCGCCCGGGTCCGGCCGGTCGGTGGCGGCCCGGGCCTTCGCCGCCGCGCTGCTGTGCCCGTCGGGCGGCTGCGGCGAGTGCGCTTCCTGCCGCCAGGTGCAGGCCGGCACCCACGCCGACCTCATGCTGGTCCGCCCGGAGGGGTTGTCTTATAGCGTCAAGCAGACCAGAGGCCTGGTGCTGCGCGCGGCCGGCGCTCCCGCCGGGGGACGCTGGCAGGTGGTCCTGTTCGAGGACGCCGACCGGTGCACCGAGCAGGCCGCGAACGCCCTGCTGAAGGCCATCGAGGAGCCCGTGCCGCGGACCGTCTGGCTGCTGTGCGCGCCGTCGACCGAGGACCTGGTGCCGACGATCAGGTCGCGCTGCCGCGTTGTCACGCTTGTCGTGCCAGCCTCGTCCGCGGTGGCTAAGGTACTGGTGACGCGGGACGGCATCGAACCCGCCGCCGCGCTGGCCGCGGCCCGCGCGGCGCAGGGACACGTGGGCCGCGCCCGGCGCCTGGCGCTCGATTCCTCGGCGGCCGCCCGCCGGGCCCAGGTGCTGCGCGTGCCGCTGCAGGCCGTATCCCTGGGCCCGGCTTTGTCCGCGGCCGCCTCGCTGGTCCGGACGGCCGAGGACGAGGCCAAGGCGGTCACCGAGGAACTGGACGAGCCGGAGCGGGAGGCGCTGCGCCGGGCGTTCGGCGAGGGCTCCACGGGCAAGGGCGTGGCCAAGGCCATGCGCGGCATGGGCGGCGCCATGAAGGACCTCGAGGACCGGCAGAAGTCCCGCGCCACCCGGGTCAAGCGCGACACCCTGGATGCCGCCCTGCTCGACCTGGCCGTGTTCTACCGCGACGTCCTCATGGTCCAGCTCGGCGCCGGCGTCGAACTCGCCAACGGCGACCGCGAAGCTGACCTGCGCAAAGTCGCCGCCCTCTCCACTCCCGAGTCCAGCCTGCGCCGCCTGGCGGCCATCATGCACTGCCGCGAGCGCTTGACGCTGAACGTGGCTCCGCTGCTGGCCGTGGAGGAGATGGCGCTGTCGCTGGCTGAGGGCTGAGGTCCCGCACCGGCTATAGACCGGAGCATGACACCAAGGTCTGACAAACCGGGCGACATATGCCCAGGGCGCCCGGGCACCGTAGTCTGGGCTTGTGGGCATGATGATGGCGGTGAGCTTCGAGCGGTACGGACGGCTGTACTACCTCGATCCGGGCGCGCACTCGCCAGCCATCGGCGACAAGGTGCTCGTGCCCACCGACTCCGGTCCCGAAGTGGCCGAATGCGTGTGGGCGCCGCAGTGGGTTTCCGAGGACATCGGCGGGCTGCCCGTGTGCGAGGGCATCGCGGGCGATGATGACCTGGCCCGCGACGAGGAGAACCGGCGCCGCCGGGCCGAGGGGCGGCTGGCCGCTCGCAGGCTGATCCGTGAGCATGAGCTGCCGATGAAGGTCACCGCGGTGGACTACATCGGATCAGACAACGTGTTCATCGTCTACTTCAGCGCGCCGCACCGGGTGGATTTCCGGGCCCTGGTCCGGGACCTGGGCGGTCGGCTGCGGGCCCGGGTGGAACTGCGGCAGATCGGCCCCCGGGACGAGGCCCGGCTGCAGGGCGGGATCGGCCCGTGCGGCCGCGACCTGTGCTGCGCGACCTTCCTCAAGGACTTCGAGCCGGTGTCGGTCCGGATGGCCAAGGACCAGGACCTGCCGGTGAACCCGCTGCGGATCGCGGGAGCCTGCGGCCGGCTGATGTGCTGCCTGAAGTACGAGCACCCGCTGTACCAGGACTTCCGCAAGGACGCCCCGCCGGTCGGCGCCACGGTGACCTCGCCCGCCGGCCCGGGCACCGTCATCGGGCACAACGTCCCTTCGGACACGGTGGTCGTGAAGCTGTCCGCCGACGGCCAGGCTTGCGCCTGCCCGAAGGCCAGCGTGTGCGGCTCGCGGCAGGCCTACGAGGCGATGCACGGCAAGAACCGCGCTGGCGGCCGCGGAAGGGCAGCCCGGGAAGACCGGTGAGGCCGGGCCGCCGGGCTCGCTGGGCCGCCGCCGCGGCCGCGCTGGCCGTCCTGGTCGGCGGATGTTCCGGCGGGACGGCAGCATCCGCCGCCCCTCCGCAGCCGTCCACCCTGGCCGGGTACTACGCGCAGCGGCTGAACTGGCAGCCGTGTGACAACGGGTTCGAGTGCGCCCAGCTGGTCGTCCCGTTCGACTACGCCCGGCCGGACTGGCGGCGCTTCACGCTGCCGGTGATCAAGCTGCCCGCCGGCGACCCGTCCCAGCGGATCGGCGCGCTGGTCATCAACCCCGGCGGGCCGGGCGCGTCGGGCGTGCAGTACGCGCTGAGCGCCCGCAGCGAGTTTCCCGCCGCCCTGCTGGCCCGGTTCGACATCGTGGGCTTCGACCCCCGCGGCGTCGGCGGCAGCCAGCCCGCCCTGAACTGCATGACCGGCCCGCAGCTCGACCGGTTCTTCGCCACCGACGACGAACCGTCGACTGCGGCCCAGCTCGCCAGCCTGGTCGCGCAGAGCAAGCTGTTCGCCGCCGAATGCCAGCGCAACTCAGCGGACCTGCTGCCCTACGTCGGCACCCAGAACGCGGCGCGGGACATGGACGTGCTCCGAGCGGCGCTCGGCGAATCGAAACTCACCTATCTAGGAAAGTCATACGGAACGTACCTGGGTGCTTGGTACGCGCAACTGTTTCCGCGCCGGGTGCGAGCGCTGGTCCTGGACGGCGCCGTGGACCCGGACACGCCGTCGCTGCAGGCCGATACCGTCCAGGCGGGGGGATTCCAGGTGGCGCTCGGCGCGTTCGCGTCGTGGTGCCTGGCCTCGGCGACCTGCCCGCTCGGCCACGGCGGCCCGGTCGCGTCCGCCGAGACGAAACTGCTGGGCCTGATCACCCGGGCCAACTCCGTACCGCTGTCCAATCAGCTCGGCGACGGCCAGGTCGCCGACGGCGCCATGCTGCTGAACGGCGTGGACGCCGCGCTGTACAGCCGGTCGTTCTGGCCCATCCTGGAGAATGCGCTGGCCGACGCGTTCTCGGGCAACGGCGCCGGGCTCGTCGAGCTGTCCAACGCGCTTTACGAAAGGAACGCCAACGGCACCTACAGCACCCTGGCCAACGCGGTCACCGCGATCGACTGCCTGGACCGGCCGTGGCCGCGGTCGCTGGCCACCTGGCAGGCGGCCGCGTCGGCGGCGGCCAAGGCCGCGCCGCTGTTCGGCGCGGCCATTGTGTGGGGCAGCCTGTCCTGCGCGTACTGGCCGGTCCCGTCCTACCCGCTGCCGCAGATCCGGGGCGCCGGAGCGCCGCCCATCCTGGTCGTCGGGACGCTGCGCGACCCCGCCACCCCGTACCGGGGGGCTCAGGCGCTGGCCGGCGACCTGTCGTCGGGGGTGCTGCTCGGCTGGAACGGCGACGGCCACACCGCCTACGGCGAGGGCAGCGCGTGCGTGAACACGATCGTCAACGACTACCTGTTCAGCCTGACCGTGCCGAAGAGCGGGATGGTCTGCCAGTGACGGCCGGATAACGCGGTCGTGTAACGCGGCGGCCTCGCGCGGGACTAGTGGGCGCAAGCCAGACACCCCTGCGCGCGAGGAGTTCCTTCGTGAGAATACCGATTCGTCTCGGATCGGCCATCGCGGTCGCGGCTGCGGGCTTGGCCGTCGCCGCGCCTTTCGCCGCGCCGGCCTTCGCCAGCACCGCGGCTGCTCCGTTCGGGTACGGCGGGGCCGGCCACGCTGTGTTCGTGCAGACCGACAACACGGCGGGCAACCAGGTCATCGCCTATCACCGCGCTCCGGACGGGGTGCTGACCAAGGCGGGCAGCTACTCCACCGGCGGGCTCGGCGGGGTCCTGGCCGGATCCGTCGTGGACCACCTGGCCTCGCAGGGCTCGCTCGGCTACGCCCCGGCGCACTCGCTGCTGTTCGCGGTCAACGCGGGCAGCGACACAGTCTCGGTCTTCGCCGCCAGCGGCGACCGGCTGGCGCTGCGTCAGGTATTGGGCTCCGGCGGTTCGTTCCCGGTCAGCGTGGCCGTCCGCGGCAACCTGGTCTACGTGCTCAACGCCCTGGGCGGCGGGCGGCTGCAGGGCTACCGGGTCCTCGGCGGCTTCCTGGTCCCGATCCCCGGATCCGGGCGCGCGCTCGGCCTTGACCCGACGGCCAGCCCGCAGTTCACCAACACACCGGGGCAGGTTGCCTTCACCCCGGACGGCAGCCAGCTCATCGTGACCACCAAGGCCAACGGGAACGACATCGATGTGTTCGGCGTCCGGTTCGACGGGCGGCTGTCGGCGGCGCCCGTGGTGAACTCCGAGCCGGGTACGGTGCCGTTCGCGATCAGCTTCGACTCCTACGGTCATCTGGTCATCGCGGAGGCAGGCCCCAACGCGCTGGCCACGTTCTCGCTGGCGGCCAGCGGCTCGGTCAGCCTGATCGACGCGGCGCCCACCGGCCAGTCGGCCACCTGCTGGGTGGCGCCCGCCGGCTCGTTCCTGTTCGCGGGCAACGCGGGCAGCGCCGCGGAGAGCGAGTTCACTGCCTCGGGTAGCGGCCAGCTGACGCTGCTGGGCGCGCAGGGGACCGACGCGGGAACCGTGGACGCGTCGGCTGCGGCCGGCGGCCGGTTCCTGTACGTGCAGACCGGCGGGAACGGGATCGTGGACGAGTTCGCCGTGGGGGCTGGGGCGTCCCTGACCGAGTTCGGGGCCGTCACCGTGCCCGGCGCGGTGGGTGGCGAGGGGATCGTGGCTTTCTGAAAGCAGCGGCATCCCCAGCAGCCGGCCGCGGCCCCCGCCGGGGTCGCGGCCGGCTCGGCACGTCGTGCCCCGACTCGACATGCGCCGACTTGACATGGGCCCCAGCATGTGCAGGCTTGGCGCATGGCCATTCAGCACGACGACCGTATCCTCGTCGAGACACCTCCCAGGCGCCGGTGGCGGCTGCTCCCCATGGGGATCATCGTGACCGGCGTGTCGGCCTCGGTGGTCGCCGAAGGGCGCGGCGGGTACTTCGGGCTGGCCATCGGGCTGCTGGGCCTGGTGATCTTCGCGCCGATTACGCTTGCGCTGCTGCTGCGGGCCACCCGGAACCGGCCGGCGCTGATCCTGGACGCCGACGGCTTCACCGACCACGGCTCGCTGATCAGCGCGGGCTACGTGCCCTGGCAGGAGGTTCAGCGCATCGACGAGCGGCCGTTCCGGAGGCGGGTCTTCGTGACGGTCACGGTCACCGACCCGGAGGCCTTCCGCGCCCGGCAGTCCGCCTGGCATCGGCTTCTGCTCCGGATCAACGGGCCGACGGCGAGCGACATCCTCATCCCGGACAACGTGCTGCCCATGAGACCTGCGGAGCTGGTCAAGACGATGCGGCGGCTGCACCACGCCGCCCAGCGCCGCGCTCACGGCGGAGGCGCCAGCCGACGAGCCTAGGCTCGCGGTGATGGAGGCCGACGGCGAGCTGCTGGTCCGGCTGCGTTCGGGAGACGAGCGTGCGTTCGTCAGCCTGGTGGAGCGCTATCACGAGCCGATGCTGCGGCTCGCGGCCTCGTTCGTGCCCAGCCACGCGGTGGCCGAGGAGGTCGTCCAGGACACCTGGCTGGCGGTGCTGCGCGGCCTGGACGGCTTCGAAGGACGCTCATCGCTCAAGAGCTGGCTGTTCCGCATCCTGGTCAACCGGGCCCGGACGACCGGCACCCGGGAGCACCGCAGCGTCCCGGTCGCCGACCCGGAGCCCGCCGTTGATCCGGCCCGGTTCGACGGCTCAGGCAGCTGGGCCGATCCGCCGGAGCGCTGGATCGTGGCGGCCGAGGGCCGAATGGAGGCGGGCAAGCTGGCCGGCCGCATCCGGGAATGCATGCACGAGCTGCCGGCCCGGCAGCGGGAGGTCGTTCTGCTGCGCGACGTCGAGGAGCTGAGCAGCGAAGAGGTCTGCACGGTCCTGTCCATCAGTGAGGCGAACCAGCGGGTCCTGCTGCACCGGGGCCGGAGCCGGCTGCGGCAGCTGTTCGAGGACGAGTTCCGGGAGGTGCGATGAGGCTCAGCCTTGTGCGCCGTGACCTTGTTTGCCAGCAGGCTGTCGAGCTGGTGACCGACTACCTGGACGGCGCGCTGTCCCGGTCGGCCCGGCGGCGGTTCGAGGCGCACCTGGCCGCCTGCCCGCACTGCACCGAGTACCTGGCCCAGATGCGGCAGACCATCAGGCTGACCGGGCGCCTGGTGCCTGAAGACCTGACTCCGCAGATGCGGGACGAGTTCGTCGAGCTGTACCGGCGCTGGCGGTCCGAGTGAGGCGTCCGCCGCCGAGGGCGGCGGCACCGAGGATCGCGGCGACCGGGATCAGGGTGAGCTGCGGCAGCTGATAGCGCCAGTCGAAGGTGGCGAACACGGCCGGCGGGATCAGCACCAGCACCGCGGCGGCGGTGAACAGCAGGCAGGCGTCGCGGGTAGGCGCCGGCTCGCCCGGCCCGCGCCGGCGTCGGCGCGTGGCGACGGCCAAGGCGGTGAGCGCCAGCACCAGCCCGGCTGCGAATACCGGTCCGGGTACGTAGAACCAGCGCCCGTAGCTGGTCAGGAAGGTGGCCAGGCCCGGCCGTACCGCGGGCGCCTGGTAGCCGAGGGCGCCGATCGAGGCGTCGGCCTGCGGGTCGTACAGAATGTACGGGTGGAACTGCAGGTACGCCGGTGCGTAGTGCTCGGGACCGGGACCGCGGACCGGAGAGAAGCCGTAGAAGAAGTCATCGGCCACTGCTTCGGCGTACGCCAGCGGCTGATGCTTCAGGATCCGCAGGCTGAAGTCGCGCACCACCGCGTCCCGGGACATGCCCGCCGGGGGGCGGAATGTCCACTGCGGCGACTGCGGGGCCCAGGTGTAGAAGTCCGCGGCGCGCTGGGCCGGGGGCTGGGTGGGGCAGAGCGGCTTCTCATAGCTAGGCAGGTTAAGCCCAGCGCAGGAGGCGAAGTCGGCCACCCGGCCGTACAGGAACGCGCCGTCGAAGCTGGTGAACCCGGGTGCGCCGTGCGAGGCGCCGAACCATCCCAGGTAGGCCGCCACCGGGATCAGGAAGCAGCCGGCCAGCGCGGCCAGCCGCTTGACCAGGCGCCGCCCGGGCCGGACGGCCACGGCCACGTAGATCACGGCCGGGACGATCATGATCAGCTCTTCGTCCCGGAACGCCACGGCCACTCCGAGCAGCAGCCCGCACGCCGCCGCGGGCCGCCAGCCCAGACCCCGCTGGCTCGTGTCCTGTTGAGGCCAGACCAAGATGGCCAGGGCCGCCACCAGCAGGAACACGGTCCAGGTGTCGGTCAATACGTACTGCTCGAGAATGAGCTGCAGCGGATCGAACAGCACCGGGACGGTGGCCACCGCGGCCAGCCAGGTCCGGATGCCGAAGCGGACCAGCACCGCGTAGACCAGTATCGCCGTGGCCAGCCCGGCCAGATGCTGGACCAGCGGGATGATCCACATGTCATGCAGCAGCATGACCGGGATGATCAGCACGGAATAGCCGCTCTGCCGCAGCCCGTCGACCGTCCAGCGCCCGTCGGCGAAGCTCTGCGCGTACTGCAGGTACCGGACGCTGTCCGGGAAGACCAGCGCCGGGTGGTACGCCGCGAACACCACGGCCCGCAGCGCCGCCGCGAGCACCAGCAGCGCGGCGACCAGCCAGTGCCGCCTCAGCCCCGCCCTGAGGCTCAAGCCGCCGGTCCCGCGGCCCAGCCCGACCACCGCTCGACCGTCACCACTATCACCGGACCCGTCGGCGGAGCCTGCCGGTACTGCCAGTAGCGGCTCGCCAGCAGCCTCAACGGCTCCGCCATCTGCCGCTGATCGGCCAGGATCGCCGCCCTGCCATCGGCGCGGACCCACCACAGCGTTTCCCAATCGTCGGAGTACCGGTCGGCGAGCATGCTGACCGACGCATTCTCGCTGACGTTCCGCAGCCGCTTCAGGTTGGTACCGGACTTCGGCTTCTGGTCCACGGCCGTATAGATGACATCACCCTCAGCCGCGAAGGTGGCCACCACGACATGCGGCCGCCCCTGAGCGTCAGCGGTCCCCAGGCGCACCACAGGCACAGTGGCGAACCGCGCCCGTGCTTCGCCTTCGGGAAGCCTCACGCTGAGGATATTACGGTCCCGCTGCTGCTGGCCGGTCCAGGCGCGGCCCCAGGTTCCGGTAGACTCGTCGGGTCGCCCAGTCAGGCGGTGCCGCCTTAGCTCAGTCGGTTAGAGCGACGCACTCGTAATGCGTAGGTCATCGGTTCGATTCCGATAGGCGGCTCCAGCTAGAAGCCATGAATCGAACAGAAGTGTTCGATAGCGTGGACCGGGTTGTGGACCGAGAAGGCCTGATCGGGCTATCGTGTCGTCATGGCCAAGACCAGCAAAGGTCACATACAGCAGCTGCCAAGCGGCTCGTTCCGAGTCAAGGTCTACGCGGGAACCGACCCGGTCACCGGCAAGGCACGCCTGCTCAGGCAGACCTGCCCCGATGAGGCTGCCGCCCACGCAGCGCTCGGCCGGATGCTTGTCGAGGCCGACGGCGGCCGGTTCCCCGACCAGCATGCGACTCTCGGCCAGGCGCTCGGCAAGTACCTGGAAGTCGCCGACCTCGAGGTGTCGACCCGAGAGGCGCACCAGGGCTACGTCCGCCGCACCATCGGGCCGGTGCTCGGCGAGGTCAAGATCCGCAAGCTCGGCGCCGACTCACTCGACGCGCTGTATACCGCGCTAAAGAAGTGCTCCCGGCTGTGCGGAAGGCTGCCGCGGACCGAGCACTATGCCGACGGCGAGCACTCGTGCGACCAGCGATGCGGCCCGCTGCGCGACCACCGCACCACCCGGTCCCATGTATGCGACGCTCGGTGCCGGCCGCACGTGTGCAAGCCGATGAAGCCCGCGACGATCCTGCGGATCCACTCGATCATCTCCTCGGCCCTGGACCTGGCCGTCCGCTACGACTGGGCCGAGCGCAACGTCGCCAAGAACGCCAGCCCGCCGCACCCGCGCAAACGCGAGCCCGACCCGCCGAGCCCGGACCAGGCCGCGCGGCTGCTCAACCTCGTCTGGACCGAGGACGAGGAGTTCGGCCTGTACCTGTGGACCGCATTCACGACCGGCGCGAGGCGCGGTGAGGTGAGCGCCCTGCGCGAGAATCGCTTCGACTTCACTCGTCAGCAGGTCCGCCTGGCCCGCAACTACCTGGTCAAGCAGGGCCAGCACATCGAGAAGGCGCCCAAGGACGGCGAGGGCCGCGTCCTGTCTCTCGACCTGCTGACCTGCGAGCTGCTCCAAGAGCGGTTCCAGCGCCGCCGCGCCGAGGCCCGGGCCCTTGGCGTCCAGGTGCCCGAAGACGCATTCGCGTTCTCTCCTGACCCGGCAGGCCAGACGCCCTGGAACCCGGACACCATGACCCACCGGTACCGGCGGTACGCCCGCCGGGTCGGCATCACCAGCTCGCTGAAAGAGCTCCGACACTACTCCGCCACCCAGCTCCTAGCCGCGGGCACCGACCTGAACACCGTGGCCGGGCGCCTCGGACACGCGGAGGGCTCCACCACCCTGAAGTTCTACGCCCAGTTCACCAGGCCCGCCGACCAGCGCGCTGCCGCGGTCATTCCTTCCCAGCTCGACGGACTCCGGTAGAAGGAACGCCTTCGCGAGCTGTACGGTCAGCGAAAGTTGGCTTCCGGGAACGACAGCCTTGCTGCCCTCGCCGTCGTCATCGGCCCGCAGGCCGGGCTCGAAGAAGATATTGCTCTCGCGTGGCTCACTGAGTTCGCAGCAGCCGATTAACGAAAGTTGCCTTTCCCGGCTGCCCGTGTGCTTCGTCCCGCACGAGAGGTGACGATTCAGGCCAGGCCGGGCCGGGCCGGGCCGGGCCGGGCCGCTCAGCGTACGGACTGCGGGAGCACGCAAGCGGACCGTGGAAATCGGGACGGGCCGGGCATAGTGACGCCCCGGCGTCAGAGGTGCCGGGGCGTCTTCCTCAACCCGAGTAACCGCCCGCCGGGGGCTGGGTACGCGGGGAGCCGGGTAACCCCGGGACGGGCGGCGGCCCGTCCGGCCAGTTCGGCGTCGATGGCGGCCATGCGGGCCCGGATCACCTCGCGGACCGGAGAATCGGGCCGGGCCAGGGCCATGCTCGCCGCCAGCTCGTGCCGGGCGGCATCTAGCTCGGCGGCGGTCAGCGCAGTCACGTCGTGCTCACGCATCAGCCGTGGCGATCCTGGCGCGGTCGTCTTGCTCTGCTAGCACCCTGTCGAGGGCGGCTTGCAGGTCGGCGCGGATCGGGGGGACCGGGTCCTGCTTGTCCAGGAATGCGATGGCGTTTTCCAGCCGGCGGCGGTAGTACTTCAGTTCGTATGTGGTCAGGGCATGCAGGGGGTGTTCCGGCTCGTCTACGGTAGCGATCTGCTGGGTGGCTGCGGTGAATGGCATCGGCTAGCGGTCCCCTCGTGCGGGGTGAGCGGGCATCTTCTCGTTTCCTAACGTGTCAGCCCGAGAGCACAATGAGCTATGTGGCGCAACGGAGAGGCACCATCCGCCACGTCCTCTAGCCGCGACGCCACAGGGAGGCACTGACGTCAATGGCGAATGACCGTGATGCCCGGGGTGACCTAGGCGTGTGGCTGGGAGAGGAACTGCGCTGCGCGCGGCTGGCCGCTGGCTATACGAGTCAGGATCAGTTCGCGCGTGAGCTGGGCTTTGACCGGACGGTGATCGTCAAGGCCGAGACCGGGGCCCGCCCGCCATCGGAAGACATGGCGGCCGGATCGCGGAGATGTTCCCTGATCTGTGCAACGGGCTGTACGTTCGGCTCGCGGGAATCGCGCGAAGGTCGAACGGGCCGATCCCGGGCTGGTTCGCGGACTGGGTTGAGATCGAGGCGAAGGCGACCATCTTGCGCTGGTGGGAACCGTTGCTGATCCCCGGGCTGCTCCAGACCGAAGACTATGCGCGGGCGGTTCTGTCGACCTGGCGCCGGGACAGTCCTGACGAGGTAGAGGCCAAGGTCGCCATCAGGCTCGGCCGTCAGTCGGTCCTGGCCAGCGCGGACTTCCGGGTGCTTCTGGATGAGTCGGTGCTGCATCGCCGCATCGGCGCGCCGGAGGTCATGGCCATGCAGCTTGAGCATCTGCTGACCATGGGGGCGCGGCCGAACATCACGATCCAGGTGATACCGGGCGCGGCGGGTGCCTACGCCGGTCTTACCGGGGCATTCGCGGTTGCCGAGGTACCGGGCGAGTCTCCTACGGCATACCTGGAGACGGGAGTGCAGGGCATCACGGTCCGGGACCCTACGCTGGTAAGCAGCGCAGCGCGCATGTTCGATGACTTGAGAGATGAAGCGCTATCTCGCTCCAGGTCCTTGGAGCTGATAGCCGAGGTGGAGAAACTATGAACGGATCAGATGGCCTCCGCTGGCGCAAGAGCACGTTCAGCGGCGCGAACGGCGGTGGTTGCGTCGAAGTGACCGACCACGACGGGATGATCATGGTCCGGGACACCAAGGACCACGGCCGGGGGCCGGTCCACCGGTACACCCCAGACCAGTGGCGCGCGTTCATCGCTGGCGTGCGCAACGGCGAGTTCGACCTGGACGAGTCGGGCCGTTTGCCGTAGCAAGCAGTCCGTATAGGGCCAGCGCGCGTCATGGGCCAGGACGACGAACAGCGCTGGGACGCCGTCCAGGCCGAGCTAGACGGCACCCCTGCCGGGCAGGCCACCCAGTGCTGCGGCGGCCCGCTGGCAACCGACCAGGACGAGGGCGCCTCCTCCGGCACCTGTTGCGGGTAGGAGATCGTCATGCCCGCTGTGTGCGTGCCCTTGTCACCAGGGACGGCGTCGGGTGACGCATTCCGACACGCATGCCTGGGTGATGGTAGCGATGCGGCGCATGGTGCCGGGGAGCCAGCGGTCGTAGAACTCCAGCGCGCGGGCCAGATCGGGGCGCTGGCCGCCGTAGACGTGGTGCCATTCCGTGGCCAGGGTGGATAGCTCCCAGATGGCATGGATGTGGCTGGGCCAGCAGTCCCGCAGCTCGTAGCCGCCGTAATGCGGGCGCAGAACGGTATCGGCCCAGTGCCGCAGCTTGGCCAGCTGCGCCATGTACGCCTGGCGGTCCAGGCCGATCCAGCAGGGTGCGGCGGGGCCGCGGGGCGCAGCGGCGTCCAGGGTGTCGGCTACTGTCCGGGCGAGTTCTTCGAAGCGCGCGGCCAAATCCAGGTCGTCGCGGAGCCCGGCCCGGTCGAGGCGCTGGCTGATCAGTGCGACTTGACCGCGCAGGGAGGCTACCTGGGCGGCCAGCGCGGCCAGGCTCTCGCCGAGTGCCTGCGCGCCAGGTTCAGCCTGTGGGCTGGTCATTGTCCTCCCCAGTCGAGCGCGGGCGGGCGGCCAGATCGGTGAGCTTGCGCAGTTCCTCTGCGATATAGGTGCGCCCGGTGCCCGCCTGCAGGCCCGCCAGCGGTGCGAGCTCGGCGGCGACCCGTCCGGCAGCTGACCGGTTCCCGTACTCGTGGTGTCCCCGGTAGCGCGACAGGAAAGCGGCCTTCTTGGTGCGGAAGTGGATCAGACGCTGACCGGCGCCCTGGTCGTCGGCCTTGTCCTCGGTCGGCCGCCCGAACTCGTATCCGGGGATTCCGTGATCATCAGCGGGGCATGGGATCGGCTCACCGCACACGATCCGGCCCCCAGTCGTCCTGGGGACCGGGGCAGCATCGAGCACCATCTGGCGCAGGCCCCGCAGCGTGCCGGACGGTGCGAGCACGGTCCGCAGCAGGTACAACGCCACGACAGCCGCTAGGCACAGTACGGCCACGGCGGTGCGGCCCAGCGGCGCCCAGGCCGATTCGCCATCCAGCGGGAGGACGTGCTGGCGGATGACGGCGATCACCCGGTCGGTGATGACCGCCAGGAACACCGGGGCCGCCACGTATGCGGCTACGGACCGCCAGCTGGCGGGGTCGGCGTCGGCGAGGTTCATGCCCGCCGAGGCGGCCGCGCAGATCATGATCAGGAACCGGACGCTGCGGGACGGCTGGCCGGCCCGCGCGAGCCCGATGCCGAGTGCGGACAAGATGACCATGCCCGTGTCCAGCATCGCCGCCTCGATCAGCGACGCGGCCCTGGCGTCCTTCTGGGCCAGGATGAACTGGTACTGGGCGTCGAAGCTGACGTACATCAGCCCCGCGCCCAGCAGCGCTAGCAGCCAGGTCGCGAACGCGATGACCCGGCTGCCTGGGGCCCGCCCGAACCCGGCCAGTCGGCCGATGCTGGTTACCGTACGCGCCCGGTTCCCCTGGCCGGTGCCGTCGGCCCGCGCCTCGTGCTCATCCGGCCAGCCCGTGCGGTCGCCGGGACTACCGGTCATGACCCGGCCTCCGGTTCGGCATCCCGGGAGCGGAGCTCGGAGGCGTCCCGGAAGCACACCGGGTACACGGTCTCGCCTTCGTACTGCATGGCCAGTTCGGGGGCCTGCACGCAAATCTCCCACTCGTCCGGGCCGCACACGCTGACCACCCAGCCGGGCAGCCACGGCCACGCCGCCCGGTCTCCGCGCTCTTGCTCCCTGGTCAGGGGGTAACGGACCTCAACCCAGGAATCCTCCGGGAAACTCACGCCTCCACCTCCAGCTCGCACGGGATGAAGTCCGGGCCGCGGTGCCAGGTCAGGGTTCGCAGGTGCCGGGTGCAATCGACGCGGCGGCTCATCCCGGCCGCCCCGCGTCGTTCCCGGCGCGCACGATCCGGGTTACGGAGCTGCGGGACAGGCCGAACGACCGGCCGATCGCCGCCGCCGTGTAGCCAGCGGCGACCGTGGCCGCGACGTCCCGGTCACGCTCAAGTCGCACGGCCCGCAGGTATCCGGTCCGGAGCGTACGGCGTCCCCGTTCGGTCAGCCCGCCCCAGATGCCATGGGTGATCGCGTTGCTGATGGCGTAATCCAGGCACGGCTGGCGCACCGGGCACGCCGCGCAGACCTGCCGCGCCGGCTCGGCGGACTCACCGCGGCCAGGGAAGAACAAATTGAGGTCAGCGCCGCGGCACGCAGCCAGATGCCTCCAGCGCGCAGCAAAACGCGCCGGGGCAGGCAGGGCGCGGTGCCGCGGAGGGCAGGCGGTCACCGTGCGGGCGCGGTGACCCGCGCCCGCCAGGCGGCGGCGAAGGCGGCCAGGTCGGCTACCTCCAGGCCGCTGTCCGCGAACTCCTCAGCGAACCGCCGCGGGTAGCGGCGGGTGGTCTTGCGGGCGCCATGGCACACCACGGTGTCCGGCAGCGCCCCGGCGATCGCCAGCCGCCGGACCGTCTCGCGGGAGACTCCCAGCCGCCGCGCAAGCTGCGCGGTGGTCAGGAAGTCCGCGGGCCCTTCCGCGCTGGGCGGGTCGGGAGGCCGCGGGGGCGGGATGAGCGCCGCGGCCAGGGCCCGGACCACTGTCTCCAGCAGCTCGGGCGGGACCGGCGGGTCTGTGTTGTGGTGGGTGTTTAGCGTGTTAGGTTGCATGGTGGGTTCCTGTCGCAGGGGCCTTGCCCCCTGGGTGATCTTGGCGGATGGTCCAGGGGGCTTACTTGTGCCCGGATTTGCCCGGGCACGTTGTCATGGGGATGGTACGCCAATACGCCTGGGCGCATCGGGTACGAAGGCGGCGGCGGACGTGCCGCCGGGCGTATCGCGGTAGCCGGTAGCGGGGCTGATCTGCGGGCGCACCTCTCCGGCTGGCAGCGGGAGCCGGGAGTCGGCTTGCCCCGCATGCAGCGCCCTTGCTCAGCGGTACGGCGTCAACCGGGACACGTTGGCCCGGCCCTGGGCAGGGCGGCCAGCTGGCCGACGCGGCGCACGAAGTTGGTACATTCCGGTGCGGTCAGTCGTTCACAACCGGGCTGATTCTGTCGATGCACTACAGGTAGCGGCCGTCGGTCCGCAGGTCCCGCAGGCCCATATCAGCCGAACGGGCTGGCTTACCGTCCAGGTGCCGTGGGAGCACCGGCGCGAGCAAGCCGGCGCTCCTCAGCGCTCTGGCAGGAGCTGGCCGTCGCGGAGCCGGAACGCGCGGGAGTCGCCAATGTGGGGCCAGCGCGCCGGTCGGAGACCAGCATCGTGGTCAGCGTAGCCCTCATGCTCGACGGTGTGGCCGCTCAGGCCGTTGGCGACGGCGAACAGCCAGCGGCCCGCCTACGCGGCATCTCCGTTGCCCGGCCGGGCCGGGCCGGTACCGGGCGCGGCGGCTGCCACTTCGAACAGCGCCGTCATCACAGCGCATAGCTTTCCGGATTCATGGCTTGCCACAGGTAGCTCAGGACGGTCTCTTCCTTCGGCAAGCAGACTCCCGCCTGGCCGTCAGCCGCGGGGCAAATCCGCAAAACGTGCGCCGAGCCGACCTACCTTCGCGGCGTGACCGGAACCCATCCTAGACAGGCATCAGCGACAGATGCTTGCGGTCAGTGCCGTTGGGGTGACCGACCGTTACCACGATCACGACGCTGCATGCAGGCCACGACGTGGCCTACCTCACCGCGGGCCAGCACGCCGGAGGGTGCGCCGGCGCAATGTCCTACTACACTGCATCCGCGGAGCCGCCCGGCCAGTGGGTCGGCAAGGGCGCCGCGGCGCTCGGGCTCGTCGGCCGGGTGGACCCGGCCGTGATCGCCCGGCTCTACCAGCACAACATCGGGCCCGGCGGGGAACTCCTCGTCAAGCGGCGCCAGTCCAAGGCGGCCGACGAGCGCGAACAGGACGCGGCGGCGGCGTACCTGGCCGCCCATCCGTACGCCAGCGCGACTGAGCTGGCCGAGCTCCGCGCCGCCGAGCGCGGCACGGACCCCCACCTGGTGCCGTATTTCGACCTGACCGTCGACGCGGTCAAGAGCGTGTCGGTACTGCACGCCTCCTACCGGGTCGCAGCCCGGCAGGCACGCGAGCGTGGCGACCAAGACCAGGCCGCCGCACTGGACGCGCGGGGCGATGAGATCGAGAACGCCGTGCTGGACGCGGCGCGAGACGCCCTGTCCTGGCTGGAACGCCACGCCACTTACACCCGCACCGGGCACCATTCGACCCGGACGGGGGAGTGGCGAGACGGTGACGGCTTGGTCGCCAGTCTGTTCCTGCATCACATCAGCCGCGACGGCGACCCGCACCTGCACGTGCACGTGGCCGTGTGGAACCGGGTGCAGCGCGCCGACCAGGCGGATGAGAAGTGGCGCACGCTGGATTCCCGCAGCCTGCATAACCAGCGGCTCGCGGTCGCCCCGGTGACCGACCGGATCGTGGAGACCAGGCTGTCTGCGCTCGGCTATGCCATGGTGTCGCGGGCCGACGGCAACGGCGCCGAGGTCGGCGGGGTCAGCCAAGACGTCATGAACCTGTTCAGCTCCCGGTCCCGGGCGCTGACCCCGGAACTGAAGGCCCTGATCGGCCAGTACCAGAAGACGCACGGCAAACCGCCGTCCAAGCGGACGATCTGGCTGCTCGGCCAGCAGGCCGCGCAGAACACCCGGCGCACCAAGGCCGAGGCCCGCCGCACCGTCGCCGGGCAGACCGGCACCGCCGAACCCACCCAGGCGCAGCGGCTGGCGGCCTGGGAAGCGCAGACCGCACGGCAGGAAATGAACGCCCTGTCGGCGGTGCACCAGGAGGTGACGCGTTTCGCCGCCCAGCGCGCCGGGCGTGCACCGACAGTGCTCGACGATGCGGCCAAGCGCAGGGCCGCGCGCATCGCCGTCGCCGAGGTGCAACAGCACCACGCCACCTGGTCGATGGCTCACCTCCGGTTCGAGGTGCACCGGGCGCTGCCCGTGCTCACACCGGGCGCCGACGCCGACGCGGTGGTCACCGAGGTGGCCAAGCTGGCCGTCTCCGGCCGGGCCGGGACCGAGGTCATCCAGGTCACCGCGCCGGACCTCACCGACGTGACCAGCCTGGGGGTGCGGGCCTCCGACGGGGGCAGCATCTACCGGCCGCCGAACGAGCAACGGTACTGCACGCTGGCCCACCTGGACACCGAACAGCAGATCCTCACCACCGCCAGACGGACCGTGCCGCAGCTCGTCACTGCCGAGCAGGCGCGGGCGGCCGTCGAGCGCACCGGGCTGACCGCCGGGCAGCGCGACGCCGTGGTCACGATGCTCACCGCCACGACGGCGATGACCGCACTGGTGGCCGCGGCCGGGGCGGGCAAGAGCCACACGATGGCCGAGTTCGCCCGGCTGTGGACCTCGTTCACCGGCCGGCGGGTAATCGGGCTGACCACGGCCACGAACGCGGCCCGGGTGCTGGCCAGCGAGGGCCTGGCCGAGTCGTACAACATCGCCGAGTTCCTCGGCAAGATCGAAGGCTCCGGCGAGCTGCGCCGGCCCGTGCCGCTGCACGAGAACGATGTGCTGGTGCTGGATGAGGCCAGCCAGCTCAGCACGACGGACCTGGCGATGGTCCAGGAGGCCGCCCGGACCGCCGGGGCACGGCTGGCGCTGGTCGGCGACACCGAGCAGCTAGGCGCGGTCGAGGCCGGCGGGATGTTCCGGCTGCTCGCCCACCAAGTCCCGTGCGCGGAGCTGCATGAGGTCCGCCGGTTCGACGCAGCCTGGGAAGCGGACGCCTCGGTGCGGCTGCGGGCCGGGGATTTCACCGCGTACGCCGACTATGACCGGCATGGGAGGATACGCGGCGCTAACCAGGACGCGGCCATGGACCGCGCCGCCTCGATGTGGCTGGCCGATCACCTGCGCGGCAAGAACGTCCTGCTGCTGGCCGGATCGAACAGCGAGGCAGCCGAGCTATCCCGGCGGATCCAGGCCAAGCTGATCCAGCTCGGCACCGTCCAGCGGCCGCAGGCCGCGCTGTCGGACGGCAACCAGGCCGGTACCGGCGACTTGATCCGGGCCCGGCTCAACACGAAGATCAACGCGGGCGGCCGGGAGCTGACCAACCGGGACACGCTGAAGATCACCGGCTGGCACGGGCCCCACGCCCAAGTACGCCGACGGGAACTCGACGGGACCTGGACCAGCCCGTTCCTGGTCCCCCGGGCGTACCTGGCGGACAGCGCCGAGCTGGACTACGCGGGCAACACCCACGTCGGGCAAGGCCGGACCGTGGACACCGCCCACCTGCTGGTCACCGAGACCGTGTCCCGCCGGTCCCTGTACGTCGGGCTGACCCGGGGCCGGGAGTCCAACACCGCTCACATCGTCACCGGGAACACCGCGCCGCCCGGCCATCCGCCCTATCAGCAGGCGTCCCCGGAATCGGTGGTCCAGGCGATCATGGACCGCGACGACGCGGACCTGTCCGCCACCGAGCAGATCCGCCAGGCCCAGGACTGGACCGGGGGAACCGGCCACCTGCTCACCTTGTGGTCCGCGGCGGTCAGGCAGTCGCTGTACCCGCAGATCGACGAGCAGATCAAAGCCAAGCTCACCGAATCCGAAGCCTGGCGATACGACCGAGAACACTCCCGCCAGGTCCTCCAGCAGCGGCTACGCGCCGCCCAGCTCGCCGGACACGACATCAACGCCGTCATCGACCAGATCACCGCCGCGCCGATGGATCGCGCCCGGTCCATCTCGAGCGTCCTGCACGGCCGCCTCCAGCAGCTGGAGCCGCCGGACCTGGGCCACGGCGTGACCTGGGCGCAGCGGACATCGAAGGACGCGCCCGCGGTGGCGCACGAGCTGGCCGCCGGGCTGGACCAAAGGGCCCGTGCGCTGGGTGAACAGCTGGCCGCCAGCCCCGAGCCGTGGCTGGCCAAGCAGCTCGGCGTCCTGGCCCCGCACGCCTCGCCGCTGCTGCGCGAGGACTACGCCCGGCGGGCCGCGGCCGCTGCCGCCTACCGGGAAGCCGCCGGCATCACCGACGCCGAACAGGCCATCGCACCCGAACCGCACCGCGGCAACCCCGAACTCGACCACATGCGCCGGACCGCGATCCGCGCCCTGGAAATACGCGACGAAACCGAGATCGTCCGCCGCATGACCCAAGGCGAGCTTGAGGTCTGGATCCTCGACGGGGACCGCGCCCAGGCCAGCGCCCCGCCCGACGTATCCCGCGAACTGCGGCTCACCGCCCAGGCCGAAGCCGACGCCTGGCAGCAATCCGCCGACGGCGAAATCCGACACGACCCGGCCGGATCGGCGAGCGCGACGGCGCTCGCCCGCCACATGGCCGCCCAGCGCAAGCAGGTCGAAGCCGCGAACGCCCGCTATGAGAAATGGGCCACCGACACCGGCAGCAGGAGGGAGGCAGCCGGGAAAGCCAGGGCCGAACTGGAGCGACGCGGACTCGCGCGGCAGGCAGCCGAACAGTGGCAGCCCGAGACCGAAGGGGAACCGCCGACCATGGTGGAGTGGTGGCGCCAGCTCGAAGCCGACGTCGCCGCCGTCGACCGGGCCATCGAACGCGAGCATCAGGCCGCCATCGCCGCAGGCAAACCCTGGCCACCCCAGCATGAGTCCGAGCCCGTGCGTGGGCCGGAAAGCAGTCCCGGATCCGACCCGGAGGCCGATGGCCAGCCCGGCCCGGATGACCAGACGGCAAGGCTCGACAAACTACTTGCCCAGACCGCTGCGGCAGCCGAGCGTTTCACCGCGGAAAAGGCTGACCGGGAAGCCAGAGCTCAGTACGCCGCTCGTCTTGAACGAGAAGCCCATACAGAACCCGAGCGCGCCCTGCAGACCGAGGCCTCATACGAGGCAGAAATCGAGCTGTAGTCACGCCGTGCGGGCTATGACGGTACTGGCTTCCCGGGCAGCGATCTCGCGAGTCCATCTGGCCACCCGCCTCGCCGACATCATTCGTCCCAATGAATGTGTCCGGGAGCGGGCTTTGCACGGCCGGAAGGTAACGCAGCCCACCGACACCCGCACGGCGGGCGGCTGCCCCTCAGCGCGGTCCCCGGCCTACATCAGGCACCCGGCTCACACCGGAAAGGCGGACGAAAGAGATTCCAGCCCCGCCCGGGTTCCAGGAACATGCACGCCTCCGCCGGGTGTCACCGACGACACCGGGAGCCTCCTGGACGCGATGCGGGACTTCGGCGAGGCCTTCACCGAGCGCCAGGCCGGCGAGCTGTCCCGCAGCCAGGACCTGATGTCCGCGGCCCGGGCTGCGGGGCGTGCGCAGATGAGCAGTCACGAGCCGCCTGCGGCACGACTCAGACGCGATCGGCCGTCCGGTCAGCGCACGGGCAGATGGCGTCGCTGCATCCACAGGGCCCAGGGCCAGCATGAGAGCATGCTCCTATCACGCCAGCCCCGGGGCCTGCCAGGCTAACGTCCTGTGCATAAGGCTGTGGATGATTTCGGTAAACATGCTGGTCAGCCACTGCGCAGCTGTGGACGGGCGCGGCTGTGGAAAAGTGGATAACCGTCGAGATATCGCCCCTTGCCAGGTCGCGGGCCTTCGGCTGTCCACAGGCGGAGCGAAGTACCCACAGGATCCGTGTCCGGTCCCGGCATGCGGGTAACCTACGAGCCGCTGCTGACTGACGACCTGTGGGATTACCACTGGAAGATGGCCGCCTTGCAGATCAAGGACACGGTTGAGAAGAAGGGCCGCAAGACCTACGCGCTGCCGAGCATCCTCGTGCTGGACGTGTCCCGGCTGGGCTACGCAGGCCAGATGCTCACCGAGCCGGGGATCGCCAAGTTCCAGGAACAGCTGGACAGCTGCGAATTCGGCAACCTCGGCGGCGTTCTGGTGGTCCGCGCAACTGAACTCGGAGATCCTGGAAGACCTGTGCTGGCGGGGTTACAGCTCGCTCGCGCTGGCGCTGGCCGTCGGCGCCGTGCTGCTCAGCAGCCAGATGCCGAAGGCGGCCTGAACCAGGACCAGCCGCCGTGGCAGGAGGGCCGACGGGCGGTCGGCGAATGGCGGCCGCAGACCAGGAAAAAGATGACCGCAAGCCCTCTCGACGCGCTCTTACAGGGAAAGGAGCGATACCCTATCGCGTCAGTGTCGCGGTGGCCGGTATAGCGGGATGACGCCGGGAATGTCCTCCCGGGCGAGCACGTAAGGATCCGCCGCGAGCAGCAGTTCGGCCATGCGTTACTCGCTGCCACCGCTGGCCCGCAGCAGCCTTTCAGTTAGGGGCCCGTCAGCGGGGTCAGTCATGGCTGAAAGCGGTTCGGCCATCGCTCCGCTTGTCCGGTGAACCCGGGCTCGCGTAGCGGAGGAAACCGCAATGGTTCCGTCGTCCAAGAACGGGCTTACCGCCACGGTGGTGGCCTGGCGTCGGTGATCCTGGTCCTTGGGCTGGTCGCACTGATCAGATGCCATGCTCAGGACATCCCGGCCGTCATCCAGGCCTTCGGGTCCTGGCTGCGGATCTCGATCCAGATCTGACGCACCAGCAGGCGGAGCCTGGGTCCTCAAGTGCGGGGACCGAAGCTCCGTCCTCTTTAGAAGCGCCGGATGCGGGCCGCCGGAAGCACAACGCGAGCGTCAGCGGGGGAGTGGGTAACACGCTCCGTGACGAGCTGCCAGAGCGCGGACCGAGCCGCCCAGGACGCGCGCGAGTGCATAACTATGCAGAATGCGGTGCATAACCGGGACAAACCGGGCCGCTAGCTGAACGTTCAACATCGGTCAGAGATGACCGCAGGTCGGAGCGTCGGGCTAGCTTGACCTGGGTTCCGCAGAATTGTCTCCGCCTAGTGACCGAAAAATGCTGGGTTACCTGCGGGAACACGAAAAGCTCAGTGACGGGGCGTGTCACTAGGCGGTGGTGTTCGTGCAGGTTAGGGGGCTGGGGGTGCCGGTTCCAGTGTGACAGGAGATCTTCCTTGAGGCGGCAAGGGGCAGCCCGGCCGCTCGGTGCACCCGCCCCTCGAACTGTGCCCATGCGTTGCTGGCGGGCCGCCCTCGTCGGGCGGCTTTCACGAACGTGCCCTTGCCGCGGACGACCTCAACCAGGCCACGTGTCACCAGCAGCTTAACCGCCTGGCGGACGGTCTCCCGGGGCAGCGCCGAACTCGGCCACGAGTGCGCGTGCTGTCAAACCATGGCTAGGCCGTGGCTGGCCTCAGTCGTAGCCCGCCTGGTCAGTGCTGCGACACCTGGAAGCAGGCGACGTCGTACTGAGCCACCGAGCTCGGGTTCTTCGAGTTTTGGGGCTGCGTACCGGCGTACACCGAGTCAGCCTGGCCGTTAGGGTTGAAGGCTCATCCTGGGGCCGAAGCAGCGCTTCCGTTTCCCGGCGTGTTTGGAGCCATGTTGCTCCCACACGTCTGGCTGGGCTGCCCCGTACCTGGAGGATTCGCGGCAGCAGCCGGACCGCTGACTGCCAGGGCCAGCCCTCCGGCGAGCATGTCGGCGGCGGCCAGGGTACCGAGACGAACGACGAACAGCGTCATGGCAAGTCTCCCCTTCGGATGGCTGCGGCCAGCGCCGCCGAGCCAAGACGGTTCCGGTTCATAGCATGTATCGCGAGAGGAGCCGGTTCACCTCACGCCGAAAATCGTCACCGCGAACAGCCACCTACGATTGCACGATGCACCATGGCGGAGGTCGGCCAGCGCGGATATTGACGCCCGGTCTGGATCGTCGCGCCGACCGTGGCCGTTTAGCGGTCCCGGTGTCCGGCCGGAACCTTCTGCCTGTTCCCGGCGGGATGCCCCGACGGGCGGAGGCCTGCGGTGCATGCAAGCCTTGTGGTGTGTGCGTCCTGGAGTGGGCCGGTGCCTAGAGGGCCGGTCGGATCCGGAGGGCAGGCGCCTGGCTGGCGCCGGTCAGCCAGCGCGTCCAGGCCGGGCCTTTCGTGGGCGGGCGCCGGGTTGCCGCCCACCCGGCGGGGGCGGCCGGCGTAAAACACTAGGGCCAGCCACACGGCTAGGAAGATCGTCCCGGCAATCGGGATGACGATGGCGGCAAGGCCGGATCCTGTCATGTCAGTGGCTCCTTCCGCAGCACCGCGGCCGGCCCGCGCCGGGCGAGGCATGCCGGCCGGACAGGATCCGCCAGCATCTGCCCTTGCCAGGCGCACCCCGATGCCCCGGTTGCGTGCACCGCACGGCCTGGGCCGCGTTTTCCGCTGCTATGCCCGTGCGCCACGGTCACGGCCTCGATCCCGCCGACGGCGAACGCTGCCGCAGCGCCAGCAGTATGCCGGTGCCCAGCATGACCAGCGCGGCCTCGACGAGCAGCGACACCGTGCCCAGCCAGTACCCCCAGTTGCCGACATCACCGCGATCACCGGGCACCCCCACGGTGCGCGAGGCGATGTAGGCGGCAAACGGCCCGGCGCCGAGCAGCACCCCCGCCGC
The DNA here is from genome assembly GCA_963739135.1 of uncultured Actinomycetes bacterium. Lineage (GTDB taxonomy): Bacteria > Actinomycetota > Actinomycetes > Streptosporangiales > Streptosporangiaceae > Palsa-504. The sequence continues at coordinate 186,698 of CAVTZG010000010.1, forward strand.
CCAGCCCAAGCCAGCCAGCCCGGGCCACGCCGACCGGGGGCACAGCAGCGCCAGCGCGGTGAGCACGCCGCCGACCTCGATGAGCCGGTATCCCCAGCCGATCCAGCCCGGGGACGCCAAGGCGCTAATGCCGCCCTGGTCAGCCACGTGCACCGCCGCGACGGCCAGGGCCAGCAGGGCACCGACGAGCCGCACTGCCACCTCGGGCAGGTTGCCGGCGCGCGCGCTGGCCCGGCCCGGGATCGTCCGCCCTGCAATCGTTTGCTGCGTCATTGTCGTTCCTCCGCTCCGCGCACCGCCCCGCGGTGCTCCCTGCCCCTAACACGCCACGACGAGATGTGGCGGTTCAGCGCCGGACCCCTGCCAGGGTGTGAGCATGTTCACATGAACCAGCCCCAGGTCCGGACCGTTATGGCGGCGTCGAGGCGCGGGCTGATGCGGAGGCTGCGCGCGCTGACGTCAGCGCGATGCGTTCGGAACTGCAGGAGGCCGCCGCCGCGCACGCCGCCGAGCTCGACCGGATCCGGCAGGAAGCCACGCAGCTCGTCGGCGAGATTCCCCGGCTGAGGCGGGGGAGCTGGCGGGTCGCCGTGGCGGCAGCGAGGGGACCAGGCCCCAAGGGAGTGAGCGCGACGCCGGACCGGCGTGGTGACGACAGGAACCCCGGCCCGCGTGGTTGAATCCGACCCAACCCGCGCCCCTGCCGCCGAGAGCCGCTTTGCGTCGTTACCCCGGTCGCGCAGAGGCGCGCCTCTGCTGTCGGACCGCGTACGGCCTGATGTGATGGACGGGGCGACTGTGCGCTAGTGCTCGTCTTGCGTCCTGTTGTGCGGGACGGAGGCTTGTGGCGGGGCGTGCGGTTGTCTCATTTGCGTCTCGGATGCCGGGGGTTCTGGCGGAATGTCGTTGCCGGAACGACCACACCGGGCTGCACGCGCCCCGTAGCCTTCGCCTATGTCGGAGCGCAAGCACAACCTGCACAGCCACTACGACCGCCTGACCGGCCAGATCACCGGCCCCGTCCTCGACAGCACCGTCATCCACCCGCGCAGCCACGGCAGGGCTGCGGACTGCGGGATGCTCCCGCCAGGGTCGGCCGGATGCCCTGCGGTGGCGCATGGCCAGGACCCACCGCTGCCGCGCCGCACGGCGGGCAACGCGTCGGGCGGCGCCCGAATCGCGCAGAACCCGCAAAGCGCGGACCTGCGGTGGAAGCCGCCGAATCCGGACCTGCTCCGGCGGCTCCTGGCAGGGCTCAAGCGGCTGGGCTGATGCTCGATCCGCTCCGCGCGGCACCTGGCCAGCAGCTCCTCCCGGGCAGGTGCTCGACCCTGACGCGCAGCACGGTGCCGCGCAGGACGGGAAGCTCGCCGTCCCAGTTGTCCGCGGACCAGCCGCGGTCGCCGTGATGAGGGGGGGCACCGTGCCAGGCATCGACGCGGACGGTGCCGTACCGCGGGGTACCGGGCAGGGTCAGGGATTCTTCCGGTTCGGGGTTGGCGTCGTCTGGGTCGTTGTGGCAGGTGACCGGGATGCCGTGCTTGCCTGGGCGGCCGGTCTTGCCGGGCCAGGTGACGGGGTCGGCGTAGAGCACGCTGCCGCTGGCCAGGCGGATCAGCAGGTGCACGTCCTGGCCGGCGAGGGCGGCGGTCAGCGCGGCGGCGCTGTACCCGGCGTCCATGATGACCAGCGGCGCGCCGTCCCGGCCTGCGCCGGCTGCGTGCAGGCGGCGCAGCAGGTTCTTGACCTGCCGCGCGGTCTGGGCGGTACGGGTGGCGGGCGTGGTCCGCCCGGCATCGGCCAGCGCGGCCCAGGCTGTGCGCAGGTGCCCGAGCGCCGCGATGAACTGGTACTCCCAGCCGGGGATGGTCTTGCGGGTGCTGTCGCAGCGGCAGGCGTCATGATGGACGTGCCCGCGACCCGGTGAGCACCCGGCGTCCGGCCGGGGTAAGGGGTGGCGCCGGCCGCGAACCGCAGCCGCCTCCACCGTGCGCATGCCTCCCGGACCTGGGCGGCCTGCGCGGCCGGTACCGGGGCCAGGGCCTGTTCCAGCAGCCCGTAGTCGATCTTGTCGTGCTCGCTCACCCAGGCGCGGCCTTCCTGGCCGTCGATGTGCTGCGGCAGCGTTCCGGTCAGCAGCGCGGCGAGGGCCTCCTCATCGACCTGCCCGGCGGCCAGCGCGTCATACAGCGCGCCGTGCCCGCGGCGGACCTGCGGCACCAGCGATAGCCCGGCCAGTGAGGTCACCGCGTGATCAGCGCACAAGATCGCGTCGCACAGCTCGAAGCACGCATCGGGCCGGGAGGTCAGGCAGCCGTACAGCCGGGCGCGGAAGTCCCGCAGCGCCTGGAACCGCGCGACGGCGCCGGCCACCTGGACCGGGTCGGGAGCGGCGGCCAGCAACGCGGCAGGTCCCGGCGCCGTCAGCGGGAGCCGGTGCCCGCCGGGCAGTGCTGTGAGAACATGGTGATCCAACGGCTCCTCCCCCGGCCAGGTACTTCTCCCAGAGACCAGGAATAAGGGCAGGGGCCGTTGCCTGTCCAGTAAGTCCAGGCAATTCACAATGGTGAGTGGATTGTGTGTATACATTGCCGGACGGGAATGCCGCTGGTACCGCGGCCGGCCGCGTGTTATTTTCATGAAGGGGCAATGACCAGGGATGCTCACGTGTCACCGCAGGTCAGTGCACACAGGAGAGGCATTCTGCATAAGCCTCAGGCTCCCGCAAGGCGAAAGCCCATAGGTTAAAACGTAAGCTGATAGCTGGTCGGCATGAGTGTCACCCTGCGGGGTGGGACTGCATCCAGACCTGGACGCCGGCACTGCCTGTTCCGCCGACGGGGCAGTAGGTCCTGTGCACTGCGTGGCGGGAGCCCAGCATGGACCGGGCGTCCTTTATGACCTGGGCGGGCAGTTCCGGCCCGCTGAGCCGCCCGGCAACGCGGTCCGCGCCGATCACGGCGTGGCCGGATACGCCGCGGGTGCCGATGGCCAGCACGGCCGCGGCGCCGCTGTCGAGGTAGCGCAGCGCGCTGCCGAACGCCGGGTCGCCGGCCCGCACCCGGGTGGCGTGGACGTCCAGGCTGACCCCGCCGGGCAGGCCGATGTAGCTGGCGGCCTCGTGGTCGATGTCCAGCCGTTCCAGCCGGTCCTGCCCGGTCGCCAGCGCCTCGGTGGCCAGGTCCCGGATGGCCCCGTCCAGCGCCCCGGCGGGGTTGAATCCGATGGTTTCTCCTGACTCGCTGACCACCGCCACCGTTCCTGGCCGCCGCAGCACGGTCCCGCGCGCGCCTACCGCTGTCGCGATCGCGAATGAGATTCCGCTGGTGAGCATGAGCCGTAGCTGGAGGGCTACGTCCCGCAGGTCCTGCCCGCCGGGCAGCCACTCCGGTTCGGTGATGCCGGGGTCGCTGGCGGGGATGCCCGCCGTGTTGACCATGGTGGTCTCCGGCCGGACAGGTGGGTGCTGGCCCGTGTCGCTGGCGGCCGCGGGTGCCACCGGCTGGGCCGATTCCAGGCAGGTCGTGGGGTTGCTGAGCAGGGTGCCGCCGCAGGCCGCCTCCTGGACAGCCGGCGTTGCCGGTGAGTTCATTTGATCCCTCCTGGGGTGCATGCCCGGCGGACCGGTCGGCGTGCTGGCGAGACCGGGTGGCTTGGCGGGGACGGTCGCCCGGCGCGGGCGGTCAGGTCAGGCGGTGTGTGCGGGCTGGGGAGCTGTCAGCTGCGCGGCGATGGCGTTGCCGTCCAGCCAGACGTTCTCCCGGGCCATGCGCCCGCCGGTGAATTCCCGCACGTGCAGCATCCGGAAGGAGATCGGCCGTCCGTGGCCGGGGATGCCGAGGAACTGCCCGGGGACCGTGCCGGTCCACTGGTGCTCGATCACGCAGAAGTCCGGGCCGTACGAGGCGTGGCGGACGTCCATCTGCTCGGTCTTGAGGTTCTGCGTGAGCATCTCGTAAGAGCCGCGCGCGGCGTCGGGCCCCTCCAGCGGGCTGGCGGGCGAGCCGACCACGTCGTGGATCACGTCGTCGGTGCACATCGCCACGCACCCGGCCGGGTTCCCGGCCTTTTCCGCGGCAAGGTGCTGCTCGATCAGCCGGTTCATGTCTTCGCGTTGCATGGCAACCCCTCTTTTGCTTGCTGTTAGGTTTGTGCTGTGTGAGGCTCGTTCGCTGGCCCGGTGCCGGCGGCCTGGTTTCGCAGGCGCAGGTCGTCGAGGAGCACCTGGATCGCCCAGCTGACCGCCTCGCCGGTCTCCTGGCCGCTGAACCCGTTTTCATCGCGCATGGTCACCCACGCGAGCATGTTGATCAGGTAGCCGAGGACGGCCTCGGCGCGGCGCTGGTCAGCGGCGGGCAGGTTCCCGGTTACCTCCTGCAGGGCCTGGCGCATGGCCCAGGGATTCGCGTCCGCGCGGATCGGGCACGATCCGCAGGTAAGGCCGGGGCGCCTTCCAGCCGCCCGGGTAGATGGTCCTGGCCTCCTCGTCGGAGACCGATCCGGCGATGATCACGTCCTGGCCCGGGACCCATTGGACCGGCGTGGCGACACGATACCCGGCGGTCCGCTGCAGCGAGTCGATTACCCGCAGCACCTCGTCGAAGTTGCGGCCCGTGGTCATCGGGTAGACCAGGATCAGCTTGATCTTGTTGTCCGGGCCGATCACGAATACGTTGCGCACGGTCTGGTTGTCGGCCGGGGTCCGCTGCCCGGGATCGCCGGCCGTGGCGGCGGGCAGCATCCCGTAGAGCTTGGAGACCCGGAAATCGCCGTCGGCGATCAGCGGGTAGTTCAGCGCCTGCCCTTGGGTTTGTTCGATGTCGTCTGCCCATCCGGCGAAGTTGTCGACGGTGTCGACGGACAGCCCGATGATCTTCACGTCCCGGCGGTCGAATTCGGGTTTGATCTTCGCCACGTACCCGAGCTCGGTGGTGCACACCGGGGTGAAGTTCCGCGGGTGTGAGAACAGCACCGCCCAGGAGCCGCCGATCCAGTCGTGAAAGCGGATCGTCCCTTCTGTGGTCTCTGCCTCGAAGTCTGGCGCGGTGTCGCCGATTCGCAGGTTCATTTCGTCTTTCCTCTCCTGTTGGATGAGTAGTGCGTTTTCGTTGGGTGGGGTAACGCGGGCTGGTGATTTGCCCAGTAAGCGCGGCCGCGCCTTAATGGCGGGACCCCTAGAGCGCGATGAGCTCGTACCAGCAAAGGTGCCCGAAACCGGTGCGAGTTGGCTTGAACGATCCGGCCGTCCGGTTGAACGAACCTGCTGTGCCGGGCTACGGTCAAACGAAGTCACGCGGTTGGCGGTGATCACGGCGCACGGGACAGATGATGAGCGCGCGGTACCGGCCCAGCGCTGGCGTGCGCGCGGGCACCTGCCGGGGGTCATCCGTGGCTTCCTGTGGCCCACCGAGTTCCTGGTGTTCTCGGACTTCCTGGTAGCGACGCCCCACGCGCACAGCGCACTGCAGCTCTCGGTCGGCCTGGACGGGATGCCGCGCGTGCAGCTGGACGGTGTCTGGCAGCAGGCCTGCGGCGCTCTGGTCGACACCGATGTCCGTCACGCGTTCGCCTGCGATGGACGCCTGACCGCGATCGGCTGGATCGAAGGCGAGAGCAGGACCGGCCAGCAGCTCCGTGAACGGGTGCTCGATGGCCTGCCCTACGCGGTGCTCGACCAGGCCCTGTGCGCCCGCATCGCGGACGCGGTGCGGCCTGTCCTGGGTGCGAACGCCAGCTGCGCCGAGGCGTACGCGCGGTGGCGGCGGGCCCTGGGTGAGCTCGCGGTCGACATAATTCCCGAGCCCAAGCTCGACCGGCGCATCGCGGCGGTCCTGGAGCACCTGCGCACGATACCCTCGCCGCCGCCCTCGGTCGCCGACCTGGCGCGTATCGCCTTCCTGTCCGAGAGCCGACTTCAGCACGTCTTCCGCGAGCAGGTCGGCGTCCCGATCCGGCGGTATCTCCTGTGGCACAGGTACCTCACAGCGCTGGGCCTGCTGGCCGACGGGGCCTCGGTCACGGACGCCGTTCATGCGGCCGGGTTCGCTGACGGCGCGCACCTGACCCGGACCGCTGTCCGGATGAATGGCTACCCGCCGACGGAGATGCCGTACAGCCGCTGGCTGTCGAACTGCCGCTGACGGCGGGTATTCCGACCTTGGAATTGACTCCTGAGAACGCGGAACTGCTCGCCAGATACGCCGGTCACCTCGAGCACTCCCCGCTGAGCGGCCGCCCCGGCAACGCGGTCCCTTGCCGCGTTGCAGCTGTCATCCGCCGCCAGCGACCCGGGCCGGGGGCTCGGCGTGCTCGCCGCCTACGAGACCCACGCCGCGGCCGTCGCCGCGACGAAATCCGCCGGGTTGCGCCGCCACTATGGCATCGACGGCCCCGGCGTGGCGTTCTGGGATGTGCACCCGGACCTGGAAGCCGACCACGCCGACTGGACTGCCAGCGCGCTGGCCGCCACCGCCGCCAGCCCCGCGCAGGTGACCAGCGCGGCAGCGGACGGAGCCCGCGCATGGTGGCAGTTCCTCGACGAACGCCAGACCGCGGCGTAGATCATCCGCCGCGCGATCACCGCGACGCGGGCCTCATCTGCCCGCAGCGCGTCGCGCGGAAGCCGCCGATACGTTCTGGCGCCGCTTCGGCGTAAGAAAGGGGGCACCGCCCGGGGAGGGCAAGTTCTTCTTCACCATGATGGCCGCGTTCGCCGAGCTGGAGCGGGACATCATCCACGAGCGGACCATGGCCGGGCTGGTGGCCGCCAGGGCCCAGGGCCGCAGCGGCGGGCGGCCCACTGTGATGGACGAGGACAAGCTGGCCGCCGCCCGGGCGCGCCGTGCCCGCCGTGAGAGCCCCACAGAAATCGGTCGGGCGCTCGGCGTCAGCCGGGCATCGGTATACCGCTACCTGGCCGCTGAGAGGGGTGCCGGTAACGACGGGCCTGTCAGCACCGCTATGGCGTCCAGTTTCCTGAACAGCTCTGGTGACGCGGTTCGGTGGCACTGGGGTGGTCGTTAGCGTGGCCGGAACGGGTTGTCGGTGTAGCCGGGTCGTTGGTCAATCTCGCCGCGCTGATATCGCTCGACCTGCCAGGCGTCCCAGGCCCGCTCCAGTTGCAGGGTTGAGGAGGCGGGCAAGCCATATCCGCCCGATTTTCGGCAAGTACTACGGCGACCCCTATAGGACTACCGCAAGGAGGCCGAGGCCGAGGACGACGGTCTGGGCGCTGTGGACGCAGATACCGATCCAAGCGCTGCGGTATCGCTTGCTGGGGTAGGCGAGCAGGAAGGTGTCAACGAGCGCGCCCGGGATGACCCACGGGACGTGCAGGTGGTAGATCGCGAACAGGATCCCGTTGGCGAGCCAGTCCCGTTCACCGAACGCGCCGTTCATCCGGGGCAGCAGGAAGCCGCGGAACAGCAGTTCCTCACCGAGCACGGTGTTGAAGATCATTACTACCATGATGATCGCGAACCATGTCCAGTTACCGTGCAGGAACGTGTGGAAGGAATGCGTCCCCATCACGGCGCCGAAGTCGCGGGTCATCGGGTGGCTGATCTGCGGGATCAGCTCTTCGGCGGCAAGGCCCGCCATCAGCGGGATCAGCAGCAGCCAGAGTCGGCCGCCCGCCCGCCCGGTACGGGGGCTTCGTGGTTGTCGCAGCCACAGCGCCTCCCGCACGACGGACCAGCGCAGGCTGCGCTGCTCGGCGAATACCAGCCCGGCGACCAGCACGAACTGCCAGACCAGGCCGCCGCCCAGGACCAGGATCAGCGCTCGGCCCAGTGGCGCCGGCCCGGTGAACATCGACGCCAGATGCGGAGCGACGACCCACGCCAGGACGGCCATGGGCGCCGTGGCGGCGGCCCACACCGCGAGGATGGATCGCCGGCGGTACTGCGGGATGTAGACCTGTGGCCGGCCGACGGCGAGCGACTGCGGGCCGACGAGGACGGGTGGCTGCGAAGCAGGCATGTCGTGGTTCCTCCTTGGGCGCCCCGGTGAGCGCCTCGTGTCCGGAACGTTAGGGATCTGGGTGGCCGGAATCGCCGGTCCGCCGGACCCTTCGGAGTCGTCCCAGCGGCGTGTTCCCTCTCGTCCTCAGGGATGACGCGGCTGCCCGGTTGCGGCGGTCGCGTCCGACTCGTGGGAATCGGTCTGGGCGGGCGAGTCGAGCGGTACGCGCCGAGTGCGCTGGCCGGGGTCTTCGCGCTCGGAGCGCTGATCGAGGATCTGGTCAGCCCGGCGATGACGCCGGGCTGGGACCTTATCCAGGCCCACTGGCCAGACTTGCTGCGCACCGCGATCTCCATCCGGGAGAACCGGATGTCGTCAGTCACGCTGCTGCGCCGGCTGGGCAACCACTCCCGCAAGAACCGCCTCTACCGGGCCTTCCGCGAGCTCGGCCGCGCGATCCGCAGCGCCCGGGCTGAATCCCCGGAATATCAGCCAGGCCGCCAGGACCATCTCCTGCACGGCGATGGGAAAAATCAGGATCGTGAAGGAGGTCACGGGGGTGTGGCTGAACGAGGCCGAGAGGCAGGCGATGAGCATCGGGAACTCGGCCGCGATGCCCCAGCCCGACAGCCAGCGCGGGACCAGGCGCGAGCGGTAGAGAACGCAGTAGTACATCAGGGCGCCCAGGATGAAGGCGAACACGCCCGCCAGGATCGCGTCCTCGCGCACGCCGGTAAGAGCGTCGCCGATCGCCCGGATCCCGCCGTGGCTAAGGGCGGTTGCCTGCGCGTACTGCCGGGCGACGGTCAGCAGCGACAGCGTGATGACCGCGCCGACCGTGTACATGACGGCCTCCAGGGCCCTGAAGATGACCGCCCCCAGGGCCAGGCCCTGGCTGCGCTTCCGCAAGACCGGATACAGCGCGATGGCTATGCCCGCGCTCGCGCCGGCCGCGACGAGTTCCAGCAGCCCGCCCGCAGACACCCGGCTCGTGTTCTCGGCGATCCTGGTGAGGTAGTCCGTTCCGGTGAGGACGGGGTGCTCGACCGCGTAGCTCAGCAGGCTCGCAGCGGTCGCGACTATGAACAGCACGCCTGCGGTCAGCGCCGCTCGTCGATCCGGGGCCATCATGATTCCCTTCCTAGTCTTCGGCTGGCCGCGGCCCGGTTTCGGCCGCGAGAAGGTGTACGCCGTACACCTGCTTGGCAGCCTAGGTGTACGGCGTACGCTTGTCAAGGTGAGACGCGAAGTCAGTGGCCAGTCACAGGGAAGGCCGGTCTAGATGGCTCAGCCGATGGAGGAACCGCGCCGGGCCCGCCTTAACAGGGATCGCGTGCTGCGCGCCGCCGTAGCCCTGGCCGACGAGGCCGGCATCGAGGCCCTGAGCATGCGCAAGCTGGCCGAGGAGCTCGGAGTGGTCCCGATGGCGTTGTACAAGCACGTGGCCAGCAAGGAGGAACTCCTGGACGGCATGGTCGATATCGTCGTCGGCGAGGTCGACCCGCCTGCCGGCGGCGCCAGCTGGAAGAGCGCGATCCGGCAGCGGATCCTCTCGGCCCGCCGATCGCTCCAGCGCCACCCCTGGGCGCCCGGGGCCATCGAGTCGCGAGCGGATCCGTCGCCGGCGGTACTGGCCTATATCGACTCGATGATCGGGATGTTCCGGGCCGGCGGCTTCTCCGCCGACCTCACCCACCATGCCCTGCACGCCCTGGGAAGCCGCCTGTACGGGTTCACCCAGGAGATATTCGACGACTCGCAAGGCCTCGACCCGCAGACGCGGGAGATGCTAGTCCGCCAGATGAAAGGCAGGTACCCGCACATCGCCGAAATGACCCAGGCGGTATACCACGACGAAGCGTCCGTCGTCGGCCAAGGCTGCGACGACCAGTTCGAATTCGAGTTCGCGCTGGACCTGCTCCTGGACGGTCTCGGCAGGCTCCGCTGAACACCCGGCCGGCGCCCGCTAGCCATCGGGGTGCCGGTAACGACGGGCCTGTCAGCACCGCTATGGCGTCCAGTTTCCTGAACAGCCCTGGTGTGCGCTGTGGCACGGGGGTGGTCGTTAGCGTGGCCGGAACGGGTTGTCGGTGTAGCCGGGTCGTTGGTCAATCTCGGGGTGTCGGTAGGACTGCTGTCACCAGGTACGGGGACAGACCAAGTAAGCCCGAATTAGGGGTAATGGGCTGCCGCAGTCCACCGCGTACCGGTACCTGGATGAGGTCATCGAGGTGCTTGCGGCCCGCGCGCCGGGCCTGCAGGAGCAACTGGAGCGCGCCCTGGCCGAAGGGGTGCCGTACCTGATCCTGGACGGTAAGGTCGTGGACACTGACCGGTGCCGGGAGAAAACCCTCAGCCGCAAGGGCAAGGTCATCGATTTGTGGTACGCGGGGAAGACGCACGATTTCGGCGGGAACATCCAGGCGCTGTTCTATCCGTGCGGGATCCCGCTATGGGTTTCTGATGTGCTTCCGGGCAATGTGCATGACCTGGCCGCCGCCCGGGGGAATGTCCTGGGCGTGCTGCGGCCGTTCCTGGACGCCATGCCTGTGCTGGCCGATCCGGGTTATGAAGGCGCTGGTCACGGCGTCCACGTCCCGGTGAAGAAGCCCGCCGGGTCAAAGAGCTGGACATTGATACCCGGGCTCGGAACGCGCTGCTGCGCTCGGTGCGCTGCCTGGGCGAGCGCGGCTTCGCGCTATTGACCCAGCGGTGGAAAACGCTCCAGCATGTCACCGCCAGCCCGGGCAGAATCGGCCTCATTGCCCGCGCTGCGCTTGTCCTGGTGCTATTCGAGCACAAGATGATCATGTGAAAGTTGTTGGGAAAACGTCAATGGACCCGTCAGCACCGCTATGGCGTCCAGTTTCCTGAACGGGCCTGGTGCGCGCTGTGGCACGGATGGCCGTTAGCGCGGCCGGAACGGGCTATCGGCGTAGCCGGGCCGTTAGCTGATTTCGCCGCGCTGGTATCGCTCGGCCTGGCAGGCATCCCAGGCCCGCTCCAGTTGGGGTGCACGATGGGCACGGTGCCGTACTTCAGCGCGATCAGTCGGCTCAGCCCGCACCGGCTCGGACGGGCTGGGCATCACCCGCAGGTCGGCGTCGGCCTGGATGCAGGAAACGGGCCGGAAAACAGACGGAAACAGGCCGGAAAAGAAACGGAAACAGGCCAGGAGGCGGCAGGTGTCCTCTAATTGATAATTCATTAATTGATGGTTCACCAACCAGGCGCCCCGCACACATAACTGCACAGCCGGGGCATCACCATCCGTCCCAGAGAACACAATCCCGCCGCGTTGCCGCCTGAATCAAGGAAAACATCAGCCCCAGGAAAGGCGGCAGGAATTAAAAATCTCCGGGTCGCGTCTCCGCAGGCCAGAACCGGATCCGGGCGGCATCAGGATAGCCCTGGACGAACCCTGCCCTTGCGTCCCGCCGTCCCGTGAATAGGCTTGGAGACTCTCGGCGCGCCCGGCCCCGGGGAAAGACAAAAATGGCAGCGCCGGGAATGCCGGGAATACGGTATCTCCCGGCGCACTCGGCCAGCTGCATTCACTCAGCAAACCGCACGGAGGAGATAAGCCATGGTGTCACAGCCTTACGTCGACGACATCACGGACACGGTGACTCACGACATCGCGGCCACTCGACTGCCGGCCAGATCCCGGCCGGCGAAGACACATTCAGCCTCTGGGTGGTCTGCCCTGACCGCTGGTTCCGCGCCGACGCCGCGGTGGTCACCAGCCGTGACGGCCACACGTTCGCCGGTGAGGTGGAAAGCATGGACGCCTGCCCCGGCCAGGTCACCATCAGGCTGGCGGGCAGCTGGCCGCGCGAGCTAACCCCTTACCCGCTCTCCGCGGCCCGGGCCAGCGCCGCGGGTGCTCTCACGGCATCATCCACGATCACCGGCCACCGGCACAGCTCGCCGTCCGCGGCCGCGTCATCCGGCAACTGCACCAGGCAATCAAGGGAATTACGATCATGAACGCGCAGATTCTGCAGGCGGGCACTGACCGCAACTACGCGGCAGCGCTCGACTGGATCAAGCAGGCCGCCGCGAACGGGACGACGCTCTCACCACCCGGGCATGAGGGGCCGGTTAAAGAGGAACTGGTCGCCGCGCTTCTGCCGGTGATCACCAGCGAGGACGCGACCGCGATCGTGGCGCAGCAGATCAGGGAGACGCTGAGCGCTCCCTGGCCCGCCTCCGCGCAGGGGGTTACGCCCGCTGATCACGGCACGTTCCGGTACGCCGAAACTGTCAGCGGAATCTGTACCGGATGCGGCAGGTATTACGACCTGCCGACCGAAGCAGACCAGGTGATGCGAGTCGCAGTTCAGCAGGACGGGATCGGGCGGGTACTCGTCCAATGCAAGGACATCGAGGCATGTAACGAGCGGTGGAGCTCGATCGTCACGTACTTTTAGGAGGCTTCCTTGAACGCCCTGCTTGAGCCTAGGGTTCCGAGACGTCGGGAACCGTGTGCGGTCGGCGCTAGGCTCCGGCAGGGCCTTGAGGAGGTCGCGGCCGGATACGCCGGGATCAGGACACGCTATGCTGTTCTCGCTGGTCAGCGGTCTGCGGGGAGCAGGTTGAGGGCCTTGGTGCGGTCGTCTTCGGTGGGGCGGGTGCAGGCGCGGACGGTGTCGAGGCGGGCGTGGCCGAGCAGGTGGGCGACGACAACAAGGCCGGTGCCGCCGCGGACGAGCGCGGTGGCGAAGGCGTGCCGGCCGACGTGGGCGGTGATGCCGTCGCCGAGTCCGGCGTTGCTGGCGATGGACTGAATGATGTTGCTCGCGCCGCAGACCGACAGCCGCCCGCCGCGGCGGTTGAGCAGCAGTGCCGGGCTGGTGTCGGCGCCGGGCCAGCTGGGGCGTTCGCCGAGCCACAGCGCCAGGCCGGCGCGCAGTTGGGGGTGTACCGGCAGCTCGCGCACCGTGGCCTGCCACCCTTCGCCAGCGAACGAGGTGTCGATCAACTGGCCCTGGTGGTATCCCGTGCCACAGCGCGCACCAGGGCCGTTCAGGAAACTGGACGCCATAGCGGTGCTGACGGTCCATTGTTACCAGCACCCCATGTCAGAACAGCGGCTCGAGGCGGCGCGGGAACACGTTGGCCACGGCGCGGCCGCCGAGCGGGCGCGCCGGCAGCGCTCACCGCTGCAGGACGTACGTACCTGGGGCGGGATCCAGCGGCGGGAGCTTCGCACTGCCCAGCGTGCGCGGGGCGTCCTTCGTCTCGCCGCTGCGGTCGGCTAGCCAGGTGGTGTAGTCGGCCCACCAGCTGCCCTGCACCGTCTGGGCCTGGGCCAGCCAGTCATGGTGATCGGGCGGGTTGGCGGGCGCGAGCCGGAAGGTGGCCTTCGGGTTGGATGGGGGGTTGACCATGGCGGCGATGTGCCCGCTGTTGGAGAGCACGAACCGGATGTTGCGGCGCCGAGCATCTGGGTGGCGCGGTAGGCCGACGGCCAGGGCGAGATGTGGTCCTCGATGCCTGCCACCACGTAGCTGTCGACGTGGATCGTCGACACGTCGACGGGGAGCCGAGCATGCTGGTGGCACCGGGCTTGGTCAGCGCGTTGGCCATGGCGATCTCGATGAAGTTGCGGTGCAGCCCGGCGGGCATCCTGGTGGTGTCGGCGTTCCAGTACAGGATGTCGAACGCGGGAGGGGTCTTGCCCTGCAGGTAGTTGTTGACCCAGTAGTTCCAGATCAGGTCGTCGGGCCGGAGCCAGGCGAACACCTCGGCGAGGGTGCGCCCGTCCATGTAGCCGCGGGCGCGGGAGGCCAGGATGGACACCTTGGCGGCGGCCTCGTCCATAAACGAGACCGTCGTGCCCGCCTCCGTCATGTCCAGCAGCGTCACGCCCAGGCACAGGCTGGCGACCTGATCGAGCTGCCCGGTCGCGCTCAGGTGCGCGCTGACCATGGAGGACAAGATGCCGCCCGCGCACAGGCCGATGATGTTGACCTTGGGGGACTTGGTGATCTGGCGGGCCGCGCCGATCGAGGCCACCACCGCATCGCCGTAGGTGTTCAGGTCCCAGTCCCTGGCCTGCCGGCCGGGGTTGCGCCAGGAGATCACGAATACCCGGTATCCCTGGGAGACGAAGTATTCGATCATGCTGCGGCCGGGCGCGATATCGGTGACGTAGTACTTGTTGATCATCGGCGGGACCATGACCAGCGGGAACCGGTGCACGGTGGGCGTGGCCGGGGAGTACTGGATGAGCTCGCAGACCCCGGTGCGGGCCACCACCGACCCCGGGGTCACCGCGATGTCCTTGCCGACGCTGAACGCGTCGGGCTCGACCATGGTGGGGATGTGCGGGGCGGAGGCCATGTCGGAGACGAAGGCGCGCTCCCGCGGAGGAGGCTCAGGCCGCCGGTGTCGATGGCCGCCTTCCACGCGGAAGGGTTGAGGTACGGGTTGTTGCTCGGCGCGGATGCGGCGATCAGGTTGGTCAGCACGAACTTCAGCCGCGTGTTGTCGCGCCAGCCCAGTTCGGCGTCGCCGAGCAGGTCCTCGGAGACCTGGCTCAGGGCCAGGTAGGCCTGGACGGTGCGCCTGAGCAGCGGGTTCGTAGTCCACGCGGGGTCTGAGAACCGGCGCTCATGCCGCTGCGGGGCGATCTGCGAGCTGCCCTTGGCGATGCCGGCGAGTTCGGCGGCCAGCTGGCCGACCCGCCCGTGTCACCGTCCGCGGTCGGCCCGCCAACCGGGCCGCGTACCGCACCATGCTGCTTTCCGGCCAGAACCGGCGCACCGTGCCGAGGGCGCCGGGCTCGTAGAAGTCGAGCATGCCTGCCGCATCGGCAGCGCCCGGCTCTGCCGACTCACCGGGCGTGAGCGTGGTGGTGGTTGCGTCTGGATTCGTTGAAGTTGCCACGAGTGATCACTCCCTCAGCCGGGCCGCGGTGCCGAACTGTCCCATCTGGCGAGCTAGCTAGTGCCGTAGCGGGCAACGTTCGCCCGCTTTGTGTGCGGGCGGAAGCGGGTGATTCTGGGCGGGGTTCAGGTTCGGATGGCGGGTAGGGTCAGGCGGCCGGCGGCTTTCAGGACGCGCAGCACGTTCAGCGTGATCATCTGGTTCGGTCCTGACCGGCCCCAGTCCACGACTTCGGGAGTGGTGGTGCTGCCGGGCGGTTTCCACCAGCGGCCGCCGGGTTGCCGGCGCCGTAGGCATTCTGTTGGCCGCTCGCCTCGACGGCCGGCTCGCGGGCCCGTTTGATGAGTGAGCCACGTTCGGTCGTACCGGGTTGCCCCCGCGGCCTCACCCAGCGGTGATTCTCTACAGGATGGGCGGCGAGTACGGGGTAAGGGCCGGAGACGGACTGGTGGCGGGTGTGCGTCGGCAGCGAGGCGGTCTTCTTATCCCTCATCTTCTAGGGGGGGCCGGCGGGATCCGGGGCGTGCCTGGCCGGACCCCGAAGAACACGAGCGCAGGGTCCAGCGGGTGGTGAGCGCGCTGCGGGCGTGAATGCAGATCCGCGCACGTTCGCCGGACAGGCCGTCACTCGCGAACCGGAACCAGGTAACTTCTGACACGACCGAAGGCGCTGTACGGAGGATCATGGGCAAGGCAAGCAACCAGAAGAAGAAGCGGCGGCAAGGTACCGGGGTGTCGCGGGCGGACCTGGAAAGCCAGCGAGCCCTGAAGCAGCTGGCCCGGGCCGCGCAGAAACTCGGCGGCATGTTCGAGGTGAGGAGGGAGCACCTTGCGGCGGTCAGCCGTTCCTGGCGGCGTGGGGCCGACCCGGAAGCCGCGGAGATGCCGGACTGGGCCGAGGGTTCGGCCGGCGACCGCTTTTTCGAAGACTCGCGAATGAAGAAGTATGCCGTGGCTCCGCGGCTCGCGACGGCGGAGATACCTTCGGCGGAGGCCTTCGCCGCTGACTCCGGACACTGGGATATCGCCGTCTCGGCCCTGATCCGTGCCGTGGTCCTGGATCGGGTCCCGATTACCGATCCCTTGGTGACGAAGGTCATCCGGCTGCTCGGCCCGGCCGTCGACGCCGAGGTCCAGTACGCCGCATCGGGCGGTCGCGGAAGCCAGCCCATCGGCGGCGTCGACGGAGGCTTTCCCGAGGACGACGCGCCCGTCTTCCTGCTAGGTGCCTGCTGCCTCGTGGATGCGACGTGGGCGGTCGTGGGCCTCGACCCGCTCCGGGACGTCCTGGATTATCTCGGGCCGCGCCTCGACGCCGCCCTCGCGGAGCTGAACTGCACGCTGAAACCCAGCGGCAAGATGCTGGCCGAGACACTCCTCCGGGCGGCGGCCGACTTCTACCGCCTCGACGAAGAACCCGCGGACGCCGAGACAATGCGGCAACTCGGCGGCAAGTGCGAGGGCAACCCGCTCGACTGCCTGATCAGTGAAAAGGCGATAGAACCCGCGGACGTGCTGACCATCGGGCTCGCCGTGCTCGCGACGCTCGCGGACCTGTGCCGCACCGCAGAGGCGTCGGTCCTGGTGCCCCGCTAAACACCTGCCGATCCGGTGGGCCAGGAACAGCCCGGCGGTGCGGCTGGCCGCGTCCCTGGCGGCCGGATCGCCGGTGGCCTGCCCGTACTCGTGCAGTCCCCAGGCCGGGGCCAGCGACTCGTGGAAGGAGGAGCGCCGCCCGGTGGCGGCCGGGTCGCAGTTCCACCCGCCATCGGGCCATTGCCAGGATCAGGGAACCGGCCAGGGAGCGGACCCGCGGGTCGGCGGCCAGGCCGAGCCGGCAGCAGGCGGCCAGGGCGTTTCCCTCGATGGAGGCGTGGGCGCGGGTGAGCCCGCCGATGCGCGGGACGCGGCGGCGCGGGCTGGCCAGCCAGGCGAGGACGTGACCGGCAGCCGCGACCGCGCGCGGCTCGCGCGGGGGGATGGCCAGCTCTGCCAGGGAGACCAGCCCGCCAGTGCGCGCCGGTCCACTTGCGGTACGGGTGGACGCCGAACCCTCCGCCGGGCTGCTGGCCGGATAGCAGCGCGGTCACCTTGGCGCCGGCCAGCACCTGGCCGGCGTCTTCATCTGCCTGTTCACCGAGGACGTCGCGGCGGGTCATCAGCCGGATGGCCGGCTCATCGCAGTTCAGCAGCCAGGTCACGGCGGCGTGCGTCCGCGGATCCATGCGCTGCCGTCTCAGGCTGCGCTGGCCCGCTTGACGATGCGGCGCAGGCGGGGATCACGGGTGTGGCGGTTCCGCCAGGCGATGTAGCGGCGGATCATGCTGCCTTGCTCGCGGTGGGTGGCATGGTCGGTGCAGTTGAGGGTGAACTCGCGCAGCGCAGTGAACTGGCATTCAAGGCGATTCATCCACGAGGAGTTCGTGGGCGCGCAGGCGATCTCGGCGTTGCTGGCCGCCGCCCACTGCCCGACGCGCTTGTCTTTCCTGGTGATCAGGTGCGGGCTGAAGTTATCGCAGACGACCGCGATCCGCACCTGCGGCGGGTGCAGGCTGCGCAGGTAGCGGCAGAACTGGAGGAACTCGCTGCGCCGCTTGCGTTTCTTGATGTGCCCGTACATCGTGTCGGTGCCCAGCTCCAAGGCGGCGAACAAGTGCCGCACCCCGCCGGTGCGGTGGTAGGTGGCCCGCAGCCGCCGCCGCGGTCCCTCGCCGGGATCCCGGGCCGTGCCGCCGCGGTGGGCCCACTGCCTGCCCGGCCGCGGCTGCAGGTTCAGCGGCCCGAATTCGTCCACGCAGAAGACCACGTCCGGGTCGACGGGCCCGGCGGCCGCCTCGCCGTCAGCGACGGCGTACAGGTGGTCCACCCGCGCCTTCTTGGCCGCGTATGCCGGGTCGGCGGAGGCCTTCCACGTCTTTACGGCCTGAAACGAGACGTTCTCCGCGCGCAGCAGCTCCCGCAGGCCCTCGTGGGAGATGTCCTCGACCACCCCCTCAGCGACCAGGAAGTCAGCGAGCTTGGCCAGGCTCCACCGGGAAAACGGCAGCCCGTGCTCGGCCGGCTTGGACTTGGCGATCTTCTTGATCTCCCGCCGCTGGGCCAGCGTGAACACCGGCGGCCGCCCGCCCGCGTAGCGGGGATACAGCGACTCGAAGCCGTCGGCATTGAAGTTGTGCAGCACGTCGCGGACCCGGTCCTCGCTGGTAAAAGCCAGCCCGGCGATCTGCGCCACGTTCATGCCCTGCGCCGACCACAGCACCATCTGCGCCCGCCGCCACGTCACTACCGACCCCGACCCGCGGCGAACGATCCGTTTCAGGTGGTTGCCCTCGTCATTGCTGATCTCACGTACTCGCACCCGGCCAGCCATACCCGGCAGTATGCCCTGGTCAACCAGCGCAGGAATCCCAGAAGGCCGCCGAAAACAGGGCAAACGTAGACGGCGACGGCACTAGCCGCCGGCCGGGGGCCAGCCGTCACCGATAACGGTAACCAGCCCGGCCCGCAGAGTCGACTGGCCTGGCAAAGGGCTCCCGCCCGGTTCGGCCCTCGAGTAGCAATGGAACGGCATGGGCATCCGGGTCGCCAGCTGGTACCCGGCGCCCGAGGCCGGGCTCAACCTCTCCCAGCTGGCGGACGTGGTACGCCTCACTCGCCCCGCGCATGGCCGGAGCCAGGCAGCACTGACCCGCACGGCCCCCCGCAACCCCTGACCGCCCGGGTTCCCTGGAGTTGCCGCGGGGATGGAACGGCTGCGGGCGATAGCGAGCTGAATCCCGCCGCGTTACCGCCCACGGTCGTTCGGATGTGGGTATCGAGGGCCCACGCCGGCGCATGCCCGCAACCCCTCGCCCAGACATCTCAATCGCTCAGCTGGAATCACTTGCAGCGCCCAGCCGATACAGGTAAGCCATCGCAGCGGCGCGGCGCCCAGGCGGGCGCGAGCCTGCCACAACGCGTTGTCGCTCGGGTTGGCCACCGGCAGCGTGCCCAGGCCGACGGTCAGCTTGTGCCACACCTGCCGATACCCGGCCTGTGACGAGGATTGGTGCAGGATCCTGAGCGTCATGGCACACGGTGACTTGATGCTGGCGGCTATCTCTGGTCGCCGGGGCATAGCGGCCGGGGGTGGAGTTGCCAGCCGCGGGAGTGCAGCCAGTTCAGCGCTGGCGGCGCGAGTTGGTCGCCGAGTTCGGGTGGCTGCCCGGTGATCAGGGGCCGCCGTCGCCGCAGCCGAAGCAGCTGACGTCGATGACGGGCTCGTGCGGCTGGCATGCCACGCAGTGCCGGGCCTCGGTGAGGTAGTCACCGTCGAGGTGCAGCCAGATAATGGCGAAATCCTCGACTGGGGATCACGACCGGGCTCTGGTCATCCTTCGCCGGCGTTGTTCAGCGCCCGGCACACGTCGGTGATGTCGATCACGCCGAGGAGGCCGGCGTCGCCGGCGACCGGCAGGTGACGGAAATGGCTGGTCGTCATGATCTTGGCCGCGTCGCGGATGCTTGTGGTGGTGGTCAGGGCCGGGCGGGTTGTCATCACGGCATAGACCCGGACGTCGTTGAGGTCTTTGCCGTCCGCGATTGCGCGGGCGATGTCTGCCTGGGTGATGATGCCGGCCGGCTGGCCGGTTTGCGCGTGCACGACCATGAGGGCTGTCGTGCCGGCGTGCTTCATCAGGTAGGCGGCCGCAGCCACGTGGTCGTACTGTCCGGCCGTCGTCAGCGGTGGCCGCATGACGTCGGTGACGGTGGCCGCGGCCGCTCGCGGATGAAACGGCGATCTGCGCGCCGGGGCGCCTGTCCTGATCTTTTTCACTTCCGGCCTCCTGATTGCTGGGTGGCGATCATGTTGTGTTCGGTGGGCGTGGGCACGTTCACCAGGCCGCTGGCTGAGCTCCGGGATGCTCCGGTGGCGGGGGTGGCAGGGTGCGTGCCGGTTACCGGTGTGCTGGCCGGGGAGGGGGGTACCGGCCCGCGGCGGCCGGCTGTGGCCGGGGTGGTATGCAGGTGGCGGTGCACCAGGGGGATGGCGGCCGCGCCTTCGCCGACCGCCGAAGCGACCCGTTTGACCGATCCCTGGCGCACGTCACCGGCGGCGAACACCCCGGGCAGGCTGGTCTCCAGCGGCAGCGGCGGGCGGCCGGGAGGCCAGTAGCTGCTGGTGCCGGCCGGCAGGTCCGGGCCGGTGAGTATGAACCCCCGCTGGTCGCGTGCGACGCTGCTGCCGAGCCATTGCGTCCGCGGCTGCGCGCCGATCAGGACGAACAAGGCATCAGCCGGGACGGTGCGCCGCGCCCCGGAGGCGGTGTCCTGCAGGACCAGCGATTCGAGGTGGCCGGCGCCGGTGCCGTCGGCGACCTGCACGCGGTAGCAGACGTCCACGTTCGGCGCGGAGCCGATCTCGCGGATGAGGTAGTCGGACATGCTGTCCGCCAGCGACCGTGCGCGGACCAGGACCGTCACCCGGTCGGCCCACTTGGCCAGGTACAGCGCGGCCTGCCCGGCGGAGTTGCCGCCCCCGGCGACAAACACGTTCTGCCCGCGCATGGCCGGGGCCTCGCTGGCCGCGGCGCCGTAGAAGACCCCCCGCCCCTGCAGGTCCTCCAGGCGCGGGATCCCCAGGCGCCGGTAGGTGACGCCGGTCGCGATGATCACGGTGCGCGCGGTCAGAACGCGGCCGTCGGACAGCCGCAGCCGGTAGTGGCCGTCCTTTCCCGCCAGGCTCTTGGCCTGGCGCATATACAAGAACGTGGTGCCGAAGGTCCAGGCCTGCTGCCAGGCCTCCTGCGCCAGCCGGGCGCCGCTGATGCCCTGGGAGAAGCCCGGGTAGTTGCGGATCATCGAGCTGGTCCCCGCCTGGCCGCCGATGGCCTCATGCTCGATGACCACGGTCCGCAGGCCTTCGGAGGACGCGCCGACCGCGGCAGCCAGCCCGGCCGGGCCGGCGCCGACCACCGCCACATCGAAGACCTCCCCCGGTGAGATCGGCGTCATGACGCCGAAGGCGTCGGCGATCTGAAGGTTGGAGGGGTTGACCAGCGCCGTCCGCTCCGTCCCGAACCGGAGCACGACAACTGGCAGGTCGGGGGAGGCCAGGCCGAGTCCGCGTAGCATCTGCCGGGCGCGCCCGGAGGTGGCGTCGTAAAAGCCGGCCGGGACCCGGTGGCGGGAGAACAGGTCACGCAGCTCCTGAGACCGCGCCGACCATCGCTCGCCAATCACCTGCACCGGCTCGAAACCGCCGCCGCGCTGGCTGTTCCACTCCCGCAGGAACTCGGTGATCGAGCGGTGGAACTCCTCGGCCGGGGCCTGCACCGGAAGGGTCATCCAGTGGTCGACCGTGCCCAGGGTGACCGCGTTGAAGACGGACCGCATCGATTGCCAGTCACCCCAGCTGAGCGTGGCCACCCGAAGTGCGGTCGGGTCGGTGCGGCGGATCGCGGCCAGCACCTCGATGCCGTCGCGGTCCTGCCCGCCGACCCCGCCGATGACCAGCGCCACCGGCAGGCCAGCCGCCCGCAGGTCCCGCATCCAGGGTGCCAGCTCCGCGGGTCGGCCGCAGGCGATGATCTGGTAGTCCGGGCCGTACCGCTTGGACAGCTCCCGGTGCAGGATCTCCCGGGCGCCAGGCTCCCGGCTGACGATGACGATGGCCGCCTGGGCCCCGGCAGTCTCACCGCGCACGGCGGCACTCGGCTCCTCGTACGCAGCGGCGGCAACGCCAGCTGATGCGCTCATGTCGTCTCCTTCAGGTACGTCGCTTGAAATTCGGTGCACGGCCGGCCCCTGCCCGGCCCGGCGCCGCCAGGCGAGCTGGGTGAGGCCGCCCGGGGCCGGATGCGGGACTTGCCCGGGCCGGATAGGGCCGAGGGCTGGTGCTTGCCGCCGCGGTCAGGCAACTTGCGAGGGCCTGCGGGCACCGAGCAGGGTGAGCACGCGGCGGATGAGCTCAGCGGTCGCGTGAGCGGGCATGAAAGGCGTGCTCTTTTTGGTCGGCGCTTGCCGGGCGCGGCGGGCGGCTAGGCTCAGCGCGTCGCGCCCGGCCTGGCGATGCAGGTCGCTGGTGCGTGCGGGCTTTCATCAGGTCGCGCGTGATGATCGGGTGCATGGCGGTCTCCTTAAGACGTACCGGTAAGGCTCGTGCCAGGAAGCGCCAGGTAACCGGCGAGTAACTTGCGTGGCCCTGTGGTTGTGGCTGCAGTCGATCCAGTGGTTGCGGGCACGGAACTGAAACCGCGCCAGGGCCGGGTTGACGGTGACGGCGTTGATCGTTCCGGGGAGGCGGTCGAGGTCGACGCCGTTGGCGATGCTGGTTACGTGCATGGTGAGTTCCACGTCGTTGAAGTGGGTTACCGGGCAGGTGGCCCAGCTTGAGCTCCTGGCCAGCAGCGAGTGCTCCGTACCCCTTTTTTGTTGTTGCCGGTCAGGTCGATGCGTTTGCTTGCCGGCTTTCGCCCGGCGCCGGGCTGAGGTGCGGGCCGGTTGCGACGTGTGAGTGGGTTGCGATCAGCTCGGCCGCGTGCTGGGCGTTGACGAGCCAGGGGGCGTGTCCGCCGGGCACCTCATAGAGCCTGGCGCCGTGAATCTGGTCGATCGACGTCCGTGCGCGCTCGACGGAGAGGTACGGGTCCTCGGACCCGAGGATGAAGATCGTGGGTGTCGTGATCGCGGCGAGCTCCGCGCTGGTAAGGACACTCTCGGGGCGCGGGCGGCGGAACCGGTCGATCGCGTGCATGAGCGACGCCACGGTTCTCGCGTTCCCCGGCCGGCGTACGGACAGGCGTAGTGCCTCGATCAGCGAGTCCGGCGCGGCCGCTACCTCGGCGGAGCCCTGCCCCCGGGCAAGCAGGGTGTGATAGACGCGACGCGGGCTGGGTGAGCGCAAGACAGCAACGCCTAGTCCGCGGACGGTCAGCAGCGACAGCGGCATGCGCACGCGTACGCCCGGGAGCGCGGGGCCGGGCTCCCCGATCGCGACCACCTCACAGATCCGCCCGGAACCGGCGGCTACGTGCCACAGGGCGAACATGCCGCCAAGCGAGTGGCCGATCACCGGCACCTGGTCGAGCCCGAGTGCGTCCAAGATGTCCTCGATCAGTGCGCGGGCGTGCTCGCGCACCTGCCCGCGCCGGAAGGCGACCGGGTCGGACAAGCCGTGACCGGGAAGGTCCACGGCGAGCAGCCGGAAATGACGGAGCTTGGTGAACAACGGCGCCCAGATGGCGGCGCTCTCCGATACGCCGTGGAGCAGGACAACCGCCGGGCCGCGTCCATGCGAGAGTACTCGTACCCGCAGGCCTGTCCGCGCGAGGTCGAGGAAGAACTCCTCGACCTCCGCGCCGACGGCGGCAAACAGGTCCCTTTCCGCGTCGTGGATGCGCCGCTCGAGGTTCCCGGACGGCCGGGTCTGATGGTTCATGACTTCTCCTTCTGTTCGGCTTCGGCCTTGTCGGGGCCCGTGGTCAGGGCCGCCAAGCTGGCCAGCCACGCTCGT
The DNA here is from genome assembly GCA_963739135.1 of uncultured Actinomycetes bacterium. Taxonomy (GTDB): domain Bacteria; phylum Actinomycetota; class Actinomycetes; order Streptosporangiales; family Streptosporangiaceae; genus Palsa-504. Next base: position 210,048 of record CAVTZG010000010.1, read on the forward strand.
ACGGTTCGCTCGTCCTCGCGGCTGAGATCTGCCAGCGCGGCGTGCTCCACCGCACGTACTCGGCGCGTTGCTGCCTCCAGGCACTGGCGGCCTCGCTTCGTCGGGCGCACGAGCACGACCCTTTGATTCCTCGCGCTGCGCTCCACCAGCCCCGCCGCCTCCAGGCTGAGGACGGACGTGTGCATCGTCTGCCTCGTGACCTGCGAGATGTGGGCCAGCTCGGAGGTGGACAGCTCGGGCCTGGTCCCGAACACGCTCAAGATCCCGTAGTCCTGCGCGGACAGCCCGAGGTCCTCCAGTTCGCTGTCCAGCAGAGCCCGGAAGCGCTGGTGGGCGAGCCGGAACAGGTAGCCCAGATCCGCGTCCGGCCGAGGGGTCGGACCTGCTGATGTTGTCAGTCTTTCTGACATAATGGCCACTGTACTAAGTTGTCAGTTCAACTGTCAACTCGGGCCGCTAGCACGCCACGCGCACCTATCATGTGAGCCCGTCGAGGAACAGCGGTGAGGTCATGCTTGGGCTTCAGATCGTGCCCTCGCTGGACCGCGGCACCGCCCGGATCGATGTGGTCGCCACCGGGCGATCGGCCGAGGTCCGGGTCAGGCTGGCGCTCTGCTGGAAGCGAAATCCTTAGCAGCGATCCCCGGGTTCCCGGAGTTGAGCGCGTCACCTGGGTCCAGTTCCCTGGCGCACTGGCCACGCTGGACGCCCCGGTCATCCATCAGCCCGCCCGTGCCCAGCCTCGGTGGTGCCGGATCTCCTGGCTGACCAGCCCGCCGAAGCTGCCGGGGAAGCAGTGCAACGCTCTCGGCGAACCCGACGAAGTTCCGGAGCTATCAGGTGCTGAAGCCGTGAGTTCACGGTGAAGAATCTTCCGTTGGGCTGAACTCGCGGGCGACCGGGTGATAACCCGCTGTATCACTTAATGTCGGTGCCCCGCGCTACCATCCGGGCCATGCCAGGTGACCTCGAACCACTGCCCGCGTCTGCCTCCGCGGCCGTGCCCAGGACGAGCCCGGCGGCAGTGGCGGCCGAGCTACTCGCCCGGGTGCGGGCGGAGCTGCCCTTGGTCAGCGAGCTGGGGAGCGGGAGCAGGTCCTGATGACGGCATGGCTGACCGGGCTGCGGTCGGCGCGCATCCGCCGCGCCTACGCCGGGGAGGTGGTGGCCTGGCTTGGCTGGCTCGATGGCAGAGACGCGCAGGAAGTTCGACGCGGATTTTAGGGAGGGCGCGGTCCGGCCGGTCCGGGAGACTGGCAGGCCGATCGCGCAGGTGGCCCGCGACTTGGGTCTCAACGAAGGAACCTTGGGGAATTGGATGGATGCCGACAGGTGCCGCCGTTGTGATGGTGACGGGGCGCTGAGCGAGGATGAGCGGACGGAGCCGGCCCGGCTGCGGAAGGAGAACGCGAGCTGGCGCGTCCTTTACGCCAAGCTGGGGCTTAATGAAGCACAATGCATTTGGGTACACGTGGGAAAAGGAGGGGGAAGTGGCATATCCGGTAAAGATGGCTGCCGCGTTGTCCGGGGCGACGGTCAACCAGCTTCGGCACTGGCGCAGCGCGCGTACCGGCCCGCTGCTTGTCCCAGAGATAGCAACGACCCCCAAGGTGCTGTACTCGTTCAAGGACGTGCTGGCGCTGCGCACGTGCGTCCGCCTGCGTGAGGACGCCTCGCTTCAGAAGATCCGCGCGGCGATCCAGAACCTCCGCGAGCTCGGTGAAGCTGATCATCTAGCTTCGTACCGCCTGGTCTCCGACAAGCGCGGCAACGTCCAGATGGTCACCGAGGATGAGATAGTCAACCTGGGAAGCAAACCCGGTCAGCTGCAAGTGGTAGCCGTCATCGGCGAAATTATCGAGCCCTTCGCCGCTCGCGCCGGGGTCCTTGTGCCCCACCTTTTCCGCCCCCGTCCTCACCTGTCCGTGGACCCGGAGACGCAGGGCGGCACACCGGTCATCGCCGACACGAGGGTGCCCTATGACGCGGTGGCCGGCCTGATGCGCGACGGCGTTCCCGCAGACCGGATCGCTGATTATTACCCTTCAGTCACGGCCGAGGCGGCCGAGGAAGCCCTCGACTTCGCCCGTTACGTCGACAGCTATGATCCTGTGCCCCGGGCCGCGTGAATGCGCATTCTGATCGACGAGGACACCGCCGTTCAGCTCGTCCAGCCGCTGCAGCACATCCTGATCGGTCACCAGGTCAAGCACATCCATGACCTTTCCTGGAAGGGCAAGAAAGACCGCAACTTCCTCCCCGATGCGAAGAACGCCGGCTTCCACGTCCTGATCACCAAGGACCGTGCCCAGCTCAGCGATCCTCGTGAGTGCGATGCGATCAAGAAGTCCAGGCTGCACCACGTTCGCTACGAGCAACGCATCCAGGGAGCACGGGGCCTTGCCCTAGCCCTAGGCGCCATCATCGCGGCCATGCCTATGGTCATGCAGGAACTCGAGAAGGCCGACGGACAGCGGCTCGTAAGGATCACAACCATCGACCCACGACCCCGGAGCCGCTTCGAGGTCACAGATCCGCAGCGGAATCCGCCGTCACCGTACTGGCGGTGAGCCTGTCCCATGGGCCGCGCCCGGCCAGTTACCCGGAACCGGGACTGCGGGATCAGTACGACGACGGCTTGATACGTCAGGATGACGCCCATGACCGTGGACCCCGTTGGCGACCCGGATGCTCCCGCGACCTCGCACGGCTCCGCGACATGACCAGCCCGCACCTGCCCCACCCCGCCGGGCGGATTTCACGGTTCCCGACTGACCGCGTGGCGTGGCCAAAGTCCTTGCCGTTCCCCGCAGCGCTCGACCCTGTCCGCGGCATGAGCGGAGACCCGGCGCGCTACCCGTGGAGGATCTGCTCCCTCAGGATGTCTGCGTGCCCGCAGTGCTGGGCGAGTTCGCGCAGTACGTGGAGGTACACCCAGCGCAGCGGGAGCGGGCCGTGCCAGTAGCTGTAGACCCTGTCGTCCAGCCCCAGGGATGACGTCGCATGGCGTGATGACTCGCATGCCTCGCGGTGTACTTGCTGGACGCTGGCGATGGTGTCGTCGTCATGAAGAATGAACGACTCGTCCGAGGTCGCGGGGATACCGATCTCGGCACGTGACCGGCATGTGACAGCTTCGTCAAACCAGACCTTCTCAACGAAGGTCGCGTGCTTCACCAGGCCCAGCAATGTGGTCCGAGAAGGCACCAGCGACTGGCGCGCCTGCTCCTCAGTCAGCCCGTCCAGGCAGCGATTGAGTTCACCGCGGTGCGCGTGCCCAGTTCGAGGAACGCCTCGAACTGGGCACGCGCTGGCTGATTGATGACATCCTCAGCGAACGTCGCTGGAAGGGGGGCACAAGCGGAGTATTTCAGGAGCGCCGCCCACAAGGAAAGTACGCTCATCGCGCAGATCTGGCGTCGGCTAACCGGACTGTGTGCGGAGCGGCATACAGATCAACCGTCGGCCCTGGCGCTCTGTCCGCTTGCGGGGCGCGGATCCATGTCATCAGCAACGTTTACGCACAGTAGCAGGATGCCGGGGACGCAGGGTCTCGGGCGTGGACCGGTTCGTGGACCGGGTCGCCGGATAATCCCAGCGCCGCGAGTGCCATCTGTGCGATGGCCCGTGCTATCGGTGCAGCTAGCGCGTGCGCAGCCGCGGCGCGTGCCCCTCGTAATGCGTAGGTCATCGGTTCGATTCCGATAGGCGGCTCGGTCGGTGTATCTGCAGGTCAGAGGCGCATTTTCTCTCTTGTCCTGCGTGATCGCCAACCAGAGGCGTGGAACGAGTGACCCGTTCCACGAAAGCAGACGAAAGCAGACTTCCCGATCGCCAGCGAGCAGCCGCCGGGCGCGCAGAGTAACTATCGGCGACTTCTGAGCTGCGAGACGGCTCACACCCGCGGTCTAGGCCAATGACATGGACGCGCTGATGCGGCGCCTCCCCTCTCTGGAGGGGCGCATCGTATCTGCGGCCAGGAGGGCCAGACCCGGACGACTGGCCAGGGCCGAAAGAAGGCAGGCGGGGGCTTGGCCTGTGGCCCGCTCGTCCGGTCAGCGGGCGGCAATCCTGGGAGCATGCCAGAGATGCCACGTACTTTGACTGCCGCGCTGCACGCGAAGAGGACTGGTACATCGCGCAGTGCCTGGAGGTTGACGTGGCCAGCCAGGGGCACACGATCGACGAGGCCCTCGCGAACCTTGCCGAGGCCGTCGAGCTGTACCTGGACGAGGTGGACGATCCGGCCGACCACATCACCGCAACGCCGCTGGTGACCACGTTCCGGCCGGCCGCCGCGTGAGCCCTGCGCTTTCCGACCTACCGGTTCGGAAGGTCACCAGGGCGCTGGAGTCAGTCGGTTCCGCCTATGTGCGGACCAAGGGTAGTCATGCGGCGTACCGGAACGGAGGGGCGCGTGGCCGTCATCCCTCTGCACGGCGTCGTGAAGCGCGGCACGTTGGCGTCGATCCTGCGGCAGGCGGGCTTGACCCCGGCCGAGTTCCTCAAACTCCTCGACTGAGCCAGCAAAGTGCAGCGCCGCAGACCCATGCCGGTCTTCCGAACGAGCAGTGACTCTTCCTTCCGAGGCGCTTGCCGGTCATGCCGGATGGGCGGCGTGGTACTGCTCCCAGATCTCGGGGCGTAGCCGACCGCGGTCGGCGACGTCGATGCCGTGTTCCTTCGCCCACGCCCGGACCTGCGAGGCCGAGACGGGAGCCATTCGGCCGGGCTTCCGCGGCCCAGCGGACGTGGGTGCGAGCAGCGGGGGTCCTGGCTCGGCCATCTCGCCGCCTGGGGATAGCGGGGTCTCGCCGATCACCGGGAAGGTGAAGCCGATCTTCTTGTAGGCGGTGAGCCGCCTGCCATGCATGCGGGTGAGCATTGGCACGCGGGTATCGGCGTAGTCATGTACCTCGGCTGTCGTCTTCCCTGGGAGGTCTCGCATGATCCGGCCGACGTTCTGCGTGATGATCGATTCTGAGGAGGACGGTGAGCACAAGAACAGCGTGTCGAGCATCGGACAGTCGAACCCCTCGCCTACGTAACTGGCGGTCGCTGCGAGCAGAAGCGGTTCCCGCGTGCGCGCCGGATCCCGGTCCGCGAGCTGCCTCAAGATGGCACGCCGCTGCCCTGGGGAAACGGAGCCATGCAGCACATCGGCGCTAGGCCGCGGGGGGTTATCTCTGCTGCCAGCAGGTCGACATGCTCGGTCCGGCTGGCCATCACCAGGCAGTTATGGCCGCGTCTTATGGCGCGCACAACGTCATCGACGATCTGTGCGGTGCGGGTCCGGTCCGATACCAGCGCCGGGATGATGATCGACTGAAGGATGCCCGGGGTTTCGCTGTCTATGTCCTCGCGGATAGTCGTGGCAGTCGGATGAACATGCAACTCCTGGACCAGGTCTGTCTCGCTTGGGATCTTGTGGCGCACCGGCCCGCAGTGCATGAACATGATTTCCTCACGGCGATCTGGCCGCTTGGGTGTCGCCGTGAGCCCCAGCCAGCGTCGCGTCGGGATGGACCTGATCGTCGCGGCGAAGGTCTTCGCCGCGACGTGGTGGCATTCATCGACGATGACGAGCCCGTACTCCGAGAGGATCTTCGCGGGGTCGTCGGTCCGGGTGAGCGCCTGCAGCGTTGCGAGGTCTATCCGGCTAGTGAGTTTCGTCTTCTTGCCGCCGCCGAGCTGGCCGATCTCCCTCGGGCCGAGGCCTAGGTGCTCGCATAGCCGTTCCTTCCACTGGTCCACCAGCGGAGTCCTATCGACCAGGATGAGCGTCGGCACCTGGTGCCGGGCGATCAGGGCGCATCCCATCACTGTCTTCCCGGCGCCTGGAGGCGCTACGAGGACCCCGAGTTCGTGGAACCCCGCTGAATTTCATCAGATGCATGATCTGGTGAGCGGTGACCTGCGGGGCTGCGGAAACCTTACCGGCTGCCGGCCGTGTTGCGCGTGCTCCTGAGCGGGCGGTTTGCGTCTGCCCTGTCTTCTGATGCAGGATTCCCGCATTGTCCGGCGATGGTGCGAGGGAGATGCGGGTGGCAGCTGGGGTCCATGAGCCTGCGGGCTCGGCCAGGCTGGAACTGGTCACTGGGGTCGCGTTGCTGCACGAGGAGGACGCGGTGCTGGAGGCGATGCTGGCGGGCTGGGGCAAGCAGCAGCTCGGCGGGCGGGGGCTTGCCCCGGGCACCGTTAAGCAGCGGCGGGCTGTGGTGCGGCAGTTCCTGGAGCATGCCGGGGAGTACCCGTGGAGCTGGACCGCTGCCCACCTGGATGAGTGGTCCGCGGATCTGGTCAGCGTCGCGGGCAAGGCGAAGTCCACGATCCGCAACCATCACGACGCGGTCAGGTCGTTCGAGAGTTACCTGATCGCGCCGCAGTACCGGTGGGCCGAGGAGTGCCAGGCCCGGTTCGGCACGCATCCGGCGCAGATCTGCTTTGAGTCCAACACCACCGCGCACCTGGTGGACTACGAAGGCAGCCCGGACCGGCGGCCGATGACCCGCGAGGAGCTCCAGCAGTTCTTCGACTACGCCGATGACCAGGTTGACCAGGCGATCCGGTCAGGCCGCAAGGGAGCGCTGGCCGCCTACCGGGATGCCACGGTGTTCAAGGTGATGTATGCGTGGGGGCTGCGGTGCACCGAGACGTCGAAGCTGGACGTCACTGACTGGTACCGCAGTCCGGAGGCGCCTGAGCTGGGGAACTTCGGGAAGCTGGAGGTCCGGTGGGGCAAGGCGTCCAGCGGGTCGCCGCCGAGGCGGCGCACGGTGTGCACCGTGATGCCGTGGGCGGTGGAGGCGGTCGGGGACTACATAGCTAACGTCCGGCCCTGCTACGGCTTCCCCGGCCGCCCGGCGCTGTGGCTGACCGAGCGGGGCGGCCGGCTGTGGCCCCGCCAGATCGAGGAGCGTTTCGCCGCCTACCGGGAGGCGCTGAAGATGCCGGCCGAGCTGGTGCCTCACTGCCTGCGGCATTCGCACGTTATCTGTACTGCCCGGACCGTGTGAGTTACGTGAGTTCAGCGGTGTGACACGCCGGTGCCTTAGGAATATCCGGTACTTTGAGGCACGGCAGTTACATTCGTGACGATGAACTCATTCAGTGCCGAACGGGCAGTTTCACCCCTCGATGGATCTGAGCTGTGGGTCGTCTTGGATCCTGAGCTCGTCCCGCACCGGGAGGCCAGTGACTTCCTGCGGGCGCTGCATGGGGCGAGCCGTTCGCCCCACACGATCCGCGTCTATGCCGGACGGGTGGCAAGCTTCCTGGGGTGGTGCGCGAGCCAGGGTGTCGAGTGGTCCTCGATCAGCCTGGCGAGCCTGGCCCGCTTTAAGCATTTCCTCGAAGCCACCCCTCACCGGGGCGGGCGGCTGCGTTCGGGCACGACGGTCAACGCCTCGCTCACCGCGGTATGTGAGTTCCTGCGGTTCTGCGCCAGGACCGGGGTGATCGAGCAGGCTGTCGCCGGCCAGTTGTCCGAGCAGCGATGGCTGCGGTTCACCCCGCCCGGTTTCGATGCCGGGGAGTCCGGCCGGTTCCGGAGGATGCGGGCCCGGATGCTCAAGGCGAGGGCGGAGACGGCGTTCCCGGAGGCGTTCACCCCTGAACAGGCCGAACGGGTTATGGCGTGTTGCCAGCGGCCTCGGGAACGCTTCATGGTGACGCTGCTGCGTGACGGTGGGCTGCGGATCGGGGAGGCCCTCGGGCTGCGCAGGTCTGACCTGCACCTGCTTCCCGACTCGCGCTGCGTGGGATGCGCGGTGCTGGGTGCCCACGTTCATGTGCGGCACCGGGCCAACCCCAACGGCGCGCTGGCCAAGTCCTGGTTCCCGCGCACCGTGCCCGCCAGCGACGCGGTGCTGTCGGCTTATGCCGACTACCAGTACGAGCGGTCGGAGATCTTCGGTGAGGACGACTGCGACATGGTGTTCGTCAACCTCTACCACGAACCGCTGGGCGCGCCGATGACCTACCGCGCAGCGAAGCGGCTCTTCGAACGGCTGGCCAGGGACTGCGGATTCGCGGTGCGGCCCCACATGTTCCGTCACACGGCGGCCACCAGCTGGGTCCGGGCCGGAACCGATCTTGACGTGGTGCAGGCCTTGCTCGGCCACGCATCCCTGGCCTCGACGACCGTTTACCTGCATGCTCGCGACGAGGACAAACGCCGGGCGGTCGAGGCCGTCGCCGCTGGGAGGCGATACCGGTGAGCCGTCGCGCGGTGCAGGCGGCCGCGTCTGTTGACGCCCGGGAAGAACGGCATGCTGAGCACGGGTGGCTGGAGTGGCTGCGGGCCCGGCTGGATCCCGCCTGGCGGGCTGGGGAGTGGGACGGCGAAGCGTTGTTGTTCACCGGCGACCTGGGGTCGGCGCGGACAGCGGCGTGGCCGTGCCGCACGCCTGGGTGCACGACAGCTACGCGCCGCCCGTCGGGACGCTGTGATGGCTGCCGCCGCGCCCGGGTGAGCACCGGGGTGTCCTGGGCCGAGTTCGACGCCGCGCCGCCGCGGCGGGCAACCAGGCCGCTGCGCCGCGGCCGTTGCGCGGTGCCTGGTTGTGAAGGCGATCTGCACTGTGGCGGGCTGTGTTTGCGGCATGAACGCTGCTGGGGCAAGGACAGAAGCGAGCCGGTTGCGGCGTTCATCGCCCGGGCCCGGCCGCTGTCCCGGGCCGCCGGGTGCCGGGTCGCCGGCTGCGATCGGGAGAGCATCACCCGCCGCGGGCTGTGCCGCTTTCATGACCAGCGGCTGCGCCGCCAGCGCCCGGTCGGCACGCTGTCTGGTGACGAGCTGGCGGCCTGGATCGCCGGTGAGCGGCCCCGGCTCGGGGTGCACCAGTTCTCTCTGGCCGGGCTGCCGGAGCTGCTGCGGGCCGAGCTGCTCTACGCGCTGCAGCAGCGTGATCAGAGCCCGCCGCCGCTGGATCCCACTGAGGTGCGGATCCTGCTCGCCCGCCTCGGCGGGTCCGCCTCGCTGCGCGAGGCCGACCCGCAGGTCGTCTGCGAGTCCGGCGGCATGCAGTACAACGCGGCGACCCGGGGGCTGTTCCGTGACCTGCTCCGGCACCTGGACCGGGCCTGGGCCCGGTACTGCGGCGCGGACCCGTTCGCCGGTGACGTGTGGCAGGTGGCGCTGCTGGACCTGCACGTCAACGCCTCCCGCCGCTGGCCCGCCACCCAGGGGGTGATCGACTTGCGGGTGATCGAACTGGGCTGGCTGCGGGAGATCGTCAAGGACTGGGCCCGCACCACCCGCCCGTATCTGCAGCGGCTGCGGGAGACGCTGCGCGCCTGCCAGGCCGCCTCGCACGTCCTGGTCATCGCCGGGCGCACCGGGCCGGCCGGTCTCGGCGCCGGGGACTTCACCCGCATCCTCGACGCGATCAGCACGCAGCGGCGGGCCGACGGCAGCCCGTACTCGGCCAGCCACCGCAACCTGATGATCTACCAGTTCTGCCAGGTCATCGAGTACGGCCGGGTCAGCGGGCTGATGGACGCGGTGCCCGGCCCGTTCCGCCCCTCGGCCCGGCACCGGGTCCGCGACGACCCCAACGAGGACGAGCTGGGCAAAGCCCTGCCCGAAAAGGTGATCCGCCAGCTCGACGCCCGCCTGCACCTGCTCGGCCCGGCCGGGCGGGCCGGGGCGATCCCCGCCGCCGACCTGCAACTGATGCACCAGACGATCTACCAGATCCTGCGCGACACCGGGCGGCGCCCCGGCGAAGTCGTCAGCCTGCGCACCGGCTGCGTCGAAGTGATCGGCGGCCAGCACAACTTGATCTACGACAACCACAAGGCCGGGCGGATGCGCCGCCGCCTGCCGATCACCACCGGGACCGCCGGGATCATCCTGTCCTGGCAGAGGCATCGCGCTGGGATGCGCGTGCCGCCTGCGCTGGACCGGTGGCTGTTTCCCAGTCCGCTGCTGCGCGCGCGCCAGTCCCGTGGACACGTCACATCGGCCTGCGTGGCCCGGGTATTCAAGGTCTGGGTGGGCCAGACCGGCACCATCGACTCCGAGCTGCTCGGGCCGGACGGCACCCCGGCCCCGTTCGAGCCATCGCTGATCACCCCGTACGCACTGCGCCACTCCTATGCCCAAAGGCACGCGGACGCCGGGGTCCCGGTTGACGTGCTCAAAGAGCTCATGGACCACGTGTCGGTGACCACCACGATGGGCTATTACCGGGTTGGCCTCAAGCGCAAGCAGCAGGCCATCCGCTCGGTCGGCCTGCTGGCCGCCGACGCCGCGGGCAACCCCGCGCCGTTCACCAGCCCTGCCGCATACGAGCGGGCGTCGGTGGCGGTGCCGTTCGGCAACTGCACCGAGCCGTCCAACGTCAAGGCCGGCGGCGGCGCCTGCCCGATCCGGTTCCAGTGCGCCGGGTGCGGCTTCTACCGGCCCGACCCCTCCTACGTGCCGGCGCTGGAGCAGCACATCGCCAGCCTGCGCGCCGACCGGGAAACCGCCCTGGCGATCGGCGCCGCGGACTACGTGCTGGCGAACCTCACCGCTGAGATCGACGCGTTCGCCGCGGTCGCCGACACGATGCGGCACAGGCTGTCCGAGCTGGACCCCGCCCAGCGCGCCGAGGTTGGGGAAGCCAGCCGGATCCTGCGCCGGGCCCGCGCCGCCCGCACTCTGCCGCTGACCGACATCACATCCCGCGCCACGGGGACAGCATGACCGCCACCACGCGCACCCAGGCCATGCTGACCGCCCGCGCGAAAGACAGCCACGACAAGCGCCAGCGCGCCCTGGCCGCGATCCAGGCCCTCGAAGCCGCCGGGACACCGGTCACCGCGACCACTGTCGCCACCGCCGCCGGGGTGTCCACCTGGCTGGTCTACGCCGACGGCGTCCGCGAGCAGCTCGAAGCCGCCCGGCGCCGCCAGGCCGACCACGAGCCCGGCGCCAGCACCGCGGCTCCGCCAGGTCGCGGCGAGCCGGTAAGCCAGGCCAGCCTTCGCACAGACCTCGCCGTCGCCCGCGACGAGATCCGCCGGCTCCGCGCCGAACGGGACAAGCTCCGCGCCCGGCTCCGCCTCCAGCTCGGCGCCGAGATCGAAGGACCCGACCGGGCCGAGCTGATCGCCAGGGCCGCCACCCTGGAAGCCTCCTGCCGACAGCTCGCCGTCGAGCGCGACGCCCGCGCCGCCGAAGCCAGCCACGCCCAGCGCCGCATCCGCGAACTCGAAGACGAGCTGACTGCGGCCAGGGAAGGCCTGCGCCGCGTGATCCGGCAGGCAAACAGGTGACCAGCCCGCAGTGCCCGCCTCCGCCTTCCTCAGCGTCTCCCACGTCCCTCACGTGCCTCACACGCTGAAACGCCTTCTACCAGGCATCTTTCAAGATCAAGTACAGATAAGCTTCGTGACCCATCAGATCGAAGACGGGGTCGACCCGGTATTCGTGCAGCGGCAGGTGGGCCATCGGTACCAGTCGACGACGGCGATCTATAGCGGCGTCAGCGGCGATTTCATGAACACCATGATGCGCAGGGCGCTGGACACCGCGTTCAGTGCCGGCGAGGAGGCTGAGCGATGACCGCCAAGCTGGACTACGAGTGGAAGCTGCGGGAGGTGATGGCCACCCGGGGCCTGTTCCAGACCACGCACCTGCGGCCGAAGCTAGCCGAACGCGGCATCCACCTGTCCGACAGCCAGGTCTACCGGCTGGTGACCGATAAACCGGAACGGCTCAACCTGAAGATCTTCATGGCGCTGCTGGACATCCTGGGCTGCCGGATGGACGACCTGATCCAGCCGGTCGCCCTCCCCGCGGCCCAGGCGAAGAACAAGGCCGCCGGGCAACGCGGCGAGGCGCAAGAGCCCGGTATTGGCGCCTTCCGGCCCAAGCGGGCGCGGATCGTTCCCGGTTCCTCCTCGTGACCGGCGGGGACAGCGGATTCCGCAGCGAGCCCGGCGCGGTCATCGCCGCCATCGCCGCAGGCATCGAGCCGGACCTCGGCCAAGCCGGCATCGCAGCCGCGGTCGTGCAGGCCGCTCCGTCCCGGGCTCAGCAACGACGTCTCGCCGATGCGCTGGCCGGTGATCCCGGCCTGCTGACCACTGGGCGCCCGGAAGGCCCGCCCCAGGTCGAGCTGCTGATCAGAGCCCTGCTGGAGCCAGGTGCCCAACGGCTGGTCCTGCCGCGCTGCGCGCACTGCGGCCAGCCCAGGCGGCTGGTCCAGTGCGACGGCAGCCTGCGGATCTGCTCAGCTTGTGACCGCCGCAGACGTGGTGCCGCCGAACCCTGTGCCGTATGCGGGAACACCGGGCAGGTCGCCTACCGCGACCAGCATGGCCAGCCACGCTGCACCCGCTGCCGGCCCTACGACGACCCCGATCCCGTCACCGCGATCATGGCCCAGGTCAGCCGCCTCGATCCCGGCCTTGACCAGCCGAGGCTTCGCCAGGTGATTGGGCAGGCGATCCCGCAGCCGTTCCAGCACCACCAGGTGCTGTGGGAACTGGACCAGCATCCGGCGCTGCTCACCGGCCGTGGCGCGCACGGCTCACCGCGGATCAACGCCCTCATCCAGGCGCTGCTGGCCGCCGGAGCGGCCAATATCGTGGCGCCAGCTTGCCCGTCCTGCGGCCGGGCGGTCCAGCTCAGTCACCGGCGCGGCGAGCTGCGCTGCTGCCGCCGCTGCTACGACCAACACGAGCTCCAGGCCTGCAGCCGCTGCCAGCAGCGCATGCCGGTGACCAGCCGCACCGCGGCCGGCGAACCGGTCTGTGCTGGCTGCTTCCGTCGCGATCCGGCTAACCACCAGCAGTGCACCGCATGCGGGCGGACCGCCCTGGCCAGCCGGCGGGAGGACGGCCGCCTGTGGTGCCGTCGCTGCTACCGCGCACCGCTGGCCATCTGCTCGCTATGCGGCCGCGAAAAACCCTGCCACATGGCATCCACCCCCGCGCCGCGCTGCGAGAACTGCTCCCGCCGGATGCGTCACGTCCCCTGCGCCCGGTGCGGCCACAGCCGGGCCGTGTGGACCCGCACCGCCGACGGCCAGCCGCTATGCGGCTCCTGCAGCCGGCAGCGTGTCCCCTGCGCAGCCTGCGGCAGCACCCGCACCGTCGCCGCCCGGCTTCCCGCCGGCCCGCTCTGCAGCACGTGTTACCGCAAGAACCCGGCATCCTTCCAGCCCTGCACGGAATGCGGGACCACCGGGCGTCTGTATCATCACGGGCTCTGCACCCGCTGCGCCAGCCGCCAGCACCTCCTCAGCCTGCTGGCCGACGGCCAGGGCGGACTTCATCCGCACGCCGAAGCGATCTACCACCTCCTCGCCGCCGGCGACCCGGCCTGGCTCATGCAGTGGCTGACCAGGGGTTCGGCCGCCCGGGACATCCTCGCCGAGATCAGCCAGGCCAGCCAGCCGCCCAGCCACGCTGACCTCGACCGGCACCTGCCCAGCCGCGCCGCCCACCACCTGCGCAAAGTCCTGGTGGCCGGCTCGATCCTGCCCGATCGTGACGAGCGCCTCGCCGGACTCCAACGATGGGCCGCCGAGAAAACCAGCCAGGTCGAGGATCCCGCCGAACGGCGGATCGTCCGCAGTTTCGCCACCTGGCACCATCTGCGCCGCCTGCGCGGAGACTCGCAGCGGCAGCACATCACCGCCGAGCAGGCCGATTACGTGCACAACGAGATCCGCGCCGCGCTCAAGCTGATCACCTGGCTGCGAGATAACGGCACGAGCCTGGCCGGCTGCACCCAGCACGATATCGACACCTGGCTCACCAGCGGACCCGGCACGAACTACCACGCCCGTGCCTTCGTGCTCTGGGCCAGCAGACGCGGCCACACCCGTGACCTGGACATTCCCCAGCACCCGCGCAGCGAGGTCCTCACCCAGATCGAAGAAGACGAGCGGTGGGCACTGGTCCGCGGCCTCCTCCACGACGGCACCCGCGCCATCGAGGACCGCGTCGCCGGGCTGCTCGTCCTGCTCTACGGGCAGCCGCTGGCCCGCCTCACCCGCCTCACCCGCGGCCAGATCATCCGCAGCCCCCAGCAGATCCAGCTGCTCCTCGGCACCGTCCCCCTCGACCTGCCCGAACCCCTCGGCGAACTCGTCCGCCAGCTCCTCGACCGAACCCACGGCCGCGCAGCTGCCGCCCGCACCGAGGATCAGCCATGGACCTTCCCGGGAGGAGCCCCCGGTCATCCGCTCTCCACCGCCCAGCTCAAAGTCCGCCTCGCGCGCCTGGGCATCCACGGCCGCTCCGGCCGCAACACCGCCCTCATGGACCTCGCCGCGAAGGTCCCCCCGGTCGCGCTCGCCCGGCTGCTCGGCATCAGCATCAGCACCGCGGGAACCTGGGCCGACCGGGCAGGAGGATCACCAGCTGCCTACGCCGCGAAGGTCTCGCGCAGGGGATCATTCAGCACGTTCTGATATCGCGGGTTACCAATAGCGGCGACCGCGTCCACCGCAATCTGCTGCTCCGCCCGCAAGGATCCGGAGAACCTGACCGCAAGTTCCGCGGGAGCGCTGCGGAGATCGGTGATCGCCAAGCGGCTGCCCGCCTTCTCAATCAGCTGTGCGGCGCGCTCAGCGACGCCCCGCGGCAGGAGTAGCCGATCGAGGGACTCTTCATAGCAACGCAACATCCGGGACGCGCCCCACACGCTCAACCCGATCTGCTGCCGACTGTAGAACTCCGGGTTGTGCAGTGACGCGAGGTGCTTCAGCGACGACAGCAGGCTTGGCGGGAGCCCGGTCCGACGGATCGCAAGCATCCCGCTCAGCTCGGCCTTGATGACCTCCGGAGGAGGGGGGTCTTTGGCCAGCGGAGATCGGTGGAGCCATACCGCGGGGCCCACGATCGGTGGCTGCAGTTCCTCAGCACGCTCCACCACGTCGCGCCGTGTCATGCGCTGGATCGACGACAAGAACGCGAACTGGTCCGCGAATGGCTTGAATGTCGCCGGATCGACGAACAGCGTCGTGCCGTTCTTGCGGCATGTGCCTTCCAAGGGCAGCGCAATCAGGTTCCCAAAGCCGCGTTTGGGCAGGTAGTCCTGCGCCGGGAAGAATCTGTCGTAGCTCTCCATGCCCATCTCGCCGCGGATTGCCATCGCCTCGCGCAACAGCGCGGCCCCCATGGCGCGCGCATCGACAGCGGCGACCGGCTCGGCGAAGAACGTCCACACGTGCGCGCCTTCGCCTGACCGGGAGATCTCGATGGCGGCGGGGATACCGGCCCATGCCGCTGCTTCCGCGTAGGCAGCGGCGTCAAGCCGCCACGTGCCGCCGTCGAAGTCACAGATCAGCAGCCTGCAGGTGCTATCGGTCAGCATCACGTAAAGTCCGCAGGCGGCGGGGTTGTCCTTGGTCAGGTGCGCACTGATAACGTCGTCGGTGAGCGGCAGGTACTCCGGGTTGTCGCGGGTGGTGCCGGGCCGCCGTTTCGGCGACCAGCCCTTGGTGCCGTCCGCGGCGTTTTCCCAACGGTACGCGTATACGTCGCTGCGGCCGGCGAAAAGGGTCCGGTAGAGGCCGAGCTTGTCCTGGGTACTTGACTCCTGGTCTACCTGCGGCAAGGGTGAGCCGCATACCGGGCGAGGCAGTGCCATCTGCCGCGGCGGCTGGACGGCAGGGGGTTTCTCGATCTTCGCCTGCGAGGGTCTGCTGCCCTCCGCATCTTCCGGTGCGCCGCTCAGCCCGTCCAGGCGTGCCCGTAGTTCGGCGATCTCTTTGCGCAACTCCGGGATATCGGCGCAATGCTCGCAGCATTGTGATCCGGGCACCTTGGCGGACACCTTTCAATACTGCCTTGACTTGTACGTAAGTAATCGGTGATCCCGTGGGGCGGGGCGCACCTCGGTTGCGACACGCCGGGTTTGGTGCGTGACGTGGCGCGTGTGGCGATGTGTGCTGGGTCGCGTGCCCGTGCCGGTGATCGATGAGGATGTTGAGGCCGGTTACTGGCGTGCCCGCGCGGAGCGGGCCGAGGCGCGGGCGGGGAAGCTGGAGGCGGAGAGCGCTGCGCTGCGGGCGGAGCGGGACGAGCTGAACGCTCGGATGGCCGAGCTGGCCGGGCAGGTGGCCAGGCTGCAGGAGAGCGTGACGACGCTGAGCGGGCTGCTGTTCGGGTCGTCGTCGGAGAAGGGCGGCTCGCCCTTGCGGAGGAACGGCCGGGATGGCAGCGGCCGGCCAGCCGACGCGGGCAGGCGGGGGCAGCGGCCGGGCGGGCCTGGTCACGGGCGGCGGGACTATGCGCATCTGGAAACCGAAGAGCGTGTCATAGATGTGGATGCCGGCCAGCGGTGCTGCGCGGAGTGCGGCGAGCTGTTTGAGTTCCTCGGGACCGAGGACAGCGAGCAGGTCGACTGGCAGGTGAAGATCACCCGGATCGTGTGGCGCCGGTACCGTTACCGGCGGCGGTGCTCTCATCCGGGACCGAAGACCGTGTGCGCGCCGCTGCCGCCCAAGCCGGTGCCGAAGGGCCTGTTCACCGCGGGGTTCCTGGCGCGGCTGGCGTATGAGAAGCATGTGCTGGGCCGGCCGGTGCACCGGATCGTGCAGGCGCTGGCCGCCGACGGGCTGGAGGTGGCGGCGGGTACCTTGTGCGGGGCGCTGAAGCAGGTCGCGCCGCTGATCGCGCCGTGGGCGGAGGCGATCGCCGCGCACGGCCGGACCGCCGGGCACGTGCATGCCGACGAAACGAGCTGGCAGGTGTTCGAGGACATCGAGGATAAGGACGGCCACCGGTGGTGGCTGTGGGTCTTCATCACCTCCGAGACGACCGTGTTCGTGATGGACACCTCCCGCAGCGCCGATGTCGCCGCCGGCGAGCTGGGCATCGACCGGGAGCAGACCGCGCTGGAGGCCGGCCGGCGGCTGGTCATCTCCTCGGACTTCCACAAGGCGTATCAGTCGCTGGCCTGCATCGACGGCGTCGACCCGCTCTGGTGCTGGGCCCATATCCGGCGGTATTTCCTGCGGGCCGGGGCTGCTCACCCCGAGGCGCTCGGCGACTGGTGCGACGCGTGGACCGAGCGGATCGCGGTGCTGTACCGGGCCCACCACGCCCTGGCGGCCACCACGCGCGGCACCGACGCCCACGCCGATGCCGCCGGCCGCTGGCAGCGGGCCTTCACCGACATCGACGCGCACCGCATCCTGCAGGCCAGCGACGCTGGGAAAGGCCTGCTGCACCCCGCCGCCGCCAAGGTCATCGCCACGCTCAGCAACGAATGGGACGGGCTGGCCCGCCACCAGGAGCTGCCGCAGCTGCCGCTGGACAACAACCCCGCGGAACGAGCACTGCGTACCCCGGTGATCGGCCGCAAGAACTTCTACGGCTCCGGGGCGGAATGGGCCGCTCACCTGGCCGCCGATGTGTGGACCGTCACCGCCACCGCCGCCCGGCACGGCATCGAGCCCCTCGGCCTGCTGACCGGCTACCTGCAGGCCTGCGCCGAACACGGCGGCTCCGCCCCGGCCGGAGCCGGCCTGGACCCGTTCCTGCCCTGGACACCCCAAGGACGCGCCCGCCGCCGTCCCGCCAGTGACCAGCGCCAGGGTCGCGGCCCGTAACCTCGGCAGCCCGCAAAGCCGGCCCATATCTCTCCGTCACATGACGCCGAGGTTCATTCCGTCGTGCCCAGCGGGCGCCACAACGTGATCTCCCACGGGTTCCCCGATTACTTACACTTGTACGGGTGAGAACAATCGGCATGCACGGGAGATCGGCCGTTCTCCAGGGCGCGGGCCCGGCCTGGCGGGCTGCGCCCTTCAAGGTCCGCGGGACTGGTACGACGGATGAAGATCTGCGGGGAGATGCTGAACGCTTAAAAGGCGCGGCTGATGGGCAACTATCACGACTCCTGAGAAGTTTGAGGGATCCAGCGTGCCTTTGCCCCCTCAAGAATGTACTCGGATGCTCACAGGAACCAGCCCAGGCCGATTCAAGGGCCTCGTTTTCACGGCCGAGTTTCATCCCTAAACGTGAGAACCCGACAGGTCGGGGCCCCTGCCGCTGAGTGTCACGTGTCGAGGCTGACGTGCTGCACGCTGATGACTTCCTGTCCTTCATGCTCGGTGACGGTGTACCAGATGGTCACGTCGTCGGCGGGCAGGTGCAGCTCGTAGGCGCCGGGCAGTGGGTCGTCGCGGGGGAAGGGGTCCGCGAGTGTCGGGACCGCCTCGTCCAGCAGATGAAAGATCGTGCGCTGCACCGTCCACCGCAGCGGCTGCGGCAAGGCCTCGATCTCCTGCCAGGACGAACCAGGGAATCGGACGAGGCGGTCACTCACGTATTCCCCATGCCTCAGCGAGCTCCTCGCGGGTAAACGTGGGCGCGTCATCGCCCGGGCCGGAGTCGGCTTCAATGCGCGCCGTGGCGACGCCTCGCCCGACCTCCCGGCGCAGTCGCTTCAGCTCGGCCTTCAGCGCATCCAGTTCGGCGCGGCGAATGCTGACCAGTTCGGATGCTTCGGCGCTCACGCGGCTCCCTCAGTTCGGCGCTTCAGCCCCTAGTTTAGATCGGTGAGGCCGGGATGGGCCGATCCGCAGCTGACCCTGGCTGGGCCCAGGCCAGAGTAAGTCACGGGAACGGCACTACGGTGGCAAGCCGCGGTCGATGGCTGAGCCGTGGAACGGGTCATGGAACGGGACGCTGCGAAATTCGGGTGCGATCAGCGCGTCCGGTGCGATCCACCGTGCTGTCTGTGCAGGTCATGCTATAGAAGCGAGGGAGCAGGCCCCTCGTAATGCGTAGGTCATCGGTTCGATTCCGATAGGCGGCTCCAGGTCAAATTATAATTTTCGAACACTTGCCTTCGGGTTCGTGGAACGATCCGGGGTTGCTGGATTATCGTCACGCATCGTGACGACGCAGTGAGGTCACATAGAGAGTGGCTGCCGAGTGGCTCCAGCCGGGTCCATGTCTACGCGAGCACCGAGCCTCGGTCACGCCCAAGCAGCGGCGCCTCAAGCAGAATTGCCCGGACGAGCCCGTCCGCGAGCTCGAGGCTATCGGAGTAACAGTGCCCGATCCGCTGGGGTTACGGTCTGGACGGTAACGCGGAGGGGTGCGCGGCGGTTTGTAGCTAGCAAGATCATCTTCTGCGCGGGTGAGGGACCCGGCCGGGGATGCGGTCGGCCAGGAACGCGTCCTTGTTGCGTAGGAGTGGTTTCCCGCCGAACCGGGTGGCCAGTGGCGGCTTGCCGTTGCGCAGGACTCTGGCTTCGGATCAAGGCGCAGCCCATAGCGTGGTTTCGATCTTGGCCTTGTGCCTGGCCACCATCTTGGCCGCCGAGGACCGGTGCTTTGCCGCCAGGGTCTTTCGGCATCAACGTCTCAGCGTTCCGGCACAGCTGGGGAAGGCGCCCGGCCCCGGCGACGAGCATGCAGTCCTAGACGATTCGCGGCTCAGGCCCAGACCGAGCGCACCCACGCTCGGCCAAGTTGTGGTGCCAGCGGCTGGAGCGCGCCCGCTATGCCGCCGACTGGGTCCGCGGCCAATACCAGCTGGCCCGGGCCGGAACTCGCCTGCAGGTGGGCGAGCACCTCGGGGCCATCCGGTGTCACCGCAGCCGTCGGCACTATGCGTGATGGCGGCTTCTCCGTAGAGTTCTGATGGATGCCGAGGCCGTCCGATGGCCGTGGACCCGGGCGGAATTCGCCGAGAGCATTTTAAGTCGCGGTCAGCGGTCAGGATCAGGGAGGGGCTGTCGTGAGCAAGATTTCCCCGGGCGTCCTTGCCCCGCCACATGAGGTGCTCACGCCTGATGAGTGGCGGGCCACGGGCCGTGAGCGGCGCAGCGCGGTGTCGCGGTCAAGCCACGCACAGTGGGCACCGCCAGCGGACCGCCCGGACCCAGTCGCCGTTCTCGAGGAGCAGGCCAAGTGCCGGGTGCCGGATCTGATACCGATCCGCTACGGGCGCATGGCTGCCTCGCCGTTTGCCTATTTCCGCGGCGCCGCTGCACCGATGGCATGGGATCTCGCGCACACGCCTACGCCTGATATCCGGGTGCAGGCCTGCGGCGACGCGCACCTGCTGAATTTCGGCATGTACGCGGCGCCCGACCGGCGGCTGGTCTTCGATGTAAACGACTTCGATGAGACGCTCCCCGCGCCGTTCGACTGGGACGTCAAGCGACTGGCGGCCAGCTTCGCCGTCGCCGCGCGGGACAACGGCTTCAAGGACCGCGAGGCGCGTACCGCGGCGCGTATGGCCGTGCGGAGCTATCGCACGGAGATGGCGAACTACGCTGCTATGCGATTCCTGGAGGTCTGGTATTCCAGAATCGATATTGATGAAGTGAGCAGGCTGTTCGATGCGGTCCAGTCGAAGGCGGCCGTGCGCCGCCGCCACCGGGATATAGCCAGCGCGTACCGTCGCACGAGTCTCAGGGCCTTCCTGAGGATGTGCGACCAGGTGGAGGGGCAGTACCGTATCCGGCCGGCTCATCCGGTGATCGTCCGCTTTCCTATCGAACGCCACCCAGGCGTCCTGGAGGAACTGCGTAGCGCTGTCGCGCAGTACCAGCACACGCTGGACGCGGATCGGCGGGAGGTACTGCGGCGCTACTACTTCGGCGACTTCGCGCGCAAGGTTGTCGGCGTCGGGTCGGTCGGAACTGAGGCGTTCGTCATGCTGCTGATCGGCGACCGAGCCGACGAGCCTTTGTTCCTGCAGGTGAAGGAGGCACAAGAGTCGGTGCTAGCCCCGTTCGCAGGCCCGGGCGAATACGAGCACCAGGGCGAGCGGGTCGTCATGGGCCAGCGGCTGACCCAGGCCGCCACCGACCCGTTCCTCGGCTGGACGACCGGCGCCGGAACCAATGGCACGGCCCTGAAGCATTACTATGTACGCCAGCTGCGCGACATGAAGGGCAGCATGAGCGTCCCCTTGATGGACCCGCTCCAGCTCGACTACTACGGCAGGCTCTGCGGCTGGGCGCTCGCCCGGGCGCACGCCCGGACCGGGCGGGCAACCATGATCTCTGGCTACCTGGGCGTGGGCGAGGTCTTCGATCACGCCATCGCGGATTTCGCTATCGCCTACGCCAACCAGAACGAGCAGGATTACCAGCGGCTACTCGAAGCCGTCTCGGCCGGGCGCGTGCTGGCGGCCATCGAGCAGTGACCGCGCGCTGGCGGACTAGGAAGGGTCCGGCCGGGGGGCCGGAGGGCGTGGCACCTGGCGGCCGGCGGTGCTCTTCAGCAGCCGCAATGCGATCGGCGGGTAGATGACCACCGACAACAGGCCGGCCACCACGAGGGCGGCGGCCGTGGACGCCCGTTGATGACCGGTCTGGACCCCGATAGTGGTAGCCACGACGATGAACGTCAGAGATGTGGCTTGCATGAAACCGGCTGCTATGGCGCGAGTACGCCCGACGGCCCGCACGTACAGCAGAGCCGGCAGCCCTCGCACCGCCAGCAGTGCGACCAGGAAGACCGGCACGTCAATGATCGCCCGGGTGCTGCGGAACAAAGAGGAAACGTCGAGGCCTACGCCGGTGCTCACGAAGAACACCGGGATCAGGAAGCCGAAGCCGATCGCTTCCAGCTTTCCCTGGAACTCCTGCTGGGAGGCCGGCGACTCGTCGGTCCGGCGGACGATGACCCCGGCCAGGAATGCCCCCAAGATGGTGGCCAGCCCGAAGTGCTCGGCTGCCACCGCGAAGGCCAGGGCGAACGTGATAGCCAGCCGGACCCGCAGCTGGGAGCTTGTGTCCTCCAGCCGCTGCACTACCTCTCGCAACGGGCCCCATCCCCTGACCCGCTGGGTCACCACCACGACTACGGCGGTAAAACCGACGAACCCGGCGAGCAGCCCCAGCTCGACCGACGGGTTCGCCGACGAAGCCGAGAAAAACACCGACAGCAGGACAAGCGGAGCGAGCTCTGCCAGCGAACCCGCGGCCATGATCAGGCGACCGAAGTACGTCTGAGTCTGGTCCGCATCATTGAGGATGGGCACCAGGACCCCGAGCGACGTCGCCATCAACGTGATCCCCACGAGCAGGCCATCCCTTACCTGGCCGCCCAGCCGGAACCCGTATGCGAGCAGGAAAGCCAGCACCGCGGAAAGAACGAAAGCCCGGCCGACCAGGATCAGGACCCGGCGGTCGAACCGCCGCAGGTCGATCTCGAAGCCGGCCATGAACAACAAGAAACCTAGGCCCAGGTCCGATGTCACACGGACAGCTACGTCGAGATGCACCCACCCCAGAACCGCCGGTCCGACCAGGATCCCGCCGAGGATCTCCAGCACCACCGACGGCACCTTCACAGCCGGGACGAGCCCAAGGAGCAAAGGCACTGCGACGGCGACTACGCCGACGATCAGCAGGCCGGTGAAAGAAATCATGATAGCCCGGGCAAACGTTGCAGGCAGCAACCTGGTCGGCTCATGTCAGTATCTGGACGCAGACCAGGCTCAGCGCGGCAGGCCCTTACCCGCGGCTCCGTACCCGCCGGACCCGAGCCGGGTGAGACAGAAAGTGGTCCGGTGAAAAGGTCATCCACCAGGACGATGAGGTCGGAGATGCCTGCTGCTCTGGCGTTGCTGGTTCGGCTGGCCTGGAAGCGGTAAATGCTGCCGGTGATGGCTGAGACCATAGTGAAGTCCTGGCCGATCTCGGTCCGGTACTTGCCGTCGGCGGTCTTCGTGGCGGTCACGGGCCAGTGTCAGCGTATTCAAGCACGAACATGGCTGCTCCCATGTTCCCGGTCAGGTCGATCATCAGCTTGATGACAAGTGAAACGTATAGGCCGGCCTCGGCCAGTTCTTGAGTAGAGAACGGGCCTCGACCGCGCTATCAGCACGCGCGAACAGGCGCACCACATCTTCGGTGTTCACGAGGATCTTGCTGGTCAGGAAATAGTCCTCGCTCAGCTCGCAGCTGGCCTGCACAAGGAACGGCGTCACGAACGGGACCGGGCTGTCACGCACCGCCCGCCGCCACCTCCGGCTGGCCGAGATACACGGGGGAGCGGCGGAGCGGCCGCACCTCCTCGGTTATCACCGCGGCCGGAGAGGCAGGTGAGGCCATGGCTGACTCCTTCAGTTCAAAATGCCAATTTGCAGCTCGCCGGAATCGGTGGCAGTAGCCGACTATCACTACGATGCACATTGGTCTCGCAGCAAGAATCCTCCGCCATGGGTGATCTCTCACGATGCACAGCCGACTACATCAAGTGACGCCATCGCTGACACTCACGAGTGTCGGTTTGCAAGTGAGGTAGATCGTTTGCTTCGAGGCCGGTTCGGTTCGGTGGTCGTTTGCAGTAGGCGCTAGTACGAGGTCTGGCCGCCGAGGCTGCCGTGAGCCGATGATAGTTGTAGGAGTCCTGCCGTTCCTGGAGCTAGTCGTTGAACAGCTGGGCGTCGTCGATGAGCATGCCCTTGAGCTCGTCCGGAATTTCGTGATCGCCGACACCCGCTCGCGGCGGCCGCGCCAACGGGCGGGGAACCACGGTCACCAGCGGTCCCGCAATGGCAACCCCGAACGCCCTCCGACCTGGGCAGGCGCAGGTTGACCCCCTGCGTGAAACGACCTGCTAAGCAGCCGATCGGATACGCCTGCGGCGTACGCCGTTGACCCCGGAGCCTCCGCCGACCCGGCGGCCCTGACGGCGAAGGCCAGGCCCGGAAGGCACGCGGCGAACCTCCTGACTCAGCCGCCACTGCTGCCGAACCGGCTCTTCAAATCCTCGGCGGAAACGCCATGCTGGATGCCCCATGCCTCAAGCTGCGTGACATCAACCGGATCGGGCAGAGCCCGCGACGCCTCGTCGGCAAGGTCTGACCAGCCCGCGTGACGCAGCAGGTCGACGACGTGTTGCCTGCTGTATTGTTCTGGTCCCATGACTATCACCAAACCCCTCCTCGGCCTGACGTCGCCGTAGCGCAGGTGTCAGGCCGGTGGCGGCCCTTAGGAGGTCACTGCTTCGTGCGAACTACCCTGAATCCGAGCCTAACCGGTCATCGCTCATCCGTGAGGCCCCATATGTGCGCGGACCAGACATGGACCAAAGCGTCGGATCGGCTCATGATCTCGCAGCCAGGACTGCTGGCGGCCAACCGCCTCCGGAGCCGTGAGCTTGGATGTTGACCACCATCGTTGACCACAACGACATATGACTCCAGCCGATCAAGCGAGTGACACGGAAGGCCAATTTACCAGGTGAGCGACTGTAACCGACAGATTGGCAGTGCCTTACAAGCAAGGGGTCAGTCTGGCCGCGAGCCCAGAGGCGAGTAACTAACTGAGTAACGATCGCAGCCGACGGCGACGGACACCCAGCGGACGAGCGTGGACCACTTACAGCAGCTCAGAACAAAGATACGAAAGCGTGAACGACGGATGGCATTCCCTGACACGGAAGGATTACTGATGGACATGACTAACGACCTACAACGTCAGGACCAAAGGTGGTTATTAGTCAGCCCCACCACGCGGTCATACTGGTGCTCAAGAAGGGGATGATGAGATGACCGACGTCCAGAAAGTACCCCGGTATCTGAATGCCGTTGATCCCCGAGTCCGTGCCGGGACAGTACCTCTAGCGGCCCTAGGGAGATGAGGGTGAATGGCTAAGGTTTGGGAGTTCCATCACTTGCAGTGGTGTTACTCGATCGATGATCGCGTGTCGAGTGACGTCTACGTAAGCCGCGATAAGGCCGAGGCTGCCAGTCGGAAGCCACAGCATTTCAGCAAGCATACATTTACGACACGGCCAGTACATCACTGGCTGCAGTTCTTATGCAGGGTAATCCTGCAACCCTAGATCGATAGTGTCTTGCGGGAAACAGGGGCGCCGCGCGCCGGGCAGCGGCGGAGCTGTCCTAGCCCGGCTGCCCTCCGGGGAGCGGATCAGGCTGATGGTGATCGAACACGACGTTCCGGATGTCCCGGATCGCCAGGTCCAGCCCGCCGATGGCTTCCTGGACCTTCCCGGCTCCCGGATGGCCGCCCATCAGGGAGCTGACCCGCCGGTCCCGGCTGCTGCTGCCACCGGAGTGGATCGTGGAGGACCTGAACCGGTTCCTGCGCGGCTGGGCCGCCTACTAGCGCATCAGGACGGTCCGGGCGCCCTCGGCCCGGTGCAGCCCGCCGCACAAGACCAGCAGGCCGTAGGCATGCGCGAGAGGTAGGGGCAGGACCGAGGTGACTACGTTGGCCCGCACCGAGATCTCGTTCACGGCCCATCCGCACCACAACAGGTTCGCGTGGGTCAGCGGGACGCCCTTGGACCGACCGGTGGTGCCGCCGGTGAACAGCAGGGCGGCCAGGTCGGTCCCCGAGCGGTCGATGAAGGTTCCGGGCTCCGCCGCGGCCACCTGGTCGAAATCGAGCAGGGGGACTCCCGGGACGGCTCGCCTGGGACCCCGGGCGGCTCCGGGGACCGCGACGAACCGGACTGCGGGCGCGCCGTCGAGGGCGGCGGCGACCTTCGGCAGGAACTCCGCTGTGGTCACCACGCCGACCGCGCCGGCAGCAACGAGCGCGTTCCGTAGCTCGTCCTCGCTGGCCAGGAAGATCAGCGGGGTCACCACCGCCCCGGCCCGCCATGCCGCGCGATAGGTGATCAGGACCTCGGGGCAGTTGGCCATCAGCACGACCAGCCGGTCACCGGGACGGACGCCGAGGTCGGCGAGCCCGGTCGCGAACCTGGCCGCACGGTCGGCCAGCGAGCCACTCGGCCGTGGCCTACGCCCTGACCCGCGAACTGCTGTCCTGAAGGCTCTGCACTCGGGTCCGGCGCAGCTGTGGACTGGCCAACGGACTGACCTGGACGACCGAAATCTTGCTACGGATCAGATGCTGCCTCCTCCGCGCCATGGTCGGTTTCCGCGGCGGGCGGCTCGGATACGTCGGTTTCAAGAAGCACGCGGCACACGTCGGTGATGTCCACAATGCCGACCAGGCCGACGTCTCCGATGACCGGCAAGTGCCGGAACCGCCTGCTCGTCATGACCTTGGCCGCGTCACGAATGCTTGTCGTGGTGTCGACGACGGTCGGGTTAGTCGTCATCAGCTCATAAATCCGGACGTCGTTCGGGTTCTTTCCGTCCGCGACCGCGCGAGAGACGTCAGCATCGGTGATGATGCCGACCGGCTGACCGGTCTGCGCCTGCGTGACGATGAGAGCGGTCGCATTTGCGCGCTTCATCAGGTAGGCAGCCGCGGCCACATGATCGTTCTGATCTACCGACGTGACCGGTGGCTGCATGACGTCCGCGACCGTAGCCGGGGGCGGTGCCGAATCCTGTACCGGGGCATCTGCCATGATCTGCTCCTTTGGAGATCCGATCAGCCTGTTAGCTGGGCTTAGTCGGCGTAGCCGACAATATTGAGTCAATTATGGTGCTGGCGGGTCGGGTGCCGGGGTCTGGCTGGTGGTGTCAGGCGGCGAGGTGGGCCTGGCGGGCGAGGTCGTCGTAGGCGGCCTGGTAGGCGCGGGCGGCTGCGCGCAGCGGGGCGGGCGTGGGCGGGCTGGGGTCGGTGGTCTGGGCCAGGCCGGGGCGGAGCAGGTGGTCGTGCGCGTGGGTGAACAGCAGCGCGTCGTGCAGGCCGGTGTCGGTGACCTGGTAGCGGCGGGTGTGCGGGATGCGGGCGATGAGGCCGTGTTCGCGGAGGCGGCGCAGGTCGTAGGTCATCTTCCCGGCGGTGATGTCCTCGGGGGCGTGGCCGAGGAGGGGCGCGATGAGGGTGCGCAGCTCGCGGTTGGTGAAGCCGCGGGGCAGCAGCCGGTGGATGAGCAGGGCCTGCAGCAGGGCGTGGACGCGGGGGTCGCCGAACCGCAGTCCGGGGATGCGGGTGCCGCCGGGCATGAGGATGGGAGCGGTCAGGGCGGTGAAAGCCCGGGCGCCTTGGATGGGATCGTGGCTGATGGTCTGGACGCCGAGCAGGCGCCGGCTGGCCGCAAAGCCGATCTGCCGGAGAGCCGGCAGGCTGGTCAGCCGTTTGGGGATGCCGAAGTCGGCGGGTGCGTCGTTGATGGTGGTCTCGGTCCGCAGCGCCCGGCCGAGCTTGTGGTACTGCTTTATTTTCGAATGCTTGTAGTCGATGTGCAGGCTCGGCACCACGCCGTTGGTGATGACGCGGGTGCGGAACCGCCCGGGGGTCGGGTGCTTGCCGCGGCGGATGATCTTCCGGTCGAAGACCAGCGCGACCTGGTCCGGGCGGCCGATGTCGAGGTTGTCGCGGATGACCTGCTCGAAGAAGATCCGCCCGGCGGCAGGCCGGCCCAGCACCTGGGTGAGGGAGAACTCGGCCTGCAAGATGGACAGCTCATAGCGGTAGTCCGCGGCGATGTCGCCGGCGGTGAACGGATGCGGCAGTTTGCGCAGCCATTTGCGCAGCAGGGCGTCGATGTCGGCGGGGCCGAGCCGGTCGCAGATGGCCTGCAGCGCGGCCGCGTCCCCGGCAGCGAACCCGTTATCCAGCGGCTCGAAGCTGATCCCGGCCCGGGCGGCCTGCCGCTTGGCCCATTCATGCCCGCAATGACGATCTCGTCATTGCGGCCAGTATGCCGAGCGGCCGGCTATGCCGCATGAGGCTGAAACGCGGCCTGTGGCGCTTGGTTCCCGGATGCGGCAGACCGCATTTTTATGTCGGCTTCGGTGTCCTGATCTGGTGGCCTGCCCGTCGTTGTGGGTGTCCGTCTCCCACATCGATGGAACAGGAGAGATCATGACTTCTGAGGTCAGGCGCATCGGCGGTCTTCGGCCGCCGGCCGAAGTCACCGGTCCGCTAGCCGAACATGCGGCCGCCTTCAAGCAGATGCTGATCGGGCAGGGCTATGCTCGCGGCACGATCAGCGCGCATCTGGGGCTGATGTCCCGGGTGAGCCGATGGCTGGACGTGCAGGGCCTGCCGGCCCGGGCGCTGGCCGATCTTGCCGAGGTCGACCGCTTCTTCGCCGAACGCCGGGCGAAGGGATGCCGGCTGCGGATCACGGCACGGTCGCTGGTGCCGCTGCTGGACTTCCTGCGGGACCGGCAGGTCATCGGCGCACCGGTCGTCCCTGCGGCCACACCGGCCGAGGTGCTGCTGGCCGAGTACCGCACCTACCTTGAGCAGGAGCGGGCCGCGACGGCCGGGACGGTCGTCAACTTCACCAAGTACGCCGGCATCTTCCTGCGGACATTTCCCCGCCTCGGCACCGACGCTGCGCAGCAGGCCGACCTGGCTGCGGCGCTGGGCCGCCTGACGGCGGCCGAGGTGATCACGTTCGTGACCGGCTGGGCGAGCTGCCGCAGCCCGGCCTATGGCCAGGCGATGGTGTATGCGCTGCGGAACCTGCTGCGCTATCTGCACGCGCGGGGACTGCTGTCCCACCCGCTGGCCGAGGCCGTGCCGACGGTGCCGGGCTGGAAGCCGGCCCGTGCGGTGCGGGCGGTGACCGGCCAGCAGATGGCGGCGCTGCTGGCTTGCTGCGACCGGCACAGTGCGATCGGGCGGCGCGACTACGCCATCGTGCTGCTGCTCACCCGGCTGGGGCTACGCGCTTCGGAAGTGGCCGGCATCACGCTGGCCGGCATCGACTGGCGCCAGGGGGTGCTGCGGGTCCGCGGGAAGGGCAACATCCTGGCCGAGCTTCCGCTGCCGGCCGATGTCGGTGAGGCGATGGCCGGCTACCTGCGCCGCGGCCGTGTCCGTTGCGGCAGCCCGCACCTGTTCGTGCGGACCAAAGCACCGTTCACCCGCCTGGCGGGGACCGGGATCACCGCGGTGGTGCAGCGCGCTTGCCGGCGGGCGGGTCTGCCCGAGGTCGGGCCGCACCGGCTCCGCCACGCCGTGGCCGCGCAGCTGCGACGCGAGGGCGCCTCGCTGAGTGAGATCGCCCAGCTGCTCCGGCACCAAGACGAGCGCACCACCCAGCGGTATGCCGCCGACGACGTCGAGGCGCTGGCCGCCCTTGCCCGGCCATGCCCGGATGGAGCCCCGCTGTGAGCCCCGCGATGAGCGTTCTGCACGAGCGGGCCGAGCAGTACGTGGCGATGCGCCGCAGCCTGGGCTGCAAGTTCATCAGCCAGGCCCGGATGCTGGCCGGCTTCGCCGACTACCTGGCGGCACGCGGCGACACCACGATCACCGTCACTGCGGCGCTGGCGTGGGCCACCGCACCGGATCCGGCCAGTGCGGCCTACCATCGGCAGCGGCTGTCGGTGGTGCGCGGATTCGCCCGCCACCTGGCCGCCTTCGACCCCTCCTGCCAGGTCCCGCCCGCCGGCCTGCTGCCGCCCGCCGAGGTGCCTGCGCCCTACCTGTACTCGCCGCAGGAGATCAGCGCGCTCATCCACGCGGCCGGGACTTTGGCGATCCCCATTCAGGCGGCCACCTACCACGCCCTCATCTGTCTTCTGGCGGTCAGTGGCATGCGCGTCGGCGAGGCGCTCGCCCTCGACGTCGCCGACGTTGACCTGGCCGCCGGCGTCATCACCGTCACCGGCAAGTACGACCGCACCCGGCCGGTGCCGCTGCACCCGACCACCGCGGCGATGCTGCGCGGCTACCGGCAGCGGTGCGACCAGCTGTTCCCCGGCCCGGCCACGCCCAGTTTCTTCCTGTCCGCCGCCGGAACCCGCCCCTTCCGCAGCGCCGTCGAGGCGACATTCTCCCGGCTGCTGGTCCGGGCTGGCATCACGCCCCGGCACCGCCGCCCGCCACGCATCCACGATCTACGCCATAGTTTCGCGGTCGCCACCCTAATCGACTGGTACCGCACCGGCGCGGACGTGGCGGCGATGATGCCGCTGCTGTCGCGGATCCTTGGCCACGCCGGCCCCCAGTCGACCTTTTACTACCTGCACGCCGCCCCCGAACTGCTAGCCCTGGCCGCCGCTCGCCTGCACGAGCACAACACCGGCATCGCCAGCACCGGCATCTCCCGGCAGGAGGCATCATGAGGCTCGCTCCGATCATGCAGGCGTTCTTCACCGACTACCTGATGACCCAGCGGCACGCGAGCCCGCACACCATTGCCAGCTACCGCGACTGCCTGCGGTTGCTGCTGACCTTCGCCCACCAGCGAACCGGGAAGCTGCCCGCGCAACTGGACCTGGCCGACCTGGACGCGGTGCTCATCGGCACGTTCCTGACCGAGCTGGAGTCCACCCGCGGCAACAGCGCCGCCACCCGCAACACCCGCCTCACAGCGATCCATTCGCTGTTCCGCTACGCCTCGCTGCAGGCCCCCGAGCACGCCGGCCTGATCAGCCGGGTGCTGGCCATCCCCGCCAAACGCACCCGCACCGACATCATGTCCTTCCTCACCCAAGCCGAAGTGGACGCGCTCATCGGCGCGGCCGGCACCACCACCTGGCACGGACACCGCGACCAGACCCTGCTGACGCTGGCCGCCCAGACCGGGCTGCGCGTCTCCGAACTGACCGGCCTGACCATCGCCGATGTCCACCTGGGCACCGGCCCGCACGTGTCCTGCCGCGGCAAGAACCGCCGATCACGGTGCACTCCGCTGACCCCGCCCACCGTCACGACGCTCGCTTCCTGGCTGGGCGAACGCGGCGGCAGCCCCGACGATCCCCTGTTCCCCACCCGCACCGGAAACCCGCTGTCTCGCGACGCGGTCGCCCACCTGCTGGCTAAGTATGTCCAGAAGGCAGCACCCGGCTGCCCGAGCCTGGACAGCAAGACGGTGACTCCGCACACCCTTCGCCACAGCGCCATGGCGCTGGTCCACGCCGGGATCGATCCCACGGTCATCGCCCTATGGATGGGCCACGCCTCGGTGGCCAGCACCAAGCCCTACATCCACGCCGACATGACCCTCAAACAGCAGGCCGCCGACCGGCTCACCCCGCCCGGCGTCAAACCCGGCCGCTACCAGGCGCCCGACGAACTCCTCGCCTTCCTCGCCGACCTATAGCCCCTCACCAGCCGTAGCACTATGCCGCAAAGCCAGGCGCGATCGGCTCGCCAACCAGGCCCGCGCCGACGCGATGCGGCATAGCCGGCCGCTCGGCATACTGCCCGTTGATGCACAGCTTGGCGGTATAGGGGAAGTAGGTGCAGAACTTGACGAAGAACGGGCCGAAGTCCGCATCGACACAATAAAAGTAGAAGTAGTTGACCAGCGCGCTGGTCTTCACCAGCCACGCGTAGGAACTGCCATCGGCGTGGTAGCGGCGCTGGGTCCGCCACACGGTGGCCTTCTCTTGTGCCCGCCCCACGTACAGCACCCCCTCGGTGCCGGTGAAGCCCGCCAGGTACCGCTGCGTCACCTCGTCCTTGCGCTCCTGGCCGAAATGCACCAAGTCCAGGCCGCGGGCGTCGATGAAGTGATGGATATCAGCGACGAACGCCTTGGTCATCGGGTCCATCAGCGCCGTGCTGGCGTAAGCATGGCCGCGGTGACTGGTGAAGAACGCGGCCGCCCCGGCGCCGTGCTGCAGCCGGGGCTGCCACACGTTCAGGTACATCCGGTCGATCGACTCGATCTCGAAGACCACATGGCCGGAAAGGACATCGGCGGCAGAACGCGGTAGCGTCATGACAGGCTCCGGTCAGGCACAGGCCCAAAGGCCACCAACCGCGCTTAGGCGGTCATAGACGTGACACAGCGTGTCACCGTCCCGCACTGACCGGAGCTCTTTTCGCGCACATCACCCTAACGAGCACGCCTCGTCGGGTTGGGGGCGACAGCCCCCGCTAGGTATTTGATCACACTGTTCGCCCGAGACCGGCACGCGCTCGCGCGGCATTCGCCGCCAGGATGCGCTGTCGGCGCTGTCGTGACATCCTCAGCGTTCAGGGATGAAAGGGCAAGAGGCACGACCGCTGGAATGAATGTCATGCGGTGTACCGGAACCGGGAGGGGCGGGTGGCCGTCATCCGTTGCAGGGCGTCGTGAAGCGCGGCACCTTGGCGTCGATCCTGCGACAGGCGGGCTTGGCCCCTGCCGAGTTTCTCGAACTCCTCGACTGAGCCAGGAATCGCAGGATTTCCTGAAGGGTCATGCCAGCGTGACACTACAGGGAACCGGGCAAGGCCGGGAGCCGCGGTCTGGTAGCCGAGCTGGGCTAGGGCGTGCTGGTACGGGCGGCGATGTGCTCATGGTCACTGTGATCGTGGCGGTTCAGGCAATGAACCTCGCTATCGCGACATACTGGCAGGCCGCGGCGACGCAGACGTAGGCATGAAAGACCTCGTGGTAGCCGAACACTGACGGGTAAGGGTTGGGCCAGCGACGATGGTAGGAAATCGCTCCGGCGGTGTAGAGCACGCCGCCGGCGAGCATCAACACCCCGGGTGCGACGCCGGCATGGATCCACACCCACGGCAGCGAAAGGCCGGCTGCCCAGCCCAGCCCGACGAACGTCCCGCCGACCAGAAGCTCTGGTGCGTTCATCCACGTCAGGTGGATCGCAGCCGCGGTTAGGGTCAGTGTCCACATCACGATCAGGCAGGCCAGCCCGAAGGTGCCGGGTGTATCCAGGAGGAAAGCGGGGGTTGCCGTGCCGGCGATGAGGAAGAAGATCATCGCGTGATCCAGGCGCTGCAGGCGCCGCCTCCCGGTGTCGGTCCAGGTACCGCGGTGATACAGCGCGCTAATCCCGAACAACGCGCTCACGCTGGCTGAGTAGACGGCGACCGCCGTGATCTGCGCAGCTCCGTGCGCGCCGGCCAGCAGCAGGGGGCCGAACACCAGCGACGCTCCGAAGCAGAGCAGATGCAGCCAGCCGCGAAGGACGGGCTTGGTGTAGTAGACGCCGCGCCGGGCGTCGTAAAGCGGCTGTGCCGCCGGGGAGCCCGTGACCGTCACCGTCGGCCTCCATCTCGTGTCGTGTCTCCCGACAGACCGGGCGGGCGGTCGGCTAAGGCCCGCAGTCGGCCAGGCCTCGCGCGGGACTGGTCAGTGCCTGAAGGCATCCCTGATCTTCGCCCCGGCTTGTTTGATGTTGACTTTGGCCTGGCCAGTTCGGCCTTCGGCGGGTAGGCCCCGGCTACCGGGCCAGCTGACCAGGGCCAGTCTCACACCGCGTCACCGAACGAAGCTTGGTTCAAAGATCGTCCTCCTGGCGTCCGGACGCATCCGGGCCGAACAACCGGTCGTCCTGCCCGACCCTCGCGACACCCGCGGCTGCGGCTCTTCGTCTCAGCAGGGCCGCCGGGCAGTGTCAGCCCGGCCGGTGACCAGGTGGCAGTCCAGTGGGAGCGCCGCGCCGACGATGATGACGGAGCCTGGTGATCTCCGGCCGTCGGCCAGTCGGCGGGAGAACGATTCATGCGGTGATGGTCATAACCGGCTCCTCAGTCAATAGCGAATCTCGTGTGCGGGGCAGCCGGTCTTACGAACAGAAAAATCCGGATCCAGCGCTGCTCCCGCGATATTCGCGGGCAGCTGCCGGGGTGCGGGAGCAGCGCTTTCAGCGTACGCTGCGCCGGTCCCCGCGAACAGAGCCGTACAGCGCTCCGCCCGGCCAGCGACCGCAGAGATCACGCGCTTGCTCCAGCGCAACATCACCCGGGAGCTGTACCCCTGATCATCGGCGCTCTCAGCGCCGCCGCCATCGGCGGCTTGATAGCGGGGCATCAATGCAGCGGACCTTATCCGGGGCCTTGAGCTCAGGAAGCGTATGAGAGCGGAGTGGGGGAACTGTCGGCTTCCAAACTCGGGTCTTCCTTGGAGGGCGCCTGGAGAGTGCCTCCGAGTTCATTGACCAGGCCTGTGAGCTTCCGCCTCACGACGCCAGTGGCGCCAGAAACGATTCCAGCAATGATGTGTAGCGGGACCGGTCGATGTTCCACGACTCCAGATGCCCTGCGCCCGGGAACACTTCGAAGGTGACGAGGGAGGGCTTGAGCTCGTTCAACCTGATGCTGATTGAGATCGGCACCCGGGGGTCGTCATCGCCGTGAGTGACTAGCGCAGGGACCTTGAGCCAAGTCGTCTCATCGAGGTAACCAGTAGCGGACCAGTCGACGCCGAAGCGCGCGCTGGCGATCCTCTCGGCCGTCCATGTCAACGGAGCCGGGAGACGTCCGATGACCGGAATGAGGTGTCGGTCGACTTGGTAGTCGATGGCCGCGTGTAGGTCCAGCATTGGCGCGTCTAGCACTACACGCGCCACCTTCGGAGCAAGCGCCGAGCGTTCCAAGAACGCGGCGACGACGCCCCCGCCCATTGACTGGCCGACCAGGACGACACTCCGGGCGCCCCGCGCAAGCGACCATCGCACCGCCGCCTCGATGTCGCTCCATTCTGTTTGCCCGTACCGTAGGAAACCCGACGGGTCGCGGGCGGCGCCGAGGTCGTTGCGGTAGGTGACCGCGAGAGCGGGAAATCCCATGCGGTGCACGATGTCGATAACGCGCAGTACATCCTTTCGGGTGCCGTTCTGGCCGTGTACCCCGATGATGAACGTGCTGCCCGGTCCCGGAAAGTACCATGCGGGAAGTGGCCCGAGCGGGCCCGGCACGACTGTGTTCTGCATGGGAATGCCCAACGCCGTTTCCGGATCGCCCAGGAAGTACGACCTATCGAGAGCAGCGAGCTGCCCCACCGTGGGAGCCGATCCGGATATCACGGTCAACGGGCGTGTGACAACGCCCCCGGACACGGCTGCCAAGGCGCCCAAGTGCCCGATGCCGCCCTGCCAGGCAATGCCATAGAGCTCCGGCTTGCATAGGGCCGCCTGGTCGCTGACGGCTCGCAGTCGGACCATCTCGGGCGACATGCCTACGAACTGCACGTCGTCGTATGCGATCATCGCTGGGCCCGGCCCGACCGCCAAGGCCTCCGAGCGGATCCTTTCGGCAAGGTACCAGCTGCTGCCGAAGAAGAACGCAGCTACGAGACTCATCCCACCTGCAATCATGGGCCGCACCAGTTGCCGCAAGTTCCGCAGCTCTTTCTCCACTGAGGTGACCGAACAAAGATAAGGGCCGATCTAGTGGCATGGCGACACTTGCCACTAGCAAACGGCGTGCCGAGCCGGCCGAACGTCGGTCATGATCTAGGCACGCCAGATCTGGGCGCTGGTCTCCCCTCAGGCGGGGCTTAATCCGCCTGTGACCCGGTGAGACCACGAAATGCCAGGGGGGCTAGCCTTTACCGCCATGACCACTGCCTCGCCGCCTACAGATTTCGTGCACCTCGTGGTCGGGTATGACGGCTCTCCCCCCGCCAGCCGGGCGCTTGACGCCGGGGTCCGGCTGCTGCAGGGCCGGACCGGCCGCATCGAGGTGGTATACGTGGCGCACCTGTCCAGTCTCGTCATGCTGTCGGCCGGCGCGATCGCTGAGATGGAAGAAGACTTCGACGAGGTCGAGCAGGAGCTTCGCTCCCAGGCCGCCGGGCAACTGCGCGCCAGCGGGGCAGCCTGGGAGTTCGAGCGGCGTCAGGGCATCATCGTCGATGAGCTGATCGCGGCGGCAACGGCCATCCGCGACGCGCACCCGGGTGAAACCGTGGCCATCGTGGTCGGCAGTTCGTCCCACGCCACTCACCGCGTGGTCGGTTCGGTTGTGATCGGCCTGGCCCGCCACTCGCCAGTGCCTCTCATCATCGTGCCTTAGGGGCAGGCGGCGTGGTCAGGCGGGCCAGGGACGCCAGCACGTGGCGCATCGGGACAGACGCGGAGGTCGCGTGGATCGCCCATGGCACGTCCGTAGGCCGGTCCATCACTGCGGCCATCCCGCCGGTCTTCGAGACCTACGCCACGGTCGTGCTGCCGTCCCGGGGTGAAGGCCAGGACACGCACGACCGGGCTGTGCTCGCACTGCTGAGCGAGCAATCGGCAGGCCAGCCGTGGTGGCTTGGCTATCTCGACACCGGAGCCGACGACATCGTCTTCCCCGACGCGCCCAAGGTGACCTTGTATACGGGATGGCATTACGTGCTGGTCCAAGCGGGCCCGGAGCAAGCCGCCACTTGGCGCCAGAGCGGCCCCTGGTCGTTCTGGAAAGGTGCCCTGCCAAACTTGATGTTCCCGGCCGACCGTTCCTGGCTTGTTTCCACGCTATGGGATGACGATTGGAGCTGCATCGGCGGACCGGCGGGGCTCGTGGGCAGATTCCTGCAGCACCCCGATCTGGAGGCCAGGCCGGTGGCCCTCAGTCAGGACGCCACACCGCCAGGTCACCAGGCCTGGTGAGCATGGCTCCCCGGCTGACCGTCGACGTGCTCATGGCCATAGCGCCATAGCACTCTCCGGCTAAAGGTGAGCCTAGGTAGCTACAGGTCGGCCGTAGGTCACGGCCTCGCGTACCTCTCGGGGCAGGGACCGGGCGAGTTGCGCGTCGGGCTGAGCGCCGAGGGAGTCGTTGATCGTGGAGAACGCCAGGCGGAGGGCCACGAAGGCGGTGATGGCGAAGATCTGCCCGTCGTCGAGCCCGGAATCGCGCAGCGCCTGGATGTCGGCGGGCGTCGTCGCGTTCGGGTCCCTGGCGACCTTCCGGGCCCACGCGGCCATGACCTTCTCCTGGTCCGTAAGCGCGGCGTCGCTGCCATTCAGCACCCCCGCCGCCAGAGCGGGGTCCGATGCCTGGCCCAGCTTCCCGCCCCACGCCAGTGAGCAGTACGAGTCACCGAGGGTCGAGGCGGCCGCGGTCACCAGGATCCCGCGCTGGCGGAAGCTCAAACCGCTCGGCGCGAATGCCTGGGACATCAGCTCGAACAGCTGATTCAGGGTGTCCGGCTGGTGTGCCCACAATCGGGACACGTTCCACACGTAGCCGCCGTCTGCGAGATCTTCGTCGTAGAGCGCCTGCACTTGGGGAGACACCGAGGGCTCGTTGAGAAAACTGTCCGTCATGCGCGTTCTTCTCCTTCGGGTTTGCGGGCCAGGTAGCCCACGACGTTTATCTCGGCCCGCAGCGGCAAGCCGTCCCGCAGCCGCCCGGCAGCCTGCTCGACGGCGGCGCGATAGAACTCAGCCTCACCGACATTCTGGATCGCCTCATAAGCCGGGCCGGTAGCGGCCACCGCATCGGGTGTGGTGCCCCCCTAATAAGTCACCAGTTCGGCTGGGCCGGATAGACGTCCGGGGACGGGTCGTCCCGCCGATAACTCCGAGACGAACATCGCGCACTCCCGCCTTCACGGCACGGGAAACGTTCAGGCCGGCCGGTCAGTTCCGGCCGGCCTGGACGGCATGATCAGGCCAGGTCGAACCGGTCGGCGTTCATCACCTTGTTCCACGCCGCGGCGAAGTCGTGCACGAACTTCTCCCTGGCGTCATCGCTGGCGTAGACCTCCGCCAGCGCCCGCAGCTCAGAGTTCGCCCCGAACACCAGGTCGGCCCGGGTGCCGGTCCACTTGACCTCGCCCGAGGCGTCGCGTCCCTCGAAGATGTTCGCGTCCTCGGACACCGGCTGCCACGTCGTGCCCATGTCCAGCAGGTTGACGAAGAAGTCGTTGGTCAGCACCCCAGGAGTGGCGGTGAGCACACCGAGCTTCGACCCGTCCCAGTTCGTGCCCAGGACGCGAAGACCGCCGACGAGGACCGTCATCTCCGGAGCGGTCAGGGTGAGCAGGTTCGCCCTGTCGATCAGCAGGTACTCGGCGGGCAGCCGGTTGACCTTCCCGAGGTAGTTGCGGAACCCGTCCGCCTTCGGCTCGAGCGCGGCGAACGACTCCACGTCGGTGTGGTCCTGCGATGCGTCGGTACGGCCCGGCGTGAAGGGAACCTCGACGCTGACGCCGGCGTCCCTGGCGGCCTTCTCGATGGCCGCGTCGCCGGCCAGCACGATCAGGTCGGCCAGCGAGACCTGCTTGCCGCCGCCGGCCGCGGCGTTGAAGGACTGCCGGATTCCTTCCAGGGTGCGCAGCACCGTGGCCAGCTGGTCGGGGTTGTTGACCTCCCACCCATTCTGCGGCTCGAGCCGGATGCGCGCGCCGTTGGCGCCGCCGCGCTTGTCGCTGCCGCGGAAGGAGGAAGCCGCCGCCCACGCGGTCGACACGAGCTGGGATACCGACAGGCCCGAGGCGAGGACCTGGCCCTTGAGCGCTGCGGCGTCCGCGGTGTCGATGAGCTCGTGCGTCACCGCCGGAACCGGGTCCTGCCAGATCAGCACCTCGGACGGGACCTCCGGGCCGAGGTAGCGCACGATCGGGCCCATGTCACGGTGGGTCAGCTTGAACCAGGCGCGGGCGAAGGCGTCCGCGAACTCATCGGGGTGTTCCATGAAGCGCCGCGAGATCGGCTCGTAGATCGGGTCGAACCGGAGCGAGAGGTCCGTGGTCAGCATCGTCGGCGGCCGGCGCTGCGATGGGTCCTGCGGGTCGGGCACGGCATCCGCCCCGGCGCTGGCCTTCGGCTGCCACTGGTGGGCGCCCGCCGGGCTCTGGGTCAGCTCCCACTCGTAGCCGAAGAGGATTTCAAAGAAGGTGTTGTCCCACTTGGTCGGCGTGGGGGTCCAGGTGACCTCGAGGCCGCTGGTAATCGCGTCACGGCCCTTACCCGAGCCGAAGCTGCTCTTCCAGCCCAGGCCCTGCTGCTCCATCGGGGCTGCCTCGGGATCGGGGCCGACGTTGCTCTCCGGGCCCGCGCCGTGGGTCTTGCCGAAGGTGTGACCCCCCGCGATCAGCGCGACCGTCTCCTCGTCGTTCATCGCCATCCGGCGGAACGTCTCGCGGATGTCGCGGGCCGCGGCCAGCGGGTCGGGGTTGCCGTTCGGGCCCTGCGGGTTGACGTAGATGAGGCCCATCTGGACCGCGCCGAACGGGTCGGCGAGCTCACGGTCACCGCTGTAGCGCTCGTCACCCAGCCAGGTGGTCTCCGGACCCCAGTAGACATCGTCCTCGGGCTCCCAGGTGTCCACGCGGCCGCCGCCGAAGCCGAAGGTCTTGAAGCCCATCGACTCCAGGGCCACGTTGCCGGTGAGGACCATGAGGTCGGCCCAGGAGATCTTCCGGCCGTACTTCTTCTTGACCGGCCACAGCAGCCGGCGGGCCTTGTCCAGGCTGACGTTGTCCGGCCAGCTATTGAGCGGCGCGAAGCGCTGCTGGCCGGCACCCGCGCCGCCGCGGCCGTCGCTGATGCGGTAGGTGCCCGCGCCGTGCCAGGCCATCCGGATCATGAGCGGGCCGTAGTGGCCGTAGTCAGCCGGCCACCAGTCCTTGGAGTCCGTCAGCACCGCGGCGATGTCACGCTTCACGGCGGCCAGGTCGAGGCTGCTGAACGCCTCGGCGTAGTCGAAGTCCCCGCCCATGGGGTTCGACTCGACGGGGTTCTTGGCCAGGATCTTCAGGTTGAGCCGGTTCGGCCACCACTCATTGTTGGCGTCGCCCGCGGTGGGGTGCACGCGGCCGGGCAGGACCGGGCATTCCCCGGCCTCGGGAGCCGGGCCTTCGGCGACTACGGGATCATGGTTCTCAGACATGCGAATCCTCTCCAGGCTTGGCGGATCACGGACTCAGGAACTGGGGGCGGTGGAACAACTGGGGCACAGGCCCCAGTACACGACCTCGGCCTCGCCGATCGAGTAGCCGTGGTCGTCGGACGGGGTCAGGCAGGGCGCTTCGCCGACGGCGCAGTCGACGTCAGCGACGGCACCGCAGGAACGGCACACGACATGGTGGTGGTTGTCTCCCACGCGGCCCTCGAACCGGGGCTGGCTGCCCGCCGGCTCGAGGCGGCGTACGAGCCCCGCCGCGGTGAGCGCGTGCAGGGCGTCATATACGGCTTGCAGGGAAATATGGCCGATGCGCTCCCGCACCCCGGAGGTGATCTCCTCGATGCCGAGGTGGTCACCGTCCCGGACGGTCTCGAGCAGCGCGACGCGGGCGGCCGTCACCCGCAGGCCGGCCCCGCGCAGGTCCTCGGCGGGGGCGGGAGTCCGAGGCGCGGTCACGACGCCAAACCTATCCCGCTAAACACGAACGATACAAGAGAACAAACAGTCCAAGTTTGAGACACCCGCCCGGTCCGCCGCCGGTCATAGGCCCGCGTCACGGCCTACTTCCGCACCCCGTCCGGCCCGGCCGGCCTGGAAGGATAGTCAGCAGCAATACCCTGGCCCGTTCGGCGGCATTTGAATCCGAGGTGCAGGTGGACGAGGTAGCCGACCTCCGCCCGACCAAGCAGGTCATCGTCATCCGGCGGGATCTGAAGATGCGCCGCGGCAAGGAGATCGCCCAAGGCGCCCACGCGGCCTCGGCGTGGCTGGCCGAGCGTGTCCTGCAGCAGATGAGGCCGGATGGCACCGCCGACCGCGTCGAGCTGTCGGCCGCCGAACAGGCCTGGCTGGAAACCAGCTTCCGCAAGGTAACGGTCAAGGTGGGCTCGGAAGACGAACTGATGGCCGTTTACCATGAGGCGCTCGCGGCCGGGCTCGCCGTGCACCTGATAACCGACCGGGGCCTGACCGAGTTCGGCGGGGTGCCCACCCGGACCTGCCTGGCCATCGGCCCGGACTATGACGATCTCATCGATCCGGTGACCGGCGACCTCGAGCTGTACTGACGGTTAGCCGCTTCACATCAAGTCAGCCAATTATCGGAACCGGCGCGTCGATCACCGGCGCGCGGCCAGGTAACCCGCGAGGTGATCGATCACCTCGCGGGCGTCGTCCTCGATGCCGTAGATGAACGAGGACTTGCGCCGTCGCAGCACGGGCAGCCCCAGCGCGTACAGTCCTGGGCTGTCCACCACCACGCCGCCGTCGTGGTTCAGCCGGCCTTTCGCGTCGACCACGGGCACGTCGAGCCACCCGTAGTCAGGCCGGAAACCCGTCGCCCACACGATCGAGCGGATCTCGCCGCTGCCCAGGTCGAGCTGCAACCTTGTGGAACTGGGCACGCGTGTCGGCTCGAAGCGCTCGGGCGGGCCGACCTCGGCGTCACGCCCGTCCGCCCGGGCCCATTCGTCGAACGTGTCCAGCAGGCGCCGCATCTTGAGGTCCGCGAGCGAGAACATGTTGCGCAGGCCGCCGGAGAACAGTGCCCGGCCGTCGCGGACCGCCGCCCAGCGGCCCACCAGCTCGACGCCCATCGAGGTGAGCGCGTTGAGGTCGAGCGTCGCCCGCTCGGGCGTCCCGACGAGCTGGGGCGAGGGTAGCCGCCGGGCCCGGGTGAGGTCCTCGATCTCGTCGTACCGCTGGTCCCACACGCCCGACGCATCCATCCACCACAGCACATCGCGGCCGCGGTAGGTGCGCGGCAACCGCACGTGCTCGCCCACCGAGAGGGTGACTGGCCGGCCCGACCGCTGCAGCTCGGCGGCCAGCTGCACGCCGGTCGCCGATGCCCCCACCACGAGCACGCCGCCGTCGGGGAGCTTGGCCGGGTCGCGGTAGTCGAACGGCGTCAGCTGCTCGACAGTCCTCGGCACCGCCGCGGCGAGCGGCGGCACCGAGGGCTGGTTGCAGGCGCCGCTCGCGATGACCACGGCCCGGCAGCCGAAATCGCCCTTGCTCGTGGCCACGTGATATCCGTCGCCGGTCCGCCGCACCGAGGTGACGTCCGTGCCGGTCCGGACGGGAGCACGCGCGGCCGCGGCGAAGTGCTCGATGAACTCGGTCACTTCCCCCATCGTCATGTAGCCGCCGGGGTCCGGGCCTTCGTAGCGAAGGCCCGGAAGCCGGCTTTGCCAGTTGGGGGTGAGCAGCCGCAGCGAGTCCCACCGTTCGTGCCGCCAGGAGTTCGCTACCGTGCCGCGCTCGAGCACGACGTGGTCGATCTCCTTGTTAGCGAGAAAATGGCTGGCGGCTAGGCCCGCGTGCCCCGCGCCTATGACGACCGTGGTGGCGCGTTCGATGGCCTGGCTCCTCAGTGTTGGCCGGATCAGTGCTGGCCGGAGCGCGCGCGTCGGACAAGCCGCCGCGCGGCCGCTCAAGCGACTTCGACGGTGACGTTCGTCGGGTTGGTCAGCGCGTCGTACACGGCGGAGCGCTTCTGCGACTGGGCCACCAGCGCCTCGATGTCCTCCCGCGACGCGTCCGCGTCGATGGTGAACGTCACCTTGATGTCGTTGTAGCCGTTGCGGACGTCGCTGTCGGCACCGAGGATCCCGCGGATGTCGTGCCCGCCCTCGACCACGGACTCGACCGAGCGCAGCTGGATGCCGCGGTTCTCCGCGACGGACGCAATACCCCCCGTCAGGCAGCTAGCCAGGCCGACGAGGAGGTACTCGATCGGCGTGATGCCGTTGTCCTCGGCCGCGAAGACCTCGGGGTGGTCGGCTTCGAACGACCACTCCTCCTTGTGGCTCTGCTCCTCCCCGAGGCCGAAGAAGCTCTGGACCTTGACCGTGCTGTGGACGCCGCCCTGCCACTTGGCGGACGCCCGCCAGGTGAACTGGGCGGCCTCAGGCGCGCCCTTCAGCACCTCGCGCGCGTCCAGCAGCGCCTGCACGTTGACTCCGTTGGTGACCGTGGTCATGTCGCCTGTGTCCCTCTCGCTCACTTCATCAGTATTCCG
This sequence comes from uncultured Actinomycetes bacterium, assembly GCA_963739135.1. GTDB lineage: Bacteria > Actinomycetota > Actinomycetes > Streptosporangiales > Streptosporangiaceae > Palsa-504. Next base: position 252,426 of record CAVTZG010000010.1, read on the forward strand.
GTTGAGATGATTGACAATACAACAGCTGCGACCAGCTAACATAGCCTGCATGGCGGAGCCAGCCTCGATGCTCGCGGCCGGCTCGGTCGGCACCGTGGAAACGCAGTACGTCGACCTGCCCGAGCCGGTGCGGCTCGACTGTGGCAAGGAGCTGCATCCGGTGCGAGTGGCGTATGAGACTTACGGTGCCCTCTCACCCCGGCGCGACAACGTCATCCTGGTGTGCCACGCGCTCAGCGGCGACGCCCATGCGGCGGGCTTCGCGAAGACGCCGCCCGAAGAGAGCACGCGCGACGGGTTCGCGGCCACCGATCGCGACGGCGTGGCCGGCAAGGGCCTCGGCTGGTGGGACGGAATGATCGGCCCCGGCAAGGCGTTCGACACCGACCGCTTCTTCGTCGTCTCCACGAACCTGCTCGGCGGCTGCCGCGGCACGACCGGGCCGTCATCGGTCGACCCCGCCACGGGCCGGCCGTACGGGCCGGACTTTCCCGTGATCACGGTCGCGGACATGGTACGGACGGAGCGCGCCTTCCTGGACCAGCTCGGCATCGAACGGCTCGCGGCGATAGCCGGCGGCTCGCTCGGCGGGATGCAGGCGTTCGAGTGGGCGATCCTGTTCCCTGATCAGGTCGAGGCCGTCGTGGCCATCGCCAGCACGCACGCCCTCTACCCACAGGGCATGGCCTGGAACGCGATCGCGCGTGAGGCGATCATGCGCGACCCGGCCTGGCAAGGCGGCCGCTACTACGGCACGGGCCGCGCGCCCAAGGCCGGCATGGGCGTGGCCCGGATGGTCGGCCACGTCACGTACCTGTCGGGCGTGGCGCTTAACGACAAGTTCGGCCGGCGGCTCCAGTTCGCCGACGACATCCGCTACACGATCACCGAACCGGAGTTCCAGGTCGAGAGCTACCTGCGGCACCAGGCCGGATCGTTCGTCAAGCGCTTCGACGCCAACACCTATCTCTACATGTCGCGCGCGCTGACGTACTTCGATCTCGCGCGGCAGCACGGCGGCGGGTCGCTCACGCGGGCGATGGAAGGTGTGTCGGCGCGGGCGCTGCTGGTCGCGTTCAGTTCCGACTGGCTGTACCCGCCGGCCGCGTCGGCTGAGATCGCCGACGCGCTTCGCGCTCTGGGCAAGCCGGTCGAGTCCCATGTGATCGAGGCGCCGTACGGCCATGACTGCTTCCTGCTTGAGGAAGCGCGGCAGACGCCCATCATCCGCCAGTTTTTGAGTGAGCACAGCCTGACCGACGGCACGGCCGGCGGATGAGGCCAGGGGAGAGGAATTCGTGACCGACAAACCCGAGGAAGCCCGCGCGTTCGGATTCGAGACCCGGCAGCTGCATGCCGGGCAGCGGCCCGACCCGAACACGGGCGCACGCGCCGTGCCGATCTTCCAGACGACCAGCTACGTGTTCGAGGACCCGGAATCGGCGGCGGCATACTTCAACCTGCAGGAATACGGCAACACGTACTCCCGCATCATGAACCCGACCGTCGCGGTCTTCGAGGAGCGGGTGGCGAACCTCGAGGGCGGCGCCGGCGGGGTGGCGTTCGCCAGCGGCATCGCCGCCCAGGCCGCCGCCCTGTTCACACTGCTGCAGCCGGGCGACCACGTCGTCTCGTCCTCGGCGCTGTACGGCGGGACGGTGAACCAGCTCAAGCACCTGCTGCGCAAGATGAACGTCGAGCTGACCTGGGTCGATCCCGACGACCCCGAAGCCTGGCGGAAAGCGGTCCGCGCCAACACCAAGGCGTTCTTCGGCGAGACGATCGGCAACCCGGCCGGGAACGTGCTGGATATCGAGGCCGTGGCGGCCGTGGCGCACGAGCATGAGCTGCCGCTGATCGTGGACAACACGTTCGCGACGCCCTACCTGTGCCGCCCGATCGAGTGGGGCGCCGACATCGTGATCCACTCGGCCACCAAGTTCATCGGCGGCCACGGCACTTCCATCGGCGGTGTCGTCGTCGAGGCCGGCACGTTCGACTGGTCCAACGGCCGGTTCCCCGTGGTCGCCGATCCCTCGCCGGCCTATCACGGCCTGCAGTTCCACGAGACGTTCGGGCTGTACGGCTACCTGATGAAACTCCGCGCCGAGACCCTGCGCGACCTGGGCGCGGCGCTGTCGCCGTTCAACGCCTTCCTGTTCCTGCAGGGGCTGGAGACGCTGTCGCTGCGGATGGAACGCCACGTCGAGAACGCGCGGGCGGTCGCGGCCTTCCTCGAATCCCACGAGCTGGCTTCGAATGTGACCTACCCCGGCCTGGCCACGAGCGCGTACCGGCCGCTGGTGGAGAAGTACCTGCCGCGCGGGGCCGGAGCGGTGTTCTCGTTCGACTGCGCCGGCGGCCGGGCCGGCGGGCAGGACCTCATCCGCGGCGTGACGCTGTGGTCCCACCTGGCCAACGTCGGCGACGCGAAGAGCCTGATCATCCACCCCGCCAGCACGACCCACCGGCAGCTGAGCGACGACGAACTGCGGGCGGCCGGCGTCGGCCCGGGCACGGTCCGGCTGTCGGTCGGCACCGAGTCGGTGGCGGACCTGATCTGGGACCTGGAGCAGGGTTTCACGCTCGTCGCCGCGACCGTCGGACAGGGGGCAGCGACCGCATGAGCGAGCCGGAGACGGGCGGCAGACCGAGCATGAGCGATCTCGCCCGGTACCAGGACCCGCTGGAGATCCAGCGCGTGCTGCACACCGCCAGGACCGTCGCGATCGTGGGCCTGTCACCCAACGAGCTGCGGGCCAGCTACTTCGTCGGCTACTACCTCAAGCGGCACGGCTACCGGGTGATCCCGGTGAATCCCCGCGAGACGGAGATCCTCGGCGAGACGTGCTACCCGAGCCTGCTCGACGTGCCCGGGCAGGTGGACATCGTGAACGTCTTCCGAGCGCCGGACGCGCTGCCGGGCATCGCCCGCGACGCGGTGGCCATCGGGGCCGGCGCCCTGTGGTGCCAGTTCGGCGTGGTCAATTATGAAGGCGCGCGGATCGCCGAAGAGGGCGGCGTGACCGTGATCATGGACCGCTGCCTCAAGGTCGAGCACGCGCGCTACGCCGGCCGGATGCACTGGCTCGGTTTCAACACCCAGCGCATCACGTCAGTCCGCACCGGGCTCCAGTAGGCCACACCAGCGTCCCGTCCCCTGGCAGAGTGGATTGCCACCTGAGGTGGCGGGATCAAAGCCGCTGGGCCACGATGGCCGGGTGAAGGACTGGGTAGCCTGGCACGCGGTTTTGCGGAGATCGCCTTCGACGCGCTGCTGACCAGCGTCGGGGTCAGCCGGCTCGGCCGCGCCCCCGCAGCCGGCTTGCCCGGCGGCCGGCTCTTCACCTTCCGCGGTGTGTGACAATGCACGGCGGCATATGCCGGCGTAGTAACTACCTGTTGGCTTTGTTCGGGTTGCTGAAGGAACGTCCTCCTGATGTGATGACGGGCTTCAGATCCCAAGACAGCAGGAGGACGTTCGTGGCTCAGGGTAGCGGGTTGACGCGGGGGGACCGGAACCGGAACCGGCGGATCGCCGCGGTGCGGGGGGTGGTGCGGCGGGACCGGGCGGTGCTGGCGGCGGACCTGGGTGAGGATAAGCAGGCTGCGGTGCTGGTTGATCATGAGGGGCGGGTGCTGGCCCGCAAGATCGTTAAGGCGAAGGCGTACCAGCTGGGCGGCCTGCTGGAATGGGCGGCGGGTCAGGCTGCCCGGGCCGGGTTCGCCGGGCTGACGGTGGCGTGCGAGCCGACCGGGCACCGGTGGAAGGCGCTGATGGGGCTGGCGGACGCGGCCGGGCACGGGTTCGTGTGCGTGCAGCCGCTGGCGGTAGCCCGGGCGCGGGAGGGCGATGACTACACGCGGGACAAGACGGATCACCGGGATGCGTACCTGATCGGCAAGCTCGTGGTCCGGCTGGAGTGCTATCTGCCTGAGCGGGCGGGTGAGGACTGGGCGCGGCTGCGGCATCTGGGGGCGCGCCGGTTCGCCCTGGTGGCGGACGTGACTGCGTGCATGCAGCAGGCCGGTGACCTGCTGGGGTGCGCGTGGCCGGCGCCGCTGGGCGCGGCGGCCCGGCCGCTGGAATCGGTGACCTGGCTGGCCGCGATGGCGGTGATCACCGACCGGTGCAACGGGAACCCGGCCCGGCTGCGGAAGATGGGCTATGACCGGTTCGTCGCCGCGATCCGCCGGGAGCTGCCCCGCTGGGGCGGCAAGCTCATCCGGCATTCCATCGCCAGGAACGTGTGGGAGGCGCTAGCCGATGCCGGCGGGGTGGCCGCGCAGCGGCGCGGCGCGCTGGAGCGGGTGCACCTGCTGCTGGGAGACTGGCGGGCGCTGCGGGCGCGGCTGGCCGACACCGAGGACCGGATGACCGCGATGATGGGCGAGCTGGGCTTGACCGCGCTGGTGACCAGCATCGACGGGATGTCGGCCCTCAGCGCCGCGGTGATCTTGGCCGAGACCGGGGATCCGCGCCGGTTCACTTCCGGGCGGGCCGTGGTCAAGCATGCCGGGCTGAACCCGTCCGAGCGCACCTCGGCCACCATGACCGGGCAGACCCGGATCTCCCGCCGCGGCCGGCCGGGCCTGCGGTCAGCGGCCTGGCGCGCGGTCTGGGGCGCGCTGCGCCACAACCGGGTCCTGTCCGCCAAGTACGCGCACCTGACCGGCCGGGACGGTAACCGGCTTGCTGACGGGCAGGCGCGGGTCGCGTGCGCGGCGACCCTGCTGCGCTGGCTGTGGGCCGTGATCACCCGGCGGCAGGCATGGGATGCCCGCATCGCGGCCGGGGTCATCCCCGCCCGGCCCGCCACCGTGACCATCGCGGCGGCCGCGTGAGGTAGCCCATCCTCGCCGGGCCGGCCCCGCGGCTGCCCGGAACGACTTCCCCCCGGCGGCGGGACGAGCCCGCACAGGCGTAGAGCCACGCAGCTCGCCGGAGACCACGGGCAGTCCCGCCGCACCGTGCACCGAGCTCGATTGCGCGCTGTCGGGACCCGGGCCGCGCACCCCACGGCACCAGGGAGAACCCGGTTGATGCTACGTAGAGACGCACGGCGCGGCAGGACACCGCACACCGGGACGGAACAAGGCAGAACACGCAGAACCCCAGCCGGGCGGCTAGGACCCGCCCGGCCATCCCGCCATGCCCGCAGAAACCACGCCCGCCCGCGACCACCATCCGTAACTCCGGGCCAGGCCATCTCGCTAGCCCCTCTGACCAGCAACACCGCAATATTCACGCCCGCCGGCTTGACAACCTTCCTCTTACGATGGTCTCCGCGGAAGCGGATTGTGCACTACTTCACAAGGCGCAGCGGCGCCGGGTCGGAGCGGACGGTCAGCACGAACCTTGGAAGTCAGTCCTCGGCCGCCGGCTGCGCCTCCACCTCAGGCTGCACCCCCGCTCCCTGCTGCGCTTCCAGCACGGGAACCGCAGCGCCGCCCAGCCGGTTCTCGGTGATCCAGGAGTCGATCCGCTCCCACCACTGGTACAGCCACTGCACCTGCGCCTCATGGTCCGCGTCCCTCGGCACCTGCTCGGACAGCACCCGCCACCACCTGGCCCGGATGACCTGGTCGACCGGGAACCGCCGCCACACGTCGCCGAGGGACAAGATGGTGTCCAGCCCGGCGTGCGCCACGAAGATCACGTCGGCTTCCGGGCAGGCGGCGATGGCGGCCAGCGTGCCGCCCGGCCGCGGCGGGAGCAGGTTGGGCATGTCCCGGGCCCGTTCGGCCAGGTCGCGGCGGCCAGCGTGCTCGAGCCGCCGGATGCCGCGGCGCCACCGGCTCGGGGTCCAGTTGGCGCCCTCGGGGAAGATCACCAGCGCCCCGGCCGGATCCAGGCTGCGGGCCAGCCGCTCGATCTGGTCGGTGAAGATGCTCTCCCCGGTCTGGCGATGGTGGATGAACACGTTGGGCAGCCGGTTGCCCAGGATGTCCAGGCTGGGATCGAACTGCAGGGTGGCCTTCATTACCACCCGCGGCCGCCGCCCGTAGACGCTCAGCAGCTGATGGACCAGCAGGAACGAATCACCCGGCCCGGCGTGCCTGGACAGCACGATCACCGGCAGGCTGGCCCGGGCCAGCAGTTCCTCGCCGGTCAGTTCCGGCTCCTCGATCTCGACCCGCAGCCCGTAGGTCCGTTCCGCCCCGCGGAAGAGAGCATCCAGGAACCAGCGCACCACCGCGTAATGGCGCTTCTGGTAAGGCTCGGTGTGCAGCCGGCCGCCGAACCCGCTCGCGATCCACAGGCCCAGCAGGACGAACAGCGTCACGAGTTCCGCAGTAAGGCCGACCACCACGAACGACACCAGCCGCAGGTTGCGCATCCGGCCTGCCCGCAGCAGCCCGGCCAGCCCGAACAGCAGCGCGAGCACAGCCAGCAACGGCGACAGCACGATGAGGCCGAGGGCGACCATGATGACCATCGGCGCCACCACCAGCCGCCGGACGAGCCTGGGTGGGAGCAACAGACCCTCCCTCGGCCGGGGGCCCCGCTAACGGCCAGGCCCGGTAACGGCAAGCCAGATAACTGGCTGGGCAGCGTGGCGAGGTAGCTCGCCGACGCCGTGTACGCGCGCTCGATGCTCTGTCTCACCCTAGCCCGGTCCCGGTACCTGAACTGTGCCATCCCGGGCGGCAGCCGCTCCCCGCCGGTGGGCAGCACGTGGACCCGCACGTTGTCCGGTAGCGACGATATCTCCTCGTGGAACCGGTGCCTGCGGGCGATCTCGAACGCGACCAGGCCCACCTCCCACGGCCGGGTCGGAACCTCCAGCGCGCTCTCGATCCGGCCCACCTGCAGCACGTAGACGGTGCTGGCGCCCAGCGCCACGGCCCGCCCGACCGGGATCGAGTCGACCAGGCCGCCGTCGAAGTAATGCGCGCCGCCGACCTCGACCGGCGGCAGCAGTCCCGGCACCGCGCACGAGGCCAGGACCGCCGGAACGACCGGCCCGCTGCTGAACCAGTGCGCGCTCGCGCTCTCGATGCCGGCCGCCACGCACTGGAACGGCAGCTTCAGGTCGGCGAAGTCGCCGCCGGGCAGCGCGCCCTCCAGCAGGCGGCGCAGCGGTTCCATCGAGTGCAGGTGCGTGCCCGAACGCACCAGCCTGACCGCCCGGCCCCATAGCTTCTCGCTGAAGGCGAGCCGCAGTTCGTCACCCTGCCACATCCGGCCCAGCCGGGCCGCCGCGCCCAGCGGGTCGGCGGCCACGAACGCGCCGTTGATGGCGCCGACTGAGGTGCCGACGACGAGGTCGGGCCGGATGCCTGCCTCGGAGAGCGCCTGCAGCATGCCGACCTCGTGGGCGCCCAGCAGGCCTCCGCCGCCGAGCACGAACGCGGTGGTCATACCAGCCAGCCTAACGAGAGGCTCAGCTGCGGCGGATGGTCAGCCCGAGCGACCCGAACTGCTCGAACGGCCGGTGGTAACCCCGCTCGATGTGGTGGATGCCGTGCAACTGCGATGGCGAGTCCGCCACCGCGGCGGCCAGCACGGCGGAGAACCCGGCCCGCACGTCGGGCAGGGTGACGTCGGCCCCGCGCAGCTTGGAGCTGCCCCTGATCACCGCCGAGTGCACCGCGTTGGTGTCGTGGAACCGGCACGCGGGCCCGCCCAGGCAGGCCGCGAACACCTCGATCTCGCAGCCCATCCTCTGCAGCGCCGGCACGTACACCAGCCGGTTCTCGAACACCGTCTCGTGCAGCACCGACATCCCTTCGGCCTGGGTGAACAGCACCATCAGCGGCTGCTGCCAGTCGGTCATGAAGCCGGGATGGGTGTCGGTGTGCACCGCGGCGGCGCGCAGCCCGGCCGGCGCCGAAGCGGTGATCCACTCGTCGGTGATCTCGAACCTGGCGCCCATCCGGGCCAGCGTGGTGATCGCTGTGACCAGCCGGTCCTGCGGGCAGCCGTGCACCCGGACCTCGCCGCGGGTGATCAGCCCCGCCACCAGGTATGAAAATGCCTCGAGCCGGTCCCCGGCCAGCCACCGGGACGCGCCGCGCAGCCCCGGCACGCCCTCGATGACGATCCGCCGGTCCGGGCTGAGCTCGATGTGCGCGCCCATCCGCTGCAGGAACAGGGCGAGCTCCACTACCTCAGGCTCGGTGGCCGCGTTGCGCAGTACCGTCTTGCCTTCGGCCAGCACGGCGGAAAGCAGCACGGTCTCGGTGGCGCCCACGCTCGGGTAGGGCAGGTCGATGCGCGCCCCGTGCAGCCGGGAAGCCCGGGCCGTGATCCCGGCCGGACCCGTCTCGACCTCGGCTCCCAGGGCCCGCAGCGCCGCGACGTGGAAGTCGACCGGTCGCCGCCCGATAGGATCGCCCCCGACCAGCGGCACGAACGCCTCACCGGTCCGGTGCAGCAGCGGCCCCAGCATGAGGATCGGGATCCGGTTCAGGCCGGTGAAGGCTTCCGGCACCCTCGGCTGCACCGCTGACCCGGGCGCGATGGTGATTTCGGCGCCCGAACGGACCACCTGATAGCCGAGGGCTTCCAGCATCGCCGCGGTGATGTCGACGTCACCGACCTCAGGTGCGTTCCTGATCGTGCTCGGTCCGTCCCCGAGCATGGCCGCGACCATGTGCTTGGTCACCGCGTTCTTCGACCCGCGCACGGTGATGTCGCCGCGCAGCGGCCCGGACGGCTCGACTACCCAGGTTCCGGTCACCCACCAACTGTAGGGCCGGGCGCCGCTTACCTGATGGGTATGTCCTCCAGCGGCTGGGGCTCGGCCGTGTCCGCCGGCCTGGCGGCCTCCGGCTCTGTGCCCGGCTGGCCCCCGCGCCACGGCCGCGTCGTGACCAGCCAGTAGCCGGCCCCCGCGACCAGCACGGCGCCCATGGTCCAGCCCAGCGGGTAGGTGCCGACGCCGACGTACTTCAGGCCGGAGGCGAAGATCACGAATGTGATGGCCGGCCGGATGTACCCGTCCGGGGCCCGCGAGGACAGCAGCGACCCGATCAGCACCGCGGGCACGCTGCCCACGATGATCAACGCGGTCACGCCGAACTCGATGTGGCCGAACGCCAGCGCCCCCAGCGCCGCGGCCGCGGTCAGCGGCACCGCCTGAGTCAGGTCGGTCCCGACCAGCCGGCCTGCAGACAGCTTCGGGTAGGCGAACAGCAGCAGGACGATCATCAGCGAGCCCGACCCCACCGAGGTCATGCCGACGATCAGCCCGCCCACCATGCCGATCAGCACGGTCGGCACCGGCCGGATGGTCACCTCATTCACCCTGGCCGTGCGCGGCCCGGACTTGCGATCCATGACGAACCGGACCACCATGGCCACCGCCCCGACCAGCAGTGCGGCGCCCAGTGCGATCTCCACGTCCTGCTGGCTGGACGACGTGTCGCCGAGCTGTTTGAGAAGGTAGGCGCCGAGGAAGGCCATCGGCACCGAGCCGAGCGTCATCAGGCCCACCAGCCGCAGGTTGACCGTGCCCTTGCGCAGGTGCACCACTGCCCCTACGGGCCGCATGACGACCGCGGCGACCAGGTCGCTGGAAATGGCGGCGGCCGGCTTCACGCTGAACAGCAAGATCAGCATCGGGGTCATCAGGGCGCCCCCGCCGGCACCGGTCAGCCCGACGAGCAGGCCCACGATCGCGCTGCCGATGACGACGTAACCGTTTAGGCCCATGCTGCCTCCTACCCATTCCCTATTTTCCCACTTCCCTAGTAACTTAATTTAAATCATAGGCAATAGGTGTAACGAAGCGCTCCTAGTTCCCGGTCAGCGTTCCCCGTCAGCGTTCCCTCTCAGGGCGCATCGGGTACACAGGGGGACGTGGACAAGCTGCAGGCGTACCGGGACAAACGGGATGCCGCCCGGACGCCCGAGCCGGTGCCGCCGCCCGAAGCCTCGCCGGCCGGTGCCGAGCAGGGCGGGACGTTCGTCATCCAGGAGCATCACGCCCGCCGGCTGCACTGGGACTTCCGGCTGGAGCGCGGCGGGGTGCTGGTGTCCTGGGCGCTGCCCAAGGGGGTGCCGCCCGACCCGGCGGTCAACCACCTGGCCGTGCACACCGAGGATCACCCGCTGGAGTACGGCAGCTTCGAGGGGGAGATACCCCGCGGCGAGTACGGGGCGGGTGCCGTCACCATCTGGGACCACGGCACCTACGAGACGCTGAAGTGGGCGCCCGCCGAGGTGAAGGTGGTGCTGCACGGGCAGCGGGTGACCGGCGGGTACGTGCTGTTCCAGACCCGCGGCAACCAGTGGATGATCCACCGGGAACGGCTGGCCCTGCCACCCGGCCTGCGGCCCATGCTCGCAGTGACCGGTGCCGTCCCCCGCGACCCGCAGAACTGGGCCCTGGAGATGAAGTGGGACGGGGTCCGGGCTCTGGCCTACATCGAACGGGGCCGGGTCCGGCTGATGTCCAGGACCGAGCGCGACATCACCGTGGCCTATCCGGAACTGGCCCGGCTGGGCGCGGCCACCAACCACAAGCAGCTGCTGCTCGACGGGGAGATCGTGGTGTTCGGCGAGGGCGGCTGGCCGGAATTCGAGGCCCTGCAGCCCCGGATGCACGTCACCTCCGCATCGCAAGCCGCCCTGCTGGCCGGGCAGACCCCGGTGACCTACCTGGTGTTCGACCTGCTCCAGCTGGACGGCAGGCCATTGCTTGACCTGGCGTACACCGACCGCCGCACCGTGCTGGACGACCTGGGCCTGAACGGGCCGTTCTGGCAGACTCCGCCGTCTTTCCCCGGTGCGGACTTCTCCGCCGTGCAGGAGGTCTCCCGCTCCCACGGCATGGAAGGCGTGGTAGCCAAGCGGCTCGACTCCAAGTACGCGCCCGGCGTCCGCACCGACCACTGGCGGAAGATCAAGAACCTGCATACCCAGGAAGCCGTCGTGGCTGGGTACAAGCCGGGCCAGGGCAACCGGACCGGCCAGGTCGGGTCGCTGCTCATCGGCGTGCACGACGCCTCAGGGCTGATCTACGCCGGCCACGTGGGGACCGGGTTCAACGACGAGACGCTGCGCATGCTGGGGGACAAGCTCCGGCCGCTGCGCCGCCCCGACTCGCCGTTCGACGGCCCGGTCCCGCCCGAGCACGCCCGCCCCGCCGTGTGGGTCGAGCCCCGGCTGGTGGTCCAGGTCGCCTTCGACCGGTGGACCAGGGCGGGCCGGATGCGCGCCCCGGTCTACAAGGGCCTGCGCGACGACATCGACCCGAAGGATGTTGTCCGTGAGCCCTGAGGCGAAGGTCGCGGTCCAGGTCGACGGCCGGACGCTGACGCTGACCAACCTGGCCAAGGTGCTGTACCCGGAGACAGGGTTCACCAAGGCCGAAGTCCTCGACTACTACCAGCGGGTCGCGTCGGTCTTGCTTCCCCACCTGGCCGACCGCCCGCTGACCCTGAAGCGCTATCCCGAGGGCGTGGAGGGCGAGGCCTTCTTCCAGAAGCACGTCACCGAGCACCGGCCGGACTGGATCCGCACCGCCCCGATACCCTCGGAAAGCTCGCGGGGAAGGGGCACCACGGTGACCTACCTCGTGGTGGATGACCTGCCCGCCCTCATCTGGGCGGCCAACCTGGCCGGCCTGGAACTGCACGTGCCGCAATGGCGGGTACCGGAAATCCGCCGGCCCGACCTGCTGGTCTTCGACCTGGACCCTGGTGCGCCGGCCAACATCGTGGACTGCTGCCGGGTGGCGGAGGACCTGCGGCCGCTGCTGGCAGCCGAGGGCCTCGCGCCGCTGGCCAAGACCTCGGGCGGCAAGGGATTGCAGCTCTACGCCCCGATCTCCGGCGTGACCTCCGAGCAGGCCAGCGACCAGGCCCGTGCCTTCGCCGAACGCCTCGAACGCGACCAGCCCCGCCGGGTGGTCTCGCGGATGACCAAGATGCTGCGCACCGGCAAGGTCCTGATCGACTGGAGCCAGAACAACGGCTCCAAGACCACCGTGGCCCCCTACTCGCTGCGCGCCCGCCAGTCCCCCACCGTCTCCACCCCGGTCAGCTGGGACGAGGTGGCAACCTGCCGCCAGCCCCAGGACCTGTTCTTCACGGCCGAGACGGTGCTGGAGCGGGTAGCCCGGAACGGCGACCTGTTCGCGCCGCTGCTTCGCTGATCAGCAGCAGGGCGCAGGCGGCCAGGGTGGAATCGTCAGTGATGACCCCCGCGCCGATCATCTCCTCGAACCTGGCCCTGGACACCCATTCCTGGCGCATGTCCTGTCCCGGCGGTCGTCACCGAGCGTTTGTCAGTGGCCTTCCGTAACATCGGCCCATGCCAGTCCCGGTGCTGTATCAGGTCCGGCCGCGCGCCGCCGGCCCGGACTGCGCCGTGTGCCGCGGCCCGGTCCGGCCCGGATACGCCCGCTGCTATCAGTGCGAGCATCATGACCTGCTCGGCCCCGGGCTGCTGGCGGACGCGGTGGTGCCCATCTCGTATGCGGTCAAGGGCACGGCGCTGGCCGCTGACCTGTGGCGATACAAGTCCGGGCCAGAGCCGGGCGCCCCGGCGCGGGCCTCGCTGCAGGCCCTACTGCTGGCCTTCCTGCGCGATCACGGCGCATGCGTCTGGCGCCAGGCGGCCATGCCGCCACCCACGCACCTGGCCGTGGTGCCGACCGGCTGCGGGCGCCCCGGACCGCACCCGCTGCTCCGGCTGGTCGGGCCTCATCTCGGGCTGCCGCTGGCCCCGCTGGCCATCCGCCCCGGCCGCCAGGGCCGTGACCTCGATCCGGACCGCTTCCTGGCCGGCCGGTTGCCGGCCGCCGCCGGCGTGCTGCTGCTGGAGGACAGCTGGGTATCGGGGGCCAGTGCCCAGTCGGCCGCCGCCGCGCTCAAGCAGGCAGGCGCTGGCCGGGTGGCGATCGTGGTGGCGGGACGGCACCTCAACCCGGCCGATCCGCGTACGGCTCCGCTGGCGGCCAGGCTGACCTCCGCGCCCTACGATCCGTCCGTCTGCGCCGCGCATCCACCCGAACCGGTGGTAGCCGCCAGCTAAATGGTGCGAACTTATCAGGGAACCGCCTTGATTAGTTTCCGTGCACTAAGGCAAAAGTACTGGTTTAACCGCTCGTTATGTTGAATAGCACCGCCGCGGGCGGGCCGGTCAGCTGGTCGGCGAGCGCGTCCTCATCGCAGGTGAGCCTGAGCAGCGACCAGGGGACCCTGAAGGCCGGGCAGTCCATCACGATCACCGTGAGCGTGCCGGGGAGCAGCGGCAGCGCGGTCATCTCCATTGCTGCTGCCCCCGGCGGGACGTCCCCCGCCAGCTCGGGATCCACGACGGTCATGACCGTCTCGGTCACCTGGGGATCCGGGTCCGCGTCCGGCTCCGGCTCCGGGTCTGGGTCCGGCTCTGGGTCTGGGTCCGGCTCTGGGTCTGGGTCCGGCTCTGGGTCCGGGTCCGGCTCAGGGTCCGGCTCAGAGTCAGGGAGCGGGTCCCGCCACTGGCCGAGGCCGCCCTGGAGCCCGCCGCCGTCCAGCCCGGCGCCCAGTTCCTCGGCGTCACCGAGCGGGACGCCCTCGGCCACGGCCGAGGCGTCGGCCTCCTCGCCGGCCTAAGCTGGAATAGTGACCGCTGAGCCCCCTTCGCATACCGCCCTGGTCCGCCGGGCCCGCCGGATCGACCGCGAGCTCGCCCTGATGTACCCGGATGCGCACACCGAGCTGAACTTCGGCACGCCGCTGGAGCTGCTGGTGGCGACGATCCTGTCCGCGCAGACCACCGACAAGCGGGTCAACCTGGTCACCCCGACCCTGTTCGCGAGGTACGTGACCGCCGCGGATTACGCGGCCGCGGACCGGGATGAACTGGAGAAGATCATCCAGTCAACCGGGTTCTATCACGCCAAGGCCAACAGCCTGATGGGACTCGGGCAGGCGCTGTGCGACCGGTTCGGCGGTGAGGTGCCGCCGCGGCTGTCTGATCTGGTCACCTTGCCGGGCGTCGGCCGGAAGACCGCCAACGTGGTCCTGGGTAACGCCTTCGGCATCCCCGGGATCACCGTGGACACGCATTTCGGGCGGCTGGCCCGCAGGTTCGGCTGGACCACCAGCGACAACCCGGTCAAGATCGAGGCGGAGGTGGGCACGCTCATCCCGCGCCGGGACTGGACGATGCTCTCGCACCGGCTGATCTGGCATGGCCGCCGGGTCTGTCACGCCCGGCGGCCCGCCTGCGGAGCCTGCGGGCTGGCCCGGCTGTGCCCGTCCTACGGCGAGGGACCCGTCGATCCGGTGGTCGCCGCGAAGCTAGTCAAGCCTGGCCCGTTCTCGTGACCGCGGTCAGCCGGTCGCAGCCCGCCTGGTTGCGGGAGCTGTTCGTCGCGGCCGCCGCCGTGGAGACCGAACCGCAGGCCCGGCCGCCCGCCACCGGCGGCCGTGCCTCGGCCGTGCTCGTCCTGTTCGGTGCTGGCCCTGACGATCCCGACCTGCTCTTCATCCAGCGCAGTGACGACCTGCGGCTGCATGCGGGCCAGCCCGCGTTCCCGGGCGGTGCCATCGACGCCGCCGATTCCGGGCCGGTGGCCGCGGCATTGCGGGAGGCGGCCGAGGAGGTGGGCGTCGACCCGGACGGCGTGGACATCGTCGGCACGCTGCCCGAGCTGTTCATCCCGCGTACCGGATTCCGGGTCGTCCCGGTGCTGGCCTGGTGGCGCGAGCCCTGCGCGGTCGCGCCTGTGGACCCGGCCGAGGTGGCCGCGGTGGAGCGGATCGCCGTCAGCGAGCTGACCGATCCCGCCGCCCGGGTGGTGGTCCGGGTGCCGGACGGGCGGACCACCCCAGCCTTCCGGGTCAGGGGCATGCTGATCTGGGGATTCACTGCCGTGCTGGTCGACCGCCTGCTCGCGCTGGCCGGCTGGGAACGGCCCTGGTCTGCCGCCGAGGTGATCGACTGGACACCTCCGCCGGGCGGGCCAGGAAGCGTGGAAAACGCTATACGGTTAGGGTCGTGCACGGAGATGTGCTCGACCTTATCTTGATCGTGGTTGTCGCCGCGTTCGCCGTGTCCGGATACCGGCAGGGCTTCATCGTCGGCGTGCTCAGTTTTTTCGGCTTCGTGGGCGGCGCGCTGCTGGGCGCGGAGTTCGGGCCGAGCATCTCCCGGGCCCTGGTCGGCGGTCAGACCCAGCAGGATGTCATCGCCGTGGTGCTGCTGGTCAGCTTCGCCGTGATCGGGCAGTTCATCGCCTCCTCGATCGGGGCGGCCATGCGCTCCACGGTCACCTGGCACTCGGCCACGGTGCTTGATTCGGTCGGCGGCTCGGTGGTCAGCATGCTGTCGGTGCTGCTGATCGCCTGGGTCGTCGGCTCCGTGCTGATCGAGTCGCCGTTCCCCGTGGTCGACTCGCAGGTCAACAACTCGATCGTGCTGCAGGCCCTGGACAAGTTCATGCCGTCGCCCGCCCGGACCATGTTCTCCGACTTCCGCAGGCTGCTGGCCAGCAACAGCACCTACGCCGAGGTGTTCAGCGGGATCGGCGCGGAGCGCATCCTGGCCATCCCGGCCCCCGATCCCGCCGTGCTCAGCAGCCCGGGATTCCTGGCCGCCCGCTCCAGCGTGGTGAAGATCCAGGGCGTGGCGCCCAGTTGCCAGCGCTCCATCGAGGGCTCGGGCTTCGTCATCTCGCCGCAGCACGTCCTCACCAACGCGCACGTGGTCGCGGGCGTGACCGAGGAGCAGGCCGTCACCACCGACACCGGGTTGCACTACAACGCCACCGTGGTCTTCTACGACCCGCAGATCGACCTGGCCATCTTGTATGTCCCCGGGCTCGACCTGCCGTCGCTGCACTTCGCCGGCCAGGCCAATCCGGGCGACAACGCGGTCGTGGCGGGCTATCCCCTGGACGCCATGTACCTGCACACCGTGGCGGCCAGGATCGGCGGCGTCCAGGACGCCGAAGGACCCAACATCTACGAGACCAGCACCGTTACCCGCCAGATCTACGAGATACGGGCCGTGGTGGAGTCGGGTAATTCAGGCGGCCCGCTACTGTCCCCGGCCGGGACCGTGGACGGGGTGGTGTTCGCCGCCGCGGTCGGGGTGAACGACACCGGCTTCGCCCTGACCGCCGCCGAGGTATCCGCCGACGCCGCCGCGGGCGAGCACCTCACCTCGCCCGTCTCCACCTCCTCCTGCGACTAACGTCGCGGCGGTCAGCAGCCCGGGCCGCAGATCGCTGGCCGGAAGGCGGCCCAGTCCGTCCCGTTCGATCCGAGCCGCGAGGTCGTCGGATGCGGCCAGGAAGTCGGCCACGTCGATCCCGTACGGATGGTCCCAGTACGGATTGTCACTGCCCGGGGCGAGCCCGCCCTGGCCGCGGTAGGCCCGGACCCGCTGGGCGCCGCGCCGCAGCAAGGTCACGGCGCCACGGGCATTGCCCCGGTGGGCGTGGGTCAGCCCGACCGCGATCTGGGCCAGTCCCTGCCACAGGTCGCGCTCGGCGGGCGGACCGGACTTCCACGAGGCCTCGAGCACCTCGTGGGCATGGAAGGGCCGCCCGGCGCGCAGCAGCTGATCGGCCAGCCGGGCCGCCTCCGGCCCGGAGAGCACCAGGTCATCGGGCACCCTGGCCGCACCCGTGCCGCCGCCGCGGTCCAGCGGCCGTCCCAGCGCGTCACGCGGCCGGGCGTTCCTGGCCCGGCCAGCGGGATCACGATCCCGCGTCACCGCTCCGGTTCCGGGTCGGCCAGCCAGCCGCGGAGCTCGGTGTTGAAGGCTTCCGGGCGCTCCTCGTGCGGGAAATGCCCGGCACCGTCCAGCACCTTCCAGCGGTAGGGCCCGTCCACGTACCGCCCGGCGCCGCGGGCGGTCCTGGGCAGCACGCAGGAGTCGAGAGCGCCGTGCAGGTGCAGGGTTGGGACCTGGATCGGCGCGCGCATGCGCCGCGCGTAGCGCGTGCCGTCCGGGCGCACGGTGCTGCGCATCAGCCAGCGGTGGTATTCAAGCGCCGAATGGGCTACCGAGGGAATCCGCATCGCCTGGGCGTAGACCTGCTCGGTCGTCCGGTCCGGCCAGCCCGATGCCGACCAGGCCGCCAGCAGCTGGCCCACCCGCCGGGCGCCGTTCTTGACCAGCTGCCGCTCCGGGAACATGGGCAGCTGGAAGCCGAACGCGTAGCCGCTCCGGCGGCCCTGGCCGAGCGGGTCGACCAGCAGCGCGGACCGCAGGCGCAGCGGGTGGGCCATCGAGACCACGGCCAGTCGCCCGGCGACCTTGGGGTAATAAGCGCCCAGCGTCCAGGCCACCAGTCCGCCCCAGCCGTGGCCGACCACGACCGCGTTCGCCTCGCCCAGGGCCCGCACCAGCCCGGCGGCATCGGCGGCCGCCGTGACCAGGTCGTAGCCGCGGGGCGGCTTGTCGCTGCCGCCGTAGCCACGCAGGTCGACGGCCACGGCCCGGAAACCGGCCGCGGGCAACCACTCCAGCTGGTGCCGCCACGTCCACCAGAATTCGGGAAAGCCGTGCAGCAGCAGCACCAGGGGCCCGTCGCCGGCTTCGGCGATATGAAAACGGGTCCCGTTGGCGCTGACCGAGCGATGGCTCCACGGCCCGGCGATCTGAACCGTGGAATCCGCGTTCACCGCCATCAGGAGTTCACCTCACCGGGACCTGCGCGCGGCGATCTCGGGCTGGCCGTCGCGGTCGATCTCGGGCTGCTGGCCGTTCAGGCTCGCCTTGGGCCGCTCGCCCTCCCGGCGCAGCATGTCGATGTCCTCGGTTACCGTTTCCCTGGTCCGGCGCAGGCCGGACAGGTGCCGCACCTTCAGCACGGCGACCAGCACCGCAACTCCGGCCAGCAGCACGCAGGTGCCGGCCACGATGAGGAAGGCCGCCCAGTCCCAGATGCCCAGGGCCACCAGCCCGAACGCGTAGGCGATGCAGAGCAGGACGAGCACCAGGCAGCCGACGAAGGCCGCCACGCCGCCCAGCGCCGCGGCCAGCCCGACCCGGCGCATGTCGCCCTTCAGCTCGGTCTTGGCCAGGTCGATCTCATAGCGGACAAGCTGGGAGATGTCTTTGGCCGCCAGGGCCACCAGATCCCCTAGTGACTGGTCACTGCCGGCCGGTCCCGGCGTTTCGCTGCGGACCATGGTGCCTCTCTCCCGTCGTGCGGACTACTTCTTGCTCTCCTGCACGGTCATCGGTGCCCTGGCCGCTGACGCCCAGGCTGGCGCAGTTCCGGCCAGGGATCAAGGCTAACGTTCCCGCTGGCCGGCGTGGTTGCACGGGGCCGGCGCGGCGTTTCTCCCGCCGCCGCGGCGCTGGCGGGCACCGATAGCTCGCGCTCCGCGACGGGCAGGCTACCGCGATGTGTCGCGATTTGCCTGATATGGTGCCACGATTCCGGCAGGAGATCCAAGCGGGGCGCCCGCGAGCTCCCGGAAAAGCAAGCGGCGCCCCTGGCCGGGGCGCCGCCGCGCAGCACGTCATACCTGGCTACCAAGCGTGCACCTTCTCCGTCAGTCAGGTGGCTGAACTTGTCGCCTGACGCGACTATCGTCGGCCTGACCTGGCCTGACACGCCTCCCGCGGCTGGTCGCACGTGGGTACCTGGCTGCCGTGCCCGGACGTTCTTCAGTCCGTACCACCGTTCTACGACGAAATCGCGGACCTGAAAAGACCTGGCACGTAACCAATTCGTGATCTCAATCAGTTCTGGCGATCACATGCCGTTAACTTGTGGCTCACCCGATCTTCGTGCCCGATGTTTACCGGCAAAGATGTATGTACCGGAGCAAAGGCGGTATCGCGGCCGGAAAGGAGGCGGCCCCCGCCGGGGGGGAGAGCGGGGGCCGCGCGCACGGTCCGGCCCTGGGGGGGGAGGCCGGTTCCGTCCTTATCAAAGCTTATAGCCGCGGAGCTCCCGAATCGACCACCGAGAGGCCCAAATGCAGCTTTCAGCCAAGGAAATTGAAGCATATCCGGCGTGCCCGTGAACAGTGTTATCCGCAGATCGTTACCCGTTGGTACGACTTATCACGTGGTGAGACGGCGCACCTGGACCGGTCTGTGACCGGTTACGTGGTCCGCGAACAAACGCCACCGAAGGCCCTACTCGTCGTAAGTGTACCACGTCAGCCTGTTCCGGAACTTTGGTGAATAGCGGGACTAGTGTTCCCTATGGTACTTATGTCGAGAATCCGAGCAGGGCATCAAGGAGCGCGACGGCGCCCCGTTTGGACAGCGGGTGATTAGCGTTCCCGCATTTCGGTGACTGGACGCAGGACGGGCAGCCCGCCTCGCATTCGCAGCCCGATATGGCCTGCCGGGTGGCACTCAGCCAGTCCGGCGCGGCCTGGAAGCCGCGCTCGGCGAACCCGGCCCCTCCGTCGCAGCCGTCATAGACGAAGACGGTGAGCCGTCCGGTGGCCGGATGCAGGTCAGCGGAGACTCCGCCGATGTCCCAGCGGTCGCAGGTGGCGAACAACGGCAGCAGGCCGATGGCGGCATGCTCGGCGGCGTGGGCCGCGCCGCCGAGATCGGTTCCCGCTGCGGCCAGCCGGTCGCGTTCGCTGGCCGAGAGCGTCCACCAGACCGCCCGGGTCAGCAGGTGCCGTGGCGGCAGGTCCAGCGGCGTATCGCCGAGCGGGGCGCCGGTGTCGGCCCGACGCCTGGTGTAGCCCGCCACCTGGCGGGTCACCTGGACGTCGCCGAAGACCACCTCACCCCCGGCCCGCGTCGTGCGGCGCAGCTCGCCCCGGACCTCGATATCGGTTACGTCCCTGGCCGTGGTGATGTAGCCGAGCTCGCACGGCTCCACCAGCGCCACCCGGTCGGCCAGATCCAGGCAGCCGACCAGGTAGCTGTCGCCCTGGTGCACGTAGACCGCCCCCTCGTGCACCAGCAGCTGGGCGGACGGCTCATCCACCGTGCCCACCAGTCGGCCGGTGGCCTCCTCCACCACCCGGACCGGTGCGGCGCCTGCCCCGCGCAGGCCGGCCGGAGCAGGACTGCGGCGCATGCTGTACCAGCCTGCCTTGCGCCGGCGGAGCCGGCCGGACCGGACCAGCTCGTCCACCACCGGCCTGGCCTCCGGGCCGAAGGTGTCCAGGTCCTGTTCGGTAAGGGCCAGCTCGGCCGCGGCCGCGCACAGATGCGGCGCCAGCACGTACGGATTGCCCGGATCGAGCACGGTGGCTTCCACCGGATGCCGCAGCAGGATCTCGGGGTGGCGGATTAGGTAGGTATCCAGCGGGTCGTCGCGGGCGATGAGGACCGCGGCGGCGCTCTGGCCGCCGCGCCCGGCCCGGCCCGCCTGCTGCCACAGCGAAGCCCAGGTGCCCGGCCAGCCCGCGATAAGCACCGCGTCCAGCCCGGTGATGTTGACGCCCAACTCCAGCGCGGTAGTGGTGGCCAGCCCGATCAGGCGGCCGTCGCTGAGCGCGGCCTCCAGGCTGCGCCGGTCCTCCGGCAGGTAGCCCGACCGGTAGGCGGCCACCTTCGACCCGGGGGACCCCGGAGCTCCGAACGGCCCGGGGGACTCGGGCGCTCCGAGCGACCGGCGCGCCGCCAGCGCGACCGCCTCGGCGCCGCGGCGCGACCTGATGAAGGCCAGGGTCGGCACGTTCTCGCCCACCAGCCGGGCCAGCAGGTCCGCGGCCTGCGCCGTGGCCGTGCGGCGCAGCCTGGCTCCGGCCTCACCGCGGGCGTCGGTCAGCGGCGGCTCCCACAGCGCGAAGGCCAGCGGTCCCCGCGGCGAGCCGTCCTCGGTCACCTCCGCGGCCTCCAGCCCGGTCAGCAGGCGGGCACAGGTGCCCGGGGTGCCGACCGTGGCCGAGGCAAGCATGAACACCGGTCGCGGCGGACCGCCTGGCGGGGCGTGGTGCGCCGCCACCCGCCGCAGCCGCCGCAGCACCTGTCCCACGTGCGAGCCGAACACCCCCCGGTACCCGTGGCACTCGTCGATGATCACATAGCGCAGCCTGCTGAGGAACCCAGACCAGCGGACGTGCCTGGGCAGCAGCGACTGGTGCAGCATGTCCGGAGTGGTCAGCAGGTACCTGGCGTGGCTGCGCGCCCAGTCCCGTTCGGCCCGGGTGGAATCACCGTCGAAGACGGCCGCCTGCACCCCGGGCAGGCCCAGCGACTGGATGGCGGCGAGCTGGTCGGCGGCCAGCGCCTTGGTGGGCGTGACGTACAGCACGGTCTCGCCGGCCAGCACCGACGTGAGGGCCGGCATCAGGTAGCCGAGCGACTTGCCCGACGCCGCCCCGGTGGAGATGATCACGTTCCGGTCCGCCCGGGCGTGCTCCGCGGCCGCGGCCTGGTGCGACCAGGGCGCGCGGATGCCGCGGCCGGCGAAGGCGCCGACGATCTCGGCGGGGAGCCACCGCGGCCACGGCGCCTCGCGTCCGGCCCGGGCCGGGATGTGCTCGACATGGACGGGACGGCCCGCCCGGGTGTCGCCCAGCAGGATGCCCAGCGCGCGGTTGCCCACCGGTTCGGCGGTAAATGTCGCAAGCTCGGGGGGCGGCACCGGCGTGATGGTCGACACAGCTTTTCAGTGTCTCACTCGTTGGGGGATGCCCGGAGGCATGATTTCGTATAGACATGACACCGGAGCGTGGTTGAATGCCGCACAGGATCACGCCCCGGGTACAGGCTACGACGCCCGGCGGCGGGACTTTGAGATGACGCCGTGATGGCGCAGGAGGATTTGTGGATCTGAAGCTGGGTCACTACAACAAGGACGGCATCGAGGTCGTCGATGTCGAGGGCGAGATCGATGTGTACACGGCGCCGCGGCTCCGTGAGCTGCTCATCGATCTGGTCAACAAGAACAACTACCAGCTCGTGGTCAACATGGAGAAGGTCGAGTTCCTGGACTCCACCGGTCTCGGGGTACTGGTAGGCGGGCTGAAGCGGGTCCGCGCCCACGACGGCTCGCTGGACCTGGTCTGCACGCAGGAGCGGATACTCAAGATCTTCCGGATCACCGGGCTGACGAAGGTGTTCGGCATCCACGAGACCGTGGACCAGGCCATCGCGGCCAAGAAGTCCGAGAAGTAGCGCCGGCTGGGCCTATCCGAGATGGCCACCGTAGAAGTAACGTTCACGCCGTTGCCCGCGCACGTTCGTACCGCGCGGCTGGTCGCCACCGCGGTGGCGCGGCGCAGCGGGGTGGACGAGGCCCTGCTTGATGAGGTGCGCCTCGCGGTGGGCGAGGCCTGCTCGCGCGCGGTCGAAGCGCACCGGCGGCACTGCCCGGCCGAACCGGTCAGGATCGAGATGACCGACGCCGATGAGCGGTTCGTGGTGACCGTCAGCGATCACGCGCCGACGCCCCCGGCCAGCCCGCTGGCGCCGGCCGTTTTCGGCCTGGGCGAGCCGGCCCGCGACCACGACGGCGGGGCGGCCATCCCGGCCGGGTTCGGGCTGGCCGTGATCTCTGGTCTGGCCGATGACGTGCGGGTCTCCTCCACGAGCTCGGGTGTGAGCGTCCGGATGAGCTGGCCGTCAGCGGCCGCCGCCCCGGCTTGAACCCCTTAGGCTCCCGGTCGCGGGCACCCGTCCGAGTTCCCGGTACCCCAGGCGGTCACCACGGCCGCCCCGGCTTGCCCGGCCCGATCCCGGCTCGCGGGCTCGCCTCAGCTCGGCGGCGCGTCGTGCCGTTGCCGTTCGTGTTTCGGTCTTTTATCGTCCAAATAACGATGAGGTAACGTAATCGTTAGGAATGGCCCGGTGTTTATGGTTCGACCCGTGCGTGCGTAGACTCCCGGCCACTCGTTTGTTCCCGACCGGCACCTCTTCCGTTCGGAGTTCCAGGAGGTCCTATTGTCCAGGCTCGTCCCCGCGCTGGCGGCAAACCCCGTCAGCGTGAGCGGCTCCAACCTGACCTGGGTCGTCATTGTCGCGGTCGTCGGGCTGCTCGCGCTCGGCGTGGCCGGCACGCTGGTCCGGGAGGTGCTCGCGGCCGACCAGGGCACCCAGCGGATGCAGGACATCGCGCGCGCCATTCAGGAAGGCGCGGCTGCCTATCTGCGGCGTCAATTCCAGACCCTCAGCATCTTCGTGGTCATCATCTTCTTCGTCCTGCTCCTGCTGCCCGCCGACGACACCAGCGTGCGCTGGGGCCGCAGCATCTTCTTCCTGGTCGGCGCCGGTTTCTCGGCGCTGACCGGGTTCACCGGCATGTCGCTGTGCGTCCGCGGCAACGTCCGGGTGGCGGCCGCGGCGCGCGAGGGCGGTGAGCGGTCCGCGATGCGGATCGCGTTCCGGACCGGCGGCGTGGCCGGCATGTTCACCGTCGGCCTGGGCCTGTTCGGCGCCGCCGTGGTGGTGCTGCTCTACCGGGCGAACGCGCCGGACGTGCTGGAGGGCTTCGGCTTCGGCGCGGCGCTGCTGGCGCTGTTCATGCGGGTCGGCGGCGGCATCTACACCAAAGCCGCCGACGTCGGCGCGGACCTGGTGGGCAAGGTCGAGCAGGGCATCCCCGAGGACGACCCGCGGAACGCCGCGACGATCGCGGACAACGTCGGTGACAACGTGGGCGACTGCGCCGGCATGGCGGCGGACCTGTTCGAGTCCTACGCGGTCATGCTGGTCGCCTCGCTGATCCTGGGTAAGACCGCGTTCGGCGACAAGGGGCTGGTCTTCCCGCTGATCGTGCCGATGATCGGGGTAATCACCGCAGTGATCGGCATCTTCGTGGTCTTGCCGCGCAAGGGTGACCGCAGCGGCATGACCGCCATCAACCGCGGCTTCTTCGTCTCCGCGGTGATCTCGGCCATCGGGGTGACGATCGCCTGCTTCACCTTCCTGCCGGCTAAGTTCAGTGACCTGGCGGGCATCACCGACCCGGCCATCGCGGCTTACCACGGCAACCCCCGCTGGATTGCGTTCGGGGCGGTGCTGATCGGCATCGTGCTGGCCAGCGCCATCCAGCTGCTGACCGGGTATTTCACCGAGACGAACCGGCGGCCTGTGAAGGACATCGCGCAGAGTTCGGAGACCGGCGCGGCCACGGTCATCTTGTCGGGCATCGCATACGGCATGGAGTCCGCCGTGTACGCCGCGCTGCTGATCGCCGCCGCGATCTTCGGCGCGTACCTGCTCGCCACGGGGAACGCCACCATCTCCCTGTTCGCGGTGGCGCTGGCCGGCACCGGCCTGCTCACCACGGTCGGCGTGATCGTGTCGATGGACTCGTTCGGCCCGGTGACCGACAACGCGCAGGGCATCGCGGAGATGTCCGGCGACGTCGACGGCGAGGGCGCGCAGGCGCTGACCCACCTGGACGCGATCGGCAACACCACCAAGGCGATCACCAAGGGCATCGCGATCGCGACCGCGGTGCTCGCCGCGACCGCGCTGTTCGGCGCCTTCCGCACTACCGTCACGCAGGCGCTCGGCAGCGCCGGCGGCACGTTCAGCCTGTCGGTCGACCGGCCGAGGGTCCTGGTCGGCGTGATCATCGGGGCCTCCGTCGTGTTCATGTTCGCCAGCCTGCTGATCAGCGCCGTGGGCCGGGCGGCGCAGCGCGTCGTCCTGGAGGTGCGGAACCAGTTCCGCACCCACCCGGGCATCATGGATTACACCGAGAAGCCCGACTACAGCCGCGTGGTCAACATCGTCACCAAGGACTCGCTGCGCGAACTGGTGACCCCGGCCCTGCTCGCCGTGCTGATCCCGATCGCCGTCGGCTTCGCGTTCGGGTACGCCACGCTCGGCGCCTACCTGGCCGGCGCGATCGCGGCCGGGGTGCTGATGGCGGTGTTCCTGGCCAACTCCGGCGGCGCCTGGGACAACGCCAAGAAGGTCGTCGAGGAGGGGCAGTACGGCGGCAAGGGCTCCGAAGCGCACGCCGCGACGATCGTCGGCGACACGGTCGGCGACCCGTTCAAGGACACCGCAGGCCCCGCGATCAACCCGCTGCTCAAGGTGATGAACCTGGTGGCGCTGCTGGTCGCGACCAGCGTGGTGAAGTACAGCAGTGACGTCGGACTGCGCACCGGGGTGGCGGTCGGCGCGGTGATCATCGTGGTCGCGGCGATCGTGATCTCCAAGCGGCGCGCCCATCACATGGGCGAGGTGACGCCGTCGAGCGCCGAAGTGACCGGCGCGATCTCGCCCGCGGTGGAAGGCGCCACCGCGCCCGCGGTGGAAGGCGCCAGCGCGGTGCCCGACGTCACCAAGGCGACCGCCACGGACGACGCCGAGGACCGCGCGGCCGCCGCCAAGCGGCCGGACTAGACGTTTTTCCCACGAGCGATATCCCACCGGAGTGTATCGAGTGGTACGCTGGTAAGGTGAATGGGACATACCAGGTTACGATGGGCGACCGGGGACGGCTGGTCATTCCCGCCGAACTCCGGGCCCAGGCCGGGCTCACCGAAGGCACCCCGGTTGTGCTCATCGCCGCTCCGGGCGGACTGCTTCTCGTGAGCCGAGAGCAGCTGAAGTCACTCGTGCGAGAAGACCTCGCCGGCCTCGACCTCGTCCGGGAGTTGCTCGCCGACCGCCGGCGGCAGGCGGCCGCCGAAGACGCGGCGTGAACGTCTTCGACGCGTCCGCCCTGCTCGCGTTCCTGCAGGGAGAAGACGGCTCTGCGGCCGTCGAGACGGGTCTTAGCGCCGGCGGTACATGCGGCACGGCAAACTGGTCCGAGGTCGCCCAGAAGGTCAGGGCGCACGGCCGCGATTGGGACCTGGCCAGGGCGCTGCTCGCCAGCTACGGCCTTCATCTCGAGCCGGTCAGCGTCGAGGACGCCGAGCAGGCCGCCGTCACCTGGACATCGGGAAGCAGCCTGTCGCTCGCCGACCGGCTATGCCTCGCGCTCGGACGCCGCCTCAACGCCATCGTGTACACAGCGGACACCGGCTGGGGAAGCGGGGAAACCATCCGGCAGATCCGCTGACCGGAGTTGCATACCGTGGCGCCCTGGCCAGCAGAGCGCCGCCCGGCATCGGCTGGCGCTGACAGCCCTGAACCCGCCGGCCGCCTTCGCCATGCTCCGGTGATCTCATCTATCCTCGACGCGCTCCGGCCCGCCTTCTGGCGCAGGCAGCGGGTGTGGCCTGTCGGTCCTGGCTGCCGTTAGTAGGCGAGCCTCCGGGAAGGCATCAGCGCGCCGATGAGCCAGAAGAATGGCAAGAAGAAGCCAATGATAAACATGACCCAATGGCCCTTCCTGAGCGACATAACGCCAAGAGTGACCACAAGTATGAAGTAGATGATACCGCAGGTGATGGCCCAGAACATTTCGATCTCCTTTGCGGGGTTTTTCACTGCCTTTCGACAATGCCCGGGCGTATACGCACCGGCTAGGGCCGAAGGTCCCGCCGGACGGCACGTCGTACGTGGTTATCCGCAAGCCAGGTCCCGGGCAGGCGACGCGATGGGTCAGGAACACCGGCGACCTCGGTTCGGATGTCGGCGAATACCGCGCGCTAACTAAATGCTCGGGTCGAGTCGATCGCTATCCAGAGGATCCTTGCCCCGCCCGCCGACGTCCTTTCGGCTATGGCGAAGCCACGACCCATCGGAGTCGACGAGCACCAGCGTCGCGATATGGCTGCCGCCCCACTGCCCTAAAGTTTTCGGGTTTATGGGGTCTGGTGTCTGGTTTCCCGGGTCTGGTCACGGTCTGGCTGCATGTCGGTCGCGGCGGCGTGACGGGATGCGGTGGTCCCTGAAATAAAACAAAGCTCCTGGTAGGAACTGGGTTGTCGAGGCCCTTACCGTCCACCTGGAGCTTTGTTGCCTGCCAAGTTTGCCATGGTCATCGCGCCTGCGTCCACTCCGGCCGTGGCGCATCGGGATAACGATGGGGCCGCGGAGATCGCCGCCCGGGTCGCGTCCGGGCCTGGGTTCTGGACGGAGTGGCTGGCGGAGCTGGGCCGGCCGGGCCTGCTGGAAGAACTGCTCGCCGACGGCGTGATCGCCCGCGCGCTGCGGGAGGCGCCGTCGGGCCATAAGTATGACCGGGTGCTGACCGCGAAGATGACCGTGGTCTGCGTCCTGGTCGCGTGCCTGTTTCCCGGCGCCGGCTATGACGCGGTGCTGGCGACGGCGTTCGGGCTGCCCGGCCTGCGGTCCGGGCCGGGCGCGGATATCCCGTCCGGCAGCGCGTTCTCCCAGGCCAGGAAGCTGCTCGGCGAGCAGGTAATGCAGCGCCTGTTCGAGCTCGACGCCGCCGTCGCGGACGCGGACCTCGGGATCGGCCTGCGGTGGAAGGGCCTGGAGGTCACCGCGATCGACGGCACCACGATGGAGCTGGCCCGCAACGGCGTGCTCGACGGCGAATTCGGCACCCCCGCGGACGGCGCCCGGCCGCTGCTGCGGGTCACCGCCCACGTCCGCACCGCGACCTTCCGCTGGATCGGCGCCGCGATCGGCGGCTACCACGACGGCGAGAACGCCCTGGCCGACCAGCTCGAAGGCAGCTTCCGGCCCGGAATGCTGAACCTCGCCGACCGCGGCTTCTTCTCCATGGACCGGTTCCTGCGGTTCTCCGGCACCGGCGCCCACCTGGCCTGGCGCGTCAAGGACCGCGCGAAGTCCGTCCCCCTCAAGACCCTCAAGACCCTGCCCGACGGCTCTGAGCTGGTCATGCTGCACGAATCGGACGGCATGCGCACCCGGCGCAGGCACGACACCGGGAACCCGCGCGCGGAACGGCTCCCGGACACCACCGCCCGGCTCGTCACCTTCACCGTCACCGCCACGACCAGGAGCGGCAGGACGAAGACCACCCGGATGCGGGTGCTGACCACTCTCCTGGACTACAAGGCCTACCCGGCCCGGGAGATCGCCGTCCTGTATGCCGAGAGATGGCAAATCGAAATCGCGTTCCTTCATCTGAAGCGGACCGTCCGCGGTCCCCGCCGCCCGCTGCGCGGCCAGTCCCCCGAACTCGCCCGCCAGGAAGCCTGGGCACTCCTGCTCATCCACAACATCACCGCCACCACGGCCGCCCGGGCTGCCGGATCCGCCGGGCTCGACCCCGGGCTCATCCCGTTCACCGCCGTCCTCGGCCTCATCCGGTCCCACGTCGCCGCGGACACCTGCTGCCGGCACTGCGGGCACCGGCCCGCCAGCGCCGATGACACCCTGGCCAGCCTGAACGCCGCCATCCTCGCCATCCCCAGGCACCGGACCGGACGCCAGCGGACATCAGGCAGGACCACCGCCGAACGTCGCACCCGGCACACCGAAGAAGTCACCTACACCATCGACATCACGAAGTCGAATCTCCCGCAATGGGACATAGCCCCGGAAACTTAAGGGCAGTGGCTGCCGCCCTGACACCCCGAAGACTCGCAGGTCACCAGGCGGATCCTGACCGGAAACAGAGCAGTATCCTGGGGCAGAGTCCAGCCACCCTCTGGCGCAATGCTGCCAGGGGCGGTGGGTGAGCTGCGGTAATACGTTAAGCGATTGCGCCATCCATGCTGGTGACGGGTAGCCGGGGGATACGTGCTGTGATCAGGCGGCGGGTGCCTGCCCGCCGGGTTCCGGGCGGGGCGTCAGGGTGACGGTCATGCCGGGGTTGAGCTTTTCGAGCTGGCGGATCTTGTCGCGGGTCTTGCGCCGGGGGTCGAGCTGGTCGTGGTAGTCCGGTCCGAGCTCGATGTAGCGGAAGCCGGGGTCGGCGATGACGCGCCAGGCGATCTCGATGATGGTGCGGCATCCGGCGACGATGGCCTTCTGCTTGCCGCGCCTGCGGGCGTGGCGCCGGTACCGGGCGCCGAGGAAGGTCTCGGTCCTGGCGGCGGTCATGACCGCGACTCCGGTCGCGCCGCGCAGGTACGGGTTGCCTTTGCCGGTGCGGCCGGCCTTGCTGGTGGCGCCGGACTGGATGGCGCGGGGAGTCAGCTTTGCCCACGAGGCGGCGTGCCCGGGGGTGGGGAACTGGGTCATGTCGGTGCCAAGCTCGGCGACGATGACCTGGGCGGCGCCGCGGCCGATTCCGGTGATCTCATCGAGCCTGGCGATGACGCCCAGGACCGGCTCGCCGCATCCGGTGCACGGCCCGTCCGGCCCGGGCTGCCCGCAGCTCGTGCACACGCCGCCCAGGCCGGGCACGTTCTCCAGCTGGGCCTCGATCCGCTCGTCCAGCTCGGTGATCTTGGCGGACAGGTCATCGATGAGCTCCAGCAGCATGCCGATCTCGAACCCGTGGATGTCGCGGAACCGGCCGGTCAGGGCCTCCGCCAGCTCGGCCTTGCTGGCGTGCAGCCGGTAATCGCCCAGCGCGGCCAGCGCGGCGGGGCTGCGCTCGCCGTCCGCCAGGGCCTGCAGGAACCGGCGGCCGCTGCCGCCCATCAGGTCCGAGATCACGCTGGAGACCTTCAGCAGGGCATCCTCCAGGATCTTCTCGATCCGGTTCTGGTGACGGACCCGGTCATGGGTCAGGTTCGCCCGCAGCCGGGTCAGCGCCCGCAGGTCGCGAACGGGCTCCGGCGGCACGAACGAGCGGCGCAGCATGCCCCATTCGTTCAGCTTGCACAGCCACACGCAGTCCAGCCGGTCTGACTTGGACCGGCCCGGCAGGTGCTTGACGTCGCGGGCATTGACCAGCCACACCTCCAGGCCCGCCGCCTCCGCCAGGTAACACCAGATACGCCAGTAGTCGCTGGTGGACTCCAGCACCAGCCGCTCCACGCCCTGGCACACCAGGTGATCCATCAGCGCCACGACCGCGGCGAAGGTCGCGGTCACCTCCCACACCTTCTGGGTCCGCCGCCCCGCCCGGGACTCATGCGGCAGCCGCATGCACACCATCCCCGAGCCCTTGGCCACATCGATCGCCGCCGCCCGGCTGATCACCTGCACCGGCTCATCGGTCACCTCCGCGCCGGCATCGCCGGGCACCGGCGGTGACGCCGGCCTGTTCCTCGTCCTGGCCATGAACAACCACACCCTTTCCTGGAAAGCGACACGGTGAGGCTGCCCGGGGAACGAGAGGGGGGAAGCCGAATCTGATCGGCGCGCACGCAGCAGCAGTACCCAGCCCGCAAGATCGTCCCCAGCGCTCAGACTATTTTTCGGGCACGAGGGCTCCACGGATAGTTCCGGCGACACAGGCAGCACGCCAGTACGATGCCCCATCAATCACGGCCGTGTACGCCAGTCCGCGGTGAACCGGGACCAGACACCAGCACCACCGCCCGGTACACCCTTAAGCTGAGAACGCCGCGGCGCGGCACGGCGGCCGGGCAGCACACTCGCGCACGCCACCCGCGCCGCGGCCACCGTACCCGCCACGCCAGCCCGCCCAGGACGGGACGCGGACAAGTTTCGTGGCCACCAAACGCCACCAAGACCTGTTGACTATTTTCGAGCGGGACAGGCCGGCGGTCGGCCCATAGTTGGCCATGCGCCGTCCCGCGGGCGGCTTGGACATCCGTGGGTCCGATGATCCGTAAACGGGACCTTGGACCCTACCCAGTCATCTGCAATGTCGGCTATTGGGGAAGAACAATTATGTCTCCGGGCAGATCTGGCCCGCCGCAGGCGGTAACGGCTGGATCCCGGCAACCGGCGTCTTCGGCGTCATGTCCGGTGCCGGGGACTCCTAGGTGCAGCAACAGGTGCAAGGAATCCTGCGCGGCATTGCCGGGGACACGTATCACCGGGCGCAAGTGGTGGCGTGAGTTGAGCCGATGAGAGGAGGCCAGGATGGCTGATCAGCTGGAAAGCTGGGCCGACGGGCAGGCGAAGGCGCAGGTCCTGGAGTTCGTCCGGTCGGTGACCGAGCCGGGCGCCTCGTTCGTCCCGCCGCCGGATCGGATCGCGGCGTTCGACAACGACGGGACGTTGTGGTGCGAGAAGCCGATGTCCCCGCAGGCCGATTTCCTGCTGCGGCGCTGGAAGGAGATGGCCCAGGCCCATCCCGGCCTAGCCCGCAAGCAGCCGTGGAAGGCCGTGACCGAGGGTGACCAGGAGTGGCTGGCGGGGATCCTGGAGCACGTGCCCGAGCTGACCAGGGGCGTGAGCGAGGCGTATGCGGGGATGCCGGCCGAGGTGTTCGAGAGGGCGGTGCGGGCGTTCTTCGATACCGCCCGCCATCCGGTCCTCGCCGTCCCCTACACCCGGCTCGGCTACCGGCCGATGCGGGAGCTGATCGGCCTGCTGACGGCCGCCGAGTTCGAGGTCTATATCTGCTCGGCGGGCGGCCGGGACTTCGTCCGGGTGGTGTCGCAGGAGATGTACGGCATCCCCCGGCAGCGGGTGATCGGTTCGGGCGCCACGCTGGAGTACCGGCACGGCGACGTGTACCGCACCAGGGGCATCGAGCAGCCGGCCGATGACGGACCCGGTAAGCCGGTGCACATCTGGACCCGGACCGGGCGCAGGCCGCTGCTGGCGGGCGGGAACGCCGACGGGGATGCCGCGATGCTGCGGACGGCCCGGTTCGGCCTGCTGATCCGCCACGATGACGCCGGGCGGGAGTTCGCTTACGACGCGGGTTCGGAGAAGGCGCTGGCCAAGGCGAAGGAACGCGGCTGGACCGTCGTCAGCATGCAGAACGACTTCAAGGTGGTATTCGACCTATGATGGCCGGGCGCGGCCACCGCTCTTGGTGTCGCCCTGCCAGTGTCGCTTCGGCGCTGCTGGTGATGGCCCATCGCGGAGGCTCGGGGAGGGCCGGTTGCCAATGGTCCTTGGCATCCTGGCGACGGGCTTCCTCAGGGCTTGGCTGCCAGCCCAGCTGCGCGTCGGCGACCGGTGGCTGTTGCTGGTGATCGTCGTGGCCGTCCTGGGCGGGCTGATCATCGGGGACCCTGGACGCATCGACCGGGACCGGCCGTGGCTGCGGGTGCTCACCGTCGGCATGCTCGGTGTCATCACCGTGGCCAACGCCGCTTCCGCGGTCGCGCTCGCCGTGGACATCGTCAACGGCTCCGCCGCCTTCACCAGCAACGGCAAGATGCTGTTTCATGCTGTTTCATGCTGTTTCTAGGCGGTACTGCCATCTGGCTGACCAACATCATCGCCTTCGCCCTCTGGTACTGGGAGCTGGATCGCGGCGGGCCGGTTGCGCGTGTCGGCGGAGGGCCAGTCTTCAGGCGCCGGCGTCATTCTCGGCGCCCGGGCACTGGCCTAGCCACTGCGCATAGGACCTGGAGTCATCCGGGCCGGGTTCCACACCTCCGGGCAGGGCTTCCGTGAACACGAGCGCGGCGGTGGCCTCCAGCGTGCTGCGGAGCAGATCGGCGGGACCGGTCGCCTCGAACCCCAGGGTCCACCAGTCCTGGCCGGGCGTGCGGACCTCGGTGAGTTCCACCTCGCACCACGGCCCCCCGCCCAGCCCCGGGCCGCGCGCCACGACCTGCCCGCTGGCCAGCCAGAACCGGCTGATCCGCCGCCTCTTGCGGACCGGCCTCCAGCCGACCGCCGCACCGCTGTCCGGGCGGGGCGGGCTGAAGGGAAAGGACCACTTCTGCCAGGACTCCAGGCGCCCGCGGGCGCGTCCCGCCACCTCCAGGATTCCCGGGCTCCCGCGGTAGACCTTCACCTCCAGCGCCCCGCCCCCGCGGACCTTCACCGACAGCCCGCGCAACTGCGGATCCAGCAGGTACGTGTCCTCGCGGGACTCCGTCCCGGCCGGGAACCGCCCGAACCATCCGGCCACCGCAGCCTCCAACTGGCCCGGGAAGATCCACCGCACCTCCAGGCTGCGGACTCCTTCGGTGACCGGGCTGTGAGGCGGTTCAGTCGTCATCGCCAGATGCTCCTGTCCGGCCTGGCCGGGCCGGTTCTGTGCACTGCCGCGCGCCTGCGCTGCGCCAGGCCAGCCGGATCTCACATGTCGGGTTCGGCGGTGAGCCGTCCTGAGGTGACGGCGTCGACGAGCTCTTGGTGGTCGCGTTCGTTCTGGTCGGCGTAGGCGGCGGCGAACTGGGTGATGGCCTGGTCGAAGACGTCGGAGCCGCCAAGGTAGGCGGCGATGGCGATCCGGTCGCCGGACCGGGCGTGCGCCCGGGCCAGCGCCTCCCCGCAGGCCTGGCCGTAGATCAGCATGCCGTGCGGGATCAGGTCCTCGATGGCGATGGAGTATTTCCAGTCCCGCAGCTGGCGGACGTAGAAGTCGCGCTGCTTGCCGTCCAGCCCGGCCTCGGCCCGCTGCCAGCCCAGGAAGATGTCGCTGGTCGCCTGCATCAGCCGCTGCCCGGCGACCACTCGCTGGCCCATGTTGGTGTACTTGCTGGCCCCCACGAACCGGCTGAGCACCGACGCCTCCGCCTCCTTGATCTGCAGGAACAGCGGATCGGACTCGTCGCGGCCGAGCATCAAGGCGATCCAGCAGCGGGTCCCGACGCTGCCGACCCCGACGACCTTGCGGGCCAGATCGGCGTACTCGAAGGTCTCCAGCAGGAACCGGCGGTCGGTTTCCAGCGTCCGCCGGTACTTGCCGAGCAGGTACTGGATCTGCGCTTCGAAGGCCGCCTGGTCCGTATCCTTGGGCAGCAGGTCAGCGATCGGGACCAGCAGCGGCGGCTCAGAGATGATCCGCGGCCGGCCGTCCACCAGATGGGTCAGCTTGGCCACTTCCTGCATGCTGTCCCTAGTCCGCGCCTTGGCCATGCCCTTGTCCACCATCTTGCGCTGCCGCTTTTTCATCTGCGCGTTGAACTCCGCCCGCAGCTGGTCCAGGTCCGTGTGCGCGTACCAGACGTCCAGGTTGGTCATCTTGGCGAAGTCGCGCATCGCCTGCCGGTACCGGGCGACGGTGGCGGTGACGATCTCGCGGCGGTCCTTGCCGCCGAACCCGTTGCCGCGCGCCGCGACCTCCATGCTGGTGGCCAGCCGCTTGACGTCCCATTCCCACGGGCCGGGCGTCGTCTCATCGAAGTCGTTGACGTCGAAGACCAGCAGCCGCTCGGCGGAGCCGAAGATGCCAAAGTTCGACAGGTGCGCGTCCCCGCACGCCTGCACCGCCAGCCCGGACACCGGGGTACGGGAAAGGTCGCTGGCCATCGGCAGCGCCGCGCCGCGGTAGTAGGTGAACGGGGAGACCATCATCCGGCCCCGCCGGATGGGCACCAGCTCCGGCACCCGCGCCTTGGCCTGCTCCTCCAGCAAGGCGATCGGATCGGGCCGGTCCGGCCCCGGGTCGAACACCGCATGGCTCTCCCGCGGCACCGCAGCCCGTGCCTCCTTCCCCCGCGCAGCACGCTCCGCCGGAGTCAGCTCCGCCAGCCCAGAATCAAGCTGGTACCGCAGCGCAGGCTGCGCCGTTGCCTCTGCCGTCTGAGCGTTCATCATCGGTTCCTCTCTATCCGCTGCCCGGGGCAACGGCCGAGCACTCCGTCACTGGCATTAGGCTGTGTCATCCGGACTACCTCCCCGTTCCGCCGCGCCGCGGCTCTCGGCGCGGTCAGCCCGCGGGCGTTCGGTCTCATCTGGCCCTTCGTCGGCCGGCTGGAGGGAGATGAGCTCCAGGCCGAGTTCCTGGGTCCGCTGGATGAGCCCGTGCAGGTGCGCCTGGTCGATCACGCGGCCGGTCAGCACCGTGGTGCCCGCGTCCCGGTCCATCTGCATTCCTTCGAACAGGAAACTGAACGGTTCGCTCAGCTCGCCGCGGAGAACCAGCCGGTACCGCCTGCCATGTGCCCGTTCGCTGTCCATCACGTGAACGCTCGCACCCAGGCAGGTGACCTGTCATCCCCTGCTGGCCGTTTCCACCTAGGTGAAGCGCGGGCAGGAACCGGGAGATCCCGGGTTCAGGCGTCCCGCCGGGACGGCGACGGCCCCGCTCCGGCGGGGTCGGCGGGGTCACCGTCCAGGTGAGCACGCGGCGCCACCCAGTCCACGGGCTGGGCTCTTTCCACCTAGGTGAATCCGGCCCGTAGGTGATGCGGGGTCGCCTACCTGAGTCTTAGCGTGCGCGGTGATGGATAGCAGGTGACGGACAGCGACAGAACTCGACGTGAGCCCGAAGGGCGTTGACCAGGCCGTACGCGAAGCCGCCACGGAAGTCAGCCGGCGATCTCCGGCTGGACATGGGCTATTTCGCCCGGCAGGCCGAAAACACCGACACCCTGGAGGACACATGAGACCAGCAGACCGGCCAGGCACGCGCAGATGGCTGCTGCTTCCGGCCGCCGTCCTGATCCTGGTCCTGTCCGGGCTGGCCGCCGGATGCAGCAGCAGCCCGCCTGCCTACTGCACCGCCGCCGCCAACCTCAAGACCTCGGTCAGCAACCTCGGCAATGTCGACGTCGCCAAGAACGGCCTGGGCTCCCTGCAGACCGCGCTGACCAGCGTCCAGACCAGCGCAGCAACGTTTGCCAGCGACGCGAAGTCCGCGTTCCCGTCGCAGACCGCGGCGCTGAGCACCTCGCTGTCCGGCCTAGCCACCGCGATCACATCCGCGAAGGGCCAGCCACCGGTAACCGCGGCCACGGCGGTCGTGCCAGCGGTCACCCGGGTGAAGAACTCAGCCAGCACGCTGCAAAGTGCCGTATCAAGTTCAGGCAAATGCTAGCGGCCAGTGCCCGGCGGGGGTGAACCCTGAGATCAAGGAGTGCCTGCGATGGCGAAGTGGAACTTGGTGGCGATGGGGCAGGCGGGCCTGACCGGCTGGACCGGGAAGGCTGCCCGGCCGGTCGCCGTGCGATCGCCCGCAAGACCGGGCGGCCGGAGGCGCAGATCCTGGCGCTGATCGGTGCGGTGTTCCTGGCGGTCGCGCTGATCGACTTCCCTCCGCGAGGTCGATGCCGTGATCGCGGCCGGGCGGACCGGCCAACAGCCAGCCGATGACGCTCCGGCCGGGACGTAGGACGGGGACGGGGAGGCCGGAGCCGTGCCCGGATGCGGGAATCCGCTTCGGCGGCCAGCCGGTCAGCCTGGCGGTCGCGATCGGGCTCGGCGCCACGCACCAGACCGGCTGGACCGGGCTGATCGCGGACGTGATCCGCCGCCGCCACGGCGCGGTCACCCTCACCGGCGACGTGGTCCGCGGCATTGCCAAGGAGGCCCGGCCATGACACCACCACGTACCGCGGCGCCCGCCCGGTCCGTTCTGGCAGCAGTCTCCCCTAGGTGAATTCGGGCGTTAGGTGATGACGGGTCACCTGCCTGGGTGTGAGCGTGAGACCGAGATGCAGCGGCCGGGTAACGGCCGTGGCGGATTCGCTGAACCGCCTGGCAAAGGATGCCAGCGGAACTGGAGGAGGTCGCATGTCCGGGTCCGATACCACGTTCATCCTGGTGGCAACATATCCGGATGAGGTAACAGCACGGCAGGACTACCAGGTCGTCAAGGACGCGCACGCGGCGGGCCTGGTGGGTTCCTACGACGCGGCTGTCGTCACCAAGGACGCGAACGGCAAGGTGCACGAGAATAAGGACGAGACGGCTACCCGCCATGGTGCCTGGTGGGGCGTCGCTGCGGGGGCGGCGGTCGGGGTCATCTTCGCCCCGGCGGTCCTCGCCTCGGCCGCGGTCGGCGGCGTGATCGGGGGCGTTAGCGGGCACCTGGCCAAGGGAATGTCGCGCTCAGAGGCGAAAGAACTAGGTGACTTCATCGACCCGGGCCAGGCGGGGCTCGTCATAGTCGGGGAGAGCAAGGTCGAAGACGCGATCAAGAAGGCCGTGACCAGGGCGGAGAAGCAGACCGCCAAGGAGCTTGATGTGCCTCCGAAGGACCTCGACAAGGCTCTGCAGCAAGCGGTCAAGGAGATGTAACTCGCCTGACCGCCTGTTCTAGCCGGCACCAGCGGCGGATCATCTCCGAGTCGCCGCTGGTGCCGATCGCTGAGCTGCTGCCCGAGCAGACGAGCAGGAAGGCCTTGGTGCCGTACCCGGACCGCATTTGGCGCGGCAATCACGGGTCGGGTTTTGACTTCAGCGCGCTGGCCGAGGCCTGGCGGATCCCCCCCGCGCCGCTCATCTGTGCTCGCTTCCACGGCACAACACCCTCGATCTCGGTCTCCAGCGAGAAGCTCAGGACCGTCCTGATCAAGACGATCAGCCCGAGAACCAGGACATTGTCGAGGGTGGGTGCGACGGCGACCGTACGGACGAGGTCGGCCGCCACGAGGACTTCCAGCCCGAGCAGCAGTGTCCCGCCGATGGCCGTGCGCAGCGCCAGATAGCCCTTGCTCGGCTGGCCTGACCGCCGCCACGTCACCACCGCCAGCACGAACGCCCACACGGTACCGACTACCAGGATTAGTGCACCCAGTGCCTCGAAGCCCTGGGCGACGTGATCCATCACCGTGGTGAACGTCTCGGCCGACGGCTGGGCAGAAGGTGCTGCCAGGATCATCTCAGCGTTCCCAGCATGCGCACCCCTCAGTCAGCCCAGCACGTCGGCTGCGAGCTCGGCAAGTTCAGTACGATCACCGCTAACGCGATCAAGGCGCTTTACCGCCCTGACTCCGGGCCTGGTCCCGTTGCGGGGCCTACCAGACCGATCGCTCATTCATCGTGCCGCCGCGGACGATCAGGTAGACCAGTACGCCGATCAGCGGGATGAGCAGCACGAACAGGAACCACAGCGCCTTGGCCCAGCCGGACAGGTCAGGGCTACGGAAGATGTCGATGAACACCGTGATCAGGATCCAGAACCAGATCACCCACAGGAAGATCACAAGAATCGTCCAGAAAATGTTCAAGAGCGGATAATTCATCGATTCCTCTCCTTGTTGTGCGGCCCTTCCTAGTTGTGCCGCCCTTCTTGGCTTCGCACTTGATGGTTTCGCGGCCGCAGGTGATCTGTCATCACCTACCCGTCGTTTCCACCTAGGTGAACGACCGGTAGAGCCGGTGGGTAAGGGGGCCGAGCCCGACAGCTTGTCCGAGCTGGTCCTGATTAGCGGTCCGCTGTTCAGGCAGATATCCCCGGGATCACCCGGCCGAGAATGGGCGAACGAGATGGGCGACTGGACTGCCATCGCGGCCTTTGACAGGGGACCAGTCAATCAGTCAGTCAGTCAGTCAGTACCCGCTGTTTACGGCCGGTTCGACCTACGCTCGGCGCTTCGCTGCGGGCGCTCGAACGGGCTCACGGGCACGGTCTCCCCAGCAATGATCACCTAGGTGAAGACGGCCGGCAGGTGATGACGGGTCCCCTACCCAACTGTGAGGCTGCCGGTAACCGGTCCGTGCCGTCGTCTGGTGCCGCTGCGGGAGGACTGCTTCGCCGGTCCAGCCCCCGGTGCTGAGAGGTGAGTCGTGAGCCAGGTGGCGAAGGTATTCCAGGTCAACTGGCAGGGATTTAACCTACGCAGAGGCGCCATCTTGGCGGTCATACTGGGGCTGCTGATCATCGTGGGCGTGCTCCCTGAGGAGCGGAGGTACTTCCTCAGTGCGATCTTCGGGGCGCTGTTCGTGGCGGTCGTCGATCCCGGCGGGGAGTACGGGTACCGGGTGTCGCGCATGGCCGTGTTCGCGGTGGCCGGGGCGCTGCTGACGGCCCTGGGGTTCGGCATCGGCGGCGGGGCCTGGGGGTTCGTGGTGCTGGCCGCCTTCGTGGTCACCTTGCTGGGCGGACTGGCGGTGAAATACGGCGTGCACAGGTTCGTCGCGGCGTATCTTCTCAACGTCTGGTTCATCATCGCCTTGGGCCTGCCGACTCTCCTCTCGTTCGGCTTGCCGGGTCTGTTCCGGTCCGGCCTGATCCACGCCGAACCGTGGAAGCAGGCGCTGGCCTGGCTGGTCGGATCGGCCGTCTGGATCGCTGTCAGCTTCATCATGTGGCTGGCGCGCGGCCGGAAAGCGGAGCCGCAGCCTGTCGCCGAGATCCCCGGCGATATCTCGCCGCGGCCGCTGACCCGGCCAGTTATCCTTTTCGCGGTGATCCGGGCCGTCGCGGTGTCGATCGCCGTCGCGATCGCCTTCGGGCTGCCGCTGCCCAACGCCTACTGGATGCCCATCGCCGCCATCATTGCCATGAAGCCCGACCTGCAGCAATCCACCTTCGTCGCCGTACAGCGCATCGCCGGGACGGTCGTGGGCGCCGTGGTGGCGGCCCTGGTCCTGCTGGCTGTGGACAACAGAACCGCACTCGAGGTGGTCATCGTCGTCTTGTTCGCGCTGGCGGGGTCGATCCGCACCGTGAGCTACACCTGGTACACCGCCGCCGTGGGCGGGGCCGTCCTGATCGCCATGGACGTCCCCCTCCCGACCAACCTTACGGACGAGGGACGGCGGATCCTGTTCACCTTCGCCGGCGTCGGGATCGCCGTCATCGTCATGTTCCTCGCCGATCGGCTGCAGAAGTACGCCGCCAAAGCGGCACCACAGGCACCTGCTCACCCGGCCCCGGCGGCATGAACGCGCCAGGGCGCCGCAGGCCCCGTGCCAGGCACGCGACTCCAGCCACGGCACACATGACGATCACGAACGTGACGGCCTCTGGGCCACGCAGGCACCGCGCTCCAGCCTCGTCGTCGTCCCGGCCGGGCTAGAGGAGCCTGAGCTCGCGGGTCCGCTGGAGGGCGTGGGCGCGTGAGGAGACGCCGAGCTTGCGGTAGATCGACCGGACGTGGCTGTGGACGGTGTTGTGCGACACGTACAGCTGCTGGCCGATGTCGCGTTCGGACAGGTCGCTGGTCAGCAGCTGGAGCACCCTGAGCTCCCGCCCCGTCAGCTCCTCATCTGCGGATCTGATGCCCGGCCGCGGAGACGGCTCGCAAGCCTTCAGCCGCCCGGTCAGGATCCCCGGGTCGGGACAGGACCCGATGACGGCTCGTGCCTCGGTGATCGCCGCCTGCGAGCGCTCCCGCTCGCCCACGGCCTGCAGCACCGATCCGTGGTGCAGCAGGCCCATCGCTACCTCGGCCGGCTGGCCCCGGGACCGCAAGAAGCTGACACCACCCCCGATCAGCGGCCCTGCCTGCTCCGGCCTGCCGCGCGCGGCGAGCGATACCCCGAGCGCCAGCGGGACCGCGCCGCTGGCCTTCTCGGTGCCATGCTCCCGGACGAGATCCGCTGCGCCCTCGGCCAGCATCCGCTGGTCTTCGAGACGGCCCAGCTCACCCGCGATGAGCGAGCGGTAGGCCAGCGACGACGCGCCCGCCGCCCAGTGCGCGCTCCCCGGTGCCAGCGCCGCCGATTCCGCGAACCACCGGTCGGCCGCACCGGGCTCACCCCGGAAATACAGGCCCATGCCGACCGCCCAGCAGGCCACCGGCCGCCAGGGCGACCCCGGGCCCTCCAGCTCGGCCGCGCGCCGGCCGTTCTCCAGCTGGGCGCCCACGTCACCCCACGGGCAGCAGGCCCGCAGCATCGTCAGGCCCGCCCCGGCCGAGCTGAAACCGGCCGGCAGAGCCCTCCCGCCGGGCTCGGCCAGCCGTCCGGCCGCCGCGATCACCGGACCCGCCTCCACCCGCCTGGCGGACAGCGACAGCATCCACGCCTTGACCAGGAGCAGCCCCGCGTGGCCGTTCTGCATCTCCTGCGGCAGCTGCCCGATCCAGGCCAGGACGGCCTCGTACCGGCACGAGCTGGCGTAGCTGACCCACGAGGCTTCGATCAGCCCGGCGGCCTCGGCGTGCGCGCCCGCCGCGACCGCATGCGCGATGGCCTCGCCGGTCATCCCGTGATCGCGATGCCAGCCGTACGCCCGGCGGTGCAGCGCCGGGGCCGTGCCCGGCTCACGCCGCTCCAGCTCGACCCGCAGCAGCCGGGCGAACAGCGGATGGAAGCGATACCACCCGCCCTCGCCGCCCAGGGAGATAAGGAACAGGTTGCTGCGTGACAGCGCGTCCAGCATCGGCGCCGAATGCTGCTGCTCCAGCACCGCATCGCACAACGGGCCGGACAGCCGCTCCAGGACGGAAGAGCGCAGCATCAGCGCCTGCACCGGCGGATCATGCGCCCGGAGCACCTCGGTCTCCAGGAAGTCGATCAGATGGCGGCTCGAGGCACCCAGGTCGGTCACCAGGGCGTGGCGGTCGGCAGCGCGCCGCAGCGACAGCGCCGTCAGGTAGAGCCCGGCCGGCCAGCCCTCCAGCCGCTCGACCAGAGCATCCACCTCCTCGGGCAGCAGGCCGAGCCCCAGGCGCCCGTTCAGGAACGCGTCCGCCTCCCCGGGCGTGAACCGCAGATCGCCGGCACGCAGCTCGAGCAGCTCACCGTGCGCGCGCAGCGCAGCCAGCGGAAGGTCCGGCTCCGTCCGCGCGGAGAGCACCAGCTGGAAGGCGGGCGGTGCATGATCGATGAACCAGGCCAGGCTCTCGCGGGCCGGGCCATCCGAAAGCCGGTGGAAGTCATCCAGGATCAGCGTGACCTCACCCAGATCGTCCAGCTCATTCACCAGGCGCGGCAGCACCATGTGAACGATAGACGCCGCCCCGGCCAGCTGCGGCGACGCCGGCACGCTGATCGCCGGGCAGGCCCCGCGAAGCGCCTCGATCACATACGACCACAGCACCACAGGGTCATCGTCGTCCTCGTCCAGCGTCAGCCACCCGACCGGCTTGCGCGCCGCCTCAGCTTGGTGCCACGCCGCCAGCAAGGTGGTCTTCCCGTAACCCGCCGGGCATGCCACCAGGCTGAGCGCCAGACCCGACCCGGCCCGAAGCCGTTCCAGCAGCCGCTCCCGCGGAACGACCTGATCACGCACCGCCGGCGGACGCAACTTCGTCGCGACCAGCACCGGCCCAGGGCCGTCCTCCGCCCCGTCGCCCATCAGCTCTCCCAGCCCAAAAAGCTCCTGCTGCCGGGATCTAGAGCAGCCCTATGTTAGAGAAGCAAAATCACGCGGGCTCCGAGCCGCCAGGGCCCAAAGTCCCCATCTGGCGTCCTGCCCGGCCCCTGGTCCCAGATCATCCTGCCCCGGGCGGGGCCCGGCCGGCGGCGCACCCGGACCGGGTGACGGCCCGATGAGGATCGCGATCACGTACCCGATGACGACGGGCAGAAGTTTCTTCGGTGGGGTGTCCTGCGGTTCCTCGCCGTCTTCGCGCGGGGAGTAGAGGTGCTCGTGTCGCGCGTACGCGTCCAGGGCGGACCCCAGGAGGCGGATGGCCAGGAGCGTGAGCCCGTACATGGTGACAAACACCCGTTCGCCGCTGGTTTCCGGGGCCTCTGCGAGGAGCCTGGTCGGGAACGGCAGGAAGACCACCGCGAGCAGGATCACCACGCCGTGAGGAACACCGCGCCGGCCGGATTGGGGAATCACTCTCCCTAGGGCTGGCGCGTTTGGGCGGGCACCACTACCCCCAGCCTTCCCGTCACGTGCGCATCGTTCCGGCAAAAGCGCCCAGCCCAGAGAGGGAGTGGGGATTTTCCTTTCCGGCTCACTGTTCCGGCGGAAGCTCTACCGAGGAGGACTCCGAAGGGAGCGCAGGGTGCGCCTCCGCCCGGTCAGGGACTGGCGGATGAGGACCTGTCACGTGTCCGGGATGGGCCAGTTCGCGTACGCGCCGGCCCACCCTATGAGCCACGTAGAGGGAGAACGCCGCGGCCGGCAGCTCGACGGCCAGCGCCAGGATCAGCGCTTGGGTGGCGTCTGCCGCGGTCGTCGAGGTGGTGATGTCGAACCATGCATCGGCAACCAGCAAGGTAGCCACCGCCGTGGCCGGGTACACCACCCTGGCATCCAGCCGGAACGCCATGTGGGCGGTCAGGTATATGGCCAGCACCTCGATCAGGTCAAAGCCGGTCCAGGTGAGACGGTAATGGTGCTCAAGATTTTCTTTGGGAAGGCTCAGCGCCAGGAAGACGGTCCACACAATGAGCCCGACGGCAACGATCAGGTAGACCCACGCCAGACGCCGGGCTCGCCGCCGCACCCCCAGCGGGATGTCCCGGGCACCAGTGCTGGCCGCGCCTGACACGGTCACATCTCCTTGACAGTTTCTTGCAGAGCCTTGTCGACGTCCTTCGAGTCCACGTCGAGCTCTCGGGCGGTCTGCTTCTCCGCCCTGGTCACGGCGTGCGTGATCGCGTCTTCGACCTTGCTCTCCCCGACTATGACCAGCCCGGCCTGGCCTGCGCCGATGAAGCCGCCGAGCTGTTTCGCCTCCGAGCGCGACATCCCCTGGCCACGTGCCCGCTGACGCCGCCGACCACACCGCCGGCCGCTGCCGTGTCGCCGTCATCCAGGAGAGCCGAGAGGGCAACCGCCGTATACAATACGCATCCGTACTTCTCGAACCGTTCACCGGCATGGGTCACGATCTGGTCGCGCGGGATCGGGCCCAGCACGGCAACCTTGCGACTCGCCCGGCTTTCATGCGCGAGCAAGGACGCCGCCGGGTACCTGAGCGCGGCACCTCCTAGTACGGCCCGCTCCACTGCAGGTCGTCATCACCCGCCCCGTCAGCCTTTAAGCGCCTCCTGCAGCTCGCTGGTGATTTCGTCGGTCGTGGCGTCCACAGAGCGCTTCACGACTTTGGCGGCACCTGTAAACGCCTTGTCGAGTCCTTTGCCGATGGTCGGCTCGCCAACCACGATGAGCCCTGCCTGGTTGCCAGTGAGTACCTCAGCCGCCTCATGGAGCTCCTTGCGAGGCAGCGTCCCGCCCCCGAACCACTCAGGGATGACACGCATGCGCGAGCGATCCATCCGCTTGACAATGTGGGGTTTGCCGTCCTCCTGATCGATCACGGCAGCGTCGAACTTGCCGATCAGCTTGTCCTTATGCAGCTGCTCGACAGCATCCATATCCGCCAGTGCGGCGTCGACAGTCTCGTACGCTGCGGCGTAGAGAAGCATCTGGTTTTCGTCGGCCA
This sequence comes from uncultured Actinomycetes bacterium, assembly GCA_963739135.1. Classification (GTDB taxonomy): domain Bacteria; phylum Actinomycetota; class Actinomycetes; order Streptosporangiales; family Streptosporangiaceae; genus Palsa-504. The sequence continues at coordinate 296,058 of CAVTZG010000010.1, forward strand.
TGGCATCTCCCCGGTCGGGTTGTCCGATGAACGAACGCGTCCATCACCATGTAATACTCACCTGCAGGCAGGCGAGGCGGCATCACCCGCCGCGTCGTTTCACCTAGGTGGAATCTGCTAGGCGATGCATCCACGAGCTCGGGCCGCGCCCGCCACGTGCCCGGCTGGCCCGGGAAGATCCAGCGCACCTCCAGGCTGCCCACGCCGACGACCTTGCGGGCCATGTCAGCGTACTGGTACTGCTCGAGCAGGAACCGCCGGTCGGTTTCCAGCGTCCGCCGGTACTTGCCGAGCAGGTCCTGGAGTTGCGTCGCGAAGGTCTCCTGGTCCATCTGCTTGGCAGCAGGTCCGCGATCGGGACGATCAGCGGCGGGTCGGCGATGACCCGCGGCCGGCCGTCGACCAGGCGGGTCAGCTTGGCCACTTCCTGCATGTCTCTACTTGCGCTTCGCGGCACACCAGCTCGGTGCGTCATTTGGCCGTGTCATCCCGGACCAGCTCCCCGTTGCGCCGCGCCACACCAACTCGGTGCCGGTCAGCCTGCCGGGCGTTCGGTCTCATCTGGCTCCTCGCCCGCCTGCTGGATGGAGATGAGCTCCAGGCCGAGTTCCTGGGTCCGCTGGATGAGCCCGTGCAGATGCGCCTGGTCGATCACGCGGCCGGTCAGCACCGTGGTGCCCGCGACCCGGTCCATCTGCATCCCTTCGAACAGGAAGCCGAACGGCTCGCCCAGCTCGCCCCGGAGAACCAGCCGGTATCTCTTGCCTCGTGGGCGGTCGCTGTCCATCACCTGCACGCTCGCACTCAGGCAGGTGACCTGTCACCACCTGCCGGCCGGTTCCACCTAGGTGAAGCGCGCGCCGCCCCGGTGAGGACGCGGGCGCGCGGGTAGCCGGGCACCGGGGCTACAGGAGCCTGAGCTCGCGGGTCCGCTGGAGGGCGTGGGCGCGTGAGGAGACGCCGAGCTTGCGGTAGATCGACCGGACGTGGCTGTGGACGGTGTTGTGCGACACGTACAGCTGCTGGCCGATGTCGCGTTCGGACAGGTCGCTGGTCAGCAGCTGGAGCACCCTGAGCTCCCGCCCCGTCAGCTCCTCATCTGCGGATCTGATGCCCGGCCGCGGAGACGGCTCGCAAGCCTTCAGCCGCCCGGTCAGGATCCCCGGGTCGGGACAGGACCCGATGACGGCTCGTGCCTCGGTGATCGCCGCCTGCGAGCGCTCCCGCTCGCCCACGGCCTGCAGCACCGATCCGTGGTGCAGCAGGCCCATCGCTACCTCGGCCGGCTGGCCCCGGGACCGCAAGAAGCTGACACCACCCCCGATCAGCGGCCCTGCCTGCTCCGGCCTGCCGCGCGCGGCGAGCGATACCCCGAGCGCCAGCGGGACCGCGCCGCTGGCCTTCTCGGTGCCATGCTCCCGGACGAGATCCGCTGCGCCCTCGGCCAGCATCCGCTGGTCTTCGAGACGGCCCAGCTCACCCGCGATGAGCGAGCGGTAGGCCAGCGACGACGCGCCCGCCGCCCAGTGCGCGCTCCCCGGTGCCAGCGCCGCCGATTCGGCGAACCACCGGTCGGCCGCACCGGGCTCACCCCGGAAATACAGGCCCATGCCGACCGCCCAGCAGGCCACCGGCCGCCAGGGCGACCCCGGGCCCTCCAGCTCGGCCGCGCGCCGGCCGTTCTCCAGCTGGGCGCCCGCGTCACCCCACGGGCAGCAGGCCCGCAGCATCGTCAGGCCCGCCCCGGCCGAGCTGAAACCGGCCGGCAGAGCCCTCCCGCCGGGCTCGGCCAGCCGTCCGGCCGCCGCGATCACCGGACCCGCCTCCACCCGCCTGGCGGACAGCGACAGCATCCACGCCTTGACCAGGAGCAGCCCCGCGTGGCCGTTCTGCATCTCCTGCGGCAGCTGCCCGATCCAGGCCAGGACGGCCTCGTACCGGCACGAGCTGGCGTAGCTGACCCAGGAGGCTTCGATCAGCTCGGCGGCCTCGGCGTGCGCGCCCGCCGCGACCGCATGCGCGATGGCCTCGCCGGTCATCCCGTGATCGCGATGCCAGCCGTACGCCCGGCGGTGCAGCGCCGGGGCCGTGCCCGGCTCACGCCGCTCCAGCTCGACCCGCAGCAGCCGGGCGAACAGCGGATGGAAGCGATACCACCCGCCCTCGCCGCCCAGGGAGATAAGGAACAGGTTGCTGCGTGACAGCGCGTCCAGCATCGGCGCCGAATGCTGCTGCTCCAGCACCGCATCGCACAACGGGCCGGACAGCCGCTCCAGGACGGAAGAGCGCAGCATCAGCGCCTGCACCGGCGGATCATGCGCCCGGAGCACCTCGGTCTCCAGGAAGTCGATCAGATGGCGGCTCGAGGCACCCAGGTCGGTCACCAGGGCGTGGCGGTCGGCAGCGCGCCGCAGCGACAGCGCCGTCAGGTAGAGCCCGGCCGGCCAGCCCTCCAGCCGCTCGACCAGAGCATCCACCTCCTCGGGCAGCAGGCCGAGCCCCAGGCGCCCGTTCAGGAACGCGTCCGCCTCCCCGGACGTGAACCGCAGATCGCCGGCACGCAGCTCGAGCAGCTCACCGTGCGCGCGCAGCGCAGCCAGCGGAAGGTCCGGCTCCGTCCGCGCGGAGAGCACCAGCTGGAAGGCGGGCGGTGCATGATCGATGAACCAGGCCAGGCTCTCGCGGGCCGGGCCATCCGAAAGCCGGTGGAAGTCATCCAGGATCAGCGTGACCTCACCCAGATCGTCCAGCTCATTCACCAGGCGCGGCAGCACCATGTGAACGATAGACGCCGCCCCGGCCAGCTGCGGCGACGCCGGCACGCTGATCGCCGGGCAGGCCCCGCGAAGCGCCTCGATCACATACGACCACAGCACCACAGGGTCATCGTCGTCCTCGTCCAGCGTCAGCCACCCGACCGGCTTGCGCGCCGCCTCAGCTTGGTGCCACGCCGCCAGCAAGGTGGTCTTCCCGTAACCCGCCGGACATGCCACCAGGCTCAGCGCCAGACCCGACCCGGCCCGAAGCCGTTCCAGCAGCCGCTCGCGCGGAACGACCTGATCACGCACCGCCGGCGGACGCAACTTCGTCGCTACCAGCACCGGCCCAGGAAAACCTGGCGTTGCCCGTCACCGGAGGCCGTCGTCACGTCCGGTGGCCAGGACCGGCGAGGTTCTGTTTACCTACGAGCGGGTGATGACAGCGTGGGTTCATGCCGTCAGCATTGAAACCAGGCAATCATGACCGGCCCGCGGTCCGTATGTGCAGTATCAGGAAGATCCGATCGGGACGAACCGGTACGGCGGGTCGCTGGCCGAGTAGACAGCGGTATGTGCAGTTCGCCGCCAAGTCGGCGGAGAAAGGGGATCAGGATGAGCACTGACAGGGACATCATCGCGGCCGTGTCCCGGGAGCTGGCCACCGACCCGCTCATCGACGCTGACGACATCGTGGTCGACCTATTCAATGGCGCTGTAACACTCAACGGCACCGTACCGAGTCAAGCCCAGTCCGCGGCGGCGACCGCGGCGGCGCATCGGGTCGATGGCGTGACCGGAGTGGACAATCTGCTGGCCGTCGCCCTGCCGTCCCGCGACTACGGGGACGACGCGGCGCTGGCACAGTTGGCGAACCAAGCGCTCGCGGCGAATCGTGCCGTGCCGGACGGTGTCCAGGCGACCGCTCGTGAGGGCAGTATCTTTTTGACCGGCACGGTGACCCATAACGTTCAGCGCGCCGCCGCCGAAGACGCCGTGGCCGGGGTGGCCGGGGTGCTCAGCATCACCAATGAGATCGAGCTCCAGGGCAACACGTAAGTGGCTGATGGAACCGTAGGGGTTCTTGAGGCCTGGCCGCGCGGCGGCCGCGCGGCCAGAAGCCCTGTTGCAGGCCCGGTTGCACGCGGCGGAGAATAAGACTGGCCATGATGCGCCAGGAACTCGAATACATCCGCCGCGGTGACCTGGACTGGGTCCTTCCCGGTCACCGTGAAGAATGTCTTCAGATCGAAGGCCACCGCCCGCAGTGTGTCCGGCCGGCACCGTCCCGCCACGAACTCCAGATACCAGTCCACCAGCCGCTCGCCCAGGCGATAACCGGCCAGGCCAGACCCCGGCACGAAACGCACAAGACACGGGAAGCTGCTCATTTCAGCACCATCCCAGCCCGGCCAGCGAGAACATGGAAGCGACACGGATCACCGGTGTATTAAGCGATCTGTGTGATTAGAGCCGCCTGGCGTACAGTCGATTCGTCACGGTACGTCATTCCCAACATGGCGCCAGGAGAACAGGACGGTAGGCCAGCCGCGGCCGACGCAGCTTTTCCCCTAGGTGAATCCGGCTGGCGGGTGATGACAGGCCACCTGCCTGCGCGTAAGCCTGCTAGGAGATGGACAGCGACAGGGCGCAAGGGCCCCAGCTGTATCGGGTTGGCGAGCAAGAAGAGGGACAGGACATGGCGAAGGCTGACGCAGTATTCATTTACATCGGCACCTACCCGGACGAGGCTGCGGCGCGAGACGATTATGACGTCGTCAAGGACCTGCACGCGGCCGGCGCGGTCGGCACCTACGACGCGTCCGTGGTCACCAAGGACTACGAGGGCAAGGTGCACGTGAACAAGGACGAGATGGCCACCCGGCACGGGGCGTGGGGCGGCGCGGCCGTCGGCGCCGTCGTCGGCATTCTGTTCCCGCCCTCGATCATCGTCGGCGCAGCGGTCGGCGCAGCGGTCGGCGGGGTCGGCGGGCACCTGTGGCGCGGCATGTCCCGGGCCGACGTCAAGGAGTTCGGCGACATCATCGACGACGGGCAAGCCGCCCTGGTCATCGTCGGGGAGAGCAAGCTGCAGCAGGCCATCGACAAAGCCGAGCTGAAGGCCGAGAAACATATCGCCAAGGAACTCAACGTGAGCAAGAAGGACGTCGACCAGGCCGTCCAGGAAGCAGCGAGCGAAGTCAGCTGACCTGACGATCTCTGGCCTAGGGCGATGCGGTGCCGCCAGCGGCCGTTCGGTGGCCGGGGATATCGGGAAGGAGCGCTTCGGATGGCGAGGCGGGGATAATGGAGGCCGGGGCCGTGCCCGGATGCGGGAATCCGCTGTGGCTGCCAGGTGCCCGCGGGCCTGATGAGCAGCGGCGGGCGGCGAGCCGGTGACCGCGTCGCAGATCTTCGCCGGGCTTGCCCTGATTGTCGGGCTGGCCGTGGCCTGCCAGATCATCGCCGCGCGCTTCGGCATCCCGGCGATCATCTTGCTGCTGCCGGCCGGATTCGCCGCCGGCGCCGCGACCACGGTGGTCAATCCAGACAAGATCTTCGGGGCGGCGTGGCCGCCGCTGGTGAGCCTGGCGGTCGCGATCATCTTGTTCGACGGCGGCCTGGATCTGGTCACCAAAGGGCTGGAGGGCGACAGCCGCCGGGTGGTGCGCCGCCTGCGCGAGTGGGGCATCCCGATGACCTGGGCCGGCGCCGGCTTTTCGGCGGACTTCTGCTCGGCCTGTCCTCCAAGGCCGCCATCATGCTCGGCGCCATCTTGATCGTGTCCGGCCCCACCGTGGTGACCCCGATCTTGCACGCCGCCCGGACCGGCAAGAAGCTGACCACGATCTTGGGCTTTGAGGGCACCACCATCGACCCGATCGGCGCCATCATCGCCGTGGTCGTGTTCCAGGCCATAACCGCCAGCCACGCGCACCACGACGTGCTGTCCGGGATCGTCGGTTTCGCCGGGCGGATCGGTCTGGGCGTGGCCGGCGGCGCGGTCGGCGTCGCCGTGCTGTGGTTTTTGCTGAAGAAGCTGAAGCTCACCGGCATCCTCGCCACCGAGGCCATCATCGCCACGGTGATCACCATCGCCGGCTTGTGCGACGCGATCCAGGACGACACCGGGCTGGTCGCCGCCATTACCATCGGGATCGTCGTGGCGAACCTGCGCGGCGTGGACCTGCCCGAGGACCGGCCGTTCCTCAAGACGGTCGTCCAGCTGGCGATCGGGGTGCTGTTCATCGCGATCTCGGCCACGGTGACCCCGGCGTCTCTGCGGGGCGTGATCTGGCCGGCGCTGGCCCTGGTGGCGCTGCTGGTGCTGGTGGTCCGCCCGGCCGTCGCGGTGGTGGCCACGGCGCGGTCCACCCTGACCAGGAACGAGCGGATCTTCATCGGCTGCATGGATCCGCGGGGGATCGTCGCGGCGTCCACGGCGGCGAGCTTTGCCGCTCCGCTCGTCGCGCTGCACATCGGCGGGGCGGACAAGCTGCTGCCCGCGACGTTCCTGGTGATCGTCGGAACCGTCGCCATCTATGGCCTGGCCGCAGCCCCCCTCGCCAGCAAGCTCGGCCTCCGCCAACCCGAACCCGAGAAAGTCCCCGCCGAACAACCCGCCCTGAGCCCACCCATGAGAGACGGGGGGCCAGCCGACCGAAGTGCGGGCCCTGCTGATGGAGATCGTGCTGACCGCGCTGCTGGTCAGCGTGATCCTGGGCACGGCATCGGCCGCGCAGAACGTCGGCGCGATCGCCGCGCTGGGCGTCGGCGGCTACATCGCCCTGGCCGGGCTGTGGGCCGCGCCGGTCAGCGGCGTGTCGATGAACCCAGCCCGCTCCTTCGGCCCGGCCCTGGCCAGCGGCTACTGGAGCAGCTACTGGGTGTATCTCGTCGGGCCGCTCGCCGGCATGCTGATCGCCGTCGGCTGCGCGTACGTGCTGCGCGGCCGCGGCGGCAGCGCGATCTCGCGGGCGGCGGGCTCCGGCGTGCTGGACGAGGGGGCCCACGCCGCCAGAGCCAAACTGTCCCAGGACATCGAGCACGGCAGGGTCGTCCCCCCGGGCATCGCCGACACCGATGCGCAGCGGCCCGGCCAGTGACCAGCGTCGCGCCAGCCTGTCACCGTCCCGGCCGGCGGCACGCCGACCGGCCCAGTTCGGGCGGCGGTCAGTTGGCTCTGCGGTACGACAAGAGCCAGGAGATCCCGGGTTCATGTCCGCAGTCAGCTCTGGTCTTCTCAGACTGCCGCGTCCGCCACGCCCTGAGCGGCAGGTGCCGCCTTGCCCTGAGGGGCACGGGCCGCACCTGAAACGCATCTACGCCAAACTGGAAGTCTCCTCCCGCGCGGAAACGGTCGAGCGAGCCCGGCTGCTCGGCCTGCCGTGACAGGCAACACGCAGCCCCGTTCGGATCTAGCCGCGCAGGGCGCTGACCGGCCGCGGCTGGAAGCTAGCCCCGCCCCGTAACCAGGCAGACAGCATTCAGGCCGGTCAGCGTCTCACGCCCGATAGTAGCCGGATCTCACACGGCAACTAGAACCCAGCGGGCCCGGCGGCCACATCATCGCTGGAGATGCCGAGCAGGTACAAGATTGCGTCTAGGTAGGGGACGCTCAGCGAGGTGTCGGCCGCGTCACGGACCACCGGCTTGGCGTTGAACGCGACGCCGAGCCCGGCGGCGGCGATCATGTCGAGATCATTGGCGCCGTCGCCGACCGCTACCGTCTGGGACAGCGGAACGCCGGCGTCCGCGGCGAACCGGCGCAGCGCCTCCGCCTTCGCGGCCCGGTCGATCAGCGGGCCGCGCAGCCGCCCGGTCAGCTTCCCGGCGGAGATATCCAGCTCGTTGGCCGCCACGTAGCCGATGCCGAGCTCGGCGGCCAGCGGCCCGATCACCTGGACGAAGCCGCCGCTGACGATGCCCGACTTGTAGCCGAGGTCGCTGAGCGTCCTGATCAGCGTGCGCGCGCCCGCGGTCAGCCGCAGCTCGCCCCGGACCTCGTCGAGAACCCGCGCGTCGAGCCCGGCGAGCAGCGACACCCGTTCGCGGAGCGACGCGGCGAAGTCGAGTTCGCCGCGCATCGCGGCCGCGGTCACCTTCGCCACCTCGTCAGCGCAGCCGGCCCGCGCGGCTAGCAGGTCGATGACCTCGTCCTGGATGAGGGTGGAGTCCACGTCCATCACGATCAGCCGGAGCGCCCGCCGGTGCAGCCCGCCGCGCTGAACGGCCACGTCGATCCCCTGCTCGACCGCGGCGCGGGCCAGGTCCTCGCGGAGCATCGCCGGATCCCCGCCGGAGACGTCCATCTCGATGCAGGTCACTGGGTGCTGCGCGAGCCTGCCGATCCGGTCGATGTTCGCTCCGCTGGCTGCGATCCGCCCGCCGATGGCGGTGATGGCGGCGGGCGCCAGCGGGCTGCCCAGCAGGGTGACGTACAGCCGCCCGCCCCGGGCCGCCGGATCATCCGGGCCCGTGGCCGGGTCCGTGGCAGGCACTGAGCCGGTGGTGAGCTCGGCGTCCAGGCCGAGCTCAGCGGCGAGCGCGCTGACCGCGGCGTGGATGCCGGTCAGGTCCGGCGGCCCGTCGCAGCCGAGCAGCACGCCGAGGACCAGGCGGCCCCGGATCACCACCTGCTCGACGTCCAGCACGCTGAGCGGGTGCCTGGCCAGCACGGCGAACAGCCTGGAGGTCACGCCCGGCCGGTCCCGGCCGGTCAGGGTGATGAGCAGGGTAGTCCCCGGAGTATTCATCGCGGCGCCAGGTTACCCGACCGGGGTTACGGCAGCATCAGGTGCACGTCACCGAACTCGTGCCACAGGTAGCCGGAGCTGATCGCGGTTTCGTAGCACCGGCTCAGCAGCTCGGGTCCGGCGAACGCGGCCAGCATCCGCAGGTGCGACGAACGCGGCGCGTGCAGCCCGGTGAGCAGACCGTCCACCACCCTGACCCCGGTCTGCGGGGTGACCACGTGCGACGTCCAGCCGGCCGAGGCCGCCACCGGCCCGCCGGGCTCGCCGGGGTCTCCGGGACGACCCGGTCCCGCGGCCGGCGCGGCCGTCCCAAGCGCGGCCGTCCCAAGCGCGGCCGTCCCAAGCGCGGCCGTCCCAAGCGCGGCCGTCCCAAGCGCGGCCGTCCCAAGCGCGGCCGTCCCAAGCGCGGCCGTCCCAAGCGCGGCCGTCTCGAGCGCCCGGACCACGGTCGTGCCCGCGGCGATGATCCGGCCGCCGTGCGCCCGCACGTGGTTGACCAGCCGGGCCGTCGCGGGCGGCACGTCGTAGGGCTCCGGGTACGGATCCTCCCCGGCCTCCAGCGAGGACACCCCGGTGTGCAGGGTGAGCGGGGCGATCAGCACCCCGCGGGCCACCAGCTGTGTGACCACGGACGGCGTGAACGGTCGGCTGGCGCTCGGCATCTCCGCGCTGCCCGGCTCCCGCGCGAACACCGTCTGGTAGAACGGCAGCGCCCAGTCGCGGTCCACGTAGGAGTACCTGATGGGAAGGCCGTGCCTGAGCAGGTAGGGCACCACCGCCGTCGAGAGCCTGGCCCGCCAGAGCCTGGCGGTGGCCTTGCCCTCCAGGGTCAGGACCGCCCCGGACGGCAGGCTGATGAGCTGACCGGGGAACCCGGGACCGTTCGGCATCGAGATCTTGCCCTTGACCTGCCGGAGCTCTACCAGCCACGCGCCGTCCGGGCGCGGGCTGGAGAAGTGCACGGCCAGCCCCTCGTCGCCCGGCAGAGCCCGCACCTGGGCCGGCAGCGTCGCGGTGGTGTTGACGACCAGCAGGTCGCCGGGGAGCAGCAGGCCGGGCAGGTCGCGGAAGCCGTGATGGCCGATCTCGCCGGACGACCGGCGGCTGACCAGCATGCGGACGCCGTCCCTGGCCAGGCCGCGCGCCTCGGGCGGGTCGTGCGCCTCGAGCTCGGCGGGCAGGGTGAAATCGGCCAGCGTGAAGCCGGCCAGCGTGAAGTCCGTGAGCGTGAAGTCCGTGAGCATGGGATCTCCAGGTCCGCTAGCCGGAGTGGCCGGCCGGCATCAGGTGAGCCGCGCGGTACCGGCCGCTCGGCAGGCGCTGCGCGATGAGCCTGGCGAACGCGGGGACGACCGACTCGGGCTCCGGGCGGTCCGAAATGTCCGCCCCGGGGAAGGCCAGCTGGTGCATGTCGGTGCGCAGGTCGCCGGGATCAGCCCACCAGACCCGAAGCCCGAGTTCCTCGGCGGCCAGCACGTTCGAGGCCTGCTCCAGGGCGGCCTTGGCCGCGCCGTAGCCGCCCCAGCAGGCGTACGCCTCGACGGCCGCGTCCGAGGTGATGTTCAGCACGGCGCCGCCGCCGGTGCGCAGCAGCGGCAGCATCAGCTGGGTCAGCGCGATGGGCGCGATCACGTTCACCTCGAACGCGGCGCGCAGTTCGCCGGGCGGGTAGTCGGCCAGCGCGGGCAGCGGGCTGGCCCCCAGCGTCCCGGCGTTGTTCACGAGCAGGTCAAGCCGGCCCGCGGCGTCGGCGGCCTGCCGCAGGGCGGCGCGGTGCGCGGGGTCGGTGACGTCGCCGGCGATGGCGGTGACGGTACCGCCCGCGGCCCTGATCCGGTCCGCCGCGGCGTCCAGCGCGGCGGCGTTCCTCGCGTCGATGATGAGGGCAAAGCCCTCGCGGGCCAGGCCTGCCGCCAGGGCCTGGCCCAGCCCGCGGGAGGCCCCCGTGATGATGGCTGTCGGTTGGTTCATGCCTTTGCACGCTAGGCGGCCGCGGATCGAGGTGCATCGGTCCCCGGCCCAGGTCGGCCCGGTCCGATAGTCCTAAGACCGCCGCCCGATGCAAGTCCCGCGCGGCCCAGCTAACGTCAGACACGTGAGTGAGCCAAAGGGCCGCGGCGCCGCCTGGACTGAGGAGCGAGGAACGAGCGACGAGGCAAGGCGGGGCCTGGAGGCGGCCCGGAGGCGAACGAACAGGGGAACAGAGCTGGATGAGCTCTACCAGGTGAGCCAGGCGGTGCTGTCCGTCACCCGGCAGATGTCCGTCCGTGACGTGCTGCAGGTGATCGTGCGCTCGGCCCGGTCGCTGGTCGGCGCGCGCTACGCGGCGCTCGGCGTGCCCGACGAGGGCGACTCGTTCGCCGAGTTCGTGGTGGACGGGATCAGTTCGGCCGAGTGGCAGGCGATCGGGCCGCTGCCGCGCCGCCACGGGATGCTCGCCGTGCTGCTCAACGAGGGCAAGCCGGAGCGCCTCGCCGATATACGCAAAGACCCGAGGTTCGAGGGCTGGCCGGCCTCCCATCCGCAGATGTCGCACTTCCTCGGGGTGCCGGTGCGCGACGGGGACCTGGTCCTGGCCATCATCTTCGCGGCCAACAAGACCTCCGCCGCGGCGGCCGGCCGCGGGTTCACCGAGCGCGACGAGGAGATCCTCTCGCTGTTCGCCGCGCACGCCGCGATCGCGCTGACCAACGCCCGGCTGTATGAGCGCAGCCGGGAGCTTTCCGTGCTGCAGGAGCGGTCCCGGCTGGCCAGGGACCTGCACGACGCGGTCACGCAGAAGCTGTTCAGCATCCGGGCGCACGCCCGGGCCGCCGCCGTGCTGGCGGGCCGGGACCCCATCGACCCGGACCGGGTCAAGGCCGAGATCGAGGTGGTCGCCGGGCTCGGCGCCGAAGCCCACGCCGAGCTCCGCGCGGTGATCGACGGGCTGGCCCCGCCGGACCTGGCGGCCGCGGGGCTGGCCGATTCGCTGCGCCGCTACGCGGTGCTGGCCGGCCGGGCGCACGGAATCCCGGTCACGTTCACCGCCGCCAGGCTCCCCCCGCTCGACCCCCGCGCCGAGGCGGTTCTGTACCGGGTGGCCCAGGAGGCGCTGCACAACGCGCTGCGGCACTCCGGGGCGGGCCAGGTGGGCGTGCGGCTGGCGCGGACGCCGCGCCGCGTGTCGCTGGAGGTGTCCGACGACGGGCACGGGTTCGTGCCCGAGGCGCCGTCCGGCGGGGTGGGGCTGGCCTCGATGCGGGAGCGCGCGTCGGCGGCGGGCGGCACGCTGACCATACGGTCCGGCCCGGACGGCACCCAGGTGCGGATGACCGTCCCGGCTGCGCTCGGGGGTAGGTGAGCCATGACCCAGCCCATCTCCGTGCTGATCGTCGACGACCACCCCGTGGTCCGGCAAGGCCTGCGGGTGCTGCTCGAGGTGCAGGACGGGATCGAGGTGGCCGGCGAGGCGGGCGACGGCGCCATGGCGCTCGCGCTGGCCGCCGAACACGCCCCCGACGTCATCCTGCTCGACCTGAAGCTGCCCGGCCTGGATGGCATCGGCGTGCTGGGCGAGCTGCAGGCCCAGGGCAGCAGGTCGCGCGTGCTCGTGCTGACCAGCGCCACCGAGCCCGCGTCGGCCAGCCTGGCGCTGCGGTCGGGCGCGGCCGGGGTGCTGTACAAGGACATCGACCCGGACGCCCTGGTCCGGGCCATCCGCGCCGTGCATGACGGGCAGCTGCTGCTGGCCCCGGAGGCGGCGGGCACCCTGCTGCGCTCGGCCCACCTGGCCTGGGGCGGGCTGGACGCACTGACCAGCCGGGAACGCGAGGTGCTGGCCGAGCTGGCCAAGGGGCGGTCCAACCGGGAGATCGCCCGGGCGCTGCACGTATCGGAGAAGACGGTCAAGGCGCACGTGAGTTCGGTGCTGGCCAAGCTCGGGGTGCAGGACCGGACCCAGGCCGCCCTGTTCGCCGTCCGGCACGAGCAAGGGGCATTATCCCGCCTAGGCTGGGCCTGCCGGGGTGTCGTGGCATAGGTTCGGTCTCGACGGCCAGTGCGATCCAAGAGGGGGCCCCGATGTCGGACGAGGTGCTGCGGCTGCGGGGCGTCGAGGTCCGGCGCGATTCGGCGGTTCTGCTCCGCAACGTCGACTGGACGGCGCACGAGAACGAGCGCTGGATCCTGATCGGCCCGAACGGCGCGGGCAAGACCACCCTGCTCCAGGTGGCCGCCACCACGCTGTTCCCCAGCCAGGGCACGGTCGAGATCCTCGGCGAGCGCATGGGCGAGGTTGACATCTTCGACCTGCGGCCGCGCATCGGCCTGACCAGCGCTGCCATCGCCGAACAGGTCCCGCCCGCCGAGAAGGTCATCGACCTGGTGCTCACCGCCTCCTATGCCATCCTGGGCCGGTGGAAGGAGGAATACGATTCCGCCGACGTGACCCGGGCCGTGGAACTGCTCGACGCGCTCGGCTGCGCGCACCTGATCAGGCGGAAGTTCGCCACGCTGTCCGAGGGCGAGCGCAAGCGGGTGCAGATCGCGCGGGCCATGATGCCCGACCCCGAACTGCTGATGCTTGACGAGCCCGCCGCCGGCCTGGACCTGGGCGGCCGGGAGGACCTGCTGCGCCGCCTCACCACCCTGGCCCGGGACCCCAAGGCGCCGATGATGGTGCTGGTCACCCACCACGTGGAGGAAGTGCCCGACGGGTTCACCCACGCCATGCTGCTGCGCCGCGGGTCGGTGCTGGCGGCCGGGCCCATCGGCGAGGTGTTCACCGCCAGGAACCTGTCCCGGTGTTTCGGCGTTCAGCTGGAGATCGAGCACCGCCAGTCCCGCTGGACCGCCCGCGCTCGCTGACCCCCAGAAGCGGGGGGCTCCGGGGGGTCGTCCCCCCGGGCAGAAACTGCACGCTGGCCCAAGTTGCTTGCTGTCTGTAACGTAGCAAATAGACCCGGAAACCCGCCGGGCGCGGGAGTGGAGCCGTCATGAGCACTCTAGTCGCGACCATCCTGCTCGTCGTGTTGGTGGTTCTCATCATCCTGGTGATCGTCCGGTCGGTCCGGATCATCCCCCAGGCCCGGGCGGGCATCGTGGAGCGGTTCGGCCGCTACCACCGGACCCTGCCCGCCGGGCTGAACATGGTGACGCCGTTCGTGGACCGGCTGCTGCCCCTCATCGACCTGCGCGAGCAGGTGGTCAGCTTCCCGCCCCAGCCGGTGATCACCCGGGACAACCTGGTGGTCGGCATCGACACCGTCATCTACTTCCAGGTGACCGACGCCCGGGCCGCGACCTACGAGGTGGCCAACTACATCACCGCGGTCGAGCAGCTGACCGTGACCACGCTGCGCAACGTGGTGGGCGGCATGGACCTGGAGACCACGCTCACCTCACGCGACCAGATCAACCACGAGCTGCGCCGCGAGCTGGACGAGGCCACCGGCAAGTGGGGGCTGCGGGTCGGCCGGGTCGAGCTCAAGGCCATCGAGCCGCCGGGCTCCATCCAGGACTCGATGGAGAAGCAGATGCGCGCCGACCGGGACAAACGCGCGGCGATCTTGTCTGCCGAGGGTTCCAAGCAGTCGGCCATCCTGACCGCCGAGGGCGAGCGCCAGGCGGCGGTGCTCAAGGCTCGCGGCGAGTCCGAGGCGGCCGTGCTGCGCGCCGAGGCCGAGGCCAAGGCCCAGGCGGCCCGGGCCCGCGGCCAGGCCGAGGCCATCACCACCGTGTTCCGGGCCATCCACGAGGGCAACCCGGATCAGCGGCTGCTGGCCTACCAGTACATGCAGATGCTGCCGCAGATCGCCCAGGGCGACGCGAACAAGGTGTGGATCGTGCCGAGCGAGATCGGCAAGGCCCTGGAGGGGATCGGCGGCCTGCTCGGCGGGGCCGGCGCCCGGTCCGCCTCGCCCTCGGCGCCTAACGGCCCGCCGAGCTCCAACGGCCCGGTGGTTCCCTCGCTTCCCGCCCAGCCCTCAGCGCTGTCAGGGACGGGCCCGGAGTTCGACTCGCCCAGCGGGCGTCACGCGGGTCTGGAAGGCTGGCTGGCGGGCAGTGGCGGGCCCGTGCACGACGCTCCCGTCGGTGATCACGAAGGTGGACCCGTGCCAGGGACAGGCGACGCAGGCAGCTCCCCGTTCAACGACGATCCGTCCCTGGTGTAGCGGCCCGCCCAGGTGCGAGCACCGGTCGGACAGCACGTGCACCTCGCCGCCCTGCCGGTACACCATGAGCGACAGGTAGCCGAGCTGGCGGCGCACCGGGCGGCGGTCGGGTAGCTCGCCGAGCCTGCACAGGTCGTGCCAGCCCAGCCCGGACAGGTGGCTGACCGGCTCGGCGTGGCTGGTGCCCGCGCCCAGCCGCAGCGCCAGGTGCCCGCCCAGGTAGGACCCGGCCGTGGCCACCGCGAGCCCGGCGCCCGACAGCAGCCGCCCGTAGCCGGTCCGGCCGGCGGCCCGCGCCGTCAGCGAGCCGAGGAACAGCGCCGCCGCCGTGGCCTGGCACGCCGCGTGCACCAGGCCGACCCGCTGCTGATCCCGGTGCAGGGCCGACCAGTCCGCCAGCCCGGTGACAGCGGCCGGCACGACGCCGGCCACCCCGGCCCCGACCAGCAGGCGGGAGGCCCGCTCGGTGCCGCGGAACAGGTCGAGCAGGACCGCCGAGGTCCAGCAGCCGAGCGGCAGCCGCACCAGCGCCGGATGCACCGGCTGGCCGAACGGCACGCCGTGCAGCGCGTCGGTGCCCGGCCCGGCCGGCAGCACGCGGACCACGCCGTCGGACAGCCTGCGGACCACCGGGTCGAGCACGTGAGCCTGCTCGACCCGCTCGGCCAGCGCGGCCGGCGGCGGATCCACCCGGGCTTGCTGTTCTTGGCCGCCCGGCGGGCGGTGGCGAGGGATTGCCGCACGGTTACGGCCTACCCGCCTGCCCCCGCCGGCTATCTCCCGGGCCCCGGGCAAACCGGCGCGGCTCGCCGCCCGCCGGCAGAACCGCAGGTCGAGCCGGGTAACGGCGAAGACAGAATCGTGTCTCACGACGACCGCCCGCTGCACCCAGCCCGGCGCCGGTCGGTCGCGGCGGGCTGGGAGCTGTTCAAGCGCGAGCTGCACTGCTCGGCTAACGGCCCCGGCTCCGCTGATGCGAGTGCGGCTGCCGGGGCTGACGGGGCTGGTGTCGTAGTCAGTCCTTGCCCTCGGTGATGGCGGCGTCCACCTCGGCTTGGCGGGCGGCGAACTCAGCCGTGTGCTCCCGCTCGACCCGCTCGGCGATGTCCTCGTCGTCGCGCATCAGCGCCTCGAGGTCGCTCGAGGCGGCGTCGAGCACGCCCAGGTCGGCATACGCCCGCTGGACCTTCGCGCCCCACAGCCCGATGTCCTTCACGCACGGGACGATCCGGCTGAACAGCAGCGCGCGGAACGCCTGCTGCACCGGCGAGTGCTCGGTGAACTCCAGGCACTCCTCGACGTCGAAGCCCATCCGCTCCCAGACCTCCTGGGCCCGGAACCGGTTCCGCATCAGGTAGCAGCCCTCGACCACGAACTCCTCGCGGTCGGCCCGCTCCGCCGAGGTCAGCGCGGCGTAGTAGTCGCGCAGCGCCAGCCGCCCGAAGGCCACGTGCCGTGCCTCGTCCTGCATGACGTACGCCAGTACCTGCTTGACCAGCGGGTTGGCGGTAATGTCCCGGTGCACGCCGAACGCCGCCAGCGCCAGCCCCTCGATCAGCACCTGCATGCCGAGATAAGGCATATCCCATCGCGAGTCGCTCAGCGCGTCGGCCAGCAGCCGGGCCAGGTCGGGGTTGATCGGGTAGTACAGGCCAATCTTGTCCCGGATGAACCGCTGGTACAGCTCGACATGCCGGGCCTCGTCCATGGCCTGGGTCGCGGCGTAGAACTTGGAGTCCATATCCGGCACCGACTCCACGATCCGCGCGGCCACGGTCAGCGCGCCCTGCTCGCCGTGCAGGAACTGGCTGAACAGCCAGGCCCCCAGGTGGTGCCCGAGCTCGTCGCGTTCGGCCTGCGACAGCATCTCATACTGCCTTGACCCGTAGATCGGGTTGATCTCGTCCGGGGTGTCCATCACGTTTGCCGGGTTTACGGGCAGGTCCCAGTCGATCCGCTTGGCCGCGTCCCACTGCTTGTCCTTGCCCCGCTGGTACAGGTCGAGCAGCCGCTGCCGCCCGTCGGAGTAGTCCCAGGAGAACCGGGCGGCCCCGGTCGCCGGCACGTCCCAGGTGCCGGGCTGCACCGGCGTCGTGTACAGGTCGTAGGTGCTCACACCTTCATTACTACGCAGTAGGTTCAGGCCTGGCAAGAGAGACATTTCATGCCGAACAGGCCGTGGTGCGCTGCGGCCTTGAACCGGGAGCCCAGGCCGGACTCGGTGCGCAGGTACCTCGGCCGGGGCAGTTCTGGAGCTTGCGGCGCGCTGGGTCAGGTAACTGGTAGGCCGGGCCCACGGCGAGTGCCATCCCGTGCTATTTCAGGCGCTGCCACCAGGTAATATCATCGGCCTTGACAGAACACCAACGCGACTCTCACGAAAGACTAACGGGTCGCATACGGCGGCGCGCCGATCACAGCGAATGGCGTCGGAGCAATGATCATCAGCCGAGCGGCCAGGACGGAGCGACAAGCCTAGTGGCCTTGCGTAAGGCGTCCGGCCTGCTCTCGGGCGGCCAGGGCAACCAACTGCCGGAGACCTTCTGGTACACGGCGAAACGCCGTCTGCTCGGCCCGCCGATGATCAACGCACAGCTCCGCGAGCAGCGGCTGTCAAAATTTCTCGCGCTGGGCGTGCTGTCCCCGGACGGCATCTCCTCCTCGGCCTACGGCACCGAGGAAATCCTCATTGAGCTGATCCAGCTCTTCGGCATTGCCGCCTTCGCGGTACTGATGCCGGTGACCGGCGTGGTCCTGTTCGTCATGCTGCTCGTGGTGCTCCTCTACCGCGAGGTCGTCACGGTCTACACCCGGGCTGGCGGGTCCTACGTGGTCGCCAGGGACAACTTCGGGCCGCGGATCGCGCAGATCGCCGCCGTCGCGCTGCTGATCGATTATGTGGTCACCGTCGCGGTGCAGATCGCCGCGGGCACGGCGGCCGTCGCCTCGGCGTTCCCGGCCATCGGCCCGTACGTAACACCGATATCCATCGGCGTCATCCTGCTGATGTGCTTCGGCAACCTGCGCGGCATCCGGGAGGCGGGCAAGATCTTCGCGCTGCCCACCTACCTGTTCTCCGGGTCGGTCATCCTGATGATCGTGGTCGGGATCATCCGCGAGGCGCTCGGTAACCTGCCGCAGCAGAACATCTACGCCCTGCACGGGCTTTACAAGATCGGCCCCGGCGCCTCCAGCTTTACCAGCTTGGTGATCATCTACACGCTGCTGAAGTCGTTCGCCAACGGGGGTGCCTCCCTGACCGGCATCGAGGCGGTCTCCAACGCCGTCAGCGCGTTCAAGCCCCCCGAGGGCATCAACGCCCGCCGGGTCCTGGTGATGGAGGGCCTGATCCTCGGCACGCTGGTGGCCGGCATCTCCTGGCTGGCGCACCTGACCCACGCCGCTCCCTATAAGCTCGGCTTCCCGACCGTGATCTCGCAGGAAGCCGGGATCGTGTTCGGGTCGGCTGGGCACTTCATGTACTGGGTGGTGCAGGCGGCGACCGCGCTCATCCTCTACACCGGGGGAAACACGAGCTTCAACGGCTTCCCGTTCCTGACCAGCTTCGTCGCCGAGGACTCCTTCCTGCCGCGGTGGTTGATGAAGCGGGGCCAGCGGCTGGTCTTCTCCAACGGCATCATCGTGCTGACCGTGCTGTCCGTGACGCTGATCGGGGTGGTCGGCGCCAACGTGAACGCCCTCGTGCCGTTCTACGCGATCGGCGTGTTCACCGCCTTCTCCATGGCCGGATTCGGCATGGCGAAGTACTTCCACGGGCACCGGGGACCAGGCTGGCGGCACAAGCTGGTCATCTGCTTCTCGTCCGGGGTGCTCACCTCGATCGTGGTGGTGGTCTTCGCGGTGGTGAAGTTCACCGCGGGTGCCTGGCTGATCCTGATCATCTTCCCGATCGGGGTCTTCGCGCTGATCAGGCTCAACCGGCAGTACCGGGCAGAAGCGGGCGCGTTGCAGACCATTGGGGACCGCCGCGCGTCCGGGCAGGGGCCGAGCCAGCCGAACTACAGCCGGCGGGTGGTCGTTATCTTCGTGGACGACTTCGACCTGTCCACGATCGCGGCGATCCGGTACGCCAAAGGCCTGCGGCCGACGACCATGCGTGCCGTGCACTTCGTCATCGACACGGAGCAGGCCGAACGGCTGCGGGCTGCCTGGCTGCCAGACAAGAGTGTGTCGCTGGAGTTCGTCGACACCCCGGACCGCAGGCTGACCCGCGCTGCCGCTGAGCTGGTCAGCCAGGAGGCGGCCACGCCCGGCACCCAGGTGACCGCGATCCTGCCCCGGCGCAGCTTCTCGCCGCTGCTCGGCCGGCTCCTGCACGACCGGACCGCGGACAAGATCGCCGGCGTGGTCAGCCAGGTGCCCGACGCCGCGGCCACCATCATCCCGTTCGACGTGCAGAACCGGCTGCGCGTCCTGCACGAGCGCCAGGCTGCGCGGCACGGGACCATGCCGGCCCCGCTGACGCCGGTGGCCGGGCCGCCTGCCGACGCCGACCAGGCCGGGCAGCAGGCCCGCGGGCCGAAGTCCCCGCCCGCCACGCCCAGCGAGGAGCCGGCCGCGCCGCTGCCCGGCGCGGGCAGCTACGACCGGCCGATACCGCCGGCGGGCGTCACCCCGATCGGCTCGATCCACCAGCCGGGCCGGACCATCGTCGAGGGCCGGGTCCGGGTGGTCGAGGTCAGGTCGGTGGAACGGAACTCCGTGTTGGCCTGCGAGATCTCAGATTCCACCGGCGACCTGACCGCGATGTTCTACGGCCGGTCCAACATCCCCGGGCTGATGTGCGGATCCCGGGTGCGGTTCCGGGGCGCGGTGGGCCTCAAGCACGGTGAACCGCTCATGATCAACCCAGCCTATGAGCTCCTCGTTCCCTACACCGCCACCGGCAAGCCCCCCAAGGACGGAAAGCCCCCCAAGTAATCCCCGGAACGCCCGGCGAGCTGACCCTGCGCGGCTACCTCGTGATTTCCGTCCTGCTGCTGATCGTCAAGGCTGTCAAGCTGGGCGGCGGCTGACACCCCCGACCTGTTTACTCAAAGTGCCTTAGTGATCACCTGACGTAGGCTAGTCTTACGCTTCGAAACTGGAAAATATCGGAGCGTTAGAAGGGTTTCCTACGTCCGATCGTCACTGGCAGCGATCCGCGCTGGCCACTTCCGCGTTGGCCTTGATCGGCGCCGCGGCCGTCACTGGCTGTGGCGGCGGGTCCGCCAGGTCCACCCCCCCGCGGGCACGTCGACGGCGACGTCCTCGGCCGCGCCGATCCCCTACACCTCGGCCCAGCTGCGCTCGGCGCTGCTGGCGAAGGTCAACGGGGAGAAGCCGGCCTCACCCGCCGAAGCCGGGGACTACGGCGCGCTGCCAGACGTGGCGACCAGCAAGTCGACCATGAACGGCGTGAAGGTCACCCCGTCCAAGTGCGCCCAGGCCAGCTCGACCGGGTTCAACTCGGCGTCGTTCACCCACGCCCCCGCGTCGGTGGTGACGTTCCGGATCGGCCGCGACGGCGTGTCCGAGGTGCTGGTCTCGGCCACCCCCGGCATCGCCTCGTCCGCTCTCGGGGACAGCCTGCCGGCCGGGTGCGAGCACTACAGCGCCACCGTGGACGGCAAGACGTTTCACTACACGGTGCAGGAATCCTCGCTGTCGGGGCTAGCCAGCCAGGCGCGGGCGCTGAACGTCAAGGCGGCCGGTTATGCCGACGTGGACGTGTGGTCGATTGTCTACCGGGGCGCAGGTATTGTCGGCGCGATCACCATGGTCGGCCCCGACTCGTCCGAGGCGGGCGCCAAGCAGCTGGCCCTGGAGGCCTATACCCACGCCAGCCAGGCTCTGGCTCAGCCTTGACCGTTGTAATGCGAAACTGGTGGCATGACTGACGCGTCACCACGTTTCCGTTCTGTGCTTGACGGCTTTCCCGCCTACCGGCCGGGCCGGACTCCGGTCAGCGCCGCGGGGAAGTCGCACAAGCTCTCGTCCAACGAGTGCCCGTTCGCGCCGCTGCCCTCGGTGATCGAGGTCATCGCCGAAGAGGCGCGAACGGTCAACCGGTACCCGGACAACGGCGCGGTGGCCCTGACGCAGGCGATCGCGGACCGGTTCGGCGTGCCGGCCGAGCATGTCGCGGTCGGGTGCGGCTCGGTCGGCGTCACGCAGCAGCTCCTGGAGGCGATCGGCGAGCCCGGCGCCGAGGTGATGTACGCGTGGCGCTCCTTCGAGGCGTACCCGACGCTGGCCGCCCTGGCCGCGGCGGAGTCGGTCCTGGTCCCGCTGCGGGCCGAGACGCATGACCTGGACGCGATGGCGGCCGCGATCACCCCGCGCACCAGGCTCATCTTTGTCTGCAATCCCAACAACCCGACCGGCACCGTGGTCCACGCCGCCGGACTCGAGGCGTTCCTGGACCGGGTGCCCGCCGACTGCCTGGTCGTGCTGGACGAGGCCTACCGCGAGTACATCAGGGACGAGGCGGTGCCCGACGGCATCGACGTGTACCGGGACCGGCCCAATGTCGCGGTGCTGCGCACCTTCTCCAAGGCCTACGGCCTGGCCGGGCTGCGGACCGGGTTCATGATCGCGCACGAGCCCGTGGCCGCGGCGGCCCGGGCCACCATGCTGCCATTCACTGTCAACCGCCTCGCGCAGGCCGCCGCCATCGCGTCGCTGGCCGCGGAGGACGAACTGCTCGACCGGGTGGAGTTCACCGTCAAGGAACGGACCCGGGTGCGTGAGGCGCTGGTCGCCGACGGCTGGACCGTCCCGCCCACCGAGGCCAACTTCGTCTGGCTCCGGCTGGGCGCCCACACCATGGACTTCGCCGCCGCCTGCGAGAACGCCGGGATCGCCATCCGCCCCTTCGCCGGTGAAGGCGCGCGGATCAGCATCGGCGACCCCGCAGCCAACGACGACTTCCTGGCCGAAGCCCGCGCCTTCCCATATAGGTGCTAGTGCTAGCCCGGGGGGCGACCCCCCGGAACCCCCCGGTGCGCTTCGCGCCCTGGCTGCGGGGCCCGCCGTAGTATCGCGCGGCCGGAGGGGCCTTAAGGCCCCTCGCGGGCCGCGAGATGGCGGCTACGCCGCGTTGGGCGCCGTACCAGTGGTGGGGCTGACCGCTTTCCCGGGCTAACACTCCTCTATATCAGCGCCGAGGGCGTTGAAACGCCTGGCGATGTTGGCGTGGCCGCGGTCGATCGGGTACCCGGGCGTAACGGTCGTGTCGCCCTCGGCGGCCAGGCCGGCCAGCACCAGCGCGATGCCGCCGCGCAGGTCGTGGGCCACCACCTCGGTGCCCTTGAACGTGACCGGGCCGTGCACGATGGCCGCGCTGTGGTCGAACTCGACCTTGGCGCCCATCTTGTTCAGTTCGGCGACCAGCGTGTAACGCCCGTCGAAAATGGTCTCACGGATGTAGGAGGCGCCCTCGGCCAGGCAGGCCAGGGCCATGATGGGAGACTGCAGGTCAGTGGCGAAGCCGGGGTACGGGCTGGTGATCACGTTGATCGGGCGCGGCGGCCGGTCCATCCGCACCGACACCACGGCGCCGTTGCCGGCGAACTCCACGCCCATCTGCTCCAGCTTCCAGCGGACCACGCCGAAGTGCTCGAGCGACGCCCCCACCAGATGCAGCTCGCCGCCGGTGATGGCCGCGGCCATGGCGAACACGCCGGCGTCGATCCGGTCCGCCATCACGGTGTGCTCAACCGCGGTCAGTTCGTCGACCCCGTGCACGGTGATGAACCCGGTGCCGCCGCCGGTGATCCGCGCGCCCATCTTGGTCAGGAACGCGATGACGTCGAGCACCTCGGGCTCCTGGGCCGTGTTGTCGATGATGGTCCGGCCGGGCGCCAGCGACGCCGCCATGATGAGGTTCTCGGTCCCGGTGTGCGACGGCGTGTCCAGGTACAGGTGCGCGCCCTGCAGCTTGCCGGCCTTGATGTGGATGACCGTCTCGCCCTCGTCGACGACCGCGCCGAGCCGGGCGAAGCCCCGGTAGTGGAAGTCCAGGTTCCTGCTGCCCAGATTGCAGCCGCCGACGCCCTCGATGACCGCCTCGCCGAACCGGTGCAGCAGGGCCGGCACGAACAGCACCGAGCCGCGGAACCGCCGGGCGATCTCGGCCGGCAGCACCGGGCTGGTCAGCCGGGACGCGTCGACGACCAGCGTCCTTTCCGTCTCGTGGAACTCGACCCGGGCCCCCACCGCCTGGGCCAGCTCGACGGCCCGGCGTACGTCCTCGATCGGCGGCACATTGCGCAGCACGGTGCGGCCGTTGGCGGTCAGCAGCGAGGCGGCGATCATCTTCAGAGCCGCGTTCTTGGCGCCCTGAATGAAGACCGTGCCATGCAGCGGGGCGCCGCCCCGCACGCGGTAGCTCGTCTCGGGTCCGGAAGTCATGGGTGTCAGCTTAGCCGCGCGAGGCGCTCGAAGACGGGAGCTAGCCGTGCCGTGTACCGTTCCGGGCGGAAGATTGGCTCGAGGGCCTCATCGTCGATCCGCTGCCCGCGCGTGGCCGCCTGCTTACGCAGGGTGTCACGGAACGGCGTCCCGCTGGTCCAGGTCTCCATCGCCGCGGCCTGCACCAGGGCGTACGCGTCCTCCCGGGCCAGACCGCTGCTGACCAGCTCGAGCAGCACCGCCGAGGAGTAGATCAGGCCCCCGGTGGAGTCCAGGTTGGCCCGCATCCGGGCCGCATCGACGGTCAGCCCCTCGACCAGGCCGGTGGTCAGGTGCAGCAGGTAGTCGGTGGCGATGGCGGCGTCGGGCAACGCGATCCGCTCCACGGACGAGTGTGAGATATCCCGCTCATGCCACAGCGGGATGCCCTCGCTCACCGGCGTCACGTAGCCGCGCACCACCCGAGCCAGCCCGCAGATCCGCTCGGAGCGGATCGGGTTCTTCTTGTGCGGCATGGCCGAGGAGCCCTTCTGCCCCGAACGGAACGGCTCGGCCAGCTCCCGCACCTCGGTCCGCTGCCCGTGCCGGACCTCAAGCGCCACCGCCTCGCACACCGTGGCGGTCACGGCCAGCGCGCTGACCCATTCGGCGATGCCGTCCCGCATCACGACCTGGCTGGCCACGTCCGCGGCCCGCAGCCCCAGCGCCGGCATGACCTCGGCCTCGATGGCCGGGTCGATGTTGGAGTAGCTGCCCACCGGGCCGGACAGCTTGCCGACCGCCACCGCGTCCCGGGCCCGGACGATCCGGTCCCGGCAGCGGGCCAGGCCGAAGGCGAAGTCGGCCACCCGGTGCCCCCAGGTGTCCGGCTCGGCGTGCACGCCGTGGGTCCGGCCCGCCCGCAGCGTGTCCCGGTGCGCCAGGGCGTGGTCGCGCAGCACCGCGACCAGCCGGGTGGCCTTGGCGATCAGCAGGTCGCTGGCCTCGGCCAGCTGCACCGCCAGCGCGGTGTCGAGCAGGTCGGAGGAGGTCATGCCGTAGTGCACCCAGGCGGCGGCTGAGCGGGGCGTGGTGTTGTCGGCCCAGGCGGTCAGGAAGGCGATCACGTCGTGGTCGGTGACGGCCTCCACCGCGGCTACCGCCTGGGGGGTGGGAGGTGGGGCCGAACGGACCGGCGGCACGCTGTCCGCAGGCACCGTGCCCGCGCGGGCGTGCGCCTCCAGGACGAGGAGCTCGACCCGGCACCACAGCTCGTACTTGTGCGCTTCGCTCCAGACCCGCCCCATCTCGGGCAGCGTGTACCGCTCGATCATGCCTTCACGCTATCCGGGCGGCGCCGGGGTCACGAGCGCGGCGGCCACAATCAGGGCCAGCAGCGCGATCTTGGCGGCCACGCCTCCTCCACCTCGCTGGCACCGTCAGTCACAGCCGTGCGGCGATGTCCCGCCGGTACCAGCCGCCCCGGATAGAGATCGTGGCGGCCAGGTCGTAGGCCGCGGCGCGCGCGGCGGCGATGCCGGCGCCGGTCCCGACCACGCTCAGGACCCGGCCGCCTGCGGTCACCAGGTCGCCGTCCGCGTCCCGGGCCGTGCCCGCCTGCAGCACGTACGCCGCGGCCGCGGCCGCCCCGGATGACGGTGCGGCGGGGCCGGACGCGGGCACCACGGACCGTTCGGCCGCCGGGATCTTGATCTTGTCGCCGGTGACCGGGGCGGCGGGATAGCCCTCGGCGGCGATCACCACCACCACCGCCGCGCCCGGCCGCCATTCCAGCGGGGCCGCGCCGGCCAGGTCGCCGGTGGCCGCCGCGTGCAGCAGCGGGGCCAGCGGGCTGGGACCCTGATCGAGCCGGTCCAGCACCACCTGGGTCTCCGGGTCGCCGAAGCGGGCATTGAACTCCACCACCCGCAGCCCGGCCGAGGTCAGGGCCAAGCCGGCGTACAGCAGGCCGCGATAGGGAGCACCGCGCCGCCGCAGCGTGTCGACGGCGGGCTGAACGACGCGGGCCATCGTTTCCGGTACCAGGTCCGCCGGGGCCCAGGGGAGCGGGGCGTAGGCGCCCATGCCGCCGGTGTTCGGGCCCTGGTCGCCGTCGCCGGCCCGCTTGAAGTCCTGGGCAGGCAGCAGCGGCACGGCCGTGACGCCATCGGTGACCGCGAACAGCGACACCTCGGGGCCGTCCAGGTACTCCTCGATCACCACCGTGCCGCAGGCCCGCGCGTGCGCCCGGGCGGCGTCCAGGTCGGTGCTGACCAGCACGCCCTTGCCCGCCGCCAGGGCGTCGTCCTTGACCACGTAGGGCGGCCCGAACTCCGCCAGCGCCTGATCCGCCTCGGCGCCGGTGCGGCAGGTCAGCGACGCGGCGGTGGGGATCCCGGCCTCGGCCATGACCTGCTTGGCGAAGGACTTGGAGCCCTCGATCCGGGCCGCGGCGGCGTCCGGGCCGAAGCAGGCCAGGCCGTGCTCCCGCAGCGCGTCGGCCGCCCCCGCGACCAGCGGCGCCTCCGGGCCGATGACCACCAGGTCCGGGCTGAGCTTGCGGGCCAGGGCCAGGATCTGCGCCGGGACCGGGGCGACCTCCGGGTGGGTCTCCGCGACCGCCGCCATGCCCGGGTTGCCCGGGGCGGCGTGCAGGCTGTCCGTATCGCGGCTGAGGGCGCGGATCAGGGCGTGCTCACGCCCACCAGACCCGATGACGAGAATGCGCACGCCGCGAGCTTACCGGCGCGGTCAGGCCCGGAGCAGATCCCGGAGCTGGAGGGTCTGGTCGCGGCGGGGGCCGACGCCGACCGCGCACACCGGGGCGCCGATCATCTCCTCGACGGCCGCGGTGTAGGTCTGCGCGTTCTTGGGCAGGTCGCTGAGGGTCCGGGCGGTGGAGATGTCCTCGGCCCAGCCGTCGAAGTACTCGTAGACCGGCACCGCGTGGTGGAAGTCGGTCTGCGTCATCGGGATCTCATCCTGCCGCTTCCCGTCCACCTCGTAGGCCACGCACACCGGCACCTGGTCCAGGCCGGACAGCACGTCCAGCTTGGTCAGGAAGTAGCCGGTGATGCCGTTGACCCGGGTCGCGTACCTGGCGATGACCGCGTTGAACCACCCGCAGCGCCGCGGCCGGCCCGTGGTCACGCCGTACTCGGCGCCGGTCGTGCGCAGCCACTCGCCCTGCTGGTCGCGCAGTTCGGTGGGGAAGGGTCCCTCGCCGACCCGGGTCGTGTAGGCCTTGACGATGCCGATGACGTCGGAGATCCGGGTCGGTCCGATGCCCGAGCCCGCGCAGGCGCCGCCCGCGGTGGGCGAGGAGGAGGTCACGAACGGGTAGCTGCCGTGGTCCACGTCCAGCATGGTGGCCTGGGCGCCTTCCAGCAGCACGACCTCGCCCCGGTCCAGGGCCTGGCCGAGCACCAGCCCGGTGTCGGCCACGTAGCGGCGGAGCCGTTCGGCATAGCGCTCGTAGTCGGCCGCCACGGCGGCCGGGTCGATACCGCGGCGGTTGTACACCTTGCTCAGCATCTGGTTCTTCTCGCGCAGCACCAGCTCGAGCTTCTTGCTCAGGATGCCGGGATCGAACAGGTCCTGGACGCGGATCCCGACCCGGGCGATCTTGTCCCCGTAGGCGGGCCCGATGCCGCGCCCCGTGGTCCCGATCCGCGCGCTGCCCAGGTAGCGCTCGGTGACCTTATCCAGCGCCCGGTGGTAGGGCATGATCAGGTGCGCGTTGGCCGACACGAGCAGCTTGCCGCAATCTATGCCGCGCTCCGCCAGGCCGTCGATCTCGTCCAGGAGTACCTGCGGGTCGATGACCACGCCGTTGCCGATCACCGGGACGACGTCCGGGGACAGCACCCCGGACGGGAGCATGTGCAGCGCGTAGCTCTCCTCGCCGATGACCACGGTGTGCCCGGCGTTGTTCCCGCCCTGGTACCTGACCACGTAGTCGACGCGGTCGCCGAGCAGGTCGGTGGCCTTGCCCTTGCCCTCGTCGCCCCACTGGGCGCCGACCAGCACGATGGCGGGCATAGGCTCATCCCCCTCCGCGTGACCCGCAATAATGAAGCCCCCGCTCATGCGCAAGCGCAGCAGGGGCTCTTGCGCTCTGAGATTACCCCCTATAAGGCCAGGTAACCCACTGCAACATCCCGGAACGCCCGGAATGTCCCGCCGCCCGGCCCGGTCCCGGCCTCCGATCATCCGGACTGGTGCGGATGGGGCGCATGTGCGGGGTGGGGCCGCGCGGGCTAGCCGAGGGCGTCGGCGGCGGCGGGGCTGCTGTCGCGCAGGAACTGGTCGCAGCGGGCCGCCTCGTCGTCCTCCCCGATGGTGCCGGCCGCCCGCCCCAGCATGTGCAGGGACCTCAGGAAGCCCCGGTTCGGCTCGTGCTCCCAGGGGATGGGCCCGGTGCCGCGCCAGCCGGACCGGCGCAGCTGGTCCAGGCCGCGGTGGTAGCCGGTGCGGGCGTAGGCGTAGGCGGTGACGGCGTCGCCCCGGGCGAAGGCCCGTTCGGCCAGGGCCGCCCAGGCCGCCGAGTACGCCGGGAACCGCGCGGCGACCTCGGCGGGATCGGCGCCCGCGGCCAGCGCCGCCGCGGCCTCGTCGTTCTCCAGCAGATACGTAGCCGGTGTCCCCTTGGGCCCGGCCAGCAGGTTCTCCCGCTCCATCAGCCGAGGTGGTGGCCCGCGGACAGCAGGTCCTCGCAAGCGTGCGTGACCCGCTGCGCCATGCCCTGCTCGCCCGCCTTGCCGTAGCTGCGCGGGTCGTAGGCCTTCTTGTTGCCCACGTCGCCGTCCACCTTGAGCACGCCGTCGTAGTTGGTGAACATGTGGCCCGCGATCGGCCGGGTGAACGCGTACTGGGTGTCGGTGTCCACGTTCATCTTGACCACGCCGTAGGAGATGGCCTCCCTGATCTCCTCCAGTGCCGAGCCGGAACCGCCGTGGAAGACCAGGTCGAAGGGCTTGTCCTGGCCGTACTTGTGGCCCACCGCGTCCTGGATCTCCTTGAGCACGATGGGGCGCAGCTTGACGTGCCCGGGCTTGTAGACGCCGTGCACGTTGCCGAACGTCGCGGCCAGGATGTACCGGCCCCGCTCGCCGAGCCCGAGCGCCTCGGCCGTGGCCAGCGCGTCTTCCGGGGTGGTGTACAGCTTCTCGTTGATCTCGCCGACGACCCCGTCTTCCTCGCCGCCGACCACCCCGATCTCCATCTCCATGATGATCCGGGCCGCCGCGCAGTCGGCCAGCAGTCCGGTGGCGATCTCGAGGTTCTCCTTGAGCGGCACCGCCGAGCCGTCCCACATATGCGACTGGAACAGCGGCTCCTGGCCGCGCTGCACGCGCTCACGCGAGATCGCGACCAGCGGGCGCATGTAGGTGTCCAGCTTGTCCTTGGGGCAGTGGTCGGTGTGCAGGGCGATGTAGTTCGAGTAGCGGGCCGCCACCACGTGGGCGAACTCGGCCAGCGCCGACGCGCCTACCACCATGTCCTTGACCGACGAGCCCGACAGGTATTCCGCGCCGCCGGTGGAGATCTGGACGATCCCGTCGCTGCCGGCGTCGGCGAACCCGCGCAGTGCGGCGTTCAGCGTCTGGCTGGAGGTGCAGTTGATGGCAGGGTACGCATAACCGCGCTGCTTGGCGGTGTCGAGCATCTGCGCGTAAATCTCTGGGGTCGCGATGGGCATGACACTGACTTCCTTCGGGATCGGGGCTGACCTCAGGGTAGACACATGACCGGGACCGCTGTAGGGACCTTCGCCCTTGATCACTCTAGACATGAAGCGAGCATGAAGATGCACCGGCTGGTCCCGGCCATGCGGTACAAACAGAAGCCATGGAGAGCTTTCTCACGTCGGCGGGTTACGCTGCGCTCATCTTGTTCGGCTTCCTCGAGGCGGCGTGCATCCCGATCTCGTCCGAGATCACGTTCGGGTTCGCCGGCGTGCTGGCCTACCAGGGTCATCTTAACCTCGCCCTGGTCATCATCATCGGCTCCCTGGCCGAACTCGCCGGGTCCTACGCCTCCTACGCGGTGGGCCGGGTCGGCGGCAAGCCGTTGGTGGCCAGGCTGGGCCGCTACGTGCTGGTGACCCAGAGCGACGTCGACCGGGCCGAGCGGTTCCTGGCCGGCCGGGGGTCCTGGGCCGTGGTCGTCGGCCGCATGCTGCCCTTCGTCCGCGCCTTCACCTCGATCGTCGCGGGCCTGGTCCGGATCCCGGCGCTCCGGTTCGGGGTGCTCAGCCTGATCGGCACCGTCATCTACGCCACCGTGCTGTCCGTGGCCGGCTACCAGCTCGGCCACGCCTGGAACAGCGTCAGCCACGGCCTGACCATCGTCGGCTATATCCTGTTCGCGCTGGTGGTCATCGCCATCGTCGGCTTCGTGCTGTACCGGCTGCGCCAGTTCCGGCGCGAGTCCGCACTGTCCCGGCCCGCGGAGCCGGCCCCAGCGGCCACCGGGATCCCGGCGGCCGACGGCGCCCCGGCCGCCTCCGCCGCCCCGGATGCTCCGGCTCCGGGTCCCCGCCCGGCCGGGAAGCACCGGTCAGATGCCTAGATCTGACAGGTCGTAGGCGGCCCGGTACGGCAGCCCGCGCCCGGTCACGTGCTCTCGCGCGCCCCGGTCCACCAGCACGGCCACGCCGGCCACCTCGGCGCCGGCCTCTTGCAGCGCGTCCACGGCGGTCAGCGGGGAGGCGCCGGTGGTGGAGGTGTCCTCGACCGCGAGCACCCGCCGCCCGGCCACCTCGGGACCTTCGACGCGGCGCTGCAGGCCGTGGGCCTTCTCGGTCTTCCGCACCACGAACGCGTCGATGGGCGTGCCGCGGGCCGCGGACGCGTGCATCATCGCGGTGGCGACCGGATCGGCGCCCATGGTCAGCCCGCCGGCCGCGTCGTATCCCAGGTCCCAGGTCAGGTCGAGCATGACCCGGCCCGCCAGCGGGGCCAGCCGCCCGTCCAGCAGCACCCGGCGCAGGTCGACGTAGAAATCGGCCCGCTGACCCGAGGAGAGGATGAAGTCACCGTGGATGACGGCTTTGGCCTTGATCGCCGCGAGTAGTTCGGTCCGGTCGCTCACGCCGAGCATCCTTCCTCAAATCGGCTGATTTGCCGCCTGCGTCCCTCCAGGCAGCGAGAATGCAGCGGAAAGGCATCCCGGAGAAGGCTACTTCACTACGCTTAGAGTGGTCAGGTCCGGATCGGACCGGAGAAGCTGGCCACTGTGCCGAGGGTACCGCGCGGCGGATGCGGCGCGGAGGGAAGGACGGTGGGCCGTGGATCGCTGCGCGCTGTTCGTTGACGCAAGCTACGTGCTCACGGATGGTGCCATGGCCGTGCACGGAACCCGCCGCGGCGAATCGGTCACCTGGGACTACGAAGGACTGCTGCAGCTCCTGGGCGAGCTGGCCAGGGAGCGGACCGGCCTGCCGCTGCTGCGCTGCTACTGGTACGAGGCCACGGTGGACGGGCGCCGCACCGCCGAACAGGACGCCCTGGCCGACCTGCCCGGCATCAAGCTGAGGGTGGCGAAGATCCGCCCCGGCCGCCGGGAGGGCGTGGAAACCGAGATCCACCGGGACCTGGCCACGCTGGCCCGCAACAACGCGATCACCGACGCGCTGGTCATCAGCGCGGAAGAGGACCTGGCCCAGGTCATCGCCGACGTGCAGGATCTGGGCCTGCGGGTCACCCTGGTGCACATCGCCGTGGACGGCAACTGGACCATCTCCCGGGCGCTGCGCCAGGAATCCGACGACATCATCGAGATCGGCAGCGAGCAGCTCCGGCCTTACGTGGAGCTCATCGCGGGCGCCGAGCCGGCCCGCCAGGACGAGCCGGAGGACGCGGACCGGGTCCCGGGCCGGACCCTGGCCAACGGCCACGCGCCGGTGGCCGCCGCCGGCACCTACCAGCCGCTGCCCGCGGGCGCCAACCACGCCCCGCCCGCCATCTACACCGCGCCCGTGGTGGCGGAGTACCAGCGGCCCGCGCTGCAGCTACCCCGGGCGCCAGGCCGGGACGACCGGTCCCGGGAGGACCGCCCGCGCGAGGACCGGTCCCGCGACGACCGGTCCCGCGACGACCGGCCAGTGCAGGCCGTCAACGGCGAGGCGCAGCCTGCGGGACGGCCGGACAGCTACGCACCGGCCGCCCGGGCCCGCCAGGAGCGGCAGGAACGCCAGGAACGTCAAGAGCGCCAGGACCGGCCGGACGCGGGCGCGCCGAACCAGGTCAGCCGGCCTCGCGTCGTCGAGGACGTGCCCGGTTACGCCCCGGGCCAGCCGGGCGCACCGGAAGCGGTGCCGGGGATCTCGGGGCTGGCCGGGGTGTCCGGCCTGGCCGGCGTGTCCGGGACCGACACCACGCAGGCTCCCCCCGGCCAGCTGCGGCGGCTGCCCTCGCGGCCGCCCGGCCAGGGCCCGATGGGGCCGATGGGCGGGACGCCGCCGTCGGGCCAGCACGTCGGGCAGAGCCAGGGACCGGCCCGAAACGCCCCCTTCTCGGGCCCGCAGCCGGTCGTGACGTCCGCACCGCCCGGATACGCCTCGGGCGGGGTCTCGCTGTCGGAGGCGGTGCAGGCCGCCCACGAGGAAGGCCAGGAGTTCGGCGCGTCGGTGGCCAGGGACGCCCCGGCGCTGTGGCTGGAAGCGGTGCTGGCCCGCAAGCCGCGGATGCCGTCCGACCTGGAGGCCCGGCTGCTGCAGGGCTCGGCGCTGCCCATCGATTTCCTGCTGCACGACGAGGTCAGGCACGCGCTGCGCCGCGGCTTCTGGGACGCGCTGGAGCGTACCCGCCGGTAACTAACCAGCAAAACCGCGCGCACACCGATTGTGCGTGCCCCCGGCGGGTAGGTTCTGAACGTGGTGGTTGCGCTGTCCGGTGAGTTGTTCGATGCCATCGAGATGAATGCTGCCCGGACCGGCAATCACAAACGTGCCGCGGTGCGGATGAGCCGCCTGGCCGTGCAGGCCTCGGCGGGCGGCATGTCCCGGGCTGAGGCGCACATGCGGGCGGGCGAGCAGTGGCTGCTGGCCGACGAGCCAGAGCCGGCCGCGGACGAGTTCCGCAAGGCCATCGCCGACAAGGGCGCCACGTTCGACGATCCTCGGGTGCCGCTGGCCCGCGCCATGTTCGCGCTGGGCCGGACCGCAGAAGCCGAGTCCCTGCTCCGCCAGCTGAGCGAGTCCGGCGGCCGGTCCCTGGCCCGGACCTGTGACCTGGTGGCCGAGCTGCTCACCGAGCAGGGCGACCTGGCCGGCGCGCTGGACTGGGCCACCGCGGGCGTGGACGCCTGCCTGCGCGGCGAGGACCGCGACGAGCTGCAGCTGCTGCTCCGGCTGCGGTACCGGCTGCGTGTCGACCTCGGCCTGGCCGAAGACGACTACGACAAGCTGCTGGACAGCAGAAAGGCCGGGCCCGCGGCGGGAGTCTGACTCCCGCCGGCGAACCCGGCCCTTCGAGTACCGGTTAGCGCGCGGCCCGGTCGGCCCGGGTCACGGTCAGCGCGTCCTGGCCCGCGTCCACGTCAACCGTCACCTCATCGCCGTCGATGATCTCGCCGGCCAGCAGCGCGCGGGCCAGCTGGTCGCCGACGGCCGACTGGACCAGGCGGCGCAGCGGCCGGGCCCCGTACACCGGGTCGAACCCGGTCAGGGCCAGCCACTCCCTGGCCGCGGGGGTCACGGTCAGGGTCAGCCGCCGGCCCGCCAGCCGCGCGGCCAGCCGCTCGACCTGCAGGTCGACGATCTGGGTCAGCTCGCCGGTGGACAGCGCGTCGAAGACGATCACGTCGTCGAGCCGGTTCAGGAACTCCGGCTTGAACGCGTTCCTGACCGCGGCGAGCACCGCGTCCCGCTTGGCCCGCTCGTCGCCGAAGGCCGGGTCGGCGATGAACTGCGAGCCGAGGTTGGAGGTGAGCACCAGGATGGTGTTCCTGAAGTCCACCGTCCGGCCCTGGCCGTCGGTCAGCCGCCCGTCGTCCAGCACCTGGAGCAGGACGTCGAACACCTCGGGGTGCGCCTTCTCCACCTCGTCCAGCAGGATCACGCTGTACGGCCGCCGCCGCACGCTCTCGGTGAGCTGGCCGCCCTCGTCGTAGCCCACGTAGCCGGGCGGGGCGCCGATCAGCCGGGCCACCGAGTGCTTCTCGCCGTACTCGCTCATGTCGATGCGGATCATGGCCCGCTCGTCGTCGAACAGGAACGCGGCCAGCGCCTTGGCCAGCTCGGTCTTGCCCACGCCGGTCGGGCCGAGGAACAGGAACGAGCCGGTCGGCCGGTCCGGGTCGGACACTCCGGCCCGGGCGCGGCGCACCGCGTCGGACACGGCCCCGACGGCCCGCGCCTGGCCGATCACGCGCCGGCCCAGCTCGGCCTCCATCCGCAGCAGCTTGGCCGTCTCGCCCTCGAGCAGCCGCCCGGCCGGGATGCCGGTCCACGACGACACCACGTCCGCGACGTCGTCCGGGCCGACCTCCTCCTTGACCATGGGCGCCGTAGCGGGGATGCCCGCCGCTCCGGTCTCGTCCTGCGATGATGCCGAACGGGCCGTGCTGCTCGCCTCCGCCAGCTGCTCCTTGAGCGCGGGGATCTCCCCGTACAGCAGCCGCGAGGCGGCCTCGTAGTCGCCGTCACGCTGAGCGCGTTCGGCCTGGCCCTCGAGGTCGTCGAGCCGCTTCTTCAGCTCGCCCACCTTGTTCAGGCCGGACTTCTCCTGCTCCCAGCGGGCCACCAGCGCGGTCAGCTGCTCCTGCCGGTCGGCCTTGGTGGCGCGCAGCCGCTCCAGCCGCTCCTTGCTGGCCGCGTCCTCCTGGTTGGCCAGCGCGAGCTCCTCCATCGTCATCCGGTCCACGGCCCGGCGCAGCTCGTCGATCTCGACGGGCTGGGAGTCGATCTCCATCCGGAGCCGGGAGGCGGACTCGTCGACCAGGTCGATGGCCTTGTCCGGCAGGAACCGGGCGGTGATGTAGCGATCGGACAGCGCGGCCGCCGCGACCAGCGCCGCGTCGGCTATCTGCACCTGGTGGTGGGCCTCGTAGCGGCCCTTCAGCCCGCGCAGGATGGCGATCGTGTCCTCCACCGAAGGCTCGCCCACCAGCACCTGCTGGAACCTGCGCTCCAGGGCCGGGTCCTTCTCGATCCGCTCCCGGTACTCATCCAGCGTGGTCGCGCCCACCATGCGCAGTTCGCCGCGGGCCAGCATGGGCTTGAGCATGTTGCCCGCGTCCATCGCGCCCTCGGCGGCACCGGCCCCCACGACCGTGTGCAGCTCGTCGATGAACGTGATGACCTGGCCCTCGCTCTGCTTGATCTCGTTCAGCACGGCCTTGAGCCGCTCCTCGAACTCGCCGCGGTACTTGGCCCCGGCCACCATGGCGCCCAGGTCCAGCGCGATCAGCCGCTTGCCGCGCAGCGACTCGGGCACGTCGCCCGCCACGATCCGCTGGGCCAGGCCCTCCACGACCGCGGTCTTGCCCACACCCGGCTCGCCGATCAGCACCGGGTTGTTCTTGGTCCGGCGGGACAGCACCTGGATCACGCGCCTGATCTCGGCGTCGCGGCCGATGACCGGGTCCAGGGCCCCGTCCCGGGCCTGCTTGGTCAGGTCGACGCCGTACTTCTCCAGCGCCTTGTAGGTGTCCTCGGGGTCCGGGCTGGTCACCCGGGCACTGCCGCGGATCTGGCTGAACGCCTCGAGCAGGGCGTCCGCCGTGACGCCGGCCGCGGCCAGCACGGACTTGGCCTCGCCGCCGTCGGCGGCCAGGCCGACCAGCAGGTGCTCGGTGGAGATGTACTCATCACCAAGCTGCTTGGCCCGGCTGGACGCGGTGGCGATCGCCGCCAGCAGCGGCCGGGACATCTCCGGTGCGCTCAGCGTGGCGCCGTGCGCCCGGGGCTGCCGGTTCAGGCGCTCGTTGGCCTGCTTGGCGACCAGCGCCGGGTCGGCGCCGACCGCCCGCAGCAGCGGAGCGGTGGTGCCGTCCGCCTGCTCAACCAGGGCGACGAGCAGGTGCAGGGCCTCGACCTGCGGGCTCCCGTCGGCCGCGGCGCGCCGCACCGCGGTCGACAGCGCGTCCTGGCTGTTGTGAGTCAGTTTTTCGTCTGCCATCTACCTATCTCCTCTGGACGGGCCAGTCGTGCTGCCCGGCCCAGCTACTCGTCTGTTCTGGGCTGTCCGGTCGCGCCGGACGGCCCGGTCATGGGTTCCCACACCGCTACCCGGCCGCGGCGGACCGGCACCAGGCCCGGTTGCCCGGATGGAGTGCCGGCGCCGCTGCGGCGCAGTTCGGCCAGCCGGGCCGCCACGGCCCGGGTTGATTCCAGCTCGGCGCGGAGCTGCGCGACCTGGGCGTGCAGCTCCGCGACCAGTCGGCGGGCCTGCTCCAGCTCGCGGAGCTGGCTCAGGATCAGCTTGATGCCGGAGAGGTTGACGCCCTCCTGCTGCGACAGCCGCTGGATCTCGCGCAGGGCGAGGATGTCCCGCATCGAGTAGCGCCGGCCCCCGCCGCCGCTGCGGCCCGGCGACACCAGGCCGCGCCGCTCGTACTCGCGCAGCGTCTGCGGGTGCATGCCGGACAGCTCGGCGGCCACGGAGATGACGTAGACAGGCAGGTCATCCGATGGCTCGTATGGGCTGGTCATGTGCCTCACCTCCGCTCAGGCCTCTTTGGCCCGCTCGAGGAGTCCCTCGCGCGGGTCCGCCCCGGCAGTGGCTTCCCGCAGTTCCTCGATGGCGCTGCGGGCCTTGCGGTTCAGGTCCTGCGGGACCATCACCTCGACGGTGACGATCAGGGCGCCGGTGGTCCCGTCCTTGCGGCGGACCCCTTTGCCCGAGACCCTGAACTTGCTGCCGTTCGCGGTGCCCGGCGGGATCCGCACCGTGACCGGCGCGCCGCGGTGAGCGGGCACCTTGACCTCCGCGCCCAGGGCCAGCTCGGCGAACGTCACCGGCACGGTCACCGTCAGGTTGTCACCGGACCGGCCGAACACCGGGTGCGGCTTGACATGCACCCGGACGTACAGGTCGCCCGCCGGGCCGCCGCGCTCGCCCGGCGCGCCCTTGCCCGCGATCTTGATCCGCTGCCCGTCGGCCACCCCGGCCGGGATGCGCGACTGGATGGTGCGCGAGCTCATGGCCCGGCCGCTGCCCGAGCAGGCCGGGCACGGGTCGTCCACCACCAGGCCGCGGCCCCGGCACTCCTTGCACGGCTCGCTGATCCCGAACGAGCCCAGATTCCGGCTCGACTGGCCGGTCCCGTCGCAGACGGGACAGACCCGGGGCACGGTGCCGGCCTTGGCGCCGGTGCCCCGGCACGTCGGGCACGGGCCCTCGCCGGTCAGCCGCAGCGCCACCGTGGTGCCGTCGATCGCGTCGCCGAAGGTCAGCGTGGTCTCGGTCTCCACGTCGGCGCCCCGGCGCGGCCGGTTCTGGGCCGTGGTGCGGTTGCCGCGGTTGAACACGCCGCCGAGCAGGTCACCCAGGCCGCTCCCGGCGTCCCCGGTGTTGCCGAACAGGTCGCCCAGGTCGAAGTTGAACCCGCCGCCGGTGCCGCCCGGCCGGCTGCCGGTCGGCACCCGGAACCCGCCGCCGAACAGCGAGCGCGCCTCGTCGTACTCCTTGCGCCGCTTCTCGTCGGACAGCACCGAGTACGCCTCGGAGATCTCCTTGAACCGATCCTCGGCCGAGGAGTCCCCCTTGTTCGCGTCCGGGTGGTACTTACGGGCCAGCTTGCGGTAGGCCGCCTTGATCTCGGCCGGCTTGGCCGTCTTGGAGACGCCCAGGGCCTTGTAGTAATCCTTCTCGAGGAAGTCCTTCGTGCTCATGCCGCCTCGCTGGGCTTGTTAGTTTCCTTCCTCGTCCGATGACCGCGCGGCTTCGTTGCTGCTGCCGTCGGGCCCGGTCGCCGGCGCGGCGACGGCCACCCGGGCCGGCCGCAGGATCCTGTCGCCCACCTTGTAGCCGGGCTGCAGGATCTCGACGCACGTGTCCTCGGTGACGTCGGATGAATAGGAATGGGTCAGCGCCTCATGGATCTTCGGGTCGAACGGGTCACCCTTCTCGCCGTAGGTGATCAGGCCAAGCCGGCCGAGCGCCGCCTGCAGGGAGTCGGCGACCGACTTGAAGCCGCCGGACAGCTCGCCGTGCTCCCGGGCCTGGTCGATGGCGTCGAGCACCGGGAGCAGCCCGGCTAGCGTGCCGGCCACGGCCTGCTCCTTGACGGCGGCCCGGTCCCGGTCGACGCGCTTGCGGTAGTTGGCGTACTCGGCCTGCAGGCGCTGCAGGTCCGCGGTGCGCTCCGCCAGCTGCGCCTCGGCGCCGGTCTGCTTCTGGCCGGCGGCCGGCTCCGGGTCCTCGAGGATCCCCTCGAGCACCTCGTCCGTGGCGTCGGCCGCGGCGCCCTCCTCCTGGCCGCCGGCGGGCTCACCGCCCCGGGTCCCCGGGGTTCCGGGGGCCCCGGCCGATCCGGAGGCCCCGGCCGGCCTGGCACCCGCGGTGCCGGCCGGCTTGGATGCCGCGTGCCTGCCCCGGACCTGACCGGTCACCGGGTCGATGCGCCGGTGGTCGTGGATGACCGGGCCGGAGCCCGTCTCCTCGGATGCTGGCATCAGGACGCTCCGCCCTCGCCCGGCCCGTCGTCGACGATCTCAGCCTCGACGACCTCGTCGTCGGACGGGGTTTCGGTGCTGCCGTCGGCGGAATCCGTCGGCGCGCTGGCCTGCTGAGCCTGGGCCTGCTGGTAGATGGCGGTCCCCATCTTCTGGCTGACCTGGGCGGCCCGCTCGGTAGCGGTCTTGATGGCGTCGGTGTCGTTGCTCTCCAGCGCCTTTTTGACCTCGGCGATGGCCTCACGCACCTCGGACTTGATGTCCTCGGGCACCTTGTCCTCGTTCTCGCCGAGGAACTTCTCGGTGCTGTAGACCAGCGTGTCGGCGTGGTTGCGGACCTCCGCCTCCTCGCGGCGGCGGCGGTCCTCCTCGGCGTACTCCTCCGCGTCCCTCACCATCTTCTCGATGTCGTCCTTGGGCAGCGCGGAACCGCCGGTGATCTGGACCGACTGCTGCTTGCCAGTACCCAGGTCCTTGGCCGAGACGTTGACGATGCCGTTGGCGTCGATGTCGAAGGTGACCTCGATCTGCGGCACGCCGCGCGGCGCGGGCGCGATGCCGGCCAGCTCGAACATGCCGAGCTTCTTGTTGTAGGCCGCGATCTCGCGCTCACCCTGGAACACCTGGATCTGCACCGACGGCTGGTTGTCCTCGGCCGTGGTGAAGATCTCCGACCGCTTGGTCGGGATGGTGGTGTTCCGCTCGATCAGCTTGGTGAAGATGCCGCCCTTGGTCTCGATGCCCAGCGACAGCGGGGTCACATCGAGCAGCAGGACATCCTTGACCTCACCCCTGAGCACGCCGGCCTGCAGGCAGGCGCCGACCGCGACGACCTCGTCCGGGTTGACGCCCTTGTTCGGCTCCTTGCCGTTGGTCAGCGACTTGACCAGTTCGACCACCGCGGGCATCCGGGTGGACCCGCCGACCAGCACCACGTGGTGAATGTCGTCGATCTTGATCCCGGCGTCCTTGATCACCTGCTGGAACGGGCCCTTGCACCGGTCGAGCAGGTCGGAGGTCATCCGCTGGAACTCCGCCCGGGTCAGCTTGGCGTCCAGGTGCAGCGGGCCGTCCGGACCCTGGGAGATGTAGGGCAGGTTGATCTGCGACTCCATGCCCTGCGACAGCTCGATCTTGGACTTCTCCGCGGCCTCACGCAGCCGCTGCAGCGCCATCTTGTCCTTGGACAGGTCGATGCCGTAGCCGTTCTTGAAGTCCTTGACCAGCCAGTCCACGATGCGCTGGTCCCAGTCGTCGCCGCCCAGGTGGTTGTCGCCGCTGGTCGCCTTGACCTCCACGACGCCCTCGCCGACCTCGAGCAGAGACACGTCGAAGGTGCCGCCGCCCAGGTCGAAGACCAGGATGGTAGCCTCGCCCTCCTTCTCCAGGTGGTAGGCCAGCGCGGCGGCGGTGGGCTCGTTGATGATGCGGAGCACGTTCAGGCCCGCGATCTTGCCCGCCTCGGTGGTGGCCTGGCGCTGCGCGTCATTGAAGTACGCCGGGACGGTGATGACCGCGTCGGTGATCTTCTCGCCCAGGTAGGCTTCGGCGTCCCTCTTCAGCTTCTGCAGCACGAACGCGCTGATCTGCTGGGGGCTGAACTTTTTGCCGTCGATGCTGACCGACCAGTCGGTACCCATGTGGCGCTTGACCGAACGGATGGTCCGGTCCACGTTGGTGACGGCCTGCCGCTTGGCGACCTCACCGACGAGCACCTCAGAGTTCTTGGCGAAGGCCACGACCGAGGGAGTCGTTCGCGAGCCCTCGGCGTTGGCGATGACCGTGGGCTCGCCGCCCTCCAGGATGGCGACGACAGAGTTGGTCGTCCCCAGGTCAATCCCTACCGCACGTGCCATGAGCAGTCCTTGTGTGTGTTGAAGTTGAGTAATTCGGGCCCAAGCTTGCCAGCGGGGGCTTCCGCCGTCAAATGACTTGAGTCACTTAGGCTCAACTTAAATCAGCCGCCGGCCATTCCCGCCGGGACGGAACCGGGACGGAACTTTGCGGATAATTTTGCCCGCCGGGCCTGTCCGCCTGCGACATGGCTGCACAGCTAGGCTTGACCCCTAAATGTTTCAAATATTGAGGAGGCTGGTGTGGCCCTGCGGATGACCGTCGGCCTGCTGCTGACCGTGGTCGCGTTCGCCATCGCCGGGCGCCGGCTGGACTGGCTGCGCCGGCTCCTGGCCTCGGGCCAGCCGGCGCCGGAGCGGATCGAGGCGGTGCGCACGCACCCGGGCCGGGACGCGGCGACCGAGACCACCGAGGTGATCGGGCAGCGCAAGCTGCTGAAGTGGTCGGTGCCGGGTGCCGCGCACGCCGCGACGTTCTGGGGCTTCATCATCCTGCTGCTGACGATCATCGAGACCTACGGGGATCTGTTCTCCCGCACCTTCGCCATCCCCGGCATCGGCCACTGGCCGGTGATCGGGTTTCTGGAGGACCTGTTCGCCGTCGGGGTGCTGGCCGGGATCATCACCTTCGCCGTGATCCGGCTGCGCAACAACCCGCACTCCGAAGGCCGAAAGTCGCGGTTCTTCGGCTCGCACGCCGCTGCTGCCTGGGTCGTGCTGGGCATGATCTTCGGTGTCATCGCGACCCTGCTGCTGTATCGCGGCGCCCAGATCAACACCGGCGTGTTCCCTTACGCCCACGGCGCGTTCGCCTCCGAGATCGTCGGGCACTGGCTGCACCCGCTGGGCTACGGGGTCAACAGCGTGCTCGAGGTGGTATTTATTCTCGCCCAGCTCGCGGTGGTGCTGGCCTTCGCGGTCATCGTGGTCTACTCCAAGCACCTGCACATCATTCTGGCTCCGGTGAACGTGCTGTTCTCCCGGCGGCCGAACGCGCTGGGCCCGCTGGAGCCGATGCGGTCAGACGGGAAGGTGCTGGACTTCGAGGAGGCCGACCCGGATGTCGACGTGTTCGGGCTGGGGAAGATCGAGGACTTCTCCTGGAAGGGCCTGATGGACATGGCGACCTGCACCGAGTGCGGCCGGTGCCAGTCCCAGTGCCCGGCCTGGGCCACCGGCAAGCCGCTGTCCCCCAAGCAGGTCATTCTCGACCTGCGTGACCACGCGTTCGCCACGGCCCCCTACCTGCTGGCCGGCTCGGACGAGGCGCGGGAGAAACTGCCGGAGGCGGTCAGGAAAGAAGCCGAGCGGCCCCTGGTCGGCACGGCGGAGGACGGCGGCGTGATCGACCCGGACGTGCTGTGGTCGTGCACCAACTGCGGCGCGTGTGTCGAGGAGTGCCCGGTGGATATCGAGCACATCGACCACATCGACGGGATGCGCCGCCACCAGGTGCTGATCGAGTCCGCGTTCCCCGTCGAGGCCGCCGGGATGCTGCGGAACCTGGAGAACAAGGGCGACCCGTGGGGTATGGGCGAGTCCAAGCGGGCCGACTGGATCACCGAGCTCGACTTCGAGGTCCCGGTCGTGGACGGCAAGATCGGCGACGATATCGAGTACCTGTTCTGGGTCGGCTGTGCCGGGGCTCTGGAGGACCGGGCCAAGAAGACCACCAAGGCCATCGCCACCCTCCTGCATCAGGCCGGCGTGACCTTCGCCGTCCTGGGCCCGGCCGAGACCTGCACCGGGGACCCGGCCCGGCGGATCGGGAACGAGTTCGTGTTCTCCATGCTGGCCCAGCAGAACATCGAGGTCCTGAATGAGGCGGCGCCGCGGACGATCGTCGCGTCCTGCCCGCATTGCTTCAACACGATCTCCCGGGAGTACCCGCAGCTGGGCGGGAACTACGAGGTCATCCACCACACCCAGCTGCTGGCCCGGCTGGTCGCCGACGGCAAGCTCACCCCGGTCAATGCGGTGAACGAGAAGCTGACCTACCACGACCCGTGCTTCCTGGGGCGCCATAACAAGGTGTTCACCCCGCCCCGGGAGATCCTGGAGGCGGTGCCCGGGGTGCGGGCCGAGGAGATGCACCGGTGCAAGAACCGGGGGTTCTGCTGCGGCGCGGGTGGGGCGCGGATGTGGATGGAGGAGCGGATCGGCAAGCGGATCAACACCGAGCGGATCGAGGAGGCCCTGGCCCTGGACCCGGACACCATCTCCACCGCCTGCCCCTACTGCCTGGTCATGCTCGGCGACGCGGTAGCGGCCAAGAAGGGATCCGGCGAAGCCAAGGACAGCCTCGAAGTGATTGACGTGGCGCAGCTCCTGGTCCGTTCGGTCGCTCTCAAGGCCGCCAGCCCGAACGGCTCGGGCGCCAATGGCGCCAGCGCCGGTGATGCCCATGAGGCCCAGGCCGGCGAGGTCAGCGGCTGACCCGCCGTAGCCCCTCGCCGACCCGCTCACTTTTATTCAGGTCAGCTATTCAGGTCAGGCGAACGGACGGTGGTGCCCCAGTCCGCCGTACAAGGCGGGCTCCTCAGGGTCGGCGCCGTCCGCCTGGCCGCCGCGATCCAGGTACGGCCAGGCCGGGGCGGTTTCGTCGGGCCGTTCGGCAGGCGCGTGGCGTATCACCTCCAGCACGACGATGTGCGGGTAACGGGCATGCGCGATTACGCGCATATCACTGGCCCAGCAGGTGGTGCGAAGGATGTCCCTGGCCGCTTCCAGATCGCCGACGGTGATCCCGGCCCGGCACCACAGCGTGACCCGCTCGCCGAAATCGGCCGGGGTCGTGTACAGCACGGTGGGCAGCCGGCCGTCCCGGGACTGCACCCAGGAGTGGGTGCAGGCGGTCCTGACCCGGTGCGGCGTGATGACGCACCAGGCCCGGGCGATCAGGCGCTTGCGGGCCGGCGGCCACATCATAGCCCCGGTGAACAAGACCAGGCCGATCACCGTGATGGCGATGAGCCAGGCCGCGCCCAGCACGTACCCGCTGGCCAGCAGGACCCCGGCCAGCCCGGTGAGCAGGCCGAGCTCGTAGCGCCAGTGCCAGAGGAGAGCGATCACACCCGGCTTGGCCACGTTGGACAGCGCCGCCTCGACGCTCGACATGACGCTGGGGTCGTTCGGCCCCCGTGGCCGTCCCGACGCCATGACTAGCTCACCCCGCCGAGGCTGATGCGACCCGTGCCCTGGCATCCAGCGCAGCGGACATCGGCCCGGACGCCTGCTCCCTGGCACCGAGAGCACTCGGCCAGCGAGTCAAAGGCCGGGTCGCGGTAACGCCTCCCCAGCCCGGCGTGGGTCCGGGTCGTCTGCCAGCCGCGCCAGCAGGCTTCCTCGTCGTTGGGGGTGTACCAGCGATCCCCCCAGCGCCGCGGGTAGCTGGCCAGGCAGTCGGCCAATACGGTGGCCGCCGCGCCGAGAGCGGTCCATATCCAGCCCCAGCCGCGCCCGCGGCCGGGGCGGTCTTCGACCCTGGCCGTGCCCTCCGGCCGGGGCGGCTCAGCCTGCGGCAGCCCCTGGGGGTTGTCTTTGCTGGTGAAGTTGATAATGTTGATCACATCGCTAGCCCTTCACGCTCTTTCCTGGAGCCTGGGTAGTGTTTCGCTGGACCGGTGTTGCAGCACCGGTCCAGCGGCGTGTCTGGGGTGTCCCGCCGCTGGTAGCGGCCGGATCCCAGATCCTTGCGGTAGGGGCCGCGGATGTCTGGCCGCGGCTCGCGCTTGCGCACCTGGGAAGCGAAGAGGGTCTTCGCGGACTCATCAGCATGGCAGTCGCCTCCTCCCCTCGCGGCCGAGGTGTCGCAGCGGGCGGCCTGGCCGCCCGTCGCGGCCCTCACGTGGCACGCGATCTGTTTCGGTAACCGGCTGGGTCACCGCTCGACCCCATTGTCGGCGGGTCGTTTGAGGATGCATCCTGCTAACTGATTTCATAGTGCCTCTAGCAATGGTTCCTGGCAAGTGCCAATATCAAGTGCATGTCGCATGTCTTATCGGCAAAATCCGAGTGGCTGAGATCCCGTAGCTCTATGATCGTGAGGATCCCGAGGAAGGAAGCGACCTTCGTTGCCAGAGGTACGTAGCCCCACGGTACGCCGCCGTGAACTTGGTGCCCTGCTACGTGCGCTCCGCAACGAAAAGGGCCTGACGGTCGAGCAGGTGGCCGACCATCTCATGTGCTCTCCGAGCAAGGTGAGCCGGATGGAGACCGGCCGCGGCCTGGCCACCCCGCGCGACATCCGTGACCTCTGCGACCTCTATGAGGTCACCGACGAAGCCGAGCACGACCGCATGATGGACCTAGCCAAGGAGAGCAAGCAGCAAGCCTGGTGGCAGTCCTACGATCTGGCCTACGCCACCTACGCCGGACTGGAAACAGAGGCCGTAGGCATCTCCGTCTTCCAGTCGTCGGTGGTGCACGGCCTGCTGCAGACAGCGGACTACGCACGCGCCAACCACGAGAGTGCGATGCCCAGGCTCAGTCCCGATCAGATCGATCTGCAGGTCGAGGCCAAGCTCACCCGTCAGCACATCCTCGCCAGAAGCCGCCCGCCCCGGTTCGCTGCCGTTCTCGACGAGTCGGCGCTGCACCGGATGGTCGGCGGGCGCCGGGTCATGGCGGCCCAGCTGACTAAGATCCTGGAAATGTCAGCTTTGCCCAACGTAATGGTTCAAGTTCTGCCATATGAGCAGGGTGCTCACCCTGCTCTGGAGAGTAACTTCACAATCCTGGAGCTGCCAGATCAGGCTCCCGACGTCGTGTATGTAGAGGGCCTGATAGGCTCTACCTACCTAGAGCGAGACGAGGACCTTAAAAGGTACCGCGAAATCTTCTC
The DNA here is from genome assembly GCA_963739135.1 of uncultured Actinomycetes bacterium. Lineage (GTDB taxonomy): Bacteria > Actinomycetota > Actinomycetes > Streptosporangiales > Streptosporangiaceae > Palsa-504. The sequence continues at coordinate 340,438 of CAVTZG010000010.1, forward strand.
TAAACTACAGTCAATTGCTGCGAGTCCACAAGATAGTACAGAATTGATTGCCCAAAACTTGCGCTCCTATAAGGAGCGCCTAGAAGCGGTATAGTCTCATCTGCAGGCCTTCTGCAATGTTCGCCTGCGGATTTTCGCCTGTTTAGAAGAACTGCGGTACCCGCGAGCTGTTGATACCTATGCTAGCATGAATTACAAGCAAAGGAATACTATGTCTCTAAATAATCTGAAGATCGGTGATCTTCAGTGGCGGAAGGCTAGACGCAGCGCAAATAATGGCGCCTGCGTCGAGGTGGCGCCTTCGAACGGCCAGATCTTCGTCCGAGACTCCAAGGATCTGGACGGCCATGTTATGCGGTACCCGGGGGGCTCGTGGCGCGCGTTCGTCACTGGAGCCAAGGTCGGCCTGTTCGATCTGGATCGCCTCTAATTTTGCGATCCGGGACATAATCTTCACATTGGCATTCGTAACATCATCGGTTCTTTGCGTCAGGCAAAGGCCGTCTATCGTCTTGCCCGGAATCCCGATACCGGGCTGCTCGGCTGGACGGCCTTTCCTTAATATTGACAGCGTTGGGCCGCCTCAAACCTTGGCGCGATAAAAATTTAGATAGGATCGCGATGGCGTGGGACCGCGCTGATCCTGATACCTGGAGCCATAGACCGGCGAGCCGTACGGGTGCTCAGCGGGGGAACTTGTACGGAACAAGCACAGCTGGCCTATTTTCATCCCCGGCCATAGCTTGATAGGCAACGTCGCCACATTGGAAAGCTCAAGAGTTACGTGCCCGGAGAATCCAGGGTCTATCCAGCCTGCCGTCGAGTGCGTGAGCAGGCCCAGTCGCCCGAGACTACTCTTGCCCTCCAATCGCCCTGCCACGTCGTCGGGTAGCGTGACGACCTCGTAGGTTGAGGCCAGGACGAACTCGCCGGGGTGCAGCACGAACGGTTCTTCGTCATCGGTCTCAACCAGGCGGGTCAGGTCCGGCTGTTCCACCGCGGGGTCGATGTGCGGGTAACGATGGTTCTCGAAGACCCGGAAGTACCGGTCCAGCCGGACGTCGACGCTGGATGGCTGGATGAGCTCGGGCGCGTACGGATCGAGCTTGACCCGCCCGGACTCGATCTCGGACTTGATGTCACGATCAGAGAGGAGCACCCTGGCAACCTACCGGTTCCGGTACGATGTCTGGGCGAACACGGTGCAGCCCGTTCCGTCGCAGGTTAGGCGAGCCGCTGCAGGTGCGCGCGGGTGTAGTTCAATGGTAGAACGTCAGCTTCCCAAGCTGATAGTGCGGGTTCGATTCCCGTCACCCGCTCCAAGGCAAATATGCAGGTCAAGTCAGGTACACCAAGAGGCGCCCACCTGCTGGCAGGCCACTCGGCGAGGTGCCGGGCCATTAGCGGGCCATTAACTCGCTGGCGGGGATACGTCGGCCGCGTCGCGGTCGTCATTGCCCGCTCCACTCAGCCTGGACGTGAGTGTCGATCGCATCAGTGATCCTCTTGCCAGCTCCCCGGGCCCGATGCTGGTAGATCATCGCGGCCCGCTCACTATCGTGACCCATGCGAGCCATCAAGTCCTTGAGCCCGGCGCCGCTGCTGGCCGCGAACTGATTCCCCGTGTGCCGAAGATCATGAAAGTGCAGGCCAGGCATGCCAATCAATGTCACCACCTGTGGCCATCCCGACATCTTGTTGAAGTTACCGCGGCGCAGCGGGCCACCCTTGGCCCCGGGAAACACCAGCGAATCGGGACCCGCGCCGACGAAGACCACCAGGTGCTCACGCAGAACCGGGATGATCGCGTCCGGGATACCGACCACGCGGCGCCCAGCGCTGGACTTGGGCGGCCCGAGCAGCATCTCCCCCGTGGAGCGTTCGATGAACGCCGCCCGGATCTGCACAGCTCCCCGCTCCAGGTCGAGGTCGCACCGCCGCAGCGCGGTTGCTTCACCCCAGCGGAGACTCGCGAACGCGGCCAGCAGGACGAGCGCTCGATATCGCTGGTCATCCGTGAAATCCGCCAGGCCCTCCGCGGTCATCGACCATAGCGCCGTCTGGGCATCGGTCCGGCTCATGAATGTCTGCGGGCAGGTCTGCATCTCGCCACTCCGGCTAAACCGGAGCCGGTAACCACCGGTCGGCAGCGCGCGGACGTTGCCGAGCGGATGACGGCCAATCACCTCGGCCAGCTCGAAGACCTGGGCGACAGTCAGCACAGGTCGCTCGGCCGCGTGTTCATCGCCAGCGCCGCGAATCCGGCATGGGTTCCGGGGAAGGAGGTTGTCCTCTTCAACTGCCGTCATGAGAATGGCCCGCAGCAGGCGGTAAGCCTTAGCCGCGACCGTCACCGACACGCCATTACGCAGAAGCGTTGCCCGCCACTCGCGGATAAGCCGCGTAGATAGCTTGCTCAGCGGGATGCCACCCAGATATGGGGCGATGTGCTTACCGAGCAACCAACGGTAAAGGTCCGCCGTGCGGGGACGCAGACCAGGCCGCTCCGCAATCCACGCCGAAGCGTAGTCACCCAGCCGGACCTTGGCACGCTCAGGATCGGTCCACTCACCCGCGCGCATCTGCGCCTCGATCAGGACGAGCGCCCTTTCAGCATCTCCCTTGCGACCGTACGTCTCCGGGCCCGTACGCATCCGGCCATCCGGACCTGGGTAGCGAATCTGATACCGCCTTGACTCGCGCATGCGGACGCTGCCGAAACGCCGATGCCCAGTCCTGTTGGCCATCACGCCGCCCCTTTGATTCCAGGCCGGACGTTCGCCCTTGTCAGCGGCTCCACACGGCCCTCGTCAATGAAGTCAGCGAGCGCCTTCTCGCTGATACGGACATGGCGGCCGACCCGATGAAACTCAATGCGCCGCTCAGCGATCAGGCGTCGGACGAACCGCGGCTTGGTGCCCAGCCTCCTCGCCGCCTCTTCGACATCGAGCAGCACAGGCGCCGTCCTGTCTTCCCGCCGACTCATCAGGCTGCCCTCCTGGTTGCCGGAAGATCACCGTCCGGTGGCATCGCGGCTCTGCGCCTGGCCTCCGCTAGTGCCATCTGCCATCGGAGCCGGTCGGCGACAGCATGCAGGAGTCGCCGTGCATGGTCCATGTGGTCGGGGTCAGATGGGGCGACGGGTTCCCAGGCGTAGCGGGCCGGGTCGGTTGCCGAAACCCCGAGGGTCGACAGGAGCCAGTCCTTGCGGTCGGCCCGGTGGTCGGCCAGCGTCTTACCGGACCATTTGCGGGAGGCCAGTACCCGCCGACCGGCATAGCCGAGGTGGTCGCCGTCGTGGGCCTTGCCCTTGCACCGGCCGGGGACCAGGCCGGGCCGGGCCTTCTTGGGCTGGATGCCGTACCGCAGCCAGTTCGCGCAGGTCGGTGAGCACGGCTGGTAGCGCAGCGCCTCAGCTAGCCGGGCGGCGTGCGCCCGCTGGGCGTCGGTATCGGCGTGGTGGCAGTCGCCGACCTGCTTGGTCAGGTACTTGGTCAGGTAGCCGATGCACCGGGCCGCGTCCTTGGAACCCGCGAGCACGCCCTGGGCGTCGAACCGGGCCCCGAACCGGGCCACGTGGTGCGGCTGGTCGCCGAGCTCGTCCAGGGCCTGATCCCAGGTCGGCAGGACTTCCCCGGTGGCCGGGTCCAGGTAGCCGCCGACAGGTTCGTCCCACACGGGCAGCTCGTCGCCGTCGTACTTGACAGTGGTGGTGTCCGGCCACCAGACCTGATGGTAGGTGGCGGCCAGGACGCGGCGGATCTCGGCACGGGCGACGGTGCCGCGCATGGCGATGTGGACGTGCGGGGCGAGCCGTTTTTGGGGTTCGATGGTGGCGAAGTACTGGAGGTCGTAGCCGAGGTAGCGGCGCAGGTTCTGGATGAACCGGTCGAACAGCGCGGCGAAGTGCAGGGCGTCCTGGGCGGCCCGGTCATACTCGTAGGTGGCCGGGTCGGCGGGTGCTCCGTCCTCGCCGACCCGCCCATAGGACGGGGACGTCAAGGTGACGAACAGGGATGGCCGGAAGGTCTTGCCGCCCGGGGCGGTGTAGGTCTTGCCCACGGTGCGGGGGTTGATCTTGCGCTTGGGCAGGTACGGGGTGTCCTGGCGGCGCCTGGTCGAGCGGTGCCGCCGTGCGGGCTTGGCGGGTGCGGCTTTGCCGCGGATGCCTGCGTTGGTGATCTCGTCGTCTAGTTCGGTGATCAGCTCGTCCAAGTCGGTGGTGTCCTGTCCGGCTTGCTCGGCCTGGTCGCGGTACTGCTGGGCTTCGGCGCGCATGGTGAGCCACCATTTCTGGTCGTCGGTGGCCGGGTCGGGGGTGATGCCGGGTTCGTCCTCGAGGTGCCAGCCTTCCCGGCACTGCGCGGCGCGCAGCGACTTGGCCCGCTCTGCGCACGATGGGCAGACGGACGCCAAGGTGTGCCCGCAGGGCACGAGCACCTGGTCCACCTCGCCGGTGTCCAGGTTGGTGCGGCGCAGCTGCACCGGGCGGATGCACGCGCCGTGCTCGACGGCCAGGTCGCGGACGACTTCGCGGGCCAGCGGCATGGCCATCCGTTGCGCCCGCGTGGTTTTGGTGGGGGCGGGTTCGGTCACTGTTCGCCTCCGGCCAGGTGGTCACGGGTCCAGGTGTCGGACCAGCCGCATAGGCGGCACTCATATCGCGGCGGCGCCGGGCCGTCATCGAGCAGGATCAGCCCGGTGGCGCAGACCGGGCACGGCTCATCGGTCCGCCAGGCGGTCGGCGCGGTCATGCCGCCTCCCACTCGGCCAGCTCGGGCAGGCACTGGTCCGCCATCGCCCGGATCTCGGCATCGGACACCCATCCCGCGCGGACCCGCACCGGATCCGGGTCAGATTCCAGCCGGACGAACGCCACCCCGGCCCCGGTGGCCGGGTCAGAGGAGATCAGCTCGCACGTCGCGCCCCGGTCCCGGGCGCCGTCGCCGAGCACCATGTCCACCTGCTCGGGTTCATCCAGCCGCATGGCGATCCGGTCGGGGAACAGGTTCCGGATCGTCAGCACGTCCTTGCGCGGGTCCTGCAACGCGGCCACCACGCAGTAGCCGACTGCCCGGCCCTGCGTCGTCAGCGTGGCCAGCGCGGCCATGATCCGCTCCTTGAGCTTGCGGTCCGGCTGGTAGGCCGTCAGGAACGCGACCTCATCCACCAGCACCACGGTGAACGGGTGCTCGCGGGTCGGGATGTGGTCGCGCTGGACCCCGGCGAACCGGGCCGCCCGGGCCTGCATGTCGGCGACGGCCTGATCGAGCATCACGGCGATAGCGGCCGGGTCGGCGGCATAGGCGCCGTAGGACTCGAAGATGACCCGGCCGTAGGCCAGTTCCATCAGCTTCGGGTCAGCCGCAAGGAACCGGGCCAGGCCGGAGCGCAGCAGCGGGAACATGGCCCGGACCAGGCCCCACAGCAGCGAGGCCTTCCCCGCCCCGGTCGCACCAGCCACCAGGACGTGCGTGCCGTGCAGCCGGACCAGCCAGGGAAGGCCGTCCTCACGGCGGCCGACCGGCAGCGCCTTCAGATCCGGATGATCGGGCACCGGCAACGCGGGGACGATGGCGGCCAGGGCGTCACGGCGGACGAACTCCAGCACTACCGCCCCCGACTTGGCGGTGCGGACCCGGCACAGCAGGGCACCGAACCCGTGCGCCAGGTTGTCGGCCCGCTTGGCGAAGTCCGCCGCGCACTGACCCGAGACCAGCCGGACGTGTACCCGGTCGACATACCGGGTCGCCGTCACCTTGCCCAGCACCGGCAGGATGATCCGGCTCCGATACCAGGGGGCCAGGTCCGCGATCGTCATCACCGCGGCCCACCGGCGCCGGTAACACCAGGCCCGCCACTTGCCCCGGGCCGGGCTGGCCACCCACCGGGTGAACGCGGACGGCCAGTAGTGCCACCAGGCCAACAGGACCGCCGAGGCCCACACGGCCATGGCGGCCACGCCGACCCAGGTGACCGTGACCCACATGAACGCCAGCAGCCCGGCCGCCAGTGAGGCGACGGGGTGGCGGATGATCAGGCGGATGATCCAGGCGATCAGCCGGGCCAGCCAGGCGATGAGGAGGAATCCGGCCGGGGTCTGGTAGACCGGGGCGCGGAAGACGGGGCGGGCGAACGGGTCGGGGTTGTAGATCTGGGCGACCTGTTCCCCGGTGACCACGCGGCGCATAAGATGCTCACCTCTTCGGGTGTTGTGCCGGGAGAGAACCCAGGGGCGGCCGGAGGGACCAGCTCCAGCCGCCCCGCCTTGACTATTTCGGTCATTACGCGGCCTGCCCGGCAGGACCGTCCGGGGCCGCGTCGGCAGCGCGAGCGCGGGCGGCGAGCTTGTCCTCCAGCTCGGCCGCGTACCGGTTCACCGCCTCGGCCAGCAGGCGGCCGAACCTCACGTCGTCCTGAGTGACTTCGCCTCGGCCGGGGCTGGTGATGGTGATGTCGGCCGCGCCGTCCCGCAGAGACAAGATGGGCGCGGCATCGTCGTAGGTGCAGCACAGGATGTGCGTGCTGGCGGTCAGCCGGACGTTGGAATGCGCGGTGGTCTGGCCGTCCTCGCCGAACTGGACCGACACCGAGGCCGTCATGCCGTCACCTGCTGCCGGTCACCGGCAGCCGGGCGCGGCCGGGCCGGATCACCCGTCCACGTATCGGGCCGGGCCGCCAGCAGGTGCGCTGTCGGCTGGCCAGGCAGGGCGGGCAGGCCCCGGTAGCGGCGTTCCACGGCGACGGCGTAGGCCCACGCCTGGCAGGCCAGCTGCCGGGCGAAGGTGACATGCCCGGCCTCCAGGTGCTCAGGCAGGGTCAGGGTGACCAGCAGGGCGGACCGGCCGGTGGTGATGGTCAGCAGCGGCGTCCGGTGCTCATACCCCCGGAACGCCACCCCGGCCCGGGCGTCGACCGGCAACGCCAGCGCCGGAACCCTCCGGGCGCCCATCAGGCCGCGTCCTTGTGCTCGGACACCGGGCGGCCCATCAGCCGCGACGGAGACCGCACCCCGGTGGCCTTGAGGGAGTAGGCCATCCGCGCGCCGCACTTGCTCTTGCCGTCGCCCTTGCACCGGCCGGAATCCACGTAGGGCATCGCGGTCAGGCCCTCGAACTCGACCGGCGTGAACGGCGAGCCGGGCGGCGGGGGCGGCAGCACCGGCTGCACCTGCGCGGCCACCTTGACCTAATGGGCATATGACAGTCCACCGCTTGCCTTGACCAGGACACCAAGCCCTAAGTCAAGATTGCGGGGCCTGCCAGCCAGATCCATGCCTTCCTCCGGCCTGGTACGGGATGCCTTGCTTGAGACGGGCAGGATCCGGTGACGCGGTAGTGCCGGTGACCCGCTGACATCACTGGGCATGGGACCCCTTGTCGAAGATCCGGGCCCGGCACTACCGGTCAGCGGGGCAGGCGGGCGACACGCCGGTCCGCTTCCGCGGACTCCGCCGTTTGTGCCGGTATGGATGGTCGTGGCCTGAGCCACCTGCAGGAGCAACCCCTCACCTCCACCGGAGCCGGCCGAGCTCCGGGCAAGACCGGGGCCTGCGGGCAGCTGGGGTCACGAACGGCTAATCGGATGGCGGTGCCCCAGAGCCCTTCCATTAGGGAGCGTGCGTGCCCCGCGCGGCGTCAGGCCAGCGCGAACAGCAAGACCCATCGAAGAGAACGGAGGAATGCATGGACGTGTACTGCGGGATCGACTGGGCCGAGGACCACCACGACATCGCCCTGGTGGACCGGGACGGGCAGCTGCTGGCCCGCCGCCGGATCAGCGACGACGCGGCCGGCCTCGCGACACTGCTGGCCCTGCTCGCCGAGCATGGAGACACCCCGGATGACCCGATCCCGGTGGCGATCGAAACACCCCGCGGGCTGCTGGTCGCGTGCCTGCGCGCCACCGGCCGCCAGGTCTACCCCATCAACCCGATGGCCGTGGCCCGGTACCGGGACCGGCACTCGGTCGCGGGCCGCAAATCCGACCACGGCAACGCGGTCGTGCTGGCCAACGTGCTGCGCACCGACAGGCACGCGCACCGGCCGCTGCCCGCCGACTCCGAGCTGGCCCAGGCCATCGCGGTGCTGGCCCGCGCCCAGCAAGACCCCGTCTGGGACCGCACCACCGTGCACAACAAGCTCCGCTCCCACCTGCGCGAATACTTCCCGGCTTCCTCGCCGCCTTCGCCCCGGTCAAAGGCGGCATCCTGCGCCCCGAGGCCCGCGCCATCCTGGCCGCCGCCGCCACCCCCGCCGATGCCGCCAAGCTCACCCTCACCCAGCTGCGCGCCCTGCTGAAGAAGGCTGGCCGGCGCCGCGGCATCGACACCGAGGCCACCCGGCTGCGCGATGGCTTCCGCGTCCCGCAGATGCGCCAGCTCCCCCTCGTCGAGGCGGCCATGGGCCGGCAGACCCTGGCCCTGCTCGGCCAGCTCGACGCCGCCTGCGCCGCCGCCGACGACCTCGAGCGCGCCGTCACCGAGTCTTTTAGCCTGCACCCGGACGCCGGGATCATCACCAGCTTCCCAGGGCTCGGCGCACTCACCGGCGCCCGGGTACTCGCCGAGATCGGAGACGACCGATCCCGGTTCCAGGATGCCAAAGGACTCAAGGCCTACGCCGGCGCCGCCCCGATCACCCGCGCCAGCGGCAAGACCAAGTCCGTCACCTACCGCCGGATCAAGAACAACCGGCTCAACGCCGCCGGCTACAGCTGGGCGTTCTCCGCGCTGACCGCCTCACCCGGCGCCCGCGCCCATTACGACCGCCGCCGCGAGGACGGCGGCCGGCACGCCGCCGCCCAGCGCAACCTGTTCGGCCGCATGCTCGGCTGCCTGCACAGGTGCCTGACCACCGGCCAGCACTACGACGAGGCCACCGCCTTCCCCGCTGCCAGCAAGAAAATCTCCCGGGCAGCTTGACAACTTAACCGCATCGGATGTCTTGACCGTCCGCTGCCGGGTGCCTTCCTGCGGGTCGATCACCTCGATCACCCACAGCGGCAGACCCGTGGCCTTGTCGGCCTGCTGGACCACCCGGTCACCGCTGGACTTGTCGAAGTCCCGAACTTTCTCCACTCCCCCGGCCGCGTACGCGCCGTCGGGGAACACCGTCCCGAATTCGACCGGGAACGGGCCTAGATGTGCTGCCATTGGCGTCTCCTAACTAGATTGTACTAGAACGATATAGAACACACTAGGTCGGCTTAGGCTGAACCGCAAGCCTTCCGTTAGATCGGCTGTGCGCCCTAGATAGCTAGAGCGCCTTACCCTGGACAGGTGAAGCCGGACACCAACGACCCGCGACCTGCGTACGTGCAGGTAGCCGACGACCTGCGGGCAGGCATCACCAGCAGGGCCTACAAGCCAGGGGACCGCCTGCCATCCGGCCGCGACCTGGCCCGCCGTTACGGTGTCGCGCCGATGACGATCAGCCACGCGCTCGACGTGCTCCGCGAGGAAAAGCTCGTGGAGGCCCACCCAGGCCGCGGAGTGTTCATCGCCGACCACCCGGCACCCGGCCCAGGCCGAGATAACGCGCGGCACGACCCGGCTATCACCTCGCTGCGCGGCGACCTGGACCAGCTCGCCGAGAGGGTGGCGCGGATCGAGCGTATCCTCGCGGACGGCAACGACCCGGGAGCTGACCCGCCGTGACCTCATGTCCGGGCTTCCTGCTGGCTGAACGACATATGCGCAGCAAACCAGCAGGACAGATCGGGCAACATCCCTCGCAGCCCCCCTCTTACCCCCCTTCGGCCCCCCTCGCGGGGTGACGCATATGGCCGACGCGATCCCGAACATCACGTTCCGGAACTGGCGTGCCCAGCGCCACCTATCGCGAGCCGAACTAGCCGACCGCATCAACGCCACGCCGACCGGGATCGCCGACCGGCTTGTCTGCGACGAGGAACGGGTCCGGCGCTGGGAAAGCGGCGAAGTCCGCTGGCCGTCACCGCCCTACCGGCGCGCGCTGAAGGAACTGGCCGACCTTGACCCGGCCCAGCTCGGCTTCATCTCGCGGCAGCACGCAGCCCTCGAACGGCCCGGCAGCTCCCGCATTGACGCCGCCGACGCGTTCCGCAGTGAAGCCGAACTGTTCGACACCTTGGACCTGGCCCGCATAGTCACCGTCTCCGACCTCGGTCAGGGAACACTCGACACGCTCCAGGAAGCCGCCGACCTGCTCTGCCGCGCGTATCCCAGCGCTTCGGCGGCCGAGCTGAAGGCCCGCTCCAAGCAGCGGCTGAACTACATCGCCCGGCTGCTGGGCGGGCGGCTCACCCTGGCCCAGCACCGCGAGCTGCTGGTCACCACCGGATGGCTGGCGCTGCTGCTCGGCTGCGTGCACTACGACCTGGGCGAACGCGAACAGGCCGAAGCCGCCCGCCAAGCGGCCTACCAGGCAGGCCTGCAAGCCGGGCACGGCGAGATCATCGCCTGGTCGTATGAGATGGCTGCCTGGTTCGCTCTCACCGAAGGCCGCTACCACGACGTGGTGGATTACGCCCAGGCCGGGCAGCAGCACGCCGGACTAACCAACGCCATGATCCAGCTCGTGCTCCAGCAAGCACGCGGCCAGGCCCGCCTCGGCGAGCGGCGTGACGTGCGCTCCGGCCTTGATCAGGGCGCGAAACTGCTAAAGCAGCTACCCAGGCCGGAGCATCCCGAGAACCACTTCGTGTTCGACCACACCAAGTGGATCTTCTACGCCGCCACCTGCTACACCTGGCTTGGCGACGATCAGCCCGCCGAGGAACACGCCCGCGAGCTGATCGCCTACCACACCCGGCCGGACGGCTCATCCAACGCGCCCATGCGAACCGCCATGTCGCACATCGACCTCGGCATCATCCGGGCCCGGCACGGCGACCTGGACGAAGCCGTCTACCACGGCCTTACGGCCTTCAGCTACGACCGGAAGACCGAAGCCTCGCTTCTATCCCATGCGGCCGACCTGGACCAGCTTCTCAGCGACCGTTACCGCGACGAGGACCTGGCCGACGACTTCCATCAGCGCTACCACGATGAGCGGGCCGCCCTTCGAGACAAGGCACATTCGGACAGCTAGCGGCAGACGACATCGCGCATGTGCCGGATCATGTGCCGGATCAGCGTTGCCGAATTGAGCCGTTCTTAGATCAAGGCGGCGCCGCTGCGCGGCGCCGGGGCCGGGCACTCCGGCCTCTGCCTTGGAAGGCCCGGCCGGGCGCCCGTCCCGACGCCTAAGTTCACTGCAGATCAGGAGGGCTGACTAAACGCAGTGGGGCGGGCGGCCCGGCGGGGCAGAGTCATCCGCCCGTCCACGACCTGCTGGGCGTAACCGGCGGACTCGCTGGCCGGGAGCCGATGGTAGCCGTCTTTGGTGACTGTCATCCCTGAACTACCGGGAAGATCTGCCAGGTCATGTCGGGGCCGTCGGTGGCGGAGCCGTCGTCGGCTGCGTCGTAACGGGATCGCGACCCGCCCTTCCGCGTTTCCCGCTAATCGCCTCGGGTTGGACGTCACCCTTCACACGGCGGGGCGCTGGGGTGTAGAAAAGGGGTCCATGCGCCCCTTTGGGGGGGCCGTGAGAGAAAGGGTTCGTGCTCATGGGGAAAGCAATGCGGCTCGGGGTTCTGGGGACCCTGGTCGTCGCGGGAGCGCTCGCGCTCTCGGGCGGACCGGCGATGGCTGCCGTGTCATGGGTGTCACCGGCGGCGTATACGTGCACCGGCGGTGATTTCGCCACCCAGAACTTCACCAGCATCCCGTCGGGGATCTACACCAGCATTACGGTCAAGGGCGCGTGCGCCGTAGCGCCCGATGCAGTGATCACCGTGATCGGCAACATCAACGTCGCCCCCGGTGCCGCGCTCGACGCGCAAAGCGCGCCGTCGACGATCACCGTCAAAGGTAACGTGACGGCAGCTCGGGGCGCGCTTCTCGGCTTGGGCTGCCTGCCTAATCCACCGGGACACATGACGGGACATCCGTGCATCGTCGAGCCAAAAGGAAGCTCCGACATCACCGTCAAAGGTAACGTCACCGCCTGGGACGCGAACGCCGTTCTGCTGAACGGGATCACGGTCAAGGGGAACGTCACGCTGATCGGATCAGAAGGTACAGCCACCGTCGACGAGCGGGCGACCGCTATTCCCTGGGCGATCAAAGACAACACGATCGGCGGCAACCTCATTGCGGCCGACATGACACCGCTCTGGATTGGCCTGCTCGACAACAAGGTTGGCGGCAACGTGATCCTGCTCAACATCCACATCACCGACGGGCTCCCCCCGAACAACGACCCGACGCCGACCATCCAGGTCGCTAGCAACGCGATCGGGCGGAACCTCATCTGCTACGGACTCGCCCCCGCCGTGGCGGGAGGTTTCATCCCTGGCCAGGTCAACGTCGTCGGCGGCAAGGCGCTCGGCCAGTGCGCAAAACTGTAGGACGAATGACCGCCGCCCGACTGAGGGGTGGGAATCCCTGATCTGACCTAGTTTGCACCCCGCCCGTCCGCCACCCGCTTGAGCCCAGGGGTGGCGGACGGGCGGCTCTGACGACCGGGTTCCGTCAGGGACGGGTGAACGGTTTGTCAACGACGCAGGCACCGCTCTAACGGGGCGCCGCAACCGAAGACCAGCTAGGCCGACCGAAGGCCAACTCTGATCTATGAGAGGCACGCGGGGCGATCAGGCTGGGACGAGAGTGTCGAAGTTGGCGGCTTTGGAGGCGATGAGGAACGAATCGCCTTCCAGTCCATGTGGGCCACCTCGTCGACCTCGAAGTGCTCAATGAACGGTTCTGCGGCGTACTCGTCCGGCGCACGTGGAACTACGGATCAAGAGGTTGAGTGGCTGGGCTCGCCGCCAGGGATGGCCCCTGAATTGTGGCGTACTTCCCCTCACCATCAACGGCGCTTCGCGTTTCCTTCGGAAATGGCCTGCGGCCACCGTTGACAGTGAGCCTCCGGAAGCACTCTGGCCAGCAGTTAAGGGCCAGGCAGGAAGCCTGGCCAGGGTACGGGGCCATCCCCTCCACCGTGCGGGCGATCACGCGGAAGGGCGGCCCAGCGTGGTCGGGCCGCCGGGCCATTAGCGGGCCATTAACCGGGGTGAAACGGGTGCTCTCACGGTCACTTACGGACAACCCGTTCCGCAGGTCAGCCCATATAGAAGGCCCGGATTGCACAGATTCCCAAGCTGATAGTGCGGGTTCGATTCCCGTCACCCGCTCTAAACCTCTTATCCGCAGCTCAGAGAGCCCTCCGTGCCTGCTTGGACTGGCCTTCTGAGGCGTCTGATCACGGACCGCGTGCTGCGTGCCCGATCGGCCGGTCACCGCCGGGCATTGGCGGTCATTCCCAGACAGGGTTTGAGCTTGAGTCCCCGGTGCGGGTCCTTCCGCACGGGGGGCAGGAGGTGACACGGCCCCGCAGCCCTGCCAGGAGATCCCGGTTGAGCAGATGAGCGGCGGGTTGTTAGCGCGGATGCGACCGGACCCTGAGCATCGGCGTCGCCCTGGGCCCGCCGGGCGGCAACGTCCAGGTAGCGGCAGCCCGGGAGCTTGGCAAGCACGCGCCGCCTGGGCGACAATGCGGGGATGGCTGGTGATGACGGCAGGGCCCAGGTGCAGCTAGACGAAGACACCCTGGCCCGCCGCCGCCGCGACCTCGGCGAGGACCACCCCGACACCCTGGCCGCCGCCAGCAACCTGGCCGTCAGCCTGCGTGCGGCCGGCGAGTACCAGGCGGCCCGGGAGCTAGACGAGGACACCCTGGCCCGCCGCCGCCGCGTCCTGGGCGAGGACCACCCCGACACCCTGGCTTCCGCCGACGGCCTGGCCGTCAGCTTGCGTGCGGTCGGCGGGCACCCCGGCACCCTGACCTCCGCGAGCAACCTGGCCGCCAGCGTTGGTCACCCCGGCGAGTACCAGGCGGCCCGGGAGCTGGGCGAAGACACCCTGGCCCGCCGCCGCCGCGTCCTGGGCGAGGACCACCCCGACACCCTGGCCTCCGCCAGCGGCCTGGCCATCAGCTTGCGTGGGGTCGGCGAGAGCCAGGCGGCCCGGGAGCTAGACGAAGACACCCTGGCCCGCCGCCGCCGCGTCCTGGGCGAGGACCACCCCGACACCCTGGCCTCCGCCGACAACCTCGCCTTCAGCCTGCAGGGGGTCCGCGGGCAGGCGGCCCGGGAGCTGGGCGAAGACACCCTGGCCCGCCGCCGCCGCGTCCTCGGCGAGGACCACCCCGACACCCTGGCCTCCGCCAGCAACCTCGCCATGCTCCTGGGCAGGCTCGGCGAGGACCAGGCGGCCCGGGAGCTAGACGAAGACATCCTGGCCCGCCGCCGCCGCGTCCTGGGCGAGGACCACCCCGACACCTTGACCTCCGCCTTCATCCTCGCCGCCAAGCTGAGCGAGCTGGGCGAGTACCAGGCGGCCAAAGAGCTGAACGAAGACACCCTGGACCGCCGCCGCCGCGTCCTGGGCGACCGCCACCTCGACACCCTGGCCTCGGCCGCCTTCGCCCTCATCCTGAGCGGGCTCGCGGCGGACCCTAAAGCACGGGCGACCATGGAAACCCTGAAGGCTGCCTGGTCGCAGCCCGGCGAGGGGCGGGCGCCGGACGGTTGACCTGAACTCAGAGACCAGCTCGGTGCCTGATAGTGCCCAATCCCGGCATCGGAGGCGGGCGCCGCGGCGGGCCATCGGTGCCCTGACAGCAACCGTGACAGCAACAGCACCAGCCAACGGCAAACCGGAGCGGTCGGCAGCACACACGAACACTCGCACTTCGCATGGCGACTTGGGGATACGTCCGGCCTGAAAAGCGGAAGGTCGTTCGAAGGCGCCGCCCCACCGAGAACCTGGCCTACGCACTACCGGCGCGTGCCCCCGAGATGCCCCCGAACTACCATCAACAGCCAACGATCGCCACCGGCAGCCACCTGCGAACATGAAGCTAGCGCGGGCTTTCGACTCGCGAGCAACGCACGAGAACACCCTCGTAATGCGTAGCTCTGCCGCGCCGCTTCCGGTCCTCGGGCCTGGTGGCCCTGCGGTCCGGGTCGGCTTGCCACCGGACGACCTGGGCTGAGCTGACAGCAACGGTGACAGCAACAGCAGCGACCAACGGCAAGCGGCAGCGACCGGCGACAGCACGAGACGCACGTATATCTTGTGACGTATCTTGTGACGACTTGGGTTATGCCCGGCCTGGAAAACGGAAGGTCGCCGTGCAATTAGCGTGCAATTAACCGAGGTCATGAGGGGGCACTCACGGCTACTGACGGTCTCCGAAGTCGGCTGCTCAGGGGCCTTATCGGCCGCGATCTGTCCGATTCCCAAACTGATAGTGCGGGTTCGATTCCCGTCACCCGCCCCAGGGCGAAAACCCAGGTCAGATACCAAGTCCCGGACCCCTAGCGCCAGGCGGCTGGTAACGCGCTGTGTATAACAGCTGCGCCAGGCGTAACGGGTAGAGGCTGTACTCTGGCTCGAAGCCGCAAATTTCTGGCATCAGCAGAAGGCAGGCAGGCAACACCATGAGCGCTTTCGCGAGCCTCGGCACCAAAATCCGCGATGCTTGGCGTCACTACCGTTGGCCGTGGCATGAGCCCGGCGGCACGGCGAACGAATGGGACCCGTTCACGGGTGGTGGGGAAAAGGAATATCCCAGGCCTGAGCCCTGGCACCACCACCACGAGCACCGGCAGGACGATACGGATCCGCAGGAGGACCGGTCGGACCCGGCTTCGGCCGTGGATCCCGAAGGCCCTAGCTCGGACAGCAGCGGTGCCAGCAACACCGACAGCTAATCCCCACTACGCACATACGCCAGAATCCAGTCACGCTTGGACCTCATAACCTGAATAGGCAGTCTGCGATACCTGAAAAAAGGGACGGTCGAGGATCAGCGCCATGCCGTCGCGACTGCTGCCAATAACTGCTGCCATGTCGCTGGATAACGACTGACACGCACCGCAACCGCCAGCCTTGGAATTTCGGACCAGCTTACGGACCATGATGGACGGTCCTGGACGATGTGCCCACTCCTACGGATCAGATGCTCCCCGAAGCAGGCACATGCCCGCTGCGTGCCCGATCGGCCGGTCAACGCCGGGAAATCACGGTCACTCACGGACAGCCCGATACACCGGCTCACCTGCGAACAGGCAGGCTAACCCGCTGCGCAAACCGACCTTCTAAGCAGGAGGTCAGGCCAAGCTCACCGACCGCAGCCGATGCCGCGACCTAGAACAGGCAGGCCGCTACGCCATGCCCTGCGTCTGGGCAGGCGGTCTGGGCCCGACCTAACCCCGCGCGAGAAACAGCACCTGGCCGGACTGGATCTTGGCCGTGTCGCTGAGCAGCGTGGCGAGGGAGGTTGTGATCGCGGTGGGGAATCCGCGATTCTGCGGGAAGGTCCTAGTTGACACCAGGATCAGGCCCGCATGAGCCTGGCCAGCAGCGCGGTGGCGGCCGTCCAAGGGAACGAAGTCCTTAATGTTGGCGGTGACCAATGCTCGTCCTTCGGTCGTCGCGTACGCGAGGACCTGGTCGTCAGCAAGCCCTACCAGGGCTGGGTCGGCAACAACCGAGATGACGTCGTAGCCCTTGGCGCGAAGTTGCTGGGCGATGTCGTCAGAAAATATCTCGTCTAGCAACAGCGGCTGACTCATGAGCTATCCGGCCAGAAGTTGACGCTCGCGCAGCCAGGCCTGCTCGGCGGCTTCCTCGGCCGCGTCGGCGGCGGCGATCTCCGCGTCGACCTCGCCGGGGTAGGCAGCCCAGTAGCGGACAGCGGTGTTCACCAGGCGCAGTGCTATCCCGGTGTTATCGCTGACCAAGCTAACCAGGTCATCGCTATTCAGTCCGGGCTCGGCCGCGTGAGCCGACTTGATGACGCGGATGACCTCCCAGACATCCGGGCCTCCGGCCAGGGCGGCGCGGCGTCCGGTAGGACCGGACCGGAGGATGACCCCGGGATGCTCGGCCATCCGCAGGGCCTCGTCGACCAGTCGGTTTGCGGCAGAGGACAATGACATGCCAGGGTTCGCCGCTACGAAGGAGGCGAAGCTCGGGCTTGGGCCGATCTTCATGGGTAATAAGGTCGCCCCACAGTGAGGACCAAAGCCCCTGCCCTGGCCATGCATCCGTGGCGGTATGCCTGGGGTGGAGGTGGGAACTGTGATCACAGTGCTAACCGTTGATGCGGCACTTCAACGCACCTGCGCGATGTTCCGCGAGCAGGCTGGCCGGGGCGATATCACTCCTACCGAGCGTGACCTCCTGACAGATGGCGCCATTCTGCTCGCCATGCACGTCGATGACCTGGCCCGGGATGGCCGCGTAGGCTCGGATTCCGGCTGGCCAGAAGGGGCGCTACCGAAACCGGTTGGGAGGCATGAACGACAAGCGGTCGCGGCGGCCGCCTGAACTGACGCATCGCCGGGGCGCTGCTCAGCGGATCGCCCGAGGCTGCGGGGATCTGGCCCGGCGCCAGCAGCGGGCTCCCACCGCACGCCAGGCCATGCTCAGCCAGGCGGCAGATCAGGACCGGCTCCTTAGTGGATGCCGGTGCCGAACAGGTGCCCGACGCCGTAGGTGAAGGCCAAGCCGAGCGCCCCGCCCACGACCACCCGCAGGACGGCGCGGCGGACATTGCTGCCGCCCAGGCGGGCGCTGAGGGCACCGGTCAAGGCGAGAGCGACCAGGACGGCGGCGAAAGTCACTGGGACCCGTAGTGTGGCCGGAGGCAGCACGATGGCCAGCATCGGCAGCAGGGCGCCGGATGTGAACGACAGCGCCGAAGCGGCGGCGGCCTGGACCGGACTGGGGATGTCAGCGGGGTCGATGTGCAGTTCGGCGTCCAGGTGGGCGGCCAGGGGGTCACGGGCGGTCAGTTCGGCGGCGACGATGCGGGCGGTGGGCGCGGAAAGGCCCGCCCTCGGCCGCCTCGACCTGAGCAGCGGAGGGCACGCCTTCGTCAGCGCTCATGCCTCTCCAGTACTACTAGAACATCGCCCGGCACGCCAGGCGGCGTTACCGTGGCCGGGGGGATGTCCCTTACCCAGTCTGGGTTGTGACCAGGGTCGTCGAGCCGCTTGTGAAAATAAAGACGGCACGCTTTGGCCACGTACGGGACTCCGACAGCTATGCCATTGGCGGGATAGGCGGCAGGGCCGCGCCGTCCCGGTCCAGGCCGCTGCCGTCGCCGCGACCGGACAGCCAGGCCAGCATCTCGGCCGAAGAGCCGGTGACATCGACCGTCGGGCTAATGCCAATGTGCAGCGTGCCGGGCCCGGTGAGGGCCATTGGCGGCGCATCGGCGCGGCTGTCCATGGCAGCGGTCACCCGCGACAACTCAGTAGCCACGAAATCGTCCGGCCAGTCAGCGGGCCGGTAGCCCGCGGCCAGGTCCACGTGATGGTATTCCAGTTCCCGCCGCAGGCTAGGAATGACACCGCGTACCGGGCGTAGTCCTGGTCCCAGCCAGACCCCGGGCGCGTCCCAAAGCTGGCTGGGGTGCTCCCGGATCGCGGTCAGGCATTCGGTGACGGCACGATGCGTGTCGGCGCGGATAACCGCCGCAGGGCGGAGCGCGCCGGCGCTGATGGCTTCGGCGCGGGCCTGCTCAGAGGGATACTGCTGGCCAACCCGGTCCGCCCGGGCCGCCAGCAGCAGTCCAGCGCGCGAGTCGGCGGCCTGCCCGACATGGGTGAGCACATGCGCACGCGTCCAGTCCGGCAGCGCCGAAGCTTCGCGCAGGCTGTCGTCGGTCAGCGCCTGGACAGTGCCCAAGAAGCGAGCCGCGCTTCCGGCTATCAGGTCCCACGCGGGTACGTCCGTCCCGGTCACCTGCTGAAGGATATTTGCTGAGCTCGACCCGGGGATGCGGACCGACCCGACCGGACATCCGCTAGGCAGGCGGAAATTCGCATGCGCTCGGCTTGGACCCCGGGTAGGACTGTTCCCATGCCTGAGCTGATCCTGCCCCACCCTCGCGTCCACCGCTCATTCCTCGCCGCGATGGCAGAGTTCCAGGCCGAAGGCGGCGGCGGACCGCTCGATGACAGGGAGACCGGCCATGCCATCCGCGCGTGGAGCAGCGGCCGGGCCAGCAAGGGGCGAAAGTGAAAGCCAGCGACTCAGCTCGGCTTGACGCTGATCCGCGTCCCCAGCTCGGCGCCCTCGCAGATCTTGCGCATCACGCCCGCGGCGGCCACGTCGAAGACGTGCATGGTCAGGGACTGTTCGTTGGCCAGCACGAACGCACTGGTGTCCATGATCCGAACGCCCGCGGCCAGTGCCTCGTCATAGGTGAGCCTGCTGAACCGCACGGCGTGGGGATTGATGTTCGGGTCGCTGTCGTACACCCCGTCGACCCCGCGCTTGGCCACCAGCAGGGCATCGGCGTCCAGTTCCAGGGCTCGCTGCACCGCCGGGTAGTCGGTGGTCACATAGGGCTGGCCGATGCCGCCGGCCAGCAGCACGATCAGGCCGCGTTCCAGGTGGTGCACGGCCCGGAGCCTGATGAACGGCTCGGCCACGCTGTGGATCGGCACCGCGGTCATGACCCGGATGTCGATGTCGGTCCTGGCCGTGAGCGCACCGCGGAGCATCAGCGCGTTCATGATCGTGCCGAGCATCCCGATGTTGTCGGCCTCGGCCCGGCTGATGCCCCAGCCCTCGGCCATCCGGCCGCGGAAGTAGTTCCCGCCGCCGACGACCACCGCCACCTGGACGCCCAGATCGCGCACGGACAGAACCTCGTCCGCGACCCGGTACAGGCTCGCCGGATCAACCCCCGTACTGGCTGCCCCCGCGAGCGCCTCACCGCTGAGCTTGACAACGACTCTTCCGTAGCGCGGCACCGTCAGGAACCCCCATCCTGTCCGCCGGTTCGGCGACCCCGCCCCACGGTACCGCATGCCCATACCAGGTCTTATGGTGTTCGTGGTACTGCGGCCGGCGCGATACGGGGGCGATGATCACGATCTGCCTGGTTACCGGCGGAAACCGGGGCGTCGGCCGGGAGGTCTGCCGGCAGCTCGCCGAAAACGGCCATACGGCGATCCTGACCGCCCGCGACGCCGAGGCCGCCGGCGAAGCGGCCCGTGCCGTCCAGGCCGAACCGCTCCAGCTTGACGTCACTGACCAGGCCAGCGTGGCCGCCGCCGCACACCACGTCAGCGAGCGGTACGGCAAGCTCGACGTCCTGGTCAACAACGCGGCCATCACCTACGACACCTGGCAGCGGGCCAGCACGGCCGACCTGGCCGTGGTCCGGGAGGCGGCGGAGACCAACCTGTACGGCCCGTGGCTCATGGTCCAGGCCTTCCTGCCGCTGCTGCGGGCCGGCGATCATCCCCGCATCGTCAACGTGTCCAGCGAGGCCGCCTCGCTGGCCAGCATGGGCGGCGGCACCCCGGCCTATACCGCGTCCAAGACCGCGCTCAACGCGCTGACCAGGATGCTCGCCGCTGAGCTGCGCCCGGACGGCATCCTGGTCAATGCGGTCTGCCCCGGCTGGGTCGCCACCGACATGGGCGGCCCGGGCGGCCGCCCGGTCGCCGCGGGCGCGGCCAGCGTGGTGTGGGCCGCCCTGCTGCCGGACTCCGGTCCGACCGGCGGCTTCTTCCGCGACGGCCGTCCCCTGCCCTGGTAACACTGCCCTGGTAACACTGCCCTGGTAACACTGCCCTGGTAACACTGCCCTGGTAACACTGCCCTGGTAACACTGCCCTGGTAACACTGCCCTGGTAACACTGCCCTGGTAACACTGCCCTGGTAACACTGCCCTGGTAACACTGCCCTGGTAACTGCCTGGCCCAAGAGCGGACTCAGTGCTCGCTGGAGGTGGCCAGGGACTCGGCCAGCCGCTTCCGGCACTTCTCGACCTCGGCCTCGGCCGCCGCCCGGTCCGCCCACGAGGCGCCCTGGACCGACTTGCCGGGCTCGAGTTCCTTATAGACCTCGAAGAAGTGCTGGATCTCCAGCCGGTCGAACTCCGGCACATGGTGAATGTCCCGCAGGTGCTCCATCCGCGGGTCGGTGGCCGGCACGGCGAGGACCTTGTCGTCCAGGCCCTTCTCGTCCCGCATGCGGAACATCCCGATGACCCGGCAGGTGATCAGGCAGCCCGGGAAGGTCGGCTCCTCGAGCAGCACGAGCACGTCGAGCGGATCCCCGTCATCGGCCAGGGTGTCCTCGATGAACCCGTAGTCGGACGGGTACCTGGTCGAGGTGAACAGCATGCGGTCCAGCCGGATGCGCCCGGCCGCGTGGTCCATCTCGTACTTGTTGCGCTGCCCCTTGGGGATCTCGATGACAACCTCGACGTCCATGGTTTCGCTCCAGCCGGATGCGGGTGATTAACTCCATTGTCTCCGCAATCAGCGGCGAACTTCACGCGAGGTGGTAAGTCATGGTGCGCCGCACACGAGTCGCGGCCCTGCTGACGCTCGCCGTGATCAACGTGTTCACGCTGGTGGCCGGCCTGGCCGTGGTCCGCATGCTGCCGCCCCGGCTGGCGGCGCTCAAGGTGGCCTCGGTGGCCGACGGCCCGGTCGTGGGCGGCGGCACCGTCCTGACCGGGGGCACCAAGAGCGGAGCGCTGCCCACCGCCAGCGGGCTGCGGTCGGCGCTGGCCGGGCCGCTGTCCGCCGCCGCGCTCGGCCCGCAGGTATCGGCCATGGTCGCGGATCCGTTCACCGGGCGCGTGCTCCTGTCCGAACGCGGCAGCCAGCTCTACACCCCCGCCTCCACCGCCAAGCTGGCCGCCGCCGCCGCCGCCCTCGCCGCGCTCGGCGCCGGGGCCAGGTTCGCCACCCGAGTGGTCCGCGGGGCGACGGCGGACAGCATCATCCTGGTCGGCGGCGGTGACCCGACGCTGGCCGTCAACCAGTTCCCGGCCCAGGACTACCCGCGCCCGGCCACCCTGGCCAGCCTGGCCTCCGCCACGGCACAGGCGCTGAAGGCCCGGGGCCGCAGGACGGTAAACCTGTCCTACGACACCTCGCTGTACACCGGGCCCCTGCTCGCGCCCGGCTGGCCGGCTTCCTACGTCAGCACGGGCGACACCACCTCGATCGTGCCGCTCGAGGTGGATCAGGGGCGGCTGACCCCGGCGGGCCTGCCCGAGGACTCCGACGACCCGTACAACCTGCAGCCCCGCGCCACAGATCCGGCCCTCATGGCCGCCGAGTCGTTCGCCAGCCTGCTCGCCGCCGACGGCATCCACGTCACCGGATCCCCCGCGGCCCAGACCGCCCCGGCCCACGCCGCCGTCCTGGCCAGCGTGACCTCGCCGCCGCTGTCGGCCATCGTCGAGCAGATGCTGCAGGAGAGCAACAACGTGATCGCGGAGAACCTGGCCCGCCAGGTCGCGCTGGCCGCCGGCGAGCCGGCCTCGTTCAGCGGCGCGGCCCAGGCGGTCATCTCCGAACTGCGGCGGCTCGGCATCAGCACCGGCATCGACATGGTCGACGGCAGCGGCCTGTCGCCAGCAGACGCGATCGCGCCGGACACGCTGATCAAGATCCTGGAGCTGGCCGTGGCCCGCCCGGCCCTGCGCCCGCTGCTGGCCGGCCTGCCGGTGGCCGGCTTCTCCGGCACGCTGTCCGGGGGCGAGAGCGTGTTCAGCGGGATCACCGGCCCGGCCCTCGGGTCGGTCCGGGCCAAGACCGGCAACCTGAGCACGGTGACCGCCCTGGCCGGGCTGGCCTTCGACGCCAGCGGGCGGGTGCTGGTCTTTGCCCTCATGGCCGACCAGATCCCGTCGGCCGGGATGCTGACCCAGGCGGCGGCGGCCATCGACGCGGCCGCGGGCGCGCTGGCGGGATGCGGCTGCCGGTTACGGGCTACCACCCGGACCACGTACGGTTGGACTGTGAGTGAGTGTTATTCGGAACGGGCCAGGCAGCACTGGCCGGTCACGTCGGCGGATGCGGTTGGCGGGCGTCAGCCGGGGCAGATCGCAGCGCAGAGCGAGTAACACGAGCCGTTGAATGGAGCGCCGTGAGCAGCACGCAGATGATCGACTGGGACCTGGCCATCTCCACCGGGACCCGGTGGGCCCGCCCCGGGCCGCAGGTAAGCCTGGCTGAGGCCCGGCGCATCGTTACCGAGCTACGCGACCTCGCCGGCGCCGTCCAGCAGCCGGTCTACGAGGTCACCGGGCTGTCCGCCACCGGCGACGGCTCGCTCGGCCGGGTCGCGGTGGTCGACCGGCCGGGCTGGATCAGGGCCAACGTCGACGGCTTCCGTGTCGTCCTCGAGCCGCTGGTCGACCAGTTGCGGGAACGGGCGCCCGGCCCGGGGAACGGATCACGGCCGGCCGCCGTGATCAACGCCTTGGGATCGCGGGTGACCGGGATCCAGGCCGGGCTGATCCTGGCCTACCTGTCCGGCCGGGTGCTCGGCCAGTACGAGCTGTTCCTGCCGCCGGAGACGTCCCCGGTGGACGGAGACCAGCCGGGGCGGCTCACACTGGTGGCGCCGAACATCGTCATGATCGAGCGCGAACTCGACGTCGACCCGCACGACTTCCGGCGCTGGGTGTGCCTGCACGAGGAGACGCACCGGCTGCAGTTCACCGCCGTGCCCTGGCTGCGGGACTACGTGCAGAGCCAGATGACCGAGTTCCTCCTGGCCTCTGAGCTGGATCCGGCCGCGATCCTGCAGCGGCTGAGGGCCGCCGCCGACGCGATGGCGGGCGCGGTGCGCGGCGGCGACGGCGGCAGCCTCATCGAGGCGGTCGCCACCCCGGCGCAGCGGGAGATCATGGACCGGCTGACCGCGGTCATGACCCTGGTCGAGGGGCACGGCGACTACGTGATGGACGCCGTCGGCCCGCAGGTCGTGCCCACCGTCGGCCAGATCAGGGAACGGTTCAACGCCCGGCGGGGCTCGACCGGCCGGATCGAGCAGACCCTGCGGCGCATCCTCGGCATCGACCTGAAGATGAAGCAGTACGCCGAGGGCTCCCGTTTCGTGACGGCCGTGGTCGACGAGGCGGGCATGACCACCTTCAACAAGGTGTGGACCTCCCCGGAGACGCTGCCGACCAAGGATGAGTTCGCCCACCCGCAGGAGTGGCTGACCCGGGTCGGTTCCGCTTCCTAGCCACCGTGGGCCCTGGCGTCGCGGTCGCGGCAGTCCGCAACGCGGTGCGCGCCTGTCTTGCCGATCTGGCCCCTGACGACCTGGTGCTGGCCGCGTGCTCGGGCGGCGCGGACTCGCTGGCGGTGGCCGCGGCCCTGGCCTTCGTGGCGCCCCGGGCCGGCCTGCGGGCCGGGGGCGTGACCGTCGACCACGGCCTGCAGCCGGGTTCCGCCGAGCGCGCGGAAGGCGTGGTTGCCGTGCTTGGCCGGCTCGGGCTGGAGCCGGTCCGGGCGGTCACGGTCACCGTGGCGCCGCCCGGCGCGGGCGCCGGACCGGAGGCTGCGGCCCGGACGGCCAGGTACCAGGCGCTGGACGCGGTCGCCGAGCAGGCCGACGCGGCCGCCGTCCTGCTCGGTCACACCCTGGACGACCAGGCCGAGACGGTGCTGCTCGGGCTGGCCCGCGGATCCGGCGGCCGGGCTCTGGCCGGGATGCCTGCCCGGCGCGGCCGCTACCGCCGGCCGCTGCTGGCCGTGCGCCGGGCCACCACCGGCGCCGCCTGCGCCGAGCTGGGCCTGGTGCCCTGGCAGGATCCGCATAACAGCGACTTCCGCTTCGCCCGGGCCCGCGTCCGGCATCAGGCGCTGCCCGCCCTGGAGCAGGCCCTGGGGCCCGGCGTGGCCGAGGCCCTGGCCCGGACCGCCAGCCAGCTGCGCGCCGACGCCGAATGCCTCGATGACCTGGCGTTCGCCGAAAGCGGACAGCTGCGCGAGGCCTGCTCCGATCCGGCCGGGCTCGAGGCTACCTGGCTGCGGGCGCTGCCCGCCGCGATCAGGACGCGGGTGCTGCGGGACGCGGCCATCATGGCGGGCTGCCCGCACGGTTCCCTCACCGCCGGTCACGTCGAGCGGATCGACGCGCTGGTGACCGGCTGGCGGGGGCAGCGCTGGGTCGATCTGCCGGGAGGGGTCCGCGCCCGGCGCCAGGATGGCAAGGTGTGGTTCACCAGCGCCGAATCAGCCGAGCTCGCGAGTGGGGAGTCCGTTGGACGCGACTGACATGGGGCCCGACCTGAAGCAGGTCCTGATCACCGCCGAGCAGCTGCAGGCCCGCATCGGCGAGCTCGCGGCGCAGATCGACGCCGACTACGCCGGCCGCGACCTGCTGCTGGTGGGCGTGCTGAAGGGCGCGGTCATGGTCATGGCCGACCTGGCCCGTGCCATGCACCTGCCGGTGCAGATGGACTGGATGGCCATCTCCTCCTACGGCTCGGGAACCAGATCCTCCGGCGTGGTGCGGATCCTGAAGGACCTGGACACCGACATCACCGGCCGGCACGTGCTCATCGTCGAGGACATCGTGGACTCGGGCCTGACCCTGTCCTGGCTGGCCGGCAACCTGCGCTCGCGCAGGCCCGCCTCGCTGACGGTCTGCGCCATGCTCCGCAAGCCGGGGTCGGCGCAGATGCACGTCGACGTCGCTTACACGGGGTTCGATATCGGAGATGAGTTCGTAGTGGGTTACGGTCTGGACTACGCTCAGCGGTACCGCAACCTGCCTTTTATAGGCACGCTGGCGCCGGAGGTTTACCGGGGCAGCTAGGCAGGACTGGCGGGGGGGAACACATTCCGCTTAGGGAAGCGTTCACCTTCCAGATGCGGTCGCAGTTACGCGCGGAAACGGGCTGCGAGGACGGAAGCACGGCCATCCCGCCGGCGGTCGACGGGAATGTGAGGCTGATCAGGAGGGAACGGTCCCGGGCCGACGGGACCGCTCATCGATGGAGCTAAGGCGCTTTTTCCGGGCACCGCTGCTGTTTATCGCGGTGGCGGTGCTGTTGTTGCTTTTCGTGCTCGACTACGCCAATTCCGGCAGCACCTACCAGCAGGCAGACACCTCCGAGATCGTCAGCCTCATCAACCAGGGCCAGGTCAAGAGCGCGGTAATCACCGACAAGAACCAGACGATCCAGATCACGACCAAGAAGACGGTCAAGATTGGGACCGAGAGCGGTACGGAGTGGGAGGCTTCGTGGGTCTCCGGCCAGGGCCTGCAGCTCCAGGAGATGCTTCAGCAGCAGTACGACAAGGGCAACCTGCCGCAGGGCTACAACGTCAGCATCCCCAAGAGCAACGCGCTGCTTGACCTGCTGCCCACGGCCTTCATCTACATCGTGATCTTCCTGCTGTTCTTCTTCATGCTGTCGCAGATGCAGGGCGGCGGCTCGCGGGTGATGAACTTCGGCAAGTCCCGTGCCAAGCTGATCACCAAGGACACGCCCAAGACGACATTCGCTGACGTGGCCGGGGCCGACGAGGCGATCGAGGAACTGCAGGAGATCAAGGAGTTCCTGCAGAATCCGGCCAAATTCCAGGCCATCGGGGCCAAGATCCCCAAGGGCGTGCTGCTCTACGGGCCGCCCGGCACCGGTAAGACGCTGCTGGCCCGGGCCGTGGCCGGCGAGGCCGGCGTGCCGTTCTACTCGATCTCCGGGTCTGACTTCGTGGAGATGTTCGTCGGTGTCGGTGCCTCCCGGGTGCGCGACCTGTTCGAGCAGGCCAAGGCGAACGCCCCGGCCATCGTGTTCGTGGACGAGATCGACGCCGTGGGCCGGCACCGCGGCGCGGGTCTCGGCGGCGGCCACGACGAGCGCGAGCAGACCCTGAACCAGATGCTGGTCGAGCTGGACGGGTTCGACACCAAGGGCGGCGTCATCGTCATCGCGGCCACCAACCGGCCCGACATTCTCGACCCGGCGCTGCTGCGCCCGGGCCGGTTCGACCGCCAGATCGTGGTGGCCCAGCCGGACCTGACCGGCCGCAAGGGCATCCTGAAGGTGCACGCCCGGGGCAAGCCCATCGCCCCCGACGCCGACCTCGACATCATCGCCCGCCGTACCCCCGGCTTCACCGGCGCCGACCTGGCCAACGTGATCAACGAGGGCGCGCTGCTGACCGCGCGGTCCAACGGCAAGCAGATCACGATGGCCGCCCTGGAGGAGGCCATCGACCGGGTCATGGCCGGCCCGGAGCGCAAGAGCGTCCTGCTGTCGGAGAAGGAGCGCAAGGTCATCGCCTATCACGAGGGCGGCCACGCCCTGGTCGGCCACGCCATGCCGCACGCCGACCCGGTGCACAAGGTGACGATTATCCCGCGGGGCCGCGCCCTGGGCTACACCAGCGCGCTGCCGACCGAGGACAAGTTCCTGGTCACCCGGGCCGAGATGCTCGATCAGCTGGCCATGCTGCTGGGCGGGCGGACCGCCGAGGAGCTCATCTTCCACGAGCCCACCACAGGCGCGGCCAACGACATCGAGAAGGCCACCCAGATCGCCCGCGGCATGATCACCGAGTACGGCATGAGCGAGCGGCTCGGCGCGCGCAAGTTCGGCAACGGTGACGGCGAGCCCTTCCTGGGCCGGGATATGTCGCACAGTCGGGACTACTCCGAGGAGATCGCCTCCTCGATCGACGAGGAGATCCGCCGCCTCATCGAGTCCGCGCACGACGAGGCCTGGGAGGTCCTGGTCGAGTACCGGGACGTGCTCGACGCCCTGGTGCTGCGGCTGCTCGACAAGGAGACCGTGGCCCGGACCGAGGTCCTGGAGATCTTCGCGACGGTGCAGAAGCGGCCCGTCCGCGGCTCGTACACCGGCTACGGCAAGCGGCTGCCCTCGGACCGCCCGCCGGTGCTGTCGCCCAAGGAGCTGGCGCTGGCGGCCGCCGACGGCGGCACCGGCACGGGCCTGTCCCTGCCCGCCAACGGCCAGGCGCTCGGCTTCAACCCGACGGCATCGGACAGCAACGGCAACGGTGACGAGCCGGGCCGGGGCGAGCCCAGCGACACCGTATGACGCAGGGCACAGTTCGCGGGCCTGCGGCAGCGGCCCGGGGACGGTCATCGAGGCGGAGCACCTGTGCATGACCATGCGCGGAGTGCGCAAGCCCGGCGCCAGGACCGTGACCTCCGCGGTGCGGCGCCTGCCTGGACACGGTGACCCGGGCCGAGGCCATGAGCCTGATCTACGGCCACCACTGAACCGGGAATTAAGTCCACCTCAATGCTGAACTGAAACGCTTCCTGCGTCGTCTATTGGGTGGACCGCTGGTAGTCACCTAACTCTGTCCCGGTAGCCGGGACCGTTGCCTAGGCTTGGAGGTACCGTGAGAGCAGGACGCGAGGCGGCGCGATGACTACGCTGACGCACCGTGATCTGGGGCCTGACAAGAGAGCGGCCGAGATGAGTGACAGCGACGAGGCTGGACACGCGACTCGCACCGATGCGCCCGAGGTAGAGGGCGGCGGCGCGCAGGCGACCGCGGCACACGGGGGGGATCCCGTTGACCGCAGGCGTCAGCGCGCCTGGGTGCCGGGCACCGCGGCGCTGCTGACCGCGCTGATCGGCTTGTCGGACATTGTTGCCATCCTGAAGCCTGCCCTGGCCGATCAATTCCACAAGATCAACTATCTGGTGCCGGGCACCCTGGCCAGCCTGGGCCATACGGCCGACGTCATCATCGGGTTGATGCTGCTGATGCTGGCCCACGGCCTGCGCCGCAGGAAGCGGCGGGCGTTCCAGGCGGTAGCCGTGCTGCTGGCCGTCGATATCGCCATCCATTTCTGGCACTCACACCGGGTCGTGACCGCGGTCGCCGCGCTGGTCCTGCTGATCGCGTTGCTGTACTTCCGCGAGGAGTTCTACGCTGAGGGAGATCCGCGCACCAGATGGCAGGCCGCCTGGGTGTTCGGCGGGCTGGTGGTGGCGGACGTGGCCATCGGCCTCACCTACATCATCCTGGCCCACGGGCTGGTCACCGACTACTCGTTCGGCCAGCGGGTGCAGCAGGTCATCTACGGCCTGGTCGGCGTGTCCGGGCCGATCCAGTGGTACCCGGAGGCCCGCGGCGACCTGTTCGCCATCATGACCAGCGGGCTCGGCATATTCACCCTTCTGGTCACCGTGTACCTGTTCCTGCGTCCCGCCGAGCCGCGGGCCCGGCTCGGCCGCGCGGACGCCGCCCGGGTCAGGGAACTCCTGGTCAAGCACGGGGACCGGGACTCGCTCGGCTACTTCGCGCTGCGGGACGACAAGAGCGTGATCTGGTCTGCGACCGGCAAGGCCTGCGTCTGCTACCGCGTGGTGTCCGGGGTCATGCTGGCCAGCGGCGACCCGATCGGCGACCCCGAGGCCTGGCCCGGCGCCATCGCCCCGTTCCTGGACGAGGCGGCCCGGCATGCTTGGGCGCCGGCCGTGATGGGCTGCAGCGAGCTCGGCGCCGAAGTGTGGTGCCGCGAGGGCAACCTGACCGCCCTGGAACTCGGCGACGAGGCGGTCGTGAACGTGGCCGAATTCAGCCTGTCGGGCCGGTCCATGCGGAACGTCAGGCAGATGGTCAACCGGGTGGCCAAGCACGGCTACGTGGCTGAGGTCCGCCGGGTGACGGACATACCGCCGAAGGAACTCGACGCCATCGTCAGGGCCGCGGATTCCTGGCGCGGCAGCCAGACCGAGCGCGGCTTCTCAATGGCCCTCGGGCGGATCGGCGCGCCAGGCGACGAGAACTGCGTGCTGGCCACGGCCACGGAGGACGGCGTGGTCCGGGCCGTGCTGCAGCTGGTTCCGTGGGGTGCGGACGGCCTCTCGCTCGACCTGATGCGGCGGGACAAGGGCGCCCAGCCCGGGCTGAACGACTTCCTCATCGTGGAGACGATCAAGGCCGCCTCCGACCTGGGCGTCAAGCGGATCTCGCTGAACTTCGCGGTCTTCCGGGCCGCGCTCGAGCGCGGTGAGCGGATCGGCGCCGGCCCGGTGCTGAAGGCCTGGCGGTCCGTGCTGATCTTCATGTCCCGGTGGTTCCAGATCGAGTCCCTGTACAAGTTCAACGCCAAGTTCTCGCCGGTCTGGCAGCCGAGGTTCTTCGTGTTCCCGAGCACCAGGGACGCGCCGCGGATCGCGGTGGCCGCGCTCGAGGCGGAGGCGTTCCTGGTCTGGCCGCGGCTCGAGCTGCGGCGGATCGCGCGCAAGCTGGGTCTGGGCCGGTTCAGGCGTCAGGTGCGCAGGGAGCCGGTACCGCAACGGTGACCGCCGCCGGTACCCCGCCCGGGCTGCCGGCGGCCGACCGGTGCCTGGTCATGGGCGTGGTGAACGTGACGCCGGACTCGTTCTCCGACGGCGGCCAATGGTATGGCGCCGACCAAGCCATCGGGCACGGCCTGGAGCTGCTTGAGCAGGGCGCGGACATCGTGGACGTGGGCGGCGAGTCCACCCGGCCGGGCGCGCAACGCATCGGAGCGGACGAGGAACTGCGGCGCGTCGGCCCGGTGGTGACCGAGCTGGTCAAGGCGGGTGTGCCGGTGTCCATCGACACCATGCGGGCCCGGGTGGCCGAGTTCGCCCTGGAGGCGGGGGCCCGCCTGGTCAACGACGTGAGCGGCGGCCTGGCCGATCCGGACATGCCGCGCCTGGTCGCCGCGGCGGGCGCCTGCTATGTGGTCACGCACTGGCGCGGCTACAGCCACGACATGTACGCACGCGCGGTCTACGCCGACGTGGTGGGCGAGGTCCGCGAGGAACTCACCCGCCGGGTGGCGGCAGTGGTGGCCGCCGGGGTCGACCCGGGCCGCATCGTGATCGATCCCGGCCTCGGCTTCGGCAAGCGTCACGAGCACAACTGGCCGCTGCTGGCCCGCCTGCCCGAGGTGGCCACGCTCGGCGGGCGTACCTTTCCCGTGCTCGTAGCGGCGTCCAGGAAGGGCTTCCTGGGCGGGCTGCTGGCCGGCCCGGACGGCACACCGCGGCCCATCGGCGGCCGCGAGGAGGCCACGGTCGCGATCACCGCGCTGGCTGCCATGTCCGGCGCCTGGTGCGTGCGCGTGCACCAGGTCCCGGCCAACGTCGATGCGGTCCGGGTGGCGGCGGCGTGGCGCGCCGCCGCCGGCGGGCCATGACCGGACGGCAGCGCGTGGTGCTCGCGCTCGGCAGCAACCATGGGAACCGGCTGGGTACCCTTCAGGGATGCGTGCTTGCCATCGGCCGGCTCCCGGACACTGACGTGCTGGCTGTCTCGCCCGTCTACGAGACCGCCCCGGTCGGCGGCCCGGCCCAGCCGGATTACCTGAACGCGGTGCTGATCGCGGCGACGGCGCTGCCACCCAGGGAGCTGCTGGCCGCCGTCAACCGCATCGAGGCGGACTTCGGCCGGGTACGAGCCGAGCGATTCGGGCCCCGCACGCTCGACGTGGACATCATCAGCTACGCCGGCCAGGTGAGCGACCACCCGGTGCTCACCCTGCCGCATCCCCGGGCCCACGAGCGGGCGTTCGTGCTCACTCCCTGGCATGACATCGACGCCCAGGCCGAACTGCCCGGGCACGGACCAGTTGCCGGCCTGCTGGCCGGCCTGGACCGCAGCGGCGTGCGCCAACTGCCGGACGCGGCCCTGGTGCCGCCCCGGTCAGCCTCCCGGATGCCATGAGACCGACACGTACCTCCACGCTGGCCGTCGTGGCCGTCGTCTGCGCGCTGGTGGCCTGGCTGCTGCTCCGGTCGATCTACGAGCGGCTGCCCCCGCTGCCCTGGACGGGAGTGCCCGCGCTGCTCATAGCTGCCGTGGCCGAGGCCTGGACCGGCCGTGACCTGCAGGCCCGGATCGCCGGGCGGCGCGGCCTGAAGCCTGTCGCGCCGCTGTTCGTCTCCCGGATGGTGGCACTGGCCAAGGCCAGCTCGCTGGCCGCCGCGGTGATCGCCGGCCTGGCGACCGGGTTCGTCATCTACCTGAGCGGCTCCCTGAACGCCGCGATCCCGCGCCAGGATGCGCTGACCGCCGCCGTGACCTTCGCGGCCGCCGTGGTCCTGGCCTGCGCCGCGCTCTACCTGGAGTACTGCTGCCGGGTGCCGGACACCCCGGACCGCGACCAGGACGACGAACGGGCCCCGCTGTCCTGAACGAGCCCCTGGTAGCCCGCGACCGCCGTCCTGCCTGTCATGCCGGCCGCCGGCGGGCGTCCCGGCGGGTCCAGGTGGCGGCCGCCGGATGCACCGGCCACGGACCGTTCGGCCTAATGGCCCCTGAATTTTAAGGGCGCCGGATACTCGCGTGGTATCCGGCGCCCTTTATTCTGGTCACCGCACTACCGTCCGGTACCCGCGAGGACTGGAACGAGATGAACCCTGATTTTCCCGTCCCGGCTGAGCCGGGCCCGCCTGGGCAGCGGCCCGCCCGGCTGGCGGTCGGCGTTATCGGCGCGGGCCGGGCCGGCATCGCGCTCGGCGCGGCCCTGGCCCGGGCCGGGCACAGCGTGGTCGCCGCGTCCGCGGTATCCGACGCGTCCGTGCGCCGGGCCCGTGATGCCTTTCCCGGGGCGGTCATCGCTGAGCCGGGCCAGGTGCTGCGGCAGGTCGACCTGGCCCTGCTCACCGTGCCCGACGACGTGCTGCCCGGCCTGGTGGAGGGCCTGGTGGCCACCGAGGCGCCGCTTGAGGGCCGCATGCTGGCGCACGCCAGCGGACGGCACGGCCTGGCCGTGCTCGAGCCCGCCGTGCGGCGCGGCGCCCTGCCGCTGGCCCTGCACCCGGTCATGACGTTCACCGGGCGCGCCGACGACACCGACCGGCTGGCGGGCACCTGCTTCGGGGTCACCGCGCCGGACGTGCTGCGGCCCGCGGCCGAGGCGCTGGTCATCGAGATGGGCGGCGAGCCGGTCTTCGTGCCCGAGGAGCACCGGGACCTCTACCACGCGGCGCTGGCTGGCGCGGCCAACCACCTGATCACGCTGGTGACCCAGGCCGCCGACCTGCTCCGGGCGGCGGAGGTGGCCGACCCGGCCCGGCTGCTCGGGCCGCTGCTGTACGCCTCCCTGGACAACGCGCTGCGGTTCGGTGACGCGGCCCTGACCGGCCCGGTGGCCCGCGGCGACGCCGACACCGTGGCCGCCCACATCGCCGCCCTGTCCGCCACGCCCGCGGCGTCGCCCGCCGTGATCGCGGCCTACACGGCCATGGCCAGGCTGACCGCCGATCGCGCGCTGGCCACCGGGCTGCTCAAGCCGGGCGACGCCGAGCGCCTGCTCGGCGTGCTGGGCGGCCGTCCGTGAGCCAGCCGGCCGGGCCGTCCGTGAGCCAGCCGGCCGGGCCGCCCGCGAGCCCGGCGGCCGGGCCGCCCGCGAGCCCGGCGGCCGGGCCCGCCGTGCTGGCCACCAAGGCCGGCCTCACGGCTGCCCGCCCGGCGCTGGCCGCCCCCGTCGTGCTGGTCCCGACCATGGGCGCCCTGCACGCCGGGCACGCCGCCCTGCTGCGCGCGGCGCGCACGCTGGCCGGGTCGGCCGGCAGCGTGATCGTGTCTATCTTCGTCAACCCGCTCCAGTTCCGGCCCGGCGAGGACCTCGACCGATACCCGCGGACCATGGACGACGACCTGGCCCTGTGCGCGCGCGAGGGAGTGACGGCGGTCTTCGCCCCGTCCGCCGCCGAGATCTACCCCGGCGGGCCGCCGGCCGTGACCGTCAACCCTGGCCCGGTGGGGCGGGTCTTCGAGGGCGAGTTCCGGCCCGGCTTCTTCGACGGCGTGCTGACCGTGGTGCTCAAGCTGTTCCACCTGGTCCGGCCGGACGTGGCGGTGTTCGGCGTCAAGGACGCCCAGCAGCTGGCCCTGGTCCGCCGGATGGTCCGCGACACCGACCTGGATATCGCCATCGAGTCCGTGCCCATCGTGCGTGACCCCGATGGGCTGGCCACCTCGAGCCGGAACAGGTACCTGTCCGCGGCGGACCGGGAACTGGCCCTGGTCATCTCGCGCGCGCTGCGGGCCGGCCAGGCCCGGGCGGCCGAGGGCGCCGCCGCGGTGCTGCACACCGCGCACCAGGTCATGCGCACCGAGCCGGCGCTGGCTGTCGACTACGTGGCGGTGGTCGACCCGGACACCTTCACCGCGGTCCGGCCCGGCCAGCGCGGCGCCGCCCTGATCGTGGCCGCGGCCACCGCGGGCACCACCCGGCTGATCGACAACGTGCCTGTCGTGCTGACCGCAGGCCAGGACCCAGAAGGGCAGGCCGTCGATGCTGCTGACCATTGACATCGGCAACACCAACACGGTGCTCGGCGTATTCGATAAGGATCGGGTCATCGAGCACTGGCGGATCGCCACGGTCCCGGATCGCACCGCGGACGAGCTGGCCCTGGTGCTGCACGGCCTGCTGGAGCGCAGCAGCACCGTGAGCGAAAACGAGATCCACGGCATTTCGCTGTGCTCCACCGTGCCTTCCGTGCTGCACGAGATGAGAGAGATGTGCGAGCGCTATTACGGGCACCTGGACACGGTCATCGTGGAACCGGGAGTAAAGACCGGCGTGCCGGTGCGAATGGACAACCCGAAAGAAGTGGGCAGCGACCGGATCATGAACTCGCTGGCCGCGGTGCACCTGTACGGCGGGCCTGCGGTGGTGGTGGACTTCGGCACGTCGACGAATTTCAACGCGGTCAGCGCGCGCGGCGAGTTCGTCGGCGGCGCGCTCGCCCCGGGCATCGAGATATCCGTGGACGCCCTGTCCCGGCGGGCCGCGCAATTGCTCAAGGTCGAACTGACCAGGCCGCCCCGGGTCGTCGGCAAGAACACCGTAGAGGCATTGCAGTCGGGCATTATCTTCGGGTTCGCCGCGCAGGTGGAGGGCATAGCCACCCGGATGGCGCGCGAGCTTTCCCCGGAAGACCCCGATGCCGTGACCATTATCGCCACCGGCGGCCTGGCCCCCCTGGTCATCAACGAGGTCAGCGTCATCGACGCCTACGAACCGTGGCTCACCCTGATCGGCCTCCGCCTGGTCTACGAAAGAAACGCCGGCTACGCCGAATCCTACGGCAGCTAATCAAACCCGGGTCTCAGGCGATCCGGACCGCGCCTACGTAGTACGCCCAGAAAACCGGCTCGACCCTGACCGTCTCGCCGAAATCGGGTGCGTCGACCATCAGCCCGTCGCCCAGGTAAATCCCCACGTGGCTGATATCGGGATAGAAGAAGACCAGATCGCCGGGCTCCAGGTCGCTGCGGGGGACATGCACGCCGGAGTTCCACTGGTCCCCGGTGTAGTGCGGGAGCATGATGCCTTCCTGCGCGAAGGCCCAGACGACCAGGCCGGAGCAGTCAAAGGCATCGGGTCCGGCCGCGCCCCACACGTACGGGTCGCCCCGCTTGCTCAGCGCCGCCTGCAGTGCCTGCGCTCCGACGGTGTTCGCGGTCGGAATGGTGACGTCGGGATACTGGCCGGTCTGCTCGAATATCGCCATCGCCTGCTTCATCGCCGCGCTGTTGACCACGTCGATCTTGGCGTCGATGGCCTGTTTCTTGGCGGCCAGCTGGGCCTGCAGGGCGTTGACCGCGGCCACCTGCTGCTCGGCGGTCTGCTGGTCCCGGAGCGCTTCGGCCTCCTCGTTGCTCAGCGTGCTGACCCGGTCCCCGCTGGCCTGGTCGACCTCGGTCATCGTGGATGCCTGGGACAGGAACTGCTCCGGGTTGCCTGCGGTGAGAGCCTGCAGCGTCGGGTCGAGCCCGGCGTTCATGTAATTCTCCGCGGCCAGCTGAGCTATGGCCTGCTGGCTCAGGGCCAGCGCCGCCTGGTCCCTGCTGGCGGCCCGGTCGGCGATGAGCGCGTCCTCCTGGGCGCGGGTGAGCTGGATGCGCAGGCCGTCATACTGTTCGCTCAGGGCGTTGATCTGGAACTCGAGCTGCTTGGCCTGCGCGACCAGGGTGGTCAGGTTGGGCCTCGGATCGGTCGTCTGCGCCTGGCTGCCAGCCGCGGGTACCAGCACAGCGAGCGCGGCCACGGCGGCAGCGGCTCCGCTCAGTTTGCGCACAGCGATGCACGATATTGGAATCAAGGTCGGTTGCCAACCAACTCTGCGGAAGTTTTACCTTGGGTCACACCAGTCCGGGCCGTCCCCGCCGCCTGGACAGCGGCTATCGTGGACGGCGCTATGTCACACACGATCCGGTCCGCGCGCACTCGTGACGTGCCTATGATCCGGAAGCTGATCGATTCCAATGTGGAGTCTGGACGTTTGCTGAGTAAGGCCCCTGTCACGCTCTATGAAGACATCCAAGAGTTCTGCATAGCAGAACTCGATGATGACGCTGCGCTGGCGGGTTGTGGCGCATTGCATGTGATGTGGGAGGATCTCGCCGAGATCAGGACGGTTGCCGTTCTGGCCGGTTGCCAAGGGCTGGGTATCGGTCACGCGATCGTCGATACGTTGCTTCAGCGGGCCCGCGCGCTTGGCGTGGACCGGGTGTTCTGCTTGACTTTCGCGGTCGACTTCTTCGCTCGCCATGGATTCCAGCCCATCAGCGGCACTCCGGTGGCCGCAGAGGTGTACTCGGAGCTATTGCGTTCCTACGACGAGGGCGTGGCGGAGTTTCTCGACCTAGAGCGCGTAAAACCCAACACTCTGGGCAACACCCGCATGCTGTTGCGTCTCTTACCTGGCCGGGAAAATGAGCATCGGCGTTGCGCACGAGACGATACGAGCCCAGCGGGAGCATCGTGGGCCGCGGGCGGCAGGAAGGACTCTGCTATGTGGCAGGACCTCGCGGCGCTGACTCCACCGCTGGTAGTTTGCGTCGCGTTCATCATCGGCGTGGCCATCTTCCTGCGCCGGGAGATGGCGCCCAAGCGCCGGGCGGACAGGAAGGCCAAGCGCCGATCGCGTGACCCGCGGTCTTGATATTTCAGGTAACGACGGCTATATCCGAACTGGGCCGAACTGAACTGGACCACTCCGGGGGCTCATCTTCTGCACCCAGCGCGCTGCTAACTGTGCATTACGGAGCGTGCTGTCCCGGTGCTGCGGTTCATGGTCGCGGTACGCCCAAAATCGCGAATCACTAGATAGAGAATTGTCAACTCCTTCAGATTGGGTATATCTTTAACATCCGAAATAGGTTGCTCCGTCAGAAGGGCCGATTCGATGGCACAGAAGGTGCAGGTGCTTCTCGTCGATGATCTCGATGGAAGCGAGGCCACCGAGACCGTAGCGTTTGGACTCGATGGCACCACGTATGAGATCGATCTAAGTTCAGGCAACGCCGGCAAGCTTCGTCAAGAGCTCGCCCACTATGTGGATCACGCGCGCAAAGCGAGCGCTCCGGCTAGGCGTCGCCGGACCCGTACTGGCCCGGGCCGCGAGCGCAGTGCTCAAATCAGGGCCTGGGCGAAGCAGCGCGGTTACAAGGTCAATGAGCGCGGTCGCATTCCCGCGAACATCGTCGCGGAGTACGAGGCCGCGCACTAGCACGCACGTACCGGAGTTCGCGAGTTCTTCGGCGTTCTCCCGGGATCTTCGCCCTGAGGCGAGCGACTCCTTGGCAGCGGTGTTAGGCAGGGCCGCTCCCGGGCCGTCAGGCCCGGCCGGCCGGAACGCACCGCCGGCCCCGCGGGGCCGGCGGTGCGTTTGCTTGTCCGGGGGCGGCCGGACGGTAGCGTGGGACACCAAGGGACCCGCTGCCGCGGCCCGGCGTGGCTCGGGCCGCGGCCCGATCGGGCCCGGGGAAGCAGGTGGGAGGGGCGTTCGCTTGCGGCGTACCGGGAACATGGCCCTGGTCCGGGGGGTTGGATGAGGATGAACGGCCATGTCCTGGGGAACGTTTAG
Source organism: uncultured Actinomycetes bacterium (assembly GCA_963739135.1). Taxonomy (GTDB): domain Bacteria; phylum Actinomycetota; class Actinomycetes; order Streptosporangiales; family Streptosporangiaceae; genus Palsa-504. The sequence goes on from CAVTZG010000010.1 coordinate 378,168, forward strand.
TTATGCGTAGCGCATACTCGCAATAAGAGTGAGTCCGTGGGCGCATGGCTACTATGCGAAGTAGGCAAGGTGGGTTCGACCCCATCCCCCCGTGCTGTGAGGGAGAGCGACGAGAGATGTTCGAGAGGTTTACCGACAGAGCGCGGCGGGTGGTTGTCCTGGCGCAAGAAGAAGCCAGGATGCTCAATCACAACTACATCGGCACCGAGCACATCCTGCTTGGCCTCATCCATGAGGGCGAGGGGGTAGCGGCCAAGGCGCTCGAGTCGCTGGGGATCAGCCTGGACGCGGTCCGCCAGCAGGTCGAGGAGATCATCGGCCAGGGCCAGCAGGCGCCGTCCGGGCACATCCCGTTCACGCCGCGGGCCAAGAAGGTGCTCGAGCTGTCGCTGCGGGAAGCGCTGCAGCTCGGCCACAACTACATCGGCACCGAGCACATCCTGCTCGGCCTGATCCGCGAGGGCGACGGGGTGGCCGCGCAGGTGCTGGTCAAGCTGGGCGCCGACCTGAACCGGGTCCGCCAGCAGGTGATCCAGCTGCTGCACGGCTACCAGGGCAAGGAACCGGCCGGCGCGGCCGGCACGGCCGCTGAGTCGGCGCCGTCCACCTCGCTGGTGCTCGACCAGTTCGGCCGGAACCTGACCCAGGGCGCCCGCGAAGGCAAGCTCGACCCGGTCATCGGCCGGGAGAAGGAAATCGAGCGTGTCATGCAGGTGCTGTCCCGCCGCACCAAGAACAACCCGGTGCTGGTGGGCGCGCCCGGCGTGGGCAAGACCGCGGTCGTCGAGGGCCTGGCCCAGAAGATCGTCAAGGGCGAGGTGCCCGAGACCATCAAGGACAAGCAGCTCTACACGCTGGACCTGGGTGCCCTGGTGGCCGGCTCGCGCTACCGCGGCGACTTCGAGGAGCGCCTGAAGAAGGTGCTCAAGGAGATCCGCACCCGCGGCGACATCATCCTGTTCATCGACGAGATCCACACGCTGGTCGGGGCCGGGGCCGCCGAGGGCGCGATCGACGCCGCGTCGATCCTCAAGCCGATGCTGGCCCGCGGCGAGCTGCAGACCATCGGCGCCACCACGCTGGATGAGTACCGCAAGTACCTGGAGAAGGATGCCGCGCTCGAGCGCCGGTTCCAGCCCATCCAGGTGGCCGAGCCCACGATCTCGCACACCATCGAGATCCTCAAGGGCCTGCGCGACCGGTACGAGGCCCACCACCGCGTGTCCATCACCGACAGCGCGCTGGTGGCCGCGGCCCAGCTGGCCGACCGCTACATCAGCGACCGGTTCCTGCCGGACAAGGCCATCGACCTGATCGACGAGGCCGGCTCCCGGATGCGGATCCGCCGCATGACCGCACCGCCGGACCTGCGCGAGTACGACGAGAAGATCGCCCAGGTGCGCCGGGAGAAGGAGTCGGCCATCGACTCCCAGGACTTCGAGAAGGCTGCTGCGCTGCGGGACAACGAGAAGCAGCTGCTGGCCAAGAAGGCCTCCCGGGAGAAGGAGTGGAAGGCCGGCGACATGGACGTCGTGGCCGAGGTGAACGAGGAACTCATCGCCGAGGTGCTCGCCACCGCCACCGGCATCCCGGTGTTCAAGCTCACCGAGGAGGAGTCGCAGCGGCTGCTGCGCATGGAGGACGAGCTGCACCGCCGGGTGATCGGCCAGAACGACGCCATCAGGGCGCTGTCCCAGGCGATCCGGCGCACCCGGGCCGGCCTGAAGGACCCCAAGCGCCCCGGCGGGTCGTTCATCTTCGCCGGCCCGTCCGGCGTGGGCAAGACCGAGCTGTCCAAGACGCTGGCCGAGTTCCTGTTCGGCGACGAGGACTCGCTCATCCAGCTGGACATGAGCGAGTACATGGAGAAGCACACCGTCTCCCGGCTGTTCGGCTCCCCGCCCGGTTACGTCGGGTACGAGGAAGGCGGCCAGCTCACCGAGAAGGTCCGGCGGCGGCCGTTCTCCGTGGTCCTGTTCGACGAGATCGAGAAGGCCCACCCGGACATCTTCAACTCGCTGCTGCAGATCCTGGAAGACGGCCGGCTGACCGACGCCCAGGGCCGCATGGTGGACTTCAAGAACACCGTGATCATCATGACCACCAACCTCGGCACCAAGGACATCTCCAAGGGCGTGACCGTGGGCTTCGCCCGGCAGGGTGAGTCGACGGGTTCCTACGACCGGATGAAGTCCAAGGTGGGCGAGGAGCTGAAGCAGCACTTCCGGCCGGAGTTCCTGAACCGCGTGGACGACATCATCGTCTTCCACCAGCTCCTCCGGGAGGAGATCTTCCAGATCGTCGACCTGATGATCGCCAAGGTGGACGAGCGGCTCAAGGACCGCGACATGGCCATCGAGCTGCGGCCGGCCGCCAAGGACCTGCTGTCCCAGCGCGGCTACGATCCGGTGCTGGGCGCCCGGCCGCTGCGCCGCACGATCCAGCGGGAGATCGAGGACAGCCTGTCCGAGAAGATCCTGTTCGGTGAGCTGCGGCCGGGGCAGATCGTCATCGTGGACGCCGACGGCAGCGGCGAGACCGCCAAGTTCACCTTCACCGGCGTGGCCAAGCCCGACGTGGTGCCCGACACGCCCGCGCCGGAAATCGCCAGCGACCCGGTGAGCACCAAGGGCAGCACCGTCAGCAGCTCGACGGGCACCTCGGGCAGCCAGGACGGCGGTACCGCCTCCGCCCTGGGCTAAACGGCCCCTGAAACCCGGGCCGCACGGCGCCAAGGCTCGTGCGGCCCGGGTTTTGTGCTGTCCGTGGCTCACACCACACCGCGAACGACGTCGTTGTCACAATGACGCGCACCTGACGACGTGGTTGTCACAATGACGCGCACCTGACGACGTGGTTGTCACAATGACGCGCACCTGACGACGTGGTTGTCACAATGACGCGCACCTGACGACGTGGTTGTCACAACGACGCGGTTGGCTCAGGTACGCGCGGCGCTCGCGGCGTCGGCTCAGAGCCGGATGCGGAGCCAGATCCAGCGCCGGAACCCGGCCCGGCCGCGTGCCCGGGCAGCGCGTACAAGCCGTCGGGCAGCGGATCGACCAGACCGTCGGCGACCAGCCCGTCCAGCGCCCGGGCCAGCTGCACCTGGTCGGCCCATACCGCGCCCAGCGCAGCGGACGGCACCGGGGAGCCGGAATCCCGCAGCACGGCCAGCAGCCGTCCCCGGCACTGCCGGTCGGTGCCGTCGTACCGCTGCCCCCGGCGCGGCGCCGGGCCCGCTTGATGCGGACGGCCCGCGGCCAGCCAGGCGCACTCCCGCGCCACCGGGCAGGCGGCGCAGCGCGGGCTGGCCGCCGAGCAGACCAGGGCGCCCAGCTCCATCACCGCCACCGACCAGCGGGCCGCGACCGCCGGCTCGGCCGGCAGCAGCGACTCGGCCAGCCGCCGCTCGGCCACCGACGTCGCGGCGGCAGGCCGCGGCTGGCCGGCCACCAGCCTGGCCAGCACGCGGCGGACGTTGGTGTCGAGTACCGCGTGCCGCTGGCCGAAGGCGAAGCTGGCCACGGCCGCGGCGGTGTAGCTGCCGATGCCGGGCAGGGCGAGCAGGGCGTCGATGTCGGCCGGCACCTGGCCGCCGTGCCGCGCGGTCAGGATGGTGGCCGTCTCGTGCAGCCGCAGCGCCCGCCGCGGATAGCCGAGCCTGCCCCACTGCCTGATCGCCTCGCCGGCCGGCTCAGCCGCCAGCGCGGCCGGCGTGGGCCACCGGGCCAGCCAGCTCTCATGCGCGGCCAGCACCCGGGCCACCGGCGTCTGCTGCAGCATGATCTCGCTGACCAGCACCGACCACGGCGTAGCGTCGGCCGCACGCCAGGGCAGGTCCCGCCGGTTACCCGCGTACCAGGCCAGCACCGGGTCCGCGTAGCGCGTGGTCATGATGCTGCCTATGGTGGCATGCCACCCGCCACTCATCCGCGGATGTAACGGAGCGTGCCCGCAGCCGGCGGGTCTTCACGCTCAGTTAAGCTCGAGCTTGCATACTCTCCGTATGAACGGTCTCCACCGCCCCCGGCACCCGCACCCTCAACCTGGGCCCCGGCCAGCTGCACCTGACCGTGATGTCGGCGGGCCGGGTCATCTGGGACTCAGCCGACTGCTCCCGCGGCGACGGCAACCAGGACGACCAGCTCAGCCGGGGCGTCCCGGTGCAGGAATCGATCACCTGGAACCGGGCGATCACGCTGCCCGGCTGCGTCACGCTGGCCTCCTCGGCGCGTCCCGGCAGCTACCAGGCGCAGGTCAGGACGGGCGCCGTGGCCAGTCAGGTCCGCACCTTCAAATTGGTCCGCTGACCTGTCACAGCTCCCGGCCGAGCACCGCGGCCAGCGCCTGCCGGACGTCGTCCACCGGGACGACCTGAAGCTTGGACACGTCGCTGCCGGGCTGCGGGCCGCCGCGTGCGGGCCCGGTCTCGACCACCTCGAGACCGGCCGAACCCGACGGCACGATCGCCCGCCGGAACCCCATCCGCTCCGCCTCGGCCAGCCGCCGCGTCAGGCCCGCCACCCGCCGGACCTCGCCGGCCAGGCCCACCTCACCGATGGCCACTACCCCCCGCGGCACGCTCAGGTTGGCCGTGGAGCTGGCCAGCGCGACGGCCACGGCCAGGTCCACGGAAGGCTCCGTCAGGCGCACTCCGCCCACTGTGGCCGCGTACACGTCCTGTTTTCCGAGCTTCAGCCCGGCCCGGCGCTGCAGGACGGCCAGCACCATGCCCACCCGCGAGGGGTCAAGCCCTGAGGTGGTCCGCCGGGGCATCTCCAGCACCGAATGCCCTACCAGCGCCTGGACCTCGGCGGGCAGCGGCCTGCGCCCCTCCAGGGTCACCGTCACGCAGGTGCCAGGCACCGGCTCGCGATGCTGGGAGATGAACAGGCCGCTCGGATCGGGCAGCCCGATCAGGCCGTACTCGCCCAGATCGAAGCAGCCGACCTCGTCGGTCGGCCCGTACCGGTTCTTGACCGCCCGCACCATGCGCAGCTGGGAGTGCCGGTCGCCGTCGAAGTGCAGCACGACGTCGACCAGGTGCTCCAGGGTCCGCGGGCCGGCCACCGAGCCGTCCTTGGTGACGTGCCCGACCAGGATGGTGGCCAGGGACCGCTCCTTGGCCACCGCGGTCAGCGCGCTGGCCACGGCCCGGATCTGGGTGACCCCGCCGGGGGTCCCCTCGACGTCGCCCGCGGCGATCGTCTGCACCGAATCGATGATCAGCAGCCGGGGCTCCACCGCGTCGATGTGCCCGAGCACTACGTCAAGATCGGTCTCGGCGGCCAGGAAGAGCCGGTCGCTGACCGCGCCGATCCGGTCCGCGCGCGACCGCACCTGGGCGGCCGACTCCTCACCGGTGACGTAGAGCACCGGCCCGGCCTCGGCGGCCAGCGCCCCCGCCTCCAGCAGCAGGGTCGACTTGCCCACTCCCGGCTCGCCCGCCAGCAGCAGCACCGCGCCGGGCACCAGGCCACCGCCGAGCACCCGGTCCAGCTCGTCCAGGCCGGTCGGGCGGGCCCGGGCGTCGGTCGCGTCCACCTGGCCGATGGGCACTGCCGGGGTGGTGGCCGGGATCGGAGCGCGGTAGGAGGCCGCCCGCAGCCCGATGCGGGCCGGGCGGGAACCGCCCGCCTCCTCGACCGTGCCCCAGGACTGGCACTCACCACAGCGCCCGGTCCACTTGGCGGCCTGCCAGCCGCACTCGGTGCACCGGTAGCCGGCCGTCCCGGCCGATGACTTCGCCATGCCCCGCACGATAACGGCCACCTCTGACAATCTCAGTAAGCTGGAACCGACGCCTGGCGGGCGCATGAGGCCCGGCTGGGCCTACGGAGGGAGTGCAGCAGTGAGCGGCGCGGCGAAGGCACTGGGGCCGCCGGTCGCCCTGTCCACCTCGTCGGTCTACCCGGAACGCACGCCGGAGGCCTTCGAGATCGCCGCCCGCCTGGGCTACGACGGCGTCGAGGTCATGGTCTACACCGACCCGGTGAGCCAGACCGCGGACGCGCTGCGGGGGCTGGCCGCCTACCACCAGGTGCCCATCCTGGCCGTGCACGCGCCGAGCCTGCTGCTCACCCAGCGGGTGTGGGGCCGTGAGCCGTGGGAGAAGCTGCGCCGCGCCAAGGACCTGGCCGAGCGGGTCGGGGCCGGGGTGGTGGTCGTGCACCCGCCGTTCCGCTGGCAGCAGGAGTACGCCCGCGGCTTCGAGGAGGGCCTGGCCGCCCTGGCCGCCGAGACCGACGTCATCTTCGCGGTCGAGAACATGTACCCACTCCGGGTCGGCGGCAGCGAGGTCGCGGGGTACGCCCCCAACTGGGACCCGACGGCCCTGGACGTCCCGCACGTCACGCTGGACCTGTCGCACACCGCCGCCTCCGGGTCCGACGCGCTGGCCATGGCCGCCGAGCTCGGCGGCCGCCTGGCCCATGTGCACCTGGCCGACGGGACCGGCTCGCCCACCGGACCGTTCCCGGACGAGCACCTGGTCCCCGGACGCGGCGGCCAGCCCTGCGCCGAACTGCTCACCCTGCTCCCGGCCACCGGCTACTCCGGCGTGGTGGTGGTCGAGGTCAACACCAACAGGGCGCCGAACAGGGAGGAACGGCTGGCCGACCTGGCCGAGTCGCTGGCCTTCGCCCGGCGGCACCTGTCTCTCGCCGCGGGCCAGGCCAGCCGCGGGTAATCTCCTTGCCATGGCAGGCAATACCTCCGGCTCGGGCCAGACCCTGATCACGGTGGCCCCCACGGGGGCTGAAGCGGAGAAGCCGGCCGCCCCCGCCCTCCCGGTGACCCTGAACGAGCTGCTGATCACGGCCAAAGAGTGCGAGGCCGCGGGCGCCGCGGTCATCCACGTGCACATCAGGGACGACGCGGCCCGGCCCACGCTGGACGTCGGCCGGCTCACCGACACCGTGACGGCGCTGCGGGAGGGCACCGATCTCATCGTCCAGCTGTCCACCGGCGGCGCCGTGACCGACAGCTTCGCCGACCGGCTGGCCGTCCTCGACGCCGCCCCGGACGCCTGCTCGCTGACCTGCGGCACGGTCAACTTCGGCGACGACGTGTTCGCCAACCCCTGGCCGTTCATCAAGGACCTGTACCAGCTGACCCAGGAGCGGCAGGTGGTGCCGGAGTTCGAGCTGTTCGACCTGGGCCACGTGGCGACCCTGCACCGGCTGCTCGGCTCCTGCGGCCCGCCCGCCGGCGGGCACGTGCACTGCGACCTGGTCATGGGCGTGCCCGGCGGCATGCCGGGGGACGTGGCCACGCTGGCCGCCGCGGTGGCCGCGCTGCCGCCCGGTGCCACCTGGTCGGCCACCGGCATCGGGCGGACCACGCTGCCCGTGCTGTTCGGTGCGCTGGGGGCCGGCGGCCACCTGCGGGTGGGGATGGAGGACACGCTGACCTACGCGCGGGGCCGCCCGGTGGCCCGCAACGCCGAGCTGGTCGAGCGAGCCGCCGAAGCGGCCCGGCTGGCCCAGCGCCCGCCCATGCGCCCGGCCGACGCCCGCGCCTTCCTCGGCATCCCCGGCCGCCCGCGTGCTTGCTGATGATTAGCAATTGCAAGCACTTGGTGGCATGATTAGAGCCATGCGTAACGAGACCGTGAAGTCGATCGGCGACTACATCAGGGAGCAGCGCGAGCAGGCCAGGATCTCCATGCGCCAGCTGGCGCAGGCGGCCGGCGTGTCCAACCCGTACCTGAGCCAGATCGAGCGGGGCCTGCGCAAGCCGAGCGCGGACATCCTGCAGCAGATCGCCAAGGGGCTGCGCATTTCCGCGGAGGCGCTGTACGTGCAGGCCGGGATCCTGGAGGACCGGCCGGCCGACTCGGGGGTCCGTTCGGCTCTGCTGGCCGACGCGGAGCTGTCGGAACGGCAGAAGCAGGTCCTGATCGAGATCTACGAGTCGTTCCGCAAGGAGAACGCGGCCGCCGCCCGAGCGGCCGCCGAGCAGGCTGAGCAGGCCGCCCAAGCGGCCGCCGAGCAGGCCGCCCAAGCGTCGGCCGCAGAAACCGCAGGCACCGCAGCAGACCCTGACGACACCACAGGCCCCCGCCAGGAGCACTCATCGGACCCGGCGGGCGCCCCGGACCCGGCGGCCGATCTATCCGCTAACCCGGATGTAATTACCAGTCAGAACACCCCTCCGATTGGGTAGCGTGAGTTCCGTGTTCGGTGCCTATACCCCGCTTAACGACTTCTTCATCGCCCTCGGTGGCGCCGCGTTCATCGTCGAGGCCTGGGCCTTCATCGACGCCATCACCCGGCCCGGCCAGGCCTTCGTGGCCACGGGCAAGCAGACCAAGCAGCTGTGGCTGATCATCCTGGGCGTGGCCGCGGTGGTCGGGCTGGCCGGTGTGGTGTACAAGATCGGCCCGACGTCCATCCTGACCGTCGCGGCGTTCGTCGCGGCCGCCATCTACCTGGCCGACGTCCGGCCCAAGGTGAAGGGCTTCCGCAACGGCGGGGGCAGCAGCTCGGGCCCGTACGGCCCCTGGTGACAGCGGCGCTGCTCAGATGACGAGCAGCGCGATCGTCGCCGCGACCAGCAGGGCCGCGGCGCTGCATACGCCCGCGTTCGCGACCGCGGGCAGCGGCCGCACGGGCTGCAGCAGCCGGGCTACCCGGGCCGCCACCTCGCCCTCGCCGACGGCCAGCGTTCCGGCCGGTGCCGGGCAGGTCCCGGCCGTGCCGAACCGCACCAGCGCCGAGACCAGTTCGCGGGCCGGACGCCCGCGCAGCGCACGGTCGTCGGCCAGCATCTCGATCAGCAGGGCCACCGCGCGGTGCGCCTCGGCGCAGATCAAAGAGCGCGGGAACGCCCGGCACAGCGCGCTGAAGGGCAGCAGCACCAGGTCGTGCCGCTCGCGCAGGTGCGCGTGCTCGTGCGCCAGCACCGCGGCCAGCTCGCGCCGGCCGAGCAGTTCCAGCGTGCCCACGCTGAGCACCACGATCCGGGAGCGCAGCCCGGGCAGGCAGTAGGCCGCGGCGGTGGGGTAGTCGACGACCAGCGCCCCGGGCACCTTCGGGTCGCCGTGGGCCAGCAGGGCCAGCAGGGCCCGCTGCCGCCGCCGGGCCTGCAGCGCCGCCGCCGAGGCGGCGATGAGCACCCAGCACAGCGAGGCCAGCAGGGCCAGGCCCGCGGCCAGGCAGGCCATCCGGAGCAGGAGCAGCATGGCCGGCAGGATGCTGACCCCGCCGAAGGCCACGGGGAACTTGAACGCGTCGGCGGGGAAGACGCTGCCGAGGTGCAGGATGGAACGGGCCACGCCCAGGCTGTCGCCGGGCAGGCTCAGGCTGACCAGCGTGCCGACGGCGGCCAGCCCCGCGGCCAGCCCGAGTGCCTGCCAGAGCAAGATCGCCGCGGCCGGCGAGCGGCGCGGCCAGCTGGCCTGCGCCAGCGCCGAAGCTCCAAGCACGCTCCCCATGGCGACCGCGGCGAGCAGCGCCGCGTCAGCCAGACCGTTCATCTCCTCCGCTGCCACCTTCGATCATTTCCAGGGCCTCGCGCAGCACGTCTGCCTCGACGCCGGAGACGGACTCGGCGAACCGCGTCAAGGCGGCCGTGCGGTCACCGGTCTGATCCAGCGCGGTCAGCATGAGTTCGGTGACGTAAGTTTCGCGGGTTGCGGCAGGACAATAGCGCCAAGCCCGCCCGTCCCGCTGCCTCCTGGCGAAGCCCTTCTTGGCGAGCCTGTCGAGCACCGTCATCACGGTGGTGTGAGCTAGATTACGTTCGGTCAGCCTAGCACTGACCTCTCGCACCGTGAGAGGTTCGTCGGTTTCCCAGAGCACGTCCATGATGGCACGTTCAAGATCACCCAACCGGTTCACGGTCGTCAATGTACCCGTTATGCGGGCTATCTAATAGGCGGCGCTCTTTAATAGGCCACGCGAATGCCGCCGCCGCATCCGGGCCACCACCCGCCCCCGGATCGGCCCTTCCGCCCCCGTCGGCGCCCCCGCCCAAGGACATGAAACCCGGATATCATGTCCCTCTAGGGTGCTGGAACTCCGGTTTCATTACCTTCCGGGGGATACGCGGCACCCTCCCGGGGGATACGCGGCGCCTTCCGGGGGCGGCACGCAGCCGCCAGCCGCGGCCGCGCGAACCCACCAAACCCAGGAGCACCCGGCAGCCCAGCAGGCTCAGCGGTCGGGGTCGGCGAAGCGGGCGAAGGCGCGCAGGTTGGCCAGGCTCTCGCCGCGCTTGGCCCGCCAGGCCCATTCCCGGCGGATGGCGTTGGCGAAGCCGAGCTCCAGGGCCGTGTCGAAGTTGTCGTCGGCGTAGCTGAGCACGCAGCCGAGCAGCTGGTCGATGTCGGCCGCGCTGATCCCGCTGAGCGGCAGCCGGCCGGTCAGGTACACATCGCCCACCGGGTCCAGGCTGAAATGCACCCCGTACATGCGGCCGTTGCGCTCCAGCAGGAACCGGTAGAACGCCTCGTGGTTCTCGTCCGGCTGGCGGCAGAAGAACGCCTCCACGCTCAGGCTGTGCGACCCGACGATGAGCCAGGTCATGGTGGCCAGCTTGTGCTGGCCCTCCAGCCGCACCAGGAATGCCCCCGGCTGCGGGCTCTCATAGGTCAGCCCCAGCTCGTCCAGCACGGCCTTGACGGCGGCAGCTTGGTCCGCGCTCATGCGCCCACGGCGGTAGCGGCAGCCTCGTTCATAGCTCCGGTATACACGTCGACGAGCCGGTCCGCGGTGGCGGGCCAGTCGAACGCCGACGCGTGCGCCACCGCCCCGCGCGACAGCTCGGCCAGCCGGCCCGGCGCCGCGACCAGCTCGGAAAGCACCCGCGCGTACGACAACGGGTCGTGCCCGTCGACCAGCACGCCCGAGTACCTGTCCCGCACCACGGTGCGCAGCCCGCCCACGGCGGCCGCCACCACCGGCGTGCCGCACGCCTGAGCCTCGAGCGCCACCAGGCCGAACGACTCCGAGTGCGACGGCACCAGCACGACATCAGCGGCGCGGTACCAGTCGGCCAGCTCCCGCTGCGGGCAGGGCGGCTCCAGCCGCACGGCCGAAGCGATGCCCAGCCCCTCGGCCAGGCCGGAAAGCCGCCCCGGCGCGCCCACCTCGGACCCGCTGGGGCCGCCCACGAACACCACGACCAGCCGATCGGCCAGTGACGGACGGGAGCGCAGCAGCTCGGCCGCCGCGTGCAGCACGATGTCCGGGCCCTTGAGCGGCTGGATCCGCCCGGCGAACACCAGCACCACCGCGTCGGCGGGCAGCCCGAGCCGGGAACGCGACACACCTGCGGCGCCGGGGCGGAACACCGACAAGTCCACACCCGGGTTGACCGTCTCGACCCGCCACGGATCGGCGCCGTACAACTCGGTCAGCTGGCGCGCCTCCTCGGCCGTGTTGGCCACCAGCCGGTCGGCGGCCGCGATGACCTCGCCCTCGCCGCGGATCCTGGCCGCGGGCTCGGCGCAGTCGCCGCTGGCCAGGGCCAGGTTCTTCACCTTGCCCAGGGTGTGCATCGACTGCACCAGAGGCACCCCCCAGCGCTCGGCGGCCACCGCGGCCACCTGGCCGGACAGCCAGTAGTGCGCGTGCAGCAGGTCGTAACGGCCGGGCTCGTAGGCCGCCTCGGTGCGCAGCACCCCGAACGTGAACGGGCAGATCTGGCCGGGCAGCGCGTTCTTGTCCAGCTCCTCGAACGGCCCGGCCACCACGTTGCGGACCAGCACGCCGGGCACCAGCTCGACGGTGGGCGGCGTGTCACGGCACACCGCACGGGTGAAGATCTCGACCTCGATGCCGCGCTCGGCCAGCCGCTTGGACACCTCGACCACGTAGACGTTGAGCCCGCCCGCGTCTCCCGTGCCCGGCTGGTCGAGCGGCGAGGTGTGCAGGCTGATGGTCGCGATCCGCCGGGGGACGTCGGGCCTGCGCCGTTGCGGGCTGATTCGCGGCACTTGATGCACGCTCTAACCAACCCCGCGGTGCCGCAGCCTGTTCCCCGGGCCGGCGGAACTGCCACTAGGCTGTCGGGTATGAAGACCCTGGTACTGCTCCGGCACGGCGAGAGCGAGTGGAACTCGAAGGGCCTGTTCACCGGGTGGGTGGACGTCGGGCTGTCCGAGGTCGGCGCGCAGGAGGCCGTTAACGGCGGCCGCCTGCTGGTCCAGTCGGACGTCATCCCGAGCGTGGTGCACACCTCGGTGCTGACCCGGGCTATCCAGACCGCCCACCTCGCACTGGAGGAGGCGGGCCTGCTCTGGCTGCCGGTGCAGCGCTCCTGGCGGCTGAACGAGCGGCACTACGGCGCGCTGCAGGGCAAGGACAAGGCCCGGACCAGGCAGGAGTTCGGCGACGAGCAGTTCATGCTGTGGCGCCGCTCCTACGACGTGCCGCCGCCGCCGATCGCCGACGACGACCCGATGTCCCAGTCCGGCGACGCCAGGTACGCCAGCCTGCCCCCCGAGATCAGGCCGCGCACCGAGTGCCTGAAGGACGTGGTGGCCCGCATGCTGCCGTACTGGTACGACGCGATGGTGCCGGACCTGGTCCGCGGCGAGACGGTGCTCGTCGTGGCGCACGGCAACTCGCTGCGCGCGCTGGTCAAGCACCTGGACGGCATCAGCGACGAGGCCATCGCCGCGCTGAACATCCCGACCGGCATCCCGCTGGTCTACGAGCTCGACGACGCCTTCCGGCCTACCGTCCCCGGCGGCCGCTACCTGGACCCGGAAGCCGCCGCCGAGGCGGCCGAAGCGGTCAAGAACCAAGGTCGCTGAGCGAGCCGAGGGGCGCGGCGTCGCCTGGACAGAGGAGCGAGGTACGAGCGACGAGGGCCCGCAGCCGCAGGCGGCCAGGTCAGCAAGGCGACGCCTTAAAGCGCCCCGGAGGCGAGCGGGAAAGCAGGGCCGCTGAGCACGTAACGTGGCCTGGCGACGGCAAATCGGACGTTGCCGGCGGTTAGCCGCCAAGTGAACATGCCTCGAATATCGCCTGGCGAGCCCGAGGCCCGCTGTTTTCCCCAGGGTCTTACCACATACCATTGAACCGTGAGTCTTCACTGGTCACGTCTCTGGGCAGTGCTGGCTACGGGGGGGCTGGCTACGGGGGGGCTGGCCACGGGGGCCCGACCCCCCTGGCACCCCCCGCACACGCGAACAGCGGAGATCGCATGGCGATAAGAACCAGGAGCAGCGCCGCCGTACGGCCGCGCGGCTCCAGGCTCCGGACGGCCCATCAGCCCGCCCGGCTTCCTCCCGGCATCGCGTCCGTCCTGTCCGTGCTTTCCTCCTCGGCCGTGGTCGTGGACAGCAACGACCGGGTGCTGCGCGCCAGCGCCGCGGCCCGCGCCTTCGGGCTGGTCAAGGGGAACCGGCTGATGGTCAGCGAACTGGCCGCGCTGGCCCGCCAGGTCCGCAGGGACGGCGAGATCCGGGAGGGCGAGTTCGAGGTCCCGGTGCCGAGGTTCGGCGGCCGGACGACCAGCTTCGCGGTCCGGGTGGCGCCGCTCGGCGCGGCCGTGGGCGGCGGCGGGCTGGTGCTGGTCCTGGCCGAAGACCAGACCGAGAGCCGCCGGGTAAACGAGGTCAAGCGGGACTTCGTGGCCAATACCAGCCACGAGCTCAAGACCCCGGTGGGCGCCCTGGCCCTGCTGGCCGAGACTATCGAGGACGCCGCCGACGACGCCGAGGCGGTCCGCCGGTTCGCGGGCAAGATGCGCCAGGAGGCCCAGCGGCTGACCAACCTGGTGCAGGACCTGATCACGCTGTCCCGGATCCAGGCCGTCGAGCCGGTCCCCGACCCGCGCCCGGTCGACCTGGACCTGGTGGTGGCCGAGGCGCTGGACCGGTGCCGGATGAAGGCCAACGCCCGCGGCATCACGCTCGCCTCGACCGGCACCCGCGGCCTGTCCGTGCTGGGGGATGAGGACCTGCTCATCACCGCGCTGCGCAACCTGCTGGAGAACGCCGTCGCCTACAGCCCGGAACGCACCCGGGTGGTCATCACCCTCAAGCGATCCAGCGACGGCAACGCCGAGCTGAGCGTGGCCGACCAGGGCATCGGCATCCCCGAACGCGACCTGGAGCGGATTTTCGAGCGGTTCTACCGGGTCGACCCGGCGCGCTCGCGCGCCACCGGGGGCACCGGCCTGGGGCTGGCCATCGTCAAGCACGTGCTGGCCGCGCACAACGGCCGGGTCACGGTGCGCAGCGTGGAAGGTGCCGGCTCGACGTTCGCCCTGTTCATTCCGCTACGAAGCGAGCATGCCAGCACGGGCGCGGCATAGACACCAGGAGAGACTCAAGTGACACGTGTGCTGGTAGTTGAGGACGAGGACTCGTTCAGCGACGCCATCTCGTACCTGCTGCGCAAGGAGGGCTTCGAGGTCGCGGTCTGCTCGACCGGCCCCGACGCGCTGGACACCTTCGACCGGACCGGCGCCAACCTGGTCCTGCTCGACCTGATGCTGCCCGGCCTGCCCGGCAGTGAGGTGTGCCGGTCGCTGCGCGAGAAGTCCAACGTGCCGGTGATCATGCTGACCGCCAAGGACAGCGAGATCGACAAGGTGGTGGGGCTGGAACTCGGCGCCGACGACTACGTGACCAAGCCGTTCTCCTCCCGCGAGCTCGTCGCCCGGATGCGCGCGGTGCTGCGCCGCCGCGGCGAGCCCGATGACGTGGCCGAGTCGGCCCTGGAGTCCGGGCCGGTCCGGATGGACGTGGACCGGCACGTGGTCACCGTCCGCGGCGGCACCGTCCAGCTGCCGCTGAAGGAGTTCGAGCTGCTCCAGGTGCTGCTGCGCAACGCCGACCGGGTGCTGACCCGGATGCAGCTCATCGACCGGGTGTGGGGCGCCGACTACGTGGGCGACACCAAGACGCTGGACGTGCACATCAAGCGGCTGCGGGCCAAGATCGAGGTCGACCCGGCCCGCCCGCAGCACATCGTGACCGTGCGCGGCCTCGGCTACAAGTTCGAATCAGTAGGCTGACTACTGACACCACGGCCCGTTCGGCATAAAGATCTTTTGGACCGAACGGAGCCTGGCTCGTGCCGGCCGCAGCCTACGGCGAGACCGACGGGCTGGCCGAGGCGGTGGGTGACGCGCTGACCGAACCCGTGGGCGTCGCCGACGACTTGGCCTTCTTGATGGGGCTCGGCGTGGGGGTGGGCGGCGGCGCCGAGTAGGTGGCGAAGTCGTAGGCGTTCGGCTCCACCGGGACCTGGATCGTCACCAACCCGGCGCTGGCGAAGTTGAGCACCAGCTGGACCGTCTCTCCGCCGGACAGCGCGGTAGTCAGGCCGTTGAGTACGATCTCCGGCGCCGGGCCATCCAGGCTCACCAGCGTGTTGGCGCCCACGTTGACCGGCCCGTGAACCAGCCGCACCGAGCTGGCCGTGCCCGGCGCGCTGACCGAGGTCAGCTGTTCGTCGTTCGGCGCGGACAGCGACAGGAACACCCCGGCCTGGCCGCCGGGCGGCAGCACCGTGCCGAGCTGCGGCCCGAGCACGAAGGCGTTGTCGATGGCGATGCCGTCGATGACGGTGCTCACCCCGGTGGAAGCTGGGTGGAAGGTCAGCGTCGGCGCGTTGAAGCCGGCCTCGCAGCCGGCCAGGGCCGGGACCAGCACGGCTACGGCGCCGAAAAGCAGGCGGCGGGTCCAGCGCGTCACCTTAAGCCTCCAAGGCTCACTCCGTCGGGACGGGAGTAAATCGTAGCGGCCAGGCCGCCGTCCGGCGACGCCGGGTCACGCGGGATGTTACGGGCCGCCGGGGAGGGGGGCGTGGGCCGGGCTGGACCGGGTGGTGGTGGGGCGCGCCGAGGACAGCGCCGAGCTGGCCGAACCAGAGGGGCTGGCGGTGGCCCCGCGGCCCGAGGGCCCGGCGGTGGCCGAGGCGGCCGGGCTGGAGGCCGGCGCGGACGGCCGGGAGGAGGCCGCCGCAGTCTGCGGGTGGGTGCGGTCGCCGGGCGCGGTCGCCGGGCTGAACGTGGCCACCGAGAGCATGGCCCCCGCGACCAGGCAGACAGCCAGGATGCTGGCCAGCAAGGGCAGCACGGTGCCCTGCCCGAACGGGGCGGTCAGCCGCCGCAGCCGCTTCCTGCGCCGCTGCGCCCGCAGCTCGCGGTGGTAGGCCAGCATGTCACGCTCGAGCTCACGCGCGTCATCCGGGATCTGGATGTCGAGCGGAGGCTCCTCCCAACCTGACCCGCCGCCAGGATTCACCGTCACCTCCGGCGCGACTTGGACCCTCACTATCAGTATGAGCCATCAATGCGGAGCTATCGCCCCCGGCCAGCATCACGGAGCGATCATGAAGATGCCGGGGTTGGCCCGATTACTCGGGTATAATGGGATGAACTCCTAAGCCTCTCGTGGCGGTGCCGGGCCAGGCACCGCCAGCTGAACGATGCGGCCGCAGGTTGGCTACCGGCGTACTGACCTGCATATTTACCGCCAAGGGCGTTTTATCGACACCGTCCGACGTGGTAAGCTGGTCTTCAGCGGAAGGGGTACTTGCCACATGTCTTTCAAGGTCGGCGATACCGTCGTCTATCCCCACCACGGGGCTGCTCGCATCGAAGCGGTCGAGACTCGCACCATTAAGGGCGAGGATAAGACCTATCTGGTCCTCAAGGTCGATAAAGGTGACCTGACCGTGCGCGTCCCCGCGGACAATGCCGAGCTGGTAGGCGTCAGGGACGTCGTAGGCGCCGAGGGGCTTGAGCGGGTTTTCGAAGTGCTCCGCGCGCCGCACACTGAAGAGCCCACGAACTGGTCCAGGCGGTACAAGGCCAACCTGGAGAAGCTCGCTTCCGGTGACGTCAACAAGGTGGCCGAGGTCGTCAGGGATCTGTGGCGGCGGGACAGGGAGCGCGGCCTGTCCGCGGGCGAGAAGCGGATGCTGGCCAAGGCCAGGCAGATCCTGGTGAGCGAGCTCGCGCTGGCCGAGAAGACCAACGAGGACAAGGCCGAGGCCCTGCTCGACGAGGTCCTGGCCAATTAGCCGGGATTGACTGAGCCGTGACCGGTCCGGTCATCCCCCGGGTCGGTCTGGGCGTTGACGTCCACCCGCTGGCCAGCGGGCGCGAATTGTACCTGGCCGGGTTGTTCTGGCCCGGTGAGACGGGCTTGGCCGGGCATTCCGATGGTGACGTGGCTGCGCACGCGGTCTGTGACGCGCTGCTGTCTGCGGCCGGGCTCGGCGATCTCGGCGGGAACTTCGGCACCTCCCGGCCCCAGTGGGCCGGGGCGTCCGGGCTGGCGCTGCTGGCCGAGACGTTCCGGCGCCTCAGCGAGGCCGGGTTCGTCATCGGCAACGTCGCGGTGCAGGTCATAGGCAACCGGCCCAAGATCGGGCCCCGCCGGGCCGAGGCCGAGAAGGTCATGGCCGAGGCGCTGGCCGGAGCCCCGGTCAGCCTGTCCGCGACCACCACCGACGGCCTCGGCCTGACCGGCCGGGGCGAGGGCATCGCCGCGATCGCCACCGCCTTGGTTGCGCCAGCCACCCCCGGGCACTGACGGTATCCCTTAGCCTTACAGGCGTGACATTGCGCTTTCACGACACCGCGACCCGCACCGTGCGCGAGTTCGAGCCCATCACGCCGGGGGAAGTGTCCATCTACCTGTGCGGCGCCACGGTGCAGGCGCCGCCGCACATCGGCCACCTGCGTTCGGCCGTGTGCTTCGACGTGCTCAACCGGTGGCTGGCGGCCAGCGGGTACCGGGTGACGTTCTGCCGGAACGTCACCGACATCGACGACAAGATCCTGCGCGCGGCCAGCGCCGAGGGCGTCGCCTCCTGGATCGTGGCGGAGCGCAACCAGCGCGCGTTCACCTGGGCCTACGACGCGGTCGGCTGCCGCCCGCCGGACATCGAGCCGCGGGCCACCGGGCACATCCCGGAGATGATCGCGCTGATGCGGCGGCTGATCGACGGCGGCCACGGCTACCCGGCCGGCGGGGACGTCTACTTCGACGTGCGTTCCTACCCGGCCTACGGCGCGCTGTCCGGGCAGCGGCTGGACCAGATGCGCCCGGCCGAGGACGCCGACGACGCGGCGGCCAAGCGGGACCCGCGCGACTTCACCATGTGGAAGTCGGCCAAGCCCGGCGAGCCCTACTGGGAGACGCCGTGGGGCAACGGCCGGCCCGGCTGGCACCTGGAATGCTCGGCCATGTCCACCAAGTACCTGGGTCCCACCTTCGACATTCACTGCGGCGGGATGGACCTCATCTTCCCGCACCACGAGAACGAGATCGCGCAGTCCAAGGCGGCCGGGGACGGCTTCGCCAGGTACTGGATGCACAACGGCCTGCTCGGCCTGTCCGGCGAGAAGATGAGCAAGTCGCTGGGCAACTCGCTGCTGGTCACCGACGTGCTGACCCGGGTCAGGCCCGCCGAGCTGCGCTACTACCTGGTCCAGGCGCACTACCGGTCGCTGCTGGAGTACTCCGAGGACGCGCTGGATGAGGCGGCCGCCGCCTACCAGCGGATCGAGCGGTTCGTGCTGCGGGCCAGCGAGATGACCGGCAGCCCGGGGCTGGATGACGCGGCCGCCCTGCCGCACGACGACGAGGCCGAGGGGCTGCCGACGTCGTTCCGTGCGGCCATGGACGAGGATCTCGGCGTGCCCGCAGCGCTGGCCGCCGTGCACGCCTGCGTCCGGGACGGCAACCAGGCGCTGTACAACTCGGACAAGGCCGGCGCCGGGCCGGCCTGATCAGGGTGCGGGGCATGCTGGACGTGCTCGGCCTGGATCCGCTCGCCCCGCACTGGCCGGGCGCGGCCGGCGCCGGGACGGGCGAGCGGCTCCGGCAGGTGATCGGGTCGCTGGTCAAGCTGACCCTGGCCCAGCGGGACGCGGCCCGGGCCCGGCACGACTACGCCACCTCCGACGCGATCAGGGACGGCCTGGAGGAGATCGGCATCCTCGTCGAGGACACCCCCGAAGGCCCGCGCTGGGAGCTGAAGCGTTGAGCGGAGCCGGCGCCTCCCGGTCCGGCCGCGGTGCATCCAAGGGGTCCAAGGGCTCCAAAGCGCTCAAGGGGGCCGGGAAGACCAAGACCGGCAAGCCGCGCCCGGGCACCGGCGGGCACGGCCGTCACGCGCTGGAGGGCAAGGGTCCCACCCCGCCCGCCGCCATGCGCCCCGGCCATCCGGCCCAGCGCCGCGCCGCCGCGGCGGCGTCTTCGTCCGCCCGCGGATCCTCATCCGGTTCCTCCCGCGACTCCTCCTCCTCCTATGCCTCCGTCTCCACCTCCGGCGGTGACAGGACCCGGGCCCGCCGCGGCGACGACGCGCCCGGCCGTGCGCCGCGAGGCGCCGGGGACACGGCCGAGTTCGTGGCCGGCCGCAACGCGGTGGTCGAGTCGCTGCGGGCCAGCGTGCCCGCGTCGGTGCTGTACGTCGGGGCCCGCGTCCAGCATGACGAGCGGATCGCGGCGGCCATCCAGCTGGCCGCCGACCACGGCGTGCCGGTGCTCGAGGCCGGCGCCGCCGAGCTTGACCGGCTCACCTCGGGCGCGCTGCACCAGGGCCTGGTCCTCCGCGTGCGCGCCTACGACTACGCGCATCCCGACGACCTGCTGGCCCGGGCCGCCGACGCCGGGCAGCTGCCGCTGGTCGCCGCGCTGGACGGCGTCACCGACCCGCGCAACCTGGGCGCGGTGATCCGTTCGGCTGCGGCGTTCGGCGCACACGGCGTGGTGGTTCCTTCCCGCCGCGGCGCCGGGGTGACCGCGGGCGCGTGGAAGGCGTCGGCGGGCGCGCTGGCCCGGCTGCCCGTGGCCCGGGCCGCGAACCTGGCCCGCGCGCTGCAGTCCTACCGGGACGCCGGGGTGTTCCTGGCCGGCCTGGATGCCGCCGGCGAGGTCGAGATCCGGGACCTGGACCTGGCCACCGCGCCGCTGGCCGTGGCCATCGGATCGGAAGGCCGGGGTCTGTCCCGGATCGTGTCGCAGGCCTGCGACGTGCTGGTCCGCATCCCGATCGCGGCCCGCACCGAATCGCTGAACGCCGGCGTGGCCGCGGGCATCGCCCTGTACGAGGTGGCCACGCTTCGCGCCCAGGCCTCTCGCTGACCGGAGGGCAGACGTGAAGGCGCTGGTGTTCCGGCACAGCCTGGCCCGCGAGGCGGCCACGACCATCGGCGGGCGGGTCGACCGGCACGCCTTCGTCTCCCGCGTCGCGCCGGTCCAGCTCGAGGACGTCGACGAGCTGCCGCTGCCCGCCGCGGACTGGGTCCGGGTGCAGACGACCTTCTCCGGCCTGTGCGGGTCCGACGTGAAGCAGATCCTGCTGAACGGCGCCCGCGACAACCCGCTCACCGCGCTGGTGTCCTTCCCGCATGTGCTCGGCCACGAGGTGGTCGGGCGCCGCCTCGAGGGCGGCCAGCGCGTCGTCCTCAACCCCTGGCTGTCCTGCGGGCCCCGGGGCATCGACCCGCCCTGCGCGGCCTGCCAGGAGGGCCGTTACCCGTGGTGCCGCAACTTCCGCTCGGGTGATCTGCCCGTGGCGATCCACCTGGGAAACTGCATGGCCGCCGGCGGGGCGCACGCCGAGCGCTTCGCCGCGCATCCCTGCCAGCTGTTCGCCATCCCCGACACGGTCTCCGACGAGGCGGCCGTGCTGGCCGACCCGGTCAGCGTCTCGCTGCGTTCGGTGCTGCTCGCGCCGCCCGTCGGCGAGGCGGCTGTGCTGGTCTACGGCTCAGGCACGCTGGCGTTCGCGGTGATCGCCCTGCTCCGTCACCTGTACCCGGCCGCCAAGGTGTGGGCCGCCACCCGGCCCGGAGCCCGGGCCGAGCTCGCCTCCCGGCTCGGCGCGCACGCCGTTCTGTCCTGTCAGCCCGACGAGCTGGTCGCCCAGGTCGCCCGGCGGGTCGGCGCCACGCCGCTGGAGCCGTGGAGCAAGCACGACTGGCTGCAGGACGGTCCGGCCGTGGTCTACGACACGATCGGCTCGACCGAGACCGTCGAGACCTCGCTGCGGCTGCTGGCCACCGGCGGCACGCTCGTGGTTTCCGGCGTCGAGCCGCCCAAGCGCTTCGAGTGGACCCCGCTGTACTTCAAGGAACTGCACGTCATCGGCTCCAACGGCTTCGGCATCGAAGAGGTCGGCGGCGTGGCCAAGCACGCCATGGAGCACTACTTCGACTTCATCGCCGGCGGCTTCGACCTGACCCCGGTCATCACCCACCGCTTCCCGCTCGACCGCTGGGACGAGGCCGTCCTGGCGCTGAAGAACTCCCGCCGCACCGGCGCCGTCAAGGTCCTGCTCGAGCCCACCCGGTAATCCTCCACGGCACCGGACGACCTGTTGCGCGTTACGCGCCCTGGGCCGCGCTGGCTATTCGGTTGTCCGGCGCCGGAAAAAACGTGAGGCCAGCGGCGCCGCCACGGCGAGGATCAGCACCGACCAGGCCAGCGACGCCTCGATGGGGTGTTGCATCGGCCAGGCGGCGATCGATGCGGAGGGGTTCGGATTGTCCCAGAGCTGGCGGGCTCCGGCGGTCACCGCGCTGACCGGATTCCAGTCGGCCAGGGCCTGCAGCCAGCCGGGCATGTGCTGGGTCGGCACCAGCGCGTTGGACACGAACGCGAGCGGAAACAGCACGATGAATCCGAACGAGGCGGCCGACTCCGGGCTCTTGCTGTTGAGCCCAACGCATGCTGCAACCCAGCGCGAGCAGCCCGGCCAGGATGAAATCGGTGTAGCTGCCGCCGCCGGGGATCGGAATCGCGCCGCCGAACAGGTAAATGAAGAGCACCGTGAAAAGCACCGGCTGGATCGTGACGTCGGAGAGTTGCATCGGCTCCCGGGAGATGTGCACCAGGTTCCGCCGCGTCATCGAAACCACGTTCCTGACCCGCTCGGCCGCGCTATGGGTGATCAGCCGGGTCCCGGCCGCGTCGCGCGGCCGCTGCGCGATTGCCGGTGTCATGCCTGCGCCCCTTCGCTCTCGCGCACCGCCGTGCCGTGGCCCGGGCCGCCTATTCCGGCGCTCGTTCCTTTTGCACCTGATCCGTTGTGGTCACCGAGGACATTCGCGCCAGTGAGCGCGAAGAAGACATCGTCCAGCGAGGGCTGGCGGACCTCGATGTTGTCCACTAGCATCCCCGCCTGGTCCAGCGCCCGTACCAGGGCAGTCGCCAGGCCGGGTGCGCTGTCCACGGCAGCGCTCAGGCGCAACCCGTCGGCGCTGACTGATACCCGGCCGCCCACCAGGGGCGCGATCACCCCGGCGGCTTCCGGCCCGGGCTCGGCCAGCGTCACCTCGACGTGCGCGCCCCGGCTGCGCTCCTTCAGCTCGCGCGGCGTCCCGTCGGCGATCACCTGGCCGTAATTGACCACCACAATGCGGTCAGCTAGGGCGTCCGCCTCGTCCAGGTACTGGGTGGTCAGCAGCAGCGTGACACCGGAGCCGGTGAGGTCCCTGATCACCTCCCAGACGTGCTGCCTGCTCACCGGGTCCAGGCCCGTGGTCGGTTCATCCAGGAACAGCACGGGCGGCCGGGTCAGCAGGCTGGCGGCCAGGTCCAGCCGGCGCCGCATGCCGCCGGAGTAGCCCTTGACCACCCGGTCGGCGGCATCTGCCAGCTCGAAGAGCTCGAGTAGTTCGGCGGCCCTCGTGCGGGCCTGGCTCGTTCGCAGGCCGCTCAGCTCGCCGACCAGCACGAGGTTCTGCCTGCCGGTCAGCAGTCCGTCCAAGGTAGCGTCCTGGGCGGCCACGCCGATCTGCCTGCGCACGGCGGCCGGGTGAGCCAGTACGTCAATGCCGGCCACCCGCGCCTGCCCCGCGTCCGGTAGCGCCAGCGTGGTCAAGATCCGCACGGCTGTGGTCTTCCCGGCTCCGTTCGGACCGAGGAGCCCCAGCACGCTCCCGGCTGGCACGGAGAAACTGACCCCGGCCAGCGCGCGTGTCTCGCCGTAGCTCTTGAACAGGCCGTCGGCCTCGATCATCGCATCAGCCATCCCCGGTCATCCTTCGGCAGCTCAACGAATTCTCTTACCTAACGGTCGGTAAGTGCGGTGCCAGCATAGCACGATCCTTACCGAACGTTAGGTAAGCGTCTGCTGGGCGGCTAAAATGGCCTCGTGACACAGGCAGACGCAGCGCTCGCGGCCGCGAGCGCCCCAGCCCGGGATGATCAGCCCAGCGGCGACCAGCCCAGCGCATCCACGCGCGAAAGGATCCTCGACGTCGCTTTGGACTTGTTCACCGACCAGGGCTTCGACGGCACGTCCATGCGCGAGATCGCGGAACGGCTCAACATCACCAAGCCGGCGATCTACTACCACTTCGCTTCCAAGGAAGAGATCCTGATGGCGCTCCACATGCGCCTGCACGAGTTCGGTAAGGCCGCGCTCGCCCGTCTGACAGGCCAGACCGTCACGCTCCAGCTCTGGGGTTCCCTGCTAAATGAGCTGCTGGATCAGATGCTGGCCCAGCGCAAGATCTTCCTGATGCACGAGCGCAACCAGGCGGCCCTGGAGAAACTGCATCGTAAGGACCACGACGACGAGCACGACGACATCCAGCAGCGGTTTCGGCAGGCACTCGCCGATCCGTCACTGTCACTGCCCGACCGGGTCCGGATGGCATGCTCACTGGGCGCCGTGTTCGGAGGGCTGTTCATGGCCGGGGACGCGTTCGATAACGTCTCCAGCGCCGAACTCGGCTCCCTGGTCCGGGACGTGGTTGGCGACGTTGTGGCCGGCCGCAGCGAATAATTCAGGCCCCGGGGTAACCGGCATAGGCACCAGTCACCGACACGGTAATTACGTGCTAGCAAGCGAATCATGCGCCAGCACGCGGCACGTCACAGGGGAATCCGCAGGTGAGCCACCGGTTTTCGCGGCTCAACCGACAGTCGGCTACCATTCACTGAGTCTCCCGCCGGTGTAGCTCAGCAGGCAGAGCAGCCGTCTTGTAAACGGCAGGCCAGCGGTTCGAATCCGCTCACCGGCTCCCAAAGGTTTTCACGTTTGACCTGCGCTTATTTTCACGTTTGGGTCTGACGTCTGCGTGGGTGGCCATTTTGGGTGGTTTGCGGGCTGTGGCGTGCCCGCCGGGATGTTTTCGGGCAGGGCCGGCTGGCCTGGGATGCCGGGCCGGTGATCGGCCTGGGTGAGCATCATCCCGGCCAGCAGGGTGCGGACCCGCAACTGCCGATGGCGCACCCCGATCGGCAGCAGCGCCTCGATCGGCGGCGCGACGCCGCAGGCGCCGGTGATCTCCTCGATCCGGGCCAGCGGGATGCTCACCGGGTTCCGCCTAGCAGCACGACCGCCTGGGCCTCGCCGGCCGGCTCCAGCGTGGCGAGCAGGTCGCCCAGCCGCTGGGAGCAGGTGATCCCGGCCGCGTGCATGAACGCGGTGGCCGGGCGGGCAGCCGGCCGCAGTCGGCCAGCCAGGTCATCCGCAGCCGGGAGGCCTCCAGCCGGGGCAGCCCGGCCCCGCCGGCCAGCGACCGGGTCGGCGGGGTGGTGATGTTCTTGCGCACGGCGCTGGTCCCGCCGGTGACCAGCCCGGACCCGGCGAACTGCGCCGAGGCGAGCAGGATGTCGTGGTAGCGGGACAGGACCGGCACCACACGCGGCCGGGCGCCGCGGACCCCGGCGATCACCCCGCCAGAGCGGCAGATCACGTCGGTGCCGCAGACGCCGCGCAGGTCCGCGCCGGTCAGGCCGGCCCCGGCGCCCAGGCAGACCAGCCCGGCCGCGCGCATCCGCCGCGCCGCCGTGGGCTGGGCGCCGGCCAGCGCCAGGAAACCGGCGATCTCCGCCGGGCTGCAGGGCTCCTTGGCCCGCTCCCGGGGCAGGCTCGCATCAGCCGGTGCCAGCGCCGGGACCACCCGGCGGGCCAGGAACCCAGGCTGGCGCCGGTGAACATCGGGGTGCCCTTGGGCAGCGCGATGTAGCTGTTGGCGACGTTGTGCAGGTCGTAGTCGGTGAACAGGCCGGCGAAGATGCGGACGGCGAGGTGGGGCGGGCCCGGGCAGGTGGAGCCGTGCCCACACGATGCGGTCTCCGTCGCTGGTGGTCCTGGTTCCCCAGTTGCCGGGGCCGGTGAGGGCGTGGATGATGTCCAGCCCGTGGGGGCGGTCGCCGGGAGGCTCGGGCTGCCAGGGGCCGCCGAGGTCTTGGACTTCGATCCAGACGGATCCGGGGAGGGTCTGGCAGCGGACGGTGAAGAACTCGCCCGCGCTGGCCGAGTGGAGGACGGCGTTGCCGGCGAGCTCGCTGGCGATCAGGACGGCGTCCGTGGCACGCACCCGCGGGCCGCCGGACCTGTGAACCCGGCCTCTTGCACAGGACGGGCAGATCAGACCGGCACGCCGGTGGGTGCCACAAACCTGGGCCCGGCCGACGAATCGTTAGCAGGACAGCCCGAGCGGGCGTCAGCCGATTCGAAGGTCAGGCCGGACCCAGGCTCCCGACCCTACGCCCGCACCACCGCACAACCACGCAAGCAGGGCCGGAAGCACTAAAACCATCCTCCCTGCCGACTATGTGCGGATCCCCTCGCGTTGGCCTCAACGCGCTGGCGGGTACAGATCAGCCCATTCGGAGCGGTCCAAGTCCGGCCGGGCGTATCGGTCTTCTGGTGGCGGTCCTGCCTGGCAGTCCCGGGGACGCGCTTGGCGGCGGGTTTGGGCGTCTAGCTGATGGCTCCGGTATCGCCGGCTCTCGGCGGGCGGACTGGGCGGGTGGGTTCAGGTGATGCTTCCGCTAGCGCGTACTCAACGGCGCGGCTGCCTCCAAGAGACTGGCCCCGTGTCCAGGCCTGCTCGAATGCCGCATCTCCCATGCGGGAGCGCAGCGCGGCCAGGAGACCATCGTCGTGGGCGGCGCGCGGCACGAGCGCGTGCAGCCAGCCGCTGCCCTTGGCTTGCAGGAGGGCGCCTGCGGCGGCGAGCAGATGCACGGCGCGCTCGAGGTTGTCCTGCCGGATGGCGACCGCGGCGAGCGCCTCGAGGTAGTAGGCGACGCTTGGTTCGTCTCTGGCCTCGGCCGACTGCGACACCCCTTCCTGCAGGCGTTCCGCCGCGCCGGTCAGATCACCCTGTGCCTGGCTGCTGAGCGCCAGGTCGTAAAGCGACACGAGGATGGTGAACCGGTCCTGCGCGCTGCGGGCCGCGTTCAGGGCCTCGGTGAACAGCTGCGCTGCGCGGTCGTGATCTGCCTGGCTGAGCCGGATCTGGCCGAGGAAATTGCACACGAGCGCCACGTCCAGCAGGTGCTGCAGACGCACGGGTCCGGCGAGCCGGCCGTTGCCGGCCTCCCGCAGCGGGGCGAGCGTCTGTTCGAGCAGCTCGCTGGCCCGCGCGTCCTGGTGCTGCAATGCCAGCAGGTGACCCAGGAACGCTGCCGCCGTGGCTGCGCCCAGCATGTCCCCGGCCTGGCGGTACAGCGGCAGGCTCTGCTCCAGGAGCGGCTGCGCGGTGGCCTGGTCCCCGGACGCGAACAGGCCGAAGCCGGTGCCGCTCAGCGCCAGGGCACGCTGCCGCGGCGGCAGGTGCTCGCTCTTGGCCAGGATGTCCCCGTAGGAGGCGAGTTCTTCGGCGTGGCCGCGCAGCCACCAGAACCTCCAGGTCGCCCAGGACAGCTGTATCGCCGGCTCGAGCTGGTCGTGTGCCACCAGCCAGGACATCGCGGCGCCCAGGTTGCCGTGCTCGGTCTCGAGCCGGTCCAGCCACGCCAGCTGTCCGGGACCTTGCAGCTCGGCTGGAGCCGGCTCGGCGAGCGCCCGGAAGTAGGCCGCGTGCCGGTCGTGCGCCTCCCGCCAGTCAGCGCCGTCGCGCAGGCGCTCCAGCGCGTACTCCCGGATGGTCTGCAGCAGCCCGAAGCGCGGCTCGCCGTCGCGCACCTGCGGCTGCACCAGGCTGCTGTCCACCAGCGAGCCCAGCGTGTCCATGACGTGCCCGGCCCGGCCCGGGTCCGCCGGCCCGGCGGCGCCGACGGCCTGTGCGGCGGGCAGGTCGAAGGTTCCGGCAAACACCCCCAGACGGGCGAATAGCGCCTGCTCGCGGGCGGACAGCAGGCCGAAGCTCCAGTCCAGGGTGTTCCGCAATGTCTGCTGCCGCTCGGGCAGGTCGCGCGCTCCGCCGGTCAGCAGCCCCATCTTGTCGTCGAGCCGGGCCAGCAGGGCCTGCGGTGGCAGCAGCCTGACCCTGGCCGCGGCCAGCTCGATGGCCAGCGGCAGCCCGTCCAGCCGCCGGCAGATCTCAGCGACCGCCCCGGCGTTCCCGCTGGTCAGCTCGAAACCCGCGGACGCGGCTTGCGCCCGCTCCACGAACAGACGCACCGACGCGCACCGCTGCACCTCCGCGGCATCCCCCCCGGCCCCAATCGGCGGCACCGGCAGCGGCGGCACCGGGAACTCGTGCTCACCGCTGAGCCGCAACACCATCCGGCTGGTCACCAGCGCCACCACGCCCGCAGCGGCGCCCAGCAGCTCGGCAACCACCGGAGCCGCCCCCATCACCTGCTCGAAGTTGTCCAGCACCAGCACCAGCCGCCGGGCGCGCAGGTATGACTTCAGGCCGGTGATCAGCGCGCCGCCCGAGGTGTCTCAGCCCCAGCGCGGCGGCGATGGCGGCCGTCACCAGCTCGGCCGCCCGGACCGAGCCGAGCTCAACGAACCGCACCCCGTCCGCGAAGCCCGCACCCACCCGCTGCGCGACCTCCACCGCGAGCCTGCTCTTCCCGACTCCGCCCGGGCCGGTGAGGGTGACCAGGCGCACGCCCTCGGCACACACCAGGTCGCCCACCGCCGCAACGTCATCGTCGCGGCCCACAACCGGCGTCGCCGGCACCGGCACCGGCCCTGCCAGCGACGCCTCGCCCGCGGCGCCGTCCCCCGATGGCGCCATCTCGAACCGCTCGCTCAGCAGCACGGCCAGGTCGTTCTCGACTAGGCGCTGCAGCTCGGCGGCAGCAGAGAAGCGCTGGTAGGACACGTCACCGGCATCCCTGATCCGGGTCAGCATCTCCGCCAGCCGCGACTCACGCTCCGGCGCCGGCGACTTCACATAGATCAGCCTGGGCAGCCCCGCCGACAGCAGGTACTCATCCTCCAGCCCGGAAACCTGCTCCCCCGGCGCGACCCAGCCGTAGCTCTGCCAGTACACACCCACGAACACCTGGCTCTGCGCCAGGTAGGAGCGGTATACCTGCCGCGGCGGATGCGGCCGGGCGCCCAGCTCGAACATCACCGGCACCAGCCGCAGACGGGTCACCGCGTCCCGCACTGCCTGCCGCTCAGCGGCCAGTTCCTGCAGCGCAGAACTCACAAAGACCCGCAACCGCTGGTCAGGCGTGCGGATCACATCCGTCTCGGCCATTACTCCACAGCCTAGCTAGTGAGGTGAACAGGAGCGCGGCGGTGGCCAGCAACACTACGGCCGTCGCGCCGTGCACGCCGCAGACGGTGGCCTTCGGGCCGTTGCTGCGCAGCACGATGATGGCGTCGCCGATGGGGATGGTGCTGGCTGCCAGCTCGAACCAGCCCAGGACGTGGGGCATCCTCGCGGCGAGCAGGATGACGGCGAGCAGTCCCGAGGCGATGTCGCGGACGCCCTTGACGGACAGGTAAGGATCGGCCTTCCCGCCATCGTGCCAGGCGGCAATCCCGAAGCCTGCGGCAGCCGTGCCGGGCGCAAGGAGAAATCGTGCGCCGATGAAGATGATGCCCACGGCGGTCAATCCGGCGAGCGCGTATCCGATGTCCGTGACAAGCGTGGCTTTCCTTCTACCTGCTGACAGACGCTCAGTCTGCGGGCGGTGCCGCGGCTGGGGCCTTGTCTTCGTGCGGTGCCGCGGCTGAGGCCTTGCGCTTTTGGAGCAGGCTGGCCAGGGCATCGACGACGATCGCGATCGCTACACCTGCGAACGTGAAGAAGATCCGCCGTCCCTCGGCATCCAGGTTCGAGGGGTGGGGCAGGTCCATGGCGATGAGGACCGCTCCGGCGATTACCGCGGTATAAAAGGCGTAGTTCACCGCATAGATGGATACCCCCACCCCGATAAGAAGGATGACGATCTCTTCTAGTGCGTGGTGGCTGGTGACCGTCACGAGGAAGACAGCGGCGATCGCGCCGCCCAAGGTGGCGCCGGCAAGGCGCTGTACACCGCGCAACGTGGACTGTTGCAAGCTGGGCTTCATGGCGATCAAGGTGGCGACCGGCATCCAGTCGGCGCTCGACAGGTGCAGCCCGAAGGCGATGGCGACAAAGCCCGCCACGGCGACGGCCCGAATGATTCCGAACAACACGATGGGCCGGCTCAGTTTGACCGGCGGAGCGTCGGCCGGGATCTCGGGGAGCGGCGAGGGCTGCGACGACCTGCCCTGTACCAGCCACAGAAGGAAGGTGAAAGCGATCCAGATGGCTGATCCGATGAGCCAGGCCAACGCTTGCTGCCACGGGTGGGCAGAGACACGGGCGGGAAGACCAGCCGCGGCGGACAAGGTGATGAGGAGCCAGACGTTGAGAAGGACCGCGGCGACGAAAGCATAGAGATCGATATTGATGGCCAGCCCGGCGAGCACGGTAACCACAAAGGCGGCCAGCACCGCCCAGCCCCAGGCATCTCCGCCGATGCCATATCCCAGAGCCGTCACCAGCGCACCGACGAGCCCGACCACAGCCAGCCTACCCAGCCGGGACAGGTAATCACCGCCCTGGTCACTCAGCGCAACGAACAGCACCCCGAAGGCCACGCTGAGGAAGTAGCTCTCCTGGTGCAGGGAGAGCGTGACGACGAGCGCTATCAGGACAAGCCCGGCGACACCGACGCCCCTGGGTACGTTGACTCCTTTGGTGTTCAGCGCGAGGACCTTCGCCGCATAAGCGCGCAGCGGAGCCCATGGCCACGACGAACGCAGTTCTCTGTCGTACAAGGTCAACACGTAAACGATGACCGCGCCGAGGATGGTGTACGTGACCGCCCAGCCCGGGTAATACGCCACCAGCCAGATACCGCTGATGGCACAGGCCGCGGCGACGACGATTCCGACCAGCCGGCTCACCAGCCCGACCCACCGATTCACCCTGGGCCCCACCAGGACCCCCGCAGCGCAAACGATCAGCACGATGCCGACGACGAGGAAAAGCACGCCGGCGCTCGTCAGAGTGTGGCCATTGAGGGCTCACCTGAGGTCCCTGGAATACCGACCGTGAAAGCTGAAAGCCCAGATAGCGATGATGATGAGCGTGATCCCGGCGGCGCCCATGAGCACGGCAGCGAATATCAGCTGGCCCAAACGCCGGTGGGCCATATTGTCGGCCCCTGGCTCCACTTCACCCGTCGCTTGGGTCATGACTACCATCCCCTCTTCCTGCCTGCTTGCTGCAGCGCGCGCGCCCGTATCGGACTGATCAACAGCGTTCGGTGAGATCCGCCAGGCGGTCACGACGCACCATCGCTGTGCTGTGGTGGCTGCTGTGGCGGGATACCCGGTCCGTTGCCCGGAGACGTCTGCTGCCTGCCGAGTTGCACGGCCCAGACGAACGCGCGGATGCCAAGCCCAGGACCAGCAGGTCCAGGATCATCTGGGCGGTCACCACGAGCCTGGCGCCCTGGCTGGTCGCTGTGATGTCTCCGAACCCCACGGTGCTGAAGATGGTGACCGTGAAATAGCGCGCATCGGTGCGGGTGAGTTGGTGGGTGCTGAAGTTGGCCGGACTGGCCCGCGCCATAACGAAGTAGACCGAGGCGAACAGGAGCACGAACAGCGGCACCGTGAGGGCCAAGGCCACGATGGCCCGAACGCCTGGCTCTTTGGCCCGGACGATCGCGCGCAGCTGCCACGCGATGACGGCCAGCAGAATCACCAGCCCGGCTGCCAACGTCAACGGCACGTTCTTGATGTGGTCCAGCGGCAGCAGGTAGTACAACGCAACCAGCACGACGGCCGTCGCCAGCGCGCGAAGCAATCCCGGCAGCCGGGGCCTTGACGCCCCGTTGTACTGTCGGTGAGGGAGGGTATATGGCGCGGTAGTGCCTCGACCTGCGGATTGGATTCCGACGCGATGGTCCGGTGTAAGGCCTGGTGACCAGCAAGGCGTCCGGCGACCCGCTAGCAAACCAGATCAGCGTGTTTGTCCTGGATGACCATGAGATCGTCCGTAGGGGTGTATGCGGCCTTCTGCAGGCCGAGCCGGACATCCGGGTGATCGGCGAGGCGGGCACCGCATCCGCGGCACTGGTACAGATCCCGGCGCTGTGTCCCGACGTGGCCGTGCTCGATGTCCGGCTGCCCGATGGTGACGGGGTGTCGGTCTGCCGGGAGGTCCGGTCACGGGTGCCTCAGGTGGCGTGCCTCATGTTCACCTCCTTCAGCGACGACGAGGCGCTGCTCGATTCGATCATGGCGGGCGCGGCCGGCTACGTGCTCAAGCAGGTCCGCGGCTCCGATCTGGTCGGCGCGGTCCGCGTGACCGCCTCCGGCCAGTCGCTGCTGCCTCCCCGCGTAGCCAGCAAGGTGATGGCCCGGCTGCGGGACGCATCCGGAAAACGCGACGCACTCGCCGCGCTGACCCCGCACGAGCGGGGCATCCTGGAGCTGATCGGGGAGGGCCTCACCAACCGGGAGATAGGCGATCGGCTGCTCATTTCCGAGAGGACGGTGAAGAACTACATCTCGACACTGTTCCGCAAGCTCGGCCTGGAACAACGCACCGCCGCAGCCGCCTACATGGCCCGTACCTCGCAGGCCGCACGCCCGAACCGGGCCTGGACATGATGATCACCGCCCGGGGCCCTGAACCGGCCTGAGGCTAGCGACGGCATAGGCCGGGTCCGTCCCGGTGGTTCCCGGTGTGACTTTGTACCGGTGCCAGGTGAGGACGAACAGCGGATCAGGCGGGGGCCAAAAGCCCCTAGCAGCTTGTACAGGATGAGTCTGGACTACCGCAAGGAAGCAGGCCGATAAACAGCGGCGCGTGAGAATCTGGCAGTTACGTCTAAGCGAACGTGCACGCACGCAGCCGGTCAGATCGAGATGCCTCTAAGGAGGATCACCGATGAATTACAAGGTAACGGTTGAAGTCCTCAGCGTGCGTTACCAGACCGAATACGACAGTGACGCCGGGCCGACAGAGATCCTGGCCAGGATACGCGACGCAGTGGAGGCCAAGCCTGTTGCAACGTGAGGCGAAGCCAGCCGCCGACACGAACCGTGCAGTCGGACACGATCTGAGGATGACGGCCGCGGGAGCAGCGCTGCGTGCGTGCTGATAAGCACTGGCCTTGGCTACCCGTCCTATGGCCGCGCGCCGAACGCTTCCGGACGTAGGCGAATGAGACTAGGGCCGTGCCAGCCTGCTGACATTCGATTACGGCAGGCAGGTTGACTGCCTCGACCGACGCGCCGAGCCCGCGTGCTACCGCGCGGGCAGGGCGACTAGGGTTTGGAGTTATGCCAGATGATGAAGCCGACCTCAGTTCTCGTAGCAGTTCTGCTTCGCCCGACTCCGGAGTGAGTGACCGGCGTGTGCTGGAGCCCTTGAGTGAGGCCGAATGCATGCGGCTGCTCGCCAACGGCGGTGTGGGACGTCTGGTCTACAACAGTCGGTATGGGCCCACGGCGCTGCCGACCGTGTACAAGATCGACGGCGAATCGGTTGTCTTGGGCACGTGGGACCCCGCGCTCTTTGACGAAGACCTGCGTACTGGTATCGCGCACGCCGAGTACCAGGTCGCCGTGGAGGCCGACCAGCTCGATCTGGAGACGCGCGAGGGGTGGATCGTGCTGGTGCGGGGAGCGGCGCATCATCTGGATACCGAGGCCGAGCGCGGGCCGATGATCGGCGCCGGGCTTGAGCCGTGGATCGAGGGGGTGCCTGCGCACTTCATCCGGGTGACCCCGACCAGTTTGTGGGGCAACCGAGTCCTCCGGGGATGATGCTAGGGGCAGTGTGACTCGCCGGAG
This sequence comes from uncultured Actinomycetes bacterium, assembly GCA_963739135.1. Taxonomy (GTDB): domain Bacteria; phylum Actinomycetota; class Actinomycetes; order Streptosporangiales; family Streptosporangiaceae; genus Palsa-504. The sequence goes on from CAVTZG010000010.1 coordinate 411,095, forward strand.
CAGGCTGTGCTGATGGACGGTATACCCGGGTGCGCCGCCGGGTGCGGGTGCGGGTGATGTAACCGGCGGCTTCCAGGTCGGTCACGATGGCCTGGACGGTGCGTTCGGTCAGTCCCACGGCGCGTCCGGTAGAGGTACGGTAGAGCAGGTGCGGTCGTGGTGGTTAGGCCCTGGCCGCGGCCTTGTTGCTCCAGACCCTGGCGACTTTGAGCCCGAGCGGTGTGCTTGGGAGACGCCCGGGAGGACAGAGCGACAATGAGAACTGCACCCGGCTTTCTTGCCCTGGCGTCCGACCGCGCCTCAGTTGCAGACCGGATGCCTGTTGCCGTCGATCCTTCGACGGCTAGCTTTCGTGCACTGGCGCTGCAGGTGCGAGCGATGGGTCTGCTCGACCGCAGGCCGGGCTACTACCGGGTGAAGATCACCCTGACGATCGTCGCCTTTTTCGCTGGATGGGCCCTGTTCGTCATTGTCGGCAACTCGTGGATGACCCTGGCCGTCGCCCCGTTGGTGGGGATGATGTTCACCCAGCTGGGCTTCATCGGCCATGATGCGGGGCACAACCAGGTTTTCGGCACACGCCGGTTCAATCGTATGCTTGGCCTTGCCGTGGGGAACGCTCTCATCGGGCTGAGCTTTGGCTGGTGGGTCCCCAAGCACAACGCTCACCATGCGCATCCCAACGAGATGGGCCGCGACCCCGACATCGGCGAAGGACTCGCCCTGGCCTCGTCTGACGCGCCGGGAAACGGGCCCGGCCCTGTTGCATCGTGGCTGGCGCGCTGGCAGGCGCCGCTCTTCTTCCCCCTCATGCTGCTGCGAAGCAGCGGCATGCACGTACTCGGGATCAAGCGCCTTCTGCGGCGGCGCGACCATGCCTCGGCGGTAGAAGCCTCTCTCCTCATGCTGCACGCCGCGCTGTACCTGACGGTGGTGCTGTGGGTGCTCTCCCCGTTCAAGGCGCTCGCTTTCATCGCCGTACAGCAGGCGGTCTTCTCGCTGTACCTGGGCATCAGTTTCGCGCCCAACCACAAGGGGATGCCGATCATCGAATCCGCAACGACGGCCGGCTTCGCCCGCCGCCAGGTGGTCACTGCCCGAAATATCCGGGGCGGCCAGTTCACCAGCTTCATGCTCGGCGGCCTTAACTATCAGATCGAGCATCACCTATTCGAGTCGATGCCTCGGCCCAATCTGCGACGGGTCCAGGGCCTCGTCAGGGACTTCTGCGTAGCGACCGATCTCGGTTACCACGAAGAAAGCTTCGTCGAGTCGTTCCGCCAGATCGTCCATCACCTTAGCGACGCTGGAGCAGCCGCCAGCCGCCGTCCTGACTGATTATTGCGATCTGACCGGGAAGACCGGTTATTGCGATCTGACCGGGAAGACCGGTCATAGAGACGCATCAGCAGGATGCGCTGCTCGCGCGGTGGCAGCTCGCCCGTGCGTGGCGACGGCCTGCATGTCGAGCATGAGCCCCATCTGCGGGTCCTCCTCGCCGAGGAGGTGTCGATGCCAGAGTGTGATCCAGTGTCGATCACACGTCTGATGGCAGAGTCAGGCCGCCGCGCCCGATTCAGCAACCTGCGCGAGCACCGGCCCGAACGGGGCGAAGAAGCCCTTCAGTGACGGCTGCGGCGTTGATCGCGCCAACCGCGCAGCCTGAATAGGGGGCGCCGGGCTAGAGGGACCCTGGAGGACGGCCATCAGCCGACCGCCCCCTCCATCTGCAGCTCGATCAGCCGGTTCAGTTCGAGCGCGTATTCCATCGGCAGTTCGCGCGCGATGGGCTCGACGAAGCCGCGCACGACGGTGGCCGCGGCCTCGTCCTCGGTCATGCCGCGGCTCATCAGGTAGAACAGCTGGTCCTCGGAGATCTTGGAGACGCTGGCCTCGTGGCCCATCTCCACGTCGTCCTCGCGGATGTCCACATAGGGATAGGTGTCGGACCGGCTGACCGTGTCCACCAGCAGCGCGTCGCACTTGACCGTGGACTTGGAATGCGCCGCGCCCTCCTGTACCTGGACCAGGCCCCGGTAGGACGTGCGGCCGCCGGCTCTGGCCACGGACTTGGAGATGATCTGGGAGGAGGTGTTCGGCGCGCAGTGCACCATCTTGGCGCCGGCGTCCTGGTGCTGGCCTTCGCCGGCGAACGCGACGGATAGGGTCTCTCCCCTGGCGTGCTCGCCCATCAGGTAGATGGCCGGGTACTTCATGGTGACCTTAGAGCCGATGTTGCCGTCGATCCACTCCATGCTCGCGCTCGCCTGGGCCACGGCCCGCTTGGTGACCAGGTTGTAGACGTTGTTCGACCAGTTCTGGATCGTGGTGTAGCGGCAGTGACCGCCGGCCTTGACGATGATCTCGACGACCGCGGAGTGCAGCGAGTCGGAGGAGTAGACCGGCGCGGTACAGCCCTCGACGTAGTGCACGCTGGCGCCCTCGTCGACGATGATCAGGGTCCGCTCGAACTGGCCCATGTTCTCGGTGTTGATCCGGAAGTAGGCCTGCAGCGGGATGTCCACGTGCACGCCCTTCGGTACGTAGATGAAGCTGCCGCCGGACCAGACCGCGGTGTTCAGCGCGGCGAACTTGTTGTCGCCCACCGGGATGACCGTGGCGAAGTACTCCCGGAAAAGGTCCGGGTGCTCCTTGAGCGCGGTGTCGGTGTCCAGGAAGATGACACCCCTGTCCTCCAGGTCCTCGCGGATCTTGTGGTAGACGACTTCGCTTTCGTACTGCGCGGCGACGCCAGCGATGAGCCGCTGCTTCTCCGCCTCGGGGATGCCCAGCTTGTCGTAGGTGCTCTTGATGTCGGCGGGCAGGTCGTCCCAGCTGGCGGCCTGCTTCTCGGTCGACCGGACGAAGTACTTGATGTTTTCGAAATCGATGCCAGTCAGATCCGCGCCCCAGTCGGGCATTGGCTTGCGCCGGAACAGCTTCAGGCCCTTCAGCCGCAGGTCCAGCATCCACTCCGGCTCGTCCTTCAGTGCCGAGATGTCCCGGACGACCTCCTCGGACAAACCCCGGCGCGCGGACTCGCCCGCCACGTCAGAGTCGGCCCAGCCGAACTTGTAACGCTCCAGCCCGTCAAGCTCGGGATGCGCGATTGTCGTCATGCGGAGATGCCTCCGGACTCAGTTGTCGTCGTGTCGGCGGCGGTGCTGATCGTGGTATTGCGGATGTGCACGAGCGATGGCATGCATGGCGGATATCCCGGCACCATGCGTGATCGTCGCGGGGCGCTGCGCGGGAGTGCCGGGCAGCCGGCCGGATGCCTTCGTCTGCGCCTCACACAGCTGCGGGCATTCGGCCAGGAACCTCGAGCCCCATGCTTTAAAGAGTACCACAGATTCCAGAAATATATTGCTAGTTTCTTACTACCTACGTGCGGTGAGGAGCAGGCACGGGGAGTCAGCCATCGGCGCCCGGCCAGCTACCCCGGGGTCACCGGAAAAGAGCGGGCCATGGTCCCCACCGGCCTGATCATCATCGTCGTCGTGTTCATGGTGCCGGTGTCGGGTATCTAGTGGAAGCTGCCGGTGCCAATGCCAGGCGCAGGGCCGGACCGGGCAGCGCCGGATACCGAGGCGTGACATCGTGAGCACCTTCACCGCTGGCGGCGGCCGGTACTGCGACTGCGGCTACTTCGCCGAGCCCACCGTGCTGACCAACACCGGGCCCCTCCGCGACGCGGCAACGGATCGCGTTCGTGATCTTGCCCGTGGTAATGTCAAGTTACTGCTCCGGACCTCGGTGGCTGATGGCGCTTGCCGACTGCGACGCCGCCGAGATGCTTGGAGCTTTCGATGCTGGGATCGGGCAAGAACGGCGCAGTCCGTACCTTTGTGACGGCCAGCTCGACCCGCAGCCAGGACGCCGACCTTTACCGCCGTTACGCCGCTGGGCTGTACCGGCAGGCGCTGCTGACTCGCGGCGACCCGGCATTGGCCGAGTATGACGTCTGTGACGTCATCGTCGATGAGTGCGCGCTGGCCCGAATCCCGGAGCGTGGCGAAGACGATGCACGCTATCGCCTGACCGAGTCGGTTCTCCGGCGCTGTCAGCAGCTGGCCGCCCGAGCGGTGGCTATCTATCCGCGTGACATGACGCCCCTCTTGCGCACGATAATGCGCAGGCCGGCATCCTCATCGGCCGCCGTTGCCGAGGGCGGCAGCCAGGTAAGAAAGCCTGCCGCAGGCAGGCAGTGAGCCCGGCGGCGGCGGGGGCGGCCGCCAGCGCAGCGCGCTGCCTGCGGCCTGCGTGCATAACTGTTACGGCTGGTGCCCGACCGGGCGGAGCAAATGGGCAACGCACTGCCAGGGCCAGCACGCTGACGTGACGGGCGCCCAGCCACTGGCCAGCGATCCGGGCGCGGATTGCCTCCTCTGTCGATTCGTGCGACAGTGGTTCCACTTAGCGAGCTTGGATCTGTCCAGACCATGCGCTCCCTCGCCGCTGACGGTTTCCGCGTTGAAGGCGGCGAGACTCATGATGGATCCTGCTCTCAGGCGCCCCAGCGGGAACGTGGCGCGACCTGAGCAACGACTCGACGCGCTCCGGTCCGTGCTGTGCATCTACTGCCGCACGGACAAGTTTGTGTACTGGCCGCCAGCGAGCAGACCGCCCTCGTCTGACTGTCCTGGCTGCCAGCGGCGGATAACCCAATTTCACCCGCTGAAACGGCTGGTACGACGCTGAGCCTATCCGGTGACCGCTCTGGCACGGTGAGCCTGCCGTTATCGCCTGCTTCGCGGCCGGCCAGTCGGCCGGGACCTGGGCACGCAGTCCTGGCGTCCGATGTCTAGTCCGAGGCCAGGCGCAGGCCGCCATCAGCGGCTTGAGGGGTTATCTTGGTAGCGAACAGTCTGGGCTCCTGGCGCGATTCACGGCGCGGCTCCTGCCCTGCATCCGCCGCTCGGGACCCCGGCGGCACATCGACTAGCCCGGCCGCGATGTGCCTTTCAGGAGTCCGCAGTGCAATCCTCCGAATCAGAACCGGTCCGGGCCCGCCCTCGCCGGATGTCCCGGCTGGTGCGATGGCTGGCCCGGCGGAACACGCTCAGGCGGCCGGTTGACAGGATCGAGGGCACGGTCCTGGTGGCGTTGACCGCCACCTTCCTCGTGGCCATAGTGATGGCGTCCGTCCTTGGCGCGCACACGTATAAGTCGCAGCGCGCGGCCTCGGCTGGCCTGCGTTCGGTTGTGGCCGTGCTGAGTCAGGCCGGGCCGTTGCTTTACGACAACCTGGCCCAACGCGGCCAGGCTGAGGCGCGCTGGCGCGAACCGGGGGGCAGCGAGCAATCCGGCGTGCTGACCGCCTCGACCGCGCCCGGCATCCTCGGTGCGGCGGCGGGCGCCCGGATACCGGTCTGGCTGAATCGCTCGGGTCAGCCGGTCGCGCCTCCCGCCGGCCAGGTCGCCATGATCGTTAACGCGCTGGCCGCGAGCGCCGCGGTAGCCGGGGGGGCCGGGATGACCTTGCTCGTCTGCTATGGGCTATGCCGGCTCGTGCTCGACCGGCGACGGCTGGCGGCGTGGGAGTCCGCGTGGTCCCTGACCGGGCCCCGGTGGACCACCCGCCGCTGACCCGCACAGCTCCCATCGGCTCGCGGAGGCCGCCCAGGCGCTTGCCCCGCATAGGACGCCGTACAGAACCAGCGTAGCCCGGCCAGGGTGATGCCGCGCAAAGCGGGTAAACCGGCCGGGGCTGCGGAATCTGACCAGTCCATCGCAGAGATGGGTCAACGGGCGGCTGGACGGCCTGCTTTCTATTCAAGCGTATGCTGAACACAGGCTGCGATGGCTTTGCCGCCTCAGCTTTGCCGAATAGGCGTTGCTCCGGACCCCGGTGGCGTTCCGTACCGACACGGACGTTTGCTCACCGGGAGGTCGCGTTGGCACATTCAGTCGCCGGTCCCGGGACGGGTCGCCGTCTGGTTGCGGGCATTCGATTAATCCTCTCTTTGGGAATACCGGCACGCGACGACAAGGAAGTCATCTGGTGAAGGCACTGGTGTACCACGGACCGGGTCAGAAGGCGTGGGAGCAGGTACCCGACCCGAAAATCATCCACCCCACTGACGTGATCGTGCGGGTGGACATCACCACGATCTGCGGCACCGACCTGCACATCCTCAAGGGGGACGTCCCGGCGGTGACCGGCGGCCGGATTCTGGGGCACGAAGGTGTCGGGACGATCACCGAGATCGGCCAGGCGGTGAACAATCTCGCCGTGGGAGACCGCGTGATCATCTCTTGCATCACCTCGTGCGGCTCATGCTCCTACTGCCACCAGAACCTGCCCGCGCATTGTCTCGACAGCGAGGGTACCTCCGGCATCGGCTGGATCTTCGGCCACCTCATCGACGGCACCCAGGCGGAGTACGTCCGCGTGCCCTTCGCCGAGGGTTCCCTGCACAAGATTCCCGAGGGCGTGAGCGACGAGGCCGCGGTCATGCTCTCTGACATCTTGCCCACGGGCTTCGAGATCGGGGTGCGCAACGGCCGCGTCGAGCCCGGCAACGTCGTCGCCGTCATCGGTGCCGGACCGGTCGGCCTGTCGGCGATGATGACCGCCGGGCTCTACGGCGCCTCTCGCATCATCGCCATAGACCTCGATGACAACCGAGTCCAGCAAGCCAAGGGCTTCGGCGCCACCGACGGCGTCAACAGCGGCGATGCGGACTGGAAGGACGAGGTGCTGGCCATGACAGACGGCCTGGGCGTGGACGTCGCGATCGAGGCCGTGGGCATGCCCGCGACCTTCCAGATGGCCACCGAGCTCGTCCGTCCCGGCGGGACAGTGGCGAATGTCGGCGTGCACGGCAAGCCGGTGGAGATGAAACTTCAGGATCTGTGGATCAAGGACATCGCGATCACCATGGGCCTGGTGAGCGCCACCACGACGCCGATGCTGCTCAAACTGGTCGCCCAGGGCAAGCTCACACCGGAGAAGTTCGTAAGCCACCGCTTCACGTTCGACGCCATCATCGACGCCTACGACACCTTCGGCCGCGCAGCGGAGACAAAAGCCCTCAAGGTAGCCATCACCCGCTTACACACCACCAACGGCCCGATCCGCCGCGCGGGTCGGGCCAGCGCGGCCTGAAGGGATGTCGAGTGGACAGGCCCTGGCCGGTGCGACCCGGCGGAAGGACCGGAAGGGCCGCGCAGCGGCACCGTCGCAGCCCGGGCATTACCGGAACAGGAGCGGGAGAGGTCATGAGCGCCGATCAGGGTCCCGGGGTGTGGATGCTGGAGGATCCGCTGACGAACAAGGGCACCGCGTTTTCCGAGGAGGAACGCTCCGAGCTGGGCTTGCGCGGCCTGCTGCCGGTCGTGGTGGAGACACTGGAACAGCAGGTGCGCCGCAGGTACCTGGCCTACCAGGAGCAGTCCACCGACGTCGCCCGGCACATTAACCTGCGCGCGCTTACCGATGGCCAGATCGACCAGGCCATCTAACGCACCAGATGGCTACCCCGCTATCACCACTAGCGGCTCACATTGGCTCGAAGATCGCGCCGATGCCCAGCCGGGCAACTTCTACCAGGGGTGGATGTCCTGCTGTTACAGACGGGCTTGACCCCGCTGAGGTGTGCGGCTAGAAACAAGGCCTTAACACCCAGTGAAGAGGCCTTCACGCCCGTCCGGGCTATATACGGCGTGACGCCTGGGGGAGTATCGTCTGCCGACAACAGCATCGTTGCTCCAGCCCCCGGCAGCGGCAGGAATTACTACTGCCCTGGCGGTGAATCGAGTGAGCACCACCTGGAGCGGGCCGCGTCACGAGCATGACCACTCGATCTTCACCATCTTCCCGGTAGAGATCGGCGGGGAGGTCGTGTCCTGGGCCGGGTACCGCGAATGCGCGTGCGGGCACCGGGTTCCCGCCGCCGGGGCCGAGGTACCCGTGCCCCGGATCGGCGACAATCCGTACGCGGACTACGCCGAGATGCCGCCGCGACTCCAGCGGCTTCGCGGGCCGCTCACGCCCGAGGCGGACCAGAAGGCGTATGACAAGCACCTCGGGCCACGTCCCGGCCCGGATAGCGATAACCGGAAGCCTGGGTCCTGGCTGCGCGGAGGCGCCATCCCACTGGCCGGGCTGGCAGCGTTGCTGTTCACCACGCGGCTGTGCTGATGCAGCCCGCGAGAGTCCGCCGCGCGGCTAGCGCGCGGGGGCGGCAAGTCGCACCGCGCTTTCGATGAAATTCCGCTCTGCCCGGAGCGGACCTAAGGCCCGGCCATCTCTGGCCGGTATGGGGGCCTAGTACGGCGGCCGCCAACTGGGGACCATTGGCGTCTGTCGTACTAGCTATCTCGCGGACATCTTTGCGCCCACTCGGTATTCGACGGCGACGTGGTTCTCGGTTAGCAGATCCATTAGCACGCGGACTGTATGACTACAGCTGGGTGGTGGGCTTTGCCGTACCCCGTTCAACCCGCTGCGCTGAAGCGGGCGGCTACAGTGGCCAGCATGATGGCCGACCAGGCTCCCCGGCTGACCTCCCTGTCGCCCGGCGCAGGCTGCGCGTGCAAGCTGCCGCTGGCCAAGCTGGAGGCACTGTTCGCCTCGATGGGCCCCGTCGAGTCCATGGGACCGGCCGCCGGCGACCTGCTCATCGGCGCGGCCGAAGGGGACGACGCGGCCGTGCTGCGCCTGGACGACGAGCGCGCCCTGGTGCTGACCACTGACTTCTTCACCCCGATCGTGGACGACCCGGAGGACTGGGGACGGATCGCGGCCGCCAACGCCCTGTCCGACGTGTACGCCATGGGCGGTCGGCCGCTGTTCGCGGTCAACCTGGCCGCCTGGCCGGGCGACGGCCTGGACATCGCCCTGCTGGGCCGGGTGCTGCGCGGCGGCGCCCAGGTGGCGGCCCAGGCCGGGTGCTTCGTCGCGGGCGGGCACACCATCGACGACCCGGTGCCGAAGTACGGCCTGGCCGTCGTGGGCCTGGCCGATCCGGGCCGGCTGATGACCATCGACCGCGCTGCCCCCGGCGACCAGCTGATCCTGACCAAGGCCATCGGCACCGGGGTGATCGCCACCGCGCTCAAGCGCGGCACGCCCGATCCCGCCGCCGTCGACGCCGCGGTGGCCTCGATGACCCTGCTCAACGCGGGCGCCAGCCAGGCCGCGCTGGCCGCGGGCGTGCAGGCGGCCACCGACGTGACCGGGTTCGGCCTGCTGGGCCACCTGCACCGGATGCTGGCCGCCAGCGGCGTCGCGGCGCGGATCGACGCCACCGCGGTCCCGCTGCTGCCCGCCGCGGCCGAACTGGCCGCGGCCGGGTTCGTCTCCGGCGGCACCCGGGCCAACATCGCCCGGATGAGCCCGGCCACCAGCCTGGACCCGGCCATCCCCGAAGAACTCTCCGTGCTGCTGTTCGACGCGCAGACCTCGGGCGGCCTGCTGCTGGCCGCTCCGCCCGGGGCCGCGCCCGCCCTGCTCGACGACCTGCGCGCCCGCGGCCTGCCGGCCGCGAGAATCGGCGACATCGTGACGGGTGAAGCAGGTCACGTCGACGTGCACCACGGACCGTTCTGATAAAAGAGCGATATACGGTGAGGCGATGACGATGCGGCCGGGTGCGGTGCGGGCGGTCCTGCTGGCCTGCCTGCTCGCGGCCCTGGCCGTCTTCGCCGCCGCCCGCCCGGCCGGCGCCCAGACCGGAGCCACCGCCACCGGACCCAAGCACGTCGTCATCGTGGGCCTGTCCGGGCTGCGCTGGAGCGACGTGTCCCAGGCCAGCACGCCCACGCTGTGGCGGCTGGCCGGCCAGGGCTCGGTCGGGAACCTGGTCGACTACGCCGTCAAACCGCTGACCTGCCCGGCCGACGGCTGGCTCACCCTGAACGCGGGCAGCCGCGCGCAGTCCGACCACACCAACGCCAACTGCGGCACGTTCCCCGCCGTGCTGCCCGCCGGATCCGGCGCCACCGTCCCCGGCCTGCCCGCGCTGATCAGCTACAACCAGCAGTTCCACAACAACCCCGACTGGGGCCTGCTGGCCGGCGCCGCCAGCTGCGCCACCGCCGTCGGCCCGGGCGCCGCGCTGGCCCTGGCCGAGCCCCAAGGCCCGGCCGGCCACGTCGCCTCCTACCTCCCCGCCGTTTCGCAATTGTCCGCGGCGGTGCTGTCCCGCTGCCCGCTGACCGTCGTGGACCTCGGAATATATGCCGAACGGGCCTCGGTGCTTGCCTCCGCCGACGCCGAACTCGCCCGCATCGTGGCGGACCTGCCCCCGGACACCACGCTGCTGGTCACCGCGCCTGGCTCGGTGACCAAACCCCCGCACCTGCAGCTGACCCTGGCCGACGGGCCCGGCTACCAGGCCGGCCTGCTGCACGCCAGCTCCACCCGGCAGCCGGGCCTGGTCGTGCTCACCGACCTGACCCCGACCGTGCTGGGTTGGCTGGGCCACCCGGTGCCGGCCGGCATCGTCGGCGCCCAGCTGACCAGCGGGCCGCGGGGCAGCCTGGCCCCGGCGGTCCGGTCCCTGGCCGGCCAGGACACCGCCGAGCAGGTCTGGCGGTCCACCCACGATGAGTTCTTCTGGGCCTACGCGCTGGCCGACACGGTGGTGCTGGCCGCGATCGGCCTGGCGTTCTGGGGTGCCGCCGAGGACAAGCGCAGGCAGCGGGCCCGGTGGTGGCGGCTGGCCGGGGTGTTCGCCGTCTCGGTGCCGGTCAGCACCTTCCTGGCCAACGTGGTGCCCTGGTGGCAGTTCGCGCATCCGGCGGCCGGGCTGTACGCGATCTCGGTGGCGCTGACCGTGGTCATCGCCCTGGTCGCGCTGCTTGCCACCCGGCGGCTTGACCCGCTGGCGCCGTTGGGGGTGGTGTGCCAGATCACCGTTCTGGTGCTGGGCCTGGACGTGATGACCGGGTCCAGGCTGCAGATGGAGACGCCGTTCGGGCTGTCGGTGCTCGAGGCGGGCCGGTTTTACGGCATCGGCAACGAGGCGCTCGGGATCTACGGCGTCACCGGGCTGTTCGGCGCGGCCTGGCTGGGCCTGCGGGCGCTGCGGCGGGACCCGCCGGGCCGGCGCCGGGCCGTGCTGGCGGTGGCCGTGGTGGCGCTGTTCGCGGTGTTCGCCTCCGGGTGGCCCGGCTTCGGCGGCAAGGTGGGCGGCACCATCGCCATGGTGCCCTGCTTCCTGCTACTGGCGGCCGCGCTGGCCGGCATCAGGCTCAACTGGCGCCGGATCCTGCTCGTCGCGGTCAGCGGGCTGGTCCTGTTCGCGGTGTTCGCGCTGATCAGCTACTTCACCCCCGTCACCGGCAAGTCCGACATCGGCACGTTCGCCGGGGACGTGCTGCACGGTCACGCGGGCGGGCTGCTGCTGCGGAAGATCAGCTCCAATATCGGCTCGCTGTCGGTCAGCGCCTTCAGTCCGGTGCTCCCCGTTGTGGTTGTGGCGACCGGGCTGATGCTCTGGCGTCCGTCGTGGTTCGCGCTGAAGACCGTGCCGCGGGCCTTCGACGCCGAGCCGCTGCTGCGCCCGGTGCTCTGGGTGCTGTGGCTGATGCCGGTGCTGGGCTGGCTGGCCGACGACTCCGGGGTCATCGTGGCGGCCACCGCGCTGCCCCTGGCGCTGCCGCTGGGCATCGCGGTCCTGGCCGCGGCCTCGTGCTCCGATCAGCTGGCACGTTATCGTGGTACGACCGTCGCCGGACCCCCCGTCGCTGGTTCTACGGTTCGCCCCGGGTAAGTGAGCAGAAAGTAGCCAGTGCAGTACCAGCTATCACGTATTGTCGCAGGTCCCTTCCTGCACACCATCTGGCGGCCGAAGGTGACCGGAGCGGAGAACATCCCCGCCTCCGGCGGCGCCATCCTCGCGGCCAACCACCAGTCCGTGGTCGACTCGATCTTCTTGCCGCTGATGGTCGACCGCCCGGTGACGTTCTCGGCCAAGGCCGAGTACTTCACCGCCTCCGGCCCCGCCGCCAGACTGTGGGCCCACTACCTGCGGACCACCAACCAGCTGCGTATGGACCGGGACGGCCCGCGCGCCGCGCAGGACACCCTGGAGGCCGCGCTGGCCCTGCTCCAGGAGGGCAAGCTGTTCGCCATCTACCCCGAGGGCACCCGCTCCCCGGACGGCCGCCTGTACCGGGGCCGGCCCGGCGTGGCCTGGCTGGCGCTGAAGTCCCGGCTGCCGGTCATCCCGGTTGCGCTGGCCGGGACCAGGCACGTGCTGCCGCCGGGCCGCGTGCTGCCGCTGCCGGGCCGCATCTCGGTGACGATCGGCAAGCCGCTGGTCATCGATCCGGAGCTGTACGACGCGCCCCCGGCCAAGGCCCGGCGGCTGATCACTGATCAGGTGATGACCGCCATCCAGGAGCTTTCCGGTCAGGAGTACGTCCCCATGTTCGCCTCCGACCGCAAAGCCGAGCTGGCCGCCGAAGCCAGCCACCACCCGCGGCGCAAGCCGCCGGCCCCTAGCCCGCGCCCCGTCCCGCGCACTCCGGGCACAGGCCGAACAGTTCGACGGTGTGACCCACGTCGGTGAAGCCCGCCTCGGCGGCTACCCGTTCCGCCCACTGCTCCACCGCGCGCCCCTCCACCTCCACGCTGCGCCCGCAAGTGCGGCAGGTCAGATGGTGGTGGTGCACGCTGGTCCCGCACTGGCGGTAGAGGATCTCCCCGTTCGCGTCCCGGATCGCGTCCACGCTGCCCTGCTCGCTGAGCGCCTGCAGGTGCCGGTAGACGGTGGCCAGCCCCACGGTCTCGCCCTTGCGCCGCAGCTCCGCGTGGATCTCCTGGGCGCTGCAGAACCCCGGCAACCCGGCCAGCGCGGCCGCCAGCGCCTGCGCCTGCCTGGTCCCGCGTGTCCGCGTACCCCGTGCAGGCCGCACCTGCAAGGGGCCCCCGGGCTGCTGCGTCGTCACACTCGCACGCTACATCGTCGTCCGCGTTCCACCTAACGCCCGAGCCTCCGCTTAGCGTCCCCGCCCCGCCTCCGCTAGCCCCAGCAAGCGGAATGAAACCCGGCTTTCACGACCCCGGAACGTGCAGAAACCCGGGTTTCACCACCCAAAACTCGCCCGGCTTCCCGAACGACTTGCGGGCGAAATTGAGAATCATTATCATTATCGCGAAGGTCAGCCTCAGCCCCCGAGTCGTAGGAGTGTGGTCGTGCGTAGGCGTTACCGGGCCCTGGCGGCGGTCGTGTCCGTCGGCCTGGCGTTGCTGGTGAGCGCCTGTGCAGCGGCGTCCGGTTCGACCGCGTCCGGCTCGGCCGGCGGCGGCGTGATCGTGGCGGTGGGCGCGGAGAACGAGTACGCGAACGTCATCCAGCAGATCGGCGGGAAGTACGTCCAGGTCAGCGCCATCATGAGCAACCCGAACACCGATCCGCACACGTTCGAGGCCAGCCCGTCGGTGGCCCGCCTGGTGAGCAGCGCCCAGCTCGTGGTGCAGAACGGCGTCGGCTACGACACGTTCATGAACACGATCGAGAACGCCGCCCCGAACGCGGCACGCAAGGTCATCGTCGTCCAGGACCTGCTCGGCCTGCCAGACAGCACGCCGAACCCGCACCTGTGGTACAAGCCGGGGACTATGCCGGCCGTCGCGAACGCGATCGCGGCTGACCTCGCCGCCCTCCAGCCTGCCCGCGCCGCCTACTTCAAGGCCAACGCGACGGCGTTCATCCGCTCGCTCACCGCGTGGACCAACGCCATCGCGGCGTTTCAGGCGAAGTACCCGGGTACGCCGGTGGCGACGACCGAGCCGGTGGCCGACTACATGCTGCAGGCAGCCGGCGCGGACATCCTGACGCCGTGGGCCTTCCAGGCCGACATCATGAACGGCACCGACCCGTCGGCGCAGGACGTCGCAGTGGAGCGGAGCCTGTTCACGCAGCACAAGGTGAAGGTGTTTCTCTACAATCAGCAGGTGACGGATTCGCTGACCGAATCGTTCATCACCCTGGCCCAGTCGAACGGCATCCCGGTGGTAGGCGTCTACGAGACGATGCCGGCACCCGGCTACGACTACCAGTCCTGGATGCTGGCCGAGGTCCAGGACCTGCAGAAGGCCGTGGCCGACAAGATCTCCAGCGAGCACCTATGACCACCGAACTGCTCAGCCTGGACCACATCGGCGTACGGCTGGGCGGCCGGGAGATCCTGCGGGACGTCTCATTCGCCATCCGTCCCGGTGAGTTCACCGGCCTCATCGGGGCCAACGGCGCCGGCAAGACCACCCTGCTGCGGGTCATCCTGGGCCTGCAGCCGGCCACCACCGGGCAGGTGCTCATCGACGGCGCGCCGCGGACGGCCCGCGACGATTCGATCGGGTACGTGCCGCAGAAGCTGGTCATCGAGCCGGACATGCCGCTGCGAGTCAGGGACGTGGTGTCGCTCGGCCTGGACGGGAACAAGTTCGGCATCCGGCTGCCGTCCCGGGCCCGCCGCGAGCTGGTCCGCGACATGCTGGCCGCGGTCGGGGCGCAGCGCTACGCCGACGCCAGGATCGGCGAGCTGTCCGGCGGTGAGCAGCAGCGGGTCATGATCGCGCACGCGCTGATCAGCCGGCCGCGGCTGCTGCTGCTCGATGAGCCGCTGGCCAACCTGGACATCTCCAGCGAGCAGGGCGTCGTCTCGGTGCTGGCCCGGCTGGCCCGCTCCGAACAGGTCGCGGTGCTGCTGTCCGCGCACGACATGAACCCGCTGATGCCGGTGATGGACCGCATCGTCTACGTGGCCGGGGGCCGCGTCGCGGTGGGCAGCACCGATGAGGTGGTCCAGCCCGAAGTCCTGTCCCGCCTGTACGGCCGGCACGTCGACGTGATCCGGGTGCACGGGCGGGTCCTGGTGGTAGCCGCCCCGGAGGGCCTGGACGCCGCCGAGGCCGCCGCCGAAGACGAAGACACCACCGCGGTCCGGCGGGTCAGCTGATGCACTACCTGATCGAGCCCGGGTTCTTCGGCAGCGGACCGGTGCACGTGGCGCTGGCCGTCGGCACGGTCGTAGCCGTCACCTCGGCCGTGGTCGGCGTGTTCACGGTGATCCGGGGCCAGTCGTTCGCCGGCCACTCGCTGGCCGACATCGCCACCACCGGCGGTTCCGGCGCGTTCCTGATCGGCATCAACCAGTTCTGGGGCTACCTGGCCTTCGGCGCCGGCGCGGCCGCGTTCATGGAGATGATCGGCGTGCAGCGCCGCCGCGGCCGCGACGTGGCCACCGGCGTGGTGCTGGGCGCGGGCCTGGGCCTGGCCGCGCTGTTCCTCTACCTGGGCACCCAGTACAGCTCGACCACGGGCGCGTCGTTCACCATCTTGTTCGGCTCGATCTTCGTGATCACCTCCGCCACCGTCCCGGCCATGATCACCTCGGCGCTGCTGGCCCTGGCCACGGTGCTGGTGCTGGCCCGGGTGCTGCTGCTCAGCTCGCTCAGCCCGGACATCGCCGCCGCCCGCGGCGTCCCGGTCCGCGCCGTCGGCGCGGTCTTCCTGATCGCGCTGGCCGTCTCGGTGGCGCTGTCGGCGGTGATCATCGGCGCGGTGCTGAGCACCGCGCTGCTCGTCGGGCCCGCCGCCACCGCGCTGCGCGTGGCCCGGGGCCCGGTCCGGGCCATCGCGGTGGCCGCGGCCATCGGCGTGGCCGCTGTCTGGCTCGGCATCCTGCTGGCCTACGACAGCTTCTACTGGCCGCCCGCCGGGCGCGGCTGGCCGGTCAGCTTCTTCGTGGTCACGCTCATCGTGGTCAGCTACCTGTTCACCTACCTGAGCCGCCGCGACCGCCGCCGGACCGCCCAGGAGATCCCGGACACGGAGCAGGTATGTTCACCGGCCTGATGCTGAACACCTGGATCGCGGCCACGGCGGTGGCGGTGATCGCCGGGGTGACCGGCTTCTTCGCGGTGCTGCGCGGCTCGACATTCGCGGCGCACGCCATACCGAACGGCGCCTTCGCCGGCGCGGCCGGGGCCAGCCTGCTCGGCCTCAACCCGTTCGCCGGCCTGGCCGTGTTCTCGGTGGCGGGCGCGCTCGGCATCGCCGGGCTCAGCCGCCGGGCCCGCAACGACGTGGCCACCGCGCTGACCTTCGTGATGATGCTCGGCATCGGCGCGCTGTTCGTCAGCTGGAGCACCGAATACGCCCAGGAGGCCTACGCGCTGCTGTTCGGCGAGGTGTTCGGCGTGGCCGAGAGCGAGGTGCTGCCCATCCTGGTCCTGGGCGCGGTGTCCATCGCGGCCATCGTCGTCATGTTCCGGCCGCTCATGCTGTCCTCGGCGCTGCCCGAGGTGGCCGCGGCCCGGGGCGTCTCCGCCCGGCGCATGGACCTGGCGTTCCTGCTGGTCATGGCCCTGGCTACCAGCATGACCGTGCCGGTGGTGGGCGCACTGCTGATGTTCAGCTTGATGATCGGCCCCGCCGCCGCGGCCCGCTCGCTGACCGCCCGCCCGGTCCTGGCCATGACCCTCTCGGTGGTCATCGCCCTGGTCACCGTCTGGGCCGGCATCGCGGTCTCCTACTACTCCAACTGGCCCCTCGGCTTCTTCGTCGGCACGGCTGGCGCCGTCTTCTTCCTGGCCAGCCGCGCCTATACCGCGGTACGCCGCGCCAAACGGGAGCGCAGCTCCCGCCGGCCAGCGAACCCGGGCCTCGTGCCCGGGTGAGCGCCGGCACTACGGCGAGCACCGCAGCGGGGCGCGAAGCGCACCGGGGGGCTCCGGGGGGTCGTCCCCCCGGGCCAGCACAGCACATACCGTGGAACCGTGAATCACCTCAAGGATTCGGCGAGCCCGTACCTGCTGCAGCACGCGGACAACCCGGTGGACTGGTGGCCCTGGTGTGACGAGGCGTTCGCCGAGGCGGCCCGGCGCGACGTGCCGGTGCTGCTCTCGGTGGGCTACGCCGCCTGCCACTGGTGCCACGTGATGGCCCACGAGTCGTTCGAGGATCCGGAGACCGCCGCGCTGCTCAACGAGCGCGTGGTCGCGGTCAAGGTGGACCGGGAGGAGCGGCCCGACGTGGACGCGGTGTACATGACCGCGACCCAGGCCATGACCGGTCAGGGCGGCTGGCCGATGACGGTGTTCATGACCCCGGACCAGGAGCCCTTCTTCTGCGGCACCTACTACCCCCGGGACTACTTCCGGCAGCTGGTGCTGAACGTCTCGCAGGCCTGGACCAGCCAGCGCGACGATGTGACCGGCCAGGCCAGGCACGTGGCCGAGGCGCTGGCCCAGAACGCCGCCGCCACCGCCCGGGCCCTGAAAGGCCAGGCCGGCGACCCGGAGCAGGCCTTCCGCCAGGCCGCCGAGACGGCCGTGGCCGGGCTGGAACGCGACTACGACGCGGCGGACGCCGGGTTCGGCGGCGCGCCCAAGTTCCCGCCGTCCATGGTGCTGGAGTTCCTGCTCCGCCACCACCAGCGGACCGGATCACCCGCCGCGCTGCGGATGGCCGAGGGCACGTGTGCGGCCATGGCCCGCGGCGGCATGTATGACCAGCTGGGCGGCGGGTTCGCCCGGTACTCGACCGACGCCGCCTGGGTGGTGCCGCACTTCGAGAAGATGCTCTACGACAACGCGCTGCTGGCCCGGGTCTACCTCAACCTGTGGCGCCGCACCGGCTCCGGGCTGGCCCGCCGGGTGGCCGAGGAGACCTGCACCTGGATGCTGCGCGAGCTGCGCACACCCGAGCAGGGCTTCGCGGCCTCGCTGGACGCCGACAGCGAGGGCGTGGAAGGGAAGTTCTACGTCTGGCGCCCCGCCGAACTGACCGCCATCCTCGGCCCGGAGGACGCCGAGTTCGCGGCCCGGGCCTTCGGCGTCACCCCGGCCGGCACGTTCGAGCACGGCGCTTCCGTCCTGCAGTTGCGGGCCGACCCCGCGGACACGGCCCGGTTCGCCCGCGTCCGGCGGGCGCTGCTGGCCGCCCGGGAGGCCCGGGTCCGGCCCGGCCGGGACGACAAGGTGGTCGCCGCCTGGAACGGCCTGGCCATCTCGGCCCTGGCCGAAGCCGGCCTGCTGCTGGACCGGCCCGACTTCACCGAGGCCGCCCGGGCCGCCGCCACCCTGCTGGCCGATCTGCACATGACCGGCGCCAAGCTCGTCCGCACCTCACGCGACGGCGCGGCCGGGGATACCGCGGGCGTCCTGGAGGACTACGCCTGCGTCGCCGAAGCATTCCTGGTGCTGTCCGGAGTCACCGGGCAGGCCCGCTGGGCCACCCTGGCCGGGCTGCTCGAGGTCGCGCTCGCCGCCTTCGCCGACAGCCAAGGCGGCTTCTACGACACGGCCGCGGACGGTGAGGCGCTGATCTTCCGCCCGGCCGACGCCGCCGACAACGCCACCCCGTCCGGCACCTTCGCCGTGGCCGGGGCGCTGCTCAGCTACGCCGCGCTGACCGGCTCGGCTCGGCACCGCCAGGCCGCCGGGGCGGCGCTCGGCGTGCTGCCCGCCATCGCGGCCCGCTATCCGCGCGCGGCCGGCATGGGCCTGGCGGTGGCTGAGGCCTGGCTGGCCGGCCCGGCCGAGATCGCGGTAGTAGGTCCCAATGCGGCCGAACGGACCAGGGCTCTCCACCAGACGGCCCTGCGCGCGGCCCCGCCCGGGGCGGTCCTGGCCCTCGGCGACGGCACCGCCGGGGACGACGCCGAGGTGCCGCTGCTGGCCGGGCGCGGGCTGGTAGACGGGGCGCCCGCCGCCTACGTCTGCCGCCAGTTCACCTGCCTGGCGCCGGTCACCACTCCCGAGCAGCTCGCCGAGGCTTTGGCCCGGCCGTAGTGGACGCTTGGCGGGTCTATGCGGCATCTTGGATGCGATGCAATTGACTCCCAACGTGAACCGGCGACTCGTACCGGTGCTGGTCGGCCTGCTGATGGTCATCGGGACCGCGGTGGGCGCGGTGCTGGCCACCGCGGGCGGTAAGCCAGCCAGTGCGTCGTCCTCATCCCCGGTGCCGAGCGCCCGCCCGGCCACGGGCAGCAGCGCCTCACCCGTGGTGCCGCTGCTGGCCGGGAAGACCGACGCGAACGGCGCCGTGCCCGTGGTAACGGCCACCCCCCTGCCCGCTGTCACCCCTGAAGTCGCGCCGCTGCACGGACTGCGCCAGGCCGACCTGCTGGTGGTCGCCCCGTTCACCCTGTCCGGCCAGGTCCGGGCCGCGGTGTCCCGGCAGCCCGGCGTGACCAGCGCCGAACCACTGGAGGCGGCCAGGGTCACGATCAACGGCTTGCAGCAGGCCGTGCTCGGCGTCGACCCCTCCACCTTCCGGGCCTACGCCGCCGGACCCACCGCCGCATCCAACCCGCTATGGCAGGGCGTGGCCGGCGGCGGAGTCGCCGTGTCCTACACCATGGGCACCCTGGACAAGCTGTCGCTCGGCGGCGGGCTCACCGTGACCGGGCGGCAGCTGGAGCACCTGCGGGTGGTGGCGTTCGGCACGGTCGGCATCGGCGGGGTCGACGCCGTGGTGTCTGATTCGGTCGCGCGCTCGCTGGGCATGCCCGCCGCCAATGCCATCGTCATCAGCGCGTCGCCCGCCAGCGTGCCCGCCCTGGTCAACCAGATCAAGGGCGTCCTGCCCCGGGGCGCGTCCGTCGAGCCCCTGGTCACGCTGACGACCAAGCCGTCCGCGGCCGGCCTGCCCGCGGGCAGCGTGTCCACCGCGGGCGGGGCCATGACCTCGGCCCAGCTGACCACGGCGCTGCGGGCCGCGGAGAGCAGGCAGGGCCTGCCCTATGTGTGGGGCGCCGCCGGGCCGAGTTCCTTCGACTGCTCCGGCCTGGTCCAGTGGTCGTTCGCCCAGGCTGGCGTGCGCATGCCGCGGGTCGCCGCCGACCAGGCCAGGACCGGGCCCGCCGTCCCGGTCAGCCAGCTGCAGCCCGGCGACCTGCTCTTCTACCACACCGACCCGACGGCCCCCGGCTACATCTCGCACGTGGCCATCTACCTGGGCAACGGGTGGATGATCCAGGCGCCCCAGCCCGGGATGACGGTCCAGGTCGTCCCGGCCAACTTCGGCTCCCAGTTCGCGGGCGCCATCCGCGTCTACCCCCGGCTCGCCGGCGAGGGCGCCGTCGGCCTGGCCTGACCGGGGACCCCTCGCCCGGAGCCACGGTGCTGACCATTGACGCCGGCCATTGACGCTGGCCACGCACGATGTAATCATAATTACATGAGTACGCGGCGGGTGGATCCCGGCCCGGCGGATGAGGCGCCCGGGCCGGGCGGCGACGCTGGGGCCGGCGGCGCATCGGGCGGCAACGCGGCCGACCGGGTACGCGGCTGGTTTTCCGGTCGGCTGCCCTCCGACTGGTTCACCGCCACCCCGGACATCCGGGTGGACCGAGAGGAAATTACCATCATCGGGGCCCTGGCCGACCCGGCAACCGCCGGAGACTCGGACGCCGAGCGGGCCGCCGCGGCCGAGGGCCGGATCCGCAGGTTCCGCGAGGACACCAGGAGCGCGCGCATCGAGATGGCACGGGAGGCCGAGCACCGGTTCCGGCGCAAGGTCTCCTGGGGTGTCACCTGCGGGAACCTGACTGAGATGTTCACCACACTTTCGGTCCCGGTGATGACCAGGCTGCGCCAGCCCGAGCGCCGCGTGCTCGACACACTCGTAGACGCGGGCGTGGCCCGCAGCCGCAGCGATGCCCTAGCCTGGTGCGTCCGGCTGACCGGAGAGAACGCGGATTCCTGGCTCTCCCGGCTGCGCGCCGCCCTGCGGCACGTGGAGGAAGTGCGGGACCAGGGACCCGGAAATACCTGACTTAATTGGTCTAAACCTCACCGGCGTCCATTCCCGGCCATTAGTCACCCCGGCCCGGTGGCCGGCTTACCGTGCCGTTTCTGGGTACACTTGCAACAAATCGTGCCGACCTCGATGCGCGTACCGCCGCGCGCTGCTGGCGTGCTCCCTGGGCACCGGCACCAGAGGAGGAACAGCAGTGTCGTACCAGGTGAACGGCTCGCGGACGGATAGGGAACACGCCCCGCCCCGCTGCCGCCAACGGCCCGGGCAAATGCCGGACGACGGCGCTCGGAACCCTAATGACCAGCCCGAGCGTTGCGTTCGTGGGTACGTTTTTTCCCGGTTTCGAGGAAGGCCGCAGCATGGGATTTCGTGACCTGGCCTACCGGATGTACGAGCGCAGGCTCACCGCTTCCCTGTCGCCCGACGTGATCCCGCGCCATGTCGGGGTGATGTGCGACGGCAACCGGCGGTGGGCCAGGTCGGCCGGGTTCCGCGACGTCAGCAGCGGCCACCGCAAGGGCGCGGACAAGATCTTCGAGCTGCTCGACTGGTGCCGCGAGACCGGCGTCGAGGTCGTTACCCTGTGGCTGCTGTCCACCGACAACCTGGCCCGGCCGTCCAGCGAGCTGGTGCCCCTGCTGAAGATCATCGAGGACACCGTGCGGGGCCTGGTCGCCGAGCAGTGGCACGTTAACCCGGTCGGCGCGCTCGACCTGCTGCCCGGCGAGACGGTCCGCATCCTCAAAGACGCCGGCGAGGCCACCGCGCATAATCCCGGCCTGCTGGTCAACGTGGCCGTCGGGTACGGCGGCCGCCGGGAGATCGCCGACGCGGTGCGCTCGCTGCTGCAGGACCACGCCAGCAAGGGCACCACGATTGAGGAACTGGCCGGAGTCCTGGACGTCGAGCACATCGCCGAGCACCTGTACACCGCGGGCCAGCCCGACCCCGATCTGGTCATCAGGACCTCGGGCGAGCAGCGGCTGGGCGGTTTCCTGCTCTGGCAGAGCACCCATTCCGAGTTTTACTTCTGCGACGCCTACTGGCCCGCTTTCCGTAAGGTGGATTTCCTGCGGGCGCTGCGTTCTTACGCGGCGCGCAATCGCAGATTCGGTACGTAGCCGCAGGTCGAATACGGGACACGGGTTAGTAACCTGCCGGTGCTTTTGCCGCAACACGATGCCGGGTACCTTCATAAATGGTGGACGGCGCGGCGCCGTCCGCCGGGAAGGCCCTCGATCTCTAGGCTTCGCGCTCCGCGCGCAGGCGAGATGACAGAAGGGCCGGCGCGGCCCTTCGGGGGCCAGTCCCGGCCCATCCGACACGTCTGTGTCCTGTCGAGGTGCCGGGCTGGTCCCGGCGCCCAAGGGAGTCTGCGTGGTCAAATCTCAAGGTCGCCGTACGTATGTACTCGACACCAGCGTCCTGCTCGCCGACCCGGCCGCCATCGCACGCTTCGATGAGCACAAGGTAGTCCTGCCGGTCGTGGTCATCACCGAACTGGAAGCCAAGCGGCACCATCCCGAACTCGGCTACTTCGCCCGCCAGGCCCTGCGGATGCTCGACGACATGCGCGTCGAGCACGGCAGGCTGGATGCGGAGCTGCCGGTCGGCGCGCTCGGCGGCACGGTCAGGGTGGAACTCAACCATTCTGACTCCTCGGTGCTGCCCGCCGGGTTCCGGCTCGGGGACAACGATTCCCGCATCCTGTCGGTGGCCTGCAGCCTGGCCGCCGAGGGCGAGGATGTCGTCCTGGTCAGCAAGGACCTGCCGCTGCGGGTCAAGGCCGCCTCGATCGGGCTGGCCGCTCAGGAGTACCGGGCCGAGCTGCCCGTGGACTCGGGCTGGACCGGGATGACGGAGCTGGAGCTGAGCAGCAGCGACATCGAGCAGCTATACGACAGCGGCACCTTGGACAGCGAGGCCGCGCGGGACCTGCCGTGCCACACCGGGCTGGTGCTGACCTCCCCCAACGGCTCGGCCCTGGGCCGGGTCCGGCCGGACAAGTCCGTGCAGCTGGTCCGGGGCGACCGGGAGGCGTTCGGCCTGCGGGGCCGCAGCGCCGAACAGCGTGTCGCGCTTGACCTGCTGCTCGACCCCGAGATCGGCATCGTCTCGCTGGGCGGCCGGGCCGGCACCGGAAAGTCGGCGCTGGCCCTGTGCGCCGGCCTGGAGGCGGTCATGGAGCGCCGCCAGCACCGCAAGGTGATCGTGTTCCGGCCGCTGTACGCGGTCGGCGGCCAGGATCTCGGTTACCTGCCCGGCTCGGAAGCGGACAAGATGAGCCCCTGGGCGCAGGCCGTCTACGACACCCTCAGCGCGGTCACCACCCAGGATGTGATCGACGAGGTGCTGGCCAGGGACATGTTCGAGGTCCTGCCGCTGACCCATATCAGGGGCCGGTCGCTGCACGACGCGTTCGTGATCGTGGATGAGGCGCAGTCCCTGGAGCGCGGCGTGCTGCTCACCGTGCTGTCCCGGATCGGTGCCGGGTCCCGGGTGGTGCTCACCCACGACATCGCGCAGCGCGACAACCTGCGGGTCGGCCGGCACGACGGCGTGATCGCGGTGATCGAGAAGCTCAAGGGTCATCCGCTGTTCGCCCACGTCACCCTGGTCCGCTCCGAACGCTCCCAGATCGCCGCCCTGGTCACCGAGATGCTGGAGGACTCTGGCCTGTAACCCCCCGGCCGGCGCGGTCAGGCGCCGGCGGCACGCTGGCTGCGGTACCGTGACCAGCGTTATGGAATACCCACCTGTGTCCGTCGTGATGCCGGTCAGGAACGAGGAACGGCACCTGGCGGAGTCTGTGCGGCACGTCCTGGGCCAGGACTACCCGGGACCGCTCGAGCTGGTGCTCGCGGTCGGCCCGTCGGCCGACCGGACCGAGCAGATCGCCCGCGACCTGGCCGCCGCGGAACCGAGGATCACGGTGGTGGCCAATCCGACCGGGAAGATCCCGGCCGCCCTCAACCTCGCCGTCGCCGTCGCGCGGCACCAGGTGATAGCCCGGATTGACGGGCACGCCCTCTTCCCGGCCGGCTACCTCAGGCTGGCCATCGGCATCCTGGCCCAGACCGGCGCGGCCGACGTCGGCGGCGTCATGGCCGCCGAAGGCGAGAGCCCGTTCCAGCAGGCCGTGGCCTGGGGGATGACTTCCAAGGCCGGGGTCGGCTCGGCCGACTGGCACACCGGCGGCCAGGCCGGCCCGGCGGACAGCGTCTACCTGGGCGTCTACCGTCGCGAGGCGATCGAGCAGGCAGGCGGCTGGGACGAGGAGATGCTCCGGGCCGAGGACTGGGAGCTGAACTACCGGATCCGGGCCCGCGGCGGCCTGGTCTGGTTCACCCCTGAACTGCAGGTCACCTACCGGCCCCGGGCCAGGCTGCGCGCGCTCGGCGCGCAGTACTTCCACTACGGCCGCTGGCGCCGGGTGGTGGTCCGCGAGCACCCGGAGACGGCCAGCTTCCGCTACCTGGCTCCTCCGGTCGCGGCCGCCCTGGTCACCCTGGGCCTGGTCACCGGCCTGGCCGGCCTGGCGGGCCTGGCGGCCAGCGGGTCGGCCGCGGTCAGCTGGCTGGCGGCCGGGCTGGTCATCCCGCTGACGTACCTGGCCGGCATCACCGCCGTAAGCCTGGCCCTGTCGAGGGACCAAACGGCCAGAGTGCGTGCTCTGCTGCCCCTGGTCCTGGCCGTCATGCACATGGGCTGGGGGGCCGGGTTCCTGACCAGCCCGCGCGGGCTGCACCGGGCGCCGGCGGCGCGCGCCACGGCCCGTTCGGCCCAACCCCAGACCCCCCCGAACAGCAGGGAGGATGCGCGACAATGAACCATGGACTTCGATCTGCAGGGGCTGCTCGCCGCCCACCGCGCTGACGGCTACGAGCTGTACGGCCGGTACCTGAACCCCCAGCAGCCCCGGGTGCTGCACGCCATCGGCTTCAACAAGGTCTACGAGCGGGCCGAGGGCGCCTACCTGTACGACTCCGACGGCAACTCCTACGCCGACTTCCTGGCCGGGTTCGGCGTGTTCGCGGCCGGGCGTAACCACCCGGTGATCCGCCAGGCGCTGCACGACGCGCTGGACGCCCAGCTGGCCGACTGGACCCAGTTCGACTGCGGGCCGCTGCCCGGGCTGCTGGCGGAGCGGCTGCTGGCCAAGGCGCCCGGCCTGGACCGGGTGTTCTTCTGCAACAGCGGCACCGAAGCGGTGGAGTCCGCGCTGAAGTTCGCCCGCTACGCCACCGGCCGCGGCCGGATCCTGTACTGCGACCACGCCTTCCACGGGCTCACCACCGGATCGCTGTCCGTCAACGGCTCGGCCGAGTTCCGCCGCGGGTTCGACCCGCTGCTGCCCGATGCCCCGATCCCGCTCGGCGACCTGGACGCGCTGGCCGCCGAACTGCGCCAGGGCGACGTCGCCGCGCTGATCATCGAGCCGATCCAGGGCAAGGGCGTGCACATGCCGCCGGACGGCTTCCTGACCGCCGCGGCCGAGCTGCTGCACTCCCACGGCGCGCTGCTCATCTGCGATGAGGTGCAGAGCGGACTGGGCCGCAGCGGCAAGTTCTTCGCCTACCAGCACGAGGACGTGGTGCCGGACATCGTGACCGTGGCCAAGGCGCTGTCCGGCGGGTTCGTGCCGGTCGGCGCGATGCTGGCCAAGGACTGGGTGTTCGAGAAGGTCTACTCCTCCATGGACCGGGTCATGGTGCACAGCACCACGTTCAAGGGCGGCGTGCTGGCCATGACCGCCGGCCTGGCCTCGCTGGCCGTGATCGAGGACGAGGGCCTGGTGGAGAACGCCGCCCGGACCGGGGAAGCCCTGCGCGCCGGGTTGCTGGCCATGGCCGAGCGGTACGACGTGCTTGCCGACGTCCGCGGCTGCGGCCTGATGATCGGCCTGGAATTCGACAAGCCTTCCGCGCTGCGCGCCCGGACCAGCTGGAACATGCTGCAGAAGGCCCGGGTCGGCCTGTTCGCCCAGATGGTGGTCGTCGCGCTGTTCCAGCGTCACCGCATCCTGACCCAGGTGTCCGGCGACCACATGGAAGTGATCAAGCTGATCCCGCCGCTGATGATCGGCGACGCCGAAGTCAAGCTGTTCACCGAGGCCTTCGCCGAGGTCCTCGAGGACGCCAGCAAGGGCAGCGGCCTGATCTGGGAATTCGGCCGCACCCTGGTCAAGCAGGCGGCACGGCGCTAGCCTGAGCCCGCGGCGGGGGCGCGCAGAAGAAGTACCGTTTCGCTAGCCGGCGGCAGTGGCTGATGATCCACCGCAGCTGGGGGTCGGTACCGGAAGCTACCCAGACGAGATGGAACCGGCCCTGCCGGATGTCGGCCTGCAGCTGGGCCAAGGTGGGCGACGGAGTGGTGCCGTCGTAGCCGCCGATGGGCAGCGCCTCCAGGCCGGTGTCGTAGATGACCAGGGCCGGCAGCGCAATGCTCTGCGCCGCCATCACGTAGGGGGCTCCGTTCTGGGCGCTCTGCAAATTGGCGACGAAGGCCTGGTCGTGGATGATCGCTTCCTTCCCGGTGTTGTCCGCCACCACCTCCTGCGCCCGGGCCGACTCGAACGGGGTGTCAAAGGCACCCTGGCCGTAAGACGCCAGGCTGACCGACGCGACGGCCGGCGCCAGCGCCACGGCGACCAGGCCCGCGGCCAGGGCCACCGTGAACGGGATGGCGCGGCGGGCCGCCAGCGACCAGATGATAAGGCCGGTCGCGATGATGCCGGCGGCGATGACGGCCGGGACCAGCCAGCCCGGCGCGCGGGCCGACGAGGACACCAGCCAGGCCGCGTAGGCGGCCGTGCCCGCGACGATGACCGCCAGGCCGATCGTCCGGCTGACCGGGGCCCGCTCCGGTGCGGCGGCCGCGGCGATGCCGGCCCCGATGATGGCGGCGGCCGCCGGGCACAGCGCCGCGGTGTAATACGGCTGGAGCGTGGTGATCACGGAGAAAACCACGAAGAAGGTCACCAGCCAGCCGCCCCACAAGATGAAGCAGGCCCGGAGCGGGTCACTGCGCGGCTCCCGGCGGCGGCTGGCGATACCCCACGCCGCCACCAGGGCGGCGGCCGGGGTCAGCCAACCGGCGTCCCGGCCCAGGCCGCCGCGCAGCAGGCGGTCGGCGGTGCGCGGCGGAACCGGGAACGCGGCGCCCGGATCCAGCTGTGCGGCCTGTACCTGCTGCGGGGTCTGGTCGCCGAACCTGCCGAACCCGTTATAGGTGAAGACCTGCGCGAAGACGGAGTTGTCGTGGCTGCCGTCGACGTAGGGCCGGTCCGCGGCGGGGACCAGCGACACGGCGGTCATCCAGGACACCGACACCAGCGCGACGACCGCACCGGCGACCGCGAGCTGGCCGGCCCGCCGCGCCGAGCCAGGCCCGGACAGCAGGTAGGCCAGGCCCAGCGCGGGCAGCACCATCCACGCCTCGATCTCCTTGGCCTGGAAGGCCAGCCCCACCCACACGCCGGCCAGGATGAGCTGGCCCCAGGTCCGGCCGGAGTGACCAGTGCCCCACCCGGCGATAGCCGCAGAGACCGCGTCGGCCGCCAGCACCAGCAGCAAGATCAGCAGCGAGTCGGAGATGTTCTCGCGGTTCAGCGCCACCGTGGCCGGACTTACCGCCAGGACCAGCGCGGCGATCAGGCCGGCGGCAGGCCCGGCCAGCCGGGCTACCGCCCGGTAGAGCACCAGCACCGTGAGGATGCCCTCGATGACCTGCGGCAGGACGATCGCCCACACATGCAGGCCGAATGCCCGCACCGAAAGCGCCTGCAGCCAGAACGCCCCCGGCAGCTTGTCCAAGGTGATGGTGCCCGCCGGGTCGAAGGCGCCGAAGATGAAGTCGTGCCAGCTCATGGACATGCTGCGGTCAGCCGCGGCGTAGTAGTACTCGAGCGGCTCCTGGCCTATGGCCCAGGCGTACAACAGGCCCGCCAGGGCCGCGATCGCCGCCAGGGCCAGCCAGCGTAGCCGCGCATGCTCCGACAAGCCGCGCCAGCTTCTGCCCACCACCGGCTGTTCCATCACCTGACTAGCGAAACAGGCCGCCTTAAGGTTCCCGGCAGCTAGCCGACGGCGGGCGGCGGCGTCCCCGCGAGCAGCGTTTCGGCCACGGCCAGGTCCTGCGGGTAGGTGATCTTGATGTTGCGCTCGCTGCCCTGGACGATGTGCACCTTGACGCCGGGCAGGTAGCGCAGCACTACCCCGCAGTCGTCGGTGGGCGCGAAGCCGGGATCGGCGGCGGCCAGCTCGTGGGCCCGGACGATCACCGGCAGCCGGAAGCACTGCGGGGTCTGGCAGCGGAACAGCGTCTCGCGGCGGGGCATCGAGTGCATCACGCCGTTGTCGGTGACCACGATGGTGTCGGACGTCGGCACGGCAACTCCGGCCGCCTCGTACCGATTCAGCGCGGCCACGCAGTCGGCGATGATCCGCTGATCGACAAACGGCCGGGCGGCATCATGCAGCAGCACCCCGGCCTCATCCGGATCATCGGCGGTCCCGGCGATGGCGCCCAGCGCCACCCGGGTCGAGTCGGCGCGGGTCACGCCGCCCTCGATGACCCCGGTGACCTTGCCGTAGCCCCCGTCGGCCAGCAGCGTCCTGACCTCCTCGACGTACCCGCGGGCCATGACCACCAGGATCTCGTCGACGCCCAGCGCCTGCTCGAACGCGGCCACGCAGTGCTCGATCAGCGTCCGGCCATCCAGCCTCAGCAGCTGCTTCGGCCGGGCCGCGCCGATGCGCTGCCCCGTGCCGCCGCCCAGCACCACCGCCACCATCCGCATGAGCCGGACTCTAACCGATGACCGCAGCCGACGGCGGGCGCGATTCGCAGCCGTTTTCGCCGGCGGCGGGACGGGTATGCGCTGAGCAGCCCCGGCGTGTCTGTCCGGGTCACCGGGCAAACCGTCGACTACATTGTGTAATGGCTGAGCGTGAGCCACGGCGGCGCGCGCCGCTGGGAGGACATGCATGACGGTGGCGCTGGTGCTCGCGGCCGAGGCAGACGCGGGGCTGCGCGGCCAGCTGGCAGCCCTGGGTGTAGGCCGGGTCGACGCGGCCGGGCAGACCGGTCCGGGCCTGCTGACCATCGCCGCTGCGGCCCGGGCCGCCCGAGAGCGCATGCTTATCTGCGTCGGAGACGACACCATTCCCGAGGGCATCCTGGCCCGGCTGCTCGGCGCGGCCGGCACCGCCGCGTTCACCGGCGCCCGGGCCCCTGACCCGCGGCCTGCACCCGACGACGCGGATCAGCAAAGGCCCCAGCCCCGGCCCGGCGGCGGCGCCCTGGTGGTGGACACGCCCGATCTGGACGCGCTGGCCGGCGCGGCCGAATCGCTCGCGGCCACCCAGGCCGCCCCGGCCGCGGTCGGGGCGCTGCTCGGCGAGCTCACCCGGGCCGGGGTCAGGGTGCGGGTGCTTGACGCCGGGCCGGACGGCGACGGCATGGTCGCGCAGCTCATCGACCCCGCCGCCCGGGACGTGGCCCGCTGGGCGGCCACCCGCGACCTCACCCCGGCCGCGCTAGCCGGGATCTCGCTCGGCCTCGGTCTGCTGTCCGCCGTCTGGTTCTCCGAGCCCACCGTGCGGGCCCGGCTGCTGGCCGTCGTGGTCCTGCTCGCCTCGTTTACCGCCGGACGGTCCGGCGCCCAGCTGGCCGCGGTTTGCCGGATCCGGCCCGCCGCCGACTGGCTCGCCGCGGCGTCCGGGCTGCTGACCGAGTTCGCCGTTTACGCGGCCCTGGCCATCAGCGCCGGCATCACCACCCCCGGCCATCCCGCCGGGCTGAACGGGATCTTCGGCGGCGCGCTGAGCCACAGCGCCGTGGCCAGCTTCGGCGGCGCCGGGCAGCCCGGCGTGTGGCGGCTGGCCGTGGCCGCGCTGCTGCTGCTGGGTGCCCGCCGGCTGGCCGAACTGTGCTATGAGGCGGTGGCCCGGGCCTCGGGCCACATGTTCCCCCGGCCGGCCCGGCGCCTGGCCGGCCAGGTGATCACCCTGCCGGCCGGCGAGCGCTACGCGGTGATCGCCATCACCGCCGTCTTCTTCGGGCCCCGGCTGACCTTCGATGTCCTGCTGGCCTGGAGCGTCGTGGCGGCGGGCTACGTGCTGATCGGGCTGGTGGCCAGCGCGGGCCAGGTGGCCAGGGCCGGCGGCGCCCTGGCTGCCTACCGGGGCGACGGCGCCGTGGCCCGCAGGCTGGGCCGCGCCGGCCTGGGCCTGCTGCCGCCGCTGCCGCCCCTGCTGGTCGGGCTGCTGGTCACGTGCGACCTGGCCCTGCTCGGGCTGGCCAACCTGCCCGGCATCCTGGTCCTCGCCCCGGTCATGGCCATGCTGCTCGCCGGGCTCGGTTCCCGCCACCCGCATGACGGGCGGCTGGACTGGCTGGTGCCGCCGCTGCTGCTCACCGGCGAGGGCGTGTTCCTGGCGGCCCTCGGGTTCTCCCGGCACGTATGGCTGCCGGTCGTCTTCTCCGTGCTGGCCGCGGTGGTGCTGCGGCACATGGACCTGGCCTACCGGGCCCGGTCCGGCCTGGGCGTCCGCCAGGACAGCTTCGGCCTGGGCTGGGACGGGCGGATGCTGCTGGCCGGGCTGGCCGCCGTAGGCGGCTTCGTGCCGTTCGGCTACGCGGTACTGGCCGCCTACCTGTGGCTGCTGGCCGGCTGGGACTTCCTCAGCGCCTGGCTGAAGTCCTTAGCTCGACAGTGAGCGACCGGTTCGGCTGGTCCCGCTGCCGGTTGGCTACCGGGTCCGCGGCAGCCCTGATGCGGAGGGGACGCGCCGGACAGGGGCGTAAGATATATCGGGTGTGGAGCCGCGGTACTCGTGTACTCGCGCCCTCGACCGGGGGCGGGAGCAGCGAGTCCGCCGTGACGTCCACCGGATGGCAATCGCCTGTTACCATTCCCCGGATCTGGCTGGCCGGGGGGCTGGTGGCCTGCGCCCTGTTCGGCGGCGGGGTCGCGCTGTTCAGCGTCGACCCGCTGCACCGGCTGTGGGGCACCTCGGCCGCGATTGCCTACGCGGTGGCCGCCCTGGCCGTCGTGGCCTGGCGGTCCCGTTCGACCACCGGGGTAGACATCGCGCTCGCCGCGATGATCTGCGGCGCCATACTCGTCCCGCTGCTGTGGATGGTATGGACCGGCCACGGCGAGCCTGAGGTCGGCGTGGTGGCCACCTCGGCCACGACGCTGATCAAGCACGGTACCCCGTACAAGAGCGCCAAGGTGCTGGCCACCACCACCAACCCGAACGCCTACAACCCGTACCTGCCGCTGATGGCGGCATTTGGCATTCCGCAGGCGCTGTTCGGCCATGGCCCGCTCACCGACCCCCGGGTCTGGTTCGGGATCGTGTTCGTGGTCGTGTTCGCCTGCTCGCTGCGGATCGCCGGGGCCCGGGACTGCGTCCGCTGGGCGCTGCTGCTCACCGCGTCGCCGATCATCGCCTTCGAGCTGTGCGTGGGCGGCACCGACGTGCCCATGGTCGCGTTCATGTGCCTCGGGTTCGCCCTGCTATGGCGGGCCGGGAAGTCGAACGCGATCCCCGCCGGGCTGGCCTTGGGCATCGCCTCCTCGATGAAGGCCACCGCCTGGCCCGCCCTGGTCGTGGCCTTCGCGCTGCTCTACGTGCGGAACGGCAAGCACGAGGCCTGGCGGTTCACGGCCTGGGCGCTGGCCGTGGTGGCCGTCATCGTCGGCCCGTTCGCGGTCCTGCGGCCCGGCTCGCTGGTCAAGAACACCATCTTGTTTCCGCTCGGCCTGGCCAGCGTCAAGTCCCAGGCGGCCAGCCCGCTGCTCGGCCACGTGCTGGCCCAGACCGGCGCCCTGGGCCACACCATCGTGGTCATCATGCTCATCGGTTCCGGGCTGGCCATCGCGGTGTCGCTGGTCATCCGCCCGCCCTGGGACGTGCCCGCGGCTACGGTGCGGCTGGTCATCGGCCTGTCGGCCATGTTCATACTCGCGCCGTCGACCCGGTTCGGCTACTTCATCTACCCAGCCGCCATGGTGCTCTGGCTGCTCGTCTCGCTGGCTGGCCGCAAGCCCGCCGAGCTCACCCCGCCTGAGCCGGTTACCTAGCGCCCTCGGCGGCGGCCTGTGGGGGGTGCCTTACCGCCTGTCTTTCCAGTCCCGCAGCCACTGGCCGAATTCGGCGGCCACGATCCGCTCGTCGTGCACGCCGGCCGCCTCCGCGGAGGCCAGCCAGACAATCGGCGGCCCCATCACGGTCGGTTCGAGGAACCCGTGACCAGCCGGCAAGGTGCCGGGCGGGACCATGCCGGTCACGGTCGCGCCGCCTGGCAGGAGCAGGTTCACGGTGATGCCGGTGTCCTGTAGGTCCGCGGCCATGATCCTGGACAACGACTCGCTTCCGGCTCGTGACGGTCCGTAGGGCACGAACCCGGCCCGGTGCATGGTCGAGTGGTTCACCGAGATGTTGACGATGCGGCCGCTGCCCGCGGCCAGCATCCGCGGCGTGACCTCGCGCGCCACCAGGAAGTACCCGGTCAGGTTGGTCTCGACCACCGCCCGGAACCCGTCGGCAGGCACCTCCCAGAACCCCTGCGCCCGGGTCAGGAACTGCGGGTTGACCGTCCGCATGCCGATCCCCGCGTTGTTCACCAGCATGTCGATACCGCCGAGCCGCGACCACGCCTGGTCGACCCCTCGGGCCACCGAGGCTTCGTCCCGCACGTCCATCTCGATGCCCGCCACCCCCGGCAGCCCCGCCCCGCCCGGTAGCCCCGCCGCGGCCGCCGCCGCCCGTTCGCCGGTCCGGCCGGTCAGCACGACCGCCGCTCCCGCCTCAGCCAACGCGGCCGCCATCGCCAGCCCCACCCCGCTCGTCCCTCCCGTTACCAGCACCTTCCGCGCCACATCACTCATGCTCGCGATGCTAGGAACTGGAGCACGCTCGAAGTCAAGCAACCGCTCGATTGCCTACCTTGAGCTCGATTGCCTACCTTGAGCTCGATTGCCTACCTTGAGCTCGCCGTCGTCCCGGGCACTGCCCCACGGCGTGCGCGCAGCGTCTGACCGCCTCGATAAGGTTGCCTGCGCCATAGGGTTGCGCAGGTGGGCATCCCCGAGCACATATCGCGGCTGCGGGCAGCCGTCGGGCACGACCTGATCCTGCTGCCTTCCGTGATCACCAGCGGTCTCACCGCACCCGCCGACGGCGAACTCACCGAAGTTGCGTGGTTTCACCCGGGACAGCTACCCGACCTGCAACTCAACCGATTCGCTCGCGCTCTCCTGGCGGCTACTGGATACCTCTGACGGCTGCGAGCTGGCTGCGCGAGCCGGACGCACAACGGCGTCGTTGTGACAGCGATGTCGTCTGGTGCGCATGGTTGTGACAACGATGTCGTTGAGAGGGGCGCCCTGAGACTGTATCTGATGGTGACGGAGAGGCAGACGGAGCGGAAGTGCCAGGAGGCGGCGATTTCGGCGCCTTTCGCCCGCTCTGGCGGACCGCCCCGGCTGGCGGCCGAACGGAGCGTGACGCTTGGTGCTGGCGGGGCAGAAGTTATGAAGGTAGCCCGGCCGTCCCCCGTCAAGACCGTCCTGCCTGCAGCCGCCAGCCGCACATGTTCCATCGATGTTGCTATTACTACAGCGATGTTCCATCGATGTTGCTACCACCCCAGCGATGTTCCTGTGGCGATCAGGGCGCCTGCGGGGCACTGGCGCCAGTACGGGCCGCTCTGGCAGGCCCTCGGGTAAGAACCAGAGTCGGCGGGCCTTGAAGGTCCAGATCCGGTAGTCGTACCAGCCACAGCCCACGGCGAAGACGAAACACATGATGGACGCCGCGTGCAGGCCGGTCAGCCATTCCATGACGGTACCCACGGCCAGGATGACCGTGAACGCCGCCCACAGGACGCCGCAGGCAATGCGCACAACGCTGAAGGCGCGAGGCCGCCGCCTGGGCGCGTACTGGTCCGGCGGCGGATAGACGGGCGGCGGGTAAGCGGGCGGGGGTGGCAGGTTCCTGAAGTCCGGCTCGGGCGGCATCGCAGTCATGGTGATCACAGCTCCCTCGAAACGTCGGCAGGGTCAGGCCGCTGCGACAGCGGTGCCGGCGGTCCCGGTGTCCTCGGGCTCGCCGATCCGCAGCTTTCATAGTCCGGGCGGTCCATCCCGTGCCGTCCCGTTCCACGCGGCGCCCGCGGACGGACGTCCGCTCCGGGCTCAGGCCCTAAAGTGGGTCCGTGCGTCGTGAACCGCATGCCTCTGGGGTCACTGAGGTTCCTGAGGTAGACGATAAGACTGAGCCGATCCCGGCGGTCGAGTACGGCACCCCAGAACAGGACGCGACCGAGCCGAACGCGACCGAGCCGAACGCGACCGAGCCGAACGCGACCGAGCCAGACGCGACCGAGCCAGACGCGACCGAGCCAGACGCGACCGAGCCAGACGCGACCGAGCCAGACGCGACCGAGCCGGCGGCCACCGAACCGGAGGCCACCGAGCCGGACGCCACCGAGCCGGACGCCACCGAGCCGGACGCCACCGAGATGGCCGCAGAGATGGCCGCCGCGAAGCTAGATGCTGCCGGGCGGGACGCCGCGGAGGAAGGTACCCCCGGACCGCTCGAGCCAGACTGTGCCGGAGCGGCCACCGCCGGGCAAGGGTCTGCGCATGAGGCGATCGCGGCCGGAGAAGGCTCCGCCGAGCTGAGCTCCGCCGCGGCAAGCACGCCCAAGCCAGCCGCGGCCGGAGCAGGCGCGCTCGAGCCAGGCCCGGGCCGACCGCAACCGCGGCTGCCTGGCCTGGTGTTCGCCGCTGTCACCGTGGTGCCCGCGCTCCTGGCCGCGGCCTGGCTGCTGCCGGGGCTCCCGCTGCTGCTCACCGGACGGCTCACCGCGCCGCCCATGGTCTTCATGTCCGCCCCGCTGGCTGTCGGGCTGTGCTACTTCGCGCTGCGGCAGCTGCCCGCGAGCTGGCCCGGCCTGCGCCTCCGCGTCCGCACCAAGCCGCAGGCCGGACCGCAAACCGGACCACAGTCCGAAGCACAGCCGCAACCCGAAGCGCAGCCGCAACCCGAAGCCCAACCGCAACCCGAAGCCCAACCGCAACCCGAAGCCCAGCCGCAAAGGCAAGTGCAGCCGACCCGCGCTCCGGTGCCCTGGTGGACAGTCGCGGCCACCGTAGCCGTGGCGGTCGTGTTCGCTATCTGGCAGATCGCCGAGCGCAGCGAACAGATCATCTACCTCCGCGACCCGTCCACCTACCTCCAGATCGGGTACTGGATCGCGCACCACGGCGTGCTGCCCATCCCCGACTCCCTGGCCGCGTTCGGCGGCCCGCACGCCGGCCTGGTGTCCGCCAGCATCAACTACTATCCGGTCGGTTCGGGGCTCGCCCCGCAGTTCATGACCGGGATGCCGCTGGTCCTGGCCGCGGCGATCTGGCTGGGCGGGATCCCGGCCGCGCTGGTGACCACGCCGCTGATCGGCGCGTGCGCGGTGCTCTCGTTCGGCGGCCTGGCCGGCCGGCTGGCCGGGGCCCGGTGGGCACCCGCCGCGGCCGCGGTGCTGGCCGTGAGCCTGCCCGAGCAGTACACCAGCCGCAGCACGTTCAGCGAGCCGCTGGCCCAGGTCCTGCTGTTCGGTGGCCTGTGCCTGCTTATCGACTCTATGGTGATCAGACGACGCACCAGCGCCACCAGCCGAACCACGCACTACCCGGCCCAGGACATCGTCCTGGCTGCCCTGGCCGGCCTGACCCTCGGCCTGACCATCCTGGTCCGCATCGACGGCCTCAGCGACATCCTCCCCGCCGTCCCGTTCCTCGGCGTGCTGCTCGCCGCGCGCCGCAGGCAGGGCATCCCGTTCGGGATCGGCCTGGTCATCGGGGTGGGCTACGGCCTGGCCGACGGCTATCTCCTGTCCCGCCCCTACCTGGACCTCGAGGGGCCCTCGCTGCGCCCGCTGGCCCTGATCACCGGCCTGGTCATCCTCATCACGCTGGCCGGCGTCCTCCTGGCCGGGAGCCCAAAGGCCCTGACCCGCCTGCGCGGCTGGCTGCCGAAGCGAATGATCCGCTGGCTCCCGGAGGCCGCCGCCATAGCAACCGTCCTGATCTTCGTCGGCTTCGCCATCCGGCCGCTGGTGCAGACCGTCGCGGGTGAGACCGACCCCACCTCCATCACCTACGTCGCCGAACTCCAGAAGCTCGCCGGCCTCCCCATCGACGGAAAACAGCAGTACTACCAGGACAGCCTGTACTGGGTCATCTGGTATATCGGCCTGCCCGCGGTGCTGCTGGGCGCCTGCGGCCTGGCCCTGCTGGCCCGCCGCTGCGTCCGGGCCCTGCTGACCTGGAAGGACCCGGACGCCGAGGCCCGCATCTGGGCGCTGCCGCTGCTCATCGCCATCTGGGTCATCGTGACCGTGCTGTGGCGGCCCGCGGTGTCCCCCGATCAGCCGTGGGCCAGCAGGCGGCTGGTTCCGTTCGTGCTTCCCGGCCTGATCCTGGGCGCCATCTGGGCCACCGCCTGGCTGCGGGAACGCGCCGGCCTGCTCGGCCGCAACCAGGCCACCAGCGCCGTGGTGGCCACGTTCTGCGCCGCCTCGCTGCTGATCCCGCCCGCGCTGACCAACCTGGACCTTGGCTTCGTCCGCAACTCCTCCGGTTCCGGCAGTCACCTGAGCGCGCACGGCATGGCGTTCCGCACCATCGGCGCGGGCGAGCTGACCGCGGTGAACAAGCTGTGCACGGCGATCGGGCCGGACGCCTCCGTGGTCATCGTCGACTCGCTCACCGCCGACCGGTTCGCCCAGCTCGTCCGCGGCATATGCGACACCCCCACTGCCCAGCTGACCGAGGTCACCCCGGCCAACGTCAGCGCGGTCATCGACGGCATCAGGAGGGCCGGCCGCCGCCCGGTTCTGCTCGCCCAGCAGCGATCAGAACTGACCCCGTACGGTGCCGTCGAGGCACTCAACCTGCTGACCACGCAAGAAGCCCACAACCTGACCGCGCCGCCCACCCGGACCTGGCTGATCCACTACACGGTGTGGATGTCCCAGCCGCCGTTCACCAGCGGGCCCCCTCCGGCCACCTAGCGTGACCCGCCTCGGGCCTACCGGCCGCGAAACCCCGGGCAGCGGAGTATCCTCCCCGGTCGTGAGCACTTTCCCGTTGGAGGAGCCCGCGGAACCCATGGGGTCCGGCCCGGCCCCCGACCCTCCGGAGCCCGCCGTTCCGCACGCGTCCATCGTGCTGCCCTGCTACAACGAGGAACAGCACGTCCTGCTCGAGGTCGAGCGGATCTGCGGAGCGATGGACAAGAGCGGGATTCCTTACGAACTGCTCGCGATCGACGACGGCTCGACCGACCAGACGCTGGCCCGGCTGCGCCGCGCCGAGCCCGACTTCCCGAACCTGCGGGTCATCCACTTCCCGCGTAACGGCGGCGCCGGCACCGTGCGGAGGATCGGCACCCAGCAGGCCCGGGGCGACATCGTGGT
This sequence comes from uncultured Actinomycetes bacterium, assembly GCA_963739135.1. Taxonomy (GTDB): domain Bacteria; phylum Actinomycetota; class Actinomycetes; order Streptosporangiales; family Streptosporangiaceae; genus Palsa-504. The sequence continues at coordinate 448,318 of CAVTZG010000010.1, forward strand.
CTGGACCGACGCCGACCTGACCTATCCGAACGAGCGGATCCCCGAGTTCGTCACCATCCTCGACGAGGACCCGCTGATCGACCAGGTGGTCGGCGCGCGCACCAGCGAGGAAGGCAGCCTCAAGATCTTCCGCGTGCCGGCCAAGTGGTTCGTACGCAAGCTGGCCGAACGCCTCACCAACGCCGACATCCCGGACCTGAACTCCGGCCTGCGGGCCTTCCGCCGCGCGGTGGCCCGCCCCTACCTGCGCCTGCTGCCCCCGGGGTTCTCCTGCGTCACCACGATCACGCTGGCGTTCATGTCCAACGAGCACGAGGTGCGGTACATCCCGATCGAGTACGCCAAGCGGGCCGGCCGGAGCAAGTTCCACTTCTTCTCCGACGCCTACCGGTACGTACTCCAGGTGCTGCGCATGGTCATGTACTTCAACCCGCTCAAGGTGCTCATGCCGCCGGCCCTGTTCCTGCTCGGCCTGGGCATCGCCAAGGGCATCTACGACTTGGTGGTGCACCCGCTGCACTTCGCCAACGACACGATCCTGATCTTCGTGACCGGCCTGATCCTGGCCTCGCTGGCCCTGCTGGCCGACCTGATCGTGCGCTCCCGCCCAGACTAATGAGCACAGACTGATGAGTACAGACTGATGAGCCCAGACTAATGAGCAGGGACACGTGAGGATCGCGCTGATCGGGCCGGCGCACCCCTACAAGGGCGGCGGCGCCCGGCACACCACCGAACTAGCGCACCGGCTCGCGGCCGCGGGCCACGACGTCATCATCGAATCCTGGAAGGCCCAGTACCCCGCGCGGCTCTACCCCGGCCAGCAGACCGTGGACACCCCCGAGGGCTGGCCCTACCCGCGCACCTACCGCCGCCTGGCCTGGTACCGCCCGGACGGCTGGGTGGCCGCCGGCCGCCGCCTCCGCTCGGCCGACCTGGTCATCTTCGCCCTGCTCACCCCGCTGCAGGTGCCCTCCTACCTGTCCGTCCTGACCGGCCTGACCCTGGGGCCCAAGGGGCCCAAGACCGCCAAGCGCCCCCGCACCATGGTCATCTGCCACAACGTCCTGCCGCACGAGCGCCGCCCCGGCGACGTGGCCCTGACCCGGACGCTGCTGTCCCGCGTGGACACGGTGATCGTCCACTCCGCCGAGCAGGCCGCGCAGGCCCGCGACCTGGCCCCTGACGTCCCCATCGTGGTGGCCCGGATCCCGCCGCACCTCCCGGCCGCCCCAGGGGGGCACGGGGGGACGGGCAGTCCCCCCGTACGCGGGGGGGGTCTGGGGGGGGTCGTCCCCCCCGAGATAGCACTGCTCTTCTTCGGCATCGTCCGCCCCTACAAGGGCCTCGACGTCCTGCTGCGCGCCCTGGCCCGAACACCCCCGTATGTCACGCTCACCGTCGTCGGCGAGTTCTGGGGCGGCACCGCCGAAACGCAAGACCTGATCGCCGACCTCGGCCTGGTCAAACGGGTGACGCTGCGGCCCGGCTACCTGCCGGCCCGGGAGATCCCGGCCACCTTCGCCGCGGCCGACGCGCTGGTGCTGCCCTACCGGGAGGCGACCGCCTCGCAGAACGTCCTGCTCGCCTTCTCGCTGGGCGTGCCGGTCATCAGCACCACGGCCGGGGCGCTGGCCGAGGCGGTGCGCGACGGCGTGGACGGGCTGACCTGCGCGCCAGGCGATGTCGAGGATCTGGTCCGGGTGCTGAACGAGTTCGCCGGGCCCGAGACGGCCCAGCGGCTGCGCGCCGGGGTCAGGGCCGTGGACCCGGAGCCGTACTGGGCTGCCTATCTGCGGGTGCTGCTGGCCGGGTAGGCCGCCCGGCCCGGCCGATGGCCAGCCCGACGCCCGCCCACGCCAGGTCGCCCGCGGTCATCACCACCCGCGAGGCCAGCGCGACGACCAGCGCGGAGGCCGGCGGGATGACCGGGGCCAGCACGGCGATCAGAGCCAGTTCCCGCGGGCCGATGCCGCCGGGGACGAAGATGATGAGGAAGCCGACCGCCCAGGCCAGCGCGTAGGCCCCCAGGGCCAGCGCGAACACGTGCGCGCTGCGGCCCGCGAACTCGCTGATCAGCAGCCAGGCGTGCGCGCCGTAGAACAGCCAGCCCAGCGTGGTCCAGGCCAGCGCCCGGGCCATGCCGGCCCCGCTCACCGGCTTCTCCAGCGGCGGCCTGCGCGCCGCCTTGAGCACCAGGTCCAGGGCGGACTTGGTCACCTTGGGATACAGGCAGGCCACGGCCAGCGGGGTGAGGGCCAGCACCCACCAGTAGTGCCGCGCCGCGTGCGCCGAGACCAGCGGCAGCATCACGCCCGCCGCGATCAGCCCGACCACCAGCGTGACGGCCATGGCCACCAGGCTGGCCGCGCCGCTGCGACGGCGGGGGATGCCGTGATCGCGGGCCAGCTCGACCTGCGCGGCCACCGCCCACACCGCTCCCGGCACGTACTTGGCCACCTGCCCGACGAACATGACCCGGATCGCGGTCGGCAGCGGCAGCGGCGAGCCCAGGTCGGCCAGCAGCGCCCGCCAGGCCAGCATCATGCAGCCCAGCCCGGCCAGCGCGCAGCCGAACGCCCCGGCCACCTCCCAGCCGGCCAGCTTGTCCAGCGCGGCGCGCACCGCGTCCCACTGCGAGGCCAGCCCCCACACGGCCAGCCCGGCCGCGGCGGCCAGCAGCCCGGCCCGCAGCCAGGGGCTGTTCCGCAGGCGGCTCAGGCGGCGATCGGGCACGCCGCTAGCGTATCCACGCCCGGCGTGGGCCGCAGCCCACGCGCCTGGCAGGATTTCAGGCAAGGTTGGCGATCCTGCCACTCGTCAGGGCCGCTGCCGCCTGGCAGGCTTGAGAATCATGAGCGTGGAAGCGGACCCGCAGCAGGCACCACGGGCCGTTCGGCCCGAAGAAAAGGCCTCAGCGGTGCGGCGGGCCAGCCTGGTCGCCTGGATCTGCCTGGTCATCGTCTACGTCGTCTGGGGCAGCACCTACCTGGCCATCCGCGTCGGCGTCGAAACCATGCCCCCGCTCCTCATGGCCGCCGCCCGCAACCTGGTGGCAGGCATCATCATGTTCCCCATCGCGCTGCGGGCGCGCCGGACTACAGGGGCACGCGCGGCCGCCAGGCCGGCCGCGCGTTTCTCGCCGACCCGCAAGGAATGGCTGGGCTGCGCCATCGTCGGGATCCTGCTGCTGGTGGCGAACGGGCTGGTGGGCATCGGGGAGCAGACCGTGCCGTCCGGGCTGGCTGCGCTGCTGGTAGCCACGGTTCCGCTGTGGCTGCTGGGCATGGACGCGGTGCTGAACCACGCCCGGCTCGGGCTGGCGCAGGTAGGCGGGCTGCTGCTCGGGCTGGCCGGGGTCGGCCTGCTGTCCGGTCTGGGCGGCCGTTCGCACGGAATTTCCGCCCTGGGCGTGTTCATCATCCTGGGCGCCGCGGCCATGTGGGCGCTGGGCACGATCATGGCCCGCCGGGTGACGATCCCGTCCAGCCCGGCGCTGGCCAGCGGCATGCAACTGCTGTGCGGCGGCGCCGCGCTGCTGGCGCTGGGCGCGGCGGCCGGGGAGTTCGGCTCGCTGCACCTCGGGCAGATATCCGCGCGGTCCTGGCTGGCCCTGGGCTACCTGATCGTGATCGGCTCCATCGTGGCCTTCTCGGCCTACGGCATCGCGGTCCGGTCGCTGCCCACCGCCACGGTGGCCACCTACGCCTACGTGAACCCGGTGATCGCGGTGCTGCTCGGCACGCTCATCCTGAACGAGCGGCTGACCCCGGCCATGTTCGCCGGCGGCGCGCTGATCGTCGGGGCGGTCGTGCTCGTGGTGCGGCGCAGCCCGCCCGCGCACAAAATCGAGTTATGCCGTGTTGACCGCCGGTCGGCGGTGGGCGAACAATGGTCGGATGCACGCGCCCGTGAGCCCGCAGATCCGGCGGCTGCACCTGGCCAGCCTGCAGGGCCTCGAGGGCGGCCGCTGGCCGGTGCACGGCTTCGTGGTCACCCACCCCGGCGGCGCGGTGCTGGTCGACACCGGCGTCGGCGGGCCGCAGGACGTGCTGGGCGACTGGCGGGTGGTCAACCGGTCGGTGGCCGACGCGCTGGCCGAGCTGGACATGAGCCCGGCCGACATCGGGCTGGTCATCAACACGCACCTGCACTTCGACCACTGCGGCCAGAACGCGGTGTTCCGGCACGCGCCGCACTACGTTCAGCGCGCCGAGCTGGACCGGGCGCAACGTGAGGCGCCTGAGCTGTGCGAGTGGTTCGGCTGGATGAACGCGCGCTGGGAACTGCTGGACGGGGACGCCGAGGTGCTGCCCGGCCTGGAGGTGATCGCCACTCCCGGGCACACGGCGGGCCACCAGTGCGTCGTCGTCCGCGGTGCCGGGGAGGCCTTCGACCTGCTGATCGGCGACGCGGCCTACACGCCGCGGGTATACGCTGACCCGGCCAGCGAGCGTTTGCCGTCCGGGCAGGCCAGCGACGTCCCGGCCTGGCGGGACTCGCTGCGGCGGGTCCGGGGCCTGGACCCGGACCGGGTGCACTTCTGCCACCACACCGACATCGTGCATCGCTGACTTACTGGACCGCGGCGGCCGCTTCCTCGATGCCGAGCCGGGCCAGTTCGTCGGCCCGCTCGTTGCCGGGGTCGCCCGCGTGGCCCTTGACCCACTGCCAGCTGATCTCGTGGCCGTTCATCGCCTCGACCAGCCTGCGCCACAGGTCCGCGTTCTTGACCGGCTTCTTGGCCGCGGTCCGCCAGCCGTTGCGCTGCCAGCCGTGGATCCACTTGGTGATCCCGTCCAGCAGGTACTTGCTGTCGGTGTGCAGCTGCACCGCGGCCGGGCGGTTCAGCGCCTCCAGAGCCTGGATGGCCGCCATCAGCTCCATCCGGTTGTTCGTGGTCTGCGGGTCGCCGCCGTGCAGTTCCTTCACCGTGCCGTTCCACTGGAGCACCACGCCCCAGCCGCCCCGCCCCGGATTCCCGCTGCACGCGCCGTCGGTGTAGATCACGACCTCGGTCATGCCCGGAAGGTTACGCGCTGGCCGCGGTCATTGCTTGATGCTGATCTGCTGGATCGAGATGTTGTTCAGCAGGTTGGGATCGGGGCTTTGCGACGCGGCTGCGGCCAGCACCGTCGCGGTGCCCGTCCGGCTGGCCTTGACCGTGATGGTGAACTTGTCCGCGGCCCCGCTGGCCAGCGAGGTCACTGTCCAGCTGTAGATGTTGGCGTGCCGGCCGCATCCGGTGCTGCACGAGGTTTCCGACAGCGCAGCCGGGAGCGCAATGGCGGCAGCGACCTTGCTGGCGGCGGCCGGCCCGGCGTTGGCCACGGTCAGGGTGCACGTACCGGTGCCGCCCTTGGTCAGGCTGGCCGGGCAGCTCAGCACGGCGGACAGGTCGGCGTCGGGTGAGGGCTTGGTGACGGTGACCGTGAACGGCCCGGCGGTGGCGGTGCCGGCCGCGTTGGTGGCGGTGACCGAGTAGCTGAACGTCTTGGTGCCGGACGGCGGAGTCCCGGTCACCTCGCCGCTGCTGGCGTTGACCGACAGCCATGGGGGCGCGCCGGAGCCCAGCGAGTACGCGGGCGCGGGGGTGCCTGAGGCCTGGAAGGTGTAACCGTACGGCTGCCCGGCGGCGGCGGTCAGCGGCGGGCTGTCCAGCACGAACGCGGGCGCCTGGTTGACCGTGATGGTCTGGGCGACCTGCGGTGCGGCCATGTAGTCGGCGTTGCCGGCCTGGTTGGCGTCGAGCACGCAACTGCCGGCGGCGGTGTAGCTGACCGTGCTGCCGTTGGTGCCCGACACGGTGCACACCCCGGTGCCGGAAGACGAGTCGACCGAGAAGATCACCGGTCTCCCCGAACCCCCGCCGGTGGCGGCCAGCGTGGCCGACCCGCCGACCACGCCGGTGGCCGGGGCGGTGAATCTGATCGACTGGGCGGCCTGGTTCACCGTCTGGCCGCCGGCCAGGCTCGCGGTGCTGCTGGTGGCGCTGCTGTCACCTGAGTAGGTTGCCGAGATGGTGTGGGTGCCGACGGCCAGCGCCAAGGTGGCGCAGGTGGCCTGGTAGGTGCTGCCGCTGACCTGGGTCAGAGGCTGCGTACCGCACCCGGAGATCGGGGTCGCGGAGCCGTCGGCGTAGAACGCCACCGTGCCGCCACCGTCGGTCGGCGTGACCGTGGCCGTGAACGTCACCTGCTGGCCGAAGGTGCTCGGATCCGGCGAAGACGACAGCGACATGGCCGAGGGCGAATGGATGACCTGGATGCCGGAGAACGTGTCGGACGTGGCGCCGCCCAGCCCGCTGTTCAGCCCGGACACCACGCCGGGAGAGGTGGTCGAGTCGCCGTTCTCCGTCACCGTGGCTCCACTTGGGACAGCGGACAGGTCCAGCGTGTTGCCTGATCCGTTGCCCTGGAAGTCGTAGCCGCCTGCCGGGCCGGCTACGAAGTCGGTCGACCCGGACGATGAACCGAGGAACGTCGCGATGCCGCTGAACGTATCCTGGCCGCTGGTCAGCCCGGCCACGGTACCGGCCGGGACGGAGATGGTCAGGCCGCCGGGCGCGGCCGACAGGTCCAGGGTGGTGCCGGTTCCCTGCCCGGTAAAGGTGTACCCGCCGGTCCCGCCCGCGTCGAAGACGGTGTCACCGGGCGAGGCGACCAGGGTCAGCGGCAGCGGGCTGTCGAAGATGTAGCTGGACGAGCCGGCTATCGCGGTGTCGTCCGGGATGCCCTGGTCTGAGCCTCCGCTGACGTTGACGGTCAGGGGTGCGGAGGCGTCTGAGCTCACCTGGGCGAAGTCGACCGTATCCCGGCCCGCGGTCCCGGTATCGCGGAACGTCTCGCTGCCCGGGCCGGCCACGAAGGTGTTCCCGCCCGCCGCCGAGCCCGCCACGGTGGCGATGTCGCTGAAGGAGTCGGTGCCGCCCGGTGCGGTTACCGTGCCGGCCGGCATCGAGAACACGACGCCGCCGGTGGCGGCGGACAGGTCCAGCGTGTTACCGGGCCCCTCCCCGGTGAAGGTGTAGCCGCCGGCCGAGCCCGCGGTGAAGGTGTTGCCGCCCGCGAAGGAGCCCACGAACGCGGCGATGCCGCTGAAGCTATCGTCGCCTCCGGACGACAGCCCGCTCACGGTGCCATCCGGGACCGTGACGGTCACGCCTGCCGTGGCCGTGGAAAGGTCCAGCGTGTCGCGTACGCCCTGGCCGGTGAAGCTGAACCCGCCGGTGGAACCCGCGACGAAGTCGGTCGAGCCGTCCGAGGAACCCGTCACGGTGGAGATGTCGCTCAAGATGTCGATGCCGCCGGACGACAACCCGTTCACGATGTCGGTCAACATCGAGACGCTGACTCCGGCCGGCGCGGCCGACAGGTCGAGCGTGTTGCCGGCCCCCTGCCCCTTGAAGTCGTAGTTGCCGCCCGGCCCGGCCGCGAAGTCCGTCGATCCGGACGAGGAGCCGAGGAAGGTGGTGATGCCGGAGAAGGCGTCCTGGCTGCCGGCGGGCAGGCCGGTGATCGTGCCGGCCGGGAGCGAGATGTGCGGCCCGGCGGGCGCGGCGGACAGGTCCAGGGTGGTGCCGCTGCCGGCGCCGGTGAACGTGTACCCGCCCGTGCCGCCCGTGTAAAAGGTGGTGTCGCCGGGGGAAGCGACCAGGGTCAGCGGCTCCGGGACGTCGAAGATGTAAAGGACCGATCCCGCCTGGGCCGTGTCATTGGGGATGCCCTGGTCCTGGCTGCCGCTGACGTTTACCGTCAGCGGGGCCGAGGTGCTGGAGGTCACCTGGGAGAAGTCCACCGTGTCCCCGCCGGCGGTCCCGGTGTCGCGGAACGTCTCACTGCCCGGGCCGGCCACGAACCTGTTCCCGCCGGCTGGCGAGCCCACCACGGTGGAGATATCGCTGAACGTATCCTGGCCGCCGGTCAGCCCGGTGACGGTGCCGCCCGGGACGGAGGCATCCACGCCTGCCGTGGCGGCCGACAGATCCAGCGTGTTACCCGATCCCTGCCCGGTGAACGTATAGCCGCCGGCCGAGCCCGCCGCGAAGTCGGTCGACCCGGACGAGGAGCCGAGGAACGCGGAGACGCCGGAGAACTGGTCCGTTCCGCCGCTCCACGGCACGCTCCCCAGGGACGAAGGAGAGTCCCCGTTCAGCGTGACCGACGTGCCGGCCGAGGCCGCGGACAGGTCGAGAGTTGTCGCCTGGCCGGGGCCCTCGAAGGTGATGCCGGTGTCCGTTCCTGGCTGGAACGCTGTGGGAACCCCGCCGGTGACCTGGACGGTCGGGTACGAGCTGTCCGGATACGGTGAACAGGCAGAAGCGCCATCGAACTGGATCTGGTAGTCGCCGTTGCTTGTGGTTATGACGAGCGAGTCGGACCCAGAACCGGTCGCGGCCACGTCCAGCGTGCTGCCCGACGCCGTGCAGGACACTGTTCCCGCCGCGTCGGCCCGGCTGGCCTGCCAGGTGAGCAGCAGGGCGAACGCGCAGCAGCCGACTGCGGTCCCCGCCGCCAGCAGGAAAGCCCGATGCCTCTTGCTGTTCGCTCCGGGAGCGGCATCCCCGCCAGATTCGCTGTGTCGGCTGCGCATTCCCGCCTCCCGTCATATCGGCCGCTTGATGGCCAGCGCCATAGGTCCGTAGGCGGGTCGGTAAATGGCTGGTAGTTGATGATGTGACCTGACCCTGGCGGCGGTCAAGGGGGACGCGCCCGAGGCGGCGGCTCAGCCGATTTGCTTTGGCTGCCGGGAGTTCATACAGTGAAGGGCACACCGACGCGGGGTGGAGCAGTTCGGTAGCTCGCTGGGCTCATAACCCAGAGGTCGCGGGTTCAAATCCCGCCCCCGCTACTAGTTTCCGCAGGCCAGGGCCCTTTCCCGGCAGGGAGAGGGCCTTTTGCGTGCCGGGAACTGTAGTAAAACGTGTAGCAGCAACAGCCCTCCGCGCGGCCCGGCAGCGCGACGGGGGAGACGGGGTGACACGGGATGAGACAGCCTGGACGTGGTGGACGTTGCCGCCTGCGATCTCTGGGTGCCTGGCCCGGAGGTACCGTAAGTGCATCCCGGTCTCTTCCCATTCATGCTGGACTACCCCGAACATGCCGAACCCCGGGTTAGTCCAGGGCCGCCAGCAGCTAGTCGTGGCATCCGGCTGCCAAGAGCGCGAGATCCGCCCCTGCTCGAGTCCAATGACGGCGTCGCGGGACGCCGTGGTGCCGATGCGACTGCGTATTCCTCCAACGCGCGTTGCCCGCGCAGTGGGTTTGTCCTGGCAGCCCGCGCGTGTAACCGCCTTACCTGCATCCGCCGTCGAGGGCAAACGGTGTTCTGGGCGACAGCGTTGAGAGTGCAGGAATTTTACAAGGGGCGAGGACCCGTAGGCTTGCCGGCCGATCGGGCAGGCTTGTGAGCTGCCCGGTATGGCCCGATGAGGGTCCTCGCGAGGGTTCCCTTGTCAAATTCCGGGGCGGCCGGTCAGCCCGGTGCCGGTGCCTGCCGGTCAGGGTTGCCGTGGTCTGGAGGTGGCCGGATCGGGGGTGGCTGAATCTGGTCCCTGTCCCTGGATAGCTGCCGGGTTCTGCGAGCAGGCGGCGGGCCGGACGGCGCGCGGCGGGCGCCGCAGGAGCCTTGGATGCGACCGCCGGGGAGCGGAATCACGCCGGGCGGAGGCAGGGGGCAGGGAGCCCCTGGTGGTGCGGGATACGGTTCAGCGGTCCGGGGTGGTGGCCTTTCTGTGCGGGGTGACGTCGAGCCGTGACGGCCGTGGGGCCAGGCCAGGGGCAGCCAGCCTTACCTTGGCCCGCGGGGCTTGGGCTGCCCCGGTGACATGATGATTGATTGGGTGTCCCCGCCTGCGGGGATGCGGCCGCTCAGTCTGATCAGGCCGTCCGCCTGGCCCCTTGAGGCCGGCAGCGGCTGACAGCGGATTGGCGGGAGCTGGCCGCGGTGGTCCCCATCGGTGAGTTCGGCTGCGGCGGGCCTGGGGGCGGCGGTCACGTGCTGGTCACCAGTGGCGGGTGGGTCAGGCCGCGGGGGTGAGCGCGTCGTCGCCGAGCTCGGCCAGGATGTGATGGGCCTGGCGGAGGATCTTGCGGGCCTCGGACAGGCAGGCGCGCTTGCTGTTCTTGCGGTCCTTGACCGCGGCGTAGTAGTCGTGGTCCGGCGCGGAGGTGCGGGCGTGGGTCTTGGCGGCCTCATAGACGGCCCAGCGCAGCACCGGTGGTCCCTGCCGGGACAGCTTCCCGGGCGGGCCCTTGCGGTCGGAGGAGGACACGGTGATGTCCAGCCCGGCGAACCGGACCGCCTGGCGGGAGGAGGAGAACCGGCCCGCCCCGGCCAGCCAGCAGGTGATCGCCAGCGCGGTGACCGGCCCGGCCCCGTACAGCCGGGCGGCCAGCGCCTTGGCCCCGGCCAGGTGCCGGGCGGCGTCGGTCAGCTGGTGCCGCACCACGTGCAGCCGGGCCTCCAGCGCATCGATCACCTCCAGCGCGGTGGCGACCTGCAGCTGCCCGGCCGGGGACAGGCAGCCGGCTGCTCCGGCCCGCAGTTCGGCCGCGCCCTTGCCGGTGCGCAGCGCGCCCTCGGCCAGTACCGGGGCGCCCTGGTGGAACAGCACCGCGTGGATGCGCTGCGCCCAGGCGGTGCGCTCGCGGCGCAGGTCGTTGTACAGCTCCAGCAGCGCCCGGCACTCCAGGATGTGCCCGGGCGGGATCCAGCACTCCGGGAGCCGGCCCTCGGCCAGCAGCATCCGCAGGTGCCGCGCGTCGGTCTTGCCGGTCTTGGCGTGCCGTTTCCTCCCGCGCCGTGCCGCGGTGCCGGCCGGCTCAGCCAGATGCGCCGTGATCCCGGCTGCGGCCAGCTCCTCGGTGACATACCGCCACCCGGCGCACCCCTCCACCGCGAACGCGACGTCGTCCCGGTCGGCGAACCGGGCCAGCCACGCCCGCAAGTGCTCCCGGTCAGCCGGGCTGATCTGCCCGCGGCACACCTGCCCGGTCACGGTGCCGGGGTAGTCGAAAGTGATCTGTCTGCGGTGGATATCCAGCCCGCCTACGATGGGCATCGGGACCTCCTCAAGCTCCGGAGGGGCGCACACCCCTCCATGCGAATTGCCTACGCAATCAATCGTGACGCGTCTGAGCTGGGGAGGTCTCACAGCACCGGCCGCAACCTCAGCTCAGTCCGGCCCGATGCATGTCATCTAATTGAGAATCTGCACCCGCTGCCGAGCGGGTCCATCTCGGCGATGCTCCAGTCGCTGGAGAAGGCGAGCACCGCTCCGGCCTGGTGCAGGCTGCGGACCACCATGCCAGCGGCCACCTGGCGCGGCCGGCGGCCGCCGCCATTCGGCGCCGCCGACGTCGGCGGCGCAGTGGCAGGGTTCCATGCAGGCGACTACCCGAGTTCGGCGAACCGGGCCGGCCCGGACGTTCAGACTGGGGCATCCTCCGCGGCTGATGGCTCGGCCACGGCCGCTGCCTTCGGCACCCGCCGCCCGGCCAGCAGCGCGACCGCGAAAATGGCCAGCGCGTTGAGGCCATGCAGCACACCCACGATGGCCGCGGAGTAGGCGGCGTACGCGAGGAAGAACTGCAGCACGATGAGGCCGAGCGGGATCGCCGCCCAGCGCACTCCTCGCTCGACCTTGGCGCCGAACGAGACCGCGAGCAGGGCGACGGCGAACAACAGGACGACGTACGCGAAGGAATGGTGCAGGGTCACCCCGGTTGTATCGCCGTCGGAGACCGGGCCGTTGTCGATGTCGTTCTCCAGGGCGAAGGCACCGAACGCGATCAGCGACGCCTGGACGGCGACGGACAGCGCCAGCAGGTAGGCGAGCACCCGGTACGCAGTTCTCATGATCATGCTTCCCTTCGATGTGGCGAGGCGGCGGTTTCCAAGACTGGGAGAACGGCCCGTGAAGGCACCAGGACCCGGGCCGTGGCCAGGACCCAGAGGGGGATCGAAAGCCAGGCCAGGCAGCCTGCGATGAGCCCCGTCCACGCGACGGCGGCGACCCCGATGGTGAATCCGGTCAGCGCCACCACGCCTGAGCCCAGCATGGTGGCCGCGATCAGCCGGGCGGTGCGGGCCACGCGGGCGCGGCGCGGGTTGGGCAGCCGGGCGCCGCGGATGCCGATGGCCAGGAGCCACACCGTGGACGCGAGTACGGCGCCGACCGCCACGGCACTGACGCCGGGCAGCAGGCCGGTCACCGTCAGCACGCCCCCGGCCGCTGCCGTCGTGAACGCCATCGCGCCCGCGATGCGCAGGACCTGGTCAGATCGCTGCTGTCGGCTCAGGAAGCGGAACACCACGCTGGTGATCACGGCCAGCAGCGCGTTCTGCGGGATGCCGACGTAATCGGCGGCGGATCCCAGGATGGCCGCGACGCCGCGCGGCTCGGCGAAGTGCAGAAGTGCGAAGCCGGCGTAGAACGCGATGAACAGGACGTTGGCGATCACCCCGGCGGCCGCCGCCGCGTAGGCCCAGTTGCGTGCCTGGGTTTCGGTCATGCTGGCGACGCTAGGCCACGGGGCCGGGCGGCTGAATCATGCCCGCCGCAGCGACGGGTGCGGCGCGCCTCTATATGGGCTTGCGGTTCACCTCATGGCGCTTTCTCGCAGGTCCCTCGCACAATGGAGGCATGCGGACCATAATCGCCGCGCTCGCGGCGCTCGGTGGCGGGGTGATCCTCGCCGCCTGCGCGGTTTCCGTGGCCACCGGCGACGGCTCAGAAGTCGACTGGTTCCTGGTCGGGCCTCTGCCGTTCTTCGTGATTGGCCTGGTCGGATTCCTGCGCCAGCCGGAGAACCGGGTGGTCTGGTGGCTGGTCGGTGTCGGCGTCGCGTTCGGCTGCGACACGGCGCTCGGGGACGTATTCCTGCCGATGGCCGAGAATCACTGGGGTGATACCTCCTCGATCACCGCGGCGGTCGCGCTGCTGGATCACTGGTTCGCCGTGGCCGCCCCGGTCGCCGCCATTGGCCTGGTCGGCCTGTTCCCGTCCGGGCGGCCAGAACGCGCTTACGAGCGCGTCGTCATCTGGACGGTGGTGCTGGCCGGTTTCCTGCTTCCGTTGCTGGAGGCGGTCGGCGAGGCCAGCATCGCGCCGGCCGGGGGACCTCCTGACAGCGGGCCGGCGGTCTTGTACCGCGCCCTGTTCGTGCCCGCCTTGGTGCCGCTGGGCGGGGCCGCCGAGGTGGTGTACCGCACCTCTCCGGGCTGGCCGCTGATCGGGGTGGCCCTTCTCGCGCTGCGTTACCGGCGCACTGATGGGGCCCGGCGCAGGCAGATACGCTGGGTGCTCCTTGGCATGGCGGCCTCACTCAGCCTGGCGATCCCGCCGACCTTGCTCTGGCAGCTGGCCGACCCGGACAGCGTGGCCGCCGCGATCGCGGGCAAAGTGCTGTCCCCCCTGGCGCTCGCCACCATTGTGGGGTCGATTCTCCTGGCGTTGTTCTACACCGGGGTATTCGGTATCGATGAGCCTGCGCGGCGCGCGTTCGTGCACCGTGTCCTGCGGGTATCGATCGCCGTCGTGCTCGCCGTCCTGGCCATCCTGGTCGGCGTGCTGACCAGCCTGGCCGCGCCGACCGCCGTCGCCGTGGCGGTCGCCGTGGTCGCCGGGGCTGCGGGCCAGGCCGTTCGGCGCCGTCTGGAGCACGCCGCGGACCGCTGGGTGCTCGGCGCGCGGCTGGCGGGCTACACCAGCCTCAGCCGCTTCGGTGAGAGCCTGACCCGGGTTCCCGGCTCTGACGGGCTGCTGCGCGACCTGGCCGGGGAGGTCCGCCGCGGCCTCGACCTGACCTGGGCCCGGGTGTCGCTGGACGCGGCGGACGGGCCGCTGCGGGTGGTCACGGACGGCACGCCGGCCGGCGAGCCCGCCGCGATCGTGCCCATCGAATATCGCGGCGCCGTCCTGGGGCGCATCGAGTGCGGCCCGCGTTGCGACGGCCCGCTGCTGGCCGAGGACCGCCGGCTGCTGGCGTATTTCGCGGCCCAGGCCGCGGTCGGCGTGCACAATCTCCACCTGGCGGCGGAACTCTGCCGGCGCGTGGAGGAGGTCCGGGAACAGGCGGCCGAGCTGGCGGCGTCCCGCGATCGTGTGGTGGCGGGCCAGGACGCCGAGCGCCGGCGGATCCAGGCGGTCCTGCACGACGGGGTGCAGCAGGAGATCGTCGCGCTGTCGGCCCGGGCCGGGCTGGTACGCCAGCAACTGCTGCGGGGCGACCCGGCCGCGGCCGGGGGGCTGGCCGAGATGCAACGCGATCTGGCCAGCACGCTGCAGGACGTCCGGGAGATCGCCTACGCGATCCATCCGCCGGTGCTGTCCGACCGCGGGCTGCTCGAGGCCATCGAGGCTCAGTCCAGTCGGCTGGCAGTGCCCATGGCGGTCCGCGCCGATCCCCGGCTGCGCGGGGTGCGGTTCGGTGAGCAGATCGAGGCGACTGCCTGGTACGTGCTGGCCGAGGCGCTGTCCAACGTGGTCAAGCACGCCGGGGCCAGCGAGGTCGAGGTGTCGCTGACCCAGCAGGACGGCAGGCTCGGGCTGGTGATCCGCGACGACGGGTGCGGTTTCGATCTTGACCGGCCCCGCGGGCTGGGGCTGGCCGGCCTGTCCGACCGCCTGGACACGGTCGGCGGCTCGCTAACCATCACCAGCGGCGCGGGAGCCGGTACGTCGGTATGCGTGCAGATCCCGGTCGGCCACGACCAGGAAGCCCGGCACGAACCGGTAGCAGGCCGAGCGCGTGCCGATGCCTGAGCCGCTGCGGATCGTCATGGCTGACGACAACTATCTGGTGCGGGAGGGCGCGCGGCGGCTGCTCGAGGATTCCGGCGACGTCGTGGTGGCGGCCGCGGTCGGGTCGGCGCCGGAGTTGCTTGATGCGGTCGAGCGGCTGCGGCCGGCGGCGGTGCTCACCGATATCCGGATGCCGGGCAGCCAGCGCGGCGCCGAGGGGCGGCCCGGCATGGAGGGCATCGATGCGGCGCACGCGATCAGGTCGGCGCACCCGCAGACCGGCGTGGTGGTCCTGTCCCAGTACGCCGACGAGAGCTATGCGTTCGAGCTGTTCCGGGACGGCACAGCCGGGCTTGCCTACCTGCTCAAGGACCGTATCGGCGAGGTGGGCCGCCTGCTGGAAGCGCTTCGCGAGGTGGTCACGGGCGGGTCCGTCATCGACCCGCAGGTGGTCGAGGCGCTCGTCCGCGGCCGGGCCCGGGTCCGCGCCTCGGCCCTGCGGGACCTCACGCCGCGCGAACTCGACGTGCTGCGGGAAATGGCGGCCGGACGCGGCAACGCCGGCATCGCCGCGCAGCTGCACCTGTCGGAGTCCTCGGTGGAAAAGCACGTCAACGCGATTTTCACCAAGCTCGGCCTGACCACCGAGGACCTGTCCCATCGCCGGGTCACCGCGGTGCTGACGTTCCTGCGCGACGCGGGCCTGCGCGGCTAAATCCCTAGAAGTCAGCCGGAACCGGCCCTGCGGGCAGCCGCAACCACCTCGGCGGCCTACCCCGTTCTGTCCCGGCCGCCCGGCCCCTAGCGTCGATGGCACGTACCCGAACTGAACTGGGAGAATGCCATGACCGCGACCCACGAGACACTTGCCCGGCCCTCGTCCCTCAGCAACGCAGCTGTCGCCATCTTCGCCATGCTCGGGCTCATCGACGTCGCGCTGACCGGCGTCATCGGGTCCCCCGGCGCACCGCCGCTGATCGTGAGCCTGGCAGTAGCCGCACTAGGGCTCATCACGCTGCTGGCCCTGGTGCCCGCGCGGCGGGGCAGCCGCGGAGCGCTGGTCGCGGTCGTGGTGACCCGGGTCATGTCGGCCGTGCTCGCCGTGCCCGCCTTCTTCCTGAACGCGCCGGTGTGGGTCATGATCGTCGAGGGATTCGTCATCGCTGCCACGATCACCGCCATCGTCCTGGTGCACCAGCAGAGCCGGCGGCTCGCATGAGGACGGCAAGCCCGCGCCGTGCGCTGACGGCCATATCGCCGCGGCGCGCGGCGCCCGCGCCGCTGCTCCGGGCGGTCCGCGCCGTCGACCGCTGGGGCCTTCTCGCCGGCGTGACCGGGGTCCTGGCCAACATCCTGCTCGTGATCTTGTTCACCACGCCAGCCGACGGCCCCTACGCATGGACCGGGCCAGCCAACGACACTGTCGGCGTCGTGGCGACGCTGGCCATGATCCCGGTCGCGGCGGGCCTGCTCGCCGTGTGCGGCAACCGTCCCGGGCTGGGCGCGATCACCTCGCTCGCCATCGTCGCGATGGTAGTGATGGCGGCCGTGTCGATGCTGCTCATGCTCGGCCTGGTGCCGTTCGCCGCGCAGGTCGACAGCTCCTACGCCGGCCTGATTCTCATCTTCAGCTGGGTCTTCGCCGCCAGCCGCGCGGGCCGGGCGTCCGGCCGACTGCCCCGCCAGGTCGCCACCTGCGGCGTAGCACTAGGCGCGGCCGGGTTGGCCGGGGCAGCGCTCCTAGCGGCGTCGGTGCCGATGCCGGCCCACTCGCTGATCCGGGACATCACCTGGGCTGCCGGAGCGCTGGCAGGCGCCCCGGTGGCGCTGGCCTTTCCGGTCTGGCTGATCGTCCTGTCCTACCGGCTGCCCGGCCACCTGGCTGACCGCGCCGACTGCCAGGGGGAGATCGTCCCCAAGACGCCCCAGTTCGGCCTTTATTGACAGCCGGTTCGAGGAAGAGCAAGGAGCGCTACCGTGTCCAGCGTACGCCGGATCATTGTTGGCGCGAGCGGCTCACCAGGCAGCCTCCGGGCACTGCGCTACGCCCAGCACCTGGCCCGCGACCTCAATGCCACCCTGGCACCCGTTCTTGCCTGGCTGCCCCCCGATGGTGACCTGGCCGACCGGCGCACTCCCTGCGAGGAGCTGCGCCGCATCTGGGCCCAGGACGCCCGCCAGCGGCTCCAGAACGCACTGAACCTAGCCTGGGGAGACCTGCCCGCCGATCTGCCCGTCCAGCTTGTCATCCGGCGCGGCCAGCCCGGCTCGGTCCTGGTCGACGCAGCCTGCCGCCCCGGTGACCTGCTGGTGGTCGGGGCCAGCCACCCGGGTGCCCTGGCCCGGATCGCGCACGGGCGGGTGAGCCGCTACTGCCTCGTCCACGCCCGGTGCCCCGTCCTGACCGTCCCGCCACCCCTACTCGCCCAGAAAACGCGCCGTGGCGCGCTGGCACGGGCGTTTTGGCACCGGACGCTAATCGCCGATCGGATCTCGCTGGATAAACGCGGCAGCCGCCTAGCAGACCCGCACCCGCAGGCACCGTAACCTATCCATCCATCAACTGCCCAGAATCGGGTGATCGGCACGCGCTCCTGGGTGCACGGTTGCCACGGCCGCGCCGCTCATAGTCGGCAGGGCGAACGCATGGTCATCGGCCATGGGCCAGACAAGTGATACCGCGCAGCCACGCCGGATCGGCGTCCTGGCCAGCCGGCTGGTGCTGAGAGCCGGAGTCGAGTGTAGTAGCGCGTGTAGTAAAGACGCCGTGGACAGGCGGCACCATCTGAGACGCGGTGAGACACCGCGGCGCATCGAGCAGCGCACACGCTGGACTACATGGACGTGACGACCCTCCGTAGATGGGGACCGGTTGACTCATAACCCAGAGGTCGCGGGTTCAAATCCCGCCCCCGCTACCAGTTTCCGCAGGTCAAGGCCCTTTCCCAGTCGGGAGAGGGCCTCTTGCGTGCCGAGCGCTGTAGCAAAACGTGTAGCAGCAACAGGGCTCCGTGCGGCCTGGCGGCGAGACGGGGGAGACGGGGTGGCACGGGATGAGACAGCGTGGACGTGGTGGACGCTGCCGCCCGCGATCGCTGGGTGCCTGGCCCAGAAGTATCGTCAGCGCACCGGCGTCCGCGCTGGCCCGGCGCGAACGCGCACTCACGCCGGAATGAGACTTGGCGGCGCTAGTACGTACTGAGACCGTAAGCAAATGCGGCCCGTGCGCTGAGCCGCGCATATCGATGCTCCTATGTCTGTCAAGGGTTCGGATGATGTTTTGAATCTTTCAATTTCCGTGTTCAGGAAATGTTGCTCTGGCTGGGGCTGCTGATTGCGGACACGACAGGGAAGGGCCACTCCGGGTGGAGGGTGCAAGCTCTTATTAGGTCACGCGGGCAGCGGGTCAAAGTTGGACCGGGGGCGGCCGACAAATCGATAGAAGGCCAGCACGGATGCGGCAGCCGAATAGAGGGTCAGGCCGCCCCCGGAGTGCGCGGGCTGTCAGTCAGCGACGTGGCGGAGGTGGGGATAGACCTCGCGGGCGACGTAGCGTTTGAGGCAGCGCATGATCTCTTTCTTCGACAGGCCCTGGGCGGTACGCCGGTCGACGTAGGCCCGGGTCGCCGGGTGGGAGCTCATCCGGGTGATCACGATCCGCCACAGGGCGTGGTTGGCCTGCCGGTCGCCGGCCGGGTTGAGGCGCCGCCGGACGGTCTTGCCAGAGGACGCCGGGATCGGGGCCACGGCGCACAGGTGCGCCCAGGCGGCCTCGGACCGCAGCCGCTCGGGGTGGTCCCCGGCGGCGATGAGCAGGATCGCGGCGGTGTCGGAGCCGACGCCGTGCAGGGCGAGCAGGCCCGGAGCATGGCCGGTGACCAGGGGCCCGATGAGGTCATCCAGGCGCTCGATCTGGCTGTCGAGGAACTCGGCACGGCGGCCCAGCTCCCGCAGCGCGATCCGGGTGTGGTAGCCGACGACAGCGCCGGGCCGGGGCCGCAGGGCCGCCAGCTCGGCGACCAGGTCAGCGGTAGCGTGCGCGGTGAACCGGGCGCGCAGGTCCTCAGGGCCGGTCACGATGAGGGCCCGGGCCTGATTGATCGCCTGGGTCCGCTCGGAGCGGGCACTGCGCTTGGCGATCATCAGCGCCCGGATCGCCTCGACCGCGCCGTCGCGTCCCTTCGGGGCGCCGCGAGCCCGGCCGGACTGGGCGGCCCGGGCGGCGCTGACCGCGTCCAGCGGATCGGACTTCCCCTGACGGCGCCGGTCCTGCCGGTCCGAGCGGTCCACCTCGACGACCCG
Source organism: uncultured Actinomycetes bacterium (assembly GCA_963739135.1). Taxonomy (GTDB): domain Bacteria; phylum Actinomycetota; class Actinomycetes; order Streptosporangiales; family Streptosporangiaceae; genus Palsa-504. The sequence continues at coordinate 467,366 of CAVTZG010000010.1, forward strand.
GACGCCAGCCGCTGACATGTGGCGGGCCAGGCCGGCACCGTAGCTGCCGGTGCCCTCGATCCCGACCAGGCACACCGTCCCGAACCCGCCCAGCCAGCCCAGCAACCCGGCATACCCGGCCGCGCTCACGGGGAACTCCCGGACGCCGAGCAGCCCGCCGACCGGATCCAGCGCGGCCGCGACATGGGTATCGGCGTGGGTGTCCACGCCGCCGGTAATCGCGCGTGTCTCTACGATGGTCACTGCCATCCCTTTTCTCTGCGTTGAGGGGTGGCACGCACCCGCTGGCCGTCGGACCTGTGAAACCCCGGCCTCTAGTCCAGGCCAGGCAGATCAGACCGGCACGCCGGTGGGTGCCTGAAAACCTGGGATCCCGGCCGACAGATCGATCGCAGGACAGCCCTAGATGGTGTCAGCCGAATAGGAGGTCAGACCGGGACCCAGGCCCCCGACCCTACGCCCGTACCATCTCAAAACGGGGGAGGCAGGGCCGGAAGCACTTATCCACATCCTCCCTGCCGATTCGGAGCGGGTGGTAATCGGACCGGTTGCGCGGGTGGCGGCACGCAGATTGTCCGGTTCTGGCGTCCGGAGCCCGGGCAGGCGACCGGCCGTTTGTTCGTCCTTCCCAGCGGTCGCTCCTTCTCGTCTTGCCCGCAACGGAAGGCACTCTGGCAGCCAGCAGCTTTGCGCCGGAAGCCCGCAGACCCATTCGCTTCTCCGGTCGCTGCGTTCCCGCCCTCACCCGTGATGGGTGTTGCCAGGTGATGGCCGGGCGGCGATGCTCGGTAGATGCATGTGGGGCGGACGGCAGCCGAGATGGCGGCGGATGTGCGGGCAGGCCGGGTGCGCGCGGTTGAGGTCGTCGGCGAGCACCTGGACCGGATCGGTGAGGCCGATCCCGGCCTGGGGGCTTTCCAGCTGGTTCGCGCCGAGGCCGCGCTTGCCGAGGCTGCTGTGGTGGACGCGCGGGCGGATCGGCCCGGGCTGCCGCTGGCGGGTGTTCCGGTGGCGGTCAAGGACAATGTGCCGGTCACGGGCGAGCCGATGCGGGGGGGCAGCCGGGCCAGCCCGGCGGGGCCGCAGACCCGCGATCATCTGGTGGTGGCGCGGCTGCGGGCGGCGGGTGCGGTGGTGGTCGGGGTGACCCGGATGCCCGAGCTGGCGATCTGGGCGTTCACCGACGGGGGGTTCGGGATGGCCCGCAACCCCTGGGACCCGGCCCGGACCTGTGGCGGATCTTCGGGCGGCAGCGCGGCCGCGGTGGCCGCAGCCCTGGTGCCGCTCGCGCATGGCAACGACGGTCTGGGCTCGATCCGGGTCCCGGCGGCGGCGTGTGGCCTGGTCGGCATCAAACCCGGGTTCGGCCTGGTGCCGGCCGAGCTGGGCGGCGACAACTGGAGCTCGATGGGCGAGAACGGGCCGATCGCCACCACCGTGGCCGATGCCGCGCTGGGCCTGTCGGTGATGGCCGGTGACCCGGCCCTGGCCCGGGTGGATCGGCCACCTGGCGGGGTGCGGATCGCGCTGGTCACCGGTGCGCCGGCGCCGGGCAGCCGGGTCGACCGGCATTGGGCGGCCGCCGCCCGCGACGTCGCCGATCTGCTGGCCGGCCAGGGCCACCAGGTGGAACAGGCGCAGCTGCCGGTCCCGGTATGGGCATGGCGGGCGCTGCACGCGCGCTGGTTCGCGGGCGCCGAGGATGGCGCGGCCGCAGCTGGCCTGGACCGCCCGGCGATGGAGGCGCGAGCGCGCCGGCACGCCCGGGCGGGACGGATCGCCCGCCGGCTGGGATGGGTCCGGCTAGAAGACACCGGGCGCTGGCGGGAGGTGCTGGCCCCGTTCTTCGCCCGCCATGACGTGGTGCTCGGCCCGGCCCTGGCGGCGCCGCCGGTGCCCGCGATCTCCTGGGCCCAGCGGGGCTGGTGGGCGAACTACCGGGCGGGCGCCCGCTACACCGCCGCCATCGCCTGGCCGTGGAACCTGGCGGGCTGGCCGTCGATGACCGTGCCCGCCGGCGTCCACCCCACCGGAACACCGCTGGCGGTGCAGCTCAGCTCGACCGCGGGCAGCGAGCCGCTGCTGCTCGCGCTGGCCGGCCAGATCCAGGCCCTGCGGCCGTGGGCCCGGCACGCGCCGTCCCCCGCCGCATCCGGTCACCCCGCCCAGCCCTGATCGCCAGAACGGCGTAAGCGCAAGCCCAATTCCCGGTGAAGCAGCTGCAGAGCGCCCAGCGGGCCACGGGCGGACAGGCGAGCCCAGGCACTCCGGTGCCATACCGGCCGGCGACGTTCTGCGCCAGGACGGCGAAGTCATTTCCGATCCCGGCCCAGGAGCCCGCCGCGACGGCCGTCGGCGTGCCCGCCGCGGTCACCGCCGCTGGCCGGGCTACGGGATGGCCGCAGCGTTCACGGCGCGGGTTCGCCCACCGCGCCTATAGCCGGGTACGCGTGCGGGTCGCCGCAGTGCTCGGCTACGCACCGTGATCGGTAACAAGCCTGACGCGCAGACGCCGCGAGTGTCCGCGATGCCCTGCCTCGTGGCTTTAAGGGTAGGTTCGCATCCTCGTAGCGGTGCCCGCCTGCCAGATGCTCGACAACCCCGGTGTACCTCATCGCAGATGCGGATGTTCGCCCGAGGCGCGGCGATGCATAAATATGCAGCCTGGCCGACTGCCCGCCGTGCCGTAACTGTGGCAGCCATGCAGCCAAACGTTGCGAAGAGTTCTAGATAGCCGCGCGCCGACCCACTCGTTCAGGACGTCCTGGCGGGCGGCCAAGAAGGGTCGTCCAAGTCGCGAGAACGGATGTTCTGTCACATCGCGCCGATCCGCATGCCCTGCTCAAGATCGCTGCCCTGCAGCCCCGTCGACCTCATCTACCGAAATGAGCGCGTTGTCTACGCGTACATTTATGCATCTCCATGCATAGTCTTTCATGATTCAGCCCGCGTGCCAGCGGTACGTATACGGTCAGCCCAGCGTCCTGCGGCGCGCCCTCCGCTCGGCCAGCGGTCAGGCGGTGTGCCAGCACATCCTTGCCCGGAAGATGTGACAGGCCAGGTCAGCCAGCCCGACGACGCCGACGGCGCGAGGCACGAAAGGCTAATCGCTGGGTTCACGCTGGAAGCTACCAGAGAGCCTAAACGATGTATCATCGCTGGTCAGCGGGTTTCGTCGTCGGCCACTCTCCTGACGTTCTCCGGCAGGCAGGTGTATACCCGGCCGGGCTGGTCAAGGGCGGTTACCTTGATGCGGCTCCGGCCATATCCGGTTACGGTGAAGACGGCGTCGCCGAGGTCGGGTAGGCAGCCGGGCCAGCCGGGTGTCGTGGCGCTCTTCACCTGGTCGCCGAGATTGATGTGGTTCCCGTAGGCGTCTATCCAGCGATCGGTCTTCCGCATGCGTTCGAGTTGCCACATGGAGGGCGAGTGTCCCGGGCCGGGCGGGGGGGTTGCGGGCTGCTGGCTGGTGAGGTAACCCGCGGGTTTCCTGCACTTCGCGCAGGCTACTTCGCTGACGCCAGTGACCTTGAACAGGTCGCTGCCGCAGTCGCAGGTCAGGTTCATCATGTTCTTCTTGGCGTGTTTCGCTGTCTGGCTCGCCGCGCAGCCTGGCGAGGGCGTAGTCCTTCCCCATCGGGCTGTTGATACATGCTCGCACACCACCGCGGAGCCCGTCCTGCAGGCGATCCCCGGCCACCGCGAACGGCGACCGCCAGCTGAACGTGGCCACTGGCGCGGGGCAGGCCGGGAACGCTGCTGCACGGATGCTTGCCCGAGCTAGCGTTTTGCTAACCGGATGCGGCTGATCATGTCGCTACAGAAGGGTTACGTGAGAGCTGCCTATCACGAGCATACGATGGCAGCAGCCGGTTCCCTTGCTGCCGCAGTCGCCGACGGCCAGCAGCGGCGCACGCCGAGCGGTCCCGCACTTGCCCGCATGCTCCGGCATTCGCTTGACGCGCCGCGGAACGCCCGCTTCTGCATGATGAGCGTAAGTCGCACGACCGTATAATTATGCACTCAACTGTATCCGCTAATGCGGGAGGCAATCGTTAATCCGGCCTTGCCGTTCGTATCGGAGCGCACGACCTGCCGATTACGGACGAGGAGCGGCCTCGGGAGATTGCGGGACTCAGGCGCGCAGATCGTCCAATATCGTGCGACTCCACCGGTGGCATAGTTATCAATGGATCATAAGTCCAGGGTGCTGGCGAATTCCCATGGTAGGTTCTACCTGAGTGAACGCGGGACCGTGTCATCGCTTCCATCCGCGACCTGATCGCGTATTGCCATGATCATGCTCCGACAGCCACGGCGAGGCTGCCGTCGTTGGGTCATGAGCCGCACGACGCCTGTCTCGGCTGTCTCGGCCCCTGTCCTTGTGGATGCCGGCCTCGGGACTCCCGGCAGGGCCGAAGGCCCGGACCCGAAGGGACTGTCGGCCCTGACACCTGGTGCGCCCGGAGCATAGGCACGTGCAAAACAAGGCTCGGCTGTGGGTGGGTGAGGAGCGATGCGAACGAGAAGCAGTCCGGAGGAGACGGTTCAGGCCGCGAGCACCAGCGGGCGGACGGAAAGGCGAGGCTCGCGTAGACGCTGGACTCGGCGGAACGTGGCCGCGGCAACGCTGCTGGTGTATGCGAGCACGTTCTTGTGGATGACTTCGGCGTTCGCGGGAACCAAGACGCCCCCGGGCGGGGCAACGTGGGCGATCGCCAACATCGGCGCGCTGGCCAGCCTGGCATTGTTCACGCTGGCCGCGTGGGGCCTGTTCAAGTCGAGGCCGTGGTGGGAGCGGGCCGCGTCGGCCGGTGCCATCGTCGGCCTGGCGGCGCTGGTGCCGTATGGGCTCGCCGCATCGTCGACCGGCGTCTCGGGACCCGGGCTCAACAGCACCATCCACATCATCGGCAGCGCCGCGGTCCTGCTCGTCTTGCTGGTTCCCGCCCTCGAACACCGGATGACCGCGTGGCTGTCGGGCGGCGGCCAGGCCCCGGAAGCAGTAGCCCGACCGTGACCGGGATCGTCACCGGCCGGTCCGGGACCCGGCACGGGTCCGCGGCCGGGATGAACGCATCATCGGCATCAGGATGAGGGAGCGAAGATGAACGCGACCGCGAGCGGCACGGTCAGGGACCGCCGTGCGGTGGTCATCGAGACCGCCATCGACATCGCGTGTCCGGCCGATGTGGTGTTCGGCTACTGCAGCGATCACACCAACGAGATCGAGTGGAACCCGGCGATGCGCCGGGTGGCCAAGATCACCGACGGGCCGGTCGGCGCCGGGACCCGGTATGAGATGCAGTTCCTGCCCGGCCGGCCCATGATCGCGGAGTGCGTCCGGTTCGACCCCCCGGCCTGCTGGGCGGTGGACGGGTCGGGAAACGGCATCCGGTCATCGTTCACCGGCCGGGTCACTCCGGTCCCGGCCGGTGCGCGGCTCGAGCTTCGCATGCAGATCCAGACCTACGGGCTGCTGCGGGCCGCGCTGCCGCTGCTGCGGCGCCGGATGCCGCGGGACCTGGCCCGTGACATCGCCCTCATCAAGGCCGGGCTGGAAGGCCCGGCCGGGCCGCATCCGCCGGGATCAGACCCGGCCGCCCGCGGTTCGCAGGCGGCGCTCCGGGCGGTCAAGGCCATCCACACGCTGGCCTGGTTCTCCATCGAGGCGTGCATGGCCTACGTCCTGTACGCCGGGTTCGCCCGGCGATCGGACCGCCGCGCGGGCATCGCCGCCGGCGTGGTCGCGGCCGAGACCCTGGTCTTCGCCGGGAACGGGTTCCGCTGCCCGCTTACCCAGGTCGCCGAGCGGCTGGGCGCCGGGCGGGGCTCGGTCACCGACATCTACCTGCCCCGGTGGTTCGCCCGCAACCTGCCCGCCATCCACGTCCCGCTGATCGCCCTGGCCGCATTCCTGCACGCCAGAAACCTCCGGACCCGGCACTGACCCGGCCAGACCGGCGCGCCCGTCGCTAACAACCATCTTCCCGCTGGCGAACCGCGCCGGCAGCCACCGGAGCGCCCGGTCCGGGTCCGGAAGAAGATCCCATTGACCAACCAGGCGGTTGATCATTCCATGTTGCCGACGGGATCAAGCGCGTCTGCTGACATTCCCCGACGTGCATGGATCAGGACTTTCGTCTCCAGCAGGGGAAGTCGCCCGCCTCTGGCAGGGGAGGTCGCTCGCCTCTGGCAGGGGTAGTCGCCAGGACTGAGCGTGAGCTGCACCACTGGTGCTTGGAGGTGGTGGCGGTGACGGAGGAGGGCCCGGCTGCTCCCGGCATGACGGCCGGGGTTGCGGGGCTGAGAAGGTACCGGCGCCTCGGGTTCCTGACCGTCCTGCTGGTGCTGCTGGGTGTTGTTCCGGTGCTCATGTCAGGCCAGTATCCGGTTCGGCTGCTCCGAACGGACGTCCATTGCGGCCGCACCGCGTCCGGCGACGTCAACGGCCAGTTGCAGTGCCTGGTGTCGGAATACGCCGGGCAAGACCCATCGGTGCGGAACATCGAACTCGCCGTGGCCAAAGGGGACGGCTCGTACTCCTGGGCCGGGTCAGCAGGCGCCGCGCCCCAACAGGACGGCACGCCAACGGCGGCCGAGACGCCGATCTATCTCGCGAGCGTCACCAAGATCTACATCGCCACGCTCGTCATGCTGTTGTCCCAGGACAAGCTCCTGTCCCTCGATGATCCCGCGGCCAGGTATCTTCCCGCCAGCCTTATCGACGGGATCGACATCTACGGCGGCCACGACTACTCCCGCGAGGTGACGGTCAGGCAGCTGGTGTCGATGACCTCTGGCATCCCCGACTACTACGAGGAGAAGGGCACGGACGGAAAGACGGGGTACGACCTGTTCATCGAGGATCCCGCCAGGACCTGGACCCCCGGCGAGATGATCAGCAGGGCACGCACCGACCTCACGCCGCACTTTGCGCCGGGGCAGGGCCTGTACTACTCCGACACCAACTATCAGCTGCTCGGCAAGATCATCGAGAACGTCACCCGCACCTCGCTCGCCAGCGCGCTGCAGAACTACCTCTTCCGTCCTCTGGGACTGCGGCACACCTGGCTGACCGGCAGCCCCGAACCTGCGGGCCTGCCCGCTCCCGCGCATGTCTTCAATCATCAGCGCGACATCACGACGGTCCGGGCCTCCACGGACTACTGGGCCGATGGCGGGCTGGTCGCCACCCCAGCCGACATGATCGCCTTCCTCCGGGCCCTCCATGACGGCAAGATCATCTCACCGGCGTCCCTGCGCACCATGCAGACCTGGCACGACCGGGACGGCAGTCCCACCCTCCCGCCGATCCCGGGAACTCAATACGGGTACAGCTTGTGGCACTTTCAGATGACCGCCCCGCTGGGCGCCTTCAAGAACGTGGTCCCGACGTGGGGTGCCTCCGGCTCCACCGGCTCGTTCCTCTACTACTCGCAGCCTCTCGACCTGTACATGGCGGGAACCGTCGACAGCGCAAGCTCGACCATGATGACGTTCTTCCTGATGGCCGGTGCCATGAGCCTGGTGAGCGGCAATGACCACTCCTCGCACGGAGCGTGAACAGATGACGCCCAGGGAGCCTGAGAGGAGGCGGACATGGACATCGGCAAGACAATGAACGCCACCGAGCGAACCATGCCTGTCTGGAGGTCGCGACTTCGCATACTCGGGATCGTCCTGCCGCTAGCGGCTGGTCTGGTCTGTTCCTTCATCGACCAGTCCCTGCTGTTGGTCTCGTGGATACCGTTCACATGGGGGGTGGCCAGCGCGGCCCTTCTCCGCTCCTGGTGGGCTGTCCTGTTCGCGCCCGCCGCGTTGAGCGTCGGGACCCTCCTCGGCCTCCTTGCTGCCGGGAGCGGCCTGAACGACATCGGCGACCCTGGCTTCGTCGCAGGCCTCACCGTCTTCGCGCTCCTCGCCTTCCTTCCCGCAGCTACCGGCGCAGCGATCGGCGCCCCTCTCGGCAAGGAGATACAGCGGGTGACTGTCGGACCACGGCTCACACACGGGTAACTCGCACCCCTCCCGGATCCACGACGAGCTGCCCGACATCGAGCAGGTCAACACCGTTCCCGCCGCCGGGGTGTCGTGAAAAGCTGCGCGGCCAGCCTGCCCCATCGCAGGGCGCAGAACGACCAGATCTGCGCACATTAACCCGTAGTTCCCCCCGGTCGCGAGGCAACATAGGCCTTGACCAGGTAAAACGACCTCAGCTCATGACTACGTAGACATGTAATTTTCGTGATCAAGGGCTCTACCACCTGGTACAACGCGTTGACCAATCGGCTTGGGGGGAACTTCGGATTAACTGGCGATCGCTCAGGAGTCGCGAACCGTCCAGAACGGCGGTTATCTGGAGCCGTCCCTGTCCACGCCGCACCTGACCAGGACGTCTGCGGCGTTGACATGTAACTGAACAGCGTTCATGTAGTAGCCTCTTAGTTCTAAAAACAGCAGCGACAAGGAGATTAGTGCCAGGTCTGCGGCGGAGACACTGTTCAGGTAACGCGTCCACCACGCAGGGAAAAGCGCACAAAACACCCGCGGCGCTTACAGCGAAGACACCCAGATTGGGGCTCCAGATAACCAGCGTAAGAAGCGGTATGTCAAGCGGTTCCTGAGCGTTTCTGGTGCTCGTAGTGAATGAGTTCTGATCTGGGGTTTTACTGCGGCTGGCCCCGCTGGGGCGGGCGTTCGCCGGGCGCGGGCATGGGGAATTCCGCGCCGGGCCGGTGGCCGTTGTGCGGCGCGGTTGCGGTGCCCGTCACCCGGGTCTTCTCGCCCTACGTAGTGCAAGCGGGCTCGGCCCGCCCGCGGGTGCGGGCGGGCCTGCTCCTACAGCGTTCAACCGGGCTGGTGAGAAGGTCCGGGCGACCAGGGGAGAGCTGCCCAGGGTTATCTGCGAGGTGATCCTCGGGGCGGATGCGGGCTCGCTCTCCCCTCATCGGGGAGAAGGTCTAGGGCACCGGTGCGGGTATGTGCCGCGTGGCGCTGCTCAGGCGGCCTCCGCCTGGTACTGGGGGGCGTGCTGGCAGCTGGCGGCGCCAGTGGCGATGTCAGGATCCCAGCCGGTGCCGTGGACGACCATGGAGTAGATCCAGCGCAGCAGCGCGGCGGCGCACGCGACCCGGGCCTTCGCGCGCCGCGCGCGGGCCGCGGCCGCTGCGCTGGCCTGCCGTGATCCCGTCCCGGACTGCGCTTGCGCGGCCTGCGCCGCGGCGGCGTCGGCGGCCGCGATCATCGCCGCGTATTTCGCGGCCATCACGGAGTTGTGGATGAGCAGCGGCCAGATCGCGCGCCATACGGTCAGCCGCAGGCCGGGCCGGCCGCGGCGGGAGATGTGCGCCTGGCCCTCAAAGGCGCCCGAAGCGTTACCGGACGGGGACAGCCCGGCGTGCTTGACCAGCGATGATGAGCTGCCATACCGGCGGGGATCACCGGTCTCAGCCAAGATCGCCGCCGCGCCGACAGCGGTCAGCCCGGGGATGTCCGCCAGCCGGGACAGGCCGAGCTCGCCCAGCACGGCGGCCATGTCGGCCTGCACGGCACGCAGCTGGGCGCGGGTGCGCTGCAGGTCACCCAGCTCATCGGCGCACCGCCGCAGCAGCCCCCGCCGGTGCGATACCACCACTCCCTCGGTGCTGGTCAGCGCGGCGAACACGGCCCGGCATACCGGCCCGGCGGGCCGCTGCCCGCCCCACCCGGCCACGGCCTGGCGGACCAGGACGGTGAATTCCGCCAGCCCGATGGCGGCCAGCTTTTCCGGCTGCCCGCCGCACCGCGACGTCACTACCTGCATCGCCGCCAGCCAGGTCACCGACTCAAACGGGTGAGCGCACGCCTCAGGCGCCACCGGCCAGGCCACCGACAGGAAATCCCGGACCCGCTGCACCAACGCGGTCGCCGACGTGATCAGCTGAGCGCGCCGCCGCCCCAGGTGCCGCAGCTGCGCCCACGTCTCATCCAGCTCCTCCGGGATATAGCAGTGCAGCTCAAAAGCCAGCCGGGCGATCATCACGCAGTCAGACTCATCACTCTTATGCGTCGTGTAATCCTGCTGCTGGCGGGCAATATGCGAGACCAGCGGCTGGATGCACACCAGCGGCAGCCCCCGCTCCGCGCACAGCCGCTGCACCTGCAGCCACCGCGGCCCGGTCGGCTCGCACGCCACCGTCACGTGCGCGAACATCCTCCCCCGCGCCTGCCCCACCGCCCAGTCCAGCGCCTCACCCAGCCGGAACGCCTTCACCCGCACCGTCTTACGGGCCAGCACCCGCCCGTCATGATCCACCACCGCGATCGCCTGCTTGTCCTCCGCCAGGTCGATGCCGATCACCGCGCCATCACGCGGCAGCATCTCGCGCAGCCGCTCCCGCCGCGCATTCCGCCGCCGGTCCCCCCGGGTCGTGCCGCTACCCTTGCTCATAGAACGTCCTCCTCGCTGCGTTTGGGACACCAAGCCCGTACTACCGCACCAGGAGGACGTTCCTGTATCAACCGCATCACCGCAGGACAACCGCCCCTAGCGCGTCGTCCTATTACTACGGCGGATACTTGCGCACTGGGCCCGCCAGCACCCGTCACTGAGTGTGATCCGATCTCGGGACCGGCGTGTTGCCTGCCGGCTAGGCGTGCCGCAGGAGGTGTGGACCTGTGGCTACCGCCGCCAGTCCTTGTCATTGTCGTCAGGATGCTTGATCAACGGCAGGGTCGTCACCTGCTCGTGCTGGAGCAGGTCCGCCGTCCTGATCTGAACCGATTCGGTCTGGCTCCCGGCGGCAAAGACCACCGTTTCGTGCTGGAGCACCTCCTGATCGACGTAGAGCGGCGCGCCCAGCAGCGAGCCAAGCGGCGGCAGGGCGCCCAGCTCGATGCCCGGGAAGTCCCGTCGCAGCTCCTCTTCGGTGGCAAGCCGGACATGGCGATCGCCCACCGCTGCCTGGACCAGACGCATGTCGAGGCGACCGGTTGCCGGGACCGCCATCAGGGCATAGCCGCCCGCGACGCGCATCGCGACCGTCTTGAGAACCTCGCTGGCGTTAATGCCGAGGGCCCTGGCCTCGGCGATCGAGGTGTAGGCCTGCTGGTGCGCGATGGCCTCGAACGGGACGCCGTGGGTTTCGAGATGCTCCGTTACCTGCGTCATCACCCCGCCCCTCATCTCGCCGGGGAACCGATCATAACGCGGATACGCCCCCGCGGCCCATGGCAGTAACCGGCCCGCCGGGGCGGCCGGCGGCCGCATGATCGCCGACAGCCTGCGGCCGTTCACGACCAGGGCGTGACACAACGCCTCGGGGCCGTCTCACCTGCCCGGCGGTTAGGGCGCCTGGCGTGATCGCGGCAATGACGAGCATGACCGCGCCACGACGGGGCAAGACCCGCTCATGCGGTCCGTGGAGCCGCGCCGGCACACCGATAACGAGGGTGACCGGCTGACACCACAGGGGGTGGCAGATGCCGAGATGATCGGCCGGGGCGGGCTGCACCCGCCTTATGCCGCGTTCGTTTCCACCGGCGCGGCCCGCGCCACCCAGATGCTGGAAATCTTGCGGCATGCGGCGGGCCAGGACGACACCCCGGTCACCGCGGCGACGGGGCTGCGGTCCTCGGTGGAGAATCGCTGGCGTGACGCGGCCAAGGCAGCGGGCAAGCGAGCGGACCTGGAGGACATCCGGGCCATCGACCCGGACCTGGTCGAGCGCGAGTCTTGGCTGCTCGCCTCGGCGCTGCGGCAGGTGGTGGCGGGGCTGCCCGAGGGCGGCCGGGCGCTGGTGGTGGGCCATAGCCCCACCACCGAGGCCGCTGTGCTCGGGCTCGCCGGCCTGGTTATCCCGCCACTGGGCAAGGGCAAAGGAGTTCTGCTGGTCCAGGACGGCGGGGACTACCGGGTGGAGCCGCTGGACTAAATGGCGGTGAGCGACGGCGGATCGGCGCGTAAGCCAGGAGCAGGGCTAATCACGGAAAGTGACGTTGAGCCTGGGCGGCCTGCGGCCGGATCGATTCTGTGTTCGTGGCGGCGATACCGACTGCGCCGGCGGGAGCGCACCGTCGGGTAGCAGGGACGCGTTGCCGCGCCCCTGCCCCCTCATGTAAGGAACCGTGCGTGCGAGTCAGTCCCCGCACACCAGCGTAAGGGGTTGTGTGTCAAGCGATGCGGAGAAGTTTTTGAGGTATTTCCCGGACGGCTCTGACCTGGGTGGTTCTTGCTACGGCTGGTGCTGGTGAGCGCTTCCGGCCGACGACCTGCGGGCGGCGGCCTGGCCGCGGGCATGCTGAGATCCCCGTGCCGGGACGGCGGCCGTCGCGGCGCGGTCGGGATGCCCGTCACCCGGGTCTTCTCGCCCTACGTAGTGCAAGCGGGCTCGGCCCGCCCGCGGCGTGCGGGCGGGCCTGCCCCGACAGCGTTCAACCGGGCTGGTGAGAAGCTCCGGGCGGCCGGGGGAGAGCTGCCCAGGGTGTGCGACGGGGTTGGTCCCCTACGGCTCTGCGGGCTCGCTCTCCCCCTCGGCGGGGAGGAAGGTCCAGGGCACCCTGGCGGGTGGATGCAGGATGGAAGCGCTGGTCAGGCCGCCTCCGCCGGGGGGCGTGCGGCGTGCTGGCAGGCGGCAGGGCCGGAGGCGGCCGCGGGATCCCAGCTGGTGTCGTGGACGACGATGAAGTAGATCCAGCGCAGCAGGGAGGCCGCGCAGGCGACCCGGGCCCTGGCGCGGCGGGCACGGGCCGCGGCCGCGGCCGCGGTGGCCTGCCGCGATCCGGCACCGGCCTGCGCGGCGGCGGTGCCGGCGGCCTGGGTCATCGCGGCGTACTTGGCGGCCATCACCGGGTTGAGCTGGAGCATCGGCCATACCGCGCGCCAGACGGTCAGCCGCAGGCCGGGCCGGCCACGGCGGGAGATGTGCGCCTGGCCGGAGAAGACGCCCGAGGCGTTCTCGGACGGGGACAGCCCGGCGTGCTTGACCAGGGAGGAGGAGCTGTCATAGCGGCGCGGGTCGCCGGTCTCGGCCAAGATCGCCGCCGCGCCGACGGCGGTCAGCCCGGGGATGTCCCCCAGCCGGGACAAGCCGAGCTCGCCCAGCACCGCCACCATGTCCGCCTCCACGGCGCGCAACTGGGCGCGGGTGCGCTGCAGGTCACCCAGCTCATCGGCGACCCGGCGGAGCAGGCCACGGCGGGACCAGGCGACCACGCCCTCGGTATCGGTCAGCGCGGCAAAGACCCGGCCGATGATCTTGCCCCAGCCCTTCTTGCCGCCCCAGCCGGGCACGGCACCGCGGACGGCGGCGGTGAACTCCTCCAGCCCCGCCGCGGCCAGCCGGGCCGGGTCCCCGCCGCATCGGGCCGTGACCACCTGCAGCGCGGCCAGCCAGGTCACCGAGCCAAACGGGCCGGCGCACGCCCCGGTCACGGTCGGCCAGGCCACCGACAGAAAGTCCTGGATCCGCTGCACCAACGCGGTCGCCGCGGTGATCAGCTGCGCCCGGCGCCGGCCCAGATGCCGCAGGTGCGCCCACGTCTCATCCAGCTCCTCCGGGACATAGCAGTGCAGCTCGGTAGCCAGCCGGGCGATCAGCACGCAATCGGACTCATCGGTCTTGTGCGGCGTGTAATCCTGCTGCTCCCGGGCGATATGGGACACCAGCGGCTGGATGCACACCAGCGGCAGCCCCCGCTCGGCACACAGCCGCTGCACCTGCATCCACCGCGGCCCGGTCGGCTCGCACGCCACCGCCACATGCGCGAACCCCTTCACCTTGGCCGCCGCCACCGCCCAGTCCAGCGCCTCACCCAGCCGGAACGCCTTCACCTTCACCGTCTTGCGCGCCAGCACCCGCACATCATGATCGACCACCGCCAGCGCCTGCTTATCCTCCGCCAGGTCGATCCCGATCACCGCGCCATCGCGCGGCAGCAGCCCCCGCAGCCGCTCCCGCCGCGCGTTCCGCCGCCGGTCTCCCCGTGTCATGCCGTTGCCGCTACCCTTACCCACAGAACGTCCTCCTCGCTGCGTTTGGGACACCAAGCCCGTACTACCGCACCAGGAGGGCGTTCCTGTATCAACCACATCCCTGCTCAACAACGGCCTCTAGCGCGTTGTCCTATTACTACGGCTCAAGCAAGCCGCGAGGGCGTTGCAGGCTGAAGCTGGTGTTCCGGTTTCCTGCGCTGGCGGGCTTGCAGCTCGCGCTGGCAGGATGTGTGCACCAGTCGGGTCTGGTCATCTGCGGCAGGGCCGGGTCTCCCGTGGTGGGTGAGATAGCTGGCGGCTATCGCCTTGCGGGTGACGTGCAGCCACCACTGTTCCCACTGGTAGGGAGATTGGGGTGGCTGGTCGGCGTTGAGCAGGGGGTCCCCGCACAGCGGGCATGCCCCGTCCTGCCTGGAGAGCAGGCGCAGGGTGTAGCTGTCCAGCGGGGGTTTCACCTTCTTGCGCCGTTCGGCCCAGTACCCGGCCAGGGCGGGGTCATCGGGGGATGCCGCGCCCTTGACCGGCACGTGCCGCCGGATGGCCGTCCAGGAGAACTTAACCAGGCAGGCGCCGCTGTCGCGGTCGCCGAACACCCAGCGGTCATTCCTGAACGTGTTGTACTTGCCGAAGTACCGGCCGACGATCCAGCGCTTCGGCTTGTTGTTGTGGCGCCATGTGGCCCACTTGTACGACAGCTTCCACAGGTAGTCGTCGAGTGAGCCGAACGTCTTGCATGACACCACGCCCCGGTAGTAGGCGGCCCAGCCCCGCTTCTCCGGGGGTCCGGCCGCTGCGGCGAAGACCAGATCCTCGCGTTCGCGCAGCTCAGAGGCTGATAGAGAGAACGTTAGCGACTGTGACAGGTGTTGCGCAACATCCTGGCCCGGCGTGTCACCGGTGTTTTGCCGTGGTGTTGAGGTGGGCCATGAGCTCGCGGTTCGCGGCCCGGGCCGCGGCCAGGTCCTCGCCCTGTTCTTCGAGCTGGAGCCGCAGGTCGATGATCTGCTGCCCCATCTGGCTGATCTTCTGGTTGAGGGCGTCGATGTCGGCGGGCGCGACGAGCCCGGACTCGCGCCAGGCCTGTTCGCCGAGCGCCTCTGACAGGCGTTTTTCCAGCTGCCGGACGCGGGCGTTCAGCCTGACGGCACGCTCGTGGGCGGCGAGCAGGTCGGCTTGCAGGGATGCCCAGGTGACGGCGGGACCCGGGCCGCCGCCGGCGGGCGGCGGCCCGGCCTCGAAGGCGTGGATCTTCTCGAGGAGGTCCCGGTGCCGGTAGATGAAGGTGCGGTCCACCGCGGCGGCCCGGGCGATGCCGGACACGCTGATCTCGGCGCCGTCGGTGGCGGCCCGGTCGAGCGCGGCAAGGACCCGCTGGCGCCGGCGGGCGGAGTCGGCCTGGCGGCCCTTCATCATGGCCCCGGTCCCGGGGCTGCCCGGAGCCGGGCGGGCAGGCTCTTTCATGCGGAGGCCTCCGTTCGCGGCGAGGGGAGCACGGGCCGGACGGACGGCATCCCCAGGTGGGCCGCCCGGTGACGGCGGACGACGCTGACCGCCTCGTCGATCTGGGCCCGCCGGCCGGCGTCCATGCGGTCGATGTCGCCCTTGATCTGGCTGACGAGGTGCCGGACCCGGCGGATTTCCTCTGCTGCGGGCATCGCGTCGGCACGGGCCCACTCATCGACCCCGTCGATGCCGGCGGCCAGCCGCTCGCGGGTGCGCAGCAGGTCGTCGAGATAGCCGGTCAGGTCAGGAAGGTGGGAGACGTCGGTGCGGAAGTGGTCGCAGCCGGCGCAGCGGAACCGGACCGGGCAGGCACCCCCTCCGGCCTGGACGTTGGCCGGCTGGGTGCAGGTCCCGTAGGGGACGGCGACCGACCCGACGGCGTAGCGGGCGCGCTCGCTGTCGAGCAGGGTCAGGGCATTCCGCCAGATCCGGTTGCCGTGCCGGTCGAACTGCATCGCGGTCACCTTGTCGACGGCTTCGCGGCGCCGGGCCTCGCCGACGCGGTAGTACCGTTTGGTCGTGTCCATCGACTCGTGGTCCATCAACTCGCGGAGCACGTCGATGCCGACCCCGGCGTCAGCGTGCCGCTGCGCGGCGCTTATCTGTACTCGTTCTTGAGAAAGGCTTGGTCAACCGCCATTTCACAGAGTGAGGGACGTGAGTCACGTAAGGCCAAAAAGCGCATCGAAGAAGAAAGACCCTGGTCCCGGCCCCGTCGTACGTGTCTCACCCAGTACCAGATACTTGTGAGGCACGATGCGGCCAGCCCAGGATTGCGCCGTGCCTCGGGCCTTGAGAGAAGTACAGATAACGTAGGAGTGCCGGTAGGAATACGGGGTGATGAGGGACTTGTCGTATTCCGTGCCGTCGGCCCGCAGCAGCGGCCCCATTGAGTCCACCCAGATCCGGTGCCGTCCGGTGAGGTTGTCCTCGGTGACCGGGCGGGTCCCGTCGGGGTTGAGACGCCGGGAGGGCAGGAGCCTCAGCCGGGCGGGCGGCGCGTCCGGGAACCGTTCGCGGACGGCGGTTTTCTGCACGGTGATCAGGGCTGCGGTGTGCTCGCTGACCGGCAGGCGGCGGCGCTGCCGGTGGGCCTTGGAGTTGTCGTAGACCAGTACCGGGGTGCCGTCGGCGTCGCGGGCCAGGCAGTCCCAGTCCAGTGCGCAGACCTCGGCGGGCCGGCGGCCGGTGTCGATCATCAGCTCGACCGCGACCCGGGTCTCCCGGCTGGAGATGACTTCCTCCAGTTCGCGGAGGCGGCCGCAGAGCTGCCGCATGATCTCGTCAGGGACGTCCCGTCCGGGCTCGCCCGGGTCGGCCTTGGCCGGGACGTCCCCGGCAATCAGGGTGAAGTCGTCCGCCAGGCCGGCCGCCGGGCCTCCTGGCCTTGCCATGCCGAGGGAGCGGATGCCCTTCAGCACCCGGCCTGCGTCCTGGCAGGTTTTGACCCTGCTGTAGGCCGACATCTGCCCGTCGGCGGCCAGGAATGCCATGCGGTGCAGGAACGCCTCGATGTCGGCGCGGCCGAGGGCGGCGGGGTCCTCACCGCGGTCCTCCCGGCCGACGCGCAGGGTCGCCGACAGCCTGATCATCGCGCCGGCGATCTCGTGCAGCCGCGCGCCGGCCTGCTTGCCCCGCCGCCGCGGCAGGTCGTGGGCGGCCCATGCCTTGACGGACTCGCGCAGCCATTCCTGGCTGATGCCGGTGAAGGCGAGCCAGCCGTGATGGCCGAGGACGGTCAGGTCCCACCTGTCCTTGGCGATCTCGGACCGCGGGTCGGCGAACGCCCGGGCCGCGTGCATCGCCAGCGAGCTGAGCAGGGCCTGCCGTCCCTTCTCTTCCTGGGCAGGCAGGTCCGCCAGCGAGGGCGCCTGCGCCTGGCGGAGCTCCCGGGCCAGGACGCGCAGCGCCCGGCAGTAACTGGTGCATCCTGCCCGGACCCGCTGCTGCACCCCGTAGAGCATTTCAACCACGGCCAGCGGGGCGAGCCCGCGCAAGTTGACCTGGCCGGTCACCGGGACCGGCTCGGCCCTCTCGTCCCACCGCGTCCCGTCCAGCCCCGGATCGGCGAGGAGGGCCGCCTCCCAGCGGCGCGCGTGCAGGGCGCAGCGGGTCTCCTCGCGCCCGCGGCGGGGCCGCCGCTCCCGCAGGCAGGCCGTCACCGCGCATGTCCCGGGCCCGGGCGCGGGCAGGGGCGCTCCCCTCCGGGCGGGAGCGTCCTCCTGCCGCCGGCGGCTGCCGTCCCACCGGATCAGCCGGTGCTCGGTTTCCGGGGCCAGCAGCCATGTCACCGGATCCCAGCCGGCCTCCGCCAGGAACCCGGGGTCCAGCAGGGCTGCCAGCCTCGCCGCCCGCTGCCCCGCAGCAGCGGCACCGGCTCCCAGCACCGGCGCCAGGGCCGCATCCTCCGGCTCCTCCGCGGTGATCGGCACGACGCTCACGACGGTCGCGGCGCTCACCGGGGCTCTCCGGCCAGCTCGCGAGGGCTGGGGACCGCGTCGACCGCGGCCCGCAGCCTCGCTGGGTCAGGATGCGTGTAAACCTCCGTGGAGGACACCGACGCGTGGCCGAGCAGCTCCTGGGCCTCGTCGACCGACCCGCCCGCGTCCAGGACATTAGAGGCGAAAGCGTGCCTTAGTGGGTGACACCGTAAGTTCGTCGGGTTCTTAGGGTTCGAGGTCGGCCAGGTGGACGGTGCAGGCGGTGTCGAGGGCTTCTTGCGGGGTGCCGACCGGGAGTCCGGTGCGCAGGACGGCGTCTTCGTAGCGGTCGCTGGCGGCGGAGTAGATCGCGAAGCCGAAGGAGTGGGCGGAGCCGCCGTAGCGCAGCCGGAACAGCGGGATCTGCTGGCCGTTGCGGAGCACGCCGGTGATGTAGGCGAAGCTGCCGTGGTATCTGGCCCGGACTTTGGCCAGCTGCGGCCAGTTCTTCTCGGCGTGGTCCAGCAGCCGCAAGGTGATCGAGCTGCGGGTCGATTCCGGGATGGCGGGCATGTGCCCCATCATGCCGCGCGGTGGTGCCCGGGCCGGTTAGGATCCGGTGCCCGGGAGCGGATTACGTCGCTGTGATCTGACTCGGAGCTGCCATGCCGCTGCTTGGCGCGGTGCCGGTCGTGCTGAGCGCCGGCGAGCGCACTGCCTTGAAGAAACGCGTCCGGGGAGCGAAGACGGCGTACCGGGACCGGCTGCGGGCGCAGATCGTGCTGGCTGCCGCGCGCGGCCGGGACAATGCGCGGATCGCCGCGGACCTGCGGATCAGCGTGGATACCGTGCGCAAGTGGCGGGGCCGGTTCGCCGGCCGCGGCCTGGCTGGGCTGGCTGACCTGCCCCGCTGCGGGCGGCCGCGGCGGATCAGCGAGCTGACCCGGGCCGCGGTCGTCGCGCTGGCCTGCCAGCTGCCCGCCACGACCGGGGTGCCGCTGTCGCGCTGGACCGGGCCGGAACTGCTGGCCGAGATCACCAAGGCCGGGCTGGCCCGCCAGATCTCGGTGTCATCGGTGCTGCGGATCCTAGCTGAGCACCCGGTCAAGCCCTGGCAGTACCAGTCGTGGATCTCCCCGCGCGACCCGGATTTCGCCGCCAGGGCATCTGTCATCCTCGACCTGTACCAGGGGTTTTACCAAGGCAGGCGGCTGCGGCCCGGCGACCGCATCGTGTCCGTGGACGCCAAGCCGTCCATCCAGGCCCGCGGGCGCTGCCGCCCCACCGCCCCAGCCGGGCCCGGCAAGCCCGTGCGGGCCGAGCACGAATACGTCCGCCACGGTGCCCTCGCCCTGCTGGCCGCGCTCGACGTGCACACCGGGAACGTGTTCGCCGCCACCCCGGCCACCACCGGCATCACCCCGTTCATGGACCTCATCGGCCAGGTCATGAGCTTGCCGGAGTACAAGGACGCGCCCCGGGTGTTCGTCATCGTGGACAACGGCTCAGACCACCGCGGCCAGGCCGCCGTCAAGCGGCTGCATGACGCCTGGCCGAACGCCATCATGATCCACACCCCGGTCCACGCCTCCTGGCTGAACCAAGCGGAAATCTTCTTTATCTGGGGCCTTCCTGGGGCTGTCCTTGACGTCCACGACGGTCACTTGAGCCCCTTGGCGGCTGCTTCGTAAACATGGTTATCTCACGCTTCATCCAGCACGTCGGTGAAGTGGAGGAATCATGCGAGTGCAGCGTGTCGTGATGCCCCGGTCCGGGCTGGAGTCGTGGACTGTCCTGGGCGATGACGACATCCCGGTCGGGCCGGCTGAGGGGTGGCTGGCCTACCTGACCAGCATCGGCCGGTCGCCGAACACGGTGAAGGCGTACGCCCATGATCTGAAGGACTTCCTGGTGTTCCTTGCCCGGCGGGACGTGGACTGGCGGGAGGTGCGGCTGGAGGACCTGGGCGAGTACGTGGCCTGGCTGGCGCTGCCGCCGGCTGGGCGGGACGGCCTGGTGGCGGTGCTGCCGTCGGCGGAATCTCACGTGGGCGCGGTGACGGTGAACCGGAAGCTGGCGGCGCTGGCCGCTTTCTACTCTCACCAGGCGCGGCACGGCGCTGATGTCGGCGAGCTGCTGACCACCTGGCAGGCCGGCGGCCGCCGGAACGGCGGGTTCAGGCCGTTCCTGCATCATGTGAGTGCCGGCAAGCCGCAGGCCCGCCGGACCATTGCCCTGAAGCCGCCGAAGAAGCTGCCGCGGGTGGTGACCGCTGCGGAGATGCAGGCCATCCTGGATGCCTGCGAGCACCTGCGGGACCGGCTCTTGCTGGCCATTTTGTGGGACGCCGGCGTTCGGATCGGCGAAGCGCTCGGGCTCCGGCACGAGGACATCGCCGTGGCCGAGCGGGAGGTCACGATCGTGCCGCGCGTCAACGGCAACGGGGCGCGGTCCAAGGGCCGTGATCCGCGGACCATCCCGGTCCGTTCTCAGGTCATCCGGCTTTACGGTGATTACCTGGCCACCGAGTACGGCGACCTGGACTCCGACTATGTGTTCGTGAACCTGTTCGCTGGCCCGCGCGGGCAGGCGTGGACCTATGCCGCGGCCTACGACCTGGTGCTGCGGCTGCGCGAGCGGACCGGCCTGGATTTCGATCCGCACTGGTGCCGGCACGCATTTGCGACGAGATC
>CAVTZG010000011.1:0-358303 GCA_963739135.1 uncultured Actinomycetes bacterium
CTCGGAGGTGACCTCCTGGAGTTCCGCGCCCACGGTGCCGGTGTAGCTGGAGTGGTCGAGCATGGCACGCGCTGCCTTGTACCGGGCTGCGGCTTCCCGTAGCTGAGCGCTGCCGCCGACGAGCCGGTCACGGGTCCATATGGTGGTGGCGCTGGCGCGCAGCTCGCGTATATGCGCAGCGGTCACGGTCGCCGGGATTCCGGCAGGCGGCAGCAGAGTCCCGGCCAGCAGCCCCATCGCGGCTAGCCCGAATTCGCGCCTGTCCACGTCCTCCTCCTCGGCGCCGGCGATCCCGTCTGCCCTGCCGAGGTTAAGGGACAGCAGCGGCGGCTGCGCAAGATCATGCCCTGCATCGAGCGCAACGGGGCCATCTGCGAGCTGATCTGGCCCGGCACCCAGTGCCGCCGCATACAGCAGCTCGTACCGCTCGGTCAGCAGGTGATCGCCACGCTCCCAGGCGTAGATCATCTGCACGAGGCCCGTATGGGTGGCTACCGGGACACCCGCCTCGCGGGCACCGCGGATGAACCGCTGTGCCATCTCCGGCACGTCCCACCCGCGGGACCTGCGCCATGCGCGCAGCGTGGCGCCATCCGCTCTAGGCATCGCGCGTACCTTCGCGTCGCCAGGCGAAGGAAGCCCGCCTTTGCTTCTGCGTGCTTCCCTGTCAACGGCCAAGTTGCGGTCCCCGCTGGTGGCCAGTTAAAAGTCCCCACCCCTCGGGTTGATTATCTATCTTTCAGGGCGGTTCCTCCTCGAGCTCGGGCCTGGCGCATGCGGTACGAATCGCCGGCTGTGACCACGACGTTCGCGTGGTGGAGCAGACGGTCCAGGAGGCTGACGGCGGTGGTGTGCTCGGGCAGGAACCGGCCCCAGGACTCGAAGGGCCAGTGGCTGGCGATGCCGAGAGCGCGTCGTTCGTAGGCGGCGGAGACGAACCGGAATAGCAGCTGGGCGCCGGTGTCGTCGAGCGGGGCGAACCCGACTTCATCGACCAGGATCAGGTCGTTGCGGAGCAGGTTCTCGATGACCCGGCCGACGGAGTTGTCGGCCATGCCGCGGTAGAGGGCCTCGGTCAGGTCGGCGGCGGTGAAGTACCGGACCTTGTGCCCGGCGTGGACTGCGGCGACGCCGAGCGCGACCAGGACATGGCTCTTGCCCGTGCCGGCCGGCCCGACCAGGCACAAATTCTCTTTGGCCCGGATCCACTCCAGGGAGGCGAGGTAGTCCAGGGTCGGGCCGGGGATGGAGCACGCGGACCTGTCCAGCTCATCGAGGGTCTTGACCACCGGGAACGCGGCGGTCTTCATCCGGGTCCTGGCGTTGGACGCCTCGCGGGCGGTGATCTCGGCATCGATCAGGGTCCGCAGCAGTTCCTCGGGCGCCCACCGCTGGGTCTTCGCGGTGATCAGCAGCTCGGGGGCGAGCTGCCGCATCGTGGCGAGCTTGAGCCGCCGCAGCCCGGCGGCGATGTCTGGTGCCAGCGGCGGCGCCGCAGCCGCGGTCATGACAGGCCGCCGATCGCGTAGTCGGCCAGCGGGCGGACCGGGACGGTCGGCAGGTCCAGGATCAGCGTGTCACCGGCCGGGACCTGGCGCCCGGGCAGGCCCGCCCCGGCGGCCAGGATCGACCGCACGTCAGCGGGCCGCCACCGGCAGAACGCGACCGCCCGGTCCAGCGCGGCGAGGAACTCTCCGTCGCCGTGCGCGGCGCGCAGCGTGTTCAGCTCGGCCAGGTCGGTGCCGAGCCGGGTGCTGCCGGCTGCGGCGGCACCGGTGATGAACGCCTCGGCGACCGGGCCGAGGGAGCAGAACTCTTTCTCAGCCGCAGTCTTCGGCCGCGCCGCCCGGCGGGGCGCAGGCCGCGGCCCGCCGTAGTGCTCATCGCGGACCGATGCCTCACCGGGGGCGACCAGGGTGTGCTCAGCCACGACCTCCCCGGTCCCGGTCATGATCACCAGCAGCCGGCCGTCGTCGGTCCGCAGCCTGACTCCGGTGCCGATCAGGCGGACGGGCACGGAGTAGCGAGCCGAGCCGAAACGGACGCAGGACAGCCTGTCGACCTTGCGGGTGGCCATCTTGCCGATGCTGGCCCGCAGCGACGGCAGCGGGGCGAGCAGCTCCCGCTCGGTCAGCAACCGTTCCGCCGGGACCGCGCAGATCTCGCTGTGCAGCGCGCCGTTGACCTCGACGCACCAGGCCCGGGCCGCGGCGTTCGCCGCGGTCAGGTCACCGAACGGTGCCTGCGGCACCATCAGGTCGGCCTTGGCATAGCCGACCAGGTTCTCGACAATCCCTTTCGATTCGGGGTCCGCGGCCTCGCAGAAATCGGGCCGGAACCCGTAATGGCCGGCGAAGCGGACGTACTCGGCGGTGGGCACCACGACGTTGGCGACGACGCCGCCCTTCAGGCAGCCCATCCGGTCGGCCAGCACCTTGCCCGGCACCCCGCCGAGGGCCTCGAAGCACTCCGCCAGCATCGCCAGCGTCGTCTCCGCCCGCTCATCAGAGGCGAACCGCACGAACCGGATCCGGGACCACGCCAGCACCGCGCAGAATACGTGCAGGCCGCCCTCGGCGCCCCAGTCGATCACCAGGTGCTCACCCGGCGACCAGACCGCCTGCCGCTGGCCACGGTGATGCTCGGTCCGCCATGCCTGCTTGCACTCCGCGACCAGCCGCCGGAAGTTCCGCGCCGACCCCGCGTAGCCGGCGGCCTGAGCGGCCGGCAGCAGCCGCTTCGCCGAGATCCGCCCCGAACTGGCCTTCACCCGCGCGGCCACCAGTTCCGCGACGGCGTCGTAGTTACGGGTCCGCGGCACCCGCGCCGCCACGGCACCGGCCTCGTGCCGGGCGATCACCCGCTTCACGGTCTTGTGCGTCGTGCCGCTGATCACAGCGGCCCCGCGGAAAGTGCCCGCCTCGCGGTAGGCAGAAATAATGTCCATCCGTTCCCTCGCAGACTTCAATGGAAGCTCCCCGGGCGGTGCGGTGACTGGCTGACACCGCCACCGTCGCCGTCCGGGGCTCAAACTCCCGGCCGACACGACGAACGAGGGATGGGGACTTTTAACTGGCCACCAGCGGGGACCTAGACCTGGCCACACACGGGGACTTTCTCATGGCCATGGACATTCCCCTTGCTTCTCCTTGTCACTATCGCACGACACCCCGCGATCGGTGGACTGGCTTTACCACGTTGGTACGCGATGGGAGGCACGCCATGGGAAGGGCGGCGGCAAGCCAGCCCGCAGGGGAGGCCGGCACGCTGGACGATCTCAGGTTCCACTGGGGCGAGGCGTACCACGTCGGCCGGGACGGCGGGGCGTACACCGCGCGGCGCCGGGACGGCCGGGGCGGCCCGCTCGCCAGCCCGTCGCCCGGAGGCCTGCTCCTGCTGATCCGGGCCGACTACGCGGCCTGCCCGGTGCCCCGGGACCTGCCGTGACCGGCGAGGCCGGGCCGCGCGGCGTGTTCGACGTGGACGAGGACCGGGCGCTGGACGCGCTGGTGCTGGCGTGGGGTGATGCCTACGAGATCTATGTCGTCGGCGGTCAGTGGCAGGCGTGGCGGGAGGGCGCTGGGGATAAGGACATTCTCACCGGGGACACCCCGGACGAGCTGAACGCGGCGATCCGGGCCGACTGGGCACGCGAGGGCACGCTGTGACTGGCGCGGAACGCCGGGCCCTGCGCGTGGTCGGCGGCGGCGCAGAGGACCCGGTGGTGCGCCGGCAGCGGTTCGAGCAGGCGCATCCGGAGGCCGTGATCCTGGCGCCCGCGGCGGGCCGCTGGCGGGCTACGCGGTGCGGCGCCGTACGAAGACGCACCCGCGGCATGCTGCCAGCCGTCCGGGCCGGACCAGGAGTGCAGTCAGGGCAGAACTCGTCCAGCTCATCCGGCAGGTAGTAGACCTGCGCGGGCAGCCGGTCGGCGGGGTGCAGGGCACTGCGCGGCGCGTGGCCGTCGATGCCCTTCCGTCGCTCGCGCCAGTCGCTGGTGATCTCGGTCACAGGCCCATTGTGGCACCGTGCACGTGCAAAACGAATGTGCACGGCACGCAGGCCGCGATCATGAGCTGTCCCGGCCGGGATGCCAGCGGTTCCGCTCTGCGGAAGGCCGATGCTGGCCAGCGGCGTTACCGGGGTGCTGGCACGGTGCGGAACCTACCAGCGGGTAATTCTCCCGGTTCCGGCAGAATTACCGCGGGCGGCGGCTGCGATAGCCGACGGCATACGGCGGTGATGTCCTGCCTGGCCGCGTCGACCAGGCCGGCGGCCTCGACTTCGGAGCCCTGTTCGGCGAGCCAGTCGACGAGCAAGGCGAGCCAGCGCGAGGTGGCCCCGAGCGCCTCGAGGATCTGTGTCCGGTCGCGGACGGTTGTTGGCGACCTCGTATTTGAAGATCTAGCGGCCGGACTCGATGAGGACGCTTCGGCAAGACTACGTGAGCATCCCGCTCTCCTCCGGGCTGCTCAATCTTGCGCCGGATCCTCGCGCTGGCGGCCATCTGGATCTGCCCGCTGGCGATAGGGAACTGCCGGAGACGGCCTACCCGATCACGGAATGTGACCGCATGCGGAGCTGCGCCGCTCCTGATCCGCCGTTATGCACGGAACTGCTGGTCTGCCGCGGTCTCGTCGTTGGCGCGCCGAACGGGCATTATGTACTCCCGCCAAGGAGTGCCTTCTGTTCGGCGGGTGCATCTGATAGCGGAGGGCCGATGCCGGGCGGCGATGAGATCCGAGACGTTCAGCGAGCGACGTGGGCCGGGCTTTCTGCGGGCTGGGAAAAGTGGGACCCGGTCATCATGGATCAGCTGGGCCCGGTCGGCACAGCGATGATCGAGCGTCTGGGCATCGCCGATGATCAGCAGCATCTCGACATCGCCGCGGGCACTGGCGAGCCGGGGCTGACCATCGCCAGGCTCGCGCCGGGGGGACACGTCGTCCTGACCGACCTTGCGGCTGAGATGCTCGACATCGCGACGCGACGAGCGAACGCGCAAGGGATCACCAATTTCCAGACCACGGTGTGCAGCGCCGATGACCTGCCATTCGGTGACGCGGCATTCGGCAGTATCTCGGTCCGGTTCGGATACATGTTCTTTCCCGACGTCGCCGAAGCGACCGCCGAGTTCGCGCGCGTGCTCAAGCCGGGCGGGCGTGTGTGCTCGTCGGTATGGGCCGGGCCCGGGGAAAACCCGTGGACGACGATCGCCATGCAGGCAATCGCGGCCGAGGCGGTGCTGGCGCCACCCGACCCGGACGGGCCGGGCATGTTCCGGTGCGCTGCCCCGGGATATGTCGGTGCCCTGTACCAGGCCGCGGGGCTGCGCGAGGTGGCCGAGTGGGACGTCGAGGTCGAACTCGTGACGGAGTCGCCCGCGCAGTACTGGGAGATGATCAGCGAGCACGTCTCGCTCGCGGTTGCGGCGCTTGCGCAGGCCGGCGAGCCGGCGCGGGAGCGGATCGCGAAAGCCGTCATCGCCAGGGTCAGCACCTACGAAGAAGACGGCAAGGTCAGGATTCCGGGCGTGGCCTACTGCATCGTCGGCACGAAGTAGGGACGCCCGGACTGGTGCGTCTGCGCACAGTTGCCGAGCCGCGGAGCTCATCATGGCAGCCGGAAATAGTCGGCGGTCTGGAGCATTTCTCCGTGGTCGACGTCGCTCCGTTTTCCGGCGGGCGGTGACATGATGTGACCGGCTGCTGCGGTCTACGTCGGGTTTCCGCTCAATCGCTGGGACCCGCAGCTGGCCCAGTCTCCCGGGTCTCAGCTCGGCCGGGGGGTGCCCGATGACCACTGCTGCTTCAACCACTGCCCTTGTCACGATCCAGCCCGCCTTCACCGACCCCGAACGGCTCGCCCTGGCCGGGTACCGCGGCCTGACCTGCGAGGCAGCGGCGATGGCCGATGCCACGGCGCGGATGGCCGTCGATCGCGGCTTCGTGCCAGTGAGCTGGTCCGCGGTGAGGCCGCCGGGGCCGCAGCCGGCACCGGGCTTGACGGACAGCTCTGCATACAGCCAGTAGATGCCTGGGCCCGGCTTGTCGGCGACGCCGAGCGCGGCCGGGAGGGAGCAGGGACCGCGAGCCTCAGCGCAGATAGATGCCGTCCACGCCGATCCGGCCCGGCCCGTCCAGCACGTAGATGCCGGCCGAACTGCCCCGGACGTCGAACGCCAGCGTTCCGTCGTGGACCACGATCTCCCGGCCGGTGACGGCATCGCGGTAGGTGCCGTTGAGCACGCCCGGCACAGTGATGGTCTGGTCGGCGCCGATCGCGAGGCCGACGACGACGTAGCTGCGCCCGCTGTCGTGGTCGCGCACGAAGCTTAGCCCGCTGCCCCACTCGTTCAGATGGGTCATGGGTGCCTTTTGCAGGGCGGGGAGCGCCCGGCGGATCTGGTTGAGGCGCTTGATGTGCTGGTGGAGGGGGTGCGCCTGGGTCTCGCCGATTCGTTCGGGGGTCAGGTGGTCTCCGAAGTAGGCCCGCCCGGTCTGGGCCAGGGTGTCCCGCTCGCCCTCGACGTCTTGCGGAGCGCCCTTCATGAACTCAATCTCCTCGCCGTAGTACAGGCAAGGGATGCCGCGGACTGTCCACAGCACGTTGTAGGCGGCCGCCGCCATCCACTGTTCGCCCTTGAACCGGTACTTGAAGTCGTTGTCCGGGCCGACGTCGTGGTTCTGCAGAAACGTGATCAGCGTGGTCGGGTCACCGTAGATCCAGTCCATCGACATCGCCTGCGCGAGACCGCTGAAGGTGCCCCGGCTCAGGTTGTCCCTGAACGAGGAGAACAACCCGAAGTCGAGCACCGCGAAGCCGGAGTCGCCGCCGGACCGGGGATTGCGCGGGTCGTCGCCGAGCCGGGTGTACCACCAGGGCCGGATCGGCGACGGGCCGTTGTCGCCGCCGCCCATGTCTCCCCATCCGTAGCCCTTGACCAGGTTCTCCCCGAAGACGAACAGGCCCGGCTTGTGGGCCTTCCAGGCGTTGACGTACCCCAGCAGGTTCCCCCGCTCCACGTGCTTGACGGTGTCGATCCGCAACGCGTCGACGCCCATGTCGAGGTAGCGGGTGATCGCGGTGATCAGGTAGTCCTTGACGTTCTCGCGCTCGGTCGCCAGGTCGATGCAGTCGCCTGCGATGTGCTTGTGCTGCAGCGGATATGCGCTTTCCCAGTCGCCGCCTGCGATGAAACCGTCCTGGTGGTACCACTGCGGGTCGAGCCGGCCCGGGTCCACCCCGAAGAACCGGCCGGGGTCGTATCCGGGTTCCGGGACGGTCTGGCCGGTCCGCGGGTCGATCAGGGGTTCGCGGCCCTCCGGGTCGCGCTCGTGCCTTTCCCGGTACCATTGCGGCGCCACCGGGTTGTCCAGGTCGTCCCGGTTGGGCCAGGCGTAGTTGCCGAGGTTGCCCTGATAGGGCCCGTGGTTCACCTCACCCTGCCGGGACCCCTGCGGAACGTAGTACTTGACGGGCAGGTGGTCGATCCAGACCTTGCCCCGGATCCCGTACTGGCAGGAATGGTTGACGACGACGTCCTGAATGATCTTGATGCCTCGCTCGTGCGCCGCGTCGATGAGGTGCTGGTAGGTCGCGTCCGGCGACTCCAGCCGGGGATCGATCCGGGTCCAGTCGTAGCCGTGGTAACCGTGATAGTCCAGCCCGCTGCGGTTCTCGATCGGCGGGGTGATCCAGATAGCGGTGAAGCCCAGGTCCTTGAGGTAGTCCAGTTGCCCGATCAACCCTTTGAAGTCGCCCCGCCAGTGCGGGTCCGCCGGACGGCCGTCGGGGTCGAAGGCGATCCGGTCCCGGCAGTAGAAGTTATTCGCCGGATCACCGTCGTAGAACCGGGTGGTGATGAGGAAGTAGATGGTCTCCTCACGGAAGTCCACCCCGGACGGCGGGGCCTGCGGGGCGGGTGCCCCTGTCGCCGCGGGTGCCGTGCCGGACGCCGCGGCGGTACCAGCGGTCCGGGGGTCGGCGTCCTGCCACCGGCCATCGCGATCCATCCAGCCGTCCCGCTCCCGGCGCAGGTCGGCCGTCTGCCGCCCGTGCTGGTCGTGGAACACCAGGCTTGCGGTGCCCGCGCCCTCGATGCGGTAGACGTACCAGCCGTCCCCATGCGCCTGCATCGGGACTCCCGGCCAGCCCATGGCGGCCTTCCGAGGGCGGGTGCCCCAGACGTGAACATGAATGGTACCGGCCCATCCGCGTGGCGGGCGGAACCAGACCGTTAGATCAGGCACACCACGCATCATAGGAGAGCCGGACGGCGGCTGATCCCGCGTGATGAGGGAACGGTCATGGTTATGCCATTCGAGCAGCTCAGAGGTGCCGTGCCGGCGGAATGAAGATCTTCTTCCTAAATCCTGGGGCGGGCCAGGTGATGCCCGGACGCCGTGGTTTCCGTTCCTGCGTGCGGAACAGGTTCTCAGATGGCGTTGCTGGCGCGGACTGCGGACAGGAACGAGGCGTAGCTCCACGACTGGTTGCTGACGCTCCTCTCATGTAACCGGACGTGGCGTCGTACTGCTCGCTGAGCTCGAGGTGATCGCTGTGGAACACGACCGCCTGCAGCATCTGGTCCCCGGCACCCTGAAGCGCCGCTGCCGCGGCGGCCGGGGTGGTCGACGTGTCAATCCCGACCTGGCTGAAGAAGCTGGCCGACAGGGCATCGAGCGGAACCGTCCCGGCCGTCGTGACCTGCTTGGCCAGCCGGTAGTACAGCTCGGCGAAGCTGGCCGTGGACACCACCCAGGGGTGGTCGCCGGCCTGCTCATCGGTATCGCCGTCGTACACGTCCCCCGGATAGCGCCCGAGCATGGGGCCGATGCCGCGTTACTGATCGGCCCCGTTGATCGGATAGAAGTACTTCGACGCCTGGTCGGCCCACCGGCTGCGCAGCAGTGCCGCTGTCGCGAGGAGCTTGGTGTCCGTGATGGTGACGCCGCCGTAGATCGCCGCCATGACGATGTCGATGTCGGGGTCGCAGGGGCCCTGTCGTCGGTCGGGACAGGGACAGCTGACTGGTAGCACTGACCATTCCGGTGACTCGCCAGGGCGTTCTGCAGCCACGGTATGGCGGTGCTCAGCCAGCCAGGGACCGGGATGCCGACGGTGTTGGCCGTGACCGCGTGGAAGCACTGGGCGAACAGCCGCAGGATCGCCAGCGCCTGCAGGTTCGGCCCGTCGGTCTGGCCGGTCCAGCTCCGCGGCGTGCCGTTGATCAGGAACGACGCGCGGTCGAAGTGGCCGATGCCGCTGGCCGGGTTCTGGCAGGTCTGCGCGAACTGCACGTAATCGATCAGCAGCTGGCTGGTCGGCAGCGGGCCGGCTGCCAGCTCGATCGCGACGATGGCGGCAGGCGCGGGTCCAGTTGCGGACGTAGTCCTGTGACACGTGCGTGGCGGTGTTCTCCCGCGACGGCGAGGCGAGCGCGCACCCGGGTTCCGGCAAGACGCCGGCGTTCGCCAGGTTCTCGACACGAAGCCGTCCGACGCGACATTGCGGAAGATCAGCCAGAACATGTACGGCGCGACCGTGGTCAGGTCCGAAGGGCCGCACCAGGCAGTGCTGCAGTGCGCCCATCTGGAGAACCATCCTTTCTGCTCGCCATCGCGTTGGGGCCGGGCCCGGCGCCGGGTCATCCCTGAATCCCCGCCAGATCGCCGAGGTCACTGCCGTCGGCACGCAAGCTTCTGGTCCCCGCAATGGGGAGGACGCCGGCGCGTGCCTGATACAGAAACGGCCGACGCGGTGCCTTGCGACCCTCGTCGAATGGCTCGTCGGGGCATCTAACCCGCCGTACCCGCCGGGGTGCTTGGGCGGGATTCAGTTGCGGCACAGGACCTGGACCGACCGGCTGGGCACGCCGATCATGTCGCCCTGCCTGACCACGGTCACGTCCTGGGCTGAGATCAGCGGCACCGCCGTGTCGAGGACCTTCGACCACAGCGCGCCGTAACGGGGTGGGGGGAGGGTGAACTCCAGGTCGAGCTCGCTGGCGTTGAACAACAGCAGGAACGAGTCGCTGCGGATCGGCTCGCCGCGCCAGTCCGGTTCGCTGATCGCGTCGCCGTTCAGGAAGACGGCCAGTGAGTTGGCGGAGCCAGCCTGCCAGTCTGCGTCGGCCATCTCCTGGCCGGCCGGGGTGAACCACGCGATGTCCCGCAGCTGGCCGGGCACCCCGCGGATGTCCTGCCCTTGGAAGAAGCGGCGGCGCCGGAACACGGGGTGGTCCGCGCGGAACCGGACGAGCCAGCGGACGAACTCCAGCAGTGCCTGGTTTGTCCCTTGCGCGGCCGACGCTCCGCGCCTGGTCGGCACGCCCGCAGCCGGGCGCTCGCCGGCGGTCCCCCAGTCGACCCAGGAGATCTCGTTGTCCTGGCAGTAGGCGTTGTTGTTGCCCCGCTGGGTGCGGCCCATCTCGTCGCCGGCCAGCAGCATCGGCACGCCCTGCGACAGCAGCAGCGTGACCAGGAAGCTGCGCTTCTGCCGCTCCCGCAACACCAGGATGTCCGGGTCGTCGGTAGGGCCCTCGGCGCCGCAGTTCCAGGACCGGTTGTCATCGCTGCCGTCCCGGTTGCCCTCGCCGTTGTCCTCGTTGTGCTTGCGGTCGTAAGAGACGAGGTCGTGCAGGGCAAAGCCGTCATGGCAGGTGACGAAGTTGACCGAGGCCACCGGGCGCCTGCTGTCCTGCTGGTACAGGTCACTGGACCCGGTCAGCCGGAAGGCGAACTCGGGCAGCGTGGCGGGTCGGCCGCGCCAGAAGTCCCGTACCGTGTCCCGGTACTTCCCGTTCCACTCGGTCCACAGCGGCGGGAAGTTGCCGACCTGGTAGCCTCCCTCGCCGACATCCCACGGTTCGGCGATCAGCTTCACCTGGGACACCACCGGATCCTGCTGGACCAGGTCGAAGAACGCGGACAGCCGGTCCACCTCGTAGAACTGGCGGGCGAGCGCGGCGGCCCGGGCGAACCTGAACCCGTCCACGTGCATGTCGAGCACCCAGTACCGCAGCGAGTCCATGATCATCTGCAGCACGTGCGGGTGCCGCATCAGCAGGCTGTTCCCGGTGCCGGTCGTGTCCCGGTAAAAGCGCGGGTCGGCGTTTTCGAGCCGGTAGTAGGCGGCGTTGTCGATGCCGCGGAAGGACAGCGTGGGCCCCAGGTGGTCGCCCTCGGCGGTGTGGTCGTACACCACGTCGAGGATGACCTCGATCCCGGCCTGGTGCAGCGCCCGGACCATGGATTTGAACTCCGGGACCTGCTGGCCGCGGCTGCCGCTGGCGGAGTAGGCGTTGTGCGGGGCGAAGAAGCCGATGCTGTTGTAGCCCCAGTAGTTGCTCAGCCCGCGCCCGGCCAGGACACGTTCCGGCACGAACTGGTGGACCGGCATGAGCTCGACCGCCGTGACGCCCAGTCGCTGCAGGTACTGGATGACCGCAGGGTGCGCCAGCCCCTGGCAGGTGCCGCGCTGCTCCTGCGGGATGAGCGGATGCAGCTTGGTCAGGCCCCGGACATGCGCCTCATAGATCACGGTCTGGTCGTAGTGCGTCCGCGGCGGCCGGTCGACGCCCCAGTCGAAGTACGGATTCACCACCACTGACCGCGGCACGTGCGGTGCCGAATCCGCGCTGTTCCGCCGGTCCGGGTGCCCGAACTGGTAGGCGAACACCGGCTGGCCCCAGGTGACGCCGCCCTCGATGGCCTTGGCGTACGGATCGAGCAGCAGTTTGTGCGGGTTGCAGCGATGCCCGTCGGCCGGGTGGTAGGGGCCGTGCACCCGGTACCCGTACCGCTGGCCCGGTCCGACGCCCGGCAGGTAACAATGCCAGATGTACCCGTCCACCTCGTGCAACGCCACCCGAGTCTCCGTGCCGTCGTGGTCGAACAGGCACAGTTCCACCTGCTCGGCGATCTCCGAGAACAGGGCGAAGTTAGTCCCCGCGCCGTCATAACTCGCCCCCAGCGGGTAACTGTCGCCCGGCCACACCGGCGTGTCTGCTGCCACCGCTCTGCCCTGCCCCTGATGCCGGCTACGACCTCACCGTGCCCTCCGGTACGAGAATCACACCTGGACCGGCCGCGCCCGCAGCGCATGCTCCTTGATCGGGCACACTGCAGGCACGAGCATTGTGCCGTCCCTCGGCCAGCATCCTGTGTTACGCGTGTTCCTGGGTTAGCTGTCAGCGCCCCGTGGCGCTCAGATCAAGGACCAAAGTCCTTTGCCGGATGCGGTGCCGGGCCGGTTTACTTGCGCGATGTTCATTGACGAGGAGCGCCTGGATGCCGGTTACGATGGCGTCCAGGCGGGACCGGGGGATCTGCTTCACCATGGTGCGCGGATTACCTCCTCGGTGGACTGCTGAGGGCAGGGTAGGACTGGCGCGGTCTGGCCGGGCCTGCCATGCCGTTGCCGGACCGGACTGGATAACAGGCTCGCGGGTGCGAGCTGGGCATGGCGGAGGCGGAAGTGATCAAGTCCAGGGGAACGAAGGGCAAGGCCAGGGTCACGTTCACCGTTGATCCCCGGGTGGGCGCCCAGGCTGCGGCGGTGTGCGGGGAGTGGAACGACTGGTCGGCCGGCGCCGGCGTGATGCACCGCGACGCCGCGGGCGGGTTCAGTGTCACGGTCGACCTGGACGCGGGACGGGCCTACCGGTTCCGGTACCTGCTGGATGGCCAGCGGTGGGATAACGACTGGGCCGCCGACGCGTACGTCCGCAACGACTTCGGGGCAGACGACTCGGTGGTGGACCTGACCGCGCTGGCCGAGGCGGTCCCGCCGGCCACGAGAAGGACGCCCGCGAAGAAGGCGGCGCCCGCGCAGGCCGCCAAGAAGGCAGCGCCCGCAGCGAAGCGAGCCGGGAGGCCGGCCAAATAGCGCGGGCGAGGCGGGGCGGCGCCGCGGCCGGGCTTATTGCCCCGCACCGCACGACTTGCCCCTGCGGCTTTCTCGGGAGGCAGCGGTGTTCGTGGTAATGGTTGCGTCAGAGTGTGCGCCGGTGGCGCAGGCCGGCGGCCTGGGGCAGGTGGTGTTCGGGCTGAGCCGCGAGCTGGAGCAGCGGGGCCACGCGGTCGAGATCATCCTGCCGAAATACGACTGCATGCACTATGACCAGATCTTCGGGCTCACCGTCGCCTACCCGGACCTATGGGTGCCGTGGCATGGCGGGTTCGTGCCCTGCACGGTGTGGTTCGGGTTCGTGCACGGCAGGAAGTGCTTCTTCATCGACCCGCACTCGCCGGACAACTTCTTCGGCCGCGGCCACCTGTACGGCTCACCTGACGACACGACCAGATTCGCGTTCTTGTCCAAGGCGGCCCTGGAGTTCATGTTCAAGACCGGCAAGCGGCCCGAGGTGATCCACTGCCACGACTGGCAGACCGCGGCCGTGCCGGTGCTGCTGTACGAG
Organism: uncultured Actinomycetes bacterium; assembly: GCA_963739135.1. Classification (GTDB taxonomy): domain Bacteria; phylum Actinomycetota; class Actinomycetes; order Streptosporangiales; family Streptosporangiaceae; genus Palsa-504. The sequence goes on from CAVTZG010000011.1 coordinate 13,424, forward strand.
GTCTACCGGGACCTCGGCATGGGCGATCAGCGGGTCTGCTACACCATCCACAATTTCGCGCACCAGGGAATCTGCGGGGAGCACATCCTGTGGGAGACCGGCCTCACCCGCCCCGCGCACTTCTTCGATGACGACCGGCTCCGCGATAGCTTCAACCACGGCGCGATCAACCTGATGAAGGGCGGCATCGTCTACTCCAACTTCATCACCACGGTGTCGCCGGAACATGCGAGGGAGGCCACCGACACCGATCAGGGGATGGGGCTGGGACACACGCTGCACATCCACCAGGGCAAGTTCGGCGGCGTGCTCAACGGCATCGACTACGAGGTCTGGAACCCGGAGATCGACATCTTGATCCCGTCGAACTACACGGCCGAGAAGATAGAGCTGAAGTACGCGAACAAGGGGGCCCTGCGCGACCGGCTGCTGCTGCGGAAGGAATACAAGCCGGTCATCGCTTACGTGGGCCGCGTCGACCGGCAGAAAGGCGTCCATCTCATCCACCACGCGCTTTTCTACGCCCTGGCCCAGGGTGCGCAGTTCGTCCTGCTGGGTTCGTGCCCCGAGCCGGCCGTCAATGATCACTTCTGGCACCTGAAGCACTACCTGAACGACAATCCCGACTGTCACCTGGAAATCGGGTTCGAGGAGGGCCTGGCCCACCTGATCTACGCTGGCGCCGACCTGCTGGTGATGCCCAGCTTGTTCGAGCCGTGCGGGCTGAGCCAGATGATCGCGTTCAAGTACGGCACCGTCCCCATCGTGCGGGCCATCGGCGGGCTGGTGGACACCGTCTTCGACCGCGACTACTCCGCCCGCCACCCGGGCGAGCGGAACGGCTACGTGTTCCACCAGGCCGACAACCACGCGCTGGAGTCCGCGATGGCGCGCGCCATCGGGCTGTGGTACTCCTACCCGGGCGATTTCCGTCAGCTGATGCTGAACGGGATGCAGCAGGATCATTCCTGGACCCAGCCCGGCCAGGACTACGTGAACATTTACGACCATATCCGTCACAAATAGATTCGCGCACGTCAGGTAAGGAGCCGGAGTAATGGGAGAGCTTCCCGAGTACGTCGACGGTCTTCCCAACATCTGCGGCTCCGAGCAGCGCATCGAGGAGGCGATCCGGACCAGGGGGACCGATCCCGTGTTCCTCTCCCCGGGTACCGCCGGGTTCGACGGGATGAATGGCGCCTTCGCTGACGCGTTGCACATGCACCAGCCGCTCGTCCCGGCAGGCGGGCCTGATCTGCGCACGGCGCCGATCATCAGCAACCTGAAGTGGATGCTGGACAATCCCGGCATCGGCGACAACCACAATGCCCCGGTGTTCCTGTGGTGCTACAAGCGGATGGGCGAGTTCGTCCCCCAGCTGCTCGGCGAGGGGTTCGCGCCGCGGGTCATGCTCGAGTACTCCGGTGTGCTGCTGCACGGCCTGCGCCAGATGGGCGCGGACGACGTCCTCGACGCGCTGGCCGGCATCACGACCGACCAGCGCAACCGGCAGGCGGTGGAGTGGCTGGGCTGTCCGTGGGGGCATGCCGTGGCGCCGTCCACCCCGGTCCAGGACTACCGGTTGCACGTGCGGGCCTGGCAGCACCATTTCGCCGCTGTTTTCGGCCTGGACGCGCTGCGCCGGGTCCGCGGCTTCTCCCCTTCGGAGATGGCCCTGCCCAATCAGCCCGACGTCGCTTACGAGTTCGTGAAGACCCTGACCGACTGCGGCTATCAATGGGTCCTGGTCCAGGAACACACGGTCGAGGAACCCGACGGGGGCGGACTCCAGTTCCCGCACCTGCCACGCCGTCTGGTCTGCACCAGCTCCAGGGGCGATGTCGCCAGCATCACCGCCGTGGTCAAGACCCAGGGCAGCGACACCAAGCTGGTCGGCCAGATGCAGCCGTACTACGAGGCCAAGGGGCTGTCGCGCTGGGACCTGGCCGGGCGTGGCGTGCCGCCGCTGGTGACGCAGATCGCTGACGGGGAGAACGGCGGGGTGATGATGAACGAGTTTCCGTCTAAGTATTTCGAGGTGATCCGGGAGAGCTCGGGCACCCAGACCCCGGCCGTCAACGTCACCGAGTACCTCGAACGGCTCCGCTCGGCCGGTGTCGGCCCCGGCGATCTGCCGGTGATCCAGCCGCTGTTCCAGTCCAGGATCTGGGGCCGGATGTCCCCTGGCGACGGACCGGACCGGCTGGCCGAGGTGATCAAGCAGCTGCAGACCGAGGACGGGCGCTTCCACATGGAAGGCGGCAGCTGGACCGGCAACATTTCGTGGGTCCGCGGCTACGAACAGGTGCTCGCCCCGATGGACGAAGCCAGCTCACTGTTCCATGAGCGGGTCCTGACCAAGAGCATCCCGACCGGCGACCCGCGCTACCGCAACGCCCTGTTCCACCTGCTCGCCGCCGAGCAGAGCGACTACCGCTACTGGGGCCAGGGCACCTGGGCTGACTACGGCGCCGAACTCGCCCGGCGCGCCATCGACATCGTGACCTACGACCTGTAACACCCGGGAGCCTTCGATGGCGGACGTGGCCTTTGCCCTGGTCCTCAACTTGCATCAGCCCGCCGGCAATCTTGAGGTCCTGCTCGACCAGCGCGAGTGGGAGGCCAGTGAGATCCTGTGGGCGGTGGACCGGATCCCCCGGTCGCTGTGGGCCTACTCCGACGCTGGGCGGGTGCACCTGTCGCTGTCCGGCACCCTGCTGGAGACTCTGGCCAGTCCCGGGTTCCAGCACCGCGTCTACGGCATCGTCGACTGCGGATCGCTGCTGTGGTACCTGCAGAACACCACGATCATCCGCATCCTGGGCACTGGCTACTATCATCCCGTCCTGCCCCTGATCCCGCATGCCGACTGGGATGAGCAGCTCGAGCGCTGGCAGGGGATCGGCCGGCACCTGTTCGCGCGGACCAGCTTCCCCGGGTTCTGGCCCCCGGAAATGGGCTTCTGCATGGAGCTCATCCCCGCCCTCAACCGCCAGCACTACCGCTACGTGGTCGTCGACAGCGAGCATGTCGAACCGGTCACTCCCATGGGCTGGAACGAGCTGCGCTACCGTCCGCACATCGCCCGGTTCGGCGGCGAGGAAATCATCGTGGTGGTGCGGGACCGGGAGCTGTCCGACGCCCAGGAGGCGGGGATGGACGCCGGCTGGTTCATGCACGAGGTGGCCCAGCGGACCAGGTACTGCGACTTTCCGCCGCTGGTCACCACCTGCACCGACGGGGACAACGGCGGCTGGTTCCGCAACACCTCACCGCAGGCCAACTTCTGGCACGTGTTCTACCAGGACCTGCTGCAGCGGGTGCGGGACAACCAGAGCGGCGGCATCCGCCCTTGCTTCATCGAGGACTACCTGGACCGCCACGGCGCCCACGGCGAGGTGACCGTCCGCCCGGGCGCGTGGAACACCGGCTGGCACGACGGCTCCGGCTTTACCCAGTGGATCGGCTCGCCGGCCCAGCAGCAGGCCCTGACCCGGCTGGATGAGGTCAGCCAGGCCATCTACGCCGCGCGCCGCAACGCCGTCGGCATCGGAGTCCGCGACCCCGGCGTGTACCGGCTGCTCGAGGAAGCTCACTGGCGGGTCCTGCGGGCCGAGACCAGCTGCAACTTCTTCTGGGGGGACGCCTGGCTGCAACGCTGCCACGACGACCTCGACCAGGCCACTGACTTCCTGGACCAGGCAGGATCGCGCCTGACCTGAGCTCACCGCCGCCAGCCCGGGAAAACCAGGCGGTCCCGCGGTCCGCTCAGGCGGCGTGAGCTGCTCGGCGCCGCTAAGACTCGGGGGTGAGCCACAGCACGCCGAGCGGGGGGAGGGTGATCCGGGCCGAGGCCGGCCGGGCGTGCCAGGGCTCCGGCCCGGCCTCGACGCCGCCGTAGTTGCCGGTGCCGGTGCCGCCGTACACGGTCGCGTCGGTGTTCAGGATCTCACGCCACCGGCCGGCTCGGGGCAGGCCCACCCGGTACTGCACGTGCGGGACTGCGGAGAAGTTGGCGATGCACGCGACGGCGCCGGACCCGTCGGGCCGGCCGTCGGAGGCCGCGGGGAACCGGAGGAAGGACAGCGTATTTCCCTGGGCGTCGTTGGCGTCGATCCAGCTGAACCCCTCCGGCGAGGAGTCCAGCTCCCACAGCGCGGGGGTCTGCCGGTAGATCGCGTTCAGGTCCCGGGACAGCCGCTGCACGCCCTGGTGGACGGGGTAGTCCAGCACCTGCCATTCGAGCCCGCTGTCGGACCACTCGTCGCGCTGGCCGAACTCGCCTCCCATGAACAGCAGCTGCTTGCCCGGATGGGCCCACATGTAGGCCAGCAGCGAGCGCAGCCCGGCGAACTTGCGCCATTCGTCGCCGGGCATCTTGTTCACCAGCGAGCTCTTGCCGTGCACCACCTCGTCGTGCGACAGCGGCAAGATGAAGTTCTCCGAGTAGGCGTACACCATCGAGAACGTCATCTCGTTGTGGTGATACTGGCGGTAGACCGGATCCAGGCTCAGGTAGCCGAGCGTGTCGTGCATCCAGCCCATGTTCCACTTGAAGCCGAACCCCAGCCCGCCCAGGTACACCGGCCGGGACACCCCCGGCCAGGCGGTCGACTCCTCGGCGATCGTCGTGATGCCGGGATCGCGCTTGTAGCAGGTGGCGTTGACCTCCTGCAGGAACGAGACCGCATCCAGGTTCTCCCGGCCGCCGTACTGGTTCGGCGTCCACTCGCCGAACTTGCGCGAATAATCCAGGTACAGCATGGACGCGACCGCGTCCACGCGCAGCCCGTCGACGTGGAACTCCTCCAGCCAGTAGACCGCGTTGGCGACAAGGAAATTCCGCACCTCGTTCCGCCCGAAGTTGAAGACGAGCGTGCCCCAGTCGGGCTGCGCGCCGCGGCGCGGGTCGGGGTGCTCGTACAGCGCGGTGCCGTCGAACCGCGCCAGCGCCCACTCGTCCCGCGGGAAGTGCGCGGGCACCCAGTCCAGCAGCACGCCGATGCCGGCCTGGTGCAGCGCGTCGACCAGGTGGCGGAAGTCGTCCGGGTTGCCGAACCGCGCCGTCGGCGCGTAGTAGGAGGTGACCTGGTACCCCCACGAGCCGCCGAACGGATGCTCGGCGACGGGCAGGAACTCCACGTGGGTGAAGCCGAGGTCGGTGACGTAGCCGACAAGCTCAGTGGCCAGCTGCCGGTAGGACAGCCCGGGGCGCCACGAGCCGAGGTGCACCTCGTAGATGCTCATCGGCTCGCGCACCGGCTGCCGCCCGGACCGCGCCGCCATCCACTCCGCGTCGGCCCAGGCATACCGGGAGGTGAACACCACCGACTCCGTGCCGGGCGGGCGCTCGGCCGCGGCCGCGAGCGGGTCGGCCTTTCTCCGCCACACCCCGTCCCGGCCGCATACCGCGTACTTGTACCGGGCACCGTCGGCCACTCCGGGGACGAACAGCTCCCATACGCCCGACCCGCTCAGCGAGCGCATCGGGAACGCGCGGCCGTCCCAGTAGTTGAAGTCGCCGGTGACCCGGACGCCGAGGGCGTTCGGCGCCCACACGGCGAAGGACGTCCCGGTGACCTGGCCGGCCTCGCGGACGTGCGCGCCGAGCACCCGCCACAGCTCCTCGTGCCTGCCCTCGCCGATCAGGTACAGGTCGAACTCGCCGATCATCGGCAGGTAGCGGTACGGGTCATCGGCCACCGCCTCGTCCGCCTCCTGCTCTCCCGGGTACACGGTGGCGAGCCGGTAATCCGGCACCTTCTCCTCCGGGAGGGTAACCGTGAACACCCCTCTGCCCAGGGGCGTCATGGGAAACCTGCGGCCGTCGTCGAGGATCACCGCCACCGACGCGCCCGCCGGGCGGAGCGCCCGTACCACGACGCCCTCCGGCCCGGGATGGGCGCCCAGGATCGAGTGCGGGTCATGGTGATGCCCGGCGACCAGCCGCTCGATCTCCCCCAGGCTGAATTCGGTGTCTGTCATGGCGACTCGATCTTCCTGGCCATATCTGTCGAACGACTCCCGGCCGACCCGGGCGCGTCACAGCCGGACGATGTTGACCGTCTCGGTGACCGGCCCTGCGGTTGTTGACTGATGGCCATGAGCCGAATCTAAGCCCCGGCACCGACGAGGGACACAGCGGGCCACGCCGATGAGAGCGGCTCAACACATCCGCCCGGCCAGGTCGAGCCGACCAGCCCGTGTCTGACCGTGGCGTCTGAAATCGCCATGCTATCGACCTGATGGAACCCGCTGACCGATGTCAGGCGAGAAGCGCGGCTCCCGGCCGATGCCGGCGTTCCACTTCGGCCGATGGCGCCGAAGGCCGACGACGAGTCATCTGGGGCGGACCAGCCATGACTGACGACGGCCACGAGCGCACAGCCGGCACGGAGGTTGTTGTGAGGGTGCCGGCAAGCAGTGTGGGATCGGCCACAGCATAGCCGCTGAGAGCCCGCAGCCGCCCTCGCCGACCAGCACGTGGCCAGCGCCGAGGATGGCTGATCAGGTAAAGAACGCAGAACCGGAAGTTCTGCGCGCCAGCCGACGCAACGTCAAGCGCGCCTTGGCGAGCACAAAATCGGCGATCTGAACGGTTTGGCTACAGTCAGGCCAACCGGGTCAGTCACGCTCCGTGACAGCTAGAGCCGCGCAAAGAGCGCTGCCGTTGATCATGGCCCTATGTGCAGATAAATAGGCCGCTAACACACCCGCGCGCCCGCTACCGCAGCAAGCGGGGCGTTTTCTGCGGTAGCGCTGCCCGTCATGCGGGAACGGGCAGCGCCAGAGGGCGTGACTCACCCGGCTTTTCTGCGATAGCGGCGTAACGGGCCGCGCAGCCCGCCGGAGAACGGTAGACGGCGCGCATCGGCCCGGCGCTGGCGCCCGATGTCGACCCATCCGGCGATCGCCTGCGGGTCAGCACCGGCTTCGCGGCACAACTGCGAGATCTGGCGCCCGAGCGGCTCGCTGTACTCGCCGTCGCTGAAGCCTTCGGCGACCCCGGCGACCTCGGCCAGCAGATCCCCGCGCCCGGCCGCCAGCTCGCGGAGCGCCGCCACCGCGGCGGCTTCCTCGGCCTCGGTGAGCGCGTGCCACTTCGCGTGATGCCGAGCCTCCCCGTGAAGCTGGGCGACGAGAATACGGTCAGCGTCCGAGGATTTATCGATCATGCGTTCTAGTATCGCCAACGGCGACAAGCCGAAACCAGGTCACGAAGCCGTTCCCGGATGACCGGTGTTCGAGCTAAGGTAAGTAATCGGGGAACCCGTGGGAGATCACGTTGTGGCGCCCGCTGGGCACGACGGAATGAACCTCGGCGTCATGTGACGGAGAGATATGGGCCGGCTTTGCGGGCTGCCGAGGTTACGGGCCGCGACCCTGGCGCTGGTCACTGGCGGGACGGCGGCGGGCGCGTCCTTGGGGTGTCCAGGGCAGGAACGGGTCCAGGCCGGCTCCGGCCGGGGCGGAGCCGCCGTGTTCGGCGCAGGCCTGCAGGTAGCCGGTCAGCAGGCCGAGGGGCTCGATGCCGTGCCGGGCGGCGGTGGCGGTGACGGTCCACACATCGGCGGCCAGGTGAGCGGCCCATTCCGCCCCGGAGCCGTAGAAGTTCTTGCGGCCGATCACCGGGGTACGCAGTGCTCGTTCCGCGGGGTTGTTGTCCAGCGGCAGCTGCGGCAGCTCCTGGTGGCGGGCCAGCCCGTCCCATTCGTTGCTGAGCGTGGCGATGACCTTGGCGGCGGCGGGGTGCAGCAGGCCTTTCCCGGCGTCGCTGGCCTGCAGGATGCGGTGCGCGTCGATGTCGGTGAAGGCCCGCTGCCAGCGGCAGGCGGCATCGGCGTGGGCGTCGGTGCCGCGCGTGGTGGCCGCCAGGGCGTGGTGGGCCCGGTACAGCACCGCGATCCGCTCGGTCCACGCGTCGCACCAGTCGCCGAGCGCCTCGGGGTGAGCAGCCCCGGCCCGCAGGAAATACCGCCGGATATGGGCCCAGCACCAGAGCGGGTCGACGCCGTCGATGCAGGCCAGCGACTGATACGCCTTGTGGAAGTCCGAGGAGATGACCAGCCGCAGGCCGGCCTCCAGCGCGGTCTGCTCCCGGTCGATGCCCAGCTCGCCGGCGGCGACATCGGCGCTGCGGGAGGTGTCCATCACGAACACGGTCGTCTCGGAGGTGATGAAGACCCACAGCCACCACCGGTGGCCGTCCTTATCCTCGATGTCCTCGAACACCTGCCAGCTCGTTTCGTCGGCATGCACGTGCCCGGCGGTCCGGCCGTGCGCGGCGATCGCCTCCGCCCACGGCGCGATCAGCGGCGCGACCTGCTTCAGCGCCCCGCACAAGGTACCCGCCGCCACCTCCAGCCCGTCGGCGGCCAGCGCCTGCACGATCCGGTGCACCGGCCGGCCCAGCACATGCTTCTCATACGCCAGCCGCGCCAGGAACCCCGCGGTGAACAGGCCCTTCGGCACCGGCTTGGGCGGCAGCGGCGCGCACACGGTCTTCGGTCCCGGATGAGAGCACCGCCGCCGGTAACGGTACCGGCGCCACACGATCCGGGTGATCTTCACCTGCCAGTCGACCTGCTCGCTGTCCTCGGTCCCGAGGAACTCAAACAGCTCGCCGCACTCCGCGCAGCACCGCTGGCCGGCATCCACATCTATGACACGCTCTTCGGTTTCCAGATGCGCATAGTCCCGCCGCCCGTGACCAGGCCCGCCCGGCCGCTGCCCCCGCCTGCCCGCGTCGGCTGGCCGGCCGCTGCCATCCCGGCCGTTCCTCCGCAAGGGCGAGCCGCCCTTCTCCGACGACGACCCGAACAGCAGCCCGCTCAGCGTCGTCACGCTCTCCTGCAGCCTGGCCACCTGCCCGGCCAGCTCGGCCATCCGAGCGTTCAGCTCGTCCCGCTCCGCCCGCAGCGCAGCGCTCTCCGCCTCCAGCTTCCCCGCCCGCGCCTCGGCCCGCTCCGCGCGGGCACGCCAGTAACCGGCCTCAACATCCTCATCGATCACCGGCACGGGCACGCGACCCAGCACACATCGCCACACGCGCCACGTCACGCACCAAACCCGGCGTGTCGCAACCGAGGTGCGCCCCGCCCCACGGGATCACCGATTACTTACGAGCTAAGCAACAATGTCGGGCAACGTTTGTCCGGGGACGAGTTTGTGACAGCAGGATGTGGCAGTCCCCAGGCCGACCCGGTGCCTGGCGGCGGCATCCTTGCGCCGGAGGTACAGCCACGGCGATCGCACGCGATCCGTGACCTGATCGGTAGCCACGGATGCCGGCGAGTGTGGCAATCTGCAATCGTGAACCGTGCGAAGCGCCCGGATAAGCGCCATTTAAGAGCTGCTCTGCATCCGACGCGGCGAGATGGCGTGATTGCCCTGGCGCTGCTCGTGTTGCCCTGGGTCGTTGCGCTGGTTCTGGTGCGCCGGCATCAGCACCTAGACGGCGAGACCGTAGGCATTCTGGTCGCAGTAAGCCTGGGCCTGCCCACGCTGTGGGTGGCATGGGCCGCTTACAGGGGTCCGAGGCGAGGCAGTACCCCGGGCAGCGGCCTGAGCATGGCCCAGGTGGCCGACCAACTGGCTGTCGCGGTAGGCGCCCAGTGGAACGCCGAGGCCGCCGTGCGCCGCTTGAATGACCCTTACCCGCTGCCGGTGTCCTGGGAGGCGGCGGACACGTCACTGACCGACTCCTGGGACTCGCTGGTAAAGCGGGCAACCACCGGTGCCGGATGGCCTGCGCCTCCGCCCGCGGGGACCTGGGCGGCTGGCCCCGGTGACCTGGCCGGGAAAGGTGGCGAGCTACCGGGCGTGCTGGCTCGGGTGCCGACTGGTCGGCTGGTCGTGCTCGGTGAGCCGGGCGCGGGCAAGACGATGCTGATGGTCCGGCTGGTGCTGGACCTGCTTGCCCGCCGTGCCAGCGGCGGCCCCGTCCCGATCCTGGCCTCGGTGGCGTCCTGGGATCCGGTCAGCCAGGATCTGCACGGCTGGCTGGCCGCCCGGCTCCTGATCGACCACCCCGCCCTGGCCGACGCCCCGCCGAGCGGCAGGACAGAGCCCACCCAGGCCGCGGCGCTGCTCGCTTCCGGGCTGATCCTGCCAGTCCTGGACGGGCTCGATGAGATCCCGGAACAGGTCCGGGGCCCGGCGATTAGCCGGATCAACGACGCGCTGCGGCCCGGCGAGCAGGTGGTAGTGACCTGCCGCAGCAAGGAGTACCGGGACGCCGTCCGGCCGCAGGGTGGTGCCGAGGTGACCCTCCGGGCGGCGGTCGTGGAGCTGCGCCCGCTGGACGCCGAGACCGTCCGCCGTTACCTCTGCGATGACGCCGCTGGCCCGGCCGCGAGGGCCCGCTGGGAGCCTGTCCTGGCCGTGCTCGGTACTGAGGCGCCTGTCGCGCAGGCACTTCGAACACCGCTGATGGTCAGCCTGGCCCGTGCCATCTACAACCCCCGGCCCGGTGAGCAGACCGAGGCTCTGCGTGACCCGGCCGAGCTGTGCGACCAGACTGACCGGGCGATGGTGGAATTTCTGCTGTTCGACGCGTTCATCCCTGCCGCGTACCGGCACGATCCTGGTGGCCGCTGGAAGGCGCAGGACGCGAAGAGGTGGCTGGTGTTCCTCGCGGGTCATCTCGAGCGTACTATCGGCCGCCCGGACCTGGCCTGGTGGCAGCTGCCACTAGCCGCACCCGCCGTCGCCTGGAACGCCGCGGTCTGGGCGGAGGTCGGCCGCGGCAGGCCCAGAGGGAGGGTCGTGGCCGGAGACCGGCAGTCACCAATGCCAGCCCGCGGGATCCGCTGGCAACCACTGAGCCGCAGCGGCGTCCTGGGCGCGCTCGGGGTCGGGGTCGGCGTTGGGTACGGGTTCTGGGTCCTCGGCGGGCCCACGGTCGGGGTCGGAGCCGGGCTCTTGCTCGGGATCCTAACCTTGATACCGGCGCAGGGTTCTGTTCCGCTCGACCTCAGTTCCGCCACAAGCCCCCCGGCTGTGCTTGCAGCAGATCGCAGAACTGGAATTGCCGCCGGGGTCGGGGTCGGGGGCGTGATGCTGGTCGTGGTCGTGATCACGACCGTGGGGTTTGGCCGCTCGCTATCTAGCGGGGGGGTTAATGGGGCGTTGATCAACGTGGCGCTGGTGGTCGTGCTCTTGGCCATGTCTGGGGCCCTTGGCAGCTCTATGTTCACGGCGTGGCCGTCCTACGAGATAGCCCGGATATGGCTGGCGCTGCGGCACCGGCTGCCGTGGTCGCTGATGGGCTTTCTCGCCGATGCCCACAGGCGAGGCGTCCTCAGGCAAGCAGGCGCGGTCTACCAGTTCCGGCACATCGAACTACAGCACCGGCTCGCCAACCGGGACGCAGACAAGCAGCAAGCCAACTCATCGCCTGGTTCTGCCGAAGCGGATGAATAGCCCCTCTACCGAAACTCGACCAAGGCAGCCGGGAAGCAGTCAACCCCGGTCACGTGCTCGCACACCCGAGCGGGCGCCGACCTGGTGAAGTCGATGCCTGTAGGCACCGGCTCCTGTCCCTTGTCCGCCCAGGCCCCGGGGAAGCTTCCCAGGGCGTTCCTCTATGCTTCCGCGGTAGCCCTACCCGGAGGGAATGGAATCGACAGCCGACCGTTCAATGCTCACGTGGGCGCCTGTTCCCGTTCGATCCAGCGGCCGTACCGGGGCAGTTTCCCGCCGGCGCGGATGAACTCATAGATCAGCTCGTAGACCTCGCCGAGGTCGTGCGGTACCCGGCGGAGCGATTCGATGGCGTGGGTGAGCCGGGCATGGAGCGCGTCCAGGATCTCGGCGGCATCATCGAGGATGCCGATCTTGCGCCGGGCATCGGTGATGGCGGCCTCGGCCTGGTCCACGGCGGCCTGCGCCGAGGCGATCGCGGCTTGCTTGATTCCATGGCAGCCGTCGCACGGGTCGTTGACGGGCAGCGCGTACGCGGCGGCGAGCGCGAGCCGCGCTTCCTCCAGGTCCCGGGTCGCGGCGTCCAGGTCGTCGATGACCGCGTCGCTGGCCCCGCTTATCTCCTCCTGGAGCCGCCGGACGTCGGCGCGGCGGATGATGATCTGTTCCTCGGCACCGGAGATCGCCTCGAGAAATTCGGCGTCCGAGCCGTACCCGCCGCCCGCGTGCCGGTCGCGGCGGCTGCCCGCGCTGTAAGCGGGGACGCTGCCCGCCGGGTCGAGTTCACGGATGGCATCGGCCAGGCTGATGACGGCCCGCGGGTCTAGGCCCGCGCTGCCCGCGCCGGCGTGGATGGCGGCCACCTCATCCGCCAGGTCGCTGGTCTCTTCCAGCATCTCCGCGCGCGTGTACAGCTTCTCCTCTTCACCGCTCATGATCGGGGTCCTTCGTTACGTTGTGCTGCTTGTGGAGGGGACGCGTGCGCGGTCGTTCGGAATCGTTCGGCGGGGCTCACTGACCAGGGAACCGAACGACTTCCGAACGACCGGGCGAACGATTCCCCGAACGATCGCATCGTCACTGCGCGTCACCTTCCCTGGCGTCCCCTGGCAATGGCGGTACGACTGTGAGGTGCGGCCGGACTGGCCTGTGCTCGATCTCCCAGACCTTTTCCAGTACCTCGCGGGTCGCCTCGTCCGCGTCGGCCAGCCCCGCGTGCACGGCCTCGGCAAGCGCCTGGATGGTCAGGTACCCAGGCGACTTGCCCGCCTGCCCAGGCTCCTGCCCAGGCTCGTGCACCGCTCTGGCGGCGAGCCGGTAGCGGCTGTTCGGACCCGACCCGGTCAGCTCGGCGATCCCGTTGTCCTTCAGCGCGGTCAGGTACTCGTAAGCAACCGTCTTGCTTTTGCCGATAGCCAGGCCCGCGGCCGACGCCGTGGTGCCCTCCGGCGAGGCCAGCAGGCCCAGCAGGACCTGCCCGGCGGCCGGGGGGATGGCCGCGGGCAGCCGTGTGGCGGGCATCTGGCCGGACCTGCTGACGGCGGGAGGCGCGCTCTCGCTGAGCGCCCTGGCTGCCGCTAGCCTCGCCCGCATCTCGCTGACGCCCGGTGCGCCCGGTTCGGGAGCGTGCTCCTGCCGGTCGTGCACGGCGAGGTCTACCACGGGGAGCACGCGGCTGGCGCCCCTGCGGGCGTCCACGATGCGCCTGCAGTAGGCCAGCTCGTCCGGCGAGACACCGAGCAGGAACGTGCGCCCGCGCGCCGTGATCTCCTTGGCCTGCGGGTCCCAGATCTGGAAGTAGCCTTTCCGCCCGCGGGAGTACTCGCTGATGTCGGGGATCTCTGCTTCCGCGCCGGTCGCGTGCCGGGATTCGGTGGCCCGGTTGGTGTTCCCTATGACCACCTGGGACAGGTTGGCGCGGACCATCCCGCCGCCGGTCTGCTTCTGGGTGGCCCGCTGGGTGGCCAGAATCAGGCAGACCGCCGATTTCCGCTGCTTGGACGCCAGGAACTCCAGGATCGCCCCGGATCCGGGAACGCTGGAGACCACCTCGTCCACCTCGTCGATCATCAGGACGTAGGCCGGGTCTTCCGGGGTCGGCTGGAACACGCTGTGCCCGGTCTCGGCGAGTGTGGCCGACCGTTCGGTGACAAGTCCCTGCGCCCACTCGAGCACGGCGAGGATCTTGTCCCGGACTTCCTCGTCGCTGGCTGCCGGGCCGCAGGCGGTGGCCGCGGCCAGCGGCTCCCAGGTGAGCTCATCGCCCATGTGCGCGCCGTTGAGCTGCACCAGGGCCGCGTCGCGCATCGCGGTGACCCGCTCCCGGACGTCGTTGAGCAGGGTGGATTTCCCGCTGCCGGTCGCGCCGTGCACCCCGATGGCCTTGGCGCCGATCTCGTCGAACAAGGTCACGGTCATGGCCTCGCCGGTCTCCGGGATGATCCCGACGGGGACGGGGTCGCGGATGGTGGCGGTCCCGGGGAACCACTCCGCGTACGGCGATGGCTCCCGGGACGGCCACGGGCTGGTCAGCGGGTGATACACGGTGCCCTTGACGGACGGGTCCACGGTCCGGATGCCTATCAGCAGCTGGCCCGGGAACTCCGTGGTGCTGATGTCCACCCGCCCGTACGGCAGCCCCCGCAGGTGCGCGAGCTTCTCCGCGATCGCGTCGCTGTTCCGCGCGATCCTGGACGCCAGGTCACTGCCCGGCGCGCTAGTGAGCAGCATCTCCTCCCCGAGCAGCGTCGGGGTGACCTTCTGCAGGTGGAAGTCACCCAGGCCGATCAGGCGGGCGATCCGGTGCCATTCGGCCTTGCGGGCCGTCCAGGCCGCTGCGTCCTCGCGGCGCTGGCGGGCAGCGCGGACGGCGGCGTGGCGGCGCAGCCACCAGTACCCGCCCGCGGCACCGGCCAGGTAGATCCAGGTGAGCAGGTGCGCGGGCCGGCCCAGCGGCCCCCAGGTGACGGCGGCGGCGATCCAGCCGCCCACGGCCGCGGCGACCATGGCGGCCTCGGCGGCGGCCAGGCGAGGGTGCGGGGAGCTGCGCTCGTGACGGCGCCACATCAGCCAGCACGCCACCGCGCCGGCCGCGGCGGCATAAGTGACGACGTGGCCCGGCACGTGGACGGCATGGAGGATCCAGGCGGCCGGCCAGATGAGCAAGAAGACGGGCAGCGGCAGCCGCTCGGCCGGCGCGCGCAGGTGCCAGGCCCGCAGCCGCGCCCACGCCGACTCAGTCACCAGGACCGGCTCGTCCTCGTCCTGGGGATGGCCGGGAATCGGGCAGGGCCGGGGGTACCGGGTTTGGATCATCGCGCCACCGCCATTTCATGGGTAAGGCCCGCGCCTGGAGGGGAAGCCCAGGCGCGGGCACTTGCCGTGTCCTTCCGAGGTCAGGCACCTTCGCCAGTGATCCACCGGCCGTCGTGCGTCATGAGTCCCCCGTTGCCGGCAAACTCGCGGGGGAGCTCGTAGTGCTCGGTGAACTTCGCCTTCGCGGCGCCCATGGTCTCGGCCGCCTGTGCCGCGGCGTCGGCGACGTCGTGCAGCATGGCCGACGCCTGCGGGTCGATCCCGATCACGCCGGTGCAGTGCTCGTAGAAGTCGACCAGGGCCTCGGCCCAGCCGCTGAGCCCGGTCAGCTGACGGCTCATCCATTCCAGGAGCTGGCCGTCGTCTTCGGGCTCGAAGTCGGCGGTCTGGGTGATGACCGCGGCCCATTCCGAGGGCACGGTGCTGTCGCCGGACCTGGCGGCCCGCTGGGCGCGATGCCCTGTTGAGATCTTGCTTGCTGGCATGGTGGTGCTTCCTTCCGTTGCTTCGGTTGATGGCTTGCCGTTCCGGTAGGTGGCAACGGTCCGGCCGGGACCGCCGCCGGGGGGATACTCGGTGACCACCCACGGCTCGCCGCCGGTGCTCATGTGCCGCGCCCTGGCCGTCGCCTCTTCCAGGCTGTCCACGGGCCACGCGGCCCTCTGGCGTGCGTGGCCGAATGAGTAGGTAGGCCCGGCGGCTTCCTCCGGCGCCGCTTGCGCCGCGGGATCTTCCGGCTCGCCGTGGCGCCTGCGGAACATCAGGGGCCCGTGCTCCCGGTTCTCCCAGCGGGGAGCGGCTTTCGAGACCAGCCACGCGAGCAGGGTCCTGCTGCCCCTGGCGGTCGCTGCCGCACCCCGTTTGCCGTGCCTGAGCGCGTACCGGCCGGCGGTGCGGTGATGGCGGCGGACCAGCTCGGCGACCGCGACGGCCGCGAGCACGATCAGCACCCACACCAGGACCGCGCCGAGGACCGCGCCGAGCCAGCCCGGCATGTCCCCGAGCCGCAGCCGGGCGCCGCCAGTGATCGCGAGGATGGCCAGGCAGGTGCCCAGCGCTATGCCGGTAAAGATGACGGCGCGGCTGACCAGCGCCCGGGCCTGCTTCGCGTCGGTGACCACCGGCTACCACCGCACGGACGCGCGGCTGCGGCGCCGTGATGCCGCCGGGGGATACAGCGGTCCTGCTCGCCCGGCCCTGCGGCGCGCCGCCAGCGTGGCGGCCGCGAACACCAGCAGGGCCACGACCAAGGTCATGACGATGCTCCCGGCCGCGAGAATGGACCCGACCGTCTCGTGCACGCCCTTCGGCCCCGGGGCCGCCGCCGCCTTGACCAGCGCGGCGCGGTTGCGCAGGTCGTCCCAGGCGACAACGATGCCGGCGACGACAGCGCCGGCAGCGAGGGAGCCTGCGAGACGCCGCCGCGCACTGGCGGTCGCGGCCCGGATCGCGGCGGCCTGCTGCCGGCGGCCCTGGCGCCGCCCGGACGGTTTCGTGATCTTCATGTGGTTCTTCTCCTTTTCAGCCGGGCCTTAGTGCCCGAACAACACGGGAATGCGGGACAGGAAGCTGCTGATCTGCGGGCCGAAGATGTACACGGCGAGGTAGAAGCCGATCCCCAGGACCACCAGCGCGTGCCAGACCTTCAGGCCGGCAAACTTGTACATCACCCACAGCACGGCGCCGATGATCACCAGCGCCACGATGTGGTCCTTGCTCCACAGCACTACGGGCCTCCTTTCTGCGAGCTGGCTCAGTACCAGCTGTCTGCTTCCTCGTGCGCCCACGCGCCGCACGGCGTGCCGTACGTGGACGCGATATAGGCCAGCCCCCAGCGGATCTGGGTGGCCGGGTCGGTCATGTAGTCGGCGCCGGCGGAGGCCATCCTGGAAGCCGGCAGCGCCTGCGGGATGCCGTAGGCGCCGGAGCCCTGGGTGTTCCAGACCATCTGCCAGCCGCTCTCGCGGGTCCACAGTTCGTCCAGGCAGGTCCACTGCGGGCCGCTGCCCCACCCGTAGCCGCTGGCGAGCTGCTGGCCCTGGGCCACGTTGGAGTCCGCCGAGGTCAGGGTCGCGCCGCCGCCGCCGCCGTGACCGGCTGCCAGCAGCAGCAGGCCGGCGGCGACCGCCGACAAGACGAACTTCTCGTTCCGGCCCAGACGGCGGCGGCGCATCATGATGACCCCGCGTCCGGGTCGGTGAACCCGATGACCTCGCTGAGGCCCTCGAGGGACGCCGACGGGCCGTACGTGGCGTAGCCGACCGGGACCCCGGTGGCGTAGGCGTCGATCATGAGGTCCTTCGCCGGGTCGACGACGATCCCGACATGCCCGGGGCTCGTCCAGGTGCCGTCCGCGCCGGGGAAGAACACCAGGTCCCCGGCCTCCGGGGTACCGACCTGCGGACCCGCTGCCCACTGTTCGGCGGCCGTACGCGGGATGCTGACCCCGGCCGCCTCGTACGCCTCCATGGCCAGGCCCGAGCAGTCGAACGCGTCCGGGCCGGTGCCCCCCCACAGGTAGGGCTTGCCGAGCTGCTCCTGGGCGTAGGCGATGGCTTCCGCGGCAGCCTTGCCCGGTGCACCAGGCGTGGCCGCCGAGCCGTGCCCGGAGATGACGGCCAGGCCGAGGCCCACGGCCACGGCGGACACGACGAACCGCCTGTCCACGCGGGACCGGCGGCGCATACGGTAGGCCAAGACGGGCCTCCTTCGGGGGGCTAGTCGGTGACCCCGGCTGGTGGTCTTCTTGGCAGTTGGCGCCAGGCCGGGGAGCTTCGGTTCAGGTGGCGGCCATAGCCGCCGTCAGGTGGTTGTGCAGGTCGCTGGCGGCGTCGTAGCCGACCGGCCAGTCACGCTTGATCTGGCGTTTCGACGGGACGCGCCCGCTGGCCAGGTCGGCGGCGTAGAACTCGGCCAGCCGCTCCGGGGTCGCCGGTCCTGGCTGCTTTCCCGGGGTCACCTGGGAGCGCTCCGGGATGGCGGGGACGGCCTCCAGGACCGGGCGCGGGATCACCTCGGGTGCGGTCTCGGGGGTCGCCCCCGGGACCGGGCGGTCCTGTACCGACCCCGGGAGCGGCGCCGCGTTCAGCACCATCCGGCGCACGCCCGTAGCCGTCTCGGCCGGCGCCAAGGTGAACCGCAGCGAGTACAGCAGGACGGCCCCGGTGAGCCTCGCCGCGGCCAGCACGACCCGGCCCAGCGTGGTCCAGGCTGAGTCCTCGGCGATCCCCAGGCCGTGCCTGCGGACCACCGAGACGACCTGGTCGGTGCACACGGCGAACACCGCGGGGGGCATCACGTACACCGCCACCGACCGGAACGAGGACACGTCGGCGGCAAGATAGTTCATCCCGGCCGACAGGCCCGCGAAGACGACCACCAGCAGCCGGGCCACCTTCGCCGGCTGTCCCGCGCAGGCCATCCCGAGCGCCAGCAGGGAGCACACCACCATGGCCACGTCCGCGATCAGTGCCTCGATCAGCGCGGGCGCATCCTGGTGCTTGACCGCGTACATGAAGGTGAACTGGGCGCGGAAGGACACGTAGAAGGTGGCCGCCGCCAGCACCGCCAGGCCCGCGGCTGCCGTCCAGATCAGCCGAGTGCCGGGGCGGTGGGCGGCCTCGGCCAGCCAGGGTCTCAGAGACTGCATTACCGTTCCCTCCGGGAATCAGGGCGGCGCACGCGGCGCCAGCCCGCTGCGAAGATGCACGCGAAGTAGATGAACGCGACCAGGGCGAACAGCTCCCAGCCGTTCCCGAACGGCGCCGCCGCCAGTGCCAGGTAGGCCGCCAGCGGGTGACGGGCCTGCAGGCGCGGGAACGTCACCGGACCCGGGTCCTGGCTCGCGAT
Source organism: uncultured Actinomycetes bacterium (assembly GCA_963739135.1). Classification (GTDB taxonomy): domain Bacteria; phylum Actinomycetota; class Actinomycetes; order Streptosporangiales; family Streptosporangiaceae; genus Palsa-504. The sequence continues at coordinate 32,012 of CAVTZG010000011.1, forward strand.
CGCCGCAACGGCTCCGAAGCTGAGAACGGTGCCGGCGGCCAGGGCAGCGCGGATGCTCACCGGGCACCCCCGAGGCTGAACAGCGGCTCGTGCTGAGTGTCGGTGACGAGTTCGGCGCGGTAGATGTGCAGCCCGTTCGCCCGGGCATCCTCGAGCCAGGACCCGGCCATCTCGCGCGTGTTGTCGATCGCCTCCTGCTTCCCGGCGCCGTGGTTGGCGCCCTGGCAGATGCAGTGGCACTCCGGACCCCAGGCGTTGTAGCACTTGGCATCGCACCGGCCAGCACAGCCGTCGCCGGTGTAGACGGCAATCAGGGCGGTCATCACGACGCGCCTCCCGGCGGGAGCGCCCGGCGCCGACCGCGCGGCCGTGGCTCGGTCGTGCTGCCGGCGTGCACCGGCGGCGCGATCCGCGCCTCGACGTAGACGCGGACGAGCACTGACGCTCCGCGGTCCGGGTAGGGCGCCGAGAGGGCCAGCACCTCGACGATGCCGGCCAGGCGCTCAGCGACCTCCCGGCACTCCTCCTCGGTGCCATGCAGGCGAATCTTCACCGTGGGCCTCCTGGGGGCTGGCTGGCCTGCATCAGCCGGTGCAGGACGGTGCACAGGCGGCGAATGTCGGCATGGGTGAGGACCAGGGACCGCGGCGCGGCTGCGGACCCGTCGCCGGCCAGCCAGACCCGGATCAGGCCCAGGTGGCCCTGCTCCGGGGCGGCCTCGAGGTGGCCGCGCTGGGACGGGGGGACATGCCAGGTGATCGGCTCGGGATCGAACCTGATCCTGTTGCTGGTCACCATGGCTCCTCGGGCCTTTCGAGCGCGAACTCCTCGCGGTTGTATTCGCCGACGCCGCGCTCATCGGGCTCGTCCTCGTCGGTCCCGCAATACGGGCACTGGCAGTCGCGCCCGTGGCGGTCGTATCCGGACTCGGCGAGGTCGGCAGCAGCCAGGTCCGCCTCAAGCTGGAGCTGCCGGGCCTGCGGGGTCTGCTTCTCTAGGTCGCCGATCCGATTGAGCGCGTCGTCGAGCTGGCGGCGCAGCTCGGCCACCTCATCCCGCAGGCACGTGATCCCCTGCTGCGCGGTCTTGTCGTCGGTCTCCAGGTCGTAGTGCCGGTGGTACTTCTCGGCATAGTCACCGTCGTGGTCGTGGCGGTCCTCCGCGTACTCGCCGCGGTGATCGTGGTCGTTCCAGGTCATGTCTGCCGCCTCCTGCCGCGGTCGCTGCGGACGGTCATCGGGGGAAGGTTGACCTGGGGAGCCAGGCGCCGCCAGTAGACCGGCTTGCCGCCCGGGGGCGTGATCTTCTCCACGTCGCCGGAGGCCGCGAGCCGGGTCAGCACGGTGTAGACCAGCTGGCCGTGACGGCGGCCGTACCCGGTGTGCCGCTCGACGTCCGGGGTCGATATCGGCATCGGGGCCGCCTCGGCCAGCGCGGCGAGGACCTGGTCGGCGACGTGGGTCCTGAACGGGTCCGGGCGGGCGGTCATGGCTGGCCTCCGCTCGCGTCCGCGGCCCTTAGCGCCGCGGCGTGCTCCTCGTCGCCCATGCCGATGGTGCCGCCGGGGAAGTCCTGCCGGAGACGGTGCTGTCCTTCGGCCCACTCCCGGTAAGCGGCCCTGGCCTCGTCGGCCGAGGTCCCGGTGGCGGCAGCGATCTGGTCCCAGCTAGCACCGGCCTTGACAGCCTTGTCGACCTGCGACGGGTGCCGGTAGTACCGGGCGATCCGCTCGCCGAGCGCCAGTATCTCCAGGTGCTCGGCGACGGTCAGCGGCGGGAACTTCTCCTCATTGACGTGCTGGTTCGGCTCGTAGGTACCGCGGGCCTTCCCGATGGCGATGGCGCCGGCCAGGGCGTCATGCTGGGCCAGCACCTGGTAGCGGTCGATCTGGTCCGTGATGCTGCGGGTGCTGGCCTCGTGGTACGTGACCGGCCGCTTCGCCGCCTCCTCGGCCTCGTGCTCACGCCACGCCTCGGTGATCTCGTTGACGAGGCTGGCGGTCTCATCCGCGTCGGTCATGCTGATCTCCTCCTCAGGGTGCCCCGCCAGGCGTGGGCCCTGTTCTCCGCAGCTAGGCAGGCCGGGCACGGCTTCTCACCGCGGCGGCGGTGCCGCATCGCGTGGGCCTCGGTACCGTGCGGGCGGATATCGGACCGCTCGCCCGGGCGGCGGTCCCAGTTCGGAACGAGGCCGAGGGCCTCGGTCGGGGCGGTCACCGCGGGCCTCCCGCCGGGGCGGCGGGCGGCGGCGCCGGACGCAGGTCCAGCCGGACCTTGACGTAGACCCTCACCAGGCCCGAGCTGCCTGCATCCGGATACGGCTGCGACACCGACGTCACGTAGAACAGCCGGTGCAGGCGCCCGGCGGCTTCGGCGCAGCCGCGCATCGTCCCGCCCAGGCGCACTTTGACCACGGCACCCGGCGGCGGCTGGTCACTCCGGGCGCTCACGGCCGACGACCTCCTCCGGCTGCGCGGCCGGACTCATAAGCCCTGGTAATCCAGCCAGCGACCACGACCACGGTGGACGGCTCCCAGATTGAGAGCCATTGGACGATCCGGTCGTCGTACTGGCCCATAGCCACGCCTGCGGCTTCACACACCCGGTCGAGCAGCCTGCGGTTCTCCGCCGCCTTGAGCGGCAGCAGGCCCGGGTCCGCGGCTTTCTGCGCAGCGGCACGTGCCTGCGCCTCCGTCTCGAACGGCCCCAGCGGCTCGCCCGTCATGCCGCACCGCCTCCCCCGGGAGGTTCCGGCAGGACGTCGGCCAGCTCAGCGGCCAGGACCTCGTAGGCGTTTGCGAGCTCCAGGTCGGCGGCGTGCTCCTCGCATCTGCCCTGGGAAGCGTTCTCACAGCGGCGGCACCACTGGTCCACGCGCCGGCGCCGCCAGCTCACCGCGTCGCTGAGGGCTTGCATGATGGTGATCACGTCCGTCTTGGTGAACTCGGCCTTCGCCCCAGGCGCCCGGATCGTGATGACCAGCGGCTCGTGCCGGCCGCGGTGCTCACGGCGGGCCATCAGATGCCCGCCTCAAGCTCGGCCGCAGCCCCCGGGCGCCGGAGGTAAGCGGCGAACACCGCTTCCTCCAGCTCGGCCGCGCGCTCGACGTCAGCGGCGCTGGCCGAGGGATCGGCGATCGCGGCCGCGGTCCTGGCCGTCGCGGCGTCCAGGTCAGCCCTGGTCGGCAGCCACACGCGGGCGCTCACCGGGCACCGTCCGCGGGCTGGCCGTAGACGAGCGTGGCGCTGGTGAACGGGCCGAGCGGTTGCAGGACCGCGATGAGCTCGGCCCCGCTGATCAGCCCGCGGCGCATGGCCCTGGCGAAGCGGGCGACGTGGTAGCCCTCCTCGCCTGCCGGGCTGGGCACGCACGGGCCGCCTGGCTCCTTCCAGCACTCGCCGCAGCGGGCCATGGGGACCGCCGCGAGGATCTCCGGAAGCGAACGTGCCGCCGGCGTCGGCGGTGCTGTTACCTTCATCTGAAGGCTCCTCTCTCGTGATAGCGGGAGTGGTTCCGAGGCCAGCCGCTGGTGTTCGCCGCACCACGGCTGGCCGTTCTTGGTCATGGCAGCCCGGACCCGGGGGCGGGCATAGCTGAGGCCCGCGCGTCGGCGCGGGTGAGAAAAGGGATTGAGGTAAGGCCTGATGACGGCGATGGCCACGCAAGGGCCACGCAACGGGCCTGGAAAGCAGAAAGCAGCAGTCCGCCGAGACTGAACGTTCGGGCGTAACTGCTGCTCAGGTGGCGGAGGATCGGGGATTTGAACCCCGGAGGGTGTTGCCACCCAACCGCATTAGCAGTGCGGCGCCATAGACCGGACTAGGCGAATCCTCCACCCGCATCAGTGGTGCGGTGGGCCATAGCGTACCGGTAGTCACCCTGGCCGGGCAAAGCATTCGGGCAGGCCCGGCCAGGCAGTCTGGCCAGGCCGCGTCAGCGGATCTCGATGATCTCGTATTCACCCGCCTGGTACGCGTCGCGCATGGTGCGCTTGGAGAACTTGCCCACGCTGGTCTTGGGCACCTCGGGGATGAAGCACCAGCGCTCGGGCAGCTGCCAGCGCGGGACCTGCTCGGCCAGGAAGGCCCGCAGCTTGTCCGCGGTGGCGTCGGCGCCGCCGCGCAGCACGATGGCGGCGAGCGGGCGCTCGCCCCACTTCTCGTCTGCCACCCCGATCACCGCAGCCTCGTCCACGTCCGGGTGGGCCATCAGGATGTTCTCCAGCTCCATGGAGGAGATCCACTCACCGCCGGACTTGATCACGTCCTTGGCCCGGTCGGTCAGATGGATGTAGCCGCGGGAATCCAGCGTCCCCACGTCCCCGGTGCGCAGCCAGCCATCATCGAACTTGGCCGGGTCGTCGTCCTGGTAGTACGAGCCGGTGATCCACGGACCGCGAACCTCGACCTCGCCCACCGCCTCGCCGTCGTTGGGCAGCACAGCCCCGCCGTCCCCGGCCAGCCGGGCCTCCACCGTGCAGAACACCCGGCCCTGGCTGTCCCGGTACCGCCACTCTTCTTCCTTTGGTCAGGCCGGGCGGGGGTTGGCCACGCTGGCCAGCGGCGAGGTTTCCGTCATGCCCCAGGCCTGCAGCAGCCGCACCCCGAGCTCCGTCTCGTACCTGACCTGCATCGCATGCGGCACAGCGGAGCCGCCCGCGATCACCAGGCGCAGCGAGGACAGGTCACCGCCGTCGGCCCGCACGTGGGCCAGGACGCCCGCCCAGATGGTGGGTACCCCGCCAGCCAGGGTGACGTGCTCGTCGCTGATGAGCCGGACCAGGGCGGCTGGATGCATGTACCGGTCGGGCAGGATCAGTGCGGCGCCGGACAGCAGGCCGGCGTAGGTCAAGCCCCACGCGTTGGCGTGGAACATGGGCACCACGGGCAGCACGCGATCCCGGTCACTGATGGCGAAGGCGTTGCCGAGGCAGGCCCCCATCGAATGCAGGTAGCTGGACCGGTGGCTGTAGACGACGCCTTTCGGATGCCCGGTGGTGCCGCTGGTGTAGCACATGGCCGCGGCCGAGAACTCATCCAGCGCGGGCCAGTCGAACGAATCCGGCTCGGCCGCCAGCAGCTCCTCGTAGGAGTGCATGCTGACCCCGGTCAGCTCGTCGGCGCCGGGCGTCTCGCTGAGCGGCGCCCCGTACACGATCACGTGCTTGACGGTCGAGGCGTGCGGCAGGATCTCGGCGAACTTGGACACCAGCGAGGCGTCCACGACCACGGCATGGTCCTCCGCGTGGGTGGCGATGAAGCCGACCTCGGCCGGGGCCAGCCGGATGTTCAGTGTGTGCAGGACGGCGCCCATCGACGGCACCGCCATGTAGGCCTCGAGGTGCTCGGCGTTGTTCCACATGAACGTGCCCACCCGCTGGTCGCCGTCGACGCCCAGCCGCCGCAGCGCGTTGGCCAGCCGGGCCGCCCGGCGCCCCGCCTCGGCGTAGGTCCGGCGCCTGGTCCCGTCCTCGGTGCAGGTGACAACCTCGCGATTACCGAATATCGACGTCCCGTAGCGCATGATCGAGGCGATCGTCAGCGGCATGTCCATCATCGTGCTGCGCACCGGGCTACCTCCTGTGGCGGCTGACCTGCATACCTGATAGTGCCACGAGCCGGGCGGCCGGCAGTAGGCCTCGCGGAGCGGCAATTAACGTCCGCTGCGGCCCATAACTCCCGGCCCATCAGCAATCAGGGGCCGGAATCCTGGCCGAGTTCCGCGTCGATACGCAGCCTGGCCACCGCCCGCGACACGGTGCTCTTCACCGTGCCCAGGCTGACCCCGAGCAGCGCGGCGATTTCCGGTTCGGTCATGTCCTCGAAGTACCTGAGCATGACAGCGGCGCGCATCCGCTCCGCCAGCCTGGCGCACCATCACCCGGGCCGGTGTACTGTGCGTCTCCGCCGTGGCCACGATCGGCCTGCCCCCGCTGCGCATGCCCTCGTCCGCGACCACGGCCGAGCTGTGGCTGGCCGTCCTGGCCTTCGAGCTGTCCCTGCTGGCCTTCCTGTCGCCCGAGGTCGGGGAGATCCTGGTCAGGCTCGGCTACTCCGAACCCTGTGAACTGCGCAGGCTTCCGGTCGGGCGCACGCTGACCGCCCTGCATGGGAGTTCTCAGTGGCGCCGCTACGCGAACCAGATCACCGCCGGGGCCCCGGCCGACGTGTGGCGCGAAGGCTGCTGGCGGTTTGTGGTCTACCCGGGGCTGGCGCGAGGCCGGCGCGTCAACATCGTCTTCGCCGTGTACCTGCAGGCCCGCAGGCCCCCGATCCGGGCCGCGGTCCTGGACGCGGACACCGACGAGGTCCTGGGCCGCCAGGAACTCGTGACCGCTAGCTAGGCGATTCTAGGGCTGGTACTAGACACCCCTAGAATCCGCTAGGCGGGTTGCGAGCGCAGGAACTTGCCGAAGTGCGGCACCGTGAACGCGATCAGCCCGCGCTCGGAGCTGTAGATGAGTCCCTTCTTGATCAGCCCGTCACGGGCGGGGGACAGGCTGGACGGCTTGCGCCTGAGCTCGTCGGCCACCACTGACGTCGGCACCGGGTCATCGCCGGTCGCGGCCATCGCGCGCATGTACTCACGCTCGGACGGCGTGGCCCGCTCGTACCTGCTGCCGAAGAACCCGACGGCCAGCTCCCCCTCGGCTTCGGGCGAGGCCATCCGGACGTCGGCAGCGGTGACCGGGCTGGCCGCGGCCACGTCCCAGGTGACCTTGCCGTAGGCCTGGACGAAATAGGGGTAGCCGTCGGCCGCGGCATACAGCGCGTCCAGCGCCTCCGCGGTGAAGGTCACCTTCTCGCGCTGCGCCGGGGCGAGCAGCGCGAGGTCGGCGGCCTCCCGGTCCAGCCGGTCGATCCTGGTGTACCGGAACAGCCGTTCCGAGTAGCTCTTGCTGGCCGACAGCACCGAAGGCAGGTGCGGTAGCCCGGCCCCGACCACGATAAGGGGACCACCCGTCTGCGACAGTTCGTGGCAGGCGGCGCACAGCGCGGACACGTCGGCCGCGGGCACGTCCTGCATCTCGTCGACGAACAGGGCGATCCCCACGCCGAGATCGGCGGCCACCGAGGCGGCTTCGGCGAACAGTTCGGTGAGGTCGACCTCCAGGTCACCGGAGTCGGCCCGGCCCCGCTGGGCGGGCACATCGATGCCCAGCGCGGTGGTGACCGACGAGCCCTTGGGCGCCTTCGGGTCACGCAGGGCGAAGGCCTTCAGGACGCCCAGGAAGTACTCCACCCGGTCGGGGGCGCGGTGCCGGGGCGCGAGTTCCCGCACCGCCATGTGCAGCGCGGCGGCCACCGGCCGCCGGATCGACTGGTCGGGCCGGGCCTCGATCTTCCCGGTTCCCCACAGCCGCTGCAGGGCCATGGACCGGAACGTGTTCAGCAGCACCGTCTTGCCCACCCCGCGCAGCCCGGTGAGCACCATGCTGCGTTCCGGCCGTCCGCGGGCGATCCGCTCCAGCACCACCTCGAACTGGCTGATCTCCCGGTCCCGCCCGGCCAGCTCGGGCGGCCGCTGCCCGGCGCCGGGAGCATAGGGATTGCGCACCGGATCCATGGCATCGGACTCTATGGCCACATCTAGCCCGGACCCTAGATTTGGCTAGAAAGCGCAATCGGCGTGTCGCACCTTAGTGCTTTTCCTGCTGGTTCAGCCGGGCCAGATAGGCGTTGTAGGCGGCCAGGTGCTCGTCGTCGTCCACGCTCTCGGACTGGCTGGAGACAGCGGCCTGGTGCGTTACGCCGGGGCTCGCGCTGGTCTCCCGGTGCTCGCCGACGACGGCGGCGAAGTTGGCCCGGCGGGCGACCTCGAGCCAGCCCAGGCCGCCGTCGCTGCGCGCCTCCCGGCTCCAGGCGAAGAACACCGTCATCATGAGCCCGAACATCAGGCCCGCCCCACCAACCCACATCACCGCGCCGCCGATGTGCACGTCGCTGATCGGGCTGGGCGCCCAGGCCGGCCGCCCCACGGCCAGGTTAGGGAACGGGTTACCGCTTTCCGAGCCGAGGACCAGGCCGGTGAAGGCGTCCACCGGCATGGCGATGAACAGCAGGAAGATCCGGGACGGGTAGGAGACCTTCCACCGGATCGGCTCCCGTCCGATCAGCGGCAGGAAATAGAGGTAGCCGGCCACCAGGAACAGGGCATGCTCGGCGTTGTGCACCGTCTCGTTGGCCAGCACCAGGTTCATGAAGCTGGTCAGGTGGGTGCCCACGATCACGCCTACGTACAGGGCCACCCCGAACGGCGGCCAGGTGATCCAGGTCACCGGGTGCGAGCGGAGCAGCTTCTTGGTCCAGGTGTGCAGCGGGTTACGGCTGGCGTGCAGCAGCAGCGTGACTGGCTGACCGACGACCAGCAGCGGCGGCGCCACCATGAGCAGCAGCAGATGCTGCACCATGTGGTCCCAGAACAGCACGTCATCGTAGCTGCCGATGCCGCTCTGCGTCGCGATCACGACCACGGCCAGGCCGCCCAGGAACAACGCGGTCCGCCATAGCGGCCACGGGCGGACCGGGTGACGCCGCCGCACCCGCAGCACGCCCCACAGGTACAGCCCCGCCGCCAACACGACCAGACCCGTAACGACCGGCGCGAATTGCCATTGAGTGACAATCTCGGGCCCGCTCACGGGGGGCAGTGCCTGGCTTCCCATGCCGCCGAGACTACTAGGCGCAGCCGGGCCGCCCGATAGGCCGGGCAGTTCCTGCTCCCGACCCCTGACCATTACATGATTACGGAGTTACAATGGCGGCCACGGTGCGCTAAGCCTCGGGGAGATCGCCATGAGTGCGGTGACAGACGTCGGCTTCGTGGAGATGCGGCTCAGCAAGGTGGTCGCGATCAAGAACGGGGACCATCATTCCGAGTTCGTGGTCCTGGATGAGCTGGGCGGGGACCGGCGGCTGCTGATCCAGATCGGGCAGACAGAGGCGTTTGCCCTGGCCGCGAACCTGGACGAGATCAGCTGGGGCCGCCCGATGACCTACCAGTTCATGGCCGAACTGGTGCGCAGCCTGGGCGGCCGCATCCGTGAGGTCCGGCTCGACGGGCTGGTCGAGGGAGCCTACGCCGCCACCGTAGAAGTAGAAGGGCCGAACGGAGCAGAGCTGGTCGATGCCCGTTCCAGCGACGCTCTCAACCTCGCGGCCCTGACGGCCGCGCCGATCTTCGCCGCCCCGGAGGTGCTCGAGGACAGCGACCGGAATACCGAAGGCGACTCACCCGAGGCGGAGCTTATGCGGCGGGCCCTGGCCGCCCGACCCATGACAATCAAGAAGGCCGAACCGTAGCCAGCCGTTTTCGGAAGCGAGCTGGCGCAGACTCAGTAGGCGCGGCCGAAGATCACCCGCTTGCCGTAGGCGGACGGCTTACCGCAGCGGACACACGTGCCCTGCTCGGGTGGGCCTGCCAGCGGGATGCATCGGGGAGAGGCTTTGGTTTCCGCCTTGATCTCTTCTTCACAGGCTTGCTCGCCGCAGTGCAGCGCCAGCGCCCAGCCGACCGTCACGGCGGCGGCGAACTCCGGCCAGGAATTGACGGTAACTGTGTGGTCGTCGCGGAAGTCGGCGGCCCGCTGCGCCAGCATCGCCTGGAACGCGGCGAGCTCGGCAGTCAGCAGGTCTGGCGCCGCATTGAGCGGGATGGCCTCCTTGGCAGCCTCCGGTTGCCGGTAATTCAGGCGGCGAGATATCAGCGCGGTACCGGCGGCCAGGTCCCGCGGGCCGAGCTCGAGCCGGATCGGCACGCCGCGCATCTCCCAGTCATTGAACTTGAAGCCGGGCGAGGCCTGCGGCCGGTCGTCCACGTGCGTCCGGATACCCGCGCGCCCCAGCCTGGCGGCCAGTTCGGTAGCCGCGGACAATGTTGCCTCGGCCTGTTCCCCGCGTCCGATCGGGACGATCGCCACCTGGTAGGGAGCCAAAGCCGGCGGCAGCACCAGTCCCTTGTCGTCACCATGGGTCATGATCAGGCCGCCGATCATCCTGGTGCTCATGCCCCAGGAGGTGGTGTGGCACAGTTCGGCCGTGCCGCTCTCTCCCGTATAGGTGATCCCGAATGCCGCCGCGAAGTTCGTCCCCATGAAGTGTGAGGTGCCCGCCTGCAGGGCACGCCCGTCCCGCATCATGGCCTCGATCGTGAACGTGCGCTCGGCCCCGGCGAACCGCTCTCCCGGCGTCTTCTCGCCCGGCACGGTGGCCATCGCCGCCGTCTCAACCGCCACGTCCTGGTAAAAGCCCAGCGCCAGCATCGTCTCGGCGATCGCGTCGGCCGCAGTGGCGTGCGCGGTGTGGCCTTCCTGCCAGAGGAATTCGCTGGTGCGCAGGAACATCCGAGGCCGCAGCTCCCACCGGAGCACGTTGGCCCACTGGTTCAGAAGCAGCGGCAGGTCCCGGTGCGAGCTGATCCACTTGGCCATCATCTCCCCGATGATCGTTTCCGACGTCGGCCGCACGACCAGCGGCTCCTCCAGTTCCTTGCCGCCCGCGTGAGTGACCGTGAACAGCTCCGGTGCGAACCCCTCGACGTGCTCGGCCTCGCGCTGCATATAGCTCTGCGGGATGAGCAGCGGAAAGTAAGCATTCTGGTGCCCGGTGGCCTTGATCCGCCCGTCCAGGTCGGCCTGCAGCAGCTCCCAGATCCGGTACCCGTACGGCCTGATCACCATGCTGCCGCGGACCGGTCCCCGGTCTACCAATTCGGCGCGGAAGACCACGTCGTTGTACCAGGCGGAGAAGTCCTCACTCTGCGGGGTAACGCTGCGCTCGTCACGTGCCATGACCGTCAGGTTACCGAGTCGCCCCGGAGTGAGTCTCCCTAGTTTCCCTGGAGCGACCTGTGCAGGTCAGGACCATTTCCGAGGTCAAGCGGAACTGCTGCGTTGCTGCTTCATGCCCTGTCGGGGCAGGATAGCCGTATGCGGACCGAGCCTTACCCACCGTGGGATCGCTTCCTGCCGAACGCATGAGCGCCGACATCGACGAGCTCCGCCGACTGCGCCGGGCCCGCGACCGGATGGACCGCGAGTATGCGCAGCCGCTCGACGTCCCGGCGCTCGCCCACACGGCCCTGATGTCGTCGGCGCACTTCAGCCGCCGCTTCCGCGAGGCGTACTCGGAGACGCCGTACTCCTACCTCATGACCCGGCGCATCGAGCGGGCGAAGGCGCTGCTCCGGCGCGGCGACCTGAGCGTGACGGATGTCTGCTTCGCGGTCGGCTGCACGAGCCTCGGCTCCTTCTCCGCCCGGTTCACTGAGGTCGTCGGCGAGACGCCGTCCATGTACCGCGCCCGCAACCACGACGAGCTTCGCGTCATGCCCCCCTGCCAGGCGATGGTGGTGACCCGGCCGCGCAGAGGCCGGGGCCAGGGGCGCGCGGGAGATAGCAGTTCCGGGGGGGCATCCGTCGCCGCACCCGCCTAGCATCGGTGCCATGACCGTTTCCCTTTGCGGCGTGCACGTCACCGTGGACGACCCAGACGCCGCCCTTGAGTTCTACCGCGACACTCTCGGCCTTACGGTGCGCAACGAGGTCGCCCAGGGTGGCTTCCGCTGGATCACTCTCGTCACCGACAGCCAGCCCGAGATCCAGATCGTGTTGTCGCAGCCGCAAGCGGGCCGCTCCCAGGAGGACGCGGACGCCCTCGCGGCCCTGCTCGCCAAGGGCGCGCTGTCCATGATCCAGTTCCGCTGCGACGACCTCGACGCGACCTTCGACAAGATCGCCGCCGCACCCGGCGTGGAGGTGCTGCAGGAGCCCGCCAGCCAGTTCTGGGGCGCCCGCGACTTCGCCGTGCGTGACCCCGCAGGCAACCTGGTTCGCGTCGAGCAGAGCTAGAGCCCGATCGCCGCCGACTCCCGCCGCACCATTTTCCCAGGTCAGGAGCCGAGGGCCCTCAATCGTCTTCCGGGCCGGGTGTGATCTCGGCCGTGGTGGCGCCGAGCAGGTCGAGGAACGGGCCGACCCGGTGTCCTTCCTGGGCGGAGTGCCGGAACAGGCTATCCGGGTTCACGGTGTACACGACGCGCCGCCCAGTGCGGGTGCGGGTAAGGTAGCCCGCGGCCTCCAGGTCGGCCACGATGGCCTGCACGGAGCGTTCGGTCAGGCCGACGACCGGGCTGATGTCCCGTATGCGGGCTTCGGGGTTGCGGGCGATCTCCACCAGAACGTGCCCGTGGCCGGTCAGCAGCGTCCAGGTACCGCCGCCTTGGTCAGGGTCGCTCATGCTGCCTGAGTGTACATCTCGCGAGAGGTCTGGCGCGATATAAATCGCATGAAATTTTTCTCGCGCTTTATATTGACACCTGCTTGCAAGAGGGGTGATCCTGGTAGTGCCCTGGCCGAATCGCGCCCGCGGCAGGAGAGGGGTCCCTACGACCAGCACCCTTCGGCGGGGATGTCTTCCCCAGGCCCGGAGATGCAGGCCGTCCCTGCGCCAGCCATGCGCGGCAAACGCCGCGGGGCCCGCAGCTACAGGAGGTGCGTAGATGCCTGAGGACACGTTTCCGGTTGAGGTGGTCGGGGGCGTGCCGGTGGTGGCCGCGCCCGAGGAGATCGACGTCACCAACGCCGAGGCGCTGCGGTCGGCCCTGCTCAAAGCAGCCGCGAACGGACACCGCACGCTCGTGGTCGATATGACCCAGACCCAGTTCTGCGATTCCTCCGGGCTGCACACCCTGATCGCCGCGCACAAGCGGGCCGAAGCAGAGGGTCCTGAGGTTCTGCTGGTCATTCCCAGCACCACCGTCCTGCGGGTTTTCGCGCTCACCGGCATGGACACGGTTATCCCCAACTTCACCAGCCTGGCCGAGGCCCTGGCACAAACGGCCGCCACCGCGAATGGCCGCAGCCGCCACCGAAATAAAGGAGATGCCGCACCGGAGACCAGCCGCGGCCTGGCGCTGGCCGGTGACCTGCCGGGCACTGTCAAGCGCTCGTCGAAGGAAGCCCAGGAGACGTTCACCAGCGCGCTCAGCAGTGCCGTGCAGGTATACGGCGAAGGCGACCAGGCGTTTCGCGCCGCATACGTCGAGTTCAAGCGGACATTCGAGAAACGCGACGACCACTGGATCCCGAAGCAGGCCCCTGCACCTGGAGGCTAACGCCCGCCGCGAGCATAAAAGCCTCCAGGACACGGGAGGACTGAGTCTCCCTAGCCCGCGCAAGATAGCTATGCCGGTGCCCGCTGGCGCAGATCCGGGCGGAGTCCGCCGAACACATCCTCCCGTTCGCGGTCACCACGGAAGCGGCGTTCGTCGCCGTGCACGCCGTGGGCGAGGTAGGCGCTGACGATCGCGCCGCAGGGTGCGGACAGGTAGATGGCTGCCTATCGGCGCGGTCATAGCGCTGGTGGTTGCGGTCGTTGCCGTCAGGGTTGCCGTCACGAGCCGGGTGCCCCTATTGCCGCTTCGGTGAGGCTGGTGTCGCGGACTCTCGACGCGCCAGCCAGTTGCGAGGCAACGATGTCTTACGAGGGCGGCGCGAAGAATTCCAACGCGATGTTGTCCGGGTCGCGGAAGGACAGCCCAGAACCGTAGGCAGCATCGACGACACCGCCATTGACGATACCGAGTTCGTCTAGCCGGACCTTCCATGCCTCAAGTTCACTTCGGCTACTACAGGCAAAGGCCAGGTGGTCCAGGCCAACTCGACGCTCATTGAAGGGAAGAGTGTCAGCCGGATCGGGAAACTGGTGAAGCCCGACGAGGGTTTGACCTCCGACGAGCCAGACAGCGCGCCGAAATGGACCGGGCTCTTCGTCCAGGACCAGCTTGGTGTCGAAGACTCGCTCGTACCACGGGACACTGCGGTCGAGATCGCTGACTGTCAGAGTCACATGGGCGATTGTCAGGAATTCGGGCATGTAAGCCTCCCATTCAGGCCCGGCGCGTGACGACCGTAATGCAGGCATAGCGTACCGGCGCGCCGATCAACCTGTCCCGATCGGGTGGCAACCCCTGCGTGTCCGGTCCTACTGGTCTGCCCGGGTTTTCCTCGCAGGCACGAATCCCCTCGGGGAGGTCTTCAATGGGGACACGGCGTCCCTGACCTTCTGAATGCAATCCCCGGATCCGAACCCGGCCAGAACTCTTGCACCTTCCCGTTCATGTGGTCGTGGGCCAGGTGGTCACCGCCAAACCCGGGTGCGGGCTGTTGTTAGCGCAGCGGGCGGAACGCCGCCCGGATCTCGGTCGCGAACAGCTCGGGCTCTTCCCAGGCGGCGAAGTGGCCGCCCTTGTCGGCCTCGTGGAAGTAGGTGAGGTTGGGGTAGGCCTTCTCGACCCAGCTGCGTGGGGCCCGGAAGATCTCGCCGGGGAACGTGGTGAAGCCGACCGGGAGCGAGACCTCCGGCCGAGCCTGCCCGGCCGCCGCCGCGAGAGCCTGGGCTCGTCCGCTTTCCCAGTAGGACCGGGCCGCCGAGGCCCCGGTGCCGGTCAGCCAGTACAGCGTGATGTTGTCGAGGATGTGGTCCCGGGTGAGACCCCCGGACGGCTGCCCGCCGGTGAAGGCGCGGGAGATCTTGTAGTAGGCGTCGGTGTCGTGGTCGAGCATCCAGGCCGCCAGGGCGACGGGTGAATCCAGCAGGGCGTAGCCGATCGTCTGCGGCCGCGTGGCCTGCTCCAGGAAGTAGCCGAAGCCGCTCGTCCTGAATGTCTGGGTCTGCTCGAGCGCCGCGCGTTCCTGCTCGGTTTCTGCCGGCATGGCGCCGCCGCCCAGCGCCGTCACGAGCAAATTCACGTGGATGCCAAGCAGCCCCCCGGGTGCCAGGCGGCCCATCGCATCGGTGATCGAGGCGCCTTGATCGCCGCCTTGGGCGACGTAGCGGGTGTAGCCGAGACGGTGCATCAGCTCCGCCCAGGCACCCGCGATGCGGCTAGGGTTCCAGCCGATCTCGGGCGGCTCGGCGGAGAAGCCGTAGCCAGGCAGGGACGGCAGCACGAGGTCGAACGCGTCCTCGGCGCGTCCGCCGTGCGCGGCCGGGTCGGTGAGCGGGCCGACGGAGTCGAGCAGCTCGATGACCGAGCCGGGCCAGCCGTGCGTCATGATCAGCGGCAACGAGTCCGCGTGCTCTGACTTCACGTGGATGAAGTGGATGTCCAGCCCGTCGATCTGGGTCTTGAACTGCGGCAGCGCGTTCAGTTTCGCCTCGCACGCGCCCCAGTCGTAATCGGTCGCCCAGTAGCGGGCGAGCTCCTGCAACGTCGCCAGCTGCACGCCTTGCGACCGATCAGCAACCAGCTCCCGGGAGGGCCAGCGCCTCGCGGCGATGCGCTGCCGAAGGTCGGCGACCGCTTCGTCGGGCATGTCGACCCGGAAGGGCCGGATTTCGGTTTCGTTGGACATAAGTCTCTACCTTCCTGGATTGGCTGACGACGGACGATCGCGGAGGAATCTGCGGCTTGCGTGAGCTGCGCGCTTCGGCATTTGGCCCGGACCGCCCCGGGACGACAACAAATTCCCGGCCGCCTCCGGGCTAGGGTTGTGCGCCGCGGCCGCTACCTCCCGGTAGGGGACCAGCGAGGCGGCAGCAGCACAAGCCGCCGCGCCGCCGATGAGGCTGCGTTGAGAGCCCGCGCCGGACGCCGGGGCCGGGGCCTTCTGGGGGTGGGAGATGAAGTCATGAGGTTCCCCCCTTTCACAAGTGGTACCGGCTCAGGATTGTCTGTCGCGTGGACCCGTCGCGCCAGTGGACATCCCTGGCCATGGCCCTGGTCTGCGATACGGCGCAGATGGAGAGGCTGTGTCAGGTCCGCGGGTTTGCCGACGCCGGGCGGTAAGTCAATTGAGGGTACGCTCGACCTGGCAGATGCTCTCCTTCGAGAGCTGTCAACTCTTCCTGCAGTATCATTATCCGAAAGATATCTACCTTGGGACTATGGGCGCTGGGACAACAGGGTCATCTGGCCTGGCGAGCGCCCAACATTCTCCCTCGATAATTGCAACAGGATCGTTCCGGTCATCTCGTGCTCGGATTACTCGCCCTGAGACCAGCTCGCCCTTCTTTGGAACTGGCAAGCCGAGGGCTGCCGCGACATCTGGATCGTTATCTTGATGTCCTAGGACCAATATACCTTCAGGCCTTAGGGTAGTTCTTGCGCCACCGTTGCCTCGGGCACGCTTCATGAAGTCATCTTGCTGGGCCACTGTAGCAAGTTCTGCACGTCGGATGATGCGATATTGCACCAACCGGAACAGCTCATTTACCCTCGCCTGGCCGTGCTGGTCTCCGCGATTCGCTCTAGCATTAAAGATCCTATCCCGAATATCTGCATCTAGATTGAGGAACAGATTTTCGGCGAGCTTTCCGCTATCTGGCCATAGTTTCCGAATGTAAGCATAACTACTCGCAGAAAGCTGACGCTTTGCATCTCGGTTTGCCCTTGCCCGGAGAAGCGATTTTTTAACGCGGATCAGTCCAGCAGCCCATGAGCTCTGTTTATCATTCGCAGTAACCAGAAGGCAAACATGCTCTATGGCTTCCGGCGGAAGCTCCCAGCCTCCGTAGTTCATTGAATATTTGCAGTCAACCTCGACACCCGCGATACGGTAATCGGTCGTAGTTCCGTCCATGAACCCAAACTGTCGATGCAGATTAATCTCTACTAGAGTACCCACGTGGGTCTTCTCAGTCTTATGCAGCTGGTTGTAATCCCAGCGCCCAGTATGTTGACCGTCGTAGATCTGGTCAAGTGTGTCACGCAGCACCCGAGCAACCTGCGCGCCCGTAGGATCCAGAATGCGAAGCTCAGCTTCGACGGCTTCCAACTCGAGATCATCACCGTAAACGTAGGGCAGAGGATCTTGCTCTATCATGACTAGCTCACCTCGCATGTATGCTCCGGGATCATTTTAGGCGACACAGCCCATTCAGTAGTTTCAGCATGCTACATCCGCCGGCTACCGTCCCAGTTATGGCAGACACGCCACTACCTGGCCCGGAGAGCGAACGACTGGCCGCTCTCGTCGGTGGCGGGAGCCTACGGCTGGTCTATGGGTTGCTGTATCGCTTGAGGTCGACCTACGAGTTCCAGCTGACTGGGGTGGAACCAATGATCCAGAAAATTTGTGGGCACTGTGTGAGGACTGCCCAGAAGTCAGACCACACGGAGTAGGCCAGCTGACCTGGCAGCTGACTCTTCGCGTGCTTTCAAGATTGCAAATCGGATACTTTCACCGACTGCTCGTGCCACTGGCGGCGGAAATGCATTACCGATCTGACGATATGCTGCCGTCTTACGTCCGGAGAATTGCCAGGAGACTGGGAAACCCTGTATTGCGGCAGCCATAGGCAGCGAAAGTCGAGGCAGATGACCAATCGGATCTGTTGACTTAGGCGGGGCATCAGCGAGGCCTTTACCATCTACGTGAAGCTTGAGCCATTCATTCCTAGCGCGTGTTGGGCCAAGATCGGGACCGCCATGCTTACGTGATCCACCAACCAGAGTGGGACCAATGCCGTTAGCTTTCTCAGCCCATGCTCTTGCGCCCGGCCAGCCGTCTTCAGCCATGTATTCATAGAGGGTATCTCCGACCGTTGGAGGTGCCTCGATTTCGGCTGGCCACTTGAAGTATTTATAGGCTGACGCCTTCATAGCAACCAGGATGAAGCGTGGGCGCAGTTGCGGCACGCCGAAATCGCAGGCGTTGAGAACTTTCCAAGCAGTCTCGTATTCGAGTTCATGCAGCCGCGCTAGGACTTGCTCTCGATAACTATCAAACCGAGCCGTCGATAGGCCTCGCACATTCTCTAGCATGATAGCGGTTGGCTCGCAGTCCACTATAAGCTGGAGCGCGCGAGGAAAAAGATCGCGCTCGTCATCCGCACCGAGCTGCTTGCCTGCTATGGAAAATGGTGGACAGGGCACACCACCAGCGAGTAGATCAACACCCTTATATTCTAGGCTATCGAAATGATGAATGTCGCGTTCAATGATATTCCATTCCTTGCGATTCCGTCGCAGCGTTTCGCAAGCGTCCAAATCGATTTCGACGGCTGCAACATGAGTGAATCCCGCCTGCTCCAAGCCGAGCGACTGGCCGCCACCACCAGCACAAATCTCCAGACAGGTTAGTCCAGCTATCGGCGGAACCGCCTGGATGGGGGGGCCTTGCTTCTGCCGGGCAACATCGAACCTAGATTCGAGAGTCATCAGTCTCACAGAGGCAACACCGGTCGCACTAGCCTCTGTTCCATCAATAAGCATCCCCACGTGGCGACTCTACAGGTAACCATGATCAACATCCAGGAAGTGGTCGTACAGTCGTTCGACCGTGTTGAGCCGAACCATCTGACTTGCCGAGGCGCATGTGCGCGGTTATTCATTGCTGCTACCCGTGGATACAGCGGTACATCGAGTGCAAGAGGGTCGGCAGGTGCGTGATGTCGTCTGCCGTTAACTGTCCGAGTGTGCCATCTCTGAGAGGAGAGCAGCCGTGCGTCGTGGTAGCGCTGGTGGAAGTCATCGGCCAGGTGCTCGTCGTGATAGCGGTCGTGGAGCAACTGGTCCACGTCGACTGCTGCGGTTGGTGACGAGCCGACGCCATAAGATCAGCGGGTATAGGCCCAGGTCAGGACCGGTTTTCTGAGGTCGAGCGGAGGGCGTGGGATTCGAACCCACGGTGACGTTGCCGCCACAATGGTTTTCAAGACCATCGCCATCGGCCACTAGGCGAGCCCTCCTGTGTGCACCAGCCTACGGTAACCCGGCGCGGGACGTCAGCCGCCGCGGCCAGGCCAGCCCGTCGCCGACCAGCGCGGCCAGGGCCAGGTAGGCGTCGGCCGTCTCGGCAGCGAGCAGTTCGAGTTCGACCTCGGCGCCTTCCTCCAGGTGCGGGTCGTAGGGAATCCGGACCACGGCCCGGCAACGGGACGCGAAATGGTGCTCCAGCCGGTCCAGGTCGACGTTGCTCTTGCTCTTGGGCCGGATCGTGGACAGCACCACGACGCCGTTGCGTACCAGGTCCCCGCACTGATGGGCCTCGAGCCAGTCCAGGGTCGCGCTGGCGCTGCGCGCGCCGTCCACCGACGGCGAGCTGACCACCACGATCTGGTCGGCCAGATGCAGCACGCCGGACATGGCCGAATGCAGCAGGCCGGTGCCGCCGTCGGTCAGGCAGATCGAGTAGAAGTGCTCAAGCACCCGGGCCGCGTCACAGTAGTCCTCGGCGCCGAACGCCACAGATACCCCCGGGTCACGATCGGAGGCCAGGATCTCCAGTCGGCTCGGGGCCTGTGAGGTGAAGCCCCGGACGTCGGCGTAGCGGCTGACCTGGCCCCGCTCGTTCAGCAGGTCCCTGACCGTGGCCGCGGTCTCCAGCCGGACCTTGTCCGAGAGCGTGCCCCGGTCGGGGTTGGCATCGACGGCGATCACCCGGTCCCCGCGCAGGGTGGCCAGCGTCGCCCCGAGCCCGACCGCGGTGGTGGTCTTGCCCACGCCGCCCTTCAGGCTCAGCACGGCCACCCGGTGATGGCCGCCCGCGACCGGGGTCCTCACCCGGTTGATGAGGTCACGGCGGCGCATGTCGGCGGCCGACTCGCCGAACCTGAGCAGGCCGCCGGTGACCCGGGACAGCCCCCGCCGCCAGCCCGATCCCGGGCCTGACCGCTTGGCGTGCAACAGCGACTCGGCGGTCAGGTTGTCGGCGGTCTCGGTCTCGTACTCGTCGGGGACGGGCGGGTTCAGGGCAGACGGCGGCATCCCGGCCTGCGCCATCCGGCGCGGCCGCGCCCACTGGGCCAGGGATTCCATCGGCGGGACGGCTTGAGCGTCGCGCTCGTACACCGGGTCCGCGGCGTACACCGGGTCCGCGGCGTATCCCGGGTCCGCGGCGTATCCCGGGTCCGCGGCGTATCCCGGGTCCGCGGCGTATCCCGGGTCCGCGGCGTATCCCGGGTCCGCGGCGTATCCCGGGTCCAGCGCATATCCAGGGACCGGCCCGGCACCCGAACCCCAATCGTCCCACGTGTCCTGCGGGTACCTCAGGTCCTGCCCATAGCCCGGGTCTTGCCCGTAATCCTGATCTTGCCCGTAACCCGGCTCAGGCGCGTAACCCGGCCCGGCCGGATAGCCAGGTTCACCGGGGAACGCGTGGTCAGCGGGGACCGGAGCGAATCCCGGCCCGCGCGGATACTCCGGCTCGGCCGGGTACCGCGCGCCGGCCGCGTAACCGGTCCCGCCCGGACGCTCGGGAAGCTGCGGAAACCCCCAGTCCTGTGGATACCCCGGCTCCCGCGGGTATCCGGGCTGCTGCTGGTACTCCGGCTCGTTCTGGTAGACGGGTTCCTGCCCGTACTCCGGTTCCCGCCGGTAGCCGTGATCGTCCGGGTACTCAGGGTCGGCTGGGTACTCCTGCTCCGGGGGATATCCGGGCTCTTGGTGATACTCCCAGTCGGACCACGACACGTAGGGATCATTCGCCCCGTCAGCCTCGGCTATCTCGGGCCGGCCGTTCGGGCCCGGGTGAATCTCGGGCGTATCGTTGTTCGTGCTCACGGGTCGGCCCCCTTGATCCTCCTGGGCGGGCGCATGCGGGCGGGGTTTCGTGCGTCAATCCGAGCGTAAGACAAATTTCACGTTATTTCGATACCCAGTGTACTTATTTGATCGCACTGAGTACAGAGGAGCTGTCATGCGCGCCGTCGTCATCACCGAACCCGGCGAGCCCGAGGTGCTGAACTGGCAGGAAGTCCCCGACCCCGTCCCTGGTCCCGGCGAGGTGGTCATCGCGGTCGCCGCCTCGGGCGTCAACCGCGCGGACCTGATGCAGCGGCAGGGCTTCTACCCGCCGCCGCCGGGCGCGCCGCCCTATCCGGGCCTGGAGTGCTCCGGCCGGGTCCGGGCGGTCGGCGAGGCAGTGACCGGCTGGCGGCCGGGCGACGAGGTGTGCGCGTTGCTGGCCGGCGGCGGCTACGCGGAACAGGTTGCGGTCCCCGCCGGGCAGCTGCTGCCGATCCCGGACAGCGTGGACACCACCACCGCGGCCGCGTTCCCCGAGACCGCCTGTACCGTGTACGCCAACGTCTTCCAGCTGGCCGGACTGGCCAGCGGCGAGATGCTGCTGGTACATGGGGGCAGCAGCGGGATCGGCACCATGGCCATCCAGCTGGCGAAGGCGTTCGGCGCCCGGGTGGCCTGCACCGCGGGATCGCCGCAGAAGCTGGACCGCTGCCGCGAGCTCGGCGCCGACGTGGTGATCAACTACCGTACCGAAGACTTCGTCGCGGCCGTGAAACAGGCCACGGGCGGCGCGGGCGCCGACGTCATTCTCGACATCATGGGCGCGGCCTATCTGGCCCGCAACCTGGACGCGCTGGGCACCGGCGGGCGTATGGTCATCATCGGCCGCCAGGGCGGCAGCCGGGGAGAGATCGACCTCGGCGTGCTGCAGGCCAAACAGGCCAGCCTGCACGCGACCACTCTCCGGGCCCGGCCGGCCCATGAGAAGGCCGCAGTGGTGACGGCCGTCCGCGAGCACGTGTGGCCACTGATCAGCGCCGGCCGGGTGGCCGCCGTCATCGACCGGGAACTGCCCATGTCACAAGCGTCGCAGGCGCACCGGGCGATGGCCGCCAGCGAGCACATCGGCAAGATCCTGCTGCTGCCGAACTGACCACCCGTGTGAGCCGGCCGCCCGCCGGATCGGACAGACTAAGGGAATGAGTAACGGGATGAACCCTGAACCGCAAGACCATCCGCAGGTCCTGGTGGTGAGCCCTGATGGCATAGCCACGGCGGGCAGCCCGCCGGGGGAAGGCGAGCACGAGCGCCCGGTGACCGAGATGGTCGAGCAGCCGGCCAAGGTCATGCGGATCGGCAGCATGATCCGGCAGCTGCTCGAAGAGGTGCGGGCGGCTCCGCTGGACGAGAAGAGCCGGGCCCGGCTGAAGGAGATCCACCAGAGCTCGGTCAAGGAACTGGAGGACGGGCTCGCGCCCGAGCTGGTGAGCGAGCTCGAGCGGCTGTCGCTGCCGTTCACCGACGACGAGCTGCCCAGCGAGGCCGAGCTGCGGGTCGCGCAGGCCCAGCTGGTCGGCTGGCTGGAGGGCCTGTTCCACGGCATCCAGACCACGCTGTTCGCCCAGCAGATGGCGGCCCGGGCCCAGCTCGAGCAGATGCGCCGTGCGCTGCCGCCCGGCATGATGCCCCCGTCGCCCACCGACCAGGAGGGACCGCAGCGTCCGGGTTCCGGTCCGTATCTTTAATTCTTCAGGCCGAACGGGCCGTGGTGCTTGCCCCGCGCCCCTTAGGGGCGGCCGAACCGCAGCCGTCCGAGCCAGGCGGCGGCCGCGGCGAACTCGGCGTCGGACGTGCCCGGCCGGACCTGGGTGATGGCGCCGTCGCAGCGAGCGTAGCTGCCCAGGAAGCGGACGTCAGCGCACACCCGGCGCAGCCCCATCAGTGCTTCGCCCACCCGCGCTTCGTCGACGTGGCCCTCGCAGTCGATGAAGAAGTAGTACTGGCCGAGCCGGTCGCCGGTCGGCCGGGACTGGATCGTGGTCAGGTTGATGCCGCGTACCGCGAACTCGGTCAGGATCTCGAGCAGCGCGCCGGCGTGATCTTCGGCCAGGAACGCGGCCACCGAGGTCCGGTCGGTGCCGGTGCGGGCCGGCAGCGGCCCGTGCGCGGCGACCACGACGAACCGGGTGACGGCGTTGGCCCGGTCGTGCACGTCAGGCACCAGGACCTCCAGGCCGTACCGGCTCGCGGCGAACGCGCCGGCGAGCGCCGCGTCGAGCTGGCCCTCGGCGGCCTGCCGGGCCGCCTCGGCATTGGAGGCGGCCGGGACCCATTCCGCGTCCGGGAGGTTGGCGGCCAGCCAGCTGCGGCACTGCGGCATAGCCTGCGGGTGGCCGCCCGCCCGCTTGACGTCGCTGAGCCCGGTGCCGGGTCGGCCCAGCAGCGCGAACGCGATCGGGATCTGCAGCTCGGCCACGATGACCAGGTCGTTGCCGGTGGCCAGGTCGTCCAGCGTCGCAGTGACGACCCCCTCCACCGAACTCTCGATGGGGACCACGGCCCGTTCCGCCGTGCCGTCGCGCACGGCGGCCAGCGCGGCTTGGATGGTCGGGCAGGACAGCTGCTCGGCGGCGGAATCGACGGCCTGCAGTGCCGCTTGGCAGAAGGTGCCCTCGGGCCCCAGGTAGGCAACTGGCATAGCCCACATCATGCCAGCCCCGTCGGGTCAACAGGGCCGGGCCGGTCAGGCCGAACCAGCGTCCTGGCCGGCCGGGCGCAGCCGGGCCATGATGACCAGCAGCGCCAGCGCGGCCAGGCCGAAGGCGTCCTGCACCACCCGGGCGGCCACCGGTGGCACACCGGACACGCCCAGCAGGGACTGCCCCCACCAGGGGATGGTCAGCGCGAAGCACACCGCGGTGGCGGCGGCGATCGCCACCCGGCGCTTCGAGCGCCCGTCGGCCGCGATGGCCCCGATGACCACCACCACGACCAGGAAGTGGTGGATCCACGACACCGGGGACAGCAGCACGCCGAGCAAGGCGGTGACGGCGATGGCCTCCATCTCTCGGGACTGGCGGGCCAGCCGCCTGACCAGCGCGAAGCCGGCCACCGCGACCACGGCGGCCACCGCCACCCAGACCGCGGCGGGCAGCGGGCCGGGCAGGAACACCCGCAGCAGCATGCCGCGCAGCGACTGGTTGGAGGTGCCGGCGTTGGACCCGAGGCGCCCCGAGTCGAAGATCACGCTGGTCCAGTAGGTCGCCGAGTCGTGCGGCAGCAGCAGCCAGGCGCCGATCGTCCAAGCCGCCGCGGCGATCACCGCGGTCAGCGCCGCCCGGCGACGGCCGGACAGCCACAGGTAGACGATGAACACGCCCGGTATCAGCTTGATCGCGGTGGCCAGCCCGACCAGGGCGCCCCGCGGCCAGCGCGGCGCCCGGGCCGCGCAGTCGGCCACCGCCAGGGCCAGCAGCACCATGTCCACCTGGCCGAACCTGATCTCATCCCGCAGTGGGAACAGGTAGGCGCAGGCCGCGAACACGAACGCGGCCAGCACCACCCGCATCCGGCCGGACCGGCGCAGCAGCGGCGCGAACGCGTAGCCGATCACCAGGGCGAGCGGCACGTAGACGAACGGCACCCAGGCCAGTTGCGCGGCCGCCCACGGCAGCAGGGCCAGCGGCACCGCGAACAGCGCCGCGGCCGTCGGGTAGGTGAACGGGAGCAGCTGCGGCGGCTGGGTCAGGACCGAGTACAGCGGCTGGCCCTGCAGCACGCTCAGCCCGCCGGTGCGGTAGACGTTCAGGTCCACCAGTCGCTGGTCGGGCACGCTGGTCAGGTAGCCGCGCACCAGCGGCTCGACGGCGGCCAGCGCCGCGATCCAGGCCAGCACGCCGAGGACGGTCACCGCCCAGGACGGCAGCCCGGCCAGCCGCCCAGCCATCCGGCCCGGCCAGGCTGCGGGTCCCCGGCGGCCAGCCTGCTCCGCGGCTGGGACCCCGGTGGTGGTCATGGCGGTCACCGGACCTTGGTCGCGGCCGCGGCTGGCCCCACGGTACCGCTGGCCGGGGCGAGCGGCCCGGCAGGGCGCGAGCGCACCATGAGGACGATCAGCCAGACGGTAGCTCCGGCCAGGACCGCGGGCGTGACGCCGTGCCTGATCACCGGCTGGAGCCAGGTCAGCCCGGACGGCAGCCGCACGCCGGTCTGCCGGGCGGGCAGGTAACCGAAGCCCAGCGCCGCCGTCCGGGCCAGCAGCAGCCAGCCCGCCGCCTCGACCCGGCGCCGCCCGGCGGCCGTCGCAGCCGGCACCAGCGGCAGCAGCCCCCAGGCCAGCGCGTCGTACCAGGGCAGCACGTACGGCCAGGCGAACAGCCAGGCCAGGGCCAGCGCAAATGTCACGCCGCCCGCCGTCCCCGCGAACCCGGCGTCGCCGGCCAGTTCCGCACCGCCCTCACGCTCAGCCCGCGCCACAAGCACCCCGGGCAGCCCGCGGATCAGCAGCACCGCGAGCACCACGGCTAGGGCGACCGCACCGGCCTTCACGATGTCGGTGGCGGCGGTTCCGGCCACGAGCAGGTGGATGACGGTCCGCAGCACCCGCCAGGGCGAGCCGATCGAGACCATGTCGCTTTCCCGGGACAGCTGAGTCATCATGGCCGACCCGCCAATGGCCAGTGCCGCGCCCGCCGTGGCCGCGAACCCGGCCGCGAGGCCGGCCAGCGGCGGCAGCAGCCGCCGCCAGTCTGGCCAGCACCGGACGGCCAGTGCGATGGCCAGGCCCAGCACGACCAGCACGTCGGACACCTTGACCGCGAACCCGAGACCGGCCAGGACCCCGGCCAGCCCCGCCCTCCCGGTTCCCGGCAGGGCAGGCCGGAACACTACAACCACGGCGGCAACGGCGAAGGCCGCGGCCTGGACGTCGACGTGGGCACCCGCGATCAGCAGCTGCAGCAGCAGCGGGTTGGCCGCCCACAGCAGAGCGGCGCGCAGCTGGCGGTCCGGATCGCCTCGGGTCGCGTGATGCAGCAGCAGCGCGGTACCGGCAAAGGCGGCCAGATTGGCCAGGCCGAGCACGAACACGGTGAGCCGCGCCGAGGTACCGCCGATCAGCGCGGCCAGGCCCTGGATCCCGGTGGCCAGCGGCCCGTAGACCGAGGAGGTGGTGAACCAGTCCTGCACGGCCCGGGCCACCGGGTCACCCAGCGCGGCCAGCTGGGCGGGCGTGGTGGTGTACGGGTTGTGGCCGGTAACCAGCATCCGCCCGTAGGCGGCGTAGCTGAGCTGGTCCGACGAGCCGAACGGCGGGACCAGGGTCAGCACGGCGGCGGCCAGCAACCCGGCGATCAGCACGGCCCGGGCCGGTACCGACCAGCCGCCCCGCAGCGCGCGCAACACGAGCACCAGCCCGAGCGTGCCGGCCGCCAGCGCGGCCGCGGTGAGCGGGATTACCAGGTAGGCCGACAGGTGCGCGGCCCGGGCCCACGGCGGCTGCCCGGGCCGGCCCGGCAGCGCGGGCTCCACGACCGAGGGCCCGGCCACCGCGACCACGAAGGTGAGCGCCACGCTGGCGCCGATGGCAATCAGCCCCGCGCGTCCGGCGGCTGGGCCTGCCGGGCCCGGCCACCTGGTCATGGCTGCCCGTCCGGTCATCGGCGCGTGGCGAGCGCCCTGGCCACATCGGCGAGCTGGTGCGCGCGGTGCAGCTGGGCGCGCAGGCCGGTGCCGGTGGCCCGGTGCGCCATCTCGACCTGGACCTCGGTGACCCGCAGGCCCTGGCGCAGCAGATCGATGGTCAGCCCGGTCTCGGCGCCCCAGCCACGGGCCAGCGGCCGCCCGGCCTCGAAGGCCGCCCGGGTCAGGCAGCGCTGCCCGTTCAGCGGCTGGACCGGCCGCCAGCCGGTGGCCCGGCGGATGCCGGCCCCGGACAGGCCGACGACCAGGCCGTGCCCGCCGAGCTTGACGATGGAGGTGAAGATGGCGATGGTCATGTCCGCCGTCCCGGCCCGGACCGGGTCGATGAGCGGCCCGGCCTGGCCTGCGGTGTCGCCCAGGTCAGCGTCCAGGAACAGCAGGTGCCGCGGGCGTTGGCGCTGTTCCCGCTGGTCCAGCAGGCGCACCGCCTCGGCGCCGGTTTCCATCGCGGCGCTCTTACCCCGGCTCCTGGCGTGCCGGGTCACCACGGCGCCGGCCCGCTGCGCCGCCTTGGCCGTGGCATCGCGGGAGCCGTCGTCGATGACCACGACCACTCCGACGCCCGGCAGCCGGGCCGCGGCCGTCACCGTGGCCTGGATACGGTCGGCCTCGTTCCTGGCCGGGATGACCACCGCAACGTCGTCCGTTGGCGACCCTCCTGACATGGGGCCGATCTTAGGTCAACGGTGGGTTAGTTGTGCGGCACCGCGGGTTTCGGGCGGGCCAGCCCACGCGGGTCCACGTCCTCGACCAGCGTGAATACCGAATCGAGCCCGGTGACCTGAAGGATCTTGCGCACCGCGGGCTTGGGGGCGGCGATCTCCAGCTCCCCGCCCCGCTCACGCGCGCGCCGCAGGCAGGAAAGCAGCACGTTCATGCCGGTCGAGTCGCAGAATTCCACGCCGGACATGTCGATGACCACCCGGGCGGGCATGCCGTCGGCCAGCAGGCCGACCAGCTCGCTGTGCAGCCGCGGAGCGGTATAGAGATCGATCTCACCGCAAATGGTCACGATCGTGTGATCATCGTGAAATCGACTCGAGACATTTAGCTCCACGAGCCGAACCTTACCGCGATGCGCGCCGCGAAGCCAGGCAACTAGGTTGAGCGCAAGCTGAGAGTTCGCTCACCGAACGACGGCCTGCTGGCCGTTAAGCCGCTCTCGATCGCCGCGGCCGGCACGGCGGCGGCGATCATCTGCGGGAGCTGGATCTCCGCCCACACCGTGGTGCCGTCGTGGTCGCTGCCGGCGCCCCAGGACCGGCACAGCCGGTCCACGATGCGCAGGCCCCGGCCGCCGGTAGTGTACTGGGTCGGCTCGCCGAGCTCGGGCCTGGTCGGCCCGCCGCCGTCGCTGACCGAGACCCGGACGCTTTCGGTGCCGAAGTGCCAGGCCACGCGGATGCCGGAATCGGGCCGCGGCTCGGCGTGCTGCAGGGCGTTGCTCAGCAGTTCGCTGATGACCAGCGCGGCGTCGGTGACCGTGGAACCGTAGATGCCCGCTCCGATGAGGTCAGACACCAAGCGCCGCCGGGCCATGCCGACGCTCGCCGCAGTGAACGGGAGCAGTAGGACGCTCAACTTAGTCACCTCCAACGCCAGCCCCAGCACCTTTGTCCGACCTTTGCGCGAACCCGGTACGAGCGGGAGGATGCCCGGTCCCGGCGTGCTGGAAACACGTGTACACCGCAGATATCGCAGCGGTAATGGTGTCTCAGGCAAACCGCTGGTGGCTCTGATCCCTGCCGCGGGCACGGTAACGTCACAGGGTGACAGTTGTGAGCCCGTGGCCAGGGTTCGTGGCCTCCCGGCCGGCGGAAGCGAGGTATGGCCGTGGGTAACGTCGACCCCACCGTGGTCGTCGATGACCTGCACGTCGTTTACCGCGTCTACGGCGCGGGCGGCGACAAGGGAACGGCGGCGACCGCGCTGATGCGGCTGGTCAAGCGCCAGCGCCGGCCCTCGATCCGCGAGGTGCACGCCGTCCGGGGCGTCTCGTTCGTGGTCAACCACGGCGACGCCATCGGCATCATCGGCCGGAACGGGTCGGGCAAGTCCACCCTGCTGCAGGCCATCGCCGGCCTGCTCCCGCCCGAGCGAGGCTGTGTTTACACCAGCGGGCAGGCCGCCCTGCTCGGCGTCAACGCGGCGCTGCTTGACGACCTGACCGGGGAACGGAACATCGTGCTCGGCTGCCTGGCCATGGGCATGAGCCCGCAGGAGGTCAAGGACAGCTACCAGTCCATCGTGGACTTCTCCGGGGTCGGCAGCTTCGTCGACTATCCGATGCGCACCTACTCCACCGGTATGGCGCAGCGGCTGCGGTTCTCCATCGCCGCGGCCAAGACCCACGAGATCCTGATGATCGACGAGGCGCTGGCCACCGGGGACGCCGCCTTCCGGAGCAAGAGCCACGACAAGATCGTGCAGCTGCGCCAGGAGGCGGGCACGGTGTTCCTGGTCGCGCACAACCTGGCCGAGATCGAGGCCAGCTGCAACCGGGTCATCTGGCTGGAGAAGGGCAAGATCGTGATGCAGGGCGAGGACGTGCCCGCCATCGTCGACGCCTACCTGGAGGCCACCGGCGGCGAGCCGCGCAAGCGCGACGCCCCCGAAGAGGCCGACCATACCGCCGACTGACCCCTCCAACCTCACCCCGCGACCCCACCAACCCCTCCCGCAACATTTCCGCGGTGGATTCCGGTCCCTATTTGCTCCTATTTTCGGGTCAGCCCGAATCAACCGCAGAAGTCGGCACCGAAGTATGGTCACGGGCAGCACGGAGGCACACTGAGGACGCTCAGGGCGCATAAGCACCAGGGCGGGACGCGATGGCTTCGCGCGGGGGCGGCGAGGCGGCGGTTGTGCTCAGGTGCTCATCGGGGTGGCGGCAGGATGCAGGCGCAGGCGCATGGCGGTGCCGCCGGAGGGGCGGGAACCGGCGGTGATATCGCCTTGCTGGGCCTCCGCCAGGCGGCGGACGATGAACAGGCCGATGCCGACGCCGCCGAACCGGCGGCGGTCGCCAGTCTCGCCCTGGAAGAACCGGTCGAAGATGCGCTCGTGATCCCCGTCGGCGATGCCGATGCCCTCGTCTTCGACCGTGACCTCGATCCGGTCCCCGGTCATCCGGGCCCGCACGGTGACGGTCCCGCCGTCCGGTGAGTACTTGAAGGCGTTCTCGAGCAGCTGGCCCACGATGATGTCGGTAGCCATCGTGTCGCCGTTAGCCGCGGGCAGGTCGTCGGGGATGTCAGCCACCACCGTGTGCTTGTCCGACAGCGGCCGGAACGCGGTAGCGGCGCCGCGCAGCACGGCGGCCAGGTCGAACGGGCCGTTGCTGACCGGCAGCTGGTCGGCGCCGGCCCGGGCGCCGAGCAGCAGCTGCTCCACCAGCCGGCCGAGCGAGCCGGCCCGCTCGGCGATGGTCCGTACCGCGGCGCGCCGGTCGGGGTCGGCGAGCTGGTCCCACCGGCTGGCCAGCGTGCTGGCGAAGCCCTGCACCACGGTGATCGGGGTGCGCAGCTCGTGACTGGTGGTGGCTAGGAACAGGTCCTTAGCCTCCTCGAGCTCCTTGGCCGCGGTGACGTCACGGAAGTCGATGACCAGCTCGTCGTCGTCGGGCAGGGCGGTGCACAGCACGTCGAGCCAGCGGCCGTTCGGCAGCTTGTGGGTGAGCATCGCATCCGGCTCGGGCAGCGGGAACGGCGGCGGCTTGCCGATCGCGACCTGGGCAGGCGTGCCGGTGATCCGGTGCGCGGCCGGGTTCCACTGCCGGACCAGCCCCGCGGTGTCGAGCACGGCGATGCCGTCCGCGCTGCCGTCGATGACAGCCCGCTCGTGGGCACGCTGCTTGACTACCTCTTCGAAGGCCATGGCGTTGGTCAGCGCCACGCCGGCGTGCCCGGCCAGCAGCTCGAGCAGCTCCAGCTCGACGTGGCTGAGCCTGCGCCGGCTGTACAGCGCGTACAGCGCCCCGTAGGGCTTGCCCGCCACGTGCGACAGGCTGAGCGCGATTGTGTGCAGCCCGGGCAGCGCCGACCAGATCAGGTCGTCGAAGTTGCCTGATTCCCCGGTCGCCATCATGACCGTCTTGCCTGACTGCATCAGCTCGCCGACCAGGCTGCGGGACAGCGTGGCGGTCCGGCCGCGCAGCCGGGCGGGCAGCCCGGCCGTGCTGACCAGCTTGAGCACGTCGTCCTCGATGATCACGAAACCGCCCGCATCGGCGCTGGTCAGCTCGCGCAGGCTGGCCGCGATGCGGTCGAGCACCGACTCCAGGTCACGCTGGGCGTTCATGTCGGCCACCACGTCGCCGAGCCTGCGCACCACCCGGGCCCGTTCGGCCATATAGTGCCGGGCCACATCGTCCTCGCCGGTCTGATGGCAGACGTTGACCCAGCCGGTCACCTCACCGGCGCTGTCGAGCAGGGCGCTGGTGTCGATGCGCAGATCGATGATGGTGCTGTCCTTGCGGATCCGGCGGGTGGCGAAGGAGATCTGGCCGCCGCCGCGGACCCGTTCCAGGACCGCGTTGTGCTCGGCCTTCAGCTCTTCGGGGATGATCTGCGGCTCGAGGCCCACCACCTCGGCCGCCGACCAGCCGAACATCCGCTCGGCGGCCGGGTTCCACAGCATGACCGTCCGGTCGGTGCCGAACGCGACGATCGCGTCGGCCGCGCACTCGATCACGGCCCGCGCCGTCGCGTCAGCGCGGTGGCCGGCGATCCCCGCCTGCTCTGCGGTCACCTGAACATCGTGCCACGTCAGCCGGTTCCGGGTGGGAAGAGCGCGTCAGGGTTGAGGATTCCGGCCGGATCAAAGGCTGATTTAACCGCACGCATCACCGCAATCTCCGCCGGGGGCCGGGACAGGTGCAGCACGGCCGTCTTGGCCCGGCCGATGCCGTGCTCGGCAGAGATCGAGCCGCCGTGCTCGGCGGCCAGCCGCAGCACCGCGTGGTCCACCCGGTCGTCCTCGGCGTCCGGGCCGAGCACGTTCACGTGCAGGTTTCCCAGCCCGATGTGGCCGAACACGACGGCCCGGGCGCCCGCCGCGGCGACAACGCCGTCCAGGTCGGCCCGGAAGCCCGGCATCTCGGCCAGCGGCACGGCCACGTCCAGCTTGTGCGGGATGCCCGCCGCGCTGATCGACTCGGTGTGCCGCTCCCGGTAGGCCCACAGGCCGGACCGGGCCGGCGCGTCCAGCGCGACGGCAGCCTCGGCCAGCGGGGCAAGCACCATGATCCGTTCGGCCTCCATATCTGAGGCCGCCGCGTCGACGAGCAGGTAGCCGGGATAGTCCCGGCCCAGCGGCGCGGCCAGCCCGGTGTGGGCCCGGACCAGGGCCAGGCCCGCCGCCTCGAAGTACTCCACCGCGCGCACCCCGGGCAGCAGGGCCCTGATCTCGGCCTGCAGCGCCACGGCGGCCTCGATGGAGGGCACGCCGGCCAGCAGGGTGAGGGTGGGCGGCTCGGCGGGCCGCAGCAGCAGCCGGGCGGCGGTGACGACGGCCAGGGTGCCCTCGCTGCCCGCCAGCAGGCCGGTCAGGTCATAGCCGGTGTTGTCGGCCCGGATGCCGCTGAGCCTGCTGATCACCCGGCCGTCGGCCAGCACCGCTTCCAAGCCGGCCAGCTGCGCCCGGGTCGGGCCGTACCTGACCGCCTGGACACCGCCCGCGTTGGTGGCGATCGTGCCTCCCACCGTGGCGGAGTCCCGCGAGGCCAGGTCCACGCCGTACTCAAGGCCGGCCCGGGCCGCATGCCCGCGCAGCTCCGCGACGGTCACCCCCGCACCTGCGGTGA
Source organism: uncultured Actinomycetes bacterium (assembly GCA_963739135.1). Taxonomy (GTDB): domain Bacteria; phylum Actinomycetota; class Actinomycetes; order Streptosporangiales; family Streptosporangiaceae; genus Palsa-504. The sequence continues at coordinate 63,983 of CAVTZG010000011.1, forward strand.
CCTGGGCTGACAGGGTATCCACCGGGTCCAGGCGGCGCAGCCTCCGGGCCGAGAGCACCACGGCCGGACGGCGGCCGGGCACCCCGCCGCCAGACAGGCCGGTGTTCCCGCCCTGCGGCACCACCGGCGCGCTGTGCCGCGAGCAGGCGGCCAGCACCGCGGCCACCTCGGCGGTCGTACCGGGGCGGACCACGCACCGGGCCGCGCCGCGGAACCTGCGGGTCCAGTCCGTGGCGTACCCCGCGGTCAGATCCGGATCGGTGAGCACGTGCTCCGGGCCGGTGATCGCGGCCAGCTCACGCAACAAGGCGTCCACGAGTACTCACCATATGAGCCGGTGCTCATCTATAGTGCTTTTCAAATACGAGTAAGGCCGTTCATCCGGGGCAATCATCACGGTATGGCTGTTGAGGAAACGGTCTTCCGCTAGGACGCGGACTATGGACCAGGCAGAGTCAAGCCCATCACCGGACCGGCAGAGCCGGCCGGATCAGCCGGCCCGACGGCCGGACAGCCGGGCCGAACAGGCGATACCCGCCCTCCGGCTCGAGCACCCCGTGGTAGCGGGTTACGATGGGTCGGCCCCCAGCCGCAACGCCCTGGCCTACGCGGCCGGCTTGGCCATGCGGCTCGGACGGCCGCTGCTCATCGTGTACGTCTGCTCGTCAGGGGTCTACTGCGAGCCGCTGACCGGGCAGGTGGTGGGAGTGCCGCGCGACGCCGACGCACTGGAGCGCTGGCTGCTCTCCGAGCTTGACCAGGTGACCGGGCACGCCGACATCGACGTGCACGTCCGCACCAGGCGCGGCAGCCCGGCCAGGGAACTCGCCGCGACCGCCGATGAATTCAGCGCCGACGCGCTCGTAATCGGAGCGCCCGCGCATATCTGGCACCGTATTGCGGGCTCGGTGTCCGGCTGGCTCGCTCGCCATGCCCGCTGCCCGGTCGTCATCGTGCCCTGAATGGGCCCGGGACACCCGTTATGCCCTAGGGCACGAGGTAATAGAGGTAGATATGTGTGGGCGAGGAGGGATTTGAACCCTCACGTCCTTTCGGACACACGGACCTGAACCGTGCGCGTCTGCCGTTCCGCCACCCGCCCCGGGGGCAGGAAGTAGGTTAGCACGACCGCGAGCGCTCCTGCGCCCCGGATACGATCGGGGGCAAGGACGGGAAGGGAGGTGGCACGTTGGGAGTTCTGCAGCGCTTCGAGCGTCGCCTGGAAGGCATGGTTGAGGGTGCCTTCGCGCGTGCCTTCAGGTCCGAGCTGCAACCGGTCGAGGTGGCCAGCGCGGTGCAGCGGGAAATGGACGACCGCGCGGCCATCGTGGCCAAGGGCCGGACGCTGGTGCCCAACGACTTCGTCGTCGAGCTGGCCGAGACCGACCACGACCGCCTCGACGTGTACGCCGAGAGTCTCGGCGTCGAGCTGGCCAACCTGGCCCGCGATTACGCCAAGGAGCAGGGCTACTCGTTCGTGGGCCCGGTGCGGATGCGCTTCGAGGGCGTGCCCGAACTGACCACGGGCACGTTCCGGATCAGGTCCGGCGTCATCCGCGGCTCGACGGTCGAGGGTGGCGAGATCAGGCTGCCCTCCAGCGACCTGCCGCGGTCGGCGGGGCCGGGCTTCCCCGGCCATCCGCGGCTGCTGGTATCCGGGCCCGGTGCGCCCGGGGGCGACGGCAGCCAGCACACCTACGAGCTGCAGACCCCGGTGACGCTGCTCGGCCGGGGCACGGACTGCGACCTGCGCCTGGTGGATCCGGGCGTGTCCCGGCACCATGCCGAGCTGCGGGTGGAGAATGGCCAGGTCGTCCTGGTCGACCTGGGCTCGACCAATGGCACCTTCGTGAACGGCCAGCCGGTCCGGCGGGTCGTGCTCAGCGACGGCACGCACGTCTCGCTGGGCCGGACCACGCTGGTTTTCCGCCAGGACGGGCAGAACCCCGAGGACGGCCAGGGCAGTGCCTACGCACGCACCACCTACTAAGGTCCGAGGACGTGGCCACAGATGAGCGAGCTCTCCCTCACCATCATCAGGCTGGCCTTTCTCGCTGTGCTGTGGCTTTTCGTCATCGCGGCCATCGGCGTGGTGCGCACTGACCTGCTGGGCGGCCCGGCCAGCACGCCCCGGCGGGCCCGGGGCCGCCAGACCCAGACGCTCCGGCCGCCGACGCCCCGCCCGGCCAAGCCGCAGCGGCCCGGCCGCGGCTCGCCGCGCGTCCTGGTGGTGACGGCCGGCGCGCTCAAGGGCACCAGCGTGGACCTCAGCCAGCACCAGATCACCCTGGGGCGGGCCAATGATGCCACGCTAGTGCTGAACGACGACTACGCTTCAAGCCGACATGCCCGGATTTTCCCGCAGGATGGCCAGTGGATCGTCGAGGATCTCGGCTCGACCAACGGCACCTACCTGGACCGGCAGAAGGTGACGCGGCCGACCCCCGTGCCGCTGGGCGTGCCGATCCGCATCGGTAAGACCGTTCTGGAACTGCGCAGATGACACTAGTACTCCGCTACGCGGTACGTTCGGACGTCGGCCTCCTCCGCGAGGGGAACGAGGACTCGGCGTACGCTGGGCCGCGCCTGCTCGCGGTGGCCGACGGGATGGGCGGCCACGCGGCCGGCGAGGTGGCCAGCGCCCTGACGATCGCGGCCATGGCGGAGCTGGACCACGAGCCGCCCGGCGGCGACATGCTGGATGAGCTCGCCGCCGCAGTGGCCGCCGCGAACTCCCGGCTGCAGGACAAGATCCTGGCCAACCCGGCCGTCGAGGGCATGGGCACCACGCTGACCGCGCTGCTGTGGTCGGACGGCCATGCGGCCGTGTGCCACATCGGGGACTCCCGCGGCTACCTGCTGCGGGACGGCGAGCTCTACCAGATCACCCACGACCACACGCTGGTCCAGTCGCTGGTCGACGAGGGCCGGATCAGCGCCGATGACGTGTCCACCCACCCGCAGCGCTCGCTGCTGCTGCGGGCGCTCGACGGCCGGTCGATCGCTGAGCCCGACCTTTCCGTGCACGACAGCATGTCCGGCGACCGCTACCTGCTCTGCTCGGACGGCCTGTCCGGCGTGGTCAGCGACGAGACGCTGCGGGACACGCTGTCCGGCATCGAGGACCTCGAGGTTGCCACCCGCCAGCTGATCGACCTGGCCATCCACGGCGGCGGCCCGGACAACATCACCTGCATCGTGGCCGACGTGGTGGACCCGGCCACCTCGCAGCTGCCGCCGACCACCACCCCGATCCTGGCCGGGGCCGCGGTCAGCCTTGACGACCTGGGGTCCGGAGCCGACGGGACCAACGGGCTGACCCCGGTGGATCATGCGGACACCCTGGACTCACTGGCGGCTTACGGCGGGCTTGAGGATCATCACGACGATCACCGGCCCGCACGGACCGCGCCCCAGCCGGCCGTGACCGGCGACGTGGACCCGGGATTCCCCGGCGACATCACGATCATGGCCAGCCCGAACGGAACGGCCCCCGGGGGGCTGAAGACCGCGCCAGGGGGTCCTGGCCGGCGCAGCCACCGGGCGCAGCCCCGGCGGACCCGGGAGGCTCCGGCCACCGGGGGCCGCCGCCGCTGGCCGATCGTGACCACGTCCCTGGTGGTCCTGCTGGCCGTCATCATCGGCGGCGGCTACATCGCCTGGCGGTGGACCCAGGACCAGTACTACGTCGCGGCGAACAGCAAGGGCCAGGTCGTCATCTACCGCGGTATCAACCAGAAGATCGCCGGGGTCAGCCTGTCCAGCCCGTACCGGCTGACCACGCTCCAGCTGGACCAGGTGCCCTCCAACGACCAGCAGGCGGTCAAGACCGCGTACGGCACCGGCAGCCTGACCCAGGTGCAGCGGATCGTGGACAACATCAGCTCGGCCGTGAAGCTGTGCCAGGACCAGTACGCCGCGCTGGCCGCCTGGCAGACCAAGGACCAGGCGTACCTGGCCGAGATCGCCGCAGCCCACAAGGCCAAGCAGAAGACCACGGGCATCGCCAAGCCCGGCCCGCAGCCGCCCGCCGCAGGCGCCACCTGCCCCCCGTCCGAGGTGTTCGGCATCCCGGCCAGCGCGCTCCCGCCGGGGGCGTCTTGATCCGGCCCGCCCGCCGCGCAGATCCTGCGAGGCCCCGGTGAGCAGCGTCACCGCCCCGACGCCGGCGGTTGATCCCGACCACCCGCTGGTCCCGGTGCGCCGGGGCCGGCGGAGCACCGAGCTGATCATGCTGGTGTTCTCTTTCGCGTTGGTCGCGTTCGCCTTCGCCAACGTGGGCTACAGCCTCAACGGACGGCTGCCGTCGGGGCTGGCCGAGTACATGGCCGGTTTCATCGTGATCTTGCTGCTCGCTCACCTGGCCATGCGCCGCTGGGCCCCGTGGGCGGATCCCCTGCTGTTGCCGCTGGCGGCCATGCTGAACGGCCTGGGTGTCGCGATGACCTACCGGCTGGCCGCCCAGGGAAAACTGCTCACCGCGCCGCTGAGCCCGTCCGCAACCGGCATCCAGCTCGTCTACACCGTCATCGGCGTCGCCTGCTTCGTCGCGGTGCTGATCCTGATCCGCGAGCCGCGGGTGCTGCAGCGCTACACCTACACGCTCGGCGCCATCGGGCTGGTGCTGATCGCGCTGCCAGCCCTGCTGCCCAAGTCGATCAGCGAGGTGGCCGGCACCGGGGCCCTGATCCAGATCCGGATCGGCACGTTCACCATCCAGCCCGAGGAGTTCGCCAAGCTGGCGCTGGCCGTCACGTTCGCCGGCTACCTGGTCGCCAAGCGGGACGTGCTGGCCCTGGCCGGGCGCCGGGTGCTCGGCATCGACCTGCCGCGGGCGCGCGACCTCGGCCCGATCCTGATCATCTGGGGGGTCAGCCTGCTGCTGCTGGTCTTCGAGAGCGACGTGGGGACCAGCGCGGTATTCATGGGCCTGTTCGTCGCGATGCTGTACATCGCGACGTCCCGGACGTCCTGGCTGTTGCTCGGCTTCGTCATGTTCGTGGCGGGCGCGTTCGCGGCGAGCAAGCTGTTCGCCCACGTCGGCGAGCGGTTCGACGTCTGGCTGCACCCGTTCGTCGGCAGCAACCCGGAGGGCAGCGCCTACCAGCCGCTCCAGGGCCTGTACGGGATGGCCAGCGGCGGGCTGCTCGGCAAGGGCCTGGGCGGCGGCCAGCCGTACATCACGCCGCTGGTCCAGAGCGACATGGTGTTCACCGCGTTCGGCGAGGAGCTGGGCCTGGCGGGGGTCATGGCCATCCTGCTCATCTACGGGCTCATCGTGCAGCGCGGGCTGCAGGCCGCGATGTCGGTCAGGGACCCGTTCTCCAAGCTGCTCGCCGGCGGCCTGTCGTTCATGCTCGCGCTGCAGGTGTTCGTGATCGTCGGCGGCGTGACCCGGCTCATCCCGCTGACCGGCATCACCACCCCGTTCCTGTCCCAGGGCGGGTCGTCGCTGGTGGCGAGCTGGATGCTCATCGCCGTGCTGGCCCGGGTGAGCGACACGGCGCGCCGGCCGCCGCCGCGGCCGATCCAGGATGAGGGGCTGACGCAGGTGGTGACGCTGAAGTGAACCGCGCGCTGCGCCGGATATCCATCGCCGTGCTGGTGATGTTCGTGCTGTTGCTGGTCAACATCAACTACGTGCAAGGCTTCGAGCCGGCCAGCCTGGCCACCAAGCCGGGCAACGCCCGCGCCTTCGAGGCCCAGTTCCAGTACCAGCGCGGCAACATCGTCACCTCGGACAACGTCACGATCGCCGAGTCCGTGCCGAGCGGCGACATCTACAAGTACAAGCGCGTCTACCCGCTGGGGCCCGAGTACGCCCCGGTGGCCGGTTACGACACGCTGTACGGCCAAAGCGCCATCGAGTACTACGAGAACTCGGTGCTGAACGGCAGCGACTCCTCGCTGGCGGTGCGGAACTTCATCGACCTGATCACCGGCAAGCAGCGGAGGGGCGCCAACGTCACCCTCACCATCAACTCCAAGGCGCAGAACGCGGCCTGGAACGCACTGAGCACGATGACCGGCGGCAAGCCGGGGGCCGTGGTTGCGCTCGACCCGCAGACCGGCGCGATCCTGGCCATGGCCTCCTACCCGAGCTACGACCCGAACGTGCTGACCACCCACGACGGCACGAAGCTCAACGCGGCTGACGAGGCCCTGCTCAAGGATCCGGGCAACCCGCTGCTGAACCGGGCCATCAACTTCACCTGGCCGCCCGGCTCCACGTTCAAGATCGTGACCAGCTCGGCCTACCTGACCAAGAACCCGAACAGCACCCCGCAGACTAACGTCTACTCGCCGACACAGCTGAAGCTGCCGCAGACCACGCATGTCCTGACCAACAACGACGGCGAGGCGTGCGGTGACGGCAGCGGCCAGACCCCCCTGCTCTACGCGTTCGCGCAGTCGTGCGACACCACCTTCGGCAGCATGGGCATGACCCTCACGGCGCCGGTGCTCAACAGCTTCGCCGGGATGTTCGGGATGAACAGCACGACGCTGCGGATCCCGATGCCGGTGACGCGGAGCAACTACGTCATCCCGGACAGCCAGGCGCTGACCGCGTTCTCGGCCATCGGCCAGTTCAGCGACACGGTCACGCCGCTGCAGGAGGCCATGTTCGCCGCGACCATCGCCAACGGCGGCAAGTTGATGACGCCCTACCTGGTCAAGCAGGTCACGGCCAGCGACCTGAGCACGGTGCAGACCACCACGCCAACGGTGCTGAGCCAGGCGGTCACCCCGTCGGTAGCCTCCGGCCTGGGCCAGATGATGCTGGCCGTGGTGCAGAGCCCGGAGGGGACGGCCAACGCTTTCAACACGGCCGCCGAGGACGGCATCACGATCGCGGGCAAGACGGGTACCGCGCAGAACGGCCCGAACAACACCGGCCTCAACAACGCCGTCTTCACCTGCTACGCGCCTTACGACAACCCGCAGATCGCCGTCGGCGTCATAATTCAGGGCGGGGGCTACGGAGCCTCCGCGGCCGCACCCATCGCAGTGCAGGTCATTAAGGCGTTCCTGGGGAAATAATGACCGGTTACCTGCTAGCGGGCCGTTACCGGCTGACCGACCGCATCGCGGCTGGCGGCATGGGCGAGGTGTGGCGCGGCGAGGACGAGCTGCTCAACCGGGCCGTCGCGGTGAAGCTGCTGCCCACCGGCCGGGCAGGCGACGAGGCGTTCCTGGCCAGGTTCCGGGCCGAGGCGCGGTATTCGGCCAGCCTGTCTCACCCCGGCATCGCCCGGGTCTACGACTACGGCGAGTCCGCCGAGTTCGGCGGCGCCTACCTGATCATGGAGCTGGTCAAGGGCGAGCCGCTGTCGGCCATCCTGGCCCGGGCCGGCCTGTCCCCCGACGCCACCCTGGACATCGTTGGCCAGGCGGCCCGGGCGCTCGACGCCGCGCACCAGACCGGCATCGTGCACCGCGACATCAAGCCGGGCAATCTCCTGGTCGCCGCGGGCGGCACTACCAAGATCACCGATTTCGGCATCGCCACCGCGATGGCCGCGGCCCAGGCCTCGCACCTGACCGAAACCGGCATGGTGATGGGCACGGCCATGTACGTCTCGCCGGAGCAGGCTACCGGCGCGCCAGTCGACGCCTCCTCCGACATCTACTCGCTCGGAGTGGTCGCCTACGAGTGCCTGGCCGGTCACGTGCCGTTCACGGCCGCCGAGCCGCTGGCCATCGCCTACGCGCACAAGCACGCGCCGGTGCCGCCGCTGCCGCCCGACGTGCCGCCGCCGGTCGCCAACCTGGTCTACGACATGCTGGCCAAGACCCCGGCCGGGCGCCCGGCCAACGCCCGGGTGGTGGCCGACCGGGCCGAGATGCTGCGCGACGCGCTGGCCTTCGGCGACGCGCAGCCCGGGGCCCAAGGGGTCGGCCTGGCCGGCGTGACCAGGGCGGGCCAGCCCGGCGCGACCAGGTTCGACCTGCCGGCCGCCCCGACCGGCCTGATGCCCGGAGATGACGTCGGGCCGGGGCTGACCGGCCCGGGCGGGCCCGGGACCCCGGGGGCCCCCGGCGGTCGCCGGCTGGTGCTGGCGGGCCTGACCGCGGTGCTGTGCGCCTTGGCCGCCCTGGCCGGCCTGTACCTCAGCGGGCACCTCATCCGCCCGGCCAGCGTGACCGGGCCCAACGCCGTGCAGCACATCAGCTCCTCGGCCTCGGCCGCGGCGCCAAGTACCAGCGACAGCACCACGTCCTCGCCGAGCCCGAGTACCGTGGAACCGCCATCAACGTTGCCCAGCCCCACAGATAACCCGAAACCCAGCAAGACCGCGAAACCGACAACATCACCGAAATCGTCTGCGACGTCGAGTCCGACGTCGTCGGCGACCGGCTCGGGGTCGCCGACGAGTACGGCGTCGGCCAGCGCGAGCGTGTCATCGAGCGCCACTAATCCGGCGCCTCCTGGTTAGATAACTGGCAATAACGCAGGGTGGTTTGGCAGAGTGCGAGACATGACACAGCCCCGTCTTCTCGGTGGCCGCTACGAGCTTGATGGCGTCGTCGGCCGCGGCGGCATGGCGGAGGTGTACCGGGCGCGCGACATCCGGCTGGACCGGATCGTCGCCATCAAGACGCTGCGCGCCGACCTGGCCAGGGACCAGATATTCCAGGCCAGGTTCCGCCGCGAGGCTCAGTCCGCGGCCTCGCTCAACCACCCGTCGATCGTGGCGGTCTACGACACCGGCGAGGACATGGCCACCGGCCTGCCCGTGCCGTACATCGTGATGGAATTCGTCGACGGGCGCACCGTACGGGAAATGCTGCAAGACGGCCACCGGCTGCTGCCCGAGCGGACGCTGGAGATCATAGACGGCGTGCTCCGGGCCTTGGACTACAGCCATCAGGCCGGCATCGTGCACCGGGACATCAAGCCGGGCAACGTGATGGTGACCCGCAACGGTGACGTCAAGGTCATGGACTTCGGCATCGCCCGGGCCATGAGCGATGCCCAGGCCACCATGACGCAGACCGCCCAGGTGATCGGCACCGCGCAGTACCTGTCACCGGAGCAGGCCCGCGGCGAGCGGGTCGATTCCCGCAGCGACCTGTACTCCACCGGCTGCCTGCTGTACGAGCTGCTCACCGGCCGGCCGCCGTTCACCGGTGATTCGCCCGTCGCGATCGCCTACCAGCACGTGCGGGAGAACCCGGTCCCGCCGTCCCGGGTGGACCCGGACGTCCCGGCCTGGGCCGACGCGATCGTGCTCAAGGCCATGGCCAAGTCGCCCGCCGACCGGTACCAGACCGCGGCTGACATGCGCGCCGATCTGCAGCGCGCCGCCTCCGGCCTGCCGGTCGCGGCCGCGCCGCCGACCCGGATGGAGAATTACGCCGGGACGCAGCGGATCGGCCCGGACGCGATGATGGCGGGCCGGACGGGAGCCATCCCGCCCGTTTCCGACTACGACTACACCGACGGCGGCTACGGCCGCGGCGACCGCCGCGGGGGCGGCGGGCACCGTTGGTTGCCGTGGGTTCTCGGCCTGGTGCTCGTCCTCGGCGTGGTCATCGGGGTGGCCTACTACCTGCTGGCCGGGGGCAAGACGTACTCCGTGCCGCTGGTTAACGGCGAACCGGTGGCCACGGCCCAGGCCCAGATCACCGCCCAGCACCTGCGTTCGGCGGTGGTCGACGAAGCCAGCTCGAGCCTCAAGAGCGGCCTGGTCATCAAGTCGACCCCGGCGGAGGGCAACATCGTCGCGGCCAACACCTTGGTGACGCTGTACGTCTCCAGCGGGGCCGCGCCCGTCGCCGTGCCCAACGTGGTGGGCCAGCAGCAAAGCGCGGCCGAGTCCACGCTGACGGGCAAGGGCTTCCAGGTCCAGACCAAGCCGGATACGACCTCGACCGCGCCCGCGGGCCAGGTGATCAGCCAGAGTCCGAGCGGCGGTACGGCGCCGCCCGGCTCCACCGTGACAATCACCGTCTCCGGCGGGGCCATCGCGGTGCCCTCGGTCATCGGCGATTCCCAGGCCACCGCCAGCCAGATCCTGACCACGGCCGGATTCGCGGTCAGCGTCCAGCAGGGCTCTGGGCCGGCGCAGTACGCCAACGGCACCGTCTTCAACCAGATCCCGGCCACGGGCGCCAACGCGGCCAGGGCTTCCACGGTCACCATCTACGTGCAGAACGGCGCCTCGCCGTCCCCCACGCCCACGCCCAGCGTTACCCCCACCGTCAGCCCGACCCCCAGCGGCACCATCCCCCCGTGATTCTGACCGCGGCTCCGGCCAACCCCATCCCTGGGCCGGACTCAATGGTTGCGGCAACCTACCGGTTCTTCCGGGTAGGTTGTCCCTTCCATGCGGCGCGGGTCGCTTGTCGCACGGCGCATCCATTCGTGTCGTTATCGGCGGCGGAGATAGTCACTAATTGAGTCTGAAGGATATCTATCTGTAATCATCTCTGCCTGCCGAACGCTCCTCGAAGCGACCGGTTCGCCGAGCGGCTAGGCTTAAGACTCCGTATCGCCGTGCTCGCCGGGGACGCTCCCGGCACCCGAGGGTTTGTTACGCAGGAGGCCGTCGTGCCCAAGTCGCGTGTCCGCAAGAAGACGGTCTACACGCCCCCGCCGCCGAAGTCGGCCCGCCGCAAGGTCAGTGCGCCGTGGGTCGGCCCGACCATCGTGATCTGCCTGGTCCTGGGCCTGGCCTGGATCGCCGTCTACTACGTGACCCAGGGTTCCATCCCGGGCATGTCGGCCCTGGGCGCCTGGAACCTCGTCATCGGCTTCGTGCTCATCGTCGGCGGCGTGACCCTGTCCACCAGATGGCGCTGAGCGGGCCCGCTCGGGGCCAAACCGCGTCAGCTAACCCGTTACAGCTAACCCGTTACCCGGTTAGCTGGCCGTTCCGCACGACGATCGAGATCACCAGCAGGGCCACTACCACCACGGTGCCCAGGACCTGCACCAGGGCCCGGTTCCTGGTCGGCGCGTAGGCGTAGGCCGCGGTGATGACCGCGCCGGTGAGCAGCCCGCCGATGTGGGCCTGCCAGGCAATGATGTTGTGCAGGAAAAGGCTGAGGGCCAGGTTGATGGCGATCAGCGCGACGATGCCCCGGCTGTCGAGCCGAAGCCGCCGTGACACCACGAACCACGCGCCGAACAGCCCGAAGATGGCGCCCGAGGCACCCAGGGCGGGATCGTACGGCGGTGCGAGAAAGTAGTACATCACCCCGCCGCCGACCGCGCTGAGCAGGTAGACGGACAGGAAGCGCCACCGGCCGAGCAGGCCCTCCAGGGCCGGGCCGACGAAGATCAGCGCCCACATGTTGAACAGGATGTCCCAGATGCCCAAGCCGCCGCTCAGCCCGGTGGCCGGGGCTAGGAACGCCGACGTGATCAGCCGGTACCACTCGCCTGCGGCCACGCCGTGCACCGGGCCGCCGTAGCTGTACGGGGCGTACCCGATCATCTCCAGGTTGGTGACGATGCCCGGGCGGACCCAGGTGACCAGGAAGACGGCCACGTTGATCGCGACGAGCGTCCAGGTGACCACGGCGCCCGCAGCTGGGCGGCCGCCGAACGTCGTCCTGGCCTGCCTGCTGGTCCGGGCGCCTTGGCCTACGCACTCCACGCACTGCTGGCCCACCGAGGCCGAGTGCATGCAGTCCGGACAGGCGTACCGGCCGCACCGGACGCAGGAGACGTAGGTTTCCCGGCCGGGATGGCGGTAGCAGGCGGGAACCCCGTCCGGGGCTCCCCCCGCCGCCTCACCCTGGCCGCCGTGACCCCCCGGGCCATGCTGATCGCCTTGACCCCACTGACCCGATCCGGGGTCCCCGGGTGCGCTCACGGCTGGGTCCGGTCAGCTGGCCGTGCCGTCGGCGCGGTCGATGGTGACCGACTCGATGATCACGTCGTCCGCCGGCCGGTCCTGGCTGCCGGTCTTGACCCGGCTGATCGCGTCGACCACGTCGGCGCCCTGGATGACCTCGCCGAAGATGGTGTGCTTGCCGTTGAGCCAGGTCGTGGGGGCGACCGTGATGAAGAACTGCGAGCCGTTGGTGCCGGGCCCGGCGTTGGCCATGGCCAGCAGGTAGGGGCGGTCGAAGCGCAGGTCTGGGTGGATCTCGTCGGCGAACTGGTAGCCGGGGCCGCCGCGGCCGCTGCCCAGCGGGTCGCCGCCCTGGATCATGAAGTCGGGAATGACGCGATGGAAGATCGTTCCGTCATACAGCTTGTTGGTCGTCTCGCGCCCGGTGCCTGGGTCGGTCCACTGCCTGCCGCCCTCGGCGAGTTCCACGAAGTTGCGCACGGTCTTGGGCGCGTGGTCAGGGAAAAGCCTGATGACAATGTTTCCCTGGTTCGTCTGCAGCGTGGCCGTCAGCGTCTGTGACATACGTGCAACTCCTCAAGCGGCCATCCCGGTGGCCTTGCGTTTGCGCGCGGTAAATTCCCTTCAGTCATCACCGTACCGGTAGCGCGGGATGATTGAACCAAGCCCGGACGGGAAGATAACGACTTTACGCTCAGGAGGTTTTACTGTGTCCCTTATCAAGACCAACCGCGCCCCCGACGGGGTGGCCCCGATCGGCGTGCGCGCGAAGGGCGCCGCCGCTGCGGCCGTCCCGGCAGGAAAGCGCGCGGGAATGACAGCGGTCCAGGGGGTCCGCCAGGGCGTTCAGGGCGCGAGGGAATGGGCCGCGCCCCGTGTGGAAGTCGCGGTCTACGGTGCGCGGGAATGGGCCGCCCCGCGCCTGGAGGACGCCGCGGATGCGGTGACCACGACGGTCGCCCCCAAGGTCTCCACCATGCTGCGTTCCACCGCCCAGCAGGTCAGGCTGGACGCCAAGGCGGGTAAGACCGGCCAGCGACGGCTGATCGACTGGCGCTGGGTGTTCGGTGCCGGCGCTGTGGTGGCCGCTGTGGGCGCCACCGCCGCGGTGGCCATGCGGCGGCGCTACGCCAGCGCCACCGCTGACGCCGAGTACACAGAAGAACCTGGCGCCGAAGACGCGCCGGGCGACGAGACCAGCGCCCGCGCCGACGTCAACGGGCAGGTGACCGCGCCGCGGCCGTAGCCGGGCCTTACATGTCGGCGCGGGCGGCGCTGGGTACCTGCCCGGACGCCGCTTGCGTCTGCGCCCTGATCCGGCGCTGGCCCTGTTGGCCGCCCGCGGCGGCCGCGAGCAGGCGGCCTGAGCTACGGCCGGCACCCTGAAAGACGTTCTCCACAAGCACGGCCTGTGGATAACTCAGAACGTAAACGTCCCAGGATGCTTGCGGGCACGGACTACTCAATGCACATGTCTGTGGATACAGCTGTGGACAACGGCCTAGCCTGGCTGATCGGGGGGATCGCCGAGCGGATCGGCGGTCAGGTAGAGCCGCGGCCAGCGGCAGTCAAGGAACTGGTCCAGGTAGCCAGTCAGCCGCTCCTCGAAGTCGTCGTCTTCGGCGCTGGCCCCGACGGCCCCCTCGATGGCCGACGGGCTGTCCACCCCGAACGCCACGGCCCGGACATCCCACGCATCGCGCTGCGCGCCGTCGTACCAGCGCTGCACGGTCCCGACCTGCCGCGCGCAGGTGTCACCGGGGATGGCCCGGCCGTAGGTCCGTTCCCATTCCGCGCTGCGCGAGTGCGGGCCGGCGCCCGGGTTCTTCCTGTCGGCTGACTTGAGCGCGTCCAGGATCAGCGTCCACTGGTAGGCCGGGGCCAGCCACCGGGGTTCCTCGCGCAGGCACAGCCAGCTGCCCCGGGAGATCCGGGCCCGGATCGCGGTGGCGGCGTGCGCGGCCAGCCCGACCGGGCTGACCCGGCCGACGATGACCGGGATCCTGACCCGCACGGCGGCGTCCGCGCCGTGCGAGATGGCGCAGTCCCGCAGCCGCGACGGCATCATCTCCAGCAGCGACAGCAGCGCCGTCCGCGGCACCGGCATGGGCCAGCCGGTGAGGTGCGCCAGTACGGTCAGTTCGGCCCACAGCCGGATGGCCGGGTACTCCGCCAGCGCCCGCTGCGCCACCCGCATGTCCCGCAGCGTGCACGGCCGCTCGGTGCAGTCCGCGCCGCAGGTGGTGCTGCGCGGCTGCACCACCCGGGCCGGGCTGGCCGTGGGGGCCTGGGCCGCCGCTTCCCGCGCGGTGCCGTCGGGCATGCGGGCCAGCAGCGGGTAGTCCATGCCGTCGGAGAACACCGCCGCCTCACCGGGCGGGAGCGTGACCAGGTAGCGGTTCTGGGCCGCGGTCATGTTCATGGTCGCGCCCACCACATCGCGGTCGTCGGCCGCGGGCAGCCGGTGAGTGATTTTCACCGCGGTATTCTTGATGACGTCCCTGACCAGGCGGTCCGGGATCTGCTCGGCGATGATGAGGCCCTCGCCGTAGGCGCGGATCTCGGCCAGCAGCCCGGCGAACATTTCGACCGCGTGCGCGGCCGCTCCGCCCGCGGCGCCGGGTTCCTGGCGGCGCAGCAGCCGGTGCGCCTCCTCGATCACGGTCAGGTGGCGCAGCGTGACCTCGCGGCCCGGCTCGGCCCGGCGGGCCATCCGGAGGTGCTCGGCCAGCCTGATCAGCACCGTGCCCATCAGGAACGCCTTGTCGCTGTCGTCGCCGACGTCCTCGATCTCCAGCACGGCGTTGGTGCGCAGCAGGCGGCCGAAGTCGAGCTGGTGGCCGCCCTCCAGGAAGCGGCCGGTGGTCCCCAGCCGCAGGCCGGACAGCCGGACCTTGATGAAGCCGAGCACGTCGTCGGTGATCCGCTGGCTGTAGCCGACCTCCCGGACGATCCTGATCGCGGCCCGCTGCAGGTCGGTCAGGGTCGGGTAGCCCGGATTCGGGTCGGCCGCGAGCGTCTCGCCCAGCGCCATGTCCCACCCCGCGTCCTCATAGACCCGGGTCAGGGCCGCGCTCAGCACCTGCGGGAACGGCTCCTCGGACCGGAAGGACGCGATGAACAGCGCCTTGACCAGGTCGGCGTGGGTCTGCAGCGGGAACCGGCGGCCGCCGGCGTCGGGAGCCGGCTCGAGCGGGTTGAGGCCGGCCGCGATCGCGTCCGATTCCCCGGGCCTGATCCGCACCACCTCGGCGCCGGAGGCCTCGGTGCCCAGCCGCGCCGCCATCAGCCGGTACTCGGCCTTGGCCGGCTCCACCACCAGCCAGGGAATCCCGGCCCCGGTGGCCGCCTCGAGCAGGCCGCGTACCGTCTGCGACTTGCCCGCGCCGGTGGCGCCGCACACGAACACGTGCCGGTTCAGCGAGTCCAGCGGCAGCACCAGCGGCCCGGCCGGCCGACGGCTGCGGTCCAGAACCTGGCCGATGACGACCGCCGGCCGGGTCCCGGCCGGCTCCTGGGTGACGTCGAAGTCCGGTCCCAGGGCCAGCCGCACGCCGGGTATCTCCCGCTCCGGAGGCCGGGCCAGCGCCGCCACCAGCTCGCTGCTGGCGTAGAACGGGCAGGCCAGCGCCGCGTCGCCGCCGGGCGTGGCCGGGCCGGCGGCGAGGTCCACGAGCTCGTGCAGGCCCAGCGCCTCGTGGCCGGCCGGAGCCAGCGCGTAGGGCAGGCCAGCCAGGTCAGCCGAGGCGCAGACCAGCCCGGCCACTCGCGTGGCCGCTGCCGCGTCGAGCCCGCCCGCGGCCAGCCGCACCCGCCACAGGCCCGCGGACAGGCCGGCCCGCAGCTCGGCGTGACGCAGGTGCAGCCGCCGGGCCTGCACGGCCTTGCCGGGGAACCGCTCGGCCTGGCCCGCGGCCTGCTCCTCGCCCCTGGCCACCTGGTCGGCGATCTGGCCGATCTCGGCTGCGCCCAGCGGCTCGGCGATCAGGAGCCAGCCGAACGGCCCAGGCCAGGTGGCCAGCAGGCATTCCTCCAGCGACGGCGGGAACCGGTCCGCAGTCCGCCGCTCATCGTCCGGCAGCAGCCCGTCGCTGATCCCGCCGATAGCGCGCCAGCACGGCAGCTTGGCCAGCAGCGGGCCGAGCGTGCCAGGGGCCAGCGGCCGGGCCCGGGCGCCGCCCGGCAGGGTCAGGAAGACCTCGTGCCGGTCCTCGCTGCCGACCAGGCCCCGGCCCGCCGCCAGGAACTGGACCGGGCCGCCGGCCTCATGCCGGACCCAGCCCAGCGCGAGCGCCCCGGAGCCCTGGACGCCTGCACCAGCGTGATACGCCGCGACCAGCGCGGCCAGCCGCTGGGTCCGCCCGGCGTCGCCGGGCCGGTCCGGCGTCGACGCGGTCTGTTCGGTATCCGGGCGGCGCGGGATCTCGGTGATGCGGTACGCGTCGAGCCCGTCCAGTTCCAGCCAAGCTAACATCCGACGGCCCTTCCCGGCTTCCTGGCAAACCGAACGTTTCCTGCGTACTGACACGAATACCCTAAACAACCCCGATGAAGCAGAGGAAGGCGCCGACGCCCCGGGCGCAGGTGTCAGGGCGCAGGTTGTCAGGGCGGCCAGGTCCGCCAGTTGGTGTAGGTACGGGCCCGCTGGCACCGAGCGCGGGCCAGCACTTGGAGCACGACGAAGACGGTCACGGCCAGCGCCGCGACGGTTATCAGCACGATGCGGGCGGCCGCGGACGCGCCGCCGGGCGACGGGCCGACCGGATCCGGGCCGGCATACAGGCACAGGCCGGCCAGCGCGGCCAGCCCGGCCGCCGCGAGCACGGCCAGGATCCGCCTGCGCGCCATGCTCTGCCCGTGTTCGGCCCGCCGGATGCAGCACGGGCAGGGCAGGCACCGTTCGGGCAGGCACTGTTCGGGCAGGCACTGTTCGGGCAGGCACTGTTCGGGCAGGCACTGTTCGGGCAGGCACTGTTCGGGCAGGCACTGTTCGGGCAGGCACTGTTCGGGCAGGCACTGTTCGGGCAGGCACTGTTCGGGCAGGCACCGTTCGCCCGGTCCGCCGCTCATGCTCCGATCCCGCCCTTCCCCGACCCCGCCCGGCGGCGTGATCGACCGGGACCGGTGCCGCGGCCGCCTCCACGAGAGAAGGCGGTGGTCACCGCACGGGCGGCGACCTCCCAGGCGGCCACGAGCACCGGCCGCTACCCAGGACTACGGGCCGGCCGCCCGGTCCGGTTCGGCCGCGGCGCGCCCTGTCATGAACCGGTAAGGATTCGCCCAGCACCCGGGTCAGGTAGGGGTTGCCGAACCTGGCCTCGGGGTCGACCTCGGCCCGGACCCGGCGGAAATCCTCGAAGCGGGGGTAGAGCGGGCCCAGCCGCCCGGCGTCCAGCGAATGCATCTTGCCCCAGTGCGGCCGTCCGGCCACCCCGGCCACCCCGGCCACCCCGGCCACCCCGGCCACCCCGGCCACCCCGGCCACCCCGGCCACCCCGGCCACCCCGGCCACGATGGACTCGAACACCTCGAAGTAGGCCTGGTAGGGCAGCCCGGCGTACTGGTGGATGGCAATGTAGGCGGTGTCCCGGCCGTGGGCGGTGGACAGCCAGATGTCGTCGGCGGCGGCCACCCGGATCTCGACCGGGAACATGACCGGGTCGGCCAGCCGGGGCACGGCCCGGCGCAGTTCGGCCAGCACGCCGGCCAGTGATTCACGTGGAACGGCGTACTCGGATTCGACGAACCGGACCCCCGCCGGCTGCGGACCGGCGACCGGGTTCTGGCTGCGGCACGCCAAGGCCGGCGAACTGGCCGAACGGTTCACCGACTACCACCTGATCGACGGCGATCGGGTCACCGCCGTGCCGACCTACCGGGGCGAGGGCCAGTGCTTCGGTTAGCGGGCCGCGCCGCGACCGCCTGGTCCGTTCGGACCCTGGACCGCCTCAGCCGGCTCCGGCCGTGATATCTATGCCGAACGACCCGTGGCTGACCTCCTGATTTTCCAACCGAGGGGGTGCGGGGGGCGTCGTAGCTATGACATGGCTCGCCGAGCCGCTAAGGCATTGAAGGGGTTGGACATTGATGTGGATCACGAAGGGCCGCAGAGCCCGCCAGATTGCGCCCTGGGCCGGGCTTGCTGGTGCCGCCTTGCTGGTGACCGCGTGCGGTTCGACGAGTAGTAGTTCCACGGTGGCGGCGACCTCGAGCCCGCCGACGGCCACGAACGCCCCGGCGTCGCCGACCGTGACCGCCGTCCCGGTTTCCTCGCCCAGCGTGATCGCGACCGCGTCGCCGAGCACACCGGCGTCGCAGGCCGGAACCAGCACTTTTCTGGCACCTGGCCAGGACACTAACGGGACCCCGTTGCACGAGCCGGCCTGCGGCGGTTACGGCTGCGCGCTGTCCGGCGATTCCACCGCGTTCCTGTACAAGATGAACTGGACCACCTGGTCGGCGACCGAGGCGGTCGGCACCGGCACCTACGAGATCGACGATTGCAACCCGAACTGCGCCGCCGGCGCCGTCTACCCGGTGGCCACCACGGTGACGCTGAGCCAGCCGGTGAAGGTGTGCTCCGCCGCGGGCACCCGCTGGTACTGGTCGCACGCGTCGTTCCAGTTCCCCGACGGCCTGCCCAAGGCGCTGCAGGGCCAGAACGCCCCGCAGAACCCGTGGACGTTCAGCTCGGTAGTAGCCGCGGCCCAGGCGAGCTGCGGCAGCTGACCCGGCAGCGACGTCGTTGTGGCAACCATGTCGTCTGGTGCGTGTCGCCCGAGACAACGATGTCGTTGGGTGCCCCGCCGCGGCCGGGACCGCGACCGCCATCAAGCTCCCGGAGTACTAGGGCCGCAGCGGCCGGGTCTCGATCACGGCGAAGGCGGCGGGCGGGATCGTGACCGTGTCCTGGGTGATCGCGACCCCGGGGCTGGAGGCGGCCAGCACGCCGATGCCGGGCTGGCCCAGGGCCAGCCGGACGGCCGCGGTGCCCAGGTTGGCCGCGATCCGCAGGCTGCCGCGGCGGACCAGCAGCCAGCGGGCCTCCTCGTCAAAGTCGGCCGTCACCCGGTCCAGCCGGGGGTCGGTCAGCTCAGGCCGGGCCCGGCGCAGCGCGATCAGCTCGCCGTACCAGGCCAGGATGCCCAGATACGGCTCGTGGTCGAGCTGGCTCCAGTCCAGCTTGGAGCGCAGGAACGTCGCCTCGTCCTGCGGGTTGGGTACGTCTTCGGTGGCCCAGCCGTGCTCGGCGAACTCGGCCTTGCGGCCCTCGGCCACTGCATCGGCCAGCCAGGGCTCGATGTGGTCGGTGAAGTACTGCCAGGGCGTGTCGGCGCCCCACTCCTCGCCCATGAACAGCATCGGCGTGCACGGCCCGGTGAGGATCAGGCCGGCGCCGACCTTGATCAGGTCGGGGGACAGCGTGGCCGAGATCCGGTCGCCGATGGCCCGGTTGCCGACCTGGTCATGGTCCTGCAGGTAGCCGACGAACCGGTGGGCGGGCACGCGGAATACGTCGACCTGGCGCCCGTGAGTGCGGCCGCGGAACGCGGACCAGATGCCGTCGTGGAAGAACACCCTGGTGTAGGTCTTGGCCAGGGCGGCCAGGGAGCCGAAATCGCAGTAGTAGCCCTGCCGCTCGCCGGTGATCGCGGCGTGCACCGCGTGGTGGAAGTCGTCGCTCCACTGCGCGGCCAGCCCGTATCCGCCGGCCTCCCGGGACGTGACCAGGCGCGGGTCGTTGGCGTCGGATTCGGCGATCAGGATGAGCTCGCGGTTCAGCCGGGCGGCCAGGGCCTGCACCTCGGCCGCGAGCTCTTCCAGGAAGTGCAGGGCGCGGCGATCCTCCAGGGCGTGCACCGCGTCCAGCCGCAGCCCGTCCAGGTGGTAGTCGCGCAGCCACATCAGGGCGTTGCCGATCAGGAACGCGCGGACCTCGTCCGAGCCGGGCTGGTCCAGGTTGACCGCGGGTCCCCAGGGCGTGACGTGTGCCGCGGTGAAGTACGGGCCGAACGCGTCCAGCCGGTTGCCGATGCCGATGTGGTTGTACACCACGTCGAGCAGGACGGCCAGGCCACGCGCGTGGCAGGCGTCCACGAACCGCTTCAGGCCATCCGGGCCGCCGTATGGCTCGTGCACCGCCCACAGGTTGATCTCGTCGTAGCCCCAGCCGTGCTGGCCGGGAAACGCGGCCACCGGCATCAGCTCGACCGTGTTCACGCCCAGGTCACGCAGGTGATCCAGCCGCCCGACGGCGGCGTCGAAGGTGCCCTCGGCCGTGAACGTGCCGACGTGCAGCTCGTAGAGCACCGACCCGTGCAACGCCCCGCCGCGCCACCGTTCGTCCGTCCAGCGGAACGCGCCGTGGTCATAGGTGCGGCTCAGGCCCCTGATGCCGAACGGCTGCCGCGGTGAGCGGGGATCGGGCAGCAGGTCCCCGTCATCCAGCCGGAACCCGTAGTCGATGCCGGCCGCCACGTCCGGCACGATCGCGCTCCACCAGCCGGACCAGCCCTCGGTCTGGCCGGCCGGCTCCTGGCTCATCAGGTAGCGCCGCCCGGCCACCTCGACCTCGGCCTTACCGGCGGCCGGGGCCCACACGCTGAACGTGGTCACCGGGCGCTGCCGCCCGCGAACCGGTCCTGCTCGGCCAGGTAGACCCGCTCCGGGATCAGCAGCGCCACCGGGTGCCGCCGGGTCAGGTCGGACAGCAGCGGCCGCAGGCCGGCGTGCCTGGTCCCGGTGAGCACGTCCCGCCAGTGCAGCTCGGGCAGGGGCAGGGCGGTATCGCCCCAGCCGCCACGGCGGCGCAGCCCGGCCGGCAGCCGGGTGGCCACGGTGACCGCGTGCTCGCCGCGCATGAAGGCCACCGCGTGCTCCGCGGCCGGGCCCTCGGCGGCCAGCGGGGCGTAGCTGCCCGTGAACCAGTCCGGGTGGTCCCGGCGCAGCCACAGCGCGCGCCAAGTGACCAGCAGTTTCTCCGCGTCCAGGCCCACCACCTGGTCCGGGCCGGCCTGCAGCGCGGCCAGCAGCCGCCGGCGCCTGCCGAAGTCCACCGGCCGCCGGTTGTCCGGGTCGACCAAGGACAGCCCGGTGAGCTCGCAGCCCTGGTAGACGTCGGCCACTCCGGGCATGGTGAGCTGCACCAGCTTGGCGCCCAGTGTGTTGACCCGGGCGTCGGGCGTGATCCTGGCCACGAAGTCGGCGATCCCCGCGGTCAGTTCCGGGTCGGCCAGCACAGCGTCGGCCAGGCCCAGGACCGCGGATTCGTAGCCCGCGTCAGGCACGGTCCAGGAGGTCCGCGTCTTGGCCTCGTGCATGGCCTTGGCCAGGTACTCACCCAGCCGCTCGTTCCCGATCAGCCAGGCGCCGACCAGGGTCTGCCACATCAGGTACTCCAGGTCGGGCTCGGGGGCCCGCTCAGTGACCTGGGCCGTCGCGCCCTCGGTGAGCCACACGGCCAGGCCGTGCCACTCGGTCACCTTGTGGGCCCACTCCTCCGGCCACTCAGCCAGCACGGCCAGCCGGGCCCGGACGTCTTCCTGGCGCTTGGTGTCGTGCGTCGACAGGGTGGTCAGGGTGGCCGGCCAGCGGGCGGCCAGGCCGCTGGCGGCGGCGTGGAACCGCGCCGGGCTGACGCCGAACAGGTCCGGGTCGCCGCCCACCTCGTTCAGCGCGGCCAGCCGGGGCCAGCGGTAGAACGCGGTGTCCTCGACCCCCTTGGCCAGCACCGGGCCGGTGGTCTGGCCGAACCGGACGACCAGCTCGTCCCGCGCCGCCTGCTGGTCCGCGTCGGCGCCCGGTGCGCCGAGCCCGAGTACGGCGGCGCACACGGCGTTCAGGGCCGGGTGCAGCCGCTCGGCCAGCTGCTCGTGGGCGGCGGTGGCGGCCGCCTCCACGGCAGCCACCGCGGAGCGGGACGGCGGCTCGCCCGGCGTCACGTAGGCCCGGTACACCCCGAACGCGGCCAGCAGCTCAACCAGCACGTCGTGCAGGTCGGCCTCGGCGAAGCCGGCCAGGCCCGGGTAGTCGGCCCGGGCGAACAGCCGGGACAGCCGGGACAGCTCGGCGGTGAACGTGGCGTCGGCGATGTCGCGCTTGGCGTCCCTGGCCACCTCGGCGAACCGCCGTTTCCCGGCGGTGAACCTGACGTACTCCTCGGTCAGCCGCGGCCCGCCGTCCGGATCGACGAACAGCCCGCCGACCAGGGCCAGCGTGTCGTACCCGGTGGTGCCCGCGCAGTCCCAGGCGGGCAGCTCCTCGTCCGGGGCCAGGATCTTCTCCACCACCACCCACAGGCCGCCGGTCGCTTCGGCCAGCCGCCGCAGGTAGCCGCCCGGGTCGGCCAGCCCGTCCGGGTGGTCCACGCGCAGGCCGTCGATCAGCCCCTCGGCAGCCAGCCGCAGCACGACCCGGTGGGTGGCGTCGAAGACGTCGGGGTCCTCGGCCCGGACGGCGATCAGCGTGTCGATGTCGAAGAACCGCCGCCAGTTGAGCTGGGTCGCGGCCTCGTGCCAGTCGGTCAGCCGGTAGTGCTGCTGGGCCAGCAGCATGCCCAGCGGCAGGTCGGCTACGCCGTCCCGCAAGGGCAGCACGTGGTCGAAGTACCGCAGCACCGGGCCGGGATGCCCGTCGTGCTCCTGGCCGGCGGACGCCTTGAGGTTGGTGTCGATGATCAGGTCGTCCAGGCACTTCTCCACGGGTCCGTTCAGGATGGGCATCAGCAGCTTGCCCTCCTGCGCGTCCCAGTCGACGTCGAACCAGTGCGCGTACGGCGAGGCGGGGCCCTGGTAGAGCACCGACCACAGCTGCCTGTTCCGCCACTCGGGCGTGGGCCGGGCCATGTGGTTGGGCACGATGTCGAGCACCACGCCGAGCTGATGGCGGTGGAACGCCTCGGCCATGGCGCGGAACGCGTCCTCGCCGCCCAGGTCGGCCGATACCCGCGAGTGGTCCACCACGTCATATCCGTGCGGCGATCCCGGGTTGGCCTGCAGGATAGGCGACAGGTAGACGTGGGTGACACCCAGGTTGGCCAGGTAGTCCGCCTGCGCGGCGGCCTCGGCGAAACCGAAGCCGCGCCGCAGCTGCAGCCGGTAGGTGGACAGCGGAGCCCACCCGGACCAGGAGGGCCAGGTGGCCGCAGGATCCCCGGCGTCCCAGTCGGCGCCGGACGGCTCAGCCACGGTGCAGCAACTGGATCGAACGGTTGATCACGGTTATCACGTCTCCCGGCTTGACGGCGCTGTCATTCCCGAATTCCGTCACGGGCAGCGCCGTGTCCAGCATCCTGGTCCACCGCTGCCCGTACCGGCGGGACGGGATGGTGAAGGCCAGGTCCTGCTCGCTGGCGTTGAACATCATCAGGAAGGAGTCGTCGGCGATCCGCCCGCCCCTCCGGTCGGGCTCGCTGATGGCCCGGCCGTTCAGGAACACGGTGAGGGACTTGGCGAACCCCGCGTCCCAGTCGTCGCCGGTCATCTCCTCGCCGATCAGGGTGAACCAGGCAATGTCGCTCAGCCGCTGGCGGGTGCCGCGGGCCGGCTGGCCGCGGAAGAACCTGCGGCGCCGGAACACCGGGTGCTCGGCGCGCAGCTTGATCAGCAGCTGTACGTAGTCCAGCAGGGCCTGGTCGTCCTCGGCCCGGACCGCCCAGTCGATCCAGGAGATCTCGTTGTCCTGGCAGTAGGCGTTGTTGTTGCCCTGCTGGGTGCGTCCCATCTCGTCGCCCGCGAGCAGCATCGGGACGCCCTGGGACAGCAGCAGCGTGGTGAGGAAGTTGCGCTTCTGCCGGGCCCGCAGCGTAAGCACGTCCTTGTCGTCGGTGGGGCCCTCCACGCCGCAGTTCCAGGACCGGTTGTCGTCGCTGCCGTCCCGGCCGCCCTCGCCGTTGGCCTCGTTGTGCTTGTGGTCGTAGGAGACCAGGTTGGCCAGGGTGAAGCCGTCGTGGGCGGTGACGAAGTTGACCGAGGCGACCGGCCGCCTGCTGTCCTGCTGGTACAGGTCGCTGGATCCGGTCAGCCGGGAGGCGAACTCGGGCACGGTGGCGGGCTGGCCGCGCCAGAAATCGCGGATGGTGTCCCGGTACTTGCCGTTCCACTCGCTCCACAGTGGCGGGAAGTTGCCCACCTGGTAACCGCCGTCGCCCACGTCCCACGGCTCGGCGATGAGCTTGACCTGGGACACCACCGGATCCTGCTGGACCAGGTTGAAGAACGCCGACAGCCGGTCCACCTCGTAGAACTGCCGGGCCAAGGTGGCGGCCAGGTCGAACCTGAACCCGTCCACGTGCATGTCCAGCACCCAGTAGCGCAGCGAGTCCATGATCATCTGCAGCACGTGCGGATGCCGCATGAGCAGGCTGTTCCCGGTGCCGGTGGTGTCCATGTAGTAGCGCCGGTCGCTGTCCGCCAGCCGGTAGTAGGCAGCGTTGTCGATGCTGCGGAAGGACAGCGTCGGGCCCAGGTGGTTGCCCTCGGCGGTGTGGTTGTACACCACGTCGAGGATGACCTCGATACCGGCCTCGTGCAGCGCCCGGACCATGGTCTTGAACTCCTGCACCTGCTGGCCGCGGCTGCCGCTGGCCGAATAGACGTTGTGCGGGGCGAAGAAGCCGATGGTGTTGTAGCCCCAGTAGTTGCGCAGCCCATTGTCCTTCAGGTGGCTGTCGGTGACGAACTGGTGCACCGGCATCAGCTCGATCGCGGTGACGCCCAGCTCGAGCAGGTGCGAGATGATCGCCGGGTGGGCCAGGCCCAGGTAGGTGCCGCGCTGCTCCTCGGGCACCACGGGGTGCTCCTTGGTCAGGCCGCGGACATGCGCCTCGTAGATCACGGTCTCGTAGTAGGGCGTGCGCGGCGGCCGCTCCCGGTTCCATTCGAAGTACGGGTTGATCACCACCGAGCGCGGCACGTACGGCGCGGAGTCGGCGTTATTGCGCCGGTCGGGATGGGCGAAGGAGTAGGAGAAGACGGCCTGGCCCCAGTCGACGTGGCCTTCGATGGCCTTGGCGTACGGGTCGAGCAGCAGCTTGTGCGGGTTGCAGCGGTGCCCGGCGGCCGGATCGTAGGGTCCGTGCACGCGGTAGCCGTAACGCTGGCCGGGGCCGACGCCAGGCAGGTACCCGTGCCAGACGAACCCGTCCAGCTCGTGCAGGTCGACCCGGTTTTCGGTGCCGTCGTCGTCGAACAGGCACAGTTCGACCCGCTGGGCTACTTCGGAGAACAGCCCGAAGTTGGTTCCGGCCCCGTCATAGGTCGCCCCCAGCGGATAGCTGTCGCCAGGCCATATGGCAGTCGCCGCCAAATGTTTCCCCATCCCCTCGCGCTGAACATGCGTTCCTGTCATCACCACTTTCCCATCTAGCGGCGATCACACGGCACGATTCGGTAATGCTGTGCGGCCGGGGCCGGGCTCAGCGGGCGCGGAGGGCCTCGACCAGGGCCGGGATGACCTGATGCAGGTCGCCGATGACGGCGTAGTCGGCGTGGGCCAGGATGGGGGCGCCCGCGTCGGTGTTGATCGCGATGATGTGCTTGGCGCCCGAGCAGCCGGCGATGTGCTGGATCGCCCCGCTGATGCCGCAGGCCAGGTAGAGCTCGGGGGTGATCTTGGTGCCGGTCTGGCCGACCTGCTGCTTGTGCGGTCGCCAGCCTTCGGAGGTGACCACCCGGGAGACGCCCACCACGCCGCCGAGCAGCCCGGCCAGTTCCTCCAGCGGGGCGAAGCCGTCCGGCCCGCCCACGCCGCGGCCGCCGCCGACCACCACCCGCGCGGTGGCCAGCGATACGCCGCCCGTCCCGGCGGGCGACTCCACCGCCCGCACGCGCAGGTCCTCCTCGGCCAGTTCCGGCTTGTGCACGTGTACCTGGATAGCGGCAGGCACCTCAGCAGGCATGGGCGCCACGGCGTCGGTGGCCACGGTGAACAGCGCCACCGGGGCCTCCATCACCGCCTCTTCCAGCAGCAGCCCGGCCCAGCGGTGCCGCACCAGCCGGTGCGTCTGTCCCCCGTCGGGAGTGACCACGGTGCAGTTCGCGGCCATGGGCAGGCCGGTGATCGCGCCCAGGTGGGCCAGCACCTCGTTGCCCCGGTCGGTGCCGGCCGCCAGCACCGCGGTCGCGTCGGTCTCGGTGGCCAGCCCGGCCAGCACCCGGGCCCAGGCCTGCGGCGCGTACCCGTCCAGATGCTCCGGCTCGACCACGTACACGTCGCTGGCGCCGTAGTCAGACAGCGCGGCACCGCGCAGCTCCGCCGCATCGGTGAACACGACTGTCCGGACGGAAGTGTCTCCCAGCGAACGGGCCAGGGTCAGCGCCCGCAGCGACACGTCGGCCGGCGCGCCGCCGTCCAGTTCCACCAGGCACAGCACGGTCATGGCAGTACTCCCAGCTCGTCCAGGACGCGGACCAGGTCCGGCACCGCATCGGGGCCATGGCCGAGCACGGTGGCCTCGTGCTTGCTGGCCGCCGGCACCCGGAGCGCCTGCTTGCGCAGGCCCTCGGCCGCCCAGCCCGGCGCGGAGCGCTCGACGGCGGCCCGCTTGGCCCGCAGCCGGCCGGGCAGCGAGGGGTAGCGGGGCAGGTTGATGCCCTCCTTGACGGTGACCACGGCGGGCAGGGGCAGCGAGTAGGCCTCCTCGACGCCCCGGTACTCCCGGCGGGCCACCGCGCCGTCCGGGGCCACGGTCAGGTTCTTGATCCCGGTGGCCACCGGCCAGCCCAGCTCGTGGGCCAGCCTGACGCCGACCTGGTAGTCGCCGGTGTCGGCCGCCTCGTTGCCCAGCAGCACCAGGTCGTAGCCGTGCGCCCGGACCTCGGCGGCGATCGCGGACGCGGTGGCGATCGGGCCGAACTCCCGGCCGTCGGTCTCCAGCAGCACCGCCCGCCCGGCCCCCAGGGCCAGCGCGTCCCGCAGCTGCTCGATCGCGGCCTCCGGGCCCAGGGTCAGCACCGAGGTCGTGCCGCCCAGCCGCTCGGTGATCTGCACCGCCTCCTCGACCGCGCACTCCTCGTGCGGGCTGATCGAGAACCCGGACATCCGGGTGTCGACGTCCTGCCCGTCCGGGGTGACCGCGATCTTGCCGCCCACGGTGGGGACGCGCTTGACGCAGACGAGAATCTCCATGACGGTAATCCCTAGCTCCGGATCCGCTCGTTGGCCGGGTCGAACAGCGGGGTGGCGCTGGCCCGCGCCACCGTGACCGGGTACTGCTCGCCCAGGTACTCCACCAGCAGCGAGTTGCCTTCGACCGCGTCCGAGGCGGGCAGGTAGGCCATCAGCAGGTGCTTGCCCACCGACGGGCCGGAGCCCGCGCTGGTCACGTAGGACGGCCTGCCCTTGGCATCCACCAGCCGCTCGCCGGCCAGCGACAGGATCGGCTCGCCGCCCAGCATGTAGCGCGGCATGCCGGAGGCCGAGTCGTGCGAGTCCACGGTCAGCGTGCACATCACCGCGGCCGGCGGTTCGGCCCGCTGGCGCAGGTAGGCCTCCTTGCCGATGAACGGCTGCTCCTTGACCTTGGGCCGGGTCATGCCCGCCTCGACCAGGTTGTAGTCGGGCGTGAGCTCGGCGCCGAACGCCCGGTATCCCTTCTCCAGCCGCCCGGTGGTCCCGTACACCCCGATGCCGGCCGGGATCAGGCCGAGCGGCTGGCCGGCCGCCCACAGCGTGTCCCACAGCCGGGCGCCCTGCTCGATCGGGGCGTGCAGTTCCCAGCCCAGCTCGCCCACGTAGGAGATGCGGGAGGCGAGCACCACGGTGCCGCCCAGCTCGATCTCCCGGCAGGTGCCGAACGCGAAGCCCCCGTGCGACATGTCATCCTCGGTCACCGCGGCCAGCACGTCCCTGGCCCGCGGGCCCCACAGCCCGATCGTGGTCCAGGCCGAGGTGAGGTCGGCCAGGAACGCGTCCGGCGGCAGGTGGTCGCGGATCCACTTGGCGTCCGACATGCCGGTCGCGCCGCCGGTCACCACCCGGAACCGGTCGTCGGCCAGCCGCATGACGGTCAGGTCAGCGCGGAACCCGCCGCTGGGGTCCAGCCAGGAGGTGTACACCACCCGGCCGACGGCGACGTTCACCTGAGCCACCGACAGCGTTTGCACCGCGGTCAGCGCGCCAGGCCCGGAGATCTCGAGCACGGCGAAGGCGGACAGGTCGACCAGGGCGCAGGCGTCCCGCATGGCCAGGTGCTCGGCGTTGATGATCGGCGACCACCAGCGCGATTCCCATTCCGCCGGGCGTTCCATCAGCCGCCCGGCGTACCTGGCCACCAGATGCTCGTTGGCGGCATACCAGAACGGCCGCTCCCAGCCCGCGGTCTCGTAGCACACCGCGCCCAGCTCGCGTTCCCGGTCGTAGACCGGGCTGACCCGCACCGGCCTGCCGGACTCCCACTGCTCGGCCGGGTGGACGATGCCGTACATCTTGTTGAAGCCCTCGCGGGCCCGGCCGCGCACGTGCGCCACGGTCTGCTGGTACGGGTAGAACCTCGCCGCGTCGGCCTCGTGCACATCGACCGTGGGGACCCGGCCCGACATGAGCTCGGCTACCGCCCGGCCGCAGCCCGGGCCCTCCTTGATCCAGCTGGCCGCGGCCGCCCACAGGCCCTTGGCCTCGGGCATCTCGCCTAGCAGCGGGTGCCCGTCCGGGGTCATCGAGATCAGGCCGTTGATCGCATACCTGATGCCCGCCCGCTCGTCGCCCAGCAGCTCGGGCATCAGCTCGAGCGCCTGCTCCAGCTGCGGGTCGAAGTCCTCCTGGGTGAACGGCATCTCGGTCGGCGAGAGCGCGGACGCTTCGATGGACGGGATCTCGTCCGGCGGGACGATGATCGGCCGGTGCGCATAGGAGCCCACCTCCATGTCGCCGCCGTGCTGGCGCTCGTACATGTTGGTGTCCACATCGCGCACGATCGGGTAGGAGATCTCGCCCGGCGTGTCGGCGAACAGGGCGATCGGGCCGACGCTGATCATCTGGTGCACGGTCGGGGTCAGGGCCAGCCGGGCCCCGGCCATCCGGGCGATCCGCGGCGACCAGACGCCGCAGCAGATCACCACGTTGCCGGTTTCGATCTCGCCCTGATCGGTGGTCACCGACCGCACCTGCCCGCCGGCACCGCCGGCCAGGCCAGCCCCGCCGGCACCGCCGGCCAGGCCAGCAGCGCCAGTGACCTTGATGCCGCGCACCTCGGTGCCGGCCAGCACGGTCAGCGCGCCAGAACGCTGGGCGCCCTCCCGCATCAGCGTGCCTGCCCGCAGCGAGTCGACCACGCCCACGGTGGGGAAGTGCGCGCCGCCCAGGATGACCGACTCGTCCAGGTAGGGCACCAGCTTGTTCACTTCGCCGGGGGTCAGGATCTCGGCCGGGATGCCCCAGGCCTTGGCCTGGCTGCAGCGCCGCCGCAGCTCGATCATCCGCTCCGGCGTGCGGGCCACCTCGAGGCCGCCGCTCTGGGTGAACACGCCCAGCTCCTGGTACTGGGCCGTGCTGTCCGCGGTCAGCTCGAACATCATCTTGGCGTACTCGATCGGGAAGATGAAGTTGGAGGCGTGGCCGGTGGAGCCGCCGGGGTTCGGCATCGGGCCCTTGTCCACCAGGACCAGATCCCGCCAGCCGAGCCGGGCCAGGTGGTGGACGAGGCTGTTGCCGACGATGCCGGCGCCGATGATGACGGCGCTGGCCCGCGCCGGAGTATCAGTCATGGATCATCCCGCCAGTAGTCGTTTGTCGATTCCGGTGCGCTCCAGCGCGGCCCGGCGCCATTGCTCGGCCTGCTGGAGCTGGTTGAAGGTGAACAGGTGCAGGCCGGCCACGCCCGAGCCCGGCCCAACCAGCGTGGCGGCGGCCCGGTCGAGCAGCCGGTCCGGGCTGTATCCGCCGGGCACCCACAAGCGCAGGATCCAGCCGGGATGCCTGGTGATGAAGCGGGCCGATTCCGACGCGCCGGCCACCGCGGCCATCTTCAGCAGCAGGGTCCGCTCGGCCGGCCCGGCCAGCCCCACGTACAGCGGCAGCGTAACGCCACGGGCCCGGATCCGGCCGATCCAGCGGGCCAGCGCGGCCGGGTCGAAGCACACGTTGCTCACGATGTAAGTGGCATACCTGCGCTTGTCCCACATGGCCTGGATGGTGATGTCGTCGTGGATCTTGGGGTGGCTTTCCGGGTAGCCGGTGATGCCGACCCGGCTGAACGGGCGGCCCAGCTCGGCCAGCCGCTCGAGCAGGGGCAGCGCGCTGTCGAACGGCCCGGCCGGGTGCGAGGCGTCCCCGCCCGGCACGAACACGTCGTCGCAGCCGGCGTCCTGCAGCCGGCCGATGATCTCCGACAGGTGCTCGTCGCTGGTCACCGACCGGGCCGCCAGGTGCGGCACCACCCGGTAGCCGCGGGCGGTCAGCCGCTCGGTGAGCTCGATGGTCGGCTCCAGGCCCTTGACCGGCGACGCGGTGACCGTGACCGTCAGCCCGGCCGGCACCCAGTCGGCCACGGCCTGCTCGGTGCCCTTGGCCGGGATAACCTCGAACCGGGGGTTGCGCAGCAGCGCCTCCAGCGGGCTGCTCATGCCGCCGCCACCAGCGAGGCGAGCGCGGTCTCCAGCCCGCCGGTCCCGGCATCGACCCGGGTCAGGGGGAGGCCGAACAGCCCCGCTACCCGCTCCGCCTCCGCCGCCAGCGCCGTGGTGGGCTCCTGGGCCAGCCAGACCAGCCGCCGGTAGTGGCCGAAGTAATCCGGCCACAGCTGCGGGTACCGGTCCAGGCCCAGCTCGGCCAGTACCAGCCGGTCGAAGCTGCGCAGCAGGAAGTCGGTGAGCACGTAAGTTCCCGGCTCGGCCTCGAACATGGCGGCCAGCCGCGACGCGCCGCCGAACACGTCGTAGCAGTGCAGCCCGGGCAGCCGCCGCACCCCGTACCTGGAGCACAGTTCGTCCAGCGCGCCGTAGGTGCCGCAGTCGGCGTAGGCCAGGGCTACCGTGCGGCCGGACCGCTGGGCGGATACCACGTACCGTTCGGCCGCACTGATGATCTTCTGCGGCCGGTTGTGCAGCACGGCGGGCAGGGACCGTACGGCGACCGGCCAGCCGCGCCGGGCCGCGATGTCCCTGACGTGCCCGGCCAGCGCCCCGCAGGCGAGAACGTCAACCCGGGGGGAAGTTGAGCTGGTCGACGAAGCGGTCGTTGAAGTCGGCGCGGTCGGAGAGCTCGACATACCTCACCTCCCCCAGCAGGGCCAGGCCGCCCGCCCGTTCGCGCAGGCTGAGCAGCGCCATCTTCGCCCCCTCGCCGGCCACGTTGCCGGCCGGAACCACGCGCTGGACCGGGACCTTGGGCACCAGGCCGATCCTGATCGCGCTGGCCGGGGACAGGTAACTGCCGAACGACCCGGCCAGCAGCACCTGCTTGACGTCGGCCTCGGTCAGGCCGGCCTCTTCCAGCAGGATGCGCCAGCCGGTGGCGATGGCCGCCTTGGCGAACTGCAGCTCGCGGACGTCGCGCTGGGACAGGTAGATGCTGTCTTCGGCCGCCGGCTTTTGGGGGCCGCGCCAGTGCAGCACGAACACCCGCTCCTGGCCGATCCGGGTCAGCCGGGGGGCCAGGCCCGGCGCGATGGCCCGGGCCTGCTCCTCGCTGACGAACCGGCCCGATTCATCCAGCAGCCCGGTCCTGACCAGGCCGGTCACCGCGTCGACCAGGCCGGAGCCGCACAGGCCCTGCGGTTCGGCGTCGCCGATGACCTTCAGGGTCAGCCCGCCGGAGGTCATGCCGACGACCTCGATGGCGCCGTCGGCGGCGCGCATCCCGCACCGGATCGCGGCGCCCTCGAAGGCAGGCCCGGCGGGCGCGGCCGTGGCCAGCAGCCACTCCCGGTTGCCCAGCACGATCTCGCAGTTGGTGCCGATGTCGACGAACAGCCGGACCCTGGCGTCCCGGTCCATCCCGCTGGCCAGCAGCCCGGCCGTAATGTCGCCGCCCACGTAGGCGCCGAACGAGGGGAACACCACCGCCCGGGCCCGGGGGTGCACCGTGCCGCCCAGGCCCAGGTCGGCGGCCAGCACCTCGGGGAGCAGCCGGGTGGACATGATGAACGGGGCCATGCCGAGCGACTCGGGGTCGATGCCCAGCACGATGTGGGTCATGGTGGCGTTGCCGGCCAGCGCCACCTCGTACACCTCGTCCGGGGCCACGCCGGCCGCGGCGCAGACCGCCTGGGCCAGCTCGGCCAGGGTCTCGTGGGCCAGGTTCCGCAGCTTGGCCAGCGCGCCCGGGTCCATCATGGTGGCGCTGATCCTGGTGATCACGTCGGCGCCGAAGGGCTGCTGCTTGTTCAGCGTGGACTCCACCGCGGCCGGGGTGCCGGTGGACAGGTCGAGCAGAGTGGCCACCACCGTGGTAGTGCCCAGGTCGAAGGCGATGCCGAACCGGCGGCCGGTGGTGTCGCCGGGCTCGACCGCGATCAGCAGGTCGTCCACCACCACCGCGGTGACCTTGTAGTCGGCCGTGCGCAAGGTCTGGCCCAGGGTCCTGAGCACGGCTAGTTCGGCCCGGGGTTCCAGGTCGTCGAGCTGGGCCAGCACCCGCTCCAGGTCGGTGGCCTGGTCGGCCAGGCTCGGCTCGGCCAGTTCCAGGTACCGCTTCTGCACCGCCGGGCGCAGGATGACCTGCCGGCCCACGCCCACCGTGGCCGCCTTGGGCCGGGTGGTCAGCGGCGGCACCTCGACCGTCGTGTCGCGGGTGGCCGGGGTGCGGCAGGCCAGCCGCCAGCCGTCTTTGAGCTCGGCCGGGGTGTAGGCCCTGATGTCCAGGCTGGACGGCGCGGGCGGGTCCCCGGAATCGGGGACGATCCTGATCCGGCACTTCTTGCAGGTACCGTGGCCGCCGCAGGTCGAGTCGATGGCGATGCCGTTCCAGCTGGCCGCGTCGAACAGCGTCACGCCGTACGGAACCCGTACGGCGTGCTCATTGAAGGTCAGATTGACCCGAACGGGCCCTGGTGGCTGCTCGTCGGTAACCGTCACGTGGCGCCCTGGCCTTGCGCTTGCGCTTTTTCCCTGGCCTGCTGGGCGCGGTGCGCCGCGATCCAGCTCGCGCCCCATTCGTCCCGGTTCAGCACCAGGTCGGCGGCCTTGACCGAGCGGACGATCTGCGCCGACCGGGCGTCCATGATCGCGCTGGTCAGCCCGTGGCTGATGGCGATGGGCAGGAAGGCGGCGGCGATCGAGTGCCGGTCCGGCATGCCGAAGCTCACGTTCGAGGCGCCTAGCGTCATGTTCACCCCGAACTCGTCCTTGAGCAGGGCGATGGTCTCCAGCGTGCGCTGGGGGTGCAGGGTGTCGGCGCCGACCGGCATGGCCAGCGGGTCGATGACGATGTCCTCAATGGGGATCTTGTACTGCGCGGTGGCCACGCCGATGAGCTTGCGGGCCAGTTCCACCCGGCGGGCCGGCTCCTCGGGGATCTCCTCCTCGTCGTTGGGCAGGCCGATGACCGCGGCGCCGTACTTCTTGACCAGCGGCAGGATGGCCTCCAGCCGCTCGTCCTCGGCGGTCACCGAGTTGACCAGCGCCTTGCCCTGGTACACGGCCAGCCCGGCGTCGAGCACCTCGATGATGGAGGAGTCGATGACCAGCGGCAGGTCGGTCAGCCGCTGGATCAGCGGGATGGCCTGGCGCATCAGCTCGGCCTCGTCGGCCAGCGGGGCGCCCATGTTGACGTCGAGCAGCATGGCCCCGCCGTCGGCCTGTTCCTTGACGTCGATCTCGACCCGGGACAGGTCGCCGTTGCGAAGCTGCAGCTGGAAGATCTTCCGGCCGGTCGGGTTGATCCGCTCGCCGATGATGGCGAACGGCTGATCGTCGCCGATGCGTACCGTCTTGCTGGCCGAGGACAGGATGGTGTGCACGGTGGCTGCTCCTGGTGGTCTGCGTCAGGCGTTGACGCCAGCGGGGGGTCTAGGGGGGCTGTCCCCCCTGGCCAGCACTGCGCGGCGTTTCGCGATCAGTTCCTTGGCCCGGACCACGGCTGCGGAGGCGTCCGATGCGTACCCGTCCGCGCCTACTACGTCGGCGTACTCCTGGGTGACCGGGGCGCCGCCGACCATGACGATGACCTGGTCCCGCAGCCCTGACTTCTGCAGCGCGTTGATGTTGGCCTTGAACATCGGCATGGTGGTGGTCAGGAAGGCGGAGAAGCCCACGATGTCCGGCTGGTGCTCCTTGACCGCCTCGACGAACTTCTCCGGCGCGACCTGCACGCCCAGGTCGATGACCTGGAAGCCGGCCCCTTCGAACATGATGTTGACCAGGTTCTTGCCGATGTCGTGCACGTCGCCCTTGACCGTGCCCATCACGATCTTGCCGATCGTCTGGACGCCCGTCTCGGCCAGCAGCGGGCGCAGGATCTCCAGCGCCCCGGCCATGGCCTTGCCGGCGATGAGCATCTCGGGCACGAAGAAGTCACCCCGCTCGAACCGGGCCCCGACCTCCTCCAGCGACGGGATCAGCGCCTCGTACAGCAGCTCCTCCGGACCGAGGCCCATGGCCAGCCCCTGGTTGGTCAGGTCGAGGACTGACGGCCCGTTGCCGACCAGCGTGTCGTCATACAGCTGGCTGAGCAGTTCTTCCCGTCTCACGCGGCACCCGCCTTCCTGGTTTGCCTGGCTGCTCGCTGCCGGTAGCCGAGGGCCGCGGACAGCTCCGCGGCCTCCTGGGCGCAGTGCCCGGCCGCCGTCGGCACGCGTTCCCTGGTCAACCTGGTCGTGGGGGCCGACACCGACAGCGCCGCGATGACCGCGCCGTCGTAGCCGTGCACGGGCGCCGCCACCGCGATCAGGCCCGGCTCGAGTTCCTCGTCGGTCACCGCGTAGCCCCGGGCGCGGACGCCCGCCAGGTCCGAGCGCAGCGCCGCCTCGGTGGTGATGGTCTTGTCGGTACGCCGCTCCATCGAGCCGGCGGGCAGCTGCGCGGCGCCGTAGGCCAGCAGCACCTTGCCCAGGGCCGAGCAGTACAGCGGCACGGACATGCCCACCCAGTTGGTGCCGCCGATCATGTAGGTGCTCTCCACCTGGGCGATCTGCTCGACCAGGCCGTTGCTGGCCACGCCGAGGTTGATCGTCTCGCCGGTGGCCTTGCCGAGCCGCTCGAGGAAGGGCTGGGCCACCGCGACCAGGCCGGCCTCGGCGCCGCCCCGCCAGGCGAAGCTGACGAACATCTCTCCGGGCAGGAACCGGCCGTGGTCATCCCGGCGGACCAGCCCGTTGCGCTCCAGCGCGAGCAGCAGCCGCGAGGTGGTCGATTTGGCCAGCCCGGTGGTCGCGCTCAGCCCGGTGAACGTCATGGGGTCGGCCGAGTGCACCACCTCCGACAGCAGGCGTGCCGCCCGGTCGACGGCCTGCGTGCCGTTCTGGTTGCTCATCGGCGAAGTTCCTGATTCTGCGTGCTGCGACGACTGCGATGTTCCACGTTATGGGACCTAGTTCTACTATGTGATAGTAAGGTGCGGTTCTAAACTCGGTCAAGCTCGCGGTCCGGCCCGTATGGGCCCAGTTCCCGAAGGCACGGTGAGCCTCGATGTTCGTCAACACGATGCCGCGGTACGAGATCCTCTCCGCCGACGCGATCGGGGTCCTCGACCGCGGCTGGCGCCGCATCGTCTCGCAGATCGGCGTCCAGTTCGCCAAGCCCGAGGCGGTCGAGCTGTTCGCCAAGGCGGGCCAGCGGACCGACGGCGAGGTGGTCTACCTCGACCCGGACTTCGTCCTCGAGCAGGTGGCCAAGGCGCCGCGCGAGTTCGACGTGCAGGCCCGCAACCCGGCCCGCAACGTGCACATCGGCGGGGACCACATGGTGTTCAGCTCGGTGTACGGCTGCCCGTTCGTACGCGAGGGCGACGTGCGCCGCGACGCCACCCTGA
Organism: uncultured Actinomycetes bacterium; assembly: GCA_963739135.1. Lineage (GTDB taxonomy): Bacteria > Actinomycetota > Actinomycetes > Streptosporangiales > Streptosporangiaceae > Palsa-504. The sequence continues at coordinate 99,694 of CAVTZG010000011.1, forward strand.
ACGACTTCCGCCAGCTGTGCATGCTGTCCCAGGGTTTTGACGAACTCGACTCGGCGGGCGGCGTGATCTGCGAGCCGAACGACGCGCCGCTGGACTCCCGGCACCTGGACATGATCTACGCGCTGCAGACGCTGACCGACAAGATCTACATGGGCAACGTCGTCTCCGGGCCCAACGCGGCGGACACGATCGCGATGACGTCGATCTTGTTCGGCGGGCGGGACGCGATCGAGCGGGTTCCGGCCACGATCTCGCTGATCAACTGCAACTCGCCGCTGCGCTGGGACGACCGGATGCTGGACGCCCAGTTCGAGTACTGTGCCGCGGCGCAGCCGGTGGTGCTGACGCCGTTCCTGCTGATGGGGGCGATGTCGCCGGTGACCATCCCGGCCGCGCTGACCCAGCAGCTGGCCGAGGCCCTGAGCGGCATCGCGCTGGCCCAGCTGATCAGGCCCGGCTGCCCGGTGATCTTCGGCTCGTTCCTGTCCAACATCGACATGCAGTCAGGGTCGCCTTCGTTCGGCACGCCGGAGTCGGCGCTAGGGCTGCTGTGCACCGGCCAGCTGGCGCGGCACTACGGGCTGCCGTTCCGCACCGGTGGCGGCCTGAACTCTTCGCAGACGGCCGACGCTCAGTCCGCGTACGAGGCGCTGATGACGCTGCTGCCCACGTTCCTGGCCGGCACCAACTTCGTCATGCACGCGGCCGGCTGGCTGGAGGGCGGCCTGGTCAGCTGCTACGAGAAGTTCATCATCGACATCGAACTGCTGCGCGAACTGCGCGTCGAGTTCACCCCGCTGGAGATCGACGAGGCGTCGCTGGCCTTCGGCGCGCACGAGGAGGTGCGTCACGGCGGGCACTTCCTCGGCGCCGCGCACACCATGGAGCGGTTCCGTGGCTGCTTCTACCGCCCCATGCTGTCCTCCACGGCCAACTTCGAGCGCTGGATCAAGCTGGGCGGCAAGGACACCGCCGCCCGGGCCGGCGACATCTGGCGCAAGAAGCTCTCCGAGTTCGAGGCGCCGCCGCTGGACGACGCCATCCGCGCCGAGCTCAACGACTTCGTAACCCGCCGCCGCCGCGAACTCGGCGACTGACACCCGCGTCCGGTGGAGCGCATCATGACCCTCAGCGTCTTTGACCTTTTCAAGGTGGGCATCGGCCCGTCCAGCTCGCATACGGTCGGGCCGATGAAGGCGGCCCGGATGTTCGCCGCGGGCCTGCGCGACGACGGCCTCCTGCCGGAAGTCCAGACGATACGGGTCTGCCTGTACGGCTCGCTGGGCCTGACCGGCAAGGGGCACGGCAGCGACAAGGCCGTGCTGCTCGGGCTGGAGGGCGAGCAGCCGGCCACGGTGGACGTGGACGCGATACCGGCCCGGCTGGCGGCCATCGCCGACAGCGGCCGGCTGAACCTCCTCGGCGAGCACGAGATCGGCTTCGTCACCGCCGAGCACCTGGAATTCAACCGCCGCAAGAAGCTCAGCTACCACCCCAACGCGATGCGCTTCACCGCCTACGACGGCGACGGGACGCTGATCAGGGAACGCGACTACTACTCGGTGGGCGGCGGCTTTGTGGCGGACCAGACCGAGGCCGCGGGGGGCGGAAGGGCCGGCGGGGCCCAGGGGTCCGTACCGGGCCAGGACAGTCCTGTCCTGCCCTACCCGTTCACGACCGGCGCGGAACTGCTCGCGCACACCACCCGCAGCGGGCTGCCCGTCTCCGGCATCATGCTGGCCAACGAGGTGGCCCTGGGCCGGGCCGCCGCGCAGGTCGAGGCGGGCCTGGGCGAGATCTGGCGGGTCATGCAGGCCTGCGTGCAGCACGGCTGCGCCACCGACGGGATACTGCCGGGCGGGCTGAAGGTCCAGCGCCGCGCGCCGCGCCTGCTGCGGCAGCTCACCAGCGAGCACAACGACGACGACCCGCTGCGGGCCATGGACTGGGTGACGCTGTTCGCGCTGGCCGTCAACGAGGAGAACGCGGCCGGCGGCCGGGTGGTCACCGCACCCACCAACGGAGCGGCCGGCATCATCCCCGCCGTGCTGCACTACTACGACCGGTTCGTGCCCGGCGCGTCGGCCCGGGGCGTGACCAGGTTCCTGCTGACCGCGGCGGCCATCGGCGTGCTGTTCAAGGAGAACGCCTCCATCTCCGGCGCCGAGGTCGGCTGCCAGGGGGAGGTCGGCTCGGCCTGCTCGATGGCCGCGGGCGCGCTGGCCGAGGTGCTGGGCGGGATGCCGGAGCAGGTGGAGAACGCGGCCGAGATCGGCATCGAGCACAACCTGGGGCTGACCTGCGACCCGGTCGGCGGCCTGGTCCAGGTGCCGTGCATCGAGCGGAACGCGGTCGCGTCCATCACCGCCATCAACGCGGCGCGGCTGGCCCTGCACGGCGACGGCCGGCATTTCGTCTCGCTCGACAAGGCGATCAACACCATGCGCATCACCGGCCACGACATGCTGGACAAATACAAGGAGACGTCGCGCGGCGGCCTGGCCGTCAACGTCATCGAGTGCTAGCCCCCGACGTAATAGAGTGCTAGCCCATGACGGCGTTCGAGCTGTTCCGCGGCGATGCGCTGGACGCCTACCCGGGCTGGCCGCCGCCGGTGACCATCGTCAGCGACGGCGCCTACGGCGTGCGCGGGTTCCACGGCGACACGGTGGGCGCGGACGGCCTGCCGGACTGGTACCGCCCGCACATCGCCGGCTGGTCGGCGGCCGCCGGGCCCGCGACCACGCTGTGGTTCTGGAACACCGAGATCGGCTGGGCCAGCGTGCATCCGGTGCTGGCCTCCTGCGGCTGGGACTACGTCCAGCTGATCGTGTGGGACAAGGGCCTGGCCCACATCGCGGGCAACGTGAACGGCCGGACCATCAGGCAGTTCCCGGTGGTGACCGAGGTGTGCGCGTTCTACCAGCGCCAGCTGACCGTGCCGGGACCCGGCGGGGCGCCAGCGGCCATGCCGGTCAAGGACTGGGTCAGGCACGAGTGGCAAAGGTCCGGGCTGCCGCTGTCCAAGGCCAATGAGGCCTGCGGGGTGAAGAACGCGGCCACCCGCAAGTACCTGACCAGGGACTGGCTGTGGTACTGGCCGCCGGGCGAGATGACCGAACGGCTGGCGGCCTACGCCAACGCCCACGGCCGGCCGTCCGGCTGGCCGTACTACTCGCTCGACGGCGAGCGGCCGGTCACCGCGAAGCAGTGGGACGCGCTGCGCTACCGCTGGCGGCACGCGCACGGCCTGACCAACGTGTGGGCCCGGCGGCCGCTGCACGACGACGAGCGGCTTAAGGGCACCGGCCGCCGGGCCGCTCCCCGGGTCTACAACCCGACCGCCGCGAGTTCGGCGCACCTGAACCAGAAGCCGCTGGAGTTCATGGAGCGCCTGATCACGGCGGTGACCGAACCGGGCGACGTGATCTGGGAGCCGTTCGGCGGGCTGTGCTCAGCGTCGGTGGCGGCGGTCGCCCTGGGCCGGCGCGCCTACGCCGCGGAGACCGATCCGGCCTTTGCCGACCTGGCCGCGGCACGGCTCGCGGGCCTGGCTTGCCCGACGCCTGGCTGATCAGGGAAAGTGGCCAGGTGGACAGTCAGCAATGGGACGAGCGTTATGCGAGCTCGGAATTCACCTGGAGCACCGAGCCGAACCAGTTCGTGGCGGCCGAACTAGCCGGCCTGCCACCGGGCCGCGCCCTCGACCTGGCCGCCGGCGAGGGCCGCAACACGGTCTGGCTCGCCGAGCGCGGGTGGCACGTGACCGCGGTGGACTTCTCCCGGGTCGGCCTGGAGAAGGGCCGCAAGCTGAGCACGGCCCGCGGCGTCGACGCGGACCAGGTGACCTGGATCGTCGCCGACCTGAACGACTACCGGCCGGAACCCGCCGCCTTCGACCTGGTCCTCATCGCCTACGCCCAGGTCGCGCCGGAACTGCGGGCCAAGATGCTGGCCGGGGCCGTGGCTGCGGTGGCCCCGGGCGGCACGATGCTCGTCGTCGGCCACGACCTGACCAACCTGACCGAGGGCGCCGGCGGCCCGCAGTATCCGGAGGTGCTGTACACGCCGGAGACGATCACCGCCGGCCTGGCCGGGCTGCGGGTGCTGCGGGCCGAGCGGGTGCACCGGGCCACCCAAAAGGACGGCGCCCCGGCGACCGCCATCGACACCCTGGTCCGCGCCATACGCGAGCCCTGACATGTCACCCCGATGGGCCCGGGCCTGGTTCGCGGTCACCGCGCTGCGCGCTGCGGCTGCCCGCCCTGGCTGGCCCTGCGTATCGTGTCGTGACCGACCGCATCAGCCCGGGCCGTTCAGATCATTAATATCCGAACGGTCCGTGGTGCTCTGGGCCGGCTCAGCTGTCGTCCAGCCGGCGGATGGCCACTTCGTGCAGCAGCAGCCGGATGGCCGCGGCCACCGGGATCGCCACCAGGGCGCCGATGATGCCCAGCAGGACCCCGCCGATCAGCACCGCGATCAGGCTGACGATGGCCGGCACCTGGACCGTGCGGCCCATCACCCGGGGCACGATCAGGTAGTCCTCGGCCAGCCGGTACACGATGTAGAAGGCCAAGGTGGCCAGCGCGACCGGCAGGGATACGGTCAGCGCGACCAGGCTTACCACCGCCCCGCCCACGGTCGACCCGATCACCGGGATGAGGTCGAGGAAGGCCACGAACATGGCCAGCAGGATGGGATAAGGCACACCCCAGGCCAGCAGCCAGAAATAGGTGCCCAGGCCTGCGATCACCGAGGTGATGAAGTTCCCCAGCACGTAGCCGCCGACCTTGGCCAGGATCTCGTCGCCGATGAGGATGACCCGGGGCCGCCGCGAGTGCGGCGCCAGCTGGTAGGCGAACACCTTGATGCGGGGCAGGCCGATCAGGAAATAGATACTCAGGACCAGCACGGCCAGGATGAAGGACACCGTGCTGAGTACGAGTTCCCCCGCCCCCAGGACCCCGCCCACCAGAGAGCTTCCGCCGCTGGTGAGCAGGCTGGAGAGGCGCTGCTGGATGTGGTACTTGACGTTGAGCTGGCCCAGCTCCGAACTGCGGTCCTGCAGGCTGTGCATGTAGTGCGGGATCTGGTGGGCGAACGCCGTGGCCTCCGAAGCCAGCGGCGGTATGGCGGCGGCCAGGAACCCGGCCGCGATGGCGAGCGCGGAGGCAATGACGATTCCCGCGGCGGCCCAGCGGGAAATGCGGTGCCGGACCAGCCAGCCGACGATGGGGTCCAGGCCCACGGCGATGAAGGCCGCCAGCCCGATGATGATCAGCACTGACCGGGCCCGGATGACCACCTCGACGAGGCCGTAGGCCACCGCCACGCCGAAGGCCCCGGCCAGGCCGACCATGAACGGGGAGCGCCGGTTGATGGGCCGCCCGGGCGCACCCAGGCCACCTGAGGCTTCCGCAATGACGGCCGCCGTCTCCAGGGCCTCGTGGATCCGGCCTTCGCCGGGAGCCTGGCCTGCCGGCTCCCGGTCGTCCTGGGTCCGGACCTCTTCCTGGGCCCGGACCTCGGCCGCTTCCGGCCCCTCGTTATCTGGGCCTTTGTTATTTGGCCCCTGGTCTCGCGTTGCGGTGGCTATACCGTCGTTGCGCTCGCCGACTCGCATTACCGCCGCAGCATGAGAATGACCAGCACGATAATGATGATGAGGACCACTGTCCCAATACCGATATACATCGGGTTGCTCCTTTTCCTAGCGGATTGCGTTCGCCCTATCTACCCGTGAGCAGGCGCGCAAACCTGCGGCCACGGAGCGCCTGGCCTCAGTGCGGCTGGGCGGCACCGGTATCCCGGGGGGGCAGGCCGAAGGTGACCGTGGCCCGGGTGCCGTCGGGACCGGACCTGACCTGCAGCCGGTCGGCCACCTGCCGGACCACCCACAGGCCGTGGCCCGGCACGGCCTGCCAGGCTGTCATCACCACCAGCCCGGAAGCGTCGCTGTCATCGGGGTCGCCGGCCGGCAGCGGGTCGCCGTCCTCGACCTGGCAGAGCCAGGCGCCGGCCCGCGGCCAGATCCGCAGCCGCCCGGCGCCGGCGCCGTGACGGACGGCGTTGGCCGCCAGCTCGTGCAGGGCCAGCACCACGTCGGTGGCCCGGGCGGCCGCGAACCCGGCCTGGTCCGCGCGAGCCTGCACTTCGGCCCGGAGCAGGTGCAGCGTGGCGGTGTCAAAGGCCAGGTCGAGGATGGGCGGGGCGGCACCCGCAGTGCCACGGGCCGGTCCCGACCTGCGGTCAGGTCCGCCTGGCTCGCTGATGGCCACGCGATCGCCTCCCCAGCGTCGCGGCACCGGCCGTTACCGGAACCGGTCGCGCGCGCAGCCCCACCGCCCGGGCCGCGTGCCGCACTCCCTGGCTGCGCAATCGACAACCACCCTCTACCGGCAGCAACTGCTGTTAAACCAGGTACGCCAGGCTAGCTGATCATTGCTCGTCTGGCGCCGCGGGGGACGGGTCCGGGAGCGGCTGGTCGGCGATCAGCTTGGCCAGCCGGGACAGCGAGTCCTCCAGGTCCTGGGTGGTGACCACGTCGGACAGCGCCAGCCGGACGGCGGCCAGCTCGCGAGCTAGGAACTCGGTGTCGGCCTGGGTCCGCGCCGCCACCTCGCGGTCGCGGTCGATGTTGGCCCGGTCCCGGTCGTCCTGCCGGTTCTGGGCCAGCAGGATCAGCGGCGCGGCGTACGCCGCCTGGGTCGAGAAGGCCAGGTTGAGCAGGATGAACGGGTACGGATCCCAGTGCTTGATGGCACCTATGGTGTTGAGGATGATCCAGGCGACCACGAGCACGGTCTGGCCGACGATGAATCGCCCGGTACCGAGGAACCGCGCCATCCCCTCCGCGAACCGCCCGAACGCGTCGGCGTCGTACCGGGCACCCATCTGCGGGGAGCCGCGCGGTACCGACAGATCGGCCCGCTCGCTGAGCCGGCGAAGAGAAAGCCGCGCCATGTCAGCCTCCCGTCCTGCGCCAGCCCGGCGGCAGCAGGTGGTCCAGGACGTCGTCCACGGTAACCGCGCCGACCAGGCGCCCGTCGTCGTCGCACACCGCCACGCTGACCAGGTTGTAGGCGGCCAGCCGGGCCGCCAGTTCGAGCTCGGGCAGATCGGGCCGGACGAACACGCTTCCCGGCTCGACGCAGGTGCCGACCAGGGTGGCCGGCGCCCGGCGCAGCAGCCGCTGGAAACCGACGCTGCCGAGATAGCGCCCGGTCGGCGTCACCATGGGCGGCTCGCACACGTACACCTGCGCGGCCGCGGTGACCGGCATGTCCGGGTTCCTGATCCGGGCCAGCACCTCGGCGACCGAGGTATCCGGCGTGACGATGAGGGGCTGGGAGGTCATAAGGCCGCCCGCCGTGGTCGGGTCATAGCGCAGCAGCCGCCGCAGTTCCGCGGCCGGGACGGACTCCATCGCGGTCAGCAGCCGTTCCCGCTTGTCGGCCGGCATCTCGGCCAGCAGGTCTGCCGCGTCGTCGGGCTCCATCTCCTCGACCACGTCGGCGCTGCGCTCCAGCTCGAGGCTGTCCAGCAGCCGGACCTGATCCTGCTCTGGCATTTCCTCCAGCAGGTCGGCCAGCTCCTCGTCGTCCAGCGCGGCCGCCAGCTGGCTGCGCCGGCTGGCCGGCATGCCCTCGACGGCGTGAGCCAGGTCGGCGGGCCTCAGCTCGCGCAGGCCCGCCAGCTGCTCGGCCAGCGGGTCGGTCTGGAACAGGTCCGGATACCGGTCCCAGGGCACGATCTCCGGGCCGCGGTGCAGCAGGCTCAGGCCGCGCGAGACGGCCAGGTCGGTGACCTCCCAGCCGATCCGCCGCTGCTCGCACGGGCTGATGGCGACGTCCACGATGGTGCCGTCATCGGTGCGCCTGCCGGACAGCTCGGACGCCAGGATCTCCCCGGTCCGGCGGGTGAAGCGCTCCAGGTCGACGCCGCCGCCGACCAGGTGGGCGCCGTCGATGGAGATCTCGGCGATCTGGCCCAGGTTGACGAAGATCCGGCGCCGCTGCAGCGTCACGACCAGGCCAAGCGCGCGCGGAGGCTCCTTGCCGGCGGAGGGCAGGATCACGACGTCACGGATCCGGCCGATGGTCATGCCTTCGCTGTCCAGCAGGGGACGGCCCTTCAGCCGGGACGTGAAAATCTGGCTGCCGGACATCGTCAGGACCCACCTCCCTCGGCCGGGCCGACCTGCACCATATCGTTCCGCGTTACGGGCCGGGCGACTAGGTTCTGTCCTCCCGGTATCTACCTGGTCGGAGCCAACCCACTCATGACTCGATTAGAAGGGACATCAGCAATGAGCGGCAAGCGGCAGACGGTGATCCCGGCCGGTCCCGCGAAGGTGTACGCGCCGTGGGCCGACGCCGGCCGAGCCGATCGGCGACCGCTGGACAGCTTCGCGGCCATGAGGGTGCAGATACACATTTCGTTTCATGGCGTTTGCCGGGCAAGAGGGGCTTTGGCCCGGTATAACCGGCGGATGGGAACATGCGGACGTACCTCCTTCCCGGGTCGGTGGGCGGCGGCCGCCACCGCCCGGCCGGCCCGGAAGCGCCCAAGCCTGCCGCCTCGCGGCCACCGCGATCGCCTGACGTGGCACGCAGCCGACTGAGTGGTTTCCAGCGCGGAACCCGCCGCGCCAAGGGCCCGGCACCCAGCGCAGCCGAGGGCCAGACACCAAGTGCAGTCGAGGGAGCCGACCGGTGAGTTACGCCTACCGCCAGGACCTGAATTGGCTTGTCACCGACTTCACCTCGCGGGTCGCTGATGTCGCGCACGCGGCCGTGATATCCGCGGACGGTGTCCCGCTGGCACTGTCAGAAGGCATCCCTCCGGGCTTCGCTAACCAGTTCGCGGCCATCACCTCCGGACTGGCCAGCCTGATGCAGGGCGCGGCCCGGATCTTCGAGGCCGGCCAGCCCACCCAGGCCCTGGTGGAGATGGAGGCCGGGCTGATGTTCGTCATGGCCATCAGCGACGGGTCGATCCTGGCCGTGCTGGCCGCCTCCGAGTGCGACACAGACCTGGTCTCCTACGAGATGGCGAGGCTGACCGAGGGGGTCGGCGATGTGCTGACGCCGGCGGCGCGGGTCCAGCCCGCCCTCGACCAGCGGCGCTAGCCGGACGGTGCTGCCGGGAGCACGGCCACGACCTCGCTCCACGGCGGCAGCCGCCGCTCCTGCCGTGCGTCCGGGTCGAACAGCACCCGCACCGGAGTCCGCCGACTCGAGACCACCGGCAATGGCAGTGACTGGCATCTGCCCGATTTAAGCCCGGTCGTGCCTATCCGGGTGTTTGAGCCAGGGCGTAGTCTCCCAGGTAGAGGAGTTATCCATCAGATCCTGCGCCCGGGCCAGAGCCAGTGCGCAGGTGACCGCGTCGCTCCGGACCCTGGCGGCTCGGGCCAGCAAAGGCCAGCCAAGGCCAGTTAGGACCGCGGGTGCTCAGCGATGCATTCCTCATCAGCCGCGGCCGGTGACGGTACGACACCGGAACCGGACGAGCCGCGCATACTAGCGGCGCACGACCCCCCGCCCGGGTGGGCAGGCGACCCGGCGGAGGTAACCTTGCTCCTGGCGCAGGATCGCGACCGCATCGCCGGGGCCTTGAACGATGTCGTGATCAATCGGATCTTCTCGGCGGGACTGACCCTGGAAACGGCGCTGGGGCTGCTCGACGGCCATCGCGGGGCCGCGGGTAAGGTCCGGGAAGCCCTCGGCGAGCTGGAGCTGGCCATCCAGGACGTCAGGAACGTCGTGTTCGATCACCGGCACCTCGGCAGATACGAACATTTAATGATCAGACCAGGCAAGAGGCTCTCCCGGCAAGGGACCAAAGTCCCAGCCCACCCGCACCACGTGCGCCGCCTTCCCGCCCTGGCCCCCGGTGCAAGAACCTAAGCCCTTTTCAGCCGCCTTTTGGTTCCGTTGGCGTCCGCCGCCCTCCAGCCCCGTTGGTAGCACTCGTGGTCGAGCTATTCCTGGTAAGCCTTTGCTTCGTCGATCCAGGTTTGCGTCTCATGTTCGGACAGGCCCACAACCGGTCCATGCCGTTCTTCGATCATCTCCTTCAGGTGCGCCGGGTTGCGGTGACGCAGCTCCTTGATCGAATCGACGCCAATGCTCTTGAGCATCTCTTTGTACTTGGGGCCGATTCCCTTGAGTTTGTCGAGGTCGTTCGCCACGTGCTCAGACATCTTGCCACCCTCCCCTGTGCCGCAGGTCAGCAGCGTACCGGCGGCGTCTGGAATTCCTGCGTCTCAGGCTAGGGTGCCGTGGGGTGTTCCTACAAGCCCTGCGCGCCGCTCCCCACCCCAGGCTAAGAGGGACCCGATCCCCGTGGCGGACCTGACGCCGCTCAGGTAGCGGTCTGATGGAGCGCAGCAGCCGTCGCGAGGCAGCGGCACCCCCGGCAGCTGGAGGCAAATCATCCTGGGCGGGTGATGCGGCAGGGAACTGCTCGCTCAGACTTAGCGTATGGGCGCCCGTGTCGGGTGTTCGCTACGGAGGTGAGCGGAACAGTGAACTACCCATTGTGGAATCTGTTCTTGACGATGCTGGAGCTGTTCTTCTGGATCGTGCTGATCGTACTGGTCGTGTGGACCGTCTTGAACATCCTCCGGAGCCGTGACCTCGGCGCCTGGGCGAAGGTGGGCTGGCTCGTCCTGGTGATCGTGGTGCCGTTCATCGGCGTGTTCGCCTACTTGATCGTCCGCGGTGCGCACCTAGTCGATGAGCAGGTTGCGACCGCTAACGCGCCGCAGGATGAGGCGGCCCGCCGGTATGAACGGTTCGAAGCGGGGGGCACGGGCAACGCCGATTAGCTGGTAGAGCTGGCATCCTGGGTTGCAATTTGGATCGCGGTTCGCCTAAGTGCGGCATCGTTTACTGCGGACCGTGCGGGCATGTTGTCCAGCTTGAACCGGTGGGCCAACGACAGAACCCTGCTGATCAGCGGTTATGGGATGTTCGCCAGGGGCTGGTCCCGGCTTAAGCGGGCTGATCTCCCGGTGTTTTGGGTGTTATGTGTTGTTTGGCGAGTTCGATGGAGATGGCTTCGAGTTCGGTGATGAGCTGGCGCAGGCGGCGGTGGGCGGCGAAGTAGGGGCGCAGCCGTTCGGCGTCGTCAGGGGTGAGGGTTTTGGTGATGGAGCGGGTGCCGGCTTTGCGGGTCCAGGTGGGGTAGGGGCCGTGCAGGACGGGCGGAGTGGCGCGGCAGTGGCAGCCGGGCCGCTGGCAGCGGGTGGTGCGGCTGGTGAGCGAGCCGGGCAGGGTGATGCCGATCTGGGCAAGCTCGGCCTGGATCTGCTGGTGGCGGCGGGCCGGGTCGTCCATGGTCACAGGATTCCTTATCCGCCGCGCCGGCGGCATCCCCCGCTGGCTTGCTTGAATTCACTATATTTCAAGCATGGCTGTCCCTCCCGGGGACGATGCGGCGGGCGCGGGCTTGCGCATGCTGCCGGCCGGCCGGGTGACCGGCCCCGCGCTGCGCGGTCTGTCCCGGTTCGCTGGTACCCGGGGAGTCCCGGCCGGCCGGGAGTTCCTGCTCGACTACGACGTGATCGAGGCGTTCTGCGTGACCGGCCTGGCCGGCCGGGCGTGCTCGACCCGCGGGACGTACCGGTCGGCGCTGTACCGGCTCGCCGAGGCGGCGTACGGCCCGGCGGGGCAGCGGGCGACGCCGTTTGCGGGCGCGCGGGCGCCGGCGCCGTACTCGCCGGGTGAGCGGGCGGAGCTGGCCGCGGTCGCGGCCGCCCAGCGCGATCGGGCGAAGCGGTCCTCGGCGCTGGCGCTGGTGGTGTTCGGCATCGGGGCCGGGCTGCGGCCCGGCGAGCTGGTGGCGCTGCGCGGCAGCGACGTCACCCGGCACGGCCGCCAGGTCTTTGTCTATGCGAGCGGGCCGTCCGCGCGGGTGGTGCCGGTCAGCGCGGGCTATGCCGGCCGCGCCTGGGAGCTGGCCCGCCGCGCGGGCAGCGGTTTCGTGTTCCGGCCTGGGCCGGCCGGCCGGTCCTATAAGAACTTCGTCACCAACTTCGCCCGGGGCCTGGCCGCGGACCCGGCCGCGCCCGGCTTGTCGCTGCGGCGGGCCCGGTCCACCTTCATCTGCGGCCACCTGGCCGCGGGCACCCCGGTAGGCGTGCTGCTGGCCATCACCGGGATCGCCGAGGCCGGGTCGCTGGCCCGGTATGCCCGCCACGTGGCCGGCGTCAGCTCCTCCAAGGGCGTCCTGCGCGAGCGCTGGCGCGTGGAGCGGACGCCATGAGCGGCAGCGGCCTGGCCCTGCCGCCCGCGGGCGGCGGCGTCAGCGACAACACGGTCGCCTTCGCCGCCGGGCTCATCGACCGCTCCGGCAAGGCCCCGGTCATCGAGGCTGCGCTCGCCCATGCCACCGGCCGGCCCCGCCCGCTGCCGGTCCGCGCGGTGCTGACCGCGCTGCTCTGCCTGGCCCACGATGACCGGCCGCTGTTCCTGACCGAGGCCACCCGGCTGCTGTTCTGCCAGCTATCGGGGGCCTCCCGCCGGCTGCTCGGCGTCCCCGGCACCGCCAGCGGCGAGCAGGCATTCCTGGCCGCCTACCGCAGGGTCCGCTACTGCTTCGGCGCCATCTGCTCGGTCATGGACCCCTCGCCGCTGCCGAAAAACCGGCGGCTGACCGAGCAGGACCTCACCGCCCGCACCAGGAAGATGACCCCCGCCCAGGCGCAGGCGGCCCGCGGCCGGCTGGAAGCGTTCATCAACGCCCTGATTGAAGCCAGCATCAGCGTCCTGACCGGCGAAGAACGCGCGGCCTATGACGGCTGCACCGGGCTGGACGCCACCCCGGTCCCGCTGTTCTCCCGCGGACCGTCCAAGCGCGCCGGCCTGTGCGCCAGCGACCCCGACGGCGGCTGGTACGTCCGCGAAGGCGACCACCGCGACCGCGAAGACGACAAAGGCAAGCCGCTGCGGAAGATCAGCTGGGCGCTGGAAGCGACCATCGCCACCACGGCCCGGCCGCCCGGCGCCCCGCCTGCGCATCCCGATCTCGCCATCGGCCTGGCACTAGCCCGGCCCGGCGAAGACCCCGGCGGCACCGGCGCCCGGGTGCTGGCCTCCGCGGCCGCCCGCGGCCACAAAACCGGCTGGCTCGGCTACGACCGCGCCTATACCCAGGCCCTGCCCGGACGGTTCCACCTCCCCGCCCGGGCGCTGGGCTACTCCCCGGTCATGGACTACCGCACCGACCAGCTCGGCATCCAGGCAAACACCGGCGGAGCCATCCTCGTCGAGGGAACCTGGTACTGCCCGGCCCTGCCCCAGCCGCTGATCACCGCCACCACCCGGCTGCGCGACCACGCCATCAGCCGCGAGCTCTACGACCAGCAGATCACCGCCCGCTGCCCCTACCAGCTCAAGCACAAAGACGGCCCCGACACTGACGGATACCAGCGGCTGACCTGCCCCGCCCTCGGCCGCCACCCGGCGCTCATGTGCCCCCTCCGCGCCGGCTCGCTGTCACCACGCGACGGGCGCGCCAAGGCGCTCCAGCCACCGGCCGAACCGCCGCGGATCTGCCGCCAGACCGCGATCACCATCGCGCCCGGCATCGGCGCCCGCTACCGCCAGGACCTGCCCTACGCCAGCCCCGCCTGGCACGCCCGGTACGCCACGCTGCGCAACACCATCGAGGGCCTCAACGGCTACATCAAAGACCCAGCCCACCAGGCCCTCGCCCAGCCCGGCCGCCGCCGCGTCCGCGGCATCGCCGCCCAGTCGATCTTCACCGCCCTGCTGCTGATCGCCGCCAACATCCGCAAGATCCGCGCCTGGCGGGCACTGACCGCCGACGGCAAAACCGCCATCGCCAACCGGGCACGGCGCCGCCGGGCCAGCCTCCCCAGCTACCTCCCCGACGGCTGACACCCGCCCAGCAGCCACGCCACCGCGATCACCACCAGCCAGCCGGCCTGCTCAGGCATGCCCGAGCAGGCCGACAACAGCGCAACAACGCCATCACTCGCCAGGAAGCTGCAGGAACGCGACCAGCGCCAGTGTCAGACCCCGGCGCCATACCAAAAATCAGGCCACCGCCAGAGTTCTGTCGGTATGACACCGGCAGTTCTGTCGGTAACCCCCGGTGGAGCTAAGGGGACTCGAACCCCTGGCCTTCTGGATGCAAACCAGACGCTCTTCCAGCTGAGCTATAGCCCCGAGATGTCTTCCCAAGGGTACCCGCTGCGCCCTGGTTAGAGCGCGTCCCTGGCCAGGACGAGGCCGTGGGCCTATTTGAGCAGGCGGGAAAGGCGGCGGTCGGCGAGGGGCTTGCCGCCGGTCTGGCAGGTCGGGCAGTACTGCAGGGCCGAGTCGGCGAAGGAGACCTCCTTGATGGTGTCGCCGCACACCGGACAGGCCTGGCCGGCCTTGCCGTGGACGCGCAGGCCGCTCTTCTTCTCGCCCTTCAGGTCCGCGGCGGCCAGGCCCGCGGAGCGTTCGACGGCTTCGGTCAGCGTGGTCTTGATCGCCTCGTAGAGCACGGCCACCTCGTCGGGGGTCATGCTGGCGGCGACCTTGAACGGGGACATCTTGGCCGCGTGCAGCACCTCGTCGGAGTAGGCGTTGCCGATGCCGGCAATGATGCCCTGATCCCGCAGCACGCCCTTGATCTGCATCCGGCGGCCGGACAGCAGGCCGGCCAGCGTATCCAGCGTGAAATCCGCGGCCAGCGGGTCCGGTCCGAGAGTGGCCACGCCCGGCACCTCCGAGGGGTCGCGGACCAGGTAGACAGCCAGGCGCTTCTTGGTGCCCTGCTCGGTCAGGTCGAATCCGGAGCCGTCATCGAGCCGCAGCCGGAACGCCAGCGGGCTCTTGCCCGGCTTCGGCGGGGCGGTGGGCAGTTCGCCGCGCCAGCGCAGCCAGCCGGCCCGGGCCAGGTGCGTGATCAGGTGCAGGCCCTGGTCGGTGGACAGGTCCAGGAACTTGCCGTGCCGGCCGACCTCGGTGATCACCTGGCCGGTCAGGGCGGTCAGCGGCGGGTCAAATGTCTTGAGCACCGAGAACGAGGCGGCGTCGGCGCGCGCGACAGCGTGACCTGTCGCGTGCTCGCGCAGGAAGGCGGCCAGCGACTCCACTTCCGGCAGTTCCGGCATGCATCACAGTCTGCCATGTACGGCGCAAACTCTCCTCACGCACCGTGGTCAGCGGGAAGTCGCGAACTCGCCGGGCGAGGCCACCAGGTCGGGCAGATCACTGAGGTCTTCCAGCAGGTGAGTAGCTCCGGCGCGGCGGAGCCTGCTGCCGTCGTGCACGCTGGACAGCACGCCGACGACGAGCCTGGCCCCGGCCCGGCAGGCGCAGAGCACTCCGCTCTCACTCGCCGTGACCACGGCCACGTCTCGGACGTCGCCGATGCCCAGCCGCAGGATCGCGGTGAGGACCAGATCGGGCCAGGGGAAGCCCCGGGCCACGTCGTCCGCGCACAGCACCAGGTCGGCGCGCTGCCACCAGGCCAGGCGTTCCAGGATCAGGCTGAGCGCGGGCCGGGACAAGCACGACAGCAGGCACAGCTTGGCCCCGGCCGCGGCCAGCTTGGCCAGCGCGTCGTTCGCGCCGGGCAGCGGCAGGACCCCGAACCGGTCCAGCGCGGCCGCCAGCGACCGCTCGAAGGCCAGGTTGGCCGCCTGGGCCCGGATCTCGTCCTCGGGAAACAGGCTGTGCATGACGGCCGCCGGCGACCAGCCCCGGGTCCGGTCGAACTGCACCATGGACCTGACGTAAGCCGCCGTGCCCGTCACCACGCCCTGAGTGGCGATCGCCTCCGCGAACGCCCGCTCGAGCACGCTGCCGTCGACCGCGGCGGCTCCTACGACGTCGCAGCAGACCAGCGATACGGGAGAGGTATCGCTCACTGGCTCGCCTCCCCGGGCTGGGTCAGTCCTCGTCGGCCGTGGTCGCCTCGGTCCACAGGTCGAGTTCGGCACGGTCGGACTGGACCTTGCGCCAGACGGCGAAACCGCCCAGGCCGAGCAGCAGGACGACCAGCATGAGTTTCTTCACAGCGAGGAACCCTCCGCCTCGATGATTTCACGGTCAGCCCACGGCAGCGGATCCGCGACCGCAGGTGTAGGGCAGCTTAGCAAGCCGCTTCGCCTGGTGCCGCTCTGGCCGCGCCCGGCGACCGCGGGATAGAAAGTTTTGCTGGTGAGGAAATGTATGGTGGGGTTACGTGGACTTGAACCACGGGCCTCGTCCTTATCAGGGACGCGCTCTAACCGACTGAGCTATAACCCCCTGCCGCGACCGGCATGACCTGCGGAAACAGGAGCAGGCATCATCCTACCGCACCGGCCCGGCGGGTTACGCCGGGACGCCGAAGCAGGCCGCCGGGGCCGCAGGTCATTCGGTCTCGCGGAGAGTCACCTCCACGCCGCCGACCAGCCGGGACGCCAGGTTGTAGATCACCGCGCCGATGGTCGACATCGCGGTGATCAGCACGATGTTCAGCGAGCCGAGCAGGGCGGTGTAGCCGAGCACCCGGGAGGCGGTGAACCACTTGGCCGCGTTCACCCCGGCGGAATCCTGGCTGGAGGTCACGCTGGCCACGACCCGCTGCAGGGACTCGAACACCCCCAGCGCCGACAGTGCGCCGTAGAGCACGCTGACCGCGACGAACAGGATCACGAAGGCGACCAGGGAGACCACGAAGCTGAACTTCATCACCGACCAGGGCTCGACCCGGGCGATGGTCAGGTGCGCCTGCCGGGCTGAGCGCTTGGACCCCTTGCGGCCGGCGCCCTCGCCAGCCGATTTCGCCGGACCGACGGTGGCGGCCGGAGCCTTCTTGGCCGAGGAGGTCTTGGCGTTCGTGTTCGAGCGCAGGAAGCTCCGCGCGGGGGATGACGGCGACGTCGGGGCGGGCTCGGGTGTCGCCCAGGTGAACGCGGCCGCCGTCACGGACGGCTGCTCCGGCTCGGCCGGCGCGGTCCAGGGGTCCCCGGCGGCCGGCTCGGCGGCGGCCGCAGCCGGGGAGAACAGATCCGCGCCTGCCGGCGGCGCGGCATCCGCCACGGCCGGGGTGCGGGTCTCCGCCACATGCGCATCGCCCGGCACCTGTCCGGCGTAATCGAAGGTCAGGTCCTCATTGGCCGGGGCGACCGGGCTGGACGCCGACCGGCTGAAGTTGAACCGCGAGCTGTCACGGGCTGACCCGATGGTGTCGGCGGGCAGGGCAGGTACGGTCCCGCCGTCCAGGCCCGTGCCGGCGGAGCGCTCCGTGCCGTTCTCACCCGCAGCCGAACTCCCATTGGCCGTGGCATCCTTGACGGCCGCAGCGGGCATGGCCGCGGTCGGGCCAGGCGGCGACCGCACCGTCGGGGTCATGATCCCGTCCGCTGCGGTGTCCTGGTCATGCTCAGCCATCAGGTCGTCGTCAAGCCGTGTGGTCACGACCGTAGGTGAGGCTCCACCTGAGCCGTCCGGCGTTTTAGCGCGCCTGTCCAAGCCGTCCTCCTCTAATCCGACCCTCATGAGGTTATCTCCGGACAACACGCCCGTTTGACACCCATGCGAAGAAGACGGCGTTCTGCCGGGACTCCGCGACAACGTTATACTCATATGACGCTTTTGTCCGGGTAATCGTTGCCGTCAACTTCAGTCGGCTTCACCTTCCGGGACTCCCTGGTCATCCTCCTCTTCCGCCGGATCCTGATCGCCCTCGGCGTTGCGGGCCAGTCCCACCACGCTATCTCCGGCCGCCAGGTTCATCAGCCGCACCCCCATGGTCTGGCGGCCCGACTGCTTGACTTCCCCGGCCCGGGTCCTGATCACCCCGCCTCCGGAGGTGATGGCGAAGATCTCATCGTCGGCGTTCACCATGAGCGCGCCGACCAGTTCGCCGCGGGCTTCCACGATCTTGGCGGTGACCACACCGCGGCCGCCACGACCCTGCACCGGGTAGGCGTCGGCCGGGGTGCGCTTGGCGTAGCCGCCACCGGTGGCCACCAGGACGTCCTCGCCCTCCCTGACCACGTACATGCCGAGCAGCCCGTCGCCGTTGTTGAAGCGCATCCCGATGACGCCCGAGGTGGCGCGGCCCATCGGCCGCAGCGACTCGTCGCTGGCGTGGAACCTGATGGCCTGCGCGCCCTTGCTGACCAGCAGCAGGTCCTCCTCGGGCGAGACCAGCCGGGCCGCGATGACCTCGTCGTCCTCGCGCAGGTTGATGGCGATGATGCCGCCGGACCTGGGCGAGTCGAAGTCGCTCAGCTTGGTCTTCTTCACCAGCCCGCCCCGGGTAGCCAGCACCAGGTACGGCGCCACCTGGTAGTCGCGCAGCGCCAGGACCTCGGCGATGCGCTCGTCGGGCTGGAAGGCGAGCAGGTTGGCCACGTGCTGGCCGCGGGCGTCGCGGCCGGCGTCGGGCAGCTCGTAGGCCTTGGCCCGGTAGACCCGGCCCTTGTTGGTGAAGAACAGGATCCAGTGGTGGGTGGTGGTGATGAAGAAGTGGTCCACGATGTCATCGGTGCGCAGCTGGGCGCCGCGGACACCCTTGCCGCCGCGCCGCTGGGCCCGGTACAGGTCGGTCTTGGTCCGCTTGGCGTACCCGCCGTAGGTGATGGTGACCGCGACGTCCTCTTCGGCGATCAGGTCCTCGTCGGCCACCTCGCCGTCGTAGGCGATGATCTCGGTGCGCCGCTCGTCGCCGTACCTGGTGACGATCTCGGCCAGCTCGGTGGCCACGATGTCCCGCTGCCGCTGCGGTGAGGCCAGGATGTCCTCGTAGTCGGCGATCTTGGCCGCGAGCTCGTCGTGCTCGTTGATGAGCTCTTGGCGTTCCAGCGCGGCCAGCTTGCGCAGCTGCATGTCCAGGATCGCGCGGGCCTGGATCTCGTCGATCTCCAGCAGCGCCATCAGGGACTGCTGGGCCTCTGACGCCGACGCGCTGGCCCGGATCAGCGCGATGACCTCGTCGATCCGGTCGATGGCTTTGAGCAGGGCGGAGACGATGTGCATCCGCTCCTGGGCCTTGCGCAGCCGGTACCTGGTGCGCCGGACGATGACCTCGATCTGGTGGGTGACCCAGTACCTGATCATCTGGTCCAGCCGCAGGGTGCGCGGCACGCCGTCGACCAGCGCCAGCATGTTGGCGCCGAAGGTGTCCTGCAGCTGGGTGTGCTTGTACAGGTTGTTCAGCACCACTTTGGCCACGGCGTCGCGCTTGAGCACGATGACCAGCCGCTGCCCGGTCCGGCCGCTGCTCTCGTCGTTGATGTCGGAGATGCCGGCGACCTTGCCGTCCTTGACCAGCTCGGCGATCTTGGTGGCGAGGTTGTCCGGGTTGACCTGGAAGGGCAGCTCCTTGACGACCAGGCAGGTCCGGCCGCGGGCGTCCTCCTCCACCTCGACCACGGCGCGCATGATGATCGAGCCGCGGCCGGTGCGGTAGGCGTCCCTGATGCCGCGGCGGCCCACGATCAGACCGCGGGTGGGGAAGTCCGGTCCCTTGATCCGCTCCAGCAGCGCGTCAAGGAGCTCCTCGTCGGAGGCCTCGAAGTTGTCGAGGTACCAGGCGACCCCGGCCGCGACCTCGCGCAGGTTGTGCGGGGGGATCTTGGTCGCCATGCCGACCGCGATGCCCTCGGACCCGTTGATGAGCAGGTTGGGGAACCGGGCCGGGAGCACCACGGGCTCGGACGAGCGGCCGTCGTAGTTGTCCCGGAAGTCAACGGTGTCCTCGTTGATGTCCCGCAGCATCTCCATGGCCAGCGGGTCCAGGCGGCACTCGGTGTAGCGCATGGCGGCGGGCGGGTCGTTGCCCGGCGAGCCGAAGTTGCCCTGGCTGTCGATCAGCGGCATCCGCATCGACCAGGGCTGGGCCATCCGGACCAGGGCGTCGTAGATGGCGCTGTCGCCGTGCGGGTGGTAGCTGCCCATGACGTCGCCGACGACCCGGGAGCACTTGAAGAACCCGCGGTCGGGCCGGTACCCGCCGTCGAACATGGCGTACAGGATCCGGGTGTGGACCGGCTTGAGCCCGTCGCGCACGTCGGGCAGCGCGCGGCCGATGATGACCGACATCGCGTAGTCGATGTAGCTGTGCTGCATCTCGTACTGGATGTCGACCGGTTCGGTACGGTCGTGCCCGCCAGGCGGATCGGTAACTTCGGTCACTTCGGAATCCCTACTTCAACGAAGAAAACATGCCGGCCGTGCGGCCAGCGGATCAGATGTCCAGGAACCTGACGTCCCTGGCGTTGCGGGTGATGAACGAGCGGCGCGCCTCCACGTCCTCGCCCATCAGCACGCTGAACAGCTCGTCGGCCTGCGCCGCGTCGTCCAGCGTGATCTGGAGCAGGATCCGGCGGGCCGGGTTCATGGTGGTCTCCCACAGCTCGTTGGCGTTCATCTCGCCCAGGCCCTTGAACCGCTGCACACCGTCCCGCGGCCGCGGGTCCCGGCGGCCCGCGGCGATGCCCGCCTCGATGACCCGGTCCCGCTCCGGGTCGGAGTAGGCGTACTCCGGCTGGACGCCGCGCCCCTCCCACTTGATCTTGTACAGCGGGGGCTGCGCGAGGTACACGTGCCCGGCCTCGACCAGCGGCTTCATGAACCGGAACAGCAGCGTGAGCAGCAGCGTCCTGATGTGCTGCCCGTCCACGTCGGCGTCGGCCATCAGGATGATCTTGTGGTAGCGGAGCTTGGTGATGTCGAACTCGTCGTAGATCCCGGCGCCCAGCGCGGTGATCATCGACTGGACCTCGGTGTTCTTCAGCACCCGGTCGATCCGCGACTTCTCCACGTTGATGATCTTGCCGCGGATGGGCAGGATGGCCTGGAACTTCGGGTCCCGGCCGCCCTTGGCCGAGCCGCCGGCCGAGTCGCCCTCGACCACGTAGATCTCGGAGACCGCCGGGTCGGTGGACTGGCAGTCGGCCAGCTTGCCGGGCAGCGACGTCGAGTCGAGCAGGGACTTGCGGCGGGTCAGGTCACGGGCCTGGCGGGCGGCGATCCGGGCCCGGGCCGCCTGGCTGGCCTTGGTGATGATCTCCTTGGCCTCGCCCGGGTTGCGGTCGAACCAGTCCCGCAGGTGGTCGTTGCAGGCCTTCTGCACGAACGACTTGGCCTCGGTGTTGCCGAGCTTGGTCTTGGTCTGGCCCTCGAACTGCGGCTCGGCCAGCTTGACCGACACGATCGCGGTCAGGCCCTCGCGCACGTCGTCGCCGGTCAGGTTGTCGTCCTTCTCCCGCAGCAGCTTCTGCTCGCGGGCGTACCGGTTGACGATGGCGGTCAGCGCGGCGCGGAAGCCCTCCTCGTGGGTGCCGCCCTCGGCCGTGTTGATCACGTTGGCGAAGGTGTGCACCGACTCGGTATACGCGCCGGTCCACTGCATGGCGATGTCGACGGAGATCCCGTCGGCCTCCTCGCCGAAGTCGATCACCGAGTTGTGCACGGGCTCCTTGGAGGCATTGATATACCGAACGAAGTCAGAGATCCCGCCCTCGTAGAGGTATTCCACTGCCCGCGGCTCGTCGCCGCGCTCGTCCCGCAGCGAGATAGCCAGGTTCTTGTTGAGGAAGGCCGTCTCCTGCAGCCGCCTGGACAGCGTCTCGAAGGACCAGTCGTTGGTCTCGAAGATGTCCCCGTCCGGCCAGAAGGTGGTCGTGGTCCCGGTCTCCTCGGTGGCGGCGCCGCGGATCAGCGGGCCCATCGGATCGCCGCGCTCGAAGGCCTGGCTCCAGACGTAGCCGTCCCGGCGCACCTCGACCTCGAGCATCTCCGACAGGGCGTTCACCACCGACACGCCGACGCCGTGCAGGCCGCCGGAGACCGCGTAGGACTTCCCGTCGAACTTGCCGCCCGCGTGCAGCGTGGTCATCACGACCTCGAGCGCCGGGCGGTGCTCCACCGGGTGCTCGTCCACCGGGATGCCCCGGCCGTCGTCCTGGACCCGCACGCCGCCGTCGGACAGCAGGGTCACGTTGATGGTGTCGCAGTACCCGGCCAGCGCCTCGTCGACGGAGTTGTCCACGACCTCGTAGACCAGGTGATGCAGCCCCCGCTCACCGGTCGAGCCGATGTACATTCCGGGTCGCTTGCGGACGGCCTCCAAACCCTCAAGGACCGTGATCGAGCGTGCATCGTAGGACAAACCGAACTCCATCCTGCATCAGAAGCGCGCAGCCCAGCCCCCCACGATGTGGCCATCCTTGCGCTTATTCATTTTACCTTCAGGCACCGACAGCCAGGGCCGTCTTGCCTTTTAGCCGTATGTGTCGCGTGGTCCGCGGCCGCCGGGGACGCGCCAGGCGCCGTGCTGGCGGGGCGGCGCCGGGCCCCGGACCTTGACCCGGCGGACGGATCCGGCGCCGAGCTCGTCGTTCAGCCGCTTGACCAGGACCGCGGCCAGCAGCCGGACCTGGGTGGCCCAGGCGGTCGAATCGGCCGTGATCGCGAGCTCCCCGTCGGCGAAGCTGTCGGGCCTGGTGTGCGCGGCCAGGTCCGGGCCGACGATCTCCGCCCAGCGGCCGAACACCGAGCCCATCGCGGCCCGTTGCTGCCAGCCCTGCTGGTTCAGCAGGCCGTCGATGGCGCTGGTCAGCGGCTGCGGGTCGTCCCGGCGCAGCCGCCCGCGGACCGAGCCGGACCGATCTGTCCCACTGGCCCCGGCGGGCCGCGCCTGCCCCCCGGGCTGGTCGCCGGGGCGGGCCGCGGAAAGGCCGGGCCGTTCGGCCTCATCGGTCTTAACCAGCCCCGGCTGGCGCTGGAGGCCGGCCGGCAGATCGCCCCTGGCCCGCGCGGCCGCCTTGGCCTCGGCCAGCGCGCCCGCCGCCAGCCGCGCCCGGTCGGTGCCGTCAGCCGGCACTGCTGATCTCGCCGGCCAGGACGGTGAACCGCGCGCCGGCCAGGACGGCCGGGACGTCGGCCGGGACCGCGGCGGTGATCAGGACCTGCTCGGCGCCGGCGACCAGCACGGCCAGCCGGTCCCGGCGGCCCGTATCGAGCTCGGCGAACACGTCGTCCAGGAGGAGCACCGGATCTTCGCGCCGCTCCCGCAGCAGCGCGAAGCTGGCCAGCCGCAGGGCCAGTGCCATGGACCAGGACTCGCCGTGGCTGGCGTAACCGCGGGCGGGCAGCCCCCCGATGGCCAGCTCGAGCTCGTCCCGGTGCGGGCCGACCAGGCAGACGCCCCGGTCCAGCTCGCTGGCGCGGACCCCGGCCAGTGCCGTGAGCATGGCCTTCTCGAACGGGGCCGTCTCAAGCGCAGCCACGTCATCGAACCCATCGTCAGTATTAAACGCTGAACTGCGGTAAGACATTCCCGACGCCTCACCGGGAGAACCGCCGGAGACGGCCTCGTAGGCGGCCTCGACGTGCGGCCGCAGCGCGGCGACCAGACGCATCCGCCCGGACAGCAGCGGGGCGGCGGCCCGGGCCAGCTGTGCGTCCCAGGTGTCGAGCGTGGCCGTCATCGCATCCCGCGCGGCGCCGCGCAGGTGGCCCTTGGTGCCCGCCGACTTCAGCAGCGCGGTCCGCTGACGCAGCACCCGCTCGTAGTCCGCGCGGATGCCCGCGTACCGCGGCGCGCTTGCCACCAGCAGGTCGTCGAGGAACCGGCGGCGCTCACCGGGATCACCCTTGACCAGGGCCAGGTCCTCCGGCGCGAACAGCACGGTGCGCAGCGTGCCCAGGATGTCCCGCGGCCGCGGCAGCTGGGCCTTGTTCAGCCTGACCCGGTTGGCCCGCCCCGGGTTGAGCTCGACCTCCACCAGCGCGCTGCCCCGCTCGCCGGTCACCGCCGCCCGCAGGATGGCCCGTTCGGCCCCCTGCCTGACCAGCGGCCCGTCGGTGGCCACCCGGTGACTGCCCAGCGTGGCCAGGTACCCGATCGCCTCGACCAGGTTGGTCTTCCCCTCCCCGTTCGGCCCGCTGAACGTGCTCACTCCGGCCGCCAGCTCCAGGCTGACCTCGGAATAAGACCGAAAGTCGGTCAGCTCCAGCCGCGTCAAGTGCACACATCGAGCCTACCGACCCAACCGGGCCGACCGCGGCTAACGTGCAGTCACAGGTACGGCGCCAGTCGCGGAGCAACGCTCCGCCATCTCGCGGCCCGCGAGGGGCCTTGGCCCCTCCGGCCGCGCGATACTACGGCGAGTACCGCCATCGGGGCGCGAAGCGCACCGGGGGTTCCAGGGGGTCGCCCCCCTGGGCTAGCACCGCCTATCCCGCCGAGCGGATCGGCATGATGACGTACCGGTAGTCGGGCTCGCGCTCGGTCTTGCCGGTGATGACGGCGGGCTTGGTCGGCGAGGTGAACGAGATCCGGGCCGTGTCGGAGCCGAGGGCGCCGATGCCGTCGAGCAGGTACTGCGGGTTGAAGGCGATCTGCAGGTCCTCGCCGTCGAACGCCGCCTCCAGGACCTCGGTCGCCTGAGCCTCCTCGGACGCGCCCGCCTCGAGCACCAGCTGGCCCGGGCTGAAGGCCAGCCGGACCGGCGTGTTGCGCTCGGCGACGAGCGCGACCCGCTTGACGGCCTCGGCGAACGAGCTGGCCACCAGTTCCGCGGTGGCGCTGAACTCGCTGGGCAGCAGCGCGGCGTACTTGGGGTACTCACCGGAGAGCAGCCGGGTGGTGGTCTGCCGCCCGGCGCCAGTGAAGCCGATGAGGCTGTCGCCGCCCAGGGAGATAGCTGCCTCGGCCCCCGCGGTCAGCGCCCGGGCCGTGTCGCCGAGCACCCGGGCGGGAACCAGCACGGCGGTGGACAGGTCCGGCTGGGCCGGGTTCCAGCGCAGCTCGCGGACGGCCAGCCGGTATCTGTCGGTGGCGACCAGGGTCAGCGTGTCGCCGGAGATCTCGATCCTGATGCCGGTCAGCGCGGGCAGCGTGTCGTCCCGGCCCGCGGCGATGGCCACCTGGCCGATGGCTGTGGCCAGCGCGTCGCTGCCCACCGTGCCGGCCAGCGGCGGCATGTCGGGCAGCGTCGGGTATTCCTCTTCGGGCAGCAGGACGAGGGTGAAGGTGGCGCTGCCGCACTTGAGGGTGGCCCGGGTGCCGTCCGTGACCAGGTTGACGGGCCGGGCGGGCAGTGACCGCACGATTTCGGCCAGCAGTCGGCCCGAGACCAGGACCGTCCCCTCGTCGTCGGTGATCACCGGGACGGTGGCTTCGGCGGAGACCTCGTAGTCGAAGGTGGACAGCGTCAGTTCGCTTCCCGCATGCAGGCGCATCCCGGCGAGCACGGGGGCAGTCGGGCGGGTCGGCAGGGCACGTGCGGTCCAGGCCACGGCTTCCGCCAATAGGTCACGCTCAACTTGGAGCTTCACGGAAACTGCCTCCTCGCTGTGTTGGCGAGCACTGTGTCAGTGAGCTTGTCGCGGGTATTACCCAGGAGCGTCGGGTCGTGCTCACGCACAAGGCCTACTTGCTGTTGTGTTTTCTTCTTAACTGGAATCGTCGTAGTCATAGGTGCCGTGGATACTGGGGAGAAACCCTGATTCCGCAGCTTAGCGGCCTGTGACTGCGCACAGGGGATGTTCGGGGCCGGGGGATGCGGCCGGGTCCGGTGTAGCGGCCGGGCGGGGGCGCACGCGCTTGCCACTGGTTGTCCCCCGGTTATCCGAATGTCTTCCACAATGTTGTCCACAAACTGTGCGCATAACTCCGGCGAGTGCCGGATCAGCTGGTCCTGGCCTGCTGCTTGATGCGGTTGGTGAGCTCGGTCACCTGCGTGTATATCGAGCGGCGTTCGGCCATCAGGGATCGGATCTTCCGGTCGGCGTTGATGACCGTGGTGTGGTCGCGGCCGCCGAACTGCTGTCCGATCTTCGGCAGCGACAGGTCGGTGAGCTCGCGGCACAGGTACATGGCGATGTGCCGCGCGGTGACCAGCACCCGGGACCGCGACGTGCCGCACAGGTCCTCGATCGACAGGCCGAAGTAGGACGCCGTCTGGCCCATGATCGTGGCGATGGTGATCTGCGGGCCCTGCGCCTCGGGGATCAGGTCCTTGAGCACGATCTCGGCCAGCTGCAGGTCGACCGACTGGCGGTTGAGGCTGGCGAACGCGGTGACCCGGATCAGCGCGCCCTCAAGCTCCCTGATGTTGGTGGAGATCCGGCTGGCGATGTACTCGAGCACCTCGGGCGGCGCGTTGAGGCCCTCCTGGATCGCCTTGCGGCGCAGGATCGCGATGCGGGTCTCCAGCTCAGGCGGCTGGACGTCGGTGAGCAGGCCCCACTCGAACCGGCTGCGCAGCCGGTCTTCCAGCGTGACCAGGCGCTTGGGCGCGCGGTCGCTGGAGATGACGATCTGCTTGCTGGCGTTGTGCAGGGTGTTGAAGGTGTGGAAAAACTCCTCCTGGGTGCCTTCCTTGTTCTCCAGGAACTGGATGTCGTCCACCAGGAGCACGTCCACGTCACGGTACCGGCGCCGGAAACCGTCCTGCTTGCCGTCCCTGATCATGTTGATGAAGTCGTTGGTGAACTCTTCCGAGCTGACGTACCTGACCTTCAGGCCGGAGTACAGCGTCTGCGCGTAATGCCCGATGGCATGCAGCAGGTGGGTCTTGCCCAGCCCGGAGTCGCCGTAGACGAACAGCGGGTTGTAGGCCTTGGCCGGTGCCTCGGCCACGGCCACCGCGGCGGCGTGCGCGAACCTGTTGCTCGACCCGATCACGAAGGTCTCGAAGGTGTACTTGGAGTTGAGCCGGGTCCCGCCGAGCCGGGGACCTGCCGCGCCCGGGGGGATAGCCCCGCTGCGTCCCGGGTCGTGCTGACCCGGCTGGTGCGCGGTGGCGTCCTGCGGCGCTTCGGCCGGGGAGGGGTGCCCCGCGGCGTGGTCCGCGCCGGGCATTCCGGGGGGCCCGCCGGGGACCGGCAGTCCCTGCGGTCGCGGCCTGCCCAGGCCGGGCGCGAGGTCGTCGGCCGGGCCGGGCGGCGCGGTGACCGGCGGTGCCGGGTCGACGGTGACGGCGAGCTGGATGTCCCGGCCGAGCTGCTGGGACAGGGCCTGGGTGACCAGCGGGCGCAGCCGGGTCTCCAGCTGCTCTTTGACGAATTCGTTCGGAGTGGCGATCAGGGCGGTATTCTCGACCAGGCCGAGCGGGCGGGTGAGCTTCAGCCAGGCCCGCTGGTGCGGCTGGATCTGCAGGTCCGCGAGTCCGTCGAGGGATCGTGCCCACACTTCTGCCAGGTCTGAATTCGCCACCTGTGTGCTCCCCTCGCATCCCCATACCGCGAGCCCGAGCTCACGATCCACAGAACTATCCACATGTTGTGCACGTGGCTTCCCGGCTGCACGCGGTGACCGTGGCAGCTCAGGGAGAATAGCTTTCCACAGCCTAAGCCGCTGCGGCGGGGCACGGCTGGCAAACGGCGGTGTTCCAGATGGTAGCCTTGGGTGAATCCGAGGCCCGTCCGCCCGTCGATGGCGCGTGCCCGTCATCATGATCCTTATCTGGAGTTCCAGTGAGTAAGCGCACGTTCCAGCCGAACAATCGGCGCCGCGCCAGGACGCATGGTTTCCGGCTGCGCATGCGCACCCGGGCCGGCCGCGCCGTCCTCGCGGCCCGCAGGCACAAGGGCCGCGACCGGCTGAGTGCCTGATCCTGCCGTCCCAGTCCCGGATGCGCCGGGGCGCGGAGTTCGCGCTGACCGTACGCACCGGGACTCGCGCGGGCCGGCCGCTGGTCGTGGGTCACCTGCTGGTCCGCACCGGTGCGGCTGGTGAACCGGCGAGGATAGGATTCGTGGTCAGCCGGGCGGTTGGTCCGGCGGTGACCAGAAACCGAGTCAAGCGACGGCTCCGTGAGCTTATGCGCGGGTACCTTCAGTTGCTTCCTGGCGGTAGCCTTCTTGTGGTGCGCGCAAACGCCGCGGCCGCGCACGCCAGCCAGCCGGATCTCGCCGCAGATCTGGACCTGGTGATCAGCAGGTTGCTGCGGCGGCAGGTTGGGGCACACGTCGGCAATGCCAGCTAACGGTACGGACAGCGGGACGGCCCGCACGGCAACGATGCCGGCGCGGCTGCTCATCGTCCCCATCAAGGGCTACCGCCGGCTTATCAGCCCGCTGCTGGGACCGCGGTGCCGATTTGCCCCGTCGTGCAGCGAGTACGCGGTCACAGCGCTGGCCGAGCACGGCGCGGCGCGCGGGCTCTGGCTAGCGGTGGCGCGCATCGCCCGGTGCCATCCGTTCCATCCCGGCGGTTACGACCCGGTGCCGCCCGCCAAGGTCGCGAGGAGCTGACCGGTGAGCATTCTCAACCCGCTGACCGACCTGGTGGCATGGGTGATCATGCACCTCCATGCCGGGCTGGGCGCCTTGTTCGGACCGGACACCGGACTGGCCTGGGGCCTGACCATCGCGATCCTGGTCATCCTGATCCGGCTGTGCCTGGTCCCGCTGTTCGTGAAGCAGGTCCATGCCCAGCGCAAGATGGCCCAGCACGCCCCGCAGCTGCAGGAACTGCGCAAGAAGTACAAGAACGACAAGCAGCGTCTCAACGAAGAGACGATGAAGTTCTACAAGGAAAACGGGGTCAACCCGCTGGCAGGCTGCCTGCCGATGATCCCGCAGATGATCATCTTCTTCTCGCTGTTCTACGTGCTGCGCGCCATCGCGGACTGGAAGCCGGGCACCGTGCCGAAGTACGGGCTGACGGTGCCGGTCATGGAGAGCGCCCGGAATGCGACGATCCTCGGCGTGCACCTGTACGACAAGCTCCTGCTTCCGCACACGCCGGGGATGGGGGTCGAGGCGTCGATCGTGGCCGCCATCACGGTGGCGCTCAGCGCGACCACGACGTTCCTGACCGTCCGGCAGAGCTCGAAGCGTGGTCTGATGCAGACCAACCTGGACCCGGACAACCCGATGGCCCAGTCGCAGAAGTACATGATGTACATTGTCCCGTTCTTCTCGCTGACGGGCCTGTACTGGCAGTTCGGGCTGGTGCTGTACTGGGTCACGACGAACCTGTGGACGCTGGGCCAGCAGTACTTCATGTTCCGCAACTGGACCGTCGAGTCGACCCAGCCCGCGGGTGCTACGGCCAGCGCCGGCAGCCCGGTCCGGGCCACGCAGAGTTCACTGCGGCCCTCCTCCTCGGGCGCGGCGAAGACGGCGGCTGGTTCGGCCAAGTCCGCCACTGCCGCTAAGCCCGCCGTCGCCGCCACGACCAAGACGGCCAGTGCCCCGAAGCCCGCCGCCGGGAGCGCCCGTCCCGCCTCGGGTAACGGCCTGGCCTGCGGCCGGGGCGCGGCCCAAGGCGGCTCCTTCAGCTTCTTCGGCCTCGTCGGCCTCATCCGGCTCTTCTGGCGGGCAGGCCAGGCCTGCCGCCCCGCGGACGGGGTCGGCCCGGAGTGATGCTGCGGCCGCATCCGCCACGCCGAACGGCGGGTCCAAGCGCAACCTGCTGCGCCTGGGCCGGCAGAAACAGGAGCCCGCCCCCGAGCCGGAGGTTCCCGTCGCTAAGGTGGTGCGGCAGCAGCCGGTACGCCAGGCCAAAAGCAAGCGCTCGGGCAAACGGTAACCGGTACGCCCGAACCTTGTACCAGCGCGCGGCGTCGCCTTAACCCCTGTGAGCCAAAGGGGTTGCGGCGCCCCGGAGGCGAGTGGAGAACACAGTGAGCCAGCAGGACGTTGAGGTCACGGACGAGGAGGACGTGCTCGACGCCGTCGTCGAGAGCGAGGGCGAGGGCGAGAGCACTCCCAAGATCAGCGATCTTGAGTTCGAGGGTGATATCGCCGCGGACTACGTGGAGGGCCTGCTCGACATCGCCGACCTGGACGGCGACATCGACATGGATGTCGAGGGCGACCGGGCCATCGTGTCGGTGGTCGGGGCGACCCTGGACGAGCTGGTGGGCGACGACGGCGAGGTGCTCGAGGCGCTGCAGGAGCTGACCCGGCTGGCCGTGCACCGGCAGACCGGGATGCGAGCCAGGCTGATGCTCGACATCGGCGGCTACCGGGCGCGGCGCCGGGCCGAGCTGGCCGACTACGGGCGCAGCGTGGCCGAGGAGGTCGCGCGGACCGGCGAGCCGAAGGCGCTGGAGGCGATGTCGCCGTTCGAGCGGAAGATCGTGCACGACGCGGTGGCCGCGGCCGGCCAGCGCAGCGAGTCGGAGGGCGAGGAGCCCAACCGGCGGGTTGTGGTCTTCCCCGTCCCGTAGGGCCGGGAATCCCGTGACCGGGGATGTCCCGGCTCCGGGCCCGGCTGCCACGGACCTCACCGCACCCGCGGGCGCGGCGGCCGTCTTCGGGTCGGCCCTGCCCGGCGCCGTGGCCTTCGCGGGCATCCTGGCTACCCGCGGGGTGGAGCAGGGCCTGATCGGACCGCGCGAGGTACCCAGGCTGTGGGATCGCCACCTGCTGAACTGCGCGGTGGTCGCCGAGCTGATCGACCAGCGGTGCCGGACGCTGGTGGACGTCGGTTCCGGTGCCGGGCTGCCCGGCATGGTGCTGGCCATGGTCCTGCCCGGCGTGAGCGTGACTTTGCTCGAGCCGATGGAGCGGCGGTGCCGCTTCCTGACCGAGTGCGTGGCCGAGCTGGGACTGGCCAATGTGAACGTGCTGCGGGGCCGCGCTGAGGAGGCCGCGGTGAAGGCCGCGGTGCGGGCGGACGTCGCGACGGCCCGGGCGGTGGCGCCGCTGCCCAGGCTGGCGGAGCTCGCCGTGGGCCTAGTGCGGCCGGGAGGGATGGTTCTGGCGATCAAGGGGCGCACAGCAGTGGACGAGTTGAGGGACGCCGGGCCGGTTCTGCGCCGGATTGGTGCGCGCAGCGCCGAGGTTGTGCGGGCCGGGCAAGGTAAGGTCGTTCCTGCGACTACCGTCGTGCGGTTCTTCGCGAGAACAGGCAGGGCATAGGTGGAGCTCAGCTATCACCGGCCGGGCTACCACCGGCAGGGCACAGCGGGGTTGGGCTGGCCGGACGGGTCGCTGACGGGAAGGCCGGCAGGCGTGGGGCCGCAGGGCGAGGCGGCCTGGATCGGCGGCCTGGGCTGGCCGGGCCAGGGCAGCCCAGGCCAGGGCAGCGCAGACCGTGGATCGAGAGGCATTCAGGTGAACGGTGCAGGGTCCGAGGCCGACGACAGCGGCACTCCGCGAGCGGCCGGCGCGCTCGGCAGCCCCGGTGATGCGGCCGGTGCCGGCTCCCGGCGCCCGGGCGCGATCTCGGTTTCACGGCAAACCGGGTCGGTCGTCATTCCGGAGATGCCGGCGAGCCAGGTCGACACCCCCATAGGCCGGGCGGCCGCGGCCGCCATCGGCGTGCGGGGCACGGGCGACCGCCAGCCGTGGCCGAGCCCGCCTCGGTGCCGGATCATGACGATCGCGAACCAGAAGGGCGGGGTCGGGAAGACGACGACCGCGGTCAACCTGGCGGCCGCCCTGGCGCAGCACGGTTCCCGCGTCCTGGTCGTGGACCTCGACCCCCAGGGGAACGCGTCGACCGCTCTCGACGTGGACCACCACATCGGCGTCCCGTCCATCTACGACGTGCTCGTCAACGACCGCCCGCTGGCCGAGGTCGTGCGGCCCGCGGGCGACATGCCGGGCCTGTACTGCGTTCCGGCCACGATCGATCTGGCCGGCGCCGAGATCGAGCTGGTCCCGGTGGTAGCCAGGGAGCTGCGGCTGGCCCGGGCGCTGCGCGCCTACGACACCTCGCACCTGGACTACGTGCTGGTGGACTGCCCGCCCTCACTGGGCCTGCTGACGCTGAACGCACTGGTCGCGGCGGAGGAAGTCCTGCTCCCGATCCAGTGCGAGTACTACGCGCTCGAGGGAGTCCAGCAGCTGCTGAACACCGCCGAGCTGGTCCGGGTCAACTTCAATCCCGGGCTGCACGTCTCGACCGTGCTGCTGACCATGTACGACGGCCGCACCCGCCTGGCTTCGGACGTGGCGGACGACGTACGCGCGCACTTCGGCACCTCGGTGCTGCAGACGATCATCCCCAGGAGCGTCCGCGTCTCCGAGGCACCGAGCCGGGGCCAGTCGGTGATCACCTATGACCCGGGGTCGAGCGGGGCGATCGCCTATATGGAGGCGGCGCGCGAGCTGGCCTTGCAGTCGGCGGGGATTCGGTAGCGGTTGGATCGGGGAACGTTGTGGCTCAGCAGAGGCGTGGTCTAGGCCGGGGACTCGGGGCGCTGATCCCCGAGTCTCCGCGCCGCGACGGTGATACGGCGCGGGGCACCAGCCCGGAGGCGGGGGTGGCGCCGTTTGATCCGGCTGATAAGGCGAGCGGGCTCAGCGAGGTGGTCGGCGCCCGCTACGTCGAAATCGACATCACCGCGATCACGCCGAATCCGCGTCAGCCGAGACGGTCCTTCGACGAGGACGCCCTGGACGAGCTGGCGGAGTCGATCAAGCAGGTCGGCCTGCTGCAGCCGGTCGTCGTGCGCGCCGCGGGGCCCGGCCGGTACGAGCTCATCATGGGCGAGCGCCGCTGGCGCGCCTCGCAGCGGGCCGGGCTGACCGAGATCGGTGCCATCGTCAAGCAGACGCAGGACAATGACCTGCTCCGGGACGCCCTGATCGAGAACCTGCACCGCCAGCAGCTCGATCCGCTGGAAGAGGCAGCGGCCTACCAGCAGCTGCTCGACGACTTCGGGGCCACCCACGAGCAGCTGGCGCAGAAGATAGGCCGGTCCCGGCCGCACATCAGCAATACCCTGCGCCTGCTGAACCTCCCGCCCGCCGTCCAGAAGCGGGTCGCCGCCGGCGTCCTGTCGGCCGGCCACGCCCGGGCCCTGCTCGGCCTGGACAGCCCCGAGGCCCAGGACCGCCTGGCCCAGCGGATCGTGGCCGAGGGCCTGTCGGTCCGGGCCACCGAGGAGATCGTCGCGATCGGCGACGATGACACTCCGCGCCGGCGGGCCACCCCCGCGGGCAGGGCGCCGGTCGCTCCCGGCCTCCGTCACCTGGCCGACCGCCTGTCCGACCTGTTCGAGACCCGGGTCAAGGTCGAAATGGGCCGGCACAAGGGCAAGATCGTGGTGGAGTTCGCCACGGTCGACGACCTGGAGCGGATCGTCAAGCAGATGAGCCCGTCAGCACCGGACCAGCAGCCCGGAGACTAGCCGGACGACAGGTCGGCGCTCCGCTCGCCGGACGCGTTGACCAATGTTTCCCGTGAAACATTGGTGAGGTGCGGCGGCGGGCAGGGTCCCGGTTGGGACAAGACCGCTACTGGGCGGCGGTGGAGCGGATGTCGGCGATGAAGGCGTCGACATCGGCCTCCGGAGTGTCGAAGGCGGTCATCCACCGCACGAGCGACTCGCGCTCGTCCCAGACATGGAAAACCCAGTCGCGCTGCAGAGCGGCGATGTGCCGGGGCCGCAGCCGGGCGAAGACCGCGTTGGCCTGGACCGGATGGACGATCTCGACGCCCGCTACCGCGCTGACGCCGTCGGCCAGCCTGCGCGCCATCGCATTGGCGTGCGCCGCGTTGCTCCGCCACAAGCCGTCCCGCAGGAGCGCGTCGAACTGGGCCGCCAGGAAGCGCATCTTGGAGGTCAGCTGGGTCTGCTGCTTGCGGAGGTACGGCACGTCCGCGGCCAGCCCCGGCTGCATCACGATGAGCGCCTCGGCGCCCATCGCGCCGTTCTTGGTGCCGCCGAAGGTCAGCGCGTCCGTGCACTCGGCCAGGTCGGCCAGCGAGCAGTCCAGCCAGGCGGCCGCGTTGGCCAGGCGGGCCCCGTCCAGGAACACACGCAGATCGCTGGCCCGGCAGAAGTCCGTTATCTTCTGCAGCTCGGCCAGCGTGTAGCAGGTCCCCAGCTCGGTCGACTGGGTGAGGGCCACCACGCCGGGCTGGGCGAAGTGCTCGTCGCCGCGTCCCGACAGCCGCTCGGCGATCAGCTCCGGGGTCAGCTTGCCGTCCGCCGCCGGCACCGTGAGGAGCTTGGTGCCGGTCAGGCGCTCCGGCGCGCCGCACTCGTCGGTGTTGATGTGCGCGGACCCCGCGCAGATGACGGCCTCGTGCCGGCGCAGCAGCACGCTGAGCGCCAGGATGTTAGCCCCGCTGCCGTTCGGGACCAGGAAGGCGCGGCCGGCGCCGAACGCCTCACGCAGCTCCGCGGTCACGTGCTCGGTGTGCTCATCGGCACCGTACGCGACCACATCGCCGGCGTTGGCGTCGATGATCGCCTGCAGCACGGCCGGATGGGTGCCCGAGTGGTTGTCACTGCCGAAGCTCTTGCGTTGTGTCATGCCCACGAGCCTAGGGGACCGGCCCGGGCCCGGGCTGTGGGGCGCTGCGGCCCTAGGCGCCGCGGGCGGCGGCGAGCTTGAGCAGGCTCACGCAGGTGGTGCCGAACGCATGGCCCGAGGCCTCCAGGGCCATCGGCAAGGTACTGGTCTCGGTCATGCCCGGCGAGACGTTGACCTCCAGGAAGTACGCGGTGCCCGTCTCGTCCACGATCAGGTCGGTCCGGGACAGGTCGCGCAGCCTGAGCACCGAATGCGCGGCCATCGCCATCCGGGCCACCTCGGCCGCCACCGGAGCCGCCAGCCGGGCCGGCACGTAGAACTCCGTTTTGCCCGGGGTGTACCGGGCCGCGTAGTCGTAGCCGCTGTCGCCGGGGACGATCTCGACCGCGGGCAGCGCCTGCGGGCCGGCGCCCAGGTCGATGACACCCACGGCCACCTCGGTGCCGGGGATGAACCGCTCGATCAGCGCGATGTCGCCGTAGGCGAAACAGCTCAGCAGCGCGGACGGCAGCTCGGCTGCGGCATGCACCGGGCCGGCCCCCAGCGCGGAGCCGCCGCGGGACGGCTTGACGTACAACGGGAGGCCGAGCCTGCCGATGATGAGGTCGATCACCGCCGATGCGCCGAGGTCGTGGAACGTCTCCCTGGGCAGCGTGACCGACGGCGGCGTGGCCAGCCCGGCCGCGGCCACCAGCGCCTTGGCCACCGGCTTGTCGAACGCCATCTGGCAGGCGCTGGCCACCGAGCCGACGTAGGGCGTGCCGGTCAGCGCCAGCACCTCCCTGATCGCGCCGTCTTCCCCGCAGGCGCCGTGGATGACAGGAAACGCCGCCCGGGGCGGATCGGCCCGCAGCAGGCCGAGCAGCTCGGAATCGGCATCCGCCACCACGGCATCGATGCCGGCCTCGGCCAGCGCGTCACGGACCCGGTAGCCGGAGCGCAGGGACACCTCCCGCTCGGGAGACAGCCCGCCAGCCAGCACGACCACACGATCAAGATCAGACATGATTTCGAATCATTCCACTCTCAGTGGGAAATGTTAACGAAGATCAGCGGCAGGACCGAAGTCGTCCCGCAGCTGGATCTCGGTCTCGATCACCGAGGCGAGCCGGCGGATCCCCTCGTCGATCCGGTCCGGGCGGGGCAGCGAGTAGCACAGCCGGGCGTAGTGGCCGCCCGAACCGTCCGCGTAGAAGCCGGTGCCCGGCACGTAGGCCACCCGCGACGCGATCGCGCGGGGCAGCATGGCCTTGGCGTTGATGCCGTCGGGCAGCTTGAGCCACACGTAGAAGCCGCCGCCGGGCCGGGTCCACTGGCAGCCGGGCGGCATCATCCGGTCCAGGGCGGTCAGGGTGGCGTCCCGCCGCTCGCGGTAGAGCTCACGGAACGTCTTGATCTGCTCCAGCCAGGGCTGGGTGGTCAGGTACTCGCGCACGGTCAGCTGCGAGAAGCTGGAGTGGCACAGCACCGCCGACTCGGCGGCCAGGATCAGCTTCTCCCTGATGGCGGTGGGCGCCACCGCCCAGCCAACCCGGACGCCGGCCGCGAAGGTCTTGGAGAACGTGCCGAGGTAGACGACCCCTTCGTCGTCGTCGGCCCGCAGCGCCCGCATCGGGTCGGCGTCGAAACCGAGCAGGCCGTACGGGTTGTCCTCGACCACAAGCAGCCCCGCGCGCTGGCAGATGTCCAGGATGCGGTGCCGCCGTCCGGCGGCCAGGGTGACCCCGGCGGGGTTGTGGAAGTTCGGCACGGTGTACAGGAACTTGGCCTTCCGGCCGGCGGCGGCGGTGCGGCGGATGGCCTCCTGGAGGGCCTCGGGGATCAGGCCGTCGTCGTCCATCGCGACGTGCACGACCTGCGCCTGGTAGGAGGCGAAGGCACCCAGGGCGCCGACGTAGGACGGCGCCTCGACCAGGATCACGTCGCCCGGGTCGATGAAGATCCTGGCCAGCAGGTCGAGGGCCTGCTGGGAGCCGACGGTGACCACGATCTCGTCGGGATGGGCCCGGATCTCCTCCAGCGCCATCACGTCGCAGATCTTCTCGCGCAGCCCGGTGTCGCCCTGCGCGGTGCAGTACTGCAGCGCCACCTCGCCGCGGCTGGCGATCAGCTGGCCGATCATCTCGCCTACGGCGTCGAGCGGGAGCGCGGACACATAGGGCGAGCCGCCGGCCAGGGAGACGATCTCGGGCCGGGCGGCCACGGCGAACAGGGCTCGGATCTCGGAGGCGACCATGCCGACGGCACGTTGGGCGTACTGACCGACGTACGGATCAGTTCGCTGTCGCTGTGATGCGGGTTGCTGTTCGGCAGTCACGGCCTCTCCTGGCGTCGTGGGCGCTTGACTCCTCGGACCTGCTATTCTCCGGGGGAACAAGCCCCCTGCTCGGGCCCGAGTATTATGCCAGGATAAAGGGTATCTCCCGGAAACGCTTATGGATTCTGCCGGGGAACGACCTGCCGGGGAACAGGATGTCGCGCCGAATCGTCAACATCACGCTGGACAATCTCGGCGACTTGCCGCCGAAGTGCCGCAAATGCGTTTTCTGGGAACTCGGCCCGGTCAGCCGGGCCCGCGCCGAGGAAAGCGGTGACCCGGAGCTCGAGAAAGAGTCGTGGGTGTCTTCGGTGCTGCTCGAATGGGGCAGTTGCGGCAAGATCGCATATGTCGACGGCGTTCCGGCCGGTTACATGATGTTCGCGCCGCCGCAGTACGTGCCGCGCTCGATTGCCTTTCCCACCAGCCCGGTCAGCGCGGACGCGGTGCTGTTCATGACCGCGCACCTGCTCAGCGAGTTCGCGGGCGGGGGCATCGGCCGGATGCTGGTGCAGGGCATGGCCAAGGACCTGACCCGGCGCGGGGTGAAGGCGATCGAGGCCTTCGGCGACCGGCGCTGGGACTCGCCCGCCTGCATGCTGCCGGTCGATTACCTGCTGGCCGTGGGGTTCAAGACCATCCGCCCGCACCACCACTATCCCCGGCTGCGGATGGAACTGCGGACCATCCTGACCTGGCGGGAGGACGTCGAGGTGGCGCTGGAGCGACTGCTCGGCTCCATGACCCCGGCGGCCCCGCAGGGCGCGCTGCGGCCGGTGTGATCGATTGGGCCGAACGGACCGGACTGATGCCGTCGCGCAAAGCGCACAGCTGAGCCCCCGAGGCCACGCCCCAGGGGCTCCAGCAGGCTCAGATGAACTCGGCGAGCTCCTTGAGCAGGGCCGACTTGGGCTTGGCGCCGACGATCTGCTTGACGACCTCGCCGCCGCGGAACACGTTCATGGTCGGGATGGCCATGATGCCGTAACGCTGGGAGACGGCGGGGTTCTCGTCGATGTTCAGCTTGACGACATCGATCTTGTCCGCGTACTCGGTCGCGATCTCCTCCAGGACCGGCGCCACCATGCGGCACGGACCACACCACTCGGCCCAGTAATCCACGATGACCGGCTTGTCACTCTTCAGGACCTCCGTCTCGAAGGTCTGGTCTGTCACGACCTTGGTCGCGCCCACTAGTGATCACATCCCTTGACTTGCTGTGTTGATACCGACGTGTGCCTTATTCGGATGTCTCGTGGCTGGCCAGCCAGCGCTCGGCGTCCAGGGCCGCGGCGCAGCCGGTCCCGGCCGCGGTGACGGCCTGCCGGTACGTGTGGTCCACCACGTCGCCGCAGGCGAACACGCCCTCGATGGCCGTGCGCGTGGACGGCTGGTCCACCAGCAGGTAGCCCTCCGCGTCGGTGGCCAGCTGCCCGGTGAACAGGTCCGAGCGCGGATCGTGGCCGATGGCGACGAACACTCCGGTCACCGGCAGCACGTCCTCGGTGCCGTCCTTGGTGCTCCTGACCCGGACGCCGGTGACCTTCTCCTCGCCCAGGATCTCGGCCACCTCGCTGTTCCACAGGAACTTGATCTTGGGGTTGGCCAGCGCCCGGTCCTGCATGATCTTGGAGGCCCGCAGCGTGTCCCGGCGGTGGATGATCGTGACCGACTTGCCGAACCTGGTCAGGAACGTGGCCTCTTCCATGGCCGAGTCCCCGCCGCCGACGACGGCGATGTCGTGGCCGCGGAAGAAGAACCCGTCGCAGGTGGCGCACCAGGACACGCCGTGCCCGCCGAGCTTCTTCTCACCCGGCACGCCGAGCTCCTTGTACCGGGAGCCGGTGGCGATGATGACCGCCTTGGCCAGGTAGGTCTCGCTGTCGGTGCGGACCACCTTGGGCGTCGCGGCCAGGTCGACCTCGATCACGTCGTCGGGCACCAGCTCGGCGCCGAACCGCTCGGCCTGCTTGCGCATCGAGTCCATCAGCTCGGGACCCATGATGGCGTCGGGGAACCCGGGGAAGTTCTCCACCTCGGTGGTCTGCATGAGCGCGCCGCCGGCCGTGACCGAACCCTCGAATACCAGGGGCCTCAGCTCCGCGCGGGCCGCGTACAGGGCCGCCGTGTAGCCAGCCGGACCTGATCCGATGACGATCACGTTCCGGACTTCGTTCACCTCTGCCAACCCTTATCCACCCCTTATCTGACTGGCATACCAGTGAACCGATACTAGGGCGCGGAGATTCCCGGGAGCGTCGTCGTGTCGAGGACGTGATCGCTGTTCGCTGAGCAGCCGGGCGCCAGCACCCAGGCCCGGTCTCCGCCGCTGCTCGAGGCCACGATCACCGTGGCCGGCTGGCCCTGGAACCTGGCGTTCTCGACCAGTTGCGGGTTCCCGGGCCTGACCCCCTCGGTGACCCGGCTCACGCACCCCTCCAGCTGCGCCGAAGGAGTCTGCGACGGCTGGGTTGCCGCCGCGCGGACCTCCGCCTCGAGCTGGCGGCTGAGCGTGGCGCGCTGGTAGTCGGTGCGGCTATCGATGAGGCGGAAGGCGCGTGAGGACCTGATCGCCGGGAGCAATTCCGGGCGGCTGCCCGCTCCGGCTGCGGCCGCGGCTCTGCTTGACGCGGACGGTTCCGCCGCTGATACGGCGGTTGAGCTGGTCGGCGAGCTCGACAGGCGGCTGAGGCCGTACCCGCCGGCGGCCAGCACCACGAGGGCGGCCGCCGGGGCCAGCACGCGCAGCGCCACCAGGCGCCAGCGGCTGTTCCCGGCCGGGCGGGGATGCTTGACGGGGTGACCGGACTGACCGGCCCCGGCCCGTTCGGCCTCATCCCGGCGGGCCAGCTCGGCGGCCAGCACCACCTCGAGACGCTCGGCCAGCCGCTCGGGCAGGACCGGGGGCGGGGCGGCGGCTAGCAGCGTGCTGACCTCGGCCAGCTGGCCGTCCAGGGCGGTGCAGCGGTCACAGGCGGCCACGTGCGCGGCGACCTGCTCGCTGCGGCGCCCGGTGACCAGGCCCGCGCGGAATTCGGCCAGGGCGCCGGAGTCCGGGTGGGTCAGGTGCCCGTTCCCGCGCCCTGTCGGCTCGCTCATGGATCTCCTCCCTGCGCAGGTGAGACGCTCTCGGTGGCGGATCGGTTCCCGCGCAGGTGCGATACGTAGGGCAGCAGCCGGGCCCGGGCCCGGGCGCAGCGGCTCTTGACCGTGCCGGGTGAGGTGTCCAGGATGGCGGCGGCAGCGTCGACCGAGAAGCCGAGCATGTCGACTAGCACCAGCGCCGCCCGCTGCTGCGGCGGCAGGATCCGCAGCGCGGCCTCGACGTCCAGCCGGGTGTCGGTAGCCCGGGCGGGATCGGCGTCGTGCGCGGCCAGGGCCTCGAGGGCCTCTTCGTCCCCGCCCGCCACGACGGGCCGGGCGGCCCGGCGGCGCAGCCGGTCCAGCGACGCGTTCACCACGATACGGTGCAGCCAGGTGGTGACGGCGGAATCGCCGCGGAAGTCGCCCGCCCGGCGGAACGCGGACACCATCGCGTCCTGGAGCGCGTCGGCCGCCTCCTCCGGGTCGCAGACGGTGCGCAGCGCCACCGCCCACAGCCGGTCGCGGTGCCTACGGAACAGCTCGCCGAACGCCTCCCGGTCGCCGGCCACATGCCGGCGGAGGAGTTCGGCGTCCGAGGGCCACTGTCCGTCGGCGGGCGGCACGGGGCATCAGCCCGACTGGCTCACGGCCGAACCATGCACTACGACGTCGTAGATCTGCGCCTGGTATTCGTTGGCGGCTCCGGTCAGCGGCGGCAGGTAGGTGATCCAGATCAGCACGTAACGCCCGGTGGTCTTGCTGGTCACGTTGAACGTCGTGCTGCCGGAGACGTGGTCGTTGCCCTGCACCGGCGTGAAGGTGGCCAGCGCGGACGGGACCGGGTTGTCGTCGTTGCCGATCTCGATCTGGACGTGCGCGCAGCAGCTGGTGCCGAACTGGACCACGACCTGGCTGAGCTGGACCTGCTCGCCCATGTCGAGGATCAGGCCGGTGCCCTTCTTCAGGTTCCCGAACTGCGGGTAGTTGTCGTAGTAGTCGGTGTGCCAGAACTGGCCGGGGCTGGTGCCCAGCGCGTACTTGGCCGCGCTGCCGTCCTCGTCGCCCCCGTCGTCCCCGAGGGCGTCGAAGCTGTTCGCGCTCACCGGCTTGAGTATGTGCGACGCCGCCGCCGACGGCGCCGAGGAGGACGAGGCCCGGGTGGTCGGTTGCGCGGTGCCCGAGCCGTTCCCCTGGTGGCTGAGCGCCCAGCCGGCCACGCCGACCGCCGCCAGCACCAGCACGATCACGGCGCCGATGACGGCCGTGACCGCCGGGGAGCGCTTGGCGGGCGGGCGCCGGTAGGACGGCGCGGGCCGGGCCCGCGCGGTGCGGGCCCGGGCGGGCGGGTCGGCCTGCGGGTAGGGGTTCGTGGATCCGTTCTGCTGATAGCCGCTCACGACCCGCTGGCTGGCGCGCGGGACGGGCAGCACCGGCAGCGGGTCGGGCTGGGCCACGCTGGCCAGGGCGTCGGCGAACGCCCGCGGGGTGCTCAGGGCCGGGCCCTGACGGCTGGGCCGCTGGAACAGCGCCCGGCAGGTCAGCGCGTCGATGCTGGCCGGCACGGCCGCCGAGACCTGGCGCGGCGTGCACGGCGCCCCGTCGGCCCGCGGGGCGGGCGGGAGCAGGCCAGGTCCGGCCTCGGCGGGGTCTTCGGTCCCGTCCGGGGAAGCGGCGGGTCCCGGCCAGTAGCCGGTAAGCGCGGCATAGAGCAGCCGGGCCAGATCGCGGGTGTCGGTGAGTTCGGGGCTGTCGCCGTCCTCGGCCGGAGCCGCGTCCGGGCCGGTCAGGGCAGCGTCGATGCCCAGTCCGGTGATCTTCACCCCGCTGCCTCGGGTCCAGTGCAGGCAGGACGGGTTCAGTCGCAGATGCGACAGCCCGGCGGCGTGCGCGGCCGCGAGGCCCCGCGCGGCCTCGGACATCAGCGATACGGCGTGCCGCGAGTCGAGGGGACCGTCGGAAAGCATGCCGAGCAGCGAGTCGCCGACCACCCACTCGGTCACCACGTAGGCGCCCTCGTCGCTGTCCTCCACGTCGAAGACCTGGGAGAAACGCGGCTCGTTGAGCCGGCTCGCGGCCCGGGCGGCCGCAACGGCCTCGGGTACCCGCGGGAAATCAGGCGCGAAAGTGAGCACCGTTACGGGACGGGCGAGGGTCTCGTCGGTGGCCTTCCAGTACGTCCAGCCGGAACCCGCGCTCGTCTGATCGACGAGACGATACCGCCCCGCCAGCCGGGTTCCTGGTTCCGCCGTGTATGTGCTCATAGGTTGACACCCATGCTAATGCCGCCTGCTCTGCCCGCCCAACCTTGCAGTCACTGTCTGGACCAGGAATCCGAACTCGGCCACGCGCAGCGCCCGGGCGGACAGCGCGTACAGCAGGACCGCGCCGCCGCCGCCGACGATCGTGACCACCAGACCGTAGGCGGCACTGGGATTATGAACGATATGCCCGGCGCCGAGCAGGACGATGACAGCGAAGATCGCGCCGGGCACGGTGGCCAGGTGCATCCGGGCCAGGCTGCGGGCGATGGCCCGGCCGTCCAGGCTCCCGACCCGCCGCAGCAGCAGGGCCCACCCGGCCGCGGCCCCGATCAGGTTGGCGATCCCGTACGCGACGGCCAGCCCGGCCACCACGTTCAGGGGGGGCAGCATGGCCAACGCGGTGTAGGCGGCGGCGATGCTGATGCCCATGGTGAGCAGGCCGACGAGGGCGGCGGTCCGGCTGTCCTGGAACGAGTAGAAGACCCGCAGCTGCAGCTGGGTCAGCATGTAGGGCACCAGGCCGAGGGAGAACAGGCCGAAGAC
The DNA here is from genome assembly GCA_963739135.1 of uncultured Actinomycetes bacterium. Taxonomy (GTDB): domain Bacteria; phylum Actinomycetota; class Actinomycetes; order Streptosporangiales; family Streptosporangiaceae; genus Palsa-504. The sequence continues at coordinate 142,101 of CAVTZG010000011.1, forward strand.
CTCGCCGATGTACCTGGCGTGGTAGGGGCCCGTGCTGTGGAACCAGCCGATCAGGAACTCCGCGAGCGGCCCGCCGAGCACGAACAGGTAGATCGCAGCCGGCACCACGAGCACCGAGGCCAGCCGGACGCCGATCGAGAAGTCGTCCCTGACCAGCGAGTACCGGCGGGCGCTGGCGTGCTCGCTCATCCGCGGCAGCAGCGCGGTGATCACCGAGATGCCGATGATCGCGTACGGCAGCTGGAACAGCTGCCACGCGATGGAGTACGCGGAATAGCCGTTCACTCCGGCCGAGGCCGTGTTCGCCACCCTCTGGGCGACGAGGTAGCCGGCCCACTGGGAGACCACGTAGACCGACATCCAGCCGGCCATCCGGCCCATCTCGGTCACCTCGCCGGGCCGGAACCCGAGCGTGGGATGCCACCGGAACCCGGCCCCCCGCAGCGACGGGACCAGCGCGACGGTCTGCGCCACCACGCCGAGCGTGGTGCCGATCCCGAGCAGCCGCACCCCGCCGGCCGAGATGGTCCACGGCTCCTTGCCCAGGCGCATTACCACGTAGAGCCCGCCGACCACGATCACGATCAGGTTGTTGATGACCGGCGTCCACATCGGCGCCGCGAACCGGCCGCGGGTGTTCAGGATCGCCCCGATCAGCGAGCTCATGCCGTAGAAGAAGATCTGCGGGATGAAGAAGTAGGCCCACGTCACCATCAGGTCGTGCTCGGCGGCCAGGTGGCTGCCGGCCGGGCCGTGGATAGTGGGCGCGTACAGGTCGACCAGCGGCCCCGCCAGCAGCGTCGCCACCACGGTGACCACCAGCAGGGCCACCGCGCCCAGGGTGAACATGCGCTGCGCGTACGCCTCGCCGCGGTCCGGGTCGCGCTTGGCCGCCCGGACCAGCAGCGGCACCACCACGCTGGTGAAGATGCCGCCGAGCATCAGGTAGTAGACGGTGTTCGGCAGCGTGTTCGCGTTGTTGTACGCGTCGCTGAGCCCGGCGACGCCGATCGCGGCGATCAGGACCAGGGTGCGCAGGAACCCGGTGGCCCGGGAGACCAGGGTGCCGACCGCCATGCCGGCGCCGGACCTGACCAGGCTCGAGCGCTGGTCGGCCCGCGGCCTGCCGCCTCGCGGCGACCGCGCACCCGTCGGCGGCGCGCCCGGCCCGGGTCCGCCGGGACCCCATGGCTCCCGCAGGCCCGGTGACCCGCCCGGGCCGTGCGGTCGATATTCCGGCTGCGGGTACCTGGGCCGCGAGTCCTCGCCCGGCCGGTACTCGGCCGGCCGGGGCACCCGGCGCCAGCCGGGCGGCGCGTCCACGGTGCCGGCCGGACCCCGTGGACCTCCTGAGCCTCCGGGACCGCCCGGACCCCCTGGGGCCCCCGGACCCCCCGGACCCCCCGGGCCGGACGGGTGCGGGGTAAACCGCGGCGGGCGGGGCGGCCGGGTCGGCGGGGCAGGCCACTTCAGCGCCAGCGGCAGCGTCGTCTCGGCCGCGCTCGGGCCCCCCGGCATGGGGCCTTCCAGCGGCGGCAGCGGATCGGGATACGAGGCGTGCCAGCCGGGCCGGCTTTCCGCGTCATCCGACCACGAGTCCGGCCGATCGTCCGGTCGCGGGTCTGGCCATTGCTCCCGCGGGCCCTGCTCACGAAGGGCCTGCTTCCGCGGGTCCCGCTCGGGCGGACCCGGCTCAGGCGTCGTCGACCCAGCGTCGTGCGTCGGCCAGGTCATCCGGTTTCTCCGTCAAGGGTCGTGCGCCACTAGTGCTTGTCACGACGCTACCTGTTAGATCCCCATCTTCGGTGGCGACCTGGGTATCGGCACGCAGCCAGCGCCGGACGCCTCGGTAAACAGAGGCCAGCACCAGGACGCCGATGGCGGCGGCGATCAGGAACAAGATCGCGCGGCCGTACCTGGTGGACAAGATGGTGAAGGAGACCGTCTGCACCGGCAGCGGTGTCCCCTTCGCGCTGGTCAGGCTCAGCTTGATCTCGGTCGAACCGGGCGGCGCCGAGCTGACGGGCAGCCGTACGGTCACCGCCTGCTTGGGCTGGACCGTGATCAGCGTCTGGATGTGACCGATGGTCAGCTGAGAGGTCCGGCCCGGCCCGTTGACCACCCCGGCCACCAGCCTGACCTGGATGGGCTGGCTCGACCCGTTCTGGATGGACACCGGCACCGGTCCCGAGGCGCCGCCCATCTGCACCTGGGGCGCGGTGATGATCGTGACCTTCGCGACCTGGCCGGCCAGATACGTCGACAGGCCGTCGGCCAGGCCGATGCCCTGGGCCGCTCCGCCGCCGCGCCAGGCGGAGGACTCGGCAGCGGCCAGGGCCTCGTTCAGTGACTGCAGGTAGGAACCGGTCGGGCGGTACAGCATGGCCTCATAGGCGCTGAGGCTGGTCCCCGCTTCCCTCGCCGTTTCCAGGTATCCGGGGCTGAGCTCGGCCGGGTTGGCCGCGCTGCCCGCCAGCGGCAGGCGGGCTATCCCGCGACCGGAATCCGGGGTCCGGGTCAGGTTGCCCAGCGGCGTGGGCGTCAGCCAGGGTGTATTGGCGGTCTCGCTGAGCAGCTCGTTGGCCAGCGAAGCCGACGGGCTCCAGTCCTCCGGCGGCTCGACCACGATGGACCGGTCCGAATCGGGGGCCTCGGCGGCGATCATCGCGGTCTCGGCCAGGAACCGCTGGCTGACGGCGAACTGGGTGGTCGGCGCCAGGGTGCCCGAGGTGCTGTCGCCCGCCTGGAGCACCCGGGTCAGGACGCTGTTGGCCAGCAGCACCGTGATGGTCGTGCCGGCCGCCCGGACCGACGTGACCGCGTCATCGGGCTCGAACACCGAGGTGCTGGCGGGCGGCAGCTGGCTGCTGCTCAGCACCACCGTGCTTATGCCCTGGGAGGTGGCCAGGTTGGTCAGCACGCTCAGATCGGCCGTTCCGCCTGCGGGCAGCGCGATCGACGGCCCGAACGACCCGTGCAGCACGTTATCCGCCACTGTGCGCCCGGTCGCGTAGGCGCGGGTCAGGTCGGCCTCCAGCCCGCTGCGGACCAGCGCCGAGACGTCCACGTTCGCGTACGGCGTGATCACGGTCGGCTGGACGGAGGTGACCGCCCGCAGCCCGGCCAGCCAGCTCGTGGCGGCCTTGCTGGCCGGCTCGGTGGTCAGCCCGATGCAGCCGGGCTCGGATCCGGCCCGGTACGGCCTGGTCATGGCGGCCACGTCGGACAGCAGTGCCGGGTCGACGACCCAGGTCAGGTCGGCGTCATCATTAGCCTGCCCGGCCACCAGCAGGTCGGAAAGCCGTCCGCCCGGGCTCAGGCTGGCGGCCAGCGCGTTGTTCGTCAGCGCGTTGACCGGGGCGTCGTTCGCCGTGGTGCACACCTGGTGATGCGGCTGGTCGATCAGCGGCCAGACCCAGGAGATGGCCAGCGGCCGCTGCAGGCCGGCCGCCTGCTTCCCGGGCCAGAAGGGCAGCAGCGTCTGGTCGGTACCCAGCACCCCGCCTGCCTGGTCGTTCAGCTGGGCGCTGACCGGGTAGACGCCGAACTCGGTGATGCCCACGCTGTTGACTGCGAACGAGGCGTGCCACTGGGCGGTGGCACCGGGCCCCAGGCTGGCTGGGATGGGGAACGGGTTGCCCACTATCTCCAGGCTCGGGAATCCGCTCTGGTTCAGGTACCCGTCCATCTGGTCCCTGGTGGTGAAGCGCGCTGCCGACGACAGGAGGGAGACCACCAGCCCGGCCTCGGTCTGGGCGGTGCGGTTGGTCACCGTTCCGGTCACCGTGACCGTGTCGCCGGGCCGGGCCGTCTGCGGGCTCATCGAGTCGATGGCCACCGATACGGTCCCGGCCTGGTCCCCCTGGCCGCTCAGGTCCCGGTGCGCGGTTGCCGCCTGCGCGGTGCTGGCCAGGGGGGGCCCGGCCAGCACGAGCAGCGCCGCGACAGGCACGGCGACCGCACCGGCCAGGGCCAGGATCCGCCGCGTGAGCTTTGCCGCCAGCACGCCATGCACACTTGATGTTATTGCCGTTCGCGCCGAACCTGTGCTGTCGATACTCTCAATGCCCGTGCCCATGACCAACGAACAGCGGGAAGCCGCCGCCGCGCTGCTGCGCGAGCGTGCCCCCGCGGTCAGCGAGATCGGCCTGCTGTTCGCGCGTCACGGCCACCAGCTGGCCCTGGTGGGCGGGCTGATCCGGGACGTCTTCCTCGGCCGGCCGCCCACCGGCGACCTCGACATGGCCACGGACGCGACGCCGGAGGAGATCCTGGCGCTGGTCAGCCCCTGGGCCGATGCGACCTGGACGGTCGGCATCGCCTTCGGCACCGTGGGGGCCCGCAAGGGCAGCTCGGTGTTCGAGATCACCACCTACCGCAGCGAGCAGTACCGGGCCAGCTCGCGCAAGCCCGAGGTGCGGTACGGGCACTCGCTGGAAGAGGACCTGAGCCGCCGGGACTTCACCGTCAACGCGATGGCGGTCCGGCTGCCCGGCTACGAGTTCACCGACCCGTTCGGCGGCCTGGAGGCGCTGCAGGAGAAGGTGCTGCGCACGCCGGGGCGGCCGCAGGACTCTTTCGCCGATGACCCGCTGCGGATCCTGCGCGCGGCCCGGTTCGCGGCCAAGCTGGGCTTCAAGATCGCCCCCGACGTGCGGGCCGCCATGACCGAGCAGGCGGCGCGGCTGGAGATCGTCTCCGCGGAGCGCATCGCCGGCGAGCTGGAGAAGCTGATGCTCACGCCGGATCCCGCGACGGGCATTGACGTGCTGGTCCAGACCGGGGTGGCCGACCAGGTGCTGCCCGAGGTGCCGCGGCTGCGGATGGAGGCCGACGAGCACCACCGGCACAAGGACGTCTACAAGCACAGCCTCACCGTGCTGCGGCAGGCCATCGAGCTCGAGCCGCGCTACGGGCTGGCGGGGGACCTGGTCGTCCGGCTGGCCGCGCTGCTGCACGACATCGGCAAGCCGCGCACGCGGTCCCTGCTGCCGGACGGGCGGGTCGCCTTCCACCTGCATGAGGTGGTGGGCGCGAAGATGGCCGCACGGCGGCTGAAGGCGCTGCGTTTCCCCAATGACGTGATCCGTGACGTGTCCCGCCTGGTCGAGCTGCACCTGCGGTTCCACGGTTACGGCGAAGGCGAGTGGACCGATGCCGCTGTGCGCCGTTATGTCAGGGACGCGGGGCCGCTGCTGTCCAGGCTGCACGTGCTGACCCGGGCCGACTGCACCACGCGCAACCCGGCCAAGGCCGAGCGGCTGGCCCGTGCCTACGACGGCCTGGAGGAGCGCATCGCCGAGCTGTCCGAGCAGGAGGAGCTGGCCAGGATCAGGCCGGAGCTCGACGGCAACGAGATCATGCGCATCCTGGGCCTGCGGCCGGGCCCGCTGGTGGGCCAGGCCTACAACTTCATGCTCGAGGTGCGGATCGCGGAGGGCGAGCTGGGCCGGAAGCGCGCGATTCAGGCCCTGTTGCGCTGGGCGGCGGACGCGGGGATCGACGTGCCCCCGTCCGCGCCCGAGGAGGGCTGACCCCGGCGCGCCGCCAGCCAGTAGGCGGCCGCGGCGACCGCGTAGCCCGCGGCCAGCACGCCGACGACGGTCGGCGAGCGGCCGTCGGGCGGCATGAAGGCCGCAAAGATCACGGCGCCGATCGCGTACGTGACGTTGAACATCATGTCGTAGAAGGCGAACGCCCGGCCCCGGTAGGCGTCGTCCACTTCCTCCTGCAGGATCGTGGTCGCGCAGATCGCCACCCCCTGCCGGGTGAGATACAGGACGAACCCGATGGCCAGGTAGGCGACCTGGACGAAGGTCTCGCCCAGCGCGGCGGTCACTACGGCGCTCGCGGCCAGTAGCACGGTGATCCAGGCCGGCTTGGACAGCCGCCTGGTCACGGTCGGGGTCAGCAGGGCCGCACAGAAGTAGCCGATTCCGGCGATCACGACCAGCGTCCCGAAGTGACCTTCGGCCACGCTGACGTTCGACCGGTAGAAGTAGTTCCGGTACAGCAGGATGGCCATCAGGAACAGCGGCCCGAGCAGGAGGCTGAAGGCGCCGGTCACGCCGAGCGCCGCCGCGGGACCGCGGCGCCTCGCCACGTACCGCGCGCCGTCCGCTAGGCCGGCCGCGACCCGGGCCAGCTCGCTGCGCAGCCGCCCCGGCGGCGGCGCCCCGGGCTCGCGGACCGGCCCGAGCAGGTCGCGGGCCATGGTGGCCGCGACCGCGCTGGCCGCCACGTAACAGCCGCCCCCGACCAGCACGGTGACCGCGGCGCCGCGCTCGGTGTTGCCGGTGGCCACGTTGAGCCCCAGGGCGACGACGCCGCCGATGATCGCCATGACACCGCCGGCGGTCGGCGACACCGAGTTGGCCATCACCAGCAGGTCACCGTCGACCACGTGCGGCAGCGCCGCCGACAGCGTGGCCAGCAAGAACCGGTTGACGCCGAGCACCAGCAGCAACGCCACGTACAGCGGCACCGCGCGGTTGCCGGCCGCCATCAGCGCCGCGGTCGCCACTACGAACACGGCCCGCAGCAGGGCCGACCAGACCAGGATCTGGCGCCTGGACCAGCGGTCGATGAACACTCCGGCGAACGGGCCTACCAGCGAATACGGCAGGTAAAGGACGGTGAACGCCGCCGCGCCGGCCGCCGGGCTGGGGAACGTCGACGCGTTGAAGAACACGTAGGTGCCCACCCCGGCGGTGATGATGCCGTCGCCGGTCTGGGACACCAGCCGGGTGGCGAACAGCCGCCGGAAGTCCCGCTCGGCCAGGACCGTGCGCAGATCACCGAGGAACGTCGATCTGCGCTGGTCCACCCGTTCAGCTTAGGAGGGCCCGCAGTTAGCGGGCGACCTCGCCGAGGATGAACTTCTCCACCAGGTCGCGGCACACGTCGTCGCCGTACTGCTCGGGCGGTGACTTCATGAAGTACGAGCTGGCCGAGGTCACCGGTCCGGCGATGCCGCGGTCCAGCGCGATCTTCGCGGCCCGCACCGCGTCGATGATCACCCCGGCCGAGTTGGGCGAGTCCCAGACCTCGAGCTTGTACTCCAGGTTGAGCGGCACGTCACCGAACGCGCGGCCCTCCAGCCGGACATAGGCCATCTTGCGGTCGTCGAGCCACGGCACGTGGTCCGACGGGCCGATGTGCACGGCGGCGCGCTCCATCTCGTGCGGGATCTGAGAGGTCACGGCCTGGGTCTTGGAGATCTTCTTCGACTGGAGCCTCTTGCGCTCCAGCATGTTCATGAAGTCCATGTTGCCGCCGAAGTTGAGCTGGTACGTGCGCAGCAGCTCCACCCCGCGGTCCTCGAACAGCTTGGCCAGCACGCGGTGGGTGATGGTCGCGCCGACCTGGGACTTGATGTCGTCGCCGATAATCGGCACGCCGGCCGCGGTGAACTTTGCCGCCCACTCGGGGTCGGAGGCGATGAACACCGGCAGTGCGTTCACGAAGGCCACGTGCGCGTCGATGGCGCACTGGGCGTAGTAGCGGTCGGCCTGCTCCGAGCCGACCGGCAGATAGGACACGAGCACGTCGGCGCCGGTCTCGCGCAGCACCGCCGGGACGTCCGCGACCGGCTCGTCGGACTCGGTGATGATCTCCCGGTAGTACTCGCCCAGGCCGTCGAGCGTGGGCCCGCGCTGCACCGTCACCCCGGTCGGCGGCACCTCGGCGATCTTGATCGTGTTGTTCTCGCTGGCGCCGATGGCCTCGGCCAGGTCGCAGCCGACCTTCTTGGCGTCCACATCGAACGCGGCGACCACCTCCACGTCGCTGACGTGGTAGGGGCCGAACCGGACATGCATGAGGCCGGGAACCCTGGCACTGTCGTCGGCGCCCTTGTAGTACTCCAGTCCCTGCACCAGGGAGCTGGCGCAGTTACCGACCCCCACGATGGCGATGCGGACCTTGCCCATCAGGATGACTCCTTCTCGGAAATGTTGTCTTGTTCGCCGGCCTGCCGCTCGGATGCGATCAGCTCGTTCAGCCAGCGGACTTCTCGTTCCACTGATTCCAGGCCATGCCGATGCAGCTCCAGGGTGTAGCTGTCCACGCGCTCCCTGGTACGCGTGAACGCCGCCCTGATGGCCTCCATGCGCTCCTCGAGCCGGCTGCGACGGCCCTCGAGGATCCGCAGCCGCACGTCGGCCCTGGTCTGCCCGAAAAACGCGAAATGCACCCCGAATCCGTCGTCGTCCCAGGTCGCAGGACCGCCCTCGCCGAGCAGTCCCTGCAGCCTCTCCTTGCCGTCGGCGGTCAGCCGGTAGACCTTCAGCGACCGGCGGCCCGGGCGCGGCCGGCCGGTCCCGTTCGTCCGGGCCGGGCTGGGCGGCTCGGCCTCCCCGTCGTGCTCCTCCGCGATCAGCCCGCTGGCGAGCAGCTCGTGCAGGCACGGATACAGCGACCCGTAGGACAGCGCGCGGAACAAGCCAAGTACGTTGGTGAGCTGCTTGCGCAGCTCGTAGCCGTGCATCGGCGTCCTGTGCAGCAGCCCCAGCACGGCGAGCTCAAGTACGTCGGACCGGCTTCGTCCCACGTGGCCCCCAGAGATCGCAATATCCCTAACATGTATCTGTGCTTTGTATCTGGGCGATGCGTCGAGACGATACTTCGTGCTGTTAGATCGTCTCGATGTATCGCGCCGATACATCACGATGGTATGTGCCGTTTCGCCTCGCCGCAACCCGGCCGGCGTGATCACGACGCGCCCGTCGGCCAGAGCCGCCAGATCACGACAAGATGGCCGCCAGATCACAACCGGACTTCGGCTCGGCGCCGGTTCCGACGTACGCTGGCGAACATGACGTCAAGGCGTTCCGTGGTGGATTACGGGCTGGCCCGCCGGGCCACGCTCGCGTCCGTGTATGCCGGGCACACCACCGTCGCCGACGTCTGCGACGCGCACCCGTACCTGCTGCGGGCCGCGAAGTTCCACGGCGAGCCCACCGAGGACCGCTGCCCGATCTGCAGGAGGACCCGGCTGACCCACGTCACCTACGTCTACGGCGACGAACTCGGGCAGTACGAGGGCCGGGTCAAGCAGACGCGTGAACTGGCCGAGATGGCGGCCGAATACGGCGAATTCCGGGTGTATGTGGTCGAAGTCTGCCAAAGTTGCGGATGGAACCACCTTGCCTCCTCCTACGTTCTCGGCACGGGCGAGCCCGCTGTACGCCGGAGGCGGCGTGCGCGGACCAGCCAGTGAACTCCTCGCCCAGGAGGTAACGTTTCAGTTCGGCGGGTTCCGAACATTGACGGACCCGCCTTCCCAGTAGAGGCCGCATGTCCCGCTTGCCGCGGCCTCCGAGCCACCAGCGAGGACGCGTGAGCAGCAAAGCTGATGACTTCGACGTTCGGTATCGCGACGGGCGGGACGGCCGTGGATGGGGCCACGGGGCCAACGGACGCTACGTTGACGGGGATCGCCAGGCCCCCGTCGGTCGCGGGATGCCGGGCGGCGGCGTGCTCAGCGGCACGGTCGACTACGACCTGGGCTACGACGCCAACGGCTGGGACACGGCCGGCTTCCGCAGCCCCGAAGCGGGCTATCAGGACAGCAGGAACACCGGCACCGTCAGCGGCCCCGAACCAGGCGGCGGCCACCGCCGCGGCAACGGGCGGGTCGGCAGCCGCGCGCGCGCGACCGGCACCATCCAGGCCGAGCCGCTGCCGTGGCAGCCGGAGGCACCTGGGCGCGACGGGCCCACGGGACCCACGGGGCCCTCAGGACCCTCCGGGCCTTCAGGGCCCCGGCGACGGCGGCAGGACGGAGCCAAGGTCAAGGGCAGCTGGTGGCGGCACTGGACGCTGCGCAAGGCCATCGGCCTGGTGCTGTCCATCATCGGGGCGTTCATCGTGTTCGGCGCCTTCGCGGTCGTCATGGCCTATGAGTCGACGCCGGTGCCCACCGCGGCGATGGCCGCCACCAGTTACGTGCAGTCCGTGGTCTACTCGGCCAACGGCACGCTGATCGGCCGGTTCGGCACCACCAACCGGCAGATGCTGACCTATGACCAGATCCCGGCGCAGATCATCGACGCGGTGCTGGCCGCCGAGGACCGCAGCTTCTGGAACGAGGGCGGCATCTCGCTGTCGGCCACCGTGCGTGCCGCCTACATGGACGTCCGGGGCAGGGACGGCTCACTGCAAGGCGGCTCGACCATCACCCAGCAGTTCGTCCGGAACTACTACCAGGGCATCGGCACCCAGCAGACCCTCAGCCGCAAGATCAGGGAAATCTTCGTGGCGATGAAGATCGGCAAGGAGAAGTCCAAGCAGTGGATCCTGCAGAACTACCTCAACACCATCTTCCTGGGTGAAGGCGCCTACGGCATCCAGGCCGCGGCCGAGACCTACTTCGGCGAGCCGGTGGCCAAGCTGTCGGTGGCCCAGGATGCCGTCATCGCCGCGCTGATCCAGCAGCCGAGCACCTACCCGCTGCCGCAGTACCGACCCGAGCTCGAGGCGCGCTGGAACTACGTGATCAGCGGCATGGTGAAGATGGGCAACCTGAGCGCCAAGACGGCCGCGACGCTGAAGCTCCCGAAGCTGGGGGACAACGTCCCGCAGACCTTCGGCCCCGACGTCTGGGACCCGTACGTCATGTACATGATCGAGCAGGAGCTCGAGCAGGTCTACCACCTCACCCAGTCGCAGATCTACAACGGCGGCTACGTGATCAAGACCAGCATCGACGACGCCAAGATGACCGCGCTCTACCAGGCGGTCAGCCAGAACGAGGCGGCAATCGACGACAGCTACGTCCCGTTCGAGTCCTACATGCACGTCGGGGCGGTGCTCGAGAACCCGGTGAACGGAGAGATCGACGCGCTGTACCCCGGCCCTGGTTACATCGGCGCGAAGTACAACGGGACCGGCAAGGTCATCACGGCCAGGGAGTGCCGCGAGATCAAGTGCGAATGGAACATGGCGTACCAGAACCGGGAGCAGGTCGGCTCCTCGTTCAAGCCCTACATCCTGGCGCTGGCCGTCAAGCAGGGCATGAACGTGCAGACCAGCACGCTGGACGGCTACGACGACGTCTATATCCCGCCGGACACCATGCCGACCGCCTACCCGGCCCCGATTCCTGCTGACGGGGGGCATATCGTCACCAACGACGACCTGGGCGAGAACGGGCCGTACACGCCGCAGATGGCCATGGCCGAGTCGATCAACACCGCCTACGCCGACCTATGGCACGTGGTGGCCGGCGAGGGCAGCCAGGCCAGGGTCAACAACATCGGCACCATGGCGCAGCTGTTCGGCGTCGACACCGGTGCGGCCGGCATCACGGGCCCGGACGACTTCCAGGACGGGTACAGCGTGGCGCTGGGCGTGGCGTCACTGACCGTCATCGAGCAGGGATCGATGCTGGCCACCATCGACGACAACGGCGTCTACCACGACCCGCACCTGATCACCTCGATCTCGCAGAACGGCGTACTGACCCCGATCAACATCACCAGCTACCCGGTGTTCAGCCCCAGCCCGACGCTCAACGCGGCCGAGGACTCCCAGGTCCAGTACGCGATGTCCGAGGACACCGCGCCCTACGGCACGGCTCCCACGGCCGGGCTGAGCAACGGCCAGGAGATCATCGCCAAGACCGGCACCACCGAGACCGCGCAGTCGGCGTTCTTCGTCGGCGCCATCCCGAGCCAGGCGCTGGCCGTGGCGCTGTTCACCAGCGACCAGAACGGGGTCACCTCCGTCATCAACGGCAGGCAGCCGGAAACCCTCAACAACCTCGGCGGCCTGCAGCAGGGCGGTTACGGCGGGACCTGGCCGGCCACGATCTGGCATACCTACGCCGAGAACATGTTCGTCCCGCTGGGCGTCGAGCAGTTCCAGCCGGTGGTCTTCACCGGCGCCAAGTGGGACCTGATCCCGCCCGGGCTGCGGCAGGTCGCCAAGCCGAAGAAGAAGCACCCGGCTCCGCCGGCCCAGCCCACCGCGCAGCCCACCAACCCGTTCCCGTTCCCCACCAGCACGTGTGCCCCGATGGACTGGGCCGTCTGCGGCGGGAACCCGCCCGGCGGCGGCAACGGCGGCGGCAACGGCGGCGGCCCGGGCGGCGGCAACACCAATGCGGTCAGCGCCACGCCGGCGGCCGCCGCCGCGGCGGGCGGCTTCCTGGCGCTGCCGGGGGCCTGCCTGTGGGTGCGGCGGCGGATGCGCAAACGGGGTCCCGGGCGCGGTTAGATAAAGAGGTGGAAGACGCCCCGCGGGGCGCTCTGCCGCCCGATGACCGCCACGAGGGGAGCTGGGCGTCACAGGAGCGCCCGGCGCGCCCGATGCTCGCGGTGGCCCTCGGCGGTACCGGCGTGCTCATCGCCGCTACCCTGCTGTCGATGGCGCTGGCGTTCGCGGAGAAGATCCCGTGCCGGTCCGGCGCCTGGTACTCCTACGCCAAGCAGTTCCAGGACTCCTGTTATACCGACATCTTCCCGCTGTACTACGGCGAGGGCCTGTCGGCGGGCCAGGTGCCCTACATCGGCCATCACGTCGAGTACCCGGTGCTCATCGGCGGTGCCATGCAGCTCGCCGCCTGGCTGGTCAGCGGGGTCAGCCAGGCGACCAGGGGGGTGGGCTTCTTTGACGTCACCGTCGTCCTGCTCGCCGTGTGTGCGATCGCCGGCGTGCTGGCCACCGCCCGCGCGCTCGGCCCTGACCGGCGCTGGCAGGCGCTGCTGGTCGCGTTCTCCCCGGCCTTGATCCTGTCCGCGTTCGTCAACTGGGACCTGATCGCGATGGCCCTGACCGCGCTGGGCATCGCGGCCTGGGCGGCCCGCCGCGGCGTCTGGGCGGGCATCCTGCTCGGCCTGGCCGTGGCGGCCAAGTTCTACCCGCTGGTGGTCTTCGGGCCGCTGCTGCTGCTGTGCCTGCGCACCGGCCAGCTGCGCGAGTTCGCCAAGACCCTCGCCGCGGCCGTCGCGGCCTGGCTGGCGGTCAACCTGCCGGTCATGATCATCGCGCCGTCCGGCTGGGCCACGTTCTACGTCTTCAGCAAGGACCGCGGTGCCGACTGGGGCTCGATCTGGTACATGTTCGAGTATTTCAACCTGCCGGTGGTCGGGAACTCGCAGCTGAGCGCGCTCAACAAGCTGTCGGCGGTGTTCCTGGTCGTGGCGGTGGCCGCCATCGCCGTGCTCGCGCTGGCCGCCCCCCGCCGCCCCCGGCTGGGCCAGCTGTGCTTCCTGGTGCTGGCCGCGTTCCTGATGACCAACAAGGTCTGGTCTCCGCAGTACATCATCTGGCTGGTGCCGCTGGCCGTGCTGGCCCGGCCCCGGCTGTGGCCATATGCCCTGTGGCAGCTCGCCGAGATCGGGTACTTCTTCGGCATCTGGGGTTACCTCATCTTCGTCTACCGATCCGGCGGCAACGCGGTGACCGGCTACCTGGGCATCAGCACCGGCTGGTACTTCACCCTGCTGCTGGCCAGGTTCCTGGCCGTAGCTCTGCTGGCCGCCTATGTGGTGCGGGACATTCTTCAGCCCGAACGGGACGTGGTGCGAGCCCACGGCATCGATGATCCGGCCGGCGGCGTCCTGGACCAGGCCGAGGACTGGTTCCGCCTCCGGCTGAGCCGCGGGCGGGTGCGGATCAGCCGCGCAGGTGCTCAGTCAGCCAGCTGACGTCGGCGGCCAGGCCGCCGTCCTCGTGCGGCGTCTCGCAAATGGCGGTCGCGCCCGCGGCGCGCACCACGCCGAGCAGCAGGGCCGGATCGATGGTGCCTGACGCGATGTTGGCGTGCCGGTCCCGGCCCGAGCCGAACTCGTCGCGGGAGTTGTTGCAGTGCACCAGGTCGATCCGGCCGGTGATGGCCTTGATCTGGTCAACCGCGTCGGCCAGGTCGATGCCAGCCGAGTTGGCGTGGCAGGTGTCCAGGCAGAACCCGAGATTCCCGCCGCTGCCGGAGGCGGCGTCGGCCACCACGTCCCACAGCCTGGCGATGGCGTCCAGCGACCGGGCCATGGCCCCGTCGCCGCCCGCGGTGTTCTCGATCAGCATCGGCAGCGGCCGTTCGATCCGCTCCACCGCCTTGCGCCAGTTCTCCAGGCCCTCTTCGGCCGGCACACCCGCGGTGACATGACCGCCGTGCACGATCAGTCCCTTGGCCCCGATGGAGGCGGCCGCCTTGAGCTGCCCTTCGAGCAGCTTCCGGCTGGGAATCCTGATCCGATTGTTGCTCGTGGCCACGTTGATGACGTACGGCGCGTGGATGTAGATGTCCATGTCGGCGGCCGCGTAGGCCTCCTTGATGGCCGCCGGATCCCCGCCGGGTATCACGGGCCCCTTCCAGCCCTGCGGGTCACCCAGGAAGAACTGGACCGCGCTGGCGCCGCAGGCGGCCGCCTCGGCCAGCGGGTTGTCGAGGTGGAAGTGGGCTCCGATACGCGGCATGCCCCGAGCCTAGTCCCCGGCGGGGCCGCCGGCCGCGCGGTCCTAAGCGACGAAGCCGCCTTGGGACAGGCCGATGGCCAGCCCCACGAACCCGGCGATGATGCCGGCCACGATGAGCACCCGCTGCTCGCGGGTCGACGAGACCATCTGCAGGTACAGCCCCACCAGCAGCGCGAACAGGCCGGTGGCAGTGGCGATGATGTGCACCGCGGGGCCGGTGTGCACGTTGCGCACGATCAGGCCGAGCACGAACGACACCAGGCCGACCAGCAGCACCGCGATGGCGAGGGCATTCTGCACGGGGTGCGGCTGCCCGTCCGAATTCAGGATGTGCGAACGCTGGCCGCTCTCGACGCTGCCTGCCATGGTGACACCTCCTGGCTGCCACTGCGCATACGTTTTCACCGGCAGTGTTCCCCGGCCAGATGACCGGGAACCCAATGCATTCTAGGGCCGGATGCTACGGCCGGGCAGCAGCGCGGTCACCTCGTTACCTGACTCATTTCGCGTTACCTGACTCATTTCGCGGTCAAGGTCACCTCGTTACCGCGCTCGTCTGTCTGCCATCCGCAGCTCGTTACCGCGTACCCGGGGATGTTGGTAAACTGGCGCGCGCTGCGGATGACCCGGTCGGCCCCAGCGCCGGCTCGTGACCGCGACACCTCCTGCCACGGACGGACCGTGGCCGCACCAGTCCAGAGGAGGACTCAAGACGCTCATGCGCCACTACGAGATAATGATCATCCTCGACCCCAACCTCGAGGAGCGCACCGTCCAGCCGTCACTCGACCAGTTCCTCAAGGTCGTGACCGGTGGCGGCGGCAAGGTCGAGAAGGTTGACCTCTGGGGCAAGCGCCGCCTGGCCTACCAGATCGAGAAGAAGTCCGAGGGCTTCTACGCCGTCGTCGACCTGACTGCCGAGCCCGCCGTCGTGCAGGAACTCGACCGCCAGCTCAACCTGAACGAGGCCGTGCTGCGGACCAAGGTCATGCGGCCCGAGCATCGTCACTGAGCGCGACTGTTCACCGGTCCGCTCGCACCGAGCAGCACCCAGACTTCTGTAGCAACCGGAGTACCCCCATGGCAGCAGGCGATACCCAGATCACGATCGCGGGGAATCTTGTCGATGATCCGGAGTTGCGGTTTACCCCGGCGGGTCAGCCGGTGGCGCGGTTCCGGGTGGCCTCGACGCCGCGGTTCCGTGATAACGCGACCGGGGAGTGGAAGGACGGTGATTCGCTGTTCCTGACGTGCAATGTGTGGCGGCAGGCGGCGGAGAACGTGGCCGAGTCGCTGACCCGGGGGATGCGGGTGATCGTGTCCGGGCGGCTGCGGCAGCGGTCGTATGAGACCAAGGAAGGCGAGAAGCGCACCGTCTATGAGGTTGAGGTGGACGATGTGGGTCCCTCGCTGCGCAACGCCTCGGCCAAGGTGAACCGGGTCGCCCGCTCCGGCGGTGACGGCGGCGGCTACGGCGGCGGCCAGCGCTCGGGCGGTTCCGGTGGCCGATCCTCCGGCGGCCAGGGCGGCGGCCAGGGCGGCGGCCAGGGCGGCGGCTACGGCGGCGGGGACGCCGACCCGTGGGCCTCCGATAGCCCCGGCGGCTATTCCGACGAACCACCCTTCTAGCAGGTCAAATACCTACAAACCGACCATCCCCGCCGCGAGCGGGGCTCTGCTGAGGAGCACCACGATGGCCAAGCCACCACTACGCAAGCCCAAGAAAAAGGTCTGCGTGTTCTGCCAGGAGCGGATCGCCTACGTCGATTACAAGGACACCGGCCTGCTCCGCAAGTACATCTCCGATCGCGGCAAGATCCGCGCCCGCCGGGTGACGGGTAACTGCACGCGCCATCAGCGCGATGTCGCGACCGCGATCAAGAACGCTCGTGAGGTGGCGCTGCTGCCGTACACGAGCACGGCGCGCTAAGGGGACGGCAGATGAGTCGCACACCCATGAAGCTCATCCTCACCCAAGAGGTGAGCGGCCTCGGCGCGCCCGGTGACGTGGTGGACGTAGCCGCCGGCTACGGCCGCAACTACCTGATCCCGCGCGGCTTCGCCATGCACTGGACCCGCGGCGCGGAGAAGCAGATCGACCTGATCAAGCGGGCCAGGTCGGCCCGGGAGATCCGCGGCGTGGAAGACGCCAGGGTGGTCGCCGCGCAGCTCGAGGGCCTGCAGGTCCGGATGCGGCGGCGCGCGGGCGGCAGCGGACGGCTGTTCGGCTCGGTCGGGCCCGCCGACATCGCGGCCGCCGTGCGTGAGGCCGGCGGTCCCGAGCTGGACCGGCGCCGGATCGAGGTCCGCGACCCGATCAAGACCCTCGGCTCGCACCAGGTCCGGGTCAGGCTGCACCCTGAGGTCAGCGCGGCCGTCGACATCGACATCGCCGCGAGCTAGCGTCCGGCCCAGGACACTAGTCAGCCGGACGCTCGTAACCGGACGCCAGCCGGGCGAGCTCCGGGTCTATGGCGCTGACCATCGACCAGACGGCGGCGACGCGTGCCTCGAGGTCGGCCGCATCCGCATTCCCGCGGTCGGCCTCGAGCTGGTTGATGGCCTCGGTGACCCGCCGGAGCGCGGAGAAGTCTATCGAACACACCGTCGAATGGTAGCAGCCTGACGGTGCCCGCGTACGTGCTTCCGCCGTACCGCTATCCACAGTTTGTAACCGCACCACTGTGGATAGCGGTTGTGGATTTTCTGGGCAAAAAAAGCCGGTCAGGTTTTTCTTTCACACACCCAGTGGACCGCATTCATACAGCTAGAGCACATGAGGCGAATTTCCCGGCCGCCATTTCCACAACTATTTCCCCAGGCTGCGCACAACGTGGTCGGCGTGTCTGCACACCTTGTCCACACAGCCGTCCACCGGGCGAGTGGTGCTGGGAGGCATAGGGCCGGAAAATGTCAGAGCCATCGGCTACAACGGTGTCAGGCGGTAGCAGGACGACGTTCGGGCCGCGTTCACGCCTGCGGGGGAGACCAGCGGGGGAGACCAGCGGGGGAGAGGAGACAGGTGAGCGTCACCGAGATCGCTCCGAGGAACGACGACTTCGAGCGGACCCCACCGCACGACGTCGCGGCGGAGCAGTGCGTCCTGGGCGGGATGCTGCTCTCGAAGGACGCCATCTCGGACGTGATCGAGGTGATCCGGCCCGCGGACCACTACCGCCCGGCGCACCAGCTGATCCACGAGGCGGTACTCGACCTGTACAGCCGGGGCGAGCCGGCCGACGCGATCACGGTGGCCAACGAGCTCACCCGGCGCGGCGAGATCACCCGGGTCGGCGGCGCCCCATACCTGCACACCCTGATCTCCTCCGTGCCGACCGCCGCCAACGCCGGCTACTACGCCCGCATCGTCAGGGAGCGCGCCATCCTGCGCCGCCTGGTCGAGGCCGGCACCAGGATCGTCCAGTTCGGCTACGCGGGCGACGCCGAGGCTGACGAGCTCGTGGACCGGGCCCAGGCCGAGATCTACTCCGTCACCGAGCGCCGGTCCAGCGAGGACTACCACTCGCTGTCGGAGATCATGCCGGGCGCCCTGGACGAGATCGAGGCCATCGGCAGCCGCGGCGGAGTGCTCACCGGCGTGCCCACCGGGTTCTCCGACCTGGACACCCTGACCAACGGCCTGCACCCGGGCCAGATGATCGTGATAGCTGCCCGGCCCGCTATTGGCAAGGCCCTGGCCCTGGACATGCCGCTGCCCACCCCGGCCGGCTGGACCACCATGGGCGAGGTCCGGGTCGGCGACTACCTGATCGGCGCCGATGGCCAGCCCACCCAGGTCGTCGCGGCCACCGGCGTCATGCACGGACGCCCCTGCTACGAGGTTGAGTTCGACGACGGCACGGTCATCATCGCCGACGCCGAGCACCAGTGGAAGACGTCGACACGAGCGGCGCGTCGGCAGTACGCGGAGACCAGGCCGACGTGGTACTGGACCAAGGAAGCAAGGCTTCGCCTGCGCACTGCGTACCAGGCGGCCCTCACCGAGCCCGACCGCTGCATCACGGCCGCGGAGGTTCTGGCTGCGGTCGGACCTGAGTTCAGGAACGTCATGCACACCGCCGGACGCGGGGTCGGGCTGGCCGCGGGGCGAATTCCCGTCAGCGTCAGCGGAGCGGTGCGATCCTATGTCTGGAAAGCGCCTGCTTACTCCTCCCGGCAGACCCTGCTGGCCGCGATGGTCCAGCTTGCCGACCGGCCCAAGAATGCTGCCATCACCGCCGTGCATGAAGGCATTGTGACCACCGCCCAGATTGCCGAGACGGTGCGTGATCCGGCGGATGGACGCCACAACCACGCAATAGCGGTCGCTGAGCCGGTGGATCTGCCGCCCAGGAATCTTCCTTTCCCGCCGTACGCACTGGGGGTATGGCTCGGCGACGGCCTTTCTCGGTCCGCCAGATTCAGCTCGGCCGACCCGCAGATAGCGGCCGAAATCGAAGCCGAAGGGCTGCGGGTCACCAAATCGGCAAAGATACCGCTGGGTTATACGATCCAGCTCCCTGAACCGCCGCCAATTGCAGCGCGGAGTCGGCGACGTGTTTGCCAGGATTGCGGACGCCCATCGAGCGGTGTGCGGCAGTGCCAGGCGTGCCGCAACCACCACGGAACGGCCCAGGCGACCCTTCGCAGCATAGGAGTACTCGGGGATAAGCACATCCCCGTCCAGTACCTCCGGGCGTCGCAGCAACAGCGTCATGCTCTCCTGGCCGGGCTCTTGGACACCGACGGGACCGTCAATCCCACAGGCTCCGTCCAGTTCACCGTGACCGCCCGCCGGCTAGCTGCCGATGTGCGAGAGCTGGTGCTGTCGCTTGGCTACAGGTGCGGCTGGTCAGAAAGACGCGTCCATGGCGCGACGGCTGCTTCCTCGGTCGCCTACACGATTACCTTCACTACCACTGATGACGTCTTTTGCCTGGAGCGCAAGCGGATTACTCATCGGGAGCGCCGTCCCCAGAAGACGTCACCGAGGACCAAGGAACGCTTCATCACTGCCGTGCGCCCAGTCGATTGTGTCGCCGTCCGGTGTATCCAGGTAGACAACGCCGATCACATGTACCTGGCCAGTCGCTCCATGATTCCGACGCATAACTCCACGCTGGCCCTGGATTTCGCTCGCGCGGCTGCTATCAGGCATCACATGGCCACGGTGCTGTTCAGCCTGGAGATGGGGCGCAACGAGATCACGATGCGGCTGCTGTCGGCGGAGGCGCGGGTGCCGATGCAGACCATGCGGGCCGGCCAGATGAACGACGACGACTGGGCTCGGTTGGCCCGGCGGATGTCTGAGGTCGCCGACGCGCCGCTGTTTATCGACGACTCGCCGAATATGTCCCTCATGGAAATCAGGGCTAAATGCCGTCGGCTCAAGCAACGGCATGACCTAAAATTCGTCATCGTTGACTATTTGCAGCTGATGTCCTCACCCCGACGCGTTGAGAATCGTCAGCAGGAAGTCTCCGATATGTCGCGCTCACTTAAGCTGCTGGCCAAGGAACTCGACGTCCCCGTCGTCGCGCTATCCCAGCTCAACCGAGGTCCCGAGCAGCGCACAGACAAGCGGCCATTGCTTTCAGATTTGCGTGAAAGTGGCTCGATAGAGCAGGACTCAGATGTCGTTATTCTGTTGCACCGGGAGGACTTCTACGAGCCCGAGTCGGCCCGCGCCGGGGAGGCCGACCTAATTGTGGCCAAGCACAGAAATGGCCCTACAGCGACCGTAACTGTCGCGTTCCAAGGTCATTACAGCCGTTTTGTGGACATGGCTCATCCATAAATTTTGAGGTAAGCCGTGACCGAAATTCCCGAATCTTGTAAACCTGGGAAAACACACGGCGCCAGGATCGTGTCCCGCCGGGGTGGCTCGCATGCGGCTGAGTTAGGGCTCCGCTGCTGATGGTGCTGCCGCTGAGGCTAGGTCGCGGAACAGTTCGGCGTAGTCGTAGCTGGCCTCGGGCTTGGCCCGCACCGCCTCGTCGATCATCTTGGCGTCCTCGCCGATGAGAATGCGCCAGGCCCCGCAGCGCACCCCGTCCAGGATGATGGCCGCCGCCTGGGCCGCGCTGACCCGGGCCTTGTCCCGGTAGTCGTTTTCCATCCTGGTGAGCATCTGGCGGATCTCCTCGTCGGAGGTGCCCTCTTTAAGCAGGCCGGCCTTGGTCAGGAAGGCGCGAGCGCGGGCCATCTCGGCGTCACTCAGGTTCGCCGGCCCGGGCAGCCCGTGGATGCGCCGGGTGTTCACCAGGATGTCGGTGCCGACGTGACCCGGTATCACCAGGGCGACCCGCACGCCAGGCGCATTGGACCGCAGGTCTTCGATGAGCGCCTCGGTGAAGCCCCGCACCGCGAACTTGGCCGTGCAGTAGGCGGTGTTGGGTACGCCCGGGCCCAGCGAGGCCCACAGGCCGTTCACGCTGGTGGTGTTGACCAGCACGCCGTCGCCGCTGGCCATCAGCAGCGGCAGGAAGACGCGGGCGCAGTAGTACACGCCGTACCAGTCGATGGCGAAGGTCCGTTCCCATTGCTCCCGGGGGGCGTTGACGAAGCTGCCGCCGCCGCCGCCGCCCGCGTTGGCGAAGACCAGGTGGACGTGATCGCTGGCGTGCTCGGCCAGCAGCTCGTCGCGGAACCGCTGCACCTGGGCCTCGTCGGCGACGTCGCAGGCGTGCCCGGTGACCCGG
The DNA here is from genome assembly GCA_963739135.1 of uncultured Actinomycetes bacterium. GTDB lineage: Bacteria > Actinomycetota > Actinomycetes > Streptosporangiales > Streptosporangiaceae > Palsa-504. The sequence goes on from CAVTZG010000011.1 coordinate 163,223, forward strand.
ACGCCGGGCCCGGAGCCCGCCAGGACCAGGGCCGCGGTCTCCGCCACGGCGTCCGCGTTCAGGTCGCACGTCGCCACCGAGCACCCCGCCGCCGCGAGCTGCCGGGTCAGCTCGCGGCCCATGCCCGAACCGCCGCCGGTGACCACGGCCAGCTTCTTCCCGAACGACCAGGGTGGACCGGACCCGTCGCCCTGCGTCATCTCGCTCACCTCTGCTACTCCCACCGGAAGAAGCGCTTGGCCACGAAACCGAACACGACGGCATACGCGGCCATGACCAGCAGCGGCCTCACCGGGGGGAATCCTTGGAACATCGCGGCCTGTAGGGCCTGCACCGCCGCGCCGAGCGGGCTGTAGTGGCTGACCGCCTGCAATACGCCCGGCAGGAGCTGGATCGGATAGTACAACCCGGAAAAGAACAGGAGCGGGTAGAACACCGCGGCCATGATGCCGCGCGCGGCGGATGTGGTCCAGGCCACCGCCGCGACAGCGATGCCGATCATGAAGATCGCGGCGATCGCCAGGATGACCGCCAGGATCAGCCCGGCCGGGTTCTTCGGCACGCTGGCCCCGAGGAACTCGATGCCCACGATCAGCAGGATGAGTATTGAGATGAGCATCAGGCTGGCCTGGACGACAAGCTGGGCGGCCAGCACCCAGGAGGCCGGCGCGGGCGTGGTCGACAGGCGGCGCAGGATGCCCAGTTCCCGGTACGAGACCAGCGGGCCCGGGAGGTAGGTCAGCGCGATGACGCCGATCACGAATGCGATGAGGGTCGGGATGTACACATCGAACGCGGACAGGCCCCCGAGGTTCGCGGAGGTCTGCTTGAACACGGGCACCTCGCCGAAGACGACCAGCAGGCCCACCGAGATCACGATGCTGACGATGATGCCGCTCGGCTGGCGCCAGGCGAGGCGTGCCTCGTTGCGGACCATCTGGCCGAATGCGGCGCCCGGTGCCGTTGGCCGCATAGGCATGGTAAGGCTGCTCATGACTGCTCCTCCTCCTCCTCCTCGTGCAGATGCGTTCCGGTCAGCCGGACGAAGGCGTCCTCCAGGTTCGAGGCGTCGAGCTGCATGTCGCGCGCCTCCAGGCCGGCCTGGTGCAGGGTGAGGATCACCGTGTTGACAAGTTCTCCGGTCCCGGTGACGATGACGTGCTGGCCCTCATGCTCGACCCGCGTTACCTCGGGCAGATCGGCCAGCAGCCGGTCGTCGAAGGTGGCCGAGGGCACGAACCGCACGCTCTTTCCGCCCCGGGCCCGCGCGGCCAGGCTGGCCGGGCTGTCCAGGGCGACGATCCGCCCCTTGTCGATCAGCGCCACCCGGTCACAGAGCCGCTCGGCCTCTTCCATGAAGTGCGTCACCAGCACGATCGTCGCGCCGCGGTCGCGCACATCCTCAATCAGCTTCCAGGCCTCGCGACGGGCCTGCGGATCCAGGCCCGTGGTCATCTCGTCGAGTACCGCGATCTTCGGGCCGCCGATGAGCGCCAGCGCGACCGACAGGCGCTGCCGCTGGCCGCCGGACAGCGACCGGTAGTAGGCCCGGCGCTTGCCGGCGAGCCCGAGCGCCTCGACCAGCTCGGTGACGTCGGCCGGCTCTCGGTAGAAGGACCGGAACTCCTCGAGGATTTCGCCGACCCTCAGCTTGGCCGGAAAAGCGGTCTCCTGAAGCTGCACGCCGATGATCTGGTGGATCTTGTCCCGGTCGGCCTGCGGATCGAGGCCCATCAGCCGGACCGTTCCCGCGTCCGGCGACCGGAGCCCGATGCTGCATTCGACGGTAGTGGTCTTCCCTGCTCCGTTCGGGCCGAGGATGCCGAAGATCTCACCCTCGGTCACCGAGAATGAGACATCATCCACCGCGACCAGAGCTCCGTAGGTCTTGCGGAGATGGGCGATTTCAACCGCTGGCCTGCCCGCGGCCTGGTCCGGCTCGCGGGTGCTTGTCATCATCTGAGCACTCATCTCAATCCTCCGTAGCCAGTCCGGTGCGGGCTGGCCATATTCGGGCCTGTGCTTGTCCTGGCCGTTAGCTACAGGTTCGGCTCCCGGCCCGGTCCGCGGCAGGGGTGAAATCACCCACACCCCTTCGATCGGCCGGCGTGGCCGCGTGGCCGCTAGACCAACCCGGCGCTGAGGGCCAGCCGGGTGAGGTCGGCGCGGCGCCGGCAGCCGGTCTTGTCCCGGACCCGGTCCAGGTGCGAGCTGACCGTGCGCACGGTGATGTACAGCTGCGCCGCGATCTGCGCGTCCGTGCGGCCCTGCGCGACCAGGGTGACCAGTTCACGTTCCCTGCGGCTGAGCTTGGCCAGTCCCGCTTCCGCCAGCGGTTCGGGCTCCGGCGTGACCTCTCCCATCGGCGGCGGTGGCTGGGTGGCCATCAGCAGGGCGTATTCGGCGGCCGTGGCCAGGGTCATGGCCGCGCCGCGCTGCTCCGCCGCCCGGGTCCTGGCCGGGCCCAGCAGCTCATGGGCCTGCCGCCGCAGCTTGTCGCGGCGGGCCGGATTCAGGCCCCCGATCATGGGCAGCCAGGGGCCGGCCAGCGCGTCCATCGCCGCCCATGCCGTGACCGCTTCGGCGGGGCGGCGGGTGGCCGCGCACAGATGGCCGCAGCAGTCCAGGCTGACGTGCAGCAGCGGCCGCAGCCCGGTCTGCATGGCGGTCTGGAGCAGCTCACGCAGATGCGCTGCCGCCTGGTCGGTGCGCCCGGTCCGCAAGTCCAGGATCGTCGCGTGCCACAGCACGCCGCACAGGTTCGTCTGGTCGCCCACCTCCCGGCACGAGGCCTCCGCGGCTGCGCACATCTGCTCGGCGGCGGCCAGGTCGCCGGCCTCGGTCAGCACCCCGGTGATGATCTGGCTGAGACCCCGGTGCAGCGAGCCGGCATACTCGTCCGCGATCTCCAGCGCCTGGCGCGCGAGCCGGAGCGCGCCGTCCCGGTCGCCGTCGTGCCAGATCGCTATGCTGAGGCAGGCCAGCGCCATCGCCTCCAGGCCCCCGACGCCGGTCTGGCGGGCCAGATCCAGCCCCCGGCGGCCATCCTCGACAGCCTCGGTGAACCGGCCCATCCGGACCAGCGCCGACGACCGGGCCCCCAGGCTGATGGACAGCAGCCAAGGTTCCCCCGGCCCGTCGGGTCGCTGCGGGTCGTCCAGGACGTCACAGACCTTAGTGAAATGCTCCAGCATGGCGGGCGGTTCCTCGGTCAGGCCGGCCACCTGGCCGAGGAACAGTTGTGCGGCGCACCACTCGTCACTGCCGACTTCGGCGTACTCGGCGGCCGCGCTCAGCAGCGGCGCCTGGCTGGGCATCCGTCCCCGTAGCTGCCACCAGGGCGCCAGGGTCAGTACCAGCTTCACCGCTGCGGCCTGATCGTGCTCCAGGGTCCAGGCCAGCACCTGATGCACGGTGACGTCCTCGGCGTCCAGCTGCCGCAGGCCGGCCATCTCCTGGGTGCGGGTGTACACCTCGATGGCGGCCTCTCCGGCCATCTCGGCCACATAAGCGGTCAGGGCCGCGCGGGCCGCGTCCTCCTCGCCGGTCTCGGCCAGCAACCCGGCCCCGTAGGCCCGCAGCGTCTCCAGCATCGGATACCGGGACCGGCCGTCCGGCCCGGGCCGCGGCGGCAGCAGCAGCGAGCAGTCGACCAGCCGCAGCACGGCCCGCCCGGCCCCGGCGCCGGCCACCGCCTCGGCCCCGTCCAGGGTGAACGGTCCCGGGAACGCCGACACCGCGCGGAACACCCGGCGTTCGGCGTCATCCAGCAGCTGGTAGCTCCACTGCACCGCGGCAGCCAGCGATCGCTGCCGTTCGGTGGCCAGCCGGTCAGCGTCCGCCAGCAGCGCGAACCGGTCGTCGATGCGGTCCAGCAGCTGCATCACGCCGAGCGCGTCGACCCGTGCCGCCGCCAGTTCGATGGCGAGCGGCATCCCGTCCAGCCGCGCCACCAGCCGCGCCACCGTCACCGCGGTCTGATCGTCGAGGGCGAACCCCGGCTCCACCCGCCGGGCCCGGTCCGCGAACAGCGTCACCGCCTCGGATTCTCCTGCCGCCAGGTCACCGGGATCAGGCAGGGTGAGCGGACCCAGCCGGTGCCGCACCTCCCCGGCTATTCGCAGCGGCTCCCGGCTGGTGGCCAGCACCCGAACGTCATCGGCGCCGAGCAGGAGCCTGCCGCACAGCTCCGCCGCCGCGCCGATCACGTGCTCGCAGTTGTCCAGGACCAGCAGCAGCTGCCGCCGGGCCAGCGCATGGGCCAGCGCATCGGCGGCCCCCGCCGAGGGCAGTTCACGAAGACCGAGCACCGTCCCCACCGCGGCCGCCACCTGCGCCGGATCCCGGACCGCCGCCAGTTCCGCAAGCCAGAACGCCGTCGGCGAACCGGCCAGCCACCTGCTTCGCCACCTCGGCGGCCAGCCGTGTCTTCCCGGCGCCACCCGGCCCGGTCACCGTCACCAGCCGGTACTGGTCGAGCTGGTCGGCGACCTCGCCCACCACCGGGGCCCGGCCGACGAAACTGGTCAGCGCAGCCGGAAAGCCATGCAGGCTTCCCACCGCGTCGGCCACCGCAGACCGCTCCACAGCGGTCACCATAACCGCCCCCGGCGCTGTGGTACAGGCCGGGCTCGGGTCAGCTTGAAGGCCGGCCTCATCATGCGGCATGGGCCTGCTAATTTCCCCTGGCCCTTGCGGTCGGGAGGCCGACCGGCTGGCACGGAAGCGGCTTACCCCGCGGTAGTTCCGCCTGTATGGCCTGCAGCACGACGTGCGCATACAGCTTCGCCCCGGTCGGCTGCGGGTGGATGCCGTCCGGCCAGAGCAGGCCGGTATGGGCCGCGATCGCCTGATGCCAGTTGGCCAGGTCCACGCGAGACTGGCGCTTGGTAGCGGCAGCGAGCACGTCGTTGACTTCGGATTCCCAGGACATCGGCCCATACGTGTTTACCAGGACGAGATAGCGGTCCGACCCGATGGCACGCCGTAGCTGCCGGATCTGCGCCGCGGTGACGTCACCGTTGGTGCCGAGGCCGACGACGACGATGCGACGGAGATCACCGCTGGCAGCCAAGCCCTGAATGATCGCGATCCCGTCTGCCATCTGCCGGCCCACCTGCGCGTTGATATAGATGCCCGGCATGGCCGCCTGGAAAGCGGCCGCCGAGGCGACCATCACCGAGTCACCGACGGCGGTGACCTCCCAGCCAGAGACCGCCGGAGGCTTCGTCCGGGGCTGGCACGCTGAGATCGGCGCGGCCTTCGGCGGATGTTCGGACTGGGTGGCGGCACTGACCTGCTGGCCCTGGGTGACCTGCCGGAGCAGGCCGGCCGGGGCCACCGGCGCCGGCGGGCGCGCGATGCCGACGGTGGCGATGAGGGCGGCAATGGCTGCAGTCCCGGCTACCGTCCGGGGGATGGCGCGCCTGCGCGTGCCGTCGGGCCGAAGGCCCGCGTCGAGCAGCAGGCGAACCCAGCGGCGGATCGTGGCGCGGAAGCCGTTCTGCATGATGGGTGCCTCGATGAAACGCCACGACACGGCGGCCAGGGCGACTGTCACGCCCGCCTCTATCACCCATAGGCCCGGCGTGGTGGGTCCCTGGGCGACCAGGGCGCCCCCGAGCGCGATCACCGGCCAGTGCCACAAGTAGATCGCGTAGGAGCGGATGCCCACCCATCGCAACGGGGGCAGGCTGGTCATGGCGGCGATGACGCCGTTGCTGGCGGCCGCCGCGACCAGGCCCGCGGCCGCCAGGGCGGCGAGGATCAGGCCCAGCGGGTAGACGGCCGGGTCGCTGCCGGAAAAATGCCCGAGCGCCCAGGCCAGGAAGGCGAGCCCGGCTATCCCCATCGCATCCAGTCGGCGTGACTGTTCGGCCGGAGTCGATTCCAGGCGGGCCAGCGGGCAGGCCAGCGCGAGCGCGGCACCGATCAGCAACGCCGAAGCGTGCGTGTCCGTGCCGTAGTAGACCGCCGACGGGTCGCCGCCCGGGGTGTACTGAAGCGCCATGGCCAGCGCCGATATCGCCGCGCCGACCAACGTCACCGCCACCCGGGCCCGCCTGGCCCTCAGCCTGAGGATGACGAACCACAAGATGAGCGGCCAGATCAGGTAGAACTGCTCCTCGATGGCCAGCGACCACAGGTGGTCCAGCGGCGGCATCGGGCCGAGGGCCTCGAAGTAGGACACGTGATGAAAGATCTGGTACCAGTTGCTGGTGTAGGTGGCCGCGGCCAGCAGCGCCATGCGAAGTGAGCGTTCCTGGGCCGGCTCGATCACCGTCGCGGCGGCCGTGACGATGACTAGCATGACCGCCAGCGGCGGCAGCAGGCGCCGGGCCCGCCGCGTCCAGAAGCCCTGCAGGTCCACCCGGCCGAGCAGGTCGTACTGATTGGCCAGCAGATCAGTAATCAGGAATCCGCTGAGCACGAAAAAGATGTCTACGCCGAGGAAGCCGCCCGACAGCTCCGACGCGCCCTCATGGAAGCCCATGACGGCGAGTACGGCCAGCGCCCGCACCCCGTCCAGGCCGGGCGCCCGTGTCCGCGTCTTCGTGGTCTCGTCCCGTCCCACCGATAGCGTCCATCAGACCTTTACCGGCAGTCATGCTAACGATCCCGATACCGCCGTAGCCAGGAGAAACGCCGCGTAACGGTGATAGAGCTCAGGTCGTTTCCGGTGATCAGGCGGTCACTATCACGCTGCCGCCGCCTGCTAGGAAGCGGAAGTAAGGACGGCGGTCAGCAGGCCCAGTGGGCTGGGGGCGGCGAACTCGATCTGCACCGCGTCATGGCCGGTAATCGCGGCCTGAGCAGGCAGGTAAGGAGGACGCTGGGCATTTACCAGAGCCAGGATCGACGCGAGCTCGGCCGAACCGTTCCCGCCGGCCTTGCTGGTCACGGTCACCTGCCGGAACAGCAGCTGGACACCGGGAGAGGCGTCGCCGAACGAGGCCACCCGGAACGAGTATTGAGCGGACAGCGTCGCGAGCGTAGCTAGCACGCGGGAATCGACCTCGCCCGCCCGGAGTTCGGCGGCCTCCTGCGCGGTGAACTGGATCCGCTTGTTCCGCAGCAGCTGAGTGCCCGCGCTCTGGCGGGCGGCCAGGTCGGTCTTCAGGGCGGACTCGTAGGTGGCCGCACCGCCAGGCTCGGCGGCGCGCACATCGATCTCGGTCGCGGCCGCACCGAAGCTCGCGATCATCGCGGGCGCGTACTGGCTGGCGAGCTGGACATCGGCCGGCGAGGTGACCACAATGTTGGCCCCGGCCGGGCTGGCGGAGCCGGATCGGAGCGGCAGCAGCCGCCCGGCGCCGACGCCCTGCCCCATCAGGGCGGTGCACATGGCCGGGTCGCATGCGATGATCGCGTCGCTGCTCACCTGGCTGGCAATCCACGCGGCGGCATCGGCCTGGGCCGCCGCGGCCGTCTGCGCGGAAATGCCGTGCCCGCCTGCCAAGGGGGCGTTGCTGCCGACCGGCTTGGCCGGGGCGCTGGCTCCCGCCGCGGGAGCCGAGCTTCCGCTGAGCGCACCGGACAGCTCCAGAGCGGCGACCGTGACAACCGCCAGGGCCACGACGACAGCAGCCAGGCCCCAGCGCCGCCCGGTCAGCTGGCGCGCAGGCCCAGAACGTCCGCTGGACGCCTGCTTTGACGGCGCCGTTACGCGCCGCCGCCAGAAACCCACGGAGCGGAGTCGCCACTGAATCCACAGCTTTACCGTGGTGGCCAGGATCTTGCCCCAAGATGGTTCCGCTCGAGCAGGAACCGTCGTGTCTACCAAGGGCTCTCGCGCGGCCAGCACAGGAGTGGTCCGGGACGCTACCGGATGGCGATTCAGCTCACCCACACGCGCCACCCGGCCACCGCACACGGCTGTGGCTCATGCGGGACAGGAGAACACAAAACAACCAGCGCCCTCAACCGAAATAACGGATTGGTTACGAATCATAACTAAGAGTGTGAGATTCTGGCCGAACGGTCCAGACCTCAGCGGTCAGGCTTGGTACGCCGGGGCACCCGGAGTGTCGTAACCTATCCAGGCACCAGCGCTCGTAGCTCAACGGATAGAGCATCTGACTACGGATCGTTTCTCCTTTCCCCACTGTGCTGACCAGGGAAAACCCAGATAACGGCCGACCGGTGCGCACTGAATCAGACGCCTAAAATTTGATCCGGGTCATACTGCGGTCCATCCGCCGTCGATGACAAGGGCTTGCCCAGTCATGTAGCTGGAGGCGTCGGTGGCGAGGAAGAGCAGCGGGCCGTCGAGTTCGTCGGGCTGCGGAGTGCGGCCGAGCAGCGTGCGGTCGCGGATTGATTGCGCGAAGGCGGGGTCGGTCAGGAACCCGGTCAGCTCTGTGGGGAAGTAGCCTGGCGCGAGAGCGTTGACGCGCACGCCGTCCTGGCCCCAGACCGCGGCGAGGTGCCGGGTGAGGTTGATCAGGGCAGCTTTGGTGGCATTGTAGGCAGCCATCGGGCTGCGGGAGGCGACGACGCCGTACATCGACGCGACGTTGATCACGCTGGCTGCGGGCGCGGCCCGCAAGAGGCCAGCGCTCAGCCCGCACAGGTCCATCACGCTGATCAGGTTGACCTCGACCACCCGCCGCAGGCCGTCCAGGGCCTGCTGCTCCAGCGGCCCGTCGTCGCAGATACCGGCGTTGTTGACCAGCACGTCGAGCTGGCCATGCGGACGAAGCATCTCAATGACAGCCTGACGGTGATGCGGGTCGGCGATGTCGCCGGCGATGGTCTGAATCCTGTTCCCGCAGTGCTGGGCCAACTCCTCGAGGAGGTCGGCGCGGCGGGCGGTGGCGATGACGTGTGCGCCGGCCGCGTGCAGTACACGGGCGAACCGTGCCCCAAGCCCGGCTGAGGCACCTGTCACCAGCGCGACGCGGCCGTCCAGCCGCCACCGGTCATTGGTCCCGGCGCCTGGCACCGCCGGTTCTGCTTTGTTCATCGTGCCTTCCTATGAACCGGGGCCGCCCGGGGCACGGTGCAGTGCCCTGGGACGACCTGGGGCGAGCCTACGGGCGCACCTCGTAGACGAGGTTGAACGGTGTCTCGGCGGCGCGCCGGAAGCGGGTGAACCCGGCGTCGGCGGTTACCTGCCGGATGGCGGCCTCGCCGGCTTGCGCGCCGAGGGCGTAGCCGCCGGCCTGGGACAGCGCGTTCGGCACGCACAGCTGGGTGGAGGCGTTGTAGTAGACGCGGCCTACCGGGTTGAGGTTGCCGGCCACCTCGTCGGCCGCGTAGGGTTCGACGACCAGCCAGGTGCCATCGGGCTTCAGCGCCCGGCGGATGTGCCGGGCCGCGGCTAGCGGGTCGCCCATGTCGTGCAGGCAGTCGAACGTGGCGGCCAGGTCGTAGCCGGCGCCGGAGAAATCGGCCGCAGAGGCGACCTCGAAGCTGATCCGGTCGGCGACGCCGGCGTCGGCGGCACGCTTACGCGCGATCTCGATGGACCGGTCGTGGTAGTCCGAGCCGGTGAACCGGGCGTTCGGGTATTGCTGGGCAAACAGGATGGTGGACGCGCCGAGCCCGCAGCCGATGTCGGCGACCTTGGCCCCGGCCTGGAGCTTGTCCTGTACATCGTCCAGCGCCGGGATCCAGGACGGGATGAGGTTGGCGATGTAGCCAGGGCGGAAGAACTGCTCGCAGCCGGTGAAGACGTTCTGGTCGTGCTCGTGCCAGCCCATCCCGGCGCCGGTGCGGAACGCCTCGGTGATCCGCGGCTCGGCCTTCAGCGTGCCGAGCGCGAGCACGAACGCCCCGGGAATGTAGACGCCACCGTCGGGGTCGGCGAGCGCGAATGCCTGCTCCTCGGTCATCGAGTAGGTGTCGGTGGCTGGGTCGTATTCCACGTATCCGCCGGCCGCCTGGCCGCGTAGCCACTCGGCGACGTACCGGGCATTGGTGCTGGTTCGCTCGGCGAGTTCGGCGGCGCGGGCCGGGCCGGCGGCCAGCGCCCGGTACAGGCCGAGGTGGTGCCCGGTGACCACGTTGCCGGCCGCGAAGGTGGCGCCCAGGTCGGTGACGAACCGGCCGAGGAACTCTTGCAACTTGTCCATGTCGACAGCCATGATGAGCCTCCTGTGCTGATGTGGGTATGTCAGGTCGTGAGTTTCTTGGGTCCGGGTCAGCTGCCGTCGTCCGGCGGAAGCCGGTCACAGGCCCGCGACGGGGGTATCGGGGATGCGGCCCCACTCGGCCCAGGATCCGTCGTAGACCCGGACCCGAGCGCGGCCGATCAGGTGGGTGAGCACGAACCAGGCCGTGGCCGCGCGCCCGCCGATGGTGCAGTAGGTGATCAGCGTCCCGCTGCACTGCAGGACGGCCGGCGCGAAGATGCGGCGCAGCTCCGCCGCGGAGCGGAACGACCCGTCTTCGTGGTAGAGGCCGTCGATGGGCTGGTGGACGGCCGAAGGCACGTGCCCGGCGCGGCCGCCTGGTTCCATGCCGCCCGATGGCCAGAAGCGCTCGCCCCGGTACTCAGCCGCTGAGCGCACATCGACCAGGGTGGTTTCCGGCTGGCCGATGGCCTCGTGCACCGCCGCCCGGTCCGCTCGGATGCGAGAATCCTCGCCGTCGAGGCAGAAGCTGCCTGCTGGCGGTTCACTCGCGGCAATGCTCCGCGGGTAGCCTTTGGCCCGCCAGGTGTCACGTGAGCAGTTCAGGATGCGCACGTCGGGATGCCCGTAGAGCTTCATCAGCCACAAGCCCAGGGAGGGTGCGTACCCGTAGAACACCACTGTGGAGTCCAGGTCGATTCCCGAGCATGCGACCAGCCGTTCCAGTGCGGCGGTGCCCGCCAGGCGGTAACCGGCGTCCTTCAGGTCGGCATAGATGTTCCACAGCACCGCGCCGTCAATGTGCCAGTCGTCGTAGGAGCCGGGCTGACGTCGACTTCGACCACTCGCACGCGTGGGTCAGACAAGTGAGCTTGAAGCCATTCGGGATCCACTAGCACCCCGTTGGTGCTGCCCCGGCCCCGGCTGGATGCAGTCGTCGCTGATGTGGTCTTCATATGAACCTCCCTGTGTGTTCCTTGGGCACAGGTCTACGACGGCGCTATTGCCGCAACGTTGCTGCAGGGTTGGGGAAACCTTGGCGTCAGGGTCGGATGCCACGCACCGGAGCGAGCGCGGCTGCGCCCAGACCGGGCCTTGTGCCCGGCTCAGGCGAAATGAATGGCCCGGGAGGCACGGTGATCAGCCGAGCGAGCACCGCGGGTCCGTTAGGCTGGCCGATCGCACGCGAGCGGTCCCAGGGCGGTACCTGTCACCGTTCAGGTCGCAGCGAGGAGGCGTTCGTAGAGCTCGCGGGTAGCTGGGCTGGGTGAGACGCCGAGCTGGTCGCGCAGGCACTCGCTGAGCTGGCCGTAAACGCCGAGGGCTTCGGCGAGGTTGTCCTGGGCGGCGAGGGCCTGCATAAGGTAGCGTAGGGGTCTCCATCTAACCGGAGTAACCACAAGATCTTGGCGCGGCCGACTGTCACGACCACCGCATCTCGCGGTCGTTGCTCGTCTGCTCCGCTTAAGTGGAGACCCCAAAGGTAGCGATAGCCGCTTTCCCGCAGCGGAGCCAAGCGGGTGAGCTGGCGGCCGGCCCGGACCGCGCCGGCGAGTTCGGTTCCGCCGAGGCCCAGCCCGGCGGCCGCGTAGCATTCCAGGGCGCGTAGGCGAAGCTCGGTCAACTGATGGCGGATCTCGTCGATCCAGGGGGCATCTTCGCCGGGAAGGAAGTCACGCTCGGCCACGAATAGTGCGGTGAGCGCCGGCCCCCACGCTCGCGCCCAGTCCTGCTGGGCGACCGAAGACTCGGCCCGGTGGATGGCCTCGGCGGCCGCCTCCAGGTCGACCCACGCATCGGGCAGGCACAGCCGGATCGTGGAGCGCCCGTCCACGGAGTCGGCGCCGAAGACCCGGCGCAGCTTGGACAGCAGCGGGTTGACTCGGGCATCGACCGCGGCCGGGTCGGGTTCGCGCCACAGCGCCTCGGCCACCTCGTCGCGCGGGACATGGCGATGGCGATTGACCACCAGGTAGGTGAACAGCAGTCGGCCCTGGCGGCCCGGCAGGCGGGCATCCAGCCGCTGGCCGTCGCGCTCGACCGCCAGCGCCCCGCAGACCTGGATGCGCACCGGGTGCGAAGACGCCAAGGTCACGCCAACATCCTGGCATTACGCTGGGGCAGGCAGCCAGAGTAGGAGATGCGATGGTGAAGCTGATCCGATGCGAATGCGGGTTCGTGGCCCGAGGCGATAACGATGACCAGGTGGTCGGGATGATCCGGGGGCATATGGCCACCGACCATCCGGCCCTGCTGAACACGGTCAGCCGGGAGGATCTGGTCAGCTGGATCCAGGCGGAATAAACCCTAAACCGAATCCGGCAGGTCGCTTGATTCGTGGACCCGGGCCGCCACAGGACATAGAGGACGTGCTAGGCCGGCTTTAACGTGACGGTCTAGTCGGATCCATCGTCACCCTGCGCGCCGGATAGCGACCTCTTGGTGGCCTCGGATGACATGGGTTCCTCCCGGTCACCGGTGCGAACCGCGCCCGCCATGCCCTACCCTTAATGGGTACGCATGGCCTTGGTGAGCGACGAATCAGATGCTTTATCCTCGCTGTGCTTATGTGCTGTCGTAGCAGCTACCTGCAAAACCGCAGGTAGGATAACTCAAGATCTGCGCTCGTAGCTCAACGGATAGAGCATCTGACTACGGATCAGAAGGCTGGGGGTTCGAGTCCCTCCGAGCGCGCCAATGTTTTCGCAGGCCAGAGCCTTATTCTTCGAGGTGGCCAAGGAGCTGAATCTCTGTCGTAGGGCCTGGCGTCTCACAATTTCTCACAGCCCTAAGCGATCTTGTGAATCCTGGCGAGCGCGGCCTGGCCCCGTTGCAGGTCTTCCTCGCTCGCGTGGACGTAGGTCTTCTGCGTGAACGCCGAGTCATAGTGACCCGCCCACTTGCTGATGATCGAGATCGGCACGCCTGCATGCTCCATAAGCGTCAGGGTCGTGTGACGCGAGTCGTGCAGGGTGATCCTCCGCAGCCCAGCCCGCCGGAGCAGGCGGCGGAACTCGTCGGAGTACCACTCGGGGTGAACGGGAGTCCCGGCCTGATCGGTGATTACGTACTCGCCGCCCTGGTACCAGTCCAGTTCGGCGACTCCTGACCCGTAGGCCGTGCCCGCGATCGTGCAGCTCCAGGCCCGGGCCAGGATGCGCACGGCGTGCGGGTGGTCTTTGCCGCGGGCGCGCGCCTCGGCGTAGATGCCCGCGGCCCACGCGCTGGCGTGCCGGGAACCGTCGGCGAAGTCGCAGAAGGCGTCGCGGAGCTGGCGGTTGACCGCCCACCGGAACTCGATCGAGGCGTGCTTGCCGGACTGGCGGGTGACGGGCGCGATCCCGGCCAGCCCGGCCAGCGATTCGGGGTCGGGGAACTTGGACCGGCAATCCCCGATCTCGGCCAGCAGCCGCGCCGCGCGCAGCGTGCCCGCGCGCGGCAGCGCGGTGAAGATGTGCGCGTCGGGGTGGGAGGCCAGCTGGGCGGCGATCCGGGCTTCCAGGACCTTGACCTGGGCGGCCAGCGCGGTCAGCGTGGCTGCCAGCGCCGCGGTGACCGCGCGGCCTGGGCGGCGCCCTCCTCGCCGGTGGCCCCCGGAGCCGCAGCCCGCAGCCCGGCGCACAGCACGCTGGCTGGGGCCGCGTTCCCGCGGGCCGGGACGGTTTGCAGCCACGCGGTCATCTGCTGCTCACCGACCCCGGCGACGGCGTCGTGGCAGCCGAAGCGGGCCAGGAACGCCAGGCTGATCGGGCTGTCCAGCTCGAAGAACAACCCGGCCGCGGCGGGGAACGCCACGGCCAGGTGCGCGCGCAGCCGGTTACACGCCGCGACCCGGTGCGCGACCAGGTTCCGGCGGGCCCGGACCGCTGCCCGCAACGCGATCGTCGCCGCTGTATCCGGGATCAGGGGCCGCAGCCGGGCCCGGTCGGTGCGCAGCGTGTCCGCCAGCACGAACGAATCGACCCGGTCGTCCTTGGCCCCGGATGACCCGTACCGGGACCGCAGGTTCTTCACCTGCCGGGACGTGATCACCACTACGGTCAGGCCCGCGGCCAGCAGGGCATCGACGAGCACGCCATCGCCCCGCTCGATCGCAACTTCGCGGGCCCCGGCCCGGCGCAGCCGGGTGATCATCGCGTCGAGCCCGGCCTTGTCGTGCGCGGCGGAGAACCGGTCCCTGACCCGCCCGGCCATGTCGACCACGCACGCGACGTGATCAGCGGTGGCCCAGTCGATGCCGGCGCACACCCCGCCGGCCGGGACATCAGGCAGAACCTGGATTAGGGCATACTGCATCACAGCCTCCTCGCTGCTTACCCAGTGGGGAGGCACCCTTATTCGCGGAACCGGGACGCCGTTGTGAGCTCACTGTGCGGCGCTCGAAGCGCATGGCCCTGTTGACGATCAGCGCGTCCCGGGTAACCACCAGCCCCGCAGAAACTGGATCTGGACCTCAATTAAGGGTCGAGCGCAGCATGGCGGTGACTGGTGGCACCTGGGGTGCATCGGTGAACCCGGTCACCGACCGGACAACTCTGGCCCCTCAGCACCGCTCACCGCAAGCGCACCACGTTAAACGTACGTAACCACTGATTGCAGACAGCAACATGACCGTCTTCCGCAGCAACCCGTCAGGCAACGTCCATCAGTGAGCGCAGCAAGGAGGCCGCGCACGCCACGCGGGCCGTGGCGCGCCGCGCACGGGCCGCGGCCGCTGCCGCCCGGGCTGGCTGTGACCGCGCATCAGCCGCGGCGGCGTCGGCGGCCTGGGTCATCGCGGCGTACTTGGCGGCCATCACCGGGTTGAACTGGAGCATCGGCCAGACCGCGCGCCGGGCGGTCAGCCGCAGCCCGGGCCGGCCGCGGCGGGAGATGTGAGCCTGGCCGGAGAAGACGCCGGAGGCGTTCTCGGACGGGGCCAGCCCAGCGTGCTTGACCAGGGATGATGAGCTGCCGTAGCGGCGCGGGTCGCCGGTCTCGGCCAAGATCGCCGCCGCGCCGACGGCGGTCAGCCCGGGGATGTCCCCCAGCCGGGACAAGCCGAGCTCGCCCAGCACCATCACCATGTCCGCCTCCACGGCGCGCAGCTGGGCGCGGGTCCGGGCCAGGTCGCCCAGCTCATCGGCGCACCGGCGCAGCAGGCCACGGCGGGACCAGGCGACCACGCCCTCGGTGTCGGTCAGCGCGGTGAAGACCCGGCGGCAGATCCTGCCCCACCCCTTCTTGCCGCCCCAGGCGGGCACCGCGCCGCGGACCAGGACGGTGAACTCCTCCGGCCCGAGGGCGGCCAGCCTGGCCGGGTCCCCGCCGCACCGGGACGTGACCACCGCCAGCGCCGCCAGCCAGGTCACCGACTCAAACGGCCCTGCGCACGCCTCGGTCACCACCGGCCAGGCCACCGGCAAGAAGTCCCGGATCCGCTGCACCGACGCGGTCGCCGCGGTGATCAGCTGGGCGCGGCGCCGCCCCAGGTGCCGCAGGTGCGCCCACGTCTCATCCAGCTCCTCCGGGATGTAGCAGTGCAGCTCGGCCGCCAGCCGCCCGATCAGCACGCAATCGGACTCATCGGTCTTGTGCGGGGTGTAATCCTGCTGCTCACGGGCGATATGCGAAACCAGCGGCTGGATGCACACCAGCGGCAGGCCCCGCTCGGCGCACAAACGCTGCACCTGCATCCACCGCGGCCCGGTCGGCTCGCACGCCACCGTCACGTGCGCGAACCCCTTCACCCTGGCCTGCGCCGCCGCCCAGTCCAGCGCCTCACCCAGCCGGAACGCCTTCACCTTCACCGTCTTACGCGCCAGCACCCGCACATCGTGATCAACCACCGCCAGCGCCTGCTTATCCTCCGCCAGGTCGATCCCGATCACCGCGCCATCCCGCGGCAGCAGCCCGCGCAGCCGCTCCCGCCGGGCATTCCGCTTGCGGTCTCCCCGTGTCGTGCCGTTGCCGCTACCCTTACCCACAGAACGTCCTCCTCGCTGCGTTTGGGACACCAAGCCCGTACTACCGCACCAGGAGGACGTTCCTGCATCAACCACATCCCCGCTGAACAACGGCCTCTAGCGCGTTGTCCTATTACTACGTCCTCAGGGGGTTCGAATCCCACGCCCGCCGCACACAGCTCACGGCACTGGTGATGACGGAATTTAGGCGCGAACGGGATGCGGCGTTACCGAGCCGTCGCGGTATTCCTCGCAGCGCGTGGCGCCTTCGCGCCGCCCTCGTGGCTTGGGCCGTTCGGCGTGTTTCCCGAGGCCCACCGTAGCGCCGTCGGCAGCAGGACCGTCGGAATCAGCAGCGGCAGGAGAAGCAGGCCAAGCCAGTCCCAGAATGTGTTCCCCGGGTAGCCGGTCCAGGTCCAGCCCCATGTGTAGCCGCCGATGATGGTGAGCGCCCAGGCTACCGCGACAGAGGCAATTGCCCACTTGTGGTACGGCCGGAGCGAGTGCAGCGCTGACCGCAGGAATGGTGCGCTGACCACGGCGATCGGCAGCAAGACAAGCTCAAGCCAGTCCCACAGTGTGTTACCGGGGAAGCCGGTCCAGTTCAGGGGCACCAGGTAGCCGGCCACTATCAGCGCCGCGAATGCCGCTCCGGCGGCGAGATGGGCCATACGCCGCGTCGGGCTCATGTACTCGGGATGCTGAATCCACAAGGGCAAAGTCCCGATCACGACCGGCAGCAGGAGCAGGTGCAGCCAGTCCCATAGCTGGTTGTTACCTTGAAAGCCGGTCCAGGCCCAGCCTTGGCCGTACCCGCCCCACAGCAAGATCAGGACCGCGACCGCCAGGGCGCTGGTGGCGTACCGTCGCGCCCGATCGGTCTTCATGAGCCTGGCTACCGGCCCATCGGGCCTGGCGGCCCGGGACGTGTGCCTCTCGATGGCCTCGGGCGACGGGTTCCACCGAAGGCCGAGCTCGGCCAGCTTGGACGCGAGCGCCCCGCGGAGCAGCTCTTGTGCGGTGGCGGCCAGGTCGGCCTCTTGGCCTGTGGTCGCCGCCTGCACCGCGGCCACGGCGCGAAGGCTCTGCATCTCGTCCGGCCCGGCGGAAATCATCAAGTTAGCCATTGCGCCTTCCCCTCCCCGCCTTGAGCGACTTGATCGCAAGCGCTACCGGCACACTCGCCGTACGGATCTACATGCCCTCACCAGCGTGTGCTATAACTGGCTACCACCTGGGGCGGACACGCAAACCAGTGCGCCGGGGCCGCGCGCTTAAAACCAGGAACCCGCAGGTTGAGAAATCGATCGGCTAACGGAGTGGTCAGCGAGACATTCCGGAACGCCGGAGGCGAGAAAGACGTGCGTCGTAGTTCTCACAACCAGCGACGACTGGAAGGGCGGTGACAGCAACGACGCCAAACGACTCCCCTGGACTAACCGCCGCTGCCGCCCATAGCGAGGTCATGGCTTCCCGCCAGGTAGCTGCCCTGTACTGACACGAAGAGGTCACTGGTTCCGTCATCCACTAGGAATCTCTCACAGCTTTCTCACGGACTGACCGGACGGCACCGGAATATGGCATAAATGCCGGACGCCGGGCAGGACGCTGAGCTGGGGGTACGGATTCCGGCGCACTGGCTGGACGCCCGGCATTGATCTACGGATCAGAAGGTTGGGGGTTCGAGTCCCTCCGAGCGCGCCCAGGTCACAGGCCTGTTGCCCGCCCGGCAGCGGGCTTTCTTGTCGTTTTGGGAGCCACGCTGGGAGCCACGGGAACACGTCAGCCCCCGAACAGAGCCCGGCTCATCGACTCCGCCGCCGCCCGCTTGTCATCTTCCAGCAGGTGCCCGTACACATCCTTGGTGACGGCGATGCTCGCATGCCCAAGCACCTCGGAGACCACGTGCAGTGGCGTGCCCTGGGCCAGCATCAGCGAGGCACCCCAAAAGCGCAGGGTAGCTAGCTGATGTTGGCCGCCAGCTCCTGATAGGCGGGGACGAGATCGTCCCATCGCGCCTTGGCGTCGCCGCGCGTGCGCCCGGCGAGATAGGCGGCGAGATTCTCGGCATGGATCTGCCACCCGACCCCCTAGAAGGCGATCGCGTCCAGCGGATGCCCCGGACCTCGATGACCAGGATGGTCTGGTCGCCGTCGGCGGTCAGCGTGGCGTCAAGGGCCTCTCGTACGGCGGCACCCCCTTCCCGCGCCGGTAGGATTCCTCAGTTTCCCTGGTCATCACCTGCAGCCGCCGCGGAGGCTCGCATGCTTCCACGCGCCCGGTGGCGTCCGCGTCGGCATCTTCCACGTGCAGGCGGAACTGCCCGCCGAGGCGCAGGTCGCCTTCTACCTGGCCGTACCAGGAGGCCAGGCGGCCGGGGTCGGTCAGTGCCGACCACAAGTCGTCGATACCGGTGCCGTAGCGGTCTTCGATGCGTACGACGCCTTTGCCGCCTGCCGATCGCAGGCTGCCCAGGATGCGGGGACCCGGACGTGGATTGCTGGTCATCTGGTGCTCCTTCGTTCGCGTTCCCCGGGCTATCTTGGTGTGCCAGGGCGTCCGGTGCTGCTGCCGGGTTGATGTTGTTCCGTGGGTTGGACGGCCCGACGGCCCGTAACTCATCGGCCCGGCGCGGCCTGGCCGGGCCCGTGCGCGGGATATGCGCGGGATGATCTTGGTTGACGAGCCAGCCCCGAGCGCCAACAACGTAGGTCCTAGAGGGGAGGGACCATGAACCCTGACGCTCTTGAAAACCATTGGCTGGGAAGACCATAGTCATGGCACTTCAACTCGATTCCGAGGAGCCCGAGGGTGGACCATGGCGTGCCAGGCCGCTGACGGTGGTTGTTGAAGCCCTGCTCCGGCTTGGTGGCGGGCGAACTGCTGGGCGTCAGCGCCAGGGTGTCGTATTGGCAGTAGATGGGCGCAGCTCCGGCGGGAAGACCACGCTGGCGGCACGCCTGCAGGACGCCATTGCGGGCTCGGCCGTGGTGCACACCGATGACATCGCGTGGTGGCACTCCCGCTTCGGCTGGGCCGACCTGCTCACTGATGGGATCCTGGTGCCGTTTCGCCGCGGCGAACTGGTGAGCTTTCGCCCGCCGGGCTGGGCCAGGCACGGCCGCCGGGGATCCATCCAGGTTCCGGCCATGTGCCCGGTGCTCATCATCGAGGGCGTGGGGGCCGGGCGGTCCGAGGTCTCGCACCTGATCGACGCGCTGGTATGGGTGCAGGCCGACCAGCAGGAAGCCGAGCGGCGCAGCCTGGCCCGCGTCGGGCAGCCCGACGGGGCGCGGACAGTCGGGGACCATCGGGAATGGATGGCCGAGGAAGACCCGTTCCTGACCGGTCAGCGGCCGTGGGAGCGCGCGGACCTGCTGGTGGCTGGTACTCCTCAGATCCCTTTCGACCGGACCTTTGAACTTGTCGTGGCGCCGCCGCTCACCCGGTAGCGGTCGTTGCCATGGGCAGGGGTCTCTCACAGTTTTCTCACGGACTGACCGGACGGTACCGGACCATGGCACCTATGCCGGACACCTGGCAGGACGCTGACCTGCCGATACGGATTCCGGCGGACCTCGGCGATCAGGGACTCGGTCTCAGTCATAGCACCAGTATCAGCGCGCTCACGCCGATGAGCACGACGCCCGGCGGCAGCACCCACGAGGCGACACCAGAGAGCGATAACAGCCAGTACCAGGCCAGCGATGATCAGAGCAATGCTTGAAACCTGTGGATCTGCCGGGAAGGGCAGGGGCGTGAAGGAGGGGTGTACCTTCCCGGTGACCGAGTCGTAGAGGTCTCAAGCAATGGCCGGCGCTGGAACGCCGGGCCGGGAAGGTACACCCATGCTCACAGTAGTCCCTGACGTGGCTGGCGCGCTGCCGGCTGGGGAGCCGTCGTCGCTGATCGACCAGATCGTGCGGGACGGCGCCCGGCAGATGCTGGCCGCGGCGCTGCAGGCCGAGGTTGCCGCCTATATCGATCAGTTCGCCGGGCTGCGCGATGAGGATGGACGGCGGATGGTGGTGCGCAACGGCACTGCCGAGCCGCGGACGGTGCTGACCAGCGCCGGGGCGGTGGAGGTGACCGCGCCGCGGGTCAACGACAAGCGCGCCGACCCGGCCACCGGCGAGCGGAAGCGGTTCAGCTCGGCGATCCTGCCGCCGTGGGCGCGCAAGACCCCGCAGATCAGCGAGGTGCTGCCGCTGCTGTACCTGCACGGCCTGTCCAGCGGCGACTTCGTGCCGGCGCTGGGCCAGTTCCTGGGCACCGGGGCAGGCCTGTCATCGTCGGTGATCACGAAGCTGACCGAGACCTGGAAGGCCGAGGCCGCCGCGTTCATGGCCCGCGACCTGTCCGGCGCCGATTACGTCTACCTGTGGGTCGACGGCATCCACCTGGGCATCCGGCTGGAGGAAGACAAGCTGTGCCTGCTGGTGATGATCGGGGTGCGCGCCGACGGGCGCAAGGAGCTGGTCGCCTTGGCCGATGGCTACCGCGAATCATCAGAGTCGTGGGCAGACCTGCTGCGCGACTGCGTCCGCCGCGGCATGCGCGCCCCGGTGCTGGCCATCGGCGACGGGGCACTGGGGTTCTGGAAGGCCGCCCGCGAGGTGTTCCCGCAGGCCAGGACTCAGCGCTGCTGGTTCCACAAGATCGCCAACGTGCTGGGCGCGCTGCCGAAGTCCGCGCATCCGGGGGCGAAGAAGGCGCTGGCCGAGATCTGGAACGCCGAGGACAAGGACCACGCCCGCACGGCCGTCAAGGCCTTCGCCGCCGCCTACGGGGCGAAGTTCCCCAAGGCCGCCGCCAAGGTCACCGAGGATGAGGAGGAGCTGCTGGCGTTCTACGACTACCCGGCCGAGCACTGGGTGCACCTGCGCACCACCAACCCGATCGTTATCTCCAGCCTTAACTAGCGTGTCCTTAACGTCCGTCACGAGCGTTCTCACCTGCCCGGATGAGGGCTGATCCGTGGTTATCTCCTGCCTTGTCCATGACGTTGTTCAAGGAGGAGACGATGCTCGTGCATCCGGTGGTGATCCCCGGTTCGGGGACCCGATCGTGGACCGTGCTGGGGGACGACGACGTGCCAGTCGTCCCGGTCGACCGGTTCCTGGCCTATCTCACTGACATCGGCCGGTCGCCGAACACGGTGAAGGCGTACGCGCACGATCTCAAGGATTACTGGTGCTTCATCGGCTTCCGCGGGCTGGACTGGCGCGAGGCCCGGCTGGAGGACGCCGGCGAGTTCGTGGCCTGGCTCCAGTTGCCGCCGGCGGGCCGTGCGGGAGAGGTCGCGGCGCTGCCGTCGGTGACGGCTCAGGTGACGGCCTCGACGGTGAACCGCAAGCTCACCGCGGTGAGCGCGTTCTATGCGCACCAGGCCCGCAACGGCGCCGGGGTCGGCGACCTGCTGGCCGCGTGGCGGACCGGCGGGCGGGGCGGCTGGAAACCGTTCCTGCACCACGTGAGCAAGGCTGAACCGTATCGCGGGCGGGCGATCACGCTGAAGGCGGAGAAGAAGCTGCCGCGGATCCTCACCGTCTCCGAGACGCAGGCGATCCTCGATTCCTGCACCCGGCTGCGGGACCGCTTCTTCTTTGCCTTGCTTTACGACAGCGGCTGCCGGGCCGGCGAGGCCCTGGGCCTGCGTCATGAGGACATCGCCGCGGCCGAGCAGGAGATCACCATCACGGCGCGGGAGAACGCGAACCGCGCACGGGCCAAGTCCGGCGGCCGCACGGTCCCGGTCGGGCCGGAGCTGATCCGGCTCTATGCCGACTACCTGCACGAAGAGTACGGCGCTGCCTGCAGTGACTACGTGTTCATCAATATCTGGGCGGAGCCGAAGGGACACGCGTGGTCGTATCAGGCGGCCTATGACCTGGTCCTGCGGCTCCGGGCCAGGACCGGGATCGCGTTCGATCCCCACTGGTGGCGTCACAGCGCGGCCACGCGCTGGCTGCGCGACGGCGTCCCGATCGAGGTCGTGTCCACGCTCCTCGGGCACTCATCGGTAGCAGTCACGTCCTCGGTCTACGGGCATTTGACGGCCGAGGACGCGCGGGCGGCGCTGGAGAAGGCCGGCTGGTTCACCGGGAAGGAAGTGTCATGGTAAGCGGCGGCTGGATCACGCAGGCCGGCCGGTCCCGCTGGCAGCAGCGGGCCGCTGCCGAACTGGCCGCGATCCTGGCCGCGCACCCGGGCATCGCGGTGCTCGCGTGGACCGTCACCGCGTCCGGAGGGGCCCTGTCCGGCCGGGTCCTCGCCCCTGCGGCGAGCCGGCGCGTGCTGTTCGGGCAGTGGCGGCAGGCGCTCGGGCTAGACGAGGTGACCGAGACCCCGTCCGCGAACGGGACAGCCGTTTACCTGCATGCCCGCGGTGTCCGCGGCGGCGTCACGGTCAGCGTCACCACGACCGTCTTCGACAGCGGGGAAGAGGACCGGTGAGCCGCCCGGACATCCTCCGGGCGCAGCCTCCCGGGCAGCATCACCAGGCTGCCGCGGGCCTGCTGGAAAAGCTCATCGCCGCAGTGCGCCCCGAGTTCCGTGCCGGCGAGATCGCCTTCGACCCCGCCGACCCGGTATTCGGGGGCGCGATCTGCCGGGTGGCTTCCTGCCCGCGGACGGCGCGGGGCGGCCGGGGCCTGTGCGCCGCTCACTACGACCGGTGGACCGCTGAGGGCAGGCCTGACCTGGACGCGTTCATCGCGGCGACGAGCCCCCGCTGGCACAAGCAGGAACCCCTGGCCTGCTGCCGGGCACCCGGCTGCGGGCGCGGCGTCAGCCGCCAGGGGTTGTGCACGCGTCACGGCGCGGCCTGGGAACGTGCCGGACGCCCGGATGCGGATGAGTGGCTCGCCAGCGTCCCCGTGACCGTCCCGCCGCCCGGCCAGCAGGACTGCCTGGTCAGGTTCTGCGGCCTGTGGGCCGAGCGCGGCATCCCGTTCTGCCAGGCCCACGGCGCCACGTGGAAAGTCAACGGCCGTCCCGAACCGGGCGGCTTCGCCGCCCGGTATCTCGATGACCACCCGGTCCCCGTCCATGAACGCATCTTCGTGGACAGCCTGCCCCCGCAGCTGAAGCTGGAGATCCAGTACGCGCTCCAGCGGCGGTCCGGCGAGCGCGCGGGCAAGGCCCCGCCGTTCATCGTCATGATCATGGTCCGGTTCCTGGCCTCCAGCGGGGCGTCCTCGCTGCTGGACCGGACCGAGCAGGAATGGCGGGAAGCGTTCGGCAAGAAGAACAACGCGATCGCGCTGCTGGCCTGGTCCCGCCGGCAGGTCACCGACCTGGCCGAGGGCAGCGGCTGGGACGCCGAGTATCCCCGCGACGCCTGGCAGATGCACCGCCTCGGCTTCGAGGGCAGGAACGTCCTGGACTTCTCCCGGATCCCCCAGCAGGACCTGAAAGACCTGGCCAAACGCTGGATCCGGTGGCGGCTCAGCACCGGCCTCGGCCTGGAAGCAGGCGGGTGCCGCCCGCTGCGCTTCCTGACCCGGCTCGCCCGCTTCCTCCACGCCCGCGGCATCACCGGAGCAGACGGCATCGGCCGGGCCGTGCTCGAGGACTACCTCGCCGACCTCCATTCGGCCGTGGGCGGCAGGCCGGAGCACGGCGCCCACGTCAGCATCATCGGCCTGTTCCTCACCGCAGTCCGCCAGCACGGATGGGCCCCTGGCCTGCCGCCGGACGCGATGCTGTTCCCCGGCGACCAGCCGCCCCGCACCGAGCTGCTGCCCCGGGCACTGGCCGGGCACGTGATGGCCCAGGTCGAGCAGCCCGGCAACCTCGCCCGCCAGGAGAACCCCGCCTACCGGCTGGCCACGCTCATCCTGATCCGCTGCGGGCTGAGGGTCTCGGACGCGCTCAGGCTGCCGTCCGGCTGCGTCACCGCCGACGACGCCGGCGCCCCCTACCTGCGCTATTTCAACCACAAGATGAAGCGCGAGGCGCTCGTCCCCCTCGACCACGAGCTTCTGGACCTGATCCAGGGCCAGCAGCAGCGGGTCTCCGGACGCTACCCGTCAGGGACCGTGCTGTTCCCCCGGCCGGAGAAGAACCCGGACGGGAGGGCCCCGGTTAGCAGCGCCACCTACCGGGCGGCACTCTACCGCTGGCTGGAACACTGCGATGTCCGCGACGAGCACGGCCAGCCCGTCCACCTGACCCCCCATCAGTGGAGGCACACGCTGGGAACCGTCCTGATCAACCGCGACGTTCCCCAGCATGTCGTGCAGAAAATACTCGACCACGACTCGCCTCTCATGACCGCCCTTTATGCCCGGCTGTCCGATAAGACCGTCCGCAAGCACTGGGAGAGGGCCCGCAAGGTCAACGCCGAAGGCCAGCCCGTCCAGATCAGCCCCGGCGGGCCGCTCGGCGACGCCGCCTGGGCGAAACAGCGGCTTTCGAGGGCCACCCAGGCGCTGCCGAACGGCTACTGCGAGCTTCCTATGGTGCGCGTCTGCCCGCATGCCAACGACCTGTTAACTGAACTGCCCGACGTTGCCGCAGCTCAGGAGGCCAGCCGTTCTCGCGGCCGATCGTCGCGGTGCCCGAAACATCCTAATTGCCAGGCCGTGGCTGTCGTATCGTCAGCCTGCCCGCCGCAGAAACCGGACATATGGCGCTTAACCACCTGTCCAGCTTCTCCTCGCTGCCGATCTTCGACATCAACCGCGACGGGCCTTGAGCACCCGTGCGGCCCGCCGTGACCTGGTGCGACATCCCAACCTTGCAACTCGGATTGCATAGTTCAGAGAATCTTGTTTGACCTGCCCGATGTTCGTGACGACGGCGGAGTTCCTCCCGCAGCATCATGCCCAGCGGCAGCAGACCCTGCAGATCATCTCCGCCGCCGAAGCCGCAGGCCATGCCCGCGTCGCCGAGATGAACAGGCAGGTCGCCGGCAACCTGGACAAGATCATCACCGCCCTCGAGGCCGGGGGACCGGACGAGAAGGAGGCGGCCGCCGGTGCATCGTGACCCGCTCTCCGAGGCAGCCGCCCGGCGGCACGAGCTGACCAGGGCCAAGGCGATCCAGGCCCTGCGCGAGCTTGACCGGGCCGGCACCCCGGTGACCTTCGCCGGCGTCGCGCAGACAGCGGGGGTCTCACGGTCGTGGCTCTATACCCAGCCCGACATCAGCGGCCACATCCGCAGGCTGCGGCAGAAAACAGATGACGCCGGCTCCGCCCGCGCCATCCCGGCCGGCCAGCGGGCCACCGATGCGTCGCTGCGGGCCAGGCTCACCGCCGCCCTCGACCGCAACAAGCAACTCGCTGACGAGAACGCACGGCTCCGCCGCCAGCTCGCCCATGCACTCGGCGGCCAGCGGTCAGCACGGACCCGATCAGGTAACGATCAAGGAAGCTGAACCTCCCGCAATCAGGCCGCGAGCGTCCCGTCGGCGACACTGTCCACGACGGGGCGCCGCAGGTCACAGCCCCGGCTGACACGCAAGCTCAAGATAACGATCGAGTCGACGTTCGCCACAGTCAGGCTGCGGACGAAGGTCACCAAGGGTCACGGGTCGAAGGCGGCCGGGCTGGCGATGGCCTTCAAGCTGATCGAGTCCGCGCAGCGCCGCTGGCGCATGGTCAACGCCCCCCACCTGGTCGCGCTCGTCCGCGCCGGGGCGACCTTCGTCAACGGCAAGCTCGTCGAACGGCCCGAGGACGAGGCCGCCGAGGAGACCCCGGAAGCCGCCTAAAAGATCTTGATCCACAGGTATTGACAATTACTCGATGATCAGGCGGCCGACCTGGTACCCACTCCAGGTGCACCTGCAAATCGACCGCACACCTGTTGTCGGCCTATCCCAACCTGACCGCACCGCTCGCCACCTCACCTTGCCTGCCTGAAACCGCCCGGTGCGGGTTGGTGACACGCAGGCGTGGCGCACCTCGGGAGAACAGGGCATCAGATGGTTCAGCCAGCGCAAGCGTTTCACTGAAACCAGCGCCGCTCTTGCTCCACTCCGTCGCACATAGTAGACAGAAACTATGGGAAGGTAGGCAGCCGTCGTGCTTTACGTGCTCGCGCTGGTAGCCGTTGTGGTCGGCGTGGGCGTCCTGTTCTTCAGGCACCAGTTCTGGGAGCGGCTGATAGCAAACGTCGGAATCGTCCTGGTGTTCGCGGCATTCTCTTTGAGGTTCCTGAAGCGTCCATGAGCGCAGCCGCCGCAATGCGGCTCACTCAGCTCGTGAGCGCGCGCGGTTACCACCAACGGTGTCAGACGCCCAAACCGCGTGGGCGTGCGCCCCTGGCCACATGCCCCGAGATACCCACCATCGTGCGCGACAGACGTGCCCGTTGCGTCCGATCGGCCGGTCAACATCGGGACCTTACGGTGGATTCGGCGCAGCTGCGGCGCGATGCTGGTAACACGGCGTAGCTTCTGTTAGAACTCAGGCCAGCGCCGAACTCACCTGCCGGTCAACCCAAGGAGATGCGATGGCTGAGCTGGAATATGTGGTCGTCTACGCCGTGGCGTACCCGACTGTCGCGGCAGCCCGGGCAGTGCTGGACACTATCGAGCACCTGCCCAAGGACAAGGTGATCGGCAAGTACGACGCGGCTGTCATCGACAAGGAGAAAGGCAAGCCGCACGTTGTCAAGCGGATGGACCGCCCGCACAGCCGCATTATCCCCGAGTGGTTCGGCGGCGGGGCCCTGACCCGCAAGGAGCTGGATGAGGCGGCCGAGGAACTCCTTGCTGACCAGGCAGGGCTCATCGTGGTCGGCGCGGCGAGCATCGAGCCAGCACTAGACGAGGTGCTTGCCGGTACCGCCAAGGTCGTCAAGCGCGAGATAGATGCGACGATCGACCAGATCACCAGCGAGCTGCAAGAAGCGTTCAAAGGCTGACAGCAACGGCACCAGCTGACCCCCAGCCGCAGACACACGACCGTAGGCCGACTCCGCAGGCTTGGCCCGTAGGGACCTTGGACACCTCCCTCGTGACTAAAGTCACTGGCCATTTAGGCCACTTTCGAGTTTGATTGACTAGCTGCTTATTGGGGCTGAGCGTGCAGGAAGCGGGCGGCCAGAACTGTCGCGAGGTGGGAGAACGACAATGATGCGCAAGTTCGCAACCGAACTGCTGGGCACCGGACTGCTCGTGTTTTTCGGGGTCGGCGTGGCGACCCTCATGTTCGGGTTCAAGTTCGACGGGGGCAGTGTCGCGGCAGGGGTGGTGGCCACGGCGCTGGCATTCGGTCTCGTGCTTCTGGGCCTGGCCTACACGATCGGGCCGATATCGGGCTGTCACGTCAATCCGGCGGTGACCATGGGCGCGCTGCTGGCTGGCCGCCTCCCGCTGGTGGAGGCCGTCGGCTACTGGGTGGCCCAGTTCGTTGGCGGCATTCTCGGCGCGCTGCTGCTGTGGGGAATGTTCAATACCTCGCCCCTGTACAGCACGTCCAAGACAGGGCTCGGCACGAACGGCTGGGGGGCGGCATCCGACATTCATATCGGGGCGGGCGGCGCATTCCTCGCGGAGGTCGTCCTGACCGCCCTGTTCGTCTTCGTCATCCTCGGGGTCACCAGCAAGCTGGGGAACGCGGCGACCGCTGCTATCGCCATCGGGCTGACCCTGACGGTGGTCCACCTGATCGGGATACCGATCACCGGAACGTCGGTGAACCCGGCGCGCAGCCTCGGTCCGGCCCTCATCGTCGGCGGAACCGCGTTGAGCCAGGTGTGGCTATTCATCGTGGCCCCGCTGGTCGGCGGCATCGCCGCCGCGGGGCTGCACTTGCTCGTCTATCCAGCGCCCAGGCCGGAGCCCGCGCCTGGATCGGATGCACTGGCCGCCGAGCCACCAGCCGAGGTTCCAGGAGCATAGTCGCTGGCTCCCAGGACACGCGGCCGCGGGCGCAGCGGGAAGAAAGCAGGGCACGCGGCCTGCGGTGGGACGATACACTCCCCCTCTTGTGAGTGCTGTTGACGGAATCTTGGTTACCGGCGGTGCCGGTTTCGTGGGTGCGACCCTCGTGCGAAGGATGATAGCGAGCGGTTACCGGGTCCGGGTGCTCGACAACCTCAGCACCGGTGACGCCGCGCATTTGGCCGGCGTGGACGCCGAACTGGTCAAGGGCGACATCCGCGACGCCGCCGCGCTGGACGACGCGCTTGAGGGCATGGGGGCGATCATCCATCTGGCCGCCGCTGGCTCGGTGATCGGTTCCGTGCAGGATCCGGGGACGAACTTCGAGGTCAACGTGCTCGGCACGTTCCGCGTCCTCGACGCGGCGCGACGGGCGGGCGTCGAGCGCGTGGTGCTGGCCTCGACCGGCGGGGCGCTGATCGGAGACGCCACACCGCCCGTCAACGAACGGTCGCTGCCCAAGCCGATCTCCCCCTACGGGGCGAGCAAGCTGGCCGGCGAGGGTTATGCGCACGCATTTGCCAAGACATACGGGGTTCGCACCGTCGCAATCCGGTTCGGCAACGTGTACGGGCCGTGGTGCGCCCGCAAGCGCGGCGTGCTCAACGTCTTCTTCGAGTCGATCCACTCCGGCGTGCCTCTGATCATCTACGGCGACGGGTCGGCCTCTCGCGACTACGTGCACGTGGACGACATCTCCAACGCCCTCCAACTCGCGCTGGAGAAGGACGTCCCGGGCGGCACGGTGCTGCATGCCGCATCCGGCGTCGAGACCGCGGTCAGGGACCTGGCCGACCTGTGCCGCCAGGCCGCGGGGGTCCCTGACCACCCGATTGAGTACCGGTCCAAGCGAGCCGGCGAGGTGGGCCGCAACTTCGCCTCCTACGACCTGGCGAACCAGATGCTCGGCTACGCGCCGTCGGTCGCCCGCGAGGTCGGGATCCCCCGGACCTGGAAGTGGTTCCAGGAGGAAGTGTTCCGGGACTAAAGCGTTCAAGCACCTCGGCGGGGTCGAGGGCGGCCCGGGAGGCCGGTCAGGTGGCCGATCTGGCGCGTTCCCGCTCCGCGCTGCGGCCCGCGGGCCGCGACGGGCACTGGGGCGCCGCGGGACCGGTGCGGTAGGCCGGGCGATCCGGCCACCGCGGCACGGCCGCGCCGCGGTCCACGGTGCTCACCATCAGCAGCCGTCGCGGCTGCTCGGTCATGGCGTGCTGGCAGCGGAGCTGGCAGCTCACGCACCCGCCGGCCGCCGCCCGCCGCCGGCGGACCGCCAGGAAGACGCCGAACGCCACCGCCGCCAGCGCAGCCGCCACCGCGATGGCCACCGTGATCGCGATTACCAGGGCGGCGGTATCGAAGTAGTGGCTGATCGGCCGCGAGAACACCAGGAACACTAGGAGGATGATGGCCGCCATCCTGCTCGCAGGCCGGGCGTAACAGACCATGGTCAGCCTCTCTTCGGTTGCGTGCCGTCGAGGATTGGCCGCGCGTCATTACCGTCCAATACCTGCATCGCTCAGCTGGGGAGAAAAGTCAAGACCCTGTGTCCACCGGATGTGAGCGTAGCGTGACCGCGGCAAGTATCGCCGCAAACAACGCCAGCCCGGCCGCCAGGTACAGCGCCGCGTGCAGCCCGTCGTGGAACGCCGTGTACGCGGCACTGATCACCTCTTTGACCAGCTTCTCGAACGGGCCGTAGTTGGTGTTCTTCGGGATCGCGCCGGTTTCGATGGCGGTGATGACCTGGCCCTGGAAGCTGGCCGGGATGCCGATGTGGTTCATCTGCGTGACCAGGCTGGCATGCAGCTGTGAGTAGACCAGCGAGCCGAGGATGGCCACCCCGGTGACCGCCCCGATTTCCCGGCTGGTGTTGGTGGCCGAGGCGGCCATGCCGGACCGCTCGGCAGGCACCGCCGACAGCACCGAAGAGGTGATCGGCACCACGGTGGTGCCGATGCCGATGCCGGCCAGGCTCAGCGCGATGATCAGCGGCACGTAGTCCGGGTTCTGGGACAGGTAGCCGTCGGCCAGGAACAGCCCGGCGGCGAACAGCAGGCAGCCGATCGTGATCGACCAGCGCGGGCCCACCAGGGCGGTCCACCGCCCGGCCAGCACCGAGGCCAGGATCATCAGCACGGTCATCGGCAGGAACACGAGGGCCAGCCGGAAGCCGGAGGCGCTGACCACCTCGACCAGGTACAGCGCGGTGAAGAAGAAGATGGCGAAGGTCGCGAAGTACGTGCAGAACGCGACCACGTTCGGGGTGCTGAACTGCGGCACGCGCAGGAAGCGCAGGTCGAGCAGCGGATAAGCGGCCCGGCGTTCCCGCCAGACGAACGCCACGCCCAGCACCGCGCTGGCGCACAGCAGGACGATCACGGCCGCCGCGCCGAAGCCGTCGGACTCCGCGTCGATGATCGCGAACACGAACGTAGCCAGGGCACCGGCGCCGAGCAAGGTGCCCGCGGTATCGACCCGGGCCGCTGTGGGGTCGGCGCTCTCCGGCAGGATCCTGGCCGCCACGATCAGCGCGGCCAGCCCGAACGCCAGGTTGAACCAGAAGATGCCCCGCCAGCTCCACACCCCGGTCAGGACGCCGCCCACGACCGGGCCCGCAGCCAGCGCGAACCCGGACGTGCCCGCCCACACGCCGATGGCCCGGCTCCTGGCCCGGTCGTCGGGGTAAAGCTGCCGGAGCATGGACAGCGTGCCCGGCTCACTGGCCGCCGCGCCCATGCCCATCACGGCCCGGCCGGCGATGAGCGTCTGGACGTTGGGGGCCAGCGCGCACAGCACCGAGCCGGCGCAGAACACGCCCGCGCCGGCCAGCATGACCTTCTTCCTGCCGAGTTCGTCCCCGATCATCCCGCAGGCCAGCATGAGGCTGGCGAAGGTCAGGGCGTAGGCGCCCACCACCCACTGCAGGTCGGCGACGTTGGCCTTCAGGTCCGTCTGTATGTCCCCGAGCGCGACGCTGACGACGGTGTTGTCCAGGAAGGTAAGGAACAGCAGGGTGCACAGCGTGAACAGGGCCAGCGACTGGCCGCGGCCAGCGGTGATCCCCGCACCGCGCCGGCCGCCGGAGACGGCCTCGATGGGCCTGGCCACCTGGTCGGCCCTGCCTCAGCTGATCCCGTTGCACGCGGCGGGCACCGTGCCGCCGGGCACCAGCTTGAACAGCCCGCACAGGCTGGCGTCACCCACCTTCCAGATGCCGTCCTGGTACACCGCCGTGCCGGTCTGGCCCGACAGCAGGGACGTGCTGCCCGCCGTGATGTCGTAGGTCACGGTCGCCTGGGTGGCGGACTTGAGCGTCACGCCGGTCACCTTGGCGCCGATCCCGCTGGCCAGCGGCAGCTTGGACAGGTCACTGATGGCCGAGGCGAACGTGGTTCCGTTCTGCAGCAAGGTGACCTTCTGCGCTACCGGGGTGCTGGAGTCGAAGAATTTCTCCCAGTTCGCCGTGATCTCGGCCACGGCACCGGAGCTGCTGGTGGCGGCCGGAGCCGACGACGAGGGAGCGGCGGCCGATGACGAAGCAGGCGCAGAGGCCGACGTGCTTGCCGAGGAACTGCTGGAACTGCTGCACCCGGCAACCGCGGCGGCCAGCGCCAGGCCGACGGCCGGCACCAGGATCCGGCGAGCCACGAGTGGGGATCGCATGACGCGCTCCTTAGTCTCATTCGGATGGACTACTGAGGGCTGCCAGTTGCGGGGGTGCAGATGCTCAGTGCTGACAGAGTCTGCCCTGAATGTTTCCCTAGCTGCTGCGTCCTACCCGCCGCTGCCCGACACCCGCGTCAGGGTAGCGGCACCCGCGGCGCCGGGCGGATTCCCCCGGTGCCGATCACGCCAGGCCTACCAGCGGAAATGCACGAACAGGCGGCCGAAGTTCTTGGAGTCCTTCTCCACCCGGTGGTACTTGGCCTTGATCTCTTTCTGCTCCAGGAACCGCAGCACGTGCTTCTTGAGCTGCCCGGAGCCCTTTCCCGGGATGATCTCGATCAGCGGCGCCTTCTTGGCCACCGCCTCGTCGATGATCTCCCGCAGCGCCCGGTCGATGTCCTGCCCGCGGTTGTAGACGTCGTGCAGGTCAAGCTTTAGCTTCATGTTCACCGCCAGGGAGGCCGGAGGCGCCGGCGCCGACGGGGGCGTCCGGGCCGGGATCCGTGCCGAGCCGGAATACCGCGATGATATCCGCGACCGTCTGGACCGGATCCCCCGCCGGGACGATGCTGACTGCCCGCTCGCCCGGACCGACCGGCTCGAGCGCATCGAACTGGCTGTCCAGCAGTTGCACGGGGAAAAAATGCCCGTGCCGAGCCGCGAGCCGTCGCGCCACCACGTCCCGGTCGACCGCCAGGAAGACCAGGCGGGCCTGCGGCCGGCCGTCCAGCAGTGCGTCCCGATAAGCGCGCTTGAGAGCCGAACAGGTCACCACGGCCGACTCGCCCCGGCCGGTACGCTCGTCCATCCAGGCCACCTTCCGACGCCCGGGGCGGCAGCCGGCGGGCTAGGAGACCTCCCAGCCCACCACGACCTCGCCTGCGTCCTGCCGCCGGACCGAGATGACCCCGGTCTTGCTCGGGTCGGGGAACGAGACGATGGCCTGGCCCTTGGTCGAGTCCACGGTCAAGGACTGGGTGACGTGCCACGCGGTGTCGTAGATCGCCACCCGGAGCACGGCGGGGGCCAGGTCCTGCACTCCGTTGTCGCAGCCGAACGCGATGGCCTTCGCGCTGCCCCACGGCACCGCGATGACCGTGACGGCGTTGGCGCCGTTGTTGAGCTGACCTGACTGCACTTCGTCCTCCACTCGGGACTGGAAAGAGCTGATCCACGTGCTCAGGTCCGCGGCGGAGCCGTCGAACACGTCGTTGTCGTGATTGCTGGTCTCGCCGGACTGCCAGAACTTCCACGCCGTCCACGGCGCGGGCGCGCCCGGCGTCGCCGTCTGGTAGATGGCCAGCCACAGCGAGTACCCGCCGAGCCCGGCGCAGTTGCCCGACGTGATGAAGTCCCAGAACGAGTACACGCCGCACGGGTTGTCCGGGCGCAGCGAGGTAAGCCGGGCCATGAAGTCGCGGGCACACGAGGCCACCGCCGCCGGGGACGCGCCCGCAGCCTCGTTGTCCAGCCACAGCATGTCGGTGGTCTCCAGGCCGACCGCGGCCACCGTGTCCACGAAGTACGTCGCCTGCGCCGCCCCGTCCAGGTACGGGTCGAGGAAGTGGTAGGCGCCGCGCGCCAGCCCCTTCTCCTTGATCCGCGGCCAGTTCCAGGACAGGAACGGGTCGGGCGAGTTGGTGCCCGAGGCGCCCAGGCCCTGGCTGGCGCGGCAGATGCCGAACGACAGACCCGACGTCCCGGCCCAGTCGAACTGCCCGGCGTAGTTGGATACGTCAATCCCCTGGGCGAGTCCTGTCATCGGCCGGCACCCCTATCCCCTCCGCGTCGCAGCGATCGTAGCGCGTAGATAATGGGCAGGACGGCCGAATGTGGCGGAGGTGACGCAGACGAGATGAAGCCTCGGAACTGGCCCGTCTACCGGCAGCTGACCGGGACGGACCGCCTCGGCCTGGGCGCCGCGGCCAAGAGCGATCGTCCCCGCCAGGCGCGGACCAGCACGGCCGACGCCGTGGTCAAGTCGGTCTGCCCCTACTGCGCCGTCGGTTGCGGCCAGAACGTGTACGTCTCCGGCGGGAAGGTCATCCAGATCGAGGGCGACCCGGACTCGCCGGTCAGCCGCGGCCGGCTCTGCCCCAAGGGCTCGGCCAGCCTCCAGCTCACCACGGGCGGCTCGCGGGAATACCGGGTGAAGTACCGGCGCCCGTTCGGCACAAAGTGGGAAGACCTGGACCTGGACACGGCGATGGACATGATCGCCGACCGGGTGCTGGCCGCACGCCGCAAGGGCTGGCAGTGGGAGGTGGACGGTAACCGCACCCGGCGCACGCTCGGATTCGCCAGCCTGGGCGGGGCGACGCTGGATAACGAAGAGAACTACCTGATCAAGAAGCTGTTCACGGCGCTGGGCGCGATCCAGATCGAGAACCAGGCCCGGATATGACACTCCTCCACCGTCCCCGGTCTGGGGACCAGCTTCGGCCGCGGCGGCGCCACGGGCTTCCAGCAGGACCTGGTCAATGCCGACTGCATCCTCATTGAGGGCTCGAACATGGCCGAATGCCACCCGGTGGGATTCCAGTGGGTGATGGAGGCCAAGGCCCGCGGGGCGAAGATCATTCATGTCGACCCGCGGTTCACCCGGACCAGCGCGGTGGCCGACCTGCATGTGCCGCTACGGGCTGGCAGTGACATCGTCTTCCTGGGCGGGATCATCAACTACGTCCTTGCCCAGCAGAAGTACTTCCGCGACTACGTGGTCCACTACACCAACGCGCCGACGATCCTGACCGAGGACTTCGCCGATACTGAGGACCTGGATGGCGTGTTCTCCGGACTGGACCGGGAGCACCGTACCTACGACTTCGACGCCTGGCGGTACCAGGGCGGCGAGATGTCGGCGGCAGCCGGGCGGCGCGACCGTGTGCAGCCCAACGGCAGGCACCGGGACGTGCGCCGGGCGGGGCGCGGCGAGGCGCACGGATCGGGCGGCGCGGCGGCCCAGATGGCCCCGGACCGGGACGAGACGCTGCAGCACCCCCGGTGCGTGTTCCAGGTCCTCAAGCGCCACTTCGCCCGGTACACCCCGGAGATGGTCGAGCAGGTCTGCGGCGTGCCGCCGGAGGCGTTCGCCCGGGTCTGCGAGGCCCTGACCGAGAATTCCGGCCTGGACCGGACCACCGCGTTCGTCTACAGCGTGGGCTGGACCCAGCACACCGTGGGGGTCCAGTACATCCGCACCGCCGCCATCCTGCAGCTGCTGCTCGGCAACATCGGCCGGCCGGGCGGCGGGATCCTGGCCCTGCGCGGGCATGCCTCCATCCAGGGCTCGACCGACATCCCCACCCTGTTCGACCTGCTGCCCGGGTACCTGCCCACGCCGCACGTGCACGGCAACGAGGACCTGGCCAGCTACGTGCACGCCGAGAGCATGGACAAGGGCTTCTGGGCCAACATGGGCACGTACCTGGTCAGCCTGCTCAAGGCCTGGTGGGGCGACGCGGCCACGGCGGACAACGACTTCTGCTACGACTACCTGCCCCGCCTGACCGGCAGCCACAGCACCTACGAGACCGTGGTCGCGCAGATCAACGGCGACTGCCCGGGTTACTTCCTGTTCGGCGAGAACCCGGCCGTCGGCTCGGCCAACGGGCGGATGCAGCGGTTCGGCCTGGCCGCCCTGGACTGGCTGGTGGTCAGGGACCTGGTCATGATCGAGAGCGCGACCTTCTGGCAGAACGGCCCGGAGATCGAGACCGGGGAGATGCGGACCGAGGACATCGGCACCGAGGTGTTCTTCCTGCCGGCCGCCGCGCACACCGAGAAGAACGGCTCGTTCACCAACACCCAGCGGATGCTGCAATGGCACCATGAGGCCGTTCCGCCGGCCGGGGACGCACGCAGCGACCTGTGGTTCGCCTACCACCTCGGCTGCCGGATCCGGGCCAAGCTGGCCGGCTCGGCCGACGAGATGGACCGGCCCGTTCAGGATCTGACCTGGGATTACCCGGTCGAGGGGTCACTGGACGAGCCGTCCGCCGAGGCCGTGCTGGCCGAGATCAACGGCACTGACGCCGACGGGAAGCCGCTGTCGTCCTATGCGCAGCTCAAGGACGACGGGTCCACCGCCTGCGGCTGCTGGATCTACTGCGGGGTGCGGGCCGACGGCGTGAACCAGGCCGCCCGCCGCAAGCCGGGCCGCGAGCAGAGCTGGGTCGCGCCGGAGTGGGGCTGGGCGTGGCCGCTGAACCGGCGGATCCTGTACAACCGCGCCTCCGCCGATCCCGACGGCAAGCCGTGGAGCGAGCGCAAGGCCCTGGTCTGGTGGGACGAAGAGGCAGGCAAGTGGACCGGCCACGACATCGCCAACTTCGTCGCCGACCGGTCGCCGTCCTACCGGCCGCCCGAGGACGCCAAAGGGGTGGCGGCCATCTCCGGGATCGACCCGTTCATCCTGCAGGCCGACGGCAAGGCCTGGCTGTTCGCCCCGGCCGGAGTGGTGGACGGCCCGCTGCCCACGCACTACGAGCCGCAGGAGTCCCCGTTCCGCAACCCGCTGTACGGCCAGCAGCGGAACCCGCTCCGGGAGATCGTCAGGCACCCGCAGGACCCGCTCCAGCCCGTGGGCGACCAGCCCGGGGCCGACGTGTACCCCTACGTCGCTACCACTTACCGGCTGACCGAGCATCACACCGCGGGCGGCATGTCCCGCACGCTGCCCTACCTGTCGGAGCTCCAGCCGGAGTTCTTCTGCGAGGTCTCGCCCGAGCTCGCCGCCGAGCGCGGCCTGAGCAACGGCGGCTGGGTCACGATCATCACGGCGCGAGCCGCTGTCGAGGCCCGCGTCCTGGTCACCGAGCGGATCCGGACCATCGAAGTGCAGGGGCGGCGGCTGCACCAGATCGGGCTGCCTTACCACTGGGGCGGCAACGGCCTCAGCATCGGCGACTCCGCCAACGACCTGGCCCACCTGGCCCTCGACCCCAACGTGCACATCCAGGAGGTCAAGGCCCTGGCCTGCGACATCCGGCCGGGCCGCCGCCCGCGCGGGCCCGCCCTGCGCCAGCTGGTCCGCGAGTATGCGCAGCGGGCAGGCATCACCGACGACACCGGCATGGAGGTGTGACATGAGCATCGATCCGGCCGGCCGGGCCGGTTACGTCGACCATCCGCCGCGGATGGGCTTCTTCACCGACACCTCGGTGTGCATCGGCTGCAAGGCCTGTGAAGTGGCCTGCAAGGAGTGGAACGACGTGCCGGAAGACGGCCTGAGCCTGACCGGCATGTCCTACGACAACACTGTCGGACTGGGCGCCTCCACCTGGCGGCACGTCGCGTTTATCGAGCAGCCCAT
Organism: uncultured Actinomycetes bacterium; assembly: GCA_963739135.1. Taxonomy (GTDB): domain Bacteria; phylum Actinomycetota; class Actinomycetes; order Streptosporangiales; family Streptosporangiaceae; genus Palsa-504. Next base: position 200,123 of record CAVTZG010000011.1, read on the forward strand.
TTCGACCGTCGCCGACGGCACCGCGGGCGTGCGCTGGCTGATGGCCAGCGACGTGTGCAAGCACTGCACCGAGTCGGCCTGCCTGGACGTGTGCCCGACCGGCGCGCTGTTCCGCACCGAGTTCGGCACCGTGGTGGTCCAGGACGACGTGTGCAACGGCTGCGGCTACTGTGTCCCGGCCTGCCCGTTCGGCGTGATCGCCCGGCGCGAGGAGGACGGCCAGGCGCACAAGTGCACGCTGTGCTACGACCGGCTGGGCGCGGGCCTGGAGCCCGCCTGCGCCAAGGCCTGCCCGACCAAATCGATCCAGTTCGGCCCGCTCGACGAGCTGCGCGAGCAGGCCCGGCTGCGGGTCGAGGACCTACGCGCGGCCGGCCAGGACAAGGCGCAGCTGTACCTGAGCGACCCGGAAGACGGCATCGGCGGCGCCGGGGCGTTCTTCCTGCTGCTCGACGAGCCCGAGGTGTACGGCCTGCCGCCGGACCCGGTGGTGACAACCCGCGACCTGGCCGGCATGTGGAAGCACGTGGGCCTGGCCGCGGCCGGGCTCGCCGTCACGGCGGTGGCGCTGGGTATGGGTCGGCGGAGGTGACGATGCGCGCAAGACCGCGCTGGCGGCACACCCTGGCCGGCACGCTGCTGCGCACCGGCCCGGGTGCCGCGCCGCCCCCGGGCGAAAGTGTGGACGTACCCGTCCGCAGAGCCAGTAACGGCGGTCGCCGGCGCCGGGGTGAGCGGCCCATGGTGCCCGACGCGAAGTTCACTTCGTACTACGGCCGCCCGGTTATCAAGGAACCGGTGTGGCGGACCCCCGACGTTCCCGCCAACCTGTTCCTGGGCGGCCTGGCCGGCGCGTCGTCGGTGCTGGCGGCCGGGGCCCAGCTGTCCGGTTACCGCGAGCTGGCGAAGGTCGCGAAGGCCGGGGCGCTCGGCGCGATCAGCCTGTCCGCCGTCGCGCTGGTGCATGACCTAGGCCGACCGGAGCGGTTCGTGAACATGCTCCGGGTCTTCAAACCCAGCTCGCCGATGAGCGTCGGGTCGTGGCTGCTGGCCGCGTACGGCCCGGTGGCCGGCGCCGCCGCCGTCTCCGAACTGACCGGCATCCTGCCCAAGGCCGGGCTCACCGCCACCCTCGGCGCGGGCCTCCTCGGCCCGGGCATCGCGACCTACACCGCCGCCCTGATCTGCGACACGGCGGTGCCGAGCTGGCATGAGGGCTACCGGGAGATGCCGTACGTGTTCGCAGGCTCCGCCGCTAGCGCGGCGGGCGGCCTGGGGCTGCTTGCGCTCCGCCCCAGGGACGCCCAGCCCGCCCGTGACTTGGCTATCCTCGGCGCGAGCGTGGAATTGATCGCCAAACGCCAGCTGCTGGCCCGCCTCGGCGATATGAAGGAACCGTACGAGGCCGGAACGACCGGGGCGGTCCTGCGCCTAGCCGAGTTCCTGACCGCGGGCGCCCTGGCGGGCGCGGTGCTCGGCGGGCGTAGCCGTGCCGTCTCCGCCCTGTCCGGCGCGTCGCTGCTGGCCGCCTCGGCGATGACCCGGTTCGGCATCTTCGAGGCGGGGATGGCATCGGCCCGGGACCCGAAGTACACCATCGTCCCGCAGCGCCGCCGCCGTGACCGCCGCACGGCCGCGGAATGAACTAGCGACCGCCGCTGTTGTTGGGTACAGTCACGTCTTAGGTGACATTTACCGGCTCCGTCAATCCGACGTCGAGCCCATTCTTCCGGCGGTTCCCCGCTCGACCATGATGGGTCATCTGCCCAGGTAGGGCCGCGTAACTCCGCCCGGCATCGCGCCAACTCCGCTATTGGCATGCGCGAATTCGCCGTACCTCAGAAAGGAAATCCAACCATGACTACCGCAATACAGGAATCGCCGCCCCGGGCCGCCCAGCCGCCCGCCAGCGTACCCGTGTCCGGCGTCGTCGACCTGGCCGACGGGCACGGTCTCGTGCGCACCTCCGGCTACCGGCCCGGACCGTCCGACGTCTACATCTCGGTCGGTCAGGTCAAGCAGTACGGGCTCAGGAAGGGCGACCAGATCGACGGAACCGCCCGGCCCTCGGCCGGCGGCCGCGGTAAGTACCGCCCGCTGGTCAGCGTGGACACCGTCAACCGCATGCCGCCCGAGCTGGCCCGGGCTCGTCCGCACTTCGACGACCTGACCCCGCTCTATCCCCAGCAGCGCCTCCGGCTCGAAGACGGCGGCGCGTCCGACACGGCCCGGATCATCGACCTGGTCGCCCCCATCGGAAAGGGCCAGCGCGGCCTGATCGTTTCCGCGCCCAAGGCCGGCAAGACAATGATCCTGCAGGCCATTGCCGCCTCCATCGCCGCCAGCCACCCCGAGGTGCAGCTGATGATGGTCCTGGTCGGCGAGCGGCCCGAAGAGGTCACCGACCTGCGCCGCACGGTCGACGGCGAGGTCATCTACTCCACCTTCGACCAGGCCCCCGAGGACCACATCGGGGTGGCCGAACTGGCCATCGAGCGGGCCAAGCGCCTGGTCGAGACGGGCGGCGACGTAGTCGTCCTGCTCGATTCCATCACCCGGCTGGCCCGGGCCTACAACCTGGCCGCCCCGGCCAGCAGCCGCACCCTGGCGGGCGGGATGGCCGCCTCCGCGCTGCTGCCGCCCCGGCAGTTCCTCGGCGCCGCCAGAAACATCGAAGACGGCGGATCGCTCACCATCTTGTCCACCGCCCTGGTCGACACCGGCTCCCGGCTCGACGACCTCCTGTTCGAGGAGTTCAAGGGCACCGGCAACATGGAACTGCGGCTCCGCCGCGAACTCGCGGAAAAGCGCCTCTTCCCGGCCATCGACGCCATGCCGTCCGGGACCAGGCACGACGAGCTGCTGATGCCCGCCGATGAATACGCCGCGGCCGGCAAGCTGCGCCGGGCGCTCGGCGCCCTCGAACCGCAGCAGGCCCTCGAGCTGCTGCTGGACAAGACCCACCAGACCGGCTCCAACGTCGAGTTCCTGTACCAGGTCCAGCGTTCTGCCTGATCTCTCGCTAGATATCGCCCGGTCCGATTCCCGCCAGTAACTGCAGTGGCGGCCGGGCATGCTGGAGACATGACACAAACTACAGAGGCACATGGGTCCACTGAGGCAGGACTGCTCACCTACCAGGCGATCCCGGCGGCTGAACTGGACGCGATCCGCGCGGCCGGGCAGGACGAGGCCGGGAACCGGCTGAACGTGATTGTCCTCGGCGAGCCGGCGCCGCTGCGCTGCTGCCTGCGCGAGGCCCGGCCGGGCGAGCGGCTGCTGCTGATCGCCTACAGCCCGCCGGGCACGGCCGGCGCCTACGCCGAACGAGGCCCGGTGTTCATTCACGCCGACCGCTGCCCGGGCTACCGTACCCCGCACCAGTACCCGCCCGAGTTCATGCACCGCCAGCAGGTGGTACGGGCCTACGACCGGCAGGGCCGGATCGCTGACGGCGTGCTGGCCGCGGACGGGCAGCAGGCCCAGGGCGTCATCGCCGAACTGCTGGCCCGGCCGGAGGTTGAGCTGGTGCACCTGCGCAACGTCGGCTACGGCTGCTACAACTGTGCTGTCCGCGCGAACGGCGGATAACCGACCAGACAGGGCGGTGGCAGCTGAGAACCTGGCGGACCGACGTCGTCCGGCGCCTGGCCCATCCCGGGCGGGGTTTCACGCAGGGGCTGATCACCGACGGCACGACCGTATGGGAGTCCACCGGGCGTTACGGGATCTCCGCGCTGTGCCGCTACCGGCTGGGCGCCGCCCAGCTGGAGCAGCGCGCCGCGGTGCCCGCCGAGTTCTTCGCCGAGGGCATCTGCCGCGCGGGCGACGCCATCTGGCAGCTCACCTGGCAGGAGCGGACCGCGCTGAAATGGGACGCGGCCACCCTGGAGCTGACCGAGCGGCTGCGGTTCAACCGTGAGGGCTGGGGCCTGTGCGCCGCCGACGGATACCTGCTGACCAGCGATGGCAGCAGCGAACTGGTCCGGCGCGACCCGCGGGACCTCAGCCCGCAGGCCGTGATCCACGTCCGCTGCCAGGGCGCCCGGGTCCAGGGCCTCAACGACCTGGCCTGGTCGGCCGGGACGATCTGGGCCAACCTGGCGGGCACCCACTACCTGGCCGGGATCGACCCGGACAGCGGCGAGGTCACCGACATCGTCAACGCGCGCCCGGCCCGCGAACGGCACCTGGGCGACCCGCAGGCCATCATGAACGGCGTCGCCGCGCTGCCCGCCGAGCGGGAGTTCCTGCTTACCGGGAAGAGCTGGCGCTCGATCCGGCACGTGCGGCTGACGCTGGACCGGGAGAAAGCCGCCCTGGAGCGGGTCCTCGGCGGCCTGGCCCGCTGACACGCCCGCGTCCGGCCCGCAGGCCAGCCGCCGTCCGCCCGGCAGCCCGCTCCAGCGCAGGCCGCAGCGGCTTGTCCGGATAGCCGCCGTCGGCCAGGCCAGCCATCCGCTCGAACGCGTTCCCGGCGCCGAAGTCCCCGGTCAGCGCCCAGGACACGCCCGCCGCGGCCAGGTACAGCGGGATCATCGCCACCCCACCGCACCAGGCGTACTGCGTGGCGTGCCGCGCCTCATGCCGGAACAGCCGCGACCCCACCCCGATGGCCTCGCTCCGGGTCATGATCACGTTCCCCAGGCAGAACGCGGGCGCGACCGGCACCGGCAGCCGGTATCCGGTGCCGGTGAACAGGCCGTCGACACTGCGGCTGATATCGGCACCGCCCAGGGCGGCGACGCCGAGACCAGCTAGCGTCGAGCCGTTGGCCAGGTTGACCGCCTGCCGCACCCGCAGCCGGCGGCTCATCGCCGGCCGGCTGGCGTCAGGACTGGTCAGGGTTATGCCCGTTCAGCCCCTGCGTCTCCGGGTCGGTCGCGATCACGCCCACCGTCCAGGGCTGGATGCCGGCGGGCACCGGCAGGGTCAGCTCCTCCGGGCTGTGCTCGCGGTGCGCACGGGCCGCGGCCTTGTGGTACTCGGCCAGCTCGGCCATGAACGACTCGTCGCCATACGGCGTGCCGTCCACCAGCGGGCCCCGGGTGTGCTCCAGGACGGCCACCACGTCCTCGCCGCTGAGCGTCTTGTACTTCTCCAGGGCGTGGGCCAGGGCCAGCACGTCCCGCTGGTTCTCCGTGATGATCTCCTCGGTCCGGCCGAGCAGGACACCCAGCTTGTCCTCGATCCGGTCCGCGAGCGCGTGCCTGACCTGGGCCTCCGGGTCCTGGCCCTTCTTCAGGGTGCCGCCGCGGCCGCCGCCCGGGGACCCCACCTCGAGCCGCTTGGCCGTGGAGTAGGAGGACACCGTCGTGCCCATGCCCCAGAAGCCCTCCATGAACGACGCGACCGTGGTCGCCGACTCCAGGTCCCCCGACACGCCGGACGAGCTGTCCTGGTTGAAGAACATCCGCTCGCCGGCCAGCGAGGCCAGGGAGACCAGGATGTCGGTCTCGTACTCGCTGCGCCACCTGGTGAACTGGTCCTCGGGCGGGATGGACGCCACCATCCCCAGGTAGTCGCCGCCCTTCTCGATCGTGGCGATGTCGATCTCCATGTGCTGGCGCATGCGGAAGGCGACCAGGGCGTGGCAGGCCTCGTGCACCGCGACCGCGTGCCGCTCGCGCTCGATGTACTCGACGTCCTCCGGTGGCCCGAGTTCTTTGAGCTGCTTGGCCTTGATCACGTCCGGCCAGGTGATGACGTCCCGGCCGTTCCTGATCGCGGTGATGAGCGACTCGTTGACCAGGTCCTTGATCGTGGCGCCGGTGGCGTAGGGCGTGATCGTGGCCAGCTTGTCCATGTTCTCGGCGGTGAGCTCGTGCCGCACCTTGGCGAAGTACCCCTCGTAGGTGCGGATGCGGCCCGCCTTCGACGGGTAGCCGACCTTGTAGATACGGTCGATGCGGCCCGGCCGCAGCAGCGCCTCGTCCAGCGCCGACGGCATGTTGGTAGCCATCATGACCAGCATCCGGTACTTGGGCGGCGGCTTCGGCCGCATCCCGAAGATCCGCCGCACGTACCGGTTGACCAGGCCGCGCGGCTTCTTCAGCCCGGACAGCTCGGTGAGCAGCGCCTGCAGCGTCCCCATGCCGCCGCCACCGCCGCCCATCATCCCGCCCATAATCTGCTTGCTGCGCCGGGTGTCCGGCTCGTCGACCACATCAGAGGCCATGGCGTGCTTGGTCAGCGTCCACTGGGTGCCCGCCGACAGGTAGGAGAACCCGTGGCAACCGCCGGCCGTGAACGGCGCCGGCGAGGCGCTACCCCGCCCGCCGCCGCCGGGGGCGCCCTGGGTCATCATGCCCCGGTTGCCCAGTGAGTCGGCCTCGTCGAAGAAGACGATCACGCCGCCGTAGCGCAGCGCGAGCCGCCGCAGCTTACGGAACAGCCCTTTCACCTTGAGGATGCCGACGCCCATGAACATGTTGATGAACGCGCCGGGATCGACGAACACGTACGGCTTGCCGGTCTCACCGGCGACCGCCTCGGCCATCAGCGTCTTGCCGGTCCCGGGCGGACCCCACAGCAGCAGGCCGCCGGGCACGTAGCCGCCCTTTTCCTCCACGATCTCCGGGTTCTCGAGAAAGATGATGTTCTCCTTGACCCGCTCGAGCACGTGGTCCTGACCCCAGACATCAGAGAACCTGGTCTTGATGTCATCGGGGTAGTACACGTCTACTCCGCCCCGGGACATGAACCAGAAGAGGGCGACGAACTGGAGCACCACAAACAAGAGCGTGAACGCGACCTGCAGCACGTATGGCAGCACGTGCCAGATCAGCTCGGGCCCTTTCAGCAGCGCGAGCAGGGGCGTGGTGTGAATGATCTTCCCGGTGACCACCGCGACCACGGCGATCCAGAACACCCACTTCAGCACCCGCGACAGGCGGAACCTGGTCCAGTCCGAGATCCGGCGGCGGGTGAGCCGCTCGACGCCCCCGAATACCGTCCAGGTCCAGAACCGGTTGTAGCCCGCCCAGTGCTCGCTGATCAGGAAGTGGATCTGGCGGAGCAGCTCCAGGCCGAGCAGGACGAACACCCACCAGCCGCTGCGCACCTCAATCCGCATCGCGTCCGAGAACCCGATGAGCGGGTCGTTCGCCATCACGGACCAGACCAGGATGAACCACACCAGGCCGAGCAGGACCAGGAACTTGATCCGGTCCCAGAATCCCATCGGCTTGCGGGTCAGCCGGTCCTCATCCCGCGGCCGTCCGCCGGGCGGTGGCAGACCTTCGGCGGCACGCGCCTTCCTCATCACGAGCTCCTGATGGTAAACGACGTCATCACGTCGTTGATCTGTGTCTGATCACTGGAGTAGCAGCCGGTGGTGCAATGCAGCACGAGGAGATAGACCTCGGTCTGGTCGGCGTTGGTAAGCGCGATCTCGTCGAAGGTGTCGGCCTGTTTGCCGTCGGTGTAATCGAAGGTCTCCCTGACCCCGTGGACCCCCTGGGCGAGGGTGAGCACCTGGTCGCGGATCTGCTGGAAGTTGGTGAACGGGAATCCCTCCGTAGCCACCTCCTGCCGGGTGGTGGAGGTGACCGGCAGGAAGAAGTCGCGCAGCGTGTTGTAGGACAGCTCGCTGCTGGCCGTGGAGCTGAGCTCGCCGACCTCGGCGAACACGAACGGCTGGTTGGTGCCGAAGTCCAGGAAGTCTTTCGCCGTGGGGCTCCCGCCCGCCTCGTAGGCAACCGACCAGCCGCCGCCCGAGCTGCCTGTCTCCTGCTGCAGCACGTTAGCCAGCGAGCTGTCGCTGATCTTGTGCCAGCCGTTGGGGACCTTGAAGTACGTGCTCGCGCCGGAGTTAGCCACGTATGTGTACTGAGGCGCGGCGCATCCGGAGACGGTGACCCCGAGGAGAAGCGCGCATCCCCCGACGAGGCCCTTTGCGACGCGGTGGGCCATGCTCGCCAAGAGGTGCGACCTCCACGTAGGACTACGTAGTACCCAATTATGACGTCTTCGTCGGCAATGGTACAGGTCTCGCGCCGGTGCGGATCTACCGAGACCCGGCCCGATAGCGGTGAGTATCAGGTTTGTCTCCTGGAGTGTTCTTGCTAAACCCGCCGGGATGACCAGCAGCGTAACGTCCTGCCTGGTCGACGCTGCCCGCGGGTCAATTCCCTGGTCGGCGGCGTGGTGGCCGCAGGCGCCCGGGGAATGCCTGCTAACCTGCGCGATCATCGCCATCGGCGGTGCCGCGCGGCCTGGTCTCAGAGCCGACGTTGAGGAAATGATCGAAAAATTCAAAGGAAAGGGACGACTGATGACCGTCCAGGAAATACAGCAGGAGATCGAGCGGACCCGGGAGCATCTCGGCGAGACCGTGGACGAACTGGCGGCCAAGGCCGACATGAAGGCCAGGGCCCGGGCCAAGGCGGCCGAGGCGAAGGCCCGCGCGCAGGACATGGCCGCCCAGGTCTCCGGGCGGATGGCCGCCAGCGATGCGCTGCGGCGCCGCTGGCCCGCCGCGGTGGCCGCGGGTGTGGTGATCGTCGGCTCGGTGGCCCTGTGGCGGTGGAATAAGAAGCGGTAGCGGTGCCTCGCTTCCGGCCTGGCCCGGCGGGCCAGGCCGGGCCTGGCGTGACACCTTCAAGCGCACCGGGCAGAAGTTCGTCAGCGGGCGTGACCGTGCTGATCTTCTGGCTCTACCTGACCGGGCTGGCCATCCTGCTGGGTGCCACACTGAACGCAACCGTCGAGGCCGGGGCTACGGTCAGCCCATGAACGTCATACGCAGCATCGGCCTGTTCGCCGCCGCCGGGCTGGCCGAGATCGGCGGCGGCTACCTGATCTGGCGCTGGCTGCGCGAGGGCGTGTCCTGGCCCGTCGGCCTGGCCGGCGCGATCGTCCTGGTCGGGTACGGGATCATCCCCACGCTGCAGTCCAGCGCCGACTTCGGCCGCATCTACGCCGCCTACGGCGGCGTGTTCGTGATCATGAGCCTGCTCTGGGGCTGGGCCGTCGACGGCCACCGCCCGGACAACTACGACTGGCTCGGCGCCGTGATCGTGGCCGTAGGCGTCGCGGTCATCTTCTTCGGCCCGCGCCAGGCCTGAACCGCCGCACTCCCCGGCCTGGCGGAGACTAGACGGGTGATCACGAACCCTCCCGGCACGCAGGCCCCTGACGTGGCAGCCGATCCGCGTGACCCGCTGGGCCTGGCGGCCGACGCCCCGCTGCTGGCCGGCTGGCTGAGCTGGACAGCCCTGGCCGAGGCCGGGCGGCTGAGCCCGATGTCCACGCCAGGCCACAAGCAGCGCCAGGACCTGACCGGCGCGGTGGTAGCGGGCGACGCGCCGCTGTACGGCGGCCTGGACTCGATCAAGCACGCCGACCGGCTGCTGGCCGGCGCCGAGGCGCGCGCGGCCACGCTGTGGGGCGCCGACTGGTGCCGATTCTCGGTGGCCGGATCCACGCACGGGAACCAGGCCTTCTGCCTGGCGCTCGGCCAGCCCGGCCAGGAGGTGATCATTACCCGCACGCTGCACAGGTCGCTGCTGCTCGGGCTGGTGCTGGCCGGCCTGCGGCCGGTCTGGGTCCGGCCGGAGATCGACCCGGGCTCGGGCCTGCCCGCCGCGGTCGCGGTGCCGACCGTCTGTGACGCGCTGGCCGCGCATCCGGGGGCCTGCGGCGTGATCCTGGGCGATCCGTCCTACGTCGGCACCACCGGCGACCTGGCCGGCCACGCCCGGGCCGCGCACCAGGCCGGGGTGCCGCTGGTCGTCGACGCGGCCTGGGCCGCCTACCTCGGCTTCCATCCCGACCTGCCGCGGCACGCCATCGCCGCGGGCGCCGACGCCATGGTGACCAGCGCGCACAAGACGCTGCCCGCCTACACCCAGGGCGCGCTGCTGCTGGCCAGGACCGAACGGCTGGACCTGGCCCGGCTGAACCGGGCCTTCGAGGCCACGCACACCACCAGCCCGGCCGGCTCGATCGTAGCCAGCATCGACGCCGCGCGGGCGCTGCTGGCCCGGCACGCGCCGGAGTTGTGCGCCCGGCTGCTGCGGGGCGTGGCCGCAGCCCGGCGGCGGCTGCGGGAGGTGCCCGGCCTGGACGTGCTCGACGGTCCCGGCGTGGATCCGGCGAAGCTGGTCGTGCTGCTGGCCGGCACCGGGGCGCACGGCATTGCGGTCGAGGAGGACCTGATCGCCGCGGGCATGCCGGTGGAGATGGGCGACCGGGACACCGTCATCCCCATCCCCGCCATCGCCGACGACGAGGACCGGCTGGCCGCGTTCACCGAGGCGCTCATCGCCTCGGTCGAGCGGCACCGCGGCGCTCCGCGGCGTCCGGCCGCCGCGGCCGCCTGGACGGTCGAGCCGCAGACGGTGCTGTCCCCGCGGGAGGCGTTCTTCGCGGCCAACGAGACGGTCACCGCCGAGGCGGCCATCGGCCGGGTCAGCGCCGAGCTGGTGGCGCCCTACCCGCCCGGCGTCCCGGTGCTGGCCCCGGGCGAGCTCATCACCGCCGAGGCGCTCGAGGCCTTGCGCGAGGTGGCGGCCGACGGCGGCCGGATCGCCTACGCGGCCGACCCCACCCTGGCCACCTTCCAGGTGATCAGGGCCTGACCAGCTCCCGCGGCTCGGCGGCCTGGTCCGCGGCGACGGCGCCGTGCTCCTCGTGCCCGTACCGGCGGCCCCGCAGCAGCGAGGCCACCGCCGCGACCAGGCAGGCCGCGATGGCGAAGTCGAACGCGATGTCCAGACCCTGCTGGAACGAGGCCGAGATCAGCGACGGGAAGAAGGTGTGCCCGGTCAGGTAGGCGGCGTGGCTGGCGGGCAGCTTGGTCAGCGTCGGCCCGAGCAGCGTGCTGATCGGGTTGTAGCCGAGCAGCGCGGCGAACATGATCGACACCGGCGGCAGCGCGGCCAGCCGGGCCGCGTCGGCAGCCGGCACGCCCTGGGCGGTCAGCCCGTGGCTGAGCGCGGCGGGCAGCGACGAGGCCAGCCCCAGGATGATCAGCGTGAAGAAGATCCCGATGGACAGAACCATAGCCGAGTTCTGGAAGGTCGCGCTCATGCCCGCGCCCACCCCACGGCGGTCCGGCGGCAGGCTGTTCATGATCCCGGCCCGGTTCGGCGCGGCGAACAGGCCCATGCCGATGCCGTTCAGTAGCAGGATCAGCGCGAACTGCCAGTAGGCGAAGTCGACCGGCAGCAGCTCCAGCAGCACGAACGACAGCGCGGCCACCACCATGCCGCCGGTGGCGAACGGCCGGGCGCCGAACCGGTCGGACAGCCAGCCCGAGGCGGGCCCGGCGACCAGGAACCCGACGGTCAGCGGCAGCATGGCGATACCGGCCCACAGCGGTGTCCGCTCGAAGCTGTAGCCGTGGATCGGCAGGTAGATGCCCTGCAGCCAGATGATGAGGACGAACATCAGACCGCCCCGGCCCAGCCCGGCCAGCAGGCTGGCCAGGTTCCCGGCCGTGAACGACCGGATCCGGAACAGCGCCAGCCGGAACATCGGCTCGGCCACCCGGGTCTCGATCACGCAGAACGCCGCGAGCACGGCCAGGCCGCCGAAGATCAGCGTCAGCACCAGCGGGCTGGTCCAGCCCATCGTGTGCCCGCCGTAGGGCTGGATGCCGCTCGCCGGCCGGGAACGCGTCGGTGAGGATCGCGCTGGAGTTGGCCATCAGCATGGCCCCGCCGACCGCCTGCAGGATCCGCATCCCGATCAGCCACCAGGCCGCGGCCGTGCCGTGCAGCCAGGTCACCGAGAGCAGGACCGAGAACAGGGCGAAGATCGCGAACCCCAGGTTGAGCATGCGGACCCGGCCGAACATGTAGCCCAGCCGCCCGAAGCTGACCACCAGCACCGCGGTGACCACCAGGTAGCCCATGAGCAGCCAGAGCAGCAGCGTGGTGTTGCCCGGCTGCAGCGGGTTGACCCCGATGCCGCGGAAGATGTCCGGCAGCGCGATCAGCATGATGGACGAGTTGACCGTGGCCATCAGCATGCCCAGCGTGGTGTTGGACAGCGCGATCCACTTGTAGCCGGCTGCTGCCGGCGCGGCGGCATGCTGTGGTGAGGCGGCGAGCACGAGCAATCCTCCGGGATGAGGCAGAAAGTTAGTTGCCTAATAGCAACTAATTTCCCCGCGCACATGTTCCCGCAGCGAGCGAAATAGGCCGCCTGCTCGCCGATCCCGAAGCTGGCCCTGCGGTCAGGCCGCCCGGCTGGCCTTCGGCGGCCCGCCGGTGCGGGCGGGCCGGCTGGCGCCGCGCGGCTGTCCCGAGCGGGAGGACCCGCTGGCGTGCCGCGGCTTGCTGCCCTGGCGGGGCGCGCTGGTGTCCTGGGGGTGGCCGGAGCGCTGGGTCCCGTCCGCCTGGTGCGGGCGCTTGGCGTACCCGGGCCGGCGACTGGCCGCCGGCCTGGCCCGGTGCGGAACCGGAGCGGGAGCCGCGGGCGGAATCGGCGTGCCCGATGCGGCGATCTGGCGGACCACGTGGTGCCCGGCCGCCACCTCGTGGCGGTCCGCGGTCACGCCCGCGGCCTCGTGCAGGCGCTGGAGCTCACGGACCTGCCCCTGCTCGACCAGCGCGACGACCAGGCCGGTCGCCCCGGCCCGGGCGGTACGGCCCGAGCGGTGCAGGTAGTCCTTGTGGTCATTCGGCGGGTCGAACTGCACGACCAGGTCGACGTCGTCCACGTGGATGCCGCGGGCCGCGACGTCGGTAGCGACCAGGACCCGGGGATGCCCGGCGGTGAACGCGTCCAGGGCCCGCTGCCGCTGGTTCTGGTTGCGGTCGCCGTGGATGGCCGCGGCCTCGACCCCGGCCCGGGACAGCTGCTTGGCCAGCCGGTCGGCGCCGTGCTTGGTGCGGACGAAGAAGAGCGTCCGTCCCGGTCGGCTGGCGATCTCCGCCGCGACCGGCACCTTGTCCTGGGCGGACAGCACCAGCACCCGGTGCTCGGCGGGTCCGGAATCGGTCGAGGAAGTGACCGCGTGCAGCGCGGGATCATGGATATAGGTCGTCACCAGCTGGCCGACGCCGCGGTCCAGGGTCGCGGAGAAGAACATCCGCTGGCCGCCCGGGGGCGTCTCGTCGAGGATCCGGGTGACCGCGGGCAGGAAGCCCAGGTCGGCCATGTGGTCCGCCTCGTCGAGCACGGCGACCTGGACGCCGGACAGGGTGAGGGCCCGCCGTTCGAGCAGGTCGATGAGCCGGCCTGGCGTGGCCACGACGATGTCGGCGTTGCGGACCAGGGCGATCTGCCTGCTGATCGACACGCCGCCGTAGACCGTGGTGATGCTCACGCCGAGGCTGCGGCCCAGCGGCGCGAGCGCGTCGGCGACCTGCTGGGCGAGCTCGCGGGTCGGGACCAGGACCAGGCCGCGGGGCGCCTTCTCGCGCCGCGGGCTAGTGCCGGCGGCGAGCCTGGTCAGCAGCGGAAGGCCGAAGGCCAGCGTCTTGCCAGAACCCGGTCTGGGCCCGGCCGAGCACGTCGCGGCCGGCCAGCGCATCGGGCAGTGCCCGGGCCTGGATCGCGAACGGCTCATGGATGTCCTGCGCCGCGAGCGCACGCACCAGCCGGTCGTCCAGGCCGAGCTCGGCGAACGTGGCCGCCGCAGGCTGCGGCGCCGCCGCGGCGGCGTCCAGGGCCAGGTCAAGCTCGGCATGCGGTTCGGCGCGCCGCGGCCGCGGTGCCTGCGGGTGCCGGGCCGGGGCCGGAGCGCGACGTCTGGTGGTGCGCTCACCGCCTCGGCCGTAGCGATCCGAAGACGCGCGCGGGCGCCTGGAACTGTGGGGCATGCGGAAAACTCCATTGCTGATTCGGAGGTCGCATGCTCGACAGACATCAACGAGAAACGGCGAACGGCTGGCTAGCCGGACTGTTCAGACAGCGACCAGCGGGCTGCCCGCCCGCAGGAGTGGCAGCGAAGATCGCCGCCTCAAGGTGCAAGGCTACCAGCAGGGTGTTGTATTCCCGCCTGGGCAGGCGCCCGTCCCTGCGGTCCCGCCGTGTCTCGCATCCCTTCCTCCGATCCCCGCCGTGTCTCGCACCCTTCTTCGCGACACTGCGTATCTGTCACACGCATCTCACTCATCTGCCGTCGCGTGGCGTTTTCATGATCAAATTAACGTGGACCGTTACCTCCGTGAGACGGGGGTAAATGTCCACGTTGATGCCGGGTCCGCCCGGGGACGGCGCAGCTACCAGGTGACGGGCGTGCTTTACGGCATGCCGACGCGGCGCAGGTAATCCAGCAGCAGGTCGCCGAACTGGCTTGGCACCTCCAGCCACGGCATGTGACCAGCGTCGGCCAGGGTGTGGCGGGTGACGGCGGGCAGGGCGTGTTTCAGGGAGTCGACCGCCCGCAGGGGGCACCCGTCGTCGGCGTGCAGGCCATCATCGGGCCGGGTCATGCGCCCAGTATCCCGTGAGGCGGATCGGCCACTCGGGACGTCCTGACACAAACGAGACCGGAAGGGTAGTTAGCTACTTATTTAGCGCAGTGTTAACTGTTATTCGTAGAGGGTCTCAACAGGCGATAAAATGGCGATTGGCCGGACATGCTCAAGAACTGAGGTAATCCAGTTCTCCGGCCTTGACGCGGCGGATGAGCGACTGCCAATCCCGGGCCGCAGACTCGAGCACAGAACCGTGCGGCTGGACGGAGTCCCGAATCAGGACCACTCGGTTCCGCTGCCCCACTTCGATGCATTCCCGGGACGCGCAGAAGCTGGCCTTGCGCCAGGCAGACTGCATCGGCGACCCGGCCTCGGATGACGGCATGGCTCACTACTTTCTAGCGGGAAAGTGTGTTTGTGTGCGGTTACCGAGCAGTAGGCCAGTCGGGCCGCAGGCGATAAGTTGGGATCATAGCGGTGATGATTTCTCGTGTCGATTTCAGGTCGGCCGCCATTTGGATCAGCGCCCGGAATGTGATGTTGTAGGTCTCGGCGTCGCGTGGATCGTCGAGGTACAAGTCGCCGGTCAGGCCCTCGACGAAGACCACGTCGGCCACCGTCGGCGCGGCGAAGCTGAGGATGATGAACTTATTGTTTCCGGCAGGTAGCGCGCCCGCGCCGTAGGGGATCACCCGCAGCCGGACATTGGGCAGCTCGGATAGTTCCAGCAGCCGCTCGAGCTGTGCCCGCATGATGGCCGGGCTCCCCACCACCCGGTGCAGCACGGACTCGTCTACCACGGCCTCGAAATGCGGCGGATTCTCTCGGACGAGGATCTGCTGCCTGGCGATTCGGCCCTCGACCCGCTGCTCGACGACTTCGGGCACCCACTTGGGCACCGCGGCCTGGAGTATGGCGCGGGCGTAGTCGGGAGTCTGAAGCAGGCCCGGCATGATGCCCAGGCCGTAGTCGCTGATCGAAGCCGCCGCTTCTTCCAGCCCCAGGTAGGTGAGATCGGGTACCCCGCTACGCTGCCACCAGGTTCGCTGTCTGGTCTCCTTGGCCAGTTGCAATAGTTGCTGCCGCTCGTCACCGTCGACGCCGTAAAGCTTGCACAGGTCGCTGACGTCCCGGGCACTGGCTCCTCGCTGGCCGGTTTCCAGGCGGCTGATCTTGGATGGGCTGACCATGAGCCGTTCGGCTACCTGCTCAGCGGTCCAGCCTTTCTCTGTTCTGAGGGCCTTGAGCAGCGCCCCGAGTTCACGGCGGCGCACTGTTGGGCTACTTGGGGCCTGCACTCCAGTCACGCCCCTTCCTCTGGGCGTCAGAAGTAACACACCAAAGCCACGTCAAGGGCAGGCGACTGTTCAGCGGGAAAATGGCACTTGCCAATTTTCGTGGGTCAAAGTCATCATTGAAGCAGAGATAGACAGCATCCTCAAGGCCGTTTCGGGAACGGCCGCAGCAGGTGGCACGAGGCCACCAGATAACCCGCCGCGACAGCGTCCGGGCTGAGCGGCGAGAGAGGAGGCGCCTATCGTACCGACGGCCGCCAGGACGCATGGCGGGCCGAGCCAACAGATACAGCAGACGCCGTGCGGCGGCGCATGCATGCTGGACATCTGCCGGGGCGATGCTCGGCGCCAAGCCGCAAACACAAAGCACGGTCGATGTTTCGCAGCCATCGACCGTGCCAGCGCACTAAAACCCAGCCCTAGCAAAGGAGGGTCAGTGCTGAGGATCATGTTACCGGCCTCGTGACGGAAAGCAACAGTCGCAGGTCAATCCGGTGGCCGACTCTCGGCCTGACCCACCTGGGTGGCAGCACAGCCAGTCAGGAGGGGAAACATGCTCTCTTTCCAGCCCTCG
The DNA here is from genome assembly GCA_963739135.1 of uncultured Actinomycetes bacterium. GTDB lineage: Bacteria > Actinomycetota > Actinomycetes > Streptosporangiales > Streptosporangiaceae > Palsa-504. Next base: position 216,367 of record CAVTZG010000011.1, read on the forward strand.
GCCCAGGACGTCGACAGCGCCCGGGCGGTGCTCATGCTCGTCATGGCAGGCGTCGCGATCTTCTGGCGCCTGGTACTGCGCGTCCTGCTCGCGATCGCAGTCCTCGCGGCTGTGATCGAAGTGGTCGTGATCCTGCACGGGATACGTGGCTAGCCGACAGTAGGCCGGTCGGCGGCCCAGTCGAGTCACTGGACCCCGGCCGGCCGCATACCCGCCCGTCAGGTCGGGCATCAGCCGTAGTGATGTGACGTTTGGTAATGCAAATGACAAAAGCCCGCGAACCAGCCGAGCCGAGCCAGGCCGCCAACGCGGCGCAGGCGAAGCGCTGGAACGGCGCGAGCGGCCAGTACTGGATCGTTCACCGCGAGCGGCACCTGGCCGAGCACCAGCACCTCGTGCCGCACCTGCTCCGCGCAGCTGGGATCTCACCCGGCGAACGGGTCATCGATGTCGGGTGCGGGTGCGGAGACGTGACCATCGCGTCGGCGCGCGCGGCCGTCGGCAATGACGCAGAGTCGGGGCGGGCCGTTGGCCTGGATCTGTCCGCGCCGGTGCTTGAGGTGGCCAGTCAGCTTGCGGCGCAGGCCGACGTGGGGAATGCCGGATTCGTCCGGGGGGACGCGCAGGCGGGTCCGCTGCGGCAGGGCGCCTTTGACGTGGCGATCAGCAAATTCGGCGTGATGTTCTTCGACAGTCCGCACGCCGCCTTCGCGAGCCTCGCCGCTAGCATCCGGCCGGCTGGCCGACTGGCTTTCTTGTGCTGGCAGGACGACAAACAAAACGAGGTATTCGCCATCCCGGTGCGTGCCATGACGGACTGCACCAAGCCACCGGCACCGGGCGCCAACGATCTGTTCACCGATCCGGGCCAGATCACGGATTTGCTGTCCAGCTCCGGTGGGCCGACATCCATGTTACTTCCGTGATCGAGCCTGCCTGGATGGGTTCGGATGTCGACGACGTGATGAAGTACATCCGCGGTGTAGCTGAGATCCTCGGGGAAGAGAAGGACTTCGAGCGGACGCTTGCGCACATCGCCGCCGACTACGCTCAGCGCCAGCGTCCCGATGGGGTCTGGGTCCGCGCCGCCGCCTGGCTGGTTACTGCCCGCCGAGCCTGATCAGCCAGGTTCCCGAAGCTCGGTGCCTGCCGCCCGTCAGAGCCGTCGTACTAGGGTGGGCACGGATACGAGATCCGAACCGGATGAGGAGAAACGATGCCAACTCGCACCGCACGCACCGCCTGGACCGGGACCCTGGAGCAGGGCAAGGGCCAAGTCGAGCTGACGAGCTCCAAGCTCGCGACCTATGAGGTGTCGTTCCCCCGGCGGGCCGCCGACGAGGCCGGCGGATACACCAGCCCCGAGGAGCTCATCGCCGCAGCCCACTCGGCGTGCTACGCGATGCAGCTCTCGGCCCTGATCGGCCAGGCGGGAGGCACGCCGCAGGCCCTTGACGTGCAGGCCGACGTGTCGCTCGGGCCCGACCCGGCCGGCGGTTTCCGGCTGACCGGCATCAAGCTCACCGTCCGCGGCGAGGTAGACGGCCTGGACGACGCCCAGTTCGCCAAGGCGGCTGCGGATGCGAAGGCGGGGTGCCCGGTCAGCAAGGCGCTCACTGGAGTGGAGATCAGCCTCGACGCGGCGCTCGAGCACTGATCCGGCGCCGCCGGTCAGGCGGCGTGCCGGGTGGCGTGGTCGAGCCGGCCGAGGGCGTCGGCCGAGGTGCGGAAGGACGTCTCGAGCACGGCCTCCCGGCGCCGGGCGTCCATCAAATTGATCCCCATCACGGCCAGGTCCCGCGGGCCCGGCGTCAGCACGGTCACGCGCTTGCCCCGCGCGGCCAGCGCCCGGGCCTGCCGGACCAGGGCATGGGTTATGACCTGCCGTAGCCGCCGTTCCATCTGCAGATGCGGCTGCAGCGGATGGTCGGTCTCGGTGCTGGCCATCGGCGCGAGCACATAGACATCCTGCACGTCCGCGTGACCGAGGGCGTCCAGCGAGGTCGCGGAGCGCACTCCGCCATCGACGTAGCGCCGGCCGGCGATGACCGCGGGCTCGTACCAGCCGGGAATAGAGCAGGACGCGACCGCGGCCTCGGGCAGCGTGGCCCGCGGGGCGCCCGGCTGGCCGAACAGCACCCGTTGTCCCGTGTGATAGTCCACGGCCGCTATCCAGGTGTGCTCAGCGGGCCAGCCCGATGGCGTGCGACCCGGGCCGGCGTGCTGATCGCGACGGTGCTGCAGGGCGGTGACCAGGGACCGCAGCGCTGCGTGCTGGCCGCGGCCCTGCGGCAGCCAGGCGCTGGCCGCCACCCAGGGCGGCACGCGGTGCGGCTTGAGCAGGGCCGCGCGGGCCAGCGCCACCGAGCCGAGCCGCAAGTGCGGCAGCGGCGGCAGCGGGCCATCCTGCGCGGCCAGCGCGGCGGATTCGCTGAGGATCCCGGTGGCCTGCCCGCGCTGCCAGGCCATCATCTCCTCGAACGGGGCGCGGCAGCGCAAGGCGGCAGCCAGCACGCTGCCCGCGCTGGTCCCGACGATCACGTCGACGTCGGCGAGGGCGCACGGCAACCGGTCCTGCAGGCAGGCCAGCGCCCCAGTCATCCAGGCGGCGCCGAGCACGCCGCCGGCCCCGAGCACCAGCCCGGTTCCGCCGCGGGCACCATGACCCGCCCGATCAGGACCGAACACCACAGCAGCCACAGCCACCTCCGCGACCATCACCGTGGCCAGCAACTACCCCGGCTGCTGGTGATGATGCCACTGAGGCCACTGTACGCGCTGTTAATCCTTGCCGATCAGACCCGAATTTGAACGCCGCATGGCCGCTGAACGTGCTGGTGGTTGGCAAGTCTCGTCGGCACGGCCGAGACGAAGATGCAAGGAGTCCTCATGAGACCCACTGTCACCATCAGCCGCGCAGGGGCAGCCATCGCCGCCCTTGCCCTCGGCGTCATCCCCAGCGTGGCCCATGCCGCCGTCACCTGGAGCGTCGCCCACCCGCCCTACACCGCCGTCGACAACGTCCCTTACGCCCCCCTTAACGGCATCGCGGCCATCACCGCGAGCAACGTGTGGGCGGTCGGACAGGATTCGGGAACCCCTCAGATCAACCACTGGAACGGCAGCTCGTGGTCGCAGAGCAGGCTGCCGTCCGGCCCGTGCAGCGTATTCGAGGCCGACTGCGTATTTACTGGGGTGAGTGGCGACTCGGCCAGCGACGTGATCGCCGTCGGCCAAGGGACCATCCCCACCTCCTCCGGCTGGGTCAGCGAGGCGCTCGCGTACCGCTGGAACGGCAGCTCGTGGTCGCAGCTGACGGTGCCGAGCAGCGTGACCTATGACGAGCTGGAGCACATCCAGGTCTTCTCGCCCACCGACGCCTGGGCAGTCGGAATCGGCAGCTCCAGCTCAGGCGCGAACGTGGTAACCGCCCTGAACTGGAACGGCACGTCCTGGACCCAGGTCGCTACGCCGGTCTCCACCACCAACAACTTGTCCGTCAACGCGATCTCCGGTTCGTCGGCCAGCGACATCTGGGTCGTCGGCGAAACGGTGACGCCCGGCTACCACAACCGCCAGTTCACGTCGGTGATCATGCATTACAACGGGTCGTCGTGGACCCAGCTGACCGCGCCGGACAACAGCGGCCTGCTGGACGTGGACGCGGTCTCGGCCGCCGACGCCTGGGCCATCGCGGCTGACGGCTCTGTCCTGAACTGGAACGGCAGCACCTGGACGGTGGCGACCCGGCTCGCCCAGGGCAACACCGCGATCGCCGCCCTGTCGCCGACCGACGTCTGGGTGGCCGGTGTCGTCGACCTAACCCACTTCAACGGCAGTAGCTGGACCAGCACGGCCATCCCGTCGGGGATCAACGCGCTGACCGGGCACGCCGTCGTGTCGCCGGGCCACATATGGTTTGGCGGCTACTACTACCCGTCGAACGCAGTCACCGCGCCCGCCGTGCTCAGCACCTCGTCCGGCTGATCCTGTGACCCTCCCGCCCGGGGCCAGCAGGTGGCTGGCCCCGGGCGGGCCGGGACCTAACTCCCAGCCGCGGGCCAGGCACACCACAGGAAAGCTGGTGTTCAATGGGAGCATGACTAGTCAGTCCGGCTCGCCTGACCTGGCAACGACGGCTGGGCGGCCCGTCAAGGGCGGCCCGCGCCGCCGGGCGGCCGAGATCGATGTCGTCGAGGCCAGGAAAGCGTTCTTCCTGATGGTCGGCTTCATCGCGCTGATCTGGATCCTCCAGCTGGCCAACTGGACCGATCACTACCGGCTTGACGCCAGCTACGGCATCCTGCCGCGGAGTATCGGGCACCTGGGAGATATCTTCGTCGCGCCGTTCCTGCACTTCTCGTGGGATCACATCGAGGGCAACTCCGGGCCGTTGTTCGTCTTCGGCCTGCTAGCCGCCTACCGCGGCGTGGTCAAGTTCCTCGGCGTGACGCTGGTGGTGGCTGTGACCAGCGGGCTGGCGGTCTGGCTGTTCCAGGGCAACGGTGAGCTCACTGTGGGGGCCAGCGGCCTGATCTTCGGCTACTTCGGCTACGTGCTGGCCCGCGGCCTGATCGACAGGAACCTGGTCGACGCGCTGGCCGCGGTCGTCATGGCCTTGTCGTACGCGTACATCCTCACCGTGGCCATACCCGGTGCTCCCGGGGTGAGCTGGATCGGCCACCTGGGCGGGCTGGTCGGCGGGCTGGCCTCGGGCTGGATCTTCCGCACCAAGCGCGGCCTGCCCCGCGGCGAGCGCACCAAGCCGCCCGCCGATTCCGGTCCCGGCTCGCCGGCCACGGCCCTGCAGGTAAGCCAGGGTCATCCGCGCGCGGACCTGTACAAGGAACTGGGTGACCTGGGCCTGTAGGGCCCCGCTCCCGGTCGCAACCCCGAAAACCGCCCGGCCGGGCACACACGTGTTGACTTAGTGGAGGAAGCTGTGCCCGACGATCAGTGGCGTCGCTGGGTGGTCTACCAGATCTATCCGAGGAGTTTCGCCGACTCCAACGGGGACGGCGTCGGGGACCTGCGCGGGGTGCTGGAACACCTGGATCACCTGCAGCGCCTGGGCGTGGGCGTCGTCTGGCTGTCCCCGGTGTACCGGTCGCCCATGGACGACAACGGCTACGACATCAGCGACTACCAGGACATCGACCCGCTGTTCGGCACGCTGGCCGACCTGGACGAGCTGATCGCCGAACTGCACGCCCGCGGCATGCGGCTGGTCATGGACCTGGTGGTGAACCACACCTCGGACGAACACCCGTGGTTCGTCGAATCAAGGTCCAGCCGGGACAACCCCAAGCGGGACTGGTACTGGTGGCGCGACTCCCGTCCCGGCACGACGCTGGGCACCCCGGGCGCCGAGCCGACCAACTGGGAGTCGCATTTCTCCGGGCCGACCTGGACCTGGGATGAGCACACCGGCCAGTACTACCTGCACATCTTCTCCCGCAAGCAGCCCGACCTGAACTGGGAGAACCCCGAGGTACGCCAGGCCCTCTACGCCATGATGCGGTGGTGGCTGGACCGGGGCGTGGACGGATTCCGGATGGACGTGATCGACATGATCAGCAAGGACACGTCCCTGCCGGATACCCAGCCCCGGCCCGGGTCGCCGTACGGGCGGGGCGACCAGTACTTCATCTGCGGCCCCCGCAATCACGAGTTCCTCCAGGAGATGTACCGTGAGGTCTTCGCGGGCCGCGAAGCGCACGTGCTCACCGTCGGCGAGATGCCGGGCGTCACCATCCCGCAGGCCGTGCTGTTCACCGCCCCGGAACGGCACGAGCTGGACATGGTCTTCCAGTTCGAGCACGTCCAGCTGGACATCGGCGCGGACAAGTACCACCTGCGCCCGCTGCACCTGCCCGACCTGAAGGCGTCCATGGCGGCCTGGCAGGCCGGGCTGGCCGGACGCGGCTGGAACTCGCTGTACTGGAGCAACCACGACCAGCCCCGCCCGGTGTCACGGTTCGGCGACAACGGCGTCTACCGTGTGGCCTCGGCCAAGACCCTCGCTACCGTGCTGCACCTGCACCAGGGCACCCCGTACGTGTACCAGGGCGACGAGCTTGGCATGGCCAACTCCCCGTTCACCGTCATCGGCGACTACCGGGACATCCAGGCACTCAACTATTACGCCGCGGCCGCAGCGGCCGGCGGGGTCGACCTGAGCGCGCTGCTGGTGGCCATGAGCAAGATGAGCCGGGACCAGGGCCGCACCCCGGTGCAGTGGGACGCCTCGCCCGGCGCCGGGTTTACCACCGGCACGCCCTGGATCGCGGTCAACCCGGACCACGTGAGGGTCAACGCGGCCGCCCAGGTGGGCCGGCCGGACTCGGTGTTCGAGCACTACCGCCGGCTCATCGAGCTCCGGCATTCCGATCCGGTCGTCATCGACGGCGTGTTCGAGCTGCTGCTGCCCGACCACCCGGCGATCTGGGCCTTCGTGCGCCGCGGCCACGATGCCGAGCTGCTGGTCGCGGCCAACTTCTCCGCGGAGATGGTCCTCGCTGCGCTGCCGCTTGACGGCGACTGGGCCGACGCGGCCGTCGTCCTGACCAGCCTGGCCGAACCCGAACCCGCCCCGCTCCAGCCGCCGCCCGACCTGAAGCTCAGGCCCTGGGAGTCCGTCATCTGGCGCCGCACCCGCTGACCGGCCCCGCCAGGGCGCGCCCCAGGCCACCCCCGCCGCGCCAGGGCGCGCCAGGCCACCCCGGCCGCGCAGGCTCAGCCGATGGCGGCCGCGATGATCTCCCGGGCTTGCTCCTGGATGGCCGCCAGCTGCTCCGGACCGCGGAACGACTCGGCGTACAGCTTGTACACGTCCTCGGTGCCGGACGGGCGGGCCGCGAACCAGCCGGTCGCGGTCACCACCTTGAGCCCGCCGATCGGGGCGCCGTTGCCCGGCGCGGTGGTCAGCGCCGCGATGATCTCCTCACCCGCGAGCTCGGTCGCCGCGACCTGATCCGGGGACAACCTGGCCAGCGCCGCTTTCTGCGCCCGGCTGGCCGCGGTGTCGATGCGCGCGTAGGCCGGGTCCCCGTACCGGCCGGTCAGGTCGCGGTAGCGCTCCGACGGCGACTGCCCGGTCACGGCCGTGATTTCCGACGCGAGCAGGGCCAGGATGATCCCGTCCTTGTCGGTCGTCCAGACCGAGCCGTCCCGCTGCAGGAACGATGCGCCGGCGCTCTCCTCGCCGCCAAACGCCACCGAGCCGTCCAGCAGCCCGGGCACGAACCACTTGAACCCGACCGGGACCTCGAGCAGCGCCCGGCCCAGGCCCTCGGTCACCCGGTCGATCATCGACGAGCTGACCAGGGTCTTCCCGACGGCCGACCCGGTCGGCCAGCCGCCCCGGTGCCGGTACAGGTAGTCGATGGCCACCGCCAGGTAGTGGTTGGGGTTCATCAGCCCGCCGTCCGGGGTGACGATGCCGTGCCGGTCGGCGTCGGTGTCGTTCCCGGTCGCGACGGTGAACTCGTGCTGGCGGCGGATCAGGCTGGCCATCGCGTAGGGCGACGAGCAGTCCATCCGGATCTTGCCGTCCCAGTCCAGGGTCATGAACCGGAACGTGGCGTCCACGTCCGGGTTGACCACGGTCAGGTCCAGACCGTAACGCTCGCCGATCTCGCCCCAGTAGGCGACGCTGGCCCCGCCGAGCGGGTCGGCGCCGATGCGGACCCCGGCGGCCCGGACGGCGGTGAGGTCCACCACCCGCTCCAGCGCGGACACGTAGCCGTCCAGGAAGTCGAACTTCTCCGCGGCCCCCGCGGCCTGGGCGTACGGGATCCGGCGCACGGCCTTGAGCCCGTCGGCCAGCAGGTCGTTGGCCCGGTCCTGGATCTGCCGGGTGATATCGGTGCCGGCAGGCCCGCCGTCCGGCGGGTTGTACTTGAAACCGCCGTCCGGCGGCGGGTTGTGCGAGGGCGTGACCACGATCCCGTCCGCGCGCGGCCCGGAGCCGCCGGCGTTGTGGGCCAGGATCGCGCGGGATACCGCCGGGGTGGGCGTGTACCCGCCGCGGGCGTCCACCATAACCCGCACCCCGTTGGCGGCCAGCACCTCCAGCGCGCTGACCTGGGCCGGCTCGGACAACGCGTGCGTGTCGGCGCCCAGGTACAGCGGGCCGTCGATCCCGGCCGCGGCCCGGTACTCGCAGATGGCCTGGCTGGTGGCCAGGATGTGGTCCTCGTTGAACGTGGCCGAGAACGCCGACCCGCGATGTCCCGACGTGCCGAACGACACCCGCTGCACCGCATCCCCCGGATCGGGGTGCACCGCGTAGTAGGCGGTCACCAGCTTGGCGACGTCGACGAGATCTTCAGTGGCAGCGGGCTGCCCCGCACGCGGATCGGCCATGCCGCCATACTGACACGTGGCCCCGGCCGGCAGCACCGCCGGCCAGACCAGTCACGCCTGGCGCCGCTTGGTGGCGATGGTCAGCAGCCGCAGATTGATGCCGTGATCCGGGTCGGCGAACGGCGTTCCCGGCGCGCTTACGTCGAAACGGCCGCTGTCCGGCATGTAGTCACGCCCGCGGGCGACGACGCGCCGCAGCCGGCTCACCGCCGCGATGTCGGCCAGCGGATCGCCGTCCACCACGATCAGGTCGGCCTCGTAGCCCGGCACCAGCCGGCCGGTGATCACGTCGACGCCCAGCGCGACCGCGGCCTCGGTGGTGGCCATCCTCAGCACCTGCGCCGGGGTGAAGCCCAGGCTCACCAGGTACTCGAGTCCCCCGGCGTACTGGTGGTGCGGCGTGTTGTCGATGCCCGCGTCCGTGCCCGCGATGATCCGCACGCCCAGGTCGTGCAGGGTCTTGACGTACTGGCCCACCGCGATGCCGGTCAGCTGGGCCACGTACGGGGCGTTGACGTTGATGGTCGGGCACACGAAGATGCCCCGCTCGGCGATCCGGGCCGCCAGCCGCTCGTCGAAGTACCGCTCGTTGGTCTCGGTCACGAACGAGCAGTGCTCCAGCGAGCTGACCTCCGCCTCGACCGCCCGGCGGATGCCCTCCAGGCCGTGCGCGTGCGCCACGACCGCCTTGTCGACCCGCCTGGCCTCCGCCACGATCACGGCCAGCTGCCCGGTGGTGAACTGGGCGTACCAGGGCGCCGATCCGGTGGTCATGAACCCGCCGGTGGCCATGACCTTGATCAGGTCGGCCCCGTGCTTGTGCTGGGTGCGGACCAGGCGGCGCAGGTCGTCCTCGCTGTCGGCCTCGCCGCCCATGAACCAGCAGTGCCCGCCGGTGACGGTGACCGGCGGGCCCGCCGCCACCAGCCGCGGGCCGCGCGCCAGTCCCGCCGCTATCGCCTCCCGCACCACCAGGGACAGGTAACCCCGCCCGCCCAGGTCACGGGCGGTGGTCACGCCCACGCCGAGTAGCTCACGCGCGCTGCGCAGCATCAGGACCAGCTGCTCCCCGTCGCTCTCCCGGCGCATCCGGCCCACCGGATCGGGCCCGCCGTCGAAGCCCAGATGAACGTGGCTGTCGATCAGCCCCGGCATGATCGTCGAGTCCGGATAGTCCGTCCGGGGCAGGGCCGCGTACCGCACCGGCAGCCCGGCGGCGGCGCCCGCCCAGTCCACGGTGCGGTCCCCGACGACGACCGCCCCGTCGGCCAGGACCTGCTCGCCCGTGATGACCCGCGGCGCGGTGAGAACCTCCGGCATGGCCCCAGCATGCCCCACCTGCCGAACCCTGGCCAGGTGCGAGGATAAGGGTGTGCCAGGAACTCTCCGAGCGGAAATAGACGCCACCACCGTTGCGGCCCTGCGCGCTCGCGGCAGCTTCAAGTGGACGGCCCCCGGCCCGGACGGGCTCGGCGCGGCCGTGGCCGAAATGGACTTCGGCGCCGCCCCGGCCATCATCGACGCGCTGGCCGGGCTGTCCGCCGACGCGAACTTCGGCTACCTGCCGCCGCCCCTGGCCGACGAGCTGGCCGAGGCCTGCGCGGACTTCCAGCGCCGCCGGTTCGGCTGGGAGGTGGACCCGGCGTCGATCCATCCCATACCTGACGTGATCAAGGGCCTGGAGATCAGCATCACCCACTTCTCCCGCCCCGGCTCGCCCGTCATCCTGCCCACCCCGGCCTATATGCCGTTCCTGACCGTCCCGCCGTACCTCGGCCGGGAGATCATCCAGGTCCGGATGCGCAACCAGGACGGCTTCTTCACCCTCGACCTGGACGCCATCGAGGACGCGTTCCGGGCCGGCGGGCACCTGCTGGTCTTCTGCAACCCCTACAACCCGCTCGGCCGCGTCTTCACCCGCGAAGAGATGACGGCGCTGACCGAGGTGGTCGACCGGCACGGCGGCCGGGTGTTCGCCGACGAGATCCACGCACCGCTGATCTACCCGGGGTGGCGCCACATCCCCTACGCGTCTACTTCACAGACTGCCGCGGCGCACAGCCTGACCGCCACCTCGGCCTCCAAGGCGTGGAACCTGCCCGGCCTGAAGTGCGCCGAGGTCATCCTGACCAGCGAGGCCGACCGGCAGCGCTGGGAGGAGATGGGCTTCTTCGCCTCGCACGGGGCCAGCAATCCCGGCGTGGTGGCCAACATCGCTGCGTTCCGGCACGGCGAGGCCTGGCTGGATGAGGTGCTGGCCTACCTCGACGACAGCCGCCACCTGCTGGCGAGACTGCTCGGCCGCCATCTGCCCGAGGTGCGGTACCGCCCGCCGGACGGCACCTACCTGGCCTGGGTAGACTGCACCGCGATGGACCTGCCCGGCTCACCCGGTGAGCTGGTCACCGGCCGGGCGGGCGTCACCGTGGTGGACGGGCCCGCCTTCGGCGACGGCGGGCCCGGGTCGTTCCGGCTCAACTTCGCCACCCCGCAGCCCATCCTGACCCAGATGGTCGAGCATATCGCCGCCGCCCTGAACGCGGCCATGGTGTGAGCCCGGCGGTCCGCACGGCGATCCGGGTGGAGGGGATCGTCCAGGGCGTCGGCTTCCGCCCGTACGTGTACGCGCTGGCCACCGGCCTGGGCCTGACCGGGTTCGTCGGCAACGACGTGGACGGCGTGTTCGCCGAGGTCGAAGGGCCGGCCGCGGCGGTCAGCGAGTTCCTGCTCCGGCTGGAATGGGAGCCGCCCCCGCTGGCCAGGATCGAGCGGGTCAGCACGCGGGCCGTGCCGCCCAGCGGGTCGACCTCGTTCGCCATCGCCGCCAGCGGCCCGGACGGCCGGCGCCGGACACTAGTGTCCGCCGACACGTCGACCTGCGCCGACTGCCTGCGTGAGCTGGCCGACCCGGCCGACCGGCGCTTCGGCTACCCGTTCATCAACTGCACCAACTGCGGGCCCAGGTTCACCATCGTCCGCGACGTGCCCTACGACCGGCCGCTGACCACGATGGCGCCCTTCGCCATGTGCGAGCCGTGCGCCGCCGAGTACCGCGACCCGGCCGACCGCCGCTTCCACGCCCAGCCGACCTGCTGCCCGGCCTGCGGGCCCCGGCTGGCCCTGCGCGACCCGGCCGGAAACGAACTGCCCGGTGATCCCATCGCACGCACCGCCGAACTGCTCGCCGCGGGCCAGGTCCTGGCCGTGAAGGGCCTGGGCGGTTACCACCTGGCCGTCGCCGCCGCCTGCGGCCCCGCCGCCGACGCCCTCCGGGCCCGCAAGCACCGCGAGGACAAGCCGTTCGCGGTGCTGGCCGCCGACCTGGCCGCGGCGCGCGAACTGGCCCACGTCGACGAGGCCGCCGCCGAACTCCTGGCCAGCCGCGCCCGCCCCATAGTGCTGCTCCCGCGCCGCCCCGGCGCCCCCGTCGCCGCGGCCGTCGCCCCCGGCAACCGCCAGCTCGGCGTCATGCTGCCCTATACCCCGCTGCACCACCTGCTGGCCCGGGCGACGGCCGGCCCGATCGTGCTGACCAGCGGGAACGTCTCCGACGAGCCGATCGCCTACCGGGACGCCGACGCCCTGGACCGGCTGGCCGGCATCGCCGACGCGTTCCTGATCCACGACCGGGCCATCCACATGCGGACCGATGACTCGGTGGCCCGGGTCTTCCGCGGCCGGCCCATGCTGCTGCGCAGGTCCCGCGGCTACGTCCCCGAACCGGTCACGGTGACCAGCGCCTTCCCGCGCCCCGTGCTGGCCTGCGGCGCCGAGCTGAAGAACACGTTCTGCCTGGCCAAGAACCGGCACGCCTTCGTCTCTCACCACATCGGCGACCTGGAGAACGCCGAGACCCTGCGGTCCTTCACCGAGGGCATCGAGCATTTCAGGCGCCTGTTCGATATCGCCCCGCAGATCGTCGCGCACGACCTGCACCCGGAGTACCTGTCCACCAAGTACGCGCTCGACCTGGACGACGTGGACCTGCAGCCGGTCCAGCACCACCACGCGCACATCGCCTCCTGCCTGGCCGACAACGGCGCGGACGGCCCGGTCATCGGGGTGGCCTTCGACGGCACCGGTTACGGCCCCGACGGCACCATCTGGGGCGGCGAGTTCCTGGTCGCGGACCTGGCCACCTTCGAGCGCGGCGGTCACCTGGCGCCGGTGCCGATGCCCGGCGGGGCCGCCGCCATCAGGCAGCCGTGGCGGATGGCCGCCGCCTACCTGGGCGCGCACGCCCCGGCCGATCTGGAAGTGGTCCGCTGCCATCAAGACCACTGGCCAGCCGTGACCGCCATGGCCGGCCAGGGCGTCAACTCCCCGCTGACCTCGAGCGCCGGGCGGCTGTTCGACGCCGCCGCGGCCATCCTCGGCGTCCGGGACGCGATCAACTACGAGGGCCAGGCCGCCATCGAGCTCGAGCAGCTGGCCGACCCCGCCGAGACGGCTGCCTACCGGGCGGGCCTGGCGACCGGCCAAGGCCCGTTCCAAGCCTGCGGCGCCGATCTCCTGCACGCGATTCTGGATGACCGAACGGCCCAGGTTCCTGCCCCGGTCATCGCGGCTCGCTTCCACCATGGCATGGCCGCGCTGATCGAGGCGGGCTGCGTCCTGCTCCGCGAAAGCAGCGGGCTGGGCACCGTGGCCCTGTCCGGCGGCGTCTTCCAGAACCTGCTGCTGCTGAACGCCACGGCCGGCCGACTGCAAGCACGCGGGTTCCGTGTGCTGACCCACTCGCGGGTGCCGTGCAACGACGGCGGGATCAGCCTCGGCCAGGCCGTGATCGCCGCCGCCCGCGACCGGCTCGCCCTCGGTACGGCCCAGCCCCGACTGCCTGACTAGCGCTGGCTGACTAGCGCTCAGCAGATGCGGGGCAGGGGGTCGCCGACCAGGAGGTCGACGATCCGGGTGCCGCCGAAGGCGGTCTTGAGCTGGACGATGCCCGGCTGCTCGGACCGCACGTGGCCGATGACCGCGGCCTGCTCGCCGAGCTGGTGGGCGCGCAGCGCAGCCAGGGCCGCCTCGGCCGCCTCGCCCGGTACCACCGCGACCAGGCGGCCCTCGCAGGCGACGTACATCGGGTCGATGCCGAGCAGCTCGGAGGCGCCCCGGACCTCGGCCCGGACCGGGATCTCGTCCTCGCTGACCAGGACGCCGACGTCGGCCGCCTTGGCGATCTCGTTGAGGATCGTGGCCACCCCGCCGCGGGTCGCGTCGCGCATGGCCCGGACGCCCGGGACCGCGTCCAGCAGCCCGGCGACCAGGCCGTTCAGCGGGGCTGTGTCGGAGACGACGTCCGCCTCGATGTCCAGCTCGCCGCGGGCCAGCATGATCGTGACGCCGTGATCACCGATCGGGCCGGACACGATGATGGCGTCACCGGGCTGGGCCTGGGCCACGCCCAGGTTGACGTCCCGGTCGATGACGCCCACCCCGGCCGTGTTGATGTAGCAGCCGTCGGCCTTGCCCTTCTGCACCACCTTGGTGTCGCCGGTGACCACCTGCACGCCCGCGGCGGCGGCCGCGTCCCGCATCGATTCCACGATCCGCTGCAGGTCGGCGACCGGGAAGCCCTCCTCGAGGATGAACCCGGCCGACAGGTACAGCGGTGTGGCCCCGGACACGGACAGGTCGTTGACCGTGCCGTTGACGGCCAGGTCGCCGATGTCGCCACCGGGGAAGAACAGCGGCGAGACCACGTAGGAGTCGGTGGTCAGCGCGAACCGGCCGCCCGCCACGGCCAGCTGGGCGGCGTCCTCGAGCGGCTCGAGCAGCGGGTTGCGGAACGCGTCCAGGAAGACGGCCTCGATCAGGGTGTGGGTGGCCTTGCCGCCCGCCCCGTGCGACATCGTGATGCGCTCTTCCCTGACCTTGGGACGGCGGCGCCGGGCCCGGTCGATCCGGTCCAGCACCTGCTGCTCCCGGTCGGCCAGCGGCAGCTGCCGGCGCCCGGCGGTGTCCAGCTCGAGCCGTTCGTGCTCGGCCAGCGCCTCGTCGATCCAGCTGGGCTGGCCCGGACCGGCGTCGTGGTCGTGGTCGGTGCCCGAGCTGGCCGTGCCCTGGCCTACCTGCCCGGCCGTCATGGCCGGCCCGCCGGGGCGGCCTCGGCCACGCGGTTGCGGTTCATCCGGCCGAAGTTGTAGTACGCGGCGCAGGCGCCCTCCGGGGACACCATGCAGGTGCCGATCGGGGTCTCCGGCGTGCACGCGGTGCCGAACACCTTGCACTCCCAGGGCTTGAGGACGCCCTTGAGCACCTCACCGCACTGGCAGGCCTTCGGGTCGGCGACCCGGACCCCGGGCACCTGGAACAGCCGCTCCGCGTCCATGGCCGCGAACTGCTCCCGGACCTGCAGCGCCGAGTGCGAGATGAAGCCGAGCCCGCGCCACTCGAAGTAGGGCCGCAGCTCCATGGTCTGGCCGATCGCCTGGAGCGCGACCACGTTGCCGTCCCACGGCACGACCCGGGAGTACTGGTTCTCGATCTCGGCCCGGCCCTGCGACAGCTGCAGCATGAGCATGTAGATGGACTGCAGGATGTCCAGCGGCTCGAACCCGGCCACCACCACCGGCTTGCCGTAGTCGCGGGCGATGAACTCGTACGGCCGGCAGCCGATCACCGTGGACACGTGGCCGGGACCGATGAAGCCGTCGAGCCGCAGGTCCGGCGAGTCCAGGATGGCCTTGATGGCCGGGATGATCGTCACGTGGTTGCAGAACACCGAGAAGTTCTGTATTCCCTGCGCGGCGGCGCGCAGCATGGTCATCGCGGTGGACGGCGCCGTGGTCTCGAACCCGATGGCCATGAACACGACCTGCCTGTCCGGGTTCTGCCTGGCGATCTTCAGCGAGTCCAGCGGCGAGTACACCATGCGGATGTTGGTGCCCTCGGCGTTGGCGTCGAAGAACGACCCGCCGCTGCCCGGCACCCGCATCATGTCGCCGAACGACGTCATGATCACGTCCGGCTGGGAGGCCAAATGTATAGCGTCGTCCACCCGGCCCATGGGAATCACGCACACCGGGCAGCCGGGCCCGTGCACCAGGGTGATCGACTCGGGCAAGTAGTCCTCGAGGCCGTGCTTGTAGATCGTGTGGGTGTGCCCGCCGCACACCTCCATCAGCTTGTACTGGCGGCCGGGTTCACACAGCGCCGTGATCTTGGCGGCTAGCGCATGGGCCTTATCTGCATCACGGAATTCGTCAACGAACCGCATTGTCCGCACGCTCCTATTCGATCAGTGATTCCCGCAGGGCCGCGATCTCGTCCTCGTAGGCCTGCCCGATGCCCTCGAGGAATTCCATGGCGGCCGCCGCCTCATGCTCGTCGATCTTCGACAACGCGAAGCCGACGTGGATGAGCACCCATTCGCCGGGCACGGGCGGATCGTCCGACAGCAGGCCGATGTTGATCATCCGCCGGACGCCGCTGACGTCGACCTTGGCCAGGTCCGGCTGCTCCGGGTGGAGCTCGATGACCTCACCGGGTATGCCGAGGCACATGTGACACCTCTTCCTGATGGGTTTAACGGGCCCAGCGGGGCCAGGGCGGCGGCGGTGAGCTCCCACAGCACCTGGTACGTGGTGGTCTGCGCCTCCTGGATGCGGTGCACGGAGGCCGACGGAGCCACGAACAGGTAATCGATGCTGTCGAGCTCGGCCATCTTCCCGCCGTCGTAGCCGGCCAGCCCGATGGTGAGCATTCCCCGCCGGCTCGCCTCGTCGAAGGCGCGCAGCAGGTTTCCCGAGTTACCGCTGGTCGACAGGCCGACCGCGATGTCGTTCCGGCCGCCGAACGCGGCCAGCTGGCGGGCGAACACGACCTCCACGCCGATGTCGTTGCACAGTGCGGTGACCACCGAGGTGTCGTTGGCCAGCCCGAAGGCGGGCAGCGGGCGAGCCCCGCGGCCGGGGTTCAGGAACAGCGTGGCCAGCTGCTGGGCGTCGGTGGCGCTGCCGCCGTTACCGAACGCGAACAGCCGCCCGCCCGCGTCGAACCGGGCCGCGGCCTCCCGGGCGCAGCTCTCCAGCCGCGCCCCGTCCCGGGCGGCGACGGCGCGGCGCAGTTCGAGGATCTCCGCCGCCTTGGCCACGGTCGAGGCGCGGACCTGGTCCAGCACGGCGGACAGATCTGTCTTGTCGGCGTACAGGAACGGATAGAGCGACTCCATCGCTGACTGCGCAGCGTCGGCCCCCGGCCGGTTCTGCTGGCCCATGGCCGGGTCATCTCCCTATCACGGCGATGGCTTCCCTGGCGTGGACCAGGATCGTATCGCCCACGTCGGCGCTGACCAAGGCTACGCTGACCGTCTCCTGGCCGGCCCCGGTGTCGACCACGGCCATCTCGTCCCCGAGCAGCCGCAGCACCCGGACCTCCACCGCCGTATCGGAGCAGGTAATGCACACGTCGCCGATGCACTCCGGCCAGACCCGGGCGGTTTCGTCGGGCGTCATGCGAGCACCCCCGGGGCGAGTACGCCGGGCTGCTCGAAGAACACGTGTACCAGTTCCCACAGCACGTGGTACATGGTCACGTGCATCTCCTTGACCACCTGGGGGTCGGCGGAGGCGGCCACCAGCAGATGGTCGGCGGCCTGGCCCGCCGCGATCTGGCCGCCGTCCCCGCCAGCCAGGGCGATGGTCAGCAGGCCCAGGTCGCGGGCCGCCTCGAGCCCGGCCAGGACGCTCGGGCTGTTTCCGTCGGCCGAGATGCCCAGCGCGATGTCGGCCGGGTCGGCCAGGTAGCGGATCTGGTGGGCGAAGATGGCGGCCACGCCGTCCCGCTCGGCGAGCCCGCTGACCGTGGCCACGTCCGCGGTCAGGGAGATGGCCGGCAGGGCGCGCTTGCCGACGATCACCGGGTGGACGAACTCCACCGCCACGTGCTGCGCGTCCGTACTCGGCCCGCCGGTGCCGAAGACCACCAGCTTGCCGCCCCGGTGAAACCGTACCGCCATGGCGTGGCAGGCCGAGGCGACCGCGTCGGCCTGTTCGGCCAGGTCACGCGTTGGCGCGCTGCGCAGCTCGAAAAGGCGGCCGGCCTCCGCGCCATCGCAAACCGGCCCCCCCGGCCCGCTCATAAACCGCGGCCCGTCTGATCCGTGACAGCCCGATGCGATGCCATGACAGCACCGTAGGACACATGTGGGAGAGCGTCCAGTATCCGGCGGGACACTTCTGGGTGATGACCGCTGCTCATAGCAGGCGCAGCTGCCGGTCGGCGGTGCGGCGGGCCCGGGCCGCGGTGGCCTGGCCGAGCAGGCCGGGCTGGATGGCGGCCAGGAACGGCGACCGGCCGGCCGCCGCCTCGGCGCCGTGCCGCCTCCGGCGGGCCGCGCAGCTGAGCAGCAGCTTGCCGCGGGCCCTGGTCATCCCCACGAACAGCAACCGCCGCTCTTCCGCGGAATCGGCCGGGGTGAGCGGCCCGGCGCCGGGCAGCCGCAGCGGCAGCAGGCCGCTCTCGCAGCCGGCCAGGAACACCACGTCGAACTCCAGGCCCTTGGCACCGTGCAGGGTCAGCAACGTGATCGCCTCGGCCCGCGGGTCGAGCGCGTCGGTTTCCGCGCCCAGCGATACCTCGGACCTGAACCGCTCCAGGTCGGAACCGCACCGGCGGGCCAGCGGGGTCAGCAGCTCGCCCGCGGCCCTGATGTCCAGCACCGACGGGTCGCCCCACCCACCTCCCCTGCCCCCTCCTCTGGCGGCGGCTAGGGCCCGCACCGCCCCGGTCAGCTGCCGCAGCACATCGCCGCGGTCGCCCGCGCCGCCCGGCCGGTCCGCGGAGCCGCCGGCCACATCCGCCGCACCGGCGGACGCGGGGTCCAGCAGGCGCAGCTCGCGCAGGATGTCCGCCACTCCGGTCCGGCGGGACAGCAGGTCGTGCGAACGCTTCTGAAACGGCAGGCCGGCCCGGGTCAGCGCCTGGCCGAGCGGCCCGGCCTGCGCGTCGGTCCGGTACAGGACGGCGATGTCAGCCAGCCCGAGCTTGCCGTGGTCATGCCCGTCGGCCCGGCCGCTGTCCAGGCTGTGGAACGAGGCCCCGCCGAGCAGGCGGTCGATCGCGGCCGCGATCCAGGCCGCCTCGGCTTGCTCGTCGGCCGCCTCGTGGAACGTGATGGCGCCCAGCGGGTCACCGGGATCCGGTTCGGCCGCGACGGGCTGGGAGCGGGCCGCGGCCGCTCGCCCCGGGACCAGCGTCGAAGGGGCGATGGCCTGCATGGCGGCGGTCACGATGACCGGGGCGGAACGGTAGTTCCTGGTCAGCTCCACCGTGGTCGCGGCCGGGAAGTCCGCCGCGAACCGGCCGAAGATGCCGACGTCGGCGCCGCGGAAGCCGTAGATCGACTGGTCCGGGTCGCCGATCGCGGTCAGGCCCGCGCCGTCGCCGCCGATCGCCCGGACCAGTTCGTACTGGACGGCGTCGATGTCCTGGTACTCATCCACGCTGAGGTGCGGCCACCGGTCCCGCAGCGCCGCAGCTACCGCCGGGTTCTGGCCGAGCAGCGCGGCCGTCATCTCGACGAGGCCGTCGAAGTCGACCAGGTCGCGGGCAATCAGCGCCTCCCGCAGCGCCAGGCGGCCCGCGGGGTCTTCGGCCAGCCCGGCGATCAGCTTGCGGCCGTCCCGCTCCGAGCCGGCCAGTTCGGTCGCGACCCGGAGCCGGGCGGCCTCGTCGGCCACCCCGAAGCCAGCGGGCAGCCCGGCCGCCTCATGGTGCTCGCGCAGGATCCGCAGGCCCAGGCCGTGGAACGTGGTCACGGTGAGCTGGTCGTCCTGGCCCGGGCCCAGCACGGCCAGCCGGTCCCGCAGTTCGGCCGCCGCCCGGCGGGTGAACGTGATGGCCAGGACCTGGCGGGCGGGCACACCGCGCTCGGTGACCTGGTGCGCGATGCGGTAGGTGAGCGTCCTGGTCTTGCCGGTTCCCGGTCCGGCGATGATCAGCAGCGGGCCGGCGGCGGTAGCCGCGGCGTACTGATCGGGGTCCAGCCCGTCGAGCACCGAACCCGTCGCCGGGCCACCCGAGGGCGCAGCGGCCGGGGCCGCGCCGCCCCGGCGGCCGCTGGTCTGGTTTGCGGCGGCGGGAACCCTGGACCGTTCGGCAGAATCATGGTCTTCGCCGTTTGGGACGGTCGGCCCGGCCATGGCGAACAGCGCCATCCCGCCCAGTTCGCCCGGCCGGAACAGGCGGATGGTGCCGTACTCGCCGTCGTAGCCGGCGTCCCTGATCACCTCGCCGCGGCGGAGCCTGCCGATGGCCTCGCCGAGCAGGGAGCCGCCCACCCGGGCGATGTCGTCCGGCGGGACCTCCCGCAGGATGCTCAGCTCCGGGCCGAGCGCGGCGGTCAGCCGGGCCAGCTGGCCGGCCACCTTCTTGCTCCGCGGCCCGGTGGCGAGGATCTCGCCCAGGATCTCGGGCAGCTGGACCAGGCAGGCGAAGCCCGGCGCGCCGTCCGGGCGGAACCCGGCCGGGCGGTCGGCCAGTTCGGCCACCCGGTGCAGGACGCCCACGGTCAGCGGCTTGCCGCAGGCGGGACACGCGGTCTGTCGCGCCCGGGTCTGCTCCGGCTCGACCCGGATGCCGCACTTGCGGTGCCCGTCGAGGTGGTACTTGCCCTCCTCGGGGAAGAACTCGACCGTGCCTTCCAGGCCCTGCCCGGTACGCAGCGCCTCGGCCATGGCGAAATAGTCCAGGCCGGTGCCGAACACCGTGGCCTCCCGGCCGAGCATCGGCGGCGAATGCGCGTCGGAGTTGCTGACCAGGCGGTAGCCGTCCAGCGCAGAGCACATCCAGTTCATGGCCGGATCCGACGACAGGCCGGTCTCCACCGCGAAGACATGGTCGGCCAGGTCGGCGTAGCAGTCCCGCACCGCGTCGAAGCCGGACTTGGAGCCGAGCACCGCGAACCACGGCGTCCAGATGTGCGCCGGGACCAGGAAGCAGCCCGGATCGGCCGACAGCGTGATCTCCAGCAGGTCCCGCGAGTCCAGGCCCAGGATCGGCCGGCCGTCGGAGGCCAGGTTGCCGATCTTGGCCAGCGCCGCGGTGATCCGGTCGGCGGCCTCGAAGCTCGGCGCGTAGAGCAGATGGTGCACCTTCCGGGTGTGCTCGTCCCGCCGGTAGATGGTGGAGATCTCCACCGAGAGCAGGAACCTGACCGGGCCGGCGCAGGCGGGCGGGCAGTCGCGGCGCAGCCGGGTTTCCAGCTCCGGCCGGATCCGGAACAGGCCCGGCTCGGCCGGGATCAGGGTCTCCTTCAGCTCCTGCGCCCACGCCGGGTGGGTGAAGTCGCCGGTGCCGAGCACGGTCAGGCCCTTGCGCAGCGCCCCGGCGGCCAGATGCTCGATATCGCAGTCCTTGCTGCACGCACGCGAGAACCTGGAGTGGATATGCAGGTCAGCGTGGAACATAACTCCCTGTCCGGACCGGGTACCGTCACCCGCATGCAGAACGTCGCGGATCCGATACTGCCACGGCCCGCCGACAATCACCGTGATTCCCGCCGAAGGCGGAATCCGGGTCGGCCCGGTGCTGGCCGGGCTATTTGCCGGACCGCTGATGAAGTAACGTCGATCGCGTGCTGCTTACCCCGGACGGCGCCGTGCTGCTCCTGATCGACCTGCAGCAGCGGCTCATGCCCGTCATCAACGATCACGAGACCGTCGTGGCCCGCGCCGTCCGGCTGGCCGAGGCGGCCCGGCTGCTCGACGTGCCGGTGTGCGCCACCGAGCAGCACCCGGCGGGCCTGGGGCCGACGGTGCCGCCGCTGGCGGCCTACCCGCAGGCGGTCCTGGCCAAGACCACCTTCTCCGCTGCCGAGGATCCGGGCTTCGCCGCGCTGCTGCCCGCCGGGGCCAGCGCCATCCTCATAGCCGGCGTCGAGGCGCACGTCTGCGTGCTGCAGACCGCGCTGGGCTTGCTCACCTCCTCCCGCCGGGTGATCCTGGTCGCCAACGCGGTCGGCTCCCGCGATCCGGCCGACAAGGCGGTGGCTGTCGAGCGGGCCCGCCAGCACGGCGCCGAGGTCGTGACCTCGGAGATGGTGCTGTTCGAGTGGTTGCGGGACGCGCAGCACCCGAAGTTCCGCGAGGTGCAGAAGCTGCTCAAGTAGCCAGCTCCCGGGGTGCGCCGTCATGCCGACCGCCGCGTTCGTCGTCAACGGGAACCGGATCCGCCGCCTCGCGCAGCTGAACCGTGGGTGCGCGGCGGCCGCGGCGGACTGCGGCTGGCGGATCATGCTGGCGGAGACCCGGTCGGCGGACGCGGGCGGCGGGGCCACCCGGCAGGCGGTCGAGGCCGGCGCCGAGCTGGTGGTGGCGGTGGGCGGCGATGGCACGGTCCGGGCCTGCGCCCAGGCGCTGGCCGGCGGCCCGGTGCCGCTGGCCATCGTGCCGCGCGGTACAGCCAACCTGGTGGCCGCGGCGCTGGGCCTGCCGTCCTCGCTCGGCGCCGCCCTGGACGTGGCCTTCGGCCCGCACGAGCGGCGCATCGACCTGGCCGTGGCCAACGGCGTCACCTTCGCGGCCATGGCCGGCATCGGCCTGGACGCCGCGGTGGTCGGCGCAACGGCGTCCGGGCTGAAGGGGGCGGCCGGCTGGCTGGGCTACGCCGCGACCGGGGTGGGGCGGCTGGCCGGGCCGAGCATCAGGTTCGAGATCTGCCTGGACGACGGCGAGCCGCTGGCCCGCCAGGCCCGGTCCGTGGTGGTCGGCAACGTCGGGCTGCTGCCCGGCGGGTTCGTGCTGCTCCCCGAGGCCAGGCCGGACGACGGGCGGCTCGACGTGGGGATCCTCGCGCCGGCCGGGCCGTTCGGCTGGCCGCGCGTGGGCTGGCGGGTGGTGACCCGCAGCCGTCACGGCGACCAGTTGCTGGAGCGCTTCCAGGCCCGGCGGGTCGAGATCACGGCCGGCGTGCCGCTGCCCCGGCAGGCCGACGGCGAGCTCATCGGGCCCGGCGACTCGCTGACCGTCACGCTCGCTCCCGGCGGGCTGCTGGTCCGGGTGCCCGCCAGGCGGCGCTCGGACCGGTAACGCGCGGGCTGCCGGGAGCGCGACCAGCAGCACGTCGGATACCTCCGCCCCGGGGCCTGCGTCACGTGTCCGGGCGACCTTGTGCCAGCCCCACTTCCGGAACGCCTGCTGCGCCGGGCCGGCTGCGGGCAGCACGGTCAGCGTGGCCCGATCCTCGGGCCGGCCGGACAGGATGAGGTCGTGCAGTTCCTGGCCGATGCCCTGCCGCCGCCACGACGCGCGGACCAGCAGGTCGACCAGGGCGAAGGTGCGGCCTGGGTGTTCGGCGGTGACCTCCTCGGGCAGCCGGGTGGTCAGCTCCCGCCACCAGGAGGTCGACGGGCGCAGCGGCATCCCGGCCGCGTAGCCGACCAGGTAGCCGCCGGTGCGGGCCTCGGCCAGCACGAAGCCCGGCTGGCGCCGCTGGACCCGGAAACGGTCCGCGAACCCGGCCGCGTCACCGGCCTGCCCGTACGGCGGGTCGGCGTAGACCTCGGCGTGCAGCGCCTCCAGTTCGTCGGCGTGCCCGGCGGCCTGCTTCCCGTCGAGCAGCTGGAAGATCAGCTCGGACGCGGGCACGACTGTGACTCCGGCATGCCGGGACAACAACGGCGCGGCGCCCAGGCGTCCCGCCCCGGCCCTGTCCGTCTACATCACCGGCGATAGCGTGCCAAGCAGGAACTAGCTCAAACGACAGGTGGTGATCCGTGACCGGGCTGGAGATCGAGGCCGGGGCGGCCGAGGCCGGGTTCGACCCGGAACGGCTGGAGCGCATCGACGCGCACTTCGCCCGCTACGTGGCCGACGGGCGGCTGCCCGGCTGGCTGCTAACGGTGAGCAGGCACGGCCGCCTGGTGCACGTGGCCAGGTGCGGGTCCCGCGACCTGGAGGCCGGGCTGCCGGTGACCGACGACACGCTGTGGCGGATCTACTCGATGACCAAGCCGGTCACCTCGGTCGCGATCATGATGCTGTACGAGGAGGGCCGGCTGGCGCTCACCGATCCGGTCAGCGCGTTCATCCCGTCCTTCGCCGACGTCCGGGTCTACACCGGCGGCTCGGACCTGCGCCCGGTGACGGTCCCGGCCACCGAGCCGGTGCGGATCTGGCACCTGCTGACCCACACCGCCGGGCTCACCTACGGCTTCCACCGGGTCCATCCGGTCGACGCCCTGCTGCGGGCGGCCGGGTTCGAGTGGGCCACCCCGCCCGGCGTGGACCTGGCCCAGGCCTGTGACATCTGGGCCGGGCTGCCGCTGCTGTTCCAGCCGGGCGCCGAGTGGAACTACTCGGTGGCCACCGACGTGCTGGGCCGGGTCATCGAGGTGGCCTCCGGCCAGCGTCTGGACGAGTTCTTCGCGGCCCGGATCCTAGGCCCGCTGGGCATGACCGACACCGCCTTCTGGGCCGGGCCCGAGGCCGCGCCCCGGCTGGCCGCGTTGTACACGCCTGGGCCAGGCGGCACCGCGGTCCGGATCGACGCCCTGGGCCAGACCGCCCTCAGCCCGCCGCCCCTGCTCAGCGGGGGCGGCGGCCTGGTATCCACGGCAGCCGACTACCACCGCTTCACCCAGCTGATCCTGGACCGGCCGGGCAGCCCGGCCGGTGAACTGGACGGCATCCGACTGCTGAGCCCGCGCACGGTGGGCTACATGGCCCGCAACCACCTGCCCGGCGGCCTGGACCTGGCCGCCTTCGGCCGGCCGTTGTACGCCGAGGCCCCGTTCTTCGGCGTCGGCTTCGGCCTGGGCTTCGCGGTCGTCATCGACCCGGTCCCGGGCCGGGTGATCTGCTCACCGGGCGAGCTGTCCTGGGGCGGGGCGGCCAGCACGGCGTTCTGGATCGACCCGGACGCGGGCCTGACTGTCTCGTTCTTCACCCAGCTGCTGCCGTCAAGCACGCACCCCATCCGGCCGCAGCTGCGTCAGCTCGTCTACCAGGCTCTGGTCCGCTGACCGTGCGTCAGCTCTGAAGTGCGGCTGCCAGAATTAGCGGCGGGGCTGACCTACGAAAGGGAACACGATGAGCGGAGAGCGGGTCACGGTGACGATCACGGACGGGGTCGCGGACGTCCGGCTGAACCGGCCGGAGAAACGCAACGCCCTGGACCCGGCGATGTTCGCCGGCCTGGTGGCGGCGGGCGAACGGCTGAAGGGCGAACCAGGTGTCCGCTCGGTGGTGCTGTCCGGCGCAGGGCCTGACTTCTGCGCCGGCCTGGACTTCGGCTCGTTCCAGGCTATGCGGGACGGCGAGCGGCTCAGCGCCCAGGGCGACCTGCCGCCCGCTCACGGGCCGGCCCAGGCGGCGGGACAGCGCGCCGCATGGGTCTGGGCCGAGATCCCCGTCCCGGTCATCGCGGCCGTGACCGGCAATGCGCTGGGCGGCGGGCTGCAGATCGCGCTCGGCGCCGACATCCGCATCGTCGCGCCCGACGCGAAGCTGTCAGTGCTGGAGATCAAGTGGGGCCTGGTACCCGACATGACCGGGTCCCAGCTGCTGCCCGAACTGGTCGGCCGGGACGTGGCCAAGGAACTAACCTTCTCCGGGCGGGTGGTCACCGGCCAGGAGGCTGTGGCCCTGGGCCTGGCCACCCGGGTCGATCCCGAGCCGTACCGGGCCGCCCGTGAGCTGGCCCGGTCGATCGCGGGCCGCAGCCCGGACGCCGTCCGGGCGGCCAAGCGGCTGCTTGACCTGGCGGGCCGGGTGGACCTGACGGCGGGCTTCGCCGCCGAGCAGAAGGAGATCGGTGCGCTGATCGGCAGTCCCAATCAGGTCGAGGCGGTCACCGCCGGATTCGAGCGGCGGCCACCCCGGTTCACCGACCCGGCCTGACCGCATCGGCCCCGAGGCCGCGGCCGCTACCGATGGTAGGCGGCCAGGTGCTCTCCGAGAGCGTCGTAGCCGAAGTCGGCCACCGGGTCACGCCACACCGAGTGCGCGTGGTTGGCCTGCCGCTGCGTGTTGTCGTACTCGATCAGCAGCCGCGGGCCCTGCAGCCGGTAGTAGAGCGGCTGGCCCGGCTCGGTGGGCCCGGCCCAGGCCAGGTGGACCGGGTCCAGCGCGGCGTCGTCAGTGTAGTCCGGCTGCGGCGCCAGCCCGTCAGGCACGCGGCCGAGGTAGGCGGCCAGCAGCGCGCGCAGCAGATCCCGCTGCCCGGCTTCCAGTTCGGCCGCGGGCAGCCCCTTCGGCGCTCTGGTCAGGGCGAGCCGCTGGTAGTCGCCGTCGTCGTAGCCGGAGGCCCGTTCGGCGTCGGTGTCCATCCGGGTCAGCCGCTCGACCAGTTCCGGCTCGGTGAACGGCCGTCGCCACAGATCCCGCAGGTACATCGTCCGGTCGCCCTCGGCCAGCCGCGGCCGGTTGCCGCCGACGATGTCCGCCGGGGCCCGGTCGAGCAGCACCGCGCGGGCCGCCTGCCCCGGATCCAGCGACCGGACCAGCTCCCGGGCCAGGTCCTCGGCGCCGGCCAGCGGGCGCAGCGGCGCCGGGCCGAGCAGCGGCGAGACGGCCGGGTCGGCACCCAGGAAGCACGGGGTAACCGAGCGGACCACGCCGTCGGTGATCACGTTGTTCAGCGAGACGTGGTGCCCGCCGAAACGCCAGCCCCACGGCGCCGCGCCGCCCGGCTCGCCGAACACCCGCAGGTAATAGAGGCCGGGGTCGCGACCCCGTTCCCGGCCCCAGCTGACGCTCCAGCCCTCGACTTGATCGAGCACGTTGTCCAGCCCGATGACGGTGGCCACAGTGACGTATCCGGCGGTGGACAGGCCCGAGGCCACCAGCTGGTGAGCCAGCCGCTGCTGCGCGGGCCGCTGATCGCCCAGGGCCAGCCCGCCGTGGTCGGTGGGCGTGTAGAACCAGCGTCTGCGCTCGGCGTCGGCCTCGCCGTCTGCGCTGGGCGCGTCGCCGGTGGCCACCGCCCGCTGAGCCGGGCTGAGCGCGTCGAGCCAGGCCAGCGCCGCCGCTGCCATCCGCGACGCCACCTTACCGGCTGCGTCGTCCCGGCCTGCGGCTACTCCGGTCGTGTCCATCCGGCCCTCCTGTCCGCCTGCGTGCGCCAGCGCTTCCGTTCGGATGCTAATGCGGACAGTACGCCTGCTGAAACAAGCCCTAAGCGGTCCGGCGCCAGCCGCCATTGCCCGCGGCCGGCCTCCTTGGCCGTATACAGGGCCCGGTCGGCGGCGGCGAGCAGGGAGTCGGCGCTGTCCCGCGGTGCCGACAGCGCGACGCCGATCGAGAGCGAGGGCACCACCGGCTCGCCGCACAGCTCGACCGGGCGGCGGATGGTCCGCAGCACGCGTTCGGCCAGGCCGGCCGCCTCGGACGCAGCCGGGATCGGGTACGCAACCAGGACGAACTCGTCTCCGCCGAACCGGCCCACGATGTCGGTGTCCCTGGCCGTGAGGGCCAGGCCCCGCCCGACCTCGATGAGCAGCTGGTCGCCGGCCGCTCTGGTGGGTGCGGCGCCGCACCGGGCTGGAGGCTATCCCGTCAGGCGAGTCCGGCATACTGGCGCAATGGCCGATCAGAACGTCCAGGCCGAGCAACTGCTCGAGCTGGCACCCGTCGCCACCGTGATCGGCGGGCTGGTCGCATATCAGGGACGCTGAACCTTGACCCGGACGCCCACCCCAGTGAATTTCACGCTCGAACTACCCGGGGCAAACGGGCCGAACGGGCCGCACGGGTCCCGGGCCAGCCAGGTGGCGCACGCGCTGATCGAGGCCATCGCGGGCGGCCAGCTCCACGACGGTGACCGGCTGCCGTCCACCCGGACCCTGGCCGCGACGTTCGGGCTGGCCCGCGCGGCCGCGGTGGGAGCCTACGAGGAACTCACCGCAGCCGGATTCCTGGTCGCCCGGCCGGGCGGATCCACCTACGTCGAGCACGGCGCGGCCGCGGCGGCCCGGGCCGGCGCCTTTGGCGTGCCGCTGCCGCCGCCGTCGCGCCAGGTTCCGGTCCAGCCCAGCCCCATCCGCTACGACCTGCGGCCCGGCCAGGCCGACCCCGCGCTGATCTCCGAGCGGGACTGGACCAGGAGCATGCGGCTGGCCATCTCGCCAGCCCGGCAGCCCGAGGACGTCACCGGCCTGCGCTCGGGCCGGCTGGTCCGCACGTCCCATCGGGACCTGCGGGAACAGCTCAGCGGCCAGCTGCGCCGGGCCCGCGGGCTGGCCGCCGACCCGGAGGACATCTTCTTGTTCCCCAGCGTCAGCAGCGCGCTGCGGGCGGTCGCCGTCACCTGCGGGCTGGCCGGCCAGCCGGTCGCGTTCGAAGACCCCGGCTACGCCAAGGCCCGGCTCGCCCTGAACCAGGCGGGCACGATGATCCGGCCGGTGCCGGTCGACGACGACGGCATCCGGGCCGAAGACCTGCGGCGGAACGACCGGGCCTGCTACGTCACCCCTGCCCACCAGTTCCCGCTGGGCGGCCGGATGCCGGTGCGCCGGCGGGCTGGCCTGCTGGACTGGGCCCGGGCCGGCGACGCGCTGGTGCTCGAGGACGACTATGACGGCGAATTCCGCTACGACGTCCCGCCGCTGACCCCGCTGCGCAGCATGCCCGCGGCCGGCAGCCACGTGGTCTACTTCGGCACCAGCTCCAAGATCCTCTCCCGCGGGCTGCGCATCTCCTGGGCCGTGCTGCCCGCCCGCTTCCGCGTCGCCATGACCGCCTACCTGGACTCCTCGGGCGAGGACGTCAGCCAGGTCTCGGCCGCCTTCCTGGCCAGCTTCATCGCCACCGGCGCGCTGACCCGTCACCAGTCCCGGGCCATGCGCACCTACCGCGCGCGGCAGGCCCGTTTCGTGGCCGCCTGCCGGGCGCGCATCCCCGCCGCCCGGACCCTCGGCATCGAGGCCGGGCTGCACGTCACCCTGGTCTTCGACCGGCCGCTCGACGACGTGGCGGCTGTAGCTCGGCTGGCCGAGGCCGGGCTGGCCTGCCTGCCCCTGTCCGAGTTCTGCGTAGCCCCCGGGCCGGGCCGCCGGTCCGGGCTGATCTGCGGATACTCGCGGTTGCCTGAGACCCGGGCGGACGGCGCCGCCGCGCTGATCGGGCGGGTCACCGCGGAGCTGATGGCGGTCAGCTGACCAGCCGGACCGAACGGCTCAGGACATTGCGCACCGACGGCGAGACCGGCGTGCCGGGCGGGACGTGCTCCGACGTCTGCGGCGGCCCGTAGCCGCTGACGATGGGCACGACCCCGGTCCACAATCCGGGGTCGGCCTCGCCCGGCTCGGGTTCGCCCGGCCCCGCGTCGCGGACCTTGACCGTCCACTGGCCGTCGGTGATGTCCATAGCCAGCGCGGCGGTGGCCGCAAGCTGCTTTTTGGTATGGAAGGGCACTTCGGCCGAACGGCCCGGGGTCAGGCACTCCGCGATCAGCGTCAGTGCCTCGGCGGCCGCGTCGCCGCTGAGGGCCGTGAGCTGGCCGTGCACCACGGCCGAGCGGTAGTTGGCGCTGGAGTCGAACAGCGTGTGCCCGTACACCCAGCCGTCCATGTGCATCACGCACAGCGCGGCCGGGGCGCCCGCGGCCACGTGCCGCAGGGCGCCGGCGCCCACCGAGCCGTGCATCAGGATCCGGTCGGCGGCCCGGCCGTAGAGCATCGGCACCACCCACGGCCGGCCGTCGACGACGGTGCTCAGGGTCCCGACGTGATGCCCGGCGTCGAGCACCGCGTCCAGTTCCGCGCGCTCATGCCGGGCCCGTTCCCGGTGCCGGTTGATCTGGTCCAGTTTCAGGGTCATGACCACTACCCTGCGCCGCTCCGGCCGGCCGGAGCCAGTCCAGTATCCGCGCCACCGGCAGGCCAGAATTCAGCCGCCCGGTGTCATCTTGGGGCGGAGCCGGCCAGGACGTCGACGTGGGGCAGGTCCGGGTCCATGCCGCCTACCGCCACGGTGGGGATCTTGCCATTTTGGAGCGCTCCAAAATGAGTGTCAGGACGTTTGCCCTGGTTCGTCAAGACATGGCGGCCGCAGCCCGCGGGTCCTGTGACGGTTGGTGCACACACGTGAGCAGGCTGTTAGCCACTTCTTTATACGTCAACTGACCGATGTCTCGCGCTGCAAATTGCAGCACGATTTGTCGTGCAACCCGGCGCCTGGTCTCACCGCCCCCTCGGACTTCTCTCCCGAGCACAGCCCGCGCGGAGTGACCAGCGCTTTCCCGGGTCAGCACACCCGGCCACGAAGGAACCCGATGAACACCATGGCGCCGACCCGTCCCACCGAACGGCACGGATGCCGCGTCCGGCTGACCGCGCGACCGGCCGCGGCGGCCGAAGCCCGCAGCCAGGTCAGGGAGGTCATCTGGGCCTGGCAGCCCCCGGTCGACCCGGACGTCGCGATCGTGCTCACCAGCGACCTGGTGACCAACGCCATCAGGTACGCGGCGGACGGGACCGTCACTCTGGCCATCCGCTGCGGCCACGGTCAGCTGCGCGTCGACGTGGACGGCACCACAAGCACCGGATCCGTCTGGGCGGACACCCCGGCCGACGCGCGGATCGGGCCGGGCCTGATCCTGGTCGCCACCCTGGCCGACGAGTGGGGCTTCTACCGCACCCCCGCGGGCCAGGCCGTGTACTTCGCGCTCGCATTCCAGCCCGGCCCTGCCGACGACGGCGGATATGGCCTGGGGTAAGCGATCATGACCGTTGACGCCCTCTCGGCCACGACGTCGTTTGAAGCGTGCCTGCGGCTGTTCGAGCACTACCCGCTGGCCGTCACCCCGCACGCGGCGGACAGCGGGTCGCTGTCGATGGTCCTGCTCAACCGGGCGGCCGGGCCGACCATGTTCTTCGTCCTGACCCAGGCCCGCGACGACCTGTTCGTCATCCGCTCCTGGTATCGCCGCGACGGGCTTGACCAGGGCATCCGGCCCGGAGAGGCCGGGTCGGGCCCGATCCGCGAGCTGATCACCGGCAGCATGCCGGTCCCTCGCGACGGCGCTCTGCTCGGCTGGGTCACCGACAAGCAGGTGACCGCGGTGCTGGCGGTGCACTGCAGGCCGCCGGAACCCTGGGACGGCGCGGTCCCGGAGCCCGGCATCCGGGTCATGCCGATGGACGGGACCAGCGAACTGCTGCACTGGCCGCCGTTCGCCGCCAGCCCCCTGGACGACGGGCGGTTCTGGGAGTATGTCCAGCGGGGCGAGATCGTTGACATCGGCTCCCTTGTCGCCCGCCGCGCCGGGCAGGTGTTCTGGGTGCCGTCCCAGGACCGCTGGAGCGCCGGGCCCGGGTACATCGTGGTGATGGGCAATCTGCCCGCTAATGAGTACTGGCTGCCGGCCGGCGTCTACCTGGATCACTGGACGCTGCGGGAGGGCATCCAGGCTCCGCCGATCGGCTGGCTGATGACTCTGCCCGGCGCCGTCGACCTGTCCCGCCGGCTGCTGTGACCTCGGCTAGCGCGGGCGTCCGCTAGCGCCGGCAGCCAGACCGTCGGCTAGGGTGCCGGTGTCGGCTTAGGTGATCGCTGGGCAGGGGAGCGGCATGACGCCAGATCCGGAGCACATCGCTGCGCCGCCTGCGTCCTGCGCGACCAATGCCCATACGCCCGCGACGCCCCCGAAAATCACCCAGCTTCGATGCCGCCGATCAGGCCAACTCGCTCCGCGCGATCTCGGCCCGCCCGGTGATCCTCCAGGCTCGCGGAACCTGTCCCCTGGCCCGGCCGGCCGGATGAGCCGCGGAGCCCGGTCAATATCGTTGGCCTAGGCGGATTACCCTTTCCGCCCGGCATCGGGGACGGCTTGATGGAACCAACCGCAACGATGGCCGCCTCGCCGGCGTCTGGGCTCGACCCCGAGTCGACGGCCGAGCGGAGACGCGGCCTGGCCGCCGCACGCCGGCGGGCCACCGCCCTGCTCGGCGCGGTCACCGTGCTGTTCGTGGTCGTCACGGCGGTCGGCGTGCACGGCACCCTGCTCGGCTACGTGCAGGCCGGCGCCGAGGCCTCCATGGTCGGCGGGGTAGCCGACTGGTTCGCGGTGACGGCCCTGTTCCGCCGGCCGCTGGGCCTGCCGATACCGCACACCGCGCTGATCGTCGAGCGCAAGGACCAGTTCGCGGCCACTCTCGGCCAGTTCGTTCAGGAGAACTTCCTCAACGCCGAGGTTCTGGCCGAACGCATCCGTGCCGCTCGCGTCGTGCCCCGGCTAGCCTCCTGGCTGGCTGACCAGGAAAACGCCGCTCGCTTCGCCGGCCACGCCGCCGACCTGGTGGTCACCGTGACCGAAGCGTTGCGCGATGAGGATGTCCAGCGCGTCCTGGTCGCCGAACTGACCCGGGCCATCGACGCCGTGGAGGTGGCGCCCCTGGCCGGGCGGGCGCTGCGGATCGTCATCGCCGGCGGCCACCACGCCGAGCTGTTCAACTCCATCGTGATCGCGGCGGACCGCTATCTCGGCGATCATCACGAGGAGCTGCGCGAGCTGTTCGAGGGCGAGGCGCCCCGCTGGGTGCCCGACGCGGTCTACCGGCGGGTCTTCGACCGCCTGTACAGTCGCCTGCGCCAGCGGCTGGTGGACATGGCCGCCGATCCCGACGACGCCACCCGGCGTCAGTTCGACACGTGGCTCGCCGGGCTCCCTGACCGCCTGGAGACATCGCCGGAGCTGCGTGACCGCGGGGAGCGCCTCAAGCGTGACGTGCTGGGCAGCGCCGGGCTGCGGGACTGGTCTTCGTCGCTGTGGCAGAAGGCCAAGCAGACGCTGCGGATCCAGGCGGCGGACCCGGAATCTGAGCTGCGCCGCCGGATGGCTGACGTGCTGGTGGCGGCCGGCCGGCGCCTCGGAACTGATCAGGTTCTCCAGGACGGCATGGAGCGCATGGTCGAGTCCGGCGCGCGGGCCCTGGCCGACCAGTTCCACGACGAGCTGGCCGGCCTGGTCACCGGGACCATCGAGCGGTGGGACGCGGCCGAGACCTCCAGCCAGCTGGAACTGCTCCTCGGCCGCGACCTGCAGTACATCCGCATCAACGGCACGGTGGTGGGCGCGGGCGTGGGCCTGGCTTTGCACGCCATCGTGCTGGCCCTAGGCTGACCGCGCATACCGCAGCGCGCACCGCTTCGGAGTGCAAGAACCGGTCAGGACGTGACCCGGTCCGTGCGGTGCGGCAGCTTCCAGCCGGGGCGGACGAAGTGGCACGTGTACCCGTCGGGGTAACGCTCCAGGTAGTCCTGGTGTTCGGGCTCGGCCTCCCAGAACGGCCCGGCCGGCGTCACCTCGGTGACCACCTTGCCCGGCCAGAGGCCGGAGGCGTCGACGTCGGCGATCGTGTCCTCGGCGGTCCGCTTCTGCGCGTCGCTGAGGTAGAAGATGGCCGACCGGTAGCTGGTCCCGATGTCGTTGCCCTGCCGGTTCCGCGTGGTCGGGTCGTGGATCTGGAAGAAGAACTCCAGCAGGTCCCGGTAGGAGATCTGGTCCGGGTCGAAGGTGATCTCGATCGCCTCGGCATGGCCGTGGTGATTCCGGTAGGTCGCGTTCGGCACGTCACCGCCGGTGTAGCCGACCCTGGTCGAGAGCACGCCGGGGAGCTTGCGGATGAGGTCCTGCACCCCCCAGAAACAGCCGCCGGCGAGGATGGCTGTCTCACTTGTCGCCATGATGATGCACTCCTAGGTCGGTGTCGTGGGCGGGTTCGAACAGGTTGCGGTAGGCGCCGTAGCCTTCGCGCTCCAGGTCATCGACACCGATGAAGCGCAGGGCGGCGGAGTTGATGCAGTAGCGCAGGCCCCCGGCGTCGGCGGGCCCGTCGTGGAACACGTGACCCAGGTGGCTGTCGCCGTGGGCGGAGCGGACCTCGGTCCTGATCATGAGGTGGCTGAGGTCCCGTCGCTCGACTACGTTGCCCGGCTCGATCGGCACGGTGAAGCTCGGCCAGCCGGACTGGCTGTCGTACTTGTTGACCGATG
The DNA here is from genome assembly GCA_963739135.1 of uncultured Actinomycetes bacterium. GTDB lineage: Bacteria > Actinomycetota > Actinomycetes > Streptosporangiales > Streptosporangiaceae > Palsa-504. The sequence goes on from CAVTZG010000011.1 coordinate 249,669, forward strand.
CGAACAGCGGCTCGCCGGATACCACGTCAACGTAGATACCGGGCTCCTTGTTGTCCCAGTACTCGTTGCGGAACGCCGGCTCGGTGCCCTTTTTCTGGGTGACCTGGTACTGCTCCGGCGTCAGCCGGGAAATTGCCCGGGGGTCCTTGCGGTAGGTGTCTGACACTTCAGCTCCTTCGCTGCTGGTGCGGCCCGCTGGGTGCGAGCGCACGATGCACGTAGTGCAACCCCGCGCCGGGCGCCACTATTTCTACCCGTGGTTAGAGACACGGTTCTACCCACGGGGCGATTCGCGGACGATCTCGCGCGGCGACGATAGATCCAGGCCAGTACCGCAATGACGGAGGAGGCGCGGGACATGAGGAACAATCCACCGATGGTGATGCGGGCTTCTGACCATGACCGGCAAGAGGTCGTGGACCGGCTGCGCACCGGGCTGGAGGACGGCCGCCTGAAGATGGAGGAGTACGTCGAGCGGATGGGACGTGCCTACCAGGCGGTGACCTACGGAGACCTCGCTCCGCTGCATGCCGATCTTCCGGCGGCGGGCTGGGTTGCGGAACAGCCGAGGGTGCAACTGCCCGTTACGGCCGTTGCCGCCCCCCGGGGCGTGCTGGCCGGCCTGCCCACGGCGCTCAAGGTGCTGTGGACCGTCTGGCTGGCTGCCGTGTCGATCAACGTGGTGATCTGGGCTCTGGTCAGCGCCACCCACGGCCATCTGGCCTATCTCTGGCCACTGTGGGTGGCCGGCCCGTACGGGGCTCTGCTGGCCGCCGTTTCGGTCGGCGTCATACAAGCACGGCCCGTTCGGAAGGAATGAATTACGCCGAACGGGCCGTGGCGCTACGGTCTGAGCTGACAGGCGCGTGGTGCCAGGATGGCGGCGCGGCGGTAAGCTCGCCGGCCGGTGCCTGATCCGGGCCAGGCCGAGGGTCACCGCGCACGTGGCCGCAAGCAGCGAGTACGGGACCAGGTCCGAGGTGGCCTGGGCCAGGGCCCCGCTGCCCGAGGCGGCCACGGCCTGGCCCGCAGCCCAGGTGAGGTTGGCCAGGCCGAAGGCCAGACCCTGGTCGAGCCGCTGATGCTGGGCGCCCTCGCTCACCAGCGTCATGGCCGGGGTGAACAGCGTGCCGAACGAGGGCATGCCCACGATCAGCACCGGGATGAGCACCCACTCCGACGCCAGCGTGGGCGCCAGCAGGCTGATCGCCACCGCGCCGGCCAGCGAGCACCTGATCGGCACGATGGCGCCCCGCCGGTCGGCCGCCCGCCCCGCGACCGGTGACAGGGCCGCCTCCACCGCGGCTGACGCCAGGAACGTCCCCGCGATGACCAGGGCCGTGATCCCGAGCTTCGCCATCCGCAGCGGTGCGAGCACGTCCAGCACGCCGAACGCCAGGCCCGCCAGCATTGTCAGCCACAGCCCGAGGCCCAGCCGGCGGTCACGTGCCGCCATGAACGCCTCCCGCAGCTTCTGCGGGACCGTTTCGCGCGGCACCGGCACGGCGAACGCCACCGCCATCAGCACCCCGCCCGCCACCGCGGCACTGGCGAACGCGGGCCCGGTGCCGATCTCGTCGGCGATCGCACCCACGACCGGCCCGAGCAGCGCCCCGCCCACGGCCGCGCCCATGGCCGTCCCGATCATCTCCCCGCGCCGTTTCGGCGGCGCCTCGGTCGCCAGCCAGGCCATGCCCGCGGCCCAGGTGCACGCCCCGCCCAGTCCCTGCACGAACCGGGCCGAGTCGAGAACCGCTTGCGACGAGGCCCACCCGAAGACCAGCGTGGAGACCCCCATGAGCGCCAGCCCGAGCAGCACGGTCCTCCGGTAGCCCAGGTGCCCGGTGAGCAGCCCGCCCGGCAGCGCCCCGATCAGGGTGCCCAGCGGGTAGCCCGCGACCAGGATTCCCGCACCCGACTTGGACAGGTGAGCCACCTGCGTGTAGTGCGGCAGCAGCGGCGTCAGCGCCGTGAAGAAAATCGTGTCGACCAGCACGAGCACGCACACGAAGAGCAACAGCGCCCGCAGCGGCCGGGTCAGTGGCAACCGGCCTCACTGGTCCCAGTGCGGCGGGCGCTCCCGGCGCAGCCGCTCGTCATCATCCGGCTCGGCAGCCTCGCCCCAGCCGATGCCGGCTTCTTCCTCGCTCTGCTCCGGCAGCACCGGCTTGTCCTCAGGGTCGGGTCGCATTACCTCATCATCGCGCGGCCCGCTGCCCGGTAGTCCACGTCACGCTACGACCAGGAAGCACGCTGCGGCTCACCGGCCACCGCCGACCGGGGTGCGGGCGGGCCGGGGAGGTAGCGGCCCGCCCGCCCCGCTGCGGGCGCTATACCTGGCTGGGACCCTGCGTGCCCAGGGAGAAATGGGCCTTGCCCTCCGGGTCGACCTGCGCGTCGAGCACCTTGTCATCGAGATAGGCGGCGGCGTTCGGCTCGAGGTAGACATGCGCTCCGGCGGCTTCGACGACCTGATCGTTCTCGCTCGGTCCCGGCGCGGCGGAGATCTGCAGCGCCCCCGGGTCTGCCGCTTCCGCAGCCGAGGACGCGATCCGCAGGCCTGAGGCTTCGGGCGCCTCCGGGGTTGACGTAATGGCCTTCACGACCTCCGCGGCTGCTTCGGTCAGTACCAGCATGTGCGTCACCTTTCATTTCTCTGTGCAGGCCTCCGTACGAGGCACCACCACAGTGACCTTGTGCGCTACCTACGAAGCGCGCGGCTAAACCCGTTTGCACGAGCATGACCGGGTTGCCGTGTGCGTATTCCAGGTACCCGATGGCCGCGGCATCGGAACGCCCATCCGACCCATTCCCGGTGGCCGATTGCGACTCGGGCGGCCGGGCCAGGATGATCGGTAGGGGCGAGGCGGACGTGGCGATGGAGGTGGAGATGAGCATCGCGGACCTTCCGCGTCCGGTTGGGTACGTGCTTGGCGGTGGCGGAAGCCTGGGCGCCGTGCAGGTCGGGATGCTGCAGGCCCTGGCCGAACGTGACGTCCCGCCCGACGTCGTGGCGGGCACCTCGGTCGGCTCGCTCAACGGGGCGGTGCTGGCCGTGGATCCCAAAGGCGCGGCGAACCGCCTGTCTCACCTGTGGGCCCGGATGACCCGCGAGCGGGTCTTCCCCGGGGGGCTGCTGGCCCAGGCGCGCACCCTGCAGCACAACCGGACGCACCTGTTCACCAGCGCCGGGCTGGCGGCGGTCATCGCCGACTTCATCGGCGCCGAGCGCACCTTCGCGGAGTTGGCCCTGCCGTTCGCGGTGGTTACCACCGACATCGCCACGGCCCGGCCGCACGTGCTGCGCGACGGTCTCCTGCTGCCGGCGCTGCTGGCCAGCGCGGCTATCCCGGGCATCTTCCCGCCGGTGGAACTCGGGCCGCTGCGGTTGTACGACGGCGGCTTGGTCGCCAACGTCCCGATGCGGCAGGCGGTGGCCATGGGAGCTCGGTCGTTGCTCGTGCTCGACTGCAACTTCCCGGGGAACGTACCTGAGGTGTCGGGATCGATCGCCGAGGTGCTGTTCTACACGGTGATGGTGACCATGCGCGCGCAGGCCATCCTGGAGGCACCGCTCGTCGCCAGGGACGTGCCGGTCGTCTACCTGCATGGACCCGAACCGCTCCGGATCTCGCCGCTGGACTTCCGTCATACCGCGACGCTGATCGAGGCCGCGTACGAAGCGGCCCGGGCGTTCCTCGACGAGGTTGATATAACCGGGCCGGGGCTGTACGGCTCGCCGTGACCTGAGCGCGCGGAGTTCTTCGCCGCCGCAGCCACGGGCGGCGGGCTGGGCAGCGATCTCATGCTGACGTCAGCCATGACAGGACGGACCTGACAGAACGCGCTCTGGTCGTCGTCCATGCGTTCCGCTCCTCATACGGCCAGGCATAGACAGGGAAACCGTTCCTGACCAGGTTGAGCAGCCGGGGCTCATCGAGGTCGCGGGCGGCAAACTCATATAGCGCCTGCATCTTCGGCAGGATGACGCCGTAGTCGATGAGGCGGCCAGCGTAGTTCTCCAGCGCAAGGACCTGATCGATGCTGAACCCGGTCAGCGGATAGCGGTCGGGTAGGACGTTGTGCAGGGACAGGAACAGGTCGGCGCCTCGCCAGCGCGGATCACCGATCAGGCGCCCCGCCAGTGCCAGTCGGCCCACCGCCAGCCGCGGCCGGATGACCAGGGCATGCACGCACACCAAGCGGGCCATCGCCACGTCCATGAAGAAGCGTTCCACCGGCACCTCTGCCGCGCACAGATCGCGGTGGTCGAGGTATGCGCCCACAATGCTCGCATTGTGGGCCCGGTACCAGGTTCTTGCGGAAGGCGCGCGATGGAAGTCGGCCCAGCGCGCCACGGCAGGCCTGCTCGCCTGTCCTGGCCTCCCAGCGGCCAGCCGGTCGGCCTCACATGCGTCGCGGAGCAGGCTTTCGTTGACTGAGCGCCACCACGCGCTGCCCGGCCGCGCGGAGTCCGGCGGCGCGAGCACGCCCCGGCTGACCTGCCACCGCATAAACGCAAGCTCGGCTCGGCGGTACGCCCGGATCGATGGGCGGCCAGGCCGATCGTCGTAGAACCTGCCCGCTAGCCCTAGCCGCAGCGCCGGATCGTTCCGGACAGCTGCCACCATGGTGAGGGCTTCTTCTTCTGCTGCATCAAGCATGCCTTGAACCGGGTCTACTGTCGTATCTCGGCAGAAAGCGTACCTACGCATTATTTGCATCGCTTGCTGCGTCAACACAATGGACTGCCGGTACTGCGGAGGGTGGCCGATATGCTGCGCTGCCTACTGGCTCCATTGCTGCGAGTTGCTTACAGCCATCCCGGTGGATCCGGACGGGCGGTGGTGCTCGATACCATTTTCGTAGCCGGGCTACGGCAGGCGGCGGACCGGTGAGGTCCCGGGCCGGTTTGCGGACCGGGCCGGCTTGCGGACCGGGCCGACGGCGCCGAGAGAGGTGATCTCGGCGGCGCTTTCCTGCAGACAGGCGAGCAGCACGTGCGGGTCCGGTACTGCGGCGGTATCGATGTTGATGCCGATATCGCAGGTGCCGGCGTATGACACCAGGGTGATATTGAGGGAGGTCCCGATGGTGGGCCCGAACGCGAACATCCCGGTGACCTTGCTGCCGGCCACGTAGACCGGCACCGGAACGCCCGGTACGTTGCTCGCCACCAAGTCCGCGTGCTTGAGGATCCCGCCCACATAGCTGACGGGCAGCAGATTGAGCACTCCGGCGATCGCGCCGGTGACCGGAAGCGACGGCTCCTCGCGTGCGGCCTCGGTCAGCCGGTGCAGCAGGCGCATCCGGGCGGCTGGGTCAGGTTCCCCAACCGGCACGGTCAGCCGCATCAGGGTGATCTTGTTGCCCCAGCCGGTGTCCTGCGTGGTCCGGAGGCTGATCGGGATGACGGCCCGCAGGTACTCGGCGGTCGTGCCGTGGCACTGGTGATACCTGCGCAATCCCCCTGTCACTACGGCCAGGTAAGCGTCGTTGACGGTTCCGTCGGCGACCTTGGCCGCCCTCTTCAGGGCGTCCAGGGAGATCTCGGTCACGGCGAGATGGCGCGTCATGGACCGGTCCCGCATGATAGGTGACATGACACTGGAACTCGGCGCGGCCGTGCGGTAGACCGAACGGGCCATCGCGGCGGTGTCGCAGGCCAGGCCGAACGGGTCGCGTATGGACCGGATCAAGGCCGGGACCGCCGCCTCGGCCCCGTGCCGGGCCAGGTCGGTCAGTTGCGCGGCCATCGAGCCGGCGGCCCCGGTGACCAGGGCGAGCTGGTTCGGCGTTTCGCCTGACGGTGCTGGTGGCATCGGGCCCAGATCGGGAAGCTCGCGTTGCGGGTCAGCAATGATCGCCAGCATGCGCATCCCGCCCACGCCGTCCGACAGGGAATGGTGGAATTTGAAGATGAGCGCCGCCTCGCCGTCCTCGATGCCTTCGACCAGAGTGAACTCCCATAGCGGACGGTCCCGGTCGAAGGCGTCCATCGCCGACCGGCGCGCGAACTGGAGGACTGCCTCCCGTGTCCGGGGGACGGGAGCGGCGACCCGGCGAATATGCCAGTCCAGGTCGAAATGCGGATCGTAGCTCCACCGGGGGGTGGTGAGGCCGACGGGGGATTCGACGACGCGCTGACGCAGCGAGGGCATGAGCCGGGATATCCGGTCAATACGTGTGACGAGGGCATCCCAGTCGGGAGCGCGGTCCAGCCAGTCGACGACGACAATAGTCGACCGGAGCGTGGGATCGCGTTCCATACGCCAGGTAAACGCGTCGCTCGCGCCGATGTAGGTACTGCCAGAACCCTGTCATGTTGCCGATCGTATGATCCTGTCTCCTGCCCTGGCAGAGCCATTGGTCCCGGCGAGCCAGGCTGTGGCCATTCATCTGGAAGGCCTGAAGTAACCTTCGCGAGTGCCGACCGCGGACACCTTTGAGCAGTGACGCCCCCGACGAGGAGGGCCACAGCGCCGAGACCCGAGGAGCAGCCCGTTGTATGCGCCCTTGGCGGCCACCTCGGCCTTCAGGATGTCCGGCGGAACGCTCGACTCGGTGACGGCGCGCTGACCGGCCTGCTTGCCTGCACCAGCCCCCAGATCGCCGGGACGGACGGCAGCGGCCGTGGTGCTGCCCGGCCTGCTGGCCCCGGACGTACCATCGGGCCAGGGCCTCCAGTCAGTGAGGGGAAGTGGGCCGGGATGAGCATCGGCCGCCGTATAGCCACCCTGTTCCGGGTGAAAGCGAATAAGGCGCTGGACCGCGCCGAGGATCCCCGCGAGATTCTCGATTACTCCTACGAGCAGCAGCTTGAGATGGTGCAGAAGGTGCGCCGCGGGCTGGCGGACGTGGCCACCAGCCGCAAGCGCGTCGAACTGCAGCTCACTCAGCTGCAGCTGTCGGCCCGCAAACTGCAGGACCAGGCGCAGCAGGCGCTCGCCGCAGGGCACGAGGATCTCGCCCGTGAGGCGCTGATCCGCCGGACGGCGGTAACCTCCCAGATCAGCGACCTGGAAGGCCAGCAGGCGTCACTGCAGGCGGAGGAGGACAAACTTACCCTCGCCACGCAGCGGCTGCAGGCGAAAGTGGATGCGTTCCGTACGCGTAAGGAGACCATCAAGGCCGCCTATACCGCCGCCGAGGCACAGACCCACATCGGGGAGGCGGTCAGCGGGATCTCCGAGGAGATGGGCGACATCGGCATGGCCATGGAGCGCGCTCAGGACGAGACCGAGCAGATGCAGGCCCGGGCTGGCGCGCTGGACGAGCTGATGGCCTCCGGCGCCCTGCAGGACGCTACCGTGCCCGGCGGACGCGATGACGTCCAGTCTCAGCTGGATGCCCTGACCGCGGGCCATGACGTGGACGACGAGCTGACCCGGATGAAGGCGCAGCTGCCTGCATCCGCTGCCCCGTCGGCAGTGGAGGGGCCCGGGACGGCACCAGCCGATCCGTCGGCCCCACCGCCAGAGCAGCAGGCCACGTCGTGAGCGCGCGGATCCCTGGTGAGGGCCTGCAGTTCAGAGTCAAGTAGTCATCCCTAGGCTCGTCGAGGGCTATAGCACGTCAGTACGCTCGCAGGCTGGCCGAGCTCGTCCTCACCGACCCCAGCCCCGCACTCCAGCCTGCCTTGCCAGGCCAGCAGCCCGCCGCAGGCGCCACAGCGCGGGCGGCATAACCCTGCTGCACGCCGAATTCGGCCGGTCCAGCGAAGGACGAGGGATACTGGACATGCTGGGTCTGCGCGGACTGGAGGGAGTGCGGTCACCATGGTGCGGGTGGTCATGCTGTCCCCGCCGGGAGCCGGGAAAGGTACGCATGGCAGGTGGCTGGCGCAGCAGACGGGCGCCGCGCACATCTCCTCGGGCGATCTGCTACGGGCGGAGGTCGCGGGCGGGTCCGGTCTGGGACGGCAGATCGCCGCATACACCGCGCGTGGCGACCTGGTCCCGGACGACCTGATCTTCAGCATCCTCATCCCAGCTGTGGTCGCTGCAGCCCGCCATACGGGCGGCTACGTGCTCGACGGATTCCCGCGCACGATGCCTCAGGCGCTGCGCGCGGCGCAATTCGGCGTCGAGCTCGACCTCACAGCCGACGCCGTGATTTATCTGACCGCGCCGGAGGAGGAGCTCGTCACGCGGCTGCTCGACCGGGCGCAGCGTGATGGCCGGGTCGATGACACGCTCGGCGTGATTCGGCACCGGCTCGCCGTCTTTACCCGGGAAACCGCGCCGCTGGTCGACTATTACCGCGGCCGCGGCATCCTGCTCGAGCTGAGCACTGACCGCCCCGAGGGGGACGTCCGCGCGGACCTGCGGGACTGGCTCGAAGCCCGGACTGATGCTGCTGCCCGTGGCTGGGGGATCCCTGGCCGTACCGGGCAAAACAGCGCGAACAATGACACCGCGGACCGATGACCAGCCTCGCGACGATCAACCTAAGCGCGCTCGCGAGCTGATCGTCTGCGAACTCGGCGAGCTGCAGGCCAGCTCATAACGCCGGGCCGGAGTTGGCCGCCCTTCACGTACGTGGCATTCGCCGCGGCTGGCCGCCGGCGTGCCGCGGCCGTGGCCACGACGACGGCGGCCAGCGTCGGCACAACACCGCATATGGCCATTCCGACCCGCGCGCCGAACTGGCTCGTGAGCGCTCCGATGAGCGGCGCGCCGATGGGTGCTCTCCGCATCCGAAGCGTTGGCGCCATGGTCCAGGAGCAACCGCACCAGCTCGATGGAGCCCTGGTTCGCGGCCGAGTTCAGGAGCCGTCCGCCCGAGGTACGCGCCTCTGCTCCATTCTCGAGCAGCAGCGTCGCGGCGGCGACAGATCCTCCGTCCACCGCATGGTTCAAAGGGGTGATGGGATGAAAGTCCTCGTGCGGCGACTGGGCATTCGCGAGCCCGCAGCGATGTGACCGCGAAGCATATCCAGGTCACCCAAGAATGCGGCGCAGAACACGTCGACCTGCGCGCCGTGGTCGAGTAGATACTGCGCCACCTGTCCTCGCCGTGATCGCACCGCGATGCAGTATGGCGAAACCATCACCTGGGTCACATGAACAGCCGAGCCTGGGATCTCGACGTCCGCGCCGCGGGCGACGAGCCAGCGAACGAGCGGCATCCGACCCCGCCGGGCAGCCGTCCACAGCATCGTGACGCCGTCACGCCCCCGCTGATCGATCAGGCGGGGATGTTCCGCAACGAGCGCGACGACGGCATCCATGTCGCCTTTGCCCGCCGACACCAGAGCCTGCTTGAGCACTTCCTTAGGCGCGCCGTCGTTCACGAGACGAGCTGCAGCACCCTGCAGCAGGTACATCACGGCAGCCTGCGGCCCTTCAGTGACGCCGGCTTCATCCATAGCCGCACCGAAATGCGCGAGCCACCGGGCTGACTCCCCCGCACTAATCAGCCGATGGATGTGGCGACGCTGCATGCCGACATCTCGGATGCCGCGCACCTCGCCGCCGAAGAGTCCTTCGAAGAACTCCTTGAGCCGAGCGCGTTCACCCTGCCGGGGGCTCCGAAACAGCCGGGAGAGCTCCCGATCGCGCTCAAGACGGTCGTAGAGGCCATCGACAATCATGCCGACCGTGGCGCGGCCCCCGAGTGCGTCGAAAAGCTCGGGACCCGCGGTCACCGGCAGCGGCTCATGGGGGGCGTGCACCATCGCACCAATCATTTCAGACAGGACCGCCACCAGCCCGACAGCTCGACCGATCCACTCTCAGCGCGTCGGAGCCCGCGGTCATCCGTATCAGGCCCGCGGCCGGCATCGCGGCCACCTTCTGGCTGGTGGCTGGTCGTCATCAGCCGACGAAGGCGCGGAGGCTCTCCTTGAGGGAGCCCATCGTGGCGAGGACCGCGGTGGGCTCGTAGCCGCAGTGGGCCATGCAGTTGTCGCAGCGGGGGTCCTTGCCACGGCCGAACTTGTCCCAGTCCGTGGTCTCCAGGAGCTCCTGCCAGGTTTCGGCGTAGCCATCGTCGAGCAGGTAGCAGGGTTTCTGCCAGCCTTTGAGGCAGTACAGCGGGACGCCCCACGGTGTGCACTCGAAGTCCGCCTTGCCCTCGAGGAAGTCCAGGTACAGCTGCGAGTGGTTGAAGCGCCATTTTCTGCGGCGGCCGTCCGCGAACGCCTTGCTGAACAGCTCCCGCGTCTGCGTGACACCCAGGAACCGGTCCTGGTCGGGCGCCTTGCCGTACGCGTACCCCGGCGCGATTTCCAGCCGGTCGACCCCGAGCTCGTCGTTGATGTAGTCAAGGGTCGCGACGAGGTCCTGCGGAGTGTCAGTGTTGAATACGGTCGTGTTCGTGTAGACCTGGAAGCCCTTCTGCTTGGCCAGCTTGATCGATGCGACGGCCTGCTCGAAGACGCCTTCCTTGGAGACGGCTTCGTCGTGTTTCTCACCGATGCCGTCGAGGTGCACCATCCAGGCGAAGTTCTTGTTCGGCTTGAACTTGTCGATGTGCTTAGGCAGCAGGACGGCGTTCGTGCAGAGAACCACGAACTTCTTGCGCTTGAGCAGTTCCTCTGTGATGACGTGGACCTGCGGGTGCATGAGGGGCTCGCCGCCGGCGATCGAGACCATCGGCGCGCCGCACTCTTCGACGGCGGCGACCGCCTGCTCGACCGGCATACGCTGCTTCAGCACCGAAGCCGGATGCTGGATCTTGCCGCAGCCCGCGCACTTGAGGTTGCAGGCGAACAGGGGCTCCAGCTCCATGATCAGCGGGTACTTCTTGACCCTTTTGATCTTCTGCTTCATCAGGTACGTTCCGAGCTTCACCGTCAGGTGGAGTGGCATCGCCATGATTTGCTGCCTCCGTATCCCCGCACCGGCGTCACGGCGCGCTGTCATGCAGTCTGTCTGGAACATACAGTCTGTATGTCTCATAATGTCTGTATGCCAGCGAAACCGCAACCACGCCGAGCCGAGCACACCTCCGACACCCGGGCTGCGCTGGTCGCCGCCGCCCGCCGCCTTTTCGCAGCTCACGGCTATGACGGCACGGGTACCGAGCAGATCGTCGCTGACGCACGCGTCACCCGAGGCGCGCTTTACCACCACTTCCGTGACAAGGCGGACCTATTCCGCGCGGTGATGGCCGAAGCCGCCGGATCGATAGCCCAGCGGCTGATCGACGAGCAGCTGGCGTCGGAAGCGCCGTCTCCGCTCGCCGAGATCCGAGAAGGTATCTCCGCGTTCCTCGACGTGTGCGTCGGCGGCGACTTCCAGCGGATCGTCCTGGTCGACGGGCCGCGTGTTCTCGGCTCGGACGCGTGGGAGGAACTCGTCGAGCGTTACGGGCGGGGCATCCTGGAAGAGTGGCTCAACCGCTGCGTTGAGGCCGGGGACCTGGAAGCGGTACCGGTGCGGGCACTCGCCCGGCTGCTCATCGCAATGCTGACGGAGGCCAGCCTGGCGATCGCGCGCTCGGCGATCCCCTCGGAGACCCGCGCCGAGTTCGGCATTGTCCTGGACCACATGCTCACCGGTCTCCGCCCGTGAGCAGTTGGCGCGGCAGCTGTTGGATGGGGGAAGACGGGAACGCGCCCGCCGCGATGCGATGCGGCGTGGTGCGGCAGGTGCCGTGCCTCTCCCGGGGTGTGAGGCTGCCCGGCTCCCGGGGTGTGAGGGTGCCCGGCCCTTTCGGACCGGGCGACAGCCTCACGGGTGGGAAGAGATCTTCACGGGGCGAGGACCGAGAGAGACCAGCCGATCATGACGGCATCGGCGGCAGGGGCGGTGGTGGCGAGGGCGAGGGCGTGCCCGGTATCCGGGATCACCACTACCTTCAGGTGCGCGGCCGCGGGGTAGTACTGGGACTCAAAGCGCTGCACCGACGCTGCGCTCGCGCAGCTGTAGACAGTTACGCCGGTGCAGAACAGATTGTCGTCCTGGCCGACTACCACCAGGACCGGCACGGAAATATGGTCGGTGGGCTGCTCGGCCGCGGGCAAGGCGAGCAGCGAGGCGCCTCCGGCCAGCAACGGAGCGGTCACGGTGTCCTTGTTCGCTTCGTCGGCCGCCACCACGTTCGGGTCCGTGGTGGGCGGGCTGTAGAACAGCGACCCGCGTGTGCCGGGCTCTGTGGTCAGGTAGCCGTCGTCCAGACCGGAGCCGGCGAACTTGGGATCGAGCACCGCAGGGTACAGATCTGCTTCCAGCGCGGAGATGTCCGGGCTGATGGCGTGCAGCGCACCTGTGACCAGAACGGCGTCCACGTCGTGATAGTCGGCGGCCTCGAGCCAGGCCTCGACGGAGCCGAACGAGTGACCGACCAGCATTACATGGGTGAAGGCGTGCCCGCCCACCGCGCCGGAGCGCAGCGCCGTCACCGCGTCGTGCAGGGCCACAGCCTCCGCGGTCAAGGTGACCTCAGCGCTTGCGGGGTGGGAACTGTTGCCCTGCCCGACGGGGTCGACGTCAAATGTCGCGTACCCGGCGGCCGTGGCGGCGCCGACGTAGGAGTAGTAGCCGTTCCCGTACGGGAAGTCCCAGTACAGATGGTTGTAGGTGGCACCCGGTATGAGGACCTGCACGGTCCTGGGCTGGTCCTGCCCCCGGTAGCAGCGCTCCGCGAGATCGCCCGCGGCCAGCAGGTTGTCGGCGGCCCGGCGGTGGTCTCCGTCGGCGGCGTGCAGGCATGCGCGAGCGTACCGGACCCGGTTAGCAGGCCAGGTGCGTCCGAGGTCGCCGGTCAGCCCGTAGGCGGTCAGTTCCTGGTGGGCGGCGGCGCTGTCTCCCAGCTCGATCAGGGCCAGCACCAGCACGGCCACGGCGATGGGAGAGACGCACAAGCTGCCGCTGGCATCCAGTGCCTGCCTGGCCCAGGCGGCCGACTCCCTGACGGCTCCCGCGTGCAGGGCGACGAATGACGCGAACGATGCAGCGACCGACGAGGCGATCGGCAGCCCGCGGCTTTGCGTGAGCCGCAGCCAGTCCTGAACGGCCTGGCGGACAACGCACTGGTGAAGTGTTCCACCGCGCGGTCCGGCGCCTCCCCGACCTCCATGCTGCCCAGCTCGGCCAGCACCTCGTTCCTGACCTCCGGGTCGCGGGTCTGGGCCAGCGCGCGCTCCAGGCACCGCAAGGCCAGGTCGGGTGCCCCCTGTTCACGCGCTTGCCCGGCTGCCCGGCGCAGCATGCTTACCGCCCACGGTTCGGTGGCATGGCCACATTCCAGCAAGTGAACTGCCACATCCTGCGGCGGGCAGCCCTCGGCTGCCAGCATGCGGGCGGCGCCCAGGTGAAGACCTTGACGGACCGGCGGCGCCATGTCCCGGTAGACCGCAGAGCGCACCAGCGGATGGACGAAGGCCAGCGTCTGCTCCCCTTCGACCAGCCGGTCCGACATCAGCGTCTCGATGACGCGGGTGCCTTCCGAGGCTCTCAGCTCGGCGAGCCGGCAGGCGCGGGCGGTCGTGGCGCCGGCCCCGAGGATGGTGATGGCCCTGGCGGCCGCCAAGGCCCCAGGCGGCATCTGCCCGAGCTGGAGCAGGACGCGGCGCGATATGGCGGCCGGCGTCATCCGGCGCACATGGCCCACATCGGCCGCCGTTCCGGCCATGCCTTCGGCGACCAGGCTCCGCGAAGGCCTGCAGCAGGAACGGGTTGCCCCCGGTCATCTGCTGGCACGCTTCGGCGAAGCCGGGCGCAGGCTGGCCGCCCAGGGCGTCCCGGAGCAGGCTGGCGCACGCCGGCCCGCTCAGCGGGCCTGGGCTGATCACCGTGGCCAGCCCTTCGGCGCGGATGCTGGCCAGCACGTGGTCGGGGTCGCCGTGCTCCCGCTGGCCCGCCGGGCGAGGCGGGCGTGCTGACACCATCAGCAGCACCGGCAGGCCTTCAAGGCGGCGCATCAGGTGGGCCGCGAACCTCAGGCTCGCCCGGTCCGACCAGTGGAGATCATCCACCGCTATCAGCAGCGGGGATTCCCGCGCCATGTCGGCGGTCAGCCAGTACAGGCCGTGCAGGAGGGCGAACTCGTCGTCCTTCCGGCCGCCCTCCGCAACGCCCAGGCCGAGTGCCGGGAGGGCGAGCCGCCCGGCGTCACGCAGGAACCGCCGCGGTCCGCCGGCCGAGTCGTCGCGCACGATGCAGTCGAAGACCTGCAGTACTATCCCCCACGGGTAGGTCGCCTCGAACTCACCGCAGCTGGCGCGCAGGATCCTCAGGCCGGCCCGCTCGCCGAGCGCGCAGCCCCGGGCCAGCAGCCGGGTCTTCCCGATCCCGGCGACGCCCTCCACGGTCAGCGCCGATCCCGACCCGGCCGATGCCGTGGTGATCGCCGTCCTGATGACCTCGAGTTCGGACTCCCGGTCCAGCATCCGGCCTGGCTCGCGGGACCGCATGGCCCTTAGCGTAGACCGCACGATGGGGGGAGAGCCGGACGGTCAGGAGAGCAGGGCGCGGATATCCTCGGCGTCGAGGCCGGTGCCGAAGACGTTGCCGTCATCCAGGACGCTGGAGAACAGCCTGGCCTTCCTGACCTTCAGCGCCATGACCTTCTCCTCAATAGTGTCCTTGGCGACCAGGCGATAGACCATGACCCTCCGGGTCTGCCCGATACGGTGGGTGCGGTCGACAGCCTGTGCTTCGGTCGCGGGGTTCCACCACGGGTCGAGCAGGAAGCAGTAGTCAGCCTCGGTGAGGTTCAGCCCGAACCCGCCGGCCTTGAGGCTGATCAGGAAGACCGGGTCGGCGCCGCCCTTGAAGCGCTGCACCACCGCGGCCCGGTCGCGGGTGCCGCCGTCGAGGTAGCAGTACGGGATGCCCTCGGCCTCCAGCCGCTCGCGGACCTTGCCGAGGAACCCGGTGAACTGGCTGAACACCAGGGCCCGGTGCCCGCCGCCGGTCACCTCGTGCAGCTGGCCGAGCAGGGCGTCGATCTTGGCCGAGGCCAGGCTGGCGTGGGCCTCGTCGATGAGCCCGGCGTGCAGGCTCAGCTGGCGCAGCAGGGTGAGCGAACGGAAGATCGTGAAGCGGTTGGCGTTCATGTCGCCGATCAGGCCGAGGACCTTCTGTCGCTCCCGCTGCAGCCGCGTCTGGTAGACCTTGCGGTGCTGCGGGTGCAGCTCCACCTCCAGGACCTGTTCCTGCTTGGCCGGCAGCTCGGCGGCCACCTGCTCTTTGGTGCGGCGCCGGACCAGCGGCCTGATCCGCCGCTGGAGCTGGGCCAGGCGCTGGCTGTCGCCCTGCCGTTCGACCGGGCGGGCGTAGTAGTCGCGGAACCGGTCCGGGCTGGGGAACAGGCCGGGAGCCGTGATCGACAGCAGCGACCACAGCTCCATCAGGTTGTTTTCCAGCGGCGTGCCCGTGATCGCGATCTTGACCGGAGCCGCCAGCCGGCGGGCGCACTGGTAGACCTTCGACTGGCGGTTCTTGGCCTGCTGGGCTTCGTCCAGCAGGAGTCCCGACCAGCCCACCTCGGCGTAGGCGGCGAAGTCCATGCGTAGCAGGGCGTAGGACGTGACGACGGCGTCGGCGCCCGCGGCGAGCTCGCCGAGACCCTGGCCGAGGCGGGCCACGGTGCCGGACACCGGGACCACCCGCAGGTCCGGCGTGAACCGTGCGGCCTCGGCGGCCCAGTTCGGCACCACGCTGGTCGGCGCGACGATCAGGAACGGGCCGGCCGCCGGGTCGCCCGCCGGGTGGCCCACTGGATGGCACTGCTTGGCGTGGCTGATCAGGGCGAGGCACTGCAGCGTCTTGCCCAGTCCCATGTCGTCGGCGAGGATCCCGCCCAGCCGGTGCTCCCACAGGAATGCCAGCCACCCGAACCCGTCCTGCTGGTACGGCCGCAGCCGGGCCTTCAGCCCGGGCGGGGGCGGGGTCCGGCCGGCGACGTCGGCCGACAGCAATCCCTGGACCTGCTCGCGCCACGCCGCCGCCTGATGTCCGATCACTCCCAGCGCGGCCAGCTCATCCCAGAACCCGGCCTGGTACCGGCTGATCCGCAGCTGGTCGGCCGGCGAGTCCTGCAGCGCGCGGGCCTCCTCGATCAGCCGGGCGAGCGCCCGCAGCTCGGGCTTGTCCAGGGAGAAATAGGCCCCGTCGGGCAGCAGGAGATGCGGCTCGCCGCGGCTGAGCGCCAGGAACACCTCGAGGAACGGAACCAGGCGCCCCTCCACGGTGATCGTCACGCCCAGGTCGAACCAGTCGGTCTCGCCGGACAGCTCATCGGCGGACACCGCGATCTGCAGCGAATCCCCTGCCTCCCGATAGTCCGCGGGCTCGCCGCTGACCTCGAGGATCAGCCCGGGCTGATCGGCCAGCAGCGGCAGCAGCTCGGTGCTGAACCGCATCGTGCCGATTCCGGTCAGGCGGGTACGCGGGGCTAGCGCGGGCAGTCCCGCGCCGGGCAGGCCACCGGCCGGCCCGAGCAGGCCGTAGCGGTCCAGCGGCAGGTCGAGGCGGGCCAGCAGCGCGCGCTCGGCGGCCGGGTCCCGGTACCCGTCGTCCGGTCCGTCCGCCTCCAGCGGCGCGCGCAGCGGCGAGTCTCCGACCCGGTAGGCCCATTCCCAGCTCACCTCGAGCTCGTGGCTGCCGTGGTAGTCGGCGCGCAGCACCAGGTCTGGCCCGGAGATCGCGGGCGGGGTGAACGACCCGTCCGAGGAGATCACGGCCGCGGCACGCCGGAGCCGCGGGTAATACCGGTCCCGGAACCTGGGCTCCTCAGCCGCGGGCACCTGCAGCGACTCGCCGCCCAGGGCCATCTGCTGCAGCGGCGGCGGCACCGGCCGGGTCAGCCGGGCCAGCCGGAACCGCCAGCCGCCGGGCTCGCCGCTGGCCGCCTCGGCGCGGTCGACGCACA
The DNA here is from genome assembly GCA_963739135.1 of uncultured Actinomycetes bacterium. Lineage (GTDB taxonomy): Bacteria > Actinomycetota > Actinomycetes > Streptosporangiales > Streptosporangiaceae > Palsa-504. The sequence continues at coordinate 266,493 of CAVTZG010000011.1, forward strand.
CCGCGCCGTGCCCCTCGGCCCCGATGAACGCGACCGGCACGACGGGTTCCTCGCCACCGGCGCGGATCACCGGGACGATGCGCAGGCCGCCGGCCGGGTCGCGGGTCACGTCCAGGCAGAACTCGGCGTCGTCGTATCCGGCCAGCACGCCGCGCTTGCCCGGGTACACCAGCCGCAGGCCGGCCGCCGCGGCCTCGTCGAGCAGCGGCCAGAGCTGCCGTGAGCCGACCGCGGAGAACTCGATCGACCGGTCGTCACCGTAGGGGTAGCCGTAGTAGCCGCCGCGGCCCGCGCGCGCCTGGTAGAGCACATACAGTTCCCGCAGCAGCCGCACCTGCTCCTCGCGGTAATCACCGGAGTAGCGCAGCATGTCCAGCTTGCCCCAGCTCAGGTCGCCGCCGACCCAGCCGCCGTTCTTGCCCGGCCGCACCAGCCGCGCGATCAGCCGCCGCGGCACGGGCCCCGCCGTCTGTCGCCAGCGAGCCTGGGCCGGGCCGCCGGCCAGCGCGAGCTCGATCGCCAGCGGCGGCGTGCCGGAGCGCGCGGATCCGCCCGGGCTAAGCACCAAGTCCAGCGACTTCTCCCATGCAGTCGGCTGCGGGCCTTTCTGCCGGGTCGGCCCGGGAGTACCAGGAACCAGGGCCGACAGGACCAGCGCGACCACGTGCTTGCAGTTGAACGCGACCGGGCAGCCGCACTCGCCCAGCTCGAACTCGGCGGGCCGCCCGGGGGTCAGCGAGAAGAACGCAGCCGCGTTGTAGACGCTGTCCTCGTGGCCGCGCACCAGCCCGCGAAGAGCGTCGCCGTCGGGATCCCACGCGGAGTACAGGACGTCCCGCTGGCGCGCGTATTCGGCCCCTCTCGCGTAAGTGCCGGCGTCGACGGCCCGCCGCAGGGTGGCCAGATTGAGGTCAAGGATCGTGACTTGCGCCATGGCGCGACAATATCGGCGGGCACCGTCATTTCCGGCCCGACATGCCGACCCAGGCAGCGGGCGTAACCGGCGTAACCGCGCGCGTAGCATTGTGCTGGCCAGGATCGCGGCCGTGGACGATCCAGGATAGAGGCCGATGGCAGACCAGACCGGGGACGGTGCGGACCGAAGCGAGCGGAGCTCGCTGGACCTCGACGCGCTCGCCGTCAGCGACAGGTTCCGGCTGTTCAACTTCACCCGGCGCGACGATCACGTCGCCTACCTGTGGGTGCTCCGTGCGCTCGACCGGCTCCGCGGGGTGCATGAGGTCCAGGCGCACCCCGATGACGTGGCCGCCGCCCTGGCCGAACTGGCCGCTGCCTACGACGAGGTGCCCCAGCTGGACGGCGGCCTGCGGGAGAAGCTGGACGCGCTGGCCGAGGACGGCGTGGTGCACCGGCTCGAGGACGCCTCCCGGGCGGGCAGTCTGGCCCGCTACCGCAACCGGCAGTCTGTCTACCAGTTCAGTGAGCTCGGCTACCGCGCGTTCGCTGCGGTGGAAGACGTGCTCAGCGCGCGGATCCGGGACGCGAACCTGTCCCGGCTGGTGTTCTCCGACATCCTCGACGACCTCAGGGCGCTCGCGGCGGCCACCCGGCGGCAGGACCAGGAGCAGGTGTACCGGAGGCTGTCCCGCCTGGACACGGTCCTGGACGACATGTCCCGGCGCGCGGCCCAGTTCCACCTGACGCTCGGCGAGATCATCCGGTCCACGGACACCTCGCCGGACACGTTCCTGCGCTACAAGAACGCCCTGCTCACCCACATGACCGAATTTATGGCCGAGCTCGACCGCTACCTGCCCCGGCTCGCCGCCGCGGTCGCCGAGGCAGAATCCCCAGCCGGGACGCGGGACCCGGATGCCATGCTGCGCCTCGCCGCCGAGGCCGACGAGCGCCCGTTCCTCGGCCGCGACGAACTGCTGGACGACTGGCGCCGCCGCTGGGCCGCACTGCGCGCCTGGTTCGCCCAAGACATCGCCGCCGACACCGCCGGAGGGGCCGCCCTGCAGGCCAGGGCCGAGGGCCTGCGGGGCGCCACCCGCGCCGCCGTCTCAGCCGTCATCGCGCTGCTCCGCCAGGTCACCGAGGCGCAGCGCGGCGGGGTGAACCGCTCCTCCCAGCTCCGCCACCTGGCCGAGTGGGTGTTCAACACCCCGGACGAGGGCGCCGCCTACGCGCTCATGTCGGCAGCGTTCAATATCTCCTCGGCGCGGCACCTCGGCGGCGCGCATGACGATGCCGAGCAGATCTCCAGCCGCGCGGGCTGGTGGGACGCGCCCGGCGTGGAGATCTCGGTGACGCTGTTCAGGCGCGGCAAGGCACCGACGCCCGGCGTCCCCCAACCCGCCCGGGCCAACCCGGCGATCAAGGCCGAACTCCGCCGCCGCCAGGCGGCCGAGCGCCAGGCCGAACGCGAAGCCGCGCTGCGCCTGCTGCGATCGGGCGCGCACGACCGGGTGCTCGACGACGCGGAGATGAAAGTGCTGCTGCGCCTGCTCACCCTGGCCACCGAGGCCCGCACGGTCGTGGCCGGCCGCCTGGCCTCCGCCTCCGGCGGCAACGACGTGCTCACGATGCGCCTTTTCCCGGATGACGCAGGCAGTTCCGTTCGGACAAAAAATGGTGTCCTGCACCTGCCCGGCTTCCAGCTCCAGCTGGAACCCGCGGGACGCCGATGACGCCCAGGGCTGCGGCGACGGTGCCGCTCAGCGACCTCGGCTCCTACCAGCACGCGGTCCGGCTGGTGCTCACCCACGACGTGATCACCGCGACCCGCCCGCGGCCGGGGACGCTCGAGCAGGTGCTGCGCTGGGCCGACCGGATGACTGCCGACTTCCGCGAGCTGCTCGGCTACACGCTGATCGCGACGACCCGCCAGGTCCGGCTCAGCCGCCGCCTCGACTCGCTCGACCCCACCCAGTCGGCGGTCTTCGCGGCCCGCTCCGGCAGGCCGTTCGACCGGCGCCGGCTGGCCTACCTCTGCCTGGTGCTCGCCTCGTTCCAGCGGTCCCGGGTGGAGGTTAGCCTGGCCGACCTGGTGCGGGGCTTCACCCCGGGAGCCAACGCGATCGACGGCCTCGGCTTCGACCCGACGGTCACCGCGCACAAGGCCGCGGTCGTCGACGTCCTCGACTGGCTGGCGGACCGCGGCGCGCTGCGGCTCTCCGACGGGTCGCTGGAATCCTGGGCGGCCGACACCGAACGGGGCGACGCGCTCTACGACATCGACCACGACATCTGCACCACGTTGTTCCGCCCCGCCCGCCCGGTCCAGCACCTGACCAGCGCGGCCGGGCTGCTGGACAGCACGTTCGTCAGCGCCAAGCGGACCGCGCAGCGTGAGGCCGCGGCGCAGCGCGCCGCCCGCGCGCTGCTGGAGCACCCGGTCGTCTACTACGCGCAGGTCGAGCCCGAGATCGCGGAGGCGCTCCGCCAGCCCGGCGTCGCGGAAGACCTCACCCGGCTGACCGGGCTGGCCGCCGAACGCCGCGCCGAGGGGATCATGCTCGCCGACGCCGGCGGCCGGTTCACCGACCGCCCGTTCCCCGGCCGCGGCGGCGCCGTCAACCGCGCGGCCGGGCTGCTGCTGGCCAAGATCGCCGACCTGATCGAGAACCCCGGCCAGGTGCTGGCCGAGCTCCCGGTGCCCGCCGAGGCCGAGGACCAGCGTGACCTGCTGGTCCGCATCGACTCGGCCCTGCCCGCGGCCGGGGTAGTGCAAGAGCTGGCCTGGTCCGCACCGGCGGAAGACTCCAATGATGCCGAACGATCCGTGGTGCGTGCCCCGGTCCCGCCGCTCGCGGCGCCGTTCGTCGAGCACGGCAGGCTCGGCGCCATGATCGACGAGCTGTATGACGAGCTTGGCGCCGCCTCGTTCACCGTCGCCTGGCAGCATGATCCGCGCGGCCTGCTGGCCGCGGCGGTGTCGTTCCTGGCCGGCCTGCGCCTGCTCCGCCCGGTACCCGGCGGCGTGCTGGTCCTCCCGGCCGCGGCCCGGTACCGGAACATCAAGCTGGCGCTTCCCGTCCGGCACGCCGACGGGCAGATGGCCCTGGAGTTCTCATGAGTGACCGGTTCAGGCCGACCCGCGCGGGCGTGATCAACGTATGGGACTACGTCGACGAGGAGTGGATGTTCGCGGACGGTCGGCTGGCGCTGCGCGGCCACAACGGGTCGGGCAAGACCAAGGCCCTGGAGGTGCTGTTCCCGTTCGTGCTCGACGGGGTGGCCGACTCCCGGCGGCTCGACCCGTTCAGCGGCGAGAACCGGACGATGAAGTCCAACCTGCTGTACCGCGGCCAGGAGTCCGAGTACGGCTACGTGTGGATGGAGTTCACCCGTTCGGCGCCAGCCGCCCTGTCCACTGAATTTTCTCGGGGGGGTTTGGGGGGGTCGTCCCCCCGGGCTAACACAGAGACCGTCACGCTGATCATCGGGATGCGGGCGCACCGTAACACCGACGGCGTGCGGATGTCGTTCTACGTCACCGGCCGGCGGCTCGGCGCGGACTTCGGCTTGCTGTCGGCGGACTCCCGCCCGCTGACCGAACGGCAGCTGCGGGCCGTGCTGGAACCGGACGCCTGGCGCAAGACCGCGACCGAGTACCGGGACCTGTTGGACGCCCGGCTGTTCGGCCTCGGCCGGGAACGGTACGCGCAGCTGCTCGACCTGCTGCTCGCGCTGCGTCGGCCGCTGCTGGCCAAGGATCTCGACCCGGTCAAGGTGTCCGACACGCTGACCGCGGGGCTGAGCCCGGTCGACGAGTACCTGGTGCAACAGGCCGCGCGCGACTTCGAGAACCTCGCCGCGGTGCAGAAGCTGTTCGATGACCTCACCGCGGCCCACGGGGCGGTGCGGGACTTCCTCGCGCACTACACCGCCTACCTGCGGGCGCACGTGAGGTTTCAGCTCGACCGGGTGCAGGCACGAACCGACGCGGCGGCCGGGCACGCGGAGAAGATCACCGAAGCCGCCTCGACCTACCGCCGCGCAGTCGAGGCCGAACGGCAGGCCGAGGCTGAGCGCAACGCCCGGCGCGGCGAGGGCGAGACGCTGCAGGGCCGCCTGGCCGGGCTGAAGAACTCCGAGGAGTACAAGGCGCAGGGCCGGATCGAGGACAAGCGCCGGGAGATGCTGGCCGGCGCGCGCGAGGTCGCGGGCCATCGTGGCCGGCTCGACCGGGACCGCCGCGAGCTCGGCGAGGTCGAGGCGGCGGCGCGCAAGCTCGGCAGGCGCGCGGCCGAGGCCAGGATCGGCGCCGAGCGCTACGCCCGCGACCTGGCCGACGCCGCGCAGCGGTCCGGCATCGCCGACGACGGCTTCGGTCCGGTCGATTCCGGTGACGACCTGATGGTCACCGCCCGGGCCCGGGTCGCCGCCCGCCGCGACGACGTGGGGGAGATCCGCGGCCTGCTGGAAGCGATCAGGAAGGCCAAGGACAAGCGCGGCTTCCTCGAGCAGGATCTCGGCCGCCAGGAGACCGCCGAGCACGAGCAGGAGCAGGCGGGCGCGGCCGCGGCGGCCCGCCTCGCGCGGCACCGCCAGGCGGCCGCGGCCGAACTGGCCGCCTGGACCGGTCGCTGGGCCGGGCCGGCGCTAGGACCCGACGCCGCCGAGGCCCTCGCCGAGGCGCTGGATCACATCGGCGAGCCCGGTGCCACCAGCCTCACCGAGGTATTCGACGGCCGCACCGCCGAGAGCCAGGCCGCCACCATTACCTCCCGCGCGCACCTGGAAACGGACCTGCGGGAGGTCCGCGAGCGGTTGGCCGGCCTGCGCGCCGAACGCGAAGCGGTCGCGGCGGAGCAGGACGACGCGCCGCCCGCCAGCGACCTGCGCCTCGCCCGCCGGGACGAGCGGCCCGGCGCGCCACTCTGGCGGCTGGTCCGGTTCGCCGACGGGGTCGGCGACGCCGAGGCCGCCGCCGTCGAGGGCGCGCTGTACGGGGCGGGGCTGCTGACCGCCTGGGTCCATTCCGATCCAGCGCTGACCCAAGCGGCGCTGGCCGCTGCCGAGGCGGACGGCTACCTGATCCCGTCCGCTCCGGTCAGCGGCCGCACGCTGGCCAGCATTCTCGTCCCCGAGGAGCAAGACCACGTCCCGTCGGCCGTCATCACCGCGGTGCTGCGCTCGGTCGCGCTCACCGACGACATCGCCGGAGCTGCCATCCCCGCGGTCAGCACCAAGGCGCAGTTCAGCTACGGCGTGCACGCCGGAGCCCGGCCCAAGGTCGCCCCGGAATACATCGGCGCGACCAACCGGGCCAACCGCCGCCGGGCCCGGCTTGCGGAATACGACGAGCTGATCGCCGCTAGCGCCGCCGGGCAGCAGCGGGTGGCCGCCGAACTGGACCGGGCCGCCGCGCTGCTCGAGGACTTCCGGCGGGCCCGGCGGGAGCTGCCGGACACCCGCCCGGTCGCGCAGGCAGCCGACGCCGTCGGTACCCACGCCGCGCTGCTCGCCCGCGCCCGGGATGAGACCGCAGCGGCCCGGACGGCCCTGGACGCCGCGATCGCCCAGGTCGACGCCAGGACCAGGCAGCTCCGGCAGGCCGCCGCGGAACGCCGGATGCCGACCGCGGCCGAGCAGGTGGACGCGATCGCGCGGGCAGCCGCGGAGTTCGAGAACGCCGCGGCCCAGCTGCACGCCGAACGGGACAAGCTGGTCCAGGCCGAAGAGGACCTGGCCGCGCAGACCGAGACGATCGAACGGCGCAAGCTGACCTGCGCGCAGGCCGAGGAGGCACTCGCGGAGCGGGAGCGGCTGCAGCGGGCCCTGGAAGAGGAGTTCCGCACTCTGGAAGAGACCCTGCAGGCGGACGTCCAGCAGGTCCTGGAGCAGATCAGGGAAACCGAGCGACTGATCGCCGCGGCCGACCAGGCGTGGCGCGAACTGGACGCGCGGGCCCGCGCCGAGCACGACCGGGCCACCACTGCCGAGGCCGAATTGCGCGGCCAGCGGCAGTCGCTCGCCGAGGCGTTCGGGCAGCTTTACGAGCAGGCCGCACAGTTCGGCGAATACGCCCGGCCCGACCTGCGTGCGCTCGCCGGGGTCACGGCCGGCGAGCCCTGGCCGGATCCGGCCCGCTGGCCCGACCCGGTTCGGACCGGCGCGGACCTGGCCGCGGCGCTGGCCAGCGGCGGCGAGCTGCCGCCGGCGGACCCGGCCGAGGCCGTCCGAGGGGTGCTGCCGCCAGGTGTGGCAGGGATCCTCGACGCGTTCGCCGCTGCTACCCGCGGCGGGCGGCAGGTGACCGAGGGCACGCTCAAGAACACCGCGGACCGGATGTCGGTCGCGCTGAAGGACTTCACCGAGGCCCTGGCCGCCTGCGACGAGGACTACCGGCTGGACTGGGAGCCCGGCGCCGTGGTCACCGTGCACGTGATCGACGACGAGGGCCGCAAGCCGGTCGCCCAGTTCGCCACCCGGATCGCCGAACGCGCCGCCGACCAGGGCGTGCTGCTGGAGGAGCGGGAGCGGAAGGTACTCGAGGACGAACTGCTCGCCGAGCTGGCCCAGCAGATCCACGGCCGGGTGATTGCCGCCCGGGACCTCACCCGGGACATGAACTCCGACACCCGGTCCAAGCCGATGTCGTCCGGGATCACGGTAGGCATCCGCTGGACGCAGTCCGACAAGATCACCGACCTGCAGCGGGCCACGTCCCGGCTGCTGGAACGCGACTCGCCGGGTCCGGATCGGCTGGCTGAGCTGCGCGGGCTGCTCCGCGAGATGATCCGGGAGTACCGGGCCAGCCATCCGCGGGCCACCTACCGGGAGGCGCTGGCCAGCGTGCTGGACTATCGGTCCTGGCACGCGTTCGAGCTGATGCTGATCCAGCCCGGGGAGCCGGAGACCCGGCTGACCCGGGCGAAGCACTCGGTGATGTCGGGCGGTGAGAAATCGGCCGCGATCCACCTGCCGCTGTTCGCCGCCGCCAACGCGCTTTACACCTCGGCCAAGGACAACTGCCCGCGGGTGATTGCGCTCGACGAGGCGTTCGTCGGCATCGACGAACGGTACAAACCGGACCTGTTCGGGCTGGCCGTCAAGTTCGATCTTGACCTGTTCCTGACCGGCCACGACCTGTGGGTCACCGCCGCCACGGTCCCGATGATCGCGCATTACGACATGTACCACGACAAGACCACGCGTACCGTTTCCTCGCTGCTCATGCTCTGGGACGGGGAGCAGCTCGTTGATGCCTCAGCCGGATACGCCGATAACGACGCCTTGGTGGCCCAGCTGCTCGGCTTCCGGCCGACCCGGCACGCGCCGCTCGGCACCGCCTCGACGCTGTACGCGGCACCGGAGGCTCTCGGGGGCGAACCCGACGACGAAGAAGACGATGCCGAATCCGTATGACGGGCCGGATTACCGGCGGCTGCTCGAACGTGCCCGCCGCTCCCTGGAGCGGACCGGCGGGGATCTGAGCCGCTCGGTCACCCTCGCGCACCCCGGCGACGCCGAGCGCAAGGCGATAATCGGCCTCACCGGCCAGTACCGGGACACGCGGACGAACCGGATCGCCGTGCGCCTGGCTGACCTGGACCATGCGGTCCGCGAGGCCACCGGGCACGGCCTGCGGCAGCTGCTGGCCGAGCAGGGCGGTCCGTTGCGCGATCGCCCGGCTGAGCGCAGCGCGCTGGCCGGAGTGCGTGACGCCGCCCTCCGTGCGGCGGAGGCGAGCTCACTGCACCCTTCCTGCGGCTGGTACCGGGACTGGCTGGCCGAGATCGCGCGGGACGGCAGCCTGACGAAGCTGATCAAGGCGGGCGAGCAGACGCGGTTCGGGCAGGCGGTTCGCGTGCTGGAATACCTCGACCGGAGATCAGGCGGCCCGGTCCTGCTGCCCGCGCTAGCCGCGGACGTCACCGGGGACACCAAGGCGCTCAACCACGGAACGGCGCTGTCGACGCTGGTACTGCGGGCCCTGGCTATCAAGACCGGGGTCGGCAGGCCCGCGACGGCCGGGGAGCGCCGGGATCTCTGGGAGGCGAACGGGGCCGTGATTGACGACCTGGCCAGCCGGGTGCTCGTGCTGAACCTCCGGGCCGAGGGCCACGGGCTGGCCGAGTGGCTGGCCGGCGCGGCACGGCTCGGCGTTCCGTTTTACGTCACCTTGCACCAGCTCATGACGCTCCCGCTGACGATCCGCGGCGCGCTGGTGAGCGTCTGCGAGAACCCGGCCGTGCTCCGCCGTGCCGCCGCGGAGCTGGGCGCGGGCTCGGCACCCCTGCTGTGCACGGAGGGACAACCGTCGGCTGCGTTTCACCAGCTTGCGGGCGCTGTCGTCAGCGGCGGCGGTGAGCTGCGCTATCACGGCGACTTCGACTGGCCGGGGCTGGCGATCGCGAGCTCGGTCATGCGCCGTCATGGCGCACTGCCGTGGCGGATGGGAGCTGCCGACTACCGCGCCGGGCTGCGGGCCGACGTCGAGCAGGTGAAGTTGACTGGTACGCCGCAGCCGGCGCCGTGGGATCCGGAACTCAGCCAGGTAATGACCGCGGCAGGCCGCGTCCTGTTCGAAGAGACCACGGCCGACGATCTGGTCCGGGATCTGTCCGAAGCTTGATCCATGCCGCGCCCGACGCCAGCTGCGGTGCTGGGCCTGGGTGGTTACCGGGTGCCGCCGCCCGCTCATTTGGGATAGCGTCTACCCTGCTGAACATGGATCGGCACGAACGCCGCGAGAAGCGGTCCGGCCCGGCGGCGCAGGCCGCCGAGTGGGACGCCAGGTACAGCGAGCGCGACGATTCGAGGTGGAGCGGACGCCCGAATGGGCGGCTCCTCGCCGAGGTCGCCAGCCTCACGCCGGGCCGGGCACTCGACGTTGGCTGTGGCGAGGGTGCCGACGCGATCTGGCTGGCTCGCAGTGGCTGGACGGTCACCGCAATCGACATCTCCGATGCGGCACTGATCCGGGCACGGGAGGCAGCAGAACGGGCCGGCGCCGCCGTCGAGTGGGTCCGCGGCGATGCCCTGCAGACACCGTTCCCGGCCGGATCGTTCGATCTGGTGTCAATGCAGTACCCGGCGCTGCCCAAAGCCGCCGGCCAGGCCGCCGTGCGGGCGTTGCTCGACACGGTGCGCCCTGGCGGGCTGCTCCTCGCCGTCTACCACGATCTCAACGATGAGCACCGCGAGCACATGAAGTCGCAGGGCTTCGACCCGGCAGACTATGTCGATGCGGACGACCTTGGCCGGCTGCTGGACGACGGATTCACGATCGAGTTGCACGCGGTCGAGCCGCGCATCGACCCGCCGCCCGATAATCCGCACATTGCCAACGTCGTCCTGCGCGCCCGGCATCGCTGAAGCGCGGGCCGGACTGGTGTCCGCCCATGGCAGGCCCGGCTGAACAGGTCGCTCTACTACGGACTGTGCACTTCAGCTTCTCGCCGAGTTCGACAGATCGGCAGCTAATGCCGGCCTCATGCAGCCTGATTGGGCGGCTTGCTCAAGGGACATCACTGCTCATAACGCACGCAGACCGGGCTGATCTGCAACGCGCCGCAGGGTGATGAATAATCTGGCTGCGGAGCCGACTGCCGCGTCATCAGGGCGTACGATCTTGGGGCTCGGCAGCGCGGGTTCCGGGCTACCGGAGCGGTACGTGCCGGCGGGTTGGCGGAGGCGCGGCGGCCTGTCGGCGAGGTTCGGTTTCGAGGAGGCCGTCGGTGGCAGATGAACCCTTCCGGACGATCATTGAGCCGTTCCGCATCCACTCGGTCGAGCCGATGCGGCTGACCACCCGGGCGGAGCGGGCGGCCGCCCTGGACGCCGCGGGATACAACCTGTTCGAGTTGCGGGCCGAGGACGTGCTGATCGATCTGCTGACCGACTCGGGGACCGGCGCGATGTCAGCTGAGCAGTGGGCCGCGGTGCAGCGCGGCAATGAGGCTTATGCGGGGTCTCCCTCGTTCGAGCGGTTCCGTGCGGCGGTGACCGGCCTGTTCCCGTTCCGGCACGTCTTGCCCACGCACCAGGGCCGGGCCGCGGAGAAGATCTTGTTCACCGTGACCGGCGGCCCGGGCCGGATCATCCCGAACAACACCCACTTCGACACCACCCGGGCCAACATCGAGTTCACCGGGGCGCAGGCCGTCGACCTGCCCGTCCCGGAGGGCCTGCAGCCGGCGCTGCGGCACCCGTTCAAGGGCAACATGGACGTCGCGGCGCTGGACCGGCTGCTCGCCGAGCGGGCCGTCCATGTCCCGCTGGTGATGCTGACCGTGACGAACAATTCCGGTGGCGGCCAGCCGGTCAGCCTGGCCAACATTAGGGACGTGCGCGAGGTCTGTGACCGGTACGGCAAGCCGCTGTTCCTGGATGCGTGCCGGTTCGCCGAGAACGCGTGGTTCATCAAGACCGGCGAGCCCGGCTACGCCGACGTCCCGGTCGCCGGCATCGTCCGGCAGATGGCGGCCCTGGCGGACGGGATGACGATGTCGGCGAAAAAGGATCCCCTGGCCAACATCGGCGGCTGGCTGGCCGTCAACGACGACAGCCTGGCCGGGCAGTGCCGCACCCTGGAAATCCTCACCGAGGGCTTCCCCACCTACGGCGGGCTGGCCGGCCGGGACCTGGAGGCGATCGCCCAGGGCCTGACCGAGTGCACCGACCATGACTACCTGCGCTACCGGGTGCGCTCGATCGCCTATCTGGGCGAGGCGCTGGAGTCGGCGGGCGTGCCGGTCGTCGTCCCGTTCGGGGGCCACGCGGTCTTCCTCGACGCACGCGCCCTGCTGGCGCACCTGGACCCGCTGCACTACCCGGGCCAGGCACTGACCTGCGCCCTGTACGCCGAAGGCGGAGTGCGGGCCTGCGAGATCGGAACCGTCATGTTCGGCCTGCAGCCGGACGGCACCGAGGCCCCGGCCGCGATGGACCTGGTCCGTCTCGCCATCCCCCGCCGCACCTACACCCAAAGCCACCTCGACTACGTGATCGAAGTCGTCACCCGGGTGGCCAGCCGGGCCGCCGAGCTGCCCGGCATGCGCATCGTGTCCCAGCCCCGGCAGCTGCGGCACTTCACCGCGCGGTTCGCGCCGCTGCACTGACCCAGCCGGAGCCAGCAGCAGCGGCAACTGGTAGATGAGCTGTTCTCCATGCTGGCCGTTGCCGCTGGATGCTGGCCGGTTAAGGCCTTGCGGAGATCGGGAAGGTGATCCCGGAACGCGGCTGCTTGGCCAAGCGGATTGGCGGCTAGCCATGGGCGGGGTCGTGTGCTAGCCACAGGACGCCCAGGGGCGGCAGGGTGAGCGTGGCGGAGTAGTCCAGGTCGTTCCAGCCGGGGGCCTCGGCGGTGACGGCGCCGGTAAGGGCGTTGCTGCCGCCGAAGTCGGCGTGGTCGGAGTTGAGGATCTCCGTCCAGCGTCCGGGCTGGGGAAGCCCGATGCGGTAGTCATGCCTGGGTACCGGGGTGAGATTGGCTACGCAGGCCACGGGGCGCCCGGCTGAGGCGGGGAACCGGAGGAACGACAGCACGCTGGTGTCGGAATCGTCGGGGTCGATCCAGCGGAAGCCGCCCCAGTCGAAGTCCTGCTCCCACAGGGCGGGTTCGGCACGGTAGATCGTGTTGAGCGCCCGGACCAGTGCTTGCATTCCGGCGTGCTCGGGGTAGCCGAGCAGGTGCCAGTCCACGCTCGTGTCATGATTCCACTCGTTGTTCTGGGCGATCTCACCGCCCATGAATAGCAGCGGCCGGCCGGGATGGGCCCACATCCAGGCCAGTAGCGCGCGCAGGTTGGCGAACTGCTGCCAGCGGTCGCCCGGCATCTTGCTGAGCAGCGATCCCTTGCCGTGTGCCACCTCGTCGTGGCTGAGGGGAAGGATGAAGTTCTCGGTGAACGCGTACAGCAGCGCGAACGTGAGCTCGTGATGATGGTAGCGCCGGTGTATCGGGTCCTTGCTGAAATACACCAGAGTGTCGTTCATCCAGCCCATGTTCCACTTGAATCCGAAGCCGAGCCCGCCCAGGTACGTCGGGCGGGAAACCGCCGGCCAGGACGTGGATTCCTCGGCCACCAGCATGACCGTGGGGTGATGCCGGTAGACCACCGCGTTGACTTCCTTGATGAACTCGATGGCCTCCAGGTTTTCCCGGCCGCCGAACCGGTTGGTGACCCACTCGCCCTCCCGGCGCGAGTAGTCCAGGTAGAGCATCGAGGCGACCGCGTCCACGCGCAGGCCGTCCAGGTGGAACTCCTCGATCCAGTACAGCGCGTTGGCGAGCAGGAAATTACGGACCTCATGGCGCCCGTAGTTGAAGACCAGGGTGCCCCAGTCCGGGTGCTCGCCCAGGCGCGGGTCGGCGTGCTCGTACAACGCCGTGCCGTCAAAGCGGGCCAGCGCCCAGTCGTCCTTGGGGAAGTGCCCGACCACCCAGTCGACCAGGACCCCGATGCCGGCCTGGTGCAGCCGGTCCACCAGATAGCGGAAATCATCGGGCGTCCCGAACCGGGCCGTCGGCGCGTAGTACCCGGTCACCTGGTACCCCCAGGACCCGGAGAACGGGTGCTCGGCGACCGGAAGGAACTCGACGTGGGTGAAGCCGAGGTCGGTGAGGTACCCGGGCAGGGCCTCGGCCGCCTCGCGGTAGGTCAGCGGGCGCCACCCGCCTTCGGCGTCCTGGGTAAAGCGCCACGAGCCCAGGTGGCATTCGTAAATCGATATCGGAGCATGCAGCAGGTCGGTGGCCGCCCGGGCGGCGAACCACTCCCCGTCCTGCCATTCATGCCGGCTCTGGGTCACGATGCTGGCCGTGGCCGGCGGGACCTCGGCGGCAAAGGCGAACGGGTCCGCGCGCAGGCTCATCTGCCCGTGCTGGCTGACCACCTCGAACTTGTAGCGCGCGCCCGGACCGACCCCGGGCAGGAAGATCTCCCAGACCCCGGAGCTGCCCAGCACCCGCATCGGGTGCGCGCGGCCGTCCCAGCGGTTGAAGTCACCCACGACCCGCACGGCCCGGGCGCCGGGCGCCCATACCGCGAACGACGTCCCGGACGTGCCTTGATGCACGCGCACCTGCGCCCCTAGATGGCGCCACAGCGCCTCGTGCCGGCCTTCGGCCAGCAGGTGCAGGTCCAGCGGCCCGAGCGTAGGCCAGAACCGGTACGGATCATCGACCTCCGCCACGGTGCCGTCCGGGTAGGTCGTCTCCAGGCGGTAGTCCGGGACATCCGGCCCCTCCAGCGCAGCGGCGAACAGCCCGGCCGGGTGCACGCGGTGCATCCGGATCTGCTGTCCGCCGGCGAGGATGACCATGCCGGCAGCGTCGGGACGCCACCCGCGGATCACTACCTGGTCGCGGCCCCCGCTATCCCGCTCCGGATGAGGACCCAGCAGGTGGTGCGGATCGTGATGCTGGCCAGAGACCAGGCGCTCGACGTCCGCGCCCTCGGTCATCAGGCCGAAGTCAACCGGTGAGCTCATGCTGATTCCCTTCCGGACGCGATTTCATGCAGACCTCCAGCCGATGACTCGTTGAGCTGATCGATTCGGTTGTCTCTGGAGTCCACCGAGGAAATGATCAGCGCACCACTGCGGCCCAGGTTCGCTCGCATCGCCTGCACGGCATCGAAACCGGCATCCAGGCGCCTTTCCTCGGCAACGAGCACCGCGCCAGTAAACGGGCTCGGCACGGCATCACGCAAAGGGCTTTGGTCCTTGATCTGACGCCGAGGGCGACGATGGCAGCACTGACAGCTAACCCAGGAACATGCGGAACAAAGGCCGCGACGGCCGAGTGGACACGGTAGGCGGGCCTGCACGGCGCGAGTCAGCTGAGACGTGCCCTCACCCTCCTGTGCGAGATCACCCCGGCCTGCCGGTGGCCTGCCGTGACCGTAAGGGGCCACAAGGACCGTATCGGACGTGCCGCTGGGTCGGCAGCTGGCGGGCCAGCGATCAGTAACTGGTGATGATGGTCGTGATCGGCAATCCGAACCGGCGCTGCGCCTGATGCGGCAAGTCGGCCTTCAGCCAGCGTGAGACGTGCTGAGGCAAGGTGGCCACGATGATCTCGTCGAACTGACGGCCCGGACACACCTCCTGGATGGCCGCCAGCGGGTCGGAGCTGCCCAGATCGCCCTCGACAGGCACACCAAGCGTGGCAAGCCCGTCCAGCATCAGGCTGAGGCGCTCCCGGGCCTGCGCGGTCGCCTCCTCATCGGTAGCAGGGCGAGCGTAATACGTCGCCCACCACCACATGCCGGGCTGGGGAAGCACGCCGCCGGCCGCCACGGGATCGTACTGCGCGGCCTTGGTGCCCGGTACGATCACGAAGAACGAACAAGGTCCCGCGCTAATCCGCTTGCGCAACTCGTCCCGCAGCTCCGCCGCCTGCAAGGTCTGGTTCGCCACTACAAGGTACTTGCGCATTACCACCACCCGCCTCAAGCTGTCTCTGGGAACCGCCCCCGGACCGGGTGGCGGCTCCTTACCATGCCCGGCATCCTGCGCCAGGTGCTCCGCGATACCGCAGCCGGACACGCTCCCGCGGGCCGTGGCCCGGTGACATACACGGGCCGCGCATGCATGCCTGGTGCCAGGCGGAGGCGCGGGTGACTCAGGCCCGGCACGACAAGAGGACCCACTTTCGCCTCTCGCGGATCTCGATTACGCGGTTCGCGGACCTGGTCCGCGACTCCGCGACGTTCCGGGTCCTCTGTTACTGTCATCTCATCTCGCGGCAGGAGCGCAGACCAGGGACCAAGGTCCCTCGCTGCACGGGACTCCAGCCCAGGCCGCGCCAGGCAAGAGGCCAGCCCTGCGTTGCGGCTGACCAGGCCGACGGCAAGACCCGGGCCAGGAGGTTTCTGCCGCGGACCAGACGGCCACGCTGACACGACGATCTCCGTCGCCATCACCCGGCGCAGCATGAGCCACTCAAGACGCGATCTGGAGCATCTCGGATAGCCTTCCGCGCTCTGGCGTCCGCTCGGTGGTGGCATCGCGTGACCGGACCAGGCAGCTTACGGTGGGTTTCCGCTTAACCGCTGGGCCCGGAAACTGGCCCAGCTTCCCGGTGGGTTGGGGCCGCAGGGCGGGGCTTGCCTGGGGCGACGGTGCGGGCCAGGATCCCGAGCGTGGCTCGCAGCGCGCTCTGGTTGAGCGCTTCCCGGTCCATGTGCACGACGAAGGTGTCTCCCACCTTGGCAACAATGTCCCCGCTGGCCTCCATCAGCATGCCGGAGCTGTCTATGGCAACGTGTCCCCGAGGATCGCTGAGCACGCGAAGATCTCGCCCGCCGATGCAGGCACAGCCCGCTGCACTTCGAGTCGTTCCGCCATGCGCCCATTGTCGCCCGCCTGGCTGCCCTGCGCGGGTTCCGCGTGACAATAAGCAACCGGACGTACCCGTCACGGGGACGGGCTGGTCTTCCGGTGGTCTCACCGCAACTGTCCATTTTCTGCCACCGGCGGGTAATCAGGGACGAATAGGGTCGTCACGGGAACCGGCTGACAGCGTCAGGCGCGAGCGCGTACCCGTCGTTCTGCGCCGCGCCGGCTCGGCGGCCGACGGTATTCTGCGCGACTGTTCTGGACGTGGGCTGCGCATCGGCTGTTGCCTGCCGCCGGGTCGTGGCCTGTCCCTTGGCGATCGAGCCGGACTGGTTCAGTTGCTGAGCGGTTCTTCGGTCCGAGGGAGCACGTGCTGGCCGGTTCTGGTCGCCCGGGCGGCGCAGAAGACGGCGAGGGCGGTCGCGACGGCCACGCCGAGCAGTCCGGCCGTGGCGTAGATCTCCCGGGGGCTGAGCACGGCGGCGACCGCTCCGCCGGCCAGCAGCCAGCGCCCAGTGAACGGGCACGCCCCCACGAGCCCATTACCGGCGCGAGACCCGTGTGCTGCGCTACCTGCCGAACCACCTGTGCGCCCCGGATATCGCCCGCGAGCTCGCGTCGTCAACGGTGCCCGACGCATCGATGGCGCCGCTGATCCAGCATTACGGCATTCAGCTGTGGATGCCGGAGGCAGGGGCCCCGTCGGCGGGGACGAGGATGGCGAACAGCCGCGGCGTGGCCTACGCTGCCCCGGAAGCTGGAACCAACTTCGAGCACCAGCTCCACCCCGGCAGGCGGGCCACAAGTCTCATCCGGATCTGCTGCCGGCCGGGCGAGGCTTTTATCCGCCCGCGGCGGCAATCCGCACATCCGGTCGAGCGCGGGTGTTCCAGATGGGACACGGGCAGGCGGCCGACGGCGTCTACACTGCCCGTGTGGCTGGTTACCAGGACGAGCTGGCCGAGTTCAGAGCCGCACCGGAGGCCGTGGCTGACGTCCTGCGCGACTCGCTGTCGCCGGCGTCCGGAATGCCGGGCATGATGAGCTGGGCTGAGCTGGCCAGGCTGCCCGCGGTCACGCCGGGACGGCCCAGCTGCCTCGTCCGCGACGGACGCAAGCATCCGGGATCAGGTCATGGATGATCCAGAGCGGGACCCCCGGGCCTTTGTGCAAGTCCATTCGGTGCTTGCGCGGCGGATCAGGGACGGCGAGTACCCGGCTGGGGCCAAGCTGCCCACAGAAACGGAGCTAGCGGAAGAATTTGGCTGCCGGCCTGGAATTGCCACGCAGGCGCTACGGGCACTTCAACGGGATGGTCTGGCCAGGAGAATCCTCAGGAAAGGCTATTTTTCGTCCGGGCCGGATGATAGTCCAGGCTAGCCAGCATTGGTTTCCGCCTTGTTTGAGGCGGCAGGGCAGCTGGCCAGGCGGCAGGGGTGCCGCCGCCTGTGGATCATTACCACCAGCGACAATGTGGATGCATTGCGTTTCTACCAGCGCCGCGGCTTCCGCTTGGTAAGGGTGCATCGCGGTGCCGTTGATCGCAGCCGTGCCAGCCTCAAGCCTGAGATCCCCGCGGTGGGCGCCTAACGGGATCGCGTTGCGCAACGAGATCGAGCTCGAGAAGCAGCCGTGAGCACTGATGCGATGCGGACCACAGGCGCAGTGCTGCACCGGTCGGAGGCTTTCAGGTCACGTTGAGACCGTCCTCAATTGCCACTGGCTGGGCGACCTCCCGGGCGTCGGCCAGGAAGTCGAGCCCGTTAAGAGCGCGGATGCGCGCCGTGAGTTCTCGGTCCTCTGGCGTTCTTTCGGCTAGCCGGTATCACCAGCCTGCCGGGATGCTCCGCCAGATAGAGGTCAAGAGTGCCGGGCCCCGGTGATGTGGTCAGGGGAACCAGAAGTGTGGAGGCTCATGATGCGGCCAGCGATGCACCACCTCAGTATTAGCGCCATCCGGGCCGATGCCCTGTTCGTGTCGGCACTGCAGCGCGCTGACCATCCCGGTGCCAAGGAAGTCCGGCAGGCCGTTGCCGCGGCTGTCGAGGCATTCGGCCAGCGTGGCTGTGCCGGACGGGTGGCGCAGGAATTTGGCGATCATCCCGAGACTGCGGTCACGCGGATGCGCTGGGCTCGCCAGGTTGCTGGCAAAGCGTTTGGCGAACCGGGACCGGCATCAGCCTGTGCTCGGACGCTCGCTCGGCGCAGCGAAGCTCACACCAGCCGCGCTGCGTAAACCACTGCGGGCCGCGTCGGGGTGAGTTCCGCATGACACCCGGGTGGCGCCGTCGGGAAACCATGGGCTGGCAGAGGTTGCAGGACGGTCGGTCATCCCGCCGGCGGGAAGCCCGGACGGCAGCCATCGCCAAGCCCATGCCAGGGAACGTACCCACCAAGGGTGCGTCAGCGCACATCCCGGTCGCCGGCGGCCCGATGATGCACGACTTCGCGCTCACCGCTAGTTACGTAGTCTTGCTCGACCTGCCGGTCACCTTCAGCCTGGACGCGGCGTCGGCCGGGCTGAAGCTGCCCTATACCTGGAATCCTTCCCACCAGGCCCGGGTCGGCCTGCTGCCTCGCCGCGGCACCGGAGCCGGCGTCCGCTGGTTCGAGGTGGACCCGTGCTGGGTCTTCCATACCCTCAACGCTTACGACGACGGCGGCCGGGTGGTGGTCGACCTGGTCCGGTACGCGGGCGCCTACGATGTCTCGACGCTGACCGGGCCCGGGCCGCTGACCCTGGACCGGTGGATCATTGACCCGGCCGCCGGGAAAGTCACCCAGCAGCGGCTGGACGACCGCCCCCAGGAATTCCCCCGCACCGACGAACGGGTGACCGGCCGGCCGCACCGCTACGGCTACAGCGCCGTCATTGGCGCGGTCGGCCGCGCTACCATCTCACCCGGCGGCGGCTTCGCCGACGGGGCGTTCAGCAATGCGCTGCTCAAGCACGACCTGACCGCGGGCACCGTCCAGGTCCACGAATTCGGCCAGGACGCCACCGCCGGCGAGGCGGTCTTCGCTCCCGCCGCGCCCGGTGCCGCCGAGGACGACGGCTACGTGATGGCTTACATCCACAACCCCGACCGCGGCGCCGCCAACCTGGTCCTCCTCGCCGCCCAGGACTTCACCGCCGAACCCATCGCCCGCGTCCACCTGCCCGCCCGGATCCCGCTCGGCTTCCACGGCAGCTGGATCCCCGACCAGTAGATCCCGCCGGATGCCGGCTGCGGGGACGCGCTCGCCGACGCGAACAGCGCATGCCGAAGCGTCAGCGCCTAAGGAAAAGGAGATTCACCATGATCGAGGATCGGGCCGCCACCGAGACCGATGTCGTGACCAAGCTCAGCCGCCAATCGGTAGCCGGCGCCGTGGCCAAGCTCACCGGCATGATCGGCGCGCAGGGCATGAGGCTGTTCGCCGTCATCGACCAGGCGGCCGAAGCCCGCCAGGCCGGGCTCGAGCTGCGGGAAACCGTCCTGGTCATCTTCGGCAGCCCCGAGGCGGGCACGCCGGTGATGGCCGCCTCGCCGCTGGCCGCGCTGGACCTGCCGCTCAAGGTGCTGATCTGGGCCGGCGAAGACCAGACCAAAGTCTCCTACTACGCGCCGGCCGCGCTGGCCGCCCGCCACCACCTCACCGCCGACCTGGCCGCCAGCCTGGCCGGCATCAACGGCCTCACCGACGCGCTAGTGGCTTCCTAGCGCCCCGATTTCCGGCGCCGTGCAAGCCCGGGCCTGAGCGCGGGCGGCCTCGTCCTGGTAGGGGAGAAACACCATGAGCGTCAGCAATACCACCGGTGGCCAGTCGAGAAGCCTGATCCTGACCGCGATGATCTTCGCGGTCGCGATGACCTTCATCGACCAGACGATCGTCTCGATCGCCGCGCCCACGCGACTTCCCCCCGCCAGTCGAGCCACCGCCCAGTGTCACCTGAAGCACCCAGTGGGAACTCGCGAAACGGCCCACTGCGACTACCCGGGCAGCGAAGGCGAGCTCGCACCCAGATACGACGACGGCTCAGCCGGAACCAACCATTGCTGTGCGCGTAAATCGGCCTCGATCGCAGACGGGTGTCGCGCCGCCCTCCCTGACGGGGCGCCCGTGGGGAGGTGTGCCGAAGCTCCTGGAACGGGCGCCATCGGGCTTTTGGCGTCGACGGGAATACGTGAAATAACCAAATCCCGGAATTTTCACAAATCATGAGGATTATTGAAAACTCAATTCGAAGAAATATAGACCGATGGCTGCGCGGAAGGAATCGAGAAACGTGTTGAGCGGCCGTCGATAATCGGTGAAAAGGATCTTCCAGGTCTTGAGATGCGCAACCGCGCGCTCGATGGGAGCGCGGATAGAACTGATCTGGTTATTGTATTCGTGTTCACGCATGTAGAGTTCACGGGCCTGTGGCTTCTTGGCCGGCGTGACGTAGCCAGACCCTTGAAATCCCTTGTCTGCAATAACCGATCCAGCAAGGTCGAGAATCTCCTTCACCTCGCCTTCCCGCTTCTTCATGTCATGGTCACATCCGGGAGCCGGGTCCGAGACGAAGATAATGTTCCCGAATTCGTCGCCGATAATCAGGCTGCCATGGCCGGTAGTCTTATATTTCCCGGCCCACATCTCGGGGGCGTGCTCCCATGACCAGCATGGCCACAACGTGCCGTCTACCAGCGCTAGCCGGCCCCGTGTCATCTGCTTCGCTTCCTCCGTGTCCGGCCGGAACTCTTCGGTAGCCTGCGCGATCAGCGGGGTGAATTCTGTGATGATCTCCGATACAGTGCCCTGGGAAACCCCGAAGAGATCGGCAATAACTTCTTCGATGATATTCTGCCGCTTGTAGAGCAGCGTTACCATGATCGCTTCCCGCAATGAGAGGCTCTTCGGCCGCCCAGTTTCCTTATCCCAGGGATCGGGCAGGATATCTTCGATACGCGCCTCAAGCTCATCGAGTTGTTCGGCATCCAGTCCGAAGGTACGATGGTAACGCAACGGCTCCTCCGTCGGTGAAAGGTTTGGTTCGCACCTTCTTTCTACCGATGCGGGGAGCCGTTGCCTTTTAGGCGCGCCGTACCGAAATTAGAACTTTACTAACAATTAAATGGGGATTCGCGAAAGCTTGCGCTGGAGAGTTTCCGATAACCCTCCATGACCTGATGACTTCTTATGTGGCGGCAGTAAACTGGCAGATTTGTATTCCGGGGGGTCTGGCGGACGTTTTCCAGGATGCTGGGAAAAGGATGTTCGCTGGCCTGGAGCCCGCCACGCCACGGCTTGGCGGGCTGGGGCGAAGCCCCGTTAGATGTAGGGCGAGACGCTGGTGGTACAGATCTGGCCATTGCGGGGCAGGT
Organism: uncultured Actinomycetes bacterium; assembly: GCA_963739135.1. Classification (GTDB taxonomy): domain Bacteria; phylum Actinomycetota; class Actinomycetes; order Streptosporangiales; family Streptosporangiaceae; genus Palsa-504. The sequence goes on from CAVTZG010000011.1 coordinate 288,107, forward strand.
CGCGACTGCTGCTGTGCCCGATTGCGCTTGAGTGGAATGGCGCCTGGCCGGGGTGGAATGCTGGCCCTAAGAGGAGTTGGATGCCGGCGGAAGGAGAGGTGCCCGGCGTTAGCGCAAGCCCATCGACCCGGGTGCTGGAGGACGAGGGATGGGCGCGTCGTTCAGCTGCTGGTCGATGTCGACGAGAATGGCGTCGTCTTCGATCTTGCATGCGTAAACCGGGATGGGGCCGCAGGCAAACATGCCGACGGCCTCGCCGGTGGTCAGGTCGTAGCGTGATGCGTGAGCAGCGCAGACCAGTGTGTCATCGTCTTGGAGAGTGCCCTCGTGCAGAGGTTGCTGCTGGTGGGTGCAGGTGTTGTGGATCGCCCTAACGTCGTCATCATCGAGGCGGATGAGGCAGATCGGTTCGCGCAGATCGTCAACGAGCATCGTGTCGCCGACCTCTAGGTCGTTGAGGTTCGCGACGGCTACGTATGTCATGGCTGTGTCCTTCCTTTTGCCGGCCGCCGGGGTGCCGGCTGGCTGCCGCGCACCTCGATCCAGCCGTTACGGATCCGGGTCGGTAGCACGGGTTGCGGCTGGCTAGCCGGACCACGGCTGACGCGGCCGTCGGCGAGCGCGAAGCGGGATCCGTGCAGCGGGCAAGTCACGGTCAGGTCTGCGACCGGGCCGCGGCTGAGCAGGCCGCCGGCGTGGCTGCAGATGTTGTCGATGGCGTAGAGCCTGCCGCGGTGGCGGTACAGCATGATCTGACGGCCCTCGGCCACGACGGCGGTCGGCGAGTCGTCCGGCAGGTCGGCCTCCTGCAGCGCGCGGGTCCACCGCCGCGGCTCGATGGCCCACGCCACCCGGCTGACCATCACGCCCTTGGTGAAGACGAGATGACCCCCGAGGTAACCGGCCGCGGCCGTGACCGCGAGGCTGGCCGCGCCCAAAGCGCGTGCCGTGCCGCGGTGGCCGGCCACCCGGGTGCCGAGGGAGGCACCTTGCAGGCCCAGGGCGACCGTGTTGAGGAGGCCGTGGAAGAGCCCGACGCGGCGGTCCTGATCGTTGCTGACGGTCCAGTCGTTCAGGCCGGTCAAGGCGGTCGCGCCCGCGGCGAGGATGCCGGCCGCGCTGAGCATGCCTGCGGCGTCGATTCCGCGCCGGGGAGCCGGGTCGCGGTCCGTAGCGTCCAGCACCATGACGCCCGCCCACAACCCGATGGGCAGGTCGCTAAGCGCTGGATGCAGCGGGTGGCCGACCCATCGGCCGCCATGCAGCAGCTCGAGGACAAGATTGTCCTGGTGCCGTTCGCGGACTGGCCCCAGCACGGTGGTCAGCCAGTCGCTCAGAGTCCGGAGCCAGCCAAGCCGGTCGAGCCAGGAGGCGAGGTCGCCATGCCAAGCGACCAACCGGGTGGTAGCGGACGGGGAGCTGAGAGTCGGCTCGGCCTGCTGGCCGGCTGCGGCCGGATCGCGGGCTTGGCCGCTGCCTGTTCGCATCAGGTTCCTCCACGGTGACGTCAATGTGCGACTCTGCCTCTGAAAAGAATCTTCTAGGTCTTCAACCATCCTGCTCGTCTCACCTCGGTGCACTTGCCAGCAATAACCCCAGCCGGCTACAGCACGGTGGTCAACAGCAACCCGGGCAAGCGCGTGAACCGTTCTGTCGGACCGCGAGACTGTGGCGCTCATGAGGCGAGGCGCGCAGATCGGGCCGATCTGGCGCGACGGGACATGTGCTCATCCATGAATAGGGCGCGCGGCGCAAAGCAGCAACGGCGCTGGAGTGCCTTAGGTGTGCAATTCGGCGGGGCCGGGTGCACATTGGACTGATGAGGATACGACACCTGGACATGGCTCCATCAGTGCATCCCGAGGCCTACGTGGCGCCGACCGCGGTGCTGAGCGGCGAGGTCCGCATCGGCCGCGGCAGCTGCATCATGCACGGCGCGGTAGTTGCCGCCGAGGGCGGCCCGGTTGAAATCGGCACCAACTGCGTGATCATGGAGAACGCAGTGCTGCGCGGCACCCCGCAGAACCCCCTCATCATGGGTGATCACGTCCTGGCCGGGCCGCACTCGCACCTGACCGGCTGCGGGATCGCCGATGAGGTATTCATCGCCACGGCCGCGAGGGTCTTCAATGGCGCGCAGATGGGCCGAGCCAGCAGCGTCGCGCTCGGCGGCACGGTCCACATCGGCTGCGTGGTGCCTCCGCTGGCCCGGATCCCCATCGGCTGGGTGGCAGTCGGCGAACCTGCACGCATCTACCCGCCCGGCGACGCAGAGGCGATCCGGGCTGGCATCGCCGAGGTCGGCGGCGGCTTCCTGCCGTTCGTGTTCGGCATCGAGGAGGCCGCCGACCGCCGCGAGCAGATGCAGGCCGCGCTCCAGCGCTACACCACGGCGATTGCCCGCTACCACCGCCAGGACGAGGTCATCCCCGGCTCAGAAGGCGACGAATGACTCGGCAGAGGCAACCTAGGCGGCTGGTTCCCAAGACATCGGGGACGGCTGCCTGCCGCCAGGCTGAGGTCCACCAGCGTCCACCGCAGTGGGACGGAGGAGGTGGCCGCCATGGCATTTTTGCGCGTGCGACAAGGCATGCGCCCGGCGGCCAGCACGCGCACAGAGCTGAGTTGCTCGCGGACATGCACCTCGCTGATAACAAGAGCGGGCCGTCCGCAATCGATACCGGTGGCATAAGGCCAGGAACCAAGTCATGCTCTGTCGCTACCGCTGGTTGGCGCCATCGCGCAAGTAGCCGATCTGCGCGGCGGCGGTGCCTGCATCGCTAGCTGCCCTGACGCGCGCGAACGGATAATCTGCGCTACATCGCCGTTCGCCGAGCCGTCCATCTCTGGGCGGGACGCCGACCTCGAACTGGCTCCAGTGATGAACGCCAAGGACCTGCGGAAAGGGTGATCCCGGCTCGGTTGACGCTGATCAGAATGACCGCTGGCTGAGCCAGTCCAGCGCTGCCTGCGCGACCTCGCGCCAGCCGTGGTCGATTGTTAGCGAGTGGCCGCGATCGGGGAACCCGAGGAGGTCGGTGATGGCCGGCCAGCTGACGAAGACAGCCCGCTCCGGAGCCGGGTTCTTGGCAGCTGGACTCGTCGGCTTGTGTCGTGTCAGTCGCCGATCTCATCGGTATCGAGGCTGACGAGGAGCAGATCGGTCTTGGCGAAGTCGTCTCCGAGGCACAGCAGCGGCTCGTCGGCGACGGAGGCGACCGCGTATGCGCAGCAGTCGCCGAAGTTCAGTGCGGCGGGATGCCTGCCCTTGCCGAAACGGGAGTAGGCGTCGAGTGCGATGCTTGCGTGCGCGTCGTCGAATGCGACGGTCTGGATGGAGCTCTCCTGCAGGAACCGGGCCAGGGCCGTCTTCCCGCGGGGCCCGAACCGGGCTGTCAGCACGATTCCGCTCTCCAACCGGGTCGGTGCGCCGATCCGGGTGCCCGATGAGGTGGCGAGTTCGTGGACGATGCGCTCGTAGCCGGGTTCTTTGCCGATGACGGCCAGGATCGCGGAGGAGTCGATGATCATGCGCCGTCCTGGCCGAAACCGAGGATTTCCTCGCGTTCTGCTTTGGACACCGGCTTGCCGAGCTGATCCGGCGGGATCAGCGGCCAGATCTCCTCCTCGAGGAACCGGGTGAGGCGTTCCTCCCGCTGCGCTACGGACGGCGGGGACTTCGCCTGGAGGACCTGGCGCAGGGCGTACCGGACGGCTCCGGTCTTCGTCTGGCCCGTCAGCGCGGCGACCTCGGCCGCGAGGCGTTCGGTCTCGGGATCCTTGATGTTAAGCGCCATAACAGTAATGGTACCTCTGATGGTAGAAAGGTACCAATGTGTGGGATGCCGACGTGGATGCGTCTTCCGGATACGGCGGCTAGTCGCCGGGCGCCTCAACGTGCGGACCGTCTAGGCCGGCCTTTCTTGCACGCAGAGCAATTTCCGGCGTTATTTCTTTATGCCAGTTCAACCAATTATTTCGAAAAATGTCCGAGGGGCGACACGACACTTATGTACATGCCTGCGATTATCGGTGAGCTGGTGCTGGGGGCGCAGCGGTGAGCGGGCGGACGGATCGCTGGATCAAGCCCACCACCATCTGCTGCGTCGGGATGCTCGCACTGATCGCCGGGACGGTCTCCTACCTGCACATGCACCGGGCATGTGAATCGGACGGCAACGTTTCGGAATCCCTCGCATACGTGCGTCATCACAGCTGAATCGCGCTTAACTGTCGACACCGCGGGGGACAGCACCGCCTCTGCCGCCGCCCGCGGTCCGGATCGCCACGCGGACCTGGAAGGAAATCGAACGCTTAACTTGTAGTAACGTCGGCTGCGGGCCCCGTCGTGAAGCGTGTGAGACCTAACCAGTGGAGGTGCCCGGATGGCCGAGCTCCCATCGCCCCCAGAGGGAATTGTGCTGACCCACTTCATCGTCTCGGACGATGTTGAGCGCTCTCGGCGCTTCTACACCGAAGTACTCGGCGGCAGGGTGGCCTTTCCCGGAGATCCAGTCAATGTTGCGCTAGCCAACAGCTGGATCGTCATCAATGGCGGCGGAGGACCGACCGACGACAAGCCTACGGTCATCCTGGAGACGCCGCGTGATCCCGACCGGGTCAGCAGCTTCCTCAATATCCGGGTTAAAGACATCGAGGCCGTGTACGCCGAATGGAGCGCCCGTGGTGCTGAATTCCTGACGCCGCCGAAACAGCACCAGTACGAGAAGCGCTGCTACATCCGCGATCCCGACGGTCATCTGATCGAAGTGGGGCAGACCACGGACCCAGAGGGTGACTGGTCGCCCGCTCACTGGCCGTCGAGTACGCCCGCCGAGGAGTCCGAGTGAATGCCCAGATCACCGGCGAAATCCCTCACATCGACGATGGCCAGTCCCCCGGGACACGAGCCTCGATCCACCGCGTGACGCTGAGGAGGTTCGGTTATGGCCCCGCCTCGTGCCATACGCATAATTCGACGGCACAGCAAGCATCCCCGGCCGCAGCTCCTTGCGCTTGCCGAAGACAAGCGCAACCAGCGCGGCGGCTTCGGGAAAAGGATCTTCCTCGAATCAGTGGAATGAGGCAGCAGCACGGTTGAACCGCTCCCGGTGCAATGGGGGCGCATGGCTTGGCCGGCAGCCTTACAGATTTCCGGCGAGAACATCGTGACATGCGCGGACGTCAGAGCCAGCGGCGTGTCGCGGCGTCCTCGCGCGGCTGATGCCGGACGCGCCCGCGGGGCGATGCGGCGCGGGTCCTGCGCTGGGCCACCGCACACGGCGGGCCCGGACGGCCGGGACCGGGTCACGTCGCGGGCCTGGCATGCGGCAGTATCAGCCACATGACCGAACTCACCGATGATTCCGGCGCATTCGGCTACGGCGAGTCGATCCTCGTCGGCGAGCGGGTGCGGCTGCGCGGCGTGCGTGATGACGACCTGCCCACGCTCGCGATGCGCGTCATCGTCGAGTACGGGTTCCGCGAGATGGGCCTGCACCGCATTCAGCTCAGCGTGGCTCCGTTCAATCCCGCCGGGATCCGCGCCTACCAGAAGGCGGGGTTCGTCCAGGAGGGCCGCTATCGCGAGTCGGTGCTGCACGACGGGCGCTGGTACGACGAGGTGCTGATGTCCATCCTCGACCACGAGTGGGCGGCCCGCCGATCGCCTGGCCGATGAGCCAGCCGATACCGCGGGCGCCATACCAGTAACCGGGCCCGGGCACGCCAGCGTACTGATCGGCACCGCCCACGGCACCACCCTCACCACCGACAGCGCCGTCTCAACGATCCGACGATAACCGCTGATGGTGATGGTGAGCGCAGTTCGCCAAGGCGATACACATCCTTCTGACCAGCGATATCGGAGGATGAAAAAAGCTCAGTGGAACCTGCACTCATGCCGATTACGAGCATTAACGTGTGAGTGGCCGATCCGTATATTTGTGCACAGGCCCTCTTGGGAAAGCTGATCCCCGGCGGTCTCAGAGACCGGCCCGCGCGTCCGATGGATGGAGCGTCGCTTACGTTTCCTGCACCACGCCCACCTCTGCCAGACAAGCGGCGACAGCATCCGCCTCACCCAGCCCTCGCCGGGAAAGGAGTCATCTCCTTGAACTAACCCACCCGCGGCACGCCTGATGGCCACCACTGGGCAGATCTGGTGGCCATCAGCGGGCAGAACTCATAGCCGTCACTGGGCAGTTCCTAATGTCCCTTGACAGCACTGCCCTTAAGTTTCCGGGGCTATGTCCCATTGCGGGAGATTCGACTTCGTGATGTCGATGGTGTAGGTGACTTCTTCGGTGTGCCGGGTGCGACGTTCGGCGGTGGTCCTGCCTGATGTCCGCTGGCGTCCGGTCCGGTGCCTGGGGATGGCGAGGATGGCGGCGTTCAGGCTGGCCAGGGTGTCATCGGCGCTGGCGGGCCGGTGCCCGCAGTGCCGGCAGCAGGTGTCCGCGGCGACGTGGGACCGGATGAGGCCGAGGACGGCGGTGAACGGGATGAGCCCGGGGTCGAGCCCGGCGGATCCGGCAGCCCGGGCGGCCGTGGTGGCGGTGATGTTGTGGATGAGCAGGAGTGCCCAGGCTTCCTGGCGGGCGAGTTCGGGGGACTGGCCGCGCAGCGGGCGGCGGGGACCGCGGACGGTCCGCTTCAGATGAAGGAACGCGATTTCGATTTGCCATCTCTCGGCATACAGGACGGCGATCTCCCGGGCCGGGTAGGCCTTGTAGTCCAGGAGAGTGGTCAGCACCCGCATCCGGGTGGTCTTCGTCCTGCCGCTCCTGGTCGTGGCGGTGACGGTGAAGGTGACGAGCCGGGCGGTGGTGTCCGGGAGCCGTTCCGCGCGCGGGTTCCCGGTGTCGTGCCTGCGCCGGGTGCGCATGCCGTCCGATTCGTGCAGCATGACCAGCTCAGAGCCGTCGGGCAGGGTCTTGAGGGTCTTGAGGGGGACGGACTTCGCGCGGTCCTTGACGCGCCAGGCCAGGTGGGCGCCGGTGCCGGAGAACCGCAGGAACCGGTCCATGGAGAAGAAGCCGCGGTCGGCGAGGTTCAGCATTCCGGGCCGGAAGCTGCCTTCGAGCTGGTCGGCCAGGGCGTTCTCGCCGTCGTGGTAGCCGCCGATCGCGGCGCCGATCCAGCGGAAGGTCGCGGTGCGGACGTGGGCGGTGACCCGCAGCAGCGGCCGGGCGCCGTCCGCGGGGGTGCCGAATTCGCCGTCGAGCACGCCGTTGCGGGCCAGCTCCATCGTGGTGCCGTCGATCGCGGTGACCTCCAGGCCCTTCCACCGCAGGCCGATCCCGAGGTCCGCGTCCGCGACGGCGGCGTCGAGCTCGAACAGGCGCTGCATTACCTGCTCGCCGAGCAGCTTCCTGGCCTGGGAGAACGCGCTGCCGGACGGGATATCCGCGCCCGGCCCGGACCGCAGGCCGGGCAGCCCGAACGCCGTCGCCAGCACCGCGTCGTAGCCGGCGCCGGGAAACAGGCACGCGACCAGGACGCAGACCACGGTCATCTTCGCGGTCAGCACCCGGTCATACTTATGGCCCGACGGCGCCTCCCGCAGCGCGCGGGCGATCACGCCGTCGGCGAGCAGTTCTTCCAGCAGGCCCGGCCGGCCCAGCTCCGCCAGCCACTGCGTCCAGAACCCAGGCCCGGACGCGACCCGGGCGGCGATCTCCGCGGCCCCATCGTTATCCCGATGCGCCGCGGCCGGAGTGGACGCAGGCGCGATGACCATGGCAAACTTGGCAGGCAACAAAGCTCCAGGTGGACGGTAAGGGCCTCGACAACCCAGTTCCTACCAGGAGCTTTGTTTTATTTCAGGGACCACCGCATCCCGTCACGCCGCCGCGACCGACATGCAGCCAGACCGTGACCAGACCCGGGAAACCAGACACCAGACCCCATAAACCCGAAAACTTTAGGGCAGTGCCCTTGACAGTCATGGCGGTAGCTACTGCCGTCCGCGCGAATTTGCCGACGACCATTGTCAGTGAACCGCGGATCAGGTAACTGGGTACGCGCCGACCGTCCTCATCTGCCGCGTTGAGGTACGTCCCAGGACCACCGGGTATCGGGTGGCGGAGCCTCACTTAGGTCTGCGGCATGCCAGCTGGCTGTATGCCCGGCTCCCGCTACGACAGCAGGAGCCAGACCGCCGCGGGCCGGAGGCGACACAGGAGATAAGGCAGTTGAGTCGCGCGCGCCGAAATGGTGGCAGCCGGTCCGGCGACGTTGGCGGGCGGGTCAGATCCTCTTGCTGATCCCGTCGTCACCGCGATGCGGTGTGTTCTCCGGGGAGCCCGGCGGCAATCTCGGGTGCCGCCATGACCTCGGCGGGCTCAGGGGCTGGCCGGCTGCTTGTGTACCGACGCCTGGTAGATCTGCTCGATCGACGACTCGAGCTGGGCGTTGAACTGCTCGTCGGTCTGGTCTTCGGTCAGCCCTTCGAGAAGCGCGCGGGAGAAGCTGGCGATGAGGGTGGGATCGCGTGCGAGCCGGGCGCAGGCCTCGTCACGGCTGTAGCCGCCCGACAAGGCGACGACCCGCAGGACGCGTGGGTCAGAGGCCAGGTCGCCGTACAGGCCCGGCCGGGTCGGGATAGTGATCTTCAGCATCACCGTCGCGCTCTCAGGCAGCGCCTCGACGTGCTTGGTGATGGCGTCGCGCAGCAGCGTCTCAGCCTGCTCCTTGTGCGGGCTGGAGATGCTGACTTCGGGCTCGAGGATCGGGACCAGGCCGGCGGCCAGGATCCGGCTCGCGTAGCCGAACTGCTGGTCCACGATCGCCGAGATGCCGGCCTCGTCGGCGTCGTTGATCACCGACCGCATCTTGGTACCGAAGATCTGGTGCTGCTGCGCGCGCTCGAGCAGATCATCGAGGGTGCCGATCGGCTTCATGAGCTGCACGCCGTCCTGCTCGGGGGCAAGCCCCTGGTCGACTTTCAGGAACGGCACCACGTTCTTCACCTCCCACAGATACCTCGCCGTGGGGACGCCGTTGACGTCCCGTTCCATGGTCTGCTCGAACAAGATCGCCGCGAGAACGCGCGAGCCATCAAACGCCGGGCTGGTCAGCGCCCGGATCCGCATGGCGTGGACCAGGTCGAACATCTCGGCGTCGGAGCTGTAGCGGTCCCGCCCAATGCCGTACCCGGCCAGCGCCTTGGGCGTGCTGCCGCCGCTCTGGTCCAGGGCAGCGAAGAACCCGCGGCCGGTCCTGACCTTCCCGGATTGGGCAGTGTTCACCTTCCTTATTCTGGCATCAGCCGTACCGGGCTGGCCCCGAGGGGACGACGGGGGCGATGAGCGGGGCAGTCACGGCCGTCCCCGGGCCGGGAGACGGCAGGCCGCCGGCGCCGGACGGCCAACCGGGCCGCACGGCCGCATGCTCAACCGGCGCGGAAGTTCACCGGCCGGTGTGTCCGACAGGAACTTGAACACCGAACGCGGGAAATCTCCCCTGGGTCCGGCAGCACCTGCCGGGTGCCCGCCACGCCAGAAGTCCGGTCACCCTTCGCAAGAAAGACAGATGCGCGCACGCGCAAGTATCCGCTATGTGTCTTCTGGCAGCCGGGCTATATGGCCGCCGCGACACGCCAGAACGAACACTCTGCCGCGCCGCCAGTTCGTGTGCCAGCTCGCTGGCTGCTGGCCTGTTCACCGCACATGCCGATGAGCGGAAGACAATTAGCTTGTGTGATCTGCAGAAATTCATTGCCTAGTATGAGATGCGCAATAGTTACGGCAGCTGCACTTCGTTAGAAGGGCCGGGCTTGACGGCGGCGGAGCCGGCGGAAGCCAGACTCAGTCGCGTTGGCTGATCCACACCGATACGTGGGCAGGTTCCAATGCCTGGTGCACCACACCGGCCAGGTCATATTGGATCGCATTCAGGTCGACCGCATCTTGCAGCCGGGCGGCGAACGCCGTCACCGTCTTGTCGGCGTCGTAGCGGGCCCGGTTAAACCGCCGGTCCACGGCCCGCTGGACCCGATGTCGGAGCGGATTGAACAGCGCCGCGGCCGCCAGCGTCGAGGCGGCCACGGCCACGGGGGTGTGCAACGACAGCACCCGCGTGGCCAGCAGCACCAGGCCCGCGTACACCGCGACCAGCAGGCCGGTGACGATCGCATACGCCAGCGTCCGGGAGATGATCCGGTCGATGTCGTACAGCCGGTACTTCAGGATCGCCACCCCCGCCGCCACCGGCAGGGCGAAGACTCCCAGAGAGCCCACCCGGTACACCACGCCCCAGAAGCCGGACGCCCCTTCCAGCAAGGCGGCAGGACCCAGGCAGATCAGGGCGACGGCGGACCCCGCCATCAGCCATTTCAGCTGCTGGCGGCGCTCACCCGACGCCCGCCGCCAGCTGGCCGCCTGGCCAGCCAGCGACGCCAGCCAGCAGATGCCGAGCACCGGGAAGAACACCGCCTGGACCCATCCCCACCAGGCGGCAGAGCCGGTCGGATTATCAATGATCAGCAGGTTCCCGGTGGAATCCACGTGGATGTCGTGGCCGATGATGGCGGTGGCCGCCACGGTGAAAGCCCCGGCCAGCCACAAAAAGCCAACCGCCAGATAGACCCACACTACCCAGCGCCAACGCGGCGAGGGCACCCGGCCGTCAGGGAACAGCAGGATCGAAAAACCTAGCAGCACGATCGCCGGTGCCCAGGTCGGCTGAAGCAGCACCGCCACCGGGCCGAGCGGCAACGTTCCGTGGTGAAGCCGGTAGTCCGCCACTGAATAGAACGCCGCGCCGAAGTTGACCGCGAGCAATCCCATGCCAGCGAGCCAGAGCCAGCCCACCGGGTTCCGCGGCTGGTGCCAGGCCACGACTACTCCAACCGCAGCCCCCACCAGAACACGCACGTCCGGGCCATAACCGGAGACGCTGAGCTGATGCGCCATGGCGCTCAGCGGCAGCCCCGCTACCACCAGCGCCAGCACCAAGCCACCGAGCACCAGCGCGGTGCTGGGGGATGCCAGGCGGAACCGGCGCGCCGTGACCTCTACCGTCACTGGTGCCCGCCCGCCTGCTGGCTGCGCTTCCCCCACGGAACGCAACGCTACGCCCGGACCGTTCCGGAAACGTTACCGCTCAGTGGTGATGTCGGCCGTCCCGGCGCCCAATGGCGGGACGGCAGTTCGTTGTGATCACGGTGTTGCCTCGGCGTCGGCGTTCCAGCGTTGATGGGCTTGGCGGGCGCGGTGCTGGTGGCGGCGGCGCCAGGCTGACCAGTGCAACCGGTGAGCCCGGTCTCGCCGGGGCGGCGGGATGACGATGTTGGGCAGGAGCCGCAGCAGCTCCGGAACGGTGATCGGGATCAGCGCGGCGCCCACGTCTAGCCGGCCTCTTGCTGGCGTTGCACGGCCACGGCGACGGCGAGGTAGATGTAGGCGAGCAGGCAGATCGCGGTCCAGCGGTGCCAGGACCTCCAGCGGATGACCTGCCCGGCCTCCAGGCCGGTGCTCTGCTTGGCAAGCTGGGTCGCCGCGCTGCCGACGAGGTGGATCTGAGGAATTTCAGACTATTTGTGATGCCTGGAACCAGCTAAGTGCTGTGAGTTCATCCGGGGAGGTGGCCCATGGCGGCAGTGCGCGCAGAGCGACGGGAACTGCCCCGGCTGCGGACCCGGATGGCCTGGTGGCCTGGGCGGAGGAATCGGGCCACCGCCGGGCCGGGGGACCGGTGCGCGGCGGTTTGCGGTTCGCGTTCTACGGGCGGGTATCGACCGAGGACTGGCAGGATCCGGTCACATCGCGGGCTAGGCAGCGGGACCAGGCGGCCGCGCTGGTGGCCGGGCATGGGATGATCGTGGCGGAGTTCTTCGATGCGGGGGAGAGCCGGACGCATTACCGAACGCCGAGGCCAGCCCGCTCACCGGCCGGGTCTGCGGGCGAGGCCGGACGGGCCCCCTGCACAGGTTCCGCTGAACAGGGCCCTGGCGAGTCAGTAGTCGGCCACGTGCCCTGCCTGGCCGCTCACACCCCCGCGCGTTCTGTGACAGGCTGGCCACAAGCAAGGGCGGCGCGCCCCCACAGCGGTCAGGGGGCGCCGCATCGGCTACCAAGAGGTCAAGATGGCGCAAGGCACTGTGAAATGGTTCAACAGCGGCAGGGGCTACGGCTTCATCGCGGTCGAGGGCGGCCCGGACGTGTTCGTGCACAGCAGCGGGATCACCGGTGCCGGCTCCGGCAGCCTGGAGGAAGGGCAGAAGGTCGAGTTCGACATCAGCCAGGGCCAGAAGGGACCCCAGGCGGAAAACGTCAGGGTTACCGGCTGACGCACCGGCAGGGACGAGCCGGCGCCAAGCGGCGGCGGCGTCCTCGGTGTCGGCTCCTGTTTGGGCATCCGCTGGTGGCCTGCAGGTCACCCAGGGCGTTGGCGGCGGCGTCCAGGCGCAGTTCCAGCTCGGCGGCCGGCCCGTAGCCGATGTCGGCACCAGGAGCAAGATCGCCTCCGCCTTCTTCAGACTTCTTCAGCGCCAGCTCCGCCTTGATCTGCCGGATAAGGCAGCTCGCGCCCTTCTCCGATTGCCGACGGGCGGTGAGAGCCGCGGCTTGCGCGGGCAAAGCGGCCGAGCTGGCACGCCCATCCGGCCGCCGCTGACCCGCCGCCGCGAGGGTATGAGCAGCGGACTGTGCTTGACGAGGTCCCAGCGGTACCGGGCAGAAGGGCCTCCAGGCGCATCGGCTGATCGGACCGATGCAGGCCGGCAGTGACCAGCGGGGCGTCTGTGCTTGCTGCCTGCCCGTTCCGATGGTTCCCGCACTCATCCTGCCCCTCGGCGGGGCTGCGCCCGGGGCGGGGAAGATCCTGCTGGCGCACGCGTGGCCGCACGGCCGGGCCAGGACGGCCCGGCGGGTGCAGGATGGGGGGACACTGGCTGGGTGAGGGTCGTGGTCACCGAGATCGGGTCGGATGGGAGCGTGCGCCCCCCGGCGCTGGATACCTGCGGCCTGACCGAGGCTGGCCGCTGGGAAACCCTGATCGGGCAGGTCCTGGCCTTCCCGCCGCCGTACCGGGCGGCTCCGGGCAGCCCGGTCTATGTCATCCACGCCGGTGACCGTGCTGTCTTGGTGGGTGAGCAGGACCTCACCGGCCCGCTGCGCGACCTGGTGATGACGATCCTGGCGGCGGGCGGCCCCCCATAGCGGCGCAGCAGGCCCGCGGGCAGGCGGCGCGCAGCATGCTCCGCGGCTCGGATTCTGGCCGGGCAGCCACGCACGCTCGCGGGCGACGGCACCGGAACGTCCGCGCTGTGGTACGCCGAGCATGCGCGGCCGCGCTGTCGGCCAGCCAGCCACCCGGGCCCCGGGCAGCTTCACGCCGCTTCTGCGCCGTAGCCGACCCCGGCCGGCTGACCTCCCGCTGACCCCGGCGACCGGTAGCCGAAGCCAGCCCGGACCGTCACCGCGGTCGTGGAAGGCACCGGGCAGACGGCACCTGGCCGCGCCAAGATCCAGCTCCTGCACGGCCCCGCTGGCCAACCGCTACGCCGCAGCCCCGAGCCGGCCCGGCAGCACCCCCCGCTACCGCAGTGACCGAACAGGGCGACCCGGCCTCAAGCCGCCGCAACTCCAACCGTGGCGGAACCTGACTATATGCGGGCACGCCGAGCCGTTATGGGTGGTTACGGAGTTCGGCTCCTCTGCGTCCGGGGCCGCTCAAAGCGGGTGTTCTGCGCACTAAAATGAGACGCTGCCCGATGCCCCTTTGTCGCAATGGGAAGTGCGCCTGAACGCCCAATTCGGCTATCGGCTGGGAATCGGCCGCAGCTGCCTATTGCTCGGGGTGCCACATCAAGGATGCGTTCAAGGTTTTCACGGGCGATCGGCTGGCCGGTGTGCTGGCGCAGGTTGTGGCGCGCGCGGATGGGGTCCCATGTCTCAATGTCACAGTCCCTATCGCCCGGTCCACCGGCCACCAACAACTGCAGGGTCGCCCGCACCCTACCCTGATCGCGAGCTCCCCGGCGCGACAGGCATCGATTCAGCTCACTGGCCGCCGGTGCGGAGCGCGTCCCCCTCCCGTTACAGCGAGGCGGGCCCAGCACCTTCCGGCGGTGAGGGGCGGGATGGAGTCTGGTCGGGGGAGGTGAACGCAGTGTCGCGGACCTCGCGGATCGTGTCGTCCAGATGCCTGAGAGCTTCTTCGATCCGCTGCCCGACCATGTCCGCGGGTAGGTCGATAGCGGCCTGCAGGAGGAGCCCGAGCTGGAACAAGCGGTTGATGATCGTGTCCAGGAGTTCCCGGCCGCTCTGTGCCTGCTCTGCCGTGACCGCAGACCGGGCGAGGTCTATGAGGTCTTCGAGGTGCCTGGCCGCGGTGACATCCCGGATCACGGCGAAGGCGAAGTGGCCGGCTGCGGTCGTGACGGGGGTGAGGCTGATCTCTACCGGGAACGTGGTTGCGTCTTTGCGCAGCCCGACGAGCCGATCGGCCATCGGCCCGGTCCTGGGTGCCTTCGCGTAGGCGGCCCGGTGGCTGCGATGGGCCGCCTGCAGGTCGGCTGGGATCAGGCGCTCGACCATCTGGCCGAGCAGCTGGCCGTGCTCGTAGCCGAACATCTCTTCCAGCCGTCGGCTGGCCAGCGCGAGCGCGCCGTCGCCGTCTGCCAGCGCCACCCCATCCTGGAGAGCGTCGACTAGGCTCCGTACCTCGGCCGACGTGACGGCTGCTCGGTTCCTGCCCGATGGCCAGGCTGCCGGCACATGGCTCCCTGTCGGAGTGGAACAGCGCGGCAGCGCCTGGTCATCGGCTCTCACGCTGGCCGGTCTGGGCACCAGGCCAAGCACCTCCGCTGGCGCCCTGACTGCTTGGGCTGCCTCCAGGGAGGGGTAGATGGAGACAAGTCGATCGAGGCCGTTGTAGCTCAGCAACCGCCTGACGATTTGGGCTGTGACCACCAGCCGCAGATCCGTCCCGCTGATGACGGCCCGCTGGTGGGCGCGGATCACGGCCTCCGCGCCGGCGTAATCACACGAGATTGTCGCGGTCATGTCTGCGATCAGCACGGCCGCGCCGCGGTTGATGACTGTCAGCAGTTGCTCGCGAATCTGGCCGGCGTTCGACAGGTCAATATCCTCCGGGAGCGTCACGACCGCCTGCTTGCCTGCCCACCGCACGGGGTAGATGTCCTCAACCACGGCAGCAGCCCAAGCCGGCGCGTGGGCTTAGGTGCTTGATGGTTCGCGCATCGCTGAGGCACCTTCGGTGCCGCCCGGCCATTCCTGGCCGTGCCGCCAGGATCCGGAGACGCGATCCCCGGCACCCTTGTTCTGGCCCGGTGAAGGATGCTTTACCGCCCTCGTGGATTGAGCTTGGGACCTGTTGAACGTCCGCAGAACGGTTGAGGGTGACGGTCCGGGCTCTGGCAGTTCGCCTGGCTGCCATATCAGTTCCTCGAAGGTAGTTGATGATCGCGAGGGGAGAATGCGGATCATGGTCGAGCCGAGTCAGTTCCACTGCCGGTGGCCGCGCCCCTGCGGCGGCCACGACAAGGACAGAGTTCACGGGCAGACTCGAACGGCCATGAATCGGAGCGTATGACCGGCCTGGACCCTTGCAAATAGGGCACACCCTCAGACCAGCGGGGCACACCCTTAGCATGAGTCGTCCGGGCTCTCACCGGATCGGCGAGATGTGAGAATGGCAAGATCAAGCGCGATCCGGTGCCACTGCAATCTGATGTCAATTGCCGGGAGCGCGACAACTGTCATGCTGTCCGACCGGGAGCCCTACCGTGTCCGAGCCCTTCGCCGTGCTACGTACCGTGATCGCGAGCGACAACTTCCTGACCCGAGAGGGTTTGGGCTGCCTGCTTAGCGGTGTTCGCGGCATCGAGATCGTTGCACGGGTCGACAGCCATCCGGAAACTCTCGCCGCCGTCCGCCAGTATCGTCCTGACGTGCTCATCGTGGGCATCCGCACCCCCCGCGTTAACGCCGAGGCGGCACTGAGCGCCGCCCAGCAGTTGCGCTCTCAGTACCCGAACATCGCCGTGGTGGTTATCGCTGAAGCCGGCGACGGGTACGCCCTCGAACTCCTGCGCAGCGGCGCCGCCGGTGTCGGCTACCTCCTTGACGACAGGATCGGCGATCTCGAAACTCTGCTGAGCGCTGTCCATGGCGCTCACGCGGGCGACACCGTTCTCGACCCCTCGATCGTGAATGCCCTGGTGCGACGCCGACTATCCTCGGCGCTCGACGCGCTGTCAGTACGGGAACTTAATGTTCTCACAGAGATGGCCTGCGGTTACTGCAACGATGAGATCGCCCGGCACCTAACGGTGTCGAAGAAGGCCGTTGAGGGTCACATCACCGGTATATTCCGCAAGCTCCGGATACCCGACGCCAAACGCTTCGACCGCCGCGTGGCCGCAGTCCTGACCTACCTGCAAGCAAGCGGCGAACTGGCCAGCCAGGGACCATTGCCCTGAACCGCGCCGTGGACGATCAGCCCGCCAGGCAGCGCCCGCCTCGACTGACGAGAGCCGTCTGGCTTCGCAGCAAAGCTGGCTTCGGGCCGTCCGCCTCGGCTATGCGCCCTTTGGCCCGGTCCTGCCCGGCCACGACAGGACGCCCGCCTCGCGGCGCCGCCCGACGAGCCCGTCACCAGTGCCGCCCGCCTCATGTACCACGCCCGGGTCAACCGCCCTCCGGTGGTCGAGGAAGGGGCCAGCTGGCCGGGATCGTCAGCCGGGCCGACGTGCTGAGCGTGTACAGCTCCCGTTCGTTGCCCCGGCGCGGGAGCCCGAGCGGCCGCCAGCCGACCGTGTGGCCGCGTAGCCCGGAGGCCGGATGACACTGCCGCCATCCGGCCTCCCGGGTTATCCCTGGTTGGTCTCCCTGGTCACCGGGCTGGCCGACCTCGACGGTCAGCCCGTCGTGCAGGAAGCTCAGGCGCGTTGGGGTCGGGTGAGCGGGCTGTCCGCCTTAGGTTGTTGGGCTCCGTAGTCGCGCAGGCCCGGTCCGACGGCCTGGACTGCGGTCATCTGGTTCATCGTCAGGGTTCCGGTCTGTCCGAGTTGATCGCCGACGTCGAGCCTAGGGTCTCCACCGAGGACAGGTCCTTCACCATCGCGTTACGCTTGGCCAGCCCGACCGCGACCAGCGAGAGGATCACCTGGACTACCGGGGCCAGCTGACTATGCCGTACTCCCCGACCACCGCCGTGGCCGCGCTGCCGTTGCCGGCCGGATTGAGGGCCCGTACTCGCATACTCACCCGGCGGTCTGCTTCTGGGCGAGTTGTTCGGCTCGCTGTTTGATCGTGAGCAGCATCTTCCGCTCCATCACCCACGAGCCGGGTTCGATGATCGGGTAGGCGAACTTGTCCCTCATCGGCAGGGCAGCGGTGTCGAAGCGGTTCCGGCTGATCAGCCTGGTGCGGCCGTTCACCGGGCGGAGCTCGAACGACCATACCCAGGCGTGATTGCTGGACCGGATCACCGGCACCTGCCCGGGATCGAGGCGTTCCACGCGCATGGCGTAGCCGGGCATCGGGATCTCGTCGCCGACCTTGAGGTCTTGCAGTTCGGGAATGATCCGGTCCGTGTTCCGGATATCGATGCCGAGGCGGCGTTCGATCCAGGCATAGGTGTAAGCGCCGCCCCGCCCCGGCCCCATCTGCACCAGCCACGGCCAGATGGCTGCCGGAGGGGCGTCGATCTCGACCACCCGGGTCGCCACGATGTCCGCGTCGGGCATCAGTTCGTCGCCCGCGACCTGCCCGCCGGCCTCCTGCGCGGTCGCGCCCCAGGTCATGTGCCAGCGCCGCAGGAAACCGAAATACGCAACAGCAACTCCTGCCAGCATAGCCAGCACAGCGCCGGCGGGCTTGCCCGTCATGATCAGCTTCATTCATCACCTCCGGCCCAGGTCGCCGGTGTCCATCTGGCGGTCCATGCAGTCCGCGGTCCCTTCCACCGCGGACCGCGCCCGCCGCACGGTGGCGGCGGGAGTGGGCTCGCTCGGCACCCGGCCGAGCACGCCGGACGGGCCGATCACGTGGTAGCCATCGGCCACAAGCGCCTCGAAGAGGGCGCAGAGCCCGTCGACGCTTATCAGCCGGCGGGTGGGAATCGCGATCGCGGTAGCCATGACCTAGGTCCGTTCGGGATCGATCTCGTGGTCTTTCCCTCCACCTTCGGCCGGCGTCGGCACCCTGGGTCATGGGCGTTGGTTGCCGCTTCCCGGGCCTTTCGTCCCTTCCGCCGGCCCGCCCCGGTCCCGGAAGGCCTGCACCGCCGTGGGCAGGGTCGGGAACAACATCTCCGTCCCGATCTTGTCGGCCAGGCCGAAGGCCTGCAGTCGGGTCAGCAGGTCCTGCTTGACGCGGGCCAGGGCGAACACGGCGCCCCGGCCGGTGATCTCCACGCGGATCGCGTCCATGGCCTCGAGCGCGGTGAAGTCCACTTCGATGTTGGCCTCGACGTTGAGCACGAACCAGCGCAGGGGGCCGGGCGGCCCGTCCGCGGCGGCCAGGGCGCGCCGCCGGAAGTCCTCGGCGTTGGCGAAGAACAGCGGCGCGTCGTAGCGGTATACCACCAGGCCGGGAATGGTCCGCGCGTCGGGGTAGTCGTCCACGTCGTGCATGCCCGCCAGGCCGGGTACGAACCCCTGGACCGCGTCGTGCGGGCGGGCCACCCGGACCAGCAGGTCGGCCACGGACAGGCCGATCGCGATCAGCACCCCGTACAGGATGTCGAAGGCGAGCACGCCGAGGAAGGTGGCCACGGCGATCAAGAGCTCGGTGCGGCGGAAGGCGAGCAGCCGCCGGAAGGCCGGCACGTCGATCAGCTGGATCGCGGCGAAGATCACGATCCCGCCGAGCGCCGCCGTCGGGATGCGAGACAGGAGGGAGTGCGCGAACAGCAGGACCACCAGCACGGCGGCCGCCACGGTCAGCGAGTACGCCTTGGTCTTGTTGCCGACGGTGACCGCGATGGCCGTCCTGGTCCCGCTGCTGCTGACCGGGAAGCCGTGCACCAGCGCCGAGCCGGCGTTGGCCACGCCGAGCGCCAGCAGCTCCCGGTTTGCCACGATCTCCTCGCCGCGGCGCGCGAACGAACGGGCGGTCACCACGTCGTCGCTGAAGCCCACGATCAGCACGGTAAACGCGGGCAGCAGCAGCTCGCGCAGCGATTGCGGATTAAGGGCGGGCAGCTGCACCGTGGGCAGCCGGGCCGGGACGGGCCCGACGACGCCGACCCCGCCCGGGCGGAAGGCCGCCACGGCGGCGGTGGCGAGCAGCACGGCCAGCAGCGGGCCCGGCAGTCGCGGCCAGCGCCATCGCAGGAGAAGGAGAAACCCCAGGACCGACAGGGAGACCGCGAGGACGGTCGGCTGGGCGTGGCCAAGCCCGCGGGTGAACGAGCCGACCTGGGCGAAGAATACCTGGCCGGTGACCGGGACCCCGGTCACGTGCTGGAGCTGGTCGGCGATCATGATCAGGGCCACGCCCGCCATGTAGCCGACCAGGACGGGCCGGGAAAGCAGGTCCGCGACGAAGCCTAGTCGCAGCAGCCAGGCCGCCACCGCCATCACCGCGGTGAGCAGGGCCAGCGTGCTCGCGAGTTCGGCGTACCGGGCCGGATCTCCGGCGGCCAGCGGCTTGATGGCCACGAGGGTCATCAGCGCGGTCGTCGCCTCGGGGCCCATGGACAGCGACTTCGACGAGCCGAACAGCACATAGGCGATGAGGGCCGGGACGGCAGCCCACAGGCCGGTGACCGGGGGCAGGCCCGCGATCGTCGCGTAGGCCATTACCTGTGGCACCAGGTAGGCCGCGACGGTGACGCCAGCCAGCAGGTCACCGGCCAGCCAGGCACGGTGATAGCCACGCAGCTCAGCCAGTCCCGAGATCACGCCCCTTTCTTACCCAGGTCCCGGCAAGCCCGGACCTATTCCGGCCAGGTCATGACCAACGTCTCTGACCGCGCGAGCCCGCCGCGGATAGGGCTGAAAATGGCGAAAGGGAAGGGGGAGTCATGACTACGGTAATGACGCATGAGCCCTCCACTGACAAGCCCGACCGCCAGGGTGTGGCGGCGCGGCTCCTCGTCCCCGGTTCTGGGGCGCGGTCAGCATCATCGCGATGTGGCTTGCCGTGATGTTCGACGGCATCTTCGGCGGCGACATGATCTTCGGCAACAACGCGGGGGGCGGCCCGACGATCATCCCATCGGCGGTGCTCCTGGGGCTGTTCGCCGTCATCGGCACGGTGTCCATCGCCAAGCGCGTCTTCGGCCGCCGGGACGCCGGCTGAGCGGTTCCGGGACGGCAGCGCGATCAGGGCGATGAGACCCCCCGGCGGCCATTAGCTCGCCAGGCTCGGACCGCATTGAAGACCGCACTGCGGGAATGGGAGGTACCGACGGGGTTCCCGGCGTATCTGCCAGCGGGCATGGCCTCATCGGCCGGGGAATCGCGGAGCCATTCCAGCTCCGCCCGGCTGGGCGGGGGGTAGCCGCTGGCAGCGCGGCCGGGGTCACGGCTGCTGCGCGGCGCGGCTGGGATCCGGGCGGTCCTGGCGATGGCCGTGTAACGGTCCCACGGCACGACTGGGCGGGCGGCCCAGTAGCGGGGGTCGTTCTGCTGGCATTGGGGGCAGGCCAGCCTGCCGAGGGCGTCGATGCGCCAGCCGGCATCGATCGCGCGGGCGCGGGTGTCGGCCTCGCCGAGCGCCGCCGGATCGGCATGCCAGGAGACGCACGAGCCCATTTCGCACCACATGATCGGCATCCGTAGCTGATCACCGATCACAGCCCGCACCGCAGCCCCGGCCCGGCCAGCGGGCGCGGTTGGGGCAGCGGGCCTCGTTGGGACCGCGGGGGCAGCGGTCGCGGCGTACGCGGCTGGAGCAATGGGCCCGGCGAGGGCTTCTGGCCGAGCACTGGCAACCGCTGGCTCGGCGCAGTCAGGGCTGACCGGCACGGCGTAGCCAGGGCCGGCCGGCACGGCACGGACATAGCTGGCCGGCTCGGCGTGGCCGGGGCTAGCTGGCACGGCATAGCTGGCCGGCACGGCGTAGCCAGGGCCACTGGGGCCAGGGCCAGTGGGCTCGGCATTGCCTGGGCCAGTCGGCTCGACATTGCCTCGGCCGGTGGGCTCGGCATTTCCGCCGTCCCCGAACTCGGCGAGCCAGTCGTTCATCTCAAGCATGCTGGCGTGCTCAGGCCGGATCCTGATCTTCACGTCGAGCCTCCCGTCGAGCCAGGGGGTGAGCCGGGCAGCCGCTGGTGACCTGCCCTGAGGACGGACACGCCGGGCCGGCCGCAGCGCGTCCTGCCGCCGGGCTCCGATGGCAAGCGCGGCCGGCTGTAGTCTTGCCGGGCCACTGCCCGTGCGCTCACCCCGTTGAAAGCGCCCAGGCTCACTGTGTCTGGGTTCAGTCTTTTCACCGTCCCGACCCTAAATAACAGCCGGATGAACATAAGGTCAATATTGGATTTATTTGCCGGCTTTCGCGGCGTGGTGTGTGGACAAAACCGGATTCCTCTGCATGCACAGGGCGCGGGTTCATGTCCTCCCAGTTAAAAGCCCGCTTTACCAGCGCGACCTAGCAGCGGAATCCCCAGCATTTCCACCGCGCGTACACAGGCCTGGTGCCGTTTTGCACAAGTGATCCACAGGCTTGTGCACATACAGCCGGTCAGCAGTCCTCTTACCGGGCTGGCAGCCAGCGGCGGATCAGCGCGCCGGGCTTGCGTGACTCACCCGGGACGCCGGAGGCAAGGACCCAGTGTGGATGAGATCGCGCAAGAAGGCACCGATGCTTCCGCCGCTTTACAGGAGAGGCAGCCCGTGTATCGACCGCCTGCCTGCCGATCACGCTCATCCTGACCCGGTACGGACTGCGAGTCGCGGTCCGCTCGAGCGCCCGCCCGGTCACTGTCCGGCCTGCGTTACCACAGCCACGACCTGGAACGCGACGCGCTGGCCCCATCGACCGCCGGGTTCCGCAGCCGCTCAACGACCTGGCCCGTACCCGGTGATGACCGCGGACCAATCGCGGTGGCGCATTCCGGCGGTTGCCCGGCGTGCCGTGGCGATGCTAGCAAAGCCATTCCGCCCGGGCAGAATCAGACAAGGCCCCTCCATGTATGAGATGGAGGGGCCTTGCCCGGCCTCGCTGCACCGGCTGGCTAGTTGCCTGGCCTTGCTGGCACAGCGCGCCACCCGCCGGGGCCGGGTACCCGTGCGAGGGACCGGTCTCCCGGCTCCTCCCACGTTCCCGGGGTCGCCCCCAGGTGATGCCCGTTTCCGAACGGTGAGAACATTTCTACTGCCTGAGCGGGCGCCGCGCAAGAGCCGCGGCCCAGTCATTTCAGGTTTTCCGCTATCCACGAAGGAATCCACGGAAAACAGGTAGTTATCCGCATTTGACAGCGGTTATCCACGGGCTTGTTCACAGCCTATCCACAGGCTCCCTGGTGTAAGACGGAGAACACCGGAACCGCTGGCGCCGAATGCAATCGGCTGAGCTTTTCACAGCGGCTTCCGGGTACTCACCCGGTGACCGGATCCGATGAGGGCACAGATGGCCCGAGGGTGGCTGACGATCCGGCTTTGCGGTCGGGCAGGAGTGAACGAATCAGTTCCGGCGGCCTCCGGGCCCGAGCCGCGCCGGGCGCGTCTTGACCGTGGCAGCTCAGGACAGGCACCGGCACGCCAGGCTTCACCCTGCAAGAGCCCGTGCCATGACGGCCAGCACTTTGGGCCTGGCTTGGGGTGATGTCCGGTTGCGGGATGCGCTGGTTCCGGCCGTGCGTGGCTGCCCGGTTACGCTGTGCTGTTCAGCGGAGAACGGAGCCTGCCGATGGTCAAGACCCGGCAGGGATTTCCTCAGACGCATATCCGGGCTGTGAGAATGAGCCGCGGCCGGGGAGGCAGGGCAGGAGCCGGAGTACTGCGGGCTGCCGGACCCGGCGACCGGGGAGAGCCTCATACCGCCCTGACCGCGTTCCGGCAGCGCCAGATGCTTGCCCGGCACAGGCGCGGTGCAGCCGGGTGGCAGGATCTGAGCCGCCGCGGTTCGCGTCCTGGCGGCGCCGCACGAGGGTCGAGGCTGAGCCCGCGGACGCGCGTGCTGCGGCGCTGCAGGCCGGGTCGCCGTCGGCCATCGGAGGGCTTAAAGGCAACATGCGTCGGCCGCACCCGGCCGGCCCGGTCAGGCGAGGTGCCTGCCGAATGCGCGGCTGAATCGTATGCGCAGCACGGTGGGGATGGTGTCGAGTTCGAGAGCGGTACGCAGGGCGAGCCGGGTTTGATGACGATGCGACCTAGGTGAGGCGGGATGTTCCGGCGGTTATCCACTTCTCCACAACAGCGCCTGTCCACAGCTGTGCAGTGGTTGACCAGCATGTTTACTGAAATCATTCACAGGCTTATTCACAGGACGCTAGCCTGGCAGGCCCCGGGGCCAGCGTGATATGAGCGGGCTCTCATGGTGGCCCCGGGCCCTGTACATGCAGGGGCGCTATCTTTCCAGGCGCAACCGGAGCGCCGATCGCGCCCAGGAGGTGCCACGGGCGTCCCCTCCGCCTGCGCAAGCCCCGTAGCCGTGAAGGACCGTGCGCACGCAAGGGCTAAGGTCACCAGGGACAGGACCAAGGCCGCGTACGCCAAGATAGCTGAGCCATTTACTGTGTCTACCTGGCCAGGACTACCGGCGGGACCGCCAGGGTGATGAGGGGACATGCCATGACTCACGAGGACGACCTGCCCGCACAAGTGCGCAGGCAAGACGAAGAGACCGAACTGCAGATAGCCGCGCAGCTAGCCGAGCTCCGCACGGACACCGAAGCGGCTCACGAGGACGATCTGCCTGCACAAGTGCGCAGGCAAGACGAAGAGACCGAACGGCAGGTAGCCGCGCAGCTAGCCGAGCTCCGCAAGGATGAGGATGTCGTGGCCGCCAGACGACGGTGGAGCGATCTCAGCGAGCGAACCCGCAGACTGCTCATTACCGCAGCCGTTGCCGACGACTCCCTGCGGGTTGCGGCGCTCATCGACATCAAGCGCCGACCGGCAAGCCAGATCCGGGGCCGGAAACGGGTGTGGGCCGCGGCCGTAGCAGTAATCAGCTCCGCTGGAGTCCTGCCGATCTCATACTTCGTCTTCGGGCGGCGTCGGCTGGCCTGATTGGACCTGTGCGTGCCGAGAATCCCGTCACGGCTCTGACCAGCAGAGTTGCTCTCCCGGCCGTCCGGCCGTGATGATCACCGATCATGTGCCTGCGGTTCGTCTTCCTCCTGATCAACTGCTCCGGGCGTGAGGTCAAATATCGTTGTTACCAGCGCATTCATGCCTGGGGAGGCCGGTTTTGCTGCGTCCGCCGAGCGTTCAGCGACCCAGAACCTCTTGGTTTATGAGCGCGCCCGCGGTGCGAGAGCCACTCTCAGATGGAGGGGTTCCAGGGCGAGGACCGACACAACCCATTGCCCCATATCGGCCCATGCGCCACAGCGCTGAATTGAGTATATGGGAAGACGGCTCCCCTGTCCACTCGCCTGGCAGCTGAGCTGCGGGAACTTCAGGTTCAGGGCGGGCTGGAATGGCAGCCGTCCAGGGTGTCTCAGCTCATTTCCGAGCACGGAGGAATTGCGCGAAGTGTGTTATCAGGTAAAGGCACCAGCCCGCCTGCCGGAGATGACCAGCGGATTGCATGCAAGCGCGTGATATTGTCGATGCGATAAGCGGGTGATCATTCCTCCGGCAGAAGGCACCAGCCGGGGCCGGTCACGAGATGGCGGAGGGCCTGGCTGTGGCCAGTTGCCGTGCCTGGCGTACCGCCGTCTTCCCCCTGGGCGGTTAACTCCCGGGCCGGGTCCCTGATCCGCTTGGCGCGAGTCAGCGGGGCGGGCCAGGGCCGCAAGCGGGTTCGGCTGGGTCGGCTGGGTCGGCTGTACGGCCGGAAGGTCAGGTCCATGCCAGCGCCAGGACCGCGAGCCGGGCGCTGCGGGCTGAGATCGCCGCCGTCATCAGCGCATCTCCTGGCTCAAGCTGCTGCGCAAGATACCACGGCCGGTCGCCATCGGAGCCAGCACTGGCTGTTGCGAAAAGTCATCAGGTTGCAGGACAGTCGTCGTGCGCTTTTCACACATAGCACCGAATATTTGCGGCTGGCTGCGATCCGGGACTGGCATCGCGTCGCGCACAGATCAGCTAGATCTGGTTCCGGCGGGGACCAGCCGCACTGCTCGGGCAATGGCGGGGGCACGTCCCAGCTGTACGGCGGACATGGCTGACCCGTCATGACCCGCCCTCACTGCGCCCGGTACCGGCCGCGCCCTCGGCGGCGGCCAGCCGGGCGGGGTCGAGGTCGGCGGCGAAGACGCGCTGCAGCATGTGCCAGTCCTGCGGATGGGCCCTGATACCTGCCTCGAAAAGGCGCGCGACCTCCTGCATCATGGCCGCGGTCTTCTGCTTGCTGTCACCTTCGGCAGGCACCGGTATCTCCTCATGGACATGCACGCCCCAGTGGTCACCCTCGAACCACAAGATCACGGGCATCAGCGCCGCGCCGGTCTGCACGGCGAGCGCGGCCGGGCCGCCCGTCATGCGGGCCTTCTCGCCGAAGAACTCCACCTCCATGCCGGTGCCGGTGACATCGCGGTCACAGACCAGGCAGACAAGCTTGCCGGCCCGCAGCCGCTGCGCCAGGACGCCGAACGCGCTGCTCGTCCCCCCGCTGGCAGGCAGCATCTCCACGCCCAGGCCCTCGCGGAACGCGACGAACCTGCCGTAGACCGACTCCGGCTTCACCCGCTCCGCCACGGTCGTAACGGACCCTGCCCCCTTGGCGATAACCCATGCGCCAGCCAGGTTGTAGTTGCCCATGTGGGGCAGGGCGAAGACCACCCCGCGGCCGGCCGCGAGGTATTCGAACGCGGCCCGGATATGCCCAGTGTCGTGCACCCCCCCGATCAGCCGGTCGACCGGCATCACCGGCAGCCGGAATGCCTCGAGCCAGTACCGCGCTTATGAGCGCATGGCCTGCCTGGACAGCGCCCGCAGCTCGCCGCCTGGCGCCTGGCTCCCGATCACCCGGCGCAGGTTACCCTCAAGTACCTGCACCCCGGGGCCCTGGCGACGCCAGGCAAGGCCGGCTGCAAACCTGAATCCCCGCTGGGCCCACGATTCGGGCAGGCGGCACACCACAGACCAGCCGAGACCATACCCGGCATCGGTCAGCCTGTCCCTCACTCTGGGCCCGGTCACCTCCTGAAGCGGACCCTGGCCGGCCCGGGCGCCTGCAGGATCGCCTGGGCAACGGCAACTCCAGATCACGGGCCATCGCCGGGTTTCCGGCACCGGCACTCCTCCGGGCGAACCCCCGCCAGGGCCAGGTCCCGGTAGCTGGCGGCCCACGCCGAAGTCGTGTCAGGGACCGCAGAACGCCCCGGGAGGGGCTGCTTAACCGCTGCCCGGGTGATGTGACTCGCCGTTGGTCAGGTGCCCACCGGTCCCGTCGGCGGCCGCCTTGCTGTGGATCTCGGCGGGCGGCGTGCCGGGCGCCTCGCCGGGCTTGGGCACGCCCTTGAACGTGAGCTGCGCTGCCGGCCGGTGCCCACCGCATCGACCGTGACGATCTGGCCGGCCTTCAGCTCGCCGAACAGGATCTTCTCCGACAGGTTATCCTCGATCTCCCGCTGGATCGTGCGGCGGAGCGGCCGCGCGCCGAGCACCGGATCATAGCCCCGCTCGGACAGCAGCGCCTTGGCCGCGGGCAGCAGCTCCAGGCCCATGTCCCGGTCCTTGAGCCGCTGATCCACCTTGGTGATCATCAGGTCCACGATGGTGAGAATCTCCTGCTGGCTGAGCATGTGGAACACGATCGTGTCATCGACCCGGTTCAGGAACTCGGGCCTGAAGTGCTGCTTCAGCTCCTCGGTCACCCTGGACTTCATCCGGTCATACGAGCCGCGCGACTCGGCTGCGCTGCCGAAGCCGACAGAGACGCCCTTGGAGATGTCCCGGGTGCCCAGGTTGGTGGTCATGATGATCACCGTGTTCTTGAAGTCGACCACCCGGCCCTGCGCATCGGTGAGGCGCCCGTCCTCGAGGATCTGCAGCAGAGAGTTGAAGATGTCCGGGTGGGCCTTCTCGATCTCATCGAACAGGACCACGGCGAACGGCTTGCGGCGGACCTTCTCGGTCAGCTGGCCGCCTTCCTCGTATCCGACGTACCCGGGCGGGGAGCCGAACAGCCGGGACACCGTGTGCTTCTCCGTGTACTCGCTCATGTCCAGCTGGATCAGAGAGTCCTCATCGCCGAACAGGAAGTCCGCGAGCGTCCTGGACAGCTCGGTCTTGCCGACCCCGGACGGGCCGGCGAAGATGAACGAGCCCCCGGGCCGCTTCGGGTCCTTCAGCCCGGCCCGGGTGCGCCTGATGGCCTGCGAGAGCGACTTGATGGCAACGTTCTGCCCGATCACCCGCTTGTGGAGTTCGTCCTCCATCCGCAGCAGCCGCTGCGATTCCTCCTCGGTGAGCTTGAACACCGGGATGCCCGTGGCGGTGGCCAGGACCTCCGCGATCAGTTCCCCGTTCACCTCGGCGGCGGCGTCCATGCCGCCGGCCTTCCACTCCTGCTCCCCGGCATTCCTCTTGCCGGTCAGCTGCTTCTCGCTGGCGCGCAGCGCGGCGGCCTTCTCGAAGTCCTGGGAGTCGATCGCGGACTCCTTCTCCCGTCGCACGCCGGCGATCTTCTCCGCGGGCCAGCATCGGCTTCAGGATCGACGCGGCATCGATCGCGCCCTCAGCCGCGCCCGCGCCGACCAGCGTATGCAGCTCATCGATGAACAAGATGATGTCGCCGCGGGTCCTGCTCTCCTTGAGGACCTTCTTCAGCCGTTCCTCGAAGTCACCCCGGTACCTGGAGCCAGCGACCAGCGCAGCCAGGTCCAGGGTGTAGAGCTGCTTGTCCTTCAGGGTCTCCGGCACCTCGCCCTTGACGATCCTTTGCGCCAGCCCCTCGACCACGGCGGTCTTCCCGACGCCGGGCTCGCCGACCAGCACCGGGTTGTTCTTGGTGCGCCGGCACAGCACCTGCATCACGCGCTCGATTTCCTTCTCCCGGCCGATCACCGGGTCGAGCTTGCCCTCACGCGCGCCCGCGGTCAGGTTCCGGCCGAACTGGTCGAGTATGACGGAAGTGGAGGGCGCCGTCTCGGACGGCGCGACTGCGGCGGCCGGCTCCTTGCCCTAATAGCCGCGGAGCAGCTGGTTCACCTGCTGCCAGACCCTGTTGGGGTCGGCGCCAGCTTGACGAGCACCTGGGCGGCGACGCCCTCGCCCTCGCGGATCAGGCCGAGCAGGATGTGCTCGGTACCGATGTAGTTGTGGCCGAGCATCCTGGCCTCTTCCTGAGCCAGGACCACAACCCGCCGCGCCCGGTCGGTGAACCTCTCGAACATCTCGTCGCCCCCTCACCGAGCGGCCGGCGAGGCAACCGAAGTCTTGCTCGTCCCTTTCCGCATGCTAGCCCGCGCACCGGGCGAGGTTGCGCACGCGAATGTCGCACAAGTACAACGGCCCCCGCCGGCAGCGGGTTCACCCGGTCCGGCCTGGGGCAACGGGGCAGTGTGCCCAGCTACGCCAGCAGCGAACGCGCACGGCGTGCCGCGCACCCGCGGTCACATCGGCCAACGCCGCGCCGTCACGGCCCGCGGGCCGCCTCCAGCCTTGTCGCTTCGATCTGCTCCCGCCTTGCACACCTATCACCGCTCGGCAAAGGACACGTCGTTCGGGCTGGGCGTCCCGTGCGGCGCGGATCGGCCCGCTTCCCGGTGACCAGGCCACGGTGCCTCCGCACGACGGTACCCGGCGTGACCAGCCGGTGCGCCCGCAGCCGTCCCGGCAGGAGCCTGATCAGCGCGGCCAGCACCGCGGTGGGCCCAGTCCCATCGGGCCTCGGCTAAGGTGCGGCGCAGCACCGCGACCTCGTGCGCAGCACGAGCAGTTCCGCATCTTTGAACGCCGACGAACGACCCAGCGGGACAAGCCAGCCAGCAAGCCGCACGAAGATCAGATAGAGCAGACGCAACGACACGGCCGGTCATTATGCCCAACAGCCACGCCGCACCTATCGCGCCAGGTCACAGCCATAGGCCGGCTTCTGGCACCCCACAGGCCACGGCGGTCGGGCTGTCACCCTCCCGGGTGCACTTCCTTCACCCAGCGCAGCCCCCCGGCATCGGTGACCACGCTCGTCCACTGCCGGATGATCTCCTCTGTCACCGAGCTGCCCGAGCAGGACTTCACCGCCCAGAAGGAAACGACCCGGCCCTCTTCCCAAGCCCATTGCCCCTGATGGGCTTACTTGGTCTGCCCCCGTCAATGACCGGCTCGCCGGCGACTTCCACCGCTGGTACCCCGGCCTCAGCCGGACACTGGACCCCATGCCGCTCGCCGCGTAGCCTCCCCCACTTGGTGCGCTTTCCAACATGCGCCGAAGCCACGACGTTCGGCCTATGCACGCCGGACTTTCGGCCCTAGGGGGCCTCATTGAGGCTATGCAGACTGGGGTGCGTCTGCGAGGTGATCGAGGGAGCTGGACCGAACGAAGTGCCGGGAGACCCGGAGTCGGGAGGAATGGCTGAGAGGCCGGACAGCTGAGAGGCTGAATGGCGACCCCCAAGACCTGATCCGGGCAATACCGGCGAAGGAAGACCACCCCGCAGGCCGACCTTTTTCCGGGCGCAGTCACTGAGCCGCGCCGCTACTCTGCGGCTCGCCGTCGTTTCGGGAGCCCCGGGCCCGTTAGGGCGCCAGCCAGGCTGTGCTAGGCGGTCATTCGCGGGCGTCGCGGAGCGCGGCGGCGGCCTGGGCGGCGGCGGTCTCGGCGGCCTGCTGGGCGGCGCGGGCGGCCTGCAGCGCCTCGGCGAGCGCGTCTGCCTCTGCGGTGGCCTGGGCGGCCTGGGCGGCGGCCTGGGCGGCGTGGGCGGCGGCGGTGCCGTCGGCGACCTGGCGCGGGCCCTGGTCTTCGGGATGACGACCGGTCTGGACTTGTTCAGCGCGCCGGGCATCGTGCGGCGGCGCGGCCAGGAAGCTGGTGATCAGGGGGGTGAGCAGGCTCGGGCGGGTCACCAGCTCGACGTGGCCGCCCTGGTAGATGTGCAGCGTCGCGTGCGGGATGCCCGCGGCCAGGATGCGGCCGTTGGCCACCGGGATGATCGGGTCCTGGTCGCCGGTGAGCACCAGGGTGCGCTGGCGGATGAGCGGCAGCAGCGGCAGCGTGGTGAACCCCAGCGCGGCGGTGTGCTGGTACAGGTAACCGATGCTGAGCGGGCTGATCCGCGCCTTGTGCAGGGCGCTGGCCAGCGCGTCCGGGTCGGTTTTCGCGCTTCCTCCCCACAGGTCGCCATAGCGGCGCAGGAGGAGGTTCTTCACCGGCGGCAGCGGGTTGGGCGGCACCATCGTCTGCGGCCCGGTTGAGGTTGCGACCAGGATCAGCCGCCGGCACCGGCGCGGGTTGAGCAGCGCGAACTGCTGAGCCAGCCCGCCTCCCCAGGAGATGCCCAGGACGTCGGCCTGCTGGTGGCCGAGCTTATGCAGCATCTCGCGCAGCAGCAGGGCCAAGGTGGTGAAACGGTACGGCCGGTTGGGCAGCTGAGAGCCGCCGGTGCCGGGGGCATCGAAGCGGATCACCTCGATGGCCGGGTCGAGCGCGTCCACGAACGGCCGGAAGGCCTCCAGCCGCATGCCGATGCCGTTGCACAGCAGGAGCGGAGGCCCTGTCCCGGTGCCCGGCCGGATCGCGACACGCAGCGACCTCCCGCCCACCCGCATGATCTGTTCGCGCACGTCGTCATCCCTGACAGTCATGTCCCTTCCTCCCAGGACACGCCGCGGCTGCCGCGTCTGTGACGGCAGTCACACGGCTACGGGAATAGTAAGCCTGCTCGGGATAGTACGCAATAGGCAAAGTCTGGTTAGCACGACTGGATTCCGGCGGGTGAGCGGGGAGGGACGGGGGCTGGTGTTAGCGGACGGGCTGGTGTCGTCGGCGTCGCCGGCGGTGGCGGCCGCGGCGGTCACCGATGCGCGGGGGATGACGAAGCGGGGTTCCGCGCGGCTGCCGGGCCGCGTGATGCCGGGCGGACCGAGCTGGCGGAACGGCTGCTGGCCAGCCAGCGGAAGTTCGCCGGGGGACGTGCCGCGCGCGACCACGGCGCTGCTCCCCGGCACGGGCGGCACCGGCGCCACCAAGAGCGGCGGCGAGACCAAGCAGGCCTCACCTTCCCGGCGGGCCGGGCCCGCCACCTGCGATAGGTCCACTGCCCGCGGCGCGCCGATCGCGGTCCGCCGCGGACTTGCTTACCATCTTGAGCAGAGAGCGAAAAGCACAGAATCACGGAGCGGCAGTGACCGGCACCTGGAACGGGCAGACGCAATGCCTGGGCGCCTTCATCCGCAACCGGCGCAAGCTCGCCCGCCTGTCACTGCGTCAGCTTGCCGAGATGACGTCTCTCTCCAATCCCTACCTGAGCCAGCTCGAGCGGGGCCTGCACCTGCCATCGGTGCGCGTGCTCAAGCTGCTCTCCGAAGCGCTGAACGTGTCCGTCGAGACGCTGCTTGCCCAGGCGGGCCTGCTCGACTTGGCTCCCTCCGGGGATGATGGGGCCGCGGCGGCTGACGAGCCCCCAGCATCGCCGGTGGAGTCTGCCATCAGCGCCGACCAGCGCCTGGCCGACCAGCAGAAGGCCGCCCTGATCGCCGTCTACCGCAGCATGTTCCGCCCCTAGGCCCGAGAGCGGGACAAATTGGGAGAGGCGGCTCTGGCTCGACGCCACCGGGGCGGAGAGCGATGGCGGTGTCCGCATTCTCGGCGGCCGCGCGCTGAGCTAACGGGCAACCGTGGCATCGGGAACATCACCAGCCAGCCGGGCGGCTCCGCGCCCGGGCCGTCGCCGCCAGCCGTCGGGGCCTGGCGCTCAGCACTCATCGCCTGTGGGGCTCGATTACTGGATCTGGCCTGGACGGCCTGGCGGGCTGGGATCATC
This sequence comes from uncultured Actinomycetes bacterium, assembly GCA_963739135.1. Lineage (GTDB taxonomy): Bacteria > Actinomycetota > Actinomycetes > Streptosporangiales > Streptosporangiaceae > Palsa-504. Next base: position 320,129 of record CAVTZG010000011.1, read on the forward strand.
CCTGAGTGACAGCCCGTATCGCAAATACCAGCGGACCGCGGCCGTGATCACCTGGGGTGGGAACCGCAAGCCGGCGAAGACCGGAGCCGTAGGACGCGTGGTCACCGGACCGGTCCCTGCCGTCCGCGATCGGCCAGCGCAGCAGTGCCCCTCCTGATCTGTGGGCGCACAAGCTGCCGTGCTAGTTAAGGACGATGGTCCTGCCTGCAGTGGGCTTTCGGCCGTGGGGAGTCGCCCGGCTGGGACGCGATGGTTACCGGGCGGCCTGCACTTCCCTATGGATCGTGCTCGGGCGCGCTTACCCCCGGCCAGTCGTGGCTGCCGGGATCAGACAGGTGCCTAGATCGGTGGTGAGCCGTGGAACGACTGGCCGAGGCGATGCCGAAGACCGGCGGCGCAGCTGATCGCCTGTGCCGCTGCGCCGGCCCGGCGGTTGCCGGTGGCATGGCCGGCGATCTGATGCAGGCGCTGGCCGCCGTGGAATGCCATGACACCGCCGGCGGAGCGGCTGGGGTACCAGCCCCCGGCCCCGGGCGGGTGCGTGAGGCGTGCGGGCAGGACGCGCTCGCACTGGCGCAGATCACCGACGGGGCCCCGGCATGAACGCGGTGCAGCCCAGGAGCGTGCTGGTCCATGGCCGGGCGGTGAACTGCGTCGAGGCGGGCAGCGGCCCCGTGCTGCTGCTGATCCACGGGATGGCGGGCAACATCGGGAACTGGCAGGAGGTGATCGGGCCGCTGGCGCGGCACCACACCGTCATCGCGCCTGATCTTCCGGGCCACGGCGCCTCGGCGCCCGGTGCCGGCGATTACTCGCTCGGGGCGCTCGCCGCTGGCCTGCGCGACCTGCTCGTCGTGCTCGGCCACGAGCGCGCCACGCTCGTGGGGCATTCGCTCGGCGGCGGGATCGCCATGCAGTTCGCCTACCAGTTCCCCGAGATCACCGAGCGCCTGGTGCTGGTCTCCAGCGGCGGCCTGGGTCCGGAGGTCAGCCCGGTCCTGCGCGCCGCGGCGCTCCCGGGCGCGGATCTGTTCATCGCCGCCACCGCCGCGGCGGGGCGCTTCGCGGGAGCCGCGCTCGCACGCGGCCTGGCGGCTGCCGGGCTGCGGCCCACGGCGGACATCGCCGAGGTCGCTCGCGGCTACGCCTCGCTCGCCGACCCGGGCCGCCGGGCCGCCTTCCTCGCCACGCTGCGCTCGGTCATCGGCGTAGGCGGTCAGCGCGTCTACGCCGGCGACCGGCTCTACCTCGCCGAGGGCATGCCCGTCCTCATCATGTGGGGCGCGCGCGACCCGATCATCCCCGTCCGCCATGGCCAGCACGCCCACCAGGCCATCCCCGGCAGCCGCCTGGAGATCTTCGAGCGGGTCGGCCACCTGCCGCAGCTCGAGGCGCCGGGGCGCTTCGTCGCAGCGCTCGAGCGATTCCTCGAGGAGACCGAGCCGGCGCGGTTCGACGCCAGGCAATGGCGCGCCCGGTTCCGGCCCGCCGACGGGGCCTAGATCGCGCGGATGCGCGTGCAGGAGACGGTGTGCGTGGGCTGCTACCGCCCTGTGGGGTTCCAAAACCGGGCATAGGCAGCTGACCTGCGGGTTCTCCTGTGGATGTGGTCGTGTGACTGGTAGCATCGCGGGCTTGTGATGGTACGGATGCTCTACCTGATGTTCGTCCGCCTGGCGGGCTGGACGGCGCTGCTGGCAGTTGCCTGGGCATGTGCTCCCGCACCGCTGACTACATCATGCGACTGAGCCGACGGGACCGGAGAGGTCGCCACCCGCGGCGAGCGGCGAGGCGACTTCGCCCGGGGGCGTCAGCTCGTGCGCAGGAACGCGCCGATGGCGGCGATGGAATCATCGTGCGTGGTGATCGTGTAGTGGTTGGCGTCGATGTCCACCACGCGTGCCGATGGCACCCCGGCCGCAAACCGCTGCGCCTCCGCGGCGGGCAGGATGAACCCGAACCCCGGCATGATCTCCTGCCGGGCGCGCAGCACCAGTGCCGGCATGCTGATCGCATTCCACAGCACATGGATCGGCGCATCCGGGCCCGGCCAGTACATCGCATTCCCGTACCCGAGATCCTCGAGCACCGCGCCTCGGTCGCTGGCCGGCGTCACGCCGCCGTCAACGTCGCGCAGCTCATAGGTGAAGTAGCGATCCCAGTACTCGTCCCACTCGGGGATGATGCCGAATTGCTTGATCAGCGCGATGGCCACCTGCGCCGAGGGGTAGACCGTGCCGAGCCGGCTAATCGAGGCGAGCACGGGCACCGCCGACTGCTGGTCAGGACTGCCCGCCAGATCGACCAGGACGAGCCGCTCGACCCGCGAGGGCTCGAGCTGCGCGCAGGTCATGGCGATGGCCGCACCGCTGGACTGGCCGATGATCGCACACGACGGTGCGCCGACGGCGTCCGCGATGCCGAGCACGTCGCGCGCGTGGTTGCGCCAGCCGTAGGTGCCCGCGCCGGTCACCTCGCTGCGGCCGCGGCCGCGCAGGTCGATCGCCACGAGTTGCAGTGTGTCGCCGGCGAGCTGTCCGGCGAGGCGGTCGAAGCCGCACAGGTTCGCCGACAGGCCGGGCACGCATACCACCACTGGCGCATCCGCGGCACCCCACCGCCGCACCCGAAGCCTTCCGGACTTCAGCGGGATGTCGCAGTCCTCGTATCCCGCAGCGTGGTCCGTCATGTCGGCACTCTCCTCCGCCCGCCGGTTCGTCCGAGGATAGCCCGGTGATGAGTGCTGAGCGTCGGGCCGATGCCGTGGGACCGGACCGGTGGCTGGCCATACAGCTCGAATCCTCTTTGTTCTCGGTGTCAAGAGGGTGCGGTTTGTTTGTTCCGGGTTGCCGCCTGTTGCCGGCCCGATCCGGCCCTACCCCGCGCCGCCCCTATAGCGGCCGGGAAATATGATGGCAGCTGTTCCCAGGGAGGGTCGCGTGTCGGCTGTCACTAGCACGCCAGGCGGTCCCGGCGTCCGGCAGCCAGGGAAGGCCGGCCCGGGGCTGCAGCCCGGCTGGGGTGTCAGTCCCGGGCGCCAGCAGGCCATCGCTGAGGTGCTGGGCGGCCTGGTCCCGCCAGCCGGGCGTCTTGCGCCAGGTCAGTTGCGGGCGGTCACGGCCGGCCTGGCGGCACGCCGTGGCCTGTGGGCGGATCTGGTCGTCCGGGACCCCGATGTGCGCTGGTACCTGCCCCTGCACCGGTCCAACTCCTGCGATGTGTGGCTGCTGGCCTGGGAACGCGGCCAGGACACCGACTGGCATGACCACGGCGGGTCGTCGGGGTCGTTCGCCGTGGCCGAGGGCTGCTTGGTCGAGCAGTACCGGGCCCCGGGCGGCCGGCGGATCGCCTGCAGGCGCCTGACGGCTTCCGAGGCGGTGGCGTTCGGGCCCGCGCACGTCCACGACGTCGCGCATGGCGGTGGCGGGTCGGCGACGAGCATCCATGCATACTCGCCGCCGCTGATGGCGATGACGTACTACGGCGCCACCGAGTACGGCTTGATGGCCAGGGAGACTGTTGCGGTCGACGGCCCGGAGGGCACACGGGGCCGCGGCGGCGCCGGCACCGCGCTCGCCGCCGCCTCGGCATCGGCGGCCAGGCTGACCTCCGACTTGCTGCCGGCCGACGCGCCCAGCATTGACGAGCTGCTGGCCGAGGCCCGCAGCGGCATGGCCCGGCTCCGTCCGGAGGCGGCGTTCGCGGTCCTCACCGATGGCGCCGCGCTGGTCGATATCCGGCCCCTGGAAGAGCGGATCGCCGAGGGGGAGGTCCCGGGGGCGATCATCATCGGGCGCAACGTGCTGGAGTGGCGGCTGGACCCGCGCAGCGAGGCTCGCATTCCCGCGCTGGTCCGGGCCGATGCGCAGATCATCGTCATGTGCTCGGAGGGCTATGCCTCGACCCTCGCCGCAGCCATATTGCGGCGGATTGGCCTGCGCGAGGCCACCGACCTGGACGGTGGCTTCCAGGCGTGGAAGGCAGCCGGCCTGCCCACGTGCCCGGCCCCGCCGCCCGGCTGATGCGTGCCGGAGGCTCTGGGGAGACGGAGCCTGATGCGCTCACCGATGACCGTGGCTAGGACGCGCCGGGCCGCCCTTACCGCGGTCGTGTTATCTGCCGTCACCTCCCTTCACATCTGCCCCCGCGGGGTTGGTTCCACCGCAAGCAGGCAAGGCTTCGGAGCCGCCGGCAGTTGCCACCGACGGTCCTTCGGCGTGCCGGGCACCCCATGACCGGCAAGGACGCTACCGAGCACGCGAGCGGACGTGACCCGCATCGCGCGCCGCGGTGCGCGGCTGGGATTGAGGTCGGGTTCAGGCGGGCAGGAAGTCCCGGGCGGCGCGGACGAGCAGCGCGAGCTTGGCGCGCTGCGCCTCGGCGGTGATGGCGTTGCCGGCGACCGAGGTGGCGAAGCCGCACTGCGGGCTCAGCGCAAGCCGGTCCGCATCGACCACGCAGCGTGCCTGGCCGAGCCGGGCCCTGATCTGGTCCAGCGGCTCGACCCGCGATGTCTTCGTGGTGACCAGGCCCAGCACCACGACCTTGCCGGCTGGGACCAGCCGCAGCGGGTCGAAGGTGCCCGAGCGGTCATCGTCGTACTCCAGCAGCAGCCGGTCGGCGTGCACCCGGCCGAAGACCGGGGCGGCGATCGCGTCGTACCCGCCGGAGACCAGCCAGCGGCTGAGCTGGTTGCCGCGGCACAGATGGAAGCCGAACGTGGCCTGGCCCGCGTCGATCACCGCGTTATCCAGCTCGATCCCGTACCCCAGCCAGCGCTCCAGCGGCCAGCCGCGCTCCTCGTAGAACGCACGCCAGCCCGGGTCGATCAGCAGCGGGTAGTGCGGCGCGTCCAGCTGAATGTAGCTACAGCCCAGCCGCACCAGCTCGGCGACCTCCTCACACAGCACCTGCACGACATCGGCCAGGAACGCATCCAGCGTCGGGTAAGCCGCGACGGAACGCTGCGGCGACCACAGATTCGCGAACAGCGACGGGCTCGGCAGCGTGACCTTGGCCTGCCGGGTGGTGCAGGCGCGCAGGAACGTGAACTCCTCGGCCGCCAGGTTGCGGCGTCTGCGCACAGGACCGATGACCGCCAGATCCGCGGGCCGCCCGATCGTGACATCCCCCACCTCAGCCGAGTGCCAGGCACCCCACAGCCAGGCGCTGACATCCACCCCGGCGAAGCCGTCGCAGGCCGCGGTCAGCTCACTTTGGAACGACTCGCGCCGCATCTCGCCGTCGCCCACCACCGGCAGGCCGATCTCCTCCTGCATGGCGAGGACCTCGCGCACGGCCCGGTCCTCGGCCGCCTTCAACCCGGCCGGGGTCAGCTGGCCCCGGGCGTAAGCATCGCGGGCATCGCGCAGGAATACCGGGCGGAGCAGACTCCCCACGTGCTCAACCCGCGCATCCACCGTCACAACGCCTAGCCTCCCACACCAGGCCCTGCCCGGTTACCGCCGCTCACCGCGCATGGGCCCCGGAAACAGGCCGGGCAGTCCAGGGGAGCCGGACTCACGCTCCGTGACCATAGCGACGGCAGGCTAATGTGCCGGATCTGTTATGCGCGGCTCGTCGGCGCGGATTTCTGCGGCCGTCGCCGGTGCATAATAAGCGGTTCTGTGCTCCTGGGGGCTGACGGTGGGCAGCAGGAAGACGCGTCGTTCCTTGCGGGGCCGCCGGGTCTGCTGCCGTCCTTGAAGTTGCTGCTCCCGTCGTTGACAGCATTCTTCGGTGTCACGACCATGCACGTCTCCGCGCCGTGGGCGGAGCCATGCGCGTTCTGCGGCGGGAAGGGCATGGAGCGCGATCGCCGCTGTTCATCGGTGTGCATGTCCTGCTCGCATGCCAGGCGGGAGCCGTCATTACCGCGCTGCACGGGACCGGCAGGACGCCGTTCGGCTGTACCCGGTCCGGCTCCGCCGAGGGTGGTGTCGCCTCGCAGCCGGTGACATCGGGTCGGGCTGCAGTGAGGAATCACCTAGCGACTGGTCGAGCCGCCTCGCAGGCTTGACCCGGCGTTTACCGCTCATTGACGCAGGGGTAGGGGAGTGCGGAATCGCTGCGCCCTGGTGTACCGACCCGGCTTCCAGGTCGCCACAGTGTTTTCAGGGGAGCCATGACCGCGGGCCAGAGTGTCCCCCAAGTATCCCAGGTCGCGTCGGCAGTGCACCGCGTCACCGGGGGCTTACCAACTTTTGCCTGGTCGAGGAGGGGGACAGTTCACGCTGGTCGATGCCGGCAACCTGGGGGACTGGGGACCTGCTGCAGCGGGCCTTGTCCGCTCAGGGCGGCGTGCCGGAGGCCGTGGTGCCCTCGCACGTCCACGCTGACCATACCGGATTCGCCGAACGTGCTCGTACCAAGGCGTCGGCTTGGTGGGTACACCAAGCCGACGCCGCGGTGGCCAAAGGCACCAAACCCGGAAAGCTGACGCCGCATCGGGGGGGGGGGTGACAAGCTGGGTGCCCGGCATCCTCACATAGCAGAGGCCAACCATGATGCCAGCAACAGCACATGCGGCAAGCCACGCCCTGTGCGCCTCGCCCTCCGCCAGACAGCCCGTCGGCCCGGTGTCTGGGTGTGCTGCGCTCAGGCTGCGGTTGCCAGTTCGCGGGAAAAGCCGGCTGCCCAGTCATCGATCTCCGGCCAGTCGCGGAAGTCGCCTTCGGGAAGAGCCGCGCGGGCGGCCGGGAGCTTGCGAAGCGATCGCTCGGCGAAGGTCAGCTTGCTGAGGTCCAGCGCACCGAAGAAGACGTGGTGACCGCGGGGGTGCAGTGCCTCGGTGAGCTCGGGAATCTCTTTCGGCACTGTCACCGTGCGCAGGTCCCGGCCCTTGGCGTCGGCGGGTTCGGTGCCGAGCGGACCGCTGCTGAACAGCCACACGGGCCGGGCGGCAAGGGCCTCCCGGTTGCGTCGCACGAATTCCGTGGCTTCCTCGCGCCAGTGAAACTCGTTACGCGGCGCTGCCGATCACGAAGGCGTCGTAGGCGGCCAGATCACCCGCATCCTTCACCGAACGGACTTCGGCCTGGCAGTCGGCCGTTCGCAGGCTCGCGGCGATGCGCCCGGCAATCCCCCGGGTTGCGCCGTGCTTGCTCGCGTACACGACAAGAACAGACATTTTGATCATCTCCGCTTCCACGATCGGGCATGCCGGAGGGAGCCGCCAAGGGCCGAATGTCCTCTTTCCGCAGGCCCGGTCACTGTGCGTGCCGGGAATCTCATCCATGGGCGTGAGTAGCACAGTTGCGGTGCCGGCGACCCGGTGGTGAGCCATGGCCATCGGCCACTGCGGGCCCGCATTCCCCTGAGCTGGCCGGCCGGGCGGCCGGCGGGCCGAACGGTTTACACCCGCCGCGCGTGGTGTGACAGGCTGGCCACAAGCAAGTGGCGTGCGCACCCCCGCGGCCGTGACGGGGGCGCCGCATCCACATCCGAAGAAGGTCAAGATGGCGCAAGGCACTGTGAAGTGGTTCAACGGCGACAAGGGCTACGGCTTCATCGCGGTGGAGGGTGGCCCGGATGTGTTCGTGCACTTCAGCGCGATCACCGGTGGCGGCTACCGCAGCCTTGAGGAAGGGCAGAAGGTCGAGTTCGACATCACGCAGGGCCAGAAGGGACCCCAGGCGGAAAACGTCAGGGTCATCGGCTGACGCATCGGCAGGGACGACACCGGCGCCACGGGAGGTCGCCTTTCCGCGAAGAGCGGCCGGCTGCGCGCAGCCGGGGCCAGCTGATCTTCATGTCACTTCGCCTCCTGGCCAGTCCAGCCGCCGAGCGATCCCAGCAGCGGTGTCCGCGCATCCCGCATAGGGCTCGTGCCGGGTCTGGGCCGGTCGCCGCCGCCTGGCCATTTCAGGCATGGCCGGAGAATGCCATCACGCCCCGTGATGGGCTGTCGGCGAGCTGGTGCACGCCGAGCCGCCTGCGTGACTGTTGGTCATCGGTACCCATGGCCGGGCCGGGAACTCATCGACAACCCCGACGAGACCGGCGACCTGCTCCGGCTGGGCCTGCACAGGCTGCCAACCGGCGGATTCCTCCCTGCTGCGCAGCCTCGCCCCCGTCCTGGCCACCGGCGACGGCGCCATCGATCTCGGGCGCGGCCTCGGCATCGTGCTACCCGGACTGACCGCTGCACTGCCCCCGGGCCCAGTGCGCCCACCCGCGCGAACAGCCCATCCCGGTCCCGGAATGACCTCGACCGTGCCCGGGTCGTGCAACCCGGCGACGGGCCCGAGATCGATGTCGCTGCCGGCGGCGCGCTGATGCAGCTCAGCCGCCCGGCCCGACGGCAGCCGGGCAATGACCTCCAAGGGGAGCCTTGCCTGGCCTGGCGCGGCGTCTGCCGGGCACGGCGGATTGGGCGTAGCCTCATTGGCCAGGAAGACAGCGCCCGGCGTGCCCGCACGTACGCGAGTTTGCGGCTCCGCTGCTGTCGACCCCGGCAGACCTGACGACCGCAGGTGAGCTCGTGCGGCTGCGGGACCGGCGAACCACTCTCCGGCCCGGTGGGAAGGCGGATTGGGACCGGCGGCACACGCGTAGGCTGCAGGCATGAATGGCACGATCGGGGCGCGCTCTGCAGCGCGCGAGGCGCGGGAACCTGCCGCCGCGGCGCATGGGGCGCGGGAGCCTACCGCTGGGCTGGTCCGGCCGGGCGGCGGCACGATCCTCAACGCGATCGGCAACACTCCGCTGATCATGGTTGACGGGATCTGGGTCAAGCTCGAGTACCTTAACCCTTCCGGATCAATCAAGGCGCGCATCGCCAGGTACATGATCGAGCGGGCGGAGCGGGCAGGGCTGCTGCGGCCGGGTGACACCATCGTGGAGGCAAGCAGCGGTAATACCGGGAACGCGATGAGCATGGTCGCCGCGGTGAAGGGCTACCGGATGCTGGTGGTAATGCCGAACGGGATGAGCGGCGAGCGGCAGGCGATCTCGCGGGCCTTCGGCGCGCAGGTCATGACGCTCGGTGACTTCCAGGTCAATGACGCGCTGGCCAAGGTCCGGGAACTCGGCCGCCAGCCGGGATACTTCGCGCCGCAGCAATTCGATTCGGAGTGGAACGTCGAGGAGAACCGCACCTGGCTCGGCCCGGAGACGCTCGCTCAGCTGCCGGACGGCGTGGTCCCGGACGCTGTAGTCGGCGGGGTCGGCACCGGGGGCACCATCATCGGCGTGGGTCAGTGCTTCCGCGAGCGCAACCCATCCTGCAGGGTGGTCGCCGTAGAGCCGAACGAGTCGTGCCTCCTGATGTGTGGCGAGGTCGGCCGGCACCTGATCGAGGGCATCTCCGACGGCTTCGTCCCCGGCATCTTCGCCAGGCACCGGCACATCATCGACGAGATAGTCGCGGTGGACAGCGACGCGGCGATCAGCGAGATGCGCCGCCTGCCCCGCGAGTTCGGGCTGTTCGTGGGCCCGAGTTCCGGCGCGCACCTGCTCGCCGCCCGCGAGCTGCGAGAGCGGTACCCAGACCTCCGGCACGTCGTCACGTTCTTCTGCGACGAGGGAGAGAAATACATCAACGACTACTTCCTCGGCACCCGCGCACCGCTTCAGAACTCGCCGCAGGTGCTGTGACCTGCGAATTGGCCGGATGGGCCGGTTGCGGCAAGATCGCGGTTTGTGTCCCTTCGCCTGCTCTACCTGATCATGATCCGGGTCTTCGTCGGCGCGAGCACTCGTGGAGGCGGTGTGCGTGGTAGGCGGCAGTCGTGAAGACTGCGGACTGCGGACAGCCCGGCACCGGAGGGTATTTCTGTTCTTCCTGAATTGCCGGGAATGAGCGATAAACAGGAAATGTCGGGATGGTACCGGTCCCGGGCCCAGATCTCCGGTAGTCGTTCTGCGTTATTCGTTTGATTCAGGCTGGTGTGCGGTGATCCGGTAGGTGATGGGCCTGGTGTCGCCGGGCATGGCGGGCGGGGTGTGGTTGATCTCGTCGATGAGCAGGGCCAGGGCGCGGGCGACGCGGGGGGCGCCGGGCTTCTGGAGTTCGACGGTGATCCGGTCCGGGGTGTACACCGGGCTCGGACACCGGCAGGTCCAGCGGTGGGGCCTGCCCGACGGATGGGTGATCTCCGCCCGCCCCGCGCACCCCGCGCTGGTCAGCGAGGAAGACTTCATCGCGGCCCAGGGCATCCGAGCCGCCCGTGAAGGCGGCTATGCCGGGCGGAGTTACAAGCTGGCCAGCATTCTGCGCTGCGGGATCTGCGGACGGCGGGCCGAGTCACGCTGGTCCAACGGCCGGGCCGCGCAGAAGGCGCCGCACCCGCCGCGGAGCCGACGTGTGCCGCCCGGTCAGCGACGAGGACGTAATCGGCTACCTGCGCGCTCAGCAGATCACACTCACCTACGACCCGCGCACCGGGACCCTGCAGGCAGACGCCCCCGAAGCCGCGACCACCCTCATCGGCCACGCAAGCTGACACCCCGGGCGCTGTGCGCCCACGAAACTAGCAAAACTGGAGGAAAGGAGGCGAACCGGCGGGCCGAACGCCCGGCACTGGCGGAAGCCTGGGCCTGGGTGATGTCCCGCTATGCCCGAAATCATCCCGGTATGTACAAGTTTCGTGTCCGAGGGGGACTTGAACCCCCACGGAGGTGGTACATCCCCAAACCGGGGATCTATCACCACTCCAAAGTAGCACGCCGCAGATGCCCGGCTGGCAATCCCCTGGAAGCGTGGGCACTTCCCGTTAGCGGATTCTTGTAATTTCGGTCCTTCTTCTGACTATCGAACGCCAGTTCATCTCTGGTTCTTGATGTCCGTTTGTGCGCGGGGCACGGGCTCGCCGGACGTGCTGCGCCGGGGGGCGGGGCAGGCTGGGCCTGCCCGTGTTTCCTGCCTGAGGGGCCGCAGTGGTCTCCGGGGTCAAGGCCGGCCCCGCAGGGGCCGTCGCCGCAGGCGATGCGGAGCAGCCTTGAGACATCCGATGCGGTTAAGTTGTCAAGCTGCCCGGGAGATTTTCTTGCTGGCAGCGGGGAAGGCGGTGGCCTCGTCGTAGTGCTGGCCGGTGGTCAGGCACCTGTGCAGGCAGCCGAGCATGCGGCCGAACAGGTTGCGCTGGGCGGCGGCGTGCCGGTCGCCGTCCTCGCGGCGGCGGTCGTAATGGGCGCGGGCGCCGGGTGAGGCGGTCAGCGCGGAGAACGCCCAGCTGTAGCCGGCGGCGTTGAGCCGGTTGTTCTTGATCCGGCGGTAGGTGACGGACTTGGTCTTGCCGCTGGCGCGGGTGATCGGGGCGGCGCCGGCGTAGGCCTTGAGTCCTTTGGCATCCTGGAACCGGGATCGGTCGTCTCCGATCTCGGCGAGTACCCGGGCGCCGGTGAGTGCGCCGAGCCCTGGGAAGCTGGTGATGATCCCGGCGTCCGGGTGCAGGCTAAAAGACTCGGTGACGGCGCGCTCGAGGTCGTCGGCGGCGGCGCAGGCGGCGTCGAGCTGGCCGAGCAGGGCCAGGGTCTGCCGGCCCATGGCCGCCTCGACGAGGGGGAGCTGGCGCATCTGCGGGACGCGGAAGCCATCGCGCAGCCGGGTGGCCTCGGTGTCGATGCCGCGGCGCCGGCCAGCCTTCTTCAGCAGGGCGCGCAGCTGGGTGAGGGTGAGCTTGGCGGCATCGGCGGGGGTGGCGGCGGCGGCCAGGATGGCGCGGGCCTCGGGGCGCAGGATGCCGCCTTTGACCGGGGCGAAGGCGGCGAGGAAGCCGGGAAGTATTCGCGCAGGTGGGAGCGGAGCTTGTTGTGCACGGTGGTGCGGTCCCAGAACGGGGTCTTGCTGGGCGCGGGCCAGCACCGCGATGGCCTGGGCCAGCTCGGAGTCGGCGGGCAGCGGCCGGTGCGCGTGCCTGTCGGTGCGCAGCACGTTGGCCAGCACGACCGCGTTGCCGTGGTCGGATTTGCGGCCCGCGACCGAGTGCCGGTCCCGGTACCGGGCCACGGCCATCGGGTTGATGGGGTAGACCTGGCGGCCGGTGGCGCGCAGGCACGCGACCAGCAGCCCGCGGGGTGTTTCGATCGCCACCGGGATCGGGTCATCCGGGGTGTCTCCATGCTCGGCGAGCAGGGCCAGCAGTGTCGCGAGGCCGGCCGCGTCGTCGCTGATCCGGCGGCGGGCCAGCAGCTGCCCGTCCCGGTCCACCAGGGCGATGTCGTGGTGGTCCTCGGCCCAGTCGATCCCGCAGTACACGTCCATGCATTCCTCCGTTCTCTTCGATGGGTCTTGCTGTTCGCGCTGGCCTGACGCCGCGCGGGGCACGCACGCTCCCTAATGGAAGGGCTCTGGGGCACCGCCATCCGATTAGCCGTTCGTGACCCCAGCTGCCCGCAGGCCCCGGTCTTGCCCGGAGCTCGGCCGGCTCCGGTGGAGGTGAGGGGTTGCTCCTGCAGGTGGCTCAGGCCACGACCATCCATACCGGCACAAACGGCGGAGTCCGCGGAAGCGGACCGGCGTGTCGCCCGCCTGCCCCGCTGACCGGTAGTGCCGGGCCCGGATCTTCGACAAGGGGTCCCATGCCCAGTGATGTCAGCGGGTCACCGGCACTACCGCGTCACCGGATCCTGCCCGTCTCAAGCAAGGCATCCCGTACCAGGCCGGAGGAAGGCATGGATCTGGCTGGCAGGCCCCGCAATCTTGACTTAGGGCTTGGTGTCCTGGTCAAGGCAAGCGGTGGACTGTCATATGCCCATTAGGCCGGAGGGACGGACACGTACCCTCGCGCGGCGCGTCCCCCAGCCCGGGCGCGGCAGCTGGGGCTAAAGGCAAGCGGCGGCGAAGCCGCCTCCTTCCTGATCTGGGCCGCGCAGCGGCCAGCCGCGCTCACGCGGCCTCCCGTCCTGCGGCCAGTTCCCAGGCCACTGGGGGCATCATGCCGCAGGCCGAAACCCGGCGGTTGTGGTTGTAGTCCTCGATCCAGGCGGCGACCCGGGCCCGGGCGGCCGCCCTGGTCGTGAAGTACTCGATGCGGCGCAGCTCGAATTCCACGGTGGAGTGCCACGACTCGATGACCGCGTTATCCAGCGCCGACCCGGGCCGGCCCATCGACTGGGAGATGGAGAGCCGCTCGCAGGCGGCGCGGAAGGCGCCCGCGGTGTACTCGCTGCCCTGATCGGTGTGGAAGATGACGCCGGGCACCTGCCCGCCGTGCACCGCCACCGCCATGGCCAGGGCCGTAGGCCAGCCCGGCGTCGTGATGCTCGCCCAGGGCGAACCCGAGGATCCTGCGGGAGGCCGCGTCCAGCACGCTATCCAGGTACAGCGTGCCCTCATCGGTGGGCATCTCGGTGCCGTCGCCATACCACTTGACGTTGATCTTGTCCGCCGGGAAGTCCCGCTTGACCAGGTCCGGTGCCCGCCACCGGCCCCTGCCCGGGCGGGTGGCAGACCGGCGCTTCTTCTTCGGCCGGGCGGCCAGGCCCATCTCCCGCATGACGGCGGCGACGGTGTTCTTGCTGACTCTCCAGCCCGCGTCCTTCAGGTCCGCGGTGATCACCGGTGACCCGCGCTTGCCCCCGTGCTCGGCGAACAGCCGCTTCACCTCGGCTTTGAGCCGCTCGCGGCGCGCTGCCCGCGGCGGCAGCGTCCCGCCCTGGTGCTTGTAGAACCAGGACCGGGACACCCCCAGCGCCCGGCAGGCCACCGCCTGCGGGATGCCATGCCCTGCCCTCTGGGCGGCGATCAGCGCGGCCACCGCTACCGGCCCATCGCGTCCTTGACCCAGAGGGCGACCGAGCGCTTGAGCACATCGCGCTCCATCGCCAGCTCGGCGTTCTCCTTGCGCAGCCGGGCCAGCTCCGCCCGCTCATCCTCGCCCAGCGCCCCATTGCCGTCGCCCCGGCGGCGCCGCTCAGCGTTCACCCAGTTCCCCAGGGTGCCCTCGTTGATCCCCAGGTCCCGGGCCACCTCCGCGATCGGCCGGCCAGTCTCCCGGACCAGCCGCACCGCGCCCTCCTTGAAGTCCCGATCGAACTTCCTGCGCGTCTCTGCCATCGCCCCTGTCCTTTCCTTTAAGGCGATGTGTCCACGGTAAGAGGGGAAACCCACGGCCCGGCTATTTGCGATGGGAGTTAGCGGTTCGCGGCAGTCTTCGCTACCGGGACCTAAGCCCTGGGAGAATGGCGGGCCGCGGCGAGCCCGCAGCTTGAAGAGGACGACCGGGAAGGCTGCCGTGCTGCATCACCGGCCTCGGTGCGCCGCTCCACCGCGACCGCGGCAGCTACGGCATGATCTACCAATGTGCTAGCGACTTCGATATATGACGATCCTGCGGCTGGAGTATGTGGCGACGCCCCGGCAGGGCTCGATAAGCACCCCGAGCACGGACTGTGAGTGCTGACAAGGCTCCCGGCGCGCGCGTACCCGCCTGGCGCGCACGGTCGGCTGCGTGAACTCGGCGGTTGGGGATGCCGAACTGGCAGTCCGGCACGTTATCTGTTACGAGATAGCAGCTGTAGCGTGCGGTTTCACGTCTGGCCGCACAGGGGATGTGTCTCGGGCTCGGCTGCCGCCAGCGGCGCCCCGTCATTGCCTGGGATGATGTATCTATGAGCTTCTCGGACGGTCTGTTGCGCGTGCTGGTATCGGCGGACGCGTCCACGGAGACCGCGATAGCGCGGCGGCTTCTGTCGGGTGAGTCGATCTCGGTGGTTACGTGGGATGAAGCTTCTGCGCTAGATCTGGAAGATGTGCTGGACGGGGTCGATGCAGTAGTCGCACTCGTTGATCAACGCACGCCTCCAGCTGGTGTCCTGCTCGAAATCGGAGCAGCGTTGGGCCGTGGCCTGCCAGTCATCCTGCTGCTTCCGAAGGCTGATCTGATCACTACACTGCCCTCACGGCTGCGTGAACTCCCTGTCGTCGTGGCAGCAGAAGCAAAGGAAGCGGTATCCCAGCGTCTTTCTGGCACCATCAGATCGGCCGTTGAGGCTGGACACGTCTCTGGATCGCCTGCTCCGGCAAGGGCAAGCCGAAGTTACGTGAAAGAGATCGAGGGGCGAGAGTGGGCCGATGAGTCAGAGCGGCGGGTGGCAGCCGCACTTGCCAACCTCGGCGCCCGCATCGTCGGCCAGGAGCCTGCAAACGACCGCGGGCAAGTTGACCTGGCCGTCTGGCCGGCCGGACGCCAGGCAGGTCGGCCCGGCTAGAGGTCATCGGCCGCCTCGAGCAGGAGACACCAGGTCAGCGGCCATGACAGGGTTTATCGGCATCAGCCGGCCTACACCGGCGCGCCGATAGGATGAGAGGTGCGGGAGGTGCGGGAGGTGCGGAGGTTGTCTGGGCCGGCTGATCGCCGACGACTGCCGCTACTGGAGGATGAGGATCTGACCGGTGAGGCGGTCATCGAGCCGAGCCGGCTGATCCGTCCGGTCGACGCGCCGACGGTCGCTGTGGCGTGCTTCTTCCGTGACGTCGTCGAGGAACTCTCCGGCCGTCAAGACGCGAGGCCAGTGTGCCGCCTGCACAGCGAGATGGGTCCGGCATCGTTGTGGGAGATCGAGCACCGGGGTGTACGGCTGGGCGTGTTCCATCCCGGAGTCGGGGCGCCGCTGGCCGGTGCCATGCTCGAGCAGGTCATTGCCCGCGGAGTTCGCGGAGTCATCGCCTGCGGTGCGGCAGGGGCGCTGGTACCGGAACTGGTGATGGGGCACGCGGTGATCTTGACCGGCGCTGTGCGCGACGAGGGCACGTCCTTCCACTACCTGTCGGCCGGCCGGGTCGTCCCGGCTGACCCGGGTCCGGCTGAGAGCCTGGCCGACGCGCTTAGCGCCGCCGGCGTGGAGACGACGCACGGCCTGAGTTGGTCGATGGACGCCATCTACCGCGAGACCCGGACCCGAGTCTCGCGCCGGGTGGAGGAAGGGTGTCTAGTCGTCGAGATGGAAGCGTCCGCGCTGATGGCGATCGCCCGCTACCGCTCCATCCCGTTCGGCGAGGTGGTGATGGCCGGAGACTCGCTGGCCGACCGGGAGTGGCAGCACCGCGGGTGGATGACGGCCAAGTCGGCGCGCCGGCAGTTGTTCGCCTCGGCCGCGGACGCCGCCGTCGCGTTGACGAGGTGACCGGGTTCCAGATGCAACGGTGCCGCCCCGGGCGATCGAGCAGGGGCTGCCGGACAGGTGCCCGCGCCGCTGTTTGGCTGGATGCATGAGAAGCCGTGGAAAGAGGCGCGGTGGTGTAATTGCCTGGATGCTGGACGACGTTGAGCTCCGGGAGTTGCGGATCTTCCTGGCGGTGCTGGTCGCCGCCATGCGCGAGACCGGGGCGCAACGGTCCCTGGTACCCAGGGCCGCGGTACCCCGCCAGGCGCGCGTCAGCTTCGCCCGGGCCCTTCCCTGCCTGATCGCTCTGTGGGCGCTCGGCGGCTTCTACCTGTCCCTCCGCCCAGCGCTGGCCGCCGCCCTCGCCGCCTCGTCCAACTGTTGTGGGGCGGTACGGTCATCTTCCTCCTCACCGGCAGCGCCGCCGCGGCGGCCATCCTAGGCCGGCACAGCGCGGAGCGGCCTGCCATGCTGTACGGCTACGCCGCCATCTTCGCCGGCCTCGCCGCGGTCGGTGCCGCCACGAGCCTGTCGTGACCGACCGGGAGCAGCTGCGCCGCACGATCACTGTGCCGCACGGCGTCGCCTTGTACCTGGGCGCGGTGGTGGGTGCCGGGGTGCTGCTGCTGCCCGGCCTGGCCGCCAGCCAGGCCGGGCCGGCGTCGCTGGTCTCGTGGGGTTTCGACTGCGTGCTGGGGATCCCGCTGGCGCTCACCTTCGCCGCGCTGGCCGCCCGCAGCCCGGACGCGGGTGGGGTTGCGACCTACGCCGGGTAGGCATTCGGCGCGGCTGCTGGCATGGTGACCGGCTGGTTTACTTCATCGCCGCGGCAACTGCGCAGGCCCTGGTCGCGCTGACCGGTGTCTACTACGTCGCCCCCTACCTCGGCCTGGACCGGGCCGGGATCTCCGCCGCATCCCGCCTGATCCTGCTGGTGGCCACGGCGGCCAACGTGCGCGGCGTTCAGGTGAGCGGCCGGCTGCAACTGGCCTTCAGCGCGGTCGTCGCGGTACTGCTGCTGCTGGCGGCCGCCGCGGCGGTTCCCCGGATGCGCGCGGCGGACTGGCCGCCATTCGCGCCGCACGGTGTGGGCGCGATCGGCACGGCAGGGGTCACAATATTCTTCGCGTTCTTCGGCTGGGAAGCCATCACCCACCTGTCCGCCGAATTCCGGGACCCGGCCCGGGACGTGCCCCGCAGCACCGCGCTGAACGTCGGGCTGATTACCCTGCTGTACCTCGGTGTCGCGGTGGCCACGGTCGGCACCGGGACCTACGGCGGCAGCCAGGTCAACCGGACCGCGATCGCCCGCGTGCTGTCGGGCGCGCTGGGCAGCGCGGCGGGCGCGGCCGCCGCCACCATCGCCCCGCTCATCGCCCTGGGCACGGCCAACGTCTTCGTGGCCGCCACCTCCCGGCTCGGCTACGCGCTATCGCGCGACGGCGTGTTCCCCCGGCAGCTGTCCCGGCTGGACTCCCGCCGGGTGCCACGGACCGCGGTGCTCGTGGTCGGCGGCTGGTCGCTCGGCTGCCTGGCCATCAGCTACGCCGCCGGCTGGGACGCACAGACCCTGCTGGTGGTCCCCGACTCACTGGTGATCATCGTGTACCTGTCGGCGACCCTGGCCGCGGTCCGGCTGCTGCGCGGCCGACGTCGCTGGACCGCCGCGCTGGCTACCCTGATGTGCTGCGCGCTGCTTCCGTTCGCCGGAGTGGTCCTGGTCATCCCCGCGGTCATCGCCGCGGTCGCGCTGGCCTACCGGCGCCTCCTCGGACGCCAGCCGACCCCCGCGCAGGGCGGACATCACAAGCGATCGGGCCCGCCGCCCGGGGGCTGCTGACATAGACAAGGTGAGCAAGGGGAACAGGAGGGAAATCACCGTGGCAGAGACACTGGCCGCCGGCGAGGACCGGCTGACCCGTGCCGTACCGAGGAGTACGGGCGGGCTGGCCGCGGTCCTCGCCCGCACCGCCCGGGGCGGCATCGCGGGCGGTGTACGTGGGGCACCTGACGGCGCTGGCGGTAGCCGGGGCCGGCGGATTCCGGTGACCAGGGCCGGGGGCTGCGGTGAGTCAGGTGCGCTCGTTCGAGATCGCGGTTCCGGACGCGGTCCTTGATGACCTGCGTGTCCGGCTTGACCGGACCCGGCCAGCGCGCGGCGCGGCGGCGGGATGGCTGACCGGCACCGATCCGGGTTACCTGGCGTCGTTCGTCACGTCCTGGGCGGGCGAGTACCAGTGGCGGGATACCGAATCGGCGCTGAACGGCTTGCCGCAGCTGCTGGTCAGCGTCGCGGGCGCGGACATCCACGTGTTCCGCATCCGCGCGCGGACCCCGGCGGCGGGCGCCGCACCGGTGCCGCTGGTAGTCACGCACGGGTGGCCGAGCTCGTTCTTCGAGTTCCTGCCCTTGATCGGGCCACTGACCGATCCGGTCGCACACGGCGCAGATCCCGCCGACGCGTTCGACGTCGTCATTCCGTCACTGCCCGGTTTCGGGTTCTCGGCACCGCTGCCCGCCGGGCAGAACCATCCCGCGCGCATCGCTGACCTCTGGGCCGGGCTCATGGACCAACTCGGTTACCGGCGTTTCGGCGCCTACGGCGGAGACATCGGCTCGCACGTCACGAACTTCCTCGGCGCGCGGCACGCAGACCGGGTGATGGGTATATTCACCCATCACCCGGAGCTGCACCCGCGACTCGACGGCGGCAGGCCATTGTCCGCAGCCGAGCAGCGTTACCTTGAGGAACGCGGCGGCCGCACCGATCACGATGACAGCTACGCCGCGGCTCAGTTCGCGCGGCCGAATTCACTCGCCCCCGGGCTGGCCGACTCACCCGCCGGGCTCGCCGCGTGGATCCTGGACAAATACCGGGACTGGAGCGACTGCCATGGTGACCCCGAGATCGATCACCTGCTGCAGGAGACCAGCAGCCGCTGGCCCAGGCCCGCAGTTCCCCAGGACCGGCGGCGTCGGCTTGCCGGGCGGCTGGCGGCGATGATGATCTTCGGCAAGGCAGCCGGTTCACCGCCGACCCGCAGCACGTGCGCGGCACTTTGAACACCGGCCGCCTGCCGTCGGATCCGGAGGCGGACCACCCGGGACGAGACGTCACGCCGGCCGAGTACGACGAAGTGCTGGGTACCGCGCTGTTCGATGTCGCCGCCGATTCCACCGTCGTCTTCCGTCACCAGCAGTACGCCAGTTCCTCGCCGCCGAGTACGTGACTGGCCGGCCTGTCACCCGCGGCCAGCTGCCCGTGCTGCTGGGCATGGCCGGCGACGGCGCTATTCCCGGATCGCTGGCCGGGGCCGCTGCGTGGATCGCGGCACTGGATCCCGACCTGGCGGACGGGTTTCCCGAGTCCAACGCGCTCGCGCTGGCGAAGACCGGGGTGGAGTTTCCGTCGCACGCCTACCGGGCCGCGATTGTCGGCAAGATCCTAGCTGGCGCGGCGTTCGGGGATGCGGATCCTCTGCCCGGCCAGGACCTGCGGGCGCTGGCGCATCCAGATCTGGCATCACAGCTTGCGGATCACCTCGCTCGGGGCCTGAGCGGGCCAGCGGAATTCTGGTGGATCACCATGCTCGCGGCGGCAGGAGAGTGCCGGTCCCTGGCAGGTGACCTCACCCGGCTGCTGACCGGTACGAGCTGGCCGGCCTGGGCGCGGCGGGCAGGACTGAGCGCGGTAACTGCGCTGGGACAGGACCAGGACCTGCTCCAGCTGAAGGACCTGACGCGCCTGGGACCGGATACCGATCCGGTCGACTCTGTCCTCGCTGACGTGATCGGAGCGCTCTATCCGCGGCTGATGGCCACGGCCGAGGTGCTCAGCTTGCTCAGGCCCCAGCGCAGCCCCGAATCCTTCGGCCCGTACGCCGTCCTGCTCAGCCGCCTCAGCACCCGCATCCCGGCCGCAGACATCCCCGCGGCCCTGTCATGGGCAGCGGGCCGGGTACAGGACGGCGAGGACGCCTTCGGCGACCTGCTCCCCCAGCTCGTCCGGCGCGGATGGGAATCCGTGACATCACCAGGGACCCGCGAGCCGCTGGCGCAGCTCACCGCCGGGCTGGCCAGCAACCACAGCTGGCCGTACTGGCCCAGGCAGGATGACCTGCCCTGGCTCGGGCACAGTCCAGTCGACCGCAGGCCGCTCGCCGTGGCCATGGCCGTCGCCGGGAACCTCAAGCCGGGCGACGCGTACAGCCTGCTCAAGCTCGGCCTGCTCGACCCCGGAGATCTCGGCTGGATGCTCCGCGAGCTTCCCGGCCTGCCCATGCCGGCACAGGACACCATTGCCCGCTGTGTTTCCCCTCTGGCCCTGCATCCGCAGGCAGACGAAGCTGACCTCATTCTCGGCATGGACATTGCGGAACGCGCTCAGAAGGTCTGCGATTATTGATCGACTTGGCGGCCCCGCATCAAGTATGTCCGCGAAGTGGGTCGAGGTCGAAAGAGGAGATCTGCCAAATCTGTACATTGTGCCGACGCCTCATTGGTATTTGAACACGGGCGGTAATTTCCGTTTGAGTAGTGTCGAAGCCAATTTGAAGCCCGGCCGCAAGATGGGGACCGGCTTCCTCGCCGAGGATATTGAAGCCTATCAAAGAGTTGAGCGATTGAGGAAGCAACTAGTCGGTTATGACGCTGCAACGACGGACGAGATACTCGTAATGATCGCCACTAGCGACACCGGTCCCTATGTAATAATTGATGGAACTCATCGGGTGGCGGCGCTATATCTAAATGACTTGCGCGCACCAAATATGCCTTGGAAGGGTCTATTGATAACGGATCCAGCAGTAGCCAACAGTGCTTGGAATATAAACTCGCCCGCAGTGCAATCTGTCATGAATACATGGAGCCTTTTCCATCCTGGTTATGCTTCGCGTAGCTGCAGTATGTGGGTGGCCTTGGCGAGCTGACCGGCGCGCCGGGGGTGGAAGGTCCCGGCCCACCCGAAGCCCGGCCTCGCCACCGCTGAGCTGAGTTGAGCGTCCCGGAACGTCGCTGGGCGCGTAGCGTTCCCGCCGTTGCAGAACCCTCTTCCGCTACTGGGAGATGGCTGGCGGCCGGCAGCCTTGACTCTCACCTTGGGGGAGCCCGCACACTCATCTTGCCGGGCCGGATCGGCCCGGCGACGAGGGAGTCAGCGTGAAAGAGATCAGTATCGGGGAGTTCGCACGACGGTCCCGCCTTTCACTGAAGGCGCTCCGCCTGTACGACGAACGCGGGGTGCTGGTGCCTTCGCGCGTCGATCAGGCAAGCGGTTATCGCTACTACGGCACAGCCCAGCTCGACCAGGCACGCCTTGTGGTGATGCTGCGCCAGTTGCAGTTGCCGCTCGCGGCGATCAAGGAGCTGCTCGCGTGCGATCCGGCCGATGCAGCGACGCGCATCGCTGAGCACTGGCGCCACGCCGAAGCGGCACACGACGCGCGGCGCGATCTAGCCGACTACCTCGTCAGCCGATTGCGCGGAAAGAGGCCGGTCATGTACGAAGTCGCCACACGAGAGATGCCCGAGCGGAGCCTGCTCTGTCTCAAGCGCAACGTCGACGAGCAGGGGATGTGGGCGTTCGGCAAGGAGTTCATCGCGATCCTGCGCGAGCGCCCGCTCCCGAAGATCGAAGGACGAGCAGGCGCGGCGTTCTGCATCTGGTGGGGTCTGGTGAACGCCGACGGCGATGGCCCGATCGAATGGTGTGCGCCAGTCCCTACCGCGCAAGCGGAATCTCTCGCGTCGCACTATCCCGAGCTGACGTTGCGAACCGAGCCGGCGCATCGGGAGGCGTTCGTCGCGCTACCGGATCCGGATGCGGGGGACGAGGCGGTGCACTGGCATCTCGCTGGCGAGTCACTGGAGGCTTGGGGGCAGGAGCAGGAGCATGAGGGTGAGCGTCTTGCCCTCACGCCCGAAGACCTCGGCCTGCGCATCACCTATCTCGCCAGCGCCCTGGGCACCGAGGAGCCCTACCGCGACATGGCCCTCCCGTTCGCCGTAGAGCGATGATCGAAGCCCGCAACCTGGTCAAGCGCTACGGCTCCACCATGGCCGTCAACGACCTGTCTTTCTCCATCCGGCCCGGCCTGGTCACCGGCTTCCTCGGCCCGAACGGCGCCGGGAAGACCACCACCATGCGGATGCTCCTGGGCCTGGACGCGCCGACGCAGGGCTCGGTAACCGTCGGCGGCCGCAGCTACCGCGACCTGCCGGCACCCATGCGCGAGGTGGGCGCCCTCCTCGACGCCAAGGCGCTGCACGGTGGCCGCCGGGCCCGCGACCACCTGCTATGCCTGGCCCAGAGTAACGGCATCCCCCGCAGCCGGGTGGACGAGGTGCTCCGCGTGGTCGGTCTGGAGGGCGTGGCCAGGCGCCGGGCGAAGGGCTTCTCGCTGGGCATGGGCCAGCGGCTCGGCATCGCCTCGGCGCTGCTGGGGGACCCGGCCGTGCTCATCTTCGACGAACCGGTGAACGGCCTGGACCCCGACGGCATCCACTGGGTCCGGACCCTGATGCGGGCGCTGGCCGCCGAGGGCCGCACCGTGCTGGTCTCCAGCCACCTGATGAGCGAGATGGCCCTGACCGCCGACCACCTGCTGGTGATCGGCAAGGGCCGGCTGATCGCCGATACCAGCGTGGAGGAGTTCGTGCGGTCCAGTTCCCGGCAGTCGGTACACGTCCGCAGCCCCCGGGCGGCGGAGCTGGCCGCCCGCTGCCGCGAGGCCGGTGCCACCGTCCGGGCCGGGAGCACCTCCCGGGCGGCGGCCGCACCGGTGGCCGACCCGGATGCCGGGACCGACCCCGACGTCATCGAGATCACCGGGATGGACAGCGCCGAGGTGGGAAGGCTGGCCGCCGCCCACGGCCTCGCCCTGTCCGAGCTCATCCCCGTCCGGGCCTCGCTGGAGGAGGCGTTCATGGAACTGACCCGAGAGAGCGTGGAGTACCAGGCGGCCGGGGCGACCCGATGACCGACGCCCCGATCGCCCGCACCGGCCCGGACCACCGGGCGGCCTTCCGTGCATCCACCTTCGGCGACGTGCTGCGCTCAGAGTGGACCAAGCTCCGTTCGGTCCGGTCGACTTTCTGGGCGCTGACCGTGACCGTCGTGCTCGGCGTCGGCCTGGGGGCCGTCATCAGCGCGGCCGCCGCCCACGGCTACGCCAAGAGCAGCGTCTCCGGCAAGCTGAGCTGGGACCCGACCGGGGTCAGCCTGGATGGGATGGGCATCGCCACGCTGGCCATCGCCGTGCTCGGGGTGCTCGCCATCAGCTCCGAGTACTCGTCGGGGATGATCCGCACCAGCCTGATCGCCGTCCCGAAGCGAGGCCGGGTACTGGCAGCCAAGTCGCTGGTCTTCGCCGTGGTGACCTTCGTCGTGGGCGAGGCCGCCAGCTTCACGGCGTTCTTCGTGGGCCAGGCCCTCATCGCCGGCCATGCCCCCCACGCGGTCTTCGGCGATCCCGGGGTAGCCCGGGCGGTGGTGGGAGCGGGGCTGGCCCTGACCGCCCTGGCGGTGCTCAGCGTCGCCGCGGGGACCTTGCTCCGGCACCCGGCCGCCGCCATCGCCGCCATGATCGCCGTCCTGTTCGTCCTGCCCGGGATCGCCCAGGCGCTGCCGGACTCGTGGCGGAACCCGGTCACCGAGTTCTGGCCGACCCAGGCCGGGGGGCAGCTCGCCAGCGTCTACCACTCCGCCCACACCCTCCAGCCCTGGCCCGGCTTCGGCGTGATGTGCCTGTTCGTCGCCATCGTGTACGCCATCGCCTGGACGCTGCTGGACCGCCGGGACGCATGACGGCGGCCAGGGCGCGTCGCCATACCCACGACCCCGACCCCCGGCTGCAGGCAGTGACCAGTCGGCCCTTTCTCATCCTGGTCGTGACGGGTTCGTCACGGTCTGGTGACGTCGCGGCGTGCCGCCGCCGGAATGAGAAAGCCGCGGTAGATGACGCCGTTCCCCGCCGCCAGCAGGCTCCTGTACGTGATACTCACCCGGGCGCGGAAGCAGATCACGCTGATCTTGCCCACCGATCCTCACGCGCTCGTAGCGCCTTTCGCCAGCCTCGCTGCCGCGCAACACACCCCCAGCTAAGCCCTCGAAGCCCTGTGTGATGACGCGGCAGCCGACGGGGGCAGCTGGCGCCCTGGGCGGCGGCGACCCCGTTGCCGAGTGGCTCTCTCTGCTGTCGGCAGTTCAGGCCCGGTACCTCGGTCACCCACCCCTTGGGCAGGCCGAGCATTCTGCTACATCTGGCGACAATTTAGGCGTCGTGCAGTCGGGCTCTGCGGGACTGCTCGTCCCACCGCAGGCTGTATGGTGGCGCCGCGCAGTACAGCAGATGGTGACTCAGCCACTGCAGGACTGTTACGGGGAGGCTGGACGGGGCGCTCAGGAGGGCGGCGGTCAGTCCTTCTGCCGAGGGCGTCTCGTGTGGTATCTCCGCGAGAGCCCGGACGCCAGCCTGCCCGACACGATCACCGTCCCCTGGTGGGAAGGCCGGACCCTCCGCTTCCAGTACGACTGACCAGACTGGGGGCCAATTCGCTTAGTGAAAATCGGCGTTAACGGCACGCCAATTCCCTGGGCACCTGGCCTACGCCGATGGCCATCGCCCGGGCACCCCCGGGCGATGGCCGCATCGGCTTGCCGGATTAGCGTGCCGGGCTCATGAGGACGAGCTCGAGTAATAGACCCGGTCCACCTTGTCCGGGGTCACGTACGCGAACGGGGCGCTGGCCGCCGGGGGCGCGGGCGGGCTGTTGACGCTGACGGTCAGGTCAGACTGGACCCAGCCATCGCCATCCAGCCGCAGCTCGATGATGTCGCCGCTACTGCCGGTGTAGACGACCCGGGCCAGGTCGTCCGCGCCAACATACGCGAACAGGGCGCTGGCGGGCGTCGGCGCGGGCGGGTTGACGCTGACGGTCAGGTCAGAGTAGACCCAGCCATCCGGATCCAGCCGCAGCTCGATGACGTCGCCGTTAGCGGGAACGTCCGCGTTAAGGGCGTTAAGGGCGTTAAGGGCGGTGTAGACGACCCGGGCCAGTCCGTCCGGGCCCACGTACCCGAACGGGGCGCTGAAGGGATAGGGCGCGCCGCGGGTGGTGTCGGTCAGGTCGGCCTGCTGCCAGGTTCCCCCCGGCGCCAACGACAGCTCGATGATGTAGGAATACAGCCCGGCAGGATCCGTCTGCGCGTAGATCGGCCCTCGATAGAGGACCCGCGCGGTCCCGTCCGGGGTCACGTACGCGAACGGGGCGGATCCCGCCGGGGCGGATCCCAGCGGGAGGTCCGCGCCGGCGATGGCGGACAGGTTGTTCTGCTGCCAGGTTCCCCCTTGCGGCAGCGACAGCTCGATGATGCTGCCGCCGCCGCTGTTGTCGTTGTAGATGACGCGCGTCACGTTGTCCGGAGTCACGTACGCGAACGGGGCGCTGGCGGGCAGTGGCGCGCCGGTGATGGCGGTCAGGCTGTCGTACTGCCAGGTGCCCCCCGGCGCCAGCCACAGCTCGGTGATGCCGCCGCTGCTGTCCTGGTAGATGACGCGCGCCACATTGCCCGGGGTCACCAGCGCGACCGGGGCGGAGCTCGCCTGGGGCGCGCCGGTGAGGGCGGTCAGGCTGTCGTACTGCCAGCTTCCCGCACCCAGCGGCAGCCACAGCTCGGTGATGCCGCCGCTGCTGTCCTGGTAGACGACCCGGCCCGACTCGTCCGGGGCCACGTACGCGAACGGGGCGGTGGCGGTCTGGGGCGCGCCGGTGATGGCGGTCAGGTTGTTCTGCTGCCAGGTTCCCCCTGGCGTCAGCCCCAGCTCGATGATGTCGCCGAGGCTGGTGGCCTGGTCGCTGACCGTGTGGGCCACCGAGCCGCTCTCGAGGTGTGTACTCATGAAAACCTGCTCCTAAATTCTGGCCGGCCGCGCACCTGCGCCGCCGGAAACATCGGGTCCCGCTTCTGGTAGTTAGTCCCGCCTGAGCGTGAACTTCTGGTATTCCGTCCGGCACGAGAACTGTCTCTTGCATGGGCGCGTCCGTTGCGCCCCGAACCGGACCCCGTTATCCGGCCGCCTGATGCGGATCTGCCCGTCTCGGGCGGCTCCGCTCACACGCCTCCTTCCTCCTTCCTCTTATGCATTTGGCTGATGCATAAGAGGGTGCATCGCGGCCCGGGTCGCTCGCATGGGTGAGTTCCCCCATTTCCCGGCCGCCGTGATGTTCGTCACCCCTTGGCACGACCCGAGAGCGGTCCGTGCTTGTGGCCGGCTCCGGCGCGGGCTAGGCTTGCCCGGGTGAGCGGCGCTGTGGCTGCAGATCGGCCGGGCCCGCGATCGGAGCCGCCCGGCAGTGCTGAGCTGCTGTGCGCGCTGTCCTACGGTTCGGGCCTGGCTGCGGCCGAGCAGATGGAGCACGGGACCAACACGGCCTTTGTGGGGGTCCAGCTCGGGCGCGCGCTGGGGGCGGGGGCCGGGGACCTGGAGGCCGTCTTTTACGGGGCGCTGGTCAAGGATGCGGGGTGCGGTGCCTGCGGCGCGGTGCTGGCCCGGTTCTTCGCCGATGATGAGATGGTTCCCCGGCTTGACCTGAACCTGGTCGACCTGCATAGTCCCCGCAGCATGGGGGCCTGGGCGGTGAGCCGGCTGCGGCTGGACCCGGGCCTGCCGGCCCGGCTGGCCCGGCTGGCCGCCTTCGCCTCGCGGTGCGGCCCGGTGGTGCACGAGGCGATGGCGGTGCACTGTGAGGTCGCCGCCGACTTCGCTGCCGGCCTGGGGTTCGGCCATCATGTGCAGGACGCGGTCCACTACCAGTATGAGCGGCATGACGGGCGCAGCCCGGCTTTTGGCCGGCCCGCGGAGGCGATTCCGCGCCCGGCCCAGATCCTGCACCTGGCGCTGGCCGCTGACCTGGTGCGCGGACTGAGCGGTGCCGGGGCGGCGGCGGCCATGGTCCGCCGCAGGACCGGGACCTATTTCGATCCGGAGGTGGCCGGGGCCTACCTCGACCTGGCCGGCGGCCTGTGGCCGGACGGCGATGAGCCGGTCCCGCTCACCGACGTGCTGTCGTGTGCGCCGGGGACCCCGGTCGATGAGCTGCCCGGTGACCGGCGCCTGGCCGTGTGCGAGGCGCTGGCCGACTTCGCCGACCTCAAGTCCGCGCGGCGCGGTTCCCACTCGCACACGGGTCGCCAGCCTGGCCGCCCGGGCCGCCTGCGGCCTCGGGCTCCCGGCAGCCGAGCAGGAGCGCCTGCGCCGGGCCGGGCTGGTCCACGACCTCGGCAAGATCGCCGTGCCGCCCCGCCTGCTCGAGCAGGCAGGCGACGGCACACGTCCAGCCGGCCGGGGAGGAGCTGCCGCGCTCGCCGAGCCGGTCCGGCTGCACCCCTACTACGCCCAGCGCATCTTGTCCCGGGTCCGTCCCCTCGCCGACCTGGCCGCGGACGTCGGCGCCCACCACGAGCGCCTGGACGGCTCGGGCTTTCCGCTCGGGCTGGCCGGCCCGGCCATACCCATCGGCGCCCGGGTGCTCGCCGCCGCCGATGCCTGGGCCGAGCGGGCCGGCCACGGCCCGCCCGACCTCACCGGCGAAGACGGCCTCGACCCGGAATGCATAGCCGCGCTGCGGGGCCGCCCCCGGCCCGGTGCCGGTCACCCGCGCCAGCGCTCCCGCGCCGAGCCCGGCCGGCCCGCCCTCAGCTCACGCGAGCTGGAGGTACTGCAGCTGCTCGCCGACGGTGCCTCCAACCCCGGCATCAGCAAGACCCTGCACATCAGCCGGCGCACCGCCGAACACCACGTCGAGCACATCCTCACCAAACTCGACGTGACCAGCCGAACCGCCGCCGTGGCCTACGCCCTGACCCGCGAACTGCTGTCCAGAACCGAGCCGGGCGCCGCGCTCAGCTGACCGGACCACACGAAAGCCAGCCCCCGGCCCGCTAACTAAGATACGGAAGCTGTCGTCCGGCCTGGAGTAGCAGCGGAACGGGAAGTCGGCCTGACATGACTCCACTCTTTCGTGGGTTCCGAGTCTCCATCAATCACCGGGGCGATTCACCCGGCCACCGGCGAGCGGCGCGAGCGCACTCGGCCCCAGGGTCCTCGTCGGAGCAGACCAGATACCAGCCCGATGGGCAGTTCAGCGTGCTGCACCCGGATGGCTGCAGGTGAGCGGGACCAGCCATTTCCTCGCCATGTCATCCAGCGATCAGCCAGACGGCCCTTGTGCGTGATGCGCCCACCCCAGGGACGAGCAGGGCGACGGTCCAATCCCGACCATCTCGTTCGTGTCGCTCTGGGCCGGAATACTCCAGGCGATAGACCTCCTCAGCCAAGCCAGCGGCCAGGAGCCCGCCGGCCATTACACGATATGCCACCCACTCGGGCTATCCGGCACCCGGCCACTTATCCGGGGAAGCTCAGCCCGGGCCGCCAAATGCCCGGTCCCTTGCCGGGCAGCCCAGTCATACATGTCCACACATACACCGCGCCCCCAGCCGACGACCGCAATCGGGCGACATAGGTGCCTACGCCTGGGCGACCTGCCCTAGCTGGCCCGGGACCTGCTCGATGAGCTTGAGGAACGGCGGCGGCTGATCCTCACCTCCCGTACCTTCGCGCCGGCGGCGGCGGGCCGGTGCGCGCTGCAGGCCGGCGCCGTGACAGCTCCGGCGCTGCGCGGGCTGTCCCGGTTCGCTGATGCCCGGGGGATCCCGGCCGGCCGGGAGTTCTGGCTGGATTACGGCGTGATCGAGGCGTTCTGCGTGGCCGGCCTGGCGGGCCGGGCATCCTGCGCTGGCCCTGGTGGTGTTCGGCACCGGGGCCGGGTTGCGGCCCGGCGAGCTGGTGACGCTGCGCGGCAGCGACGTCGCACGGCACGGCCGCCAGGTCGTGGTGCAGGCCGGCGGGCGGGTGGTGCCGGTCGCCGCAGGCTATGCCGGACGCGCCTGGGACCTGGCCTGCCATGCGGGCACCGGGCATGTGTTCCGGCCCGGCCCGGCCGATCGCGGCTATAAGAACTTCATCACCAATTTCGCCCTGGGCCTGGCGGCTGACCCGGCCGCGCCGGGGCTGTCGATGCGCCGGGCCCGGTCCAGCTTCATCTGCGATCACCTGGCCGCGGGCACCCCGGTCGGGGTGCTGCTGGCCATCACCGGGATCGCCGAAGCCGGGTCGCTGGCACGCTGCGCACGCCACGTCAATGGCATCAGCACTTCCACGGGCGCCCTGCGGGCCCGCTGGCGCGCGGAGAACACGCGATGAGCGGCGGCGGGCTGGCCCTGCCCCCCGGCGGCGGCGTCAAAGACCAGACGGTGGCCTTCGCCGCCGAGCTGATAGACCGCTCCGGCAAGGCCGGTTACACCGGACTCGTCCGCCAAGAATGAGAACTCCCGGGCCGAAGACCCATAAATCGTACGACAGCAGCCCATAGCTCCTTCACGTCTGCGGCCATGATGGAGTCGTCGCGGGCTCTCAGGAGACGCGCCGCCAAGTCACCTGGACCACGATTTCAAGGCGCCAGAATTGGCCAATCTGGGCGCACATTGGCGATCTCTGAACCAATTGCCCGTCAAACGCATACTCGATCGGCAAGCCGGAGACGGGACGCTCGTCTCCACGCTGAGTAATCAGCCCTCTGTCAGGGCGAGGCTCATCCTGCCGTTGCGGCCGGCGGCGTGGCTGCCTTTCTGGTCTCGTGATGGAACTGCTCCGGGCGGGTATTTCGTCCGTGGACCCTTGCCCGCATCGGTGGGTAGCGTAGTCCGGGGAAGGGCAAGAGGAGGTGCGGCATGACCGGTACCGGGAGCACGGCGCCGGCGGGAGCCGGAGAGGATCTGCTGGGGCGGCACCGGGGTGAGACGGTGCTGATTACCGGCGCCTCGTCGGGGATCGGGCGGGAACTGGCCCGGCAATTCGCCGGCGATGGCGCGGACCTAGTGCTCATCGCCCGCAACGAGGACAAATTGCGGGAGCTGGCCGGGG
This sequence comes from uncultured Actinomycetes bacterium, assembly GCA_963739135.1. Lineage (GTDB taxonomy): Bacteria > Actinomycetota > Actinomycetes > Streptosporangiales > Streptosporangiaceae > Palsa-504. The sequence continues at coordinate 350,161 of CAVTZG010000011.1, forward strand.
AGCTCACCACGGAATCCGGGGTCACGGTGGAGGTCGTGCCCGCTGACCTGAGCCGGCCCGGCAGTCCTGACCAGATCGTGCAGACGCTAGCGCAGCGGCAGACCGACGTGGACGTGCTGGTGAACAACGCCGGCTTCGGGGCCCGCGGTCCGGTCGCCGGGATCGGCGTCGGGCGGCAACTGGAAATGATCGAGGTCAACGTGGCGGCGCTGACGCAGCTGACCGCCCTGCTGCTACCTGGGATGCTGGAACGGCGCCGCGGGGGGATCTTGAATGTGGCCTCCACGGCCGCGTTCCAGCCGGGCCCGAACTCGGCGGTGTACTACGCGACGAAGGCGTACGTGCTGTCGTTCACCGAGGCCCTGGCCGAGGAAGTCCGCGGCTCGGGAGTGCGGGTTTCCTGCCTGGCCCCGGGTCCGACGGACACGGGGTTCGCGGCGCAGGCCGGCGCGACGGGCAGCCGGCTGTTCCGGCGGGACGTGATGGACGCCGGCCGCGTCGCCCGTGCCGGGCACGATGGCTTGCGGCGGGGTAAGACTCTGGTCATTCCCGGCCTGCGTAACCGCGCCCTGGCGGTTGGCGCGCGCTTGTCCCCGCGCATCCTCGTCACCAAGATCTCCGGCTACATGCAGGCATAGACGCCGGCCCAGCGGGTTCACCGGCCCTCCGGCCCGCTCGGCGTGCCGGGTGCGGTCAGCGGAGCAGGTGGCGGGGTGGCTGCAGGCCGACAGCTAGTTGCCGAGCGTGGGGACCGCCGCCGGGTAGACGCAGCCCTCGCCGAGGATCTGGTGATACGGCCCGGCCACGACGTGGCCGGGGAAGGGAGTCCAGAGCGGGCAGTCGGCCTGGGTACCCAGATCCGGGGCCTGCCCGGAGACCTGTGCGATGTAGTTGTCCGCGCTGGCGTGGCCTATCGCGTAGTAGTTCTCCAGCAGGGCACCCATCCGCGGCAGCGTCTTTGCCAGGTACGGGTCGGCGGACGGGTGCCGAAGCTCTGCGCATACCCCAGTTCGCCTGAGCACCTCACCTCCACGGGTCCCTTGACAACATCCTGGTCATAACTGATGATTGATTACAAAACTGATCGTGAGCTCAGCTCGTGAGAGTGAGAGGAACGGTCCACCACTAAGGAGCCACGATGAAATCAGCCACTACCGGCCGCGAGGCCGCCAGGGACGAAGAACTGCTCGTGCACGACTGGCGCGTGGCACGGCTCGCCCAGTTCGGCATCCCCGAGTCGCTGGCCGAGGTCTATGCCGACCGCATCGACTGGCACCACGTCGCCCGCCTGGTGCAGCGCGGCTGTCCCCCTCGGCTGGCCCTGCGCATCGTACTGTGACGAGCGCCTGCAGTCGTCTCGCATCACGCTGATGCGCCGCAACTGCGGCGTGTAGAGGGCGAAGGTCCCTCTTCTCCCTGCCGGACGAGGGCGGCCCAGTCCAGCTGCGCCGGCTGATCCGTGTGCCGGACGGACTGGAGTCCGTCCCGAGTGCCTCCCCGAGATGGGTGCTCATGGCCTGTTTCATGGTCGATTCCCCTCGGCGGTGAGGTCGGCATCCAGGAAGGCCTCCACGACGGGCGCCAGGCGCTCCGCGCCGGTGCCGAGCTCGAGGTGGCCGCCGTGATAGACGTGAAGCTGGCTGTCCGGGATCAGCCGGTGCATGATCCGCGCGTTGACCAGCGGGATAATCGGGTCGTCGTTACCGGCCAGGATCAGCGTGGGCGGCCGCAGCTTGCGCAGCCGCGGCAAGCTGGTCCAGCCGATGCCGGATATGAGCTGGTAGTAGTAACCCCGGGCCGCGCCGGAGCGCGCCGTGGCACCCAGCAGCTCCCGGGCCAGAGCCGGGTCCTCCCGCAGGCTGCCGCCGTACAGCTCGCCGGCGATGCGGGCCGCGCGTCCCGGGTCCCGGTGGCGCCGCGGCGTGAGCATGTGCAGTAGCACTTTCGGATGCCCGGGTACCATGAGCGCGCCCGGCCCGGTGGCCACCAGCACCAGGCGGCGTACCCGGTCCGGCCGGCTCAGCGCGAACTGCTGGGCAAGCCCGCCGCCCCAGGAGATGCCAAGTACGTCGGCCCGCGCGACGCCGAGCTGGTCGAGCAGCCTGGTCAGCATTGGTGCCAGGGTGGCCAGGTGGTAGGGCACCACCGGGGCCGGGGACTCGCCGATGCCGGGCATGTCGAACCGGATGACGCCCCGCTGCGGGTCCACCGCGTCGACGAACGGCTGGAACAGCTCTAGGCGGCTGCCGATCCCGTTGCACAGCAGCAGCGGCGGTCGGTCCGGGTTCCCGTCCCGCGTGGCGACCCGTAGCACCCGGCTGCCCGCGGTCAGCATCTGAATCCGTTCGGCCGGGCCGGCGCGCCGCACCCGGACCGGTATCACCTGGCGCGGGCTGCTCCGTCGGCGCCTACGCGCCCGGCCCGGGCCGGGCCGGGCCGGGTCAGCGGTCATAGACGTAGGTTCCCGGCGCGTCGCAGATCGGCGCCAGCCCGCCGCCGCCCAGCTCGGCCGGGGCGGCTTCCTCCTCGCCGCAGCGCTCGGCCAGCCAGGCCGCGTGGTCCGGCCACCAGGATCCGTGGCAGGTCTCCGCGTGCCGCAGCCACTCGGCCGGGTCCTCCGGGCAGTCCTTGGCCACCTGGTACCTGGCCTTGTCGTTGCCGGGCGGGTTCACCATCGCGGCGATGTGCCCGCTGGTCGACAGCACGAACCGCTTGTTCCCGCCCAGCAGGCCGGTCGAGCGGTAGCAGCTCTGCCACGGGCAGATGTGGTCGGTGATCCCGGCGACCAGGTAACTGTCGCGGTCGATGGCGGACAGGTCCACCGGCGAGCCGAGCATGGTCACCCCGCCGGGCCGGGAAAGCGCGTTGCTGACGCCCATCTGGAGGAAGTCGCCGTGCAGGTCCGCGGTCATCCGGGTGGTGTCCGCGTTCCAGGACAAGATGTCGAACGCCGGCGGCTTCTTGCCGAGCAGGTAGTTGTTGACCCAGTAGTTCCAGATCAGGTCGTTCGGGCGCAGCCAGGCGAACACCTCGGCGAGCGATCGCCCGTCCAGGTAGCCGCGCGTGGCGGACGCGGTCGCGGCCAGCCGTGCGTTCCGCTCGTCGATGACGGCGCTGCCCAGGCCGGCCCGCGCCTGGTCCAGCACGGTGACCATCAGGGTGAGCGCGGCGATCTGGTCTTGCCGGCCGGTGTGCGCCAGGTGCGCGGCTACCATCGCGGCGATGATGCCGCCCGAGCAGACCCCGGTGATCGCGGTCTGCTCGCTGCCCGTGATCCGCGCGACCGCGTCCATGGCATCAAGCACCGCCTGCCCGTAGGTGCCGAAGTCCCACCTGGCGTGCCGGGAGTCCGGGTTGCGCCAGGACATCACGAACACCTGCAAGCCGCTGCCGACCAGGTACTCGGCCAGGCTGCGGCCGGGGGCCAGGTCGGTCACGTAGAACTTGTTGATCGTCGGTGGGACGATGAGCAGCGGGACCTGCCGGACCGCGGCGGTGGCCGGGCGGTACTGGATCAGCTCGAACACTTCGGTCCGCAGCACCACCGCCCCGGGCGTGACCGCGAGATTCGCCCCGACCTTGAACGCGTCCGGCTCCACCATCGACGGTATCCGCGGCGGGCTCGCCATGTCGGCGGCGAAGTGCCGCAGGCCCGCCAGGGCGCTGCCGCCGCCGGTGTCGATGGCCGCCTTCAGCGCCGCCGGGTTGAGCATCGGGTTGTTGCTTGGCGCCAGCGCGTCGATCAGGTTGGTCAGCACGAAACCGGCCCGTTCCCTGTCAGCCCAGTCCAGGTCCGCGTCCTGGGCCAGGCCCTCCGCGGTCTGCGCGGCCGCCAGGTAGCCCTGCAGGACCCGGCGCAGCAGCGGGTTCCCCGCCCATCCGGGGTCGGCGAACCGCCGGTCCCGCCGGGACGGCTCGATCTGCGAGGCGCCCGCGGCGATGCGCGTCAGCTCCCCGAGCAGGGTCCGCGTCCTGCCGGCGACCAGCCGGGGCCGGGCGGCCAGCGCCGCCGCCAGCCGCAGCCCGGAGCCGCCCGGGTTCACCCGGTTCAGTACGCCGAGCGCCGCGTCGGTGAGCAGCAGGTCCAGCGGTGCCGCGTCGGCGTCCGCCGCGGCCGATCCGATCGTTTCGGCGCTCATGGCCTACTCCTTTGTTCGAGTCTTTTTCAGCGGGCTGCTCAGCCCGTGAGGGCGATGGTCAGGTAGGCCAGGGTGAGGAGGAGGGCCAGCAAGGCGGGCGCCATCTCCTTTGCGCTATCGGCTGCCTTCCGGTGGGTGATGATGGCGCCGAGCAGTAGCAGGGCCATCCCGGCCGCCGCGGCCAGGCCGAGGGGATGCCACCACAGGCCGATCAGGATGCCTGCGGCGGCGGCTAGTTCGGCGACGCCGATGAGCCGGTAGCGGGGCCAGGGGATGCCGAAGTGCGCGGCGGATTTCCGCATTCTGGGCTGGCCCGTGAGCTTGGCGGCCGCGGGGAGCAGGCAGGCCGCGGCCAGCAGCAGCGAGATGGTGACGAACATGGGAACTTCCTAGGGGGTAGTCGTGATGGGAAAGGCGGATTCGGGATGAGCGGCCAGGGGCGCCGTGGCCGGGCGTTCCGGCCCGGCGGCGACCGGGATGTACCAGGGCAGGCGCGGCAGCCGGGACCGGGTCCCTATCGCCGCCACCACGCGGTCAGGGCGCACGAGGAGGGTCAGCGCCGGGTCGGCTGCCAGGGCGCGCATGCCCGCGGGCGGTGCGTCGCCGGCGAGACGGACGTCGATCCAGCCGGCGTCCTGCTGGGCGCCCGGTCCTGGGGGGGTGCCGGTCCCTGGTGCGCTGATCCGCGCCAGGACGAGGCCGTTCCGGCGGCAGAAACCGGCCAGTCCGGCGTCGGGGCGTCGTGCGGTCAGCACGGCGGGGCGTCCGGCCAGGATGGCGTCCAGCCGGACCGGCGCTCCGGCGCCGGCGGACACCAGCGGGTTGGGGATCAGGCCGCCGGCCCGCAGCGCGGGGGGAATGCCGGACGGGAGGAAGCGCCGCGGGGGTTGCTGCAGGGCGCCGGCCTTGAGCCGCGGGGTGGCGGTGGAGCCCATGGCCTGGCAGATGCGGTCGCTGCGGACGGCGGCGGCCAGGGCGATCCGGCGGACGGCGGCGGCGCGGTCCTGGCCGCCGGTCATCGCCCAGCCGACCCGGACGGCCTTTTTCACCAGGGCTGTGGAATGCGGGCGGCGTTCGCTGTCGTACGTGTCGAGCAGGTCTTCCCCGGCCTGGCCGGTGAGCACGTGGGCGAGCTTCCAGGCCAGGTTGTCGGCGTCGCGTAGCCCGCCCGCCAGGCCCTGCCCGATGAACGGCGGGGTGAGGTGGGCGGCGTCACCGAGCAGGAAGATCCGCCCGCTGCGGAAGCGGGATGCCATCTGGGCGCGGAAGGTGTAGGTCGCGCTGCGGATGATCTCCAGGCCGTCCAGGTCGCTGCGCCCGGTCCAGGGCCGCAGCAGCTGGCCGAGGGCGGTCGGGGTGATCAGGCCGGCTTCGTCCTCGCCGTCGCGCAGCCGGAACTCCCAGCGGTACCAGTCGCCCGTGACCTGCATGAAGGTGGCGGCGCGGGCGGGGTCGCAGATCTGCTCGACGCCGTCCCAGGTGTCCAGGCCGTCGCTGACGCGGATATCGACCACGAGCCAGCGTTCGGTGAAGCCCAGGTCGTCCATGGTGATCCCGGCCAGTTGCCTGATCGTGCTGTTGGCGCCGTCGCAGCCCAGCACGACCGGCCCGGTGAACGTCTGCGTTTCCCCGGCGACGCGGGCGTGCACCCGGACCGGGGCCACGCCGACGGGGCCTTGGGTGCCTTCCAGCCCGGTCACCTCGGCTCCGCGGCGGAAGTCGATCAGCGGGTGCCGCTCGATCCGGGAGAGCATCAGCTCTTCCAGGTCGGGCTGGTGGAACATGTTCGCCTGCGGGAACCCGTGCTCGCTGGCCTGGTGGCCGCGGCTGAACTCGGCCATCACGTGGTGGCTGGCGTCGAGCAGGCGCAGCCCGCTGCCGGGTCGGGACCGGGCCAGGAATCCCTCGCTGACGCCGATCCGGTCCAGGGTCCGGGCGACCTCGTCGTCCAGGTGCACCGCGCGGGGCAGCGGGTGGGGCTGGGTGTGGCGTTCCAGCAGTGTGACGGGGATCCCGAAGTCGGCCAGCAGGAGGGCCGCGGTACAGCCGGCCGGGCCGGCGCCGACGACGATGACGGGTTCCCGGGTCGCGGGGTTCTGGTCGTTCATGGTCATGTCTCTTTCTGCGGGTCAGTTCGTGGTGGTCCGGGGGGCGGGCGACGGCACGGAGCGGACGGTCAGGGCGAACCCGGCGACGGCGTTGCGGACCCGGCCGGGGTCGGCGCCGGTCACGGTGAGGACCAGCCGTCCGTCCTCATGCGCCGCGGTGGCCCGGGCGTCAGGCAGGCCCGCCGCGGTCAGCGCCTCGGTGATGGCGCGGACGGCGGCGTCGGCGGCCAGCGCGGGTTTGAAGTGCTTGCCGACCTCGGTGACCGGGATGGCATCGACCGGGTAGATGTGCTTGGGCCGGGCGGCGGGCTCGTCGATGGCGGTGGCGGCCCACGCCAGCAGTTCCGCCTCGTCGAACCGGCCGGGGCTGGCCGGGACGACGTAGGCCACCGGGACCTCGCCGGAGTACCGGTCGGGGCGGGCGACGGCCACGGCGGCGCGGACCGCGGGGTGAGCCAGCAGCCCGTCCTCGATCACCCGCGGGTCGATGTTGTGCCCGCCGCGGATGATGAGGTCCTTGGCCCGGCCGGTGAGGTAGACGAAGCCGCCGACGTCGACGCTGCCGAGGTCGCCGGTGTCCAGCCAGCCGTCACGGACGATGCCGTCCCGGCTCACCCGGGGGCCGCCCAGAGCGGGGTCGGTGACGTACCCGGCGAACACGGCGGGCCCGCCGATGACCAGCACGCCGGTCTCGCCGGGGGCGCAGTCGGCCCAGGACCCGTCGGCGCCGATCCGGACGGCCTTGACCTGCTGCCCGGGGAGAACCCGGCCGACCGATCCGGGGCGTTCCTCGCCAGGCCTGGTCCAGGTGGTGGCGCAGGTGGCCTCGGTGAGCCCGTAGCCTTCCAGCAGGTGCCGCCCGGTGTGCGCGCCGAAGTCCTCGCGTACCGAGGCGGGCAGCGGGGCCGCGCCTGCGATCGGCAGCCGCAGCGTGCTGATGTCGGCGTCGACCGGGACCTGCGCCAGGGTGCCGTAGACGGTGGGGACGGCGGACATCGCGGCGATCTGGTAATGCTCGATGATCGTCCAGAACCGGGTGTACAGGGCCTTGTCGCGGTAGCCCGCCGGGCCCGGCCACACCACCCGGGCGCCGCTGAACATCGGGGCGATGCCGGTGACGATCAGCGCGTTGACGTGGAACAGCGGCAGCCCGCCCAGCATCGCCTCCCCGGGCGCCAGCCCGGCGCACTCGGCGATCCCCCGGCCGCAGGCCAGCTGGCTGGCGTGGGTGTGCGCGGCGACCTTCGGGGCGCCGGTAGTCCCCCCGGTGTGCACGAACGCGGCGAGGTCGTCTGCCTGCGGCAGGTCCGCGCCGGCCAGGTGGCCGGATGGCTGCCCGGCGATCACGTCGTCCAGGTAGGCGACGACCGGCCCGCGGCCGTTCGGGGTGTCCGGGGTACGGTCGGCAGGCGCGTCACCGGTCAGGCCTAGGGCGGGCGGGTCGCCGTGTGCGCCGTCGGGCCGCAGCACCAGGACGGCGGTTATGCCCGCCTGGCGGGCCACCTCGAGCAGCCGTTGCCACAGCTGCGGGTCCAGCTCGGGCCCGGCCGTGACCAGGACCCGGGATCCAGTCCGGCGGATCAGCTCGGCGATCCGCTCGCCGGACAGCGCCGGGTTGACCGGGGCGGCGATCCCGACCGCCTGCGCGGCCAGCGTGGCGGCGTACAGCATCGAGGTGTTGACGCTGCTGAGCGTCACCGCGTCGCCGCGCCGCACCCCCAGGGCGGTCAGCGCGTTGGCGATCCGCGTCACCGTGCCCGCCAGCTCGGCGTAGGTCCAGGCCAGGCAGCGGGTGTAATCGGCCGGGTCCGGGATCCACTGGGTGGCGATGCCGTCCGGCCTGGCGCCGGCGGCGTCCAGCAGCAGCTGGTAGGTCGAGGCCGGCAGCGGCAGTGT
>CAVTZG010000012.1:0-31517 GCA_963739135.1 uncultured Actinomycetes bacterium
GCGCATGGCCGCAGCGACACAGCCCGGCGGCTGACGTCAGCTGCCGCTCGCCTCGCTGCCCGCGGCAAGCCGTTTGCCGGCGGCGAGCGCACCGCCAAAGCGGCACCACAAGCACCTGCTCACCCGGCCCGGGCAGGGTGAGCAGCCAGACGCTGAAGCGTCGCCCTTGCCTGCCTTTCACCCTGGACGGGTTCCGGCTGGCGTGAATACTCCTACGGCGGGGTTCGGGGGAGGACACCCGCGTTCCACCCGCATAGTGCCGACCTACGCGGCTCTCCTACTGGCGGATGCTGGTGACGGCAGGCTAGCGTTGGACTCATCCATCGGGTAACCGACCAGGGAGATGCCATGGCCGACAACAACCAGATGCTTCTCTACGCCGCAGCGTACGAGACTGTCGACGCCGCACTGGCGGATATGGATGCCGTCGATCAGCTGCACAAGGACAAGATGATCGGCAAGTTCGACGCTGCCGTGATCGATCAGCAGGACGGCAAACCCCACATTGTCAAGCGGATGGATCGCTCGCGTATGCGTGCCATTCCTGAGATGTTCGGGGGCGGGACTCTGCCTCGCAAGGAGCTCAAAGAGGCGGCTCAGCTACTCACTGCTAACCAGGCAGGGCTCATCGTGGTTGGCGAGCCGACCATCGAAAAAGGACTCGACCAGGCGCTTACGAGTGCCGCCAAAGTCGCGAAGCGCTCTGTGGACGCCACGACCGACGAAATCAGCAGCGAGCTGCAGGAAGCGCTTAATAGCTGACGGTGCTGCGGCAGTCGCAGGCGTCTTCATTCGAAGAGGTCGAACCGGGACCCGCCTGGCGTGCATCCCGGTCAGCCATTAGCGTAGCGAGTCCATGATCATCTGCAGGGTGACGGGGTTGCCGACGTTGAGGGAGTTGCCGCAGCCGGTCGTGCCGAAGTATGAGCTCGGGTCGCCGGGGTCCAGGCGGTAGTAGGCGGGGGCGCCGGATCACGGTGATACCGGCCGGCCAGGCCGCTGGCATGGCCCTTTGCGGGATCTTCCGGTAGTGCCCGCCGGTCAGGTGGCCAGTGCCCAGGCGCCGGCCCGCCGGGTCAGGCCTTTGCCGGTCAGGTTGCGCAGGTTCACCGCGGCGGTCCGGTACTTGAGCCAGGCGTTGTTCTTGGTTTCCCCCCGGTAGCGCAGCTTGAGCCGGCGGCCGCGGAACGTGGCGACCTGGGCGACGACCCGCTCGACGTCGGGCCGGTGTTTCATGTAGTCCTGCCGCAGCCCGGGCCAGTCGCGGCGGGCGGCGCGCAGCAGGTTATCGCGTTCGTGCACGACGAGGTTTCAGGTGTGCGCGTTCTGCGGGGTGCGGAGTTCGTGCCGCAGGATGAGCGCTCCGGTGATCTCGATGATGCCCATGATGATGAACCAGATGCCGAGCAGCACGGCCAGGACGTTCAGCGAGGAGGCGGGGGCCGACACGACCACGATCCCCGCGATCAGGCTCACCACCCCGAAGATGATCCACCAGGCCCGGCCCTCGCGGGCACCGCCGGAGATCCCCCCGATCAGCGCGGCCAGTCCCTGGACGATCCAGGTGATGCCGATCACCAGGCCGATCGCCGCCAGGGTGAGATGCAGATGGCGGATCAGGACTACGCCGATGACGATGAACAGCAGCCCGGCGATGCCGAGCCAGACCCGGTGGCTTTCCTCTGGATCGAAAACCCGGATCAGGTGGAAGATCCCGGAGAAGATCATCAGGACGCCGAGCAGGACCGCGAGCACGTTCAGCGAGCCCGCCGGGTGGAAGCTCACGATGACGCCGAGGATCAGGGTCAGGACTCCGAGGAACAACGTCGCCTGCCACGTTCTGGCTATTACCCCAGGCGGCGGGGGCGATGGCGTGCTGTACTCGTCGGAAACCATTGAGGACTCGCCGGAAACCATTGACACTCCCTATTTCCTATTTCGTTTCTCCAGGACGAGCGGCCCAGCCGGTACCTCTTACCTCGCGCCGGATCGCTGCCTATGCCCCGCAGGCTCGCATTCCGTCAGGGGATCCGTCATCACCTACCGGACCGATTCACCTAGGTGGAACGGCGGCCAAAAACCGGCCCGCAAGCCCGTCTGAGGGTAGGGCAGCGTCAGGTGCGAACTCTTGCCCGTCGCGGCGAGCACGTGCGTCCCCGACCGTGAGGGTGTCGCTCTGGCGACGGGCAGCCACGTGCGATGGAGACGTTCGGCGGGACTTTCGGCCCTCGGCGGTGTGGATATGTCAGGGAACCCTTGCCGAAAGACAGCGAGAACGTTCGGCAAGGAGGATCGAAATGGTGTGGATCATCACCGGCGGTATCATCTACCTGATACTCGTGCTCACTCTTGGCGTTATGTCGATCAGGAGGGGTCATTGGGTGATGTTCATCATCGGGTTCTTCTTGCCATTCTTCTGGCTCATCGGCGCGCTGATGCCTTCGCGGCGGCTCGCCTACTAGGCAAGCCAGCTCCAGGGAGAGCGCTGCACGGGGGCGAGCATGACGAACCAGCACTTCCAGGCCCTGCCGGCGGTGAAACGGCGGCGGCTCACCTTCTGGGCGGTCCTGCGCGGCGTCCTGGTCGCGGCGGTGCTGGTCGTTCTGTACTACGTACTTCCGCTGGACCGGTGCTCATCGTCCAGATGCTCGCCGACCTCGCATTTCTGGGCGCCGGCATACGAGTGCTCGTGGGGCCGTGCAACGCGGCCGGGAACAAGGCCCGGATACCGGCGATGACACCGGGCCGGCCGCCAGGTAACGGCCTCCTCGGCCCGGCCGCCCGGTCAGCCATCATGACCAACCGGGTTCGGCCCAGGATCCGCTGCACCGCCCGTTTCCTGGTCCGGGTTGACGGATATGAGTTCAACGCCGAGTTCCTGAATCCGGTCGATGAGCCCGAGCAGGTGCGCCTGATCGGTCACCTGACCGGTGAGTACCGTCACGCCCGCAAGCCGCTGCAGGTGCATGCGGTCAAACAGGAATCCGAACGAATCGCCCAGCTCCCCGCGAAGGACAAGCCGGTACCTGCGGCCTTGCGCCCCGTGGCTGTCCATGTCTGCGAGCCTCACACTCCGGCAGGCGACCCGTCATCACCTGCCGGCAGGACTCCCCTAGGGGAGATTGCGGCCGAGCCGGACCCGGCCCGCACGTCCGGGCGCCGGCCGGTCGCAGGCAACGAGGCAGGCCGGCCTGGGCGGCGGCGCCGGCCGACGGTGCCCGGTGCGTGATCCGTTCGGTGCTCGCTGATCCAGCAGCCTTCGGCGCCGCCACCGGACGGGCCGGACCGCGCCGGCCACGGCCGGGCTGGCCCGGCGCAGCGCCTCGATCACATAAGACCACAGCACCACCGGGTCGTTGTCGCCCTCATCCAGCGTCAGCCACCCGACCGGTTTCCGCGCGGCCTCGGCCTCACGCCACGCCGCCAGCAAGGTCGTCTTCCCGAAACCCGCAGGACAAGCAACAAGCGTAAGCCTGCGATCCGACCCGCTCCGAAGACATGCCACCAGGCGCTCCCGCCCAATCGTCTCCTCCCGCACCGGCGGCGGATGCAGCTTCGTGCCCACCAGGACCAGCTGCTCCGCACCCTGCCGCACCCCGCCGCCCGCGGCCGAGCCCGGCCATTCAGCGGCGGAGCCCGGCCATTCAGCGGCGAAGTCCTGCCGTTCAGAGGTGCCCTGACGGGCCTGCGGTACCGCCGGACGGCGCGACCGGGTCGCCACCCGCACGTTGCCGAGCGACTCCTGCGCAGGGCACATAGCGCCTAGGCTGCCTGATGTGGATTCTTGGATCCATAGGCCGAACGTTCCTAATTAGCCTCGCGCCGGAGCGAGTTCCAACGCCCAGATGGGGTGAACGACCGGGTAATCCCTCCAGGAGCCCTAGCTCCCGGGACCGCGCCAATCGGTCCTGAGTGTCCCGCCTGCCGGGCGCGCCGATCACTGCGATGGGCGTTGCTGGGCGGTCACCGGTTCAGGCTTCTCCGGTTCAGTCTCCTCCGGTGCCGGGTGGTGCCGCAGGCGGGGCATGATGGTCGGCTTGGCCTCGGGAGCACTCGGGTGTTCCGCCACGTGCGCGGTGTACCAGCGGCTGTAGGCCGCCACCAGCGGCACCGAGGACAAGCCGTGCAGGAAGACGCTCAGCAGGATGATCAACATCACCGTGGTGAGCAGCATCTGCCGGTCGGGGATGCCATCCTCGAGCGCGATCAGTGCGAACACGATGGAGGCCAGGCCGCGAGGGCCGAACCATCCCATGAAGGCGACGGTCGGGAGCTGCGCCCCGGTCCCCAGCATGGCGATCGCCACCGGGACCATGCGGACCAGTGTCAGGCTGAGCGCGGCGTAGGCGACGATCTGCCAGGTGACGTGCGGCAGCAGCATGCCGACGGCGAGCGCGCCGAAGCCGACCCACGTGGCGCCCGCGAGTATCCCTCCGACATTCTCGTTAAGGCTGGTCACGGGCAGATCGTGGCGCCGGGAGAAATAGCCGAACGTCATCCCTCCGGTGAAGGCCGCGATGAAGCCGCTGCCGCCCAGCCGCAGGGCGACCAGGTAGGCCAGCAGCGCCGCCACCAGGGGCAGGATCTGCCGCCACTGTCCCTCCACCCACCCGCGATCATCCGCCACGCGGAGCAACAGGCCCGCTAGCGTGCCGGCCCCGATACCGGCGACGAGGCCCCAGCCGATCTGCTCCGCCATGTTGCGCACGACGGCAGCCGTGACGCCGGTCGCCAGCTGGGCCAGCGAGAGGTCGACAGCGACCAGGAAGAACGGCACGGCGAGGCCGTCGTTGAGTCCGCTTTCGACGTCCAGCGCCTGGCGCACGCGGGCCGGCACTGCCTTGTCCGAGACGACCCGCTGCCCGAGCGCCGCGTCGGTCGAGCAGACCATCGTGGACAGGACGAAGGCGCTGGCCAGCGCCATGGCGGGAAAGACGAGGAGGCCGGCCCCAGGCCGGCGGCATCGTCAGCGGCAGGCCGATGCACAGCAGCCGGCTGGGCCAGCCCAGATGCCGGCGCAGGCCCGCGAGGTCGATCCGGGTCGAGTCGCTGAACAGCAGGAAGACCAGGGCGAGCTCGCAGAACCGCTCCGCGGTGAGGCTCTCCAGGTGGATGTTCACGAGCTTGAGAGCGGACGTCCCGACGCACAGGCCGGCCGTCGTGAAGATCATGGCCGACGTGATGCCTCGCGCATCGAGCGGTTTGGAGACCGCGCCGTACAGGATGAGGATCACGGCGATGGTAATGAGAGCGACCAACATGCGTCCTCCTCTAGCAAGGGCGAGCGGGCCAGCCGGTGCCTCTCCCTCGCGCCGGATCGCTGCCCATCCCACGCAGGCTCGCACTCAGGCAAGGGATCCGTCATCACCTACCGGACCGGTTCACCTAGGGGAAACGGCTGGGCAAAGACCGGCCCGCGAGCCCGTCTGAGCGCCGGCAGCGAGGCACCCAGAGTGCGGCCAACCGAGCTGTCCGTAAAACGGCTTGTCCCGGGGCACCTCATCCAGCCGTTGCCGCAGCTCGGTGTAGGGCAGCAGGACCGCCCCGGGGATGTGCCTGCGCCGGCACATCACCCCTCAGGGATGAGCCGCGCCGTGGCCTGCCTGTCACCTTGATTACCGCCCTGCCATGATGGGCACATGATCGCCAGCCACGAACCGGTACGCGCGCCGCGCGGCGCCCAGCTCACCTGCCAGGGATGGCCGCAGGAAGCCGCCATGCGCATGCTCATGAACAACCTCGACCCCGAGGTGGCCGAACATCCCGACCAGCTCATCGTCTACGGCGGCTCCGGCCGCGCCGCCCGCAGCTGGGACGCCTACGCGGCGATCATCAAGACCCTGCAGGACCTGAACCAGGACGAGACGATGCTCGTCCAGTCCGGCAAGCCGGTCGGCGTGCTCAGGACGCACGAATGGGCCCCCCGCGTGCTCATCGCCAACTCCAACCTGGTCCCGCAGTGGGCCACGTGGGAGGAGTTCCGCCGCCTGGAGCAGCTGGGCCTGACCATGTACGGCCAGATGACCGCGGGTTCCTGGATCTACATCGGCACCCAGGGCATCCTGCAGGGCACCTATGAGACCTTCGCCGCCATCGCGGCCAAGCGCTTCGGCGGGACCCTCAAGGCACGATCACCCTGACCGCCGGCCTGGGCGGCATGGGCGGCGCGCAGCCGCTGGCCGTGACCATGAACGGCGGCGTGGTCATCTGCGTCGAGTGCGACCAGTCCCGCATCACCCGCCGGATCGAGTTCGGCTACCTGGACGAACAGGCCGACGACATCGACGACGCCATCTTCCGCGCCGTCGCCGCGCGCAACGCAGGAAGACCGCTCTCCATCGGCCTGCTCGGCAACGCGGCCGACGTGTTCCCGAGCCTGCTGAAGATGCACCCCCCCATCGACATCGTCACCGACCAGACCTCGGCCCACGACCCGCTCACTTACCTGCCCCGCGGCGTCGCCTTCGAGGACATGGCCGCCCTGCGCGCCGAAGATCCCGAGGGCTTCACCACCAGGGCCCGCGAGTCCATGGCCGCCCAGGTCGCCGCCATGGTCGGCTTCCTGGACGCGGGCGCGGAGGTCTTCGACTACGGCAACTCCATCCGCGGCGAGGCCGAACTCGCCGGCTACCAGCGAGCCTTCGCCTTCCCCGGCTTCGTCCCCGCCTATATCAGGCCGCTGTTCTGCGAGGGCAAGGGCCCGTTCCGCTGGGCCGCGCTGTCCGGCGACCCGGAGGACATCGCCGCCACCGACCGGGCCATCCTCGACCTGTTCCCGCAGAACGAGGCCCTGGCCCGGTGGATCAGGCTGGCCGAGGAGAAGGTGCACTTCCAGGGCCTGCCCGCCCGGATCTGCTGGCTCGGCTACGGCGAACGCCACCTGGCCGGCCTGCGCTTCAACGAGATGGTGGCCAAAGGCGAGCTCAAAGCCCCCATCGTGCTCGGCCGCGATCACCTGGACTGCGGCTCGGTCGCCTCGCCGTACCGGGAGACCGAGGCCATGGCCGACGGCTCCGACGCGATCGCCGACTGGCCACTGCTGAACGCCCTGGTCAACACGGCCTCCGGTGCCTCCTGGGTGTCCATCCACCACGGCGGCGGCGTGGGCATCGGCCGTTCCATCCACGCCGGCCAGGTCTGCGTGGCCGACGGCAGCGACCAGGCCGGGGCCAAGCTGGAGCGCGTCCTGACCAACGACCCCGCGATGGGCATCATCAGGCACGCCGACGCCGGCTACGAGCAGGCCTCAGCCGTGGCCGCCGAGCGCGGCGTCCGCGTCCCCATGGCCGAACGATGACGTTCGCCGACCTCTGGCGTGAGCTGGAGCCGATCGGCCGCGACCAGCAGAACGGCGGCTACCACCGGTACTCCTGGACCCCGGCCGAGGTCGCCTGCCGCACCTGGTTCACCCGCCAGGCCGCCCGGCGCGACCTGGCCGTGGAAACTGACAACAACGGCAACCTGTGGGCCTGGTGGGGCCCGCGAGGTCCCGAGGCTGTGGTGACCGGCAGCCACCTGGACTCCGTCCCGGACGGCGGCGGCTTCGACGGCGCCCTGGGCGTCGCCGCCGCGCTGGCCGCCGTGGACCTGCTGAACGACAAGGCCTTTTATCCCGAACGGTCCGTGGTGCTTGCCGTCTTCACCGAGGAAGAGGGCGCCCGGTTCGGCGTTCCCTGCCTGGGCAGCCGCCTGCTGTCCGGCGCCGTCCAGCCGGACGCGGCCCGGGCGCTGACCGACGACCAAGGCGTGACGCTGGCCGAGGCGATGCGGGCGGCCGGCCACGACCCGGCCCGGATCGGTCCCGACGAACGCCGTCTTGAGGGCATTAGCGCGCTGGTCGAACTGCACATCGAGCAGGGCCGTGCGCTGGCGCCGCTGGGCGCCGCGGTCGGCGTGGCCGAGGGCATCTGGCCGCACGGCCGGTGGCGGCTCGACTTCACCGGCCGTGCCGATCACGCCGGGACGGCCCGGCTGGCCGACCGCAGCGACCCGATGCTGGCCTACGCGAGCACCGTGCTGGCCGCCCGCCAGGCCGCGGCCGGCCACGGGGCGCTGGCCACGTTCGGCAAGGTCATCGCCGAGCCCAACGGCACCAACGCGGTGCCCTCGGCCGTCCGGGCCTGGCTGGACGCCCGGGCTCCGGACGAAGCCGTGCTGGCGACCACAGTCGCCACGATCCGTTCGGCCGCAGAAAAATCCGCCCGGGAGCAGGGAGTCACGCTCAGCGTCAGGCAGGAGTCGTCCACCCCGCTGGTGCGGTTCGACGAGAAGCTGCGGGACCGGATCTGCGGCGTGCTGGCCGCGGGCGGGATGACCGCGCCGGTGCTGCCTACCGGGGCCGGGCACGACGCCGGGATCCTGGCCGCGCGGGTGCCGGCCGCCATGCTGTTCGTGCGCAACCCGACCGGCGTCTCGCATTCGCCCGCCGAACACGCCGACCTGGCCGACTGCGAGGCCGGGGTGCGCGCCCTGGCCGCCGTCCTCGAGGATCTCGCGGGCCCGTCGTGAGCAGTGTTTCCTCGGGGGGACGACCCCCCCAGACCCCCCCGCTCCTGGGGGGGCTACGCGCCCCCCCAGACCCCTCTGCCTCCCCTGGCCCCCCAGACCCCTCTGGCCCCCCAGACCCCTCTGGCCCCCCAGACCCCTCTGGCCCCCCAGACCCCTCTGGCCTCCCTGGCCCCCCTGGGCGGCGCTGGCTCGCCGACCTGGCCTGGCTGCCCGGCCAGGGCGTCCGCCGTCACGTCCTCATCGAGGCCGACGGTGACCGCTTTACCTCCGTCACCCCATCCGCCCCATCCGTCCCGACAGATGTTAAGCGCCTCCATGGCCTCACCTTGCCCGGGTTCGCCAACGCCCACTCGCACGCCTTCCACCGGGCACTGCGGGGGACCACGCAGGCGGACCGGGGGACGTTCTGGACCTGGCGCGAGCGGATGTACGACGTCGCGGCCCGCCTGGATCCGGACAGCTACCTGCGGCTGGCCCGCGCCACCTACGCCGAGATGGCCCTGGCCGGGGTCAGCTGCGTGGGGGAGTTCCACTATCTGCACCACCAGAGCGGCGGGCACCCCTACGACGATCCGAACGCCATGGGCCGGGCCCTGATCCAGGCCGCGGCCGAGGCCGGCCTGCGCATGACGCTGCTCGACACCTGCTACCTGGCCGGCGGCCTGGCGCCCGAGGGCCTGCTGCCGCTGGCCGGACCCCAGCTGCGGTTCGGCGACGGCGACGCCGTGCGCTGGGCCGGGCGGGTAACCGGCCTGGGCTACAACGCCCACGGCATGATCACCCCGCACGCCCGGCTCGGCGCGGCCATCCATTCCGTCCGCGCAGTGCCGAAGGGCCAGATGCACCCGGTCGTGGCGTGGGCCCACCGGACCGGCGCCCCCCTGCATGCCCACATGTCCGAGCAGGCCGGCGAGAACGAGGCCTGCCAGGACGTGTACGGCATGTCGCCCGCCCGGCTGCTGTACGACGAGAACGTGCTCGGGCCCCGGACCACCGTAGTGCACGCCACCCATCTCGAGACCGGTGACCTGGACCTGCTGGGCGGCTGCCAGGCGTACGCCTGCCTGTGCCCGACCACGGAACGGGACCTCGGCGACGGCCTGGCCCCGGCCCGGGCGCTGGCCGCGGCGGGCTGCCCGCTCACGCTGGGCAGCGACAGCCACGCGGTGATCGACATGCTCGAAGAGGCCCGCGGGATCGAGTACGCCGAACGCCTGGCCCAGCGCGCCCGCGGCCACTTCACCGCCGAGGCCCTGCTACGCGCCGCCACCGCGGCCGGGCACACCAGCCTGGGCTGGCCCGACGCGGGGGAGATCGCCGTCGGCGCCTGGGCCGACCTGGTGACGATCTGTATGGACAGCGTGCGCACCGCCGGTGCGGCCGAGGGCCTGGCGCTGGAAGCAGCGGTGTTCTGCGCCTCGGCCGCCGACGTGCGGGACGTGGTGATCAGCGGCCGGGACGTGGTCCGGGATGGCGTGCACCTGCTGATCCCCGACGTGCCAGGCGACCTGTCCCGGTCCATACGCGCCGTCCTCGGCTAACCCGGCCTTGGGCTTGCCGCCCTCTTCTCCGCGCCTCGGCTGACCCCGCCTTCGGCTTGCTACCCCTTCTCCCACCCGGCCCCTCCACCGCTTGCCACAATTGATCCCATGAGCCAGATACCCCTGGTGCACCTGAGCCCCGACGTGGCCATGCCGATGCTCGGCTTCGGCACCTGGCAGATGCAAGGCCAGCGGGCCTACGACGCCGTCCGGCACGCGCTGGCCGTCGGCTACCGCCACATCGATACCGCCACCATGTACCGCAACGAAGCCGAGGTCGGCCGGGCCCTGGCCGACAGCGGCCTGGACCGCGGCGAGGTGTTCATCACCACCAAGCTGCCGCCCGGCCACGCCGGCCAGGCGCGGGCTACTCTCACCGAGAGCCTGCGTGCGCTCGGTACCGGTTACGTGGACCTGTGGCTGATCCACTGGCCCCCGCGTGGCCGGCTCTCGGTGCCGCTGTGGCAGGAGTTCCTGGCGGCCAGGGACGAGGGGCTGTGCCGCGCCGTCGGGGTGAGCAACTACAGCCTGCCCCAGATAGACGAGCTGACCGCAGCCACCAGCCAGCGACCCGCCGTCAACCAGATCCCGTGGAGCCCGTCCCGCTACGACCTGCCCCTGCTGGCCGGCCACGCCGACCGCGGCGTGGCCGTCGAGGGCTACAGCCCGCTCAAGGGCACCAGGCTGCGCGATCGCGTCCTGGCCGAGATCGCCGCCGCCCACGGCGTGACGCCCGCCCAGGTTGTTCTGCGCTGGCACCTCGAACTCGGCATCATCGTCATCCCCAAGTCCACCCACCCCGACCGCATCGACGAGAACCTCGACCTGTTCC
The DNA here is from genome assembly GCA_963739135.1 of uncultured Actinomycetes bacterium. Taxonomy (GTDB): domain Bacteria; phylum Actinomycetota; class Actinomycetes; order Streptosporangiales; family Streptosporangiaceae; genus Palsa-504. Next base: position 10,882 of record CAVTZG010000012.1, read on the forward strand.
GCTTCACCCTCACCCCCGACGAAGTAACCCGCATCAACCACCTCTAACCCCCGCCCCGCCTCGTAACCCCCCGCCCCGTCTCGACACCCGAGGCGCCAAAAGGGTGCGTATCATCCCGCAACGCCATGCGAATGGCAAGTGGTTGTCCACAGGTATGCGCACCGCACCCGAGTTATCCACAGGTGCGCCGCTGCTCCGCCGGCGGATTCCGTGACCGCGCCACCGTGGGAGGAGCGGTGGCGTCAGGCCGCCGGGCAGCCAAGGAGGAACGTGATGAGTCAGGGTGGATACGCCACCGTGGTCGGCTTCGTGGCCCAGGATCCGATTCAGCGCTTGACCAAGGACGGTACCAGGGTCACCGACCTGCGGGTCGGCACCACCAGGCGGGTGCAGGACCGGGCGACCAACCAGTGGCGCGACGCCGATACCTCGTACTTCACCGTCAGCTGCTGGCGCAGGCTGGGTGATCACGTGCGGGCCAGCCTGCGCAAGGGCGACCCGGTCGTGGTCAAGGGGCGGCTGCGGTCCCGGACCTACGATGACAAGAACGGGCAGACCAGGACCGTGGTCGACATCGTAGCCGATACCGTCGGGCATGACCTGAACCGCGGCGTAGCCAACTACATGCGCCAGCGTCCCCAGCCGGTCAGCACCGACGGCGACCCTGCCGCCAACGGAGCCCAGGGCACGGCTGACGAGCGCAACATGGCTGACGAGAACGAGATGATCAACGACGTCGACGAGGAGGCGATGGAGCGGTTCGAACGGGAACTGGGCCATGGCCTCAACGAGACCGAGTTCGCCGCGGAAGCACTCGAGGAGGGTCAAGCGGCCGACATCACGGCGCCGCCAGTGCCCTACTGAGCACTAGGTCCAGATAACGCCTCGCACCGGGTCCACTCTCCTCAGGTCGGGGTGCCGAACGGAGCGGTTACGCCTCGCATCGTAGCGTAGCCGCTCCCGCGGCACCAGCGGTACTCACCGTAACGCCACGAGTGTGTCTGCTCCGCGGTCCGTGAGACCCGCCGGCATCTCCCGCGCGGGCGCCCGAGATCCCTCCGCAGGCCGCGAAGCAGGCCAAACCATCTGCGTGAGAACTGCGTCATCGGACTGGTGCTGTACCTGGATGCCGACGGGGCCTGCCGGATCGCCGAGCGGCTGCGCAGCAGCGCCGGCCTGCTGAGCGTGGCCGCCGCCGAGGCGAGCATCAGCGTCACGGTCTCGATCGGCGTGGCAGTGCTCGGCCAGCACGGCAGCGACTTGTTCGAGCTGCTCGCCGCGGCCGACCTGGCGCTGTACCGGGCCAAGGACGACGGCCGGAACCTGGTGCGCCTGTATGCGGCGGCCCAGGAGCTGCCGCCCGCTCAGCCGGATAAAGAGGAGGACACGGCAACGGACGCATGCCCGTAGGCTTGCTTCCATGCCGGAGTTCATTTACCAGATGCGAGCCGTGCGCAAGGCGCACGGCGACAAGGTCATCCTCAACAACGTCACGCTGGCGTTCCTGCCCGGCGCGAAGATCGGCGTCGTGGGGCCGAATGGCACCGGCAAGTCGACCCTGCTGCGGATGATGGCAGGCGAGGAGCAGCCGTCCAACGGCGAGGCGCGCCTGATGCCGGGCTTCACCGTGGGCCTGCTCGCGCAGGAGCCGAAGCTGGACGAGACCAAGACGGTCCTCGGCAACGTCGAGGACGGCGTGGCCGAGACCAAGCGGCTGCTGGAGCAGTACAACGAGATCGCCGAGAAGATGGCGACGGACTACTCCGACGACCTGCTCGAGGAGATGGGCCGCCTGCAGGAGCAGCTTGACCACAAGGACGCCTGGGACCTGGACAGCCAGGTCGAGCAGGCCATGGACGCGCTGCGCTGCCCGCCGCCGGACGCCGAGGTCGCCAGCCTGTCCGGCGGCGAGAAGCGCCGCGTGGCGCTGTGCCGGCTCCTGCTGTCCCAGCCCGACCTGCTGCTGCTTGACGAGCCCACCAACCACCTGGACGCGGAGAGCGTGCAGTGGCTTGAGCAGCACCTGGAGAAGTACCCGGGCACCGTCGTGGCCGTCACCCACGACCGGTACTTCCTGGACGACGTGGCCCAGTGGATCCTCGAGCTCGACCGCGGCCACGCCTACCCCTACGAGGGCAACTACTCCACCTACCTGGAGACCAAGGCCGCCCGGCTGAAGGTCGAAGGCGCCAAGGACGCGAAGAAGCGCAAGCGCCTGGAGGACGAGCTCGAGTGGGTCCGCTCCAGTCCCAGGGCGCGCCAGGCCAAGAGTAGGGCCAGGCTGCAGCGGTACGAGGAGATGGCCGCCGAGGCCGACAAGAGCCGCAAGCTGGACTTCGAGGAGATCCAGATCCCGCCGGGCCCGCGCCTGGGCAGCGTGGTGGTCGAGGTCAGCAAGCTGGTCAAGGGCTTCGGCGATCGCTGCCTATTCGAGAACCTCTCCTTCAGCCTGCCCCGCAACGGCATCGTCGGCGTCCTCGGACCGAACGGCGTCGGCAAGACGACCCTGTTCAAGATGATCATCGGCGAGGAGAAGCCCGATTCCGGCACGATCCGGATCGGCGAGACGGTGAGCATCTCCTACGTGGACCAGGCCCGCGGCCGGATGGACCCGAACAAGAACGTGTGGGAGGTCATCTCCGACGGCGAGGCGCACATCCGCGTCGGCAACATCGAGATCCCCAGCCGCGCGTACGTGGCCGCGTTCGGGTTCAAGGGCGCGGACCAGCAGAAGCTGGCCGGTGTCATGTCCGGCGGTGAGCGGAACCGGATGAACCTGGCGCTCACCCTCAAGCAAGGCGGCAACCTGCTGCTGCTGGACGAGCCGACCAACGACCTGGACGTCGAGACCCTGGCGAGCCTGGAGAACGCGCTGCTCGAGTTCCCCGGCTGCGCGGTCATCACCAGCCACGACCGCTGGTTCCTGGACCGGGTGGCCACGCACATCCTGGCCTGGGAGGGCGGCGCGAACTGGTTCTGGTTCGAGGGCAACTTCGAGGCCTACGAGAAGAACAAGATCGAGCGCCTCGGCGCCGAGGCCGCCCGCCCGCACCGCGTCACCTACCGCAAGCTCACCCGGGGCTAGACCGCTCCTGCAGATCTTCACGGCCCGCCGGTCCCGCGCACCCCGTTCGCCCCGTCAGCCGCTCCGGTCAGGCGGCAGTCGGCCCGGCCTTCCGCGATCCGGAAATTATCGCGGTGGATTGGGGTTCTGCGGTTGTTTACCGGTGCTCCGTAAACATTCCGAAATTAACTGAGTTTCCGGCGTGTCGCGTGCCAGGATGCTGGTATGGGCGCGAACGCGGAGCTTTTGAAGCTTATCGGGCCGGAGCTGGGGCTGCTGCTGCCGGTGCTGGATGAGAAGGCGCGGCGGCTGGCGCTGGGCGCGGTGGCGCGGGCGGCCGGGGACGGCGGGATCACGGCGGTGGCCAAGATGACCGGGGCGTCCTGGCAGACGGTCGCCGATGGGGCGGCGGAGCTGGAATCCGGGTCGTTCGCGCCGGAAGGCCGGGTCCGGCGTCCGGGCGCGGGGCGCAAGAAGCTCGCCGAGGCCGATCCGGGGCTGGTGCCGGCGCTGCTGGCCCTGGTGGCGGACTCTACCCGGGGTGATCCGGAGTCGCCGCTGATGTGGACGACCAAGAGCGCGAAGAAGCTGTCAGATGAGCTGAGCAGGCAGGGGCACGCGTGCAGCCCGCAGACGGCCTGGCGGCTGCTGCATGAGCAGGGGTTCTCCACCCAGGCCAACGCGAAGGTGACCGAGGGGCGGCGGCATCCGGACCGCGATGCCCAGTTCCGGTATATCGCCGGGCAGGCTAAGGAGCACCTGGCGGCCGGGCAGCCGGTGATCAGCGTGGACGCGAAGAAGAAGGAGGAAGTCGGGGAGTTCGCGCAGGCCGGGGCCGAGTGGCGGCCGGAGGGCGACCCGGTCAAGGTCCGCGACCACAGCTTTGAAGATGAGCAGGGCGGGCACGCGATCCCGTACGGGGTCTACGACGTGGCCGCGAACGCCGGGTTCGTGAACGTGGGCACCGACCACAACACCGCCGCGCTGGCGGTGGAGTCGATCCGCCGCTGGTGGGACCTGATCGGCCGGGATGCCTATCCCGGCGCGGGGCGGCTGCTGATCTGCTGCGATGCCGGCGGGTCCAACGGGTGGCGGAACCGGGCCTGGAAGGCCGGGCTGGCGGACCTGGCCCGGCAGACGGGGCTGGAGATCACCTGCTGCCATTTCCCGCCCGGCACCTCCAAGTGGAACAAGATTGAGCACCGGCTGTTCTCCCAGATCACCCTGAACTGGCGTGGCCGCCCGCTGACCAGCCACGACGTCATCATCAACACCATCGCCGCGACTACCACGGCCACCGGGCTGGCCGTCACCGCCGCGCTGGACACCGGCTCCTACCCCACCGGGACCCAGATCAGCGACGAGCAGATGACCGACCTGGAGACCAGGGCCTTAACCCGGCACCGCTTCCACGGCGACTGGAACTACACCCTGCTGCCCGCCTGGCGGGCCGCCCCGCCACCCCCGCCGGACCCCGCGCCCGCCCCGGCCGCCGCCGCCCTGGCCCCCGTCGTGGCCGCGCTGGCCAGCCCGGAACTGACCGGCCTGTCCCGCCAGGACCTCGCCGCCCTGACCGCCAGCCTGCAACTGCCCTGGGCCGCCGCCCGCGAGCAGCGCCTGCACCTGGACCGCGGCCACTCCCGCCGCGCCCGCACCGGCCCCGCCGCCCCGTTCAGGTTCACCCTGGACACGCTGCTGCTGGCCGCCCTCTGCCACCACCGCCTCGGCATGCCCTGCACCAGCATCGCCGCCCTGCTCGGCGCCCACCACAGCACCATCACCCCCGCCGTCCAGGCCATCACCAGCCTGCTCGGCCCCGGCCACCCGCCCTAGCCCCCGGCCCCGTCCGCGTCCGCACCCCGGACGACCTGCGCCGCCACGCCGCCGCCGCCGGGATCACCATCCCCGGCCCCCCGCCCCGCGGGCGCCTCCGCACATAGCACAATAAGCACCCGCAACACACCGCAAACACAACTTATTTTGGAATGCCTACCCAGGCCCCCGGATCAACCGCAGGACCGGAATCAACCGCGCAAATGGGGCCGGCGGGACTGGTGCGCTGCACGGGACCGCACCGGGGCCGGGCGCTGCGCCGCAGCGGATCAGGCTTCGCCGTCCCGCCTCGTGATCTACCGGATACGCTGCAGCCGACCAGCGCTTTTCCGCCCACCGCCCTGACGGCCGCTGCCGGCAGCGGCCGCGCTAGCCGAGGCTCTTGCGCGGCTCGGCCAGGCCCGCCCAGGGCGCGCCCTCCTCGCCGGGTCCGCCGACGTTGGCGGCCAGCTGGCCGAGCAGGCCGTCCAGGGTGTCCAGGTCCGCCTCGGTCAGGCCGCCTCGGAGCCTGGTGTCGAAGGCGGCGGCCGCCTGCTGCATCCGGCCGAACAAGGCCTCGCCCGCCTCGGTCAGCTCGACCACGTGGATCCGGCGGTTGGCGCTGTCCCGGGCACGGGTGATCAGGCCGCGGGCGTCCATGGCGTTGAGGTGGTGCGTCAGCGTGGCCTCGCGGACCCCCACCGCCTCGGCCAGCTCCCGCTGGTTGGCCGGCTTGTGGATCTTCAGGTTGAGCAGGATCAGCCAGACCGGCAGCGTGCCGCCCGCTTCCTCGAGGGCCTCGTCGAACGCGCGGCTGACGATGCGGGCCGCCTGGCTGAGCCGCAGGCCGATCGGCAGGCGGAACGGTCGGGACATGACGGCAGCCTAGCACAGAACATAGACTTCTAAGTATTTGACATCTAATTCTTAGATATCTAAGCTATCGGCGTCGGACGGAAAACGTCGGGCGGACAAGCCGGAGAGGAAAGCGCGATGAACGGTCCCGCTATCGAGGCCGATGGCCTGCGGAAGACTTTCGGGCAGGTCACGGCCCTGGATGGGCTGAGCGGCCGGGGAGCCAAGACCGCGACCCAAGGAGCCAAGACCGCATGAGCACGATCACCCTCCCGGCGCGCCCGTCCCTTGCGGGCCGGGTCGCGGCCGCGTTCGCGGACACGGCCGACGTTGCCGGGCGCAACCTCCGCACGTTGTTCCGCACCCCGCAGGCGCTGATCTTCGCCACCGTCCAGCCCGTGATCTTCGTGCTGCTGCTCCGGTACGCGTTCGGCGGCGCGATCCACGTGCCCGGCGTGGATTACGTTGATTACCTGATGCCTGGCATCTTCGCGCAGTCCGTGTGCTTCGGCGCGATCGGCACCGCGGTGGGCCTGTCCGCCGACCTGCGCTCCGGCTTGCCCATGGCCCGGATCGCGGTGCTGGGCGGTCGGACGCTGGCCGACCTGGCCCGCAACCTGGTCGTCGTCGCGGTCATGATCGGCGTCGGCTTCGCGGTCGGGTTCCGCAGCAGCCACGGCGCGGGCGCGCTGCTGGCCTTCGCCCTCGTCTCCGCCCGCAACTACGCCCGGATGGGCCGGTAAACCACCGGTAAACCGCCGGAAACCTCACAAGGAGTCACGATGACCATCCAGCTGAACCACACCATCGTCCCCGCCCGCGACCCGAAGGCATCGGCGCAATTCCTGGCCGGCCTGCTGGGCCTGCCCATCGACCCGCCGGTCGCGCGGTTCACGCCGATCACGCTGGCCAACCGGGTCACCCTGGACTACCTCCACCAGGAGGCCTTCGACTCGCACCACTACGCGTTCGAGGTCACCGAGGAGGAGTTCGACGTCATCTTCGGCCGCATCCAGGAGCATGGCATCACCTACTTCGCCGACCCCGCCTGCCAGCAGGCCGGCCAGATCTACCGCAGCCACGGCCGCCGGGGTACGTACTTCCGCGACCCGGACGGCCATCTCATGGAGATCCTCACCCCGGCCGCCTGACCGGCGTGGCGGCTAGCCCCGCGGTGGCGGCGACGAAGTCGGCGGGTAGCTGGGCGAAAACGGCGGTGAGGACGACGGCGACGGCGACGGCGACGCTGACGGCGACGGCGACGGCTTCTTCGTCGGTTTCGCCGTGGTCGGAGGCGGCGGCGGAGGCGCCACGAACGTCGGCGCGACCGCGGGCGCCGTGGTCGGCGATGGCGACGGCGAGGATGAGGGCGACGGTGAAGGCGACATCGAGGTCGCCTGGAGCGAGACGTGCTGCGTCGCCGCGACCGGCTGGGTGGGGGCGGTGGCATGCGACAGGCGGGTGGCGGCCAGCGCCGTCCCGGCCGCCGCCACGACGATCACCAGGGCGGCCACGATGGCGACCTTGATCATCCTGGTGCGCCGCCACAGCGGGATCTCCTCCACCGTGAAGCCGCCGACCTCGGGCGGGCCGCCGGACGGCCACAACGCCGCCAGCAGCAGCGCCGCCTCACCCAGATGCGACCGGCCGCGCTCCTCCCAGTCCGGGCCGTACTCGCCGGCGGCGGCGGCCTGGAGGGCGGCCACGAACGAAGTGCCGTCGGTGGGCCGCCGCTGGGGTTCCTTGGCCATGCCCGCCTCGACCAGCGGCCGCAGCGGCACAGGCACCGGCTCCAGCGGCACCGGCTCGACCTGATGCTGGTGCATCAGCATCTCGGCGGTGTTCCCGGCGAACGGCGGCCGCCCGGTCAGGCACTCATAAAACGTGGCGGTAGCCGCGTACACGTCCGTAGCCGGGCTGGCCGGCGCGCCGGCGAACTGCTCCGGCGGCGCGTACACCAGCGTGCCGGCCGGGATCGGCCGGTCCCCGGCCCGGGCGGCGATGCCGAAGTCGGTCAGCTTGCTGGCGCCGGCCCCGTCGACCAGCACGTTCTCCGGCTTGTAGTCCCGGTGTACCACACCCCGCCGGTGGGCGGCGGCCAGGCCGAGCAGCGACCCCTGCAGCACGACCAGCGCCGCCTCGGCGGTCGTCTTGCCCTGGTTGCCCAGGATCTGGCGCAGCGAGACCCCGTCGACGAGCTCCATGACGATGGCCGCGCCGGACGGCGATTCGATGTACTCATACAACCTGACCACGTTCGGGTCGTTCAGCGAACCGAGCACCGCCGCCTCGCTGCGGAACAACTCCGCGAACTCCGGGTCCCACAGCAGCTCCGCCTTCAGGTACTTGATCGCCACCCGGGTGCCCGTCACGTCGTGCCGGGCCAGCACCACGTCGCCGAACCCGCCCGCGCCCAGCTTCTTCAGCTCGGTGTAACCGGGAACATGCCATTCGGCCATAGCAAATCTGCGCCCTTCGCGGCATTGGCCCGGCTCGCCGGCCGGGCGTCACATTCTCTAGGTGGTGCCGTGCTTCGTCAGCAGCTGATGGTGACGTTGGTCGAGGCGCTCGCCGGGTCGGGGCTGAGGACCTGCAAAGTGACCTTCTGGGACGCGGTGCCGTGGCCCTGGCCCTCGACCGCTACGGTCACGAACAGCGAATGCTGCCCGGAAATGACCGACTGGCTCTGCGGCTGGGGCGCCTCGGACTGAGGCTGGAACACCCACTGGTAGGAGACGGTCCCGGCCGCGCCGTTGGTGTCGATCCGGCCGGTCACGTTCACCGCGCATCCGGACTTGACCTCCGCGGTGATGGCCGCGCTGCTCGTGTGGAACGGCGCGTGGTGGAAGCGCAGGAACAGCACGACGGCTGCCGCCGCGAGCAGGAGCACTGTGAATGCGGTGCCGGCTACCCGGCGCAGCCGGTGCGGGCGCTTGGCCGGCTCGGGCAGGCGGCCGGTGCGCCAGACCTGCTCGGCCGTCACCCCGGCCTGGCTCTCCGGCACCCCCGGACCGTACCGGACCACGTCGGACCCGGGCGGCGGGGAACTTGGCGGCGGACCGGCTGGCGGGCCAGGCGGCGGTGGAGCGACCGGCGGCGGGCCGCCCGCCGACCGCTGAGTCTGCATGTCGTACGCGGACTGCTGAGACAGCGCAGGCTGGACGTAGGTTGGGGGCGGCGGCTGGTACTGGCCGTACTGCCCGCTGCCCGCCGCAGGCTGCCGCGGGGCGACGTAGGTCGGCGGCTGGTGCGACACGGCGCCCGACGGCGGCTGGCGCGGCGGGGCGTAGGTGGGGGGTGGCGGCTGCGGACCGCCCGCCGGCGGCGGCTGGCGCGGTGCCACGTAGGTGGCTTCCCAGGGCGCGGCGGGCTCGGGCCGCGGCTGGCGTGGCGGCGCGTACGTGGGGGGTGGCGGCTGCGGACCGCCCGCCGGCGGCGGCTGGCGCGGCGCCACGTAGGTGGACTCCCAGGGCGGCGCCGCCTCCGGCGGCTGGCGCGAAGGCACGGTGGGTTCGGTGCGCTGGGAACTCATGGCCTGATCGCGTCCCCGGTAGGGATGCGTTACCTCGACATCATCGTCATCGGCCGGCGGCACGGGACCATACCCGGATGACCCTTCACCCATCTGAACCAGCTTTCGGCTAAGCGATGAGCAGCTTCGGTGTCAGGGCAGACGGCACTTCCTTGTCGCACAAGTACCGTCCCCCCAGGCCGTTCTAGCGGCCGCTCAACCGTGCTCGACTACATGGAAGCGCTTTCTCCCCTGCGGTCAGGGGCTTTATCGGCCACTGGGCCCGCTCAGGCCGAGGCGCACTAGACTCCTGAGTTTCGCACCTGGACCAATGTGCGGTCAACGTCCCCGCCGGCAACCGGATCCTGCGGATTGCCCGTTCTGCACTGCCCAAATACCTGCAGAAATGGACATTCACATCTATTGCTTTCGGTATCACCCGGCGTCGCCAGAGTCCGCGCCAAGCTGACCCCCAGTGACACCGCGGTCATATCTTTTAGGCCGAACGGGCCGTGCTGGAACGGGTCCCTCAGGCTGACGTCAGACCCAGGTCCGGCCGTCCGTGGGCCGGGTCCACGTTGACCAGGCTGTGTGCCGCCATGACCAGGTAGTCCCAGAGCTGCGCGTCCAGCGCCCGGTCAAGCTCGAGCTCGTCCAGCGCCACCCGCATGTGGTGCAGCCAGGCGTCCCGCTCGGCTTCGCCGATCGTGAACCTGACGTGCCGCATCCGCAGCCGGGGATGCCCGCGCAGCTCGTCGTAGGTGCGCGGCCCGCCCCAGTACTGCATGAGGAACAGCCGCAGGTGCTCCTCGGCCGGCCCGAGGTCCCGCGCCGGGTAGACCGGCCGCAGCACGGGATCGTCCGCCACGCCCTGGTAGAACCGGTGGACCAGGCGGCGGAAGGTCTCTTCCCCGCCCACGGCCTCGTAGAAGCTGGTCGGCTGGCTCATGGCTGCCAGCTTACGGCGTGCCGGGCTCCTCGCCTGCTTCGGCGTCGGCCGCGGCAGCCGCTTGGCCGGCGACGGCGCCCGGCGGCCGGGCCCTTAGCGGAAAGCCCACCGCAAACCGGTCACGGCGAGTCCTGTCCCGGCGGCCTACTCCAGGACCAGCCCGGTGTACCGGGCGGCGAACGCGAGCGTGTCCCCGGCCAGCTCGGCTGACCGGCTCACCGCCCGGGCGCCGTGCCCCACCTGGCCCTCCGCGCGCAGCAGCACCGGCCGGTCATCCGGCGACGACGAGGTGGCCTGCTGCAGCGCGGCGCACATCTTGTAGGCGTGCACCGGGTCGACCCGTGTATCGCTGGTGAACACGGTGAACAGCACGGCCGGGTACGCCGTCCCGGGAACCACGTGATGGTAGGGGGAGTAGGCCAGCAGCCAGCCGAGCTGCTCCGGGTCTGCCGCGGTGCCATACTCGACGTTCCACGTCTGCCCCAGGCCGAACCTCTCGTACCGCACCATGTCCAGCAACGGCGCCGAGCAGAGCACGGCGGCGTACAGCTCGGGCCGCTGGGTCAGGGCCGCGCCGACCAGCAGCCCGCCGTTGGACCCGCCGGAGATGGCCAGCTGCCCGGGCGTGGTCCACCCGTCCCTGATCAGCGTCTCCGCGGCGGCGTGGAAGTCGTCGAACACGTTCTGCTTTTTGTCCAGCATCCCGGCCCGGTGCCACTGCTCGCCTTCCTCGCTGCCGCCGCGCAGGTTGGCCACCGCGTACACGCCGCCCGCCGACACCCAGGCCAGGGTGTTCGGCGAGAACGCGGGCGTCAGGCTGATGTCGAACCCGCCGTACCCGGTCAGGATGGCCGGCCGCGGCTGGTCGGGTCCCGAGGGCCCGGCACCCGGAGCGGCCGCCGACGCCGGGCTGATGACCAGCATCCGCACCGGCGTGCCGTCCGCCGAGGCGTAGGTCACCTGGCGGGTGGCCACGGCCGGGACCGCCACGCTGCCCGGCGGGCTGGCCCAGGTGGTCACCTGGAAGGTCCTGGCGTCGAACCGCAGGATCACCGGCGGCGTGGTGTAGTCCGTGTAGCCGAACCACGCCTCGTGCCCGCCCTCGGGCCGCTCGCTCAGCCCGCCCGCGGTGCCCAGGCCGGGCAGCGGCACCTCGCCCAGCCGCTCGCCCGTGGCCAGGTCGTGCACGGTGAGCTCGCTCAGCGCATGCCTGGTCCACGAGGCCAGCAGCACCGGCCGGTCCAGCTCCGGGCCGTCGAGCAGCGCGAACCCGCGCAGCACGGCCTCGGGGTCCTCGCGGATCAGGTCCCGCCAGCTGGCCCGGTCGGCCAGCCCGGCCGCGGCCGGATCGGCCACCGCCACCCGGCCGCGCGGCGCATCCGCGTCGGTGAACAGGTACAGCAGCCCGTCCCGCCCGACCCGCACCCAGGTCTGCGCGTCCACCCCCTCCTGCACCACGCGCAAGTCGGGCGCGGCCCAGTCGGATTCGGACCGGTCGGATTCGCACAGGTCGGCCAGCCACAGGTCGTTCCGCGGCGCGGTGCCCCGGGACGCGGAGATGGCCAGCCACCGGCCGTCCCGGCTGACCGACACCGAGTAGTAGTCGGTCTTGTCCCGGCCGGTGCCGAAGATCAGCACGTCCTCGTCGGCGGGCGTGCCGAGCAGGTGCAGGTAGACCCGCCGGTAGTACTGGCTCTCGCCCTCGGGCACCTCGTCCGGCGGCAGCCGGCGTGTGTAGTAGAACGCCTTGCCGCCCGGCAGCCAGGCCACGTTCGAGTACCGGCACCGGTCGATCGGACCGTCGGCCAGCGCCCCGGTCTCGACGTCGAGCACCCGCAGCAGCGATTCCTCGTCGCCGCCCTGCGACAGCTGGTAGGCCAGCAGCCGCCCCTCCTTGTCCGGCTGCCAGGCGTCCAGCGTGGTCAGCCCGGACGGGTCGGTGGCCATCGGGTCGATGAGCACCTCAGCCGGACCGTCCGCGACCTGCGTGTAGAGCACGCCGTGTTCCTGCCCCGGGTCGCGCCGGCTGAAGAAGGACCGCTCCCCGCGCCAGGCCGGCGTCCCCACGTAGCCCACGCTGAGCAGCGCGCGGACCTGCTCGGCCAGGGCGGCCCTCCCGGGCCAGGAGTCCCGCTCGGCGGTGTACAGGCCGGACTGCCCGGCCAGCCAGTCGGTCCGCTCCGGGCTGGCCGCGTCCTCCAGCCAGCGGTAGGGATCGCTGACCCGGTACCCGAGGACGTCCTCGGTCAGGTCCAGCCTGCGGGCCTCCGGATAGCGAAACTCGCTCATGCTGGCACCTTACGTTCCTGCTGACCTTGTACGCTTATGAGGTGGCAGAAGCGAGCACCAGACGACACACTAGGAGCATGTGCTTCTGTTAGACGGCCGGCGCCAGCGGGAGGTGCAGTGCGGCGAGTGCTGCTGCTCAACGTGACGTATGAACCGCTGACTACTGTTGGCCTGCGCCGGGCGGTGTGCCTGGTGCTGGGCGGCAAGGCCGAGGTCGTGCATGATGATGCGGCAGGTGCGATGCTGCATGCGGCGTCCGTCGCGCTGGTCACCCCGTCGGTGATCAGGCTCAGCCGCTACGTCCGGGTGCCCTACCGCAACCGGGTGCCGCTGACCCGGGCCGCGCTGATGCGCCGGGACAACTACCGGTGCGCCTACTGCGGCCGCCGGGCCGAGACCATCGACCACGTGATCCCCAGGAGCCGCGGCGGCCCGCACGCCTGGGAGAACTGCGTCGCGTCCTGCACGATCTGCAACCACCGCAAGGCCGACCGGCTGCTCGAGGAACTCGGCTGGACGCTGGCGGTCCCGCCCGCAGTACCACGCGGCGCCCACTGGAGGCTGGTGGGCGCTCAGCATGACGGCGACCCCCAGTGGGCCGCTTATTTGCGTGAGCCCAGCGCCGCGTTAGTGGCCTCGGCGCCGCGAGCCGCCTGATCCCGGTCTCGCCGTACCGCCAGGACCCGCCATCCCCCCTTGCACTCCTCTTTTTTCGCCGAACGGTCCGTGCTGTCAGCTCACTCTGTTTCCTGCTCCCTGGCCCCGCCGCACGGTGTCCCGCAAAGCCTCGAGCGCGGTGTAGCGGGGGACCCAGCCCAGGTCGGTCTTGGCCCGGGTCGAGTCGACGATCACCGGATGGCCGGCCGCCTCCACCCATTGCGCGGCGGGCGGCAGGAACGGCAGCTCCGCCATGGCCCGCGCCGCGAGCTGCGCCGGGCCCGCAGGCAGGGGCAGCGGGATCAGGCCGAATTCCCGGGCCACGTCGGCGGTGGTGAGGATCCCGTCGGCGGCGACGTTGTACGCCCCGGCTGGCCCGGCGGCCACGATACACAGACCGAACGCCTGGCCCAGGTCCTCCTCGTGCACGAACTGAAGCGGCAGCACCGGGACCGGCACAGGCACCGGCAGCGGGAGCCGGCCGACCTGCCCGGCCAGCCAGCGGCCGAGCGGCGCGAGCGGTCCCGGCAGCAGGTCCTTGGCGCCGACGGCGTGCGGACCCAGCACGACCGGCGGGCGCAGCAGGTACAGGGCAGGGCCTCCGGACCGGGCTGCCTCGGCCCGCAGCAGCGACTCAAGCTCGGCCTTCTGCCGTGCGTAGAACAGCCGGGTGGCCGGGCGCACGGGCCATTCCTCGGTCATGCCGATCGGGTTGTCCGGGTGGAAGCCGTAGGCCGCCACCGACGAGGCGTAGACGAAGCGGCGCGCGCCAGCCGCGGCCGCGGCCCGGAAGGCGTTCAGCGTGCCGTCGACGTTCACCGCCCGGATCACCTCGCCCGGCGCCGTCCCGGTGACCTGGAAGGCCAGGTGCACCACCACGTCGGCGTGGCCGAACGCGTCCCGCAGCGCCTCGGGGTCGCGGACATCCCCGCGCCGGTAGGTCATCTTCGTCCAGCCGTACACCGCCGGGTCCAACCGGCGGCGGGCGACGCCCACGATCCGTCCCACCCGGTCGTCGGCCTGGAGCAGCGGGATCAGGCCGAAGCCGAACGTGCCGGTCGGTCCGGTCACCGCGACGGTGAGATCCCGTTCGGTCATGGCTTCACCATGGCAGACACGGCCGGCACCACAAAGAGCCGAAGGTCCCGGCGGCCGGGACCGTGCGACCCGGGCCAGGACGGGACCGGACGGCCTACCATCCTGGTGACCAAAGAATCAGGCGTGGCCGAGCCCGGCCGCGGAAGCGGCCAGGCCCGGCTCTGCCGGGCAAGGGAGCCGTCATGGACAGGCTGAACCCGCTGGACGCTGCGTTCATCGACGCGGAGGACGCGGACCCGCACACCTCGATGGCGATCGCGTCGATCGCCGTGTTCGAAGGTCCGGCGCCGACGCACGAGGAGGTACTCGCCTACCTGGCCGGGCGCCTGCCGCTCGTGCCCCGTTACCGGCAGAAGCTCCGGCCGGTGCCGTTCCGGCTGGGACGGCCGGTCTGGGTGGACGACCCGGACTTCGATCTCCGTTACCATGTCCGGCGCACCGCCCTGCCGGCGCCCGGCGGAGACCAGCAGCTGGCCGACCTGATGGCGCGGGTCATGTCCCAGCGCCTCGACCGCGATCACCCGCTGTGGGAGTACTGGTTCGTCGAGGGGCTGGCTGAGGGCCACTGGGCGCTGATCTCGAAGGTGCACCACTGCATGGTCGACGGAGTCTCGGGGACCGACCTGTACCGCGTGATCTTCGACTTTTCCCCCGAGCCCACGCCGCCCAAGGTCGACGACCGGGTGGCGGGTGCCGAGCCCTCCCCGGTTGAGCTGGCCGCCCGGGCCATGCTGGACGCGGTGGTGCTCCCGGTCCGGGGGGCCCTCGCGCTGGGCGGCGCCGTGGCCGATCCGCTGGGCGCCGTCCGCCAGGCGGCCGAGACGGCGCGGGGCTTGGCGAAGCTGACGCCGGCCCTGTGGCCCGCCACGGGGTCCTCGCTGAGCGGGCACATCGGCCGGCAGCGCCGCTACACCTGGTCCCGGGCTTCGCTGGAGGAGGTCAAGACCATCAAGCGGGCGCTGGGCGGCACCGTGAACGATGTGGTCCTGGCCGCCATCAGCGGCGGCTTCCGCGCGCTCCTGCTGGCCCGGGGCGAGCAGCCCGGGCCGCACATGGTCCGCTCGCTGGTCCCGGTCTCGCTCCGCGCCCCCGGCGAAGAGAGCCTCTACGACAACCGGGTCTCGGCGCTCCTGGCCGATCTGCCCGTCCACATCGCCGACCCGGTGGAGCGGCTCACGGCGGTCCGGGCTGAGCTGGCGGCTCTGAAGCAGAGCAACGAGGCGACCCTGGGCGAGGCCCTGAGCACCGTGGGCCGTTACACGCCGTTCCCGCTCGCGTCCGGGTCGCTCAGGCTCGTGTTCGGGCTGCCCCAGCGGGATATCGTCACGGTGACCACGAACGTGCCGGGCCCCCGGCAGCCGCTGTACGGGATGGGTCGCCGGATCGTGGAGATCGTCCCCTACGTGCCGATCGCCACGACGGTCCGCACCGGGGTCTCGATCTTCACCTACTGCGACCACGTGACGTTCGGGATCACCGGCGACTTCACCGCCGCCCCGGACATCGACGTGCTGGCCCGCGGCATCGAAGACGGCCTGGCCGATCTCCTGAAGGCCAGCCGCCGCACCCGGCGAACCGAGCCGAAGGCGTGACCTTCGGCTCTGGTCAACGGCCCGCTTCCCGCCCGAACATGGGTGCATGGCTGAGATGGCTCGGCACGACGACGCCGCGATCGAGGTTCGCGGCCTGACCAAGTCCTACGGCGACGTGCACGCGGTCCGGGGGATCGACCTGTTCGTCGAGCGCGGGAAGATCTTCGCGCTGCTCGGCCCGAACGGCGCCGGGAAGACCACCACGGTCGAGATCCTCGAGGGCTACCGGTCACGCGACGGCGGCACGGTGCAGGTCCTCGGCTACGACCCCGCCCGGCAACGTCGCCAGCTGAAGAGCCAGATCGGGATCGTGCTGCAGTCCAGCGGCATGGACCGGTACCTCACCGTGTCGGAGACCGTCACGATGTACGCCGGGTACTATCCGCGGCCGCGGCCGGTGGACGAGGTGATCAACCTCGTGGGCCTGCAGGCCAAGCGGGACGCCCGGGTGCTGCAGCTGTCCGGCGGACAGCAGCGGCGGCTGGACGTCGCCATCGCCCTGGTCGGCAACCCGGACCTGCTGTTCCTGGACGAGCCCACCACCGGATTCGATCCCTCGGCCCGGCACGAGGCGTGGGAGGTCATCAAGAACCTGGCCACACTCGGCAAGACGGTGCTGCTGACCACGCACTACATGGAGGAGGCGCAGTACCTGGCCGACCAGGTCGCGGTGATCAGCGGCGGCCGGATCGTCGCGGAAGGGCCACCCGCCACCATCGGGAACCGCGAACAGGCCAGGGCCCGGATCCGCTACCGGCTCGCCGACGGGGCCATGCCGCCCTCCGATCTGCTGGCGCCGCCCGGACCGGACGGGCTGATGGAACTGGCGCCCGATGACCTGACCGCCGCGCTGCACCGGCTCACCGGCTGGGCCCTGGAGCAGCATGTCGAGCTCACCGGCCTGGAGGTGGTCCGGCCCACCCTCGAGGATGTCTACCTGGGTGACGGCGCGGAGCGACCGGCAGCCGAGCTGACCGGCAGCCAGGAAGGACACAGCTCATGAGCGACGCGGCGCTGACGCTGTCACAGGTCAGATACACGAACAAGGCGTTCTGGCGGAACCCGGCCTCGGCGTTCTTCATCTTCGCTTTCCCGCTCATGTTCCTGGTCATCTTCACCGCGCTGCTCGGGCACGGCACCGTTCGCATCTCGCCCACCAAGGTGGTGAGCACCTCCACGTACTACGTGGCGGCCATGGCCTCCTTCGGGGTGATCTCGGCCTGCTACACCAACATCGCGATCAGCGTGACCACCCAGCGCGACGCGGGCGTCCTGAAGCGGACGAACGGCACACCGCTGCCGAGCGCGGTCTACCTCGGCGCGCGGATGCTGCACTCGCTGCTCGTCGCGGTCCTGCTGGTGGTGATCACCGCGGCCTTCGGCCGGCTGCTCTATAGCGCCAGCATCCCGACCGGCCTCACCTTGCTGAGGTTCCTGGTCATGCTGCTGGTCGGGGCGGCCGCCTTCTGCGCGCTCGGCTTCGCGATCACCGCGGTCATCCCCAACGCCGACGCCGCGCCGGCCATCGTCAACGCGTCGATCCTGCCGCTGCTGTTCCTGTCCGGGGTGTTCATCCCGCTGGGCAGCGACGCGCCCGCCTGGATCGTCTGGATCGCCCGGATCTTCCCGGTCTGGCATTTCGCCAAGGGCATGCAGGCCGGGTTCCTCGGCACCGCGTTCAGCTGGACCGACGTGCTGGTCGTAGCGGCCTGGGGCCTGGCCGGCTTGCTGTTGGCCGTCCGCTTCTTCAGCTGGGAGCCGCGCTCCTGACCTCCGGCCGCGGATCGCTGCCACCTCGTTCCGGGGTCGTCGGGCCTGGCTGATTCGCCGTGGCCTCGCAGTGGGGTACGCGTTAGCTCGGCCGGCTCAGAAGGCGACCCAGCCGGTGGTGACGCAGGCTCGGTCCTGGCCAGCGCCGAGGCGGCAGCGCAGGCGCGCCGGGCCGGGCGGAACGGCTTCGGTGCTGAACCGCCCGAGCCTGCGGCCGGGCCGTACGGCGACGCTTAGGCTGGCTGAGATCCGTGCTGGGACGGCAGCGGCTCGAGCAGGCCCCGGGACGCGGCGACCTCGGCCGCCGTCGGCGGGTCGTTGCCCCGCCGCTGGCAGTTGAGCGACGCCACCAGGGTCGCGTCGTCTAGCGCTCCGGCCAGCTGGTCCGCCGGGCACCGGGCCAGGTCTGCGGGGGCATGCTGGCCGCGCTGGATGAGTGATCCGATCAGCCCGGCGGTGAAGGAGTCGCCTGCGCCGACGGTGTCGACCACGGTGACGTCAAGTGCGGGCCGGTGAATGGACTGGCCTTGAGCGGTGCAGGCGTCCGCGCCATCGGCCGAGCCGGTGATGACCACCATGGTCGCGCCCAGCCCCAGCCAGTGCTGCGCGACGTCGGCGCCCGGCCGGCCGGGGTACAGCCAGGCGATGTCGTCGGAGCTGGCCTTGGTCAGGTGGGCGAGCCGTACGGCGCGCTCGACCAGCCCCTGGGCGTGGCGGTGATCGCCGAGCAGCCCGGGCCGGACGTTCGGATCGTAGGTCACCAGCACGTCGCCGCGGCGGCGCATGCGCTCAGCGAGCTCGACGATCCTCGCGTCCCCCGGAGGGGTCCAGGAGGCGAGCGATCCGAAGTGGAGCACGGCGGTGCCCTCGGGAGCACGGCCGGTCTCCTCGGCCGCCCACTGCCAGTCGGCGGTGCCGTTGAGGTAGAAGTCGTAGCTGGCCTGAGCCAAGGCATCCAGGGACACCACGGCAAGTGTGGACGGCTCCATGGCGTGCGGTGCGGCGCCGAGGTCGATGCCCTCGGCCTCGGCGTGCTCGCGCAGGATGCGGCCGAACGCGGTGTCGGCCAGCCGGGCCATCAGGGTCGTGCGGTGCCCGAGCCGGGCCAGGCCGACGGCCACGTTGTACGGGCTCCCGCCGGGCACGGCCTGGAAGGTCCGGGGCTGGCCTGCCGGGACGAGATCGATGATCGCCTCGCCGATGACGGTGACGCCCGCCGCGGCACCAGAGGGGCCGGTCATCCGCTGGCCGCTCATCGCTGGCTGCACTGATCGGAGCGGGCCTGATCTCACCCGACCCGCGAATCACCATCCCGGTCGGCACCACGTGTGTTTGCGGCGGCGAGACATCCCCGTCGAGGCGCGCGAACAGCAGTTCCGCCGCCAGCCGGCCTAGCCGGCGCACATCCTGGGTGATCACCGTGACACCCGGATCGAGGACATCGGCCAGCAGGAAGTCGTCGAATCCGACCAAGGCGACCGCACGCTGCCGGCCTGCCTGCCAGAGGGCCCGCACGGTGCCGATCGTCACCAGGTTCTGGCTCGCGAACAACGCGGTCGGCGGATCGGCCAGCCGGATCATCTCGGCGGCGGCCGCAGTCGCCGCCTCGATGCTGCGCAACCCGTGCCTGATCAGGAGCGGGTCAAGCACCAGCCCGGCGCGTTCGAGCGCATGGCGGTAGCCGCCGAACCGATCGAGCCGCGCTGGTGATCGCGGAGCTGTCCCCCAGGTACCCGATCCGCTGGTGACCATGCGAAGCGCAGGTGCTCGACGGCCATGATCGCGCCTTGGCGGTTCCCCGACGTGACGACGTCGGCGTTGAGGAACCTTGGTTCGCGGTCCAGGAACACCACCCTGATCCCGAGGTTCCGCTCGACCAGCAGGTAGCTCTGATCTGGTGCCGCGGGCACGATGATCAGGCCGTCGACGCCACGGTCGATGAGCGTCGTCGCCAGCTCGCGTTCCCGGTCCTGGTCCTCATCCAGGCTGCCGATCAGGATCTGGACCCGGCGCTGCCGGGCGACGTCTTCCACCGCGCGCAGCAAGCCCGCCGAGAAGGGGTTGGCCACGTCTTCCAGGAGCAGGCCGATCGTCGCGGTGCGCCGGTCGCCGCGGCGCAGGCTGCTCGCGGTCAGATTGGGCCGGTAACCGAGCTTGCCGGCCGCGTCACGGATTCGCGCCGCCAGGTCCGGCGTCACCGTCGGGTCGCCGTTCATTACCCGGGACACTGTCTTGATCGCCACTCCCGCCAGCGCCGCCACGTCCTTCATAGTCGGTCGGGCACGGACGGCTCTGACTGCCAGCATGGGCCGCAGACATCGATGTCCTTCCAAGGATGAACGCGGAATTGACATTACCCATAATATGGCCTGGACACAACCAAAATCCGAACAGGCCGCAGCTAGAAGGGACGGGTCCGGCCTTTGACCGGGATCGCCCCGATGCGGACGACTGTGAGATAACGTTATTTCAGGACCATCCTGCCCGGCCTGCGATTGGCGGGGGGACGCCGCGCGCCCCGGCCCGGAGCGCCCTCACCGCAGCGCCGCTCGCTGCCTGGTCAGGCCCAGATGGCCTGTTCGGTGTGGGGGTCGAAGAACTGCATGCCGGCCGTGTTGACCGCGAACGTGATGCGGTCGCCGACCTTCACCTTGGTGGCCGGGTCGACGCGGGCCACGCCCTCGCCGGACTGCGCAGTCGCGTCCTCGTCCTCGCTGGTCGCGCCTTCGGCCCGCACCCGGCGGGCATCGATGGTGAAGTGAACCACGAGCTCGGAGCCGAGGGCCTCGACCAGGTCCACGTTGCCGGTCAGGGTCGATCCGGAATTGGTGTCGGTGGCGGCGGGCAGGTGCTCGGGCCGCAGCCCTAGGACAATCTCCTTGCTCGCGAACCTGGCCAGCCCGGGATGCGCGTCACGGCAGGCCGTCGGCAACGGCAGCTCCTGGGATCCGATCTTGACCCCGCTCGCGTCCCCGGTCATGGTTGCCTCGTACAGGTTCATCGCCGGCGAGCCGATGAACGCCGCCACGAACAGGTTGT
>CAVTZG010000013.1:0-656700 GCA_963739135.1 uncultured Actinomycetes bacterium
ACCGCCTCGCCGTCGCCGACCTCATGAAGGAAGCCGGGCTGACCCACGGCGGTTTCTATCGGCACTTCGACTCCTGGGAGCACCTCGTCACTGAGGCCGCCCAGCAGGCCCTGAGCCAGGGCAGCGCATGGTGACCGTGGCCGTGGGTGATGTAGACGCGCCAGAGCCCCCGCCCCTTCGTCTCGATCCAGTCGGGCAGAGCGTCCACCTGGTCATGGGTGATCAACGTGTCGACGAGGACCGCGTCGTGGTCGCCGTAGATCAGCGTGGCCGACGAGGGGACCAGGTCGGCAGGTCACCCGGTCCCTCGGGCGTTGCGGCGCTCGTGAACGGCCGGCCCGGGGCCGTGTAGACCTCGATCGTGAGGTCGGCCGGGGTTTGCGCCTTGTCATCGGAGGTCACGACCTTCCGCCTGGCTCGATGCCGAAGGCCATGGGGCTTCGGCCTGTCGAGTGGGTTCATTTCAAGATGACGGTCGTCATCCTTACCGTATGAGGATGGTAGGTACCATCTTCTTGGCCAAGCAAGTCGACAGCATCTGGAGGATCCACCGTGGGCACGTCTCAAGCGGCCAAGGCGGCCAGCCATGACCGCATCCTCGACATCGCCGCGGCGCGCATCCGCCGCGACGGCCTCGGCGGCCTCGCCGTCGCCGAGCTCATGAAGGAAGCCGGGCTGACCCACGGCGGTTTCTACCGGCACTTCGACTCCCGAGAGCAGCTCGTCGCCGAGGCCGCGCAGCGGGCCCTGAGCCAGGGCAGCGAATGGACGATCGCGTCCGGCAAGCTCGGCGGGCAGCGCGGATACACCGCGCTCGTCGACGGTTACCTCAGCACCTGGCACCGGAATCATCCCGAGTCCGGCTGCGGCGTGGCCGGCGTCGCCGCGGATGCCGCCCGCGCCGGCGGCCCGGCCCGAGGCAGCTACACCCGCCAGGTGAAGGAATGCCTCGCCGTGATAGCCGACCTCACCGGCAACCCCGACCGCCAAGCCGGAGAACGCGAAGCGGTCCTCACCCTCAGCGCCCTCGTCGGCGCGATCTCCATGGCCCGGGCAGTCGACGACCCCGACCTGTCCGAACAGATACTGACCAACGCCGCCGCCGCATTGAAACAGTGCATCCTGAACTAAGCGCTGCCCGTAATTGATCTTCGGGTGTGCCGACGTGTGCACCCGGCGTCCGGGCGACAGCCCGGCTACGCGACCTGGAGGAGGTTGTGCAGGCGGGCGATGCCGAGCATGGCTTGGTGGACGCCGTCGCCCTTGGGCCGGCATTCGCGGAGGAGACGTGGAAGCCATGTTCCCTGCTCGGCTCCCAGACCCTGCACCGCTTCTCCCCAGCCCCGGTTCAGGCAGGTGGAATGCCGGGTTGACTAACAGGATTGTATCCGTCATCCTCATCAGATGTGGATGACAGCCATCCGCTAGATATGCATCTGCGACCTGGCCGACCTCCGCTGGCCGTTCGCCCCTCGAGACAGGCGGAACGATGACATCCGAAGACGCGACGCCCGCCCCGGCTCAGCTCACGCTCGAGGTCTACACGACCCCCGGGGCGACCGATCGTGAGCGCGACCAAGTCCGAGGGCCCGGGTGACATCCCGATGTGGTCTCCTTCGTCGGCCACGCTGATCTACGGCGAGCACAACGGGGTCCTCGTGGACGTGCCCGCCACCTTCGACCAGACGGATGCGCTGGCTGACTGGGTCGAGTCCAAGGGGCGGCGGCTGACGCACATTTACATCACCCACGGGCATGGTGATCACTGGCTCGGCCTGGCCAGAATGATCCAGCGCTTCCCCGGCGCGACGGGTCTGGCAACGGCTGAGGTGCTGGCCCGCGTGGAATTCGAAGCCGGGGCGGGCATGGCCGGGTACTGGGAGGGAATCTTCCCCGGCGAGGTCCCCACGGGAGCGGACAAGGTGCTACCGCAGCTGTTGTCGAACGACACCATCGACCTGGAAGGCAACGAGCTGCGGGTCATCCGGATCGGCCAGGCCGACACCGCCGAATCCACGGTCCTGCATGTTCCGTCGCTTGCCGCCGTGGTCACCGGGGATCTGGCGTACAACGAGGTGCATATGATGACCGCCGAGACCGGCGATGCCGAACGGGCACAGTGGATCGCCAACCTCGACGAGGTTGCCGCTCTCAATCCCACCGTTGTCGTCGCCGGTCACAAGAAGGTCGAGAACGGCAACGACCCGAAGATCATCGCGGAATCACAGCAGTACCTTCAGGACTTCTCCCGCATCGTGGCCGAGGAGACCACCGCAGCCGCGATCGTCGCCCGCATGGTGGAGATTTACCCCGACTGGGGCAATCTCCGCACCATTTGGCACTCCTCGAGATCAGCCATCGCGCGCAAAGACAGCTAGCGGCCGGAGTTCGAACACGTTCGGGCGGGCTCCTTGCCTGTGCCAGATGCGGGGGTGGAGGAATCCGGTCCCGACGGAGGCTCTACCCCAGCCGATCCGCCAACGATCAGGAGCTCGCTTCCTTGGACAGCACGACACCCCAGTCGATCGGTATCGTCGCCATCGCAGGCGCCACCGGTCGCGTAGCGGCCGAACTGACCCGGTCACTCGCGGCGCATGGCGTCGCTGTGCGCGCTCTGACACGTGACCCAGGCAAGGCCGCATCCATCATCGGAGGCGCCACATCCGTAGCCATCGATTTCGCTGACCCCGACACTCTTCGTCGCGCCGTCGACGGCGCCAGAAAGCTCGTCATCTCCCTGGGAGGGTCGCCCCAGCAGGCGGACCAGGAAATTGCGCTGATCGACGCCGCGGTCGCTGCCGGAGTCGAACACCTAGTCAAGGTCAGCACCCTGTCGTGGCCGAGCCTGCTGCATCCCTTGGATTGGCATGCCCGAGTCGAAGGACACCTCGCCGGCCTCAGCATCGGGTTCAGCCTCCTGCGTCCCAGCTCCTTCAGCAGTCTCCTCGCCAGTTCGGCCGGAGCGATCAAGGCCGGCAGCTGGGGAGGCGCCGCAGGCCGGGGCCGCGTCAACCTAGTGGACACCCGCGATGTCGCCGAGGTAGCAGCGCACCTGCTCTACACGGCGTCCGGACCCGACCAGCAGCGGCCCTACCACCTCACCGGGGACCGCGCCTGGACCATGACCGAGATCGCCGAGCTGTTCTCCGCCCGCCTGGGTCAGCCAGTGAACTACGAACACCGGACCCCCGCCGAGCAGCGCCGCGTGCTTAGCGGTGCCGGCGTGCCGCAGCTGTTCATCGATGTCCTGGTCGGTCTCGACCACATCTTCGCGTCCAGCGCGCAATCCGAGACCACCATGACCGTGGCCGAGGTCCTTGGGCGCCCTCCCCGCTCGGTGCCGGACTGGATCACCGACAACATCCACCTCTTCCGATGACACCCGAAGGGCAGAACGCATGAAAGCGGCGGTGATCTACGAGAACGGTGATCCGGCCGTCCTCCGGTACGAGGACGCCCGCGATCCCGAATGCCGCGACGGTTGGCTGCTGATCGACGTGGAGGCGATCAGCATCGAGGGCGGCGACCTTCTCGCCCGTGCCGGCTCCACGCCACGGTCGGTCCCGCACATCGTGGGGTACCTCGCCGCGGGCACGGTCATCGAGGTCGGCGATGGTGCCGGGGATCGCGCCGTCGGCGATCGCGTCGTGACACTCCACCCGACGGGTTCGCACGCCTCAAAACGGGCGGTTCCAGCGACATCCACCTGGCCCATCCCCGATGGGCTGGACGCAGCGACTGCGGCATGTGTTCCGGTCGCGTTCGGGACGGCCCAGGAGTGCCTGTTCACCGCCGGCAACCTGAAGGCAGGGCAGACGGCATTGATTCACGCCGGCGCAGGAGGCGTCGGCATGGCCGCGATCCAGCTCGCGAAACACGCCGGCGCAACCGTCATCTCGACCGCGTCCAGCCAGAATAAACTCGAACGCCTTACCGAACTCGGGCTTGACCATGGGATCAACTACGCGCGCGAGGACTTCGTCTCGCGCGTTCGCGAGCTGACCGACGGGCGCGGCGTGGACGTGATCCTCGATTCCGTCGGCGGCGAGAACCTGGTCGAAAGCATCCGGGCTCTTGCCTACAGAGGGACCCTCGTAAGCGTCGGAGTGGCCGGCCGCGCCGGCTCCGACGTCGCAGCGATGGATCTGTGGCAGAACAACAACGCACTACGCGGGGTCTACCTCGGTGGGGCGCTGCTGGCCGAGTACCCCCGGGTCCACCAGATGATCGCCGACCTGATCGTGCGCGTCGGGACCGGCGAGCTGCGGGTCGAGATCGATCGGAGCTTCCCGCTCGCCGAAGCCGCGGCCGCGCACGCATACGCCGAAAGCCGCAAAGCTTTCGGCCGCGTCGTCATCACACCGTAGGTCATGAGCTGTGCATGATCGCGTTCTGCGCCGGCACAGCATTCCGGGCAGCGCAGGAAGGACAAACGATGCCCAGCATCGATCTGCCCAGCGGTGCAGGGGCTATGAGATCTCTAAGGCCGCCGCATGGTCGGCAACCAACTCACTGCGGCTCACGCTCCGCGAGCAGGGCACGGTCGTGACCGCGCTGCATGTCGCGTTCATGGACACCGATATGACCGCAGGCCTCGATGCGCCCAAAGCCGACCCACGTGACATCGCGCGTCGGACGGCCGACGCGATCATCGCCGGGGACTTCGAGGTCCTCGCCGACGACACGACACGGGCCGTCAAATCACAGCTCTCGCAAGACGTCACGGCCCTGTACACGAAGCTCACCGTCGCATGACCCAGCCGGGCGGGCTCGCCCATGAGCAGCGGCAAGGGCTCCCCGCCGCCAAGTCGCCGGCACTTTCCCTGCCGCCGGCCACCAGCGACGTCACCTCATTCCGAGTGCAGGTGCCGGAACGGGCGGTGAGGGACCTGCACAGCCGGATTCGCAATGCCAGATGGCCGGAAAAGGAGCTCGCACCGGATTGGAGCCAAGGGGTGCCGTTGTCTGACGCCCGGGACTTTGCCGCATACTGGGCGAGCCGCTACGACTGGCGTCGCCTGGAAGCGGAGATCAACTCGTTCGGCAACTACCGGACGCAGTTGGACGGCGTCGGTATCCATTTCATCCACGCCGAGTCCCCGCACGCCAACGCCCTTCCGCTGATCCTTACTCACGGCTGGCCGGGCTCGATTGTGGAGTTCCTGGATTGCATTGGACCCCTTGTGGACCCAGTCCGATACGGCGGATCGGCCAAGGATGCCTTTCACGTGATCATTCCTTCGCTGCCAGGATTCGGGTTCTCCGACCGGCCGGGCGAGCGGGGCTGGAACTACACCCGCATCGCCCGTGCCTGGGTGGAGCTGATGAACCGGCTCGGGTACGAAGAACGATGGGTAGCCCAGGGTGGCGACTGGGGTTCGGCGGTCGTTCACGTACTCGCCCTGCTGAAGCCGGCCGGGCTGCGGGCGGTGCACACCAATTGGCCGCAGGTCGTACCGATGCGGAAGCCGGATCGGATGACACCGGAAGAGCGGAAGGCATGGGCGCAGGTCGACGAGTTCCAGACCATCAACAACGGTTACTGGCGCGAACAGGCGACCCGCCCGCAAACCCTCGGATATGCGCTCACGGACTCGCCGATCGGATTGGCCACGTGGATCCTCGAGAAATTCCAAGCATGGACAGACAATAGCGGGGAGCCACAGGACGCCCTGAGCAACGACCGAATGCTCGACAACATATCACTGTACTGGTTCACCGAGACAATCACGTCGTCGATGCGGTTGTACCTGGAGTGCGCCCCGGCCGGACCAGGCCCGTTCAACGCCGGCAGGATCGACTTTCCGATCGCGGCGAGCATCTTCCCCCAGGAGATCTTCAAAGCTCCCAGGTCATGGGCGGATCGGCTGTGGCCCAACATCGTGTACTGGAACGAGGTCGATCACGGTGGGCACTTCGCCGCAATGGAACAACCCGATATTTTCGTCAACGAGGTGCGCAACGCGTTTCGCACTCACCAGGACCGCTGAGGATGGCGGGGAACGTGGTTGAGCTGAGGTACGGATTTAGGACCCGGAACGCGCGAGCCAGAGGTCGCCGTTGACAGCCCGTCACGGCCCCGGCCCTCGACGGTCGGGGTCAATCGACTCGTACCTGCGAGAGACCCGCGCGATCGCCGGTGTGGCACTGCTCGCACTCGTCGCCGGCGTGGTGTCGGACGCGCTGGGGGGCTGGCTGGTGCCCGCGGCCGGGTACGGGGTGCCCGGCCATGCCGCTCACCTGGTCCTCGAGGGCGGCACCTCGATTCAGGCCAGCGACCTGGCCCGCCTCGACGTCACCGTGGTCAAGGGCGGCACCCTGCTTAGCATTCCGGTCCAATCCGCGTCCGGCTGAGCACGAGCGACCGCCCCCGAACTTTGAGCCGGCGGGCACCCCTGCCTCCTTCCCACCTGCCCCACACGTCCTGCAGTTACCGGTCCTTCCCATGATCCAACTAACGCGGGCCGTTACCTCCCCCCTGGAGGCAGTAGCGGCCCATGATCATGGCGGACCGGCTCTAGGAGTCGGTTGACTCCTCGTCGGCGCCGTCGCCGCTGGGCAGCTCGGCGTGACCGCCGTCCGGGCCGACCACGCCGACCACGACGTGCTCTTCCGGGCCGTGCCCGTTCCCGTGGCCGTTCGTTTCGACCACGACGGTCTCGGCGAAGGCCCGGTTGGCCACCGCCCGGGCCCGGCCCAGCGCGCCGTGCGACTCCGGCGCGGGCACGCCGTTCTCGTCCTCCGAGCCGGGGGCGGGCATGAGGGCGGGCTCCTTCTTGGCCTCGAGCACGGCCCGCTCCTCCTCGTTGACCGGCCGGTGGACCTCGATGAACTCGCCGTTGGGCAACTGCCTGATGATGCCGGTCTCGAGCCCGTGCTCCAGCAGCTCCGCGTCCTGACGCTGCAGACCCAGGCAGATACGCCTGGTAACGATAAAGGCGACCGCGGGTCCCACGAATATCAGCACCCGCGCGATCCAGGTGACGGTGTACAGCGGGATCGACAGGAAGTCGGCGATGACGTCGTTGGCGCCCTCGGCCCACAGGATCCCGTAGAACACGACGGCCGCAATGCCGGCGGCGGTACGGATAGGCGCGTTCCGCGGCCGGTCGAGGATGTTGTGCCAGGACCGGTCCCCGGTCGCCCACTGCTCGAAGAACGGCCAGAACGCCGCGCCGCCCAGGATCACGGTCAGCGGTACCGCGAACGGGATGAGCACGCTCATCGACAGCGTGTGCCCGAGGAAGTTGATCTCCCAGGCAGGCATCATGCGCAGCGAGCCCTCCAGGATGCCCATGTAGAAGTCGGGCTGCGAGGCGGACGAGATCTGCACCGGGCTGTACGGCCCGTACAGCCAGATCGGGTTGATCTGCGCGAAGGTGGCCAGCAGCGCCAGCGCCGCGAAGATGAAGAAGAACCAGGCGCCGCCCTTGGCCATGAAGTACGGGAAGAACGGCTGGCCGACGACGTTCTTCTCGGTCTTCCCCAGCCCCGGCATCTGGGTGTGCTTCTGGTGCACCATGATGAACAGGTGGGCGGTGATCAGCGCCAGGATCAGGCCCGGGAACAGCAGCACGTGGACGATGTACATCCTCGCGACGACGATGTCACCCGGGTAAGGCCCGCCGAACAAGAAGAACGCCAGGTAGGTGCCCACGATCGGGATACCTTGCAGCACGCCCTCGAAGATCCGCAGGCCCGCGCCGGACAGCTGGTCGTCAGGCAGTGAGTAGCCGAACAGCCCCTCGAGCAGCCCCAGCGTGAACAGCGCGATCCCGATCAGCCAGTTGACCTCGCGCGGCTTGCGGTAGGCGCCGGTGAAGAACACCCGCAGCATGTGGATGATGAGCGCGGCCATGAACAGGTCGGCGGCCCAGTGGTGGATCTGCCGCATCAGCAGGCCGCCGCGGACGTCGAAGCTGATGTTCAGCGTCGAGGCGTACGCCTCGCTCATCCTGAGGCCGTCGAGCTTGACGTAGGAGCCGTGGTAGGCGACTTCGGTCATGGACGGCACGAAGAACAGCGACAGGAACGTGCCGGTCAGCAGCAGGATGACGAACGACCACAGCGCGATCTCGCCCAGCATGAACGACCAGTGGTCGGGAAAGACCTTCCGCATGAACACGCGGAGCCCGCGGGCGCCGTGGAACCGGTCGTCCAGCCACCCGCCGGTGCCGGTCAGCGCCTTCGGGACGTTAAGGGTGTCGCTCATCCGCGCTCCCAGAAACTCGGGCCGACGGGCTGGGTGAAGTCGCTCTGGGCCACCAGGTAACCGTCGCCGTCGACGGCCAGCGGCAGCTGCGGCAGCGGCCGCGGCGCCGGTCCGAAGATCACCGTCGCGCCGGTCGACGCGTCGAACGTCGACTGGTGGCACGGGCACAGGAGATGGTGCGTGGTCTGCTCGTATAGCCCCACCGGGCAACCCACGTGCGTGCAGATCCTGGAGTAGGCCACGATGTTGTCGATCGTCCAGTTCATCGTGCCGATCACCGTGTCGCCGTCTGTCCTGGTGGGAATGTCCAGCTCGCCGGGCCGGAACTTGATCAAGGTGACGGTGGCCTTGGCCAGGGCATCGGGATCCTCGGTGTAGCCGTCGGGCACGATCGTGATACTTTGCCCGGCCGCGCTGAACTCGGCCGGGCTGATCGGCTGGTTCGTGCCGTAGACCAGTAGCCGCCGGCCGGGGCTCCACACCGTGTGCCGCAGGCTGGTCCCGGGCAGCGGGCCCAGGTCGCGCAGCAGCACCAGCGGAGCGGCGACCAGCGGCAACGTGGCCAGCATGAGCGAGCGCCGGACCATGGGCCGCTTGACGAACTGACTGGCGCCCGTGCCCTCCTCGAAGTACTCCTGGAACTCGGCCCGCTCGGCGTCGGTGGACCGCATCTCGTGCCGTTCCTCGGTTATCTCCACGTCCGGCATCAGCTGCCGGACCCAGATGAGCGCGCCGGTCCCCAGGGCGAGCAGGGCGACGGACAGCGACAGGCCGAGGGCCAGGTTGGACCGGAGGACCTTGTTGACCGTGTGCACGCCCAAGCCGACGTAAGCGGCGATGAAGCCGCAGCCCGCGATGAACGCGAGCAGGAAGCACGCGACGACGATCTTCTCGGCGTTCTCGGCGTGCTGCGGGAAGTCCGCCTCGGTCGGCAGCTTCTCCACCTCGTGCTCCGCGACGGCCACCCCGCCGACCCCGCCGTCCCCGTGGGCCTGGCCTGCGGCCTCGGCACCGCCGTCACCGCGGCCGAGCAGCCGCGGCGAAGGCGGGGGAGTACCGATCACCCGGTACGGCGCGGCGGGAACCCCAGAGCCCTCGGGAAGCTCGGGAGTCCCTTCGGTCTCTTCCATGTCGCTCATCAGTGCTCCGTCCCGGACTTTGCCGAGTTCCTTTCCTGCGCCACGTCCCAGGGCTCACGGCGTTTGGCGGTGATCCACATCGCGATCAGCACCAGGAAGCCCATCCCGCCCAGGAATATGACCAGGCCCTCGGTGACGGGCCCGATCCGGCCGAGCGAGAGGCCGCCGGGGTTGGGCTCAACCCGCGTGTCCACGATGTAGGCGATGATGTCGCGCTTGGCCTGCGGGCTGAGCGTCCCATCGGAGAACACCGGCATCGCCTCGGGCCCGGTCAGCATCGCCGTGTAGATCTGCGTCGGGGTGGACTGGGTCATCGGCGGCGCGTACTTGCCGTAGGTAAGGGCCCCGCCGTCCCCGGCGAAGCCGTGACACTGCGCGCAGTTGGCCATGAACAGCTGGGATCCCAGCGCGGTGTCAGCACCGACCGTGGAGACCTGCTGGGCGTCGGGAATCGGCGGGCCGCCGCCGAGGGAGGCCACGTAGTCGGCGATCTCGTAGATCTGCTGCTGGGTGAATGTAACCGGGCCGCGGCCGTTCTCCGCACCGACCTCCTTGGCCGGCATGCGGCCGGTGGACATCTGGAAATAGACGGCGGCCGCGCCCGCGCCGATCAGGCTCGGCGCCTGCGTGGTGCCCTGGGCGTCCAGGCCGTGGCAGCTCGAGCAGGTCGCTTCGAACAGGGCCTTGCCCTGGGCGATATCCTGCTGCGCCGACGCCGGGGAGGCCTGTGCGCTGCTGCCGGTTCGGGTCAAGACTCCGTAGACCAGCGCGACAACGACGAGCCCCAGCAGCAGTGCGGCGTAGCCGGCAACCGGGCGCCTGCGCCTGGCGATGATCCAGCTCACTCGCTGTCCCCTGACTAGTGGATGAGGTAGATGGTCGTGAACAGGCCGATCCACACGACATCGACGAAGTGCCAGTAGTAGGACACGACGATCGCGCTGACCTGCTGTTCGTGGGTGAAGGTCTTGGCGGCGTAGGTGCGGCCGAGGAGGAAGATGAACGCGATGAGGCCGCCGACGACGTGCAGTCCGTGGAACCCGGTGGGTATGTAGAACACCGAGCCGTATGCGCTGGACGAGAGCGTGAGGCCCTGCTTGCGGATCAGGTCCAGGTACTCATAGCCCTGCCCGCAGACGAAGTACAGGCCCATCAGGAACGACAGCACGTACCACTCGCGCAGGCCCCAGCTCATCGGGTGGACGATCGACCTGGTGCGCCTGATCTGGCCGCGCTCGACCGCGAACACGCCCATCTGG
Organism: uncultured Actinomycetes bacterium; assembly: GCA_963739135.1. Classification (GTDB taxonomy): domain Bacteria; phylum Actinomycetota; class Actinomycetes; order Streptosporangiales; family Streptosporangiaceae; genus Palsa-504. The sequence goes on from CAVTZG010000013.1 coordinate 10,611, forward strand.
CAGGTCACGCTGGACAGCAGCAGCACGGTGGTGTTGACCGAGCCGAGCGCGATGTCCAGATGTGCGCCCGGCCAGGGCAGCCCCTCGCCCTTGTCCACCGACCTGATGGTGAAGTACATCGCGAACAGGGCCGCGAAGAACATCAGCTCGGAGGAGAGCCAGACGATGGTGCCTACGCTGACCAGATTGGGTCTGCTGGCCGGCGTGCGGGGGCTCGTCTGAACGGTTGCTGTCGCCACGAAGCAATTATTACGACAACCTGTAGGCGATGGCGAGCCGCCCCCCCGATCCGGGGCCCGGGGCCCAAGGATTCCCCCCGATCCGGGGCCCGGGGGCCTGGGTAGCCCCCCCGATCCGGGGGCCGGGGGGTTCGGGGGGCGGGCAGCCCCCCGATCCGGGGGGTCCCCGGGGGGTCGCCCCCCGGGGGCAAACACTGCACTAGCATGCCTGTCATGAAGGTCGTTGTGTACAGCCACGACGCGGATGTCCGGGCTCAGATCAAGCTCGCCATCGGTCGTCGTCCCGCGATGGACGTGCCGGACGCGGAGATTATCGAGGTGGCCACCGAGCCGGCCCTGTTCCGGCTGCTCGAGGCGGGTGGCGCCGACGTGATGGTGCTTGATGGCGAGGCTCAGCCGGCCGGCGGGATGGGCGTGTGCCGGCAGGCCAAGGATGAGATCTACAACTGCCCGCCGGTGCTGCTGGTGGTGGGCCGCGCCGACGACGGCTGGCTCGCCACCTGGTCCCGGGCCGACGCCGTGATCAGCCACCCCATCGACCCGGTCACGCTGGCCCATGAACTGGCCGGCCTGATGCGCGGCCGCGCCGCCGTAACGGGCTGAACCCCTTGGCCGTGAGGCCCGCTGTCGTTATTGTCTGATTGACCCCGGACCCGCCGTACTTATCTCTTATTCGCCGAACGATCCGTGGTTCCTCTATTCGCCGAACGATCCGTGGTTCCTCTATTCGCCGAACGATCCGTGGTTCCTCGTTCCGATCTCTGTTTCTCACGCACACCCACCCTTGGGGGCCTGTCATGGATGCCCGCACCACGTGGCCCTCGCTGCTCGCCGCGCTGATCCGCGGCGAGTCGCTCACCGCGGACGAGAGCGAGTGGGCCATGAACGAGATCATGGAGGGCGCGGCGACTCCCTCCCAGATCGCGGGCTTCGGGGTCGCGCTGCGGATCAAGGGCACCTCGGTGGCCGAGATGACCGGCCTGGCCCGGGCCATGCTCGCGCACGCCACGCCGATCCACCTGACCGGCCAGCTCACCGACCTGGTGGGCACCGGCGGGGACGGCGCGCGCACCGTCAACGTGTCCACCATGGGCACGATCGTGGCCGCCGCGGCCGGGGCCCGGATGATCAAGCACGGCAACCGGGCCGCGTCGTCGGCCTGCGGTGCCGCCGACGTGCTCGCGGAACTCGGTGTGGTCATCGACCTGCCGCCCGCAGCCACCGCCGAACTGGCCGACATGATCGGGGTCGCATTCCTGTTCGCTCCGCTGTATCACCCGGCGCTCCGGTACGCGGGCCCGACCCGCAGTGAACTCGGCGTGCCGACCGTGTTCAACTTCCTGGGCCCGGTGGCCAATCCGGCCCGGCCCACGGCCCAGGCGGTCGGGGTGTTCGATCCGGTCATGGGCGGGGTCATCGCCGGGGTGCTGGCCGGGCGCGGCTGTTCGGCCCTGGTCTTCCACGGCTCCGACGGGCTGGACGAGCTGACCACCACCGGCCCGTCCACGATGTGGGTGGTGCACGACGGCCAGGTGGCCCAGACCGAGTTCTCGCCCGAGGCCCTCGGGCTGCCCCTTGCCTCGGTCGCCGACCTGCGCGGCGGTGACGCCGCCCGCAACGCGGCCGTGGCCCGCGCGATGCTGGCCGGCGAGCAAGGCCCGGTCCGCGACATCGTGCTGCTGAACGCGGCGGCCGCGCTGGCCGCGTCGGCCGGTGTGCCCGGCCCGGAAGCGGTCACGCCGGCCCTGGCCGACGGCTACGCCCGGGCCGCCGAAGCCGTGGATTCCGGCGCCGCCCGCGCCCTGCTTGACCGCTGGATCGAGGTCAGCCACCAGCTGGACCCGAAGGGCGGTGCTTACCCCCGGGGGGCAACCCCCCGGTGACCCCCCGGATCGGAGGGCTGCCCGCCCCCCGAACCCCCGGGCAACGGTCAGGAGCCGTCGGCCAGGCCCAGGGAGAAGGCGGCCTCCAGGTCGTGCCTGGAGTAGGTGCGGAAGGCGATATGGGTCTCGGTGTGCGTGACCCCGGGGACCTTGTTCAGCCGGCCCGGGATGACGTCCGCGAGTTCCTCGTGCGTCCGGACCCGGACCATGGCCACCAGGTCGAACTCACCGGTGACCGAGTACACCTCGCTGACCTCCGGGATCTGGGCGATGATCTCGGCCACCTCGGGAATGCGCTGGATCTCGGCCCGCACCAGGACGATCGCGGTGACCACTGGATGCCTCCCAGGTTGTCGTGACCGGCCAGCCTGCGGCGGCCTGCTTGTCTGGCTGGCCCTTACGCTACTACGTCCGGCCAGGCGCTGAGCTGGCTGAGGGTACGCACGCCGCGATGGGCCAGCCGCCTGATCAGCCAGCCGAGGACGTCCGCGGTGGCCCGCGCGTCGGCCAGCGCGCGATGGCTCGGCGCCGTGCGGGCGCGGAAGAACCCGGCCAGCGTGCCCAGCTTGCAATCGGGTACCTCGTCCGGGTCCATCACCCGCCTGGCCAGCATGACGGTGTTGAGCACGGTGAAGCCGGGCCAGGCCAGGCCGCACTGGCCGCAGGCGGCCCGCAGGAAGCCGATGTCGAACGGCGCGTTGTGCGCGACCAGGACGCAGCCGTCGGCGAACTTGAGCAGGCCCGGCAGGACCGCGGCCAGCCGGGGCGCCGCGGCCAGCATCCAGTCGGTGATCCCGGTCAGGTCCTCGATCCCCGGCGGTACCGGGATGCCGGTGTTGACCAGCGAGGCGAACTCGCCCAGCCGCCGCCCGCCGCGCACCCTGACCGCCGCGATCTCGGTGATCGCCGCCGCCCCCGGCGACCAGCCCGTAGTCTCCAGGTCGACCACCGCGAACTCGAGCTCGGCCAGCTCACGCCCGGCCAGGTCCGGTCCGGCCAGGTCCGGTCCGGCCAGCTCACGCCCGGCCAGCTCACGCCCGGCCAGCTCACGCCCGGCCAGCTCACGCCCGGCCTGCTCACGCCCGGCCGGGTATGCGGCCGCCCGCTCGAGCAGTTCGCGGCCGACCAGGTGCAGCCCGGTCGGCTCCGGCCGGGCCTGGGGTACGTCGGCGCGTCCGCCCAGCGCCCTGGCGATCACTGCCGGCCTCGTCACGGACACCACGTTAGATCCCGCCACTGACATTTCGGCCGCAGGCACGCCGCGCCCGCTCCCGCGCCCGGCGCTCCCGGACCCGAATCGCCCGATCGGCGCAATGCGGCATTGCGCAGCCAATAACCGGCACGCCGCCCCATAACGCCCCCGCAATTGTGTATCCGCCCATTCACGGAATGCATATGCGGCCCTGAGAAGCGGCGCCATGTTAGCGTACCAATGCCGTTTCCGCCGGTGAATCTGGGCATCGTAATAGAGGAGTTGGGATTAGGTGAATCGGTTGAATCACCCAATTGCCTTCACTACGCTTGCCACAAAAGTTGCCTGGTCGTCGGCCAGGGTTCAGGACCTGGACGAATGCGCTGCAGTGCATAGATGACAGCGCGCAGATGACAGTGCGCAGATGACGAGGAGCGTGGTAGGCACGTGGGTACGCGGCTAGCGGGCAGCGAGTCCCGGTTTCGCCGCGGTGTCGCGATTGTCGCCGGGATGGCGTCGATCGCTGGGCTTGCGGTCTTCGCTTCCGGTGCTGGGGCCAGCCCGCCGCCCACCGTGGCTCAGGTTCAGGCCCGGGTCAACCAGCTCACCTCGCAGTTCAACAAGGTCACCGAGCAGCTGGACCAGGCGAGCCAGCAGCTGACCGCGGCCCAGACCAGGCTGGCCCAGGTTCGCGCGGACGTGAAGCACGCCGACGCCCAGTTCCAGGCGGCCGAGACCACCGTGGCCCAGATCGCCGCGGCCACCTTCGAGGACACCGGCGCGACCTCGATGGCGGGCGTGCTCACCTCGGGTGATCCTTCGGTCGTCCTCCAGCAGGGCGCGCTGCTTGAGGCGCTGTCAGGCAACAGGAACGCCCAGACCCAGCAGCTGCTGGAGGACGCCAGCCAGCTGGCCGCGGTGGAGCAGGAGCAGCAGCGCACCGAGGACGGGATCGCCGCGCTCAGGACATCGCTGGCCGACCACAAGAACTCCCTCGGCAAGCTCATCGCCACCGAGCAGGCCACGCTGGACAGCCTGACCGTGCCCGAGCAGCAGACGGTGACGACCAACTCGATCGGCGGGAACGGCAGCAGCGCGCCGGTCACGTACACCGGGCCGACCAGCTCCCAGGCCGACAAGGCGGTCGCGTTCGCCTACGCGCAGCTCGGCTGCCCCTACGTATACGGCGGCACCGGCCCGTGCCACATGGGCTTCGACTGCTCCGGCCTGGCCCAGGCCGCCTGGGCGGCCGCGGGCGTGGACATACCGCGTGACAGCTACGAGCAGTGGGCGGGCCTGCCGCACGTCGCCCTGTCCGCGATCGAGCCCGGTGACCTGCTGATATATGACGGCGAGGGGCATGTGGCCATCTATGTCGGCGGCGGTTACATCATCGATGCGCCACAGACTGGGATGGACGTGGAGAAAATCCCCGAGAGCACGCCTTGGTACGCCGATAACCTCGACGGCGTGGTGCGCCCCTGACGCGGGTATCTCGCGGCTTTACCCCCGCGGGCTGACGGCCGCGTGGCAAGAACCGCCCGCCGGCCGATGCGCTGCGGTCCTTCCTGCGGCACTCTTGACTACGTGAACCAGCGGCAGACCTGTCACGAGCCTCGGCGAGCATGACCCTGAGCTCGCTGGCGCGCTGGATGCCGCAGCAGGCCGCGCGGGCCGGCCCCGGCAGGCGGATGGCAGTGCTGCTAGTGGGGGCGGCGGCGCTGGTGCTGTACGTCGCGCCCGGGTTGTCGGCACCGGGTGCTCACTGGCCGCTGCGGGACGTGCGGGTGTACTGGTGGGGGGCGCGGCACGCCGACCCGGCACTGTACTCTGCGCACGCGCAGTTCAGCTTCACCTACCCGCCGTTCGCCGCCGCGCTGTTCCGGCTCGGGACCACGGGAACGGAGGGGTGGCTGGCGGCCGGCATCACGGTGCTGAGCATCGGTGCGCTGGCGGTCCTGGTCTGGCTGTCGCTGACGGCGGCCGGGGTGCGTCCGGGCCCGGAGACGGTGTTCGCGGTCGTGGCCCTGTCAGCGCTGCTGTGGCCGGTGGCGTACACGCTGCACCTGGGCGAGATCAACCTGGTCGTGGCCGCGGGAGTGGGTGCGGATCTGCTCCGGCGGCGGGATGGCGGCTGGTGGCAGGGGATCGGTACCGGCGTGGCGGCCGGGATCAAGCTGACCCCGCTGATCTTCGTGGTCTACCTGCTGATTACCCGGCGCCTGCGGGCGGCGGTCACCGCGGCCGTGGCGTTCGCCGCCACGATCGCGGCCGGGTGGTTGCTGCTGCCCGCCGCGTCGCGGGTGTTCTGGCTAGATGGGGTGTTCGCGGCGCAGAGCCGGGTGGGGAACGCGGCCAACCCGTCGAACCAGTCGCTGGCCGGGGCGGTGGCCCGGCTGGCCGGGGGACGCCTGACCGGGGCGCATGACTGGTGGCTGGCCGCCGCGGTGGTGTGCGGGCTCGCCGGGCTGGCCGTGGCGGCCTGGGCCCACCAGCGAGGCTGGCGGCTGGGCGGGGTGTGCTGCTGCGCGATCACCGGGCTGCTTGTGTCTCCGTTTTCATGGGCGCATCACTGGGTATGGGCTGCACCACTGCTGACCTGGACGGCCACCACCGCCTGGCGGCACCGCTCGGTCGCGGGCGGGGCAGTCACCGCGGTGGTGGCCGTCGTCTTTTCCGGGCTGATCCCGCTGACCTGGCCCGGCCGCCCGGTCAACCCGGCCCGGATGCTGGCCAGTGACCAGTACGTGCTGTGCGGCCTGGCCGTCCTGGCCGCCACCGCCGTGATCCTGGCCCGCCGGGGCCGCCCGCCTGGCCGAGCGCCTGGCTTCAGCCGCCTGACAGGCCACCCTTCGTTCCCGGCCCGATACACTCGTGCAGTGCGCCGCACCCTGATCGTCACCAACGACTTCCCGCCCCGTCAGGGCGGCATCCAGTCGTTCGTGCACGCGATGGCCACCCGGCTGCCGCCGGGCTCGGTGACCGTGTACGCTCCCGCCTGGACGGGCGCGGCTGAGTTCGACGCGCAGCAGCCTTTCCCGGTGATCCGCCATCCGACCTCGCTCATGCTGCCGGTGCCGGCCGTCTCGCGCCGGGCCGCGGCCATCGCCCGCGAGCATGACTGCGAGGCGGTCCTGTTCGGTGCGGCGGCGCCGCTGGGCCTCATCACCCCGGCGCTGCGCCGGGCCGGCGTGCGGCGGGCCGTCGCGGTGACGCACGGCCACGAGGCGGGCTGGGCGGCGCTGCCGGGGGCCCGGCCTCTGCTCCGCCGTATCGGCGACGAGGTCGACGTAGTGACTTACCTGGGCGAGTACTTCAGGGTCAGGCTGGCCCGGGTGCTGTCCCCGGCGGCGGCCAAGCGCATGGTCCGGCTGTCGCCCGGAGTCGACATGACGGTCTTCCGCCCGGGCTCGGGCGGCGAAGCGGTCAGGGACCGGCTCGGGCTGGCCGGCCGGCCGGTGGTGGTCTGCGTTTCGCGGATGGTCCGGCGCAAGGGCCAGGACACCCTCATCCAGGCCTGGCCGCAGGTCCGGGCCGCGGTGAGCGACGCGGTGCTGCTGCTCGTGGGCGACGGGCCCTACGCCCGCGACCTGCGGCAGCTGGCCGGGAGCCTCGGGGTCGGCGACGCGGTCCGGTTCACCGGCGCGGTGCCCGGGTCCGAACTGCCCGGCTACTACGACGCGGGTGATGTCTTCGCGATGCCGTGCCGGACCCGGCGGGCCGGGCTGGATGTCGAGGGCCTCGGCCTGGTCTACCTGGAGGCGTCGGCCACCGGGCTGCCGGTGATCGGCGGCGACTCGGGGGGCGCCCCCGACGCGATACTCGACGGCGAAACCGGCTACGTGGTGCACGACGTGGCCGGGACGGCCGCCCGCATCATCGAGCTGCTCACCGATCCCGGCCAGGCCCGGGCCATGGGGGAGAAGGGCCTGGCCTGGGTCGAACGCGAGTGGCGCTGGGACCTGGCCGCCGCCCGCCTGGCCGGCGTCCTGGACGGCTGAGGCGGCGCGGCCGGCCGCGCCCACGGCCGGCCGGTCGGCTGACCCCGTGGGCCGGCCGACCGGCGATCTCAGGAATACAGCGCGTCGATGTCGGCCGCGAACTCCTTGGCCAGCACGCTCCTGCGGATGCCCATCTTGGCGCTGAGCTGGCCATTTTCCTGGGTGAAGTCGCCGTCAAGGATCCGGAACCGCCTGATGGACTCGGCCCGCGACACCGTTTGGTTGGCCTCGTCGACCGCGGCCTGGATCTCCTTGACCAGGTCCGGGTCGTCACGCAGCGACGGGACAGTCGCGTCGGCCGGCTTGCCGTGCCGTTCCTTCCACGACGGGAGCACCTCAGCGTCGAGGGTGATCAGCGCGGCAATGTACGGCTTGCCGTCCCCGACCACCATGGTCTGGCTGATCAGGCCGTGGCTGCGGAGCCGGTCCTCCAGCACCGCCGGGGACACGTTCTTGCCGCCCGCGGTGACGATAAGTTCCTTCTTCCGGCCGGTGATGGTCAGGAAGCCCTGGTCGTCGAGCTCGCCGATGTCGCCGGTGCGGAACCAGCCATCCTCGGCGAAGACCTCCTTGGTCGCCGCCTCGTTCTGCCAGTAGCCGGGGAAGACGGGCCGCCCGCTGATCAGGATCTCCCCGTCTTCCGCGATCTTGATCCCGACTCCGGGCAGCGGCTGGCCGACGCTGCCGATCTTGTTACGGTCCGGCTGGTTGACCGTGCTGGCGGCGGTCGTCTCGGTCAGGCCGTACCCCTGCAGCACCGTGACACCGACGCCGCGGAAGAAGTGGCAGAGCCGGTCGGTGAGCGCCGCGCCGCCGGAAATGGCGTAGGCGGCCCGGCCGCCGAGCGCGGCCCGCAGCTTGCCGTAGACCAGCCGGTCGAACAGCGCGTGCCGAGCCCGCAACCCGAACGCCGGGTGTCCGGGCGCGTCCAGTGCCTGGCTGTAGGCGATCGCGGCCGCGGCCGCCCGGGCGAAGACGGCGCCCTTCCGCTCGCTGACGGCCTTTTGCTCGGCGCTGTTGTACACCTTCTCGAACACCCTCGGTACCGCGAGGACGAACGTAGGCCGGAAGGTGCCGAGGGCGGGCAGCAGCGCGTTCAGGTCCCCGCAGTGCCCGAGCACCACTCCGGCCTCGATGCAGCCCACCTCGATGACCCGGGCGAACACGTGGGCCAGCGGCAGGAACAGCAGCGTGCTCGGGTCCTCGGTCGCGGTCAGCGGCGCGAGCGGGCCCAGGAAGGCGTTACGTACCGCCGAGAGCATGTTCTCGTGGCTGAGCTCGCACCCCTTGGGCCGTCCGGTGGTCCCCGAGGTGTAGATGACGGTGGCCAGGTCGCCCGCCTGGGCCGTCCCGGCCCGCTCCTTGATGATCTCGTCATCCACGGCCGCGCCGGCCTCGGTCAGCGAAGCCAGCGATGCCACCCCCTGGGCTGTGCCCGGCTCGATCCGCCAGATCTGCTCCAGGGCCGGCACCTGGTCGCGGAACCCGTCGAAGAGCTGCTCGAAGGACGCCGACTCGACGAAGCAGGCCCGGGCGCCTGAGTCGCTCAGTATCCATTCCGCCTGCTCGGCCGAGGACGTCTCGTAGACCGGCACGGTGATCGCGCCCGCTGTCCAGATCGCGTAGTCGATCAGCGTCCACTCATACCGGGTGTGCGACATCACCGCAACCCGGTCCCCGGCTTCGATCCCGGCGGCGATAAGTCCCTTGGCCACCGCGACAACCTCGTCCCGGAACTGGCTGGCGGTCACGGCTTCCCACGTCCCGTACCGGCCGCCCGATCCAGGGGGACCAGGGGGACCAGGGGGACGAGGGGGATCCGGCCGGCGCAGCATGACCGCCTGCGGCTGCTCAGCGGCCCGGCGGAAGATGACCTTGGCCAGGTTCGCGCTGGCGGGGATCTCGGCCAGGGCCGGAATGCTGTACTCGTGCACGGCACCTCCATCCGGGCAGCTACATGGCAGCACAAGCTTAAAGCGCCGCCTTGATGATCACGCCCTGATGTCCGCGCCGCGGGCGGGCCTTACCGTGGTGACATGCGAGTTCACGTAGTGAGCGACGTGCACGGGCGGGCGGATGCACTGGCCGTGGCCGCCCGCGGCGCCGACGCGCTGATCTGCCTGGGCGACTTGCTGCTGTTCCTCGACTATGCCGACCACGGGCAGGGCATCTTCGCCGACCTGTTCGGCGCCGAGGCGGCCCGGGTCTACGTCGAGCTGCGGACGGCGAAAAGATTCGACGAGGCGCGGGCCCTGTCGGTCCGGCTGCTGGCCGAGAAGACCGAGAGCCCGGCCAGCCTGTTCGAAGGTGCCATAACCAGGCAGTACGCCGAGCTGTTCGGGGCCATGCCGCAGCCCGCGTACCTGACCTACGGGAACGTCGACATCCCCCGGATGTGGGAGCGGTACGTCAAGCCCGGGCATCACGTCCTGGACGGCGGCACGGTAGACCTGGACGGCTGGCGGTTCGGGTTCGTCGGCGGCGGCCTGAAGTCGGCCTACCGGACGCCCAACGAGATGAGCGAGGAGGAGTTCCTGGCCAAGATCGAAGCGGTCGGTGAGGTCGACGTGCTGTGCACCCACATTCCGCCTGCCGTTCCTGAACTCCTCTACGACACCGTGGCCCGGCGGCTGGAGAAGGGCAGCGTGGCCCTCCTCGAGGCGATTAGGGTCACCAGGCCGAGGTACTCGATCTTCGGGCACGTGCACCAGCCGCTGGCCCGCAGGACCAGGATCGGCGTCACGGAATGCCTGAACGTGGGACATTTCCGTGCCACTGGCGCCCCCTTTGTCCTGCAGTGGTAGCGGTACCATCAAAGCTAGGAGGCGTCAGGTGTCGGAATCCCGAGGTGACGGCGAGCCGGAAAACAGCGGTCAGCCGAAAAGCAGCAGCAGCCAGCCAGAAAGAGGCGGCGGCCAGTCAGGAAACTGGAGCCAGTCAGGAAGCGGTGGCTCGTCCCGGACCAATGGCCAGCCAGGCGGCAGCAGCCAGTCACGTCGGGCCAGCGATCCCGTGGCCGATTTCCAGCGCTGGCTGATGCGCGCGGGTGCGCGCAGCATGGCTAACCAGGTTGCCGACCAGGTCAAGCGGACGCTGGGCCAGGAACGGCGGGACTATGGCGACGTGTGGGACCGGGCCACCAACGAGCCGCCGCCCGATGAGCCGCCCGAGTGCCAGTGGTGCCCGGTCTGCCAGGCGGCCCGCGCGGCCCGGACCGGCGGTCCCGGCCTGATGGCCAGTCTGGCCGACGCGGGCGGAGCCCTGGCCTCCATGGCGCAGGACGCGTTCTCCACCTTCGAGCAGATCATGAAGACCCAGGAGCAGAACCGTTCCCAAGGCGGCCAGGGGGGACCTCCCTCAGGGCCGACATCATGACCCTGGCCATCGGCATCGATGTCGGTGGCACCAAGGTCGCGGCGGGGGTCGTCGACGAACAGGGCCGGATCGTCACCAAGCTGAAACGATCCACTCCGGCCGCCAGCCCGGCGCGGACCGAACAGGCCATCGCCGACGTGGTCGCCGAACTCCTGGCCAGCCACCAGGTCACCGCAATTGGGCTCGGTGCCGCCGGGTTCGTCGACGCCGATCGCGCCACCATGCTGTTCGCGCCCAACCTGGCCTGGCGCGATGAGCCGCTCAAGCAGCGCGTGGAGGAGCGTGTCGGCCGCCGGGTGGCGGTCGAGAACGACGCGAACGCCTCGGCCTGGGCCGAGGCGCGGTTCGGTGCCGCGCGCGGGTACCGCGACATGATGCTGGTCGCGGTGGGGACCGGCATCGGCGCGGCCATCATCATCGGCGGCGAGCTCTACCGCGGCCGCTGGGGCATCGCGGGCGAGCCCGGGCACGTCCGGGTCGTCCCCGACGGGCGACTGTGCGGCTGCGGGAACCGGGGCTGCTGGGAGCAGTACTGCAGCGGCAACGCGCTGGTCGCCGAGGCCCGGGAGTTCGCCAGGCGCACCCCGGAAGGCGCGATGCGGCTGCTGCAGCTGGGCGGGGGAGTGCCCGAGGGCATCTCCGGCCCGCAGATCACCCGGGCCGCGACCGAAGGAGACCCGGCCGCACTGCGCTGCTTCCAGACCGTGGGCGGCTGGCTGGGGCAGGGCCTGGCCGACCTGGCCGCGATTCTCGACCCAGCCTGCTTCGTGATCGGCGGTGGCGTGTCCGAGGCGGGTGACCTGCTGCTCGACCCGGCCCGCGCGGCCTTCGAGCGGGCCCTGACCGGCCGCGGCCACCGGCCGTTCGCGGAGATCAGGAAGGCGCAACTCGGCCAGGACGCAGGCATCGTCGGCGCGGCCGACCTGGCCAGGGAAGCCAGCAGGACCTGCGATCCTCAGACGACCGCGCCGTCGTCCCCGTCGTCAGGACCGCCGGGACCCTTGGGGTCGGAGTCGTTCATGCGCAGCACGAGTATGGCGAACCCGGCCACGAACGCGGCGACCGCGCAGAACGCCGCGAGTCCCGATACCGTCCAGCCTGCCGCGGTGGCCACCACCAGGTAGCCCGGCCCGCCGAACAGCGCCGCCCAGGCGCCCTTGGCCAGCGGATCCAGCTTCGGCAGCGGAGGGGGGGCCGGCGGGATGTAGTGCTCCTCGTCGTCGTCCTCGGCCGCGCGGCGGCTAATGGCCCGCCGCGCCCCTGGTCCCCGGATCACCCGGGGCGTCTGTATCACGTCAGGGTCAGGCGTCTCGGGGAAGCCGGTGTCGAACCCGCTGCCTGTCCCGTCGGCCCCGAATCCCGAAGGTGCTACGTACGCCCCGCCGGTTCCGCGCGTCCCGTCCGCCTCTCGGGTCCCGGCCAGCTCAGTCTCGCCGGTCAGCCGATGCTGGGCCGACCCGTTCCCGTCCGCCCCGTCCGGCTCTTTGTCTCCGGATGACCCGCCATCCCCGTGCGGCTCGTCAGCTCCGGCTGCCTCACTTACCTCACGTGTCCCGGGAGCCTTGCCAGGCACGTCTTCGCGCTCGGGCCAGGGGACCGGCTGCTGCGTGGTCAGGGGCGCGTCGTACCGGGCCACCAGGTCGCGCCATGCCGCGTCCTCGTCACGTTCTCTGCTCTCGGTGTTATCCCAGTCCGGCACGTCCCACCGCTATCTCAATTCGTCCTAGCTCCAACGATATCGCGCCCCCCCGATCCCGCCGGAGGGATAAACCGATACCGGGCCTCATCCGCGAGAAGGCGGCCCGCACGCGCGTGACCTCGAGTGAGAATGTCTATCCGGCGTGGTCCTGGATGAATTTCGCGCTGCCCTCGAAGATGGCCTCCGCGTCGTTGTCGAGCGTCGCGACGTGGTAGCTGTCGGCGAGCTCGCGCACCGTGACCTGGTCTTTGGGCAAGCCCGCGAGCAGCGCTCGCATGCTGGCAGGCCCGACCACGTGGTCGACGGCGCTGCGGTAGACCAGCACCGGCTGCGTCACCTGGCCGAGATTCCGGGTCGTGATACCCCACAGTCCCGGCAGCGTGGCCGCCGCGCGGATGGGGACCCGGTCATAGCCGATCTCCTGCACGCCGGGCTTCTTGATGTCACTCGCGATGCCGGGCAGCGAGCGCAGCACGTGCTTGAGCATTGGAGCCAGCATGAACAGCTTGGTGTCCGGGGCCAGCGACGGGTTGACGACCACGACTCCGCGTACCGCGCTGCCGTGGACTTCGGCCAGCCGCAGCGCTAGGCACCCGCCCATGGAAATGCCGAACACGAAGGTCTGCTCGCATCGGCGCGAAAGTTTGCCGAACGCGGCGTCGACCTCGCCGTACCAGTCCTGCCAGCCGGTACGCGCTAGATCCGGCCAGCTCGTGCCGTGCCCGGGCAGCCGCGGCAGGCTGACCGACAGGCCGTGGGCGGCCAGATACTCGGCCCACGGGCGCAGCGTCTGGGGACTGCCGGTGAAGCCGTGGCAGAGCAGGACGCCGACCGGGCCGGCTGTGTGCTCGAACGGCTCCGTACCGGGCAGCGGAGCGCCTGGATGCGATGGTGGCATGCCGGCAATTATTCCCCGCTCGCCTGCGGCGCGCCGCTCTGGCTCCCCGGACATGGGACGATGGAGACATGGGACGATGGAGACATGGGACGATAGAAGGGTGTTCTACTGGGTGACGAAGTACACGCTCGGGATGACGCTGAAGATCATCTTCAGGCCCCGCGCGTGGGGGGTCAGGAATGTGCCCAGGCGTGGCCCGGTGATCCTGGCCAGCAATCACCTGTCGTTCTCCGACCACTTCTTCGGGCCGCTGCCCATCCCGCGCAAGGTGATCTTCCTCGCCAAATCGGAGTACTTCACCGGCCGCGGCCTGAAGGGGCTGATCAGCAGGGCCTTTTTCGCCGGCGTGGGTCAGATCCCGGTCGACCGGGCCGGGGGAGCGGCGGGCGAGCAGGCCATCAGGACCGGGCTGCAGGTCCTGGCGGCCGGGCACGTGCTCGGGATCTACCCCGAGGGCACCAGGAGCCCGGACGGCCGGCTGTACCGGGGCAAGACCGGCGTCGCCCGGCTGGCGATCGAGTCCGGCGCACCCGTCGTGCCGTGCGCCATGATCGACACGTTCCAGTTCCAGCCGCCCACCACGATCTGGCCGAACCCGCGGTATCGTCCGGGCGTCCGGTTCGGCGAGCCGCTCGATTTCTCCCGCTACCGCGGCCAGCAGGCCGACGGCCTGCTGCGCACCGTAACTGACGAGATCATGCAGGCCATCGCGAAGCTCTCCGGCCAGGAATATGTCGATATCGACGCCCGCCGGGCCAAGGCCGACCTCGCCCGCGGGACCGAAGCCGGTCACGGTCAGGCCGGCGACCGCGAGGCCGGCCAGCAGGAGCCGGACCAGCGCGAGCGGGACAATACGGACTGACTGCGCACCCGGTGCGGACGGCGGCCCTGAGTTTTACCTGCGGCTCATGCCGCATCCATCCGCGCGGGCCCTCTCGCCCACTAAGGTTGATGCCATGCGAGTGGGAGTCCTTACCGGCGGCGGCGACTGCCCCGGCTTGAATGCAGTGATCCGCGCCGTGGTCCGCAAGGGCGTGCAGGAGTACGGCCTTGAATTCGTCGGGTTCCGTGACGGGTGGCGCGGGCCGCTTGAGGGCGACACGGTGCCGCTGGACGTGCAGGCCGTACGCGGCATCCTGCCGCGCGGCGGCACGATCCTCGGGTCATCCCGGACCAACCCGCTGAAGAGCAGCGGCAGCGGCAGCGGCGGCCGCAACGGCATCGAGCGGATCAAGGACAACCTGGCCGGCCTGGGCGTCGACGCGCTGATCGCGATCGGAGGCGAGGACACCCTGGGCGTGGCGACCAAGCTCGGCGAGCAGGGCGTGCCCGTGGTGGGCGTGCCCAAGACGATCGACAACGACCTCGGCGCCACCGACTACACTTTCGGCTTCGACACGGCCGTGAACATCGCCATGGAGGCGATCGACCGGCTGCACACCACGGCGGAAAGCCATCACCGGGCACTGATCGTGGAGGTCATGGGCCGGCATGCAGGCTGGATCGCGCTGCACGCGGGCCTCGCGGGCGGCGCCAACGTGATCCTCATTCCGGAGCGGCCGTTCGACATCGAGCGGGTCTGCGCCTACGTGCAGCACCGATTCCAGACCAGGTTCGCCCCGATCGTGGTCGTCGCCGAGGGCGCCCACCCGGTGAGCGAGGAGATGGCCACCGCTACCGAGCAGCTCGACTCGTTCGGCCATGTCCGGCTGGGCGGCGTGGGGCAGATGCTCGCCGACGAGATCGAGAAGCGGACCGGCAAGGAAGCCCGCTGCACGGTGCTCGGCTACATCCAGCGCGGCGGCACGCCCACGGCGTTCGACCGGGTACTCGCCACCAGGTTCGGCGTGCACGCCGTCCAGGCCGTGCACGAGGAGGCGTTCGGGGTGATGGTGGCGCTGCGCGGTACGGACATCGTCCGGGTCCCGCTCGCCGAGGCCACCAGCCAGCTCAAGCTGGTTCCCCCCCAGCGCTACGCCGAAGCCGAGGTCTTCTTCGGCTGACCCGCCCGCCCGCGCGCCCGCGCGGTCCGTGCGGAATGAAACCCTGGTTTCGCCACCCTCTGATGTGCTGAAAGTGGGGTTTCATGCCCCGCTGCCGAGCAGCGGGTGGCGTAGGCGTGAGCCACGGCTCGTTCGGAAAAAAGATCTTCAAGCCCCGGGATTGCGCGGTTAGCGATCGTCTGCGTATACTCGGCTACGAGTACTTAAGAACGAGTCCTCGCAGACGATGACTCGGAGACGAGGTGGTAGGGATGGCCAAGCGGCGGAAGGTCGGTAACCTGCTGGCGCTGTCGCTGCTCAACATGCTGGCGCAACGGCCGATGTACCCCTACGAGATGGCCTCGACGCTGCGTGAGCGCGGCAAGGACAATGCCATCAAGATCAACTGGGGATCGTTCTATACGGTGGTCCAGAACCTGGAGAAGTACGGCTTCATCGAGGCCATCGAGGTCGCCCGGGAGGGCAGGCAGCCGGAGCGGACCACCTACCAGATCACCGACGCGGGCCGGGCCGAGGTAGACGACTGGCTGCGCGAGCTGCTCAGCGTGCCGCAGCGGGAGCACACCAGTTTCGAGGCGGCCCTCGGCGAGGCGGCCGCCCTGCCGCCCGACGAGCTGATCGGCCTGCTGCAGCAGCGGCTGGGCGCGCTGGAGGAGGCCAACGGCCGCCTGGCGGCCGAGCTGGCCACGCTGGTCGCTCAGCTGCCCCGGCTGTTCCTCATCGAGTCGGAGTACTACCTGGCGCAGCACCGGGCCGAGGAGGAGTGGGTGCGCGGGCTGCTGAAGGAGTTCACCGGCGGCACGTTCCCCGGCCTCGAGGACTGGCGGCGCTTCCACGCGACCGGGGAGATCCCGGACTATATCCAGGCGCTCATCGAGCAGGAGGGAGGGAAGACGGCCGGCACCTGACCGAACGACCCCGGCCTGGTGCGGCAACACCAGGAGCCGGGGCCGTCAACCTCAAACCGATCCCGCGAGAACGCGGAACCCGAGGTCCCACTAGTAAGAGTAGCCGGGTTTCTCCTCGCGGGGATCGTCGCGATCCGTAACCGTAGGAGATAACAGTGAGTTCTGCCGACTGCGCCATCGAGGCGCGTCAACTGGTCAAGACCTACGCCGCTCACGGCAGGAAGCAAGGCATCCGGGCGCTGGACGGCCTGGACCTCAGCGTGCCGCGCGGCATCATCTACGGCCTGCTCGGCCCGAACGGAGCAGGCAAGAGCACCACGGTGAAGATCCTCACCTCCCTGGCCCGGCCGGATGAGGGCTCGGCACGTGTCGCGGGCCTCGACGTGCTGGCCCAGCCGGGCCGGGTGCGGCACGTGATCGGCGTGGTCGCGCAGCGCTCGGGCGCCGACCCGACCGCCACCGGCCGGGAGAACCTGCTGCTGCAGGGCCGGCTGTACGGGCTGCGCGGCGGCTCAGTGCGGGCCCGGGCCGATCAGCTGCTCGATCACTTCGGGCTCACCGAGGCCGCGGGGCGGCTGGTCAAGACGTACTCCGGCGGCATGCAGCGCCGGCTGGACGTCGCGCTCGGCCTGGTGCACCGGCCCGAGGTGCTTTTCCTCGACGAGCCCACGACCGGGCTGGACCCGGAGTCCCGGGCCGCCATGTGGCAGGAGATCGCCCGCCTGGCCGGCAAAGAGAAGGGGGCAGGGGAGGTGGGCGGGATGACCGTGCTGCTGACCACGCACTACCTGGAGGAAGCCGACCGGCTGGCCAGCCGGCTGGCCATCGTGGACTGCGGCCGGGTGGTGGCGTCGGGCACGCCGGGCGGGCTCAAGGGCCAGTTGCGCGGCGACGCGGTGCAGGTGGAACTGCCCGCCGGCGCCGACGCGGGCCTGGTGCGCGGCGTGCTGGGCGGCCTGGCCGAGGTGCGGGACGTGGTCATCGCCGGGCGCAATGTGTCGGCGCGCAGTGACGACGGCGCGGCCGCGGTGCCGGTGGTCCTGGCGGCCCTGCAGCGGGCCGGGGTGTCGGCCGTGTCGGTGGCCGTGGCCCGGCCGTCGCTCGACGACGTGTACCTGCGGCACACCGGGCGCCGCTATAGCGAGTCAGAGACACAGCAAAGCCATGAATCACAGGACAACCAGGAACTGGTGGAGGCGAGCAAGTAATGGCTACCGCGCAACTCGAGTCCGTGCCCCCGGTGGCCGTCACCGCGGCCCAGCCCAGCTCCGTGCCGTTCGGCACGACCCTGACGCACACCTGGTACCTGACCGGCCGGAAGCTGCACGCCCTGGTCAGGCAGCCCTGGGTGCTCGCCTTCAGCATCGTGCAGCCGGTCATCTGGCTGTTCCTGTTCGGCGAGCTGTTCCGCAAGGTCATCGACATCCCGGGCTTCGCCTTCGGCGGCACCTACCTGGACTACCTGGTCCCCGGCCTGATCGCGATGAACGCGATGGCCAACAACATGTGGGCGGGCATGGCGATGATCGAGGAGATCGATCGGGGCACGCTGAACCGCTTCCTCGCCTCACCGGCCAGCCGGATCGGGATCATGAACGCCACCGTGGCGGAGCAGGCGGTCAGCACCACCGTGCAGTCGCTGATCATCGTGGGCCTCGGCCTGGCCGGCGGGGCCCGTTATCACGGCGGGGTCGCCGGGGTGGTCGTGATGGTCGCGGCGTCGATCCTGGTCGGCGTGGTGTTCGGGGCCCTGTCCAACATGACCGGCATGCTGCTGCGGTCGCGTGAGGCGATCATCGGCGTGTACACGTTCTTCATGCTGCCGCTGATGTTCCTGTCCTCGGCGTTCATGCAGACACAGCTGATGCCGGGCTGGATGCAGGCCATCGCGTCCCGCAACCCGCTCAACTGGGTGGTCCAGATCGGGCGGTCCGCGGTGTCCGCCCACCCCGCATGGGGCGCGATCGGCGTCCGCTGCGGCGGCCTGCTGGTCCTCGCGGTGATCTGCGTGGCCCTGTCGGTGGTGACGTTCCGCTCCTACCAGAAGAACGTCTGAGGCGCCACCGTCAGCCGGTGCGGCGGGGACCACGGAGGCTCCCGCCGTACCGGCCTAACGGGACACGACGTCGAGCAGTTCCCCGGCGGCCTCCGCGGCCGCCGGGGAAACCGCCGGATCGCCGCCGCGCATGGTCCGCACGTCATGCGGGATGAGGGCCAGCGCCGACGCCACGATGATCACGGCCGCCGCCGCGTACTGGGCCGACGAGATCCCGATCGCCGCGCCGAGCGGGCCGGCGATGAGCGCGCCGGCGGGCATGGCCATGACCGAGCCGAGGACGTCGTAGGACGACACGCGGGCCAGCCGGTCCGGCGGGATGTTCCGGGCCATCGCCACCGTCCACTGCACCATCATCATCTCGACGAACACGCCGAGGCCGAACGACGCAGCGCATATCGCGGGCAGCGGCAGCACCATCGCCAGCGAGAGCGGGGAGATGGCCACCGCTCCGCCGGTGAGCACCACGAACAGCATGGGCCGGCGCGGCGTGACCCGCAGCGACACGATCCCGCCCGCGATCAGGCCGAGCGAATCGGCCGCGGTGATCGCGCCCCAGGCGGCCGGGCCGCCCAGATGCTCCCTGGCCACCACCGGGCCGAGCACCGAGAAGGCCCCGTACCAGGCCATCATCACCACGGCGAACTGGGCCACGATCACCCACAGCCAGGTGTGCGACCGGAACTCCGACCAGCCCTCGCGCAGCTCGGTGAGCATGCTCGGCGCCGCAGGCTCCGCGGCGCCCGCCGCCCCGGCCCGCGGGCCGGCTCCCGCGCGGGGCCGCAGGTCCTGCCCGCCGCGGATGGACAGCAGCAGCGGCACCGTGGCCACCATGCCGATGCCGCACAGCGCCAGGGCCCAGCCCGGCCCCGCGGCCGCGACCAGCAGGCCGGCCGCGGCGGCGCCGGACATCTGACCGGAGTTCATGGCCAGGCGGCTGATCGCGCTCGCGTCCTGCAGCATGCCGCGCGGGACGATGCGGGGGAGCAGCGCCTGGGATGCGGGGTAGAAGATGGCCACCCCGATCCCGGTCACTATCTCCAGGCCGATCATGGCCCACAGCGGCGGGCGGCCGGTCAGCACCAGCACACCGAAGGTCCCCTCGCCCAGCGCCATCATCAGGTTGGCCGCCACGATCACGCGCTGCGGCGGGAACCGGTCGGCGGCGACGCCGCCGAGCAGCGCGAACACCAGCGATGGCGCGATCTGGGCGGCCAGCACGTAGGACAGGTCGGCGGGGGAGTTGGTGGCCCGCAGCACCGCGAACGAGACGCCGACCATGGAGAACCCGACCGAGGCCGGCGCGATCAGCCGGTCGGCGAGCAGCAGGCGGAAGTCCCGGATCGCCAGCACGGGGAACCGGAGGACAAGACCACCCCGTGACATCGGCTCGGTCCTTTCATAGCTCAGCGGCCTGCTGGTCTGGCCCTTCTTAACTCAGCGGCGGGCTGGTCCGGCCGGCATTTGCCGCCATTTGACGGTAGCCAGCGCCGTGATTCGCTGGCAATTTGTTTTCCCAGCTGGCGCGGTACCGGGACGGAGCAGCTCAGGGCAGCTGGTCGATCTGGGTCCACACGCCCGGCGGGTGATCCTCCCTGGGCAGCCACAGCATCGGCTGCCGTCCCTCGTAGCGGGCCTGGAACCCCGGATCCCCGGGATAACGGCCTCTCCGGTCGGGCCAGACCACCTGCAGGCAGGCCGGCCTGACGTACCCGTAGTACCGGTCCGAGACGGCGAACAGGCTGGTCCTCCGCCAGCTCGCGTGCACCGGGCGGATGGCCAGGGCGCACGGGCAGATCTCGCCGATCTCGTCTCCGGCCTCGATCACCGAACCCGCCGCGAGGCGATCCCCGACCGCGTTCAGGATGGTCGTCAGGTGCTCGACGGGCAGGCCGAACATCGTCAGCTCGGGGCCCTGGTGGCTGAGCCACAGGCCGATGGTGTACGCCCAGGGCGGCGCGATCTCATCGCCGAGCACGGCGGATACCGACCAGCCGACGGCCGCGATGTCATCGGCGACAGCCTGCATGCAGGCTTCCGGGTCCAGGCTGATCCCCTCGGCCAGCGCGTCACATTCCGCGCACCGGCACCGCTGCACCGGGGGGTTAGCGCGGCGTCTCCGTGATGGGTTCATGCCGCTCACACTACGAGGGGGGTACGACATTTTCGGGGCCCGCACGGGGGCCGGGCGGGGTCCGGGAGCGAGCCCGCGGAGCGGCCGGAATGACGGTCCCGGCGGGTGGCTATCCGGCGGCGGCGGACGGATCCCCGTCGTCCCCGGCTGTCCCGCCAGCCTCGGCGATCTGGTCAGTCTCGGCTGCTCCGGCGGTCGCTTCGTTCGCTGCTCCGGCGGTCGCTTCGTCCGCTGCTCCGGCGGTCGCTTCGTCGGCTGCGGCCGCGGTCGGCTCCGCGGCCTGGGCCGCGCCGGTCTCCATCTCCGTGATGACCCGCTGCCGCTCCGCGAGCAGCTGCTTTTCCGCGTCCCGCAGCATGGCCGCCTGAGCGAAGTCCTGCACATCGACGGCCGATTCCTTGTCCCGGCGAACGCTGGCGATCTTCTCGTCCAGCTGGCGTACCTCGTCAGGGACGGGGCGGGTGATGCCGAGGTGCTCCTCGATCGCACTCAGCCGGGCGTCTATCGTGTCCAGCAGGCCGCGGACCAGACTGCGCTGGCGCAGAGTCGCCGACGGCGGCTCATGGGTCACGACCGTGGCCTCGTCGTTCTGGTCGGGATGCTCGGCCATTTCGCTGATGACCCGGGCGCGGAGGTCCTTCAGGTCCACGTGCAGGTTGCCCAGCATCCGGACGGCCATGTTGTCGTCCTGATGCATCAGCCCGAGCAGCAGGTGCCCGGTGCCGATGTAGTGGTGGCTGAGCTGCAGCGCCTCGCGCAGCGACAACTCGAGTGACTTCTTGGCCCGCGGCGTGAACGGGATGTGCTTGGGAGGCTCAGCCTGGCCGGGTCCGATGATCAATTCGACCTGGCTCCGGGCGGCCTCAAGCGTCACGCCCATGGACATCAGCGCGTGCGCGGCCGAGCCCTTGCCCTCGTGCAGCAGGCCAAGCAGGATGTGCTCGGTGCCGATGTAGTTGTGATCGAGCTTGCGTGCCTCTTCCTGGGCCAGGACCACTACCCGCCGCGACTGGTTGGTGAACCGCTCGAACATGGCTTTCTCCGATCAGGCCGACCCCCGCCGCAGGACCCTGGCCCCTCTAGTGTGCACCCATATCCGAGGACGAGCGGGCCCGGAAAGCTGCGGTCTTGACCCGGTTCTGGCACGAGGTCGAGCAGTACCGCCGGGTGCCGTTGCGGGAGGTGTCCACGTAGACCCGGTCGCACCGCGGTGCCGTGCAGACGCCGAGCCGGTCGTACCGGTCGCCGCCCAGCACCACGGCCAGGCCGGTGGCGCAGCCTGCCGCCCAGCCGTTCGGCAGCGAGTTGTCGGCGGCATGGAAGTGCAGGTGCCACGACTGCCCGTCGTGTCGTTCCAGCTCCGGGCGGGCGCCGGTGCGGGCCAGCACGGCGTTGACCTGCTCGGCGGCGTGGTCGACGGCGCCCGCGCTGACCGCCTCGAACACGCCGCGCAGCTCCGCGGCCACGAAGCAGAGCTCGGCTGCTTCTTCCCAGGTCGCCTCGCGCCCGCCGTCGGCTTGCAGCACGGCTCCGACCGCGGCCGTGCGCTCGTCTGCCTCGGGCGGATCATAACGGCGGCCGCGTTCCGCGCCGGGCGTCAGCAGGTTCACCAGGTCCACGGCCACCCGGACCACCACATCTGTGTGACTGTTAAAATTCACTTGACCAGTTACATCCTGCCATTTTATCTTGTCACTACCAAACGGAGTTTAGCCAGTAACTGCTGGCGCCGACCGCAGGGAGGCACGGCGTGCCGGAACTTGACCGCGACGCCGCACGAGACTGGATCGAGCGCTGGGACCGCCAGCAGGAGGAATCCCTGCCGGACCGCGAGGACAGATTTACCGTGCTGATCGACGCGGTTGAGGAGGCCGCCGGGCGCCCGGACCCGCTGGTGCTCGACATCGGCTGCGGTCCCGGCTCGCTGGCCGTCAGGCTGCTCGACCGGCTGCCCCGCGCGGCCGTCATCGGCATCGACGCTGATCCGGTGTCGCTGACGCTGGGCCAGGCCGCCTACGGCGGCAGGCCCGGGCTCCGCTTCATCGACCTGGACCTGCGCGTACCCGGCTGGTCCGGGCGGCTGGGCCTGAGCGCCCGCGGACGCCGCGGTGAGCACCACCGCCCTGCACTGGCTGCCCGAGCCCGACCTGCGGGCCATGTACGCGGAGCTCACGACCATGCTCCGCCCCGGCGCACTGCTGCTCGACGGCGATCACTTCGCCCTCGACGCGAAGGAATCGCCGACCCTGGCCCGTCTCGATCGGGCCCTGCGGGAACGCGAGGACCTGCGGCGGTTCCCCGAAGGGCATCCCGAGAGCTGGCGCGCCTGGTGGGAAGCCGTCGCCGCCGACCCGCTGCTCGCGGCCCACGTGGCGGAACGCCAGCGCCGCCATGTGGACGCCGGTCACCACGGCACCTCCTCAACGCAGCTCGCTACCCATGTCGAGGCGCTCAGGGCGGCAGGTTTTGCCGAGATCGGCACGCTGTGGCAGCGCGGTGACAATCGCCTGCTGTGCGGAGTCCTCCCGGCCGAGCCCGCGCACTGAGGACGGCGGCACGTGCGGACCAGCCGGGCCGCTAGCCCTCGGCCGTCATCTCCGTGAGCCGTCGCTCGATCACCGCCAGCCGGGTGGCGATGCTGGTGAGCCGCTCGCGCAGGTCGTCTGGTCCGCCTGGCGCGAACCCCGCTCCCGGGACGCCGTGCAGCAGCTGGACCACCTGCTGGCGGACCCGGTTCAGGTCGGCGCCGAAACCGGCCAGCACCTGCGCGGCGACGCCATCGCCCTCGCGGATCAGGCCGAGCAGGATGTGCTCGGTGCCGATGTAATCGTGCCCGAGCTGCAGCGCCTCGCGCAGCGAAAGCTCAAGCACCTTCTTGGCCCGCGGCGTGAACGGGATATGCCCCGTCGGGGCCCCCTGGCCGCGGCCGATGATGCTCTCGACCTGCTGCCGCGTGGCCTCCAGGCCGATGCTCATGGCGGTGAGCGCCTTAGCGGCCACGCCGTCGCCCTCGCGGATGAGGCCGAGCAGGATGTGCTCGGTGCCGATGTAGTTGTGGCCGAGCATCCTGGCTTCGTCCTGAGCGAGGACGACCACCCGGCGGGCCCTGTCGGTAAAGCGCTGAAACATTGCTCCGCTCCGGGACTGCGGTAATCGTGGGGTTAACGGCAGATTGCCCATTTAGCGTGCTCTGGACAGCAAACGCATGCGCTAGATAGTAGTCACCGTCCTCTGATTGACGTCACGGGCCGGGCTTCTATCGGCCCCCTCTGTTGGCCGCAGGTGGGGCCGAGTGCTACCTCCGTAGTCCCAAATGCCTCAGCCCCCGGTCATCCCCACCTGCGGGTTCCCTGGATCGCGGATCGCGATGGGGGCATCATCGCCGGCTCCATCGGGTGTCAACGCGGCCGTTACGCTGACGGGGAGATCCCTGCGGGCGCGCAGGCCGGGGCCGGCCTGGCTGGCCGCGCCAACCTGAGTGCCGCCTTTGAAGATCAGCGGCCTCCACGGCGGCGGCCCGGTTCCCGGCGATTTTCCGAGGAAAAGGAAGCCTCGTCGGCAAGGATCTCGACGATTTCAAGGCGTGGGTCTCGGGACTGTCCGTTGACTACGTCCTCGGGTCTCGGCGCGGATGTCCTCACGCTCTCGCCCGGCGTCCTGAAGTCGATGACCGTGCGCAGCCCGAGCCCGTCCAGCCGCTCGGTGTCCGCGGCGGACAGCGCTGCGACGGTTCCCGCTGATCGACGGGCGCAACGACCTGCCCTGGGCGCTGCGCGCGCGGGCCGGCGGACGCCAGCCGGGTCCGGCTGACCGGCCCCGGCGAAGCCGCGGCCGGCCCGGCCGGCCGGCGCGGACGGGGCTTCCGGCGGCTGGTCGCGGGCATCCCCACCGGAAAGTTCCGGGACCGCCTGGTCCAGATGACCGCCAACGCCGGCCTCGCGGTGATCGCGGTCGACCCGGCCTACACCTCCCGCTGGGGCCGCGAGCACTGGCTCACCCCACTGCGGGAGCAGGCTTCCCCGACCGCCAGCGGCCACCACGCGGCCGCGGTGGTAATCGGCAGGCGTGCGCTCGGCCACCGGGCGCGGCGACGGGCCGGCGTGACCGGCGGCGACCAGAGGATCAGCCGCCGGAGAGCTGCCCCCCGAGCACCCATGGCCAGGCAAACGAGCAGGGACGGCAGGCCCCGCGAGGCCCAGCGGCAGCCACCCCGGTGGCGGAAGACCGCGACGGCCAACCGGACCCGCCCGCCCGACCAGGCAACCCAAGACCGTTCGGGGCCGCCGGCTGAGCCAGGACTATGTCCTGCTAGCTCAGCAGGAACGGTTAACGGCGTCGGGCGTACGCGATATTGATGACGGCGATGGCAGTCCAGATCAGCAGGACCATCACGGCCTGCGCGCCGGCGCTGGCGGCGTGTGACACGATCGCCGTGCCCGCCACGCCGAGCGCCATGGATCCCAGCGCGATGAACGTCATCGCCACGCTGTGCTGCCCCACGGACGGCGCGGGCGGTCGTGATCCCGGCGTCGGCACCTGGTACCCGGGCGGCAGCACCGGCCCGTAATACCCCTGATATCCCGGGTACCCCTGATACCCCGGATAGCCAGCCGGCGGATACCAGGCCGGAGCCTGGTAACCCTGATAACCAGGCACCCCGCCGGGCCCGGGCCCGGGAACAGGGTCCGGGGGCTGGGGCGGCCCGGAAGGCTCAGGATCGCCCTGAGCAGCGAACGGCACCCCGTGCGGCGGGCCGAACGGCGGGGGGCTGAAAGCCGGGGGGCTGAGCGGCGGCGGGCTGAACGGCGGCGGGGGGAGCGGCGGCGGCATCGGCTGCGGCCCGACCTGAGGGCTCTGGGAAGCTATCTGCTCGATCCGCGCGTCTATCCGCTTGTCGATTTCCGCGCCGATCCGCTCGACCAGTCCCTCGGCCACCGCCTCGTTGTAGCCGGATCCCAGATCCTGGTGCGCGCCCACCGAGGCGCGGATCTCCGCCTCGTGGTCGCTGCTCATACCCGCACGCTAACAGCCTGCCGCGGATGCCACAAATGCCCTCAGGTCCGGCGGGCGTAGGCAACGTTGACCGCCGCGATCACCAGCCAGATCAGCGCCACGAGCACAGCCTGGGCCGCGGAGACGGTGGGGCGGCCGTCACCGTCGTTGCCCGGCTGGAGCACCGCCAGGGTCGCCCCGATGGCCAGCCCCATGGAGCCGAGGGCCAGGAACACGGGCGCCACGCCGAGCCGGCCAGACGCGGGGCCCCGGTGCGGCTGCGGTGCCGGCACCGGCGGCGGCTGGGGGTGCCCGAACATCCGTGCGTCCACCCGCCGGTCGATTTCCTCGCCGATCCGCTCGACGAGCCCTTCGGCCACGGCCGTGTCGTAGCCCGAGCCGAGATCGCGGTGCGCGGCCGCCGCAGCCTGGATTTCTTCCTTCATGCTCACGCCGCCACCGTATCGGCGCGATGCGCCGGGCACATTGGGGCTAGCACCCGCTTCCCGCCTCCGGCTGGCCCCAGGAACGCGGAATCATGATCCGTTCGGGATATCGATCGTCTGCTGGCACACTAGGGGGGTGCCAGAGATCCTCCCCCCGGAGACCTCGGAACGCACCGGACACCAGGACAGCCCCCGGCAAGCCGCGCGCCCCGCGGAAATCCCCGAACCTGCTGGCCGCGACGAGCCGTGCGTCCTGCTCAAGCTGGGCGAGATCGTGCTCAAGGGACGTAACAGGCAGCACTTCGAGCGCATCCTGCACGGCAACATCCGCGCGGCCCTGGCCGACCTGGGCGTGCCGGTCGAGATGCGGCAGCGCGAGGGGGTCATCATGCTGCGCGTCGCCGACGGCGAGCGGCGCGGCGCGGACGGCTGGGCCCAGGCGGCGGGCCAGATCGCCGAGCGCGTCCGGGATGTGCCTGGCATCGTCACGGTGTGCCGGCCGCTGCGGGTGGCCAAGACGCCCGAGGCGGTCGCCGCCGCCGCGGTGGCGCTGGCCGCGGGCAAACCGGGGACGTTCGCCGTCCGGGCCCGGCGCCGGGACAAGCGCTTCCCGCTGACCTCGGCGGAGCTGGCCGTGCTGGTCGGGCGGGAGATCCAGGAGGCACACGGGCTGGCGGTCAACCTGTCCCGCCCGGACATGAAGGTGTTCATCGAAGTCGATCAGGACGAGGTATTCGTCTTCACCGAGGGCCTGCCCGGGCAGGGCGGGCTGCCGGTGGGGATGAGCGGCCGAGGTATCGCCCTCATGTCCGGCGGCATCGACTCGCCGGTGGCGGCCTACCGGATGATGCGCCGCGGCCTGCGCTGCTTCTTCCTGCACTTCTCCGGCATGCCGCTGACTGGCCCCGAGTCGATCTACAAGGCCTACGCGCTGGTCCGCGGGCTTGACCGGTTCCAGGGCGGGTCGCGGCTGTTCGTGGTGCCGTTCGGCAAGGCCCAGCAGGCGCTGGCCTCCTCCGGCGCGGACCGGCTGCAGATCGTGGCCCAGCGGCGGCTGATGCTCAAGACCGGCGAGGCCCTGGCCAGGCGGCTGGGCGGTACCGCGCTGATCACCGGCGACTCGCTCGGCCAGGTGAGCAGCCAGACGCTGGCCAACCTCACCGCCCTCGACGACGCGGTGAAGCTGCCGATCCTGCGCCCGCTGATCGGCTGGGACAAGAGCGAGATCATGGCCGAGGCCCGGCGCATCCGCACCCTGGCCATCTCCGAACTGCCCGATCAGGACTGCTGCACGCTGCTCACCCCGCGCCGGGTGGAGACCAAGGCTCGCATCGATGACCTGCGCCGCATCGAAGGCCGGCTGGACGCCGACGACCTGGCCGAGGAACTGGCCCTCAGCGCGCAGGAGTACCGCCAGTAAAGCCCTTATACGGAACGGGCCGTGGTTCCCGTATACGGAACGGGCCGTGGTTCCCGCGGACGGCCAGTCGGCCCCGGTCCCCGGGCAGCCGAACCCCATGGCGGTCGGCCCACTCCCTGCGGCGTGGGCCTCATCGAGCACCGGTGCGCCCCGGCCCCGCCGCCAGTGTCAAGATATTACGCGTTCAGTGAAGTGAGGGCGGGAGCGGGAGTCAAGGTCCGGCCGACCAGCGGGGACAGGTGGGCGGCCACGCTGGCCAGCTCGCGCAGGTCGGATTCCACCAGCGCCTGCGGCCCGTCGCACAGGGCGGTCTCCGGCTGCGGGTGGACGTCCACGATGATGCCGTCGGCGCCGACCGCGATCGCGGCCCTGGACAGCGGCACCACCAGGTCGCGGCGGCCGCCGGAGTGCGACGGGTCCACGATCACCGGCAGGTGCGACAGCCGCTGCGCGACCGGGACCGCGCTGATGTCCAGCGTGTTCCTGGTGGCCTTCTCGAAGGTCCGGATGCCCCGCTCGCACAGCACGATGTCGAGGTTGCCGCGCTGGGCGATGTACTCGGCGGCCATCAGCCATTCCTCGATGGTGGCGTTCATGCCGCGCTTGAGCATGACCGGCTTGCCTATCCCGCCGACCGCCTGCAGCAGCGGGAAGTTCTGCATGTTGCGCGTGCCGACCTGCAGCATGTCCGCGTAGCTGGCCACCAGTTCCACGTCG
Organism: uncultured Actinomycetes bacterium; assembly: GCA_963739135.1. GTDB lineage: Bacteria > Actinomycetota > Actinomycetes > Streptosporangiales > Streptosporangiaceae > Palsa-504. The sequence goes on from CAVTZG010000013.1 coordinate 38,574, forward strand.
GCCGGGTCGACCACCTCGGTCACGATCGGCAGGCCGGTCTGCGCCCGCACGTCGGCCAGGATCTTCAGCCCGGTCTCGCCCAGCCCCTGGAACGCGTACGGCGAGCTGCGCGGCTTGTACGCGCCGCCGCGCAGCAGCGAGGCCCCGGCGGCCCTGGCCATCAGCGCCGAGGCCAGGGTCTGCTCCGCCGTCTCGACCGCGCACGGCCCGGCGATGACGGTCAGCGTGTCCGGGCCGATCGGCACGCCCCCGACCCGGATCACCGAACGCTCCCGGTGATGCTCCCGGCTGACCAGCTTGTACGGCGCGGTGATGCGCACCACGTCGCTGACCCCGGGCATGCCGCGCAGGTTGAGCGTGTCCAGCTGGTCGATGTCGCCGACCAGGCCGACGATCGTCCGGGAGACGCCCCGGCTGACGAACGCGTCGCCGCCTGCCCCCCGCACCAGCTCGACGATCCCGTTGATTTCCGTTTCCCCGGCCTCCGCCGCCATCACCACGACCATCTGGTCCGCCTCCGGATCTGTATCCCAGTAGATAAGCGCATAAAGAAAGCCCCGGGCCGCTCGGCCCGGGGCTCTCGCTAAGTCGCTTCTGTCAGCGCATGGTCTGGCAGGCGACCGTCCGGGACCCGGGCCGATAGCCAAACTCAAACCAAAACTGCTGACGCATGACGCACAGCGTAGCGCATCCAGGCCCGGCTAGTACCTTGGCCGGCGCCAGAAGCCGGCGCCAGAAGCCGGCGCCAGAAGCCGGCGCCAGAAGCCGGCGCCAGAAGCCGGCGCCAGAAGCCGGCATCAGAAGCCGACGAAGAGGTCGATGGTGGTGCCGGTCGGCTCCTGCCCGGAGGGGGTGTAGTACCACACCCGGTTCCCCGGGCCGGTGCGGGCCACGGCGACCTGGAAGCCGGCGGACTGCAGCAGCGCCGTCGCCTGCTGCTGGGTCAGGCCGTCCGGGTCGGGGACGGCGACCGTGGTGGGCTGCGGGACCACCTGCACCGTAATGGTCTCGCCCTGTGTGTACGGCGATCCTGGCGCCGGCTGCTGACCGGTGATCGTGCCCGGCTGCTGCTGGCTCTGTTGATCCTGCTGCTGTTGCAGGTTGGCGCCGTGCTGGCCCGCCCACTGCTGGACGACTTGCAGGGTCGTCCCGACGAAGTTCGGCACCGACAGGCCCCCGGAGACCAGGATGGCCACCGGCTTGGTCTGCGGCCAGGTCGTGCCCGCGCCCGGGTTGGTGCCCAGCACGGTCCCGACCGGGGCGTCCGAGCCGGACTTCTGCACGCTGTAACTCAGGTGCACCCGCTGCAGCGCGGCCTCGGCGGCGCTGAGCGTGCCGCCCTGCACCTTCGGCACCACCGAGGTGAACGGCCCGGCCGAGATGAGGATCGCGATCCTCGAGCCCTTCGCCACCCGGCCCGACGGGCTCGTGCCCATCACGCTGCCCGCCGGCACGGCATTGCTGTGCACCCGCGCGCCCTGGGTGACCTTGAAGCCATGGGTGGTCAGCGCCGTGGTCGCCGCTGCCACCGAATCGCCGGTTACCGAGGGGACCTGCGTGTACCGGCCGCTGGTGAACCACCAGCCGCCGAGCCCCAGCCCGGCGCCGAGGATCACGACCAGCACGATGATGGCGAGCCGCGGGCTGAACAGCCAGCGCTGCAGGAACGGCTCGCGGGCACCCCGGTACGGGGCGGCCTGCTCGCGATGGACGACCAGCGTGTGCGAGCCCATATTGCTCACGCCGAACTGGCCCGAGCCGCTCACCGGCGGCATCGTCACATCGCGGCCAGATCCGGACGACCCCCCAGCCCAGGCATCCGGAGCACCCCAAACGCCCGTCGGCGTGGCCCCGGTGCCCGCCGCCCACCACCCGTTGGTGGCGGCCGGTGTGTCCAGGTTCAGCCACGGCGCCTCGGCCAGCCCCTGAACCCCGGCCCCCATCACGCCGGTCAGCGTCACTCCGGTTAGGCCGCTCCGCTCGCCGAGATCCTCCCGGACCCGGCGGACGGCGCGGACGAACTCGCCCGCATCGGCCGGGCGCAGCGCCGGATCCCGGCTGGTAGCCGCGAGGACCAGCTGGTCGACCGGCGCCGGTATCCCGGGCACCACCGACGAAGGGACGGGCACGTCCTGATTGACGTGCTGGTAGGCGATGGCCAGCGGGTTGTCGCCGGAAAACGGCTGGCGGCCGGTGAGCAGCTCGAACAGCAGCACGCCCGCCGAGTACACGTCCGACCGCGGGCCGATGGCCTCGCCCGTCACCTGCTCGGGCGGCAGGTAGGCCACGGTGCCGATGAGCAGGCCGGCCCTGGTGTGGGCGGCCGCGGCCTGGGCCCGGGCCAGGCCGAAGTCGGCCACCTTGACCCGGCCGTCGGCGGTCAGGAGGACGTTCTCCGGCTTGACATCACGGTGCACGATGCCGGACGCATGCGCCGCGGCCAGCCCGTCGAGCACGCCGGTCATGATCTCCAGCGCCGCGGCGGGAGAGAACCGGCCGCGCTCGCGCAGCATCTCCTTGAGCGTCCGCCCGGGCACGTACTCCATGGCCAGGTACAGGAACCGCCCGTCCGCGCCCTGGTCGAACACCGCCACCACGTTTTGGTGCGACAGCCGGGCGACGGATTTGGCCTCGCCGATGAACCTGCGGACGAAGTCGTCATCCCGGGCCAGCTCGGCGTGCATGACCTTGAGCGCGACCTCGCGGTCCAGCCTGGTGTCCATGGCCAGATAGACGGTGGCCATCCCGCCGTGTGCGATGCGGGCCGTCACCGCGTAACGGCCGTCCAGCATGCGCCCGACGAGCGGATCGGCCAGGGTATCGTCCATCGGGACTGATTTTACGGTCGTTTGGCTCATGCGGCGTGGTTAATCACCAGGTGCGTAGCGGCCTCATCGCATGTGCCCGCCGCGCCGGCGCGTAGCCTGTCTGGATGTGGCAGATGGCGGGAGGGTCGTGGTGGTCGGCGCGGGCCTGGCCGGGCTGCGTACCATCACCGAACTGCGCGAGCGCGGCTGCACCGGCCAGATCACCCTGATCGGGGCGGAGAAGTGGCCGCCGTATGACCGGCCGCCGCTGTCCAAGAAGCTGCTCATCGAGGACCATGCCATCGACCCGTCGCTGCAGGCCGACTTCGGTGCGCTCGACGTCGACTTCCGGCCGGCCGAGGCCGCCACGGGGATGGACGCCGCCGCCGTCAGCACCAGCCGCGACAAGTACCCCTTTGACCGCCTGGTCCTGGCCACCGGCGCGTTCCCTGTCGCGCTGCCCGGGCCCGGGCGGCAGCGGTTCCTGCGCAGCTACGACGACGCGCTGGCGCTGCGTGAGCTGCTCCGGCCGGGTCTGCGGCTGGCTATCGTGGGCGCCGGGTGGATCGGGGCCGAGCTGGCCACCGCGGCGGCCGGGCACGGTGTCCAGGTCACGGTGGTGGAGGCCGGCCCCGCGCCGCTGGCCGCGGCTGTGGGGGCCCCGGTGGGAGCGCAGACCGCCCGCTGGTACGCCGAGGCAGGCGTCGAGCTCCGGGCCGGCGCCGCCGTCGAGTCCGTGCAGCCGGGCGGCCTGGCCCTGGCCGGCGGCGGCTGGGTGGCCGCGGACGAGATCGTCACCGCGGTCGGGGTGCGCCCGGCGACCGGCTGGCTGGACGGCTCGGGCGTCTGGCTGGAGAACGGCGTGGCCGTCGACGCCGGGCTGCGGGCCTCCCTGCCCGGCGTCTATGCCGTGGGGGACTGCGCCGCGTTCTCCTCGCGCCGCTTCGGGCGGCGGCTGCGCTTCGAGCACTGGGACGTGGCGCTGCACGCGCCCGAGGTGGTCGCGGCCAACGTGCTGGGCGGTGACGAGGCCTACGATCCGGTGCCGTATTTCTGGTCCGAGCAGTTCGGCCGCATGGTGCAGTACACCGGCTATCACGGCGACGCCGAGCGGCTGGTCTGGCGAGGTGACCCGGCCGAGGCGAAGTGGACGGCATGCTGGCTGGCGGTCGGCCGGCTGAGTGGCCATCCTGACCGTGGACCGGCCGCGTGACCTGCTGCAAGCGCGCCGGCTGATCGCCTCGGCCGACCCGGTGGACGCGGCCCGGCTGGCCGACCCGGCCATCCCGGTCAAGGACGCCGCTGCCTAGCTCAGCCGGCCGCGCCAAAACGTGCCCCGCCCGCGCCAGGTAACGATTGCGGTAACGCCGGCTTAACCCGGGTGTTTGGAGGACTCCCGGATGTGGGACATTTTCAGGCGTGGCAAAGATTGACCCCCCGACCGACGCTCTCGTCGGTAAGTGGCTGTCACTCCCCGAGGTAGCCGACCATCTCGGCATCCCCGTAGGGCGAGTGAAGCAGCTGCTCCGCGACCGGAAACTCCTCGCCGTGACCCGTCCAGAAGGGACGCTCTCGGTACCGGCCGCCTTCCTGGACGGCCGCCAGGTCGTCAAGGGCCTGTGCGGAACCCTCACCCTGCTCTTCGACTGCGGATTCGACGAGCTCGAGGCCCTGCGCTGGCTGTTCACCGCGGACGAGTCGCTGCCCGGCACGCCGATCGACGCGATCGTGAGACGCCGCGCCAGCGAAGTGAACCGGCGGGCCCAGGCGATGGCCTTCTAGAAGGGGCTAGGCTGGCCGCATGCCGCCGAGTCCGCCGCGCACGCGGGGAGCCGCGGGCGCGACGTCGAAGCGCGCCCCTGGCCAGCCGCGCCTGCCGCACTCACCGCTGATCCGTGACCTGCTCGCGGCCGGACGCCAGGCGTTCTCGTTCGAGTTCATGCCGCCCAAGACCGAGGCGGAGGAACAGCAGCTCTGGCGGGCGGTCAGGCAACTCGAGCCGCTGCGGCCCACGTTCGTGTCGGTCACGTACGGGGCCGGCGGGTCGACCAGGGACCGCACGGTGCGGGTGACGGGCCGGATCGCCGCCGAGACCACGCTGACCCCGGTCGGCCACTTCACCGCGGTCAACCACTCGGTGGCCGAGCTCAGGCAGGTCATCGGGTCCTACGCGGCGGTCGGGGTGCGCAACGTGCTCGCGCTGCGCGGCGACCCGCCCGGCGACCCGAACGCCGCCTGGGTCCCGCACCCAGAAGGCCTCAGCCACGCCGCCGAACTGGTCGGCCTGATCAGGTCGTCCGGCGACTTCTGCGTCGGGGTGGCCGCCTTCCCGGAGAAGCACCCGCAGTCGCCCGATGCGGACACGGACGTGCGCCACTTCGTGGCCAAGTGCCGGGCGGGCGCCGATTTCGCCATCACCAACATGTTCTTCTACCCGGAGGACTACCTGTGGCTGAGGGACCGGGTCACGGCCCAGGGCTGCGACGTGCCGATCATCCCCGGCATTATGCCCGTGACCAGCCTGCGGGTGATCGAGCGCGCCATCGAGCTGGGCGGCTGCCGGGTGCCCACCGAGCTGTGGGAACGGCTGCGGGCGGTGGCCGACGACCGGGCGGCGGTACGGGAGATCGGCGTGGAGTACGCGGCCTGGATGTGCGGCCGACTGCTCGCCGAGGGCGTGCCCGGCCTGCACTTCTACACGCTCAACTGGTCCCGGGCGACCAGGGAGATCTACCAGCGGCTCGGGCTGGCCGAGCGCGGCCGCCCGGGGGTCCACTCCCGCAGCGGCAGCTCGGCGCCCATCACGGCGTAGGGCGGCTCGCCGCCGGGGAAGAACGCGAACCCGGTCAGCAGATCGGTGAAGCCCACCCCGCGGTACAGCCGCCGCGCCCGGGTGAGGGCGTCCATGGTCGACAGCACCGCGGTCCGTTCCGGCCGGCCCGAGGTCAGCCGCTGCAGCACGGTGCCGCCCAGGCCCCGGCCCTGGTGGCCGGGCACCACGTGCAGCTCAGCCACCTCGAGGCAGTCGTCCAGCCACGCCGCGGCCGCGGTGGCGCCGTCGGCGTCGGCCAGGGCCCGGGCCACCGTGTCATGCCACCATTGCCCGGGTGCCCCGTGGAAGCCGTAGCCGAACGCCACCGGACCGCCGGGCCCGCCCACGGTCAGCGCGCGGAAACCCGGGTAGGTCGCATGCCCGGCCATGATCGCCCGCCGGCCCGCCAGCGTCTCGGCGGGCGGCCGCATCGCCGCCGCGTACACCGCCAGCAGCTGATCGAGCCGCGCGGCGAACTCGCCGGGGCTCAGCTCGCAGACCGTAGGCTCGCGCTGCATTTTCGCAAGCTTAGGAGATCAAGACCATTCTCCCGAACGGGCCGTGGTGACAGCACCGCAAATCTGCTCGGATGTCGGCGGCACGCCGCCGGTGGTGCCAGCTGACGTCAGCCCAGCTGATCGGCCGGGTTCACCGGCAGCGACTGGACCCGGACCTGGGCCTGGCCGAGTTCGGGCTGGCTGGCGGAAAGGGTGATGGTCCCGGGCCGGCCGTTCAGCGAGCGGATCCAGACCGCGCCGAGGCCGCCGTAGTCGCCGAACTCGAACGGGTTGTCGCCGACCAGCGCCGCGGGACCGGTCACCGTCAGCGTGACCTCCCCGGCCGGGTACCTGCGCAGGTTGCCGTAGGCGTCGACCGCGCGGAACACCACCCGGGTGGCGTCCGTCCCGTCGGCCGAGATCGTGGCGTCGTCGGCCGCCAGGGCCAGGCTGTCACCGGACGGATCCGACGACATGCGCAGCTCGGCCACCTGCTTGCCGCCCACGTAGCCCGCGATCAGCAGCTCGGGAACGTCGCCGGCCGGGTGCGCGGGCAGGTCGACCAGGAACGGCGGATAGGGCAGGTGGCCGTACCGGGCGGAATCGGTCGCGGGCAGTGCGGTGGTCACGTGCTGGCCGCCGATGAACACCTCGAGCCGCTGGCAGTTGCTGGCCACCATGGCGGCGGGCGCCGGCACCGGAAGCACGCCGCCGAGCTCCCAGAAGAACACGGGCACGATGACCGCGCGGACGGCCGGGTCGACCTGTGACTGGTAGATGGCCGATCCCGGCTTCGGGATCCGGAAGCCGTCGGCCACGCCGGGCCACTTCACGGCGCCCGCGGTGCCGTCGGGCGAGCAGTAGTCGAAGCCGGCCCAGGCCAGCATCCCGCAGTAGCCGGGGTTCGACCGGGCCAGGCTCTGCGCCTGGGCGTGCAGCATCGCCTGCCTGGCCAGCACGTCCGGCGGATCGGTCCAGGCGAAATGCTTCGGCACGGCCTCCAGCACGCCGACGGCCTCAGTGATCAGGTAGGGCAGGCCGGGGATCGGCGGCGCGAGCAGGGCGACTCCGGTCTCGGCGTCGTGGTCGTAGTCGTTGAAGGCGAAGACGTCCTCGTTCCACTGGGTCGCCTCGTGCGAGGACATCGCGCCCGAGCTGGGCCGCGAGCCGTCGAGTTCCGCCGCCGCCTGCCTGGTCGCGGCCCACAAGCCGGGCAGGTTGCCGGTCTCGTTGAGCCGGGTGCCCCAGATGATGACCGAAGGCCGGCTCCGGTCCCTGACCACCATGTCGCGTACGTTCTGCAGCACCAGGTCCTGCCAGCCCGGGCTGGTGCTCAGGTTGTGCCAGCCCGGTGCTTCCTCCCAGACCAGCAGGCCGAGCTCGTCGCACGCGTCGAGGAAGGCCGGGGACTGGGGATAGTGCGAGCAGCGGACCATGTTGCAGTTGAAGTCGTTCTTGAGGATCTCCGCGTCCCGGCGCTGGACCCGGGCCGGCATGGCCATGCCCGCGTACGGGTAGAGCTGATGCCGGTTCAGGCCGAATAGCTGGAACCGCTCGCCGTTCAGGTAGAAGCCGCCCGGCCGGAAGGATGCCTCCCGGAACCCGATCTGCCGGCTCAGCACGTGGCTGCCCACGCCGGGCACGGTGAGCGTGGCCTGCACGGTGTACAGCTTCGGGCTGTCCGGGGACCACAGGCTGACCGGCCCGAGCCCGGTCAGGCTGAGCTTGGTGGTGGTCAGGCCGGGCGAGCCGAGGCTGACCGTGGCGTGCTTGGTGGCGATCTGCCGCGGCCCGTCGAGCAACTTGACCAGCAGGGTGCCTGAGGTGCGGGTCTTCAGCGCCGAGTCGATGGTGCACTGGACGTCCACTCGCGGCGCGCTGAGCACGTCGGCCGGCTGCGCGAACAGGTCGGAGAGGAACGCCTGCGGGACCACCCGCAGCCGCGCATCCCGGTAGATCCCGCCCGGCTGGAAGTAGTCGACGCTGGCCGCGAGGTGCCCGGGGCTGAACGGCGGGACCGGCAGCCCGCGCGAGTCCACCACCACCGCGAGCAGGTTCTGGCCGGAGTTGACGTGGCCGGTGAGCTCGGCCGAGAAGGGCAGGTAGCCGCCCTGGTGCGTGGCGACCGCGTGGCCGTTGATGGCCACCGTGGCGTTGACCATGACCCCCTCGAAGTCGACGAAGATCCTGCGCCGCGGGCGGTGCGAGCCCAGCAGCCGCCCGCCGCTGAAATGACGCCGGTAGATCCAGATCTGCTGCCACGCGCCGGCATCCCAGTTGCGCCAGGAAAGCGGGGTGACGTTATGCGGGAGCGTGACGGACGTGAAGCCGCTGTCGTCGTAGGACGTGCTCTCCATGCCCGGTGCGTACTGGCCGCCGAACAGCCAGTTCGAGTTCAGCGACAGCGTCAGGTTGCCCGGCCCCGGTTTGCTCGTCCGCGACTTGCGGCCCACCAGGGAAATCAACGGCACCGCGGCTACCCCGGCGCTGCCGATCAGCCCGACCTGGATCAGCGCGCGGCGCGAGATCCGCCGCTGGCTTGAAGCTCCGCGCCGCTCGGCCTTCCTGTGTCGCGCTTTCGGTTCCTTGACCAGCCGTTCTCTGGCTTTCCGCCGCTGAGCCTCACGCTGCGGCGCGGGCGCGGTCAGCCCCGCGGCCGGCCACCCCGGCCTACCCCACTGGCCCGTACGCGCCGGGCCGGGCGCATCCTCGCGTGATCCCTGGCCGCCCCCTGCCCCGCGTGATCCCTGGCCGCCCCCTGCCCCGCGCGGTCCCTGGCCGCCCCCTGCCCCGCGCGGTCCCCGGCCGACCCCTGCCCCGCGCGGTCCCCGGCCGACCCCTGCCCCGCGCAGTCCCCGGCCGCTCCCCGGTGCTGCGCTCCCGTCACCGGTGGCGGGTGGCGATGGCACGCGACAAAAATACAGGTCCGGATCTGTCCTGCGCACAACAGGCGCGCTGCGCCTGAATATCCGCATCTACCGCGTATGCCGGCTTAGGCCCGGAGCCCCAAAATGTCAGACCCGGGCGATACCTTCGAACAGACATCGAAAACCGACTGGACATCCGACCGAATTTAGGTTCGAATAGATGTACCAGCGCCGGCCGGGTGAGGTGAGGGAAGCGTCTCACCTGGCCGGGTCACAGGAGGAGATGAGAAGCGATGGTGAACACAGCGGGGGCACGGGCCAGCCGGAGCGACGCCAGCCGGAGCGACGCCAGCCTGAGCGACGCCAGCCTGCGTCGGCCTGGAGTTCCGGGCGTGGCGCCGACGGTGCTCAGCATGCTGCAGTCCGCACGCCGCGGGCTGGACCAGGCCGCCGACGAGACGGCGCCCGGCGCGCGGTATGTCACGGCCCATCTGGCGGCCCTGCGGGCCGCGGCGGCGGTAGTGGCCGCCCGGGGCGAGCCGAAGACGAGGCGCAGGAAGCCGTACAGCGTGTGGGAGCTGCTGCCCCAGGTCGAGCCCGCCCTCACCGAGTGGGCCGCCTACTTCGCGGCCGGGGCCGGCAAGCGCGCGGCGGCGGAAGCCGGGCTGCCTCGCGCGGCATCGGCGCGCGAGGCGGACGACCTGCTGCGGGATGCGGAGACTTTCCTGTCGCTCGCGGAGACCGCGCTCGGTGTCGAGGTGCAGTCCCCGCTCCCGCTCAGGCCGGCAGGCTAGCGGCTCAGAATCCCTCCATGGCGCCCCGCGCATCAGCGTCGAGCACGCCCCAGCTGATGAGTTCCTCGGTGAGGTCTGCGGGAGACTTGTCATAGATGACCGCGAGCGAGCGGAGGTCTTCGTGCCGGACGGACAGGACGCGCCCGTTGTAGTCGCCGCGCTGGCTCTGGATGGTGGCAATGTAGCGGGAGAGCGGGCCGACCTTGTCCTTGGGCAGCTGGCCCATGCGCTCCAGGTCGATGACGAGCTTGGGCGACGGCACCAGCGGCGTCGGCGCGGCGTCGCCGGGCAGCAGCTCGGACACCGGCACCCCGTAGAACTCGGCCAGCTCGGCGAGCTTCTGGACGGTTACCGACCGGTCTCCGCGCTCGTAGGAGCCGACGACGACGGCCTTCCAGCGGCCGCGGGACTTCTCCTCCACTCCGTGCAGCGAGAGTCCCTGCTGGGTGCGGATGGCGCGCAGCCGCGCGCCGAGCGTCTTGGCGTACTCAGATGGCATTGTTCCTCGGTTCCCGGCCAGTCGTCGCTTACAGTAACGGTTACGCTCAGTGACGGTAGGCGGCGAGGGCGACAAGGTCAAGCCGAATGGCAAAAACTGGCTTAACTCATACGGTAACCGGCTTGCCCTCCCGGATCATTACCTACCCTCCGCCGGCTGCCTAGAACCCGGCTGTGATCAGGTTTCCTTCCGTCATGGGCCGATCGCGGGAGCAGCCCAGACGATCGTCACGTTCCGGTGGTGTCCATCTTATGTGAGGTAAATCACATCCTAGGCCCGGCGCCGCCGGCCGCCGAGCAGGTTGGTGACTCCCCGTATGATCGTGACGGTAGACATCCTTTAAGGACCGTCCGGAGAGGCGGGGAAGGAGGTCGTTTCATGGGTGCAGCCGACCGCTTGGTCGCGCGGCGTGATGGCCTTGCGGTGCTTGACGCCGAGGAAATCAGGCGCGCGCTGACCAGGATCGCGCACGAGATCCTGGAACGAACGCACGGCGGCGACGAGGTAATCCTGCTTGGCATACCCACTCGTGGCGTGCCGCTGGCCCGCCGCCTGGCCGACCGCATCGGGGAATTCGAGGGAGTCGAAGTTCCCTGCGGATCGCTCGACGTGACCATGCACCGGGATGACCTGCGCCTGCGCCCGGCGCGCGCGCTGGGCCGGACCGAGCTACCGGTCGGCGGCGTGGACGGCAAGACGGTCGTCCTGGTCGATGACGTGCTGTACTCGGGCCGCACGGTGCGCGCGGCACTCGACGCGCTTACCGACCTGGGCCGGCCCAGGACCGTGCAGCTGGCCGTCCTGGTCGACCGCGGCCACCGCGAGCTTCCCATCCGCGCCGACTACGTGGGCAAGAACCTGCCCACCTCCCAGCGCGAGGTGGTGCACGTCCTGCTGGCCGAGGTCGACGCCCAAGACGCCGTGATGATCAGCGACGAGGGGAGCCAGCCGTGAAACGCCACCTGATCTCCGCCGCCGACCTCAGCCGCGGTGATGCGCTGCTCATCCTGGACACCGCCGAGGAACTGGCCAGCCTGGCCGACCGCCCGATCAAGAAGCTGCCCACGCTGCGCGGCCGGACGGTGGTCAACCTGTTCTTCGAGGACTCGACCAGGACCAGGATCTCGTTCGAGGCCGCGGCGAAGCGGCTGTCCGCGGACGTGATCAACTTCTCCGCTAAGGGCTCAAGCGTGGCCAAGGGCGAGAGCCTCAAGGACACCGCGCTGACCCTCGAGGCCATGGGCGCCGACGCGGTCGTCATCAGGCACAGCGCATCGGGCGCCGCGCACCGGCTCGCCGGGTGGGTCCGGGGCAGCGTGGTGAACGCCGGGGACGGCACGCATGAGCATCCCACCCAGGCACTGCTCGACGCGTTCACCATCAGGCGTCGGTTCGCCGGGGGGGTACGGGGGGGCGGGGAGCCCCCCCGGGCTAAGACAGACGTCACCCGCGGCGCCGGGCTCGACGGCACCCGGGTCACCATCGTCGGGGACGTCCTGCACAGCCGGGTCGCCCGGTCTAACGTGCTGCTGCTGAGCACCCTGGGCGCGGAGGTGACGTTGGCCGCCCCGCCCACGCTGCTGCCCCTGGCCGTCGACACCTGGCCGTGCGCGGTGAGCTATGACCTGGACAGCGAGCTGCCCAAGAGCGACGTCGTGATGATGCTCAGGGTGCAGCAGGAGCGGATGAACGCCGCGTACTTCCCCAGCGTGCGCGAATACAGCCGCCGGTACGGGCTGGACGCCGCGCGGATGGCCCGGATGCCCGAGCACGCCATCGTCATGCATCCCGGTCCCATGAACCGGGGCGTGGAGATCGCCGCTGACGTAGCCGACTCGTCCCGCTCGACGATCGTGGAGCAGGTGGCCAACGGGGTCACCACCCGGATGGCCGTCTTGTACCTGCTACTGGGCGGCACGGAGTTCCCTGAGGTGGCCCAGTGAGCGCCGGCCTGAGCCGGGAGGCAGCCGGCGACCGGGCCTCGTGGCTGATCAGGGGCGCGAGGGTGACCGGGCCCGGCGGTCAGGCCACCGCCGACATCCTGATCAGCGGCGGGACCATCGAGGCCGTCGGAAGCGGGCTGAGCGACGCGGGCGCCCGCGTGCTCGACGCCGACGGCCTGATCGCGCTGCCCGGCCTGGTGGACCTGCACACGCACCTGCGCGAGCCCGGCCGCGAGGACGCTGAGACGGTCGAGACCGGCACCAGGGCCGCCGCCCTGGGCGGCTTCACCGCCGTGCACGCCATGGCCAATACCGAGCCCGTCGCCGATACCGCCGGCGTGGTCGAACAGGTCTGGCGGCTGGGCCGCGCCGCGGGCTACTGCGATGTCCAGCCGGTGGGCGCGGTCACCGTCGGGCTGGCCGGGTCCCGGCTGGCCGAGCTGGGCGCCATGGCCGATTCGGCGGGCGGCGTGCGCGTGTTCTCCGACGACGGCCGGTGCGTGGCCGACTCGCTGCTCATGCGCCGGGCCCTGGAGTACGTCAAGGCCTTCGACGGCGTGATCGCCCAGCATGCGCAGGACCCCAGGCTCACCGAGGGCGCGCAGCTCAACGAGGGGGAGATCTCCGGGCGCCTCGGCCTGGCGGGCTGGCCGGCCGTGGCCGAGGAAGCCATCATCGCGCGCGACTGCCTGCTCGCCGCGCACGTGGGCTCCCGGCTGCACGTCTGCCACGTCTCGACCGCGGGCTCCGCCGAGATCATCCGCTGGGCCAAGTCCAAGGGCTGGCCGGTCACCGCCGAGGTCACCCCGCACCACCTGATGCTGACCGACGAGCTCGCGGTCGGCTACGACCCGGTGTACAAGGTCAACCCGCCGCTGCGCACCGCGGCCGACGTGGCCGAGCTCAGGCGCGCGCTCGCCGACGGCACCATCGACTGCGTGGCTACCGACCATGCCCCGCACCCGGTGGAGGCCAAGGAGACCGAATGGCAGGAGGCGGCCTTCGGCATGACCGGCCTGGAGACCGCGCTGCGCGTGGTGCAGCGGGCCATGATCGACACCGGGCTGCTGGACTGGCCCGGCGTGGCCGACCGGATGTCCGTCCGCCCGGCCCGGATCGGAAGGCTGACCGGGCACGGCGCCCCGGTCGAGGCCGGCCGCCCCGCCCACCTCACGCTGTACGACCCGGCTGCCCCGGCCGAGGTGGTGAGCCCGGCTGGCGCGTCCAAGAGCCGCAACACGCCGTTCGCCGGTATGGAGCTGCCCGGCCGCGTGGTGGCGACCTTCCTGCGCGGCACGCCCACCGTGCTCGACGGGAAGCTGACCTGACATGCCCGCCCGTACTGCCCTGCTGGTCCTCGAGGACGGCACCACGCTGCGCGGGACCGGTTTCGGCGCCGACGGCGAGACGTTCGGCGAGATGGTCTTCAACACCGGCATGACCGGGTACCAGGAGACGCTGACCGATCCGTCGTACTGCCGTCAGATCGTGGCCATGACCGCGCCGCACATCGGCAACACCGGCGTCAACGCCGACGACCCCGAGTCCCGCCGGGTCTGGGTCAGCGGCTACGTGGTCCGCGAGCCGGCCAGGATCGCGTCCAGCTGGCGGGCCACCGGCGCCCTCGACGCCTACCTGCGTGCCGAGGGCATCCCGGGCATCGCCGTGCGCGGCACCCGGCTGCTGACCAGGCAGGTCCGCGAGCGGGGCGCCATGCGGGCGGCGATCAGCACGGTGGAGACCGACCCGGCCCGGCTGCTCGACCGGGTGCTGGCCAGCCCGGAGATGACCGGAGCCGACCTGGCCCGCGTGGTGAGCACGCCGGAGCCCTACACGGTCCGCCCGGACGGGCCGGCCAGGTACCGCGTGGTGGCGGTCGACCTGGGCATCAAGGCGTCCACGCCGCGCCACCTCGCGGCCCGGGGCTGCGAGGTGCTCGTGGTGCCCGCGACCACCAGCGCCGCCGGCATCCTGGCCGCCTCGCCCGACGGGGTGTTCTTCAGCAACGGCCCGGGGGACCCGGCGGCGGCCACGTACGCGGTGGACGCCATGCGCGGCGTCCTGGACTGCGGGCTGCCCACCTTCGGCATCTGCCTGGGCAGCCAGATCCTTGCCCTGGCCCTCGGCCTGCGCACCTACAAGCTGCGGTACGGCCACCGCGGCGTGAACCAGCCGGTCATGGACCTGGCCACCGGCCGGGTCTACATCACCAGCCACAACCACGGCTTCGCCGCCGCCCTCCCCGGGAGTGGCCACGACGTCGTTGTGGCAACCACGTCGTCTGGTGCGCGTCGTTGTGGCAACGACGTCGTTGAGCCAGGCCCGGACACGCAAGCCACCTGGTCGCATGTGCCTCCGGAGTCACTGGAGCCTTTCGGCACCCCGTACGGCCCGGCGTCGGTCAGCCACGTCAACCTCAACGACGGCGTGGTGGAGGGCCTGCGGCTGCAGGACCGCCCGGTGTTCAGCGTGCAGTACCACCCCGAGGCCGCGCCGGGCCCGCACGACGCCGCCGACCATTTTGACCAGTTCTGCGCTCTGCTCCAGAAGGCGAAGGGGTGAGCCGTGCCGCGGCGTGAGGACCTGAAGTCGGTTCTGGTGATCGGGTCGGGGCCGATCGTCATCGGACAGGGCTGCGAGTTCGACTACTCGGGCACCCAGGCCTGCCGGGTGCTGAAGCAGGAGGGGATCAGGGTCAGCCTGGTCAACTCCAACCCGGCCACGATCATGACCGACCCCGAGTTCGCCGACGCCACCTACGTGGAGCCGATCACCGCCGACACGCTGGAGAAGGTCATCGCCATCCAGCGGCCCGACGCGGTCCTGCCCACCCTCGGCGGCCAGACCGCGCTGAACGCCGCCGTGGCCCTGCACGACGCCGGCGTCCTGCAGCGGTACGGCGTCGAGCTGATCGGCGCGAACATCGACGCGATCCGGGCCGGCGAGGACCGCGAGCGGTTCAAGGAGATCGTCACCGGCCTGGGCGCCGAGGTCCCGGCCAGCCAAATCTGCCGTGACCTGGACGAATGCATCGAGATCACCAAGGACCTCGGCTACCCGGTTGTCATCCGGCCTTCGTTCACCCTCGGCGGTCTCGGGTCCGGTGTGGCTAAAAACGAGGCTGACCTGCGCCGCATCGCCGGGGCCGGGCTCGACGCCAGCCCCACCCACGAGGTCCTGCTCGAGCAGAGCATCCTGGGCTGGAAGGAGTTCGAGCTCGAGCTGATGCGCGACGCCCGCGACAACGTGGTCGTGGTTTGCTCGATCGAGAACATCGACCCGATGGGCGTGCACACCGGCAACTCGGTCACGGTCGCGCCGGCCATGACCCTCACCGACCGCGAGTACCAGCGGATGCGCGACACCGCGATCGCGATCATGCGCGCGGTCGGCGTGGACACCGGCGGCTGCAACATCCAGTTCGCGGTCGAGCCGGACACCGGCCGGATGGTCGTCATCGAGATGAACCCGCGGGTGTCGCGCTCGTCCGCGCTGGCCTCCAAGGCCACCGGGTTCCCCATCGCCAAGATCGCCGCGCGGCTGGCCATCGGGTACACCCTCGACGAGATCCCCAACGACATCACCGGCCAGACCCCGGCGTGCTTCGAGCCCGCCCTGGACTACGTGGTGGTCAAGGTGCCGAGGTTCGCGTTCGAGAAGTTCCCCGGTGCCGACCCCGCTCTCACCACCCACATGAAGAGCGTCGGCGAGGCCATGGCCATCGGCCGGAACTTCGCCGAGGCCCTGCAGAAGGCGCAGCGCTCGCTGGAGAGCAACCACGGACCGTTCGGCTGGAAAAGCCCTCCCGGGGACGCGGCGGCTCTGCTGCGTGACTGCGGGACCCCGCACGACGGGAGGCTCGCCACCATCCACCAGGCGCTGCGGGCCGGGGCCAGCCCGGCGGACGTGGCCGCGGTGACCGGCATCGATCCCTGGTTCATCGAGCAGATCCAGCACATCGAGGAGGTCGCGCAGCAGGTGGCGGCCGCGCCCGCCCTCGACGCGGCCACGCTGCGGACCGCCAAGGAGTCCGGGTTCTCCGATGCGCAGCTCGCCGACCTGCGCGGCACCACCGAGACCGTGGTGCGCGAGGTGCGCTGGGCCCTCGGCGTACGCCCCGTCTACCACGCCGTGGACACCTGCGCGGCCGAGTTCGCGGCGCGCACCCCGTACCTGTACTCCACCTACGACGAGCAGACCGAGGTGCCGGAGGGCAGCGCGCCCAAGGTGATCATCCTCGGCAGCGGGCCGAACCGCATCGGCCAGGGCATCGAGTTCGACTACGCCTGCGTGCACGCCTCGTTCGCGCTCGCCGCGGCAGGCTACGAGACCGTCATGGTCAACTGCAACCCGGAGACGGTCTCCACCGACTACGACACGTCCGGCCGGCTGTACTTCGAGCCGCTCACCCTCGAGGACGTGCTGGAGGTGGTCCGGGCGGAACAGGCCAGCGGCCCGGTAGCCGGGGTGATCGTGCAGCTCGGCGGGCAGACGCCGCTCGGCCTGTCACGCGCGCTGGCGGCCGCCGGGGTCCCCGTCGTGGGCACCAGTCCGGAGGCGATCCACCTGGCCGAGGACCGCGGCGCCTTCGCGCGCGTCCTGGACGACGCCGGGCTGAGCTCCCCGCGGCACGGGACCGCGATCTCGCAGGACCAGGCGGCCGACATCGCCCGGGAGATCGGCTTCCCGGTCCTGGTGCGGCCCTCGTACGTGCTCGGCGGCCGCGGCATGGAGATCGTCTACGACGAGGTCACGCTGGGTTCGTACATGACCAGAGCGACCCAGGTGAGCCCCGGTCATCCGGTGCTGATCGACAAGTTTCTCGACGACGCCATCGAGATCGACGTGGACGCGCTTTACGACGGGTCCGAGCTCTACCTCGGCGGCGTCATGGAGCACATCGAGGAGGCCGGCATCCATTCCGGCGACTCGGCCTGCGCACTGCCGCCGATCACTATCGGCCGCGGCGACATCACGCAGATCCGCGCGGCCACCGAGGCGATCGCCGCCGGAGTTGGGGTGCGCGGGCTGCTGAACGTGCAGTACGCCCTGGCCAGCGGGGTGCTGTACGTGCTCGAGGCCAACCCGCGGGCCTCCCGGACGGTGCCGTTCGTCTCCAAGGCCACCGCCGTGCCGCTGGCCAAGGCGGCCGCGCGCATCATGCTCGGCGCCAGCATCGCCGAGCTGCGCGCCGAGGGGATGCTCAGCGCCGAGGGCGACGGGGGCTGGCTGCCGCTGGACGCGCCGGTCGCGGTGAAGGAAGCGGTGCTGCCGTTCGGCCGGTTCCGCGACCTGACCGGCCAGGGCGTGGACACCGTACTCGGCCCGGAAATGCGTTCCACCGGCGAGGTGATGGGGATCGACGCGGCTTTCGGCACCGCCTACGCCAAGGCCCAGGCCGCGGTCTACGGCTCGCTGCCGGTCAAGGGACGGGTGTTCGTGTCGGTGGCCAACCGGGACAAGCGGTCGATGGTATTCCCGGTTAAGCGCCTCGCCGACCTGGGCTTCGAGATCTGGGCCACCGAGGGAACCGCGGAGGTGCTGCGCCGCAACGGGGTTCGTGCCAGGATCGTGCGAAAGCACGGCGACGGTTCGGGGCCTGACGGCGAGCCGACCGTGGTGACGCGGATTCTCGCAGGCGAGGTGGACCTGATCGTGAACACGCCGTTCGGCAGCCCCGGGCAGTCCGGTCCCCGGCTCGACGGCTACGAGATCCGCACCGCCGCGGTCCGCCGCGGCATCCCGTGCGTCACGACGGTGGCCGGCCTGGCCGCCGCGGTGCAGGGCATCGAGGCCATCATGCGTGGCGAGGTGGGCGTCAGGTCGCTGCAGGAGCACGCCGCCCTGCTCCGCCAGGCCTCCAGGGGGGATACGGGGGGGCGGGTAGCCCCCCCGTGAGCGAGGGGCCCAGGGGGTATGGGGGGCCGGGTAGGCCCCCCATGAGCGGGGGGACCCCGGGGGGTCGTCCCCCCGGGGAAACACAGCAACCGGTCCAGGTCAGGGCCACCGTGCTGACGGTGCGGCGCGTTGACGCCTATCACGCGCTGACCCTGGTCGCCCCGGCCATCGCCGCCAAGTTCAGGCCCGGCCAGTTCATCACGGTCGCCGTCGGCGGCCCGGAGACCTCCATGCTGGGCAGGCGGGCCTTCGCCGTGCACGACGTCCGCCCCGATCACGGCGGCACCGTGGAGTTCGTGTTCGAGGCGCGCGGCCCCGGCACCCGGTGGCTGGCCGGGCTGCGGGCCAGGGACGCCCTCGACGTCACCGGGCCGCTCGGCCGCCCGTTCCCGGTACCCAGGGACTCGTCCCGGTGCCTGCTGCTCGGCGTCGGCTACGGCAGCGCGCCGCTGTTCGCGCTGGCCACACGGCTACGAGAACGGGGCAGCAGCGTGGATTTCCTGCTCGGCGGCCAGAGCGTGGACCGGGTGTTCGGTGCGCTGACCGCCCGGCGCTCCGGCCGGAGCGCGACCGTGGCCACCGCCGACGGCTCGCTCGGCGCCCGTGGCGCGGTCACCAGCATGCTGGAGCACCTCATCCGCGAGGCCAGGACCGAGGTGATCTACGCCTGCGCGCCGGTGCCGGTGCTGCAGGAGGTCACGGACATGGCCAACCGGTACCAGATCCCGGTGCAGGCGCTGGTGGACGTGGCCATGGCCTGCGGGACCGGGGTCTGCATGGGCTGCGTGCTGCCGGTCACCGGCACCGACGGGATCACCCGCATCGTGCGCTCGTGCGTGGACGGCCCCGTCTTCCGCGGCGACCTGGTCCGCTGGGACGACGTCGGCACCATCCCGTTCGACGCCCTGGGCGCCCCCGGCTGGCCCGGCGCCTCCGGCGGCCTGCGTGCGGACCCCCCAGCCCCTACCGGACAGCACAGCCATGCCGGCTGATATGCGGGTCAGGCTCGGCGCCGCTGAGCTGCCCAACCCGGTGCTGGCGGCCGCGGGCTGCGCGGGCGCGGGACGCGAGCTGGCCCAGTTCATCGAGGTCGACCGCATCGGCGCGATCATCAGCAAGTCGATCATGACCGAGCCGCGGACCGGCAACCCGTCGCCGCGGCTGGCCGAGACCCCCAGCGGGCTGCTGAACTCGGTGGGCCTGCAGGGTCCGGGCATTGACGCGTTCCTGCAGCGTGACCTGCCGTGGCTGCTGTCGCGCGGGGCGCGGGTGGTGGTCTCGATCGCCGGCCAGACCTTCCGCGAGTACGGCGCGCTGGCGGCCCGGCTGTCCGACGCGGCGGGCGTGTCGGCAGTGGAGGTCAACCTGTCGTGCCCCAACGCCGAAGACGCCGGGCGCCTGTTCGCCCTCGATCCGCAGACCGCAGGGACGGTGGTGGCCAGGGTGCGCGGCAGCCTCCGGTACGACATACCGGTGTTCGCCAAGCTGTCGCCGGATGTGACGGAGATCGTGGCCGTGGCCGGCGCCTGCGTCGCGGCCGGCGCGGACGGGCTGTCGCTGATCAATGCCATGCTCGGCATGGCCATCGATCCAGCCACCCTGCGCCCGGCTCTGGCCGCGGCCTACGGCGGGCTGTCCGGGCCGGCCATCCGGCCCGTGGCCGTGCGCTGCGTGTGGCAGGTGAGGGAGGCGTTCCCCGATGTGCCGATCATCGGGACCGGCGGCGTCCGTACCGGCCGGGATGCGCTGGAAATGCTGCTGGCCGGCGCCTCCATGGTCGGGGTGGGCTCCGCGATAATCCACGATCCTTCGGCATGCTCGCGTGTGCTGCGGGAACTTGAAGAGGAGCTAGCGGCCATCGGCGCCGACCGCGTCGCCGATGTCGTCAGCCAGGCTCACGGCCGGGTCGCCCGTAGCCTCGTTCGGCGGAGTTAGCTGGCGCAACGCGAGCACTTGATCGCATAATGTAACAAATTGAACGATCCACCATGATGGACGAGGAAGGAGCGGCCGTGAGCGAGCCGGCACCGGTGGCTGTCGCGCTGGACGCGCCCGACCTGGAGACGGCGGCCAGGTGGGCGGAGCTGGTCACGCCACACGTGAGCACGGTCAAGATTGGGCTTGAGCTTTACCTTCGGTACGGGCCGCAGGTAGTGGCCTCGGTGCGGGGCGCCAGCCGCGTCGCGGTGTTTCTCGACCTCAAACTGCATGACATTCCGGCCACTGTGGCCGGAGCCGCGCGGGCCGTCGCCCGGCTGCGGCCGGATGTGCTCACCGTGCACGCCGCCGGCGGCGCCGATGTCGTCCGGGCCGCCGTGGAGGCCGCGCCGGGGACGATGGTCGCCGCGGTCACGGTGCTGACCTCGCTGAGCGACGCCGACCTGGGCCTGATCGGGATGACCGGCTCGGTGCCTGACGCGGTGCTCCGGCTGGCCACGTTGTCGGTGGCGGCCGGCGCGCAGGGTCTGGTCTGCTCGCCGCGTGAGGTCTCCGCCGTCCGGGCGGAAGTCGGGCCTGATGTCACGCTCATCACGCCCGGCGTGCGGCCGGCCGGCAGCGCGGCCCACGACCAGGCCCGGGTGGCTACGCCAGAAGAGGCCCTGCTGGCCGGCGCGGACCTGCTGGTGATCGGCAGGCCGATCACCAGCGCTCCGGATCCCGGCGCCGCGGCCGCCGCCATCGCCGGCTCCCTGCGGCGCCTCAGCGCCACCCGGAATCCCGTCTGACGCTCCACGGCACCCAGTCTGACGCCGCCACGCCTGCCCCGGCCGGTTCCACCGCAAGAGGGTGCTCAAACCCGGGTTCATTCCGCTTCCGTCACCCGCTTCCGTCGCCGCTTCCGGCGTCGGCTTCCGGCGGGCCGGGCTGCCCGCCTCCGTAGCTCGCAAAACCGGTGGCATCGCTTGTGTGACCAGGGGTGACTCTCAGCTTACGCAGCGAGTAAGATGTCAGGAAGTTCCACAGGCCCCAAGTCTGCCTAGACCCCTCTAAATCCCTCCAAATCACCCGAAGCTACCCCAAAACCACCACAGAGCTCAGAGCGTCTCAAATGTCACTAGTTACAGCACGGCCTGAAGTTCCGGCTAGGGGCGGGCAGAAGCCGTCGTGTCGCATCGGAAATATCATCCGGACGGGCGGAGCATGAGTTGCCCGAAATTTGGCGACATGCTCCGGTGGGTGCGGGATGAGTTCCGGTGGGTGCGGGATGAGTGAGGACATGTCGCCCGGATCCGCGACGCGCCGGGCAGTGGGTCAACTCATCGGACGGATATGGCATACGCTGGTGTCTTGCACCTTGACGACCGAATATCGCCCGGTGAGACTGCTAGTCGACGGCATGGGCGGCGGCTTGGTGGCTCTGGGTAATGGGACGCTTACTATCGGTAATATATTTCAATTTGTGATGACGTAAACCGAGGTTTGCGTTGCCGAAAGGGTACGTGATTGGCTAGTTTCCCCTCCCGACAATCCTTTTTCCAACGAAACCCGAGGTGACCCCGAGTGGCTCTTCCTCCCCTCACTCCTGAAGAACGCGCGGCAGCACTGGAGAAGGCCGCACGCGCACGCAAAGAACGCGCAGAGGTGAAGAACCGCCTCAAGCGCGGGGCCACGACCTTGCCGGATGTCATCAAGGAAGGCACCACTGATGACGTGATTGGCAAGATGAAGGTCTCGGCTCTGCTTGAGTCCTTGCCTGGTGTAGGTAAGGTCCGGGCAAAGCAGATCATGGAAAGGCTCGGCATAGCGGACTCGCGTCGCGTACGCGGGCTGGGCACCAACCAGCGGTCCGCGCTTGAGCAAGAGTTCGGTGCCGATATCTGATCCGCGCGGCAGGCGGGAGCCAAGCCCCGGTGGTGCCGCGGTCGCGACCCCGGTGCATTCGCGACTGACCGTGCTCTCCGGGCCCTCCGGGGTCGGGAAGAGCACGGTCGTCGCCGAACTCCGCAGGACTTGTCCCCAGATCTGGATTTCCGTGTCGGTCACGACACGTCAGCCGCGCCCCGGGGAAGTGGACGGGCGCGAGTATCACTTTGTCGACGACGACGAGTTCGACCGGCTGGTGGCCAGCGGGGCGCTGCTGGAGTGGGCTCGGTTCGCCGGCCACCGCTACGGCACGCCCCGCGTGCCGCTCAAGGAGAAGCTCGATGTCGGCGTGGCCTGCCTGCTCGAGATCGACCTAGCCGGAGCACGGCAGGTCAAGCTGGCCGCGCCCGATGCCCGCCTGGTGTTCCTGGCCCCGCCGTCCTGGGATGAACTGGTCCGCAGGCTCACCGGCCGCGGCACCGAGCCGCCCGAGGTCCGGGAGCGTAGGCTCGCTGCGGCCCGGGAAGAGCTCGCCGCGGCCGATGAGTTCGAGATCACGCTGGTGAATACATCCGTCCAGGACGTGTGCCGCGAGCTGATAGCCTTGATGGAGCAGTGACCAACGGAAGGCAGAACGTGGCAGGGACTCAGCCCCTCGGGGTTGCCGACGGCATCATCAACCCGCCGATCGACGAGCTTCTGGATGTCGTGGACAGCAAGTACCAGCTCGTGATCATGGCTGCGAAGCGCGCACGCCAGATCAACGCCTACTACTCACAGCTCGGTGAGGGCCTGCTCGAGTACGTCGGTCCGCTGGTAGAGACGCGCAGCCAGGAGAAGCCCCTGTCGATCTCGCTGCGGGAGATCAAGGAGCGGCTGCTCAACGTCGAGGCCACCGAAGGCTGACCCGGGAAACCGGATAGCAGTAGCCAGGCATGCCGGCCCGCGTCATCCTCGGGGTCGGTGCTGGCATTGCCGCCTACAAGTCGTGTGAACTGCTCAGGCTCCTGACCGAGTCCGGTCACCGGGTCCGGGTCGTGCCCACGCCCGATGCGCTGAGGTTCGTCGGCGAGGCCACCTGGGCCGCCCTGTCGGGCGAGCCTGTCAGCACCGACGCGTGGACCGGTGTCTCCGAGGTCCCGCATGTGCGGCTCGGCCAGTCTGCCGATCTGGTCGTCGTCGCCCCCGCGACCGCCGACCTGATGGCGCGCGCCGCGGCCGGCATGGCGGGGGACCTGCTGACCGCCACCCTGCTCACCGCCCGGTGCCCGGTGCTGTACGCGCCCGCCATGCACACCGAGATGTGGGAGCATCCCGCCACCCAGGCGAACGTGTCGCTGCTGCGCAGCCGCGGGGCGGTGGTGCTCGATCCCGCGGTGGGCCGCCTGACCGGCGCCGACAGCGGGCCAGGCCGGCTGCCGGACCCGGAGGAGATCTTCGCGGTCGCGATGCGCCTGGTGGCCCGCGGCCAGCTCGGCCAGGACCTGGCCGGACGCCGGGTCGTGGTGTCCGCCGGCGGCACCCGCGAGGAACTTGACCCGGTGCGGTTCCTCGGAAACTGGTCCACCGGCACGCAGGGATACGCGCTGGCGCGCACCGCCGTCGCGCGCGGCGCCGGGGTGACGGTGGTCGCGGCCAACGTCGCGCTGCCCGACCCGGCCGGAGCCACGGTGGTCCGGGTCGTCTCCGCCCGCCAGATGCGGGACGCGGTCATGGCCGCCGCCGCCGAGGCGGACGCGGTGGTGATGGCCGCGGCAGTGGCCGACTACCGCCCGGAGGTCCGCAGCACGGCCAAGATCAAGAAGGACGGCCAGCACCCGGACCCGCTGCGGCTGACCGAGAACCCTGACATCCTGGCCGGGCTGGCGGCGCGCCGCGCCGAGCACGCCGCGGGCCACCCAGACGGCGGCGCCGCGTCGCCCGGGTCCGGCCCGAGGCGCCAGGTCCTGGTCGGGTTCGCGGCCGAGACGGACACCTCAGCGGCGGCGGCCCGGGCCAAGCTGGCCCGCAAGGGCTGTGACCTGCTGGTCGTCAACCCGGTGGGGAACGGGCTGGGCTTCGGCACGCCCGACAACGAGGCGGTGGTCTTCGGGGCCGACGGAACGGTCACCCGCATACCGCGCGGCCCCAAGGAAGCGCTCGCGGATATGGTCTGGGACCTGGTCGCCGCCAACCTGAAGTAGCCCCGAGTATCAAATCCGGCGCGAGCGGGTCGTCTTAAGCAAAGCCGTGCGCCCAGGGACTCCGGATAGAATCACCGCAGTTGCCCGGGTCCTAAGAGGGGAAATTGACGTGGCAAGCCGCCTGTTTACTTCTGAGTCCGTGACCGAGGGTCATCCGGACAAGATGGCCGACCAGATCAGTGACGTCATCCTGGATGCCATGATCAAGGATGATCCGGGCAGCCGGGTCGCGGTGGAAACCCTGATCACGACCGGCCAGGTGCACGTGGCCGGGGAGGTCACCACCCAGACTTATGTCGACATTCCCGGCATCATCCGGGAGAAGATCCTGGAGATCGGATACGACTCCTCGGCCAAGGGCTACGACGGGGCCTCCTGCGGCGTGTCGGTGTCCATCGGCTCCCAGTCGCCGGACATCGCCCAGGGCGTCAACGACGCATTTGAGTACCGCGAGGGCGAGGGCACCGACGAGTTCGACCGGCAGGGCGCGGGCGACCAGGGCCTCATGTTCGGCTATGCCTGCCGCGAGACGCCCGAGCTGATGCCGCTGCCGATCATGCTGGCGCACAAGCTGGCCCGCCAGCTGTCCGAGGTCCGCCGCGCGGGTACCGTGCCCTACCTGCGCCCCGACGGCAAGACGCAGGTCACCATCGAGTACGCGGGCGACATGCCGGTCCGGCTGGACACCGTGGTGGTCTCGACGCAGCACGCGCCTGACATCAACCTCAAGGAACTGCTCAGCCCCGACATCAGGGACTACGTCGTCGAGCCGGTCCTGGCGGACGCGCAGATCGACACTGACGGGTTCCGGCTGCTGGTCAACCCGACCGGCCGGTTCGAGATCGGCGGCCCCATGGGTGACGCCGGCCTGACCGGACGGAAGATCATCATCGACACCTACGGCGGCATGGCCAGGCACGGGGGAGGAGCCTTCTCGGGCAAGGACCCGTCCAAGGTGGACCGCAGCGCCGCGTACGCGATGCGGTGGGTGGCCAAGAACGTGGTGGCGGCCGGCCTGGCCGACCGGTGCGAGGCGCAGGTGGCCTACGCGATCGGCAAGGCCATGCCGGTCGGCATGTTCGTCGAGTGCTTCGGCACCGAGAAGGTACCGGTGGAGCGGATCCAGGATGCCGTGCTGAAGGTCTTCGACCTGCGGCCGCGGGCCATCATCTACGCGCTTGACCTGCTGCGGCCGATCTACGCGCAGACTGCTGCCTACGGGCACTTCGGCCGTACCGAGCCCGACTTCGCCTGGGAGCGGGTCGACCGCGCGGACCAGCTCCGCGCCGCCGCCGGCGCCTGACAGCTCCCGGTTCAGCCCGCGCAAGGTGGTGAAACCGGGCTTCCACGACGTTAGAGGGTGGTGAAACCCCGGTTTCACCACCCCGAGCGGCGGCCCGGGACCCCGTCTTCACCCGAGTGTTCTCGCGGAAACGCCCGTCCGTACCGGGACGAAGCGGTTCGCCGAACCGCAAGCCGGGCCCGCTGGCCGCTCAGTCCGTCGTCGCAGTCTGGTAGGACGGAACCGTGGCTAAGGGGCCTAAGGATGAGGCGGTCAGCGAGCGGTTGCCCGTTGCCCGGGTGGCGGTCGACATCTCGCTGGCTCACCTCGACCGGCCCTTCGACTACCTGGTCCCGGCCAGCATGGACGAGGCGGCGGTGCCCGGCTGCCGGGTCCGGGTCAGGTTCGCCGGCCAGCTGGTCGACGGCTACCTGCTGGACCGGATCGAGACCAGCGAGCACCAGGGCCGGCTGGCCCGGCTGGAACGCGTGACCTCACCGGAACCCGTGCTCATGCCGGAGATTTTCGGCCTGGCCCGGGCGGTCGCGGACAGGTACGCGGGGACGCTGGCCGACGTGCTCAGGCTGGCCATCCCGCCCCGGCACGCTACCGCCGAGCGGGAAGCGGCGCAGGCCGGGGGGGCGACCGCCAAGTACCAGGCGCCCGGGGCGGGCTCGTGGGCCCGGTACCCGGCCGGCCTGGCGTTCCTGACCGCGCTGGCCGAGGGCCGTCCGGTACGGGCCGCCTGGTCAGCGCTGCCCGGTCCGGACTGGCCGGCTGAGATCGCCGTCGCCGCCGCCACCACGGCCGCTGCCGGCCGAGGCGTGGTCATCGTCGTGCCCGACGCCCGTGACCTGGCCCGGGTCGACGCGGCCCTGACCGCCGTGACCCAGCCCGGCTCCGGCACGCAGGCGGGCCACGTCTGCCTGACCGCCGACCTCGGCCCGGCCGAGCGCTACCGCCGCTGGCTGGCCGTGCTGCACGGTGCGGTCCGGGTGGTGGCCGGCACGCGGGCGGCCATGTTCGCCCCGGTCTCCGACCTGGGCCTGGTGGTGCTGTGGGACGACGGTGACGACCTGCACGCCGAGCCACGGGCCCCGTACCCGAACGCCCGCGAGGTCCTCGCCCTGCGCGCTCACCGGTCCGGTGCGGCCGCCCTGATCGGCGGCTTCGCCCGGACCACCGAGCTGACGCAGCTGGTCGCGGCCGGCTGGGCCAAGCCGCTGGCCGGCCGCCCGGAAGCCCTGCGCCAGGCCGCGCCGCGGGTCAGGGCCGCTCCCGATGAGGCCGAACTGGCCCGGGACGCCGCGGCCCTGACTGCCCGGCTGCCCAGCCTCGCGCTGCGGACGGCCCGGCACGCGCTGGCCGACGGCCCGGTCCTGGTCCAGGTCCCCCGGCGCGGTTACCTGGCCGCGATCGCGTGCGCCCGATGCCGGACGCCCGCCCGCTGCACTACCTGCGGCGGCCCGCTGCAGGTCGGCGGTTCCGGTCAGGTGCCCGGCTGCCGGTGGTGCGGCGCCCTGGCGGCCGACTGGGCCTGCCCTAGGTGCGGCTCAGCGCAGCTGCGCGCGGTCGTCACCGGCGCGGCCCGCACCGCCGAAGAGCTGGGCCGTGCCTTCCCCGGCGTACCGGTGCGCACCTCGGGCGGCCCGCACGTGCTGGCCGAGGTCCCCGCCGAGGCGGCGCTGGTCATCGCGACTCCCGGCGCCGAGCCGGTGGCCGAGGGGGGCTACGCCGCCGCGTTGTTCCTGGACGGCTGGGCCCTGCTGGGCCGGCCGAGCCTGCGCGCCGCCGAGGAGACGCTGCGCCGCTGGCTGAACGCCGCCGCCCTGGTCAGGGCGGCGGCGCCGGTGGTGGTGCTGGCCGAAGCCGCACTGCCCGCCGTGCAGGCGCTGATTCGCTGGGATCCGGTCGGTTTCTCCGAGCGGGAGCTGGCCGAACGGGCCGAGCTCGGCTTCCCGCCGGCCGTGCGGATGGCCGCTGTGACCGGCTCGCCCGCGGCCGTGGCCGATTTCGTCGGCTCGGCCGGGCTGCCGGACCGGGCCGAGGTGCTTGGGCCAGTGCCCGCCGAGCCGGTAACCGGCCGCGGCGCCGACCAGGACCCAGCAGCCGAGCCGCACGAGCGGGCCCTGATCAGGACCCCGCGGCCGGACGGGATAGCGCTGGCCCGGGCCTTGCATGCGGCGCAGGCCACCCGGAGCGCGCGCAAGGAAGGCGCCGCCCTGCGTGTGCAGCTCGACCCGTCCGAGGTTGCCTGACGGATAAACTGAATCCGGCGGCGCCACGTGACCGGGTGCTCGCTGTTACATGTCCAGGAGGTTTCGTGAGCGTCAAGCCGATACGTCTTTTCGGTGACCCAGTGCTGCGCACGCCGGCCGAGCCGGTGCGCGACTTCGACGCCGAGCTGCGCAGGCTGGTCAAGGACCTCACCGACACCATGCTGGACGCGCCGGGCGTCGGCCTGGCCGCGCCGCAGATTGGGGTCGGGCTGCGGGTCTTCACCTACCACGTGGACGACAACGAGCCGGGCCACCTGATCAACCCCTCGCTCGACCTGGGGCAGGAGGAAGACGAGGACGACGAGGGCTGCCTGTCGTTCCCGGGCCTGGTCTACCCGGTCAAGCGTGCCTACGGGGTCGTGGCCAAGGGCTTCAACATGTACGGCGAGCCGGTCACGATCGAGGGCACCGAACTCCTGGCCCGCTGCATTCAGCATGAGACCGACCACCTCGACGGCATCCTGTTCGTCGACCGGATGGACCCGGCCCAGCGCAAGCTGGCCATGAAGGCGATCCGCGAGGCCGAGTGGTGGGGCGATCCCATCCCGCAGGTGAAGGTGTCCCCGCACGACACGATGGGCCGGGCCTTCTGACATGCTCGAGCTCTCCTGCGGCCGCCGCCCGTCAAGGCGCCGTGACAGCTGATGCGCCTGGTGTTCGCAGGGACGCCGCAGACCGCGGTCCCGTCGCTTGACGCGCTGCTGGCCTCACGGCATGAGGTCGTCGCGGTGCTGACCCGTCCCGACGCGCCGGCCGGCCGCGGCCGCAAGGTCGAGTCCAGCCCGGTCGCCCGGCGGGCGACGGCCGCGGGCCTGGAGGTGCTCACCCCGGCCCGGGCCCGGGATCCGCTGTTCCTCGACCGGCTGCGCCAGATCGCGCCTGACTGCTGCCCGATGGTCGCCTACGGCGCGCTGATCCCGCAGGCCGTCCTGGATGTGCCCGCGCACGGCTGGGTTAACCTGCACTTCTCGGTGCTGCCCGCCTGGCGCGGCGCCGCCCCGGTGCAGCATGCCATCCTGCACGGCGACGACGTGACCGGAGCCAGCACGTTCCGCGTCGTCGCCGAGCTGGACGCGGGGCCGGTGTACGGTGTGCTGACCGAGCCGGTCCGGCCTGATGACACGACCGGTGACCTGCTCGGCCGGCTGGCCCAGTCGGGAGCCGAGCTCCTGGTCGCGACGCTGGACGGGATCGAAGCCGGGACGCTCGAGGCGCTTCCGCAGCCTGCCGAGGGGGTGAGCTTCGCCCCGAAGATCACCCCGGCCGACGCGCGGGTGGACTGGAAACTGCCCGCGCACGTCGTTGACCGGCAGATCCGCGCCTGCACACCCGACCCGGGGGCCTGGACAGAACACGACGGCGCCCGGCTCAAGCTCGGCCCCGTGACCCTGACCGGCCCACCCGAGGCCCAGGATCTGGCGCCGGGCGAGGTCCTGGCCGGGCGCCATGCCGTCCTCGTCGGCACCGGCTCGCGCCCGGTGCGCCTGGGCGAGGTCCAGGCCGAGGGCAAGCGCCTCATGCCGGGCTCCGACTGGGCCCGTGGCCTGCGCTCCGACGGCCCCGTGCGGTTCGGCTGAGATGGCCGGTCCCGCCCGCACCCGCCACCAGGCCGGAACCCGCCGCGGCCAGCCTCAACGGCGCCAGCCCCGGTCCCGCGTCGACCCGGCCCGCCGCGCGGCCTACGACGTGCTGCGGGCCGTGGCCGACCGGGACGCCTACGCCAACCTGCTGCTGCCGGCGCTGCTGACCGAACGCGGCCTGACCGGCCGGGACGCCGCCTTCGCCACCGAACTGACCTACGGCACGCTGCGCGGCCGCGGCACCTACGACGCGATCCTGGCCGCGTGCAGCGACCGGGACCAGATGGACCCGCCAGTGCGCGACATCCTGCGGCTCGGTGCCCACCAGCTCCTGGCCACCAGGGTCGGCAGCCACGCCGCCGTGGCGACCTCGGTGGACCTGGCCAAGGACGCGGTCGGTCCCCGCCCCTCCGGCTTCGTCAACGCCGTGCTGCGCCGGGTCGCCACCCGCGACCTGGACGCCTGGCTCGAGATCATCGCCCCCAGCCGGGACCTGGACCTGGCCGGGCACCTGGCCGTCCGCCACAGCTACCCGGCCTGGATCATCGACGCCTACCGGGACGCGCTCGGCGACACCGCCCCGGCCGAGCTTGAGGACGCCCTCGCCGCCGGCAACCTGCGGCCGGACGTCGTCCTCGCGGTCACGCCGCCGACCGCCCCGCAAGACGCGCAAGACGCGCAAGACCCGCAAGACGCGCCAGGACCGCGGAACCCGCTAGGCCCGGAGGAGGAGGCGGCGGCGGCCTGGCCGGCGCCGCCGGACGCCGAACGGACCCGCTGGTCGCCCTACGGCCTGCGGCTGGCCGGCGGTGACCCGGCGCCGCTGGTCGCCGGCGGGCAGGCCGCCGTGCAGGACGAGGCCAGCCAGCTGGCCGCCCTGGCCCTCAGCCGCGTCGGCCTCGCGCCCGCCGCTGGGTCCGGGCCGCGGGACGGGCTCTGGCTGGACATGTGCGCGGGCCCGGGCGGCAAGGCCAGGCTGCTGGCCGGGCTCGCGACCAGGAGGGGCGCCCGCCTGGTCGCCTCCGACGTCCGTCCCCAGCGCGCCCGCCGGGTCAGGTCCGCGCTGCATCGCGCGCGGCTCGCCCCGGCCGTCGCCCCGGCCGTTGTCGCGGCCGACGGGCTGCGGGTCCCGTGGCGGCCTGGCACTTTCGACCGGGTCCTGGCCGACGTGCCGTGCTCGAATCTCGGATCGCTGCGCCGCCGTCCTGAAGCCCGCTGGCGCAAGACCCCGGCCGGCGTGCAGGAACTAGCCAGCGTGCAGCGCGGCCTCCTCGACGCGGCGATCGAGTCGGTCCGGCCGGGCGGCGTGGTGGCCTACGTCACCTGTTCCCCGCACCTGGCCGAGACCAGGGACGTGGTCACCGACGTCGCCGCCCGCCGCGGCGACGTCACGATCCTCGACGCCCCGGCCGTGCTCGCCGAGGTCCCCGGCCTGAGCAGCCCCGACCCCAGGTTCGCCCAGTTCTGGCCGCACCGCCACGGCACCGATGCGATTTTCCTCGCCCTGCTCAGGCGCTCAGGACAAGGCGGGGTAGGCCTAACGGCGGTGGCCGACGCCGACCACCAGGATGATGAGCTGCGCGCCGGCGATCTCGTAGATGATCCGGTAGTCGCCGACGCGTAGCCGGTACCGGTCGGAGTAGCCGGCCAGCTTCTTGATATCGGCGTCCGAGCGGCGGGGATCGTCACCGATCTCAGGCGCGATTGAGCGCCCTTGTCCGGCCGAGCCGGGCGTTCCCGATGTCGGCCCGCTGACCTTGGGCGTGGCCCGCGCCGTAGCCCTGGCCGCTGTAGGTGACCCGGGTCTTCCGGGTCACCGGATAGGCCTGTTCCAGCTGGCGGCGGACGACGAGCGCCCGGTCGGCCAGCACCAGCGCGGTGCCCGGCCCGGACGCCGGCTCAGCCTCGGCGGCCGTGGCGGCGTGATCCTCGGCGGTCCTGACCCGCGCGATGACGGCGGTGACGAAGCCGAGCAGCCAGCTGCGCCGCCACGCGCGCGGGCTGCGGACCCCGGTGGGGACGGCCGCCGCGGCCAGGCCGCGGGCCATCTGGAGCAGCAGCGAGGTGTACAGGATGTCCGCCCGCTCAAGGTCCGAGGCGTAGCCGAACACATGGATGCGGGCACCGGGCCCGCTGGTGTGCAGCAGGACGCACTGGCACCGCATGGCCCCGGCCAGCCCGGCCAGCAGGTGCGCCCGGACCTGCGCCCACGGGTTGTCGATGTCGATGATGCGGCTGCCCGGCCGGTCGGTGTCCGGGCGGGACGCGGCCAGCCGTGCCCGGTCGATGCCGTAACGGGCCATCAGCTCGGCGGCCTTGGCGGTAAGCGCCTCGGCCTCCGGCGGGGTGACCCCGTCGGCCTCGGCCTTCGCCAGCAGCTTGCGCACCCGGTCCAGCAGCGCGCTCGGCGGTTCTGACGCCATGTTCAACCTCCAGGGTCAGTCTGTATCGAACCTAGCGTCGAACCATATCCATAGGGTACGACATTTATTGAATGTATGTGCCCCTGAATGACGGCTTCTCCCGCCTGCCCGCCCGGAGCCGACCTTACCTGCACCGATCGGCCGCCGGGGGCGAAAGCCCGTGCTGCCTGTCGGGCTCGCGGTGGCGGTCTCTACACTCGGGCTGTGGGCGTTCAGATCTCGCCGAGCATCCTGTCCGCGGACTTTGCCCGGCTCGCCGACGAGGCCGCCGCGGTGGCCGGCGTCGCCGACTGGCTGCATGTGGATGTCATGGACAACCACTTCGTGCCCAACCTCACGCTGGGCCTGCCCGTGGTGAAGTCACTGCTCAAGCACGCCACGCTGCCGATCGACTGTCACCTGATGATCGAGGATCCGGACCGCTGGGCGCCGGAGTACGCCGAGGCGGGCGCGGGCAACGTGACCATCCACGCCGAGGCGACCCGCGCCCCGGTCCGGACGCTGCGGACCATCAGGGCCGCCGGCGCCCGCGCCGGGCTGGCCGTCAACCCGGGCACCGCGGTGGAGCCGTATGAGGACCTGCTGCCGGAGATCGACATGCTGCTGCTGATGACGGTCGAGCCGGGCTTCGGCGGCCAGCACTTCCTCGACATGGTGCTGCCGAAGCTGCGCCGGGCCCGGGCCCTGGTGGCCAGGCGCGGCGCCGAGATCTGGCTCCAGGTCGATGGCGGTGTTCACGCCGAGACCATCGAGCGGTGCGCGGAGGCCGGCGCGGACGTGTTCGTGGCCGGCTCGGCGGTCTACCACTCCGACGACCCCGCCCGCACCGTCCAGGCCCTGCGCGCCCAGGCCGAGCGAGCCACCGCTCACGCCGCCTGGACCGCTCAGGTCCGCTCCGGCTTAGGTCCTTAATTCTTAGGCCGAACGGACCTCGCTGATGCTGTCCGGATCAGCCGGCGCGTCCGCTGCTGACGCGGCCGGCGGCTCGGCGCGGCTCACGAAGTCCTTGCTGCGGATGAGCAGCAGCGCGCACAACGCGCCGATCAGCGCGATGGCGGCGGTCACGTAGAGCAGGTCGTTCAGGCCGGCCGCGAACGCGGCCTTGATCGCCGCCGCGATCTCGCCCCGGCGGGCGGGCGGCAGGCTGGCCAGCAGCTGGCCGACCTGGCCCTGCCGGACCATGGTGACGATGCGCGGCGCCGATGAGGCCACCGCCGAAGCGCTGGTCAGGTTGTGCTGCAGCGCGGCGTTGAAGATCGCGCCGAGGCCGGCGATGCCCGCCGCGATGCCGATCTGGCGGAACGTCGCGTTGACCCCCGACGCCATCCCGGCCTTCTGCGGCGGGACCACCCCGATCGCGGTAGAGGCCAGCGGCGGGTTGACCAGCCCGGCGCCGAGACCCGACACGATGAACCCGGGGATCAGGTGTGTCCAGTCGCTGCCCCCGGTCAGCCCGGCCATGATGATCAGGCCGATGCCGACCAGCACCAGGCCCGGGCCGATGAGCCAGCGCGCGGGCACGCGCTCGCTGGACCGCCCGGCGATCGTCGCGGTGACGAACTGGGCGCCGCTGATGATGGCCAGCCGCAGTCCCGCGTCCTGCGCCGAGTAACCGAGGATGTCCTGCAGGTAGAGGACCAGCCAGAGCAGCACGGCATACAGCGAGCCGTTCATCGCGAACGCGGCGATGGAGGCGCCGGCGAAGGTCGGCGTGCGCAGCAAGGACAGGTCGAACATCGGGTGCGCGACGCGCCGCTCGGCCACGATGAACGCGGCCAGCGCGCCGGCGCCGACCGCCAGGCACAGGATGACCCCGGTGTCCGAAAAGCTGTTCTCGCCCGCCCGGATCAGCCCGTAGACCAGGCTCACCAGGCCGGTGGTGAGCAGCACGAACCCGATCCAGTCCGGCGGCGTCGGGCGCGGTGACTTCGACTCCTCCACTCGCCAAGCCGTCAGGGCCACGGCCAGGACGCCGATGGGCACGTTGACCAGGAAGATGCCGCGCCAGCTCCAGTTCGTGGTAATCACGCCGCCCAGCACCGGACCGAGCGCCGTGGACACGCCGGTGATCGCCCCCCACACCCCGAACGCCACGCCGCGGTCCTTCCCGCGGAAGCTGTTCCCGAGCAGGGCCAGCGACGTGGCGAACATGATCGCGCCGCCGACGCCCTGGCCGCTCCGCGACAGAATCAGCATCAGCGAGTCCTGGGCCAGGCCGCACAGCAGCGACCCGAGCGTGAAGATGATCAGCCCGATAGTGAACAGCCGCTTCCGGCCGTACCGGTCGGCCAGCACCCCCGAGGTCAGCAGCAGCGAGGCCAGGGTCAGGGCGTAGGCGTCGAGGACCCACTGCACGTCGCTGAAGCTCGCGTGCAGTCCGCTCTGGATCGCCGGCTGGGCCACGATAACGATCGTGACGTCCAGCAGCAGCATGAACGTCCCCGCGCACACCGCGAGCAGGGTCCACCACTTCTTATCCATCGATTTCCTCCATCAGCAGGCGCCTTCCCGGGCGCCGTACCTTCATGCTGCGGCATGTCACTGCCGATTATCCACGATCGAGCCCGATTGTGCCGGATCTCGACATCGGTTAGCCTTATCCGCATGGAAGACGTGACACTGGATGCCGTCGACCGTCAGATTGTCCACCTCCTCACGATTGAGCCGAGGGCATCTTTCCGCACCCTGGCCGAGGTGACGGGCATCTCCGACCAGACCGCGGCCCGCCGATACCGCAGGCTGAGCGAATCCGCTGGCCTGCGGGTGCTCGGCGTGGTCGATGCGTCCAAGGTGGGCTGGGTCGACTGGTTCGTCCGGCTGCAGATCACGCCGGGCAGTGCGGACTCGGTGGCCGAGGCCCTGGCCCGGCGGCCCGATACTAGGTGGGTCAACCTCGCCTCGGGCGGCACCGAGATCGTCTGCGTGGTCGAGGCCCGCACCCCCGAGCAGCGGGATGCCCTGTTCCTGCGCGGCCTGCCCGGCAGCCGCCGCGTGGTGCAGATCTCCGCGCACTCGATGCTGCACAACTTCACCCCGCATGCGTGGCCGGGCATCCGCCGCGCCCTATCTGCCCAGCAACTCGCCAGGCACGCCGAGCTCACCGGGCGCGCCGAGCACTGCCCGCGCCCCGCCGACGGTCCGCCCGCCCCAGCCCAGGAGGCCGGCCTGACCCACACCGATGAGCCGCTGCTAGCCGAACTGGCCCGCGACGGGCGGGCCAGCCACGCCGCGCTGGCTGCCGCCATCCACTGGCACGAGTCGACCGTGCGCCGCCGGATGGACGAGCTGCGCCGGGCCGACCTGCTGCATTTCGAGGTCGACATCGACAGCGGCGTCTACGGCATGCACGTCCAGGCTATTCTCTGGCTCTCGGTCGAGCCGTCCCGGCTCGACGAGGCGGGACGCGCCCTGGCCGGGCACCTGGAGGTGCCGTTCGCCGCCGCCACCACGGGCCCGACCAACCTGTTCGTGAGCGCCCTGTTCCGCGACACCCAGCACCTGTACGAATACCTGACCGGGCCGCTGGCCGGGTTGCCCGGAGTTCGCTCAGTGCAGACCGCGCCGGTCATCCGGACGCTCAAGCGCACCGGCTCAGTCCACTAACCGACACCGAGCACGACGGAGACCGTGATCCCGCCCGGGTTCACGGTGAGCTGGCCGCCCCCGACGGCAGGTGAAGGCGACGCGGGTACCACTCCGTTCGCCGGGATAGGCGGCCGGGGCCGGGGGCCGGTCCCGCCCGGTCCGCTGCCGGAGGTCGCCCCGGTGCTGGCCCCCGGCGCCGAACTCGTCCCGAGGGCAGCGGCGCTTCCGTGCTGCCCCGGGCCCCCGCCGGCCAGCGCCACGGCGACAAGCGTCCCGGCCGCGACCGCGGCGGCGGCCGCCTGCCCGTGCCTGGTCCGCCACCATGGCGACTTCGGCGGGTCGAGGGGCTTGGGGAAGCCATGATGGCCGAACGGCCCGGTGCGCTGCGCCGCGCTGGCCCGGTGAGCCAGCGCCTCGGGGGCGTTGCTGCTGGCCAGCCGGACACCGGGAACATCCCCCCTCATTGGCAAGCTCCCGGCGCCCAGCCAGCCCCTCACTGCTCCCCGTAGCTAAGAGTCGGTGCCCAGGGATCGGCCAACGCTTTTTCCGCGGACTTTTGCCGTGACTTTCCCGGCCGCAGGCAGGCCTGCTCACCAGCGGTCGAGATGGCTGAGGAGTTCGGCCAGCCGGGAGATGACCGCGTCCGGCTCGGCGTCCTCGAAGGCGGGCACAGCGGAGTTCGGGACGAGGACGGCGCGCATGCCCGCGCTCTTCGCGCCGTGCATGTCGTCGAAAGGCCTGTCCCCGACGAAGACGCAGCCAGCAGGATCGGCGACGCCGATGGCTCGCATGGCCGCCCGGAACGCTTCCGGATGCGGCTTGACCCAGGGAATCTCACTCGTGTAGACGGCCCCGTCGATCAGGTCGTAGACCCCGTCCCTGATGAAGATCTGCTCGTGCGCCGCCCGCGGCCACATGGTGTTGGACAGCACGCCGACCTTGATGCCGCGGCGGCGCAGCTCGCTCAGCAGCGGCCGCACGTCCGGATCGGTGATCGTATGCGGGTCCCACACCTCGTAGTAGCTGGCCAGGAAGTCAGCCGAGGCGGTGAGCCCGGCCCGGGCGAAGACGGAATCCAGCGTCGAACTCTGCTGCGTGGTCTCGCCCAGCCGCCACAGTTCGGTCTCCGCGATGCGGACCGCCTCGGCCAGGGCGGCTGCTTCGCTGGCCGGGTAGTGCCGCCCGCACACCGCGAGCCACAGTTCCTCGTGGTCGATGGCATGCCACGGGGTCAGCGTCCCACCCCAGTCAAAGATCACCGCCTCCACCGCCATGACCCCGATCCTACGCAGACCCGGGCGTCAGAGTCCCCGCCCGGCTTAAGCCGGGCGGGGGCTCTGATCATGGCCCTACCTACTTGTCAGGCGATCCGGTATCTGCGCTCACCGGTGCCAGGGCAGGTATACCGGGCCGTTGGCCTTGATAACGGTGAACGTGCTTCCCGGCACCGGATGGGACGCGTTGAAATTGCATGGCCCGTGCCGCCAGTACCGCGGCACTGCGCTGTCCGGCACCACCGCGCGCTGTCTGGCACCACGGCCGCGCTGCGCGGCATCACGGGCGAGGGCGACGGTGGTCCAGTGGCCGCCTCGGCCTTGGATTGCTTCTTGACAAAATCGACCTTTTAAATCGACTATAGGAAGGTGACTCCGGGATACGTCGCGATCGGAACGCAACTGCTCAGCAGGCCGGGACCGCCGGACGCGGTAACCGCGGGCTCGGCGGGCGCCCATTCCCTTTGCGCAGAAGCGCCAGCCGCCTCCTGGGACGAGCGGGTCCCGCCGCCGGGTGCCGACGCGACCTTGCTCGCCGTCGTGCCGGTCCCCGGCACGACGACATCCCTCGCCATCGTCGCCTATGCGGTCAGCGCACCCGATGCGCAGCAGAGCGCGGACAGCACATCCGGCGAACCGCGGCCGCGGCGCCTGCCCGCGACGGCCGAGCCGGGCCGGACCACGCAGGCCGGTTCCGGGCTGCTCGTCGATCACCTGCAGCGCCGGGTCTGGGCGGGAGGCGCCGAGATCGAGCTGACCTTCCAGGAGTATGAGCTGCTGGCCTTCCTCAGCGCCCACCCGGCCACGGTTTACAGCCGGGCGGAACTCGTGGAGCGGGTCTGGTCGAGCGGCCCGGCCTGCGACGATCCGGCCGCGGACCACAGGAATATCGGCCGGGACAGCCGCACCGTGGACGTCCACATCTCCCGGCTCCGCCGTAAACTCGGCCCGGTGTACGGGCTGTGCCTGGTCACCGAGTACCGCGCCGGGTATCAGTTCCGTCCGCCGGACCCGTGACCCGCAGCGCCCCCGCCCTATTCCCTCCTCGGTGGGCGGAATATCTCATGTGGCACACTAGCTATACGAGCAAAGCGTGCTCCGGGGTCGGTGAAACTCCGAACCGGCGGTGATAGTCCGCGACCCGTCCGCTGCCAGCGGTCGGCTGACCCGGTGGAATCCCGGGACCGACGGTTAAAGTCCGGATGGGAGGCAGCACGCACGCGGTCGGTCTCGGCCGACCGCGCGGAGCGCGTACGCAGGTACCCGCGCACCCCGGAGCCGAATGGCAGGTTGGCTTCGAGGAGGCAGGCGCGGATGTTCACCGGGATCGTGGCCGAACTCGGCGAGGTGGCAGCCATCGAGGACCGCGGTGACGCGGCCCGGCTGACCATCCGGGGTTCCACAGCAGGCGTATCTCCTGGGGAGTCGATCGCGGTCAACGGCGTATGCCTGACCGTGACCGGCATCATGGACGGCACG
Organism: uncultured Actinomycetes bacterium; assembly: GCA_963739135.1. GTDB lineage: Bacteria > Actinomycetota > Actinomycetes > Streptosporangiales > Streptosporangiaceae > Palsa-504. The sequence goes on from CAVTZG010000013.1 coordinate 76,580, forward strand.
TTCACCGCGGACGTGATGGGGGAGACCCTGGACCGGTCCAGCCTGGGCGCGCTGATCCCCGGAGCTCCGGTCAACCTGGAGCGCGCGGTCCGCCTCGCCGAACGCCTGGGCGGCCATCTCATGCAGGGCCACGTGGACGCCACCGGGACGATCGTCTCCCGGTCGCCCGCAGCCCACTGGGATCAGGTCAGGATCAGCCTGCCGGCCGGCATCTCCCGTTACGTGGTGCACAAGGGATCGATCGCGGTGGATGGGGTCAGCCTCACCGTCTCCGCGCTCGGCGACACCTGGTTCGAAGTCAGCCTCATCCCGGAGACGCTCAAACGCACCACCTTGGGCTTCAGGCAGCCGGGCGAGGTCGTGAACCTCGAGGTCGACGTCATCGCCAAGTACGTGGAGAAGCTGCTGAACAGGGAGGCCGGCCAGTGAATCAGGTACTCGACGACATTGACCGCGCGATCAAGGACATCGCGGAAGGCCGACCGGTGGTCGTGGTCGACGACGCGAACCGGGAGAACGAGGGCGACATCATCCTGGCCGCCAGCCTGGCCACCCCGGAACTGCTCGCGTTCATGATCCGCTACACCAGCGGGGTGATCTGCGTCCCGCTGCCGGGCGCGGTACTCGACCGGCTGCAGCTGCCGCTGATGACCTCGCAGAACACCGAGCGCATGCGCACCGCCTTCACCCTCAGCGTGGACGCCCGGGACGGCGTCACCACGGGCATCTCGGCCGCCGACCGCGCCGCCACCATCGCCCGGCTCGTCGATCCCGCCACCACCGCGCAGGACCTGGTCCGGCCGGGTCACATTTTCCCGCTCCGGTACGCCGAGGGCGGCGTGCTGCGCAGGCCGGGACACACCGAGGCCGCCGTCGACCTGGCCCGGCTGGCCGGGCTGCCGCCCGCCGGGGTGCTGGCCGAGGTGGTCAACGACGACGGCACCATGGCCCGGCTGCCCGAGCTGCGTGAGTTCGCGGACACCCACGGCCTGGCCCTGATCTCGATCGAGCAGCTCATCGAGTACCGCCGCCGCACCGAACGCCAGCTCACCCGTCAGGCCCAGACCAAGCTGCCGAACGCCTACGGCCTGTGGCAGGCCTTCGGCTACCGGCACGACGTCGACGGCACCGAGTACCTGGCCCTGGTGCTCGGTGACGTGGCCGACGGCACGGACGTGCTGACCAGGCTGCACTCGGAGTGCCTGACCGGGGACGTGTTCGGCTCGCTGCGCTGCGACTGCGGCGCCCAGCTCGATGCGGCCATGCAGGCGATCGCCGCCGAAGGCCGCGGGGTCGTGCTCTACCTGCGCGGGCACGAGGGCCGCGGCATCGGGCTGCTCAGCAAGCTGCAGGCCTACGAACTGCAGGACGCCGGCGCGGACACCGTGGACGCCAACACCGAGCTCGGCCTGCCCGCCGACGCCCGGGAGTACTCAGCCGGTGCGCAGATGCTCGCCGACCTGGGCGTACGTTCGGTCCGCCTGCTCACCAACAACCCGGCCAAGGTCAGCGGCCTGGCCACCGGCGGCGTCGACGTCACCGTCCGCGTCCCGCTGGCGGCCGCTGCCAACCCTTACAACCTGCGGTACCTGGCCACCAAGCGCGACAAGCTCGGACACCAGATCTCCGATCTCGACCAGCCCGGGCCGGTGCACGAAGCAATGGAAGCGGGCTTGGGGAGGTGGGCGGGGTGAGCGGCGCGGGCCGCCCGGACGCCGCCGCCGTCGACGCCTCGGGGCTCAGCCTGGCCATCGCGGCCACCCGCTGGCACGGCGAGATCACCGACTCGCTGGTGGCCCGGGGGGTCGCGGCCGCCGTCGCGTGCGGCATCCCTGACCCGCTCGTGGTCCGGGTGCCTGGCGCCATCGAGCTGCCCGTCGTGGCCGCCGAGCTGGCCGGATGCCACGACGCGGTGGCCTGCCTGGGCGTGGTGATCCGCGGCGGCACCCCGCACTTCGAGTACGTCTGCGACTCGGTGACCGCGGGCCTGACCCGGGTCGCGCTCGACGCCCGGACCCCGGTGGGGAATGGCGTCCTTACCTGTGACACGGTAGAGTCGGCCCGCGATCGGTGCGGGCTGCCCGGCAGCCATGAGGACAAGGGGTGGGAGGCCGTCGTGGCGGCCCTCGATGTCGCCGTCCTGCTTCGCTCTCTCCGGGCCCGCCAGGAACCCCTCCCCGCCAAGGTTTAGGGACTGGAATGCTGTCACTGGTACTGCCCAAGGGCTCGCTCGAGCGAGCCACCCTCGATCTGTTCGACGCGGCCGACCTGACCGTGCGGCGGTCCTCGGACCGGGACTACCACGCGTCGATCGATGACCCGCGGATCGATAAGGTGCGGTTCCTGCGGCCCCAGGAGATCCCGTCCTACCTCGAGCGCGGGCTGTTCGACCTGGGGATCACCGGCCGGGACTGGATCACGGAGACCGAGGCCGAGGTCACTTCGCTCGGTGAGCTGCAGTACTCGAAGGCCACCTCCCAGCCGGTCCGGGTCGTGCTGGCGGTGCCGGCCTCCGCGCCCTGGCGGTCGGCCGCTGACCTGCCCGAGGGGGTCCGGATCTCGACCGAGTTCCCGTCCCTGACCCGGCGGTTCCTTGATTCGCACGGGGTTAAGGCGATCGTTATCCCGTCCTACGGCGCGACCGAGGCCAAGGTGCCCGACATCGTCGACGCGATCGTGGACCTTACCGAGACCGGATCCTCGCTGCGCAAGAACGGCCTGCGCATCCTGGAGACGCTGCTGACCAGCTACACCGAGCTGATCGCGTCCGGCCCGGCCTACGCCGACCCGCAGAAGCGGGCGGCGATGGAAGACATCGCGCTGCTGCTGCGCGGCGCCATCCAGGCCCGCGGCAACGTACTGCTCAAGCTCAACGTGGCCGCCGACCGGCTGGCCGTGGTCACCGACATGCTGCCCGCCCTGTCCTCGCCGACCATCACCACGCTGGCCCGGGGGAACATGAACGCGGTCGAGACCGTGGTGCCCAAGCGCGGGGTCAACACGCTCATCCCCGCCCTCAAGGCGGCCGGCGCGCAAGACATCCTGGAGATCCCCATCTCCAAAATCGTCGATTAGCCATGGCGGGCCGCGCTGACTCACCAGCCGGAATCCCCTGGCGCCGGCGGACGGGCCGGGTCCTGCCGGTCAATGCCGAGGGCCGCGTGCTGCTGCTGCACGGCTGGGACCCCCACCATCCCGAGCACTCCTACTGGTTCACCATCGGCGGCGGAGCGGACCCGGGCGAATCCCTGCGCGACGCCGCCGCCCGCGAGCTGCGCGAGGAGGCCGGCATCACGGTCGACCCCGCGCTCCTGGGCGAGCCGATCGCCCAGAGCACCATCGAGTTCTCCTGGGCCGGGTACCGGATCACCCAGGGCCAGACGTTCTTCGCCGTCCTGGTCGAATCCGCCGAGGTGAGTCTCGACGGCCTGGATCACTGGGAGCAGGCCTCGATCGACAAGTACGGCTGGCTGTCCGCCGAGGACCTGGAGGCTGACGATCTGAAGGCCGGCGAGGGCCCGGCCGATGCCCAGATCCCCGGCCTTATCAGGGCCGCGGTCGCCAGCGTGCGTACCCGCCCCAGGTAGCCGCCCGGGAACCCGACACGCCGCCGCCGTCGTGACCTGCGCTACGAAGCGGGAATAGGCTCAGTGTGACGACAGGTTCCGTCATCAGGAGGGAACGGTAGGGCCGAGGTGAGGCAGTGCGCGACATCCTGAGCAAGGTCACCAAGTGGTGGGAGGCCGGTGAGACGTTCGGCCTGGCTACCGTGGTGCGTACCTTCCGCAGCGCGCCCCGTGATCCCGGCGCCGCGCTGGCCGTGCTGTCCTCGGGGGACAACGAGGTGATCGGCAGCGTGTCCGGCGGATGCGTGGAAGGCGCCGTCTACGAGCTGTCGATCGACGTCTGCCAGACGGGCAGCCCCGTCCTCCAGACCTACGGCGTAAGCGACGACGACGCATTTGCGGTCGGCCTGACCTGCGGCGGGATCCTCGACATCTTCGTCGAGCGGATCAGCCAGGAAAGCTTCCCTGAGCTGGGCGAGATCGCCGCGGCCGTGGAGCGCGGCGAGCCGGTCGCGGTGGCGACGGTGATCGCCGGGCCGGGCCAGGTCGGCGCCCGCCGGGTTATCTGGGCCGGGGACGCCGAAGGCCGCAGCGGCGGGGACGCCGAGGAAGGCGCCTGGCACACGGGCGCCTCCGGCACCCTGGGCTCGGGCAGCAGGCTGGATGCGGCGGTGGACGACGACGTCCGGGGCATGCTGGCCCAGGGCCTGACCGGGATCCGGCGGTACGGGGCGCACGGTGAGCGCCGCGGCGACGAGCTGAGCGTATTCGTGAACTCCTTCGCCCCGCCGCCCCGGATGCTGGTCTTCGGCGCGATCGACTTCGCCGCCGCGGTCGCCCGGGTGGGCAAGTTCCTCGGCTACCACGTCACCGTGTGCGACGCCAGGAAGGTGTTCGCCACCGCGTCGCGGTTCCCCGACGCCGATGAGGTGATCGTCGAGTGGCCGCACCGGTTCCTGGCCGGGACCAGCATCGACAGCCGGACGGTCATCTGTGTGCTTACCCACGACCCGAAGTTCGATGTGCCGCTGCTCGAGGTGGCGCTGCGCACCCCGGCGGGATACATCGGCGCCATGGGCAGCAGGCGCACCCATGACGACCGGCTGGCCCGGCTGCGCGAGGTCGGCCTGACCGAGGATGAGCTGGCCCGGCTCCGCTCACCCATCGGCCTTGACCTGGGTGCCAGGACCCCGGAAGAGACGGCCGTGTCGATCGCGGCCGAGCTGATCCAGCTCCGCTGGGGCGGCTCCGGCCAGCCGCTGACCGCCACCGACGGCCGCATCCACCATCAGCTCATCGGCTGAGCCCACCGCCGGGCGGACCAGGGAATGGCCGGCCCTCCATCTGTGCCTGCTCTGCCCGGTACCCCGCGCCGGCGATCGGGTGGCGGTCAGGACAAACGGTCGTCCGGGGTATCCAGTTCAGCGGAGTGGAAGTGGAGCGGCGTGGCTCCGGCACCGTACGCCACACCAGCCACGTGAGCCTCATCCCAAAGGGCGGGGCCGGCTGAAGCCAGGCTGAGGCCGCTCAGTACTGGCCGCCCGCCAGCACCTCGCGGAGCCTGGCGGCGAACCCGCCGGGATGGCTGCCGAACCCGCCATGGCCACCGGGGAACTGCGCGGGCTGGCCGCCGAGCCGTTCGGCCAGCGCGTGCGCGGTCTGGTAGACCATCTGCTCCGGCGTCGACTCATCGCCTACATGGCCAGCATCTCGCTTCCGAGGCGCATACCCCGCATCGCCGGAACGCGCGTACGCTTGGGGGCCGTGCGCACGACGGTCGCGGGGGTGCTGCTCGCCGCGGGAGAAGGGTCCAGGTTCGGTCGGCCTAAGGCGCTCGTCGAGCTGAACGGGCAGACCCTGGCCGAGCGGGGCGTCCAGATGTTGCGGGCCGGCGGCGCGGACCCGATCCTGGTCGTCACCGGCGCCGCCCAGGTCGAGCTCCCAGGAACGCATACTGTATACAATTCTGAATGGCGGACCGGCATGGGCTCCTCCCTCCGCGCCGCCCTCCGCGCCCTGGGTTCACCGCCCGAGCCAGGCCAGGCCCAGCAGCTGCCCGCCGAGGCGGGCGCGATGGTGGTGGCGCTGGCCGACCAGCCGCTGGTCGGGGCCGAGGCGGTGGCCCGGCTGATCGCCGCGTACCGCCACGGTGCCAGCGTGGCGGTCGCCGCCTATGACGGCCAGCCGCGCAACCCGGTCCTGCTGGCCCGTGAGCACTGGCCCGAGGTGTTCGCCACGGCCACTGGCGACGCCGGGGCCCGGTCGTTCCTGCGCTCCCATGCCGATCTGGTCACGCTGGTCGAGTGCGGGGACACCGGCCGTCCCGACGACATCGACACCCCGGCCGACCTGGCCAGGATCGCCAGCTCAGATCCGGAGCGGTGATCGTCCCTCAGCCGCGCGGGCTGAGCCACACCGTGACGTGGGCGGGCTCCAGGGCCTGCTGCACACCCCGGTCAGGTCATCCAGGCCTGGATGCCCCAGCTGTGCGCGACCTCCTGGCCGGGCTCGAGCACCAGCAGGTCGTCGCCGGTCACGAAGGCGTTCGGCGGGCAGGTCATGGGCTCGACGGCCAGCGCCTTGCGGCGGCGGTCCGGCCCGAGCGGGTCGCCGGTGAACACCTGCAGCCAGTGGTAGCCCTGCCCGGCCCACAAGCTGACCCGGGTGCCCGCGCCGCCGTCCGCGGCCAGGTGCGCCCAGACCCGGCCGTCGGGGCCGCGGTCCAGGCCGGTCAGGGCGTGATCGAGCCGTGTGTCGCCAATCGTACGGGGCTGCCGGAAGTCATACGGGCTGTCCTCGACCGCGGTCGGCGCTGACGAGGGGATGCCGCGCTCGTCCATCGGCAGCCACCTCGACGCGGGCAGGCTGAGCTGGCAGCCGTCCACTGACGGAGCGCCGGCGGTCAGGTACGGGTGCGAGCCGGTGCCGTAGGGGGCGGCGTGGCTGCCCCGGTTGCGCGCGGTGATGGTGACCCGCAGACCGTCGTCCCCGAGTCCGTACTCGGCGTCGATCTCCAGGCAGAACGGGTATCCCTGCGCGCCGTGCGGCGCGCTTCGCAGCAGCACGGCGCCAGCTTCCTGCCGTACCAGCGTCCAGGCCGTCCAGCGGGTCAGGCCGTGGATGGCGTTCCCGCGGGCGGGTTCGGTCAGGGCCAGCTGGAACTCGGCCCCGCCGAACGTGTACCGGCCGCCGTCGACCCGGTTCGGCCAGGGCGCCAGCAGCTGGCCCGCGCCGGCTGGCGGCAGCTCGTCGGCTGCGTAGCCGGCGATCACCGGCTGGTCGCGGAACAGCAATTCGCGCAGGCCCGCGCCCAGCTCGGTCACGGTGGCGCGGTAGTCGCCGGCCTGGATCCGGTACTGCTGCCCGGTAAGCGGAACGGTCACATGGGTCAGGATACGGACAGCACCAGCGCGGCCCGGCAGCCGGCCACCAGCCCCCAGGCCAGGTCGGGTCCCTGGACCGCCGAGAGCAACCGGGCCGCCGCGGGCTCGAGCGGCTCCTGGCCGGCCATCCCGAGCAGCACGGCGGATACCTCCGCCGCCGCCTGGCCGCTGGCCGCGCAGTGCAGCAGCGAGGCCGCCAGCGTGGTGGTCCGCTGCGCCGCATAGCTGGTCGCGGAGGCGCTGAGCCAGTTCGCCAGCCACACCGCCCGCGTCCCGCCCGAGATGGCGCCGCCCAGCAGCCGCAGCGCCAGCAGGACGCCGCTGACCACGCTGTCGCCGCTGGGGATCAGGCCCGGGCCGAGGCCCACCAGTTCCTCGACCGCCTCGACCGCGCCGGCCAGGTCACCGCTCGCGCAGCAGGCCGCCAGCCGGGCCGGCCCGTCGTGGCCCGCCAGCCTGGCCGGCCCGTCGTAGCCCGCCGGCCCCGGCGGCTGCTCGGCGGCCTTGCGCAGCCTGGCCAGGACCCCGCAGCCGTGGTCGAGCCTGACTCGTGACACCGGCCCGAATACCGGAGACGGATCCCACCAGCGCACGATCCTGACGTCCAGCCCGCAGGCCGCTACGCGACCCTCGCCCGCCCAGCATTCCGCCGCCTCGCGCGCCTGGAAGGGACCGGTGATGATCGCGTTCGGCAGCCGGATGGCGTCCGGCGGCGACAGCGCGATGACCCGCGGCTCGGACCCCATGTCGGCGAATTCCAGGTAGATCGCGTGCGGCAGGGCGGCCAGGACCTTGCCGGGGCGGCGCGGCCCGCGCAGCAGATCGCGCACCGCCAGGCTGGCCACTCCGGCCAGCACCGGTGCCGGGCCGGAGGCCGGGTCAGCGGCCGCATCGGCGCCGGTGTCAGACCCCACATCGGCCCCCGTGTCGGCCGGGGCCGCGTCCGGGCGGGCGGCCGCCGCCCGCCGGCCGGGTGAACGAGTCACGTAAGGCAGAGTACCGGTGCGCCCGCAGCGTGATATGGGCGCTGAGCCTGTGTGTGATTGATGGCACGCAAGGAACTAACAGCCCGTCCGTGAAGTTAATGACGTCTGCCTACTAATGGCAAAGAAACCGATTCGTGATACGCATGGCGCATTTCACGAACTTGCGTATCAGGAGGCCGGCGGGGCTGCTTGGGGAGCGGGGGACCGTCAGCCCCGCCGGTTAAATAAACACTAGCGGGACGAGGTGCTGATTTGGGTAACTTTCAGCCCCGTAAGTAGTTCGAAACGTTTTCTGGTGGGGTCGATGATGTCCTGGCCGGCCCCGACCCGTTGCTGTGCCCGTTGACCCGGCCGGACCCCACAGACCCCACGGACCCTACGGAGCCCATAGCCTCCGCGGACGCCCTGGGCTCCGTAGGTCCGAGGCGGCCACTGCGGATCGCCTCGGCGGCCAGCATCCCGAACAGGTAGAAGTAGGCGGCCTCCTCGTCCTCGAAAAAGCGCACCTCGAGCCGTGCGTCCTCGGTCCGGCTGAATACCTCGAAGCCGCCGTCCGCCTGGACCAGGCACATCGCGCCCGGAACTTCCTCATCGACCGCGTAGGCGGCCCGCGGGATATCGGCCAGCGCGAGCAGTTCGGCGAAGACCGATTCGGGCGATATGCGGCCCTTGCGTCCGGTGCGCCGTCCCGGCGGCAGCCCCGTATCAGGCTCGGGCCCGGGCTCTTCTTCGGTCCACGGGTCCGACCAGGGCTCATCCTCGGTCCAGGGTTCAGGGCCCGTCTCCCGCTCGGGCCACGGCTCGGTCCAGGGCCCGGGCCGCCGCCGCTCACGCGCCGCCTGCGGTCCGGACCGCGGGTCAGGCTGCTCCAGATCGGCCCCGGACCCGGACCCGGACACCGCCCCGGGCGCCGGCGCCCGGCCGGTCCAGGGCTCGGCGGCCGGTGACCCGTGCCAGGCCGCCGCCCGGTCCGGCATCCGCGAACCGTAAGGAGCCGGAGGGCCGTAACCCGGCGCCGGAAGGCCATGACCCGGCGGCGGAGGGCCATAACCGAGCGGCGGCCCGTGGCCGTTGACCGCCGCGCCGGTCTGCCCCGATTCGCCGTCCCCTGCCCCGGCCAGCGGCTGCCGCCTCGCCCCCTCGGCCCCGGCCAGCGGCTGCCGCCTCGCCCCCTCGGCCCCGGCCAGCGGCTGCCGCCTCGCCCCCTCGGCCCCGGCCAGCGGCTGCCGCCTCGCCCCCTCGGCCCCGGCCAGCGGCTGCGGGCCCGTCCTCTCAGGCCCGGCTGCGACCCCGGCCGCGGCCGCGGTGGCCGCTGTGGCGTCCGGTGCCTGCGGCCCGGCACCGGACGGCGGGAACATCGCCGCGGTCAGCGGGAACTCCACCCGCTCCTCGGTCAGGCCGGTCACGTCGTGCCGCGCCACCACGACCTCGAAGACCTCCCGGTCGATCTCCCAGTAGCCGAGCTGCGCGGCCCGCGCCGAGTCCCGGCCCAGGTAGGCGATGTGTAGCCGGTCGCCGAGGTCATCGAGAACCAGGCACGGCTCGCCCCGGTAGTCGCCAACCGGCCGCGACTGCCATAGCGCGCCGAGGTCGGCCGCGTCGACCTGCTTGCGCCAGTGCCCGGCCGCGGCGGTGAAGCCGAGATCCTCGGGCGGCGGCCCGGGGGAGAACAGCGTCACCTCCGTGCCGTCCGGGCCCAGCCCCGCCTGGTAAGGGACGCCCAGATAGGTCGCCATCAGCCGCAGTCGCATGCTCACGGCTCCGTCTGCTGCCAGGCCTGGCCGTCATACCTGGCCACGAGCTCGTCTCCGTCGGCACCCAGCCTGCACATGCCCGCCCCGACCGGTATCGGGATGGGCTCGAGGTAGAACTCGGGCGCCCCGGGGCCCGCGGTCGGCTGGTAGCCGTCGACCGGCCGGGCCAGCCAGCAGATCAGGTACAGCTCGCTCATCACCGGCGTGAATTCGGAATCCTCCCAGCCCAGGCTGAGCGCGAGGTAGGCCTCGGCCGGGTTGTGGAAGCGGACGTCGGCCGCGCGGTAGACGTAACCGGCCAGCACGGACCGCTGCCCGTCCAGGTAGGGCCCGACCAGGCGCGGCGGCACGGCCTTCCACATCGGCGTGCCCGGCGCGATCGCTGGCAGCCGCTCGGGCTGAGTCAACACGCTCCCTTCGGCTCGCGCTGGATCCCCCGCTCAACTGATTGTGCCGAGTCAATGACGGTAATTGACGGGAAAGCGGCTCATTCAGAGGATTAACTACCTCCAGTAGTCAGTCAAGGGCAGCGGTGCGGTGCGTGGCGTAAGGTCAGGCACGTGTCCCGGCACCTGAATCCTGGCGGGCAGCAGTTCCGCGGCGACCACGGCGGCGCCGACCCGCGGGTGGCCGACGCCCTCGCCGCCTGGCAGTCCGGGCAGGGCAGCGAGCAGGCCGCGCTGACCGCGCTGGCCGCCGCCCGCCTGCTCGTCCCGGTCATCGCCGTCCTGGCCGCCCCCGCGCCGGGCGCCATCCCGCCCGCCGGGGACAGCATTCCCGGGGACAGCACTGCCGGGGACAAGAACAGCGAGATGGTCATGCCCACCCTGATCGGTCAGGACGGAAGGCCCGCGGTGCTCGCCTTCACCGGCCTGGACGCACTGGCCCGGTGGCGCCCGGACGCGCGCCCGGTGCCGGCCGAGGCCGGCCGGGTGTGGCGTGCCGCCGTCACCGACGGTGCGGCGGTCGTCATCGACGTGGCCGGCCCGGTGCCGCTGGCGGTCGAGGGTGCCCGCCTGGCCGCGCTGGCCGCCGGGCAGCCGGTGCCGCCGCCGCACGAAGACCCCGACGTGCAGTCCCAGGTCGAGGCCGCGCTCACCGAGGCAGCACAGATCGCCGAGGAGACACGGGCCGCCGAGGAGACACGGGCCGCCGGGCCGACGCAGGCCGCCGAGCCGGCCATCGCCGGGTTCAGCCTGGCCCCTGGCCGAGCCTGCCGCGCCGATCTGGCCGTCCGGCTGCACGTGGCCGGCCCCGGCTGGGAGGCGGCCGCCAACCGCGCCGCGGCCGCCATCGCTGCCCGCTTGGCCGGCCGGCTACGCCGCGGCATCGAGGTCATCATCGCGGAGCGACCACACCGGACCCCTTAGGATCAGGATCATGTTTCGCTGGCTGACCGCAGGTGAATCGCACGGCCGCGCGCTCGTGGCGGTCTGCGAGGGCGTGCCCGCCGGGGTGCAGATCAGCACCGGGGACATCGCCGCCGCGCTGGCTCGCAGGCGAGCCGGCGACGGCCGCGGCGCGCGGATGACGTTCGAGCAGGACGAGGTGGAGCTGACCGCGGGCGTGCGGCACGGCCGCACGCTGGGCGGCCCGGTCGCGATCCGGGTGGCCAACACCGAATGGCCCAAGTGGGAAGCGGTCATGTCCGCCGATCCCGTGGACCCGGCCCTCCTGGACGGCGTGGCCAGGAACGCGCCGCTGACCCGGCCCCGCCCCGGGCACGCCGACCTGGCCGGCATGCAGAAGTTCGGCCATACCGACGCCCGCCCCGTGCTCGAGCGGGCCAGCGCCCGGGAGACGGCCGCCCGCGTCGCGCTGGGCGAGGTGGCCCGCCGCCTGCTCAGCCAGGTGCTCGGCATCGAGATCCTCAGCCACGTGGTCGCCATCGGCGCCATCGCAATCCCCGACGGCGTCATGCCCGGTCCCGCCGACCGGGACGCCATCGACGCCGACCCGGTGCGCTGCGCCGACCCCGCCACCAGCCGGGCCATGGTGGCCGAGATCGACACGGCCAAGAAGGAAGGCGACACGCTGGGCGGGGTGGTCGAGGTGCTGGCCTTCGGGCTGCCGCCCGGGCTGGGCAGCTTCACCCACTGGGACCGGCGGCTGGACGCCCGGCTGGCCGGGGCGCTGATGTCCATCCAGGCCATCAAGGGTGTCGAGGTCGGCGACGGCTTCACCACCGCGACGCGCCGAGGCTCGCGAGCTCACGACGAGATCGAAGCTACCGAGAACGGGATAGCACGGCGCACCAACCGGGCCGGCGGCATCGAGGGCGGCATGGCTACCGGCGAGCCACTCCGGCTCAGGGCCGCCATGAAGCCCATCTCCACCGTGCCGCGGGCCCTGGACACCATCGACACCAGCACCGGCGAGCCGGCCAAGGCCATCAACCAGCGCAGCGACGTGACCGCGGTCCCGGCCGCGGGCGTGGTGGCCGAGGCTATGGTCGCGCTGGTCCTGGCCGAGGCGGCGGTGGAGAAATTCGGCGGCGACTCGGCCGAGGAGATGCGCCGCAACGCCGAAAGCTACCTGAAGGCCCTGGTGGTCTCGTGACCCAGCCGACCGGACCGGGGCCTGTGGCGGTCCTGATCGGCCCGCCCGGCGCGGGCAAGACCTCGGTGGGCCCGCTGCTGGCCGAACGCCTCGGCACCAGCTTCCGCGAGACCGACGCCGACATCGCCGCCGCCGCGGGGCGGCCGGTCAGCGACATCTTCATCGAGCAGGGCGAGCCGGCCTTCCGTCAGCTCGAACGCGAAGCCGCGGCCCGCGCGCTGCGCGAGCACGAGGGCGTGCTCGCCCTGGGCAGCGGCGCGGTCCTTGATCCCGGCACCCAGCACCGGCTCGACGGCTTGCCCGTGGTCTACCTGGCCGCCGGCTTCGGCACCATTGCCCGGCGCGTGGGCCTGGACCGGCCGCGTGTCGTTATCCCGGGTAACCCGCGCGGCCGGCTGCGCGCCATGCTGGAGGAGCGCCGCCCGCTCTACGAGCAACTGGCCACGGTCACGGTCGAAACCGACGACCTGGACCCGGATGAGCTCGCGTCCGAGATCAGCGCGAGGCTGAAGCCATGACCGCGACCAGGATCGACGTCCGGCCCTCGGACGGCGGCGCGCCGTACCCGGTGGTCGTCGGGGTCGGGGTTCTCGGCGAGCTGCCCGGCCTGATCCCCAAGCAGGCCAGGACCGTCGCCGTCATCCACGCCGAAGGCCTGGGCGAGATCGCCCGCCCCGCCTGCGGGGCCCTGCAGGCGGCCGGCTTCCGGGTCGCCGCCGAGCCCGTCCCGGATGGCGAGGCCGCCAAGAACGTCCAGGTCGCGGCCGATCTGTGGTCGAAACTCGCCCACCACGGCGTGACCAGGTCCGACTGCGTCGTCGGGCTCGGCGGGGGAGCTACCACCGACCTGGCCGGGTTCGTGGCCGCCAGCTGGCTGCGCGGCGTGCCGGTGGTCCTGGTCCCGACCACGCTGCTCGGCATGGCCGACGCCGCGGTGGGCGGCAAGACCGCCATCGACATTCCCGCGGGCAAGAACCTGGTCGGCGCGTTCCACTCGCCGGCCGGCGTGCTCGCCGACCTGGCCACGCTCGAGACGCTGGCCCGGGCCGACTATGTGGCCGGCCTGGCCGAGGTGATCAAGGCCGGCTTCATCGCCGACCCGGTCATCCTGGACCTCGTCCGGTCTGACCCCGAAGGCGCCACCGCGCCGCACGGCCGCCACGCCCGCGAGCTGCTCGAGCGCGCCATCCGGGTCAAGGCCGACGTGGTGTCGGCCGACCTGACCGAGCAGGGCCTGCGGGAGATCCTGAACTACGGGCACACCCTGGGCCACGCCATCGAGCGGGTCGAAGGCTACCGGTTCCGGCACGGCGACGCGGTCGCCATCGGCATGGTGTACGCGGCCCGGCTGGCCCGGCTGGCCGGGCGGCTGGACGAGCGCACCTGCGCGCTGCACCGCGACATTCTGGCCAGCGTCGGCCTGCCCACCGCCTACCAGCCCGGCGTCTGGCCGTCGCTGCGGGAGGCCATGAGCGTGGACAAGAAGGCCAGGGGCGCACGGCTGCGGCTGGTGGTGCTCGACGGGCTGGCCCGCCCGGGAATCCTCGACGACCCGCCCGAGCAGCTACTGTGGCGGGCTTACCGGGAGGTGACCGCATGATCACGCACGTGCTCGTGCTCAACGGCCCCGCCGGGCCGCCCGCGCCATGATCGTCCTGGTCGGTTTCATGGGCGCGGGCAAGACCACGGTCGGGAACCTGCTCGCCGCCCGGCTGGGGCTGCCGTTCGCCGACAGCGACGACGTGATCGAGCGGCGCGCCGGCCGCCCGATCAGGCAGATCTTCGCCGAGGACGGCGAACCCGCCTTCCGTGCCCTCGAGCACCAGGTCATCGCCGAGCTGCTCGACGGTCCCGCCCTCGTCCTGGCCCTGGGCGGCGGGGCCGCCCAGCACCCGCAGACCCAGGCTCTGCTGGCCCGGGGGGACGACCCCCCCAGACCCCCCCGCGCAGGCATGGCCCGCGCTCGGGTGGTGTACCTCCAGGTGGGCTACGAGCAGGCGCTGCTGCGCGTCGGCGGCGACAACGGACGCCCGTTGCTGGCCCGCTCCGACCTGCCCGAGCTCTACCAGCGCAGGATGCCCGTGTACGCCGGCGTCGCCACGCTGACTGTCGCCACCGACGACCGGCCCCCCGAGATCATCAGCGAGGACATCCTGGCCCGGCTGGCCGCCGAGCCCGTCCCCGGCGGCCGGGCGCCGTATCCCCGGCCCGCGCCGTAGCCCCGCCGGTCTTCCTGTTGGGCCGAACGGTCCGTGCTACTCCGGGTCCCGCAACCTCGCTCGTAGCCCAGCCGTTACGCTCCCCTTAGGGGCCGTACGGCCCGGTGACCCCGAGCAGGAGGGCTGATCGCATGCGGGTGGGCATGTTTCTGAGCTACGCGGGCGGCTTCGCCGAGACCGTGGCGGAGCTGGCCGACTACGAGCGGGCCGGGGTCGACATCGTGTTCGTGCCCGAGGCCTACAGCTTCGACGCGGTCAGCCAGCTCGGTTACCTCGCGGCCAAGACCGAGCGGATGCAGATCGCGTCGGGTATCTTCCCGCTCTACTCGCGCACGCCCGCGCTGCTGGCCATGACCGCGGCCGGCCTGGATTACGTCTCGGGCGGCCGGTTCATGCTGGGCCTGGGCGCCTCGGGCCCGCAGGTGATCGAGGGCTGGCACGGCGTGCCCTATGACGCGCCGATCGGCCGGTCCCGCGAGATCATCGAGATCTGCCGGATGGTCTGGCGCCGTGACCGGCTGGCCTATCAGGGACGCTACTACCACCTGCCGCTGGAGGGCGGCACCGGCCTGGGCAAGCCGCTCAAGCTGATCAACCACCCGGTCCGCGAGCGGATCCCGGTGGCCCTGGCCGCCATCGGCCCGAAGAACGTGGCCGCCGCCGTCGAGCTGGCCGAGGCCTGGATGCCGATCTTCTACCTGCCGGAGAAGGCCGCCGAGGTGTGGGGCGAGGCGGTGGCCGAGGGCCGGGCCAAGCGCGATCCCGAGCTCGGCCCGCTGGACGTGATCGCCCACGTCCGCCTGGCCATCGGCGACGACGTGACCGGCCTGCGCGACCACGGCCTGCCCGAGCTGGCCCTGTACATCGGCGGGATGGGCGCGCGGGGCCGCAACTTCTACAACGACCTGGCCCGCCGGTTCGGCTACGAGGCCGAGGCCAAGGCCATCCAGGACGCCTACCTGGACGGCCGCAAGGCCGAAGCAGAGGCCCTGGTCCCCGCCGAACTGGTCGAGCTGACCTCGCTGATCGGACCCGAGGGCTACGTCAGGGAGCGGATCGCCGCCTACCGCGAGGCCGGCGTCACCACCCTGAACGTCACCCCGCTGGCCCCCACCCACGAGGGCCGGGTCCGCCTCATCGAGCAGGTCCAGGTCCTGGTGGATTAGCTACCCCTGCGGGGTGCAGACCGGTGGCTGGCTCGTTCACCCCCGCTGACCGGCCGGGGACCCACGCGTAGAGTTCAGCCATGCCAGAGATTCACGAGGCGCGCCGGGCGGCCGCGCAGCAGAAGATCGCCGAGGTCGGCACGGACGCCGCCCTGATCACCTCGGGCCCGAATGTCCGTTATCTCACCGGCCTGGCCAGTTCCAACGCCGCGCTGCTGCTGCCCGTCTCCGGCCAGGGGGTGCTGGCCACCGACTCGCGGTACGAGCTGGCTGCCCGGCGGGACTGCCCCGATGTCGAGCTGATCAGCGAGCGGTTCATCGAGCCGCGGCTGGCCGTCGAGATGTCCAGCCGCGGGATGCGGACCGTGGCCTTCGAGGCCCATGAGATGTCGGTCGAACGCCACGCAGAGCTGGTCGCCAAGGCCGGCGGCGTGACCACGGTGCCGTTCGGCAGGAGAATCGAGGAACTGCGGGCGGTCAAGGATCCGTCCGAGCTTGAGCTGCTCGCCACCGCCTGCCGGATCAGCTGCCAGGCCATCGCTGACGTGTTCGCGCTGATCAGGCCGGGCCTGACCGAACGTCAGCTGGCCGCCGCGCTGGACCGGCGGATGGTCGACCTGGGTGCTGCGCACCCCGCCTTCGACACCATCGTGGCCAGCGGGCCGAACGGCGCCATCCCGCATCACGCCCCCACCGACCGGCCGATCCGCCGCGGCGACCTGATCACCATAGACTTCGGCGCGCTGTACGGGGGCTATCACGCGGACATGACCCGCACCGTGGCCTTGGGCGAGCCCGGCTGGCAGCGCGAGATCTATGAGCTCGTGGCGGCGGCCCAGCGGTCCGGGATCGAGGCCGCGCGGCCCGGCGCGGACGTGGGCGACGTGGACGCCGCCGCCCGGGAGCTGATCCGCGAAGGCGGCCACGGGGAGCATTTCCAGCACGGCCTCGGCCACGGCGTCGGCCTGGAGGTGCACGAGGCACCGACGATCGGGTACGGCAGAACGGGTAAACTAGCCGACCGGGTCCCGGTCACCGTCGAGCCTGGTGTCTACCTGCCCGGCAGGGGCGGTGTACGGATCGAGGACGTCCTGGTCGTGGGGGCCGATGGGACGGGCCTGCTCACGACTACTACGAGAGAACTTCTCGTCCTCTGACCTTGAGATGCACTGACCTGGAGATGCGAACGTGGCCACCACGAACGACCTGAAGAACGGCATAACGCTGAACCTCGACGGCCAGCTCTGGACCGTCGTGGAATTCCAGCACGTCAAGCCGGGCAAGGGCGGCGCCTTCGTGCGCACCAAGCTGAAGAACATCACCTCGGGCAAGGTGGTCGACCGGACCTTCAACGCCGGTGTCAAGGTGGACGTGACCACCGTGGACCGGCGGGAGATGCAGTACCTGTACCGCGAGGGCGCGGATTTCGTCTTCATGGACACCCAGGACTACGATCAGCCGCGCATCCCCGCCGCCGTGGTCGGTGAAGCCGCCAACTACCTGCTGGAGGAGCAGACGGTCACGGTGGCGTTCAACGACGGCACGCCGTTGTACCTGGACATGCCTGCGGCCGTGGAGCTCACCATCAGCCAGACCGACCCGGGCGTCCAGGGCGACCGCTCCACCGGCGGGACCAAGCCGGCCACGCTGCAGACCGGCGCGACCATCCAGGTGCCGCTGTTCATCTCCACCGGCGAGAAGATCAAGGTCGACACCCGCACCGGCCAGTACCTCGGCCGCGCGTAATGGTCCTGGCTGTGTTTGCTCTGCTTTCCACGCTCGCCTCCGGGCCGCTTTCGAGGCGCCTCCTTGCTGGCCTGGCCGCCTGTGGCGGCGGGCCTTCGTCGCTCGTTCCTCGCGCCTGGGGTGGGCCTGGGAGGACGAACCCTGCCCAGTCGGCGCCGCGGCCCTTTGGCTCGCCGGAGGTCCCGTCAGGGCCGACGGCCCTTTGGCTCGCATAGTGCCGGCTCGTAGCAAGGCGCGCAAGCGGGCTCTGGACATCCTGTTCGAGGCCGAACTGCGCGGCTCGCCCGTACTTGACCTGCTCGCCGAGCGCATCACGCTGGGCAGCCCGCCGGTACCCGCCTACGCTGCGGACCTGGTCCGCGGCGTAACCGTGAACTCGGCCAGGATCGACGAGCTGATCTCGGAGTACGCCGAGGGCTGGACCCTGGCCCGGATGCCCGCCGTGGACCGGAACGTGCTGCGGATCGGGATCTACGAGCTGTTGTGGGCCCCGGACGTCCCCGACGCCGTCGCCATCAGCGAGGCCGTCCTGCTCGCTCGCGACCTGTCCACCGACGCGTCGCCCGCGTTCGTCAACGGCCTGCTCGCCCGCATCGCCGAGCTGAAGCCCACCCTCTCCACCCCCACCGCTCCCTCCAGCCCCGGCACTCAGCCCGGCGGCTCCGACCCGCCTCCCGAACCGTCATGAAACCCGGGTTTCAGCACCCTACGTGGGCATGAACCCTAGGGCTGGGCGAAGCGGATGCGCAGGCCGAAGCGGCGCAGCACACGGAAGAACCAGACCGCAGACAGGCACGTGCCCGCGACCACGCCGCCGATGGTCACCGCGGTGGTGAGCAGCAGGAACACCTTGACCGGCTCGACGACCATCGCCGCGGCCAGGCCGATGGTGGAGACCGCGAAGATCCCGGCCCACAGCCAGGTCGCGCCCTGGAAGAAGCGGTGCAGCCCGGCGTGATGGGACGGGTGGCGCAGCGCCACTACCTCGGCGGCCAGCTGGGCCACTAGCGGCTTGCGGGTGGGCGCGGTCCGCGCGAACAGCACGCACAGGCCCAGGTTGGCCAGCGGGAACTGCAGCAGGAAGAACAGCATGCTGCCCGTGACGATCACCACGGCCGTCTGCAGCGTGAGCACCAGGGCCGAGATCATCAGCAGCCCGGGGACGCTCCGGGTCAGCACCTTGCGGCCCACCACGGTCAGCCAGACCGCCACGGTCGCGGCCACCATGCCGGCATCGCGGCCGCCCAGCTTCTCCCCGACGAGATAACCGGCCACCGGGATACCCAGGGATTCGGCCAGGTTCCAGCCTGCGGTCAGCATCAGCCGCCAGGGGCGAGGCAACTCGAGGTGCTCAGCCATGGCGAGAAGCATACGGTGGCCGGCCGCAGGCGCGCTGGAGTTGACGTGAGGTCGAGTAAAGAAGAATCTGTGAGTTCCGCACGGTTATATAAACGGCCGAATGGTGACAGGAGTTCACTCAGCTCAGCACGGAAAGTAGCCGAACCCCCTGACTGGATCCGGAGGTCGGCCGTCCGCCCGCCGGCGTGTCGGCCGCCGCCCTGGCCCGCTGGGCTTGCCGTTAGCTTCGAGGCTCGGGCTTCGTGTCATAGCTCCTGGCCGGGGGCGCGGCCGGCGGTATTGTCGGTGGCCAGCACTACAGTGGACCGCAGGAAGGAGGCTGGTGTGAGCGCGGATTACCGGCGTGAGGGCGCCCGCTTCTCGCTGGTCTGGGACGTGTTGCAGGAGGTCGTCTCGGCGCGGGTGGCGCAGACCGGCCGGCAGGCGCTGGACATCGTGGACGTGGGCGGCGGGACGGGCGGGCTGGCCGTGCCGTTCGCGGCCCTCGGACACAATGTCACCGTGGTCGACCCGAGTCCAGATGCGCTCGCGGCGGCACAGCGGCGGGCCGCCGAGGCCGGGGCCGGGCTGGCCTCGGTGCAGGGTGATGCGGCCAGCCTGGACGGCGTCGTGGGCCAGGCCGCCGCGGACCTGGTCATCTGCCACAACGTGCTGGAGTACGTCGACTCGCCGGCCGATGCGATGAGCGCCATCGCCCGGGTGCTGCGTCCGGCCGCCACGGTCAGCGTGCTCGCGTCCAACGCGGTCGCCGCGGTTCTGCACCGCGCGCTGGCCGGCCGCTTCGCCGAGGCCCGCAGCTTGCTCCCAGGGGGGCCCAGGGGGTACGGGGGGCCGGGTAGGCCCCCCGCGAGCGGGGGGATTCCCAAGGGGGGTCCGGGGGGATGGGTCCCCCCGGGAGAGAACCGTCGCCCCCCCGGGGATATACAGCGCCGGTTCACGCTGGCCGAGCTGACCGCCCTGATCACCGGGGCCGGGTTGCGGGCCGGGGAGGCGCACGGCCTGCGGATCTTCGGCGGGCTGGTGCCTGGCGCCCTGCTGGAAGGCGACGCCGCCGCGACGGAGGCGCTCCGCGCGCTCGAGGAGTCCGCCGCCAGCACCCCGCCGCTGCGCGACATCGCCGCTCAGCTGCACGTGCTCGGTCACCGCTGACGCTCATGAACGCCGACGTGACCCCCGAAGGCCAGGCCGGGGAGCCCGTCGTCGCCGATGACACGGGGTGTCACATCCTGCACGTCGACATGGATGCCTTCTACGCCAGCGTGGAGATCAGGGACCGGCCCGAGCTCGCCGGCCAGCCGGTCATCGTGGGCGGAACCGGCGGCCGCGGCGTGGTGCTTTCCGCGTCGTACCAGGCCCGCGCGTTCGGGGTGCGGTCGGCGATGCCGGTCGGGCGGGCCAGTCGGCTGTGCCCCCGGGCGGTGTTCGTACCGCCCAGGCACCGGGTCTACGCCGCGACCTCCAGGGAGGTCATGGCCATCTTCGGCACGGTCACGCCGCAGGTGGAACCGCTGGCCCTGGACGAGGCGTTCCTCGACGTCTCCGGTGCGCTGCGCCGGCTTGGACCCCAATACCCGCCCGCCGCGATCGCCGTGCACATCCGGGCCCAGGTCCGGCAGCAGCAGGGCATCACCTGTTCGGTGGGGGTCGCGCCGTGCAAGTTCGTGGCCAAGATCGCCTCGGCTCGCTGCAAGCCCGACGGCCTCCTGGTCGTGCCGCAGGCCGGGGTGCTCGACTTCCTGCACCCGTTGCCCGTCGCTTCCCTGTGGGGGGTGGGGGAGCGGGCCGGGGAGGCGCTGGCCCGGCTGGGGCTGCGCACGGTGGGCGACATCGCGCACACTCCGCTGGCTACCTTGCAGGCCGAGCTCGGCGCCGCGCACGGCGCGCACCTGGCCGCCCTGGCCTGGGGCCGGGACGAGCGCCTGGTCACGCCGCGCGCGCCGGAGAAGAGCATCGGCGCCGAGGAGACGTTCGCGACCGACATCAGCGATCCTGACCGGATCCGGCGCGAGCTGCTTAAGCTGTCCGGCCGCACGGCCAGCGGGCTGCGCGCGGGCGGCTACGTAGCCAGGACCGTCTCCGTCAAGCTGCGGCTGGCCAGCTTCAAGACCCTGACCAGGTCCCGGACGCTGCCCTATCCGACCGACGTCGCCCGTGAGATATACACCACAGCCTGCTCGCTGTTTGAAGCGTCAGGCCTGGATCACGGCACGCGGCTGCGTCTGGTCGGTGTCCGGGTATCCGGCCTGGTCCCGGCGGCAGGCGCGAATACCCAGCTGACCTTCGATGACCGGCCTGTCGGCTGGCGGGAGGCGGAACGGGCCGTGGACCGGATCGCGCGCCGGTTCGGGGCCGGCGCGGTCAGGCCCGCTGCCCTGGTGGCGGACACAGACCCCTCCGATGAGCCCAGAAGTGCACTGCTCGAGGGTCAGGACGGCCCGCCGGAGGAGGGTTTCTGACCCGCTACGGGGTGCACTCTTCCAAGCGACGTGTCTACGCTCGTATTCTGGAAATGAACCGGGTATGTGAGGTGGAGGTCACCGCACACACGTGCCGGGCGCAATGGGTTTTTGGGAGGCGTCGTGCCGCTCTCTGAACACGAGCAGCGCCAGCTGGAGCAGATCGAGCAAGCGCTTTATAGGGAGGATCCGAAATTCGGGCGTCTCGTACGCTCCAGCGATCCACGTGTTCACTACAAGCGCAAGCTTGTCCAGGGCCTCATCGGGATGCTGGCCGGCGCGGGCGGCCTGGCGGCCGGGCTGGTAACCCATCGCGTGTACCTGGAGGCGGCAGGAGTGGCCGTCTTGGTGCTCTCGCTGGTGTGGGCGGTTGTCAGCTGGCGCAGGCACGCCGCCCGGGTACGTCCGGTGAGCGCCAAGGCCGCTCCAGGCCAGCCCGCCGCAGGCGGCAAGTCAGGCCGTGCCCCCGGGCAGACCCGGCGGGCCCGGCTGATGGAGCGGATGGAAGAACGCTGGCGCCGTCGCCAGGAGGGTGACCGCAGGATGTAACGACCGGCCAGGCTCCGGCCGCTCCAACCCACTCCCGAGCTAGCTCGCGGATCTCCGCTCAGCCGAGCGGCGCGGTACCAGCGCGCCCAGCCGGTCTGGGATCCGGGCCGCGCCGTCCGCCACGTTGGTCAGCACCGAGACCGGGAAGATCCGCGCCCGCCAGCGGCTGCCGCGCCGGGCCAGCGCCGCGACGCCCCGCCGGGCGATGGCACCGTCGCGGCGCAGGGTCGCCGAGTCGGCCGGGCGTGCCGCGTAGCTGGCCCGCTCCTCGGCCAGCGCGAGCCGGCGGACCGCATCCCTGGCGGGCTCCCGCAGCCCCGAGCTGACTCGGTTGGCCAGTGTCCGCGGCGGTTCGCTCAGGCGGTGGCCGACGCCGAGATCCTCCAGGTCGTAACCGAACTCGCGCCAGGCGGTATGAGCCCGGCTCACGTCGTCCCTGGCCCGCATCCAGCGCCAGCGCCGCAGCACGATCCGCAGGATGGCCGGCCCCACCAGTACGACCGCGCAGGCCGCGCCGAACGCGATGCCGACCGTGGCCCAGCCGGCGCGCAGGTCCAGCCCGGAGGTGTGCGACAGCAGCCGGTAGAGGGACAGCGCTACGATCGCGGCCACGATCATGACCAGCACCGCCGCGGCCGGGCTCACCGGGCTGCGGCGCCTGACCGCCTCGGCCGGATGGGCCGACAGCAGGCGCTGCGCGGGCGGGGCCAGCATTGCGATGACGCCGCAGGCCAGCGCGATGGCCGCCACCACGGCGAGCACGATCGCGGCCCACGGCGTCCCGGCGGACCGGGCCGCCGTGGCGCTCCCGCCACCTTGGTCGCCGGGTTGGGGATGCTTGGATCCCAGGCCGCCCGTCGAGCCGGTATGGGGCGCGCCGCCGATCGAACCCGGCGAGGAGGGAACTATGTTGGGCTGGCTCGAGCTCGCGGTCCCTCCGCCGGTCATCCAGTTAGGCTGGCGCGCCGTACCCTGGCCGGCCGGCGTGGGCTCGAAGCGGATCCAGCCCCAGCCGCTGAAGTAGACCTCGGTCCAGGCGTGTGCGTCGCTGGTCTTGACCACATACTTGCCGCCGGAGGTCGGCGCGCCCGCGGTGTAGCCCTGGACCAGCCGGGCCGGGATGCCGAGCAGCCGGGTCAGCACGGTCATCGCGTACGCGGACTGCACGCATACGCCGGTCCTGGTCTGCGTGAGGTACCGCAGCAGGCCATCGGGGCTGTTAAACTCCGCCCCGGACGAGCTGTAGTGGAACGCCGACCCGGAAAGCCATTCGGCCAGCGCGTCCACCTTCCCGTACTCCGTGGTCGCGTCCTTGGTGATCGACTCCGCGATCTGCCGCAATGCGGCGGTCTGGTAGGAAGTCGGCAAGGCCAGGTCATCGCCGAGTCCACCGGGGAGCGAAGCAGCATCGTTCAGCTCCGGCGCGGTGGGGTCCACCGCGTAGCTGGAGACCTGGTAGGTCTTCACCGGCACGGTGTCATCCCGGGAGTACACCATCAGCTCGTTATCGGCCAGCCAGAAGCCCGGCGGCGGGATGACCTTGGCCGCCGGGTAAGGCATGGGCAGGAACGTCGGGCTCGAGCGGGAGACCAGCTCGCCGCTGGCTACGTTCACGTCGGTCGTGAACTGCTGCAGGGCCCCCGGACCAGCCAGCCCCGGGGGCAGCGGCATCTGGGTCACGTCCACCGCGCCCTGGGTGTAATTGCTTGCGGTCCAGCCCTGGGAGCCCAGGGTGTCGAACACGGCCGATTCGAGGTACGGCGGGTCGTTGTCCTGGAGCGACTGGGAGGCCGTGGTGGTGTAGGTCAGCACCGTGGTGGGGTGACCGTCCTTCAGCTCCTCGAGGGTCAGAGCCAGCGTGCGGGGAGCGGTCTGCCCGCCGCTGCCACCGCTGCCGCCGGCCCCGCCGATGCCCGGACCCGATGAGAACAGCTTGCTGGGATGCAGGCCAGGCAGAATCAGCGGCACGCACAGGGCCAGCACGATCGACGCCAGCCCGATCCTCCGGCCCGCCGCGGCCAGCGTCCGGGTATCCGGTCCCGGATCCGGTTCGGCCGCCGGGCGCCTGCTGCCGGCGCCGTTCGCCGCCGCTTCGGCGTACCCCGCGCCGTCGGCCGTCCGGCGGCGGGCCGGGGCGTCGGACAGCGAGCCGGAACGCCACAGCGACACCAGCCTGCCCCAGAGCCGGATCCGCTCCCGGCCATCAGCGCTCAGCATGGCCAGGTAGCCGGCCGCGGCCAGGCAGAAGACGATGACCGTGCCCGGGCCGCTGGGCGTCCGCATGGTGACCGGCACGGTGTACAGGACCAGCAGCGGCAGCCCGGCCAGCGCGGTGGATCGCAGCCGGACCGCGATCAGGTCGGCCAGCACGGCCATGAGGCCTATCCCGCCCGCCGCGAGAAGCATCAGGCCGGGCAGGTCAGGCGCGGGCGGTGCGTACCTGCTCGAGTCGGTCAGCCCGGTGCCCAGCAGGTGCCACAGCCGGGTGAGCGATCCCGGCGTGGGTATGACCCACAGCAGCGAGTGGCGTGCCTCGAACACCAGGTTCAGGTAGAGCAGCAGGCCGAGCACGCTGATGCCCAGGCAGGCTAGGACGGGCAGCACCCGCAGCCGGCTGAGCGAGCCGGCCAGGGCGACCGCGATCACCGCGCCGCCTCCGGCGTAGAACCACTCCGAGCCGGTGAACAGCGGGTACAGGACAGTGGACGCGAGTATGCAGGCGACCGCGACGGTCGCCGTCATCCGGCGGTTCATCGTCATCTCGGCTCACCCCTCAGGCCGCCGACAGGTACCGGACGGTCGGCGGGCCGGTGCAGCTGCTGCCAGGCCACGGCCAGCGGGGTGATGGAGGTGGCGACCGAGACGCGCCAGCCCGCGGCCGACAGGATCTCGGCCGCCCTCGCTGTGTCCTCGGGGATCTCGTCGGAGGCCCATGCGGAGACCGCCAGCAGCAGGGCCATGGCGGGCGCGTTGCCGCGCCTGCTGGCAGCCAGCTGGCTGGCATCCTCGCCGGACAGCCGCCCGAGCACGGCGATCAGCTGCCCGCCGGCCTGGGCCAGCGCGGTCGCGCCTGGCCCGAAGCCGACGTCGCGGGACTCGGTGATGACAGCCAGCATGTCCAGCAGGTTGTCCTGGAAGGTGCCGGCCGGAGCGATCTCGCCTGCCTCGGTGATGAGCCTGGCCCGGAAGCCCTCGCCGGCCAGGTGCGCGCCGATGGAGGCGGCCGCGCTGACCGCGAACTCGAACGTGGCGGAGGGGCCGCTGCCCGAGTGCGCGCTGCGGCGGGTGTCCAGGAAAACCGACGCGCTATTGCGCCACTGATGCTCTTCACGCCGGACCATCAGCTGGCCGTAGCGCGCGGTGGACCGCCAGTGCACCCGGCGCAGCCCGTCGCCGTCCTGGTAGACGCGCGGTGCCGCGTCGTCCTCGCCGATCGCCGATATGGTCCGCATGCCGCCGTCGCCCTCGCCCAGCCAGCTGCTCGGCGCCGCCGCCTTGGGCAGCGGGACGATGCGCGGGGTAACCACCAGCGTGCTGGTGGAATTGAACGAGCGAGTGATCTCCACCAGGCCGAACGTGTCAGCCACCCGGACCCGGAGCGGACCCAGGATGAACTTGCCGCGGGCGTCGGAGCGGATCTGGTAGGACAGCTCCCGGTGACCGCCCGGCTCGATCTCGTCGAGCACGAACCGCGGCCTGCTGCCCAGCGAGTACGGCGTCACATCCTCGGCCAGCAGCACCGCGGTGCGCAGCCGCGAGATGTTCTCCAGCCGGGCCAGGACGGTGGTCGGCTGCCCGGCCGGCACCCGCGGCGGGTCCAGCCTGCGGCTGCACGACAGCCGGTAGCGGGAACGCCGCGCGATCAGCGCCGATACCAGGGGCAGGATGGCCAGCAGGGCACCGACCCGCACCAGGTCCGGCTCCGGTATCGCCAGGCCGCATACGATAGCCGCCCCGCCCGCGGCCACGAACGATCTGCCCCGTGTGGTCAGCGAGCCGAATAGCGCCCGCATGGCTCTCCCTTCACCGCCGCGACGGCTCGCCGCCCCGGCTCATCGCCGCGGCTGCGCGCTGCTCTCCCGGCTCATCGCCGGGAGAGCGGCAACTGCGCGACGATCCTCTTCACCACTTGCTCAGGCAGGTGCCGTTCCACGATGGCCTCCGCCGTGGGCAGCAGCCGGTGCGCTAGGACCGGGCCCGCCAGCGCCTGCACGTCGTCCGGGATCACGTAGTCCCGCCCGTCCAGTGCGGCCCAGGCCCGGCTGGCCCGCAGCAGGTGCAGCGTGGCCCGCGGCGACGCGCCGAGACGCAGCTCGGGCGAGGTCCTGGTCGCGTTGGACAGGGCGATGATGTAGTCCTTGACCTGATCGGACACCAGCACCTTGCGCACCGCGATCACCAGGTCCTGCACGTCGGTGGCGTGAGCCACCGGCTTGAGCTGGTCGAGCGGCGAGGTCGCGCCGTGGGTGTTCAGCATCTCCCGCTCGGCCGCGGCCGACGGATAGCCCAGCGAGATGCGGGCGGTGAACCGGTCCCGCTGCGCCTCGGGCAGCGGATAGGTGCCCTCCATCTCCACCGGGTTCTGGGTGGCGATGACCATGAAGGGCGCCTGCAGCAGGTACGTCGTCCCGTCCACGGTGACCTGGCGTTCTTCCATGCATTCCAGCAGCGCCGACTGAGTCTTGGGCGAGGCCCGGTTGATCTCGTCGCCGAGGACGATGTTGGCGAATATCGGACCCGGCTTGAATTCGAAGTCGCGCCGTTCCTGGTTGAAGGCGCTTACCCCGGTGATGTCGCTGGGCAGCAGGTCCGGCGTGAACTGTACCCGCTGGACCGTGCCGTCGATCGCCCGGGCCAGGGCCTTGGCCAGCATCGTCTTGCCCACGCCGGGCACGTCCTCGATGAGCAGGTGTCCCTCGGCGAGCAGCACCGCGAGGGTCAGCCGGATGGCTTCTGGCTTTCCCTCGATTACTGCCTCGATGGCCTTGCCGATTCTGCGGGCCGCCGGAACCAGATCATCGATGGGGTTCCCCGTCTGCCGTCCGGTGTCCAGTACCACATGGCCTCCTTGAAGGCGCTGGCTCACAGACCAGCCAGGCTACCTGTCACGTAGCGCTCCCGGCCGAGCGGCTGTACCGCTACAGTACGTCCTTCTGCGGCAAACGCGCGACGTTGGCCCTGCTTCTGCGGCAATCGCGGCATTTCGGGACTGGCCGGAGACCCAACGGTGACCCAACAGCAGCCCGAGGCGCCCTGAGTCCGCCGTCTCGCCGCCTCCGCCGCACGAGGCGGCACATGCTCAGGCGGCATCCCGTCACCCCAGTGCTCCACATTCCCCCACCTGCGGCGCCAACCGTCGCGCGGCAGCCGAACCCGTCAGCGGTTTCCCTTCTGGACCTGCGGTTATTCTCCCATCACAAGCAAGCCTCCCTCGGTCGGCAGTCAGCCCGCCACCTCAGGCGAGCCGGGCTCCTGTTTTTGCCCCACTCCGCTCCACCCTCTTCTACCTGCTACTTCTGTGGCACCCGGGCCTAAATCCGGACGCTGTCGGCGTTGACGGTGGGGGAATGTGGGGTACAGTGGAGCGCAGTGGAGCTTGGCGGCGGGAGGTGAGGGCCTACGTTTCTCGGCACTCACGCGCCACGGCTGGACGAGAAGGGCCGGCTGTTCTTGCCCGCCAAGTACCGGGAAGATCTCGCTGGGGGAGTCGTGATCACAAAGGGGCAGGAACGCTGCCTGTTCGTCTTCCCGCGGGACGAATTCGCCCGCATTACCGAGGCGCTGCGCGATTCGCCGGTGACCGCCAAGGCGGCCCGGGATTACAGCCGGGTCCTGTTCGCCAGCGCCTCCGACGAGCTTCCCGACCGGCAGGGGCGGATCACCGTCCCGGCCGCTCTGCGCACCTACGCGGGTCTGCAGCGGGATTGCGTGGTGATCGGCGCGAACACCCGCCTGGAGATCTGGGACAGCCAGGCCTGGGAGACGTACCTGGCCGAGCAGGAGGACTCGTTCGCCGAGGCGGCCGAGGAGGTGTTCCCCGGGATTCTCTAACTGTCAGGGTCGGCCTCCATCCGCCACTCCCTGCTGGCATCACTTCCCCGGTGCCAGCCGGCGGCGACAGCGGATGGAGGCCGGCGGCAACCCGGAGGGAAACGCACGACCGCAGGAACTCCAACTGGGAGAGGGGGATGCGTGGCAGGGCCACAGCACGTGCCGGTGCTCGCCGGCCGCGTTACGGCCCTGCTCGCCCCCGCCCTGGCCGCCCCCGGTGCCGTGCTGGTGGACGCCACCCTGGGCCGGGCCGGGCACGCCCGGGCCCTGCTCGAGGCCTGCCCCGGACTGTTGCTGGTCGGTATCGACGCCGACGTGGCCGCGATCGAGGCGGCCCGCGATCTGCTCGCCCCCTACGCCGGCCGGGTGCGGCTGGTGCACGCCAGGTACGACGAGATCCCCAGCAGTGTCGCCGCACTGCGGGCCGACGGCGAGCCGGAGAAGGTGATGGGCCTGCTGTTCGACCTGGGCGTGTCCTCACCTCAGCTCGACAACGCCGAACGCGGCTTCTCCTACGCTCACGACGCCCCGCTCGACATGCGGATGGACCAGACCGCCGACCGCACGGCGGCCGATATCGTCAACGGCTACCCGGCCGCCGAACTGGCCCGGGTGCTGCGCGATTACGGCGAGGAGCGCTTCGCCCGCCGGATCGCCGACGCCGTGGTCCGCGAGCGGGCCCGCGAGCCCATCACCTCCACGCTGCGGCTGAGCGCGATCGTCAAGGACGCGATCCCCGCGGCGACCCGGCGTACCGGCGGCAACCCGGCCAAGCGGACCTTCCAGGCGCTGCGGATCGAGGTCAACGACGAGCTCGGCACGCTGCGCCGGGCCCTGCCCGGCGCGCTCGGCGTGCTGGCCGTCGGCGGCCGCGTGGTCGTGCTGGCCTACCACTCGCTCGAGGACCGCATCGTCAAACGGGAACTGGTGCGGCTGGCGGCCGATCCGGCGCCGCCCGGCCTGCCGGTGCCCGCCCACGCTGCGACGCCGCAGTTCCGCCTGCTCACCAGGGGCGCCGAGCGCCCGGACAGTGAAGAAGTCGCCGGCAACCCGCGCGCGGCCTCCGCCCGGCTGCGGGCCGCCGAACGGATCAGGGAAGCCGCATGACCCGAGGGGCACTGACATGGCCACAGACATGATGCCGCGCACCCCCGGCACCCCCCGGCCGTCGCCCGGCCGGGGCAGCCCGGCGGGCCGCGGCACGTCAGCGGTCCGGGGCATGCCCCCCGGCCGCAGCGCGCCGTCTGCCCGGGACATCCCGTCCGGCCGCGACACAGCGGCCAGGGGCGGACCGTCCGGCCGCAGAACGGCCCCGTCCGGCCGCAGAACGGCCCCGTCCGGGCGCGGCACGCCGCCCGCGGGCGGCCCGGACTCCTCCGCCCGTACCGACCCGCGGACCCGCGGGCGTACCGACCTGCTTCCTCCCCGGCCCCCCCACACCCCGAAGACCGCCAAGCCCGCGAAGACCGCCAAGCCAGCGAAGACCGCCAAGCCAGCGAAGACCGCCAAGCCAGCGAAGGCCCCCAAGGCCGCGAAGGCCGCTAAGCCCGCGAAGGCCGCTAAGCCCGCCAAGATCCGCACCCCGCGCCATACCCGCCCCATCACTGCACCCGGCCCCCGCCCCGCCCGCGGGCCTGCTCCCGAACCCGCCTCGCGCCCGGTCAGCCGGCCCGCGGCGGTCCCGAGGAAACGGCCCCGCCACCCGCGGGCGCCGTTCATCCTGCTCCTGGTCGGCCTGCTCGGCGGGGCCCTGGTCTGCTTGCTGGTGATCAGCACCACGCTGGCCGAAGGGTCGTACCGGATCACCAACATGCAGCAGGAGAACACTGTCCTGGCCCGGCAGGAGCAGGTGCTCACCGAGCAGGTCGCGCAGGCCTCCTCACCCGCCCAGATCGCGCAGGAGGCGGCGGCGCTCGGCATGCGGCAGAACCCGAAGCTGCAGTTCATCAACCTGACGTCAGGAAAGATCGTGGCCGGCAAGCCGACGGCGGCGCAGGCGGCGATCAGCGTCCCCGGATTCACCCCGTGACGCCTCAGGACCCGACCCGCAGGCCGCAGACCCGCCGTCGCGACGACCGCCGTCCGCGCGGCAGTGCTATCCCGGGGGGGCGACCCCCCGGACCCCCCCGATCCCGGGGGGAACCATCCCCCCGGACCCCTCTTGGGACCCCCCATGGGACCTCCCCGGGGACCCCCGTGAGAGGAGACCCGCGCCCGGGAGCCCCGCTCGGCGATCCCCTCGGGCCGCCGCGCGGCCGTCCGAGGGCAGCCACCACGGCCCGTTCGGGAGAAAGAGAAAAAAGAAGGGGACCGGCGCGCCCGCAGCCTGCCCGGCCCAGGCCCCGCCCGCCGCGGCCCCGCCGCATTATCCCGCGCGGCGACCCGGTCCGCAGGCTCGGCATCACCCTGCTGGCGATCGTGTTCGTGCTGACCCTGTTCGCCGCGCGCCTGGTGCAGCTGCAGGGCCTGGAGTCAGGCAGGTACAAGGTGCTGGCCGCCGAGCAGCGGGACCGGACCATCGTGCTACCCGCGCTGCGCGGGGAGATCACCGGCGCCAACGGGCAGGTGCTGGCCATGACCGTGGCCACCTACCTGGTGTACGCCGACCCGCCGGAGATACCGGCCGCCGATACCGAAGAGGTGGCCACCAAGCTCGCCGCCTGGCTCGGCATGACCTCCGACGCGATCCTCGCCCTCCTGGCGCACCCGACCTCACCGCAGTACGTGGTGCTGGCCAAGGGCGTGTCCGCGCAGGTGGGTGACCAGATCTCGGCCCTGGGCCTGCCCGGCGTCTACGAGACCCCGAGTTACGCCAGGTCCTACCCCGACGGCGACGCGGCGGCCAACATCATCGGTTTCACCGGCACCAGCAGCCAGGGCATCCTGGTCGGCGGGGCCGGCGTCGAACAGGAGTACGACTCGCTGCTGGCCGGCCGGTCCGGCCGCGAGCAGGTCCAGATCGGCACGAACGGCCAGCCGATCCCGCTGGCCGGCAGCGACGACCAGCCGGTGGTGAACGGCAGCGACCTGCGGCTGACGATCGTCCCCCAGCTGCAGTACGACGCCGAGCAGGCCTGCGCGGCCCAGGTCGCCAAGACCAAGGCGGCCAGCTGCACGGTGGTGATCATCCAGCCGAAGACCGGGCACATCCTGGCCATGGCCCAGTGGCCGACGTTCAACCCGGCGGACATCACCGACGCGGCCCAGGCCACCGACATCCCCGTCCAGAACGTGTTCCAGCCCGGCTCCACGGCCAAGGTCATCACCGCCTCGGCCGCCTTCGAGCAGGGCGGCCAGACGCCGATGAGCGCCTATAACATCCCGTACGAGATCGTCAGGGGCGGCCAGGTCATCCAGGACGCGGAATGGTCGCCGGGCGAGCGGTACACGATCGCGGGCATCGTCGCGCACTCCTCCAATATCGGCATGTCCCAGGTCGTGGCGCACGTCCCGGAGCAGGTCCAATACGACTACCTGCGGGCCTTCGGCTTCGGCCAGACGACCGGCCTCGGGCTGCCCGGCGAGAGCGCGGGCCTGCTGCCGCCGGTGTCGCAGTGGGCGGCGGACACCCGGTACACGCTGTCGTTCGGCCAGGGCGTGGCGGTGACCGCCATCCAGATGGCGGAGATCTACGCGACGATTGCCAACGGCGGCGTCCGGGTCCAGCCGACCCTGGTCGAGGGCACGACCAACTCCGCGGGGACCTACGCCCCGGCCCCGGCCTCGCCGGGCAAGCGGGTGATCCAGGCCAAGACGGCCTCCGAGCTGCTGCAGATCCTGCAGCAGGTGCCGACCATCGATGAGGAAGGCGGCCAGCCCTGGGGGATCCTCCCCGGCTACGCCATCGCCGCCAAGACCGGCACCTCGCAGGAATCCAACGGAACCTGCGCCCTGTGCGTCTACGGATCGAGCTACATTGGCATGGCGCCGGGTAACAACCCGCAGATCGTCATCGCGGTGAACGTGCAGAACCCGCGCAAGGGCGGCTACTAC
The DNA here is from genome assembly GCA_963739135.1 of uncultured Actinomycetes bacterium. Lineage (GTDB taxonomy): Bacteria > Actinomycetota > Actinomycetes > Streptosporangiales > Streptosporangiaceae > Palsa-504. The sequence continues at coordinate 108,367 of CAVTZG010000013.1, forward strand.
GGCGACGAGGTGGCCGGCCCGGTCTTCTACCAGGTGGCCCAGGAGGCACTGGCCACGCTGCAGATCCCGCCGGACGGGGCCACTCCCGTCAACATCCGCCTGAACGCGCCGTGATAGGAGGTAACCTCACCCCGTGGCGAACCGTCCCGCCCACCCGCAGCCGCGGCCGCTATCGGCTCTCGGGTCGCTGCTGGGTGTCCGGCTGGCCTCGGCGGGACGTTCGGTCTCCCCGGACGAGCTCGGGTTCATCACCGGCGTTACGCTCGACTCGCGCTGCGTCAGGCCCGGCGACCTGTACGTGGCCCTGCCCGGCTCGCGCGTGCACGGCGCGGCGTTCTGCGCCGACGCGGTAGCCGCGGGCGCCGCCGCGGTGCTGACCGACCCGGACGGGCGGGCCCGTGCCGCGGCCACCGGGGTGCCTGTCTTCGTGCTCGCCGACCCGCGGGCCCGGCTGGGCGAGGTGGCCTGCTGGGTGTACGGCAACCCGTCGAGCCGGCTGCGGCTCATCGGCGTGACCGGGACCAGCGGCAAGACCACCTCGACCTACCTGTTGGAGGCCGGGCTGCGCGCCGCGGGCCACCTGACCGGCCTGATCGGCGGGGTGGAGACCAGGATCGGCGGGGATCGGCTGCCCAGCACGCTCACCACGCCCGAGGCGCCCGACCTGCAGGCCCTGTTCGCGGTCATGGTCGAACGCGGGGTCACCGCCGCCGCGATGGAGGTGTCGAGTCACTCGCTCAGCCTGGGTCGGGTGGCGGGCTCCAGCTTCGACGTGGCGGTCTTCACCAACCTGTCGCAGGATCACCTGGACTTCCACGCCGACATCGAGGACTACTTCCGGGCCAAGTCGTCCCTGTTCATGCCGCCTGAGCGAGGGGGCATGCCAGGGGGGTCCGGGGGGGTGGAGCCCCCCCGGTCGGCAGCGCTGTCGTCCCCCCGGGTCAGCACCGTCATGGGCGTGGTGAACATCGACGACAAGTACGGGCGCAGGCTGGCCGCCTCGGCGCCCGTGCCCATCACTACGTTCTCCGCGGCGGGCAAGCCGGAGGCCGACTGGCGTGCCGTCGACGTCCGTTCCGGAGCGGACGGCAGCACGTTCCGCGTGATCGGCCCCGGCGGGGTTGAGGCGGATGCGTCGTGCGGACTGGCCGGGGTGTTCAACGTGGCCAACGCGCTGGGCGCGGTGGTCGCGCTGGTCGAGGCCGGGGTCCGGCTGGAGGACGCGGTGGCCGGGATCGCGGCCTGCCCGGGCGTGCCCGGCCGGCTGGAGCGGGTGCCCGCTCCCGGGCTCGATGTGACGGCCTTCGTCGACTACTCGCACAAGCCCGGCGCGGTCGAGGCCGTGCTGCGCTCGCTGCGGCCGGTCACCCAGTCCAGCCTGATCATCGTGCTGGGCTGCGGCGGCGACCGGGACCGGGCCAAGCGGCCGATGATGGGCGCCGCCGCCGCGTCCCTGGCTGATGTGGCCATTCTCACCAGCGACAACCCGCGATCAGAGGACCCGCTGGCCATCCTGGCGGCGATGCTGGACGGTGTGCTCAGCGTGCCGGCCGAAGAACGGGCCCGGGTGATCATCGAGCCGGACCGGTCCGCGGCGATCTGGCAGGCCGTCAGCATGGCTACTGCGGGCGACGTGATCGTGGTGGCGGGCAAAGGCCACGAGACCGGGCAGTACGTGGCGGGGACCGTCCTGCCGTTCGACGACCGGCGGGTCACCGCGGCCGCCTTGGAGCGGGTGGCCAAGGGCCAGCCGTTCGGCGACCCGTGGGCGGTGGACCCGTGATCCCGCTGTCGCTGGCCCAGATCGCCACGATCACTGGCGGGCAGCTTCACGGCGAAGCCGACTCGGTCGTGACCGGCGAAGTGGTGATCGACTCCCGGCGGGCCGGCCCGGGCGGCCTGTTCGCCGCGGTCGCGGGGGAGCGCTCCGACGGGCACGACTTCGCCGCCGCCGCCGTGGCCGCGGGCGCGGTGGCGGTGCTGGCCACCGGGCCCGTCCCTGCGCCTTCGGTCCTGGTCGCCGACGTTCCGGCCGCGCTGGCCGTGCTGGCCAGGTACGTGGTGGACTCCCTGCCCGCAGCCCGTGTCGCGGGCATCACCGGATCCTCGGGCAAGACGTCGACCAAGGACCTCGCCGCCCAGCTGGCCGAGCGCCTAGGCCCTACGATCGCGCCCGCCGGGTCGTTCAACAACGAGCTCGGCCTCCCGCTGACCGTGCTCCGCGCCGACTCCTCGACCAGGTACCTGGTGCTCGAGCTGTCGGCCCGCGGACCCGGCCACATCGCCTACCTGTGCGGCATCGCGCCGCCCCGTTACGGCGCGGTGCTGAACGTGGGCCACGCGCACGCCGGGGAGTTCGGCGGCCTGGACCAGGTGGCCCGGGCCAAGGGCGAACTGGTCGAGGCGCTCCCGGCCGACGGCGTGGCCATCCTGAACGCCGACGATTCCCGCGTCGTGGCCATGGCCGCCCGGACCGCGGCCCGGGTCGTCACCTTCGGCGTCGAGGCATCCCAGGCCAGCGTGCGCGCCCTGGACGTGCGGCTGGACGACCTCGGGCGGCCGAGCTTCACCCTGCTGACACCCGACGGCCCGGCGCCGGTCACCCTGCGGTTGCACGGCGCGCATAACGTGCCGAATGCCCTGGCCGCCGCGGCCCTGGCCCGCGAGCTGGGCCTGGGCCTGGCCGATATCGCGGATGCCCTGTGCGCCGCGGTGGCGCGCAGCCGGTGGCGGATGGAGGTCCACCGCCGGGCAGATGGGGTGACGGTCATCAACGACGCCTACAACGCGAACCCCGAGTCGGTACGGGCCGCCCTGGAGGCCCTGCGCCACCTGGCCGCCGGCGGCCGCGGGTTCGCCGTTCTCGGCCACATGGCCGAACTGGGCGATACCTCGCAGGCCAGCCACGAAGCCATCGGTCAGTTCGCCGCGCAGGCCGAACTAACCGGGCTGATCGCGGTCGGCCCCGAAGCGGAGCCGCTGCTGGCCGGCGCGCGGCGGGTGCCGTCCTGGACCGGCGAGGCGCTCGCCGTGCCCGACGCCGCCGCCGCGCTCAACGCGGTCTCGAACCAACTCAAGCCCGGCGACGTTGTCCTGGTGAAGGCGTCCCGCGCGGCCCACCTGGAGGGGCTCGCGGCGCTTTTGCTCCGGGGGGACGACCTTGCTGGTCTCCCCCGGGGGGGTTCCGCCCCCCCGGACCCCCCTGGCGAACCCCCCGCGCACGGGGGGGCTACGCGCCCCCCCGTTTCCCCCCGGGAGGCGGACCGGTGAGAACCGTCCTGTTGTCTGCCGCCGTCTCGCTGATCGTCGCGCTGTTCGGCACCCCGCTGGCCATCAAGACGTTCACCCGGCGCGGCTACGGCCAGGAGATCAGGTCGGACGGGCCGGCCGGGCACCTGTCCAAGCGCGGCACGCCCACCATGGGCGGCACGGTGATCATCACCGCGTCGCTGGCCGGCTACTTCGTCGGCCACCTGGCCACCGGCGATGCCACGTCCGCGTCCGGGCTGCTCGTGCTGTTCCTGATGACCGGGCTCGGCCTGGTCGGGTTCGCCGACGACTTCATCAAGCTGTACATGCAGCGCAGCCTGGGCCTGCGCAGCGGCGCCAAGCTGGCCGGCCAGGCCATCGTCGGCGGGATCTTCGCCGTGCTCGCGATCAGGTTCCCCGACGGCTGGGATCTGACCCCGGCCTCCACCCACCTGTCGTTCTACGCGGACTTCGGCATCTCCATCGGGCCGGTGCTCTTTGTGGCCTGGGTCATCCTCATGGTCGCCGGGACCTCCAACGCGGTGAACCTCACCGACGGGCTGGACGGCCTGGCCACCGGCGCTGCCATCCTGGCGCTGGCCGCCTACATGATCATCGGGATCTGGCAGCTGCGCAACGACTGCACGGTCTACCTGGCCCAGGCCTGCTACGACGTGCGCGACCCGCAGGATCTCGCCATCGTGGCCGCCACCGTCATGGGCGCCTGCATCGGGTTCCTGTGGTGGAACGCGCCACCCGCCAAGATCTTCATGGGCGACACCGGGTCCCTGGCCCTGGGCGGCGTGCTGGCCGGCCTGGCCATCACCACCCATACCGAGCTGCTGCTGTTCCTGCTGGGCGGGCTGTTCGTGATCATCACGCTGTCGGTGGTGATCCAGGTCGGCTCGTTCAAGCTGACCGGCAAGCGGGTGTTCCGCATGGCGCCGCTGCAGCACCATTTCGAGCTGGCCGGCTGGGCCGAGACCACGATCGTCGTGCGGTTCTGGATCATTGCCGGCATCTGCGTCGCCCTAGGCCTCGGCATCTTCTACGTCGGCTGACGCCTACATCGCGCTCAGCGCGCGGGCTGGGTGGGGTGCGGGTCGACCGCGGGGAAGTCGGTCATCTCCCTGGTGATGGCCCACCGCACGTGGTCCCGCCAGGCCCCGTCGATGAACAGCATGTCGGGGGAGTAGCCCTCCTGGCGGAAGCCCAGCCGCTGGACCAGCCGCAGCGAGGCCTTGTTGCCCGGCTGGATGCTGGCCTCCACTCGGTGCAGCCGCAGTTCCTGGAACGCGTACCACAGCATGAGGCACACGCCCTCTGCCATATAGCCGCGGCCCGCGGCCCGGGCAAAGGCCGCGTAGCTGATACTGGCGGACTGGAACCGCCCGCGCACGATGGTATCCAGGGTGACCAGTCCCGCCATCGTCCCGCACGCACACCACCCGTCCCTCGGTGGTGGGCCGGCTCAGCCGCGTGAGGTAGGCCCGGAACTCTTCCGGCGTGCTGGCCGTGGAGTACCACGGGTGGTGCAGGCTCGCGCTGGCCCGGGCCACCCTGAGGAACTCGTCCTCATCCGCCTCGGTCAGCTCCCGCAAGGTCACCCGGAAGTCGCCTGTCGGCCATCCGGGTCCGTCATCCCGACCCATGGACCACGATTATCCCCCGACGTCGCGGTTGCGGCTGGCTTCTCCGGCTCGGGCGCCCGTCCGCGCTGCTCCCGCCAACAGCGTCGTTGTGACAACCATGTCGTCTGGTGCGCGTCGTTGTGACAACGACGTCGTTGCGCCCGGCCCCGCGCGCGGCCCTGCCCGCCCCGTCCTGCGCCAGCCAAACCCGTCCCAGCCAACCCGTCCCAGCTCGTCCCAGCTCGTGCCAGCCAAACCCGCCCCGGCCCGGCCCGGTCACGCGAACGCGCTGAGCTGCTCGTCAACGGGCGCGTCGGTGAGCCGGTTGGCCAGGGTCGACATCGTGTAGGTGCCGATGCCGAGGACCACCTCCAGCGCGTTCTGCCTGGTGTAGCCGCTGGCCAGGAAGGTACGCATGGCCTCGTCGCCCACCCGGCCCGCGGTGTCGAGAACGCGCAGCGTGAACGCCCGGATCGCCTCCAAGCGGTCGTCCGCCACCGGCCCGGCCGAACGCAGCGCGGCGATGAGGTCCGCGTCGGCTTCCAGCGCGGTCAGCCGGGCGGTGTGCATGGCCACGCAGAGGTGGCAGCCGTTCTTGATCGCGATCGTCATGACCACCACCTCGCGGGCCACCGGGTCCAGCGTGGAGCTCTCGAACAGCCCGCTGAGCTTGCCGAAACCGTCCAGCAGCTGGGGCGAGGCCGCCCACCGGGCCGTGGCGGCCGGCAGGTAGCCGAGGTGATTCCTGGTCGCGGTCATGGACCGGCGGGACGCCGGCGGAGCGGACTCGATGGTGTGGTCGGTGAACCAGGTCCTGGACACGGGGGAGGTGTGCTGGGACATGATGATCATTCCTCAGATAAGATAGACAACTGGGTTGTCTAAAATAGTAAATACGGTTGTCGAGCGTGTCAAGAGACGTACCTGAAGATGTGCCAGGGAGAGACGTACCTGAAGATGTGCCAAGGAAAGACGTGCCAAGGAAAGATGTGCCTAGCAAAGATGAGCCACGCAAGGACGAGCCAAGGAAAGATGTGCCAAGGAAAGATGTGCCAGCAAACGAGTCAAAAGCCGCGCGACACGATGAGCCGCGCGGATACGGGTTCGAGCTGCCGCTGCTGCTGTTCGGCGGGTTCCGGTCGATCATCGACGAACTGCACGCCGAACTAACCCGCCGCGGCCATCCCGACATGCGCCCGGCCCACGGCTTCGCGCTGCAGGCCATAGGCCCGGACGGCGCTACCGCCACCCAGACCGGCCGACGGCTGGGCATCTCCAAGCAGGCCGCGGGCAAGACGATCGAGCGGTTGGAGGAACTAGGGTACGTACGCCGGGCCGGCGACGATACCGACCGCCGCCGCAAGCTGGTCCGGATCACCCCGCGCGGCCAGGAGGCCCTGGGCCTGTCGGCCATGATCTTCGACGACATCCGGGCCCGGTGGGCCAGCGCGCTTGACTCCGGCCGGCTGGCCGCGCTGGAAGCCGACCTGCGGACCATGGCGCCCAGCGAGACGTTCCGCCTCGACGTGCCGGGCTGGTTCGGGGCCTAAAGGGGCCTAAAGGGGCCTAAAGGGGCCTAAAGGGGCCTAAAGGCTGTGGGGTGGATCACCGGCCGGTAGCCCGCTGCCAGCACGGCCACGGTGGCCCGCGGCGTGATGACCGTCACCGAGGTCCCGGGCGCCGCCCGCCGGTCCCGGTAGCCGCCCGGGGTCCAGGCCAGCAGCCCGCCGCCGTGGACCAGGAACGACGCCCCGTCGGCCTCGACCATGGTGCCGTCGGGGAGTCCGGCCAGCGCGGCGGTATAGGTGCGGCGGATCCCCGGCCCGGCCGGCGCGGCGGCGCAGGTGCGGCGGATCCCCGGCCCGGCCAGCCGGTCGGCGTGCAGCCGCGCGTCGATCTCCGCTACGCCGGGCACCCCGCCGCCGTGCGCCGCCGCCCAGGCCCGCTTGAAGGCCTGGTAGTCCCGGTACCGGCATTCGCCGCAGGGCCGGTGCCCGGCCGCCAGCCCGGTGGCCTCGTCCAGGAAGAACAGCTCGGTGAGCCGGTTCGGCGCCCACAGCTGCCGGCGCCTGCTCTTGAACTCGAGCACGCAGATCGCCCAGGCGCGGCCGCGGGAGTAGCGGACCAGGCGGCCCGCCGGATCGTGCAGCCCGCCGCGGTTACCCCAGAACATCCCCCGGTCAGGCACTGCGATCAGCTCGCCGTGCAGATCTTCGTGAACCGCGCCGGGCACTGCGCGTTCACCCCGGCCGAGACCATCACCGCGGCCCAGACCCTGCTGAACCGCCTGGCCACCGGGCACTGGCACGTCCCGAGCGCGGCCGGCTGAACGCCGAGGCGGCGGCCCTCGGTCCTCAGCTCAACATCTACGAGAGCGGCTCCGGCGTCGTCCCGACCGCCCCCGCCTTCATCCGCTACACCCCGGCGCCGTACTTGCGGCCGTTCGACCTCCCGCCGTTCGTCCGTGGCGGCCCGATCCAGCCGTAAAGATCAAGAGATCTGTTCAGCCGAACGGTCCGTGGTGCATGCCCGCGGTCCGGTGTGAGCGCCACGTGGCCTCGGCGACTCCCATCGGGGTGCACGGCGGACCCTGCACGAACGGCCAGATCTCCTCGGCGATGCCGCGCCAGTCCGCGGTCGCGGACAGCTCGCCGAGGAGGGCGAACAGGCCGAGGTTGATCCGCTGCAGGATCACGTAGGAGCGGGGGATGCGCGCGTAGGCGGCCAGCGGGCTGCTGAAGTCGAAGAACCGGCGGGTGACCGCCGAGGCGTACTCGCCGGTCATGGTGCGCGGCCCGCGCTCGCGGACGGTGTCGTAGAACACGGCCATGTGCTCCACCACCACCGGCGTGGCGACCGGCGCGTCCGGGACCAGGAAGCCGGCCTGCACCATGGCCCGGCGGAACCCCTCCGGGTCGTTGTCGACGCACAGGTGCTTGACCATCGCCGCCAGCGGCCGCATCTCCTCGGCGGTGAAGTGCTTGACCAGGCCGAAGTCCAGGAAGGTGACCTTGCCCCCGCGGCCGAACAGGTAGTTGCCCGGGTGCGGGTCGCCATTGAACGCGTGCGCCCCGTACAGGCTGCGGAACACGAAGCGGTAGATGGTCTCCGCGGCCAGGTCCCGCTCGGCCTGCGGCCAGCCGGCCAGCTCGGCGAACCGGGCGCCGTCCGCGAGTTCGCTGGTCACCACGCGGCGGGTGGACAGCTCGCCGATGATCCCGGGCACACTAATGGTGGGATGCCCGGCGTAGTAGCGGGCGAACATCTGCTGGTTGCGGGCCTCCCTGCGGTAGTCGAGCTCCTCGGTGACCCGTTCCCGCAGCTCGGCCAGCAGCCCGTCGACATCCTGGCTGGGCGCGGTGACCCGCACCATGCGGCGCAGCAGGGCCACGTTGCCCAGGTCGGCCTCGATCGTCTCGGCGATGCCGGGATACTGCACCTTCACCGCCACCGCACGTCCGTCGTGCGTGATGGCCCGGTGCACCTGGCCGATGGACGCGGCGGCGATGGGCTCGGGGTCCCAGGTCGCGAAGGCCCGCTCCGGCGGCAGGCCCAGTTCCTCGGTGACGACCTGCGCGGCCAGCTCGGGGCTCATCGGCGGCACGCTGTCCTGCAGCCGGCTCAGGGTCCGGCGGGCGGCCGGCGACAGGCCGTCGTCGACGTAGCTGGCCATCTGGCCCAGCTTCATCAGCACGCCCTTCATCGTGCCCAGCGTGGCGGCGACATCCTCGGCGGTCTGCAGGGCCAGGTCGTTCCGCAGCTGCTCACGGTGCTCGCCCGCGGTGGCGAACAGCTGCGGGGCACCTCTCGCATAGCGCGCGCCGCCGCGCGCGACCAGCCCCAGCGCCGCCACCCCGCGCTCCACCCGCAAACGCCGGTGTCTCCTGGCCTGCAGCCCGCCGCCGGAGGTCCGCTGCTCGCCGCCCCGGGCCCGGCGCACGGCGGCCAGGCCCGCCACCGACACCCCGCCCAGCGCCGCGACCGCGGCCAGCCATCTGGCCCGTGCCCTCAAGCTTTCACGCTGGCTTTCACTCCGGGCCGCACCGAGCGCATCCGTACCGTGAGTGCCTGCCGCGCCTCCAGCACGCCCGGCTCACCGAGGAACACGGCGTCGAACACGCCGAGGGTCTGCCGGATCTCGTTCCGGCGGGCGGGTGTAATGGCCGGCGGTGCGGGATAGCCGTACAGGTCACGGGCCCATCCGGGCAGGGCGGCGACGGCGGTGTCCCTGATGTCCTGCCACAGCTCCGCGATCTCCTCGCCCATGCCCGCCGGATCCAGCATGTAGCCCATCGACTCCGCCGCTGCGGCCGTGCGGCGCAGCTCGGGGCGGACCCCGGCGATGTAGGCCTGCAGGGCGGCCGCACTGGCCGGGATGATCTCCCGCGGCACCCCGAGCAGCTCGGCGGCAACCGCCATCTCGGCCACGAACCTGTCGGCGTCCGCCGCCGCGGGCGGCGTGCCCACCAGCTCGCTGGCCGCCAGCACCGAATCCACTCCGGCCGCGTGCACCCACAGCAGCAGGGCGGGGTCCCCGGCTGCGTACGGGCGGCCGGTCACGGTGTCGACGCCGCGCACGTGCTCGTGGATCGCCCGCACCCGCCTGGCCGCCCGGTCCGCCCCGGCGCGGTCGCCGTAGGTCACGGTGGCGGTGTAGATGGCGGTGGCGGCCAGCCGGCCCACCGGGTCCCGCCGCCAGTCACTGTGCTGGTCGACCCCGGCCATGGCCAGCGGGTGCAGGGCCTGCATGAGCACCGAGCGCAGCCCGGCCACCGGCGCGGACAGGTCGCCGGCCAGCCGCCAGGTCACGCTGGCCGGCCCGAAGTACCCGTCGTCCTCCGGGTGGCCGGGCACGGCCGAGACGAAGGCGGCCGCGTACCGCCCCACCAGGCCCGTCGCGGTGCTTATTTCCGGGCTTATTTCCGGCTCGGTCATGGCCGCAGCCCGGCGAACAGGTCGTCCTCGGGCAGCGGCGCCCCGGTGCTGTCGCTGACCCGGATGAAGCTCTCCCGGCCGAAGGTGGCCTCCGCGACCTCCTGCGGGAGCTTGCTGAACCACGACTCGGAGATCTGGCTGTCGTGCGCGAACAGCGCGTCGCGCTTGCGGTCAAGCACCGGGCGGATGTCGACGGTCGTGGTGATGCGCAGCTCAGACTCCTGGCCGCGCCGCACGGCCTCGGGGTCCATGTTCTCGAAGTCCGGGACCTCCTCACCCAGCTCCCGCAGCGCTTCCCAGACCTTCCGGAAGTCGCTGCCGCGCATCGCGCTGAGGTACAGCTTGGCCGGGATGCCGCTGTCGGCGAACGCCGCCTGCGCGCAGCGGCTTGCGTGCAGGTGATCGGGGTGCTGGTACGGGCCCTGGTCGTCGTAGGTGATCAGCACCTGCGGCCGGTACCGCTCGATCAGGCCGGTGATCCTCGCCGCCACCTTGGCCTGCGGGATGTTGCAGAACGCGTCCGGCCGGTCCTTGTAGTCCCAGTCCGGCATGCCGGAGTCGTGATAGCCGAGCAGTTCCAGGTCCGTGACGCCGAGGATGGCGCATGCTTCGCGCAGCTCGGCCAGGCGCTGCTGGGCCACCTCCTGCTCGTCGTGACCGTCCTGGCCCGGCTTGACACCGCCCAGGGCGTCGCCGAACTCGCCGTTCGTGCAGGTCACGACCACGGTCCGGATCCCCTGGGCGGAGTAGGAGGCCAGCACACCGCCGGTGCTCGACGCCTCGTCGTCGGGATGCGCGTGGACCGCCATCATTGTCAGCGTTTCTGCCATGCTCCCAGCCTGCCCGACGCTGCGGCGAATCGCCCAATCGGGGTCGCGGCCGGCGTAGTGCTGCCTGCCGCTCAGCGTTACCTCCCGCTCAGCGTTACCTACCGCTTAGGGGCTACCTACCGCTTAGGGCGGCCAGCATGGTCAGCAGGAACGTGGCCAGCGCGGCGAAACCGTGGATGACCGGGACCAGGGGCAGCAGCTGGAGCCTGCGCCGCCGCCGGACGGCGAACGGCTCGGCCAGCAGGCTGGCGATCATCTCATCGGTGACCGTGATCGCGTCCGCGCGCTCGGCCGCCGCGGCCTGCACGGCCCCGCCCGGCCCGACGGTCATGACGGCCTCGGGTCCCGGCAGGACCGGATACGGCGTCCACAGGGTCACGGTGCAGATGCCCAGGGTGATAGCGGTCGCGACCAGGCCCACGCCCAGCCAGGCCAGCGGGTCCCAGCCGCTGACCAGGTACCCGAGCCAGGTCGCCAGCCCGGTCAGCGCGGCGCCCGCATGACCGAACACCACCGGCGGCGGCACGCCCACGCCGGTCGCGCGCTGGCGGCGCAGGCCACCGCGCGCGATCCAGGTGCGCAGCATGTAACCGCCGATGCTGACGGTGATCAGCCACGCGATCAGCGCGGCGATGGCAAGCGGGCCCGTCGTCATGGTCACATCCGGGAGCACGAGTAAACCGCAGCGTACCCGGCGGGCTCGGCCCGGGATAGCCCGTTACGACCTGCTCAGCGCGCGGCCTCGGCCGCGTCGGAAAGCGCGTCCGGGTGCATCCGGTGGTAGTGCTCGGTCAGCACGGCGCTGGCCTGGCCAGGTTTGTATGCCAGGGTGCGCCCGCAGATCTCGCAACGGGTGACGGGAAGCCGCGTCACCGTCACCGGAAAACTCGAGGAATCTGACCTGCTCATCGGATCACATGATGCCAGAACCACCGTCGCCTCCCTAGCGCCGGGTCGGCGCGCTGGGGCCCTTTCCGAAATCATGGGGCGACACGTGCCGGATGTCCGGGTCTTGCCGATGGCCGGCGAACAGACTTGGATCATGTACTACCAGGACAGTCCTGCGCCCCTGGACCTGGCCAACCATGGCGGGCTGGACCAGGGCGGGCTGGGACTCGGCGGGGTCCGGGACCGGATAGGCGCCTGGCGGGCGCTGCTCGACCGGCCGCTGACCTCTTACTACCTGGTTCTCGGCCTGACCATGCTGCTGCTCGGGCTGGGCCTGGTCATGGTGCTGTCCACGGCGTCCGTGGTCGACCTGAGCGCCGGGCTGTCGCCGTATTCCGACTTCAAGAAGCAGCTGCTCGGGGCGGCCCTCGGCCTGCCGCTGATGTGGATCGCGGCCCGGTCGAAGCCGCGGCTGTTCCGGGCCTTTGCCTACCCGCTGCTCGCCGTGGCGATTGTCGGGCTCGGCCTCACCCTGATCCGCGGCGTGGGCGTCACCCAGAACGGCGCGTCCCGGTGGATCGCCATCGGCGGGCAGCAGATCCAGCCTTCCGAGATCGCCAAGCTGGCCCTGGTCATATGGGGCGCCGATCTGCTCGCCCGCAAGGAGAAACTGGGCCAGCTGGCCGACTGGCGCCACATGCTCGTGCCGCTCATGCCCGGCACGGCCGTACTGTGCCTGCTCGTGATGACCGGCGACGACCTGGGCACCACGTTCATCCTGCTGGTCATCTTCCTGGCGCTGCTGTGGGTCATCGGCACGCCCGGGCGGGTGTTCGGCGGCATGCTGGTTCTGGCCGCCCTGGCCATAGCGTTCATGATGGTCTCGTCGAAATACCGGCTGGAACGCATCCTCGGCTTCGTGAACCCGCAGGGCGGCCCCACCGGCCCGCACATGCAGAGCATTCAGGGTAAGTACGCACTCGGCTCGGGCGGCATCACTGGGGTCGGCCTCGGCGCCAGCGGGGAGAAGTGGGGCTGGGTACCGGAATCCACCAGCGACTACATCTTCGCCATCCTCGGCGAGGAACTGGGGCTTATCGGCACGCTGTGCGTGACGTTCCTGTACGGCCTGCTGGCCTTCGCCGGGCTGCGGATCGCCCGCCGCGTGTCCGACCTGTTCTGCCGCCTGGCGGCCACCGGCATCACCGCGTGGATCGTGATGCAGGCCGTGGTCAACATCGGCGTGGTGATCGGCGTCCTTCCCATCACCGGTGTCCCGCTGCCGCTCGTTTCGGCGGGCCTGTCGTCGCTACTGGTGACCCTGATCGCGCTCGGCATGCTCATGTCCTTCGCTAGGCTCGAGCCGGGTGCCCAAGAGGCTTTGGCCGCAGGCGGCCCCGGCTGGCCGCTGCGCGTTCTAAGCTGGCTCGGTCTAGCAAAGCGCCGACGATAAAACGGCGGCCGTTCAGGGACGAGACATGAGGGTACTGCTTGCCGGCGGCGGCTCCGCCGGACACATCGAACCAGCTCTGGCGCTGGCTGACGCCCTGCGGCGGGAGGATCCGGACATCCAGGTGACCTGCCTGGGCACCGAACGCGGCCTGGAGACCCGGCTGATCCCGCTGCGCGGCTATCCGCTCGAGCTCATCCCCGCGGTGCCGATGCCCCGCTCGGTAACGCCCAGGTTGCTCACCGTCCCGGGTCGGCTGGCAGGCGCCATCAACGCGGCCGCCGCGGTCCTGGACCGGACCGAGGCCGACGTGCTCGTCGGCTTCGGCGGCTACGTCGCCACCCCCGCCTACCTCGCGGCCCGGCGACGCCGGGTGCCGATCGTGGTGCACGAGGCCAACCCCAGGCCGGGGCTGGCCAACCGGCTCGGGGCCAGGTTCACCACGCACGTCTACACCGGTCATCCGGACACCCAGATCAGGAACGGGAAGTACCTCGGCATCCCGATCAGGCGCGAGATCGCCGAGCTTGACCGGCTGGGCATCGGCGACAAGGCCCGCGCGCATTTCGGCCTGCGACCCGATCTGCCCGTGCTGCTGGTCACCGGCGGCTCGCAGGGAGCGCGGTCGCTGAATACCGCGGTGTTCGGCGCCGCCGAATGGCTCCGGGAGGCAGGCGTCCAGGTCCTGCACATCATCGGCCCGCGCAACGGCACGGAGGCCCCCGTCACCGAGAAGGGCGCGAGTGGGGGGCAGGGGAGGTGGGCGGGGGGCGGGGTGCCCTACGTGGCCCTGCCCTACATCGACCGGATGGACCTGGCCTACGCGGCCGCGGACTTCGCGCTGTGCCGGGCCGGCGCGATGACCTGTGCCGAGCTCACCGCGGTCGGCCTGCCCGCTGCCTACGTGCCGCTTCCCATCGGAAACGGCGAGCAGCGGCTGAACGCGGTGCCGATCGTGCAGCGCGGTGGCGGCATGCTGGTCAACGACGCCGACCTGACCCCCGAGTGGATCCGGGACATCCTGCTGCCCGTGCTGGTCAACATCGACCAGGTGGCAGACATGTCAGAGGCAGCCGCGTCGCTGGGCCGCGGTGACGCCGACCGATGGCTCGCCGAGGCGGTCGTCAAGATCGTGGAGGAGCCGGGTGGGGATCAAGAGCCTGATGCTCAGTAGGCCGGGGATGGCGACTGAGCCGGTGCCCGCCGTCCGTCTCGGGCGGGTGCACTTCACCGGGATCGGCGGCGCGGGCATGTCCGGCATCGCCCGGATCATGCTGGCCCGCGGCATCGGTGTGTCGGGCAGCGACTCGGTGCCCTCCGCGCTGCTTGACGACCTGCACGCCCACGGCGCCCGCATCTACGTGGGCCACGAAGCCGGCCACCTGGGCGACCTCGGCCCGGGCGACACGCTGGTGCTGTCCAGCGCCATCCGCCCCGACAACCCGGAACTGGCCGAGGCGACCAGGCGCGGGATGCGGATCCTGCACCGGGCCGCGGCCCTGGCCTCGGTCATGGCCGGGCGGCGCGTGATCGCGGTGGCGGGCACGCACGGGAAGACCACCACCACGTCCATGCTGACCACGGTGCTGCGGGAATGCGGCGCGGATCCCGGCTACGTCATCGGGGGCATCCTGAACGAGACCGGGCTCGGCGCCGAGGACGGCGCGGGCATGGACTTCGTGGCCGAGGCGGACGAGAGCGACGGATCGTTCCTCCTGCTGTCGCCCGATGTCGCGGTCATCACCAACGTGGAAGCCGACCACCTGGACAACTACGCCAGCCTGGCGGAGATCGAGGCCGCTTTCGCGGCCTTCGCCGGGCGGGTCGGCGGCATGGTGCTGACCTGCGCGGACGACCCGGGCGCGGAGGCCGTGGCGGCCCGCTTGGAACCCCTTGGCCCGGCGCGCGTCCGCCGCTACGGCGAGTCCATGCAGGCCGACTACCGGCTCAGCGACATAAAGACGCAGGGCATGACGGTCAGCTTCGCGGTCACCGCCGACCGCAGCCCGTTCGGCGAGCTGCTGTCCCAGATGACCGTGCAGGTTCCCGGCCGGCACAACGCGCTCAACGCGACCGCCGCCTTCGCCGCGGCCGTCGAGCTCGGTTTCGCGCCGCCGCGGGTCACCGCGGCCCTGGCGGGCTACCGCGGCGCGCGCCGCCGGATGGAGCTCAAGGGCGAGGCGGACGGGGTGCGGGTGCTCGACAGCTACGCGCACCACCCGACCGAGCTGGCCGCCGACCTGCGCGCTGCCCGTGACATCGTTGCCGAAAGCGCGGGGGCCGAGGGGGTTCCCCCCGGGAGTAGCACAGATAAGGGGCGGGTCATCGGCATCTTCCAGCCGCACCTGTACAGCCGGACGCGGATTTTCGCGGCCGACTTCGGCGCCGCGCTCGGGCTCGCCGACGAGGTGGTGGTGCTCGACGTCTACGCGGCCCGCGAAGACCCGGAACCCGGCGTGACCGGCCAGCTGGTCGCCGACGCCGTGCCCGGCGGGCGGGCCAGGTTCCTGCCCGACCGGACGCAGATCGCCCCGGTGATCGCCCGGATCGCGCAGCCGGGTGACGTGGTGCTGACCATGGGGGCCGGCGATGTCACCGTCCTCGGGCCGCAGCTCGTGGCGGCCCTCCGGAGGCGGCTCGGGTGAGCCGATCCGACGGCACGTTCCGGGACGGTGACACCCCCCGGTACGAGGCCGTCGGTGGCGGCGTGGTCCCTAGCGGCCACGCGGTCGTGAGTGACCGCGTCCGGCCAGAAAGCGGCTCAGATCCGGACGGCAGCCCGGGTTCGGCGAACAGGCGGCGGCGACGGCCGCTTTCCCGGTCCCGCCGCCGGTGGCGCGCGGCGTTCGTCGCCCTGGCCCTGGCGGGCATCGCTGGGCTCATAGCCTGGGCGCTGCTCGGCTCGCGGCTGTTCGTAGTCCGCTCGGTCGTCGCCACCGGTACTCACCTGGTGCCGACGTCCGAGGTTCTGGCGGCGGCTGACATCGCGCCAGGCACGCCGCTTATCCGGGTGAACACCAGCAAGATCGCGAGCCGGGTGGCGGCCATCAGGCAGGTGCGCGGCGCGCGGGTGACCACATCCTGGCCGGACCGGGTGGTCATCACCGTGCAGGAGAGGACGCCGGCGCTCGCGGTGTCGGCCGCAGGCGGCGGATTCGACCTGATAGACCCCGACGGCGTGCTCGTGCTCTGGGCGGCCAGCCGTCCCGCGAGCCTGCCCCTCTACCTCACGCCGACGCCCGTCGCATCGCTGCCAGGCGACCCGGGCGTCGCCGCGGCCGCCACGGTGCTGGCCGAACTGCCTGCCCAGCTGCGGTCCTCGGTGATCTCGGTAACCGCGCCCAGCCCGGACCAGGTCACGCTCAAGCTGACCGGCGGGGCGACGGTCGTCTGGGGCGGCCCGGGTGATGCCGCGGTGAAGGCCAGGGAACTGGCCGTGCTGCTGAAGACGCATGCGAGCTACTACGACCTGAGCTCACCGGTCACGGCGGTCACTAAGTGATGAGGGCCGCTCACCCCGGGACCCGATAATCCATACCGATCCACGACACGCTGGATAGTTCCAGCGTGGTTAGTTGACCCGGGTCCCGTCCGACCCTACTGTCCGTATCAATCGTACGGACGGTTAAAACTTTAAATCTTAACCTGAAGGTTAAACCTGATGGTGAAGGACGAGGCCCTGGCGGTAATTCGGCATAGCCACCCGGGCGGACGTTTCCCGAGCCCAGGGCCACAATCGGCGGGCTGCGCGGGCGCAATTGAAAAGCACGCGCGAGCGCCGAGGCGGCAAAGGTATTACGAGCGGAAAGGTACCCTCCTCGTGGCAGCACCGCAGAACTATCTGGCGGTTATCAAGGTCGTCGGAATCGGCGGCGGCGGTGTCAACGCCGTCAATCGCATGATCGAAGAGGGACTCAAGGGCGTCGAGTTCATCGCGATCAATACTGACGCTCAAGCGCTGCTCATGAGCGACGCCGACGTCAAGCTCGACGTCGGACGTGAGCTCACCAGAGGCCTGGGGGCCGGCGCTAACCCCGATGTCGGGCGCAAGGCCGCCGAAGATCACCGGGAGGAGATCGAGGAGGTCATCAAGGGCGCCGACATGGTCTTCGTGACGGCCGGCGAGGGCGGCGGCACCGGCACCGGCGGCGCGCCCGTGGTCGCCAACGTGGCCCGCTCGCTCGGCGCGCTCACGATCGGCGTGGTGACCAGGCCGTTCGGCTTCGAGGGCAAGCGGCGGGTGGTGCAGGCCGAGGCCGGCATCGAGAAGCTGCGCAGCGAGGTCGACACGCTGATCGTCATCCCCAACGACCGGCTGCTGTCGATCTCCGACCGGCAGGTGAGCGTGCTGGACGCGTTCAAGGCCGCGGACCAGGTCCTGCTCTCCGGTGTCCAGGGCATTACCGACCTCATCACCACCCCCGGGCTGATCAACCTGGACTTCGCCGATGTCAAGTCGGTGATGTCGGGCGCGGGTTCGGCGCTGATGGGCACCGGTTCCTCGCGCGGCGACGACCGGGCCGTCGCGGCGGCCGAGATGGCGATCTCCAGCCCGCTGCTCGAGGCGAGCATCGACGGGGCCCACGGCGTGCTGCTGTCCATCCAGGGCGGCTCCGACCTCGGGCTGTTCGAGATCAACGAGGCCGCTCAGCTCGTGTCCAATTCCGCCGCGGTCGACGCGAACATCATCTTCGGCGCGGTCATCGACGACGCCCTCGGCGACGAGGTCCGGGTCACGGTCATCGCGGCCGGCCTCGACGAGAGCCGGGCCGGACGGGCCGGCGGGGCGGCCAGCGACTCGGGCACCACCTCGTTCAGCAGCGCGTCGTTCGGCGGCAACGGGTCCGGTGGCGCCTCGTTCGGTGCCGCCAGCCCGGCCAGCGACACTTCGTCCGCCAGCCAGGGCGTGCCCGCCATCCGGGTGCCCGCGCCCGCTCCGGCCCTGGCGGCCCAGGGCAGCTTCCTCGGCGCTCCGGTAGCCGACACCACGGCCCGCCCGTCCGCCGCGCCCGAACCGGACGCCGAGCCCGACAGCGTCCTGCCCCGCTCAGGCCGGCCCGCAGCGCCGTCCTTCGAGCCGGCCGAGCCTGAAGCCCCCCGCGACGAGACCGTGCAGGCCGCGACCGTGCAGGACGACACGGCCGCGCAGCAAGCGGCCGAGCATCCCGGCGTTACCGCCGCCTCGGACACCTCTTTCTCTTCCTCGTACTCGGCTGCCCCGCGGCATGCACATGCCGAGGCGCCCGCCAAGACCTTCGAGGTCGCCGCCAGCCGCCGCCGTCCCGTCGTCTTCGAAGAAGACGACGACCTGGACGTTCCTGACTTCCTCAAGTGACCGATTCCCCTCGGCGGCAAGAACTCGCCGTGCGGCTGGCCGCGGTACGCAAGCGCATCTCCGCTGCGTGCGACGCCGCGGGACGCGCCGCCGAGGAGGTCACGCTGATCGCGGTGACCAAGACCTGGCCCGCTTCCGATGTCCGGCTGCTGGTCGGCCTCGGCGTGACCGACGTCGGCGAGAACCGTGACGCGGAGGCCGCGCCGAAGGCAGCCGAATGCGCCGACCTGAATCTGATCTGGCACTTCATCGGCCAGTTGCAGACCAACAAGGCCGCCAGCGTGGCCCGCTACGCATCCTTCGTCCACTCCGTGGACCGGCCGCGGCTCATCCGGGCCCTCGGTGCGGCCGCCCGCCGGGCCGGACGCGTCATCGAGTGCCTGATCGAGGTCAGCCTGGACGGCGACCCTGTGCGGGGCGGGGCCCTGGCAGGCCAGGTTCCCGGCCTGGCCGAGGAACTGGACGCCGAGCCGGGGCTGGTCCTGTCCGGCGTGATGGCCATTGCCCCGCTCGGCATGGAGCCCGCCGCCGCGTTCGCCAGGCTGCGGGACAGCGCCGCGCTGGTCCGGGAGGTGCGGCCTGCCGCGACGGTGATATCGGCCGGCATGAGCGGTGACCTGGAGGCCGCAATCGAGGCCGGCGCGACACACGTGAGAATCGGTACGGCGTTGCTCGGCGATCGGGGGGCTCGTGTCAGGTAATGTCCCACGCGAGGAGCCGGAAACGGCTGGCAACCACGGTACAGGCTGGGAGGACTGAGAAATGGCCAGTGCCATGCGTAAGATGGCGGTCTACCTCGGCCTGGTCGAGGACGATCACCGCTACCAGGGCAAGTACGACTCGTACGGGGAGTACGACGACGACTACGAGGAGCCGGACCTGCCCGAGGAACCCGACGAAGCAGACGGGCGGCCCGGCAGCCGTGATGATTACACCGGTTACCAGCCCACGGACTGGCGGGCCGAGCACGCGCCTCAGATGACCGATCTCGCCCGTATTACGACACTGCACCCTCGCACTTACAATGAAGCGCGTACTATTGGTGAGCACTTCCGTGATGGCACTCCGGTGATCATGAACCTGACCGAGATGGTCGACAGTGACGCAAAGCGGCTCGTCGACTTCGCGGCCGGCCTGATCTTCGGCCTGCGGGGGAGTATCGAACGTGTGACAAACAAGGTCTTCCTGCTGTCCCCGGCGAACGTCGAGGTGACCGCGGAGGACAAGGCTCGCATCGCAGAGCGCGGCTTCTTCAATCAGAGCTAACAGCAAGCAGTGGTAACGTGACGCTGATCAGTAGCAGTGCCGCGACAGGCGGCACCAGACTCTAGGTGGACTCGTGCAGTACTTGAGGGAAGTCCTCACCTACGTTCTGACGATCTACCTGGTCATCCTGATCGGACGGATGATTTTCGGCTGGGTGCAGGTCTTCGCCCGTGAATGGCGCCCCTCCGGTATCCTGCTGGTGCTCGCTGAAGCGATCTTTACCGTGACAGATCCGCCGCTGAAGTTCCTGCGTCGCTTCATACCCTCGCTCCGGATCGGTATGGTGGCCATGGACCTCAGCTTCATGGTTCTGTTCATCGTGGTCTTGATCCTGCTTGAAGTGGCTGTGCCTCACCTTTGATTCAGGTACCGTCGTGAGGAACACGGTCCAAGTGCGCCGAGGAGACGAGATGCCGCTGACGCCCGCGGATGTTCGGAACAAGCAGTTCAGTACGACCAGGCTGCGGCCCGGCTACGACGAGGAAGAGGTTGACGCCTTCCTCGATGAGGTCGAGGCCGAGCTTGACCGGTTGATCCAGGAGAACGAAGAGCTCCGGGCGAAGCTGGCGGAAGTGCTGCGCGGTGGCAAGTCGGCGGTTCCCGCGCTGAGCTCCCCGCTTTCCGACCCGAAGCAAGACATGATGGCGCCCGAGCCGCGTGTCGAGCCCGAGCGCAGGCAGCCTGAGCCGGTCATGATGGGCTCGATGCCGCACATCGAGGACAACATGGACACCGCCGCGCGTGTGCTCTCGCTCGCGCAGCAGACTGCGGACCAGGCCATCGCCGACGCCCGCCGGGAAGCCGACGAGACCCTCGGCCGCGCTCGCCGCGAGGCCGACGAGGTGCTGACCAAGGCCCGGCGCCAGGCCGAGCAGATCACCGGCGACGCGCGGGCCCGGGCGGAGAGCCTGGAGCGCGACGCCCAGGAGCGGCACCGCCAGGCCATGGGCTCGCTGGTGCAGACGCGCGAAGAGCTCGAGCGGCGGGTGGACGACCTGCGCGCGTTCGAGCGCGAGTACCGCAGCAGGCTCAAGGCATACCTGGAAGGCCAGCTCCGCGACCTGGAGGCTGGTGTCACCGAGAGCGGTGCCTTCCCGACCGCGGGCTCGGGAGCACAGCCGCCGATGCCGGCCGCGCTGGGCGCCCCGGTGGGCAGCCGCAACGGCGGCCCCGGCTCGACCCAGTACGGGATGCCCGAGGCCGTGCCGCATTCGGGTGGTTTCCGTACCACTGAGGGAGCGCCCTCCCGCGACCGCCGGTAAGCCTTAGAGAGCTCCAGGGATCGGTGAGAAAGCGCCTGTGATCCGGTTCAGCGCGGTTCTCGTAGCCGTCGCGGTCGGGCTCCTGGTGGCGGGCGTCGTCACCAGCAAGCTGATGCTGGTGTACGTCGCGATCGGCGTCAGCGGCGTCGCCCTCCTGGCGCTCGCCATAGGAGCGGTCATCAAGCGGCGCGAGCTGTTCGGCTCGCCCGAGGCCGCCCAGCCCGAACCGCGGGCGGTGCCAGTCCCGGCCGCCGGTGTGCCGCCGGTCCTACCTTTGCCGGCACAGCTTTCATCAGCCCACGTGGCGGCCGGATCCGGATCGGCGGGATCCGGTCCCGTTAGCCCTCCCGGTCCCGCCTGGCCCCCGGCCGCGCCGCCCGGGCCATCCGTGGCCGGCTACCTGCCAGCCGAGCAGCCCGCCCCCGCCTGGGGGAGCGGCGCCCCGGCGCCCGGCTTCCCCGCCGCGCGGCCCGCCGTGCCCGCGGCCGGCTTCCCGGACGCCCCCCGGCCCGCCGCGCCCGCGGCTGGCCTGGCTGGTGCCCAGCGTCCCCCGGCTGACCCGCCCGGTGGCCGCCCGGCTGATCCCCGGCGCCCGCAGGGCCCGTCGTTCCCGCCCCGCCCCCAGGCAGCCGCCAACCAGCCGGCCTCCCTGGCCCCGTGGGAGCGACGCGAGGACACCCGCCCGCTACCGCGACCTCAGCCGCCAGCGCGTCCGGCTGGTCCTCAGCAGCCCCCCGCACCGCCGGTGTCCGCCGCCCCGGCCTCCGCCGCGCCGGTCCGCGGCCAGCGGCCACCTCAGGACCAGCGCCCGCCGGGCGTCCCTGACCAGTTGCCGCCCGTCGGCCTCGGCGCCGACGCCGAGGACAAGTTCCCCACGCAACGCTTCCAGCCCTTCGCCCGGCGGCCCTCCGCGGAGCCCCCCGCCGTCCAGGCGCCCGCCGCCGGCCCGCCCGTCGGCGCACCTGCTGCCGAGGCACCTGCTGCCGAGGCACCTGCTGCCGAGGCACCTGCCGCCGAGTCCGCGGCCGCCCCCGAGTCAGCCGTCCCGGCTGACCGGCCCGACCGTGACGAGAAGCCCGCCGAAGATCTGCCGCCCGCGGAGGCTAAGCGCCCCGAGCCGCCCCAGGACGGCGTTGATCCGGCCGCTGCCACGGACGAGCCCGCTCCCGCGACGCCTGGAGCAACCGCGGTCTCTCCCGCCGTGTCCCAGCCCGCCACCCCCGAGCCGCCACCAGTGCCGGCCACGCCAGAACCGGCGACACCAGAACCGGCCGCCACAGGCACCGCCACGCAAGGACCGGCGGCACCCGAGGCAGCCACGGCCGAACCCAACGCGCCTGAGCCCACCGCGCCCGAACCCGGCGCCTCCGCGAAAGCCCCGTCCGCCCCCGCCCGGTCCGCCCCCGCCCCCGCGCCAGCCGCCCCAGCCCCCGCGCCAGCCGCCCCAGCCCCCGCGCCAGCCGCCCCAGCCCCCGCGCCAGCCGCCGCCGAACTCCAGCGTGAGGTCACCGTCGTCCCGGGTGTCCCGCGGTACCACAACGCCCAGTGCATCCTCATCCGGTTCATGGGCGAGGACGACCTGGAGAAGATGACGCTCGCCGCGGCCCGGGAGTCGGGCTGCACGCCGTGCCGCGCCTGCCAGCCCGACCAGCCGGAGAAGAACCCGGCGTTACCGGCGTCCGAGCCAGAACGTCAGGCCGAGATCCGCATCCGCGTGCACTGCCGCAGCCGCCCCATCCGCCGCGCCGGTGCCGGACCCGAAGTCCACCGCGAGCACCTCGGCGGCGATCAGCCCCGCGTGCTCGGTCAGGGCCGCGGTCAGTTCCAGGTTGGCTGACGACCAGCGCAGCCAGATCCGGTCGGTGACATCCAGGCCGTCGTTCTTCCTGGCCTCCTGGACCAGCCGGATGACCTCGCGCGCGAGCCCCTCCCGCAGCAGCTCCTGGCTGACGGTGATGTCGATCGCCACGGTATGGTCGCCCTCGGTGGCCACCGCCCACCCCGCCCGCGGTGTCTGGGTCACGATCACGTCGTCCGCGCCGATCACCACCGGTTCGCCGCCGGACACCACCACGGTCGCCGTCCGCCCGGCCAGCACGGCGGTTGCGATATCCGCGGCCGCAGCCGCCGTGACGGCCGCCGCCACGGCCGGCGTCCGGGACCCGAACCGGCGCCCGAGCGAGCGGAAGTTCGGCTTGACCGTATAGTCCACGAGCTCCCCGCCAGAACCGCCCAGCACTTCGAGCGTGGCCACGTTCAGCTCCGCGGTGACCTGTTCCCGCAACTCGGCGGGCAGCCCCTCGAAGCCGGGCGCTCCGACCAGGGCCCGGCGCAGCGGCTGCCGCGTGCGGACCGAGGCGCCCGCCCGGGCTGAACGCCCCAGCTCGACCAGCCGCCGGACCAGCGCCATCTGCGCCGACAGCGCCGGATCGATCAGTGCAGGATCGATCTGGGCCGGATCGATCAGGGCCGGATCGATCCGGGCCGGATCGGCCGCGGGCCACGCGGCCAGGTGCACCGAGTCGGCCGCCCCGGCCTGCCGCAGCACGCCCCAGACGTAGTCGGTGACGAACGGGGTGAAGGGCGCCATCAGCAGCGTCAGCGTGGTCAGGCACTCGTACAGGGTGGCGAACGCCGCCGCGCCCTCCGGCGACGCGGGCCCGTCCCAGAACCGCCGCCGGGACCGCCGCACGTACCAGTTGGACAGATCATCGATGAACGTCGCGAGCCGCCGGCCCGCCGCCGCGGTGTCGAACCCCTCGAGCGAGGCCGTGACGTCCCGCACTACCGCATGCAGCTCGCCGAGCACCCACCGGTCCAGCACCGGCCGCTGCGCCGGGGCCGGGGCGGACGCCAGGCCATCCGGCGCCCTCCAGCCGCCCGCGTTGGCGTACAAGACCAGGAACGAGGCCGTGTTCCAGTAGGTGAGCAGCACCTTCCTGACGATCTCGCTGAGCAGGTCGTGTCGCACCCGGCGGGCGCCCCACGGCGACCCGGAAGCCGCGAAGAACCAGCGCAGCGCGTCCGCGCCGTGCGCGTCCATCAGCGGGATCGGCTCGAGCACGTTGCCCAGGTTCTTGCTCATCTTGCGGCCGGTCTCGTCGACCAGCAGGCCCACGCACACCACGTTCTCGTAGGACGAACGCCCGAACACCAGGGTCCCCACGGCCATCAGCGAGTAGAACCAGCCCCGGGTCTGGTCGAGCGCCTCGCAGATGAACTGCGCCGGGTACGCGGCCTCGAACTCGGCCAGGTTCCGCAGCGGCGCGCCGTGCTGGGCGAACGGCATCGCCCCCGAGTCGTACCAGACGTCAATCACCTCGGGTACCCGCCGCGCCCGCTCCCCGCACTCCGGGCAGGCGAACGTGATCTCGTCGACGAACGGCCGGTGCGGGTCAAGCCCGGTGAGGTCCGTCCCGGCCCGCTCCGACAGCTCGGCCAGCGAGCCAATGCAGGTCACGTGGTCCTCGCCGCACACCCACAGCGGCAGCGGCGTACCCCAGTACCTGGTCCGGGACAGCGCCCAGTCCACGTTGTTCCGCAGCCACTCGCCGTACCGGCCGTACTTGACCGTCTCCGGATACCAGTTCGTCTGCTCGTTCTGGACCAGCAGCCTGTCCTTGATCGCGGTGGTCCTGATGTACCACGAGGGCAGCGCGTAGTACAGCAGCGCGGTACCGCACCGCCAGCAGTGCGGGTAGCTGTGCTCGTGCCGGCGCGAGGCGAACAGCAGGCCCCGGTCGTCAAGGTCGCTGATCAGCCGCTGGTCGGCGTCCTTGAAGAACAGCCCGCCGACCAGCGGCACGCCGTCCTCGAAGTGCCCGTCGGGCTTGACCGGGTTGACCACGGGCAGCCCGTGCGCGCGCGAGGCGTCCATGTCGTCGGCGCCGAACGCGGGCGCCAGGTGGACCAGCCCGGTGCCATCTTCTGTCGTCACGAATGACCCTGGAATCACCACATGGGCGTCGGGGATATCGATGATGCCGAACGGAGCCCGGTAACTCGCCCCTACCAAAGCCACGCCGGGGAACCGGGCGGTTACCTGCCAGCCCTCGCCGAGCACCGCCCGGACCAGGTCTTCGGCCACCACGACCCGGTCGCCGTCCTGCCGATGGCGGGCCACCACGTAGAAGGCCTCCGGGTGGACCGCCACCGCGGTGTTGGAGACCAGCGTCCAGGGCGTCGTGGTCCACACCAGCAGGTCGGCGCCCTCGAGCTGCGGCGGCGCCCCGTCGGGCAGGGTGAGCAGCCGGAACCTGACCGTGATGGCCGGGTCGGAGACCGGCTGGTAGACATCGGGCTGGCCCAGCTCGGCATCGGACAGCGGCGTCCCGCAGCGCGGGCAGTACGGGCTGATCCGGAAGTCGCGGGCCAGCAGCCCGGCCTCGAAGACGGCCTTCAGCGACCACCAGACCGACTCGACGTAGCTGGCGTCCATGGTCCGGTAGGCATGGTCGGTGTCGGCCCAGTAACCCATCCGCAGTGACATGGCCAGCCACGCGTCCACGTACTTCAGCACCGACTCGCGGCACCGCGCGTTGAACTCGGCGATCCCGTAGTCCTCGATGTCACGCTTCCCGGTGAACCCGAGCTCCTTCTCCACCGCCACCTCGACCGGCAGCCCGTGGCAGTCCCAGCCCGCCCGGCGCGGTACGTGGAAGCCCTGCATGGTCTTGAACCGGGGGAACAGGTCCTTGAAGGTCCGCGCCTCGACGTGGTGCACGCCGGGCAGCCCGTTGGCGGTCGGCGGTCCCTCGTAGAAGATCCAGGAAGGCCCGCCTTCGGTCTGCTTCAGTGACCGCTCGAAGATGCCCGCATCCTGCCAGCGGGCCAGCACCTCGCGCTCGAGCGCGGGCAGGTCCACTTGCGCGGGAAGCGGCTCGAATCCCTGCACCGCCCAAGAGTAGCTGACCTCCGGTTTGCCTCGCGTAGCACCGCGACTTATCCTCCGTTCACGCTTCACTTACCACGAACGGGAGGCCGCACATGTCCGCTGGACCGCGGTCTGACGCCGCTGATCTTCCGGTGCGCCCCGGCGAAGAGCCCTGGACCGATGCCGAGCTCAAGCAGGTGCGGGCCGAGCTCGAGTCCGAGCTCGCCGGCCTGCGTGCCGATATCGCGCGGGTCGCCTCTGACATAGCCGAACGCCTCACCGACGCCGTGCGGGACGCCGGCGACGACACGGCCGACGCCGGGACCAAGACCTTCGAGCGCGAGCACGATCTGGCCCTCGCTCAGAACGCTCAGGTCCTGCTCGATCAGGGCGAGCGTGCCCTGGGCCGGATCGATGCGGGAACATATGGAGTATGCGAATCCTGCGGTCAGCCGATCGGGAAGGCGCGCCTGATGGCGTTCCCGCGGGCCCACCTGTGCGTGGCGTGCAAGCAGCGGGAAGAACGTCACTGACCAGCCAGCAGCCCGGTCAGCAGCCCGGCCAGCAACCCAGCCGGCAACCCGGGCGGCCCGGCGCATACCGACGCTGGCGGGTCGGCCTGCTGCTCAGCGTGGCCGTCGTGGTGATCACGGCCGATCTGGTCTCCAAGGTGCTGGTGGTCGCGAACATCCCCGAGCAGACGTATGTGCACGTGATCGGCAACGTGTTCATCCTCACGCAGGTCCGCAACGGCGGCGCGGCCTTCAACCTGGGCGGTACCTCCATCACGATCGTCTTCACCCTGATCGCGGCGGGCGTGGTCACCTACATCCTGCGCGCCGCGAGCAACCTGCGCAGCACCGGCTGGGCCATCGCCCTGGGGCTGCTGCTCGGCGGGGCCACCGGCAACCTGATCGATCGGATCTTCCGCGCGCCCGGTCCGTTCCGCGGCGACGTGGTCGACTGGATCGAGGTGACCCGCTTCTGGCCGGTGTTCAACGTCGCTGACTCCTGCATCGTCTGCGCCGGCATCCTGGTCGTGCTGCTCGCCCTGCGCGGCATCCGCCTGGACGGCACCAGGACCGCCCGGGCCGGTGAACCGGACCCCGAGGCCCACGCTTCCCCCGAACCGGATCATCCGAAACCGGATCATCCGAAACCGGATCATCCGAAACCGGATCATCCGGAGTCGGAGCTCCGGGCCGCGGACGACGGGCGATGACGGCGCCGGGCGAGCGCCAGCTCGCGGTACCCGACGGCCTGGACGGTGAGCGGCTCGACGCCGCCCTGGCCAGGATGTTCGGCCTGTCCAGGTCCCGGGCCGCGGAGCTGATCGGCGACGGCCTGGTGCTGCTCGGCGGGCGGCCCGCGGCCAAGTCGGACCGCGTGCTGGCCGGCGAGCCGCTGCAGGTCACCCTCCCGCCGCCGCGGCCGCCCGAGCCGCCCCGGCTGGTCGAGGGCCTGGCCGTGCTGTACGAGGACGACGACATCATCGTGGTGGACAAGCCGCGCGGCGTGGCCGCCCACCCCACCCCCGGCTGGACCGGGCCGACCGTCATCGGCGGGCTGCTCGCGGCCGGGCACACCGTGGCGACCAGCGGCGCCGCCGAACGCCAGGGCATCGTGCACCGGCTGGACGCGAACACCACCGGAGCGATGGTGGTGGCCAAGAGCGAGCCGGCCTACAGCGCGCTGAAGCGGGCCTTCCGCGAGCGCACCGTGGACAAGCGCTACCACGCGCTCGTGCAGGGCCACCCCGACCCGCTGCGCGGCACGGTGGATGCGCCGATCGGCCGGCACCCCTCGGGCGGGGGCCGGTTCGCCGTGGTCAGCGACGGGCGGCCCAGCGTGACCCACTACGACACGATGGAGGCGTTCCGCGCCGCCAGCCTGGTGGACGTCGACCTGGAAACCGGCCGCACCCACCAGATCCGGGTGCACATGGCCGCCATCAGGCATCCCGTGGTCGGCGACCTGCTCTACGGCGCCGATCCGGTGCTGGCCGCCCGGCTGGGCCTGACCAGGCAGTGGCTGCACGCGGTCAGCCTGGCCTTCGCCCACCCCGCCGACGGCCGCCCGGTCTCCTTCACCAGCGCCTACCCGCCCGACCTGGCCCACGCCCTCGACGTCCTGCGCGCCGAGAGCTAGCCAGGCAGAATAGCGGCGTGGAGATCGCCGAGCACATAGCCGCGCTGCGCCGCGAGGGCATCCAGCTCGCGGACGCGGCCGAACTGGCCAGCCTGGACGCAGCCGTACCGCCGTGCCAGCCGTGGCTGGTCAAGGACCTGCTGCGGCACACCGGGTACATCCACCGGTGGGCTGCCAGGCACATCACCGAGTGCCCGGACAGCGTGATAAACGGCCCGCCGGAGGCCGACATCCTGCGCGGCGGAGCGGCCGACCCCGACCTGCTCAGCTGGTTCCGCGCGGGCCATGCCGCCCTGGTCGAGACGCTGAGCACCGCCGATTCCGGCCTGCAGTGCGCCACGCTGATGCCCGCCGCCTCCCCGCTGGCCTTCTGGGCCCGCCGCCAGGCGCACGAGACCGCCATCCACCGTGCCGACGCGGACAGCGCGTCGGGAATCCGCCCTGAGTACCCGCCGGACTTCGCCGCGGACGGCATCGACGAGTTGATCATGGGCTTCGGCCAGCGCCGCAAGTACCGTCCGTCGGCCCACCACGACGGCACCATGCGGGTTGACGCGTCCGACACCGGCGACGCCTGGTACGTAGGCGCCGACGCAGGCCGCATCCAGGCGCGTCATGAGCCCGCCGGCACCCGTGAACCGGGCGAGGCTAAGTGCGTTATCAGCGGCCCGGCCTCCGGCGTCTACCTGTTCCTGTGGAACCGCTCCGACGCCTCCGCGGCGGACGTCTCGATCACCGGCGACACCGCCTTCCTGGCCGGCTGGCAGTCGAGCGTACGCGTCCGCTGGAGCTGACCCAGTCCGCCTGAGCCCTAGCGGCGGCGGAATGCGGCGTCCAGCGCCGCCGTGCCGAAGTTCCACATGTTGTCGGCGACGTTGATCGTGACTCCGGGGGGAACGATCTCGTCGATCCGGTCAAGCACGTCGGCGGACAGCTCGATCCCATCGGCAGCGAGGTAGCTGTCCAGATGCTCCATGGTGCGCGGGCCGATGATCGCAGAGGTGACTGCGGGGTGGCGGGTGGCGAACGCGACTGCCATCTGGATGAGGGTCAGCCCTGTCTCGTCGGCGAGCGCGCCGAGCGCGTCGGCGGCGTCGAGCTTGGCGGCGTTCGACGGGTCGCTGGCGTCATAGCGTGCTGGGAGGCGACGCGACCGCGCGGCGGAGCCTGGCCCACTGACCTCCTGGCCCTTGCGGTATTTGCCGGACAGCCAGCCGCCTGCCAGTGGGCTGTAGGTCATGACGCCCATTCCGTGGCGCTGGCAGGTCGGCAGCACGTCGTATTCGATCGCCCGGGTCAGCATGGAGTAGGGGGGCTGTTCGGTGCGAAACCGTCCGTGGCCGCGGCGATCGGCCACCCATTGAGCCTCGACGATCGCAGAGGCGGGGACCTTTGACGCGCCGAAGTAGCGGATCTTGCCCGCCTGCACGAGGTCAGTCAGGGCGCTGAGGGTCTCGTCGATATCGGTGTTCGGGTCGGGAACGCCGACTTGGTAGAGGTCGATCCAGTCGGTCTGAAGCCGGCGCAGCGAGCCCTCGACCCCTTCGGTGATCCACCGCCGTGACGCTCCGCGATGGTTGGGGTCCGCATCGAGGGGAGGGCCGAACTTGACGGCGAGCACTACGCTCTCCCGCCAC
Source organism: uncultured Actinomycetes bacterium (assembly GCA_963739135.1). GTDB lineage: Bacteria > Actinomycetota > Actinomycetes > Streptosporangiales > Streptosporangiaceae > Palsa-504. The sequence goes on from CAVTZG010000013.1 coordinate 137,871, forward strand.
CCTCCGGCCAGCGCCTGGCCCAGGATCTCTTCTGACTCGCCGGCCGAATAGCCATCAGCGGTATCGATGAAGTTGATCCCGGCGTCCAGCGCCTTGTTAATGATCTTGATCGCGTCGTGGTGATCGGGGTTGCCGAAGGCGCCGAACATCATTGCGCCCAGGCACATCTGGCTAACCGAGACGCCAGTGCGCCCCAACGGCCGGTATTCCATGATGAAGCTCCTTGAGCCGCCGCAAGTCAGCCGCGGCAGGTCAGCCGCGGCAGGTCAGCCGCGGCAGGTCGGCCGCGGCAGGCGGATATGATCGGATGGGCGGCAGGCGGAGAGCCTGTCCACTTCACTGTAGCGACAACCGGATAGCCTGTCCACTTGGAGCCTCGATGCCCGCTCGCCAGATCCCGGCACCCACGAGACGAGCCGACGCCGAGCGCAACCGCGACAAGATCCTCGCCGCCGCCCGCGCCGCGTTCGCCGATCCTGAGGCCGAGGTGTCGATGGCCGAGATCTCGCGTCGCGCTGGCGTGGGCATGGCGACCCTGTACCGCAACTTCCCCGGGCGCCAGGAGCTCCTCGAGGCGCTCTACACCGACGAGGTCAATGCCATCTGCAAGGCCGCCGAGACCATCGACGGCGATACCCCCGGAGCGACTCTGGTGGCTTGGCTGCACCGGTTCTTCGCCTTCACCACGAGCAAGCGCCACATCGCCTCCGAGCTGCTCAAGCAGACGGACCGCAGCGACCCCCTATTCGAAAACAACCGCACCCGGGTGATCGCCGCCGGCCGGCCGCTCCTCGCCGCCGCACAGCACGCCTGCGAAGTCCGGGACGAGCTCACCCTGGAACAGATCCTCGACATGATCGTCGCCATCGCCACGATCCACGGCGACACCGGCTATACCGAACCAATCCTCCAGACCGCACTCGGCGGCCTGCGCCCCCCGGCCGATGCGAAACCCGCATAGGACGAGAAGGCACGCCGCTCATATACCCAGTGTTTGCCCCGCGCAGGCTCTGACCGAGGCGCTATCTCGGGGTGAGGCGGTAACGACGTCGTTGTGACAGCCATGCCGTCTGGTGCGCGTCGTTGTGACAACGACGTCGTTGGGGCGCCGGACCGGAAGTGAACTAAGTGACGCGAGGGAGCAGGCGCCGCGGGAGTGCCCGCAGGCTGCCAGAGTCCAGGTCCTGGGACCTCAGTCGTTACTCCCGCCTCAGCCATCACGCCCTGCCCGGGCCCGTTCTTTGGTCGTGGCCAGTTTGCTGGGGTAACAACGTCCGCACACGCCGGATCACCGGCCCCAGCGGTCACATGCGCCACACCCATGGTCCATCGGCCCAGTTGGCAGCCGGACCCGGGCGTGCCCGCATGACCGACCGGGCCAACCTAGCCGGTCGCGGCACTAGCCGGTACCGCTTTCCCCGGAATGTCGTACCGGCCTGTTAGCATGAAATACGTGTTCGACATTTGTATCTCGGCCGCCAGGTCCGGCACCGCTCCCATACCCAGCACCGGTTCGCCGTAAATTCACGACCACCTGAAATGGACATTAAGGACCAACCGGACCCGGTCGGCGCGCCAGCCGGACGCGACCGGCGGTGCTCCATTAGGGTGGTCAGCACCGGGTTGATGATCACGCGCGGCACCCTGAGGCCGCACTCCGCGGGGTGGCGCGCGGTGCGCAGCGTGCCCTGAGGAGGCGGTTCGTCGATGGCGGGATCTGGTGAGCCGTTCGCCCACCTGCACGTGCACACCGAGTACTCCATGCTGGACGGCGCGGCCCGGATCAAGGAACTGCTCGCCGAGGTCAAACGCCAGGGCATGACCCATGTGGCGATGACCGACCACGGCAACATGTACGGTGCCGCCGAGTTCCACCGCCAGGCCAAGGACGCCGGCGTCACGCCGGTGATCGGGATCGAGGCCTACCTCTCGCCTGAGGCCAGGGCCAACTCCAACCGCATCCTGTGGGGGCAGCCGCACCAGAAGAAGGACGACGTCTCCGCCTCCGGCGCCTACCTGCACAAGACCATCTGGGCCAGGAACAATGAGGGCCTGCACAACCTGTTCCGGCTCTCCTCGCGCTCCTACGCCGAGGGCTGGATGATCAAGTGGGCCCGGATGGACAAGGAGCTCATCGCCGAGCACTCCGCCGGGCTGATGGCCTCCACCGGCTGCCCGTCGGGGGAGCTGCAGACCCGGCTGCGGCTGGACCAGTTCGACGAGGCCCTCGAGGCCGCGGCCGAATGGCAGGACATCTTCGGCAAGGAGAATTACTTCCTCGAGCTGATGGACCACGGCCTGGACATCGAGCGGCGGGTCCGCGACGGCCTGACCGAGATCGGCAGGAAGCTCCGCATCCCGCCCGTGGTCACCAACGACTCGCACTACACCCGCGAGCCCGATGCCCAGGCGCAGGACATGCTGTTGTGCATCCAGACCGGCAAGACCCTGCTCGACACGGACCGGTTCCGGTTCGACGGCACCGGCTACTACGTCAAGTCCGCCGCCGAGATGTACGGCCTGGACCCTGGCGACCTGTGGCAGGAAGGCTGCCGCAACAGTCAGCTGCTGATCGCCAACCGGGTCGACACCACCGGCATGTTCAACTTCGTCAACCTGATGCCCAGGTTCCCCATCCCGGACGGCTTCGAGTCCGAGGACGAGCTGTTCCGCGCCGAGGTGTGGAAGGGCATGGACCGCCGCTACCCGGACGGCTACGACGAGCAGCGGCGCCAGCAGGCCGAGTACGAGATCCAGATGATCTGCCAGATGGGCTTCCCGGCCTACTTCCTGGTGGTCGCGGACTTCATCATGTGGGCGAAGAACAACGGCGTCGCGGTGGGGCCCGGGCGCGGCTCGGCGGCAGGGTCCATCGTCGCCTACGCGATGGGTATCACCGACCTCGACCCGCTGGTGCACGGCCTGATCTTCGAGCGCTTCCTCAATCCCGAGCGCGTGTCCATGCCCGACATCGACATCGACTTCGACGAGCGCGGCCGGGCCGACGTGATCAGGTACGTGACCCAGAAGTGGGGCTCGGACCGGGTCGCGCAGATCGTCACCTACGGCACGATCAAGGCCAAGGCGGCCATCAAGGACTCCTGCCGGGTGCTCGGCCATCCCTACGCGCTGGGGGACCGGATCACCAAGGCATTCCCGCCCGCCGTGATGGGCAAGGACATCCCGCTGTCCGGGATCTTCGACGAGGACCACCCCCGATACAAGGAGGCGGGCGAGCTCCGGTCGCTGTACGAGGCCGAGGCCGAGGTCAAGCAGGTCATCGACACCGCGCGCGGGATCGAGGGGCTGATCCGCCAGCCGGGCGTGCACGCGGCCGGGGTGATCATGTCCGCGGAGCCGCTGACCGACCATATCCCGGTCTGGACCAGGCACACCGACGGCGCGGTGATCACGCAGTTCGACTACCCGACCTGCGAGGGCCTCGGCCTGCTGAAGATGGACTTCCTCGGCCTGCGCAACCTGACCATCATGGCCGACGCGGTGGCGGCGATCGAGAAGAACCGGGCCATCTCCATCGACCTGCTGACCCTGTCCCTGGACGACAAGCCGACCTACGACCTGCTGGCCCGCGGCGACACGCTCGGCGTGTTCCAGTTCGACGGCGGGCCGATGCGCTCGCTGCTGCGGCTGATGAAGGCGGACAACTTCGAGGACATCTCCGCCGTCGGCGCGCTGTACCGGCCCGGTCCGATGGGCGTCAACTCGCACACCAACTACGCGCTGCGCAAGAACGGGCTTCAGGAGATCACGCCCATCCACCCGGAGCTGGCCGAACCGCTGCGCGAGGTGCTCGAGCCGACCTACGGCCTGATCGTCTACCAGGAGCAGGTGCAGAAGGCCGCGCAGATCCTGGCCGGGTACACGCTCGGCCAGGCCGACCTGCTCCGCCGGGCCATGGGCAAGAAGAAGAAGGAGATCCTGGACAAGGAGTTCGTCCCGTTCCGGCAGGGCTGCCGGGAACGCGGTTACTCCGACCAGGCGATCCAGGCCGTCTGGGACGTCCTAGTGCCGTTCGCCGACTATGCCTTCAACAAGGCGCACACCGCGGCCTACGGCCTGGTCTCGTACTGGACCGCTTACCTGAAGGCCAACTACCCGGCCGAGTACATGGCCGCGCTGTTGTCGTCGGTTGCCGACGACAAGGACAAGTCGGCGCTGTACCTGAACGAGTGCCGCCGGATGGGCATCAAGGTGCTGCCGCCCGACGTCAACGAGTCGGTGGCGACGTTCGCGGCGGTCGGCGGCGACGTCAGGTTCGGCCTGGCGGCCATCCGCAACGTGGGCACCAACGTGGTGGAAGCCGTCATCGCGGCGCGCAAGTCCAAGGGCCAGTTCAGCAGCTTCGCAGATTTCCTGCGCAAGGTCCCGCTGGTGGTGTGCAACAAGCGGGTCATCGAGTCGCTGATCAAGGCGGGCGCCTTCGACTCGTTCAGCGAGCCGCGCAAGGGCCTGGTCTTCGTGCACGAGCAGGCCGTCGACGCCGTGATCGACATCAAGCGCAACGAGGCCATCGGCCAGGATTCGCTGTTCGGCGGCGACGCCGAGGCCGAGGCGGTCTTCGACGTTCCCGTGCCGGCCGGTGAATGGGACAAGTCCACCCTGCTGAACTTCGAGCGTGAGATGCTCGGCCTGTACGTCTCGGACCACCCGCTGTTCGGCGTCGAGCACATCATCGCCAGGGAAAGCGACTGCTCGCTGGCCGACCTGATGACCGACGATGCCGAACGGCCCCGCGCCGACCGGTCCGACGCCCAGATCGTCAAGGTGGGCGGGATCCTCTCCGGCGTCCAGCGCAAGGTGACCAAGCAGGGGAACCAGTGGGCGGCTGCCAGCCTGGAGGACCTGGCCGGGGCGATCGAGGTGCTGTTCTTCCCGCAGACCTACCAGCTCTACGCCACCTCGATTGCCGAGGACGCGGTGGTCGTGGTGAAGGGCAAGGTGGACCGCCGGGACGACGTGCCCAAGCTGATCGCCATGGACCTGACCATCCCCGACCTGTCGGTCGACGAGTCGGGCCCCTTCGTGGTGTCCATGCCCGTGGCCAGGTGCGTGCCGCCGGTGGTCGAGCGGCTGCGGGAGGTCCTGGTCACGCATCCGGGCCCCATCGAGGTGCATCTGCGGCTGCGCGACCACCAGCGCACCACGGTGATGCGCCTGGACGACAAGCTGCGAGTAGCTGCCTCACCCGCCCTGATCGGCGATCTGAAGCAGCTACTCGGTCCGGCCTGCGTCGGCTAGCGCATTCTGGCTCGCGTTACGGCGTCGGCCCGATGAGCTGATCCATGAACGCGCGGTACATGCGCAGCGTTTCGCGCAGCGTCTCGGTGTCGGCATTGGCGCCCTCGCCCCACCTGCCGCGCAGCGCGCTCGCCCGCTCCTGGATGGCCCGCTGCCGCTCCTGGATGGCCCGCTGCCGTTCCTGGATGGCCGCCTCTAGCTTCGCGGTGACCTGTGAGACCACGTCGGCGGCCTCGGTCACCGAGCCTTGCGGATCGTCCACGAACCGGAACTGGATCTGCTGCCATTGCGTGGTGTACTGCTCGGCATCCGGGAGCAGGTTCCCGAAGGCGATGTCACCGAAATCACCGATCCTGTCGGTCGCCTCACCTGGACGGAGCCCTGCATCCGCTGCGCCCGCAGCATGCCTTCCTGCGGGGGAACCGTCAGTGGTGCCGACCGCGGGGGCACCGTCAGTGGTGCCGACCGCGGGGGCACCGTCAGTGGTGCCGACCGCGGGGGCACCGTCAGTAGTGCCGACCGCAGGGACGCCTTCAGTGGTGCCGACCGCGGTGGCGGCCGGACCTGCGCCGGTCGGCCCCTGCGGGTCCGTAGCGGTGCCGGCCTGGGTGTCGTATCCGGTCGCAGTGTCGGCCTCGGCGCCGTAGCCGGGGGTGGTCCTCGCCTGGCTGCCATAGCCCGGGGTAGTCCCAAGGTTGCTGCTGGAGCCGGCCTCTGTGCTTGCCTGGCTGTCGTATCCGGCCGCGGTGTCGGCCTGGCTCCCGTAGCCCGCCGCTGGGGTGATGCCTCCGGTGCCGGTGGGTGCGGTCGTAGCGTATCTGCCCCGGCCAGTCATCGAAGGGTCCGTCGCGGTCGTTCCCCCGCCGGGGGCCGCCTCCGGGCTGCCCTGCTCGTCCCAGTAGTCACGGCTTCCCGCGTCGGGGCTTCGCACCGCGCCGACCTCGTCCATCCCGGTCGGGGCGGCCAACGCATCATCCACGGTGTCTTCCGCACCTGAGCTGCCGACCGTGGCAGCCTCGTCAGACCCGGCGGGCCATGTCCCGTTCGGGTCGGTCGCGCTCGGGTCCGTGGTGGTGTCGTGCTCTGCGGTCGGCTGGGTCGACCTGTCGCCGCGGAGGGCAGAAGCTACCTTCTGGAACCGGGTCATCGGGGTTGTCTCCTCGCCCGGAGGTACCTCGGTCTCGTCGTCCGGGACGACTTCGCCGCCGACGACGTAGCCGGAGCCCTGACCCCGGCCGTACTGGTCCTGCGTCATAGGAATTATCCTTCCTGCGAACTGCTAACGAGGGGTGTCCGCGGTGCGGTCGGTGGTCTCCGCGGCCACGCCGCGGTTCTGGGCGGCCAGGTCGCCGTTGCCCGCGATACTGCCGCTGTTGTCTGCGGCGACGCGATCGTTCATCGCGGTGCGGTCGGTGACCTCCGCCGCACCATCGCGCCCGGCGTATCCCTGGCGGCCCCGCAGGCCGGTCAGGTCCTCGAACAGCGCACGGTAGCGGATCAGGGCTTCTCTGAGCTGCTCTGTGGTCGCGGATTCGATGGGGAGATCCACGGTGTTCCGGTAGCCCTGAAGCGAACGAGCGTGGTAGACGGACATGGCCTCGATGCTGGCGTTCCTGTCGTCCGCCGGGTAGCCGCGGTCTCGCATGACCTCCCAGATCAGGGTGTGCGCCGCCGTCAGAGCCTCGGCGGGGGCGTCCACGAACCGTTCCTGGATCACGGCCCAGTCACCGCTGTACCGCGCCTGCTGCTCAGCCGACAGGGGGCGGATGTTAAGCGCCTCCACCCGCCGCTGCCGAGCGCTCAGCTCGGCATCGGCCTTCCTGGGGCCTATCTCCTTGGCGAGCCGGTCGTACTCGGGCCCGAACTGGCGCCGCATGCGTGCCCGCCGCAGTTGTGCAGAGGCGATCACGACGACAGCCGCCACGACGATGACAGCAATGATGATGCCGATGATTGCTCCGGTCGACATGATTACCTCCTGTGAGGGTCGAAGCGCACACTGGACTCCCCCGCAAAGGCCCGGCTAAACAGGACGACGCTTCCCGAGACCTACGAAACTCGGCCATTAGCCCTTTCCGGTGTCGTCATGACCGTGACTCAGAGCCTGCCCGAGGTGCACGCCATCTGACGGGTACGATCGTTCGGAGGCGATCCGGCGACCGGGGAGGTCTGACGAAGGGGCGACTGGCAGCTTTCACGGCAGCGCTGGCGGGCAGCGCGGTCTTCGGCATCCCGGCCGGGCTTATCTGGGGCGAGGTCGCGCCGCGGGCGCTGCTGCAGGAGATCGCCCGCGGCGAAGCCCAGATCGTGACCGCGGAAACCAACGCCTTCATCGGCGCCGACGCCTGGTTCTGCCTGATCACCGCGGTCGGCGGGCTTGTCACAGGCCTGCTCGGCTACCGCCTCCTGGTGCGCAGGTCCGGCGCGGCCGCCACCGCCGGGCTGGTCCTGGGTGCGCTGGCCGCCGCCCTGGTCGCCATGTGGACGGGCGAGCAGATCGGCCTGGGCACCTACAACCACCTGCTCGCCTCCAGCCCGAACGGCGCCTTCTTCAACGCCTCCCTCGCGCTGGGCGCCAAGACCGCGCTCGCGTTCTGGCCGCTGCTCACCTCGGTCGTCATCCTGCTGGCCGAATCGGGGGCCCGCAAGCAGGACCGGCTGGCCGCCAGAGCCCGGCCTCAGCCGGAACTGGGTCCCGACGATCCCGGCGCGTCCGGCATGTGGACAAGCGGACCGTGATGCGGCCACGCTCCGTAGACTAGGCGCGTGATTTCCCGAATCGACCTGCGCGGCCGCGCAGCGGGCCAGCTCAGCCGGGCCGACCTGGCCGGCGTCCTGCCCCGGGCGGCCATCGATGTCGAGGCCGCCGTGACCCAGATCCGGCCCGTCTGCGATGACGTCAGGCGCCGCGGGGCCGCGGCCGTGCGCGAGTACACCGCCCGGTTCGACGGCGTGGACCTGGCCAGCACCCGGGTCCCACGGGCGGCGCTCGATGCGGCGCTGGCGGGGCTCGGCCCCGAGGTCCGGCGCGCCCTGGAGGAGGCCATCCGCCGCACCAGGCGGGTGCACGCGGCGCAGATCCCGGCCGAGATCGTCACCCAGGTGACCGACGGGCTCACCGTCACCGGCCGTTTCGTGCCGGTGGGCCGGGCTGGGGTGTACGTGCCGGGCGGCCTGGTGGCCTACCCGTCGTCGGTGGTCATGAACATCGTCCCGGCCCAGGTCGCCGGGGTCGGCTCGGTCGCGGTGGCATCGCCGCCCCAGGCTGGCCACGGCGGGCTGCCGCATCCGTCCGTGCTGGCCGCCTGCGCGCTGCTCGGCATCACGGAGGTGCACGCCGCGGGCGGCGCCCAGGCCCTGGCCATGTTCGCCTACGGCACGGACGACTGCGCCCCCGTTGACGTCATCACCGGCCCGGGCAACGTTTACGTGGCCGCCGCCAAGCGGGTGCTGCGCGGCGTGGTCGGCACCGATGGCGAGAACGGACCCACCGAGGTGGCCGTCATCGCCGACGACACCGCCGATCCCGTCCACGTGGCCGCCGACCTGATCGCCCAGGCCGAGCACGACGAGCTTGCGGCCTGCCTGCTCGTGACCACCGAGACCGGCCTGGCCGATGACGTCGAGGCCGAGCTGGCCCGCCAGGTCCCGGCCACCAGGCACCGCGCCCGGGTGGAAGCCGCGCTGGCCGGCCAGGCCGCCTGCGTGCTGGTGGACGACCTGGACGCGGCGCTGGCGGTCAGCGACGCCTGGGCGCCCGAGCACCTGGAGATCCAGACCCGCGACGCGGCCAAGCTGGCCGCCCGGGTGGCCAACGCCGGCGCGGTCTTCGCCGGCCCGTACTCGCCGGTATCGCTCGGGGATTACCTGGCCGGCTCGAATCACGTGCTGCCCACCGGCGGAACGGCCCGGCACACCAGCGGGCTGTCCGTGTTCCCCTTCCTGCGGCTGGTCAACGTCATCGAATGCGACCAGGCGGCACTGGCCGCCACCGCCCCACTGATCGATGCGCTCGGCGGCGCCGAGGACCTCGCCGCGCACGTGGCCGCGGTCCGCGTCCGCGTCCCTCGCGACCCGGGAGCCGGCCGATGACCGGGTCGGCTCTGCCCGTTCGGGATGACCTGAAAGACCTGCATCCGTACGGCGCGCCGCAGATCGACGTGCCGGTCCGGCTGAACACCAACGAGAATCCCTACCCGCCCAGCCCCCAGATGGTCCGGGCCATCGCCGACGCGGTAGCGGCGGCGGCCGCGAACCTGAACCGCTACCCGGACCGGGACATGGTCGAGCTGCGCAAGGACCTGGCCGACTACCTGGGCCACGGGCTGACCGGCCGTCACCTGTGGGCGGCCAACGGGTCCAACGAGGTCATCCAGCAGGTCTTCCAGGCCTTCGGCGGGCCTGGCCGGCACGCACTCGGGTTCGATCCCGGCTACTCCATGCACCCCCTGATCGCCCGGGTCACCTTCACCAGCTGGATCACGGCCGACCGGGACGAGGACTTCGGCCTGGTCCCGGAGCAGGCGGCCCGCGTGATCGCGGAGCACCGCCCGAGCCTGGTCTTCCTGACCTCGCCGAACAACCCGACCGGCACGGCGGCCCCGATGGAGCTCGTCGAGGCCGTCTGCGAAGCGGCCCCCGGGCTGGTCGTCGTCGACGAGGCCTACGCCGAGTTCGCCCGGGCGGGTACCCCCAGCGCGCTGAGGTTGCTGCCCAGGTACCCGGGGCTGGTCGTCACCCGCACCATGTCCAAGGCCTTCGCCATGGCCGGGGCCAGGATCGGGTACCTCGCGGCCGCCCCCGAGGTGGTCGAGCAGCTGCTGCTGGTCCGGCTGCCCTATCACCTGTCCGCGGTCACCCAGGCGGTGGCCCGGGCCGCACTCGCGCTGGCCGCCGAGCCCCTGGCCACCGTAGATACCCTCAGGGCCGAACGGGACAGCCTCGTCGCCTGGCTCAAAGACCAGGGGCTGCGGGTGGCGGACTCGGACGCCAACTTCGTGCTGTTCGGCGAGTTCGGCTCGCGCCGGGCGGTCTGGCAGGGGCTGCTCGACCGCGGCGTGCTGATCCGCGAGGTCGGCCCGCCGCGGTGGCTGCGGGTCACGGTCGGGCTGCCCGAAGAGATGGCGGCGTTCCGTGCCGCCCTAACAGAGGTACTGAGCGAGGTGCTGGCCCCATGAACCGCGTGGCGCGGGTGGAACGGGTCACCAAGGAGACCCAGATCCTAGTCGAGCTCGACCTGGACGGCACCGGGGTCACCGAGGTCGGCACCGGGATCCCGTTCTTCGACCACATGCTGGCCCAGCTGGGCAAGCACGGCTGCCTCGACCTGACCGTGCGGGCCCAGGGCGACATCGAGATCGATGCCCACCACACCGTCGAGGACACGGCCATCACGCTCGGCCAGGCGCTCAAGGAGGCGCTCGGCGACAAGAGCGGCATCACGCGGTTCGGTGACGCGCTGGTGCCGCTGGACGAGACGCTGGTGCAGGCGGCCGTGGACCTGTCCGGGCGGCCCTATGTGGTGCACCACGAGCCGGACGGCATGGCTCCGCTGATCGGCAGCTACGACACCACGCTGACCAGGCACATCTTCGAGTCGCTGGCGTTTGCGGCCGGGATCTGCCTGCATGTGCGGGTGATCGAGGGCCGCAACCCGCACCACATCGTCGAGGCCCAGTTCAAGTCCGTGGCCCGGGCGCTGCGCACGGCCGCCGCGCCGGACCCGCGGGCGGGCGGCATCCCCAGCACCAAGGGCGTGCTCTGAGATGGCGGGGAAAGCACGGCCCCGCGTGGTCGTGCTCGACTACGGCTCAGGGAACCTGCGCTCCGCGCAGCGCGCGCTGGCCCGGGTGGGTGCCGACGTCGAGGTGACCGCGGACGCCGACGCCGCCCTGGAATGCGACGGCCTGGCCGTACCGGGCGTGGGCGCGTTCGCGGCCTGCATGGCGGGCCTGCGGGCGGTCGGCGGCGACAAGCTGATCGCGCGGCGGATCGAGCTCGGCCGGCCGGTCCTCGGCATCTGCGTGGGCATGCAGGTGCTGTTCGCCGGCGGCGCCGAACCAGGGGGGTCCGGGGGGGTGGTCCCCCCGGGAAGAGACTGCACCTGGACCGAGGGCTGCGGGGCCTGGCCGGGCACGGTCGAGCGGCTGGACGCCGGCGTGCTGCCGCACATGGGCTGGAACACGGTGGCGGCGGCGCCGGGCTCGGTGCTGTTCGCGGGGATCGCGCCGGGCACCAGGTTCTACTTCGTGCACTCCTACGCGCTGCGTTCGGCCGGTTCGGTTGAGCTCGCCGCCCTCGGCGCCCGCATCTCCTGGACCGAGCACGGCGAGCCGTTCGCCGCCGCCGTAGAGGGGGCAAGAGAAGAGGGTAAGGGGAGGTGGGTGGGGGGTGGGGTGCTGTCGGCGACCCAGTTCCACCCGGAGAAGTCCGGCGACGCCGGCGCCGCCCTGCTGTCCAACTGGTTGGAGACCTTGTGAGTAAGCTCACCCTCCTTCCCGCCGTCGACGTCACCGACGGGCACGCGGTCCAGCTCGTGCAGGGCGTGGCGGGCAGCGGCGGCCAGTACGGCGACCCGGTGCAGGCCGCGCTGCGCTGGCAGGAAGCGGGCGCCTCCTGGATTCACCTGGTGGACCTGGACGCGGCCTTCGGCCGCGGGTCGAACGCGGACCTGCTCGGGCAGGTCGTGCAGAAGCTGGACGTCAACGTGGAGATGTCCGGCGGCATCAGGGACGACGCCTCGCTGTCCCGGGCCCTGGCCACCGGCTGCGCCCGGGTCAACATCGGCACCGCGGCGCTGGAGAACCCCGTCTGGGTGCGGTCGGTCATCGCCCGCCACGGCGACCGGGTCGCGGTCGGGCTTGATGTCCGCGGCACCCGGCTGGCCGCGCGCGGCTGGACCGCCGAGGGCGGCGACCTGCACGAGACGCTGGACCGGCTCGACGCCGAAGGCTGCGCCAGGTACGTGGTGACCGACGTGCTCAAGGACGGCACGCTGCGCGGTCCCAACCTGGACCTGCTCGCCGCCGTGTGCGCCAGGACCGACGCGCCCGTGGTGGCCAGCGGGGGAGTGTCCAGCCTGGCCGACCTGCGCGCCATCGCCTCCCTCGTCCCGCTGGGCGTGGAGGGCGCGATCGTCGGAACGGCGCTGTATGAGGGCGCGTTCACCCTGGAGGAGGCGCTGGCCGAGGTGGCCGGATGACGGTCGCCGTCCGCGTAATCCCCTGCCTGGACGTGGACGACGGCCGGGTGGTCAAGGGGGTGAACTTCCGCCAGCTGCGCGACGCGGGGGACCCGGTGGAGATGGCCGCCTTCTACGACGCCGAAGGCGCCGACGAGCTCACCTTCCTCGACATCACGGCGTCCAGCGGCGGCCGCGACACCATGTACGACGTGGTGCGGCGCACCGCCGAGCAGGTGTTCATCCCGCTGACCGTGGGCGGCGGCGTCCGCAGCGCCGAGGACGTGGACCGGCTGCTGCGCGCCGGGGCGGACAAGGTGTCGCTGAACACCGCCGCCATCGCCCGGCCGGAACTGCTCGACGAGGCCGCCCGGCGGTTCGGGTCGCAGTGCATCGTGCTGTCCGTGGACGCGCGCCGGGCTCTCGAACCGATCGGGGGGGTTTGGGGGGGTCGTCCCCCCGGGCCAACACCCCCGGCCAGCGGGTTCGAGGTGACCACGCACGGCGGCCGGGTCGGCACCGGCATCGACGCGGTGGACTGGGCCCGGCAGGCCGTCCAGCTCGGCGCGGGGGAGATCCTGCTGAACTCGATGGACGCGGACGGCACCACGGCCGGCTTCGACCTGGACATGATCCGGGCCGTGCGGGCCGTGGTCACCGTGCCGGTCATCGCCAGCGGCGGCGCCGGAGCGCTGGCCCACTTCGCGCCCGCGGTCGACGCCGGCGCGGACGCCGTCCTGGCGGCCAGCGTGTTCCACTTCGGCACGCTACGCATCGGCCAGGTCAAGAACGCCCTCCACGCCGCCGGCCACCCCGTCCGCTTATGAATCTGCCCTAATGGCCCTGGCCGGTGGCGCCCGAGGTGTCGGGGGCCGCGGCGCTGACGGTGGCCATCGCGGCGCCGATGATGCCGGCCTCGTTGAGCAGGGCCGCGGGCACGATGCGGGCCCGGATGCCGGTCAGCCGCGGCACCCACTTTTCCGACTGCCTGCTGACGCCGCCGCCCACGATGATCAGCTGCGGTGACAGCGTCGCCTCCATGCGCTGCAGGTACTCATCCACCCGGCCCGCCCACTTGCCCCAGCTCAGCTCGTGCAGTTCCTTGGCGTGCTCGGAGGCGCGCTTCTCGGCGTCTTGGCCGCGGATCTCGACGTGCCCGAACTCGGTGTTCGGCACCAGGATGCCCTGGGTGAACAGCGCGCTGCCGATCCCGGTGCCGAAGGTCAGCATGAGCACCGTGCCCTGCTCGCCGGCCCCGGCGCCGAACGTCATCTCCGCCACGCCCGCCGCGTCCGCGTCGTTCAGCACCCGGACCGGGTTGCCCGCGGCCCGGCCGAACAGCGCTCCCGCGTCCGTCCCGATCCAGGACGGGTCCAGGTTGGCCGCCGTCCTGGTCACGCCATCGATGACCACGCCGGGGAAGGTGATCCCGATCGGGCCGGACCAGCTGAACGAGGTCACCAGCTGCTTGACCACGTCCGCGACCGCGCCCGGCAGCGCCGGACGCGGCGTTTCGATCTTCTGCCGGTCGGCGAGCAGCTTGCCCGTGGCCACGTCCACCGGTGCGCCCTTGATGCCGCTGCCGCCTATGTCGATGCCGAGTGCGTGCATGGCCATAGAGTATTCGTGCCGTTCGTTCCGCGCTCTCCGCGGGATGAGCGAAGTCGGGTAATATCTTGAGTGAGAGAGCATTTCTCAGATACTGGCTCGGTGGGGGCTTTGTCGAGAGAGGATGCGGCCGATGCGCTGGTTCAAGGTCGCTGCCATCGCTGGTGGCATCATCATCGCGTTCCTGGTCGTCGGCTCGGTGGTCGGGTTCATCATCCATGCTGTGATGGAACTGGTGATCGCCGCGCTCGTGGTCGGCGCGATCGTCGTCGCCATCAAGATGGCGCGCTCGGGCAAGCAGATCTCCCGCAAGCGCGCCGAGCGTGAGGTCCGCGACCACGACGATCACCGCGAAGCGCTGCCCCGTGCCGACGTCGAGGCCTACTCCGCCCCGCGGCCGGCCCCGCCGCCCCGGCAGACCATGCCGAACACGCAGGACATCGACGACGAGCTGGCCCGGCTCAAGCGCGAGATGGGCAGCTAGCCCTAACGCCAGGCCCTAACGCCGGGCCCTAACGCCAGTTTGCCGCGGTGAGCTTGCTCACCGCGGCGTCGGTGCCGTCGAAGCGGACCCGCGCCGCCGTCGTCCGGCCCATCACCCACATGGTCAGCTCGGCCGGGCTGCCGATGACGGTCACCGCGGGGGTCGCGTTCTTGGCCGTGATCCGGTAGGCGTGACCGTCGGCCTCCACGTCGTCCCGGGCCAGTTCGACTCCCACCGGCGCCCGGCGCAGCATGAGCCGCGCCGCCCGCAGCCGCTGCCACAGCAGGCCGGACTCCCCGCTGCTGAGTTCCCGCGGATCCCAGTCCGGCGCGGCGCGCCGCACGTCCTCGTGGTGCACGAAGTACTCCACGGCGTTGACGCGCTCGTCCATGCCGGGCAGGGCCATGATGGACATGGTCGGCGGCCCTGACCTGATCATCCGCACCAGGTCGGGGAACGGCGTCCGCGCCTTGATCCGCTCCTGGACCCGCGCCGTGAAGCCGGCCAGCGGCCCGCCCATGACGCCAGCGGCGGCGTCGGGCCGGTGCTCCCGCAGCACCAGGTGAGCGGCCAGATCCCCGGTGGTCCAGCCCTCGCACAGGGTCGGCGCGTCCGGACCGGTCGCCTCAAGCAGCGCGCACAGCGCCAGGCGCTCTTCTCGTGAGTAGCTCACCTGCTGATGGTAGGCGGGATTGCTACCCTGACTGAAGTCACCCTCAAGGAGGAAGCAGTGCTCGACCCAGCCATCGCCGCCCGGCTCAAGCGGGATCCCGCCGGCCTGGTCGCGGCGATCGCCCAGCAGTACGACACCGGCGAGGTGCTGATGCTCGGCTGGATGGACGACGAGGCCCTGCATCGCACGCTCACCACCGGCCGCTGCACCTACTGGTCGCGCAGTCGCCGGGAATACTGGGTGAAGGGCGAGACCTCCGGGCATCAGCAGTGGGTCAAGTCGGTGGCCCTGGACTGCGACGGCGACGCCCTCGTGGTCAAGGTCGACCAGATCGGCGCGGCCTGCCACACCGGCGACCGGACCTGCTTCGACGCTGACGTTCTGCCTGCCGTCGTTGGCGAGCCGGCCAGCGCCCCGGGCTGACATGTCCGCTTTCCGTAGGGAATTCACCCTGGTGCTGCTGCTCGGCGCGGCCGGCGCCGGGCTGGTGGTGTTCGCCGTACGGCAGGCCTGGGCGCAGGCCATCTTCACCGCGCCGCACCCGCTGCCCGCCGAGGACATTACCGTCACCGGCCAGCAGCTAGTCCCGCTGGCCAGCGCGCTGGGCCTGGCCGCCCTGGCCTGTCTGGCCGCGGTGATCGCCACCAGGTCGGCGGCCCGCCGGGCGGCCGGGGTCGTGCTGGCGGTCCTGGGCGCGGGCGCCGCCGTGGCCGCGGCGGCCGGGGTGACGGCGGCCACCGTGCTGTCCGCGGCCCGGGCGGACGCCGCGACCGGCATCCTGGGCGGGTCGACGACCAGCGGCACCTCGCCGGGCGGCGCCGCGCACGGCATCGTGATCGCGGGCACGGCCGGCCACGCGGTCATCACCGGTGCGGCCTGGCAGGCCGCGGCGGTCTGCGGCGCCGTGGCCATCGTCCTGGCCGGCCTGGCCACCGCCTGGCGCGGCCCGCGCTGGCCGGTCATGTCGGCCCGCTTCGAGCGGCCCCGAGGGGGGTCCCAAGGGGGGTCCCAAGGGGGGTCCGGGGGGATGGGTCCCTCCCAAGAGGGGTCTGGGGGGATGGGTCCCCCCAGAAAGAGAAGCGGGGGGTCCAGGGGGGTCGTCCCCCCGGACGTTATGTGGGAGTCGCTGAGCCGGGACGTGGACCCGACCCTGGAAGACCAGCATGGCGGCTCATCAAACGCAGGCTGACCCGCCGTCGGTCCTGCTCGCCGAGCACGAGCCCGAGGTCGCCGAGATGTCGGCCCGCTACCTGAGCCGGGACGGGCTGCGGGTCCGGCTGGTCAGCCACCCCGATCAGACGCTGGCCGAGCTGACCGCAGGCCCCGACGTCGCGGCCGTGATCGACCTGACCATGCCCGGCCTCGACCCGCGGCGCCTCAGACGGGCCCTGCGCACCCCGGTCATCTTCCTGGTGGCCGACCTCAAGCGCCCCCGGCCCCGCGGCCTGGCCACCCGGGGCGACGTGGCCGGGGCGCGGCGGTGGCTGGCCCGGCCGTTCGGCCCCCGGCAGCTGGTCGCCCTGGTCCGCGACGTCCTGGCTCAGCCCGCCCCGTCCGGGCCGGCTCCGGCCGTCCGGTCGACCGCCGGGCTGCGGCTGGACGGCCGGAGCCGGACCCTGGTAGCCGGCGGTCATCGAGTGCCCCTGACCGCTACCGAGTACGCGCTGCTGGCCGCCCTGATGGACCATCCCGGCCGGGTGCTATCCCGGCGCCAGCTGCTGGCCGCGGCGGGCCGCCAGGCCGCTGGCGACCGGGCCGCGGACGTATACATCGCCCAGCTCAGGGCCAAGATCCCCGCGACCGCGGCGATCCGGACGGTCCGCGGTTCCGGCTACGTGCTTGATCCGTGATCACCCGATCCGGCCCGGCCGCGACGGCCGATTCGAGGGGGGCAGTCACGTGGGCACCAGGGTGACGGGACTACCATCGGTGGCGCAACAGTACCGACTTGAGGGGACGAGCGAACCGCGTGAGTGTGCTCGACGAGATCCTAGACGGCGTGCGTGCCGATCTCGCCGAACGGCAGCGGCACGTCTCTCTGGATCACCTGAAAGAGATGGCGCGGCAGGCTCCGTCACCGCGGGACGCCCTGGCCGCGCTTAAGGCCGAGGGTGTCAGCGTGATCGCCGAAGTGAAGCGGGCCAGCCCGTCGCGCGGGCAGATGGCCGCCATCGCCGATCCGGCCGCGCTGGCCTCGGACTACGAAGCCGGCGGCGCGAAGATTATCAGCGTGCTGACCGAGGAGCGGCGGTTCGGCGGTTCGCTGGCCGACCTGACCGCGGTTCGCCGTGCGGTGCAGGTGCCGGTGCTGCGCAAGGACTTCGTGGTCAGCTCCTACCAGCTCTGGGAGGCCCGGGCCCACGGCGCGGACCTGGTGCTGCTGATCGTGGCCGCCCTGGAGCAGAGCGCGCTGGTCTCGCTGGTCGAGCGGGCCGTCTCCATCGGAATGCTGCCGCTGGTCGAGGTACACGCCGAGCCCGAACTCGACCGGGCCCTGGACGCCGGCGCCACCGTGATCGGCGTCAACGCGCGCAACCTGGTCACCCTCAAGGTGGACCGCGGGATCTTCGGCCGGATGGCCGGGCAGATCCCCGAGGGCATCGTCAAGATCGCCGAGTCCGGCGTCCGCGGCCCGCGCGACCTGCTGGCCTACGCCGCCTCCGGCGCCGATGCGGTGCTGGTGGGCGAGAGCCTGGTCACCGAGAAGGACCCGCGCAGTGCCGTCGCCGACCTGGTGACCGCGGGCTCGCATCCCGCGCTGCGCGGTGAGCGCGGATGACCGTCCCGGCCGAACCCGACATCGCCCCGGTTCCCGATACCTCCGGGCACTTCCCGGCCCACGGCGTCAGCTACGGCGGGCGGTTCGCCCCCGAATCCCTGATGGCCGCGCTGGACGAGCTCACCGTGGCCTACGAGCAGGCCCGCCACGATCCCGCCTTCCGCGCCGAACTCGACGCCCTGCTGGCCGGCTACGCCGCCCGGCCGACCCTGCTGACCCGGGCCGTCAGGTTCGGCGGGCAGGCCGGCGGCGCCACCGTGCTGCTCAAGCGCGAGGATCTCACCCATACCGGCTCGCACAAGATAAACAACGTGCTCGGCCAGGTGCTGCTGGCCAAGCGCATGGGCAAGACCCGGGTCATCGCCGAGACCGGCGCCGGCCAGCACGGCGTGGCCACCGCGACCGCGGCCGCCCTGCTCGGCCTGGACTGCGCCGTCTACATGGGCGAGGAGGACACCCTGCGGCAGGCCCTGAACGTCTCCCGCATGCGCATGCTCGGCGCGGAGGTGTTCCCGGTCACCGTGGGCACCCGCACGCTCAAGGACGCCATGAACGAGGCCTTCCGCGACTGGGTGGCGACGGTCGGCTACACCCACTACTGCATCGGCTCGGTCGGCGGGCCGCATCCGTTCCCGATGATGGTCAGGGACTTCCAGCGGATCATCGGCGTGGAGGCCAGGGAGCAGGTGCTGCGGCAGGAAGGGCGGCTGCCCGACGCGGTGATCGCCTGCGTGGGCGGCGGCTCCAACGCCATCGGCCTGTTCCACGCCTTCATCCCCGATTCCGGCGTGCGCCTGATCGGCTGCGAGGCGGCCGGCGACGGCCTGGACACCGGCCGCCACGCTGCCACGCTCACCGGCGGCTCGGCGGGCATCCTGCACGGCATGCGCACGTACGTACTGCAGGACGAGGAGGGCCAGACCCGCAGCACCCACTCGATCTCGGCCGGCCTGGACTACCCGGGCGTCGGCCCGGAGCACGTCTGGCTGATGGAAACCGGCCGGGCCAGCTACCGGGCCGTGACCGATGCCGAGGCCATGAACGCCTTCTCCGTCCTGTGCCGCACCGAGGGCATCATCCCGGCCATCGAGTCGGCCCACGCCCTGGCCGGCGCCCTGCAGGTCGGCCGCGAGCTCGGCCCCGAGGCCCTCATCCTGGTCAACCTGTCCGGCCGCGGCGACAAGGACGTGGACACCGCCTCGAAGTGGTTCGGCGTTTGACCACCGCCAGCGCCGTCAGCGTCGCCTTCGGCAAGGCCAGCGCCGACAACCGCGCCGCCCTGATCGGCTACCTGCCCGCCGGGTTTCCCACCGTGGCCGGGGCCATCGCCGCCGCCCGGGCCATGGCGGAGGCCGGGGCCGACATCATCGAGATCGGCCTGCCCTACTCCGACCCGCTGATAGACGGCCCGGTGATCGCCGAGGCGGTGCACCGGGCACTGACCGGCGGCACCCGGGTCGCCGACGTGCTGGCCACCGTCGAAGCGGTGGCCGCGGCCGGGATACCGACCCTGGTCATGACCTACTGGAACCCGGTCGACCGGTACGGAGTGCGCGCCTTCGCCCGCGACCTGGCGCGGGCGGGCGGCTCGGGGCTGATCACGCCCGACCTCACCCCCGAAGAGGCCGGCCCCTGGCTCGAGGCCTCCAGCGAATTCGGTCTTGACCGGGTATTCCTGGCCGCGCCGAGCTCCACCGACCAGCGCATCGCCACCATCGCCGGGACCTGCCGCGGGTTCGTCTACGCTGCCTCGCTGATGGGCATCACGGGAACCCGCAACGCGGTCAGCGGCGACGCGGGCGCCCTGGTCGCCCGGATCCGCCGGCACACCGACCTGCCCGTCGCCGTGGGCCTGGGCGTGAGCAGCGGAGCACAGGCCGCGCAGGTGGCCGCCTTCGCGGACGGCGTGATCGTGGGCTCCGCGTTCGTCCGCCGCCTGCTGGACGCCGACCCGGCCGCCGGCGTGGCCGCGGTCCGCGACCTCGCCGCCGAGCTGTCCGCCGGGGTCCGCAGGCGGGTAATGTCGCAAGATGGCGCTCGCCTCGATCCCGAGCCCCGGTCATGACGCCTGGCGGCTAGGGCCGCTGCCGGTCCGGGCCTACGCGCTGTGCGTTACCGCCGGGATCCTGGTCGCCGTGGTGGTGGCCAGCCGCCGGTACCGCCGGGTCGGCGGGCGGGCCGGAGTCATCCTCGACGTGGCCGCCTGGGCCGTCCCGTTCGGGCTGGCCGGCGCGGCCGTGCACGCCATCCTGATCGACGCCAGGCACGACTTCACCGGTGAGCACCGCCTCTGGCACGTCGTCACCGCGGCGGCCGCGGTCATAGGCATTCCCGGCGCGGTCGTGCTCGGCGCCGCCGGGGCCTGGATCGCCTGCCGCCGGGCCGGACCCCAGCCCCTGCCGCTGGGCCCGGTCGCGGGCGCGGTGGCCCCCGCCCTGATGTTCGGCCTGGCCATCGGGACCCTGGGCAACTGGTGGGCGCAGCAGTTCTACGGCCGTCCCTCGAGCTGGTGGTGGGCGGTGCAGATCTCGCCCACCCGCCGCGTGCCGGGTTACGAGAACTACGCGACGTTCCAGCCCGCCTTTTTGTACCAGTCGCTGTGGGACGTGGCGGTCGGCTTCGGCTTGATCTGGGCCGCCCGCCGGTTCGCGCTGTCCGGGGCGCGCACGTTCATGCTGGGCGCCGCCTGCTATGCCGGGGGCAGCTGGTGGGTGGAGTCGGTGCGCATCGGCCCGCAACGCCAGCTGCTCGGCATCAGCTACGCCGCGCTCGGTGACATCGTGGTGTTCGCGCTGGCCGCGGCTGGTCTATACCTGACCCGCCCGAGGCGCACGCCACCAGCGCGAACGTATTCCAAGGCGGCCCTAGTAGACGATTCTTCTGGTGATGTAATGTCTATGTAACAGGGCCAGTGTCGTCCCGGGCGCACGGTTGCGGCGTTATCGAGATGACAGGAGAGCGCATGGCGGCTGTCGGCCTGTACGACCCCAGTTTTGAGCATGACGCATGCGGCGTCGGCTTCGTCGCGGACCTGTCCGGCCGCGGCGGTCACGACGTGGTGGCCAGGGCCCTGCAGGTCCTCCGTAACCTGGAGCACCGGGGTGCGGAGGGCGGCGACCGCGATACGGGGGACGGCGCAGGCATTCTCACCCAGGTCCCCGACGGGTTCTTCCGCGCCGTATGCGGTTTCCCCCTGCCGGAACCTGGCTCGTATGCGGCGGGCATGGCCTTTTTCGCTGCCGAACGATGGGTGGTTATGCCGGCCATGGAAAGGCTGGCTGCCGCCGAGGGGCTGAAGATACTCGGCTGGCGGGAGGTCCCGTTCGACATCACGGCGTGCGGGGATGGCGCGCGGGCAGTGCTGCCCGACGTGCTGCAGATGTTCGTCGCCGGCGGCCGCGGCGAGTCCGGCCTGGAACTCGAGCGGATGGCCTTCTGCCTGCGCAAGCGGGCCGAGCACGAGGGCGGCGTGTACTTCGCCAGCCTGTCGTCCCGGACCATTGTGTATAAGGGCATGCTGTCCGCGCCGCAGCTCGAGCGGTTCTTCCCCGACCTGTCCGATCCCCGGTACGGCTCGGCGCTGGCCCTGGTGCACAGCAGGTTCTCGACCAACACCTTCCCGTCCTGGCCGCTGGCCCACCCGTACCGGTACGTGGCCCACAACGGCGAGATCAACACCATCCGCGGCAACCGCAACTGGATGCGCGCCCGGGAGGCGATGCTGGCCACCGACCTGATCCCGCCGTCGGCGGACGGGAAGGGCATCGAGCGGCTGTTCCCGATCCTGGACGAGGACGGCAGCGACTCGGCCAGCTTCGATGAGTGCCTGGAACTGCTGCACATGGGGGGCAGGTCACTGCCGCACGCGGTGCTCATGATGATCCCCGAGCCGTGGGAGAACCATGAGGAGATGACGCCCGAGCGGCGTGCGTTCTACCAGTTCCACGCCGGGCTGATGGAGCCCTGGGACGGTCCCGCGCTGATCGCGTTCACCGACGGCTCGGTCATCGGCGCGGTCCTGGACCGCAACGGACTGCGGCCGGGCCGGTACTGGGTGACCAGCGACGGCCTGGTCGTACTGGCCAGCGAGGTCGGCGTGCTGGACATCGACCCCGCCACCGTCATCAGGAAGGGCCGCCTGCAGCCCGGCCGCATCTTCCTGGCCGACACCGCCGCCGGCCGCATCGTGGAGGACGAAGAGGTCAAGGCGGCCCTGGCCGCCGAACACCCCTACGAGGCCTGGCTGCACGCCGGCCTGATCTACCTCGACGACCTCCCCGACCGTCCCAGGGGGGTACGGGGGGACGGGCAGTCCCCCCGTGCCGGGGGGTCACCGGGGGGTCGCCCCCCGGGGGAAAACACCGTCATGTTGCAGCGGATGCACGGGTATACCGAAGAGGAACTGCGGATCATCCTGGCCCCGATGGCGCGTTCGGGCGCGGAGCCGATCGGGTCGATGGGCACCGACACGCCGATAGCCGTGCTCTCCGACCGGCCGCGGTTGGTGTTCGACTACTTCACCCAGCTGTTCGCCCAGGTGACCAACCCGCCGCTGGACGCCATCAGGGAAGAGCTGGTCACCTCGCTGGGCACCGTCACCGGTCCCGAGCAAAACCTGCTGGAACCGATCCCGGCCTCCTGTCGGCAGATCGTGCTGCCGTTCCCGGTGATCAACGACAACGACCTGGCCAAGATCGTCCACATCAACGATGAGGGCAACCTGCCCGGGCTGGCCTCGCACGTGGTCGACGGGCGCTACGACGCGCGCGGCGGCGGCGTCGGCCTGCGCGCCCGGCTGGCTGAGATCTGCGCCGAGGTCTCCGCCGCCATCGAATCCGGCGCCCGGCTCATCATCCTGTCAGATCGTCTCAGAGGGGCTTGGGGGGCCGGGCAGGCCTCCCCAAGGGGGGTCTGGGGGGATGGGTCCCCCCAGGAGCAGGGGGGGTCTGGGGGAGATCGTTCCCCCCGAGGCAACACTGTCCCGATCCCGTCGCTGCTGCTGACCGGGGCGGTTCACCACCACCTGATCAAGCAGAAGTCGCGGACCCGGGCCGGCCTGATCGTGGAGGCCGGGGACGTGCGCGAATGCCACCACGTGGCGCTGCTGGTCGGCTACGGGGCCGCCGCCGTCAATCCCTACCTGGCCATCGAGTCGGTCAGGGACCTGGTCCGCCGCGACGTCCTGGAGGGCGTGACCGAGAAGCGGGCCGAGGCCAACCTGCTCAAGGCCCTGGGCAAGGGCCTGCTGAAGATCATGTCCAAGATGGGGGTGTCCACCGTCGCCTCCTACACCGGGGCGCAGATCTTCGAGGCCATCGGCCTGGGACCGGAGGTCATCGGCACCTGCTTCGCCGGCACCACGTCCCGGCTGTCCGGCGTGGGCTTCGAGGAACTGGCCGCCGAGACCAGCTTCCGCGCCGGCCGCGCCATAGCGCCGGGAGCGGGCATGGACTTCCGCCGCCTCGATGGCGGCGGCGAGTACCAGTGGCGCCGGGACGGCGAACCGCACCTGTTCAGCCCGGAGGCGGTGTTCAAGCTCCAGCACGCCACCCGCAGCGGCCGGTACGAGATCTTCCGCGAGTACACCTCGCTGATCGACGACCAGTCGCGGCGGCTGATGACGCTGCGCGGCCTGCTGCGCATCCGCGGCGTCGACGCCGCAGCCGATCTGGGCGGCGCCGAGCAGGCACCACGGTCCGTTCCGATCGAAGAAATAGAGCCGGTCGCCGCCATCGTGCGCCGGTTCGCGACCGGGGCCATGTCCTACGGGTCGATCTCGGCCGAGGCGCACGAGACCCTGGCCATCGCCATGAACCGGCTGGGCGGCCGGTCGAACACCGGCGAGGGCGGCGAGGACCCGGAGCGATTCAGTCCCGGCGTCAACGGCGACTCGCGGCGCTCCGCGGTCAAGCAGGTGGCCAGCGGGCGGTTCGGCGTGACCAGCGAGTATCTGGTCAACGCGGATGACCTGCAGATCAAGATGGCCCAGGGGGCCAAGCCGGGGGAGGGCGGCCAGCTGCCCGGGCACAAGGTGTACCCGTGGATCGCCAAGACCAGGTACTCCACTCCGGGAGTAGGGCTGATCTCGCCGCCGCCGCATCACGACATCTACTCGATCGAGGACCTGGCCCAGCTGATCCACGACCTGAAGAACGCCAACCCCGCGGCCCGGGTGCACGTCAAGCTGGTGTCCGAGGTGGGCGTGGGCACGGTCGCCGCCGGGGTATCCAAGGCGCACGCCGACGTGGTGCTGATCAGCGGGCACGACGGCGGGACCGGCGCGGCCCCGCTGACCTCGCTCAAGCATGCGGGCACGCCCTGGGAGCTGGGCCTGGCCGAGACCCAGCAGACGCTGCTGCGCAACAAGCTGCGGGACCGGATCGTCGTGCAAGCCGACGGCCAGCTGAAGACCGGCCGGGACGTGATCATCGCCGCGCTGCTCGGCGCGGAGGAGTTCGGCTTCGCCAGCGCGCCGCTCGTGGTGTCCGGCTGCATCATGATGCGCGTGTGCCACCTGGATACCTGCCCGGTCGGCGTGGCTACCCAGAACCCCGAGCTGCGGGCCAGGTTCAACGGCAAGCCGGAGTTCGTGGTGAATTTCTTCGAGTTCATCGCCGAGGAGGTCAGGGAGTACCTGGCCCGGCTGGGCGCCCGGTCGTTGGAAGAGATCATCGGCCGGGTCGACCTGCTGGATGCGGCGCTGGCCGTGGAGCACTGGAAGGCCTCCGGGCTCGACCTATCCCCGGTGCTTTACCGACCTCAGCTGTCCGAGGGCGCCGCTCGTAGCTGTAAGCGGAGCCAGGACCACGGGCTGGACAAGGCGCTGGACAACATGCTCATCCAGCTGGCCGAGGGCGCCCTCGAGGAGGGCCGCGCGGTGCGGCTCGAATTGCCGATCAGGAACGTGAACCGGACCGTCGGCACCATGCTCGGCTATGAGGTGACCCGCCGCTGGGGCGGCGAGGGCCTGCCTGACGACACGATCGACATCTCGTTCTCCGGCTCGGCCGGGCAGTCGTTCGGGGCGTTCTTGCCGCGCGGCATCACGCTGCGCCTGGCCGGCGACGCGAACGATTACCTGGGCAAGGGCCTGTCCGGCGGGCGGCTGGTGGTCTGGCCCCCTGCCGCCGTGCCATTCGCGCCCGAGGAGCAGGTCATCGCGGGCAACGTGATCGGCTACGGGGCCACCGCCGGCGAGATCTTCCTGCGCGGCATCGTCGGCGAGCGGTTCTGCGTGCGGAACTCCGGCGCGCTCGCGGTGGCCGAAGGCACCGGCGACCACGGCTGCGAGTACATGACCGGCGGCCGGGTGGTGATCCTCGGGCCGGTCGGGCGCAACTTCGCGGCCGGCATGTCGGGCGGCATCGCCTACGTCCTCGACTGCCCGGTCCGGCGGGTGAACATGGAGATGGTCGAACTGGACCCGCCGGAGGAGAGCGACGCCAAGTTCCTGCGCCAGGTGGTGGAGCGCCACTACGCGGAGACCGGGTCGGCGGTCGCGGCCCGGCTGCTGGCCGACTGGGATCCCGGCCGGTTCACCAAGGTCATGCCCAAGGACTACAAGCGGGTGCTGTCCGCCGCGTCGCAGGCCGAGCGCGAGGGCCGCGACGTCGACGAGGCCGTCATGGCCGCGGCGCACGGATAAAGGGAAACTGACATGGCTGACCCGAAGGGCTTCCTGACCACGCCCCGCGAGATCCCCACCCGCCGCCCTGTCGACCTGCGGCTGACGGACTGGCGAGAGGTGTACGAGCCGTTCCCGCCCAGCCGCCTGGAACGCCAGGCGGGCCGGTGCATGGACTGCGGCATCCCGTTCTGCCACATCGGCTGCCCGCTCGGGAACCTCATCCCCGAGTGGAACGACCTGGTCTGGCGGCATGACTGGCAGGACGCCGCCGACCGCCTGCACGCGACCAACAACTTCCCCGAGTTCACCGGGCGGCTTTGCCCAGCGCCGTGCGAAGCCGCCTGCGTGCTCGGGATCAATGCCAACCCGGTCACGATCAAGCAGGTCGAGGTGGAGATCATCGACCGGGCGTTCGCGTCCGGCTGGGTGACCCCGATGCCCCCGGCGCAGCTGACCGGCCGCACCGTGGCCGTGATCGGTTCGGGTCCGGCCGGCCTGGCGGCAGCCCAGCAGCTGACCAGGGCCGGGCATGCGGTCACCATCTTCGAGCGCGACGAGGTGCCCGGCGGGCTGCTGCGGTACGGCATCCCCGAGTTCAAGATGGAGAAGCGGCACCTGGACCGGCGGCTGGCCCAGATGCAGGCCGAAGGCACCCAGTTCCGCTGCGGGATCGAGGCCGGCAGCGATATCACCGCCGATGAGCTGCGGGCGTCCTTCGACGCGCTGGTGCTGTGCGGCGGTGCGCGGGTGCCTCGTGACCTGCCGCTGCCCGGGCGATCCCTGGCCGGGATCCACCAGGCTATGGAGTACCTGCCGCTGTCCAACCGGGTGGTGGCGGCCAACCCGGCCGCCCCGGCCGAGCCGGCCATCAGCGCCCGCGGCCGGCACGCGGTCATCATCGGCGGCGGCGACACCGGCGCGGACTGCCTGGGCACCGCCCACCGGCAGGGCGCGGCATCGGTGACCCAGCTCGAGATCCTGCCCCGCCCGCCCGCGTCCCGGCCCGGCCACCAGCCCTGGCCGACCTACCCGATGATCTACCGCGTCTCCAGCGCGCATGAAGAGGGCGGCGAGCGGGCCTACGCCGTGTCCACCCTGGAGTTCCTCGGCGATACCGACGGCCGGGTGCGGGCCCTGCGGCTGGCCGAGGCGGACGGCTTCGACCCCGTGCCGGGCACCGAGCGCGAGCTCCCGTGTGACCTGGTGCTGCTCGCGATGGGCTTCACCGGAGCCGAACGGCCCGGGCTGCTCGCCGACCTGGGCGTGGATTTCGACCCGCGGGGCAACGTGGGCCGCGGGCCGGACTACGCGACCTCGGTCCCCGGCGTGTTCGCCGCGGGGGACATGGGCCGCGGCCAGTCGCTGATCGTCTGGGCCATCGCCGAAGGCCGCAGCGCCGCCGCCGCCGTCGATCAATACCTGGGCGGATCCGCCCAGCTGCCCGCGCCGATCCCGCCTACCGCTCGCCCGCTTTCCTGAACTTCGAGGCATAATGCCCGCATGCGCATAGTCTGATGGACCAAGGCCGGGTGATTCGGTTGGTCTAGGAGCGGCACGACGATGGCGATATGTCCGAATGGGCACTATTCAGCGACCGATGACTACTGTGACGTGTGCGGCCAAAGTACCCCTCTGAGTTCTGGTTCAGATCCTGGCCGCGTTGGCGGCAAGCATCATGCAGGCCGGCCGGGACCGGCGGGGGGCCCCAGTCAGTCCTGCCCGCGCTGCGGGGCCGTGAGTGCCGGGCAGTTCTGCGAACAGTGCGGCCTGAAGTTCCGCGTCCGGCGCCCGTTTGCCCCGTTGTCCCAGGATGAGCTGTCCCAGGATGAGCTGTCCCAGGATGAGCTGTCTCAGCCTGAGCCGCTGCGGCCCGGGTCGGTAGGGTCGTCCGCGTGGCCGGTGTCGTGGTCCAGTGCGCCATCACCGGCCGCCCCGCCGCCTCCCGCGCGGTCAGGGCCGCCCGAATCGCTGTTCCCGCCCTTGCCTAAGCCCGATGCGCTGCCCTCGCACTGGCTTCCGTCTCCGTCCCCTCCGCCCGCCACGGCTCCGCCCGCCATGGTCCCACCGGCCGTGGCCTCGCCCGCCGCCGCGGCCGAAGCGCCGTGGATGGCCCCCGAAGCGCCGTGGACGGCCCCCGAAGCGCCGTGGACGGCCCCCGAAGCGCCGTGGACGGTCCCCGAAGCGCCGTGGACGGCCCCCGAAGCGCCGTGGACGGCCCCCGAAGCGCCGTGGACGGTCCCCGAAGCGCCGTGGACCGCCCCCGAAGCGCCGTGGACCGCCCCCGAGACGCCCTGGGGCGCATCGGAGACCACCTGGCCCGCACCCGAGCCGACCCGGACCACGCCGCCCGAACCCGCCTGGACCGCGCCACCCGAGCCGATCCGGACTGCGCCGCCCGAACCCGCCTGGGCGGCCCCGCCCGAGCCTCCGGACCTCACCCCGCCGGACGTGCCCGCGCTGCCCGAGCCCGCGCTGCCCGAGCCCGCGCTGCCCGAGCCCGCGCTGCCCGAGCCCGCGCTGCCCGAGCCCGCGCTGCCCGAGCCCGCGCTATCCGAGCCTGCGCTGCCCGAGCCTGCGCTGCCCGAGCCCGCGCTATCCGAGCCTGCGCTGCCCGAGCCCGTGATGTCTGAGCCCGACCCGGACGAGTCAGCATGGCGCTGGTCCGCGCCGCCGGAGCCGACCTGGCGCGACCGCGTGGTGCCCGAGTCCGCCATGGCCGAATCCGCACTGGCCGAACCCGCACTGGCCGAACCCGCACTGGCCGAATCCGCACTGGCCGAATCCGCACTGGCCGAACCCGCACTGGCCGAACCCGCACTGGCCGAACCCGCACTGGCCGAACCCGCACTGGCCGAGCCGGTCACACCAGCGCATGGTGATCATGCCATGGCTGACCAGATCGCTCCGGCCCGTGAGCTCGCGCCGGCCCCCGAGCCTGAGGACGAGCCCGAGATGTTCTCCTGGTCCGCGCCGCCTGCCGCGCCGGCCCGCCCGGCCGCGCCGGCGCCGCCGACGCCGCCGTTCTCGAATGCTCCGTCGGCCTCGCCCGTGCTGCCACCACCGCCGGCCCCGGTCCAGCCAGTGCCGCCGCCCGCGCCCTCCCCGTCGACCCGGCACGTACGACCAAACCAGGCCGCGCCGCCCACCACACCGATACCGGTGTTCACCCCCACCACCTGGACCGCGGTGGTCTCAACGGACCGCGAATACTACGACCTCATGCAGCGGAAGAGAGTTCCCTTCGGCTCTGACATCGCGTTTCCCGTCTACGCCGTCGAACGGCGATTCCCGCTGTTCCGGAGCCAGATGCGTATCGGGCGGCGCAGCGCGACGCGGGGCCTGGAGCCGGAGATCGACCTGGCCGACCCGCCCGCGGATCCGGGCGTCAGTCGGCTGCACGCGATCCTGATCGCCGCCTCCAACGGCACCTGGGCGGTCCTTGATCCGGGCTCGGCCAACGGCACGATGCTCAACGGCCGTGAGCTGGCCGTCGGGGAGATGGTCACCTTGCACGACGGTGACCGCATCAACCTCGGTGCGTGGACCGCCATCACCATCACCGCGCAGCGCGGATGACCACGGCTCGACTAAGCTGACCGCGGCCAGCGCACAGGCGAACGGGATAGCGGCCTTGCATTCAAAAGCTGCCTGTGTTCCTCCGGCGCCGCAGGCTCCGATTCGATTGCCTGTTGTGACCCGTATGAGCGCTGGTTTCAGGTGGCCGGGCTTAGGCTCATCCCGCCAGGGTCAGCCTGATCCTCAATGCGGCATCGGGCCCGCAGACCCCGGGCCAGGGGCTTGTCAGGGCGATCTGGACCGATGAGGAGGCGCTGTCCACCCGGGTCAACCGCCATGTCGCCCACTACACCGGGCAGGCCGAACTCGCCCAGGTCATCCAGGACGGGCTCGAGGCGCGCAAGGCAGGCGACGAGGACACCGCGGCCGCCAAGCTGGGCCGGGCGGTGGCACTCGCCCACCAGTCCGGCAACGAGGACACGGCCCATCTGCTGGCCAAGGTGGTCGACGTGATCGACCCGGCCACCGGGACCGTCCGGCTCAAAGCCAAGGTGGCCGACGCGGACGAGATGGCGCTTGACACCAGGTCCACCAAGACCGTTCGGGCCAAGAAGTAATCAGGACAGATCTACTTCGGCGTTTGGACCGCGATCACAGTGCACCGCGGGATGGGACCGGCTTCGGCAAACGGAAAGCCTCATGTTGCGTCGGTTCTGATAATGGCAGCGTGCATGGCGGGTCGGCCGCCCTGTGCCTGGTGCTGGCTGCAAGTCCCACTTTGCTAGCGCCCGCCCTCCCATCGCCCGACCTTTAGTGCAAACTAATCCAGAAGGCACCGGAATGCGGTGCCATGGGAGCGGCTTTGGCGGTCGGCACATGACATCGAGCATCGGCGTTTCACCCTATCCTGCGACTCGCGCGCCCGCGATGCGCAGCGCCTTGCGGCGGTCCCGCCTGGATACGGCCACCACGCCCGGTAGGCTACGGCTGCTTCTCGTCACCCTGGTCATTCTCAGCCTGGCCTGGGGCGTGATCGCCGCGTTGATCGCTGATCAGCACGCCTCGGCGGCCGCCAACGTGGTCGCGGTCAGCGAACCGCTCAGCCTCGACGCGGAGCAGACTTACCAGAGCCTGTCGGACGCGGATGCCACCGCAGCCAATGCGTTCCTCTCCGGCGGGCTCGAGCCCGCCGCAGCCCGGCAGCGCTACAACGCCGACATCACCCAAGCGGCCATCCGCATCCAGGCAGCAAGCGCTCTGGTGGGATCTTCCGCCGCCCGGACCCGGTTGCCCGGCAACCTGACGAACCAGGCTTCCGCGGGCGGCTCGGCCACCGGCAACGACCTGGCGATCCTGTCAGCGGGGTTGCCGGTTTACACGGGCGAGGTGGAGACGGCCCGGGCCGACAACCGGCTCGGCCTGCCGCTTGGCGCGGCCTACTTGCGGGAGGCCTCTACGTTGCTGCGCGGCACGCTCCTCCCGGCGGCCAGCGATATCTACACGAGGGAAGGCGGGCTGCTGACCTCGGCCAGCGCGCAGGCCACCGGACTGCCGCTCATCGTGTTCGCTGTCGTGTTCGGCCTGGGCGTCGGCTACGTGCTCTACCGCTCCTGGCGCTGGCTGACGCGGCATACCCATCGGGTCATTAACTACGGATTGCTCGTGGCAGCCATAGCTGGCGCCGCCTCGCTCGTGTGGCTGGCGGGTGCATTCGCCGTCGGCAGGACCGAGTTGCTGCACGCCCAGCAGCACGGCTCAACGCCGGCGCAGGCGTTCGCCCGGGCGGACGTGGCGGCGCTGCAAGCCCACGCGGATGAGAGCCTCACCCTGATCGACAACAGCGGCGACGACTCCTACCAGCGGGACTTCCTTTCCCAGCAGAAACTCCTAGGACCAGGACCGGGTACGCTGCTCGCCGCGGTGTCGGCCCCGGCCGGAAGTGGCGTTTCCGTCTCTGCCGCCGAGGCCGACGCTCAGGCCTGGTACCGGGCCCACGCGGCCCTGCGCGCGCTGGACAACGGCGGAAACCACGCCGCGGCGGTTCAGTCGGCACTGGCGGGCGATGCCCATGCCAAATTCGCGTTGCTATCCGCGGCCCTCAGCAGCGGGATCAACGCGGACCAGGCCGTATTCGCATCAAGTGCCCATAATGGCCAGGACGCGTTCACAGGCCTGACGATAGGCATGATCGTGGCGTCGTTGGTAATGGCGGCAGGCTGCGCCTGGGGACTGAGCCGTCGGCTCGCGGAGTACCGGTGAAGGCGCGACTGCCGCTGGGCGGCAGGACCTGGCTGCGCGTGCTGCCGCTGGTGCTCGCCACAAGCGCGCTCGTGCTGGGTGTTGCAACCGCCGACGCCGCCCCAGCCAAACCGCCGGTAATCGGTGCTGCCAGAACCGCACACGCGGTGGGCAAGACCGGCGCGGCCTCCTGCAATCCCAACGTGAGCAGCCTTCGCCCGTCCGGCCCGCCGCAGGTAACATCTGGCTCGTTCATGGCGAAGATCCGCGCCCGCGGCTTTCTCATCGCCGGGGTGGACCAGAACACCTATCATTTCGGCTTTCTCAATCCGCTCGACGGGCGGGTCGAGGGTTTCGACATCGACATGATCCGGGCGGTGGCCCAGGCCATCTTCGGCAACCCGGACAAGGTCCACTACAAGGCAATCTCCGACGCACAGCGGATACCCGACATCGTCAACGGGTCCGTGGACATCGTGGCGCACACGATGACAATCACCTGCGACCGGCTGCAGCACGTCGACTTTTCCAGCGTCTACTTTGACGCCGCCCAGCGGGTCCTGGTTCTGAAGAACTCGCCCGCAAAGAGCCTGGCTGACCTCAAGGGCCAGAAGGTTTGCGCGACCAGCGGGTCCGACTCGCTCGCCGTCATCGCCGCACACAAGGCGATCCCGGTCGCCGTGACGTACTGGACCGACTGCCTGGTGCTGCTGCAGCAGGGCGAGGTGGCCGCGATCTCCACCGACGACTCGATCCTGGCGGGACTCGTCGCGCAGGACCCGTGGACCAAGCTGATCGGGCCGCGGCTCACCGATGAGCCTTACGGCCTGGCGATCTCGAAGCAACATCCGGATTTCGTCGCCTTCGTGAACGCGGTTCTCGAGCAACTGCGCACGGACGGACAGTGGTCCGCCAGCTATGCACAATGGATCGGGACCCCGGTTCCCGCCCCTCCGGCAGCCCAGTACGGGGGCTGAACGATGGCGCAAACGTTTACCAGGCAGCAGGCAGCTGACGCGGTGGCGACGGCACGCGACGAACGTGACATCATCCAGGCGAATCTTCTCGATCTCGACGGCAGCTTCGGCAAGCGGCTGCTGGCAGGCGCCACGCTGACCGGGACAACCAGGCAGCAGTGGGAGTCAGCTGCGGGCACCCTGGCGGCCCTGTGGGATCTGTACGAGGCGTACTCGGCTGTCATCGACCGTGCCGCCGAGGCTCTGGCCAGGCGCCCGGGCCAGAAGGAACTGGCCGAAATCACCGCGCTGCTGACCGGGCCGTCCGTTGAGATCGACCGCGGGCCCGCTCCGCTGGCCCGTCGTGACCTGGCCGACTCGGGACGTGAGCAGATGACCCTCACTACCGCGCGGGCCCGGATGCGCGGCGCGTTCGTCGAGGTCACTGGCGTAGTTTCGGCCGCCGAACAAGCCTGGAACGACGTAGCGGGCACGCTCGACGCCGCAGCCGGGGACCTCAGCGGGATCGGGGCGTTGGGCGACCAGGATCTGGGTGCGGAGGTGGCGGACGTGCGAGCCGAGCTTGACCGGCTGCGCGGCCTGCTGAACGCCGACCCGCTCGGCGGCCAGGTAAACCCTGCGGCCGCGGATCGGCTGCGGAGCCGGGCCGCCGCGGTGGCGGCACGAGCCGCTGATCTGGCCCGGCTACGGGACGGCGCCAGGCAGCGGGTCGCCGCGGTCGTCACGGCCGCGGCTGCGGCACATGCCGCGCGCGAGGACGCCGCCGCGGCGTGCCAGCGGGTCGCCGCGAAGATCACCGCCGTACCCCCGGTCCCCGCCGACCGCACGGACCTGTTCGCTCGGATCGCCGCGCTCGACACGCTGCTGGCCGAGGGCCGGTGGACCAGGCTCTCGTCCGAGCTGGATCTGCTCGAGCGAGAGCTCGCGTCCGCGACCAGTGATTTCCGGGATACCGAACGGACCGTGGCCGCACTGCTGAGCAGACGCGATGAGCTGCGCGGGCTCCTCGACGCGTACCGGGCGAAGGCAGCCCGGCTGGGCGCCGCCGAAGATCCGGACCTGGCTTCCCTATATGACCAGGCCCGCGAGTTGCTGTGGACGGCGCCGTGCGACCTGAATGCCGCCGCCGATGCGGTGAGCCGCTTCCAGCAGGCTGTATTGGCGATAGGAGCGCAGCGGTCATGAGCACTTGCGCGAGCTGCGGCGGGACGATCGAGGACGGATACTGCACGGTCTGCGGGCTGGCTGCCGTGCCGGCGCCGGCAGTAGCCGCCGTGTCCGCGTCTACTGGTTCGGCGCCCGCGGGTCCGGGGTTGACTGCCAGCCGCCGGACCTCGGGCGGGAGGGGGTCCAGGCGGACGAGCGGCAGGTCGGCGCGCGGTCGGCTCGGGGCGGGGCTGGTCGAGATCCCGCCAGTGCCGTACCGCGACCCGGCCAGCGCCGTACTCGCCGATCCGCAGGTGCCGGAGAACAGGCGCTTCTGCGCCAGCTGCGAGCAGCCCGTCGGCCGGGGCAGGGACGGCCGGGCGGGCCTGACCGAAGGGTTCTGCCGGAACTGTGGCACGCGATTCTCGTTCACCCCCAAACTGGCGGTCGGCGACCTGGTAGCCGGGCAGTATGAGGTGCTCGGCTGCCTCGCCTTCGGCGGGCTTGGCTGGATCTACCTCGCGCGTGACCGCAACGTCAGTGACCGCTGGGTGGTGCTGAAGGGACTGCTGAACACCGGAGACGCGGATGCCATGGCAGCCGCCGTCGCCGAAAGGCAGTTCCTGGCTCAGGTGGAGCACCCCAATATCGTTCGGATATATAACTTCGTGCAGCATGCAGACCAGCACACCGGCGAGTCGGCCGGCTACATCGTGATGGAGTACGTCGGCGGCAAGTCCCTCAAGGAGATCTTGCAGGACACGCGGCGCAGCGGCGGCTCGGTGCCGGTGGAGCATGCGATCGCCTACGCGATCGAGGTGTTGCCTGCGCTTGGTTACCTGCATGACCGGGGGTTGGTGTACTGCGACTTCAAGCCAGATAACGTGATCCAGACCGAGGAGCAGCTCAAGCTCATCGACATGGGCGGGGTGCGGCGGATCGACACCGACGAGCCGATCTACGGCACGGTGGGTTACCAGGCACCCGAAATCGAGACGGCCGGACCGTCCGTGTCGTCGGATCTGTTCACGGTCGCGCGTGCGCTGGCCGTCCTCACCTTCGAGTTCAGGGGTTACCAGAGCTCGTACAAGTTCACGTTTCCGGATGGTGTACCGCTGCTGGCACAGCAGGAGTCGTTTGCCCGGCTGCTGCGCCGAGCCACCAACGCCGATCCGGGTCGGCGCTTCAGCTCCGCGGGCGAGATGGCCGACCAGCTCACCGGCGTGCTGCGCGAGGTGCTGGCCGTCGCGGACGGCACGCCTCGACCGGCGTTCTCGACGGTGTTCACCCCCGAGCTCCAGGCGATTGGGACGGTGGACGACACCGCAGGTGCGGCCCTGGCTGCGCCGCAGGCTGCTGGGATCATCGGGGGGATGCCGATGCCGCAGGTGGACCGGGCCGACCCGGCAGCCGGTTACCTGGCCACGTTCGCCGGGCTCGATCCCGGCCAGCGAGCCGCTGCATTGTCCAGAGCCGTCTCGGGCGACCCAGCCGTGCCGAGCGAGGTCGCTACGTCCGCCGAGACACGACTGGCGCTGGCTCGCGCCCGGCTCGATGTGGGCGATTACGACGGTGCCAGGGTCATGCTGGCCGAACTGGCCGTGGATGACCCGTCCGACTGGCGGGTCGCCTGGACCGACGGCCTCCGTGGTCTCGCTACCGGCGATCCGTCGGCTGCGGGTGATGCGTTTAGCGCGGTTTACGATGAGCTACCTGGTGAGCTCGCGCCCAAGCTCGCGCTGGCTTTCGCCGCCGAGGCCGAGGGCGATTTCGCGACGGCCAGCCGCTATTTCCGGCTCGTCTGGACGGTGGACCGGTCCTACATCAGCGCGGCGTTCGGACTGGCGCGAACCTGTCTGGCGGCTGGCGACCGGCCCGGTGCGATCGCGGCGCTCGCTGCCGTGCCCGAGACCTCGAGCCATCACTCAGCGGCGCAGATCGCCGCGGTCCGGATCCTGGTTTCGGCTGGGGTAACCGGCGATGACCTGCGGCAGGCCGACGGCCGCCTGGGTCGGCTGGCCCTGGACGAAGCGCGCCGTCAGCAGCTCACCGTGGAGATCCTGCGTGCCGCACTCGAGTGGGCCAGCTCCGGGCAGTCTCCTGGCTCGCAGGCTTCCTGGCGTCACGCGTCCGGAGCGCCCGCATCCCGGGGAGCCTCAGGCGACGGTCTCATCCTCGGCTGTGAGCCGAACGAACGTGCGCTGCGCCTTGGGCTGGAACGGAGCTACCGCGCGCTGGCCCGGCTGACGCCGGACGGCAACCGCCGGATCGAGTTGGTCGACATTGCCAACGCGGTCCGGCCAAGGACCTGGACATGACCGCGAACCCAAATGTGGGGGTCACCTGCCCATCGTGCGGTGAGCCAACAGCTGCTGGCGATTCCTTCTGTGAGGCATGTGGCACGGAGCTTACTCCCGCGGCGATCAGCGTCGACGCGCCAGGGTTCTCGCCAGAGTGTCCAGTGTGCTCCGTTGATCCGTCGGGCCCGTCGGCTGGAATCAGTCCGGAGGGTTACTGCGAGTCGTGCGGCCGCAAAGCGCCGTCCGGCCGTGACCACATCGAGCTGGACCTCGTGCTGGTGGCCGGCGTGACCGACCGCGGCCTGCGGCACACCCGCAACGAAGACGCGATGGCTATGGCGACGGCCGACACCCCAGCCGGGCCGGTTGCCATCGCCGTGGTCTGCGACGGGGTATCGACTTCTCCCCGCTCCGACGAGGCGTCGCTGGCCGCCGCTCAGGCCGCGGTGCGCACGCTGCTGACCTCGGCCCGCCGTGGCGAAGACTCCGTGCAGGCCTCGCCTGTCGCGGTACGCGCGGCTCATCAGGCCCTGTCCGCCTTGGGCACGCCGGGCGAGGCGCCGTCCGCCACGTACGTATCGGCCATCGTCGGCGGCGAGGCGGTCACGGTGAGCTGGCTGGGTGACAGCCGGGCCTACTGGCTCGGCGCCGACGGCCATGCGACGCGCCTGTCCACCGACGACTCGATGGCCGAGGAACTGGTCGCGCAGGGCAAGATGAACGAGGCCGACGCCCTGGCCTCCCCGCAGGCCCACGTCATCACCCGCTGGCTCGGCGCTGACCTGACCGAGGTGCATCCGCACGTCCTGCGGGTCGAACCGGTTGGCCCCGGGGTGGTGCTCGTCTGCTCCGACGGGCTGTGGAACTACCAGCCCGAGGCGGCGGGCCTGGCCCAGCAGGCGCTGCCGGCCGCGCTCACCGACCCGCTCGGCGCGGCCGAAGCGCTGGTGAAGTTCGCGCTCGACGCCGGCGGTATGGACAACATCACCGCGCTACTGGTTCCCTTCCCGCCGCAGCCCATCCCGCCCAGGACCGTTCCCGCCCGCAGGCTGGCGACGTAAGCGAGGAGAATTCCGCCATGACCGACTCCGGCTTCACCGTCGACGTCGACCAGAACCGGTACCTGTCCGAAGGCGGACGCGACGTCAGCGCCATCGTCACGGTCGCCTCCGGCCCCGGCGTCGCCGCCCTGCCCGGCGGCGCGCCGGGCGGGCCGGGCGGGGCGGACGCGGGCAGCGCGGAGATCATCATCATCGACTGCTCCGGGTCGATGGAGTACCCGCACACCAAGATCGCCGAGGCGCGGGCGGCCACGGCCGCCGCGGTGGACGTGGTCCGGGACGGCGTCCTGTTCGCGGTCATCGCCGGCACCAACCTGGCCTGGCCGGTGTTCCCGGCCGACGGAGGCATGGCCCGGGCGGACGCGTCCTCCAGGGCCCTGGCCAAGCAGGCGATAGCGGGCCTGCGAGCCGGCGGCGGCACCGCCATCGGCCAGTGGCTGGAGCTGGCCCGTCTGACCTTCGAGCGGTACCCGGCCAAGCTAAGGCACGCGATCCTGCTCACCGACGGCAAGAACCAGCACGAGACCCCCGAACAGCTCGCGGCGGCGGTCCGCGGCTGCGAGGGCGTGTTCAGCTGCGACTGCCGCGGGGTTGGCACCGACTGGGAGGTCAAGGAACTGCGCACGATCTCCACCGCGCTGCTGGGCACGGTGGACATCGTGCCCGACCCGTCCGGGCTGGCCGCCGACTTCGCGGCCATGATGGAAAACGCCATGGGCAAGCAGGTCGCCGACGTGGCGCTGCGGGTCTGGACGCCGCAGCACGCCACCGTCAAGTTCGTCAAGCAGGTGGCGCCGACGGTCGAGGACCTGACCGGCCGCCGCACGCCGTCGGGCCCGCAGGCGGGCGACTACCCCACCGGAGCGTGGGGACCGGGCGAGAGCCGCGACTACCATGTGGGCGTCGAGGTCACGCCGGCCGGCCTGGGGCAGGAGATGCTCGCCGCGCGGGTCAGCCTGGTCGGCGGCTCGCCGTCCGGCACCGAAGTGCTCGGCCAGGGCCTGGTCCGGGCCATCTGGACCGATGACGAGGCACTGTCGACCAAGATTAACTCGCGGGTGGCTCACTACACCGGCCAGGCCGAACTCGCCGCCGCCATCCAGGACGGGCTGGAAGCCCGCAAGCAGGGGGACGAGGAAACCGCGACGGCCAAGCTGGGCCGGGCCGTGGCCCTGGCCCACCAGTCAGGCAACGAGGACACGGCCAAGCTGCTGGCCAAGGTGGTTGACGTAGTGAACCTGGAGACCGGCACGGTCCGGCTGAAGAAGCAGGTCGAGGACGCCGACGAGATGGCCCTGGATACCAGGTCCACCAAGACGGTCCGGGCCAGGCGATAACCGGCGTCAACGGCGCATCCGGGAGGCAACGATGGCGGTATGTCCCAACGGGCACGACTCGGCGAGCGAGGACTTCTGCGACATCTGCGGCATGCGCATTGACGCCGTCCGCCAGAACACCGGCCCCTCCGGCACCACGGGAATGCCCTCCCACGGCTCGTTCCCGCCCGCGCCCGGAGGGCCCGGCGCTCCCGGCGTACTCGGCAGACCCGGAGGCCCGGGACCCGATCAGGCCGGCGAGCCCTGCCCGCGGTGCGGTACCGCCAGGTCAGGCCAGTTCTGCGAGTCGTGCGGCTTCAACTTCGGTACCCCCCAGCCTGCCTGGCCCTCGGCGCCCCCGCCGCCGTCCGCGGGCCAGCCACCGTACCCATCCCGGCCGATGCCGCCGCCCCCATCCCAGCCGATGCCGCCGCCCCCATCCCGGCCGATGGCGCCCCCACCCCGGCCGATGGCGCCGCCCCCGTCCCAGCCCGGGCCGCCGCCGTCGTCCGCTCCTACTCCGCCGTACTCGACCCCTCCTTCAGGGGTCCCCTACTCACCGCCGCCGCCTGCGTCTTCCTCCTGGCCGCCGGGTTCCGTTCAGCCCGCGCCCCCCGACCCATCCGGCCCGCTCACGCGTACGCCCGGCCCACGTCCTTCCCCGCTGGACACGTGGACCGCGGTGGTGTCCGCCGACCGTGACTACTACGGCACCGTCCGGGCCGCCAGCAGCCCGGACGGTGCCGACCTGCCCTTCCCGGCCTACTGCGCCGAACGCCGGTTCCGGCTCACCGGCAGCCAGATGCAGATCGGCCGGCGCAGCGTGTCCCGCGGCCTGGACCCGGAGATCGACCTGACCGGCCCGCCGGCCGACCCTGGCATCAGCCGGCTGCACGCGGTGCTGATCGCGGCGCCGGACGGCAGCTGGACGGTACTTGATCCCGGCTCGGCCAACGGCACGCTCCTCAACGGCCGGGAGATACCAACCGGGAGCCAGGTGCCGCTGCATGACGGCGACCGAATCAACCTCGGCGCCTGGACCGCGATCACCGTGCATCGCAGCTAGATCGCAGCCTGCGGATCCAGCCGCGCCACCACTGAGATTCGGTGGCCGGTGACGCCTTACCAGGCCGGTCGAGGCACTAACGTATGCGACATGATCAACGTGCCGCCCGCGTCTGACCACGCCGAGGTCGACCTGGGCATCGCTGCCGGAGTCACTGACCGGGGCCTGCGTCATTCCCGTAACGAGGACTCGATGGCCCTGGCGTCGCAGCAGACTCCGGACGGCCTGGTGGTGGTGGCCGTGGTCTGCGACGGCGTCTCCTCCTCGGCCCGGCCCGACGAGGCCTCGCATGTGGCCGCGAATGCGGCGCTGCCGGTCCTGGTTGCCGCGGTCCAGGCCGACAGCGATCTGGCCGAGGCCTCGCGCGCCGCGGTCCTGGCCGGGCGTCAGTCAGTGGCCGGGCTGCAAGAGCCCGCCAACGAGCGATCTGCCACCACCTTCGTCTCGGCGGTGGCCGCCCGTGACCGGGTGACCCTGTGCTGGCTCGGGGACAGCCGGGCCTATTGGCTGGCTCAGCTGGGGGCCGACTCGGCGCTGCTCACCCGCGATGACTCCGTGGCCGGCGGTATGGTCGAGGCCGGCCTGGCCACGGAAGAAGTCGCCATGGCCTCGCCGCACGCCCACGTGCTGACCCGCTGGCTCGGCGCCGAAGCCGCGGACCTGGATAGCGACCCAGCCCGGGCACCGCACGTGGAGACGTACTCGCCGCCCGAGACCGGGGTCCTGATGGTGTGCTCGGACGGCCTGTGGAACTATCTGCCCGACGCCGCGGACCTGGCCGGGCTGGCGCTGCCCAAGGCCCTGACCGACCCGCTGGGTGCCGCGGCCGACATGGTCCAGTTCGCGGTCGACGCCGGCGGCGGCGACAACATCACCGTCGTCCTGATTCCCTACCCGGCGCCAGAAGCGCACTGACCCGTCAGTACTTAGCCCCGACGAACTCATCAAGCCGCGCCACCGCCTCCCGCCGCGCCACCGATATGGCATTCCGCCGCGAAAACCGCCACGCCACCCCGAGCTGATCCAGAGTCTCGCCACACAACCGGAGAATGTCCGCTGATTCGTTGGTGAACAGGTACCGCGGATACTCATACCAGCGATCACCATCCGCGAGGTGGGCGCGGACTCGGTTTGCCCCGCGATAACCGTCCGAATGGAGCAGGCCGCGAGCGAAGTGGCCAGGATTCCCCATGGCAATCGTCCGCTGCCACGTTTGCAGCTCGATCCGGCGCAGGTGCTTCCTGCCTGCGGCGTGCTGCGGGAGGAGGCATGGCCAGTGCCTGGAGTAGCTCGCCACCTCGGTGCAGCCCGGCCTCTGCTGCGTGCTGACCTTGTTACCCGGCAGGATCGCGCTCATCGCCCGCCCGCATTCCCTGATAAGCCCGGGCCAAGCATCCGCGCAGATGATGCGCAGTTTCCATACGTCCTTGTCTCTCGCACCAGCCCGGCTTATACAGCCGTCTCCGAGATAGAGGCCAAG
This sequence comes from uncultured Actinomycetes bacterium, assembly GCA_963739135.1. Classification (GTDB taxonomy): domain Bacteria; phylum Actinomycetota; class Actinomycetes; order Streptosporangiales; family Streptosporangiaceae; genus Palsa-504. The sequence continues at coordinate 178,581 of CAVTZG010000013.1, forward strand.
CAGATATGCGTAGTCGGCGTGCGGCTCGGGGAGCGTAGGGCTTTCCGCGCACCTGGGACAGCTGGCGCGGTTTAGTAGCTTTTCCGGGTGGTCCCGCCAGTCGCGCAGCGTTGTTCGGTTCACTCCGGTCGACATGCTGATTCTGCGGAGACTAAGTCCGCTTTCCATCAGATCCACCGCATGGCGGCGTGCCTCAGAACTGTACACAGCCAAATTGTCGCAAACGGCACTGACAAAACCTGAGTCGAACAACACGAACCGTCCGTGCGGTCCGTGATGGTGCCCCGGGTGGGAGTCGAACCCACACTCTACGGGTTTTGAATCCGCCCTCTCTACCGCAAATTGGAGTACCGGGGCATAGCAGCTCCTATGGGGAGCAGCACGATGACAATCTATCTGATCACGGTAGGCTCGTGGGCGTGAGCCAGAACCAACTGCGTGTCGTGATCGCCGAAGATGAAGCCCTGATCCGCCTGGACCTCAAGGAGATGCTGGAGGAAGAGGGCTACTCGGTCGTGGCCGAGGTCGGCGACGGGGAATCCGCCGTGGAGCGCGTGACCGCGCTGCAGCCGGATCTGGCCATCCTGGACATCAAGATGCCGGTCCTGGACGGGATCTCCGCCGCCGAGCGGATCGCGGCCGAGCGGCTCGCCCCAGTGGTCATCCTGACCGCCTTCTCCCAGCGCGAGCTGGTCGAGCGCGCCCGCGACGCGGGCGCGATGGCCTACCTGGTCAAGCCGTTCACCAAGGCCGACCTGGTGCCCGCCGTGGAGATGGCGGTCAGCCGGTTCGCCGAGATCCGCGCGCTCGACACCGAGATCGACACGCTGCGCGAGCGGCTGGAGGTGCGCAAGCTGCTCGACCGGGCCAAGGGCATACTCCAGTCCCAGCACGGCCTGTCCGAGCCCGACGCATTCCGCTGGATCCAGAAGACGTCGATGGACCGCCGTCTCACCATGCGCAAGGTCGCCGAAGCGGTGATCGAGGGGAGCATGCGCGTCCCCGAACAGACCCCCCAGCCATAAGGCTGGGAAAGCTGAACCCGGGGGACCGTTGGTGCCGTGCCCGCCTTCCCCGGCTGACACGTTGTCTACTTGGACCCCCCGGGCTCGCGGTCACCACGTTAGCGACCCGCCCGTGCGTGGCGCAAAGGCGGCGCAAAAGCGGACGGCCCCGTCCGTGCGCCCGTAATCACTTACTGATAACTCACCGTTCACTTCCTGATCCGGGCCGGTCCCGTCGCGCCCCGGTACCTGGTCTCTGATCAGGCAGGTCAGCCGGGCTGTGCACACGCGGTGGCCCGCCGCGTCCGTGACGATGATGTCATAGGTGGCCAGCGTCCGGCCGCCGTGCGCCAGCATGGCCACGGCAGTGACCTCCCCGTCCCGTACACCCCGGTGATGCGTCGCGCTGATCTCGATGCCGACCACCACCCGGCCCGGGCCCGCGTGCAGGAAGGCACCCAGCGACCCGATCGTCTCGGCCAGGACGCAGGACGCCCCGCCGTGCAGCAGGCCGTAGGGCTGGGCGTTGCCCTCGACCGGCATCCTGGCCACGACCTGCTCGGCCGACGCGGAGATGATTCTGACGCCCATCCGGCTGGCGAGCGTGCCCCGGGCCACCGTCATGGCCATGCTCGCCGCCAGCATCTCCTGGTCCATCCGCACCTCCGCGTCGCCGCTCCTGCTCAAGGATCCCATGGCGCCCGCCGCGGCAACCTGCACGGCAGATCCCGCACACAACTCATAACCTCCCGGCCCCGTCCGCCACTTCGCGCCAGCAGGTGGCGGACGGGGCCACCACGGCCCGTTCGGACCATAGGATCTACAGCGTGGCGACACAAGCACCTCAGGATCCAGGTCAAGACCGGTTGCTGCTGCTCGACGGGCACTCGCTGGCTTACCGGGCCTTCTTTGCCCTGCCGGTCGAGAACTTCTCCACCACCACCGGGCAGCCGACCAACGCGGTGTATGGGTTCACCGCGATGCTCATCAACGTGCTGCGGGACGAGAAGCCGACGCACGTCGCGGTGGCCTTCGACCGGGGTGAGCCGACCTTCAGGCACGAGCAGTGGGTCGAGTACAAGGCCAACCGGCGTGAGACCCCCGAGGATTTCCGCAGCCAGCTCAGCCTGATCTTCGAGGTACTCGACACGCTGGGCATCAGGCGGCTGTCCGCGCCCGGCTACGAAGCCGACGACCTCATCGCCACCCTCGCCACCGAGGCCGCGGCCGAGGACATGGACGTCCTGATCGTCACCGGCGACCGGGACGTGCTGCAGCTGGTCTCGGACCGGGTGACCGTGCTGATGACCAGGCGCGGCATCACCGAGATGACCCGCTTCACCCCGGCGGCGGTGCAGGAGAAGTACGGCCTGTCCCCGTCCCAGTACCCCGACTTCGCCGCCGTCCGCGGTGACCCGAGCGACAACCTGCCCGGTATCCCCGGGGTGGGGGAGAAGACCGCCACCAAGTGGATCGCCGAGTTCGGCTCGCTGGCCGCGCTGGTGGACCGGGTGGACGAGGTCAAGGGCAAGGCCGGCGACGCGCTGCGCGAGCACCTGGCCAGCGTGCTGCGCAACCGCCAGCTCACCTCGCTGCTGACCGACCTGCCCGCCGAGACGGTCGGCGCGGTGCCGCATGACCTGCTGCCGGTGGCCTGGGACCGGGAGAAAATACATCAGCTGTTCGACACCCTGCAGTTCCGGGTGCTCCGTGACCGCCTCTACCAGACCCTGCCGCACGGCCTCATCAGCACCGTCGGCTCGGCCGACCAGGGCCCCCAGGCCGCGGGCGAGCCGGAAAGGCAGGCCTTCGACGTGGTGGTCGACCTGCTCGGACCCGGCCAGGTGGCGGCCTGGCTGGCCGCTCATTCTTCTGCCGAACGATCCGGGCTCGCCGTGACCGGTACCTGGGGACGGGGCACGGGTAACCTGACCGCGGTGGCGATCGCCGCCCCTGACGGCCACGGCGCCCACCTGGACCCGACGGCGCTGACCGAGGACGACGACCGGGCCCTGGCCGCCTGGCTGGCCGACCCCGGCCACCCGAAGGTGCTGCACGACGCCAAGGGCCCGATGCACGCCTTCGCCGCCCGCGGCTTCACCCTGGACGGCCTGGCGTGCGACACGGCCCTGGCCGCCTACCTCGCGCTGCCCGGCCAGCGCACGTTCGACCTGGGCGACCTGGCCCTGCGCTACCTGGGCAAGGAGCTGGCCGAGGAGGCCGAAGGCGGCCAGCTGACCCTGGACGGCTCGGCCGAGCGGGACGCCGCGGCCAGCCTGGTGCTGCGCGCGCAGGCCACGCTGGAGCTGGCCGCCGCGCTCGACGCCGACCTGGAGCGCCGCGAGGCCGTCGCACTGCTGCGCGAGCTCGAGCTGCCGCTGGTCTCGGTGCTGGCCCAGATGGAGCGCACCGGGATCGCCGCCGACATCGACCACTTCGCGGACATGTCCGCCACCCTGCACGGCGAGGTCAAGGCGGCCGGGCAGGCCGCGTTCGCCGTGGTCGGGCACGAGTTCAACCTCGGCTCGCCCAAGCAGCTGCAGGAGATCCTGTTCACCGAGCTCAGCCTGCCCAAGACCAAGCGGATCAAGACCGGGTACACCACCGACTCCGAGGCGCTGACCAGCCTGCTGGCCCAGACCGGCCATCCGCTGCTCGAGCACCTGCTGCGCCACCGTGACGTGTCCAAGCTGATGACGATCGTGGACTCGCTGATCCCCATGGCCGGCGAGGACGGCCGGATCCACACCACGTTCAACCAGACCATCGCGGCCACCGGGCGGCTATCCTCCACCGACCCCAACCTGCAGAACATCCCCATCCGCAGCGAGCTCGGCCGCCAGATCCGCAAGGGCTTCATCGTGGGCCAGGGCTACGAGTGCCTGCTCACCGCGGACTACAGCCAGATCGAGCTGCGTATCATGGCCCACCTGTCCGGTGACGAGGCGCTGATCGCGGCGTTCGAGTCCGGGCATGACTTCCACGCCGCCACCGCCTCCCGGGTGTTCGGGCTGCCGCCCGAGGAGGTGGGCCCCGAGCTCCGGGCCAAGATCAAGGCGATGAACTACGGCCTGGCCTACGGGCTGTCCGCCTTCGGGCTGTCGGCGCAGCTGCGCATCTCCACCGAGGAGGCGCGGGCGCTGATGGAGGAGTACTTCAAGGAGTTCGGCGGGGTCCGCGACTACCTGCACGAGGTGGTCGCCCGGGCCCGGATGGACGGCTACACCGCCACCATGATGGGGCGGCGGCGCTACCTGCCCGACCTGACCTCGGACAACCGGCAGCGGCGGGAGATGGCCGAACGTATGGCCCTGAACGCGCCGATCCAGGGCTCCGCCGCCGACGTGATCAAGGTGGCCATGCTGGCCACCGGCAGCTCGCTGGCCGGAGCGGGGCTGCGCTCCCGCATGCTGCTCCAGGTCCACGACGAACTGCTCATCGAGGTGGCGCCCGGCGAGTACGACACCGCCCGCGACCTGGTCTGCGCGGCTATGGCGGGTGCCGCCTCGCTGCGGGTCCCGCTCGATGTCTCCGTCGGCACCGGCCGAACCTGGGACGAAGCGGCGCATTAACTTCCGGGGGGCGACAACTTTCCGGGGGGCGACAACTTCCGGGGGGGCGACCCCCCGGAACCCCCCCGCTGCGCTTCGCGCGCCCGCTGCGGTACCTCGCCGTAGTCTCGCCTGGCCGGAGGGGCCAGAGGCCCCTCGCGGACCAGGCGAAGGCGGCTTCGCCGCGTAAACTCGCCGTACTGCCCGGGACTCGCCGTACTGCCCGGACCGGGCCTGCCCGGCCCTCATACCCCCTGGGCCCCCTCGGCCCCTTGCACACCAGACCGTGGCCGTATTGTGGCCGGGCTCAATTGACCCTTGGACCCAGCTCTCATATGCTGAACGCTGCGCCGTGTCCTCGTGCGTTCCGTCGTGGTCACTGATTTCTTGTCGTTGACCACGCGGGCGGCCGCCGGGCGTGCCGTGGTCGGCCCGTGCTGGTTCCGGTAGGTCCTCCTGGTCATCGTGAGGTGCACAGTCTGCGGCGTGTCCAAAACTTCCCTGTCCGCATCCGGAGCCAACCCACACATGACGAGCAGCACGCAAGCCAACTCGACCCCCAAGGTGGCGGTCAATGACATCGGGTCCGAGGAGGCATTCCTCGCCGCGATCGACGAGACCATCAAGTATTTCAACGACGGTGACATCGTTGAAGGAACAGTCGTAAAAGTCGACCGAGACGAGGTCTTGCTCGATATCGGCTACAAGACAGAAGGCGTGATTCCCTCCCGCGAACTGTCGATCAAGCATGACGTCGACCCGCACGAGGTCGTCAAGACCGGCGAGCACATCGAGGCCCTTGTCCTGCAGAAGGAGGACAAGGAAGGCCGCCTGATCCTGTCCAAGAAGCGGGCCCAGTACGAGCGGGCCTGGGGCACGATCGAGAAGATCAAGGAAGAGGACGGGGTGGTCACCGGCACGGTGATCGAGGTCGTCAAGGGCGGCCTGATCCTGGACATCGGCCTGCGCGGCTTCCTGCCCGCCTCGCTGGTGGAGATGCGCCGCGTCCGCGACCTGCAGCCCTACGTGGGCCGCGAGATCGAGGCCAAGATCATCGAGCTGGACAAGAACCGCAACAACGTGGTGCTGTCCCGCCGGGCGTGGCTGGAGCAGACCCAGTCCGAGGTCCGTCACACGTTCCTCAACACCCTGTCCAAGGGGCAGATCCGCAAGGGCGTCGTGTCCTCGATCGTCAACTTCGGCGCGTTCGTCGATCTCGGCGGCGTGGACGGCCTGGTGCACGTGTCCGAGCTGTCCTGGAAGCACATCGACCACCCGGGCGAGGTCGTCGAGGTGGGCCAGGAGGTCACCGTCGAGGTCCTCGACGTGGACATGGACCGGGAGCGGGTCTCGCTGTCGCTGAAGTCCACCCAGGAAGACCCGTGGCAGCAGTTCGCCCGGACCCACCAGATCGGCCAGGTCGTTCCGGGCCGGGTCACCAAGCTGGTGCCGTTCGGCGCGTTCGTCCGGGTCGAGGAGGGCATCGAGGGCCTGGTGCACATCTCGGAGCTGGCCGACCGGCACGTGGAGATTCCCGAGCAGGTCGTCCAGGTCGGCGACGAGATCTTCGTCAAGATCATCGACATCGACCTGGACCGGCGCCGGATCAGCCTGTCGCTCAAGCAGGCCAACGAGGGCACGATCGGCGAGGCCGTCGGCGACGACTTCGACCCGACCCTGTACGGCATGCCGGCCTCCTACGACGAGCAGGGCAACTACGAGTACCCGGATGGCTTCGACCCGGAGACCGGCGAATGGCTGCCCGGCTACGAGAAGCAGCGTGAGGACTGGGAGCACCAGTACGCCGAGGCGCGCGCCAGGTTCGAGGCGCACCGGCGGCAGGTGGAGGAATCCCGCAAGGCCGACGAGGAAGAGGCGGCGACGCTCGGCGATGCCGACCCGTCCGCCGCGGCGCCGGCCGGCAACGGCGGTGCCCGCAGCCGCGGCCCCCGCGGCGGTTCCCGTTCGGGCCCGGCCACGCCGGGTGCGGTGACCTCGAGCTCGACCCCGGGCAGCGCGGCCACCGGCACCCTGGCGTCCGACGAGGCCCTGGCGGCCCTCCGCGAGAAGCTGTCAGGCGGCCAGTCCTAACCGGTGTAAACGCACAAGAAGCGGCACCCACCACGTGGTGGGTGCCGCTTCTTGGTTTGGACTCGCTGTGACCAAAGCGAGACTCAAACCGAACAACCTTTATGCCCCGGCACACGTCTAACAGCAGGCCTTCATCCGGGTCCATCGCAGGCTGGACGCCCAGCCCGTGCACAATCAGCTGCCTACCTCCGCCAGGCGGTGGTCAACCTGGCCCGGTCCGAGCTGCGCAGGCGACTGGTCCGGCTGCGGCATGCGCCCCGGCCGATGCCCGATGCCGCCAGCGCCGAGGAAGGGGCCTGCGCGGCCCTCTCCAGGCAGGAGGTCATCCGCGCCCTGCGCCGCATTCCGGCCAGGCAGCCCGAGGCGGTCGTGCTGCGGTACTGGGCCGACCTGCCCGAGGCCGAGATCGCCGAGCTGATGGGGGTCAGCGTCGGGGCCATCAAGGGATATATCTCGCGGGCCATGACCAGGCTCGGGCCGCTGCTCGAGGGGGTGTCATGACCGCGCGCCACGCAGGACATCCCGTTCACCGCGACGTCGGCCCGGGACATACCCCGGACCCGGCCCGCGGCGAGCTCTAGCTGTTACGCGCCGTAACGAATGAGCACCTCGGCCACGCAGGCCGGCTTGTCGCCGTCCGCGCGCTCGAACGTCACGCCGAACGTGACCTGCAGGCCACCGGTGACATCCTGGACCTCGTCGCACCTGACGTGCGCCCGGACGCTGCTACCGGTCCGCAGCGGCGCGGGGAAGCGCACCTTGTTGAGCCCGTAGTTGATGGTGACCGTCGCGTTGGCCACCTCCAGGACGTCCTCGAGCGCCCAGGCCGCGAGCGAGAGGGTGAGGAAGCCGTGCGCGATCGTGCCGCCGTACCCGCTGGCTGCCGCGCGCTCCGGGTCGGTGTGAATCCACTGGTGGTCGAGGGTCGCTTCCGCGAATTCGTTGACCTGCTCCTGCGTCACCTCGTGCCAGGGCGTCGCGCCCAGTTCCTCGCCAACGTGGTCCCGCAGCTCTTCGAGTTTCAGCGTTACTTGTGCCACTGTCCTGCCTCTATGTTCGGTAGTTGAACGATGACGCGATCATGGCATCCAACCTGGTCGCCGGCCAAGGCCGGAAGTCCCGTCTTGCTGAGGAAAACGCCCGATGGACCTTTTGCGCCGTGGCGTGTCAGCATACGGCCATGCGTTCCGCACAACGAGACGGCCCGGCTCGTTCGGTGCTGGAGCGGGCCCTCCGGATTCTCATCGGTCTTGAGCCGTACCGTTCCGCGCAGTGGAACCGGCCCTTGCCATCTCGTCTGACCTGCCCCGAGAATCGGGGCATGGCCGATGGCATCGTGGCCGAGGTGGCTGGCCGCCTCTGGCAGGCAGAAATCGATCGCGCGCCGATCAGCCCGATCACGGGCGACCACCCCGAGCTGGGCCTGGCGGACGCCTACGCGATCCAGACCCACAACATCGAGCGGCGGGTCGGCGATGGCCGGGTCATTCGCGGGCGCAAGGTGGGGCTCACCTCGCGGCCCATGCAGGAACTGCTCGGCGTCTCCGAACCCGACTTCGGGGTGCTGCTCGACGACATGTTCGTCGAGGACGGCGACGAGGTCTCGCTCGAGACCATGCTGCAGCCGCGCGTCGAGGCCGAGATGGCCTTCGTGATCGGCCATGAGCTGGCCGGTCCCGGCGTCACCACCAGCAACGCCCTGACCGCCATCGCGGGGGTGCTGCCCGCGATCGAGATCGTGGACAGCCGCATCGCCGACTGGAAGATCAAGCTGATCGACACCGTGGCCGACAACGCGTCCTCGGGCCAGCTCGTCGTCGGCGGACGGCTCACCCCGGTCACCGACATCGACCTGCGCCTGATCGGGGTGCTGGTGACCCGCAACGGCGCGGTCATCGACACCGGCGCGGGCGCCGCCGCGCTGGGCAACCCGGCCCGCTGCGTGGCCTGGCTGGCCAACAAGCTGGCCACCTTCGGGGACGGCCTGCGCCCGGGCGACGTCGTGCTGCCCGGCGCCGTGCACCGGATGGTGCCAGTCCGACCCGGCGACGCCTTCCGGGCCGAGTTCGCCCACCTGGGCGCGGTCACCGCCCGGTTCAGCAACGGGGTCAGCAACGGGGTCAACAACGGGGGAGGACAGGCCTGATGGACGCGCGATCGATCGCGGACGCCCTGATCGTCGCCGAGCGTGAGCGCAAGGTGATCACCCCGTTCACCGACGCCGCTCCCGGGCTCGACACCGAGACCGCCTACCGGGCCCAGCGGATGTTGGTCCAGCACCGGCTGGACGCCGGCGAGCGGATCATCGGCGCCAAGCTCGGCCTGACCAGCCGGGCCAAGCAGGAGGCGATGGGCGTCCACGAGCCGCTCTCAGGCTGGCTGACCTCGGGCATGGTGCTGCCATACGGCGAGCCGCTGCCGCTGGCCGAGTTCATCCACCCGCGGGTCGAGCCGGAGATCGCCTTCCTGATCGGCCGGGAACTCGAGCCCCCGGCCACCATCACCGGCGTCCTGGACGCCACCGAGTCGGTCTTCGCGGCCGTCGAGGTCCTCGACTCCAGGTACGAGGACTTCCGCTTCCGGCTGCCGGACGTCGTGGCCGACAACGCCAGCGGCAGCCGTATCGTGCTCGGCCCGCAGGCCCGTCCGATCGGGGACCTGTGTGATCTGCGCCTGCTGGGCTGCGTGCTGCGGGCCCGCGGCGACGTGGTGGCCACGGCCGCCGGCGGCGCCGTGCTCGGCCATCCGGCCGCCGCCGTGACCTGGCTGGTCAACAAGCTGACCCCCGAGGACTGGCCGCTCAAGCCGGGTTCCATAGTCCTGTCCGGCGGCCTGACCGCCCCGGTCCCGATGGGCCCGGGATCGGCCGTCACCGCCGAGTTCGACGGCCTCGGCACCATCGAGGTCTACGCCTGACCCGGCCGCCGGGCACGCGCCCTATCATGCTGCTTGGCCTGCGATTCCTACCGGAGGAGGGCGCGGTGCTGCGGGTCGGGCTGACCGGGGGTATCGGGTCGGGCAAGAGCGAGGTCTCCCGGCGGCTGGCCGCCCGCGGGGCAGTGATCCTGGACGCGGACGTGGCCTCCCGGGCGGTGGTCGAGCCCGGCACGCCCGGCCTGGCCCGCATCGCCGAGGCCTTCGGCCCCGGGGTCATCGGCCCGGACGGCGCCCTGAACCGGGAACGGCTCGGCGGGATCGTATTCGCTGACCCCGCCCAGCGCGCCCGGCTGAACGAGATCGTCCACCCCCTGGTCCGGGAGTGGATGCAGGCGGGGGAGCGCGCCGCCGCCGACTCCGGCCGGGACGGCCTGGTCGTGGTGCACGACGTGCCGCTGCTGGCCGAGGGCGGGCGCCGCGGCGACTTCGACCTGATCGTCGTGGTGGACGTCCCGGCCGAGCTTCAGGTCGAGCGGCTGGTAAGCCAGCGCGGCATGGCCGCCGGCCAGGCCCGGGCCCGGATGGCGGCCCAGGCCACCAGGGAGCAGCGGCTGGCCGCGGCCGACATCGTCATCGACAACTCGGGGTCCCTTGCGGACCTCGACCGCCGTGTGGCCGAGGTCTGGGCCGAGCTCGAGAGCCGGGCCTCGGCGCACTGACCGGTCGGCGCACTGACCGGTCGGCGCCCTGACCGGTCGGCGCCCTGACCGGTTCTAGCCCGACCCGGCGGTAGGCAGTCCCATCACCGCGAAAAGCGACCACAGCTCAGATGGTCCGTCCAGGGGGTGACGGCCGCGATCGGCGAAGCTGATGCCTGATCCGGTCACGAGGTCCTTGACGGTCCGCGAGACCAGGATCTCCGCCGGCCGGGCGAGCGCCGCGACCCGGTCGGTGATCTGGACTGACGCGCCGGAAATGCCTTCCCCGGTGAGATCCACCTCGCCGGTGTGGATCCCGGCCCGGATCTTCATCCCGGCGGACGCGGCATCCTCGAGCACTGCGGCGGCACAGCGTATGGCCTGCCCGGGAGCGTCGAACGTGGCGAGGATGCCCTCTCCGCCGGTCCTGATCAGGCGTCCCCGGTGACCACGGACGAGATCCCCGGTCGGCCTGGGAATCTCATCCCCGGCGGCCCTGGCGCGCAGGATCGTGGCCAGTACACGCTCGGGTTTCTGATCGGCAGCCGAGGACTCGGCGAGAAATCCGGTGACCTCCGCGAAGAGCGCATCGCTGTCCCCGCTCGCCGCGAACCGCAGCGAATGATCCCCGGGCTGCTCGAAATAGCGCGCACCGGCGATGTGGGAGGCCAGGTAGCGGCCGTGGCAGGGCGGCGTGATGCGGTCGCTGAGGCGCTGGATCACCAGCGTGGGAATGTGGATCGCGGGCAGCACCGCGCGGACGTCGATGTCGTGGATCATCTGCGTCAGCCGCAGGAAAGCGCTGGGGTTCACCGCCATCCGCTCGAACCGCCCGAGCAGCTGGCGCGCCCGGGCCGAGTGAGCCAGGCCGGGCAGGTACCACTCGATGCTCTCGCCCTGCCCCCATCGGTGCGCGGCGATGTCCCGGAGCGCGTCGTACATCTCCTGCGCCCCCTGCCCGCACGGATACCCGGGAGCCGGGAACCACCGGGCGGATGCCGATGCGAGGATCAGCGCGGTCACTCGTTCCGGGTAGGTCGCGGCGAACAGGATGCTCATCGGCGCGCCCTCGGAATAGCCGAACAGCACGGCCCGGCTTGAGCCAGCCGCCTCCATCACCGCGCGCACGTCCTCCATCCGCTCCTCGAGCGACATGGTGCCGGGTGCGCGGTCGGACAGCCCCGTGTCGCGCTTGTCGAACAGGATCAGGCGGCCCAGCCTGGCCAGGCGCCGGTAGAAGTCGGCCGTCTCGTGATCTTCCCAGATCAGCTCGATGTGGCTCATCAGGCCTGGCACCAGGACCATGTCCCGCTCGCCCTCGCCGATCACCTGGAAGGCGACGTGGATGCCGTCGCTGGTCTGGACGTAACGGGTCCGCGGGATGGCGTTGGGTCCGGCGTCCGCCCGGTCCGGCACCGGGCCCTCCAGCGCGGGATCCTGGCGCAGGATGCGGGCGTGCAGCTCGCGCAGTTCCGGCCCGGGCTCGATCGCCAGTTCGGCGACCAGGATGTCACGCAGCTCACGGTAGACGTGCAGCGCGTCGGCTTGGCGCCCGGCCCGGTAGAGAGCGAGCATCCGCTGGTACCAGAACCGCTCGCGGAGCGGATGGGCCGCGGTGAGCGTCTCCAGCTCGGCGATCAGATCCCGGTGCCTGCCGCAGGCCAGCAGCGCCTCGGCCCGTGACTCCAGCGCGGCCAGGCGCTGCTCCTCTAGCCGCCCCGCCTCCGCGCGGGCAGAAGGCACCATGTCGAAGTCGGCCAGCGCGGGCCCGCGCCAAAGGCCCAGGGCCTGATCGAGGCGCTGCGCCGCCGTGGCGGCATCGTCGGCTGCCAGCGCCGCGTCGCCTTCGGTGGCGAGCTGCTCGAACCGTAGTGCGTCCAGTTCCCCGGGCGCCACCCGCAGCAGGTAACCCGGCGGCCGGGTGACCAGCCGGTCGGCTTCCCCCACAGACCGGAGCGCACTGCGTAGCTCGGACAGACGGACCTGCAAGCTGTCAGTCGCCTTGTCAGCCGGCTGGCCAGGCCACAGCTCCTCAAGCAGCCGGCCGGACGAAACGACCTGGTTTGCGTGCATGAGCAGGATGGCAAACACCGCCCGGGTGCGCACGCCCGCCAGCCTCAGTGACTGGTCGTCGGCCGTCACCTCGAGCGGACCGAGGACGCGGAACTCCACCCTGGCTCATCCCACCCGTAGACGGTGCGCCCCGGATCTGTCCCGGCGCCGGTAAGTCAACGGTAAGCCCGCGGTAGGCCGCCCGGAACCCGTACCGGCCACGATGCACATGCGACCACGCACAGAGGGAGACGATCATGACCGCAGCCACCGCGCCACACGCCACCGAGGTCTACGCGCTGGGCAGCAACCTGGCCGAGAGCGCCCGGCTGCAACGCCAGTCCGACGAGCTGCGTCCGCACAGCACCGAGCTGCTCGGTCGCATCGGCCTGGCACCGGGGCAGAGCGCACTCGATCTCGGCTGCGGCCCGAGCGGGATCCTCGAGCTGCTGTCCGTTGCGGTCTTTCCCGGGGGGCGCGTGACCGGGCTGGACGCCGACCCGGCGCATACCACGATGGCCCGCCAGTATGCCAGCGAGCGCGGGCTGGCCAACGTGGAGGTGGTGACGGCCGACGCCAGGCAGACCGGCCTGCCGCCAGACAGCTTCGACCTGGTGCACGCCCGGACGGTGCTGGTCACGATCCCCGGACCCGAGGAGGTGCTCGCCGAGATGGTTCGCCTAACCCGGCCGGGCGGCTGGGTCGCCAGCCAGGAACCCGACACCGAGAACGCGTTCTGCTACCCGCCGCTGCCTGCCTGGGACCGGCTCCGCGAGATCTTCCGCGCCAGCTTCGGCCGCTCTGGTGCCGACCTGCTGATCGGTCGCCGCCTTCCCGAGCTGTACCGGCAGGCCGGGCTGGAGGACATCGAGGTCGTGGTGCACGCCCCTGTTTATCCGGCGGGCCACTCGCGCCGCACGATCCTGCCTGACCTGGTGCGCAGCCTGCGGCCCATGATTCTCGAGCTGGGCCTGTCCGACGAGCGGGAACTCGCCGATCTTGACCGGGCCGTCCGCGAGCATCTCGCCGACCCGCGCACGCTGACGCTGGCGCACCTGCTCGTCGTCACCTGGGGCCGCAAGCCAGCCGGCGCGCACCCAGCCGGCCAGCCGGCCAGTCGGCTGAGCCCGGCCGGAATGTCAGACCCCCCGCTTAGAGTTGAACCTTCGGAGGTTTAGGAGGGTCAGCTCGTGCGTCCGGTTACCGATCTGCAGCGTAAGGTCGCCCCGTTCCAGGTCGTCACGGACATGGTTCCCGCGGGCGACCAGCCCGCGGCGATCGCCGAGATATCCAAGCGCGTGCAGGGCGGCGAGACCGACATCGTGCTGCTCGGCGCGACCGGCACCGGCAAGACGGCCTCCGTGGCCTGGATCGCGGAGCAGCTGCAGCGGCCGGTGCTGGTCATGCTGCCCAACAAGACGCTGGCCGCCCAGTTCGCCAACGAGCTGCGCGAGATGCTGCCCCGCAACGCGGTCGAGTACTTCGTCTCCTACTACGACTACTACCAGCCCGAGGCCTACGTCCCGCAGACCGACACCTACATCGAGAAGGACTCCTCGATCAACTCCGAGGTGGAACGGCTGCGGCACTCGGCCACCAACTCGCTGCTGACCCGCCGGGACACGATCGTGGTCTCGTCGGTCTCGTGCATCTACGGGCTCGGCACGCCGCAGGAGTACGTGGACCGGATGCTCACGCTCAAGCTGGGCGACACCATCGAGCGGGACGCGCTGCTGCGCCAGCTGGTCGGCATGCAGTACGCCAGGAACGATCTGGCCTTCACTCGGGGCACCTTCCGGGTCCGCGGCGACACCATCGAGGTCATCCCGATGTACGAGGAGCTCGCCGTCCGGATCGAGATGTTCGGCGACGAGATCGAGCGGCTGATGACGCTGCACCCGCTCACCGGCGAGGTGATCAGCGAGGACACCGAGATGTACGTCTTCCCGGCCACCCACTACGTGGCCGGTCCGGAGCGGATGGAGCGCGCCATCAACGGCATCGAGGCCGAGCTGGCGCAGCGGCTGGCCGAGCTCGAACGGGGCGGCAAGCTGCTCGAGGCGCAGCGGCTGCGTATGCGCACCACCTACGACATCGAGATGATGCGGCAGGTCGGCAGCTGCTCGGGCATCGAGAACTACTCCCGGCACATCGACGGCCGCGAGGCGGGCAGCCCGCCGAACACGCTGCTCGACTACTTCCCGGAGGACTTCCTCCTGGTCATCGACGAGTCGCACGTCACCGTGCCGCAGATCGGGGCCATGTACGAGGGCGATGTCTCCCGTAAGCGGGTCCTGGTCGAGCACGGTTTCCGGCTGCCCAGCGCGATCGACAACCGGCCGCTGACCTGGGATGAGTTCCTGGACCGGATCGGCCAGACCATCTACTTGTCCGCCACCCCGGGGCCCTACGAGCTGCAGCGTGTCGGCGGCGACGTGGTGGAGCAGGTGATCAGGCCCACCGGGCTGATCGACCCCGAGGTCATCATCAAGCCGACCAAGGGCCAGATCGACGACCTGCTGCACGAGATCGGGCGGCGGGCCGAGCGGGACGAGCGGGTGCTGGTCACCACGCTGACCAAGCGGATGGCTGAGGACCTGACCGACTACCTGCTCGAGAACGGGGTCCGGGCCAGGTACCTGCACAGCGAGGTCGACACGCTGCGCCGGATCGAGCTGCTGCGCGAGCTGAGGACCGGCGAATACGACGTCCTGGTCGGCATCAACCTGCTCCGCGAGGGCCTCGACCTGCCCGAGGTGTCGCTGGTGGCCATCCTCGACGCGGACAAGGAAGGCTTCCTGCGCTCGGGCACGTCGCTGATCCAGACCATCGGCCGCGCCGCGCGGAACGTGTCCGGCCAGGTGCACATGTACGCCGACTCGGTGACCCCGTCCATGCAGCGGGCCATCGACGAGACCAACCGGCGGCGGGATAAGCAGGTCGCCTACAACGAGGCGCACGGCATCAACCCCCAGCCGCTGCGCAAGAAGATCGCCGACATCCTGGACCAGATCGTCCGCGAGGACGCCGACACCGAGCAGCTGATCGGCGGCGCCGGACGGCAGCAGTCCCGCGGCAAGGCGCCGGTGCCCGGCCTGTCCAGCCGGGCCCGCGCGGCCGTGCAGGCCGCGGGGCAGGCCGAGCCCGGTGTGGCCACCAGCGCGGCCCGCGGCGAGCTGGTGGGGCTGATCACCGAGCTCACCGAGCAGATGCACGCGGCCGCCGCCGAGCTGCACTTCGAGGTGGCCGCCCGCCTCCGTGACGAGATCCGCGACCTCAAGCACGAGCTGCGTGGCATGCACGCTGCCGGCGTCTGACCGCCATCTCCGGGTGACCCGGAGCTCGCCCGGAGCGGGTGAAGCGCCAGGGCCGCCGGTGCCTGATGATCAGACCTATGGACCAGCCGATTGATGAACCCACGTCCGCCCAGCGCTGGCTCGCGCGCCTGAGCTTCCTGCTCCTCGCCGCGGCGGTCGTGGTCGTGGTGGTCTTCGCCGGGCTGAAGAGCCTCACGATGCTGGCCGTGGGCCTGGCCGGCGCGGCCGTCAGCCTGGCTGCCGCGTATTTCTTCCTGGCCCGCCGAGGTGTGTTGCGCTGGGTGTCACTTGCGGTCTTCGTGCTCGCGCCGATCGGGGTCATCGTCGTGTACGCGCTCCAGGATCTGCTGTGGGTAGCGGCGGTCGTGGCCGCGGCCTGGCTGCTCGCGAGCCTGGCCGCGCGCCTCGCCCTGGCCGGGCACCGGACGGACTGGCGCATGCCCGAGCGCCCGGCGCAGCTGCCCGCCCGGCACCCGTACCTGATCATGAATCCCAAGTCCGGCGGCGGGAAGGTCGCGAAGTTCGACCTGAAACGGAAGGCCGAGGACCTCGGCGCGGAGGTGTTCCTCATCGGCGGCTCCCAGCCCGTCGACGTGGCCGAGGTGGCTCGTGAGGCGGTGGCCAAGGGCGCGGATCTGCTGGGCGTCGCCGGGGGCGACGGCACGCAGGCCCGGGTGGCCGCGGTGGCCGCGGAGCATGGCCTGCCGTTCGTGGTGATCAGCGCCGGCACGCGCAATCACTTCGCCCTTGACCTGGGTCTGGACCGCGAGGATCCGGCGGCCTGCCTGCGTGCCCTGACCGATGGCGTCGAACTGCTGGTCGACATCGGGACGATCAACAGCCAGGTGTTCGTCAACAACGCCTCCTTCGGCGCCTATGCCGAAATCGTGGAAACCCCCGCCTACCGTGACGACAAGCTGAACACGACGCTGAACACGCTCCCGGACCTGCTGCAGGGCCACCGTGGAGCACGGCTCCTGGCCCGGGCGGACGGCGTGGAGATCAGCGCGCCGCAGGCGCTGCTGGTAGCCAACAACCCGTACGGAACCGGGGACATCGCCGGGCTGGGCCGCCGGGTACGGCTGGATCGGGGCCTGCTCGGCGTGGCCGGCGTCAGGGTGAGCAGCGCCCGGCAGGCCATCGACCTGCTCCGCGGCCGGCATGCTGGCGAGGTGAAGGTGATGACCACGAAGCAGATCGAGATCACCGCCGACGCGGCCCGGATCCCGGTCGGCGTCGACGGGGAGACGGTGTCGATGTCCGTGCCGGTCACCTGCGCGATCTGGGCGCACGCGCTCCGTGTCTGGGTACCGCGGGATCGCCCGGGAGTCCCCGCGCCGAAACCCCAGGTGAACTGGACCAGGCTGCGGCACCTGGCAGGCGTCCGCCGTGAGCAGGCCGGGCTGACGACGTGAGAGCCGCGTTCACCCGGGCGGCCGCGCTGGACGACGTGGTGCGCCGGGCCGGGGAGCTGTCAGCGCGGACGATGATCTTCGACGTGGAGCCGCTGGTGGCCTACTGGAACGGCGGCCAGGACGCCCTCGACGAGGGTGTCGCGCGGGTGCTCAGCGAGGTCGCGGTGCTGCCGGCCGTAGAAGTGGTGTGCTTTGCCACCAACTCGCTGCGCCGGCCCTCGGCGGTGCCCGGCGAACCGGGGGTGCGGGTGGTCTACCTGGCCTCGGCGGGCAAGCCATTGCGGACCGCGCCCTATCTCGGTTTTCCCCGGCCCGGGGTGGTGATCGGGGACCAGATCGCCACCGACGGGATCTTGGCGCGGCGGCTCGGCTATGCGTTCGTGCTGTTCGACCCGCGGCTGAGGACGGTCCCCTTCGGGCCGCGGCTGATGGACGCGGGCGGACGGCTGCTACGGCCGCTGCTGTTCACCGGGCATAAGGCGGTATCACGCCCGCGCTGAACCTGGGCGATATAGTGCGTGCCGGAACGAAGAACGGCGCGATACCACGAAGGCGGGACGAATGCCCTGGCTGGTCCGGGACGCGGTCCACGACATCAACAAGGCGGTGGCCCAGCGCTGGCACGATCTGGACCCGCTGCTGCCCGAGCCCGCCGACCTGACCGAAGGCTGCATGGCTCCGCTGCTGAGCATCGGGGAGAACGGACGTCCGGCCGGGCTCGGCGTCTGTCATCACCGGCACGAGCCGGCCGACTCGCTGGCCCAGACCTGGGGCGCCGCGACCAAGTTCGTCCTGACCATGCGGCTGCGCGACCCGCACACCCAAGCCGATGCGCTGCTGTCCCAGTGGCGTGAGCACCTGGCCGCCCTGCCCGAAGCCGCCGGACCGGACACCGCGGCGATCGTCAACTGGCCGGCCCGCGACGTCACCGGGGTGCTGGCCCTGCTGCGCCACGGACTGCAGCCCATGGCCGTCATCGCCGCGCGCCCGGCCGGCCGGGCGAGCGCGACCCACGCGACCCACCCGACCCACGTGCATCCCACGAGCCGTCTGCTGCCTGCCGGGCCGGGGCGATCGCACGGGGCCGCCGGGGGCGCGGGACGATAGTGCATGAGGCGGTGCGGAATGCTGAGCATCACCTGACTGTTGCCTCAAAAAGTGTGCCCGCGGGTATTACGGGCGGCCCGCGCGGGAAGGTCCGTTAAGCGGGAGCGTGGCGAAGGCAGCCGACTAGCCGAGATGCCGGGGGAGGTGTGAAGTGCTAGTCAGCCTGATCGCGGCGGTTGTCGCGGCGGTGTTCTATGGCGTCGCTTCGGTGATGCAGGCCATCGCCGTGCGGGCGGCCAGTCACCGCGAGCCGGAGGATGAGTTCGCTGGCGTCGATCCGGGCCTGGTGGTCCGGATGCTGCACCAGTGGCGTTTCGTCGTCAGCATCTGCCTCGACGCGCTCGGCTTCGTGGCCCAGCTCATCGCCCTGCAGCGGCTGCCGCTGTTCGCGGTCCAGGCCTTCGTCGCCTCCAACCTGGCGGTCACCGCGGTCGTCGCCTCCTGGGTGATCGGCGTGACCCTGAACTGGCGGGAGTGGGCGGCGGTCATCGGCGTGGTCGCGGGCGTGGGCCTGCTCGGCGCCTCGGCAGGCGCCGAGGGCGCCGCGCAGGTGGGCGCGGTGTTCAAGCTCGCGCTGATCGTGGCGGTGGCGGGCCTGGCCCTGGTCGGTATGGCCGCGGCCAAGCTCAGCGAGCCGTACCGCACCACCGCGCTCGGCATCACGGCCGGCTTCGGCTACGGGGTGCTCAGCATCGCGGCCCGGGTCCTGAACAGCTTCGAGCCGCTGCAGCTGGCCCGCGACCCGGCCGCCTACGCGATCGTCGCGGCCGGCATCATCTCGTTCATGTTCTACGCCACCGCCCTGGAGGGCGGCAGCGTGACGGTGGCCACCGCGGCGGTGGTGCTGAGCGAGACGATCCCGCCCGCCGTGATCGGGGTCATCTTCCTCGGCGACCAGACACGCCCGGGCCTGTCGGCCGTCGCCTGGGGAGGGTTCTTCATCGCCGTCGCCTCGGCCGTCATGCTGGCCAGATTCGGCGAGGCACACAACACTGAAGACGTCGCCATGGCCGACGCCGTGGCGCATCGGCAGGCAAATGCCGGGCCGGCCGCCTGCGAACTGTTATCCTGGTGGCCCGTGGACCTGCAGCTTTTCTTTGCCATTCCGGACACCACGGGAGCCTCATAGTGGCCGCATCATCACTTCATCCACGGCCTGTGCAAACCAGACACCTCTTCGTCACTGGCGGCGTCGCCTCCAGCCTGGGCAAAGGACTGACCGCGTCCAGTCTCGGCCGTCTGCTCAAGCTCAGAGGGCTGCGGGTCACCATGCAGAAGCTCGACCCCTATCTCAACGTCGACCCGGGCACGATGAACCCCTTTCAGCACGGCGAGGTGTTCGTCACCGATGACGGGACGGAAACCGATCTCGACGTAGGGCACTACGAGCGCTTCCTGGACACCAACCTGGCGGGCGAGGCCAACGTCACGACCGGCCAGATCTACTCCACGGTGATCGCGAACGAACGGCACGGCGCCTACCTGGGCGACACCGTGCAGGTCATCCCGCATATCACCAACGAGATCAAGTCCCGCATCCTGCAGATGGGCGGGGACGACGTCGACGTGGTGATCACCGAGGTCGGCGGCACGGTCGGCGACATCGAGTCGCTGCCGTTCCTGGAGGCCATCCGCCAGATCAGGCACGAGATCGGCCGGGACCGCTGCTTCTTCCTGCACGTCAGCCTGCTGCCCTACATCGGCCCGTCCGGCGAGCTGAAGACCAAGCCCACTCAGCACAGCGTGGCGGCCCTGCGAAGCATCGGCATCCAGCCGGACGCGATCGTGGCCCGCTCCGACCGGCCGATCAACGCGAACCTGAAACGCAAGATAAGCCTGATGTGCGACGTGGATGAGGAGGCCGTGGTCTCCGCGCCCGACGCCCCGTCCATCTACGACATCCCGAAGGTCCTGCACGCCGAGGGCCTGGACGCCTACGTGGTGCGCAGGCTCGGCCTGCCGTTCCGTGACGTGGACTGGAACGAGTGGGACGACCTGCTGCGCCGGGTGCACCGGCCGGCCCACAGCATCACCATCGCCCTGGTCGGCAAGTACGTGGACCTGCCGGACGCCTACCTGTCCCCGGCCGAGGCCCTCAAGGCCGGAGGCTTCGCCAACGACGCGCAGGTGAACATCCGCTGGGTGATCAGCGACGCATGTGAGGACCCCGAAGGCGCCGCGGCCGAACTCGACGGGGTGGACGGGGTGCTGATCCCCGGCGGGTTCGGGGTGCGCGGCATCGAGGGCAAGATCGGCGCGATCCGTTATGCGCGCGAGCACGGCCTGCCGATCCTGGGCCTGTGCCTGGGCCTGCAGTGCATGGTCATCGAGGTGGCCCGGGACCTGGCCGGGCTGGCCGAGGCCGACAGCAGCGAGTTCAACCCGCAGACCCCGTACCCGGTGATCGCCACCATGGCCGACCAGGAGGATGTGGTCGCGGGGGAGCGGGACATGGGCGGCACCATGCGCCTGGGCCTGTACCCGGCCGCGCTGCAGCCGGGCACGCGGGTGCAGGAACTATACGGCAGCACGCTGGTCGAGGAACGGCACCGGCACAGGTACGAGGTCAACAACGCCTACCGCGATGCCCTGGAGGAGGCCGGGCTGGTCTTCTCCGGGCTCTCGCCGGACGGGCACCTGGTCGAGTTCGCCGAGCTGCCCGACCATCCGTTCTTCGTCGGCACCCAGGCGCATCCGGAGTTCCTGTCCCGTCCGACCCGCCCGCACCCGCTGTTCGACGGCCTGATCGCCGCCGCCCTGGCCCGGTCCAAGGCGCTCACCGCCGCCGCCAGCACCCGCGCCGTCGCCACCGCATGAACATCGCGGATGAGGTAGAGCAGTGGCCCGTCGTCTCCTCCGCGGAGCTGGTCCGTAGCAAGCTGGTCACCGTACGGGCCGATCAGGTCCGCATGCCCGATAACCATGTGGCCGAACGGGACGTGGTGCTGCATCCCGGAGCCGTCGCCGTGCTCGCGCTGGACGCCGCGGACCGGATCCTGATGATCAGGCAGTACCGCCACCCCGTGGGACGCCTGCTGTGGGAGATCCCGGCGGGCCTGCGCGATGTCGCCGGGGAAGACCCGTGGAACACCGCGCGGCGTGAGCTGGTGGAGGAAGCGGGCTACCGGGCCCGCGACTGGCGCCTGCTGGCCGACTACTACTCCTCGCCCGGCTTCACCACCGAGCGCCTGCGCGTCTTCCTGGCCCGCGACCTGGAAGCCGTCCCCGAGGCCGAACGCGACTACGTGCCGCAGGATGAAGAGGCCACCCTGCTGCTCGGCTGGCTGCCGCTGGATGAGGCGGTACGCAAGGTTTTCGCCGGCGATCTGCATAACGGGCCTACCGTCCTGGCGATCATGGCGGGGTATGCTGCCAGGTCAGAGGGGTTTGACCGGCTTCGTCCGGCCGATGCGCCCGAGAAGCAATGAGGCTTCGCCGTCTGGAAGGACCATCATGAAGGTTGGAATTCCCCGGGAAATCAAGAACCAGGAGTACCGGGTGGCGATCACACCCGCCGGCGTCCACGAACTGGTCCGCGGCGGGCATCAGGTGGTCATCGAAGCCGGGGCGGGGGAGGGTTCATCCATTCCCGACGAGGACTTCATCACGGCCGGGGCCAAGATCCTGCCTACCGCCGATGACGTGTGGGCCGAAGGTGAGCTCATCCTCAAGGTCAAGGAGCCGATCGAGCAGGAATATCACCGCATGCGCTCCGGGCAGGTCCTGTTTACCTACCTGCACCTGGCCGCGTCCAAGGCCTGCACCGACGCCCTGCTGAACTCCGCGGTCACCTCGATCGCCTACGAGACCGTCCAGCTGCCCGATGGCTCGCTGCCGCTGCTAGCCCCCATGTCCGAGGTCGCGGGCCGGATGGCGCCGCAGGTCGGTGCCCACCACCTGCAGCGGGACGGCGGCGGCCGCGGCGTGCTGATGGGTGGCGTATCGGGAGTGTACGCGGCCAAGGTGGTCGTGCTCGGCGCGGGCGTCTCCGGGATGAACGCCGCCGCGATCGCCCTGGGCATGCAGGCCGAGGTGCTGCTGGTGGACAAGAACATCGCCCGGCTCCGCCAGGCGGACGCCATCTACCAGGGCCACTGCCAGACGGTCGCGTCCAACGCCTACGAGATCGAGCGCACCGTGATCGACGCCGACCTGGTGATCGGGGCCGTCCTGGTACCGGGCGCCAAGGCGCCCAAGCTGGTCAGCGACGAGCTCGTGGCCCGGATGAAGCCCGGCGCGGTGCTCGTCGACATCGCGATCGACCAGGGCGGCTGCTTCGAGGGCTCCCGGCCCACCACCCACGCCGACCCCACCTACCGGGTGCACGACGCGCTGTTCTACTGCGTGGCGAACATGCCGGGCGCGGTGCCGCACACCTCCACCTACGCACTGACCAACGTCACGCTGCCCTTCACGGTCGAGATCGCCAACCGGGGCTGGCGTGCCGCGCTCCGCGCCGATCCCGCCCTGGCCCTGGGCCTGAACACCTACGGCGGCGCCGTGACCTGCGAGCCGGTCGCCGAGGCCCACGGGCTGGCTTACACCCCGATCGCGGAGGTCCTGAACTAGCAGCCTCGCCATGTCGTCTGGCCACACGGTAGGCGGCGCGGTCCGCGAGTACCTGGAGTACCTGGTCGTGGAGCGCGGCCTGGCCGCCAACACGGTCGAGTCCTACCGCCGGGACCTGGACAGGTACCAGTCCGTGCTCGCCGCGCGGGGCACGACCGGGCTCGGCGACGTCACGCCCGCCGACGTGGCCGAGTTCCTGGCCTCGCTGCGCGAGGGTGACGCCGGCCACCAACCCCTGGCGGTCAGTTCGGCCGCCCGGGCGGTAATCGCGGTGCGCGGCCTGCATTCGTACGCGGCCGCGCATCACCTGGCCGACACCGACCCGGCCCGGGAGGTCACGCCGCCAACGCCGTCCAGGCGGCTGCCCAAGGCGATCACCCTGGCCGAGGTGGAACGCCTGCTCGACGCGCCGGGCGCGCCCGGCGAGGCCGAGCCGCGGCTGCTGCGGGACCGCGCCCTGCTCGAGTTCCTCTACTCCACCGGCGCGCGGATATCGGAAGCCACCGGGCTCGACATCGACGAGCTACGGCTGGACTGCGATCCGGTGGTCCGGCTGGCCGGCAAGGGCGGCAAGCACCGGCTGGTCCCGGTGGGCAGCTACGCGGTACGGGCTCTGGAGGCGTACCTGGTCCGGGCCAGGCCCGCCCTCGCCGCGGCCTCCAGGCGCGCTTCCGTGGGCCCGGCGGTCTTCCTGAACGCCCGGGGCGGGCGGCTGACCCGCCAGGGTGCCTGGGGCGTCCTGCACGCCGCCGCCGACCGGGCCGGCCTGCCCGACGTGTCACCGCACACGCTGCGGCACTCGTTCGCCACCCACATGCTGGACGGCGGGGCCGACATCCGCGTGGTCCAGGAACTGCTCGGTCACGCCTCGGTCGCCACCACCCAGATCTATACCCTGATCACTGTGGACCGGCTGCGCGAGGTCTACGCATCCTCCCACCCCCGCGCCTTGGCCTAGGTGTACTGCGCTCTAGCGGAAGTGACGGGTCAGCTCGTTGGCGTAGGCCCGGCCCAGCGTGCCCTTGTGGTCCGTGATCCACTGCATCAGCGAGGTCTCACCGGTCGCGGGACCTTCGGTGTCGGCCAGGCCGTCCGCCATGGCCTGGTACTCCTCGGCGGTCAGGAGGGTGTCCCTCAGCGCCAGGCCCAGGAGCCTGGCGGCGGGCGGGATGACTGACCCGGGCACGCGGATCAGCTGGCTGCGGCTGCCCACCGCATCCCTGATGAAGCGGACCAGCTCGATGAAGGCCGGCCGGTCCGGTCCGACGGCGTCGATGACTTCCGTCTCGCCGGAATCCGCGGCCCGCACGGCCAGCTTGGCCAGGTCATCGACGTGGATGGGGCGGACCTGGTACTCACCGGTGCCGCCCACGGCGAAGACCGGCATCCGGCGGAGCAGCCACGCGATGTTGTTGATCAGGACGCCGTCGCCGCCGAACAGGATCGAGGGCCTCAGCACGGCGTGGGACAGGCCCAGATCGACCAGGGCCTGCTCAACGGCGGCCTTGCCGCGGAAATACGGGTAGGGCGAGTCGGCATCCGGGTGCGTGATCGACACATGCACGACCCGGCGCACGCCGGCCTCGGCCGCGGCCTGAAGTAGCACCCGCGACTGCGCCACCGCTTTCTCGTGGCTGACCTGCCCGTGCGCGAACCGGACCCAGTAGGTGTTGAAGAGCGTGCGGGCGCCGCGCAGCGATTCGGCCAGCCGGGCCTGGTTGGTGAACCGCAGCGGCCTCACCTCGATGGCGGTGCCCGCCGGGGCACGGTCCGGATGGCCGGTCAGCGTCCGTACCCGGCGGCCGGCCGCCTGCAGCTCGCGAGCGATCGCCGCCCCGGAGTAGCTGAACGCCCCGGTCACGACGTCGAACTCGGCCGCGGTCATCGGTGCTCCCCGATCCGGGCCACCAGCGCGGTCAGCACCTGGCCGAGCGGAGCATCGAGGGTTGCCGTGGCGTGCGCGTCGCCACGGGTGGATCCCTGGTTGACGATCAGCACAGGCAGCTGCAGCTTGGCCGCGTGCCGCACGTAACGCAGGCCCGACATCACGGTCAGCGAGGAACCCAGGACGACCAGCGAACTGGCCCGTTCGACCATGGCGTAGCAGGCTCTGGCCCGTTCCGGCGGCACGTTCTCGCCGAAGAACACCACGTCCGGCTTCAGCACGCCCCGACACGCACGGCAGTCGACGACCCGGAACGACTCGGCCGCCGCGTCATCCAGGACGGCATCGCCATCCGGGTTGATCAGCGCCGCCGACTCCTCACCCCAGCCCGAGTTGGCCTCGGCCAGCCGCCGGTCCAGGTCCGTGCGCGGCGTCCGCTGCCCGCACGACAGGCAGATGACCCGGTGCAGGCTGCCGTGCAGCTCGGTGACCCCGGACGCTCCGGCGGCCTGGTGCAGGCCGTCGACGTTCTGGGTGATGATCCCGGCCAGCAGCCTGAGCCGGCCGAGTTCGGCGACAGCGCGGTGGCCGTGGTTCGGCGCAGCCTGGGCGATGTGCCGCCAGCCAAGATAGCTGCGGGCCCAGTACCTGCGCCTGGCCTGGGCACTCCCGGTAAACGTCTGGTAGGTCATCGGCGTGGACCCCGAAACCTGCCGGGCCAGGCCAGTCGGCCCGCGGTAGTCCGGGATGCCGGACTCGGTCGACAGCCCGGCTCCGCTCAGGACCAGCACGCCGCCGGCTGCCACCACGTCGACGAGCGTGCCGAACGATCCGGCCGTCCTGGCCTCCGCCACCTGGGTCACGACTCCATGGTGCCTCATGCCGCGAACCGGTCGGTCCGCGTCCCCGGGCCGCGTCCCCGGGCTGGGGCCCGGGCTGGGGCCCGGGCTGGGGCCCGGGCTAGGCCGCGGCGGTCGTGATCACCCGGGCGACGGTCGTGGCCGCCTTCCGGTCGAACAAGATCGTGTAGTGGTTCACGTCGGGTATCAGCCGCGGCCGCAACTGCGGGACACGCTCGTGCCAGTCCGCCACCACGCCGGCCGGCAGCAGCCCCGGCGGGGCGCCGAACATCCCCATCGGAGCGGTCAGCAGCGGCGTCGGCTCTTTCAGCCGGGACAGGGCATCCTCGAACGGCTGGCCCGTCAGCGCATCGCGCGAGTCAGCGCGGACGGCCTCCTCGACCGCGCGTGACCGCAGGCTGCCCTCCTCGCCGGTCAGATCGTAACGGCAGTACGCCTCGACGTCGGCGGTCCAGTGCTCAGCCAGCGCCGGGTGCGCCCGCCAGAAGTCCAGATAGGCCTCGGTGTCCGGGTAGGTCTCCTGCAGCCGGGCCACCGCCGGGCCCACGGTCGCGTCGAGCACAGCGTCCAGGTCAAGGCCGTCCGGGACCGGCAGCGGCAAGCCGCCGTCGATCAGGATCAGGCGCCGGCTCAGGTTCGGATGCGCGTCATGAGCGAGCAGCGCGACATATGCCCCCATGGAATGCCCGGCCAGGACCGGGCGGCCGCCGAAATGGCGCAGTACGGCGGTCACGTCCGCGGCATGCCGTTCCAGGCCATACGGGCCGGGCAGATGACCGCTGTGGCCGCGCCCGCGCAGGTCAGGAGCGGCGAGTGTCCAACCGGGGGGCATCTGGCGGGCAACCGCCTGCCACGACATGGCTGACGCCGTGATTCCGTGCACGGCAACCGCCACATGCCTTCCGCTGCCCCACAGGAGCACGCGGAGATCTCCCCCGTCCACCGGGATGTCAATCAGCCGGAGTTGCATAATGCTTTCCCTCCCCAGTCGCGGCGATTTCGGCCGGGACTGCCCATATCTACACCCATTATCCGCTGTCCAGATGCGTGCAGTATCACAACTCGAGCAGAAAAGTCACCGGCAATCCGTGCATGCTGAACGCTGGTTAAAATGCCAGGTAAAACCAGGAGGTAAGCGGGCCATGTCTGAAGCGCTGAGTTACCCGTTCGGAGAATCCGCGACGCCCCTGCTGGGCCACACGATCGGGGACCTTCGATGCGGCCGTCCGGCGCTTCGGGACCGTGCGGCGCTGATGGACCGGCCGCGTCCAGAGGGCGGACCTATACGGAACTCGCGGCCGACGTTGACGCGCAGCCCCCGGCTTACTGGAAATGGGCATTGCGTGGAGGATTTTCTTCTGTGGAGGATCTGGGTGCCTGGGGTTGCCCAGATCCTCCATGGAAGCCCGATCCTCCGCGGAAGCCCGATCCTCTGCGGAAGCCCGATCCTCTGCGGAAGCCTGATCCTCCGCGGAAGCCCGATCCTCCGCGGAAGCCCGATCCTCCGCGGAAATGAGACTGGAGTGACTCGCGGGAGCGGTGGTGCCGGGCCGCAAGGCGGAGCCGGGCGCGGACCGATTCGTGACCTGCGGGAAATGGGAGAAGAGCGAAATGCAGGACGATGTCTACTACTGCCGCCTCACCTGGTGTTGCCCCGGGCAGGCTCTGACCGAGGCGCTATCTCTGGGTCACACGGTAACGACGTCGTTGTGACAGCCATGTCGTCTGGTGCGCATCGTTGTGACAACGATGTCGTTGGGCACCTCACCGGAAGTGAATTAAATGGCGCCAGGAGCCAGGCGCCGCGGGAGCGCCAGGAGACCCCTCTGAGTCCGGCTCTGGCCAACCGGGACGATGAACCATGGGCGCGTTTCCTCTGGCGGCAGTGCGGGGCGGCCAGGCCCCGGGACCTCAATCGTTACTCCCGCCCCAGCCGTCACGCCCTTCCGGGGCGTTTATCCGGCGTTCGGCTTCGGGCCACAGCTGGCCGGGCCACAGCTGGCCGGGCGTCAGCTGGTCGGCGGGCGCCGTCCAGAACCGGAACGTCGCGGTCCTGGCCCATGGCCGGACCCGCCTCATGATCGTGCGGTGCGGCTCGGTGCGGGCGAACTCCTGCAGGGCCACCCGCGCCGAGGCTGACCAGCCAAGCCCGGCCAAGCCCGGCCAAGCCCGGCCAAGCCCGGCCAAGCCCGGCCAAGCGCGATCGCACCCCGTGCGGATCACCCAACCAGCCCGCAGGGACATCACAGCCAGTCGTAATCGGCCACTCTCGGCTTATGGGAGAAAATGCGCACTGCGGCAGTGCGTGTTGATCATCGTGAACTTCACGACATACAGAGCAATAAATGATTGTATTGGATGAAATCGGAGGACAGCGTATGATCGAACAGCTCGGTAACCAGCCCTGTTGACGCGCGGGGTGGTGGGGGTGCGTAGATGGGCCAACAGCAGCACAGCCTGACGTCGGGCACACATCGTGACCGCCGGCTTAACCCCTCATGGTCTGAGGTGACCGCTAACACGGTGCGCCTGTGGTTGCAAAGGCACCACCACGTCGGCGACAAGCGGCCCAACGCCCGCAGGCAGCGCGGCGTCCTGGTGATAAGCGCCGTCGCTGCCATGGCGCTCGGCGCGCTCGTGACGCTGGCCTTCACCGGCACGGGCGCTCAGGCGCCCGCCGTGCGGTCGAGCGGCCCGGCTCAGAGCACTCCGAACGCGCTGCAGATGGCGGCGGCCAACCGCACCGCGGCCGCGGCGTGGATCGCCAGGCAGGTGCTTCCCAGCGCGGTAATCGCCTGTGACCCGGAAATGTGCGCCGCGCTCGAGGCCGCCAGGGTGTCGGCGGCCCGGCTCGAGCAGTTGCAGCTGACCACCAGCGATCCGCTGGGTTCCAACGTGATCGTCGCGACGCCGGCGGTACGGAATCAGTTCGGTCCCCGGCTGGCCACCGTCTACGCGCCGCTGGTGCTGGCCCGTTTCGGCTCCGGCCCCGAGGAAGTCGACATCCGCTACGTCGTGCCGGGCGGCACCGCCGCCTTCGAGGCCTCGCTCGCCTCGGCCCGCAGTGCCCGCTTGGCCGCCGGCGAGCAACTCCTGACCAATAAGAACGTCCAGGCCACGGCGGCGGCTCGCCAGGCCCTTTTGGCAGGTAACGTCGACCCTCGCCTGCTTGTAACGCTTTCGCTACTTGCGCATGAAATGGCAATCAGGCTGGTAACCTTCGATGACGCATCGCCAGGTGCGAGTTCGGCGGTCCCGCTGCGTGGCGCCGAGATCGGCGCTTCTGCATCCGCTGGGCTGTCGGCGATGCTTGCGTTCCTGGCTGCCCAGCAAGCTCAATACCAACCCTCTTCCTACCGCGAAGGCAAGCTCGGTGGGCAGCCTGTCGTGACCGTGCAGTTCGATGCTCCAGGCCCCCTGGGACTGGGCAGCTCCTAGCGAGGTGATTGCTGGGAGCATAGGGAGGGGTCATATGTTCCCGAGACTAACTAGGCGACTGTTCATGCTGCTGGCCTCATTGGTCCTGCTGCTTGGCATCCCCGCCGCGACGGCGTTCGCGTCTTCGGCCACCACCGGGACCGGCTGGATCAGGCTGGCCCACCTCTCGCCGAATACTCCCGCCGTCGACGTATACCTTTACTCGTTCGGCAATTCCAACGCGGAAATCGTCCTCCACCACGTGGCCTACGGAACGGTCTCGCCGTATGAGACGGTCCAGGCGGGCGACTACAGCGTGGCCATGCGCGCGGCGGGGGCTTCCGCGTCGAGCCAGCCCGTCCTGTCCACCAGCGTCACGATCCAGGCCGGTCACGCCTACACGGTGGCGGGCATGGGACCAGAATCGGGCCTGCGGCTCCAGGTCATGGAGGACCAGTTGACCACGCAGCCCGGCAAGGCGGCGGTGCGTATCATCCAGGCCTCGCTGAAGGAACCGGTCGTCACCAAGGTGACCTGCGGCGGTAAGACGATCGCGAGCAATGTGAAGTTCGCCTCCGTCGTGGACTACCAGGCCATTCCGCCGGGCACCTGGACCATGGCCGCGGTAACGTCCACCGGGAACACGCAACAGAGCGTCCATCTGGCCGCCGGTAGCGTCGACACGCTGGTCGTCCTCGACGGGCCGAACGGCCTGGAGATCGACGTCCTGCAGGACGCGGCCGGGGCCGGAAACATGCCGGTGGGTGCGGTCTCGACCGGATTCGGCGGCACCGCGGCGCACGGTCCCGGCTCGCCGGTGCCGTGGTTTGCGGTCATCGGAGCCGGAGCCCTGCTGGCCCTGGCGGGCGGGCTGGGGATGCGCCGCGGCAAGCTGCGCCTGCACATCGGGGTCTAACCGATGCCGACCCGTAGGCCGGCCGCGCTGCTCACGCTCGCGGCCGGCCTCGTGGTGATCGTCGGGGGCACCGTCGGGCTGCTGCTGACCCGGCATCCGACCCCGGCCATGCGCCCGGTCGCGGCCGGAGTGGCCGCCCTGCCCGCGCCCACCGGCCCGATCATGCCCGCGCCCACCGGCCCGATCGTGGCCGTGCCGCAGTCACCGGGCCCGCGGCCGGTCGCGGCGCCCGTCTCGCTGACCATCCCGCTGATCGGCGTGCAGACCAACCTGATCAACCTCGGCCTGACCTCCAGCGGCGCACTGCAGGTGCCGTCCACGACCTCGGTCGCGGGCTGGTACACCGGCAGTCCCCGGCCGGGCGCCGTCGGCTCGGCCATCATCGTGGGTCACATCAACTCGGTCAGCGCCCCGGGGGTGTTCTACCGGCTGTCCGAGCTGACCAAGGGGGACAGGGTCTACGTCAAGCGCGCCGACGGCACCCTGGTCGAGTTCAGCGTCACCTCGGTGCAGACGTATCTGAAGGACCATTTCCCCACCGAGGACGTCTACGGACCCACCCCCGACGCTGAACTGCGCCTCATCACCTGCGGCGGCGCCTTCGACTCGGCCACCGGCCACTACCTGAGCAACATCGTCGTCTACGCCGCGGAGGTGAGCTGAGGCCGTACTTCGCCCGGGGTCCGCAGGCCGCTTCCCGTCCCCGCCGGTAAAATTCTCATTTTGACCGAACGGGCCGTGGTTTCACGCTTCGGGTCCCCGTGCTGGAGTCTCTGCCGATGCGGATCCTGCCTGACTTCGGGCCAGCACGGGCTAATCCGGCCTTCCGCCGGCTGCTGATCGGCGGCCTGCTGTCCTCACTCGGCAGCGCTATGACCACCTTCGCGGTCACGCTGCAGATCTGGGACCTGTCCCGGTCCTCGCTGGCGGTCGGCCTGCTCGGCCTGACCTTCATCCCGGTGCTGATCGTCGGCCTGTACGGCGGTGCCATCGCCAACGCCGTCGACCGGCGCAAGCTGGCCCTGTATACCACCGCGGGCTTGATGGTGGTTTCGGCTGCGTTCGCCGCCCAGGCCTACGCTCAGCTCGGCCAGCTGTGGCTGCTCTACCTGCTGGCCGCGGTCCAGGCCGTGCTGCGCGGGCTCGGCTCCCCGGCCCGCCGGACGTTCGTGCCCCGGCTGGTCCCGGCCGAAAAGCTCACCGCCGCCATCGCGCTGAACACCCTGACCGGCCGGATCACCATGCTGGTCGGCCCGGCCCTGGCCGGCGTGATCACCGGGGCCTGGGGCCTGAAGACCTGCTACGCCATCGATGCGGTCAGCTTCGTGGCGTCCCTGTACGCCACCGCCCGGCTGCCCGCCATGCACACCGCGGTGAAGGGATCAAGGGGGTCAAGGGGACGCGCCCGGCCCAGCCTGCGCGCCACCGCCGACGGCCTGCGGTTCATCCGGCACCGGCCGGTGCTCGTGGCCGCGTTCCTGACCGACCTGGACGCCATGCTGCTCGGCCTGCCGGTGGCGCTGTTCCCGGCGCTCAACGCCGCCCACTTCGGCGGCTCGCCCCAGACCCTGGGCCTGCTCAACGCGGCGCCTGGCCTCGGCGGGCTGCTGTCCGCCGCGCTGTCAGGCCCGGCCGCGCGCGCATCCAGGCACGGGCGCGGCATGCTGGCCGGGACGATGATCTGGGGCCTGGCCATCGCCTGGTTCGGGCTGACCAGGAACCTGCCGCTGGCCCTGGTCATGCTGGCCGTGGCCGGCGCCGCCGACACGCTGACCGTCATCTTCCGCAGCTCGATGGTGCAGACGGTGACACCGGACGAGTTCCGCGGCCGGGTGTCCAGCGTGGAGTACATCATCGGCGCCGGGGGATCGCCGGTCGGCAACGTGGAGGCCGGCGTGGTCGCCTCGCTGACCAGCCCGGTCATCAGCGCGGTGAGTGGCGGCATCGGCTGCTTCGCAGTCGCGGTGGCGATCGTGTTCGCCTTCCCGGCCTTCACCAGGTACCGCGCGCAGCCCGCGGCCCAGACCGCGCCCCCGCCCGCAGCGGAGACGGTTCCGACCACGCAGGCCTGAACCTATCCTGGGCACTGCTAGCTCAACACGGTCAGCTCAACACGGTCAGCTCAACACGGTCAGCTCAACACGGTCAGCTCAACCGTCCTGGAGGTGTCATGGAGCTGCAGGTCGCCGACAACCCGGACCAGGCGCAGTACGAGATCAGGGCGGACGGTGAGCTGGCCGGGGTCGTCCAGTACCAGCTGCGGGACGGCGTTCTCGCCCTGCTGCACACGCAGACCGACGACCGGTTCCGCGGCCACGGCCTGGCCGGGCGCCTCGTCCAGTCCACCCTCGACGCCGCCCGGGAACAGCGGGTGTCGGTGCTGCCCTACTGCCCGTACGTCAGGCGCTGGATCGCCGAGCATCCCGGCTACGTCAACCTGGTCCCTTCCGGCCGGCGAGCCGACTTCAGCCTCTGACCTCAGGTCATCGCCGGGCCGATGAGTTTCGCCGCCCGGCGCCGTTTCACGGTTGAGAATGCGGCGAACAGGAGGCTGACTTGGACGTGAGCCACAGTGACACCGACGAGCTGGTGACCGCGGCGGTCGAGGGCGACGAGCCCGCGTTCGCCGCCCTCGCCGAACGACACCGGCGCGAGCTGCATGTGCACTGCTACCGGATGCTGGCCTCGTTCGACGAAGCCGAAGACGCGGTGCAGGAGACGTTCCTGAACGCCTGGCGCGGCCGGTCAGGGTTCGAGGGCGGCTCGCAGTTCCGCGCCTGGCTGTACCGGATCGCCACCAACGTCTGCCTCGACATGCTGCGGCGTAACGCGCGGCGGGCGACCGGGATGCGCTCGCTGGCCGAGGTGCCCTGGATCCAGCCCTATCCGGACCTGCTGCTCGAGGCGGCCGCGCCGCCCGACGAGCAGCCGGAGGCGGTCGCCATCCAGCGGGAGACGATCTCGCTGGCCTTCCTGGCCGCGCTGCAGGTCCTGCCGCCCAGGCAGCGTGCCGCGCTGATCGCCCGCGACGTCCTCGGCTGGCCGGCCACCGAGACCGCCTCTGCCCTCGGCACCAGCGTCGCCGCGGCCAACAGCGCCCTGCAGCGGGCCCGGGCGACGATGCAGTCGCACCTTCCGCCCCGGCGCGCGGAATGGTCCGCGCGTGAGCCGACGGCCACCGAACGTGAGCTGCTCGAGCAGTTCATCGCGGCGCATGAGCGCCTGGACACCGAGGCGGTCATGGCGATCGCGGCCCAGGACGTCCGGATCACGATGCCGCCCTACCCCTGGTCCTTCGACGGGCCGGAGTCGATCAGGCCGCTCATGGCCGAGGCGGCCGTCATGGGCGAATGGCGCCTGGTCCCGGTGGGCGCCAACCGGATGCCGGCCGCCGCCAGCTATCTGCGCAGGCCGGGCGACAGCGAGTTCCGCGCGTTCAAGTTCGACGTCATGCGCATGGCAGGGGGCCTGATCGCGGAGATCACCACGTTCAATGCGGACCTGTTCCCGGCCTTCGGGTTGCCGCCCACGCTGTGAGCACGGAACGGTAGCCCCTTCGAGGCGGGCCACCAGATCAGGCTAGGGCCGGTCAGGCCAGAACATGGCCTGGACTTCCGCCAGCGACCGGACCACCGCGGTACCCGGGGCCGGCACCTTCCCGTTATGCTCGCCCCGCACGATCTGCACGGCGATGATACCCAGCGCTGCCGCACCCGCGCAGAAGGCCGGCTGGTCGTCCACGAATACGGCCTGCTGCGCGGTCACGCCGGCCAGATCCAGCGCGAGCCGGTAAATCTCCGGCGCCGGTTTCTCCACCCCGACCTCGCACGACAGGACCAGGTCGTCGGCCAGGCCGGCCACGCCCCGTTTCTGCAGCAGGGCCCGGGTGTTCTCCGAGCAGTTGCTGACGATCACGGTCCTGACGCCGCGGGACCGCAGCTCCCGCAGGAACGGGAGGGCATCGTCGTACAGCCGGGCTCCGGCCAGCAGCAGGTCCCGGTCCCTGTCCACCAGCGCCCGTATGAGCTCGGGCCGTGGGGTAGCTCCTGATGTGGTCAGGAGCCGCTCGAACGCCTCGGCCTTTGTCATCTGGCCCAGGCCGAGCGCCGGGCCGAACTGGCTGTAGACGTGCCCCCAGACCTCGGGCGTGACGCCCGCCAGCAGCGGCATCTCGGCCCGGTGCGGTACGAAGTTGTAGCTCAGCAGGGTGTTGTAGACATCGAGGAGACATGCAGCGGGCTGGGCCACATGATCAGACTATGGAAAACACTCCGCCGACCTCAACATGAGACAATTCCGCCGTACCAACGAGTACCGGGATCGCGCACACTGATCCTGACGGATGAGCGGCCGGGGTTCCCCTGAAAGCGTGGACACTTTTACTTGGCTGATCTTGTCTGTCCGTGCTTCCCGATAGCTGCCATATTCCGCCGGGGCGCAGGCCCTGCCTGCCCCGCCACCCGCAGGCCGGCCCTGATTTACCCGAGCGTGCGCCGGATCAGGTCGGGCAGTCCCGGCGGGCAGATCACTTCCGCGGTGGAGTCCATTTCCGCCAGCGTCCACCAGCGCCATGCCGCGATCCGGTCCGAGGCGTGCATGACCGCCACCTCACCGAGCGCACGGCGCGCCGTTCCGACCCGGCCCAGGAAGAACCGCTCATGCTGCCGGATCATCTCGCCGCCGTCTTCGAACGCCCGCGTCCACCGGTAGATCTCGCCGCTCAGCGGCACGTCGCTCCAGCCGGTCTCCTCGGCCAGTTCCCGCCGTGCCCCGGCCACGTAGGTCTCCCCGTCGTCAAGCCCGCCGCCGGGCGTGGCCCAGTGCCGCCCGTTGGGCGGGCCGTCGTCGTACCGGAACAGCAGGACCCGGTCGTCCGGATCGAGCACGATCACCCGTCCCGCCAGCCGCAACCTCAACTCCCCGGCGTCTGCCATTACTCTCCGTTGAAATCCGCGACGGCGTCCTCGTACTGGTCCAGGGCCCGCTCGACCGGGCCCCGCGGAGCCGAGGGCAGCCAGTGCACCGCCCGCTGGAACCCGGCGGCCGCGTACGCTTCAAGCGCCTTGGCCTCGGCCGGGACGCCCATGACCATGAGCCCGATGGGCCGGTCGGCCCGCGCCCGCAGTTCCGCGGCACGCTCCAGGACGCCTCCGCGATCATGGTTGGGGAACCAGGCGTCGCCGAACGCCAGCACCCGGTCAAGCACGCCCGGCCCGTTCCCGCCGACCAGCACCGGTGGATATGGCCGCTGAGCGGGCTTGGGCCAGGACCAGATCCGCTCGAAGGAGACGTGGTCGCCCGCGTAGCTCGCCTCGTCGCTGGTCCAGATGGCCTTCATGGCCTCCACCCGTTCCCGGAGGATCGCCATCCGCCGCCGCGGATCGGTGCCATGGTTGGCCATCTCCTCCCGGTTCCAGCCCGCGCCGACGCCGAACTCGAACCGGCCACCGGACAGGAAGTCGACGCTGGCCACCTCCTTGGCGGTGATGATCGGATCCCGTTCCACCAGCAGGCAGATACCCGAGCCGACCCGCAGCCGTGAGGTGACGGTCAGCGCCGCCGTGATCGCCACGAACAGGTCATAGGTGTGCGCGTACCTGCGCGGCAACTCGCTGCCACCCGACCAGGCGGACTGCCGTGCGGCCGGGATGTGCGTGTGCTCAGGGAAGAACAGTGACTCGTGCCCGCGCTCCTCGGCTAGCCGAGCCATATCGGCCGGGGCGATGGCGTCGTGAGTGGGAAAAATCGCTACGCCGGTATCCATGCGTCAAGCCTAGGCGCGCGCCCCCGGGTGCCCCTGACCGCGGACCCGGATTAAGCTGCGAGGAACGGAAGGCGAGGGTATGGACTGGTTGATAGCGGCCGTGCTGGTGGTTTTCATTGTGGCGATGCTGGTCTGGCTGAAGAGGCACGAGCGCGGTCGGCAGTAGCCCGCGAGGCGGCCTGGCCGCACCGGGCTAGGCCGTGATGAGGTGGAATCAGGTTCCCACGGAAGGCGCCGGGTCATGACTGTTGCCGGGATAGACCTGTCGGACACGGCTTTCTGGGGTCGTCCGCTCGCCGACCGCGCGGCCGCCTTCGCGCTGCTGCGGGCGCAGGGCCAGCCGCGGTTCTTCGCCGAGCCCGAGGTCCCGTTCGCCGAGGTGGGGCCGGGGTACTACGCCCTGGTCCGGTACCCGGACGTGGTGGAGGCGAGCCGTCACCCCGACATCTTCTGCTCGGGCAAGGGCGCCACGAACATCGTGGATCTGCCCGCCGACTTCAACGAGTACTTCGGGTCGATGATCAACATGGATTCCCCCCGGCACGCCCGGCTGCGGCGGATCGTCTCCCGCGCGTTCAGCCCCCGGATGGTCACGAAGTTCGAAGACGACGTGCGGCGGGCGGCCGTCACCATCGTCGATGACCTGCTGGCCACCGGGCCATGCGACTTCGTGCCGCATGTTGCCGCCCGGCTGCCGCTGAAGATCATCTGCGACATGATGGGCATCCCCGACGACCGGTACGAGATGGTCCTGGCCAACAGCAACATCATCCTGTCAGGTTCGGATCCGGAATTCCTCGGCGAGGACCTCAACGCGGCGGTGGCCCAGATCCTCGGCGCCGGGCAGGCCCTCGCCAACCTGGTCACCAGCCTGGCCGCCGAACGTGCCCAGGCACCCGCGGAGGACCTGGTCTCCGCCCTGGTCACCGCGAACATCGACGGCGAGCAGCTGACCAGCGCCGAACTCGCCTCGTTCTTCATCCTGCTGGTGGTGGCGGGCAACGAGACCACCCGCACCGCCCTGTCCCACGCGCTGATGCTGCTCACCGAGTTCCCCGACCAGCGCGCACTGCTGCTGGCCGACCTGGAGGGCCGGATCCCGGGGGCGGTCGAGGAGATCGTCAGGTACGCCTCTCCGGTCATCTTCATGCGGCGGACCCTCACCCGCGATTACAGCATGAACGGCCAGGACTACCGCGCGGGCGACAAGGCGGTGCTGTTCTACTACTCGGCCAACCGCGACGAAGCGATGTTCCCCGACCCCGAGCGATTCGATATCACCCGCGATCCGAATCCCCACGTCGGCTTCGGCGCAGCCGGCCCGCACTTCTGCCTGGGCGCCCACCTGGCCCGCCGCGAGCTCACCGTCATGCTCCGCGAACTGCTCACCCGGGTCCCCGACATCACCGCCGGCCAGCCCGACCGGCTGCTGTCCAGCTTCGTCAACGGCATCAAGCGCCTGCCCTGCCACTTCGCAGGCTGACCTGCTGGCCAGCTGGGCCTAGACCAGAACCCGCGTCACGCCAGGCCTAGCTTCCGACCCATAGGTGGATGGCGAGCCCGAGTCCGGCGAGTGCGGCCATGATGCGAAGGAGGTTTCCAGGCAGACGCCGGGTAAGCGATGGCCCGATCATGCTGCCGATCAGGACGCCGGCAGCCATCGGCGCCACGGCTGCCCAGTCAACGGGCCAGCACAAGATGAACACAACGCAGCAGGTCACGTCGGCGATGCCGAGGAGCATGTTCTTAAGCGCATTGGACACGGCAAGCTGCTTGCCGGTGGTGATCATGAGCAGGGCGAGGGTCATGACGCCCGCCCCGGCGCCCCAGTAACCGTCGTACGCCGACACTGCGATTAGCCCGCTGGGCAACAGGAAACGATGGCTGGCGATGGCGGGATGGCGGGCCAGCCATGCGGAGACCTGCGGCTGGAAGAGCAAGGCGAGCGCAGCGAGGGCGAGCAGGAACGGCACCACCTGGTCGAAGATCCTGGCCGGGGTGGCCAGCAGCAGACCGGCGCCGAGAGCACTCCCGGTCACGGCGATCGGTACCCAGCACCGCAGCTGCGGTCCCTGGTTCCGCAGTTCGGGCCGCGAGCCCAGCGCGGAGCCTGGCCAGGCTGCCACGAAGGCGACGGAGTTCGTCACGTTGGCGGCCAGCGGCGCGAAGCCGACAGCCAGCAACGCCGGATAAGAGATCAGCGAGGCAGTACCGCCAGCGGACCCCACGATCCCGGCCATCGCGCCTGCGCTGAGCAACAGGACAGCACTGACGGCCGTCATGCAGCCCCTGGCAAAGATGGCCGCCTGGCGACGGTCACCCCCGGGAACATCAAGCGTTGCACCCAACCGTCTTATAGCGCCTGCAAGACACCGGCAACCCACGCCCAGGCCGCGCTACCCGCGCACCGCGGCCATCGGCGAGCCTGCGAGCCGTGCCCGGCCGGTAGAGTAAGGCAGCAACGCCGCCGTCCGGCGGATGTCGCTCGTAACTGCCCGCCGATCGACGGTAGCGAGGGTTCAACCACGCCATGCGGCTGACGACACGGATCGTCGCGGTAACTGCCGTGGCCGCCGTGATCGGCGGCGGCATCGCCGCGTGGGCGGCCGCGGACACCGGATCTGGTGCCCGGTCAGCGTCCGAGCATGCGGCGGCAGTCACGCGCACGCCGCCGAAGCCCGCGGTCCGGCCCCGCCCGCCGGCCGGCCCGGTAATCGACGTGACCGGCACGCCGCAAGGGGTGAAGGCCAAGGGAGCCGTGCTGGCCGATGCTGCCACCGGCCAGGTGGTGTGGGGCCGTGGCCTGGACGCCGAGCGGCCGATGGCCAGCGTCACCAAGGTGATGACCGCGCTGATGGTGGTCGACAGCGGCAATCTGGACCGGGAGATCCGGGTGCCGCAGGCGGCGTTCAACTATGCCTGGAAGTACGGCGGGGAGACCGCATCGTTGCACCCGGGCGATGAGCTGACAGTGCAGGAGCTGCTTGAGGCCCTGTTGCTGCCCTCGGGTGCCGACGCGGCGTACACCCTGGCGGACGCGTATGGCCCGGGACTGAATGCCTTCATCGCACGTATGAACGTGACCGCGGCGCGGATGGGCATGACCCACACCCACTTCACCTCGCCCGACGGGCTGCCCTATCCGACCGAGACCTCGACCTACTCCACACCCTCGGACCTGCTCAAGCTCGGCCTGGCCGCCATGCGGTCCCCGGTGATCCGGTCGATCGTCGACCAGCAATTCTATCACTTGCCGAAGGGACACGGCCATCACCAGTACTGGTGGGACAACAGCAACGGGCTGATCGGCTCCTATCAGGGCGCCGTGGGGATCAAGACCGGCTATACCGACGACGCCGGGCATTGCCTGCTCTTCGAGGCGGTCAGGAACGGTCGGCCGCTGATCGGAGTCGTGCTGGACAGCCCTGCGACCGGAGCCGCCGCGGGCGCCCAGGACGCTGCGCGGATGCTGAACTGGGGCTTCAGCCTCAGGCAGTCGCCCGCCCTGCCTTAACACAGCCGTAACTCCCACCCTGGCGCTGATCAGCGCCGCCGTGAACCTCGACCGCCCCCTGGACCGCGCTGGCACGCAAAACTTATCCTCCGGTCATGAGCGTCTCGCTGGATGAGGACAGGCTGGGCGGACTGCGCTGGATCGTGCTCCGCGGACCTGCCCCCGAGGCGTTCCGCGCCCTCGGTGAGCACATGCGCAGGGAGATAGCGGCGCTCACCAGGGATTGGCCGCTGCCGGCCAGGCTGCGTGCACACGTCGCCCGCCCGCCGGGCCGCGACCGCCTCGCCGCCGTCCGGCAGGCCAGCGCGCGGCATTTCCCCGAGGTATGGGCCGAATTGGCCGCGTTCGCCGATGGAGCCGCCGTCCCGTTCGACGATCTGGCCGTGCTGAACTTCCGGGGCGACCTGGGCCAGGTGGAAGGCGGCATCGGCTGCAGCGACCTGGCCTGGCGCCGGGAGCGGTCCGTCATCGGGCACAACGAGGACGGCGTGGCGGAGAACATCGCTCACTGCGCCCTGCTCACGCTGGCCCTCGACGGCCTGCCGGCCGTCACAGCCTTCTGGTATCCGGGCTTCGTGCCGAGCAACGCGTTCTCCGTTACCGGTGACGGGCTGGTTTGCACGATCGATCATGTCCCGGTGGCCTCGCCCGGCGATGGCGCAGGCCGGCATTTCGTGGGCCGCGGGCTGCAGCGATCGGCCCGGACTGTCGACGAGGCCGTCGATTACCTGCGCACGAACCCTTCGGCCGGCGGCTTCGGCTACATGCTGGGCGACCCCACCGGCCGGGTCGTCAACGTGGAAGCCATGGCCGGCCAACACGCCATCGTGGAAGCCGGCCGGGATTCCGGCCCGCTGCTATGGCACACCAACCACGGGCGGTACCTCCCGGGTGCCGAGGCGTCACCAGGCGGGAACAGCGTGGCCCGTGGCGAGATCCTGGGCGCCCGCCCTGTGCCCCTCGAAGACCCCGGACCAGCCTGGTTCCTGGACGTCCTGGCCAGCAGGGCCCTGCCGGACGGCGTCCGCTGTGATCCGACACCCGGCCATCCGGCCACCACCCTGTGTACCTTCGTCGCCGACCTCACTGCGGGTGAGGCTGTTCTCGTCAAGCGCGGCGACCAGCCGGTCGCGATCCCGCTGCCCGACCTGGCCGAAGGCCATCCGCACGCCCAGCGCCGGCTGGTCGGCCGCCGCGACCCGCTGTTCTGACCGCGGTCTCTCGCGGCACCGTGATCGGGGCCGAGGTCGGTCATCGCGGCTGGGATGCCGGTGCCGCTGACCGGATGTCGTAACCACCTGGTAGCAATGTGGGCATGGCCGATATGGACCGACCGGTACCTGAGCAGAACGACCAGGGGCTGCGCGAGGAGGCTGAACGGCACTTGCGCGCGCTGGCCGGCGACCGCGCCAGGCTGCGCGACGACCAGTGGACGGCGATCAGCGCCCTGGTCGCCGCCCGGCGCCGGGCGCTGGTGGTGCAGCGCACCGGGTGGGGGAAGTCGGCGGTGTACTTCGTCGCGACCGCGCTGCTGCGGGCGCGCGGTGCCGGGCCGACGGTGATCGTGTCACCGCTGCTCGCGCTGATGCGCAACCAGGTCGAGGCGGCGGGAAGGGCCGGGATCCATGCGCGCACGATCAACTCCGCCAACACCGAGGAGTGGGACCGCGTCTACGCGGAGGTCGCGGACGGCCAGGCCGACGTGCTGCTGGTCAGCCCCGAACGCCTGAACAACCCTGGCTTCCGCGAGCAGGTGCTGCCGAAGCTCACCGCCGCGGCGGGCCTGATCGTGATCGACGAGGCACACTGCATCTCCGACTGGGGCCACGACTTCCGCCCCGACTACCGGCGGATCCGCACGCTGCTGCAGGCTCTTCCGCCGGGGATCCCGGTACTGGCGACCACCGCGACCGCGAACGCCCGGGTCACCCGCGACGTCGCCGAGCAACTCGGCGCGGGCCACGACCCAGGCGACGTCCTCGTGCTGCGCGGCCCGCTGGACCGGGAGTCGCTGCACCTCGCGGTGGTGAGCCTGCCGACCGCCCACCAGCGGCTCGCCTGGCTGGCGGCCCGGCTCGCCGACGGCGGCCTGCCGGGATCGGGGATCATCTACACGCTGACGGTCGCCGCGGCCTACGAGACGGCGGCGTTCCTCCGAGACCAGGGAATCGCCGTCGCCGCGTACAGTGGCCGCGACGAGGCGGCGCAGCGGCTGCAGGCCGAAGACGACCTGCTGGCCAACCGGGTCAAGGCGCTGGTGGCGACCAGCGCGCTTGGCATGGGTTTCGACAAGCCCGACCTGGGGTTCGTGGTGCACCTCGGTGCCCCGCAGTCCCCGGTCGCTTACTACCAGCAGATCGGCCGGGCCGGCCGGGCCGTAGCCAAGGCGGATGCCATCCTGCTGCCCGGCCGCGAGGACCGGGACATCTGGGCATACTTCGCCTCACTTGCGTTTCCGCCCGAGCACCAGGTCCGGGCGGCACTCACCGCGCTCGCCGAAGCGGGCCGGCCGCTGTCCATCACCGCACTTGAGACCCGGGTCGACCTTTCCCGGGGCCG
This sequence comes from uncultured Actinomycetes bacterium, assembly GCA_963739135.1. Lineage (GTDB taxonomy): Bacteria > Actinomycetota > Actinomycetes > Streptosporangiales > Streptosporangiaceae > Palsa-504. The sequence continues at coordinate 220,177 of CAVTZG010000013.1, forward strand.
ACTGGAGTCCATGCTCAAGGTGCTCGACGTCGACGGCGCGGTGCGCCGCATCGCCGGCGGCTGGGAGGCCACCGGCCGGCCGTGGGCCTACGATCAAGAGCGGTACCAGCGGGTTGCTCAGGAGCGGATCCGCGAACAGCAGTCGATGCTCACCTACCAGGCGACCGATGCCTGCCGGCTGGAGTACCTGCGCCGCGAGCTCGACGACCCGGAGGCTGACCGCTGCGGCCGCTGCGACAACTGCACTGGCCGGGAGCCGGACACCGAAGTCCCGCAGGCCGGCGCGGACGCAGCGCGGCAGCGGCTGCTCCGCCCTGGCGTCGAGGTCGAGCCGCGGCGGATGTGGCCGCCGGGGATGAAGGACCTGGGGATCTCCGGTGCCTCGGGCAAGATCCCCGCGGACCGTACGGCCGAGCCAGGCCGCGCGCTCGGCCGTCTCACCGACGTCGGCTGGGGGACCACACTGCGGGCGTTGCTCGCCGACGAGGCTCCCGACGGGCCGGTCACGGACCAGCTGATGGAGGCGGTGGTCAAAGTCCTTGCCGCCTGGGACTGGAGCCAGCGCCCGGCCGGTGTCATAACCGTTCCGTCGCGCAGCAGGCCCGTCCTGATAACGAGCCTCGGCCAGCGGATCGCGCAGGCCGGGAGGCTGCCCTACCTCGGCTCGCTCGGTTACGCCAGCCCCGACGGCCCCGGCCCGCGCCGCCACAACAGCGCTCTGCGGCTGCGCTCGCTGTGGCCCGCGCTCACCGTCCCGGACGACCTCCGCGAAGCACTCGGCCGGCTCACCGGTCCGCTCCTGCTCATCGACGACCGCATCGAGACCGGCTGGACCATGACCATCGCGGCCAAGCAGCTCCGGGAGGCCGGCGCCCCCGCCGTCCTCCCGCTAGCCTTTGCCGTCACTACCGGCTGAGACCACATTTTGCCACCCAGCACCCGGCCGACCGCGCCGCTCGCCGTAATTTTCCCGCGGCCGAACGGGCCGTGGTTCCCCGCCCCGGTCAGGTGAGTCCTGGCCACGGCGGTCGCGTCACAGGCCTTCCAGGGCCCGGGCCGGATCGGCTTCCGGGGCGCCGCTCGGCTCCCAGTCGTCGTCGGATCGCGCGTACGGATACCAGCGCAGGTCCCGGCCAAGCCGCAGCTGAAGGCGGCCCGCGGTGACCCGGTTCCCCTCGACGGTGGCCTGCGCCGCATCGGTCTTGGCGCGCAGCGCGGCCCGCGCCGCCGCAAGCAGCCGCGCGGCATCCGGATCGTCCGCGGCCGGGTCCCACCCGGCGCGCAGCGATTCCAGCCCGACAGAGCCGCCCTGCCGCCAAGCCAACCCCTGACGGGCGAGATCCCGTTCGGCGAGCCCGGATCGCGCCGCGAGCGAGGCGAACGCACGCGTACCCAGCGCCCGGGCTGCCCTTCGGGCCAGGTCAGCATCCGGGTCGAGGCTCAGTCCGGCGTCGGCGGACAGCCCCACCGCCATCTCCCAGGCTCGGCTGGCCGCGTCGGCGGCCAGTTCCACTAGGTCCTCGCGGAGGCCAGATCGCCAAGGCGGCGGATCCACGGGAAGCGGAGCCGGTGCCCCGGGCCGGGCAGGCGGCAGCGGAACGGCCGGGATCGACGCCGTGGATTCCGGCGCTCCGAACGCCATCCTCGCGTCCATGCCCTCATCGGCGGCTCGCGCTCCGGCCGCCGCCTGCGCCCCAGCACCGTCGTGAACGCCCGGGGCGGCTGGATGCCAGGCTGCCTGACCCGGCGTGGCGCCCCGACGGCGGGCCCGGATCCCGGCCAGCACCTGATCCCGGGTCCGGCCGCGCAGCAGGAAAAGGGCGAACGGGTCAGCGTCCAGCACATCGCTGAGCAGGTAACAGGCCGCCGCCGAGTGCTTGCACGGGTCAGCGTCGTCGGGGCAGCTGCAGCGGGGCCCGAGCTCACCACCACCGGGAAGCAGGTCGAGCCCGGCGGCGGCCGCATCGTCGGCGATCTCCGGCGGCAGCTCGCCGTCCAGCAGCGCGGCCGCGTGACCGAGCCGGGCGGATATAGCGGCCAGAACCCGGTCCCACTCATCATCCGTAAACCGCCGCACCCGGATCCTGACCTCGTAAGGGGCGGTCTTGCGGCCCTGGACCCTGGCGCGTGCCTCGCCCGGCGCCAGGGTCAGCTCGCCGACCGCGCCTGATCGCGCGTAGTCCCGGCCCCGCGGCAGCCGGTCGGGATCCAGCCGCGCACGCTGCTCCAGCGCCTCCAGCCAGGCCTGGCCCCACCAGGTCCGGCCGAACTCCATCCCGCCGCTACCCTCGCTCATGGCGCGGCTCGCAGGCTGACCAGTTCCGCGAGCTCGGCATCGGACAGCTCGGCGATCCAGCCCTCGCCCGAACCGATGACGGCGTCGGCGAGCTCGCGTTTCTTTTCCAGCAAGGCAGCGATCCGGTCTTCGAGCGTGCCTTCGGCGATGAGCCGGTGCACTTGGACGGGGCGGTCCTGGCCTATCCGGTACGCGCGGTCGGTTGCCTGATCCTCCACCGCCGGGTTCCACCACCGGTCGTAGTGGAGCACGTGGGTCGCGCGGGTCAGGGTCAGGCCGGTCCCTCCCGCCTTTAGGGACAGCAGGAAAACCGGCACGTCACCGGTCTGGAACCGGGTTACCATCTGTTCCCGGCGCGGCACAGGAACCCCGCCGTGCAGGAATAGCGAGCTGACCCCGCGAGCGTCAAGATGCTGTTGCAGCAGAGTGGCCATCTGCGTGTACTGGGTGAAGACGAGCATCGACTCGCCGCTGGCCAGGATGAGGTCGGTCAGCTCGTCGAATGCGGCCAGCTTCCCTGACCGGCCGTCCAGCGGCCCCGGTTGCTTCAGGTACTGGGCGGGATGGTTGCAGATCTGCTTCAGTGCGGTCAGCAGCTTGAACACTAGCCCGGCCCGCTCGATGCCCTCGGACTTCTCGATCGCTTCCATCGTCTCGCGGACCATCGCCTCGTACAGCGTGACCTGCTCCGCGGTCAGCGGCACGAACAAGTCGGTCTCGGTCTTGCGCGGAAGTTCCGGCGCAATACCGGGATCGGTCTTCCGTCGCCTTAGCAGGAACGGCCGGATAAGGGCGGCGAATCGGGTCGTCGCCTCCGCGTCGCGGTACCGCTCCACCGGCACCGAGACCCGGCGGGTGAACGCTTCGAGGTGGCCGAGCAGGCCGGGCGTGGTCCAGTCCAGGATCGCCCACAGTTCTGACAGCCGGTTCTCTACCGGTGTGCCGGTCAGCGCGATTCTGGCCGGCGCCGGGACCGCTCGCAGCTCGCGCGCGGTCCGCGAGAGCGGGTTCTTCGCGTGCTGCGCCTCGTCGGCCACCACCAGTCCCCAGCCCACCTCAGCCAGCCGGGCGGAGTCCCGCAGTACCACCCCGTACGTGACCAGGACGATCTCATCCGCAGCCAGGTCATCCAGGTGCCGCCCGCCCCCGTGGTAACGGCGGACCGGTACGTCGTGGGCGAACCGGCGCACTTCGTGCTCCCAGGTGCCGAGCAGCGACGCCGGGCAGACCACCAGCGTGGGTCCTGCCTTTGCCTCCCGCCTGTGCAGGTGCAGCGCGATGACCTGGATCGTCTTGCCCAGTCCCATGTCGTCGGCGAGGCAGCCGCCGAGCCCGGCCTCGCACATCCCGGCCAGCCAGGCCAGGCCGCGCTGCTGGTAGGGCCGGAGCGTTGCCGTGAGCCCGGGCGGAGGCTCCACCTGGACCGGAGCGGACGCGATGCCCGCGACCTTGGCGGCCAGGTCGGCGAGCGGGCCTTCCGCGACCACCGTCACCGTCTCGCCGTCGATCTCCGCCGAGCCCGCGAGCACGGCACCGAGCGCCTCGGACACGCGCATCCGGGTACGCGGCGGGCGCCGCAGCCGTTCGAGCAGGGCCGGATCGAGCATCACCCAGCGGCCCCGCAGCCTGATCAACGGCCGCTTCGCCTCGGCCAGCGCCGCGATCTCGTCGGCGTCGAGCAGCGCCCCGTCGAGCGTGAGTTGCCAGTGGAAGTCCAGCAGTGCCTCCAGCCCGAAGCCCGCGTCCGTCAGCTTTCCCGGCGCCGGGGTAGGGACGGCTCTCAGCTTGAGGCCGCCGTCCAGCAAGCTGGACGGCCACAGCACCTCGATGGCGGCGCTGGCCAACTCCTCGGCCGCCGGGCCGAGCAGGCTGGCCAGCGCATCGTCGTCCAGGTCGATCACCGACGGGCCGGCCTGCTGCAACGCCTCGGCCAGCGGCGGCCAGATCGGCGCGCCGCGGCGCAGCGCCAGCAGCAGGTCCGTCTCGGCCTGCGGCCCGAACCGGGACAGCACCATCTCCGGCTGGTTCCACAGCGCGGCGGCATCGACGATCAGGCTTGGATCGGCGTTGCTCCGTAGCTGCAAGACCAGCTGGAATGCCGGTCCGGCCCCGTCAGCCCAGCCTGTTCCACCCTCTGCGTCGGCTTGCTGGTCCGCCTGCGGCTCGACCGCGCCGGAGTAGTGTTCCAGGTCGGCGAAAAAGTCTTCGACGCTAGTCAGGTTGTCGCCATCCCCGGCCGCAGGGGCCGGTGGGACAGCCTCGATCCGCAAGCCGAGACGGGCCCCGGCCGCGAGGCCGTCGGTGGTGTCAGCGAGCCACTCCGCGAGATCATCGACCCGCGTCGTCTCGGCCGCGGCGAAGGCGGCCGAAGCGGTGGTCCGCGGCGCGGCAGGCGAGCGCGCGATCAGGTCAGCGATCGCGTCCCACAGGTCACGGATCAGCGCTTCGGGGGACCGGAGCCGCATCGGGCGCGAGCCCGGGATGGCCAGCGCATGCGCGGTAGGCGGGAAGACGGCGGCGAGCTCGCGCAGCCAGCTGAGATCGGACGGATCGAACGGGCCCGCCCGCCAGACGTCGGTGTCGTCGGCCCCGACGGTGGGCAGCAGCCTGCCCCGCGCCACCAGGCCCACGCCCGCCGCCGCGGCCGCCGCCCAGACCCGGGCGCTGCGCCGCATCGGCCGTCCTGGCCGCTCATCGGAACCGGCGGCGAGTAGACCGGGTAGCGCCTCGGCGAGCGGGATTAGATCCGCCGACACCAGCCGCTTGCGTATGCCGTCCCTGCCGCGGGGGAAGACCAGCTCGAGCTTGGCCGATCCGGCGCCCCTGCCCCAGAGCGCAAACACTCCCTGCCGGGGAATGTCGCCCGGTACGAAGACAAGTTCGCCGTCCAGCACGGAACCGTACGATACCGGTGTTCCTGCCGCCCGGGCCCCGAACTCCCAAAAGCGCCAGCTCGACACCCCGGCCCCCGCTGAGAGCTCGTTGGCCCTAACGCGCTCGGGAAGCCCTCGTCGGACAGGACGTAGTTTGCCGGGCGGCGATCGCGCTGCCCCGGGTTGTGCCCGGGGCTGGTCACCCGGTTCCTGGTGGGGGGCTGTGGCTGCGGATGATTTTGCCGTCGGGGCTGGTGACCTGGCTGGTGCGTCGCGGAGTATTTGGGCACCTATGGCCGCCCAGATCCTCCGTAAAAGCCGGATCCTCCACACAAATGGGACTGGAGGGGCACGCGGGAGCGGAGGTGCCGAGCCGCGAGCCGGAGCCGGGCGCGGACCGGTTTATGACCCGCGGATCACTACCGCCCCTAGGACTTCCTGGTTCTGCTCCTGGTTGTCGTCTTCTGCGGTTCCTCGATAAGCCTGACGATGATGTCGGGACCGGCCGCCGCCACGATCTGAACCCGCTTCGGCAGCAGGGTGAGAAAGGCTCGGAAGCTGCGGCATCCGTAATTATGCTCGTCGAACGCCGGGTCCAGGGCCAGCATCTTGCTCTTCAGGCCGCCCGCGGTCAGCGCCTCCGAGCTGGCCTCCTCGAACGCCCGGACCAGCAGCTGCTCGGCCTCGCTGATGTCGAACGCCGCCGCCGGCCGCGCGGCCGGCTCGACCTCGGCCACCAGCGTGCCCCAGTACTTGTACTCCGAGCAGACCGAGACCAGCTTGCGGCTGGCGTTGGCCTCGGTACCGACCCCCACCACCCACTTGCCGAACTCCCGCAGCCTCTGCACCAGGGGCGAGTAGTCGCCGTCCCCGCTGACCAGCACGAACACGCTGACCTCGGGATGCACGATGAGGGTCTCCATGGCGTCGACGGCCATCCTGATGTCCGCGGCGTTCTTGTTCTGGATGCCGACCCGCGCCACCTGGATCAGGTCTACGCCGTTCATGGCCAGGTCATCCTGGTGGCTGCCGAACAGCTGATTGGCCCAGTCGGCGTAGGCGCGGCGCACCGAGGCGTTGCCGTAGTCGCGGCACAGCCGCGTGATCGCCTCGTACGGCGCCGGGTTCGCCTGGTCAGGCAGTTCCTTGACCGCGCCAAGGACGAGGTTCTCGAAGTCCACGAACACGGCAATCTGCGCGTTCCCGTCAGGCTCCACGGCGATCTCCCGGTACGCGAGGCTTAGATGCAGGGCTAGGTGCGGGGCTGGGTGCAGGGTCAGTGGACGTGGAAGCGCCAGTCGCTCGGCACGCGTCCCTTGGGCCCGGGGACGCCCTGGCTGACCGGGTGATGCGTCGGGGGAGCCAGGACCGGGCCGTCGAACGAGTCCTCGGTCTCATAGTTCCAGAACCACGTCTCACCCGGCTCGAAGCTCTGGATGATCGGGTGCCCGGTCTCCTTGGCGTGGGCCGAGGCGTGCTGCGAGGGAGAGCTGTCGCAGCAGCCGATGTGCCCGCACTTGGCGCAGCGGCGCAGGTGGACCCACCAGCCGCCGGCGGCGTTGCACTCGACGCAGCCTTCCCCGCTCGGCGGCACCGAAGGGTCGATGCCCTCAATCTCGCTCATTCAGCTCTCCTCCTGCGCCGTGATCGGAAGCCGCACGCGGAACCGCGTGTCCCCTGGTGATGATTCCAGCCGGATGTCTCCGTGATGCTTATTCACCACGATGCGCCAGGAAATGTCGAGCCCCAGCCCGGTCCCCTCGCCCACCGGCTTGGTGGTGAAGAACGGCTCGAAGATCCGCTCCCTGATCTCCGGCGGCACCCCCGGTCCGGTGTCGCCGAACTCCACGAACACCTGATCCCGGTCCAGCCCGGTCCGGACGGTCAGCGTCCCGGTCCCGCCCATGGCCGAAACCGCGTTGTCGATCAGGTTCGTCCACACCTGGTTCAGTTCCGCGGAGTAGGCCGGGATCGGCGGCAGCGAGCGGTCGTAGTCCTTGACCACCGAGATCCCGGGCGGGATCTTCCCGGACAGCATCAGCAGCGTGCTGTCCAGCAGTTCGTGCACGTCGACGACCTGGTACGGGGCCCGGTCCAGCTGGGAGTACTGCTTGGCCGCGCCGACCAGGGTGGAGATCCGGGTGGTGGAGTCCTCGATCTCGTTCATCAGCAGTTCGGTGTCGACGGTGTAGTTCAGCCAGCGCAGCGCGCTCTCCAGCATCCCCTCGTCCACCGTCGTCTCGACGTGATCGAGCCAGGCCACGTCCAGGCCGGCCGCGACGAACGTCGGTGCTAGGTCCCAGCCGTCACGGCAGCCGTGATCCTCGAGCCAGTCAGCGATCGCGTCCTCCCGGTCGGAGGCCTCCAGCGGCGACAGAGCGGAAGCCTTCGGCACCCGGTCGGCCGCCTCCTCCTGCAGCCGGATCAGCGTCTCCAGGCTGGTCCGGTCCCACTTCCCGCTCGCGATCATGCCCAGCTTGTGCCGCATCCCGGCCACTCGCTCGCGCAGCGCCGACGTGGCCCGGACCGCGGCCGCGGCCGGGTTGTTCAGCTCGTGGGTCAGGCCGGCCGACAGCGAGCCGAGGGCCAGCAGCCGTTCCCGCTGCCCGATGGCCTGCTGCGTGTTCTTGGTGCCGAAGAACACTCCCTCCAGCAGGTGCACCGCCATCGGGAACCACAAGTTCATCATCTCGGCGAACACGTCGGCGTGGAGCACGTAGAACCGGCACGGCGCGATCGCCTTCACCGAGTTCATGTAGACCTGCGACACCCGGTCGCCCATGTACGCGCTGAACGCTCCCGCGTACACGCCGCGCTGCGACGTCCGGTTCACCTCGATGTCGTCCGCCCCGACCCGGCGCGACATCGCGATGGTGCCCTCGAGCAGCACGTAGAAGCAGGTCGCGGGCGCACCCTCGAGGAACACCAGCCCGGGCTCGACCAGCTGGACGTGCCCTCGCTCGCACAGCCAGAGCAGCTGCTCCTCGGTCAGCTTCTCGAACAGGAACAGGCTCCGCAACTCGTCGACGCCGCAATCCAGCGCGTCCGGCGGCCAGACCTTGGGCTGGGCTCCGGCTTCGGCTTCCTCGGTCATGTCTTCTCCAGATAACGATGCACCAGCATGACGGCCAGCGCGCCCTCCCCGACGGCGGAGGCGACCCGCTTGGCCGATTCGGCCCGCGCGTCCCCGGCCACGAACACTCCGGGCACGCTGGTCTCCAGGTGGTACGGCATCCGGTCAAGCTCCCAGCCCGGCGGCCGCTCCCCGCCGACCGACAGGTCCGGGCCCGCGATCACGAACCCCCGCGGGTCCCGCGTCACCACGCCGTCCAGCCAGTCGGTGAGCGGTGCCGCACCGATGAACAAGAACAGCATTTGCGCGTCCGCAATTTCCGTGCGCCCGTCGGCGGTGTTGCGCAGCGTCAGCCGCTCCAGATGGTCCCCGCCCTCGGCCGCGATGACCTCGGTGCAGGTCCGCACGCTGATGTTCGGGATGTCGGCGAGCTGCCTGATCAGGTAGTAGGACATGGACCGTTCCAGCGACGACCCGCGGACCAGGATCGTGACCGACTTGGCGTGCCGTGACAGGTACACCGCGGCCTGCCCGGCCGAGTTCGCCCCGCCCACAATGTAGATGTCCTGGCCGAGGCACGCGGTCGCCTCGGTCAGCGCGGAGCCGTAGTACACCCCGCGCCCGGTCAGCCCGTCCAGCCCGGGCGCGTTCAGCTGCCGGTAGGACACGCCGGTGGCCAGGATGACCGTGTGCGCGTCGATAGAGGTGCCGTCCGCGAACGTGACCCGGCGGGCCGAACCGCAGACTTCCAGCCGGACCACATCCCGCGTGGTGAGCACCTCGGCGCCGAACTTCGTGGCCTGCCGCCTGGCTCGGTCGGTCAGCTGCGCTCCCGATACGCCGTCCGGGAAACCCAGGTAGTTCTCGATCCTGGAGCTCTGGCCCGCCTGCCCGCCGGTCGCGGTCCGCTCCACCAGCACGGTGCGCAGGCCCTCCGAGGCGCCATACACCGCCGCGCCCAGCCCGGCCGGCCCGCCGCCGATCACGATGAGGTCGTAGAAGTCCTGGGCCGGGGTCGTGGCCAGCCCGACCCGGCTGGCCAGCTCCGCGTCGCTGGGCTCGACCAGCGGGTCCCCGTCCGGCGTGATCACCACGGGCAGCGCGCGCCCGTCGGCTCCGGCCGCGGCCAGCAGCCGCTGCCCTTCCGGCTCGTCGGACTGGTACCACCGGTACGGCACCTGGTTGCGGGCCAGGAACTCGCGGACCTCCGACGAGCGCGCCGACCACCGGTGACCCACCACCTTGGTCTCGGGCACCGGCCGGTGATCCGAGGCCAGCCACGCGTCGAGCAGCGCGTCCACCACCGGGTACAGCTTCTCCTCGGGCGGGTCCCACGGCTTGAGCAGGTAGTGGTCGAGGTCGACGACGTTGATCGCCTCGATCGCCGCGTTGGTGTCGGCGTAGGCGGTGAGCAGGACCCGGCGGGCACCCGGATAGATGTCCATGGCCTGCTCGAGGAACTCGATGCCGTTCATCTCCGGCATCCGGTAGTCGGCCAGGATCAGCGCCACCAGCTCGCCGCGCAGTTTCATCTGCCGCAGCGCGTCCAGCGCCGCCGCGGCCGACTCGGCGCGCACGATCCGGTGCCGGTCTCCGTAGCGGCGCCGCAGGTCACGCGCCACCGCCCGGGAAACACCCGGGTCATCGTCAACGGTGATGATCGCGGTACGGATGGTCTCGTCCTGGGCGGTCATACCGCCCATAGTAGGTCGGTCCCGCGACGGCTCCGAGGAAGGTGCCCCGCGACGGCCGCGATGGCCATTCTTGAGGCCGAACGGTCCGTGGTGCCCCGCCCCGGATTACCCGGCTCGCTCTGCGGCGTGGGCTATGAAAGCGGACCCGCCATGGTGAAGACTGTGACTGAACCCGCCCGGAAGGAGATCGCGATGGCATCTGATAACCCCGCCCAGGGTGAGCCCGAGTACGTCAGCTCCGATGTGCTCGGCGCCGAGGCAGGCGGCACCGATGAGCTGGGCGCCGAGGCCGGCGGCACCGACGTGCTCGGCGCCGAGGCCGGCGGCACCGATGAGCTGGGCGCCGAGGCCGGCGGCACGGACGTCCTGGGCGCCGAGGCCGGCGGCACGGACGTCCTGGGCCACGAATAACGCTTCCGGCGCCCGACGTAAGGCCCGAGTAAGGCCCGAGTAAGGCCCGAGTAAGGCCCGAGTGTAAGGCCTGATCGGCCGGGATTCTGGCGCGGATCGGCTCCAGGCCGTCCTGGGGCTCGATCTGATCCACCGCCGCGTGCAGCGCCAGGCGCAGGAAGTCGGCGAAGACGTACCACTGCGCGGTGGTGTCCTCGAAGGCTCGGTCGGCGGCCACGGTAACTCCTGCTCCAGGGACGCGCGGAGGGCCGCCATGCCGCGCGCCGTGTGGCTTTTCACCGCGCCGCGGCTGATCTTCATCGTGGCGGCTATCTCGGCCTCGGACAGGTCGGCGTAGTACCGGAGCACGATCGCCTCGCGCTGCCGCTCGGGCAGATCACGCAGCGCCGCCACCACCGCGTCCCGCTCGAGCAGGACGAAGGCGCCGTGCTCGGCGGACGGCATGTCAGGCGGTGCCTTCTGCAGGTTCTTGTCGACCACCATCCGGTGCCGCAGGACCGAGCGCGACTTGTTCACCACGGCCTGCCTCATGTAGGCCAGCGCCTTCTCCGTGTCCTTCAGCCGGTGCCAGCCTTCGTGCATCGAGACGAACGCGTCCTGGACCACCTCCTCGGCGGTCTGGGTGTCCCTGACCAGCATCGCGGCCAGCCGGACCAGGGACCGGTAGTTCGTGGAGTACAGCTCGATGACCGCCAGGTCGGCGCTCCACTCGGTGCGGGCCGTGCCCGAGGTCAGGAAGGCGTCGGGCCCACTGGTGTCAGGCCCACTGGTGTCAGGCTCGATGGGGTCCAGCACGGCCCCCTGGCTGTGCTCATGCAGCCAGGACTGGTACCGGTCCAGCCCGGCCGCCATGTCGTATCCGGCCGCGTAACGCGGCTCCTGCCGCTCGGAGACTTCCTGGTACAGGCGGGACAGCAGCGCATCATCGTGCGGGTTGCTGGTCTCGCCGCCGCCCCTCACGACGATGCTCCTTCTGGGTCGTCCCGGGTGAACGGGTGGTCAGGACCGAGCTGCGCGATCAGCTTACGCCGGACCCGGTGCAGGTGCGCGCTGACCGTCTTTTCCGCCATGCCGAGCACCGCGGCGATCTCGACTTCCTTCATGTCCAGCTGCCAGCGCGGCAGCGCGACGGCATGCTGCCGGTCGGGCAGGCTCCGGATGATCCGCCAGCACCGGTCCAGCACGATAGACGAGAACGCCTGCTCCATCGGATCGACCGGAGTCCTGCGGTAGCGGACCTCGATCCGCGGCAGCCGGTCTCGAAGCGCCGCCTCACGGCGGAAGCTGCTGGCCGCGATGTTGGCCAGCGTCCGGCGCAGCCAGCTGCCCCGCTGCTCCTCGGCCAGGCCGCGCAGCACCTGCCAGGCCCGGCCGGCCGCTTCGAAGGCCGCCTGGACGAGATCCTCGGCCAGGGCCTGGTCCCCGCGGGCCAGCACGCAGGCGTACCCGAACAGGTGGCTGGCGTACCTGCTGAAGCACCCGGCCAGTTCCTCGGCGTCGTGCGGTGAGATCCTGTCCGCACTCACCGCCCCACCTCCGCGCGAGCATCAGCCAGCATCCCCGTTGCGCCGGTTTCACGGCAGCACTGGTTCTGGCCGCAAAGGTAGTCGAAGGTTGCCGGAATCACCGCGAGACCGGAAAGTTTCACGCAGCTAAGTCGTCTGGCGGCAGCAAAACCCTTACCCGTGGCTTTCCAGCGTGTCCAGGACCCGGACCACGTTGGCCCGGAGCACCTCAGCCGCCTCTTCGTCCCCGGCCAGCTGGTGCAGCAGGGCGTGCTGGAACAGGCCATCGAGGATGGCGTAGGCGGCGGCGGGGGACAGGGCCAGCGTGATCCCCGCGAACTCGGCGTAGCGGCTCAGGACGCGCCAGATCATCTCCTTGCGCCGCTGGTCGATCTCCAGCACGTCGGCCCATTTCCGCCCCGGCCAAGCCAGCTAACCAGCGGGGACCGGACAGTCCTGACCAGAACACCCTAATCGGCGTCACTAGTGGCGAAGCGCTCCTGTTCCGGGGTAGATGCTCGTAGGCTCAAGGCATCATGACAGTAACCGCCAGTGATCTCGATGCTGCGATCTCGTGTGTGATGAGCGGCCTGCTGCCGTTGACCGACCGGGACTGGTCCGTGCGGGCGGGCACCCTGGAATGGGACTGCTGGCATACCGCCGAGCACATCGGCGACTGCCTGCTGTCCTACGCCTGGCAGCTCGCCGTCCAGCCCACCACGCGGTACGTACGGGCCATCGCGACGGCGGAGAAGGACGCCTCCCCGGCCGAGGTCCTGGAGTTCGCGGTCACCGGCGGGCGCGTGCTGGCCTCGATGGTGCGCACCTCGCCTGCGCACGTCCGCGCCTTTCATCCGGCCGGCATCGCCGATCCGGAGGGTTTCGCCGCGCTGGGCTGCAACGAGGCGTTGCTGCACGGCAACGACATCGCGCAGGGCTTCGGGCTCAGCCTTGACCCGCCGCTCGACGTGTGCCGGCGTGTCCTGGCTCGGCTCTTCCCGCGGGTACCGTCCGAACTGGCCGACACCGACCCCTGGACGTCGCTGCTGTGGGCCGGCGGCCGGACCGAGCTTCCTGATCACCAGCAGCCCCAGTGGCAGCCCCATCCCGCCCCGCTCACCAGCTGAGCGAGGCGGGAGGAGGGGGATCCGCGGCACGCGACGAACGACGGTCAAGGACACCGAGCGGCGTTAGGGCTGGTAGGAGCCTGGTTCCCAGGCTCGGGTGCTGACGCCGATGGCGTTCCACGCGTTGATGGCCACGATGAGGCTGAGCAGCGCGCCGACCTCCTGCGCGCTGAATTCCGCCGCCAGCCCTGCCTTTTTGTCAGGGCCTGCAGGTCACCGGGATCGCGGCCGGCCTGCACGCCGTGCTCGCGGTGCCCGGAACCGGCACCGAACGCCGGCTGGTCGCCCGGGCCGCCGAGCACGGACTGGCCGTGCAGGGACTGGAAAGCTACCGGGCGGCCGGCCTGTTCCCCGCCCCGGGCACCGAGCGGGCGGGCCTGGTGATCGGCTACGGCCGCCCGCCCGAGCACGCCTACACCACGGCCCTGGCCAGGCTCTGCGCCGTGCTGGCCGGCTAGGCCGGGCGCGCGTCGAACCGGTCCGGGCTCGCGCCCGTAGTCCTGGGTGAGGGGCGGGCTCAGGAACCGGCCCTAAGCCGTGGTGGGGACGGGTGATGAGCGGGATGCCGGACGGGCCTGCGGCCGCCGATGGCGGCAGCGAGGAATTCGGCGCGGCACTGACCCAGGTCCTCGAGGCCATCGGCGGGTGTGACCTGGCCACGGTCGATGCCGTGGCCGTGATGATGGGCCAGGCTGCGGGCATCGTCGACGGCCTGGCCGCCGAGCTGGCCGCCATCCAGGCCGGGCTGGACGCCGAAGCCCACACCGCGTCCCGGTACGGCGTCACCATCGGCACCGACGGGCAGCCGCCGCCGCTGCCCGACGGAGCGCCTGCCTACGCCGCCGCCGCGAGCGTCAGGCACTGGGCGCTGGCCTACCGGCATGCGTTCGAGCTGGCCGGGCCCCAGGCGCGACAAGCCCGGCTGCGAGCCGCCCGGCAGCTGACGGACCTGTGCGCCACCATCGACCAGCGGCACATGCTGGCCGCGTCCGCCTCGGTCGCCGGCCCTGACTGACGGCTACTGGCCGAACGGCGCGGGCGGCTCCAGCGAGGGCTCGTCGAGGAACGGGATGACCGCGGCGGGCAGGTCCGCCGAGGCGAAGATGTCATAGTGCGTCCGGCCCGGCAGGATGGCCAGCCGGGCCACCGGACGCGCCGAGCCGTCCCAGTTCGCGTCGCGCAGGCCGCCGCCGAGCAGCCCGTAGAACTCGATGATGTGCGCGGGGCGCACCGCGTCGGCGTCGCCGTATACCAGCATGACCGGCGCGGTGATCTTCGAGACCGCCGCCGACCAGTCATAGTCCCGCCGCAGCAGTTCACCGGTCTTGTCCAGCAGCACGGGGAAGTCCTCTACCCGAGGCGCGACCTGGGAGTAGATGTCGTACAGCGGAGACTGCATCAGCATCGGGGCCAGCTGTGACCCCATCTGGTCCATCCCGGCCAGGCTCTCGGGAAACCAGCCGTCTCTCCGGCACGGGAAGGACGTGAGCACCAGGCGCCGGACCAGCGACGGGTGCTGGATGGCCAGGCGCAGGGCGGTCGCCGCGCCGAGCGAGTAGCCCATCACGTCGGCCTGTGCCAGGCCGAGATGCTCGATGAGCCCGGCCACGTCATCGCCCATCGTCTCGTACCGCAGCGGGCGGTCCACGTCGGCAGTGTGCCCATGGGCCTGCATGTCGGCCGTGATCACCCGGCGGCCCTTGGTCAGCTGCGGCAGGATCGCCGCGTACATGTCGCCCGAGCCCAGGCCGCCGTGCAGCAGGATCAGCGGCTGGCCCGAGCCGTGCTCCTCGTAGTACAGGGACACGCCGTTCACGTCCGCGTAACTCATCGCGTTGCCTTCCTCTCCCCGTAGCACTCCTGATGTGAGTAGAACGGCGGAGCGCGGCCGGACTCATCGGCCGGCCGATGAGTCCACCTCCGCTTGGCCGGCGGTGCTCGCCTGGCCGCCTGCGGCGGCGGTGCTTGCTCGGCCGCCTGCGGCGGCGGGCCTCTCGGCCAGCGTGTGGATGATCTCGTGCCGGTCGGCCCCGGAGGCGAACATCCGCCGGGCCGCGGCGAAGGTCTCCGGCGGATCGTCGTCCCACAGCTCGGCGATGACGCGGTGCACGGCGGCCATGAAGTCCTCGCGGGTCGTCCCGGCGTGCGGCGTGCACTCGGCGAACTCGGCCTCGGCCAGCGCCCGGCGGGTGGCCGGGTCGCCGAGGTCCACCGGACCGGGGCCGTCCTGGGCCGGGCTCGGCAGCGGCACGGCGAACATGCGGCGGGCCACGTACCCGGCCAGCTCGGACACGTCGGCGTCGCCGACCGCCAGGTCGGCCAGGTAGCTGCGGGCCGTGATCGCGTCCGGGTCGTCGTAGGCCCGCCCGAAGCGGCCGAACACCTCGGGCAGGCTGTCGGCCAGCCGCGCGGTGGCCGCTTCGTCCAGGCCGCGTTGCCCGGCCGACCATGCGGTCCACGCGGTCACCGCCGGCTCCAGGTGCCGGCGCTGCGCGCCGGAAAGGGTGAAGGTGTTCGGCACGTGGCCCAGCAGCAGGTGCGCGAGCTTGCGCGGGCCGATCTGGGCCGGCTGCTCGCCGGGGATCCTGCTGCTGTAGCCGGTGAGCGCCTGCGCCCAGAACCGTGTGGCCTCCTCGTCGGCGGCCAGCGCCTCGGCGGCCAGCGGGCTGTTCAGGAAGTCGTCCACCGCCGCCGCGCGGTCGGCCGCGGTGAAGACGCCGATCGCCACCGTCTCATCGGCCGGCAGCCGCCGGACCCGGGACCGCGCTACGGGCAGGTACGCCAGCGTGTCCGCGGACAGGCCCGGATCCGGGTCCTCGTCGCACCGGGCCAGCGGCACCTCCAGACGGCGGCGGGCCTCGGCCAGGCCGATCTCCTCGGTCCGGTCGAACGGCTCGTCGTCGCGGCCGATGGCCTCGATCAGGCTGGCTGCGTCGGCCGCCACGCCGACCCCGATGACGACGGGAATGCCGGTCAGGTCCACCTGTCCCACGACGCCGTGCTCGGCTTCGCCGTAGCGGAACGTCACCGCGATGGCCTCGTCGTCGCCGAACACGTCGTACCGGCGCCAGGCCCGGGCCGGGACCGCCTTCCCGGCTCCCGTCACCCAGTCGGGCGGGTAGATTCCGCTGTCGGTCAGCCGGGCCAGTGCCTGGCTGGCCGACCTCTTGGTGGCCGGCGAGCCCAGGCTCATCAGCAGCCGCAGCATGGCGGCACCTTCGGCCGACGGGTTGCGGACGGCCTCGTCCACCAGCACCTTGGAAATGAAGGCCTGCGCGTCATCGGGCTCCAGCCGTCCCACCCGCGGCAGGGCCATGCAGGTGGCGGCCTCGAGCTCGGCGCGCAGCAGATCGCCCGCGCCGATCGCCGTCCAGAGGCTGGCGACCATCCGCTCGACGAGCGTGCCGGGGTCCTCGCGCCCGGCGGCGCTGGCTGGTGCTGGCCGACGGCGCGGCCGGGTCTTCTTGCTCACCCGCGCCATCCTACGGCGCGGACCTCCCCGACCACGGCGTCGCCGCCGGTGACCGGGACCGTGGCCAGCTCGTCAGGGACGACCGCGCCGAGCTGGCGCAGCGTGGCCACCGTGACCGGAGTCCGGGCCCGCTGCCCGCCGTCGTCGATCTTGACCGCGCCGGACCGCACTCCGTGACCGTCCGCCAGCGCGAACGCGTCCACGCCCTCGGCGCCGCTCTTGACCAGCAGGCCCGGCACCGCTGCCATCAGCCGGCGCTCGTCCCGGTGGGTGCCGCTGGTCCATTCCGGGTACGCGCGCATAGCGTCGGCCACCCGCCGCTCCGGCGTGCCCGGCGCGGGCAGCGCCAGGACCCGGAAGGCCCGGGCCAGCCCGGCCAGGGTGAGTGCGAACAGCGGAGCGCCGCAGCCGTCCACGCCGGTGGCCGCTGCAGGCTGCCCGGCCAGGTCCTCAATCGTGCGCCGGATCGCCTGCTGCAGCGGATGATCGGGCGCCAGGTAGCTGCCCGTAGGCCAGCCGTTCGCCGCGCAGGTGGCGAGCATCGCGGCGTGCTTGCCCGAGCAGTTCATGCGGATCCGCGCCATGCCCTCGCCCCGGGCGATCAGCCGGTGCGCGGTGCCGGCGTCCAGCGGCCAGGAGGCCGGGCAGCGCAGGTCGTCCTCGCTCAGCCCGGCTCCGGACAGGATCTTCCGTACCCCGTCGACATGGAAGTCCTCGCCGGAATGGCTGGCCGCGGCCAGCGCCAGCAGCTCGGAGTCCAGGCCCAGGCCGCGGCGGAGCATCGCCACCGCCTGCAGCGGCTTGTTCGCCGACCGGGGCAGGAACGGCACGTCGGTGTGCCCGACGCTGATGACCTGGCGGCCGTCGGCAGCCAGCCCGGCCACCGCGCCCCGGTGCCGCGACTCGGTAAAGCCCGACCGCACGACCTCGGCGACGACAGGATTCACGTCATTGTGGATCGTCATGCACGCAGTCTGCCCTGTCCCGCCTGCCCTGTCCCGCACCGGGCCGCGCCGGGTACCCTGCCCTGCTATGCGGGCAGTGGTGCAGCGGGTGAGCCGGGCCAGCGTGGCGACCGGCGGCCAGGTGGTCAGCGAGATCGACGAGCCGGGCCTGCTGGTATTGGTCGGCGTCACCCACGATGACACGGCCGAGATGGCGCGCAAGCTCGCCACCAAGCTCTGGGGCCTGCGGATCCTCGACGGCGAGAAGTCCTGCTCCGACGTGGCCGCGCCGCTGCTGGTAATCAGCCAGTTCACCCTCTACGCGGACCTGGCCAAGGGCCGCCGCCCGTCCTGGTCGGCCGCCGCGCCCGGCCCGGTCGCCGAGCCGCTGGTCGGTGCCGTGGTGCAGGCCCTGCGTGAGCTGGGCGCCCGGGTCGAAACCGGCGTGTTCGGCGCCCACATGAAGGTATCCCTGGTCAACGACGGCCCCGTCACGATCATCGTCGACCTCTGAACCGCGGATCAGGGGCTGGCGCTCGCCTCCGGGCTCGCCGGACCTTGGGGCCCCAGCCCGGCCAGCACGCACTGCGGGCGGGCCCGCAGCGAGAGCTGGTCCTGCGACCGGAACGCCGACTGGCAGAACGACCGGGCCTGCGCCCCGCAGTAGTGCAAGGTCGCCCCGCCGGTGGAACTGGGCACGGTCACGCTGACGCAGCCGTGGCCCGAGCTGGAGTAGGTGTCGGACGCCAATGCCCCCCAGGCACCCGCCCCGCCCAGGACCGCGAGGAGCGCCACGCCGACGATCAGCAGAATCCGCTTCTGCCGCGGCGCCAGCCGTCCGGAGCCCGGGTTCGTCTTGGCGTACATGAATGCACAGTGTAAGAGGCGCCGATGACAGTGCCCTGTGTTAGCGTCGGCGGCGAGGACTCAACCCTGGGGAGGTAACTCGAGTGGTAACGCGCGATACGCGGTGGCCTGCTGGTACGCCCTGCTGGGTCGACGTCAGCGTCGACGACGTACCGAAGGCGATCGCGTTCTACGAGGCACTGTTCGGCTGGGACATCCAGGTCGGCGGCCCGGAGGTGGGCGGCTACTCCATCGCCCATCAAGACGGCCGGATCGTGGCGGGCATCAGCCCGAAGATGGGTCCCGCCGAGGCGCCGTCGGCCTGGCTGACCTACCTGGCCACCGACGACGCCGACGCGACCGCGGCCAAAATCAAGGGCGCGGGCGGCCAGGTGCTGGCCGAGCCGATGGACGTCACGAGCGAGGGCCGGATGGCGGTGGCCCTGGACACCGCGGGCGCCGCGTTCGGGATCTGGCAGGGCGGCAACACCACGGGCATCGGCGTGGCCAACGAGCCGGGCACCCTGACCTGGAACGAGCACCTCAGCCGCGACTTCGGCGGCAGCGAGGCTTTCTACCGGGCGGTGTTCGGCTACGACTACCAGGACATGAGCGGCGACGGCTTCAAGTACGCCATGCTCATGCTCGACGGCCACGAGGT
The DNA here is from genome assembly GCA_963739135.1 of uncultured Actinomycetes bacterium. Classification (GTDB taxonomy): domain Bacteria; phylum Actinomycetota; class Actinomycetes; order Streptosporangiales; family Streptosporangiaceae; genus Palsa-504. The sequence continues at coordinate 239,079 of CAVTZG010000013.1, forward strand.
CGGCGGGATCGGTGAGTACCCGGAGGGGACCCCCGCCGGTCACCCCGCCGTCTGGTCGTGCTACTTCATGGTCACCGACACCGACGCCGCGGTGGCCAAGGTCGCCGAGCTCGGCGGCCGCGAGATCCAGCCCGTCACGGACACCCCGTACGGCCGGATCGGCGTCGTCGCCGACAACGACGGCGCGGTGTTCTCCCTGATCAAGCCGCCCGCAAGCTAGGCCGCCCCGCCCCGTTTAAACCCTTTTTCTGCCGAACGGGCCGGGGTGCGTGCCATCCCGGCCCGGTCAGGGCACCGGTGGCGTGCCGTGCGTGTGGAAGGACTCGATGGTCTTCAGGCCCCAGGCCTGGCCCTTGGCGCGTTCGGCCTCCGTCCAGGTGATGGTGCGCCAGTCCGGCGCCAGCACCAGCCGGGCGGCCGGGTTGGCCAGCTCGATCCTGTTGCCGCCCGGCTCGTAGACGTACAGGAAGAACGTCTGCTGGATCGCGTGCTTATGCGGCCCGGTCTCGATGAACACGCCGTGGTCCAGGCAGATGTCAGCGGCGCGCAGGATGTCCTCGCGGGTGTCAGGCGAGAACGCGACGTGATGCAGCCGCCCGCTGCTGCCGGTCCAGTCTCGGGTGTACACCAGGTCGTAGCCCTTGTTGGTGAAGTGCAGCCACTGCGCGGAAATCGTGCCGTCGTCCAGCCTGATCTGCTCGGTGACCCGCCCGCCGAGCACGTCACGGACGAATTCCCCGTTGGGCGGGACGTCCTGGGCCAGGTAGTTCACGTGGTCCAGCCGCCGCACGCAGACGCCGCGGCCCGGGTAGGCCTGGGCCTGGTTCTTCAGTGACGGCCTCAGCCCGGCCGGCGGCGTGTACCACTCGGATTCCCAGTACAGCTCGAGTTCGTGCCCGTCAGGGTCGCGGAACACGTAGGTCGGCCCGATGCCGGGGTCGCCGTCCTTCCAGCCGATGCCCAGCCCGGCATCCTCGACGGCCTTGACCCGGGCCTCGAGCGCGGCCTGGCTGGCGGCCCGCAGCCCGACCCGGCGGATGCCCGACGTGTCGTGCGCGGTCAGCTTGACCGTGTGGTGCTCGTAGTCATCCCAGGTGCGCAGGTAGACCGAGTTACCCTCGCGGCCGTTCTCGGTCAGGCCGAGCACGTCCACGAAGAACCACAGGCTCTGGTGCATCTTGGGCGTCAGCAGCTCGATGTGTCCCAGGTGGGCGACGTCGTGCAGCGGCGGCCGCGTCGCCGCCGGGGTGTGCTGCTGCAGGCTTGTCACGAATACCTCCGGGGGAAGACGGTGCCGTCAAAGAGCTTGCGCGCGGTACGGACCACTCCGGAGCGGATCACCGCGGGCGGCGTGCGGGCGGTGTCCACTTCGGCCTCGACCTGGAGGTGCCCGCTGGGATGCTCGATGTCGAACCTGGCCTGCCCGGGCGTGATGGCGGCCAGGTCGCGGCCGGCCGCCCCGTCGAGCAGCAGCGCGGTCGCGACGCTGACCGCGCCGAGTACCCCGATCGACTCGTGTACCCGGACCGGGATGAAGGTGCGGGTGCAGATCGTGCCGCCGTCGGCCGGCGCGGCCACCAACGAGACCTTCGGGACACTGGCGGCGGACACGTCGCCCAGCCCCATGAGTTCCCCGGCCGCCAGCCGCAGCTCCCGCACCCTGGCGTTCAGGCCGGGATGTGATTCAAGCTCGGCCACGGTCTCATACCCGGTGCAGCCCAGGTCCCGGGCGGGCACCACCACGACCGGCATGCCGTTGTCCACGCACGTGACCCGGAGGCCGTCGATGACGTCGGTGACGTGGCCGGTGGGCAGCAGGGTTCCGGTCGCCGACCCCTCGGTCTCGGCGAAGTCGAGCACGACGGCCGCGGCCGTACCCGGAACGCCGGCGATCGCGGCCTCACCCGCGTACTCGACCACGCCGCCCGCCGCCGGGAAGGTCGCGGTGGCCACGCTGCTCGAGTTGACCATGTGGATGCGGACCGGCGGCTCGCCGGCCAGGCCCCGCTCGATCGCGAACGGGCCGACCCCGGCCAGCAGGTTTCCGCAGTTCTGCTTGTCGGAAACGGTGGCCTGGTCCACGCCGACCTGCAGGAACAGGTAGTCGACGTCGGCGTCAGGGCGGGACGTGGGGGAGATCACCGCGACCTTGGAGGTCAGCGGATGGGCCCCGCCGATGCCGTCTATCTGCCGGGGATCGGGGCTGCCCATGATGCGCAGCAGCAGGTCGTCGCGTTCTGCTGGGTCGGCGGGCAGGTCCTGGGCCAGGAAGTAGGCGCCCTTCGACGTGCCACCGCGCATCAGCATGCACCGCACTCCGTCACCCGGTCCCATCAGGACCCCGTCATCCGGTCCCATCAGGCGCTCCTTTACCTCTGGCCGCACCCGCGATCGCCGGGTATGCGCATGGATCTGACATCGTCACCAAAAGAGCCACTACGGTGTCACATCCATGTCATTCCAGCGGGCCGTGTACTCCTCGGCGCTGATGTGGTCGACGCCCCGCGCGGCGAGCTTGGCGCGCAGGCCGTACAGGTCCAGGCCGAGCTGGCCGTCGGCCAGCGCCTTGCGTGTCTGCTCCTCCTTCGCCACCCGGGCCCGCGCGGCGGCCAGCACCTGGCTCGCCTGGGCGCGCGGCACGCACACCGCGCCGTCGTCGTCGGCGACGATCGCGTCTCCGGGCCGGATGACCTGGCCGCCCACGGACACCGGCACGTTGACCGCGCCCGGCGTCTCCTTGACCGTGCCCTGCGCGCTGACCGCCGCCGACCAGACCGCGAAGCCCATGGCCCGCAGGTCCGCCACGTCCCGCACGCCCGTCTCGATGACCAGGCCGCGGACCCCGCGCGAGGCCAGCGAGGTGGCCAGCAGCTCACCGAACAGCCCGTCGCTGCAGGGCGAGGTGGTGGTCACCACCAGCAGGTCCCCGGCCTGGCACTGCTCTACCGCGGCGTGAATCATGAGGTTGTCACCCGGCCAGCACAGCGCGGTGACCACCGTCCCGCCGACCCGGATGCCGTCCTGGATGGGGCGCAGGCCTGGCCCCAGGTACCCGTCCCGGCCGGCCGCCTCGTGCACGGTGGCCACGCCGAGCTCGGCGAGCTGGTCGACCACGGCCAGATCGGCCCGGGCGACGCCGGTGACGATGACGTTACGCATCAGCTCGGTCCCTCCGTTACCTGCTAGAACACTCGAACATAGGCCTGAGTCCGGTCATCGGTCCTCATCCCTGGTGGCGTTCAGGGCGGTGATGACGCTGCGCAGGTGGTGCCGGGTGGCCTGCTCGGCCTCGGCCGGGCGTCGGCCGGCGATCGCGGAGATCATGGCCAGATGCTCGGGCAGCGACGCCTGCGGGCGGCCCGGCCGCAGCGACAGCCGGAACTGGTGCCGGACCAGCTGCCGGTTCAGCCGCTCCAGCAGGTCGGCCGCGACCGCCTGCCCGGAGATCTGCCTGATCAGCATGTGCAGCTCATGGTTGAGTGCCGAGTACTTCAGCGGCTCGCCGTCGGCCACGCTGAGCTCCATGTCCTCGCCGAGCTGGCGCAGCTGGGCGGCCTGGGCCTCGGTCACCCGCTCGGCGGCCTTGGCCGCGCACAGGCCCTCCAGCGCCATCCGGCACTCGGTGATGGCGATCGCTTCGTCCAGCGTGATCGCGCGCACCCGCGCGCCGCGATTCGGTATCCGTTCGACCAGTCCCTCCGCGGTCAGGTCGAACAGCGCCGCCCGCAGGCTGGCCCGGGTCACCCCGAGCATTCCGGCCAGCTCCTCTTCGACCAGCCGGTGCCCGGGCGCCATCTCGCCGGCCAGGATGGCCTGCCGCAGCTTCCCGGCGGCCAGGCGCCGCCCCGGCTCGCCTGCTATCGCCCGCGCTGCGCCCGTCTGCGCTCGCACGGGCCCGATCCTAGAAATATCTAACAAAATTGTCAACAATCTTGCCCCTGGCCTGTGCCCCATTACCTGCCGGTCCTGCTCGTCAATCAGTGCTAGTCAGTCGGCGGCCTCGGGTTAGGCTGCAGCGGTGAGCAGACTTGAGGAGTTTGCCCGGCTGGTGGCCGCCGATCACGGCCTGTGCGTGGTGTCGGCGCTGCGGCCGGACGGGACGATCCAGTCGTCGGTGGTGAATGCGGGCGTGCTGCCGCATCCGGTCACCGGAGCCCAGGTGGTCGGCTTGGTCAGCCGGGGTGATGCCGCCCGGCTCGGGTACCTGCGGGCCCGGCCGCGGGCCACGGTCGTGGTCCGGGCCGGCTGGCAGTGGGCCTCGGCCGAAGGCCCGGTCGAACTGGCCGGCCCCGACGACCCCATGCCCGGGGTGGACGCCGAGCGGCTGCGGCTGCTGCTGCGGGAGATCTTCACCGCCGCGGGCGGGACGCACGACGACTGGCCCACCTACGACCAGGTCATGGCCACCGAACGCCGCGTCGCCGTCCTGGTCTCGCCCGAACGCGTCCGTCCCCTTACCAGCTGAGGAGCCCTGCGCTCATGGACCCGCAGCGACGCGTCATCACCCTGCCCGACGGGCGCGATATCGAGATCCTGCAGGCCGGCCCGGCCGGCGGGATGCCCCTGGTGCTGCACGAGGGCACGCCCCTCGGGCTCGTGCTCTACTCGCCCACCGTGCAATCGGCGCAGGCCCGCAACCTGCGGGTCATCTTGATCGCCCGGCCCGGCTACGAGCTCTCGACGCCCCGGCCCGGGCGGCGAGTGGTGGACGCGGCCGCGGACACCGCGGCGGTACTCGACGCGCTCGGCCTGGACCGGTTCGTCACGGCCGGTGGTCCGGCGGCGGCCCGCACGCGCTGGCCTGCGTCGCGGCGCTGCCGGGCCGGTGCCTGGCGGCCGCCTCGATCTCCGGCGTCGGACCCTACGGCGCAGCAGGCCTGGACTGGCTGGCGGGCATGGGCCCGGAGAACGTGGCCGAGTTCGGCGCCGCCGTGCGCGGGCCGGCCGCGCTGACCGAGTTCCTCGACGGCGAGGCGCCCGGGCTCGCCGCGCTGACCGGCGGCGCGGTGGCCGCGGCGCTGGGCGGCCTGATCTCGGCCGCGGACGCCGCGGTGCTCACCGGGGAGTTCGCCGATCACATCGCCGCGGGCGCGCGGGCCGCGGTGAGCAACGGCATCGCGGGCTGGCGCGACGATGACCTGGCGTTCGTCCAGGACTGGGGGTTCTGGTTCGGCAGCGGCTCGCCTGAGGTGCCTTCTCGGGCCCCGGTGGCCATCTGGCAGGGCGACCAGGACCGGATGGTCCCGTACGCGCACGGCCAGTGGCTGGCCGCGCACCTGCCCGGCGCGCACGCCCACCTGCTCCCGGGTGAGGGGCACCTGACCATCGGCGTGACCGGCATCGGCCGCATCCTCGACGACCTCCTCGACCTGGCCGGGCTGAGCTAGGCCTGGCCGGGCTGAGCCACGGTGGCTGCCTACCGGGCCCGCGAGAAGGCCGGCCGATGAGTTTCGCCGCACCTAGCGGTCTAGGTTGGACAGGTCATACCGACTGACGGGAGCTCCGGCATGGGCACGATCGTGGTTACCGAGTTCGTCTCGCTGGACGGGGTCTTCGAGGACCCGGGCGGCGCCGAGGGCTACGAGCACGGCGGCTGGTCGTTCACCTTCGACCAGGGCGATGAGGGCCGCAAGTTCAAGATGGACGAGCTGGTGGCGGCCGACGCCCAGCTGCTGGGCCGGGTCACCTACGAGGGCTTCGCCAGGGCCTGGCCGGGCATGACCGACCCGTTCGGGTTCGCCGAGAAGATGAACGGCATGCCCAAGTACGTGGTCTCCGCCACGCTGGCCGATCCCGCCTGGAACAACTCCACGGTCATCAGCCTGGATGAGGTGGCCAAGCTCAAGGAGCAGTACACCGGCGACATCCTGGTCGCGGGCAGCGGCCAGCTGGTCCGCGGGCTGACCGACCTGGGCCTGGTCGACGAGTACCGGCTGATGGTCTTCCCGCTGATCCTGGGCACGGGCAAGCGCCTGTTCGACGGCGCGGCGATGACCCGGCTCACCCTCGCCGGCCTTACCCACCTCGGCTCGGACGGTGTGACCGTCCAGCGCTACGCAAGGGCCTAGCTGCCCGGTTCCGCCGGTGCAACCGCACGTTTCCTGTACCGGATCTTGAACAGGCCGTAAGCGACCGGCCCGGCGAGCAACGGCACCCAGTACGAGGCGATCCGATAGGTGAGCGTGGCCAGCACGGCCTGGCTGGAGTTCACTTCAGCCAGCACCAGGAGCCCGGTCAGGCTGGCCTCCACCAGCCCGAGGCCGCCGGGGGTGGCCGGGATCATCCCGACGATCCCGGCCACCGCGTAGGCCACCAGGACCAGCGAGGGGCGCGGGTGGCTCCCGGTGGCCCGCAGCGCGAACAGCAGGCACAGGTAGTCCAGCGCCAGGCGGCCGGCGGACAGCAGCAGCGCCTGCCACCACTGCCTGCCGAGTACCGCCCGGATTTCGTCGCGCTGGGCGAGCAGGGTGTCGTCCAGCCCTTCCAGCGGGGGGCGTTTCCGCAACACCATGTTCCTGAGCCGTTGCGCCGTCCGGCCAGCCCAGTGCAGCGGCGCGTCGTAGGCCAGCACCACCGCGCCGAACGCGGCGAAGGCCACGAATCCCGCCGCGCCGAGGAACGCCGCGTTCTCAAGCCCACGGTTGACGGGCGCGCCGATCAGGACGACGGGCAGCGCGAAGAGCGGGAGAGCGAGCAGGCCGCCCACGCCGAGCAGGGAGAACGCCGCCAGCCCGCCCACCGTCGAGCTGGTGTCCATGCCGCTGACCGCCAGCATCCGGAACTGCGTCGCGGCGCCGACCGCCGCACCTCCCGGCATGATGAGACTGATCGCGTTGCCGGCCAGCGTGGACGTGATCACCGGGAACCACGACTTGGTCCGCAACGCCAGGCGCTGCAGCGCGAACGTGCAGGCGAAGTGCGCGATCTCGGCGGCGATCGCCGCGGTGAGCCACCACGGGTTCAGGGTGGACAGACGCGGCCAGGACGCGAACACCTCGGTGATCGCCGGGAATACGAGGTAGATGGCCAGGCCAGCGACGGCGACTACCGCGGCGCGCTTGGCCACCGTTTTCCAGGCCAGCGGGTGCGACTTCTCCTGGTCGATCCTGACGGCCAGGTTTGGCTTGCCCGTCGCCGTCGGCTTGTCGTTGATGGTCACGAACCAGGCCTCCGCCTTAGGGAACCTAGGGAAAGCGCCTACACCCCGGTCTGTGCGGTCAGCCGTCCCGACTCGACGGCCGCGGCGAACGCGGCGTAGTCCCGCTCGTTCTGGTCCGCGTAGGCCGCCGAGAAGGCCGCTATGGCCCGGTCGAATGCCTCCCCCTTGCCCAGGTAGGAGGCGATGGCGATCCGGTCTCCCCACCGGGCGTGCGCCCGGGCCAGGGTCGCTCCGCAGATCCGCGCGTACAGCGTGGCTCCCGGCACCAGGAGCGTGTCCACATCCGCGCTGCCCTTCCAGTCCTGGAACTGGCGCACGTAGTAATCGCGGGTTACGCCGTCCATGCCCCTGATGCGCTGCCAGCCCAGGAAGATGTCCGTCGCCGCCTGCATCAGCCGCTGCCCCGCGACCACCCGCTCGCCGTGATGCCGGTAGGTGCTCGCCCCCAGGAAGCGCTCGAGCACGGAGGCTTGCGCCTCCTTGACCTGCAGGAACAGCGGGTCGTTATGGTCGCGGCCGAGCAGCAGCAAGATATAGCAGCGGGTTCCGACGCTGCCCACGCCCACCATCTTGTAGGCCGCGTGGACGTAGCGGTACTCCTCCAGGGGGTGATGATGGCGCCCGAGCGTGCGCCGGTACGAGCTGAGCAGCTTCTTGATCAGCGGTGTGGGGTTCTCCCATTCAGAACCCGGCTGGACCAGGTCTTCGATCGGGATGATGACCGGCGGGTCGGCAACGATGCGCAGCTCTCCTTCGATCTCGTCCGCTCGCTTGGCGAACACCCGGGTGCTGTCGCGGGTCCTCGCCTTGGCCACCATCTTCTCCAGCGCCTCGGCCTCGGCCTGGTCGACCCGCCTGACCCGGACCTCCTTGCGAACCAGCTTGAGCAGCATCCCGGCCTCGAAGTGCTCGTACCAGGCGTCCAGGCCCCCCATCCCGGCGGCCCGGCGCATCCGGCTCCGGTATTCCCGGACCCCGGCCATGACCACGGCGCGGCGGTCGTCCGGGGAGAAGCCGCGGTCACGTCCCATGATCTCGAAGCTTGCCGCCAGCCGCTTCACGTCCCACTCCCACGGTCCCGGGAGGGTCTCGTCGAAGTCGTTGATGTCGAATAGCATCTGCCGCTCGGGCGTGCCGAACAGGCCGAAATTGGACAGGTGGGCGTCACCGCACAGCTGCACGGTGACCCCGCTCACCGGGGTGGCCGCCAGGTCGGCCGCCATGATCAGCGCCGAGCCCCGGTAGAACGTGAACGGCGAGGCCAGCATCCGCCCGTAGCGGATCGGGATCATTTGGGGTACCCGGCTCGCCGCCTGCTCTTCCAGCAGCGTGACCGGATCGTGGCGATCGGAGGCGGGCTGCCACCGTCCGTGACTCGACCGCGGTGTTTCCTTGCGCGCGGCCAGGCCCCGGGCGACCCGTTCGTCGACGGACAGGTGCGCGCGCCGCCACGAGGACGCGAACGGCCCTACCGGGTCGGGCGGCCCGACCTCACCCGGGCGCGACTGCTCGTCCATGACGCCTCCCGCGTTCATAGGTACTCTCTCTTTCGCATCCACACCAGGGTGATCCAGCCCCAGATGGGTGGCAGGTACGACGTGAACAGCCGCTGGATGAAGACCGCGGCGGTGGCGTCGGCCTCCGAGACCCCGGCCGCGGTGAGGCCGAGGATCATGCCCGCCTCCACCACCCCCATGCCGCCCGGTGACGGCGAGATGCCCCCGATGATGCCGGCCAGGAAGACGACCACGTACAAGGTGGGCAGGTTGAGATGGTCGCCGAACGCCCGCAGCGACACCGACAGCGCCATGACCACCAGCAGTTCCTGGGCGAACGAGCCGCCCACCAGCGCCACGAGCTTGTGCGGAGAGCTGCCCACCTGCTTGAGATTGCCCCAGATGTCGCGCACCTTGGGGCGCAGCTTGTCGCCGGCCCGCCGGCGCAGCCGGGGCACGGCCAGGAGCAGGCCAGCCGCCACGGCGACCACCACCACGACGGCCAGGATGATCCAGACCAGCTTCGAATCCCCGCCGGACTCCGGGGTTACCTCGAAGTGGATGTTCCCCCAGGCGAACGGCAGCGAGACCAGGAACAGCACGGCGATCGCGATCCAGCTGGACGTGGCCATGATGGCGCCCGAGCTCAGCGCCACCGTGGCGTCGTAGCCCTGCCGCTGGAAGAAGCGCACCCGGGTGGCGAACACGGCCGCCGTGCCGCCGGCCAGGGCGCTGAACGCGTTGGCGAACTCGACGGCCACTGCCCGGCCGAACGGGAGCGGCCCGGCCACGCTCCCGACGGCTTCCAGGCCGCTGGCCACGTAGGCCAGCTGGGCCAGGACCAGCGCCATGATGACCCACAGCCACTCGGCCCCGATCACGGTGTCGAAGGACGCGGAGACGTCGATGAGCACGCCGATCAGGGCCCAGCCGCCGATCATCGTGCCGACGATCATGATCAGCGTCGGCCAGCTCACCCGGCGGGGCTCCACCAGCTTCGGCAGCTCGATCGAGGCGGCCTGGGCGGCGCGCTGACGGACCTCCGGGAGCAGTCCGCGCCTGCCCCGCAGGCTCCGGCCGATCAGGGGGTCCAGGGCCGGCTTCTGCAGGTGCCGCAGCGCCCCGCCCAGCAGTTCCGGCTCCAGGCACCGGGCCGCGGAATAGGCCGCTCGTTCGGTGCCGACCGCCACGGCGGTGGCCGCCAGGGCGCCGGCCAGGTCGCGGTCGAGCTGATCCGGCGAGGCGCCCGCCGAGGCGTTGCGGAAGTCCGCCAGCGCCACGGCCTGGGCCGCCGGGTCGGCCAGTACCGCGTCACCGCTGATCGCGCCGTGCGCGATGCGGGCCCGCCGCAGGATCAGCAACTGGCGGTACAGGTCGTCGAGCATGACGTCGCTGATCTCGGCGGCATCCGCGTCCGACAGTGCCATCCCGGGCGGCAGCCGGCTGAACCAGCAGCGCGTCACGGGACGGCCCGGCCGTTCCGGCTTCGGCGATCTCGGGCACGGTGACACCCGCCCGGCCCGCCCGCAAGGTGAGGTAGGCCTCGTGCTCGACCTGCTGCAGCCGGGTGAGGGTGAGGCTCGGCCCGGAGTCACGGTAGAGCAGGAACCGGCCCGCCTTGGTGAGCAGCCTGGCGTCGGCCGCGTCCCGCCCGTAGACCGCGATGCCCAGGCGGCCGGGCGGGACCGCCTCGGTGGCCTCGAACTTGGCCACCCCCCAGACTTGCCGTGGCGCCGGATGGACGTGGCCCGCGTAGATGCCGAACTCCTCGAGCAGCAGCCGTACGTCATCGGCGGAGGGCAGGCCGAGCGGTGAGCCGAAGACGAGCCGGACCGCCGCCGTCACTCCCCAGCCGATGACCAGGCTCCCCAGGACGTTGAGCGGCAGCCCGTGGCCTCCCACGGCCGAGGCCAGGGCCACCAGCGCGATGAAGATCTCGATGAGGCGCTGCACGCCCCGGGCCAGATACGGCAGCGAGGCCGTGGCCACCGCCATGAACACGGCGATCTGCACGACGGGGAAGCGCAGGTCGAAGTCGTCGATCACGATCCCGGCCGGCCGGCCGCCGCGGCTGCCGAGCAGGACGATCAAGATCCCGCACACCGCCGCCGTCCCGGCCGCGCTCAGCCCGATGTCGCGCGCGATCTCCCACCGGCGTGCGACCAGGGCCAGCACCACCAGGACGGCCACGACGCCGACCGAGCCCGCCTGGTACACCACCGTCACCAGCCAGGTGATGCTCCATGGCGGCGGATGGATCACCTGGGTGATGGCCCGGTCGATCCGGGAGTCATACCGGATGACGAGCAGGCAGCACGCCAGGGCGACGGCGGCAGCGGCCAGGCGCGCGCCGTCGCTGCCACGACGCCGGCGCTGGCCGCTGCCGACCGGGGCGAATATGACCGAGCGCCAGCCGCCCTGGAGATGCCGTTCCGTAGCGGAGCTCTCCCTCGCGACGAGGTTCTCGGTCATGCTAGCCCCGCCGCCACTCAGGCGGCCAGGATCTTGGCCTTCTCCTGCTCGAACTCGTCGGGCGTGATAACGCCCCGGTCGCGCAGGTCAGCCAGCTGGGCCAGTTGGTCGGCCGAGCTCGGCGAACCCGCGGCCTGCTGGATGTAGCGACGGGCCTCCTGATCCTGCTGCTGTGCTTGCTGCACGGCCCGCTCGTGCATCTTGTCGCCGCGGGCGATCAGGTAGACCAGGACCCCGATCAGCGGGATGAACAGGACGAACACGAACCACAGCGCCTTCGCCCAGCCCGACAGGTCGTGGCTGCGGAAGATGTCGATGAAAACGTAGATCAGGACCCAGATCCACAGCACCCAGAGGAAGATCTCGAGGACCGTCCAGAATGCTCCGAGCAGCGGGTAGGAGTAGGAACTTGCGAGCGGCATAGCGGCTCCATGAGTGGGAACGGCGCTTGTCGGGCGCCACGGCACGACGCTGGACGGGCCGGCCCGTCGGGCCAGCCGCCATGGCCGGCTCGAAAAGACGGTTTGCCCATGGCGACATGGTGACCTGCGGGCGGCTCCCGCGCCTCGCCCGCCCCGGGTGATATCAGCGGCCGCATGAGGCCCGCCTGAAGCCCGCCCGGCGCCCGCCCCTGGAGCCCGCCGACCCTAGCCCGAGACGGTGACGCTCACCCCCGCTTCCCGGCCGCTGGCACAATGCTCGGGTGACGCAGATTCAATCTTCCGGCCCCGGGCCGTCAGTGGACCAGCGGATCGCCACCGAACTCGGTGTGGCCATACGCCAGGTCAGCGCGGCCGTGGGGCTTCTCGACGGCGGCGCGACCGTGCCGTTCATCGCCAGGTACCGCAAGGAGGCCACCGGCGCGCTGGACGATGCGCAGCTGCGCACGCTCGAAGAGCGGCTCCGCTACCTGCGCGAGCTCGACGAGCGCCGGGACGCGATCCTGACGGAGATCGGCGCCCAGGGCAAGCTGACCGATGAGCTCGAGGCCCAGGTCCGCGCGGCCGACTCCAAGGCCCGGCTGGAGGACCTCTACCTGCCCTACAAGCCGAAACGGCGCACCAAGGCGCAGATCGCCCGGGAGGCCGGCCTGGAGCCGCTGGCCGACCTGCTGCTGGCCGATCCCGGCCGGGATCCCCAGGCCGAGGCCGCGAACTTCGTCGACGTGGGGCGCGGCGTCCCGGACGCCGCCGCCGCCCTGGACGGCGCCCGGGCCATCCTGGTCGAGCGGTTCGCCGAGGACGCCGACCTGATCGGGGAGCTGCGCGAGGCCATGGCCGCCCGCGGCACGCTGGCCTCCAAGGTGCGCGCGGGCCAGGAGGAAAAGGGCGCCAAATTCTCGGACTATTTCGAGTTCAGCGAGCCGTTCGCGCGGCTGCCCGCGCACCGGATCCTGGCCCTGTTCCGCGGCGAGAAGGAGGAGGTCCTCGACCTGACCTTCGAGCCAGGCGCCGACGACGCCGAGAACGAGGCCCGCATCGCCGAGCGCTTCGGCCTGTCCGAGGCAGGCCGCCCGGCGGACCCGTGGCTGGGCGCTACCGTGCACTGGGCCTGGCGGACCCGCATCCTGACCCACCTGAGCGTCGACATGCGGATCCGGCTGTGGCAGGCGGCCGAGGACGAGGCGGTCCGGGTGTTCGCCGCCAACGTGCGTGACCTGCTGCTGGCCGCCCCGGCGGGAGAGCGGGCCACCATCGGCCTGGACCCCGGCTTCCGGACCGGCGTCAAGGTGGCGGTCACCGACGCCACCGGCAAGGTCACCGGGACCGCGACCATCTACCCGCACGAGCCGCACCGGCGCTGGGACCAGTCCCTGGACGTGCTGGCCCGTCTGGCCAGGCAGCACCACGCCGAGCTGATCGCCATCGGCAACGGCACGGCCTCCCGGGAGACGGACCGGCTGGCCGCCGACCTGATCAAGCGGAACCCGGACCTCAAGCTGACCAAGGTGGTCGTCTCCGAGGCGGGCGCCAGCGTCTACTCGGCCTCCGCCTACGCCTCCGCCGAACTCCCCGAGCTCGACGTCTCGCTGCGCGGCGCGGTCTCGATCGCCCGGCGGCTGCAGGACCCGCTGGCCGAGCTGGTCAAGATCGACCCGAAGTCCATCGGCGTCGGCCAGTACCAGCACGACGTCACCGAGGGCAAGCTGTCGCACTCGCTGGACGCCGTGGTCGAGGACTGCGTGAACGCGGTCGGCGTCGACCTGAACACCGCCTCGCAGCCGCTGCTGGCCCGGGTCTCGGGCATCACCTCAGGCCTGGCCGCCTCCATCGTGGGCCGCCGCGATTCCGAGGGCCCCTTCAAGACCCGCCAGCAGCTGATGCACGTACCCAGGCTCGGCCCGAAGGCCTTCGAGCAGTGTGCCGGCTTCCTGCGTATCCGCGGCGGCGACGACCCGCTCGACGCCTCCGGCGTGCACCCCGAGGCCTACCCGGTGGTCCGCAGGATCCTGGCCGCCACCGGCACCGCCGCGGGCCAGCTGATCGGCAGCACCGCCACGCTGCGCACGCTCAAGCCCGAGCGGTTTACCGACGACAGGTTCGGCCTGCCCACCGTCACCGACATCCTGCGCGAGCTGGAGAAGCCGGGCCGCGACCCGCGGCCGGCCTTCGCCACCGCCACGTTCGCCGAGGGTGTCGAGACCCTGGCGGACCTGCGGCCCGGCCTGGTGCTCGAGGGCGTGGTCACCAACGTCGCCGCGTTCGGCGCGTTCGTCGACGTCGGCGTGCACCAAGACGGCCTGGTGCACGTGTCCGCCATGTCGCGGAACTTCGTCTCCGACCCCCGCACGGTGGTCAAGTCCGGCGACGTGGTGCGGGTCAAGGTGCTGTCCGTCGACGTGCCCCGGCGCCGGATCTCGCTGACCCTCCGCCTGGACGACGAGGCACCGCACCCGGCCGGCGGCGGCGAGCGGGCGCAGGACCGCCCGGCCCGGGCTTCAGGCCCATCGGGCCGAACGGGCCCTGGTACCCCTGGCCGCTCCGCCGGGCGCGGTCCCGGCGGCGGCGCGTCCGGTGGTGCTCCCGAGGGCGCGCTGGCCGACGCGCTGCGCCGGGCCGGCCTGGTCCCTGAAACCCCCGAAACGCCCAAGGCCCCCAAGACACCGCCAGACCCCAAAGCGCCTCGGCACCGGTAGCATCGGGTAGCCAGTTCTGTTCGACGTGAAGGAGTTCACCGTGTCCAGCCAGCAGCTTCGCATCACCCTCGCCGGAAGCGAGCATGTGGTCGAGGCTGGCACGACGGCGGGCGCGGCGCTCGAATCTGCGGGCCGCTCCGGCGGCACCGTGGTCGCCGCCCGGGTCAACGGCGAGCTGCGCGACCTGGCCTGCGGCCTGGCCGACGGCGACGTGGTCGAGCCGGTCACCATCGGCAGCGACGACGGCCGGTACATCCTGCGGCACTCCACCGCGCACGTCATGGCCCAGGCCGTGCAGGAACTGTTCCCGCAGGCCAAGCTGGGCATCGGCCCGCCGGTTGAGAACGGCTTCTACTACGACTTCGACGTCGACCGGCCGTTCACCCCCGAGGACCTCAAGGCCATCGAGGGCAAGATGCGCCAGATCGTCAAGCAGGGCCAGCGGTTCTCCCGGCGGGTGGTGGCCGACGAGCAGGCCGCGGCCGAGCTCGCCGCCGAGCCGTACAAGCTGGAGCTGATCGGCCTCAAGGGCCACGCCTCCGGCTCGGCCAGCTTCGAGTCCGAGGAGTCGGTGGAGGTCGGCGGGAACGTGCTGACCATCTACGACAACCTGGACGCGGTCACCGGCGAGCTGTGCTGGAAGGACCTGTGCCGCGGCCCGCACCTGCCGGACACCAGGGCCATCCCGGCCTTCAAGCTGATGCGCAGCGGCGGGGCGTACTGGCGGGGCAGCGAGAAGAACCCGCAGCTGCAGCGCATCTACGGCACCGCCTGGGAGTCGCGGGACAAGCAGGACGCCTACGTCAGGATGCTCGAGGAGGCGGAGAAGCGCGACCACCGCAAGCTCGGCGCGGAGCTCGACCTGTTCTCCTTCCCGGTCGAGATCGGCAGCGGCCTGCCGGTGTTCCACCCCAAGGGCGGCATCATCCGCCGGGTGATGGAGGACTACTCGCGGCGCCGCCACGAGGAGGCCGGGTACGAGTTCGTCAACACCCCGCACGTGACCAAGGAAGACCTGTTCATCACCTCCGGGCACCTGGAGTGGTACAAGGACGGCATGTTCCCGCCCATGGAGCTGGACGGGGTCACCTACTACAACAAGCCGATGAACTGCCCGATGCACATCCTGATCTACGCCTCGCGCGGGCGGTCCTACCGCGAGCTGCCGCTGCGGCTGTTCGAGTTCGGCACCGTGTACCGCTACGAGAAGTCGGGCGTGGTGCACGGCCTGACCCGGGCCCGCGGCTTCACCCAGGATGACTCCCACATCTTCTGCGCCCCCGAGCAGCTGCAGGACGAGCTGGCCTCGCTGCTGGCCTTCGTGGTCGGGCTGCTGCGCGACTTCGGGCTCACCGAGTTCGAGGCGGAGCTTTCCACCCGGCCGGAGAAGTACGTCGGCGCGCTGGAGGAATGGGCCCTGGCCGAGGCGGCGCTGAAGCACGCGCTGGACGCCTCCGGGCTGCCCTACGTGGTCGCCGAGGGCGACGGCGCCTTCTACGCGCCCAAGATCGACGTGCATGTCAAGGACGCGATCGGCCGCCGCTGGCAGCTGTCCACCCTGCAGGTGGACCTGCAGGAGCCGCACCGGTTCGGCATCGAGTACCAGGCCGCCGACGGCTCGCGGCAGCGCCCGTACATGATCCACCGGGCCCTGTTCGGCTCGATCGAGCGGTTCTTCGGCATCCTGGTCGAGCACTACGCCGGGGCGTTCCCGCCCTGGCTGGCGCCGGTCCAGGTGGTCGGCATCCCGATCGCCGACGCGCACGTGCCGTACCTGGCCAAGGTGGCGGCCCAGCTGCGCGAGCAGGGCGTCCGGGTCGAGGTCGACGCCGGCGATGACCGGATGCAGAAGAAGATCAGGACCGCGCAGCGGCAGAAGGTGCCGTACATGCTCATCGCCGGGGACGACGACGTGGCCGCGGGCGGCGTGTCGTTCCGCTACCGCGACGGGTCGCAGAAGAACGGCGTCCCGGTCGACGAGGCCGTCGCGGAGATCGTGACCGCCGTGCGCGACCGCATCCAGGTGTAGGCCTGTGCCCGATACGAACCCGGAGCCCCCTACGAACCTGGAGCCCCCTGCAAACCTGGAGCAGAGTGAGGCCTTCGTTGGCGTGCCCGACTCGTTCGGGCGGCTGTGGACGCCGCACCGGATGGTCTACATCAAGGGGGAGAACCGGCCGTCGGGCCCGGGGGAGGCCGACAGCTGCCCGTTCGACCGCGCGCCGAAGCTGAGCGACGAGGAAGGCCTGATCGTGGCCCGCGGCGCGCTGGTCTACGCCGTGCTGAACCTGTACCCGTACAACCCCGGCCACCTGCTGGTCGTCCCGTACCGGCACGTAGCCGACTACACCGACCTGACCGGGCCCGAGACCGCCGAATTCGCCGAGTTCACCAAGCGCGCCGTCCGCGCCATCCGCCAGACCTCAGGCCCGCACGGCTTCAACATCGGCATCAACCTCGGCTCGGTGGCCGGCGCTGGCATCGCCGCCCACCTGCACCAGCACGTGGTGCCCAGGTGGGGCGGCGACACCAACTTCATGCCGGTCGTCGGCCGCACCCGCGTCCTGCCCCAGCTGCTGGCCGACACCAGGAAACTGCTGGCCGAAAACTGGTTATCCCGGGGGGACGACCCCCCGGGACCCCCCGGTGCGCTTCGCGCCCCGCTGCGGTACCTCGCCGTAGTATCGCGCGGCTGGGAGGCCGGAGGCCCTCCGCAGGCCGCGCGATCGCGGGGCGGCGCCCCGCGATACTTGACCGTAATGCCGCTAGCTTTAGTCGGGCTTGGACTCTGCGGCGACCTTGGCGGCCAGGTGGGACGGCAGCGACTCGTGCCGCAGGTACTGCCGGGTGAACGAGCCCGTGCCGTGTGAGATCGACCGCAGGTCGATGGCGTACCTGGTGATCTCCAGTTCCGGGATCTCCGCCTTGACCAGGGTCCGGCCCACGCCGACCGCCTCGGTGCCGAGCACCCGGCCGCGCCGCGAGGACAGGTCCGACATCACCGCGCCGACGTAGTCGTCGGATACCAGCACGCTTACCTCGTCGACCGGCTCGAGCAGCATCGGCTGGGCCTTGTCCACGGCGTCCTTGAGGGCCAGCCGCCCGGCCTTCTGGAAGGCCATGTCAGAGGAGTCGACCGAGTGCGCCTTGCCGTCGTACAAGGTGACCCGGATACCGGTCATCGGGTAGCCGGCCGTGACACCCTGCTCCATCTGCCAGCGGACGCCCTTCTCCACCGAGGGGATGAACTGCCGCGGTACCACGCCGCCGACGATCTTGTCGACGAACTCGAAGCTGGCCGAGTCCTCCAGCGGCTCGACCTCGATGTGGCAGATGCCGTACTCGCCGTGACCGCCGGTCTGCTTGACGTTCCGGCCCAGGCCCTGCGCCTTGCCGGCGATCGTCTCCCGCAGCGGCACGCGCAGGTCGACCGTCTCCACCGCCACGCCGTGCCGGTTGGCCAGCCGGTCGAGCAGCATGTCGGAGTGCGCCTCGCCCATGGTCCACAGCACCAGCTGCCGGGTCTCCGGGTTCATCTCCAGCCGCAGCGTCGGGTCCTCGGCGACCAGCCGGCTCAAGCCCTGGGACAGCTTGTCCTCGTCGGCCTTGGACTTGGCCACGATCGCCACCGGGAGCAGCGGCTCGGGCATGGACCACGGCTCCATCAGCAGCGGGTGCTCCTTCTCCGACAGCGTGTCGCCGGTCTCGGCCGTGCTGAGCTTGGCCACGGCGCAGATGTCGCCGGCCGCGCACTGGGTGACGGCCCGCTGCTGCTTGCCCAGCGGCGAGGTCAGCGCGCCGATCCGCTCGTCATTGTCGTGGTCGTCGTGCCCGCGGGCCGAACGTCCGTGCCCGGACACGTGCACCGAGGCGTCCGGGCGCAGCGTGCCGGAGAACACCCGGACCAGGCTGATCCGGCCGACGTACGGGTCGGAGGTCGTCTTGATCACCTCGGCCAGCAGCGGGCCCTTGGGATCGGAGGCCAGGCCGGTGACGGGCTTGCCGTCCGGGGTGGTGACCGCGGGCAGCGGGTGCTCGGCGGGCGAGGGGAAGGCCTCGGTCATCACTTCGAGCAGCTCGAGCATGCCGATCCGCTGCGGCGAGGAGACCGCCAGCACCGGGTGGAAGCTGCCGCGCGCGACGGCCTTCTCCAGGTCCTCGATGAGCACCTTGGGGTCGATTTCCTCCCCGGACAGGTACCTGTCCATCAGGCCCTCGTCTTCGCTCTCCTGGATGATGCCCTCGATCAGCTCACCGCGCAGTTCCTCCATCCGGTCGGCGTCCTCGGCCGCGGGCGCGCCCTCGGTCCGGTTCCCGCCCGAGTAGCTGAACAGCTTCTGCGACAGCAGCCCGATCAGCCCGTCCACCGGTGCGCCGACCGGCAGGTACAGGGGCGCGACCGCATCCCCGAAAGCGTCGCGGCAGGCGGCCAGGGTGGCTTCGAACTCAGCGCGCTGATGGTCGATCTTGGTGATGACGACCGCGCGCGGCATGCCCACGGCGGCGCACTCCTCCCACAGCATCCTGGTCAGGCCGTCGATCCCGTCGGTGGCGGAGATGGCGAACAGCGCCGAGTCCGCCGCCCGCAGCCCGGCCCGGAGGTCCCCCGTGAAGTCGGCGTAACCGGGCGTGTCGAGCAGGTTGACCTTGATGCCGTTGTGCACGACGGGCGCGAGCGTCAGGTTGACCGAACGCTGCTGCCTGATCTCGACCTCATCGAAGTCGCTGACCGTGGTGCCCTCTTCGATGCTGCCCTGCCGCTGGACGGTCCCGGTCACGGCGAGCAGCGCCTCGACCAGGCTGGTCTTGCCGGAACCGGAATGGCCGACCAGCACCACGTTCCTTACCTGGTCGGCCGCCGGTGCCCTGCCCGCGGCTCCTCCCGACCCACTCGGTGAAGTTGCCAATTGCCTTCGCCTCCTTGCGATTTGCTGGTGCGCACGACCAGCCTTAACCCGGGAGCACCGTAACCACAACCCCCACGCCAAGAATCTGCCCGGTTGCCAGAAAGTGAAGCGCAGTGAGCGCGGACAGTAACACTCAGCAGGGCCGCAGAAACTCAAGCTCAGCCCATTAGGGCGGTTCGCGGTTGGCCAAGTAGGATCGGACGGCCATGCTGAACGTGCTGCGGCCCGCCATGACGCGCCTGTTCACCCCGGTCGGCGCCCTCCTCGCGCGTACGCCGGTCACGCCGAACGCCATCACCATCGTCGGCACGGTCGGGGTGGCCGGCGGGGCGCTCGGGCTGTTTCCCATCGGCGAGCTGTTCCCCGGCGCCTTCACCTGCACCATCTTCGTGTTCCTCGACATGCTGGACGGCGTGCTGGCCCGGATGAAGGGGACCACGGGCCGCTGGGGCGCGTTCCTCGACTCGACCATGGACCGGATTGCCGACGCCTCCATCTTCTCCGGCCTGATTATCTGGTTCATGCTCGGCGGGCACAACCCGCTGCTGGCCGGGGTGTCGCTGTTCTGCCTCGTCATAGGCCTGCTGGTGTCCTACACCAAGGCGCGGGCCGAGGGCCTGGGGCTGCGCTGCGACGTGGGCCTGATCGAACGGCCCGAGCGCATGGTCATCTCGCTCGTCGCCGTCGGTGTTTCCGGGCTCGGCGTGCCGTACATTCTGAACGTGGGGCTCTGGGCGCTCGCGGCGGGAAGCGCCTTCACTCTCGGGCAGCGCGTGCGCGCGGTATACCAGGCCGCCAAGGTTCCCGTGGATCCGGGCGGGTTAGGACGGTTGGCGTGACGGGTTCATCGGGGAGAGCCGGGTCCGCGGGCTTCGGCCGCCGGCTCAGCGAGCGGCTGACCGGGTATGCCTACCAGCTCGGCTGGAGGCTGATCTGCCGTCTGCCCGAATCGTGGGCGCGGTGGGCCTTCACCAAGGTGGCCGACATCGCCTGGCGGCGGCAGGGACCGAAGGTCCAGGTGCTCGAGGCCAATCTGCGCCGGGTGCTGAGCTATTCCCAGGGCAGCCGCGAGGTGGACGGCAAGGAACTGCGCACCTTGTCCCGGGCGGCACTGCGCTCCTACGCCAGGTACTGGCTCGAGGTGTTCCGGCTGCCGGCCATCCCGGTCGAGCGGATTGTCTCCGGGATGCACATCGATCCCGAGGGCGAGGCGGCCATGTTCGCCAACCTGAAGGCCGGCCGCGGTGTGGTTATCGCGCTGCCGCACATGGGCAACTTCGAGCAGGCCGGCGCCTGGGTCGTCGCCCGCGGGGCCGGCGCATTCACCACCGTCGCCGAGCGGCTGCGGCCGGAATCGGTCTACGAGGCGTTCGTCAGGTTCCGGGAGAGCCTGGGCATGGAGGTCCTGCCGCTGACGGGCGGACTGAGCCCGTTCGGGGCCCTGGCCCAGCGGCTGCGCGCGGGCGGCCTGGTCTGCCTGGTCAGCGACCGCGACCTGAAGGAGACCGGCGTCGAGGTCGAGATGTTCGGGGAGCAGGCGCGGATCGCCGCCACCGCCACCCTGGCGCTGCACACCGGCGCTGCGCTGATGCCGGTCGGCACCTGGTTCGAGGGCGACGACTGGGGCGCGCACATCTACGACGAGATCCCGGTACCGGCCTCGGGCACCCGCGCCGAGAAGGTTGCCGAGATGAGCCAGCAGCTGGCCCGCGTGTTCGAGAAGGTCATCGCCGAGCACCCGCAGGACTGGCACATGCTGCAGCGGGTCTTCACCGCAGATCTTGACCCCGCCCGTCTCCGCCCGGTCCAGGTGCCCGCGCCCCGGGACAGCGAGCTATGAAGATCGGGATCGTCTGCCCGTACTCCTGGGATGTCCCGGGCGGGGTGCAGCAGCACATCAGGGACCTGGCCGAGGCGCTCATCGACGTGGGGCACGACGTCTCGGTGATCTCCCCGGCGGATGACGATACGCCGCTGCCGCCCTACGTGGTGGGGGCCGGCCGGGCGGTCCCCGTGCCGTACAACGGGTCGGTGGCCCGGCTGTCGTTCGGCTTCCTGTCGGTGAGCCGGGTACGGCGCTGGATCAGGGAGGGCGGCTTCGACGTGCTGCACGTGCACGAACCGGAGATCCCGAGCCTGTCGCTGCTGGCCTGCTGGGTGGTGGCCACCGGGCCGATCGTGGCCACCGTGCACACCGCGATCCCGCGCTCGCGGATCCTGCTGCTTACCTACCCGGTCGTCCGGACCGGGATGGAGAAGATCAACGGCCGGATAGCGGTCTCCGAGGCGGCCCGGACCACGCTGGTCGAGCACATCGGCGGCGACGCCGTGGTCATCCCCAACGGCGTGGCCACCCACCGCTACCGCAAGGCCGAGCCGCTGCCCGGCTGGCCGGGACCCGGCGGCGCCATCGGCTTCCTGGGCCGGCTTGACGAGCCGCGCAAGGGCCTGCACGTGCTGCTCAAGGCGTTCGAGATCCTCGGCCCGCAGCGGCCCGGGTTGCGGCTGCTGGTGGCCGGCCGGGCCGCGGACGCCGAGGAGGTGCTGCACCGGGTGCCCGCCGACCTGCGGGACCGGGTCGTGATGCTGGGGCAGGTCAGCGAGGAAGACAAGGTCCGCGTGCTGCACTCGGTGGACGTGTTCTGCTCGCCGAACACGGGCGGCGAGTCGTTCGGCATCGTGACCGCCGAGGCCATGGCCGCCGGGGTGCCGATCGTGGCCAGTGACATCGAGGCGTTCCGGCAGGTGCTGCAGGGCGGCCAGGCCGGGGAGCTGTTCGCCACCGGGGATTCTGCCGACCTGGCCCGGGCGGCCGGGCGGCTGCTCGATGACCCGGCCCGCTGCGCCAGCCTGTCGACCGCCGCGCTGGCCGCCGTGGCCCAGTACGACTGGTCCGTCGTCGCCCGCGACGTGCTCCGCGTCTATGAGATGGTGATGCTCGGCCAGACCGGGGTGGCCGTGGCCCAGGACACCGGCAACCCGGCGCCAGGGGTCCGGGAGTGGCCGTCATGATCATCACCTACATCGTCATCATCGTCGCGGCCGCGCTGCTGGCGGGCGTGTACGTCGCCTGGCGGGCCGGGCGGATCGACCGGCTGCACACGCGGGTGGACATGGCCCGGGTCGCGCTGGACGCGACCCTGCTGCGGCGCAGCTCGGCGGCGCTGGTGCTGGCCACCTCCGGGCTGCTCGACCCGGCCACCAGCCTGCTGCTGGCCAGCGCGGTCCACGGCACGCGGACCCGCGACGGCGACCGGCCGCGGGACCTGGCCGAGAGCGACCTGACCCGGGCGCTGCGCGCCGCCTTCAGCCAGCCCGACTTCCGGGCCTCGCTGAGCGGCAAGGAAGGCGCCGACGAACTGCTCGCCGAGGTCGAGGAGACCGCCCACCAGGTGTTCCTGGCCCGAAAGTTCTACAACGACATGGTCGCGGCGACCAGGGACGCCAGGAACCGGCGGCTGGCCCGGGTGCTGCACCTGTCCGGCAAGGCGCCCGCCCCGGTGTTCTTCGAGATGGACGACTCCCTGATCGCCGACAAGGCCGGCGCCGCCCTGGCCTGAGACCCGGCCCGCGCGACCTCCTGGCCCGCTGCCCATACGATGGTGGTAAGCAGTCACGATTGATCAAGCGAGGTTCCGGGTGTCTACTGTCAACGCTGATGTCACCATTGGAGCGGCTACGGGTACCGCGCGGGTGAAGCGCGGCATGGCGGAGATGCTCAAGGGCGGCGTGATCATGGATGTGGTCACGTCCGACCAGGCCAAGATCGCCGAGGACGCCGGCGCCGTGGCGGTCATGGCCCTGGAACGGGTGCCCGCCGACATCCGCGCGCAAGGCGGCGTGGCCCGGATGAGCGACCCCGACATGATCGACGGCATCATCGCGGCGGTATCGATCCCGGTCATGGCCAAGTGCCGGATCGGGCACTTCGCCGAGGCCCAGGTCCTGCAGGCCATCGGGGTCGACTACATCGACGAGTCCGAGGTGCTCACCCCCGCCGACGAGGCCCATCACGTGGACAAGTGGAAGTTCACCGTGCCGTTCGTGTGCGGCGCCACCAACCTGGGCGAGGCGCTGCGGCGCATCGCCGAGGGCGCGGCCATGATCCGCTCCAAGGGCGAGGCCGGTACCGGCAACGTGGTCGAGGCCACCAGGCACATGCGGTCGATCAGGTCGGAAATCGCCCGCCTGCGCGGGCTGCCCGCCGAGGAGCTGTTCACCGCGGCCAAGGAGCTCGGCGCCCCCTACGAGCTGGTCGCCGAGGTGGCCGCGGCGGGCCGGCTGCCCGTCGTCCTGTTCACCGCGGGCGGCATCGCCACCCCGGCCGACGCCGCGCTGATGATGCAGCTCGGCGCCGAGGGCGTCTTCGTCGGCTCGGGCATCTTCAAGTCCGGCGACCCGGCCAAGCGCGCCGCCGCCATCGTGAAGGCCACCACCTTCCACGACGACCCGGACGTGGTAGCCAAGGTCTCCCGCGGCCTGGGCGAGGCCATGGTGGGCATCAACCTGGACACCCTTCCCCCCGACCAGCACTTCGCCGGCCGCGGCTGGTAATCCGATCCGGCAGCAGCACCCTGCCGCACCTGCCCTGTCCAGGGTGGTGAAACCCCGCGTTCACCACCCTAGAGCGTGGTGGAACCGGGGTTTCACCCCCTTACCCCGGTGCCGCGCACCGGGAAGATAGGCCGGTGCCGTGGCGTTTTACTGTTGTTAACCCATCGTGCTCTGAGGCTGCGCGGCCTCGGCGTCACGCTGCCCGGAGGAAGGATGAACGCGGTGCCGGTCATCGGGGTGCTCGCCCTGCAGGGGGATGTGCCCGAGCATCTGCGCGCGCTCGAAGACGCCGGCGCGGCCGCCGTCCCGGTCCGCCGCGCCGAGGAACTCCACCGCCTCGACGGCCTGGTCATCCCGGGCGGTGAGTCGACCACGCTGTGGCGGCTGGCGGTCGCCTTCGACGTGCTCGAGCCGCTGCGCAAGCTGATCGCCTCCGGGCTGCCCGCGTTCGGGTCCTGCGCCGGGATGATCATGCTGGCGGACCGGCTCGCCGACGGCGTAGCCGGCCAGCAGACGTTCGGCGGCATCAACATGACCGTGCGCCGCAACGCGTTCGGGCGGCAGGTCGACTCCTTCGAGACCGACATCACGCTGGCCGGGCTGCCTGGCGGAGAATCAGCGGGCCCGCTGCACGCGGTCTTTATCCGGGCGCCCTGGGTAGAGCAGAATGGCGAGAACGTCACCATCCTGGGCACCGAGCAGCGTACCGGTAGGATCGTCGCCGTGCGGCAGGGCCAGCTGCTGGCCACGGCCTTCCACCCCGAGCTGACCCCGGACCGGCGTATCCATGAGCTATTCGTAGACATCGTGAAGGACAACACATGAGCGGCCACTCCAAGTGGGCCACCACTAAGCACAAGAAGGCGGTGGTGGACGCCAAGCGCGGCAAGCTGTTCGCCAAGCTGATCAAGAACGTCGAAGTCGCCGCGCGCACCGGCGGGTCCGACCCGGCGGGGAACCCGACGCTGTATGACGCCATCCAGAAGGCGAAGAAGAGCTCGGTACCGAATGACAACATCGACCGCGCCCTGCGCCGCGGCAGCGGTGCCGAGGCCGGCGGCGCGCAGTACGAGAACATCACCTACGAGGGCTACGCTCCCGGCGGGGTGGCGGTCCTGGTGGAGTGCCTGACCGATAACAGGAACCGGGCCGCCTCCGACGTGCGCACCGCGTTCAGCCGCAACGGCGGCTCGATGGCCGACCCCGGCTCGGTTTCCTACCTCTTCCACCGCAAGGGCGTCATCGTGGTCGAGAAGAAGGGCGTGAGCGAGGACGACGTGCTGACCGCGGTGCTGGATGCGGGCGCCGAGGAGGTCAACGACCTGGGCGAGTCGTTCGAGGTGGTATCCGAGCCGGCCGACCTGGTGACGGCGCGCAAGGCGCTCCAGGACGCGGGGATCGACTACGACTCCGCCGACGTGGCCTTCCTGCCCAGCGCCGAGGTGGATCTCGACGAGGAGCACGCCAAGCGGGTGTTCCGGCTGATCGAGGCGCTCGAGGACTCCGACGACGTGCAGGACGTGTACGCCAACTACTCGGTCTCCGACGAGATCATGGAGAAGCTCGACTGACCGCCCGCGACGGCACAGGCGGTCTTTCATCATGCCGAACGGAGCGTGGTGACACGCCTCCCTTTCCCTCGGCCCGCGCGGCCGGGCCGCAGCACCCCGTACCTGCCCGGCTCCTCCCGAAAGGCGTCGGGCGCAACACGCCGCCCGTGATACGCGACCCGGACACCGCCGGCCCGGTAGGTTCGTAGCGAACAGATGTTCGTGGCAGCCGGACCCATCGGGAGAGCACGTTGGCGGGCCTGACCTATGCGCGGCACCCGATCCGGGTGCTCGGCGTCGACCCGGGCCTGACCAGGTGCGGCGTCGGCGTGGTGGAGGGGGCGCCGGGCCGGGCCCTGAAGCTGGTCCGGGTCGGGGTCATCAAGACCTCGGCCGCCGACGACATCGCCGCCCGGCTGCTGGCCATCGAGACCGAGCTCGAGGCCTGGCTGGACGCCTGCCAGCCGGACGCGGTGGCCGTGGAGCGGGTCTTCAGCCAGCAGAACGTCCGGACCGTCATGGGCACGGCCCAGGCCGCCGGGATCGCGATCGTGTGCGCCGCCCGCCGCGGCCTGCCGGTCGCCACGCACACCCCCAGCGAGGTCAAGGCCGCGGTGACCGGCAGCGGACGGGCCGGCAAGGACCAGGTCACGACCATGGTGACGAAGCTGCTGCGGATCACCGACCCGCCCCGTCCCGCCGATGCGGCCGACGCGCTCGCGCTGGCCATCTGCCATCTGTGGCGCGGCGGCTCCCCGCTGGGCAACGGATCGCGGCTCGCGGCGGCGGCCGCGGGGAGGAGGTAGCGCATGATCGCTCATCTGCGCGGCACGGTCGCCGGGGTGGCCCCCGACGGTGCCGTCATCGAGGTCGGCGGCGTCGGGATGCGGGTGCAGTGCACCCCGGGCACCCTGGCCACGCTCAAGCCGGGGGAGCCCGTCCAGGTGGCCACGTCGCTGGTGGTCAGGGAGGACTCGCTCACCCTGTACGGCTTCGGCTGCGACGACGAGCGGAACGTCTTCGAGCTGCTGCAGACGGCCAGCGGCATCGGCCCGCGGCTGGCGCTGGCCATGCTGGCCGTGCACTCGCCCGACGCCCTGCGCCGGGCCGTGGCCACCGAGGACCTGGGCGCGCTGACCATGGTGCCCGGCATCGGCAAGAAGGGGGCGGAGCGGATCGTGCTCGAGCTGCGGGACCGGCTCGGCCCGCCCGGCGACAGCGGCGACGGCCTGCCGTCCGGCCGCGCCCCGCAGCGGGCACCGCAGTGGCGCGACCAGGTGCAGTCCGGCCTGGTCAACCTGGGCTGGCCGGCCAGGGACGCCGAGGCGGCCATCGCCGCCCTGGAAGAGGAGGGCGTCGTCGGCACCGGCCAGGGGACGGTCGACGTGGCCACGGTCCTGCGCGCCGCACTGCGTAAGCTCAGCAGGTCATGACCGAGGAAAGCAACTCTCTGGACCCCTTGGGCCCCTTGGCCCGCGCCGAGGAGGCCGAGCTGGCCGCCCGCCGCCCGGGGATGGGCCGCGAACCCGAAGGCGCCCTGGAGGCGATCGGGATAACAGAGCCCGAGCTGGCGGACGCGGACGAGCGCGCCATAGAAAGCGCTCTGCGGCCCAAGCGGCTCACCGAGTTCACCGGGCAGGCCCGCGTCCGCGAGCAGCTGTCGCTGATCCTGACCAGCGCCCTGCGGCGCGGCCGGCCACCGGATCACGTGCTGCTGGCCGGCCCGCCCGGCCTGGGCAAGACCACGATCGCGATGATCGTGGCCGCCGAGCTCGGCGCGCCGCTGCGCATCACCAGCGGCCCGGCCATCGAGCGTTCCGGTGACCTGGCCGCCGTGCTGTCCACGCTCAGCGAGGGCGAGGTGATCTTCATCGACGAGATCCACCGCCTGGCCCGGCCCGCCGAGGAAATGCTCTACCTGGCCATGGAGGACTTCCGGGTCGACGTGGTGATCGGCAAGGGACCGGGCGCGACCGCCATCCCGCTGGAGATCGCGCCGTTCACCCTGGTCGGGGCCACCACCCGGGCCGGGCTGCTGCCCGCCCCGCTGCGGGACCGGTTCGGGTTCACCGCGCACCTGGACTTCTACGCGCCCGATGAGCTCGAGCACATCATCCGCAGGTCCGCCGGGCTGCTCGGCGTGACGCTCACCGACGAGGGCGCGGCCGAGCTGTCCACCCGGTCGCGGGGCACGCCGCGGATCGCGAACCGGCTGCTGCGCCGGGTCCGCGACTACGCCGAGGTCCGGGCCGACGGCGTGGTCACCAGGGACATCGCCCGGACCGCGCTCGAGCTCTACGAGGTGGACGAGCACGGCCTGGACCGGCTCGACCGCGGAGTGCTCGAAGCGCTAGTGCGCCGGTTCGGCGGCGGCCCGGTCGGCCTGTCCACGCTCGCGGTCGCGCTGGGGGAGGAGGCGGAGACCGTCGAGGTGGTGGCCGAGCCGTTCCTGGTCCGGTGCGGGCTGCTGGCCCGGACCCCGCGCGGCCGGGTGGCCACCGCGGCCGGCTGGGCCCACCTGGGCCTGACCCCGCCGCCCTCGATCAGCGAATTGCCTACGCTGTTTGACTAGTACTGTTGCTTGTGTGCCCCGGCAGGATCGCTATCCGGGCAGCAAGATCGCGCCCAGGTCACGATCACAGGTAAAACCTCGTAGCCTGTTGGTGCCGGGTCAAAGCGCGGCTAAACTTCGGCAGTTGGTCGTTGGCCTTAGCCGCGACCGCGCATGCAGAACCAACTGGAAGGATGCCCCGGGTCATGGGGAATGATATTGCAGGAGCCGCTGCGGCGGCCGCCAAGTCGTCAGGTAGCAGCTCGTATACGTTCCTGCTCTTGATCGTGCTGGTCTTTGTCGGTTTCTATTTCCTGATGATCCGGCCGCAGCGCCGCCGCCAGCAGCAGGCCCAGCAGCAGCAGCGCACCATCGGCCCCGGCGCCCGGGTCCGCACCACGGCCGGGATGTACGCCACCGTGTCCGCAGTGGACGGCGACGACGTCATCCTCGAGGTCGCCCCCGGCGTGGACGTCCGCTATCTGCGGCGCTCCGTCATGGAGGTCATCAGCGACGGGGAAGAGCCCGAGGAGACCGTCGAGGACGCTCACGACGACGGGTACGCCGAAGATGACGTCCCGGACGATGACACCGAGCCGTCCGACGAGCACGAGGTCACCGCGTCGGCCGAGGACGGCCTGGCCGAATCGCACGACAAGGACAACGTGTTCTGAGCCGTCGGTCGGCCGAGGAACGACTGAACCAAGACAGGCGGAGAAGTGGCAGCCCCGACGAAGACTGTCCCGCATCCGGGACGGGCGCTCATCGCGCTCGTTGTGCTCATCTTGATCATGCTGCTGGGCATTCTGGGCGGGAGCCTGTTCAACCCGTCCCAGTGGCACAAGGAATTCAGGGTCGGCCTCGGGCTCGACCTGTCCAGCGGCACCCAGGTCACCATGAAGGCGCAGACGCTTTCCGGCGCTACCCCGCAGCCCGGCGAGCTGACCGAGGCCAGCAACATCATCCTGGCCCGGGTCAACGGCACAGGTAACTCCGGCGCCACGGTGGTGCCGGAGGGCAACGACCTGCTGGTCGTCTCCGTGCCCGGCAAGAGCTCCCAGCAGACCATCAACCTGGTCAGCACGACCGCCCTGCTCAGGTTCCGCCAGGTCCTGCTGCTTCAGGCGTACGGCACCACCCCCACCCCCACCCCCACTGCCACGCCCTCGGCCACCGCCTCGCCGAGTGCGACTGCGAGCACCTCCGCCACGCCGAAGGTCTCGGCCTCGGCCAGCGCGACCAGCACGGCGAAAACCTCGGCCAAGATCATCCCTGACGTCGGCGCCAGCGCCAGCCCGACGGCCACCGCCAGCCCGACGGCCAGCGGTACCGCCTCGCCCAAGGCGTCCTCGTCCGCCTCGCCCAGCCCGAGCCCCAGCTCCACCTCGTCCTCGAGCAGCACGGCCTACGGCAACTCGAGCCTGGTGACCCCCAAGGTGCTCGCGCTGTTCAACAAGCTCACCTGCAAGCCAGGCGAGAGCGACACCGTGTGGAAAGCCCAGGTCGGCTACACGAAATCCGCCGACTACGACGATCCGGACCAGCAGATCGTCTCGTGTGACAGCAGCGGCAACAAGTACGCCCTGGACGTGGCCAAGGTGCTCGGCGAGGACGTGACCAACGCGACCGCCGCCGTGTCCACGACCAACAACGAGTGGCAGGTCAACCTCACCCTGGACGGCAAGGGCGCGGCGGCGTTCAGCACGCTGACCTCGAACCAGTTCACCAAGTACGGCGCCGACTACCAGACCAACCCGACCGACGCGGCGTTGGACCAGATCGCCATCGTCCTGGACGGGAACGTGGTCACCTCGCCGGAGACCAACGGCGCGATCCCCGGCGGCAACGCCGTCATCACCGGCAACTTCACCCAGGCGCAGGCCACCGACCTGCAGAACGTGCTGAAGTACGGGCACCTGCCGCTCAGCTTCACGGTCGAGTACGAGTCGTCGGTCTCACCGTCGGTAGGGCATGACCAGCTCGTGGGCGGCCTGATCGCCGCCGCGATCGGGCTCGCGCTGGTCGTCCTGTACTCCTTCATCTACTACCGCGGCCTCGGCCTGGTGTCGGTGTCCAGCCTGATCATCGCCGGCACGATCGCCTACCTGGCCGTGGTCCTGCTGACCAAGTACCAGAACTTCGCGCTCGAGCTGTCCGGCATCGCCGGCCTGATCGTGGCCATCGGCATCACCGCCGACTCGTTCGTGGTGTACTTCGAGCGATTGCGCGACGAGGTACGCGAGGGTAAACAGCTGCGCCCGGCCGTGGAGGCGGGCTGGAAACGGGCCCGGCGCACCATCCTGGTCTCCGACACGGTGTCGTTCCTGGCCGCCGTGCTGCTGTACTACTTCGCCATCGGCGAGGTCAAGGGCTTCGCCTACACCCTCGGCCTGACCGTGCTCATCGACGTTATCGTGGTGTTCCTGTTCACCAAGCCCATGGTGACGCTGCTCGCCCGGACCAGGTTCTTCGGCGACGGTCATCCGCTTTCCGGCCTTGACCCGGCCCGGCTCGGCGCCCGCGCCC
This sequence comes from uncultured Actinomycetes bacterium, assembly GCA_963739135.1. GTDB lineage: Bacteria > Actinomycetota > Actinomycetes > Streptosporangiales > Streptosporangiaceae > Palsa-504. The sequence continues at coordinate 269,430 of CAVTZG010000013.1, forward strand.
CATGGCGGTCCTCGGTCCGGCGCACCCCGGCCAGGCGCAAGCCCGATGCGGTAACGCGAACCACTGGGTCCCGCACCACTGGGTCCAGCACCACCGGGGAGGCGTGATGTCGCGACTGGGACAGATCCCCGGCAGGCTCTACCGTGGCGAAGTATCGATCAACTTCGTCGGCCGGCAGCGGCTGTGGTACGCGATTTCCGGGGCCATCCTGGTCATCAGCATCGCGGCCCTGCTCGTCCGCGGCCTGGACTTCAGCGTCGAGTTCAAGGGCGGCGCGGTCTTCCAGTTCTCCGCGCCGACAGCGAGCGTCAGCCAGGTGCAGGACGCGGTCGAGAGCGGCGGAGTCAGCGGCGCCGTGGTGCAGAAACTCAACGGCGGGCAAAAGGGCTGGGAGGTGCAGACCAAGGCCCTGACTGGCAGCGAGACCACCACGCTCGAGGGCTCGATTACCAGCAAGCTCGGCGTCAACCCGAACGACATCACCACCACCACCGTGGGCGCCAGCTGGGGCAGCCAGATCTCCACCAAGGCACTGCAGGCGCTGATCGCGTTCCTGATCGTGATCGTGATCTACCTGTCCATAGCCTTCGAATGGAAGATGGCGGTCGCGGCGTTCGTCGCCCTGATACACGACATCGTGATCACCACCGGGGTGTACGCGCTGGCCGGGTTCCAGGTCAGCCCGGCGACCGTCATCGGGCTGCTGACCATCCTCGGCTACTCGCTGTATGACACCGTGGTGGTTTTCGACAAGGTCCGGGAGAACACGGCCGGCCTGCTCGGCGGAGCCCGGAGCACCTACAGCCAGGCGGCCAACCTGGCCCTGAACCAGACCCTGGTCCGGTCCATCAACACGTCCCTGATCGCCCTGCTGCCGGTCACCGCGATCCTGGTCGTGGCGACCGCCATGCTCGGCTCGAACAACGAGCTGGAGCAGCTGGCCCTGGTCCTGTTCATCGGCATGCTCTCCGGCACCTACTCCTCGATCTTCATCGCGACCCCGGTCCTGGCTGACCTCAAGGAACGCGAGCCGCAGTACCAGGCGCTGGCCAGGCGGGTGAGCGTCCGCGCGGCCGGCGGCCGGGCCGCCAAGCGCTCCGCTGCCAGGGCTCCGGCCGGCGCTCCCGCTGGCGCCGTCACGCCCCCGGCGCCCGAGGACGAGACGGACGACGCCGGATACGAGGACGACGCCGCGCCGGCCGCGGACGAGCTGACCACCACCGCGTCGCGGGTCACGGGGGCCAGGACCACGCCGGGCGCGGCGCGGCCGGGCCCGCGGCAGCAGCCGCGCCGGAGTTCGGGCTCGGCCCGGCACCGCCCGGCAGGCAAGAAGAAGCGGCGCTGAGCGATGCCCGACCAGGCTGAGGCGCCCGCCAGCCAGCACGCGCCGGGCCCGGATCAGCATGCCTCCCGGCTGTCCGCCGCGATGAGCGCCCTGGTCGCCAGCCGGGTCCGGGACGTGCCCGACTATCCGCAGCCCGGTGTGGTGTTCAAGGACATCACTCCGCTGCTGGCCGATGCGCAGGCGTTCGGCGCCGTGGTAGAGGCCCTGGCCGCCACGTACGGCCCGGTGGACAAGGTAGCTGGCATCGAGGCCCGCGGCTTCATCCTGGCCGCCCCGGTGGCCTGCTGCCTAGGCGCCGGGTTCGTGCCGATCAGGAAGAAGGGCAAGCTCCCCGGCGCCACCCTGGCCCAGGATTACGAACTCGAATACGGCACCGCCACCATCGAGGTGCTGACCGACGCCTTCGCCCCCGCCGAGCGCGTCCTGATCATCGACGACGTCCTGGCCACCGGCGGCACCGCCCGTGCCACCGCCGACCTGGTGCAACGCGCCGGCGCCGAGCTAGCAGGCATCGCCGTGCTCCTCGAACTCTCCTTCCTCAACGGCCGCGCCAAGCTCCCCGACCTCCCCATCACCGCCCTCCTCACCGTCTAGCCAGCCCGCGCAACGTAATGAAACCCGGGTTTCAGCACTACAGAGGGTAGTGAAACCGGGTTTCATGACCCTCTGGCCCGCTACATCCGCCTCTCAGGCATCCCTGGCCCCACGAACCAGCATCTCCTGACCGGCCGTGATGGCCGCCCGTGGCGTCCCTGAAATTGCAGCGGGAATCGCGCGCATGCCATCTGGTGTTCTACCCATCCAAGTACAATGGTGGCTTGGCACATGCGAGGAGCGCGAGTGGCCGGTGACGTCATCACGACCGGCACGAGAGCTGCTGATACTGCCCGGGTGGACGCGCCGCGGGGGACCGATCCCGTAGCTGATGCGGAACAGACCGAGGCAACGGCGGCAGGCGTGCCAGGTCGGCGCACGGCCGAGGACGCCCCGCCGGACCCGGCCAGCGATCCGGATCCGGCCAGCGATCCAACCGAACCCGCAGGCCCGGAGGCAGCCGGTTCGGACAAGCCCGGTCCCAGCCGGACAGGAAGCGGCCAGCCTCGGCCTGGACGGGCCCGGGCGGCGGTCGCGGCGGTGCAGGGCCAGGCCGCCGACGTCGCGGCTTCGGGCGTCGGGGTCCGGCGCCGGCTCGCGCGGCTGGGGGCGCAGCGCTCCGGGACCGTCAACCCGGTCCTCGACCCGCTGATCAAGACCGTACGGTCGACCCATCCGAAGGCCGATACCCGGCTGATCGAGCGGGCTTACGAAACGGCCGCCTACTGGCACCGGGACCAGAAACGGCTGAGCGGCGACCCATATATCACCCACCCGCTGGCGGTGGCGACCATTCTCGCCGAGCTCGGCATGAACACCGAGACCATCTGCGCGGCGCTGCTGCACGACACGGTGGAAGACACCCCGTATTCGCTTACCGAGCTGCGCGGCGAGTTCGGCGAGGACATCGCCGCGCTGGTGGACGGCGTCACCAAGCTGGACAAGGTCAAGTACGGCGAGTCGGCCGAGGCCGAGACCGTCCGCAAGATGGTGGTCGCGATGTCGCGCGACATCCGCGTGCTGGTCATCAAGCTCGCGGACCGGCTGCACAACATGCGCACGCTGCGCTACCTGAAGCGGGAGAAGCAGGAGCGCAAGTCGCGGGAGGTCCTGGAGATCTACGCCCCGCTCGCGCACCGGCTGGGCATGAACACGGTCAAGTGGGAGCTGGAGGACCTGGCCTTCCAGACGCTGTACTCGAAGCGCTTCGACGAGATCGCCCGGCTGGTCTCCGGCCGGTCGCCCCGGCGCGATGTGTTCTTGCAGGAAGTGATCCAGGACCTGACCGGCGACCTGCGCGAAGCGAAGATCAACGCGCGGGTGACCGGCCGGCCGAAGCACTACTACTCGATCTACCAGAAGATGATCGCCAGGAACGTCGGCTTCGACGACATCTACGACCTGGTGGGCATCCGCGTCCTGGTCGATTCTGTCCGCGACTGCTACGCGGCGCTCGGCACCATCCACGCGCGATGGAACCCCGTCCCCGGACGGTTCAAGGACTACATCGCGATGCCGAAGTTCAACATGTACCAGTCGCTGCACACCACGGTCATCGGCCCGGACGGCAAGCCGGTAGAGCTGCAGATCCGGACCTGGCGCATGCACCAGCGGGCCGAGTACGGGGTCGCGGCGCACTGGAAATACAAGGAAGAAACGGTGTTCGGCCGGTCCAAGGACGCCAAGGACGCCAAGGACGCCAAGGACGACACCCAGGAAATGGCCTGGCTCCGCCAGCTGGTCGACTGGCAGCGCGAGACCGAGGACCCGGCCGAGTTCCTCGAGTCGCTCCGCTTCGACCTGGCCGCGGCGGAGGTCTACGTGTTCACCCCGCGCGGCGACGTGATACCCCTGCCGCAGGGCTCCACCCCGGTGGACTTCGCCTACGCCATCCACACCGAGGTCGGGCACCGGACGATCGGCGCCAGGGTGAACGGCCGCCTGGTGGCGCTGGAGTCCACCCTGGACAACGGCGACACGGTGGAGATCTTCACCGCCAAGACCGCCGAGGCGGGGCCGAGCCGGGACTGGCTGAAGTTCGTGCAGAGCCCCCGCGCGCGGAACAAGATCAGGCAGTGGTTCTCCAAGGAGCGCCGGGAAGCCGCGGTGGAGGCGGGCAAGGACCAGATCGCCCGGGCCATGCGCAAGCAGGGGCTGCCGCTGCAGCGGCTCGCGGCCGCCGACACGCTGATCACCCTGGCCCGCGACCTGCGCTACCCGGACGTCTCCGGGCTGTACGCGGCGGTCGGCGAGGGCCGGGTCAGCGCCCAGTCGATCGTCGAGAAGCTGGTCAAGTCGGTCGGCGGCCTGGCGGGCGCGCAGGACGACCTGGCCGAGACGACCCTGCCGACCAAGGCGCCGCAGCCCCGGGCGCCGTCTGAGTCCGGCGTCCAGGTCACCGGCGCGCCGGACGTGTTGGTCCGGCTGTCCCGCTGCTGCACCCCGGTGCCGGGGGACCAGATCAGCGGGTTCGTGACCCACGGCCACGGCGTGTCCGTGCACCGGACGGACTGCACGAACCTCGCCCACCTGTCCGGCACGCAGCGGGACCGGATGGTCGAGGTCCACTGGGCCCCCACCGACGGCGCGGTGTTCCTGGTCGCCATCCAGGTAGAGGCGCTCGACCGGACCCGGCTGCTGTCCGACGTGGCCAGGGTGCTGTCCGACCAGCACGTCAACATCCTGTCCGCCACGGTCACCACCAGCCGGGACCGGGTGGCGGTGAGCCGCTTCACGTTCGAGATGGGCGACCCCAAGCACCTCGGCCACGTGCTGCGCGCCGTGCGCGCCATCGACGGCGTATACGACGTCTATCGCGTCACCAGCTAATCGCGCCGCCCGCGGGGGCCGATCGCGCCGCCCGCGGGGGCCGACGGCCCCCCGGCGGCGTGATACTACGGTCAGCACCCCAGCGGGCATGCGGGGGGTTCGGGGGGTCGCCCCCCCGCCAGCTAGCTGCGCTAGCTGGAAAATTCCGCCAGGGTGTGCTCGGCTTCCTCCAGCCAGGCGCGGCGGGCGGTCAGGGCCTCCTCGGCGTTGCGCACGGCCCGGTCATCATCCCGGGCCCGCGCGCTGGCCAGCTGCTCTTCCAGCTGGGCAATGGTGGTGCGTAGCTGGGCCACGGTGCCCTCGGCCCGGGCCAGTGCCTCGGGGTTGGACCGGCGCCACTGGGCCTCCTCGGCCTTGCGCACCGCCTCCTCGACCCGCCGCAGGCCCGACTCCAGGTGCTCGCGTGAGTCACGCGGCACAGCGCCGATCTGCTCCCAGCGCTCGGCGATGCCGCGCAGCGCCGACCGGGCCGCGCGGAAATCCGTCACCGGCAGCAGGGCCTGAGCCTGCTCGAGCAGCTGCTGCTTGGCCTCGGCATGCTCGCGCAGCGCGGCGTCCTTGGCCGAGAACACCTCGGCCCGGGCGGCGAAGAACTTGTCCTGAGCGGTCCGGAACCGCTTCCACAGCTCGGCCTCGGCCTCCCGGTCCGCCCGCCCGGCCGCCTTCCACCTGCGCATCAGCTCGCGGTACGCGCTGGTGGTCGGGCCCCAGTCGGTGGAGCCCGACAGCTCCTCGGCCTCGGCGCACAGCGTCTCCTTGCGGGCCTTGACATCCTCCCGCTCGGCCTCCAGCGTGGCGAAGTACGCCTTGCGCCGCTTGGTGAAGGCATTCCTGGCTGCGGACAGCCGCTTCCACAGCACGGCCTCGGCCGCCCGGTCGGCGTGCGGCGCCGCCTTCCACTCCTCCAGCAGCTCGCGCATCCGCTCGCCGCTGCTCTTCCAGTGCGTGGCCTCGGCGGCGATCTGCTCCGCCTCGGCCACGATCCGCTCCTTGACCTGCTTGGCCTGAACCCGGGCCTGCTCCCGGGCCGCCTTGGCCTCCTCGCGGCGGTGGCCGACGTCCTCGGTCAGCCGCTCCAGCCGGGCCCGCAGCCCGTCCAGGTCGCCGAGCGCGTTGGCTTCGCTGATGCTGATGATCAGCCGCTGCACGGTGGCCGCGGCCTGCGCGGGCGCCAGGTCGGTGGAGCTGATCCGCTGCTCGAGCAGTACCACCTCGGTCTCGAGGGCCTCGTACTTGCGCTGGTAGAAGGCCAGCGCCTCCTCCGGGCTGCCCGCCTGCCATGAGCCGATCACCCGCTCGCCGTCGGCGGTACGGACGTAAACCGTCCCGTCGGGGTCTACCCGGCCCCACGGATGATAGGCGGTCGTCACGGCGAACCTCCTGCTTGTCGTGCTTCGTGTCAGGCTTTCTTGATCGTCACACTGTGAATGATGACCTTCTCCTTCGGGGCACCGCCCTCAGACTGACCCGACACGATGTACTGGCACGAGTAACCGGCCTTCGCCACATTCTGGACGATATTCAGCCCGGAAGAAACCGTGGCGAACGGTGTATAGGAGGGCGTTAGCTCCGCAGTGTCCTTGTACACGATGAAGAACTGGCTGCCGTTGCTGGTGGCGGTGCCTTCATTGGCCATCGCGACCGTGCCGGCCCCGTATTTGGCGCCGGTGAGATTTTCGCTGGCGAAATCGTAGCCCGGCGTTCCGGTGCCTATCTTGCCGGTCGTGCTGCAGGTGAGCTTGGTGCCGGCGGTCGCGTACGGGTCGCCGCACTGCAGCACGTAGATGGCGCTCGTCACCAGCCGGTGGCACTGGGTGTTGTTGAAATACCCCGCCTCGGCCAGGTGGATGAAGGAGTTGACCGTGCAGGTCGCCTTGCTGTTGAGCAGGGAGAAGGTGATCGGTCCCTGGTTGGTGTTGAGCGTCGCCGTATAGCTGGCGGTGTAATCCGGCGTGGCGGGCGGGAAGCTCACCTTCTTCGCCACCGGCGTGGTGGCGGTGTAGCTGCAGTGGTGAGCTGGCTCGGCCACGGTGGATGCCGAGGCTGACGGCGTGGCCTTGGGCGACTTGCTGGACGCAGCCGCTGGCTTACCGCTGCCGCCAGGCAGGAACACCACCAGCAGGCCGGCGATGAGGCCGGCCGCGAGCACCGCGCTGAGCCCGGTGAGCCAGCGCTTGCGCAGCCGGCGCTGTCTTTGCCAGCGCTGCTCCTGCTGACGGCGGTACTTTTCCCTGGCTTGCCTGCGCTGGCGTTCGTTCTTACCCGCCACCGGTCGTGTCCTCCTCGGCCTGCCCGCTGCTTCGCTATGCTGGATATCCACGGGCGGCAGGCCAACGTACCCGTGTACCCCCGGTCTCGGATCATCGGGCGGTGCCGGTTCCGTGGGTGACCCCTCGGAATCCCGCATAACTCGCGATCGTTCGCGAATCGTACCTTCCGGATGCCGGGACTGGTACCTTTCGTTATCGGTTCGCCGCCATGCGGCCCCCCTCGGTAGCCTGAGACACCGTACCGTGAGAAAGGACGGTTGTGCTCGTCGCGGGGTTCCCAGCAGGCGCGTTTGCCGCCAACTGTTATGTCATTGCGACCGCACCGGGCGAACAGTGCGTGATCGTCGACCCCGGCCAGGACGCCGAACCGGGGATCGAGGAGATCCTGGCTGCCCACCGGCTCAGCCCGGCCGCGGTCCTGCTCACCCACGGCCACATCGACCATGTGTGGTCGGTTGCCCCGGTCTGCGGGGCAAAGGGTATCCCCGCCTACATTCATCCGGCCGACCGCGCATTGCTCAGCGACCCGACAAAGGGTTTCTCGCTGGGGACCGGGCAGGAACTGTTCGGCGGGATGAAATTCACCGAGCCTGATGACGTAAAAGAACTGACCGACGGCATGGTGCTGAGCCTGGTGGGTCTGGAGATCGTCGTGAATCACGCGCCCGGCCATACCGAAGGGTCGGTGACATTCCGGTTGCCGGTCGGGACTGCCGGAGCCGATGAGCCCATTACGGCACAAGGCAAAAGCAAAATAGACGAACCGATCGACGTATTGTTCTCCGGTGACCTGCTGTTCGCCGGGTCGATCGGCCGGACGGACCTGCCCGGCGGGGACTACGCCACGATCCTGCGCAGCCTGGCCCGGGTCTGCCTGACCCTGCCCGACGAGACCGTCGTGTTGTCCGGGCACGGCCCGCAGACGACCATCGGCCGGGAGCGGCGCACCAATCCGTTCCTGACGGGCCTGTCGGACGACGGCCCGCATCGGGGGCTGTGACCCCGGGCAGCGGCCAGGTGACCGGGGCGAGCAGCCCGGCCCGTTCGGATAAAAAGGTCTTTTGACAATACCGATGAGCGGCACCGGCGGCGGTGCGGCCGGTGAAAGGGGCAGAGCTCGATGATCCGCACCCATGAGGCGGGGACGCTGCGGGCGTCGCACGCGGGCGAGCACGTGGTGCTGGCTGGCTGGGTCGCCCGGCGCCGGGACCACGGCGGCGTGGTCTTCATCGACCTGCGGGACGCCAGCGGCGTCGTGCAGGTCGTGTGGCGCGGCGAGGAGGCCCCGTCCCCGGCTGGCGGGGCCCACGAGCTGCGTGCGGAGTTCTGCGTGCTGGTGACCGGGGAGGTACGGACCAGGCCCGCCGGGAACGAGAACCCGGAGCTGCCCACCGGCCAGGTCGAGGTGATCGCGGACGAGGTCGAGGTGCTGAGCGAGGCCGAGCCGCTGCCGTTCCCCGTCGAGGGATCAGCCGAGGTCAGCGAGGACATCCGGCTCAAGTACCGCTACCTGGACATCAGGCGCGAGGACACCGCGCGGGCCTTGCGGGTCCGGTCGCAGGCCGCCTACCTGCTGTCCGACGTGATGCGCGAGCACCGGTTCGTGAACGTGGAGACCCCGTACCTGACCCGGTCCACCCCTGAGGGAGCACGCGACTTCCTGGTCCCGGTGCGGCTGCGGCCGGGCAACTGGTACGCGCTGCCGCAGTCGCCGCAGCTGTTCAAGCAGCTGCTCATGGTGGGCGGCCTGGAGCGCTACTACCAGCTGGCCCGGTGCTTCAGGGACGAGGACTTCCGCAAGGACCGGCAGCCGGAGTTCACCCAGATCGACGTGGAGATGTCGTTCGTCACCCGCGAGGACGTCATCCGGGTGGCCGAGGACGTGGTGGCCCGGCTGTGGTCCGAGCTGGCCGGGTACGAGGTACCCAGGCCGCTGCCGCGGATGACGTACGCCGAGGCCATGGCGCGGTTCGGATCGGACAAGCCCGACCTGCGTTTCTCCTGCGAGCTGACCGACCTGACCGAGTACTTCGCGGCCACCGCGTTCCGCGTGTTCCAGGCGCCCTATGTCGGGGCCGTGGTCATGCCGGGCGGCGCCTCGCAGTCACGGCGGGAACTGGATGGGTGGCAGGAGTGGGCGCGGTCGCGGGGCGCCCGCGGCCTGGCCTACGCGCTGATCACCCCGGACGGCGAGATCGGCGGCCCGGTGGCCAAGAACCTGTCCGACGCCGAACGCTCCGGGCTGGCCGACGCCACCGGCGCCGCGCCGGGTGACTGCGTGTTCTTCGCGGCCGGCCCGCCGTCGGCGTCCCGGGAGCTGCTGGGCGCGGCGCGGCTGGAGATCGGGCGCCGATGCGGCCTGATCGACTCCTCGGCCTGGTCGTTTCTGTGGGTGGTCGACGCGCCGATGTTCGAGGAGGACGGATCCGGCGGCTGGACCTCGGTGCATCACCCGTTCACCGCGCCGCTGCCCGAGTGGACGGACAAGTTCGTCGCCGAGCCGGGCGGCGCGCTGGCCGACGCTTACGACATCGTGTGCAACGGGTACGAGATCGGCGGCGGGTCGATCCGTATCCACAAGTCCTCGATGCAGCAGGCTGTGTTCGACGTGATCGGCCTGTCGCCCGCCGAGGCGCGGTCGCAGTTCGGGTTCCTGCTCGACGCGTTCAAATACGGTCCGCCGCCGCACGGCGGCATCGCGTTCGGCTGGGACCGGGTGTGCATGCTGCTGGCCGGCGCCGAGGCGATCCGCGACGTGATCGCGTTCCCCAAGGCCGCCTCCGGCCTCGACCCCCTCACCGGCGCGCCCACCCCGATCACCCCCGCCCAGCGCCGCGAAGCCGGCATCGACGCCCAGCCCGTCCCCCCGCCCTCCTAACCCCTGCGGATCTGCCTGTGGATAACTCGCGTCCGGTTGTGGCGGACGTGGTATAACACCAGCCGGGATAAGGTCGGAGGATGGCCGGAGTAGATACGGGCCAGTCCGAGAGCCTGTTCGATGAAGCGGAAACCACGGCCGCCCAGGCGGCCGCGCCGCTGGCCGTCCGGATGCGGCCGCGCAGCCTGGACGAGGTGATCGGGCAACGGCACCTGACCGGCGCGGGCACGCCGTTCCGCAAGCTGATCGACAACGACGCGCCGATGTCACTATTGCTGTGGGGCCCGCCCGGCACTGGCAAGACCACGCTGGCCTACGTGGTCAGCCAGGTGACCAAGCGTCGGTTCGTGGAGCTGTCGGCGGTCAGCGCCGGGGTCAAGGACGTGCGGGCGGCCGTCGACGCGGCCCGCCGCACCCTGGGCATGAGCGGAAAGCAGACCGTGCTGTTCATCGACGAGGTGCACCGGTTCTCCAAGACCCAGCAGGACGCGCTGCTGCCTGCGGTGGAGAACCGCTGGGTCTCGTTCATCGGCGCGACCACGGAGAACCCGTTCTTCTCGGTCGTGTCCCCACTGCTGTCCCGGTCGCTGCTGCTGACCCTGCAGCCGCTGTCCGACGACGACGTGCGCGAGGTCATCAGCCGGGCGCTCACCGATCCGCGCGGGCTGGACGGCACCGTCACGCTCGACGACGCGGCCGCCGACCACCTGATCCGGCTGGCGGGCGGGGACGCCCGGCGCACGCTCACCTACCTCGAGGCGGCCGCGCTCGGGCTGCCCAAGGGCGGCCGGATCGATGTCGAGGCCCTCGAGCGCGCGGTGGACCGGGCCGCGGTCCGCTACGACCGTGACGGGGACCAGCACTACGACGTGATCAGCGCGTTCATCAAGTCCATGCGGGGCAGCGACGTGGACGCGGCGCTGCACTACCTGGCCCGGATGATCGCCGCGGGGGAGGACCCCCGGTTCATCGCCAGGCGGCTCATCGTGCACGCCAGCGAGGACGTCGGCATGGCCGACCCCACCACGCTGCAGACCGCGGTCGCGGCGGCGCAGGCCGTGGAGCTCGTCGGGCTGCCCGAGGCCCGGATCAACCTGGCCCAGGCCGTGATTCACATCTCGCTGGCGCCCAAGTCCAACGCGGTGATCAAGGCCATCACCGCGGCCGACGCGGACGTCCGGGCGGGCCTGGTGGGCGCTGTGCCAGCGCACCTACGCGACTCGCACTATCCTGGGGCGGGCAAGGTCGGCCACGGTGAGGGCTACCTCTACCCGCACGACTTCGATGACGGCATCGTCGCGCAGCGCTACGCTCCGGATTCGGTGGCGGATCGCACCTACTACGAGCCGTCTGGGCATGGCCTGGAAGCCCGCGTCGCCGAACGCGCCGGGCGGATCCGGGCCATCCTCCGCAAAACGAACAAGGAGCAGCCATGACGCGGACGGGCCAGTCATGAGGACGGCACAGCCAGGCAGCGGGATGGAACGCGGGGAGCTGGCCCGGGGGGAGGCCGCCCGATGATACGCAGGGGCTTCTGGCTGACCGTCGGGGCGGTGGCCGGGATAATGGGCTACCGGCGTGTCTCCGCCGTCGGCCGCCGGCTGTCTGCCAGCCTCAACCCCGGAACCGCGACCGGAGCCGGAGCCGGAGCCGGGAGCGGGAGCGGGGCCGGAACCGCGGCCCGGGCCGCGCTCGTGTCCGGCAGAACGCTGGCTCGCGGCGGGCGGCTGACCGGGCGGGGAACGTTGAGCCTGGCCGCGGAGACCTTCCGGTTCGCGCGGGACGTGCGGGACGGCATGGAGCTGTACAAGGCCCGGCAGTCCGCGCCCGTGGGCTCTACTACCCTCGGAGCACGAGACCATGAGCCGCGGGAGCTCGAACCGCCGCGCCAAGAGCAGCGAGAGCCGCGAGAGCCGGCCCGGCGGCTCACGACCAACCACGACCTTCGACCCAAGGATGGCCGCTGATGGAGTCGGCAGAGATCGCCCGCCGCTTCCTTGCCTATTTCAAGCAGCAAGGGCACGCCATCGTGCCTTCGGCCTCCCTGGTCGCCGATGATCCCACGGTGCTGTTCGTCATCGCCGGCATGCAGCCGTTCAAGCCCTACCTGCTCGGCCAGCAGACGCCGCCGTACCGGCGGGTGGCCGACGTGCAGAAGTGCGTGCGGACTCTGGACATCGAAGAAGTGGGCAAGACCACCAGGCACGCCACGTTCTTCCAGATGCTGGGCAACTGGTCGTTCGGCGACTACTTCAAGGAAGGCGCGATCACCTTCGCCTGGGAGCTGCTGACCAAGTCCGAGGCCGACGGCGGCTTCGGGTTCGGTGAAAGCAAGCTATGGGCCACGATCTTGCACGGCGACGACGAGGCGTTCGCCATCTGGCGGGATCAGATCGGCCTGCCCGAGGAGCGGATCCAGGCCCGCGGCCTGGCCGACAACTACTGGCACATGGGCGTGCCCGGCCCCGGCGGCCCGTGCTCGGAGATCTACTACGACCGCGGGCCCGAATACGGCCGCGACGGCGGCCCGGCGGCGGATGAGGACCGCTTCCTCGAGGTCTGGAACCTGGTCTTCATGCAGGACCAGCTGAGCAAGGTCCGGGCCAAGGACGACTTCGACATCGAGGGCCTGCTGCCGTCCAAGAACGTCGACACTGGGATGGGCCTGGAACGGATGGCCTCCATCCTGCAGGGTGTCGACAACCTGTACGAGATCGACACCACCTGGAAGATCCTGGACCGGGCGGCCGAGCTGACCGAGCAGAGCTACGGCCGGGAGCTGAAGGCCGACGTGGCCCTGCGGGTGATCGCCGACCACGTGCGCAGCGCGGTGATGCTGGTCGAGGACGGTGTGCTGCCGGGCAACGAGGGCCGCGGCTACGTGCTGCGACGCATCGTCCGGCGCAGCATCAGGAACCTGCGCCTGCTGGCCGGCGGCCAGCGCGGCGGCGGGGGTTCGCCCACCGGCGAGCGTTTCCTGCACGAGCTCGCCGGAGTTGCCATCGAGGCCATGGCGCCGCTGTACCCCGAGCTGCGCCGCGACGCCGCGAACATCCACACCGTCATCGACGCCGAAGAGGCCGCGTTCGGCAGCACGCTGCGGACCGGCACGGCCATCTTCGAGGCCGCGGTGGAGGAGAACCGGCGCAGGAACCTGGCCACAATCTCCGGCCCCCAGGCCTTCCAGCTGCACGACACCTACGGCTTCCCGATCGACCTGACCCTGGAGATGGCCGCCGAGCAGGGCCTGTCGGTGGACGAAGAAGGCTTCCGCCGACTGATGAGCGAGCAGAAGGAGCGCGCCCGCCGCGACGCGGCCGAGAAGAAGACCGGCAATGTCGACATCTCGGTCTTCGCCGACATGCTCGAGCGGTCCGGCTCGGTCACCTTCACCGGTTATGACCAGGTGTCCGGTGAGGCCACGGTCCTCGGCCTGCTGGTGGACGGCATCCCGGTCCCGAGCGCGGGCGCAGGCACCGAACTCGACGTGGTGCTCGACCGCACCCCCTTCTACGCCGAGGGCGGCGGCCAGCTCGCCGACGCGGGCACGATCACGGTGGACAGCGGCGTGATCGACGTCTTCGACGTGCAGACCCCGCTGACCGGGCTCATCGTGCACCGCGGCCGGGTCGTCTCCGGGGAGGTCGTCACCGGCGCGCCCGCGCACGCGGAGATTGACATCGAGCGCCGCCGCGCCCTGTCCCGGTCGCACACCGCCACCCACCTGGTGCACCGGGCCCTGCGCAGCGCGCTGGGGGAGTCCGCGGCCCAGGCCGGCTCGGAGAACTCGCCCGGCCGCCTGCGGTTCGACTTCACCGCCCAGGGCGCGGTCCCGCTGTCGGTACTGCGGGACAGCGAGGACGAAGTCAACGCGGTGCTGGTCAACGACCTCGGCGTGCGCGCCTTCTACACCACCCAGGAAGAGGCCCGCGAGATGGGGGCGCTGGCACTGTTCGGGGAGAAGTACGGCGACCGGGTCCGGGTGGTAGAGGTCGGTGACTACTCCAGGGAGCTGTGCGGCGGCACCCACGTGGCCAGGTCCGGCCAGCTCGGCCTGGTCAAGGTGCTGGGCGAGGCGTCCATCGGCTCGGGCGTGCGCCGTATCGAGGCCCTGGTCGGCCTGGACGCGTTCCGCTTCCTGGCCCGGGAGAGCGTGCTGGTCAACCAGCTCAGCGAGCAGCTCAAGGCGCCGCGTGAGCAGCTGCCTGAGCGGATCTCCACCGTGCTGACCAGGCTGCGCGACGCCGAGCGTGAACTGCAGAAGCTGCGCGCCGCCCGGCTGCTCGAATCGGCCGGCGAGATCGCCGCCGGGGCCGAAGACATCAGCGGGATGGCCCTGGTCACGCACCGCGTGCCTGACGGGACCGAACCCGATGACATCCGCAAGCTGGCCCTGGACGTGCGCGGCCGGGTGCCGCGCGGCCGGCCCGCGGTGGTCATGATCGTCGGCGTGCCCGCCGACCGGCCGGTCGTGGTGATCGCGGTCAACGAGGCGGGCCGGGGCTTCGGCCTGTCGGCCGGCACCCTGGTCGGGGTGGCCGCGCGGGCGCTCGGCGGAGGCGGCGGCGGGAAGCCGGATGTCGCTCAGGGTGGCGGGGCTCCGATCACCGCGCCGTCACCCGGCGGCCGGGACGTGATCGATGAGGCATTTGATGCCGTTCGTGGTGCTTTGCGGGACATACACGGGTCCGGTAGGTAACGTATTGCCATGCTTCTGCGCCCTAGCGGGGCCGGGTCACGCCCTGCCCGGGCCTGGCCTGCTGCGAGGCGGCCTGCGCGCTGCTCGCTCGCTGCTTCCGGCATCCGCCTTCCGGTGAGGCGGGGCGTACGCCTGGCGGTCGACGCGGGCTCGGTACGGATCGGCGTGGCGCGCAGCGACCCGGCCGGCATCCTGGCCAGCCCGCTGGCCGTGGTCAGGTCGGGCCCGGGTGCGCTGGACGAACTGGCCCGGCTGACCGCAGGCGCGGACGTGATCGAGGTCGTCGTCGGCCTGCCGACCACGCTGTCCGGCCGCGAAGGCGCCGCGGCGGCCACCGCACGGAGCTTCGCCGCGGACCTGGCTGGCCGGATCACGCCGGTCCCGGTGCGGCTGGTCGACGAGCGGTTCACCACCACCCAGGCCCATGAGGCGCTGCGCCGCGGCGGGAAGGACGCCCGTGCCCGCCGCGAGGTCGTCGACGCCGCCGCGGCCGCAGTGCTGCTGCAAGCCGCCCTGGATACCGAACGCGCGACCGGGCGCCCCCCGGGCCAGCCAGTGACCGTGAACGGGAGTGCCAGCGGGTGAGCGAGAACGGAAACACCTGGCCCCCGCCCCGAGGCTCGCGCGGTTACCAGCAGTTCCCAGATCCCCGTGCTGGCCAGGGCGGTCCTGCCGCTCCAGGCTGGCAATCGCCGCCGGGCTGGCTTGACCCCAGGGACCCCGAGGACCCCAGGGATCCTAGAGATCGCAGAGACCCCAGAGATCGCAGAGACCCTCAGGGCGCCTCGCGACCGCCACGCACCGGTAGCCACCGGCGCCCCGATGGGCAAGAATGGCCTCCGCAGCCCCCGCGCTCACTGCCGCCCGGCTACGAGCCGCTGCACCACGAGCCTCGGCATCGCGATCCCCGGGTCGCGGACGAGCCGCGCACCGAGGACCCGGCGTGGCGGCGGACCCAGCAGGACCCCCGTCTCGAGACGGGCGGATGGCATCCCGGAGGGCCTGCGCAAGCCAGCTACGAAGGGCCCGCCGGCGGCTACCCACCCGGCCAGGATCCCGGCGACGAGGACCCCGGCGACCGGTACGAGGATGAGGCCGGGGACACGTTCGTCCCGGGCTTCGGCCGCTACGACGACGAGGACAAGGACGAGGACACCTACCCCAGTCAGCGGCGTGGCGGGCGCGGCCAGGCCAAGCCCCGGCCAGCCTCCCGGGGCAGGAGCCGGCCAGAGTCCAGTCGCCCACGCCGGCGCCGGATCCGCTGGATCGCGCCCCTGGCCGCCCTGCTGGTCATCCTCATCCCGGTCGCCATCGGCGGTGCCTACGGCTACAGCTTCTACATGAACAAGTACCACCCAGCCGACTACTCAGGGGCGGGCACGGGCTACCTCGTGGTCCAGGTCACCGCGGGTGACACGCCGACCAGCCTCGCGCCGAAGCTGCAGCAGCTCGGCGTGGTGGCCAGCGCCCGGGCGTTCGTCCTGGCCGCCGAGCACAGCTCGAGCTCGGCCGGCCTGCTGCCCGGCTTCTACGGCATGCACGAGCACATGAAGGCGTCGCTGGCTTACGCGCTGCTGCTCGACCCGAAGGACCTGGTCGAGATCCCGGTCACCATTCCCGAAGGCTGGCGGCTCAGCCAGATCGTGGCCTGGCTCGGCGCCAAGTCCGGCATTCCGGCCAGCGCCTACAGCAAGGTGCTCAAGGACCCGGCGTCGCTGCACCTGCCGGGGTACGCGAACGGCAAGCCCGAGGGTTACCTGTTCCCCGCCACCTATGACGTACTGCCGCACGAGACCGCGCTCGGCGTGCTGACCGCCATGGTGCAGCGGTTCGACCAGGAAGCGGCGGCGGTCAACCTGCCGGCGGCCGCCAGCCACGTGCACCTGACCGAGGGCCAGGTGATCATCATGGCCAGCCTGGTGCAGGCCGAGGGCGGCCGGCTGTCCGACTACTCGAAGATCGCCCGGGTGATCTACAACCGGCTGGCCCAGGGCATGCCGCTGCAGCTGGACAGCACGGTGCTGTACGGCCTGAACACCTACGGCATCATCGCTAGCGACGCGCAGCTCAACAGCCCGTCGCCGTACAACACCTACCGGCACACGGGCCTGCCCCCCGGCCCGATCGACAGCCCGGGCAACGCGGCCATCCAGGCCGTGCTGAACCCGGCGGCCGGCAACTGGCTGTACTTCGTGACCGTGAACCCGAAGACCGGCGAGACCCTGTTCACCTCGAGCCAGGCCCAGTTCCAGCAGTACCGGGCCGAGCTTGAGCACAACCTGGGCCAAGGCTGACCGGCGCCAGGCCCGTAGCCGCCAGCCCCATCAACCGCCCCACAGGCACCTGTGGCCGCACTCGTAGCGCCATCCGCGGCCTCAGCCGCACCTGCATAGGTAATGAAACCCGGGTTTCAGCACCCTGGAGGGGTCGTGAAGCCCGGGTTTCATTCCGTGCGACCGACAAGAAAATTTTTCTTGACAAGTTTTATTGTCGGATGGGAAGATCTGGTCATGATCGATGTGGCAGTGATCGACAACCCGGCCGCGGCTGAGGCGGCGCTGGAACCGGCGCGGGCGCGGTTGCTGGCGCAACTGACCGAACCGCGGTCGGCGACCATGCTGGCCGCCGCCGTGGGTCTACCCCGGCAGAAGGTCAACTATCACCTGCGGACACTGGAGCAGCACGGGCTGGTGGAGCTGGTGGAGGAGCGGCGCAAGGGCAACGTGACCGAACGGCTGCTGCGGGCGGCTGCGGCCTCCTACGTGATCTCGCCGGCCGCGCTGGCCGCCGTGGCCCCCGACCCGGCCCGGGCACCGGACCGGCTGTCGGCCCGGTGGCTGCTCGCCGTGGCTGCTCAGCTGGTCCGGGATGTCGGTGACCTGATCACCGGCGCGACCCGGGCCCAGAAGAAGCTGGCCACCTTCGCCATGGACGGCACGGTACGGTTCGCCTCGGCCGCCGACCGGGCCGCGTTCACCGCCGAGCTGATGCAGGCGGTGACCTCCCTGGTGGCGAAGTACCACGACGAGCAGGCCGAGGGCGGCCGCGAGCACCATCTCGTCGTCGCCGTCCACCCGAGCGTCACGGCCGGGCCGGACGCCGCCGCGGTCCAGGACGAGGGCAACGACGAGGGCAAGGATGAGGGCAAGGATGAGGTCAAGGAAAGGAAAGCGGAAGCCTGATGGGTCACCAGTTCACGCAGCACGATACCGCCGAGGTCCCGGCCAGCCCGGAGGAGGTCTGGGCCGCGATAGCCACCGGGCCGGGCATCGACTCCTGGTTCATGGGCCGCAACGAGGTCAAGCCCGGCGCCGACGGCACGGTCCGCACCGTGTTCGGCGATTACGCGCCCGAGTCGCCGATCACCGCGTGGGATCCCGCTCACCGGTTCGGCTACCGCAGCGGCCAGGCCCCGGACGGCCGGTTCATCGCCTTCGAGTACCTGATCGAGGGACGCGCCGGCGGCAGCACCGTCCTGCGCGCCGTCACCAGCGGCTTCATTCCCGGCGACGACTGGGCGGACGAGTTCGAGGCGATGACGCTAGGCGGCGCGCTGTACTTCGCGACCCTGGTCGAGTACCTCACGTACTTCCCCGGCCGGTTCGCGGCGCCGGTCACGGCGTACGGGCCGCCCGGCCCGGACTGGACCCGCGACCGGGCGCTGCTCGGCCAGGCGCTGGGCCTGGCCGAGCCGGCGGGCCGCGGTGACCCGGTGCGGTTCACCGGCGAGGCCGGGCCTGCCCAGGGCGTGGTCTACTTCGCCAACGCGCACACGATCGGCGTCCGCACCGGCGATGCGCTGTACCGGTTCATGCGCGGGTTCGGCAAGCCGGTGATCGCGGCCCACGAGCTGTTCGCCGCCCACGCCCAGCCCGCCCACGACCAGCCCGCCCACGACCAGCCCGGCCACGCCCAGCCCGCCCAAGCCCAGCCCGGCCACGCCCAGCCCGGCCAAGCCCAGCCCGGCCACGCCCAGCCCGGCCACGCCCAGCCCGGCCACGCCCAGCAGTACTGGGAAACCTGGCTCCACCGGACGCTCGCCTGACCGTCCGGGCTCAACCACCACCAACGGGAGGACCCTCATGACCACCGTCCGCTCAGCCGACGGCACGACCATCGCGTATACCCGGGCCGGCCAGGGGCCGCCGCTGATCCTGGTGGACGGCGCCCTGTGCAGCCGGTCGTTCGGCCCGATGCCCAAGCTGGCCGAGCAGCTGACCCCGCACTTCACCGTGTACACCTACGACCGCCGCGGCCGCGGCGACAGCGGGGACACCGCGCCCTACGAACCTGACCGCGAGGTCGAGGACCTGGAGGCGCTGGTCGCGGTGGCCGGCGAATCCGTATACCTGCACGGCACGTCGTCCGGAGCCGCCCTGGTCCTGGAGGCGGCCAAGCACATCCGCTCGATCAGGAAGCTGTCGGCCTACGAGCCGCCCTTCATCGTCGACGGCAGCAGGCCGCCGATGCCGCCGGACTGGCTGCCCAGGCTGGAGGCGCTGGTCGCGGACGGGCGCCGCGGCGACACGGTCAAGATGTTCATGCGGTTCGTCGGCACGCCGGCCATCTTCACCGCGATCATGCCGCTCACCCCCGTGTGGGGCAAGCTCAAGGCGGCCGCGCCCACCCTGCCATACGACATCACGCTCCTGCACGACTACCAGCAGGGGAAGCCGTTCACACCGGGGGAGTGGGCCGCGATCAAGGTGCCGGCGCTTGTCGCCGCGGGCGGCAAGAGCCCGGCCTGGATGACCAACGGCACGCGTGCCCTGGCCGACGCCCTGCCGGACGCGACGTACCGCACCCTGCCGGGCCAGAACCACATGGTCAAGGCCCAGGCCCTCGCCCCCGTGCTCACCGAGTTCTTCACCGACGACCACTGATGATCACTGATGACCACTGATGACCACCGACGACCAATAGAGACGACCACCAGAAGGGAGCCTGACCAATGAGGAAGATCAACGCTGGTCTGTTCATCTCGCTCGATGGCGTGGTAGAGGCGCCGGAGAAGTGGACCGGGCCCTACTTCAACGACCAGGTCGGTCAGGCCGTGGGCGGGCTGATGGCGCAGAACGACGCCATGCTGCTCGGCCGGGTGACCTACGAGGGGTTCGCCGCGGCCTTCGGCGGCCAGTCCGGCGGGATGGCCGATCAGATGAACAACACGCCCAAGTTCGTCGTGTCCGGCACGCTCACCTCGGCCGACTGGCAGAACTCCACGCTGATCAGCGGCGACGTGGCCGGCCAGATCCGCGACCTGAAGCAGCAGCCGGGCGGAGGCATCGGCATGAGCGGCAGCTCCGCCCTGATCACCTGGCTGCTGCGGCACGGCCTGCTTGACCGGCTGGACCTGCTCGTCTTCCCGGTCGTGCTGGGCAGCGGCAAGCGCCTGTTCGACGACCCGGACGGGCAGATGCCGTTCACGCTCACCCGCTCGGAGGCGTTCAGCACCGGCGTGGTGCACCTGAGTTACGAGCCTGCCAGTCAGTGACAAGCCGGATGGGCGGCGAAGCGGCCATCGGCTGGATCAGGGAAATCGTGCTCGACTGCGCCGAACCGTGGGCCCTGGCCCGATTCTGGGCCGGCCTGCTCGGCGGCACGCCGGTGGAATGGTATCCGGGCTGGGTGACCCTGGAGCCGCCTCCGCACGGCCAGCGGCTCTCCTTCCAGGCCACCAGCTCACCGAGAGACCAGGACGTATCCCGGGTGCACTTCGACATCCTGGTCGACGACCTGGCCGCGGCCCACAACCGGGTCGTGTCGGAAGGCGCGACACCGGTCGGGGAGCACGTCTCGCCTCGCCCGGGCCCCGCGGGCGAGGCGATCGGTTGGCGGGTCTACCGCGATCCGGCCGGGCACCCGTTCTGCCTGGTCCTCCGCTGAAGCGCCGTCCCAGGATCAGCCGAGTCCGGGGACGGGACGCCCGTCCTCCAGGTAGACCAGATGCTTGCTGCCGGCGGCCGCGCGGACCCGGCGCCTGATCGGGCCGCGCAGCAGGCCGAACGCCTCGGGCAGGCCCGCCAGCCGGTACTCGGAGATCTCCTCGGGCTGCAGCACGACACCGGCCAGGGCCTGGTGACCGACCCGGCCGCAATCGAACAGGAACCGGATGCCGCCCGCCCGGCCCGGGCGCGGCCGGCGGAAATCCATCGCCGCCAGCCGCCCGCGGCGCACGTCCACGCCGCACTCCTCGAGGACCTCACGCCGGCACGCCTCCCAGGGCGTCTCGCCGTCGGCTTCCATGACGCCACCCGGGATCGTCCAGCCCGACTTATAGGTCGGCTTGAGGATCAGCAGCCGGCCGGCCCGGTCGAAGATGAGCGCCCCCGCCGATACCGGGATCGCCGGGAGTGGCTCTTCGGCCAGGTCCGGTCCCGCCTCCTGATTACCGATCATGGCCGCCATCATAATAAATGTCGCATGGCGCTTTATTTCCGTATCAGCAACTCGCCATTTCAGGATGACCCAGGAATCAGACGGGGCGGTCTTTCTTGGGCAGCTTGCTGACCACCGCCGCGTATGAGGCGTCGATGGCCTCGGTCAGCTCATCATCGGGGATGGCACCGCCGATCTGCAGCGTGTTCCACCCGGACCGGCCGATGTAGGGCATCACCGATGCGTCGTCCGGGTACCGCAGCAGCCACTCGTCCGCCAGGTCCCTGGACGCGCCGCACTTGACGCCCACCGACGAACCGGAGCCCGAACCGGAGCCCGACCCGAGGAACGCGAAGATCTTGGCTCCGACCTTGGCCACCACGTCGCCTTCCCACGGCTCGTCCTGCCAGGCGCCCGGCTTGGCCAGGCAGTAGGCGAGCAGGTCTTCCCATGTCATTGCCGGCTCTCCACGCGGTCAAAAGGGAAAAAGGAAAAAGAGAACAGGGAACAGGGAACAGGGAACAGGGAACAGTAGTCGGCCGCGATCACGAGTCGAACGTGACGACCAGGCCCGCGATCAGGCCCTCGCGCCAGCACAACTCCAGGGTGCCGTCCCCGCCCGCGTCCCAGTTGAAGCGGATCGTGTCGTGGTCGCCGTCCCGTGCCACCGACCTGCTGGTCATCGTGTCCGACGGCGGGCGCTCGGCGTAGGCCCGGGCGATCTGGTCCAATCCCGCATAGGGCCCGACCGGGACCCCTTCGAACCGCATTACCGCGTCCGGGGCGAACGTGGCCAGGAAGGCCGTCCAGTCGTGGCTGCGGACCGCCGCGTTGAACAACAGGAAATGCTCCTCGACGCGATCGCTCACAACCGCGATTCTAGGTAAAGCCATCAGCGAAAGCTGATACCACGGCCCGTTCGGCATAATGTTCTTGAATTCATCAGCGGGACCCAGTGGCCGGGGCGAGCCGGCCGGAACGTACCACGGGGGGGCTAATGGGCCCGGTCGGCTTTGACCTGGACATGACGCTGATCGACTCCCGGCCCGCTATCCTGGCCTCCTTCGTCGAACTAGCCAGGGAAACCGCCACAGACATCGATCTGGCCGCCGTGGACGGCCGTCTCGGGATCAAGCTGGAAGACGAGGTGACGTACTGGTTCCCGCCCGGCCAGCAAGCTGCGGCGGTCACCATCTACCGGCGGCACTACGTGCGGCTGGCGCCGCAGCTGACCACCCTGCTGCCCGGCGCGCACGAGGCGCTGGCCGCGGTGTGGGCGGCGGGGGAGCGGGCCGTGATCATCACGGCCAAGCACCCGGTCTCGGTCGAGCCGAGCCTGCGCGCCGTCGGCCTGACCGCCGACGATGTGTTCACCCACGTGCACGGGCCGGAGAAGGCGGCGGTGCTGCGGAAGCTGAACGCGGCCGCGTACGTCGGCGACAGCCCGCCCGACATGGCCGCCGCGCGGGCGGCGGGGGCGCGGGCGGTGGGCGTCGCGACCGGCTCGTTCGGCGCCGGCGAACTGGCCCGCGCGGGCGCCGACGTGGTGCTCGACTCGCTCACCGGCTTCCCAGCCTGGTACCAGGGCATCTAGGCGGCCGAGGCGATGGCCGCCGCCACCCGGTAGGGCAGCGGCTGCGGGTGCACCAGCAGGGCCCGCGCCACCTGCCGGATCCGCGGCCGGAGCGGGGTCAGCGCCTGCTCGCAGTACCGCCAGGCCGTGACCTCGTCGCCGCCGAAACGCTCCCGCATCCCGCGCCGGAACCGCCGGGCGTCACCCCCGTCGTCACGCCAGGTCGGCAGCCAGCCGCGCAGCGCCTCGTCGTCGGCCGGCAGCGACCAATCCCGCAGCCGCTCGGCGATCTGGCCCGCCGCGTCGATGACGAACGCCTGCTCGCCGCCGCCGGACACGCTGTGCACCCGGCCCTGGCTGGCGGAGCCGTGCCTGATGCTGGCCGAGCTGAACCGCGCCCCGACCGTCAGCGCGGCCACGACATGCCCGGCCTCGTGCCAGGCGGTCAGCACCGCCGCCGTCCGGGCCGGCCTGTAGCTCGCCGCAGCACCCAGGTCGTACCGCTGCCTGATCCACTGCTCATGCACGACCGACTCGTCGTCGTAGCGGACGAGCCGGCTCAGCTCGGCCTGGATCCGGGCCAGGTGCCGGGACTCGGCGGGCGTCATCGGGGCGTCAGCACGCAGAACTCGCTGCCCTCCGGGTCGGCCAGCACCACCCAGGGCACGTCACCTTGGGCCCCTTGGCCGATGTCGGCGGGCACCGCGCCGAGGCTGAGCAGCCGCTCCGCCTCGGCCGCCTGATGGGCGGCCGATTCGGTGGCCAGGTCCAGGTGGATCCGGTTCTTTCCGGTCTTCGCCTCGGGCACGGGCACGAACACCAGCGGCAGCGCCGCCGGACCGGGATAGCGGAAGCCCGGCGGCCACACGTCCAGCTCGACCGCCGTTTCGTCCGCTACCTCCCAGCCCAGGGCGGCCGCCCAGAACCGGGCCAGCCGGGCCGGGTCGGCCGCGTCGACGACCAGGTGCACGAGGCGGGTGGGCACCGGACCGCCTCAGCGCGCCGCGATCTCGTACGGCCTGGGCTGCCTGGTCAGCCACTGCCAGAACGTCCGGTGCGGCGGCCGCGCGATGAAATGGCCGCTGCCGACCTTGCCCGTGACCTCGATCCGCAGCAGCTCGGGCACGCCGGAACCCCATGGGGCGCGGATTCGGACCTGGCCGCTGCGCACCGCCACGTCATCGGTGTCCACCACGATGCCTGGCTTGGTGATCAGGATGATCCGGCCGCTGTGCACGTCGGCGTCGATCTGCAGCGACGGCTGCGTGATGACGGCCTGGGTGAAGTCCAGCCTCAGCTCACCGCTGTGGATCTGCGCCTCGATCCGCTGTGGCACGACCCACGGCCCGTCCCGCTTGGTGTGCCCGCTGTGGGTGTCGATCCGCACCACGTCCTTGGCCCGCACGGCCGGCGTGGCCGGCGCGGTCGGCACCGATCCGGCGGCGGGCAGGTCGGCCACCAGCTTGGCCAGTTCGCCGTAGGTCCGGGCGGTCATGGCCAGTTCCAGCCGCTCGTCGAGCTCATCCGCGGTCAGCCGCCCGTCTCCCGCCGACACGCGCAGCAGCTCGACCACCCGGTCCCGGTCGTCGTGCGAGGCGCGCAACTCGCTGCGGGCCACCTCGCTGCCGGGTTCGGAATCCGCCATGGGAAAACTCTAGAGCCGGCGCCCTGTCCCGCACCACGCCCCGCCGGCCGCCACCGCCCGTCCGCCGTCGGCTGCGGACGATCTTGAGGCCGAACGGGCCGTGGTGCTTGCCGCCCTTGACGTCGATCAGCCCGGTTCAGGGCTTGCCCTCCAGGAACTTGTGCTGGGTGAAGCTGTACCAGTTGCCCGAGTCGTCGCACATGATCGCCTCGACGCCGTAGGGCCGCTCGGACGGCTCCTGGGTGAACTCGACACCGCGCCCGGCCAGCGTGCTGTGATCGGCCTTGCAGTCCGAAGTCGCCATCACGCCCGGCGACAGCGCCCCCTTGGCGACCAGGGCCCGCACCTGCTGCGCCGTCTCCTCGTCGAGCATGGAGTGCTGCGGGTCCATCAGCAGCAGTTCCTGGTTCTCGCTGCCCGGCGGCCGGACGGTCAGCCAGCGCATGCCGTTGTCCAGCTTGAGATCGTTGGTGACGGTGAAGCCGAGCTTGTCGGCGTAGAACTCCTTGGCCGAATCCTGGTCGAGCACCCAGACCGACACGATGGAGATGCCTTTGATCATGGAGCCTCACCTGCCTGGTTAGTCCGTAGTTCCCCCCGGTCGCGAGGCAACATAGGCCTTGACCAGGTAAAACGACCTCAGCTCATGACTACGTAGACATGTAATTTTCGTGATCAAGGGCTCTACCACCTGGTACAACGCGTTGACCAATCGGCTTCGGGGGAACTTCGGGTTAGTGGTCATGCGGCGACTTTACGGTCCGGCCGCGGGCCCCGGCTTCTCCGGAAGTGACGCGTTTCGCCAGTGCTGGTCCTGCTGGGGCAGGCCGGTCCGCCACATCAGCACGAAGCAGCCGGGGATGGGCGCGGGGCCACCTCGTTCGGCCGCCTGCCGCCGGTACGCGGTAGGCGACATGCCGGTGATCTCGGCGAAGCGCGCGCTGAACGTGCCCAGGCTGGTGAAGCCGACCAGGTAGCAGATCTCGGTGACGGTCAGGTTGGCCGACCGGAGCAGCTCGCAGGCGCGCTCGACCCGGCGCCTGGTCCGGTACCGGCCCGGGGTCTCGCCGTAGGCGGCCCGGAAGGCGCGGATGAAATGCTCACGCGAGTAACCCGCCCCGGCGGCCAGGGCCGGTATGCCGATCTGATCGGCGTAGTCGCGGTCGATCCGGTCCCTGGCCCGGCGCAGCATGCGCAGCGAGCTGACGTCCGCTGGCTTCATCGTCCTCGTCTCGCCGGATGGGAACTTCCGGTTGGCCTGTCTCGCGCAGTTAATGCATCGCTATTTACCCATATAATTTCGGTGATGACTGACACGGGCGTCATAGATGCGGCCCCGCCCGCCGTGACCGGCGGCTTCGCGGTCCAGGTCCGGGACCTGCGGAAGAGCTACGGCCCGGTCCAGGTGCTGCGCGGCGTCGACTTCGAGGTGCGCTACGGCGAGGTGTTCTGCCTGCTCGGCCCGAACGGGGCAGGCAAGACCACCACCCTGGAAATCCTGGAGGGGTTCCGGCCGGCGACCGCGGGCACGGTCCGCGTCCTCGGCCTGGACCCGGCCGCCCAGCCGACCAGGCTGCGCGAGCGGGCCGGGATGGTCCTGCAGGAGTGCGGCTTCCCCCGGCAGGCCCGCGTGGCCGAGCTCATCGACATCTGGCGCTCGTACTACCCGAACCCGCTTCCGCTGGCCGGCATGCTCGACGTGGTGGAGCTCGCCGAGGTCAGGAACACCCAGGTCCGCAAGCTGTCCGGCGGCCAGCGGCGCCGCCTGGACTTCGCCCTGGCCCTGGCGGGCGACCCGGACCTGGTGTTCCTGGACGAGCCGACCACCGGCTTCGACCCGGAGGCGCGCCTGCGCTGCTGGGCGGCGATCGAGAACCTGCGCGGCCTGGGCAAGACCATCCTGCTCACCACTCACTACCTGGACGAGGCGGAACGGCTGGCCGACCGGATCGCCATCCTGCGGGCCGGCCGGATCGAGCTGGCCGGCACTACCCAGGAGGTCGCCAGCCGGGCCGGGCTGGGCACCCGGATCTCGTTCATCACCCCGGCCGCCCTGCGCCGGGGCCAGGTCACGCTCCCGGAGGGGATCGACCTGGCCGTCAGCGGGCCGCAGTCGGTCTGCCACACCGACAACGCCGCCCTGACGCTGCGGCGGCTGCTGGACTGGGCGCTGGAGAACCGGCTCGGCGACCTGGCTGGCCTGGCCGTCACCGCGCCCAGCCTGGAAGACAGCTACCTGCAGCTCACCGGCACGACCGGCGGCCCGGACGGGGGAGACCGCCGGTGACCAGATCGGTCCGGCTGGCCGCCCGGCAGGCCCTGCTCGAGCAGCGCAGCTTCTGGCGCAGCGCGGAGTACGCGCTGTTCACCTTCGTCTTCCCGCTGATGATCCTGCTGCTGATCGGGGCGGCCAACGTCGGCTCCTACCTGCCGGGCAGCCACGTCAAGAACACCACGGTGTTCGTGCCCAGCATCCTGGCCTTCGGGGTGATCGTGGCCGCCTACGTGAACCTGGGCTCCAAGGTCGCGGTACTGCGTCACGACGGCGTGCTCAAGCGGATCAAGACCACGCCGCTGCCGCCCGCCGCCTACCTGGGCGGCCTGCTGGCCAGCACGGTGCTCACCGCCATCTTCGTCACCGCCGGCACCGCGATGATCGGCTGGCTCGCCTTCGGCGCCAGCCCGCGCCCGGCCGGGCTGCTGACCCTGGCCGCCGGGCTGGTCCTCGGCATCGTGTGCTTCGCCACGCTGGGCCTGGCCATCAGCGCGGTCATCACCAGCGCGGAATCCGCCGGGCCGGTCGCCTACGCCACCTTCCTGCCCATCGCGATCATCTCCGGCGTCTTCGATCCCACCTTCAGCGGCCTGCCGCGGTGGATGGAGCGGATGGTGGACGCGTTCCCGGTCAAGGCGCTCGCCCAGCTGCTGCAGGGCGCCTACGTGATCCGCCCCTTCCCGGCCTGGGACCTGGCCAATCTCGGCCTGTGGGCCGCGGCCGGCGCCTGCTTCGTCGCCTGGCGCTTCCGCTGGCACAGCTGAGCGGGCGAGTTCAAGGGTCATCGCAACACTGCCGAAGACGGGCCAGCCGCCCCCCGCCGGTATGCATCCCTGGTCTCACACCAGCTCCACGCCTCCCAATATCGCGGTTGATTCGTGCTTTGCGGTTGATTTGAGGGATTCCAGAACCCCGAATCAACCGCAGAACCTGGATCAACCGCGGAAATGTGACCGATGGGGCCGGTGAGCCGGCCTGTGCCGCACAACGAAAACCGCACCCGTGATCAATGGTGCCCGGGACCGGTCTGGGCGTCACCCGATCCGGGTCGCGATGTGCGGGCCAAGCTCAATGGTCCGGCTCACCGTGCACAGCCGGTCGTGCGACTTCTTGACGATGTCCGGGAGTACCGCTCTGGCCTTATCGCCCGCCTCCCCGTCCGGGAACGACACCCGGAAGGTGACCTGCAGATCGGTCAGGTGGTTGCCCGCCTCGTCCCGGACCTTCTCCGCATCGACCAGGACCTCGAACCGGTCCGGCTCAGCCCGGCGCGAGGTCACGAGGTCGACGTCGATCGACGTACAGCCGCCGATCGCGGCCAGCAGCAACTCGACCGGGGTGAAGCCGGTGCCGTCGGCCTGGCTCATCGTGACCCGGCCGCCGCGCTCGTTGACGGCCACGAACGTGCTCGGCCCGGTGCGCTCGATCCGTACGCCGCGATGGGAGGAATCAGTCGTCATGCGGCCAACATTGCCATAGCCCGCGCCCTGGTCACCGGGTGCCAGTCCGCCCGCGTGGCAGCCTGGTCACCGGGTGCCGGTCCGCCCTCCGGGGCGGTATGAGGCAGAATGGGCTGGTGACAGCGGGACGGGCAGGGCTGGCCTGACATGGACGACGCCTGACATGGACGACGGCGGGCCCTCGGCCACCGCCCGGCGGGTGGCGGCGCACCGCCTCGGCTTCACCCGGGTCCCCGCTGCCTACGGCGATCCCGCCGCCGACCAGGCGTTGGCCAACGACGTGGCGGCGGGCCAGGAGCCCTCGGCAGGCGGCATGCGTGAGTACCTGGCCGGGCGGACCAGGTTTTTCGACACCGTGGTGACCAGGGCCATCGGCCAGGGCCTGGATCAGATCGTGGTCGGTGCCGCCGGCTATGACGGCCGGTCGTTCCGCTACGCCAAGCGCGGTGTCCGCTGGTTCGAGGTCGACCTTCCCGCGACCCAGCGGGACAAGCGTGAGCGCCTGACACGCCTCGGCATCGCCGCGGGCCAGGTGCGGTTCGTCGAGGCCGACTTCACCCGCGACCCGGTGGCCGAGCGGCTGCTGGCAGCCGGGCTGGACCCGGCCCGGCCCAGTTTGTTCCTGCTCGAAGGGGTGGCCGTCTATCTGGAGGCGGCCGTGGTGGAAGCCGTCCTCGGCCAGTTCCGTCAGGTCGCCCGGGCGGGCAGCCGCCTGGCCATCAGCGTCTCGCTGTCCAGTCCCGGCCAGGCCAGGTCCCGGTTCCGCAACACGGTCGCGGCCCTGGGCGAGCCCGGCCAGGTCCACGTTCGAAGCCGACGAGGCCGAGCAACTGCTGGCCCGTGCCGGCTGGCGGGTCACGGCCGCCGACGGGCCCGGTAACCCGGAAGCCGCCGCCCGCCAGCAGCGGCTGCGCTCCGCCGGCCTGTTCCGCGGCCTGCAGCCCTATCCCGACAACTGGCGAGCCCAGGTCCGCCCGCCCGGCCTCCTGCCGTACTACCCGATGGTCCTGCACCGGGGCGGCTACCCCGACGGCAGCTGATCGGCCAGCAGGTCCAGGATCTGCTGGCCGTAGCGGGCCAGCTTGGTCTCGCCCACCCCGTTCACCATGGCCAGGCCAGCCAGTGTCGACGGCGGGGCGGCCGCGATTTCCCGCAGCGTCGAATCGTGGAAGATCACGTACGGCGGCATGCCCTGCTCCTTGGCTACCGCCGTCCGCCAGGCCCGCAGCCGCTCGAACACCGCCTCCGCCTCCGGCGGCAGCTCGGCCGCCGTCTCCCGCTCGGAAGCCCCGGAAAGCCCGGAAGACCCCGACGATCCCGGTGCTCCCGCCGACCCGGGCGCGCCCGGAGAGCCTGCCCGGCCGCCGCCACGCCCGCCGCGGGCTCCCGCCACAGGGCCGGCCGGGGCGCGTCCCGGCGGAACATGACCTGCCGCTCGCCGCGCAGCACCTGTCCGCTCGCCTCGGTCAGGGCCAGCGTGCCGTGGTCGCCCTGGACCGAGAGCAGCCCGCCGGCCAGCAGCTGCCGCACCACGCTCCGCCATTCCGGCTCGCGCAGCTCGCCGCCCACGCCGAACGTCGATAGCCGATCGTGCCCATACGACAGCACCCGCGGCGTCTTCTTCCCGAGCAGGATGTCGATCGGCTGCCCGGCACCAAAGGAGGGACCTCCAAGCCGCCCCAGCCGCACCACGGTGGACAGCAGCTTCTGCGCCGCCACCGTCCCGTCCCATACCTCCGGCGGCGACAGGCAGGTGTCGCAGTTCCCGCACGCGCCGTCCAGCGTCTCGCCGAAGTAGGCCAGCATCTGCGCCCGCCGGCAGCCCGCCGTCTCGCACAGCGCCAGCATCGCGTCCAGGTGCGCGACCAGCCGGCGCCGGTGCGCGAAGTCGCCCTCGGACTCACCGATCATCCGCCGCTGCTGCACCACATCCGCCAGCCCGTAAGCCAGCCAGGCGGTGGCCGGCGCCCCGTCGCGTCCCGCCCGCCCGGTTTCCTGGTAGTACCCCTCCACCGAACGAGGCAGGTCGAGGTGGGCCACGAACCGGACGTCCGGCTTGTCGATGCCCATCCCGAACGCGATCGTGGCCACCATGATCAGCCCGTCCTCGCGCAGGAACCGGGACTGGTTCGCGGCCCGGGTCCGCGCGTCAAGCCCCGCGTGATACGGCAGCGCGGCGAAGCCCTCGGCGCACAGGAAATCCGCCGTCTTCTCCACCGAGGCCCGCGACAGGCAGTAGACGATCCCGGCCTGGCCCGGATGCTCGGTCCGCAGCAGCCGCAGCAGCTGGCGGCGCGGCTCGTTCTTCGGCTCGATCCGGTAGGTGATGTTGGGCCGGTCGAAGCTGGCCACGAAGTGCCTGGCCCCCTGCAGCGCGAGCCGCGAGGTGATCTCGGCCAGCGTGTGCCTGGTCGCGGTGGCCGTCAGCGCGATCCGCGGCACCTGCGGCCACCGCTCGTGCAGCACCGACAGGCCCAGGTAGTCGGGCCGGAAATCGTGCCCCCACTGGGCCACGCAGTGCGCCTCGTCGATGGCGAACAGCGCTACCTCGCCCTGGTCCAGCAGCCGCAGCGCGGACTCGGTCCGCAGCCGCTCCGGCGCGAGGTACAGCAGGTCGAGCTTGCCGTCCATGAAGGCGTACTCCACGCCCCGCCGCGAATCCGGGTCCTGCGTCGAGTTCAGGAAATCCGCCCGCACGCCGAGCAGTCGCAGCGCGTCGACCTGGTCCTGCATCAGCGCGATCAGCGGCGAGATGACCACCCCGGTGCCCTCCCGCACCAGAGCCGGGATCTGGTAGCACAGCGACTTGCCGCTGCCGGTCGGCATCAGCGCGACCGCGTCCCCGCCGCCGCAGACGTGCTCGATGATCTCTTGCTGCTGCCCGCGGAACGACTCGTAGCCGAACCGGCGATGCAGCACCTCGGCCGCCGCGCCGCTGATTCCGCTGCCGGGCTCGCCCACGCGGCGATTCTATGACCCGCCACTGACACAGCTCGCCCGTCCTTCACCGCCATTTATGCCGAACGCGCCGTGCCGCGCGCCGGTCAGGTCCTGATCCGCGCCTCGGCGGCGGACCAGGCCGCGGGGTTGCCGGACGGCGCATAGCGGCGCAGCGGCTGCGAGGAGCGCAGCAGGGCCCGCATCCCGGCCAGGTCCCCGGGTGCCGCGCCCAGCGCCCGGGCCTGGACCAGCACGTTTCCGAGCGCGGTGGCCTCGGCCGGTCCGGCCGTCACCGGCACGCCGGTGGCATCGGCCGTGAGCTGGCACAGCAGCTCGTTGCGGGCGCCGCCGCCGACGATGTGCACCACGTCGGCGTGCCGCCCGGACAGGGCCTGGACCTGCATGATCGCACGCCGGTAGGCCAGGGCCAGGCTGTCCAGGATGCAGCGGACGGTCTCGGCGGGCGTCTCCGGCACCGTCTCGCCCCGTCCGAACAGCCAGGACCCGATCCGGGCAGGCATGTCGCCGGGAGGCAGGAACACCGGGTCGTCCGGGTTGATCACGAACCTCAGCGCAGGCGTCCGCGCCGCCTCGGCCAGCAGGGCGCCGAGCGAGGCGCCCGGCCAGCGGCGCAGGCTCTCCTGCAGCAGCCACAGGCCCATCACGTTCCGCAGGTACCGGATCGTGCCGTCCACGCCGGCCTCGTTGGTGAAGTTGGCCTGGCGGCTGGCCTCGGTCAGCACCGGCGCCGGCACTTCCATCCCGGCCAGCGACCAGGTGCCCGAGGATATATAGGCGAAGTGCGGGCCGGCCGCGGGCACTGCCACCACCGCGGACGCCGTGTCGTGCGAGCCGACCGCGATGAGCGGAGCGGATGAGCACGGATCGTTCGGCAGCGGGAAAGACCCGATTACCTCGCCGGGCTGGCGCAACGGCGGGAAGATGCGCGGCGGGAGGCCGGCCTGCTCGATCACCCCGGTGGCCCAGGTCCGGGTCCGCACGTCGAGCAGGGACGTGGTTGACGCGTTGGTGACCTCGGCGCCGGCTGCCCCGGTCAGCCAGTAGGCCAGCAGGTCCGGGATCAGCAGCATCGTGGTCGCGTGCGGGAGCATCGGCGTGACCGCCAGCTGGTAGATCGTGTTGAACGGCAGGTGCTGGATCCCGGTGGCGGCGTACAGGTCGGCGGCGGGCACCGCGGCCAGCACCCGGGCGGCCGCCCCGTCGGTCCGGGCGTCACGGTAGTGCACGGGGTTGCCGAGCAGCGCGCCCGCGGAATCCAGCAGGCCATAGTCCACGCCCCAGGAATCGATGCCCGCACTGGCCAGCGGGAACTCGCGGGCGGCCGCATCCAGGCCGTGCCGGACGTCGGCGTACAGCCGCAGGATGTCCCAGTACAGGGTGCCGCCCGCGGTCACGGGCTGGTTGCCGAACCTGTGCACCTCGTGCAGCGAGACCTCCGCGCCGCTGACCCGCCCGGCCATCACCCGGCCGCCCGAGGCGCCCAGATCGACCGCGGCCACCGCCGCGGCAGCGGTCATCGCAGGAAGGCGGCCGGCACGCCCGCGTCGACCGGGATGAGCAGGCCGGTAGTGAGCGGCAGGTCCCCGGCGCACAGAGCGACCACGGCCGCCGCTACGTGCTCGGGCAGGACCTCGCGCTTGAGCAGCGTCCGCTGCGCGTAGTACGCGCCGAGCTCCTCCTCGGGCACGCCGTAGACGGCGGCGCGCTGTGCCCCCCAGCCGGAGGCGAAGATGCCCGAGCGGCGCACCACCCCGTCCGGGTTGATCCCGTTGACGCGGATGCCCTGGCCGCCGAGTTCGGCGGCCAGCAGCCGGACCTGATGGGCCTGGTCGGCTTTGGCCGCGCCGTAAGCCAGGTTGGACGGCCCGGCCACGACCGCGTTCTTGCTGCAGATGTAGACGATGTCGCCGCCCAGTCCCTGGGCCGTCATGAGCCGGGTGGCCTGCCGGGACACCAGGAACGAGCCGCGTGCCATCACGTCGTGCTGGAGGTCCCAGTCCCGCAGGCTGGTCTCCAGCAGCGGCTTGGAGATCGACAGGCCCGCGTTGTTGACGACTAGGTCCACGCCGCCGAAGGCCAGCGCCGCCACCGCGAACGCATCTGCCACCGCCGCCTCGTCAGTCACGTCGGCGGTCACGTCCACCGCCACGTCGCGGGAGCCGAGCCCGGCGGCGACCGTGCGGGCCGACTCGCCGTCCCGATCGGCGACCACCACGCACGCGCCCTCGGCCGCCAGCCGGCCGGCGGTGGCCCGGCCGATGCCTGACCCGCCCCCGGTGACCAGCGCGATCCGGCCGGCCAGGGGCTTCGGTGCCGGACGGCGGCGCAGCTTGGCCTCTTCCAGCGGCCAGTACTCGATGCGGAACTTCTCGCTCTCCGGTATCGGCTCGTACACCGACACCGATTCAGCGCCGCGCATCACGTTGATGGCGTTGAGGTAGAACTCGCCCACCACCCGCGCCGTCTGGGCGTCGGCGCCGAAGCTGAACATGCCGACCCCGGGCACCAGCACGATCGCCGGGTCCGCGCCTCGCATCGGCGGTGACGAGGAATCGGCGTACCGCTCGTAGTAGGCGCGGTAGTCCTCCCGGTACGCCTCGTGCAGCTCGCGCAGCCGGCCAGCCGCCGCCTCCCAGGGCACGTCCGGCGGCAGGTCGAGGACCAGCGGGCGCACCTTGGTGCGCAGGAAGTGGTCCGGGCAGGAGGTGCCGAGGTGGGCCAGCGCCGGGTGCTTGGCCCGGGCCAGGAAGTCCAGCACGGCGGGGGAGTCGGCGAAGTGCCCGATCTGCCGCCTGTCGGTCGAAGCCAGCCCCCTGATCAGCGGCGCGAGCTCCGCCGCCCGGGCCCGGCGCTCCGGCTGCGCCAGCGGCTCACCGGTCACCGGCCCGAACGGCTCGCCGGTGCCGTGCTCGTCGAGGTACTTCTGCGTCGTGGCGATGATCTCCAGCGAATGTGTCTCGCATTCGTCGCTGGTCTGTCCCCAGGCGGTGATGCCGTGGCCGCCCAGGATAACCCCGATGGCTCCTGGGTTGTCCCGCTTGACCTGCGCGATGTCCAGCCCGAGCTGGAATCCGGGCCGCCGCCAGGGCACCCAGGCCACCCGTCCGCCGAAACAGGCCCTGGTCAGCGTTTCGCCGTCGCGGGCCGCGGCGAAGGCGATCCCGGCGTCCGGATGCAGGTGGTCGACGTGCGCCGCGTCGAGGAGGCCGTGCATGGCCGTGTCGATGGACGGCGCCGCGCCCCCCGTGCCCCACAGGCAGTAGTCGAACGCCGCCACCATCTCGTCCTCGCGGTCCGCCCCCGGGTACACCCCGGCCAGGGCGCGGAGCCGGTCCAGCCGCAGCACGGCCAGGCCCTCGGCGGTGAGCGTGCCCAGGTCGCCGCCGGATCCCTTGACCCACATCAGCTCGGCCGGATCGCCGGTCACCGGGTCGGTGACGGTGCCCTTGGCCGACGCGTTGCCGCCCGCGTAGTTCGTGTTGCGCGGGTCGGATCCCAGCCGGTGGCTGCGGCCCAGCAGGTCCTCCACGGTGCTCACGTCATGCCCCCCAGCCGGCCGCCGCACCGCCGGTTCGCCCGGCCACGATCTTCTCCGCATATCCCGACGTCCGGTAGGCCGCGACCGGATCCGGGTCCAGGCCGGCCTCCTCGCGCAGCCCGGCCAGCAGCGGGCGCACGTCGGTGTCGTAGGCGTCCATCAGGACGGCGTTCGCGCCCAGCACGTCGCCGGCCTGCTGGGCTCCGCTGAGGGCCGCCATGTCGACCAGCAGCGCCTTGGCCGTGGCCTCCTGGACGTTCATCACCGAGCGGATCTGGGCGGGGATCTTCGGCTCGATGTTGTGGCACTGGTCGAGCATGAACGCGACGCCCGCCGCGGGCGTCAGCGCGTCCGCCTTGACCACCTCGTGCATGATACGGAACAGCTGGAACGGGTCGGCGGCGCCGACCATGAGGTCGTCATCGGCGTAGAACCGGCTGTTGAAGTCGAATCCGCCCAGCCGTCCGGCCCGCAGCAGCAGGGCCACGATGAACTCGATGTTGGTGGCCGGCGCGTGGTGGCCGGTATCCACCACCACCTGGGCCTTCGGCCCCAGGGCCTGGCAGTGCAGCAGGCTGGTGCCCCAGTCGGGCACATCGGTGGTGTAGAACGACGGCTCGAACAGCTTGTACTCCAGCAGCATCCGCTGCTGCGGGCCGAGCCGTTCGTAGACCGCCGCCAGGGCCTCGGCCAGCCGGTCCTGCCGGGCCGTGATGTCGTCCTGGCCGGGGTAGTTGGTGCCGTCGGCGAACCACAGCTTGAGGTCACGTGACCCGGTGGCGTCCATGATGTCGACGCACTCGAGCAGGTGGGCGACGGCCTTGCGGCGGACTCCCGGATCGGGGTGGCACACGCTGCCCAGCTTGTAGTCATCGTCCTGGAACACGTTGGCGTTGACGGTCCCGATCCTGATCCCGAGATCGTTCGCGTGCCGGGCCAGCGCCGTGTAGTCATCCACCTTGTCCCAGGGAATGTGCACGGCCATGCTGGGAGCGGCACCGGTGAACAGGTGGACCTGGGCCGCGTCCTCGGCCTTCTCCCACGGAGTGCGGGGCACCCCGGGCTGGCTGAAGACCTTGAACCGGGTCCCGGTGTTCCCGAACGCCCACGAGGGCAGTTCGATCTCGTGCTGTCTCAGGGCGGCCTTGACGGCGGCCAGGTCACGCATGTGTGCTCATCTCCACTTCCAGCTCACGCCTTGCCCGTAGTCCGCCAGCCGCTCCGGTCGCACCCGCCCCGCAAAGCAAACCCTCTCCATTCGCCGCGCCTCCGGCCAGGGATCGTGGACATCTACTCAGCCGTCCCGGCCTGACCGGGGCCGCGGGTCGCGCAGCAGGAAGGTCAGCGCGCAGGCCAGCGCGGGGAACGCGGCCGCCGTGGCCAGCGCGGCCGGCAGCCCGTAGGCATCCGCCAGCAGCCCGAACAGCGGCGCGGCCACGCCGCCCACCGAGGTGCCCAGGCCCAGGGTAACGCCGCTGGCCATGCCGATCCGGCTGGGCAGGAAGTCCTGGCCCAGCGTGACCTGCACGGCGAACGGCGCGAACAGCACGATGCCAGCCGCGAACGCCGCGATGAACAGCACCACGAGGTCGGGCGCGGTCACCAGCAGCAGCATCGCGGCCGCGGCCAGGCCGTAGCCGAGCCGCAAAGTGCCGATCCGCTGCCAGCGGTCGGCGAGCCAGCCGCCGCTCAGCGTGCCGATTACCCCCGAGGCGATGAAGGTGGTCAGCAGGGCCGAGCCGACCGCGGCCGGGGTGTGGAAATGCCGGATGGCGAACAAGGCCAGCAGCGACGCCACCGCGAAGTAGGCCACCGACCTGAGCACCACGACCACGGTGAGCCGGGCGAAACCGCGCCAGTCGTCGGCCCGGCCGCCCGTCGGGCGCTCGCGCCTAGACCCGTGGCCAGGCGGCCCCTGGCCGGGCGCGGGCCCGGTGCCGCCGGCCTGCCGCCACGGCCGCCGCACGGCGAGCACCGCGGCCATGATCACGGCGGGCAGCGCCAGCAGCGGCGTCCCGTGCAGCCTGGTGACCAGCAGCACCGGCGTCACCACGACCGGGCCGAGCGCGATGCCGAGATTGCCGCCGACCGAGAACCAGCTCATGGCCTGGGTGGAGTCGCCCGCCATGCCGCGCGCCGTCCTGGTCGCCTCCGGATGGTAGGCGGCGACTCCGACCCCGGAGGCGGCCACGGCGAACCAGGTGATCAGGTAGCTGTCACCCAGGCCGGACCCGCCGATGCCGAGCCCGGCCACCAGCAGGCCGGCCGCGATCAGCCAGCCCAGGTTGCGGTACCTGTCGGTCAGCGCGCCGAACCCCGGCTGCACCACGCTGGCCAGGAACGTCGCGGCCAGCGTGATCCCGGTCAGGCCGGCGTAGCTGTAGTGCCGCTCGATGGCCAGGAACGGCAGCAGCGCCGGGACGGCACCCTGGTACAGGTCGTCGACCACGTGGGTCGAGGTGAGGAAGGCCAGCCTGGTCCGGTCGGCGCGCGTCATCAGCGGGACGCGCGGTCGGGTCGTCTGTCGCATACCGGGCCGGGGCTACCTCCGCCGCGTCCGCAGCGCGACCGTGACCATGGGCAGCACGAACTCGCCCGCCGAGGTCTCCGGCCGGGAGCGGAGGAAGTCGCTAACCTGGGCCAGCAGGCTGGCGCGTTCGGCCGGTTCCATCACCAGCAGGTGAGAGTGGGTGGCCATGGTGGCCAGCAGCGAGTCCGCCGTGCGCCGCTGCCCGTGCCCGAACTCCCTGGTCTCGATCGGCTCGAACCAGGCCGATCCGACGGCCAGGAGCCGCTCCTCCCGGGACTGGGCGCCGCCCTCCCGCCAGCGCAGCAGCGTGACGCTGGCCTTGCGCTTGCTCATGTCCGCCAGTGTTGCGACCCAGCCCACCCGGTCGTCGTCCACGTTCCACAGCCCGGCCAGCACGCCGCCCGGCGCGAGCACCCGGGCCAGCTCGGGCAGGGCCCGGTCCAGGTCGAACCAGTGCATGGCCTGGCCGGCCAGCACGGCGTCGACGGAGCCGTCCGGCAGCGGGATCTCTTCCGCGCGGCCGGGCATGGACCGCACCGAGCCGAATCGGCGGCGCAGTTCGGCCAGCATGCCGGGATCGGGTTCCACCGCGGTGACGTCGGCGCCCAGGCGGACCAGGGATTCGGTCAGCTTGCCAGTTCCCGCGGCCAGGTCGAGCACCCGCAACGGCCGGCGGGCGCCGACCGGCTCCAGGGCCCAGCGGACGGCGGCCTCGGCGTAATCGGGCCGGTGCTCGGCGTAGGCCGCCGCGGCGGCGCCGAACGACGATCCGTGCCGCAGCCGGTCTGCTCGTTCTTCCTGGCTCTCCGGGCCGGCGAGGTCATCCACTCCAGCCACCCTATTGCGGCGGGCGCTTGGCGTCGTAGGCGGCGCGGGCCGCGTCTATCTCGGGCAGGTGGCTGTCCGCCCAGGTCACCAGGCGGCCGATGGTGTCGAGCAGGGTCCGTCCCATGGGGGTCAGGGTGTACTCGACCCGAGGCGGGATGACGGGATGAATGGTGCGGGTCACGATGCCGTCGCGCTCCAGGCCCCGCAGCGTCACGGTGAGCATCCGGGCGGTGATGCCGTCGATCGAGCGGTGCAGCTCGCCGAACCGCATGGTGCCCTGGCCGAGCAGGTCAATGACGTACATCGACCACTTGTCGCCCACGCGCTGCAGAACCTCACGAGCGCGGCACGCCGACGGCTCGCCGACCGGCCCCGACGGCTCACAAGGCCCCTCGGCCGCCTCGCGTACCGCGTCGGCTGGCCCGGAATCCACGAGCATCCCCTCCTCTCTCACCAGGTTACTTCCCGGAAACGGTTATGTCCTGATGCCGGCTCCATGCCTCGAGGACCTCCCGCGGCCCGTGTGACCCCGGATCCCGCCCGGCCCTGGCCGCCTCATTTCTGTTACTTGACGTTTCAACCGTCCATGGTTACTATAAGGAAGTAAGGCACGCGAGTAAAGCTACGTACAAGATAGTATCTGCTACTTAGGAGGAATGATGACCGAGACTGCCGTGCAGATCCCCGGTTACCTGGCCGGAGCCTGGACCATCGACCCGGTGCACTCGGAGGTGTCCTTCGTCGTCCGGCACATGATGGTGAGCAAGGTCCGCGGCCGCTTCGACAAGTTCGAGGGGCATGTCGTCACCGGCGCCGACCCGTTGCAGTCCAGCGTCACCGCCACCGTCGACCTGTCCACCGTGAACACCGGGACCCAGCAGCGCGACGACCACATCCGCAGCGCCGACTTCTTCGAGGTCGAGTCGCATCCCACGATGACGTTCGTCTCCACCGGCGTGCGCCCCGACGGCGGTGAGTTCCTGCTCGACGGCGACCTCACCATCCGCGGCGTCACCCGGCCCGTCACCCTCCGCCTCGAGGTCAACGGCTTCGGCCCGGACGCGTACGGCGGCACCCGGGCCGGCTTCTCCGCCACCGGCGAGATCAACCGGAACGACTTCGGCGTCAGCTACAACGGCCCGATCCCCGGCGGCGGCGTGGCGGTCAGCGAGAAGGTCACGATCAACCTCGAGATCGAGGCCGTCCTCGACAAGTAGGCAGCAGCACCGGCGCCGGGCTCACCCGGCCGACGTCCCGGCCGGGCGGGCCCGACCGCCCGTGCAGGCCGAACGGCCGCGCCCAGCTCACCCGGGCGCGGCCGTTTAATTCTCATGCCGAACGGGCCGTGCTGTTCGCCCCGGGCAGCCCTTCCGCCCGACCTGGCCGGCGCCGCCCGCCACGTCAGCTGCCCGCCACGTCAGCCGGCCCAGTCAGCCGGCCCTGTCAGCCGGCCCTGTCAGCCGGCCCTGTCAGCCGGCCCTGTCAGCCGGCCCTGTCAGCCGGCCCTGTCAGCCGGCCCTGTCAGCCGGCCCTGTCAGCCGGCCCTGTCAGCCGGCCCTGTCAGCCGGCCCAGTCAGCCGGCCCAGTCAGCCGGCCCTGTCAGCCGGCCCTGTGCTTGGTCAGGTAGTCGAGGTAGAGCGGGCGCAGGGCCTCGGCCAGATCGCCTTCACCGGAGTCGATGGCGTCGGCGATCAGCGACGTCACCTTGGTGATGTCCCTCCCGGCCTCGTTGTCGTGGCCCTCGGAGGCCTCGGCCGCCGGGATGGCCCGCAGCAGCTCCCAGAGAAACTCCACGTCGGCGTGAAGCAGCGCCCGGTGCACGGCCCGGTCGTGCAGTTCGCGGGAGGAAAGAGCGTCCAGTTCATCGCGGGTGGTCACGCGTGGACTCTACCGCTGCGCACCGGCTCGCCGCCTCCGGGGCTGGCTCAGGCGCCGCCAGGACGGCGGGCCACCCCAGTGGCGTTCAGGCCCAGCGATACGGCCCCGGCCACGGCTAGGACGCCCGGGTGCGCGGGCAGGTCCTCGAGCAGCACCGGCTCGCCGTCGCCGCCGGTGAGCGGGATCCGCCAGTTCGGGTACTGGTCCACGGTGCCCGGCATGTTCTGCGGGCGGCGTTCGCCTGCCGCCTCGGCCAGCGACACGGCGATCAGCATGGCCGGCGTCCGGGTCAGGAAGGCGTACAGCGCCGTGGTGAACTGCTCCGGCGTCACCCCGGACCACCCCGCCCGTCCCGCACTCGCGGAGCCCCCTGAACGGCCAGCGAGCAGGCCCTCGCGAGCCAGCATGGCCAGCCACCGGCGTGCTTCGGTCCGGGCGGCGGCCCGCTCGTCCGCCTCCGGCTCGGTCAGCAGGCCCAGTCCGGCCCGGATGGTCACCTGCTCGCCGGTCAGGAACGCCGCGGCCGGCGGCATGTCGTGCGTGCCGACCGTGGCCAGGCAGCCGCGGCGCCAGCCGCCCGGCCGGCGTGGCGTGCCGTCCGCGCGGCGCTCGAACCACAGCATCGACGTGCCCAGCACCCGGCGGGCAGCCAGGAACTCCCGCAGCCACGGCTCCACCGTGCCCAGGTCCTCCCCGATGGCCAGCGCGTGCGCGCGCGCCGCCTCGGCGCAGACCACGCTGCCGATGAGCTCATGGTCGTACCGCACGTAAGTGCCCTGGCCGGGCGGCATCCCGGCCGGTATCCACCACAGCCGGGCCAGCCCCATGACGTGATCGACGCGCATGCCGCCCGCATGCCGGGTGGTGGCCGCGATAAGCTCGGCCAGCGGTCGGCCCGCCTGGGCGGCCAGCCGGCCCGGATGCCATGGCGGCAGCGTCCAGTCCTGGCCGCGCTGGTTGAACTCGTCCGGCGGGGCCCCGACGCTGATGCCGGGGACGATCACGTCCTGCCGGGCCCAGGCGTCGGCGCCGCCCGGGTGCGCGCCGACGGCGAGGTCGTTGATCACGCCGATGGCCATCCCGGCCTGCCGGGCGGCGCGCTGCGCCGCCGCGGCCTGACCGGCGGCCAGCCATTGCACCCAGGCGTGGAAGTCCACCCGCTCGGCCAGCGTCCGCCGCAGGTCGGCCACCCCCGCCGAACGGGGATCGGTGAGCCCCGCGGGCCAGGTCCGCCAGTCCGGGCCGTGCACCTCGGCAATCGCGCACCAGGCCGCCCAGTCGTCGACCGCCTGGCGGTCGCGCGCCCGGAAGGCCTCGAGCTCGGCGCGCCGGCCCAGGCGCAGCGGCACGGTCCTGATGATCTCCAGCGCCGCGCGCTTGGCCGCCCACACCGCGTCCCGGTCGATCAGGGCGGCGGTGGTGCTCGCCGCGCGCAACTGCGCGCCCAGCGCGTCGACCCGGGCCCGGTCGCCCGCGCTCAGTCCGGCGTACTCGGGGATGTCCTCGATGCGCAGGTAGAGCGGGCTGATGAAGTGCCTGGTGGCGGCGAGGTAGGGGGAGGGGCTGATCGGGGCCAGCGGCTCGGCCGCGTGCAGCGGGTTGACCAGCACGAAGTCCGCGCCGTGCTCGCGGCAGCTCCAGGCGGCCAGGTCGGCCAGGTCGCGCAGGTCGCCGTGCCCCCAGGACGCGCGGGAGCGCAGCGAATACAGCTGGACAGCGAACCCCCACGACCGTCGGGCCGGGAACGGCGCCACCGCCCCGCCCCCGGCCAGCGCCCTACCTGCGGCCCCGGCCCCGGCCCCGCCTCCGGCCGCGGCCCCGCCTCCGGCCGCCACGCCGCAGCCGGCCACCGGAGCTTCCGCGCCGAGCGCGTCGAGCACCGCGGCCAGCGTCTGGTCGGATACCTCCGCGGTGCGGCCCCGCCAGTCCCGGTAGGAGACCGCCACGCCGTGCGCCTCGGCCCGCCGGATGAGTTCTGCCCGTGCTGTCATCGCACCAGTCTGAAGTACGTCACGAGGAGCTAGTACCACCGTTTGTTCAAGACCAGAAAAAAGGTCTTAACCGCAGCACGGCCTGCGCCGTCTCAACAGGCAGAAGGACTCCGCAGACCGCGGATCCCAGGTATCACGGGACGGCTTCCCCGGCGTGGGGACGATCTACGGCTGAGCAATCCCCGACACTCGTCAGCTTTCTTCGACGTGCTCCAGCACGAATACCGGTATCTGCCGCGTGGTGTTCTTCTGGTAGTCCGCGTAAGGCGGGTAGGCGGCGACCGCCCGCTCCCACCATTCGGCGCGCTCGTCGCCGCTGACCTCGCGGGCGATCATGTCCTGCTTGTGCGCGCCGTCCTGCAGCTCCACCAGGGGATTCTTGCGGATGTTGTAGTACCACACCGGGTGCTCAGGGGCGCCGCCCTTCGACGCCACCATGGCGTACCGGCCGTCGTGCTCCACCCGCATCACCGGCGTCTTGCGCACCTTGCCGCTGCTGGCGCCGCGGTTGGTCACGATCACCACCTCCAGGCCGGTGTCGCGCAGCGTCGTCCCCTGCGTGCCGCCCGAACCCTCGTACAGCTCGACCTGATCGCGTACCCAGGCTTGCGCGCTCGGCTCGTACTCTCCTTCAACAGGCATAGCGACAGTCAACACCAGCGCCCGTCCGCCCCGGATCCCAGGGTGCCAGCTGCGCCACCCGAGCATCACGGCAATCCGGTGTGCCTGGGGTCCAGTCAGGCAGCATGAGACGAAGACGCCAAAAAGCCGACGGCGTTGCCGACGATGTACTTCGTGTAGGTATGCAGGAGGATGACGACCCGGCCCGCGATGACCTGGCTCGGGATCAGATACATCGTGAGGTCGCCGTCCAGGATGAAAAACCAGTCGATCAATTCCGGATCGTAGGGAACCCGCCGTTCCCGGTTGCCGATTGAATAAGGTCGTCTACTGACCACCACTGTCCAGCCGTCCTTGCTGCAGCATGTCGTCGTCTTGACCTGGACTCGCTGAATTCCTCCCGGGGTCGATACCAGCAGGTCATAAACCGTCGGCTCTACTGGGATCGCCACGTTGAATCCGCACAGGGAGAACCACGAAGCGGCGATCGAGGGAGCCGCGTCGCGCAGATAACGAAGGTCGGGCCTTGCTTCGGCAGACCCTGGCGTGGGCGTGGTGGGGGTCTCCAGGTGCGTTAGATCGAGTCTCAGGCGTATCGCGTGCGCCTTGACGCGTGTCCGCCCATCCCCGCTACCTGGCGCCAAGCCGAGTGTCGTAAGCAGTTCGTCCCAGGACTGGGCATCGATGACGGCGCGCCTCAATTGTGCGTCGGACCAGCTGCGCTTGCCTCGGAAGTGGGAAGTGTCCAAGCCGAGGCGCACCACGTGGCGCTTCATGATCCGTATTGCTCCCGCGGAATCGGCGCGCAGGCCCAAAGCGCGCATGACGTCGCGCCAATTCCCGGCCGTCGCGATGACATCCTTGAGCTGGTCGTCAGACCATGTGCGTTCCGAGTCGGAAGATTGATCCATAGCAGAACGTTAACAGGCAGCACCGACAATTCGGTTCTGCATTCGACCGCCAGGTAGTCGGGACGGCGGGATTCGAACCCGCGACCTTCGGTCCCCCAGACCGACACGCTAAACCAAGCTGCGCCACGTCCCGCCGCGCCGCTTCCGGCGCATGCCTGTCATCTTCCGGCAGGCTCAGCCAGCTTAGCGCAACCGCGGAGCCGCCCGGAACGAAGCCCAGAGGTGCCCGCGCCCGCTCCGCCGCACCGCCGCGCATACGTGATTCAGGCCGGGTAGAAAGTTACGATGTGCCGGGCATCGCGGCGGGAGCCCGGTCGTTGTAGCCAGAGGGAGTCGTACCGCAGACAGACGGAGGGGCTGGGCCGTTGGGAGTACTAGGCGCACGCCGCCCAGCCTCCGGCCAAGGCGACGACGGCTACGGGCCGACGCGCCCGCTGCCGCGGCGCAGCCGGCGGTTCCGGCTGCTCCTGCTGATCGCCAAGGTAGTCACTGCCGTCATCGTCGTCCTCGCGGTCGGCCTCGCCCTGCTGTACCTGGTCACTCCCTCGGCCGGCCAGGCCACCGCCCTGGCCCAGGCCCAGGCGACCGAGCACCACATCGCCTACCCGGGCCCGCCGCCGCCGGCCTACTTCGCCGAGGCCCTGGTGGCCACCGAGGACCACCGGTTCTACAGCGACCCGGGGGTGGACCCGCTCGCGCTGTTCCGGGTGACGGCGTCCTGGATCACCGGGCACACCGACGGGGGCGGCAGCACCATCGACCAGCAGCTGGCCAAGAACCTCTACACCTCGGGCCAGAGCAGCTTCCCGCAGATCATCGAGCAGGTGGTGCAGGCCGTCAAGCTCAACCGGGCCTACAGCCGGGCAGAGATCCTGCGCCTGTACGCCGAGATCGCCTACTACGGGCACGGCTACTACGGCCTGAACGCGGCCAGCTGCGGCTACTTCGGGCGGCCGCCCGGCCAGCTCACCCTGGTCCAGGCGGCCATGCTGGCCGGCGTGGTCAACGCGCCGACCTACGACGACCCGCTGGCCTACCCGGCCCAGGCCCGCGCCCGGCTGGTACACGTCCTGGGCCGGATGGCCGCGGTGGGCTACCTCACCCCGGCGCAGGAGGCGGCCGCGCTCAAGGCGCCGCTTGACCTGCCCGCCGTCCGCGGCTGCCAGTAGCGGTAACGTTCGCGGAACGCTCCCTGGCCACGTCTCGGTCTGGCTGAGCGGGCGGGACGCCTTACCGGCCCGAGGTCTCCGGCTCCAGATGCTCCGTGGCAGGCGCCGCCGGCTCGTCGGCGTAGAGGAAGACCCACCGGCGGTAGCAGTACAGCCGGAACAGCGTGGCCAGGCCGATGCCGATGATGTTGGCCACGTTGTAGGAGAAGTTGTCGGTCAGCCCGAACCCGTAGTGCACCAGCGCGACAACCCCGTCGGTGATGAGGATCCCGATGCCGTTGAAGAAGAAGAACAACACGGTCTCGCGGCGCAGGTGACTGCCCTTGCGGTGCCGGAACGCCCAGAACTTGTTGCCGACGAAGGCGAACACCGTGGCCACGACGTTGGCCAGCGTCGCCGCGGCTATCGGGCCCAGCCCG
Source organism: uncultured Actinomycetes bacterium (assembly GCA_963739135.1). Classification (GTDB taxonomy): domain Bacteria; phylum Actinomycetota; class Actinomycetes; order Streptosporangiales; family Streptosporangiaceae; genus Palsa-504. The sequence continues at coordinate 314,222 of CAVTZG010000013.1, forward strand.
GCGCCAGAGTGGAAGACGTTGACCAGGACGATGGTGAGGACGAACGCGAGCCCGCCGACGACGCCGAACTTCGCGACCTCGTGGATCAGCACCCGGAAACGCGCATACAGGTCACGAATGGCAGTCACCGTGGCGTCGTCCCTCTTCTTGCATCCATCCCGTTTAGTCCCGACACTACCGCGTCCCCTATGGCGGCATGCGCAGGCGGGGCAAAAGCGTTCGAAGAATGTCACACCCCCCAGCTAGCCTGGATCGAGTGCTGGAAAGTTCCGGAAGCGAGGTACTCGTACGGGCGCGCGGCCTGACCAAGAGGTTCGGCAGCTTCACCGCGGTGGACGGCATCGACTTCGACCTCTACCGGGGAGAGGCGTTCGGTTTCCTCGGGCCGAATGGCGCGGGCAAATCATCCACCATGCGGATGATCGGGTGCGTGTCGCCGCCGACCAGCGGGGAGCTGGTCATCCTCGGCGGCGACCCGGTCCGGGACGGGCCCGCGATCAGGGGCAGGCTCGGCGTGGTCCCGCAGGAGGACACCCTCGACGTCGAGCTGACCGTCCGGGAGAACCTGCTGGTCTACGGCAGGTACTTCGGGCTGCCCCGGCGCCTCATCCGGGAGCGGACCGCCGCCCTGCTCGAGTTCGTGCAGCTCGCGGACCGCGCGAACGACAAGGTCGACCCGCTGTCCGGCGGGCTGAAGCGCCGCCTGACCATCGCCCGCTCGCTCATCAACGAGCCGGAGATCCTGATCCTGGATGAGCCCACCACCGGCCTGGACCCGCAGGCCAGGCACGTGGTGTGGGACCGGCTGTTCCGGCTCAAGCAGCGCGGCGTCACGCTGATCCTGACCACGCACTACATGGACGAGGCCGAGCAGCTGTGCGACCGGCTGGTCGTGATGGACCACGGCCGGTTCGCCGCCGAGGGCTCTCCCCGGGACCTGATCGCCCGCTACTGCTCGCCCGAGGTCCTCGAGCTGCGCTTCGACCCCGACCTGCACGACGCGGCCGCCGACAAGCTCAAGGACTTTTCAGCCGAACGGACCGAGGTGCTTGCTGACCGGATCCTGCTCTATGTCCGCGACGGCGACGCGGCCCTGGCCGCGGTGCGGGCCGGCGGCCTGGAGCCGCTCACTTCCCTGGTCCGCCGCGGCACGCTCGAGGACGTGTTCCTACACCTGACCGGCCGCCGGCTGGAGGATTAGTGGCCCCAATCGCCGCGGTCCAGTCCGGCTGGCCGTTCTCATCGCTTTCATTCCGCGCGTTCCAGTGCTGGCTGACCGTGTACCGGCGGATCTGGCGCTCCAGCGTCTGGTCCAGCGTGCTCGGCCCGGTGTGCTACCTGGGCGCGCTGGGCTTCGGGCTCGGCTCCCTGGTCGACAAGCACGGCACGGCCAGCCTAGGCGGGGTCAGCTACCTGGCCTTCGTGGCCCCGGCCATCCTGGCCTCGGGCGCGATGAACACGGCCATGGGCGAGGCGAGCTTCCCGGTGTTCGGCTCCATCAAGTGGAACCGGATCTACATCGGCGCGCAGGCCTCCCCGCTCCGGCCCGCCGACATCTTCCGCGGCCACCTGATGTTCATGGTCATGCGGATCGCGATGAACTGCGCGGTTGTCATGCTGGTCATGTGGGCGTTCGGCGCGATCAGGTCCGCCTGGGTCGTGCTGGCCTACCCGGCCGCGGTGCTGACCGGGCTGGCCTTCGCCGCCCCCATCGCGGCCTGGGCGGTAACGGTGAGGATGGAAAGCTCCTTCACCTATGTGTTCAGGTTCGGCCTGATGCCGCTGATGCTGTTCTCCGGCACGTTCTTCCCGTTGTCCCAGCTGCCCGCCGGGCTGCGCGCGCTGGCCTACGCCACGCCGCTGTGGCAGGGGGTGGCGCTGTGCCGGGCGTTCAGCCTCGGCACCGCGGCCGACGACCCGGCCGGGATGCTCGGCCACGCCGCCTACCTGGCCGCGCTGGCTGCCGTGGGCATCTGGGCCGGAGCCCGCACCTACCGCAGGCGGCTTTATGTCTGAGCGAGCACAGCATGTCTAAGAAAGCACAGCATGTCTAGCGCGACGCTGCGGATGCTCCCGCCGGCCGGGCTGCTGGCCCGGCTGAGGCGCGCTGGTACCGACACGGGCAGCCTGCGCCTGATCGAGCGGCACGCCCGCGCCTACCGGCGGGCCTGGCTGGTGTTCGTCTCCGGGATCTTCGAGCCGCTGTTCTACCTGCTGTCCGTGGGCCTCGGGCTGGGCGTGCTGGTCGGGAAGGTGCCGGGACCCGGCGGCCAGCTCATCCCGTACCGGGAGTTCGTCGCGCCCGGCCTGCTCGCGGTGTCCTCGATGAACGGGGCGATGTACGACTCGACGTTCAACGTCTTCTTCCGGCTGAAATACGCCAAGCTGTACGACGCCGTGCTGGCCACCCCGATGCGGCCCACCCAGGTCGCGCTGGGCGAGATCGGCTGGGCGCTGCTGCGCGGCACCATCTACGCGGCAGCGTTCACGCTGGTCATGCTGGCGCTGGGCCTGGTGCACTCGGCCTGGGCCGTGCTGGATGTCCCGGTCGCGGTGCTGATCGGCTTCGCGTTCGCCGCCATCGGCATGACCGGGACCACCTACATGAAGAGCTGGCAGGACTTCGACTACGTGATCCTGGCCAGCATGCCGCTGTTCCTGTTCTCCGCGACGTTCTACCCGCTCACCGTCTACCCGCGGGCCGCCCAGGTGGTGATCGAGTTCACGCCCCTGTACCAGGGGGTGGTGCTGCTGCGTGACCTGACCGTCGGCGTGCTCGGCCCCGGGCTCCTGTGGCGGGCCGCCTACCTGGCCGTCTGCGGGCTGGCCGGCCTGTACGCCTCCGGCCGCCGGATCGGGAAACTCCTGCTCGTCTAGGGTGCGGGTTTGCCTCATTTCCCCGTTTCGGCGGACGGGGTAGGCTGCCAATACTGGAGGAGCCGGGGGGTGCTGGAAGAGCAGCCGACACGTGAAGCGGCGCCGCGCACCGTGGTGCCGCCTGAGCCGCGTGCTCAGCCTGGTGCCTATTGTGATCCGGTCATCTGGGCCACCGCGCTGGTCACCGCCGGCGCCTACTGCGTCATCTCGCTGTCCCGGCTGGTCCAGCTCAACCCGTCCTCATGGGACCTGGGCATCTACACCGAGTACATCAAGCAGTACGCCGACTTCCGGGCGCCCATCGTGGACATCAGGGCACCGGGCTTCAACCTGCTTGGCGATCACTTCACCCCCATCCTGGCCGTTCTGGGCCCCTTCTTCCGCGTCTTCCCCTCCTCGGCCACGCTGCTGGTCGCGCAGGCGCTGCTGGCCGCGGTCTCGGTATTCCCGGTCGCCCAGCTGGCCCGGGAGAAGCTCGGCCTCGGCACCAGCCGGGGCATCGCGGTCGCCTACGGGTTCTCCTGGGGCCTGCAGCAGCTGGCCGACTTCGATTTCCACGAGATCGCGTTCGCGGTGCCGCTGCTGGCCTTCTCGCTGTCCGCGCTGGCCCGGGGCCGGATCAGGGCCACGGTCTGGTGGGCGCTGCCGCTGGTCTTCGTCAAGGAGGACCAGGGCTTCACGGTGGCCGCGATCGGCATCTACCTGGTCCTCACCAGCCTGCGCGGCAACGTCGACGTCCGCCGCGCCGCGGCCGGGCAGTTCCTGCTGATCTGGGGCTTCGCCTGGTCGTTCCTGGCCATCGGCGTGATCATCCCGCACTTCAACCCGGCTCATCACTACGACTACTGGAGCGACGGCGGGGTCTTCTCGCCCGGCGCGCACCTGTCACTGGCCGGCCTGGTCAGCCAGCTATTCCACGCCTGGCCCGCCAAGCTGGCGACCGTCGCCATGCTCCTGCTGCCCACGGCGTTCCTCGCGCTCCGCTCCCCGCTGGCGCTGATCGCCGTGCCGAGCCTGCTGCTGCGCTTCGTCTCCACCGACAGCGCCTTCTGGGGCACGTACTGGCACTACAACGCGACCGTGATGCCGATCGTCTTCATCGCGGCCATCGACGGACTGGCCAGGATCGCCGCCAAACGAGACCAGCTGGAGGACCTGCGAGGTACGGCCCGGACCGCCGTCCGGCGCTACGCCGCCGCCCTGATGGTCGTGATCGCCGTCCCGGTCGCCTTCCAGTTCCCGCTCAGCGACCTGTGGCACGCCCAGACCTACCAGGTCAGCAGCCATGTCGCGGCCGACGAGGCGGCCATGGCCCGGGTCCCCGACGGCGCCAGCGTCCTGACCACCCTGGGCCTGCTGGCGCCGCTGGCCGCCCGGACCGACACCTACTGGATCGGCAACGGCGGCAACCCGCAAACCCAGTACATCGTGTTCGACGGCCCCAACAGCGGCTATTCCCCGGCGATCAAGGACGTCCCGGCCTTCATTGCCGGCCTCTACCCGCCCCACACCTACACCGAGATCTTCCACGCCGACGGCGTGTACGTGTTCCGTCACACCGGCTAACCGGGGTCCCGCCCTGGGGGGCGTACTGGTCGGCGTACTGGCCAGTAGATAGGCTGGTGCGCGACCCGACGGGAGGCTGGGGCCCCATGGATTTCGAATATGACGGCCGGACGCGCGAACTCCGCGAGCAGCTGTTGGCCTTCATGGACGAGCACGTCTACCCGGCCGAGCCCGTCTTCGGTGAGCAGGCCGAAGCCGCGGTCGGGGATGGCCGCGGCTGGGAGCGGGTGCCGGTCACCTCGGACCTGAAGGCCGAAGCCCGCCGGCAAGGACTGTGGAACCTGTTCCTGACCGGCCGGTCCGCCGAGGCGGTCCGCAAGTGGGAAGCCGCCCTCGGAGCCGGATCCAGCCTGCCCGATCCGCCGCTGACCAACCTGCAGTACGCTCCGCTGGCCGAGATCACCGGGTGGAGCCCGGCGCTCGCGCCCGAGGCGCTGAACTGCGCCGCGCCGGACACCGGCAACATGGAAGTGCTGGCCGAGTTCGGCTCGCCGCAGCAGCAGGATCTGTGGCTGCGGCCGCTGCTGGACGGGACGATCCGGTCGGCGTTCTGCATGACCGAGCCCGCGGTCGCCTCCAGCGACGCCTCGAACATCGCCACCACCATCACCCGGGACCGCGGCGGCTACGTGATCAACGGCCGCAAGTGGTGGTCCTCGGGCGCGATGAGCTCGGACTGCAAGATCCTCATCGTCATGGGGGTCACCGGAGAGACGGCCGCCGGCAGCCACCGCAGGCACTCGATGATCCTGGTGCCCCGGGACACGCCGGGGGTCCACATCAAGCGCGGCATGCACGTGTTCGGCTACACCGACGGGACGCACGGCGGCCACGCCGAGGTCGAGTTCACCGACGTGCGGGTCCCCGAGGAGAACCTGATCGCCGGTGAAGGGGAGGGCTTCGCCATCGCCCAGGCCCGGCTTGGCCCCGGCCGCATCCACCACTGCATGCGGCTGATCGGCGCGGCCGAGCGCGCGCTTCAGCTCATGTGCACCCGGGCGCTGAGCCGGACCGCATTCGGCAAGCCGCTGGCCGAGCAGGGCGTGGTCCAGGAATGGATCGCCGAGTCCAGGGTCAGGATCGAGCAGGCCCGGCTGCTGGTGCTCAAGACGGCCTGGCTGATGGACACCGTGGGCAACAGGGGCGCGCACACCGAGATCCAGGCCATCAAGATCGTGACCCCGGCCATGGCCGAGTGGGTCATCGACAAGGCCATCCAGGCTCACGGCGGCGGCGGGGTCAGCCAGGAATTCCCGCTGGCCCAGCTGTGGGCGAGCGCGCGCACCCTCAGGTTCGCCGACGGCCCGGACGAGGTACACCGCAGATCGCTCGCCCGCCGCGAGCTGAGGAAACTGACGGCCCCGGCCACCACGGCCCGTTCCGAATAAAGAATAAAAAGGAGAGAACTCAGTGACGCAGAAAGTCGCGATCGTGACGGGCTCGGCCCGCGGCATCGGGGCCGCGACGGCCCGCCGGCTGGCCGCGGACGGGATGGCCGTGGCCGTGCTGGACCTGGACGAGGCCGCCTGCGCGGGCACCGTCAAGGAGATCGAGGACGCGGGCGGGCGGGCGCTGGCCGTGGGCGCCGATGTGAGCGGGACCGAGCAGGTCCAGGCCGCGGTCGAGCGGGTCGCCGCCGAGCTCGGCGCGCCTGCCGTGCTGGTCAACAACGCCGGCGTGCTGCGCGACAACCTGCTGTTCAAGATGAGCGACAGCGACTGGGACACGGTGCTCGGCGTGCACCTGCGCGGCGCGTTCCTGATGACGCGGGCCGCGCAGAAGTACATGGTGGAGCAGCGGTACGGACGGATCGTCAACCTGTCGTCGTCTTCGGCGCTGGGTAACCGCGGGCAGGTCAACTACTCCGCCGCCAAGGCCGGAATGCAGGGTTTCACCAAGACGCTGGCCATTGAGCTGGGGCCGTTCGGCATCACCGCCAACGCAGTCGCGCCCGGGTTCATCGTCACCGACATGACCGCGGCCACGGCCGCCCGGCTGGGCGTCTCGTTCGAGGACTTTCAGAAGGCCCGCGCCGAGATGATCCCGGTGCGGCGGGTCGGCCTGCCCGACGACGCGGCCAACACCATCTCCTTCCTGGCCAGCGAGGGCGCGGGTTTCGTGTCTGGCCAGGTCATCTACGTGGCCGGCGGCCCCCTCGACTGAAGGACGACATCGTGCTGACACCGGAAGGCCTCCGCGAGCGGGTGCACGCGTTCCTGGCGGCGCATGATCCGCGGGAGACGCCAAAGCAGGAGTTCCTCGACGCCCGCTTCGACGCGGGCCTGGCCTGGGTGCATTACCCGGAGGGCCTCGGCGGGCTGGGCCTGTCGCGTTCGCTGCAGCAGATTGTCGACGCCGAGTTCGCGGCGGCCGGCTCCCCGGGCAACAACGCCGACCGCAACGGGATCGGCCTGGGCATGGCCGCGCCCACCATCCTGGCCTACGGCAACGACGAGCAGCAGCAGCGCTGGCTGCGCAAGCTGTGGACCGGCCAGGAGATCTGGTGCCAGCTGTTCAGCGAGCCGGGCGCAGGCAGCGACCTGGCCGCGCTGGCCACCCGGGCGGTCCGCGACGGTGACGGCTGGGTGGTCAACGGCCAGAAGGTGTGGACCTCGCAGGCCCACCAGGCCCGGCGCGCCCTGCTGCTCACCCGCACCGATCCGGACGTCCCGAAGCACCAGGGGCTCACCTACTTCTCCATGGACATGACGGACCCCGGCGTCGAGGTCCGCCCGCTGCGGCAGATCACCGGCGAGGCGGAGTTCAACGAGGTGTTCCTGACCGACGTGCGGATCCCCGATACCGACCGGATCGGCCCGGTCGGCGAGGGCTGGAAGGTGGCCAACGCCACGCTGATGAGCGAGCGGGTCAACATCGGCTCCTCGCGCGCGGCGCCCAGGGAGGGCGGCATGATCGGCCCGGCCGCCGCCACCTGGCGGGCCCGGCCTGAGCTGCGCACACCCGGCCTGCACGACCGGCTGATGCGGCTGTGGATCGAGGCCGAGATATCCCGGCTGGCCGCGGAGCGGATGCGCCAGCAGCTGGCCGCGGGTAAGCCCGGGCCTGAAGGCTCGGCCGCCAAGCTGGTCTTCGCCCGGCTGAACCAGGACATTTCCGGATTCGAGGTGGAGCTCGCCGGGACGGACGGCCTGCGCTACGACGACTGGACCATGCACCGGCCGGAACACCCCAACTTCTTCGGCCGCGGCCCCGGCTACCGCTACCTGCGGGCCCGCGGCAACTCCATCGAAGGCGGCACCTCGGAGATCCTGCGTAACATCATCGCCGAGCGCGTGCTCGGCCTGCCGCCCGAGCCCCGCGTCGACAAGGACGTGCCATGGAAGGACCTGCCGCGATGAGCACGCGCGAGGACCTGCCCGACCTGCTGTATTCAGATGCCGAACGGGCCCTGGCTGACAGCCTGACCGCCCTGCTCGCCGACCGGGGCGGCCTGGACAAGGCCCTGGCCCGCACCGAGTCGGCCGAGACCTACGACGATGCCCTCTGGCACGCGGTAGCCGCGGAACTGGGCTGCGCCGGGCTGCTCATTCCCGAGCGGGACGGCGGCGCGGGCGCCTCCTACCGTGAGGCGGCCTCGGCCGCGGAGGCATTGGGCGCCGCCGTCGCTCCCGTCCCCTTCCTCGGCAGTTCTGTCGTGGCCACCGCCGCGCTGCTCAGCGTGGCCTCCGCCGCCCCGTCCCGGGCCGTTGCGGACCTGCTCCGCCGGATGGCCGACGGCGGCGTGACGACGGCCCTGGCCACGTCGTTCGCCACCTCGGCCGGGAAGGCGTTCCCGGCCGAGGTCCGGGTCGCCCCGCCCCGGCCCGGCGACAGCGCGGCCGGAGTGGCCCGGCTGCGCGGAATGGTCAGCGGGGTGGCCGACGCGCTGCCCGCCGGCGTGCTGCTGGTGCCCGCCGACGGCGTGCCGCACGCCCTGTACCTGGTCGAGGTGTCAGCCCAAGGCGTGGCCAAGGCTCCCGTGGTGTCACTCGACATGACCAGGCAGCTGTGCGACCTGTCGTTCGATGACGCGCCGGGCACGCTGATCGCGTCCGGTGCGGCGGCGTCCCGGGCGCTCGATGCGGCGCTGACCGCCGGCGCGGGCATCCTGGCCGCCGAGCAGGTCGGAGTGGCCCAGCGCTGCCTGGACATGACGGTCGCTTATACCTCCGAACGGCGCCAGTTCGCCCGGCCGGTCGGATCCTTCCAGGCCCTCAAGCACCGGATGGCCGACGTCTGGGTCGCGGTCAGCCAGGCCCGCGCGGCGTCCAGGTACGCGGCCGCCTGCCTGGCCACGGCCCCCTTGGACCCCTTGGACCCTTTGGGGAACCCAGACGCCAAGGTCGCGGTGGCGATGGCCAAGGCCTACTGCTCGGAGGCCGCCGTGCTGGCCGCGCAGGAATGCGTGCAGCTGCATGGCGGCATCGGCTTCACCTGGGAGCATCCCGCGCACCTGTACCTGAAGCGCGCCAAGGCGGACTCGATCGGCTTCGGCACCCCCGACGCGCACCGCGCCGCCCTGGCTGCCCTGGTCAACCTGCCCGCCTCGTGACCGACGCCGGCCTGCTAGGCGACGTCGAGCTGACCCGCCGGGTCGGACTTCTCTCCCTGGAGCAGAAGGTCCGCCTGCTTACCGGCGCGGACTTCTGGGCGCTGTACGCCGAGCCGGAGGCCGGGCTGCGCCGCATGGTGACCTCCGACGGCCCGGCCGGGGTCCGCGGCGAGTCCTGGGACGAGCGCGACACCTCGGCGAACATCCCGTCCGCCACGGCGCTGGCCGCGACCTGGGACACCGCGCGGGTGGCGGCGATCGGCGAGCTGCTGGCCCGCGAGGCCCGGCGCAAGGGTGTCGACGTGCTGCTGGCCCCCACCGTCAACCTGCACCGGACCCCGTACGGCGGCCGCCACTTCGAGTGCTTCTCCGAGGATCCGCTGCTGACCGCCCGGATCGGCGCCGCCTACGTGCGGGGACTGCAGTGCCGCGGCGTCGCGGCCACGGTCAAGCATTTCGTCGGCAACGACTCCGAGACGCAGCGGATGACCGTCGACGTCCGCATCGACCAGCGCACGCTGCGGGAACTGTACCTGGCCCCGTTCGAGGAGATCGTGCGCGAGGCGCACCCGTGGGCCGTGATGGCCGGGTACAACGGGGTCAACGGGTCGACCATGACCGAGAGCCGGCTGCTGCGCGACATCCTGCACGGCGAGTGGGGCTACGACGGCCTGGTGATGTCGGACTGGACCGCAACCCGGTCCGTCGAGGGGGCCGCCCGGGCCGCCCTCGACCTGGCCATGCCCGGACCCGCGAGCCGGTACGGCCCGTGGGGCGACGACCTGGTCGAGGCGGTCAGGGCAGGCAAGGTCGACGAGGCCCTGATCGACGACAAGGTGCGGCGGATCCTGCGCCTGGCCGCCAGGGTCGGCGCGCTGGCCGCCCGGACCAGCGCGGTGGCCGCCCGGACCGGCGCGGTGGCCGCCCGGGTCGGCGCGCGGGCCGACGCCGGGAGTCCCGCGTCCCCCGAACTGCCGCTGGACGCCCCGGACTCGCCTGCGGTCGCGCACGAGCTGCGGGCCGCCGCCGCGGCGGGTTTCGTCCTGGCCCGCAACGACGGCCTGCTCCCGCTGGACCGGGCCCGGCTGACCGGCCGGGTCGCCGTCATCGGGCCGAATGCCGAGCTGGCGCGGACCCTCGGCGGTGGCAGCGCCACCGTCTTCCCGCCGCACACGGTCTCGCCGCTAGACGGCCTGCGCGCCACCGGCCTCGACGTGGCCCACGCCCTGGGGGTATCCGAGCACCCGCGGGCCCCGGCGGCCCGGGCCCCCTGGCTGCTGCGGCCGGACGGTTCCGGGACCGGTGCCGAGGTCCGGTTCTTCTCCGACTCAGGCGAACTGGCCGGATCCGAGCAGCGTGACGGGGCTACGTTCCGCTGGCTGAGCGGCTTCGGCTCCTCGGGCATCACCGGGCCGGTGTCCGTGCTGGAGATCCGCTGCGTGATCCGGGCTACGGTCGCCGGCCTGTACCAGCTCGGTGTCTCCGGGCTCGGCCGGTCCCGCCTGCTCGTGGACGGCGCCGAGGCCTTCGACGTCACGCTGACCTTGCCGGAAGACGCGGACGTTGTCGAGGCCCTGATGACGCCGCCACAGCAGATCGCCCCGGTCCGGCTGGAGGCGGGCCAGTCGGTCAGCGTGGTGGTCGAGCACCAGGTGGGCTCCTCGCCGTTCGCCGCGCTCGGCACGTCCGTGCAGGTCACCCTGGAACCGCCGCATGGTACCGACGACGAGGAGATTGCGGCGGCCGTCGCCCTGGCCGCATCGAGCGATGTGGCCGTGGTCGTGGTCGGTACCACCGCCGAGGTGGAGAGCGAGGGCTTCGACCGCGCGTCGCTGGCCCTGCCCGGACGCCAGGACGAACTGGTCCGCCGGGTCATCGCGGCCAACCCGCGGACCGTGGTGGTGGTCAACTCGGGGGCCCCGGTCCTGCTGCCCTGGGCCCAGAACGCGTCGGCGGTCCTGCTGACCTGGTTCGGCGGCCAGGAGTTCGGCCACGCGCTGGCCGACGTGCTGCTGGGGGAGGCCGAGCCGGGCGGGCGGCTGCCGACGACCTGGCCGGCGTCCGAGGCGGGCCTGCCGTCCACGCAGCCCGACCACGGCGTGCTGACCTACCACGAGGGCCTGTTCATCGGCTACCGCGCCTACGAACGCGATGGCCGGATCCCGCTGTTCCCGTTCGGTCACGGCACCGGCTACACCACCTGGTCCTACGACTGGATGGCCGTCGATCATGACCGGGCGGGGGTGGCGGCCTGCGTGCAGGTGCGCAACACCGGCCCGCGCCGCGGCCGGGAAGTCGTCCAGGTCTACGCCTCCCGCCCGGACTCGGCGGTCGAGCGCCCGGCCAAGTGGCTGGCCGGCTTCGCCGCGGTCGACGCGGAGCCGGGCGAGACCGTCGAGGTCGGCATCCTCATCCCCGAGCGCGCCTTCCAGCACTGGGACGGCCGGGGCTGGGCCACGGAACCCGGTGCGTTCACCCTGCTGGCCGGTTCCTCGTCCGTATCCCTGCCGCTGGCCGCCGAGGTCCGGCTGGGCTAGCTCAGCCTGGCTCGCTTCCCGAACCAACTGCAATAGCGGCGATCTAGTTTCGGCGTGTCGTCTCGCTGTCGAACAGATTTTTGCCTATCATGGTCGGTAGGTGAATTTATCCGAACGGGCGGTGGTCAATGGGGAACGGGCCAGCTCACGGAGCTGCCGGGCGGGACGAGGATCCCGGCCGGGAGCCTGCCGGGCTGGACGCCGACCCCCGGTTTGACGGGGACCGGGGGTGGCGGCTGGTGCCGTCCGGCCCGGGCTGGCCTGACGGTGAGCACCCGGCCGTGCTGGGATGACGGCGAGCCGCCGGCGGAGGATGAGGATCCGTGGGGGTCGGGCCTGGACCCGGAGGACCTGGCGGTCTGGCTGGATGACACGCGGCTGGCCGTGGTGTACGCCGAGGCGGCGCAGGTGACCGCGGATGCGGCCCGGGCCCGGGCGGTGACGGACCGGCTGGGGCTGACCGCCGCGATGGGCGCGGTCGCGGCGGCCGACGGGCGCCGGGGTCCGGGGATGCCCGGGTCGGCCAGGAGCTTCCCGGGTGAGTATGTGAGCCGGGCGTCGGGGTTCGCGGCCGTGATGCCGCTGGATACCGCGCCGGGCTGCCTGACGCTGGGCCAGTTCGCCGAGGAAGCCGCCGGGGAGGATGATTCCTGCGCGGGGGCGTCCGATGATGAGCTGCTGGGCGTGATCTGCGGGTGGGACCGGGTGCAGGCCCATGCGGCGGCGCGCAAGCATGCGGCGGTGGCGGAGTTCGTCCGCCGCCGGGCGGCGGCGGGCTGCGGGCTGGAGGGGCCGGGGCGGATGCCGGCGGTGTGGGATGAGTTCGCCCCGGTGGAGCTGGCGGCGGTGCTGGGTGAGTCGCGGTGGGCGGCCGAGGGGCTGCTGGATGTGGCCTGTGACCTGGAGGCCAAGCTGCCCGGCACCCGGGCGGCGTTCGGGGCCGGGATCATCTCTGAGGCCAAGGCGGGGATCATCGCCCGGGCCACCGCGGTGCTGGACCCGAGGAGGCCCGGGCGGCGGAGGCTTTGGTGCTGGGCCGGGCCGGGAAGCTGACCCCGGGTGGCCTGGCCGCGGCGATCGCCCGGGCGGTGATGCAGGTCGCGCCGGGCAAGGCGCGCAAGCGGCGAGAGGAGGCGGCCCGGCAGGCGCGGGTGGAGCGGTGGGCCGAGGCGTCCGGGAACGCCGGACTGGCCGGACGGGAACTGCCGCCCGCCGACGTGCTGGCCGCCGGCCAGCGGGTCGGCGCCTGGGCCCGGCAGCTGCGCCAGGCCGGGGTGGCGGGCAGCATGGACGAACTGCGCGCCCGCGCCTACCTCGACCTGCTCCTGAACCGCGACTCCCGCCCCGCCGCTGACAGCCAGGCCGACGGCACCGGCACCGGCACCGGCACCGGGGATCAGGACGGGGACGGCACGGACGGACCCGAAGACCCGGGCGGCGCCCAAGCACACGGACGGGGCGGCAGCGGGTCAGCGGGCAGCCCCGGAAACGGGCCGGGCGGGCCGGAGGGCAGCGTGATCCCGGCCGGGTTCGCCGGGAAGATCAACCTGACCATCCCGGCCACCACGCTGCTGAACCTGGTCGGCCGGCCCGGCGAGATCTCCGGAATCGGGCCGGTCGACCCGAATCCCGGAGCAAATACATAGGATCGTAACCAAATCAGGGCATCAGCCGACCCCGGTATCCAGCACATCAACGTACCCTGCCGTTGCCCCGCAGGGTCGGTAACTGGTGTGCGTCACGTCCACTGACAACCGCGGCAGCAACTGGCTGATAGATGACAGGCAGATCCGCGCCGCACGGCTCCCCAAGTTGTCTTATCTGACCCGGCGCGCATATCTGGGTGTTACGCGTTCGCTCGCCACGCGCATCTCGCGCCACCGATCGATCGTGACCACGGTCGTAGCGGCGCCCTTCCGCGCGCTCCCGGCATCATCGTGGGCGTGCAGCTTGGCGAAGCCGTTACCGTGGCCCAAGATCGGCCGGTCATCGCCACTATCAGTGACCGGCATCGGAACACTACGGTCAGGGCAATGCATACGGAACGCCGGATTACGCATGGCTCGGTGCCGGCTTTCCCTCCTGCCTGGCCATGCGCGTATGCGTCACTTCTGTGTGCCCGGCCGGCGGGCTGGCTGGCCTCATCGCTGAATGCGGCGGCGCGTGTATGTATGACTGACGTGGTATCATATGAGTATGACAAACGCGATGACAGTCCGGCTCGACGAGGAGACATCCCGCGAGCTCGCCGAACTCGCCGGGCACTACCCGAGCCGGTCCGCTGCCATCCAGGACGCCATCCACAGTGCGTGGCGGCAACTCCAGGCCGACAAGCTGGAAGCCGGGTACGCTGCCGCGGTCGCCGACAACCCGCACTACCCGTACGAGTCGGCCGAGGAAGCCGCCGTGCTGCGTGCGCGCCGCCGCGCCCGGCAAGAGCGCGACACGCTCACGTGACCGCCAGCCCGCAACGAGGCCAGGTCTACCGCTGCGACCTCGGCTACGGCCTCAAGCCATGGCTCGTGGTATCCAACAACGCGCGCAACCGCCTGCTCGATGACATCATCGCGATCAGGCTCACCACCACTGCCCGCGACCTGCCGACCTGGGTCAAGCTCTCCCCAGCCGACCCGCTCACCGGATACGCCAACGCAGATTGCATCGAGCAGCTGGGCAAGGACGAGCTCGGCGAATACCTCGGCGCCTTGTCACCGGCCTCCATGCGCGGCGTGAACCAGGCCCTGGCGATAGCACTGGCCCTTACCTGAGGACGCGACCGACAGCACTAACCCGCACGCGGCCCGGTGGAGGCAACCCAGATCAACGCTACTTGCGTGCCATGGCGGCAAGCGCCGAGCTCCCGAGCCCACGCAGAACGGGTCGGCGCGCGTTCTCCCGACCGGTCCCGTCGCTCGGCGTCGCAATATTGACCGGCATCACCTCGGGACCGATCTTCAATCCATCATCGGTTGGCTGGAGGCTCACGGGTCGCTGCTCGAGATCCTGGTCTAGTTGAGGCAACATCAAGAGGATGCACGGGCCTAGCCTGGTGGACCAGGCGCGATGCGCGGCATGAGCGGAACGGAAGCGTTTCCGCGGAAACGTTACCTGCGTGGTCGCTGTGGTTATAGTGATTCCGGCCCGCTCACTGTCTGCGGCACGTGAGTGTTCGCAGCATGGCCAGTGCACCCGGCGAATGTGGTTATTCAGCTGGCGGGTCCTGGCAGGGAGCACGTGTCTGTATCGCCCCGCAACATCACTTCAGGCCGCCGGTTATGCGGGTCGTTCAGACTTGAATGCGTAGTCAAAGAACCGGTATGTGCTGCCGTCTGCGGTCCATTCAGCGCGCAGCCGCGTGCGCCGCTCGACGCGCCGCAACGCCGACAGCAGGCGGCGGTTCACATCGCGCGCGTCGTCGCCTTCCATCACGCCGTCTATGTGCAAGCCGTCCGGGGTGGGAGTGACCTGGCCATCGAGGAGCTGCGCGAGCAGCGGACCGATCGCGGTCAGGTTCTCCGAGCTCACACTGCCGTTGAGGCGGAACATGACCATTAGCCCAGTGTCCCACGCCAGTATCGTCTGCACGGTGACCGTTCCCCGGGCCATGGCCACCGGCGAACCCACTGCGACCAGTCATCCCAACGGCAGGAGAAGACGTAGCGGAAGCGCCGCACTCAGTTATGTAGAGCGTTTCCGCGCACGGGCGGCGGCCTCGCCCCGGTCGGAGGGATGACCGGGACTACCGGAGCGTCGGATCTCGCAGTTAGCGTGCTCTGTGCCGCCGAAGGCGGTAACCGCCTGCCGGACTCGTCCGGCTGGCGGCATGATGGGTGCTGGCCGGGGCGCCGCCGCGAAGTCCCGGGTGCTGCCATTACCCGTATGACCGGCTCGGAGTGCTGGCTGGTGACAAGGTGCCCGTAAGTAGCTGGAGGTGGCCGCGGTGAGTCGGCAGCCAAGGCGGCGAGCCAGCCGCCGGAAGCGCCAGCCAGTCCGCGAAACTGCCGTCGACCCGGCCTATCCCATCTGGGTCGATGTTTCCGGTCGGCGCATGTTCATCGTCGGCTATACATCGGGCGGAGCCCCTTATGGCATCTTCGAGGACGAGATGGATGCTGACCCAGACGACCTTGACACGGGTAACTGTGACTAACCGTCCTGACCCTGGCCGTAGCCCGGAGAACAGTGGGGCCAGTTGGGGGGCTCTGGCACAAATAACGTGAAGGTAACGTTTCGATCTTGAAACGCGCGGCAGGTCGTACGGTCGAGACGGTCTGCGCCGGAGGTCGGTCGCGCGCTAGGGCACCGACTGTGCGCCGGGTGTGCGGTGGGGGTTCCCTTGCGGGCGCGCTGCCTGACGTATGAGGTAGCGATCCATCATCGCCACGCGTGATCCCCCGTGGGAGTGAAGGGCGGGTCACTGAAGCAGCGCGGTGACGAGACGCCGGCAGCGGAGGGGATCCTCGGTGAATCCATGCTGGAGACCCCACAGCCAGTAGTCGATGGTGCGGAAGATCGCTGAGCGGCGAGCGTGTTCCCGGTCGAGGCCCGCAGCGTCGGCGATGATGTCCAGCTGCTCGTTGATCGTCGCGGCGTCGGGCATCTCGTGGAGCCTGTCCCACAGGCAGCGGGCGAGGTCGAACCCGATGTCGCCGCGCAGTAGGCAGGGATCGACGGTGAGCCAGGGTTCCCGCTCCCCCCCGAGCACCTGCTCGTGGTGCAGCGCGGCGTCGACGGCACGGTCGCCGGTGGCGGAGGTCAGGGTCTCGGCGGCGGTACAGGCAGCGGCCAGCATTCCGGCCGGCACCGGACGGCCCAGCGCGACCCAGTCTGACTTCAGCGTGGCCAGCCGATCCCGCACCAGCTCGCCGGTGCTGAGCACCCAGCTGGGGGCAGGTACGGCGAGCCGGCGCATCATCCTGCCCGCATGATGATTGGCTTCGGCCAGCGGCAAGGTGGCCAGCGACCGCGTCGGATCCAGCCGTTCCAGCAGCATGGTCCCGGCCCCGAGGTCCGTCTCCACCAGCAGCACAGTGCCCCGGCCGGCCCAGAACCGGAGCGCCGCCACCTCGGCGGGGAAGCTCTCATCCGGTGCGGTCAGCCGCAACGCGAACTGCTCACCACCGCGTCGGACTGGAAGTACCAATGCGTTCGATCCGTGCCAGGGATCACCGTCGAGCGAGAGGTTCCAAGCCCGGCACTGTTGATCTACCCGCTCAGGCAGGGAGTCCAGCCACGCGCGCCTTTCGTGCGACCCGCGCAGCATGGCCCGAAACGTGGACGGAACGGTAATCACACAGATGAGTCCATCACACCGCTCCAGCCTCTCACCCGCGCGCTGTGCCGCAGCGGGATCCCCAACGGACACTGCTGCAATCAGACGGCCGTTTCCGGGGTCAGGCCGCCGCGCAGCGATTAGGAGCGCTCCTGGCCGGGTGAACGGTAAGGACATGCTTCGTGCGCGGTAACGGCCGGCGCGCAGTCCGGTGCCCTAGCGCGCGACCGACCTCCGGCGCAGACCGTCTCGACCGTACGACCTGCCGGGCGTTTCAAGATCGAAACGTTACCTTCACGTTATTTGTGCCAGAGCTAGTTGGGGTTGACACCAGCGGCCACTGACCCGGCTTCGCGCTGAATGCAGATGAGGATATTGGCTATGTGAGTCCGGTTGGGCTAGAAAGTCGGCACCGGCTGGTGTGCGCGCATTGCGCCCGGGTCGACTTCGATCGCAGGGCTGCCTCGGGCCGGGCCGACCACGGCGGCGGTCTGCTGCCATACTGGTGGCCGGGGAAGGTTTCCCAGACTGGAGGCCGTAAGTGGCCGCGCGGAATATCGACATCGTTCTCGGCGGACTGGCTGACGCAATACGCAGCCGCGACCCAGAGCGCATTGCCGAGTTCCTCGGCCCTGACCTGGTATGGGAAGGCCTTGAGCCGGGCTTGCGCTGCGATGGACGGCAGCAGGCGATGAGTGTCATCCGGAACCGCTTTGCCGCTGCGCCATTGATCGTCCAGGCTGTCGAAGCGATCGAGACTGGGCAGCACGTGATCGTGGGGCTGCGCGGGCCAGGATTCAACGGGATGCCGGGCGATCTGGAGACGGTAGGCCAGATCTTCAACGTCTTTACCCTCACCGATGGCAAGGTCGTCCGCTGGCGCGACTTCCTGACCCGCCAGGAGGCGCTGGAGGCCGCCAATGCCGAAGACCAGCCCTGGCAGTAAGCGCTGGCGACCTTGACAGTGCGGGCTTATTGTTCCTCGATGTGGTTCCACTCCCGTTTGGGCGGTGGCCGCGGGTGGCGCGAATCCCCCGGGTGGGGTGCTTGGGAATCGCCCACGCCTGGAGCGGTTCAGCTCAGCGCCGGGCTCGGTGCCAGTGCCGCAGAGCGGCTCGGTGCCCGGCGGCTGCCTGCCGCGGTTGGCGATGGCACGGCGGTGCCGTCTTGCCGGGCGGGGCCTGCCGGGCGGCGTAGCGGCCGGTGGTGCGCTGATCGGCGGCGTTTGCGGCACCTGGTTCTGCTCCCGGCAGGGGACGTATGATGTTGTGGCCGCGCGGTTGAGGGCCCGGTGGGTTTCTGGCCGGTGCGGTTGGCGTCAATCTCGATGAGGGGCCTGGGGCTGGTGGCCACGCAGACGCTCATGTTCTTGTTCGCTGGCATCGAGGGTTCAGCCGCGGTGGGGCAGCGGCTGGGGGGCGCGTACGGAGGGGTGCTGGCCGGTCATCGGCGGCTGGTCCGGGCGGGCCTGGCCGCGTATGGCGGATAACCCGAGGCTGCTGAACAACCTGCCGGCTCAGGTGTCGAGCTTCATCGGCCGGGAGGCTGAGCTGGCCGCGGTGCGGGCGCTGGTGGGCGGGTCGCGGCTGGTGACGCTGACCGGGGCGGGCGGGGCGGGTAAGACCCGGCTGGGGCTGCAGGTGGCGGCCGGGCTGCTGGACGAGGCGGGGGACGGCGTGTGGTTCGCCGATCTGGCCCCGCTGGGCGACCCGGATCTGGTCGCGGTGACGGTAGCTGATGTGCTGGGCGTCCGCCAAGAGCCGGGCCGTCCGGTGCTGGGGACGCTGGTGGAGGTGGTGGGCGGGCGGAGCCTGCTGGTGCTGCTGGATAACTGCGAGCATGTGATCGGGGCCTGCGCTAAGGTAGCCGACGCGCTGCTTCGGGGCTGCCCGAACCTGGCGCTGCTGGCGACCAGCCGGGAGCCGCTGGGCATCGACGGGGAGCGGGTGTACCGGGTGCCGCCCATGGGCACCCCGGCCGACGGCGATGACGCCGGGGCGATCCGGGCCAGCGAGGCGGTGCGGCTGCTGGAGGACCGCGCCGCGGCGCAGGGGGTGCCGCTGGCCTGGGACGAGCCGGCTGCCGGGGTGGCCGGGCGGATCTGCCGGCGGCTGGATGGCATCCCGCTGGCCATCGAGCTGGCCGCGGCGCGGCTGCGGGGGATGCCGGCGGACGAGCTGGAGGCCCGGCTGGATGAGCGGTTCGCCATCTTGACCGGCGGGTCGCGGGCGGCACTGCCGCGGCAGCAGACGCTGCGGGCCATGGTCGGGTGGTCCTGGGAGCTGCTGACCGGCGCGGAGCGGGCGGTGCTGGCCGCTTTGTCGGTGTTCGCCGGGGGGTTCGGCCTGGCCGCGGCCGAGGCGGTCGCCGCCGGCCCGGACGTGCCCCCGGGCGAGGTGGCCAGGCTGCTGGGCGCGCTGGTGGACAAGAGCCTGGTCCAGTTCGACCACGCCGGGGCCGGCCCGGGCCGGTACCGGCTGCTGGAGACCGTCCGGCAGTACGCGGCCGGGCGGCTGGACGCGCAGGGCCCGGAGGCGGTGACCCATGCCCGGACCGCGCACCGCGATTACTGCCTGGCGCTGGCCGAGGCGGCCGCCCCGCAGCTCATTGGACCCGATCAGGCCGCATGGCTGGACCGGCTCGATGCCGAGCTGGGCAACCTGCGGGCCGCGATCGCCGTCAGCCTGACCCAGGCCGACCCCGAGCCGGGCCTGCGGCTGGCCGTTTCGCTGCGGGTGTACTGGCGGGTCCGCGGGCACGCCGCCGAGGGAGCCGACGTGCTGCGGGCGCTCCTGGACACGCCGGCCGCCCAGGAGGCGACGATGCTGCGCGCCCGGGCACTGGCCGCCGCGGCCCGCCTCCTCGAGACGACCGGCAGCTACGCGACCACGGAGGACTACTGCGAGGAAGCGCTGGCCATTGCCCGCGCCGCCGGGGACGACTTCCTGGTCGCCGACCTGCTGCACGAGCGTGCCTCAGTGCTGCTGCGCCAGGGGCAGCCCGGCGCATTGCCGCTCATCGAGCAGGCCCTGGGCCTGACCCGCCGCCTTCAGGAGACCCACCTGACCGCCCGCCTGCTCTCCGCCCGGTCCTACGCCACGTACTCTGCGGGGGACCCTGCGGCTGCGGCCCGCGATACCGCCGAGGCCCTGCGGCTCTCCCGCCAGGCCGGTGACCGGCTCCAGGTGGGGTCGACGCTCGGCAACCTCGGCTACTACGAGCTGTCGGCGGGCGACCTGGACGCCGCCCGCCGTCACCTGGCCGAGTCGGTCGACATCTTCCGCGCGCTCAACCACCGTGACGGCATCGTCTACCAGATGTTCAACCTCGGCCTGGCCGAGTACCTAGGCGGCTCACCGGCCGCGGCTGAGGCCTTGTTCACCGAATCACTCGACCTGGCCCGGCGCATGGGGATGAGATCGGCCATCGCCTACGCGCTGCTCGGCCTGGCCCTGGCCGGCCGCGGCGGAGCCGGCCCGGGCTGGTCGGCCCGGCTGCACGGCGCGGCCGACCAGGCCCTGGCGGATCTGGGCCGCGCCGTCGAGCCGCTGGAAGGCCGGCTGGCCGACCTGGACCGCCAGCGGCTGCGCGCCGCGATGGGCGCCGCGGCCTTCGAGGCCGAATACGCCGCGGGCCGCACCCTCGACCTGGCACAAGTGGTGGCTGCGCTAGGTCGCAAGGGCGCAGCGACCGAGCAGGCGCCGGTGGCCGTATCAGGTGAGACCGTGATGGTGCTGACGCCTCGCGAGCTCGACGTACTGAAGCTGATCGCGCAGGGATTGAGCAACCCGGACATCGCCCGGCGGCTGGTGCTGAGCGAGCATACGGTGCACCGGCACCTGGCCAACATCCTGCGCAAGCTCGACCTGTCCTCGCGCGCGGCGGCGGCGGCCTGGGGGGTGCGCACCGGGCTGGTGTGAGCCTGGCCCGATCGGGCCATCTGCGGCGGCCGCGTGAATCTGGCCCGTACGGGCGAAGCGATGGCGCCGCGCTGCCGTATATCACTGACACAACGGGAGCGGCGGGTTCGCCGTGGCCTGCCGCAGGCAGGCGAAGCCGCCAGAAGGGGAGCGTCGATCGGCCGCATCCTCGCTCCAGGGCCTGGCCAGGGCCCTCGCCACCGGGGACAGCTATCCCAGCTAGCAGTCACCGCTGCGGGCGCGCGCCGCCTGGCCGGCCGCCCGCAGCATGACCAGCCAAGGATCAAGGAAGGAAACGCCCCGTGCCCGTCACCGACGTCCGTCCCGGCCCGCTAGAGGTGCTGCCCCCCGGGCCCGGACCCATCCCGCCAGATGATGGTGGCCGGCCGCGGGGCCGGATCCACCGGTCACGGCCATCGGGCTCACCACGCCTGTCAGGCTCACCGCGGCGCTTGGGTTCCCCGCCGGGAAAGGCCAGCCCCCCAGAAGGTCACCTGAGTCGTCATGCGGTGCATCTGGGCCACCCGGCACTGCGGACCGCCGACGGCCACGACCGGGACGAGCGGCGCGCCAGCTGGCTCGAGCTGTTCTTCGACCTGGCCTTCGCCGGAGCCGTCGGCCAGCTCGCCGGGGCGTTCCAGAGCCACCCGGGCCTGGGCACCCTGGCCCGCTTCGCCGTGCTGTTCAGCCCGATCTGGTGGCTGTGGGTCCAGCTCACCTTCTACGCCGACCGGCACGAGTCCGACGACGCGGCTCACCGGGTCTCGTTCCTGGCCGCGATCTTGCTGTGCGTCGCCCTGGCCGCCAGCTCGCCGCGGGCCCTGGCGGGCAGCACCACCGGCTTCGTCATCGCCTTCGCCGGCCTGCGCGGCCTGCAGCTGCTCCTGTACGCGCGGGCCCGGCACTACCTGCCGGCCACCAGGCCGCTGTACAGCTGCTACCTCGTCTGCTTCGGCACCGGAGGCGCGCTGTGGCTCGCTTCCCTCGCGGTCAGCGGCTCCGTCCGTTATGCGTTCTGGGGCACGGCGTTGCTCGTCGACGCTGCAGGCGCGCTGGCCATGCTGGCGCCCCGGCGCCGGGTGCCGCTGAACACCGCGCATCTGGCCGACCGGTTCCAGATCTTCGTCCTGATCGTGCTGGGCGAGTCGATGGCCCGGCTGATCAGCGCCGCGGCCATGCGGCCCTGGAGCCTGCCGCTGGCCGTCGTGCTGGCGGCAGCGCTGATCACGCTGGCGGCCCTGTGGTGGGCCTGGCTGACCACCGCCGACCGCGGCGCACTGGACAGCCAGCCGGCCATCTTCGGCTTCGCCCTGCTCAACCTGCCGATAGTGGCGGGTGTGGCCGCAGCCAGCGTCGGCCTGCACATCGCCATCCTCGCCGCCGACGGGGGCAGCGCGATCCCCGCCGGACCTCGGGCTGCGCTCTATGGCGGGGTGAGCGTCTACCTGCTGGCCAGCGCCATCCTGCCGTCCGCGAAGGTGAGCCGGCCGGCCAGAGTCGCCAGGCTGGCGGCCGCCCTGGCCTCGATGGGACTGGTATTCATGGGCGCGATCGTCGAACCCGTCTACCTGGTCCCAGCCCTGGCCCTCGTGCTCGCGATCGGGCTCGCCGCCGAAGCACGCCTGAGAGCTCCAGCCCGCGATGACGCGGCATCCGCCACCTCCCAGCCCACCGCGCGGCAGCCTGCCCGGCCTGCCCGCATCGCGGAATCTGCTGGAAACAGAAACCACACACCCCGCCTGAAGGAGCACCCATGCCCGCCGTACTGACACCCCCGGCTCCAACCATGATCACCGGCGGCGACCCCGGCCAGGACGACGCCTGCCAGGAGCCGACGCTCGCGTCGGCGTGGCAGGCGGTGGCGGGCACCACGATCAGCGACAAGCTGCTCGAATGGCCCCCGGACCTGTTCACGCTGACCGAGGTGATCCTGCAGCGCTCGCAGGCCTATCGCTTCGCGCTTTCCCCGCCAGCCGGCGCGACCTGGCCACCGGCCGGCTTTCCGGACTGGCCCGATGCGGTCACCGATGCGGCCCGGCGGTGGAGCGCCTGGGCCGAGGACGGGAATGGGCCGGTCCCTGACCTGCTGGCCCAGGAGTGGAGCGTCCTGCGGGCGCGGGCGGGGATCTCGTTCAGCGAGCTTGCCGAGGCACGCGACTGGCGGCTGTGCGAAGCGCTGCTGACCCTGCACGCGATCGCAGACGAGGCATGCGCCGGGCTGGGTGTCTCCCTCGACGCGGCCGGTGCCGACGGTCTGGTGTACCGGGCCCGCGGCCGGGAGCTGCTGGCCAGGACGGGCTCCTTGGCTCGCTTCCCGGCCCACCTGATCCGGGTGCTGCCAAAGGTCCGCACGCCTCTGCGCGGCAGTTCGGTGCGCGCCCTTTCGCACTACGCCGCGGTGCAAGTGCCCGGTGTTGAGGTCCGGTGGCACCGGGCGCCGCTCCGCTGCCTGGGGGGGCAGGTTCACGGCACGCAGGTCAACTACCTGCTCCTGCCGTGGCCGCTGCGGGTACGAGGGTCAGACTTCCGCCCGGTACCGGGGCCGCTGCGAAAGCTTTCCGACGACCCCTTCGGCTTTTTTGAGTTCGCCCCCTCCGAACCGCTCGATCTAGACCTGGTGGACCGGATGCTCGTCGCGGCCCGGGACGAGGCCGGAACCGTCGATGTCGTCATCTTGCCGGAGAGCGCGGTCGAGCACGGCGAGATCGACCACCTGGAGGCGCTCCTGGGCCAGCACGGGGTGACCAGGCTGATCGCCGGGGTCCGCGAGCTCCCGCCACAACCGGGCCAGCTCCCGGGCAACTGGGTGCACATCGGCGTGTCCGCCGGCGGCCAGTGGGTGCATATCCGCCAGCCCAAGCACCACCGGTGGTCACTCGATGAGGCTCAGATCCGCCAATACCACCTGGCAGGGGCGCTGCACCCGCGCATCCGCTGGTGGGAAGCGATGGAAGTGCCCGGCCGGTCGGTCCAGTTCGTCGAGCTGTGCGAGGGGGTCACGCTCGCCTCGCTGGTGTGCGAGGACCTCGCCCAGACCGACGAGGTGGCCAGCGTCATCCGCTCGGTCGGCCCGACCCTCGTCGTGATACCCCTGCTCGACGGGCCCCAGCTCAGCTCACGGTGGGCAGCCCGGCACGCCAGCATCATGGCCGATGACCCCGGCTCGGCCGTGCTGACGCTGACATCTTTCGGCATGGCGCACCGCTCCCGGCTGCCCGGGCAGAACCCCTCACCCGTGGTCGCACTGTGGAAAGGCCCTGGTCAGCAGGCACGCGAGATCCCGCTGCAGCCCGGCGCCCAGGGCATCTTGCTGTCGGCAGTCACGGGCCGCGCCACCCGGCGCAGCTTCGACGGCCGCCGTCCCGCCGAGAATGGCAGTGAGTTCTCCGACGTGACCATCCATCAGGTCCGGGCCGCCAGCACCGGCACGGGGCCACCGCAGTCACCGGCCGGCTCGCCTTCTCGGCCCATGCTGGCAGCCGACGAACTCACCATCCTGACGTCCTGGGCGGAGGCGGCGGCCGAAGCGCTGGCGTTCGCGCCTGAGCGTATCGAGGCCGTGATAGCCAATGCGCAAGCAGGCGCTCCCTGGCGAGCCGAGCTGCGGATCTGCGAACCATCCCCGCCGCTGAGCGACGCCATCAACGACATATTCCAGGCCGCCGGAACGGTCACAGCCACGGGCGGCAACCTGCCGCTGGAGGCCATCCCTGTCGCAGCCCACGGAAGTCAGCCGGGTCAGCCAGCAAGCGACAGGCTCGCCCGTGCAGTGCTGCGATCAGCGCTCGAACAGTGCCAGACCCGGCAGGCACTCGCAGGCAGTCGCATCTGACCAGACCTGCACGCGCTTCCAGCCCGGTCTGCTGCCTGCAGGCAACGCCAGAACCGGAACATCTGCGCCAAGGTGCAGGGCGGTGCGGCCCAAGTGTCAGCCGCAAATATTCGGGCTATACGGGTGATACTCGCTCATATTTTCGATCTGATAGGTGGAGATGATCACCCGTATATCACTCGATCGGCTCGCCGACCGGCCTGGCGCCCTGATCACGCTCAGCGGCTGGGGCTGGTCTACGGCAGCTCGGCTATCCCGGCCTGCCGACGAAGGCTATCCCGGCCTGCCGACGACGCTCAGGCCATGGACCTCGGCCACGCACGGCGCGGTGAACGCGATCCCGGCCGACCGCAGGATGCCCTGATAGACGCCGCTGGCCAGCAGCGGCACCGGTATCCACTGCCACGATGTCGCCGCGGTGAGCCGGCTCAGCATGACAATCCGGACGACCAGCCCGTCACACTCCACCGACCATGACCGGCTGCCCGCCCGCCGCATCGCCTCACCGAGGTCGCTCCACAAGGCGATCAGCTCCTCGACGGCCGCCGCGGGCAGGTCCGCCGGAGGCTCCTCCCCGGCCGCGGCAACCGCCGCATCCCAGCAATGCCCCATTGCGGCTCCTCCCCAGCCGCGGCCGTCGCCGCGCCGAACCGCCCCAGATATCCCTGAGCCTAGCGTTCCACACCCAGGCATACCACGTCCTGCGCGCTGACCTGCCAGATACACGCTGCCGCTCCCGTTCCCGCTACCACTGCGGACGCGAATCAAGGCGCCCCCTGCCCTCCAGGCCCGGCTGCGGCCACCCGGCACGCGGACCCGCAACCACCATGCGGCAAGAGCATGCCGGGCAGGGCTAACAGCGATGCGCCGAGCTGGAAAGAGCCAGTCATGGCCGCGCATGCGCCGATCCCGCCCATAACGGCCCGATCTGACCGTGGACGCCTGTGCTGCAGCCATCCCCGGACACGCAAATATTCGACCGGAAACTCGGCGACCCCATGCCCTGCTCACGCAACGTGATTGGTCCCCGCCAGATCACCGAGCCGGCCTCGGCGCCTGGCGGACGCGCCGCCCGCCAGGTCCCTGCCCGGCGGCAGGATCTGTCCTACGGTGGCGGGTCTCCCCCGTGGCGAGACTAGCTTGTTCCCGGCCCGCGGCACGGCAGCGGCCCGGTCCTCTGGCTCCCGACGGCAGAAAGGAAGCAGGCCGGATCTCCGGGCACCAGCCCCGGCCAGGCAGCGACGGACAGGCCGCCGTCGGGCAGTCGTCCCAGAAATGGGCGAACCTTGCCTCTGGCAACAGAGCCGAATACCGCGATCTTCCGTGAGGTCGAGGACTACCCGGCATCCCGGGCGTCTGTGAGACTGGCGGTATCCAGTGACGGCACCGCAGGCTCCACGAAAGGCGCAGATCATGGGGAAAATCGCGGTCGGACGGGAGAACTCCGACGACATCGAGATCTACTACGAAGACCATGGTGCCGGCCGGCCCGTCGTGCTCATTC
Organism: uncultured Actinomycetes bacterium; assembly: GCA_963739135.1. Classification (GTDB taxonomy): domain Bacteria; phylum Actinomycetota; class Actinomycetes; order Streptosporangiales; family Streptosporangiaceae; genus Palsa-504. The sequence continues at coordinate 340,282 of CAVTZG010000013.1, forward strand.
ACGGTTACCCGCTCAGCGGCCGCGCCTGGGACAAGCAGGTCCCGGTGCTGCTCGGGGCCGGGTGCCGGGTGATCACCTACGACCGGCGCGGGTTCGGCAGGTCCAGCCAGCCCGCCACCGGGTACGACTACGACACGTTCACCGCCGACCTGCACGCCCTGCTGTCCTACCTCGACCTGCGCGACGCCGTCATCGTCGGGCACTCCATGGGCACCGGGGAGGTCACCCGCTACCTCGGCTCGTACGGTCCGGCGCGGGTCGCCAAGGGCGTGTTGATCTCCCCGATCCCGCCGTTCTTGCTGGAGACCCCCGGCAACCCCGAGGGCCTGCCGCAGAGCCTGTTCGACGGGTTCATCCAATCCGCGCAGGCCGATCCCCCGGCCTGGATGAACGGCTTCCTGGACAACTTCTACAACTACGACACCCTCGGCGGCACCCTGGTCAGCGAGCAGGCCTTCCAGGCCAGCTTCAACCTGGCCGTCTCGGCGTCGGCCGCCGCCACGGTGGCCTGCATCCCGACGTGGCTGACCGACTTCCGCGCCGACCTGCCCAAGATCGACGTGCCGATCCTGGTCATCGACGGCAACGCCGACCGGGTGCTGCCCTACGACAAGACCGGCGCGCGGCTGCCCGGCATGATCAAGGACATGCGGCTGGTGACTATCGACGGCGGGCCGCACGCGATCGCGTGGACCCACGCCGACCAGGTCAACCAGGCGCTGCTCGACTTCGTGGCCTGACCGGCAGCTAATCCCGGCATCTACCGGCTGCGGCGCGTGCCCGGCGTGGATGAGGTGTTGACAGCGGGCCTGTTGCTACTTGCTGCGACCCCCGTACCGACCAGCCGCGGTCGGGGCGAACTGCGCCTCACGAAGAGCGCTACCCTCTTGGAGGCGCTAGCGCCGGGTGAGTCACGCCGACGTCTTGCGCAGGCGTATTCCTGCCGTCAGCGTCACGAGCCGCTCTGCACCAGGCCTGTCATCATCGGCTGGCGCGACCGTGAGGATGAACCCGCCTTGCCCCAGGCGGACTTGCTTGACCACAACCGCGACCCGTGTATCTGGCAGGACGATCACGTCTCCAGCGTCGACGTCACCAGCCAGGATTATGGCCTCCACGCCTGAGGACAATACCGCCCGGGGACGCCGATTTCATCCCGCCCGTGACTGCGGCCTGTCCGGCAGGTGGACAGCCGGTAACGCTTCCCCGATCGCAGGCGCGTGTGTCAGGGCAGGCCAGGGCTGCTGGGCTCCCGTACTAGCCGATGCTGGCGACGGCAGGCTAGCGTGGGCGTTACCCACCAGATAACTCAAGTAGGGACGATGCCATGGCTGAGAACAAGCAGCTGGTGGTCTACGCCGCAGCGTACAACAGCGTCGACGCCGCGCTGGCGGACCTGGACGCCGTCGAGCAGCTGCACAAGGACGAGCTGATCGGCCAGTACGACGCGGCCGTAATCGATCAGGAGAACGGCAAGCCCCACGTGGCCAAGCGGATGGACCGCCCGCACATCCGGGTCATCCCGGAGTGGTTCGGCGGCGGGACCCTGCCCCGCAAGGAGCTCCACGAGGCGGCCGAGCAGCTCACCGCCAGCCAGGCCGGGCTCATCGCGGTCGGCGAGCCGACCATCGAGCAAGCGCTCGACAAGGCGCTGACCAAGGCCGCCAAGGTCGTCAAGCGCACCGTGGAGGCCACGACCGACGAGATCACCAGCGAGTTGCAGGAAGCTCTCAAAAGCTGACCGGGGCGGGCGCTCGAAGGGTGTCCTGAGAGCACCCTGGGTACCCGCATCCAGTGATGGGCACAACCTGGGTGCACCCGCCTTTCGCGGGGCCGTTTTCATCGCCGCGGCGCAGGGACGCGAGCGGAAGCCGGGTTAAGGCTGGCCAAGCTACCGGAGCATGAGGCTGGCAGCCGACCGGACGCGGCCTTGTTGACCGGCTTACCTGGCTGGCCCGGTGAGCATGCGGCAGCGTAGGCTCGGCGCATGCCTCCATGCTGCTAGTCCCGTTGGCGACTGCGGACTTCGAAGGCGATGACGATCTCGGAGATCCCGCGGAACAAGGCGAACAACCCGACCCAGACCAGCAGCAGCGCCCCTTTGACCGACAGGTACTGCTGCGAGGCCCAGAAGCCGAGCAGGATCTCCAGGATCCCGGCCGCCATGCCCAGCCACCAGGCGCCGTTGATGCCCTTGGCGTCGACGGAGGTGATGATGTCCAGCGTGCCGCGGAAGATGAGCAGCAGCCCCAGGATCGAGGCGAGCGTCCAGAATGCGTCGTAGGGCTGGGCGAATGACCACCCGGCGCCGAAGGCGAAGATGACGCCCATCACGACGTGCAGCCAGCGCCAGCCGGGGAGGACCGCGGCGATCAGGAATTCGTCGATCATGCCGAACAAGAACAACACGCCCAGCAGGATGCCCACGGTGGCGATCGAGGCGGGGGTGAACCGCAACGCGACCCACGCGATGATCAGCCACGCGATGCCGGTCAGCAGGAACAGCCACCAGGGGCCGGCCAGCCGCCACAGCGCCGCGCGGGCGCCGCGCGTGCGTTCGTGCAGCGCATCAGCATCAACGCTCATTTCCGGCTTCCTTCCGCACCCGCTGTGGGGGCTCCTTCGGCCGGCCGGTGCCAGGCCCGCAGGTCTTCAAGTCCCGGCGGTCTTAGCGAGCTTTCCGAGCGCATCCTCTCATTACGCCGACCACCTGACAATGCCTGGCAAAAACCCGTGAAGGTGATGCCACCGCCGCGGCCCGGTCCGTCTCCGACTGCTACCACAGGCTGCTACCACAGGCGGAACCGGTGAGCCCGCCAGCGGCCGGGCAGCACACCGGCGGTCTCATACCCGAGGGCACCCACCGCTCGCAGCGGGCAGGCACCGCGTCTGCCCAGCCTGGTATGCCTCGCCATCGTCGTGACGGCCCGCGGCCCGCATCACCACCACTACAACGTGCCGGACAATATCCGCCTGGGGTGGCTAGAGGACTCGCGACGTCGGGGCAGTAGAGACGGTCATAACGGATTGATCTGGCGATTGGATCGTCTCGCGCTGAGCGGGACGTGCACTGATGCCCATCTGGGTACGGCTGGGCACACCAAGCCGGTGCTGATCCTGCTGGCCGTCGGTCTCGCGCTTGCTGCCGGCCGGTGAACTGCTCCACGGGCGGCCGGTGGTAGGACGAAGCCACCGGGACCATGCCCGCGCCCCAGCCAGGGCCAGGGAGAAGCAATCGACCCGTTCGGGGTTCAAGCCGGATCGGCGCAACCTCTCGGTTTCCTCGATCCGGCCTTGTGCTGGCAGCAGCCCGGGCGGCCATCGGCTGGCTTTCGGGTCGTCGGCGTGGACCTGGGCTTGCAGCGCTGTTGCCTCCTGGCGTTTCCCGCTTCGCGGACCACTACGCGGCCCGTGCGGCTCCGAATATCTAACAGGCGGGCAAGCTGCCTGAACGCCGGTCCTGAGCGAGAAGGGGAGACGTTGTGAAGAGCGGCAAGCGTGCTGTGGGAACGGTATTTCTCGCTTGTGCGGGCCTGGGCCTGCTCGGGTTCGCGGTTCCTGCAATGGCTGCGTCGGTGCCGGCGGGCCCGGCGGCGGCCACCGCCGGGACCTTCGTCAAGGCCTTTGCGGCGATCGTCAGCAAGTCCCAGGTCAATGTGTATCCGGACGACGTGCAGGTAACGTCGGATGGCGGCTCCATCGCCCTGTCGGAGACCGAAACGGCCGGGGGCCTGGGCGTGGACTGGCTGGTCAAACTCAGCTCCGCCGGCGTTCCCAGCTGGCAAGAGGAGGTTGGCTGCTCAAGTTCGAACGGCGCGCCGGGCGACTACGCCGACGGCGTCTCGGTGCAGCAAACTTCGGACGGCGGCTACGTCGTGGGCGGCGGGACCATCGACTGCGGATCCGGCAGCACGTGCCCGCCGCTGAGCGGCCGGTCATGCGCCCTGATCGAGAAGCTGAACTCGGCGGGCAAGCTCACCTGGGCCCGCGCGTACGCGGCGAGCCCGGATGGAAGTGCGATCAACCAGATCAGGCAGACCGCCGACGGCGGGTACATCGCGGCCGGCAGCGTCACCGAGCCTAGCGGCGAACCTGGGGCGATGATCCTCAAGCTCGACAGTTCGGGAAACGTGCAGTGGCAGCAGGACCTCGCGGCGGCCGCGGGCACGACCGGGGCGGTGTTCAACTCCGTCCAGCAGACATCGGCCGGCGGCTACATCGCCGCAGGAAACTACTACGTACCTAACAGCCAGGGACTCTCGCAGGGCCAGGTGCTGGTCGCCGGGCTCGGCCCAGACGGAAGCATCAGCTGGCAGCACGGTTTCGCCACCTTCAGCAATGGCACCGTCACCAGCGACTCCGACGTCACGGCCATCATCCAGGCCGCCGGCGGCGGCTACGCCGTCGCCGGCGGCTGGTCCAACCGCACGTTCAACGGCGGGAACGGGGCCAACGGCGCCCTGCTGCTCAAGCTCGACTCCGCCGGGAACCTGCAATGGCAGCAGGCCTACAGCGGCGGCCTTTACCGGGGTACCGACATCGGCTCGTTCGCCTACTCACTGCACCAAACCAGCGACGGCGGTTACGTCCTGGCCGGCGACGAAGACATTGAGCAGCCTGAAGTGACGATCGAGCCATGGATTGCGAAGGTCAGCTCCACCGGCAGCCTGCTGTGGCAGCACCAGTACTACCAGGTGTACAGCAAGACCGGACTGCCGCTGTCCGAGAACTTCTCCGGCGCGGGCATCACCCCGGCCGGCGGGGTCGTGGCCGCCGGGCCGACAGAGAACTACACCGCCCAGAAAGAAGAGCTGTATGTCGTCCAGACTGACAGCTCCGGCAACGCGGGAACCTGCGGCGATGAGCACGCCGGCCCGCCGCTGCAGGCCATCAGCCCCCAGCTGACCGCCACCACGCCGTCACTGCCCGCTCAGCCGGCCACGACGCCGGCGGCCAGCTCGCCGATCGCGACAACCGCCACGTCCATCACTACCCAGACAGACTGCTGATTCAGCGTCACGCAAACGCAGTCAGCAATCAACGCATCCGCCGGCCGCCTGTAAAACCGTAACCGCTAGCCAGCTCGCCATTTCTCGCGCTGCCGAGCCCCGGGATAAGCCTGCGCTCGGGAATGGCTGATATGGGCGCGGTGCATGACGGTTGCTCCTGACAGATCTCGAGCACCGAGTCGGCGATATGATTTCCTACCAGAACGATGGAAAATACTCCACGGCAGACCCCCGCAAGGCGGGGAAATCGTGAGTGAGTATTCCAATGCGTGGATAGATATGCGCCACGACAACGCCCTCAATTCGCAGATCCGGACGTCGGATGATCGTCGGACCAGGCCATGCGCGTACCGGCACACAGATCGCCCGGTTCGGCATGACACCGGGTGGCTACCCTGGCGGCTAATTAGGTTGCCGGCCATTTGGACGGATATCGCGCACCATATCTCGAGTCGGCTGCTACCGTCCGTGACGCGAACCGGGATAGCCGCGAGTCGTCTGGAGCCGCCATGGCGAGCATCTCGGCGCCAGCCCCGGCGAGATGGACGGGATTGGCGCCATCGACCCGGATCCCGGAGCAAATACACGCGATCGTTACCGAACCGAGACATGCGCCGATCGGCGCGGTGGGTCCGGCATCGACGTACTGCGGCAAAGACGACGCGCCCGGCCGAGTTCGGTGGCGGCGTCGCGTGTGTTGGCACGCGTGAAGGTGATGATAATGCCTTGGGCCGCACCATGTACCTGAGCACGGCGGTCTCCCCGGCCTTGGACACCTCGATGAGCTGCATCCTCCGGGCAGCGTTCTGGGGCAGCTGGACCCCCGGTGTGACGAAGCTGGGCGCGGCAAGGTCGGCGACGAAGAACCCGCCGATCGTTACGTGCAGCTCGTCGGCGAGGTCCGCGGCGAGGAACTGGGTGTGCACCTGTTCGCCGCCTTCGACCATGAGCCGGCCGATACCGCGTGCCCCGAGGTCGTCCAGCAGCGCCCCGAGATCAACCGTGTCACCCTGGCCGACGACGACGGCTAGGTCCCCGAGCGTTTCCCGCAGCGCGTCGGCGGCGGTGTCGGGGCAGTAGATGATCTTCTCTCCTGCTGATGTCCAGACACGCAGGTCGCGGCCGAGCTTGCCGCTGCGGGTGACGATCACCCGGAGCAGCTCCTCAGGCAGGCCCCGGGCCTTGCGGGCAGCGCGCCGCTCAGGTGACTTGACCCGCAGCCGCGGGTTGTCGCGGCGCAGCGTGACCGCGCCGACCATGATCGCGTCGCAGCCTGCCCGTACCTCATCGACCCGGTCTAGGTCCTCCGGGCTGGACAGCACCAACCGGTCGGGTGAGGGGTCGTCGATGTATCCGTCGAGGGACTGGGCGACCGATAGCAGCACGTAGGGACGCGGCATGCGCGGGGCCTCCGGTGGTCGGGGTCAGGTGCGGCGGGGCTGGCGGATGACGGTGGTGAGCGCCTCGTGCAACGCGGCCGTGCCGTGGGTGCGGTGCCGGGCGACAGCGGAGTCCAGCCGGCGCAACTCGGTGATGATGCGCCCGGAGCTGGTGGCCTGTGCCAGGTTCAGGGCGGTGAGTCCGCCAGCGGCGGCAGCGTCGATGTCGCCGGCGGCGGCATGGGCGAGCGCCATCCGGGCGGTGTAGACGCCGCGGTCACGGCACATCCGGTCAGGTATCCCCGCGATCGCCTCGGCGTACAGGGCGGCGGCCTCAGCGTGGTGGCCGAGCGCGGCCTGGCAGCGGGCCTCGTGCACCGTAATGTACAGCGGGCCGAGCCATCCCGCCCACGGCACCGACGGGTCCTCATCCGGGCCGTCCGCCTGCTTGCGGGCCGTATCGAGCGCGGACATGCACGCCGTCTCGTCGCCGCCCAGGGCATGCCCCTGGGCCTGGTAGGAAGCGGCGATGCCGGACAGGCGCGCCCGGTAGCCGTTCCTGGCGGTGGCCGCTGCCGCGCGGGCCAGGCCGACCGCGTGTACCGGGTCGTGCATGTCTCCGGCGAGCTGGGCTTTGCGGGCCAGGATGTAGGCAGGCCACACCGGGTCGAGGGTCATGTGGGCCAGTTCGAGCGCCCGGTCGAGCCAGTACTGCGCGGTGCGCCAGTCGGCTGCGTCCTGCGCGCACCAGGCGGCGAACTCGCTGTACATCGCCTGGAGCAGCAGCAGCTCCCGGCCGTCGGTGCCGTCACAGCCCTGGCGCAGCCGCTCGATCAGCCGGATCTGGTCGAGCAGGACGGGAGCGACGTGGGACGGCCCGAGCAGGTTGTCCTGTTCCATCAGCACCACGCGGAGCCGGTGCAGGTGCTCGGCGGGGCTGATCCCGTCCGGGAACCCGGCCGGCTCGGGAGGCGCCGGGGGCGCGGCCCGCCAGGCTGCGGTCATGTCCGGCCGCGGCGGTTTGCTGGCGTGCTGCCTGGCCGCGGCGATGAGGGCGCCGCCGGCGCCGAGCAGTTCGTCCAGGCGCGCGGCTGTGTCGGCGGGTGGTGCCTGGAGCCCGTTGCGGAGCCGCGAGAGGTACCCGGCGCTGTACCCGGACATGCGGGCCAGCGCCCGCACTCCGATGCCGCTGGCGGTCATCAGCCGGGCCAGGCTGTCGCTGAAAGCGCTCATCGCGTGGGCCGATCGCGGGAGAGGCGTTGCCTGGGTGTTACCCGTTTCCGTGTTTCCGCGCGGTGGGCAACATCTACAGGTTACGCCCCGCATCCGGTTGGCTGCCGAGTAGCAACGGTTTCTACGCGATTGGAGGGATGCGGGTGATAGCCGGCGGCGGGGCGGAGGGCTTGCTTTCGGGGCAGGGTGACGGGGCCGTCGCCTTCGGTCCGCTTCCGGCGAGCACCTCCTGGGCTGAGCAGGGGCTGTGGGCTGACCGGCAGCTGGCGCTGTTGCGCCCGCTGTACGAAGGCCGGTGGGACATCTGGTACGTGCCGGTGCACCCTGCCGGCTACCACTGGTGCGCCAGGCCGGCCGGTGCCAGGACTTCCACGATCACCGTGGGCACGCCTGAAAACCTGGTAGCGGAGATCAGGCGCCAGGAAGAGTCGCCAGTGCGCGGCCGTGACTTCAGCGACCTGTCGACCAGCGAACTCGAGCGCGTTCACCGGGATCTGGTGATAAGCGCCGCGCTGGCCGTGCCCAGTTCGGGTGCCTACCTGATGACCGTGACGCAGATGCAGGCCATTGACGCGGAGCTTGGCGCCAGGCGTCGAGCCGCTGGGAGCCAGGAGGCATCGTGATGATGCCGATCGGAGGGCGCCCTCTTATGGGACGGGCAGGCCGCGGCGTGTTCGAGGTGGACCAGGACGCCGCTGTGGCCGAGCTGGAACGGACGTGGGCCGACGGCGGCTACCACGGTTTCAGCGCGGACGGCGGCGTGTGGTCGGCGATCAGCAGCGCCGGGGAGGTGCTCACCGCAGACACCCCGGACGCGCTGGCCACCAGGATCAGAGCCCACTGGCAGGCGATGTGCTCATGAACGACGTGAACGCGCCGGCGCCCGCGCCGGCGGGTGGCCTGACGTGCCTGGTCTGCGGGATGCCGGACCCGCCGCCGGACCCGACGTGCCACCACGGCCTGGATCACCGCGTCGGCCGGGCGGCCGGGTGCCCGCACTGCGGGCGCCTGCCGCGGGCGTGCGCGTGGCGGCCGTGCTTCGGGTCGCTGCACGATGCCGGCTCCGGGCTCATCCGGCGGGTGTGGCGGGCGGTCACGCGGCCCGCGGCGGGCAGGGCAGAGGGGTGACCAGGTTCGACCCGGCGACGCCGAACACGGCCCGCGTGTATTCCCGGCTGCTGGGCGGCAAGGACCATTTTGCCCCGGACCGGGCCGAGGCCGACGTGCTGCTGGGGATCTACCCGCCGCTGGCCGAGATGGTCCAGGAGAACCGGGCGTTCCTGGCCGAGGCTGTGACCTGGGCCGCTGGCCAGGGGATCGGCCAGTTCCTTGACCTGGGCGCCGGGCTGCCCGCCACTCCGGCGGTCCACCAGATCGCCCAGGAGGTCCGGCCTAGTGCCCGGGTGGCCTACGTGGACAACGATCCGGTGGTGCTGGCGCACGCCCGCGCGCTGCTCGCCGCCCCCGGCGTGGCAGCGGTCACGGCTGACCTGCGTGACCCGGCCGCAGTGCTGGCCGACCCGGACCTGCGGGCCGTCATCGACCCGGCCGAGCCGGCGTGCGTCATCCTCGGCGCGGTGCTGCACTTCCTGGACGCCGGAACCGCCCGGGACGTCACCGCGGGCTACGCCCGGCTCGTAGCGCCGCGCAGCTGCCTGGTCATCAGCTGCGCGAGCTTCGACGACGAGACGCTCGCCAAGCGGCTGGCCGCCGAGTACACCGCCGGGCCGTTCGTCAATCACACCCGCGAGGACGTCGTGTCGTTCTTCGCCGGGCTGGACCTGGTCGGGCCGGGCGTTACCGAGGCGCAGACCTGGCGGGCCTGGCGCCCCGAGCCGGTGCTGCGGCGCCGCGAGGGTCACGTGCTAGCCGGTGTGGCACGAGCGCGGATCCGCGGCCTGCAAAGGGCGCCAGCCCAGTGAAGCCGGAGACGGCGCGAGGGTGCGCAAAGTTTAGGAGAGCATACGCGCCGCTCGTCCCCCGGAGCGGCGTGCAGCCGGATGGCCGCCCCAGACGGCCGTAGTTCTGCTGGCCGGTCTTGTTGAGGCGGATGGTGGCGTGGTCGAGCTGGAGCCGCGGGTGCAGGTCGTTCAGCATCGCGGAGATCCCGCCGAGGACAAGCTGGCGGGCCCGGTAGGCGATCTCGGCGTCGATGACGGCACGCATATGTTCCCAGTCCGGTGCCATCACCGCCTCCCCGTAAACAGCCAGGGCCGCCGCCACGCGGCGGGCCCCGGCGGGGCCGTCGGCGATCAGCTGGCGGGCGGCATCCGGCATAGGCAGGCCCTGCCAGACGCCTTCCAGTTCCGCGCGCAGCAGCTCGGGTGGCCAGCTCGCGACGAGCTTGAGCTGGGTTCGCCGTGGCGGGGCGATGGCCTGCAGCAGCGTGGTGTCGAGCGTGCGCAGCCGCTCCCGGGCGAACTCGGCCCAGCCCCGGTACAGCGGGTGCACCTGTCCCGAGTGGAGCATGTGCAGCGAGCCGATGGCCTCGTCGACGGGCGAGTAAGCAAACCGGAGCAGGTCTAGGCCGCTGGCCGCTCTTCCACGAGGAAGCGATGCCCGTCAGGTCCTGATACCAGGGCTGCGCGGATGCCCCCGCGCAGCGTCATCAGGTGGTCATCGGTCACGGGCGTGCCGCAGCGTGCGAGCGCCGCGGCCGTTGCGTCCAGCGACGCGACTCGCAGCGCACAGTGTGTCGCGAGGATGTCGTTGCTGGCTGTGTCGGGAGGGATCGGCCGGCGCGTACCCACGTGGTAGCGCAGCAGTTCCAGCCGTGGTGCAGGCAGGTCCGGACCGAGTTGAGTGACGCTGACGTGGACGTCTTCGACGTCGTCGAGATCGGCCTGTTCGGGCCCGCGGTTCTCCGTGCGACTTCCCGCGCTGAACCCGAAGACGGACCCGAAGAATCTCGTGCTGCTGGCTGTGTGGCTAGTTGCGATAGCGGTGTGATCGACGCCGAGAAAAGAACCGGTGCCGTTGGCGTTGCGCCATGCTTCGGGGACACGCCCCTCCGGAAATGCGAACAGTTCCAGCGGGTGACGGTCATGATCACGGAACTTGAACGCGGTCACGCCTCCTGAGTTGTCCGGCAACCGTACCGGACCATTGCGGCTGATGGGCCGGAAGCGCTGGTTCCCCATGACCCGCTGATACGCGTCCGTCATGTCGCTCACGACGATCGCCATGTGCTGAAACCAAAGGTCGGTGCTCGTGCTGTCAGGTGGGTACGGGCGCCCTGCCAAGTCCGTGAACTCCAGCAGTTCGATTCGCTCGCGGCCCAGCCGCAACAATGAGCGCCGTCCGCGCGCCTGCCGGATGCACAGCACGCCGGTCAGCGAAGGGTCGATGTCGCCACGCTGTTCGACGCAGCACCCGAACGTCGTGACGTAATCCTCTTCTGTCCGGTCAACGTCCGACACGATCAAGGTGACCCGATCGACCACCGTCTGTGGTGCCGCTGTCATGCTGACATCGGGTTGTCGCTGCGGGCCATGCGCCCCATGTGCAGCTGGAGGGCGCTGACGACCAGGGCGAAGTGGCTGAACGCCTGAGGGGTGTTGCCCAGCTGGCGCTGCGCGGCCGGGTCCCATTCCTCGCTCAGCAGCCCGACATCGTTGCGCAGCAGGAGCAGGCGCTCGAACAGCTCGATCGCGTCCCGCCGCTGCCCGGACGCGCCCAGCGCATCCACCAGCCAGAACGAGCAGGCGATGAACAGGCCTTCGCCGCCCTTGAGGCCGTCGTCGGTCGCGGTGGTCTGATAGCGCCTGACGAGACCGTCTTCGCTCAGTTCACGGCGGACCGCGGCGATCGTGCCCAGCACACGCGGGTCGGTGGCGGGGAGGAAGCCCACGCGCGGGATCAGCAGCAGGCTGGCGTCGACTGCGGTGGACCCGTAGGCCTGGGTGAAGGTGTTGCGTTCGGCATCGAAGGCGCGGGCAATGACATCGTGATGAATCTGATCGCGGAGCTGTTCCCAGCGCTGCACCGGCCCGGGCAGGCCGTGCGTGCGTACCGATCGTGCCATCCGGTCGGCGGCGACCCACGCCATGACCTTGGAGTGCGTGAAGTGCTGCTGGTCGCCGCGTACCTCCCACAATCCGTTGTCCGGTTCGTGCCAGGCCGATTCGAGGTAATTCATCAGGGCGACCTGCAGTGCCCATGCGTCCGGGTCGGCGGGAAGGCCCGCCTGCCGGGCGAGGAACAGGGCGTCCAAGGTCTCACCCCAGACGTCGAGCTGGAGCTGGCCGGACGCGGCGTTGCCGGTGCGGACCGGGCTGCTCCCTTCGTAACCAGCGAGCCAGGGCAGCTCGGCCTCGGGAAGCCGCCGCGCGCCGTCGATGCTGTAGAGGATCTGCAGCGCCTCCGGCTGACCTGCGATGGCGCGCAGCAACCAGTCACGCCACGCCCCGGCTTCGCGTCTGAAACCGGCCGCGAGCAGCGCCTGGAGCGCGTAAGTGGCGTCGCGAAGCCAGCAGTAGCGGTAGTCCCAGTTGCGGACGCCGCCGAGTTCCTCCGGCAGCGACGTGGTCGCCGCCGCGACAATCCCGCCAGTTGGTTCGTAGGTCAGGGCCTTCAGGGTGATGATCGACCGGTCGATGGCGTCGTTGTACGGTCCGGTTTGGTAAGCGGCATGAGAAGACCACTCGGTCCAGAAGTCCGTCGTCGCGGAAAGCGCCTGCTCGGCGTCGACATACGGCATATCCGGCTCGTGGCTGGGCGCCCACGACATGACGAATGAGACCCGATCGCCCTTACGCACGGTGAAATCCGCGATCGTTTCCCAGTGATCGCCACGCAGCGGGACCGCGGACATTAGCCGGACGCGGTTAGGCCCGGCAATAGCATGGACTTCGCTGCCAGGGTGCCGAACCCACGGAACTTCCCGGCCGTAGTCGAACCGCAGCCGCAGCGCCGATCGCATGGCTACTTTGCCGTCCAGGCCCACCGCGATGCGAACGACGTGTGGCGTGTCGGCCCGGGGCGGCATGAAGTCGATGACCCGTACCGCGCCGTCCGCGGTTACCCAGTCCGTCTCGAGCACCAGGGTCTTACCAGCGTACCGACGGCTCGTGCACTTGTCCGCGGCCACGGGGGCGAGCGTCCAGTGTCCCGCCTTGTCGTTGTGCAGGAGTGCGGCGAACGCAGCGGGCGAGTCGAAACGGGGCAGGCACAGCCAGTCTATCGACCCCGTGGTGCTCACCAGAGCTGCCGTGTGGAGGTCTCCCAGCAGGGCGTAGTCTTCGATCTTCGGCATGACCAGAGACCTCTCATGGGGTGTGCGTGGTTCCGATGCGCTCGGCGATGTGATCGCCCACGCGCAACGCGTTCGCGATGATCGTCAAGGTCGGGTTCACCGCACCGACCGACGGCATGAAGCTGCCGTCCACCACGTACAGGTTGTCCAGGTCGTGGGCCCTGCAGTGCACGTCGAGGACCGAGGCGGCCGGGTCGGTCCCGAAGCGCGCCGTGCCCGCCTGGTGCGCGGTGGCGGCGGCGTCGAATGCCTTGTGCAGGTAGAGGCTGCGGACGAACATCGTGTCCACCATGCCGAGCTTGCTCAGCATTTCCTGGAAGGTCGTGCGGAGGCGGGTGAGGCCTTCGGTGTTGTTGCCGGGCTGTAGCGCGAGGCTGATCGCGCCGCCACGCCGGAGCGTGACCCTGCTGTCGGCGAGGGGGAGGTCCTCGCTGGAGAGCCAGAAGTCGATCGAGTGCTTCGCGACCTCGCCGTACGGGGCCGGCGGAGCCCACCCCAGCCGGCGTGGTGCCGCCCCCTTGATCTGCCAGTCATCGGACTTGCCTAGCATCTGGATGTGGCCCATCGGGTACTGCCAGTGCTCGCCGGGACCGTAGAAGTCGTTGAGCGCCAGCGTTTTCTGGAACACCGTCGGGTTGAGTTCGCGCGAGAACGCGATGAGCGCAAGATTGTTGTGTCGCATGTAGTTCCGGCCGACCATATCGGACGAATTCGCCAGGCCTTGTGGATGCTTGTCGGTTGCTGACTTCAGCAGCAGGGCGGCCGAAAGGATGGCCCCCGCGGACAGCACGACGATGTTGGCGGTGAACGCGTGCGGGGAGCCGTCCGGGAGCGTGACCGCCACGCCACTGACGGAACGGCCGCTGCTGTCCGTCAGCAGGCGCTCGACAGTCGTTCTCGTCATCAAGGCCAGATTGGGATGAGCGGCCAGGGCCGGGCGGACCACGGCCCATTCGGCATCGGCCTTGGCGCCGAGCAGGCAGGGGAACCCGTCAACGCGGTCGCACCTTATGCAGCGCGAGTCCGTGGTCGCCCGGCCGTGCACGTCCTGGGTGAGCTGCACGCCCAGCGGCAGGTGAAACGGATGCAGGCCCAACTGCTCCAAGCCGTCCGACAGCTCCTGAATACGAGGCTCGTGCCGCACGGGCGGGTATTTGTAGTCCTGACTCGAGATGCCGGCGAACGGGTCCTCGCCGTGCTGGCCGTGCACCCAGAACAGGTGCTCGGCTCGGACGTAGTACGGCTCCAGATCCTGGTAGCTCAGCGGCCAGGCCGGTGCGACACCGTTCGGATGCTGGACCTCGCCGAAGTCCGCGGGCAGCAGCCGGAAAAGCGCCGCGCCGTACACCTTCGAGTTGCCGCCCACGTAGTAGTGCAGCTCGGGCCGGAAGGGCCGGCCGTGCAGGTCGTAGAAGGTCTCGTCCGCGGTGTATTTCGCGTCGCCGAAGACAGCCTGCGAGCTCCAGTTGTCGCGTTCCCGCGGGAGGAAGTCACCGCGTTCGAGCAACAGTACGCGCCTGCCCGTTTCGGCCACGCGGGCCGCGGTGGTCGCGCCCCCCGGTCCGCTGCCGACGACCAGGACGTCGTAGTGATCGTTCCCCGCCGGGGCGGGCATGGTGGTCACAGTCCCACGCTCGACTGCGATAGGCCGCCGTCGACGGTGATCGTGGTGGCGTTGACGTACCCGGCCCTGTCTGAGGAGAGAAACACCACCACATCGGCGATCTCGGCGGCCTGGGCGATCCGGCCGAGCGGAATCGCCTCATTCAGCTGCTTGAGCAGTTCCGGGGTCATCTCGGTGACGGCGTTGATCGGGGTGCTCACCGCTCCCGGCGCGATGTTGACGAACCGGATCCCAAGCGATCCCAATTCGACGCCCGCCGTGCGGGTGAGCATCTTCGCGCCGCCCTTCGAGACGCAGTAGGCGATGTTGCCGGGCATCGGCCAGTCCTCGTGGGTGGACGAGATCGTCACGATCAGCCCGCCGCTGGCCTGCGCCATGAACTGCTGCGCCGCGAACTGGGCGCCGAAGAACGCGCTCTTGAGGTTTACCGCCAGCACCTTGTCGAAGTCGGCTTCGCTGGTTTCGAGCAGCGAGGTGCGGGTTTCGATACCCGCGTTGCTGACTAGGACGTCGAGCCGGCCGAAGTTCTCCACGGCGGCCTGGATGATCCGGTGCAGGTCTTCGGTGCGCGAGACGTCGGCTTCCACTCCTACCGCGCGGCCGCCAGCCCGTCCGGCGGCGGCTACGACCTCGGCTGCGTAGTCCGGGTGCATACGGTAGTCGACCACGATGTTCGCGCCTTCGGCGGCGGCGGCGAGGACGATCGCCTTGCCGATGCCGCTGTTGCCGCCGGTGACGACGATGGACTTGCTTTTGAGCAACATGCCTATTCCATCCCTATCGGTGTCGGACGGGCCGGTCAGACGAATCCGCCGTTGGCGTAGACCACCTGGCCGTTGACCCATCGCCCGGTCGGCCCGACCAGGAATGACACGACGCCGGCGACGTCGTCGGGAGTGCCGAGACGGCCGAGCGGCGGCAAGGCGGCCAGCTGTTCCTGCTCGTCGGCCGGGGTGCTGTGCAGGAACGCCTCGGTGGCGGTGGGACCCGGCGCGACCGCGTTGACCGTGATGTCGCGGCCGCGCAGCTCCTTCGCGAGGATGCGGGTGAGTGCGTCGACGGCGGCTTTGGACGCCGCGTAGGCGCTCAGACCCGGTGGCGCGAACCGCACCATGCTCGACGAGATGTTGACGATCGAGCCGCCGTCACGAACCCGCCACGCGGCCTGCTGGTCGACGACGAACGAGCCTCGCACGTTGATCCGGTGGATCGCGTCGAAGTCAGCCAGGTCAAGGTCGATGAGGGGGACAGGGTGATTGATCCCGGCGGTATGGACGACGACGTCGAGGCGCCCGAAGCGGTCATCGATGGCGTCGAAAAGAGCAGATACCGCCCCCTCGTCGGCGATGTCCGCCGCGAACGCCGCGCCACTGCGGCCATGCGCCTTGATCTCGCTGACCGTCGCGTCGGCCAGGTCCATTTCGCCGACATAAGCCACGGCGACATCAAACCCGTCGGCTGCCAACCTGGCGGCGATAACCCGCCCCATGCCTCCCGTCCCGCCAGTCACCAGGGCGGTCCGGGTGCGGCCTGCTACGCCATCGCCTGCTGTCATGGCCATCTCAGGCGTTCCTTTCCGTTGGTCGCGTGAGCACAGCGTTTCCGTATGGCTTGCGTCCCACACCGTCAGGCCACATCATGAGCCTCCCGCTCGCGCATATGGCCCGGCATCCGGGGGTGATCGGCAAACAGGTAAGAGCCGCAGACGTTGAACCCGAGGCGTCGCGGCCAGCAA
Organism: uncultured Actinomycetes bacterium; assembly: GCA_963739135.1. Classification (GTDB taxonomy): domain Bacteria; phylum Actinomycetota; class Actinomycetes; order Streptosporangiales; family Streptosporangiaceae; genus Palsa-504. Next base: position 356,516 of record CAVTZG010000013.1, read on the forward strand.
GGCTGCTAAATTGATCGAACATCGAAATCACTGTGCGCCTGGGGCCGGGTGAGCTGTCTTCGCCCATCCCATCGCTTCACCCCGGGTGACGTGCGGCGGCCGCCCTCCGCCTGCGCGACAGGAAGCCGAGATCCTAGCGCGTTTGACCGCCTCGCCCGGGCGAGAGAAGGCCCAGATCCCGGCCGCGTTTGACCGCCTCAGCCCGCTCCGTTACACCAAGTTTGCGGTAAAGGCCACGCTGGTGGGTCTTCACGGTGTTGAGCGAGACGTACAGGCGTGCGCTGATCTCACGTCGCGACAGGGGCGTGGGCAGCAGTCGCAGGAGTTCCAGTTCCTTGCTGGTCAGTTGCTCGGGGAGCGCGGGTACTGGCACGTCCGGGCCCGCGGGCCGGGACCGGCTGCCGGGGGACATGTCCTCCGCCGCGGCTGGCAGCTCACGAGCGAGTCCGGGATCCGGGCAATCCCGCAGCAGGGCGCTGGCCTCGGCCGCGCTGGATCGGGCCGCCTCCGGCTCGCCCAGGTGCCGCAGGATTTCCGACCGCACCAGCAACGCGTTCGCCACTTCCAGGTTTCCGCCGCCGCGCAGGGACAAGACCACCGCACGATCCGCCGCATCCGCTGCCTGCGCGGTCGCGCCCCGCCGGTCGAGGACCTTGGCCATGGCCAGCGCAGGCATCATGTCCACGAAATGCTCGCCGGCGCTGGCGTCCCGGTCGCCCTCTGCAGCCTGGTGGATCAGCTGGTCGGCCTCGGCAAGCTGGCCTCGTTCGGCTGCGATCAAGGCCAGATAGCCGAGCGAATACGTTCGGCCGAGGAGGTTGCCCGCAGCATCAGAGAGCTGAACGGCCCGGCTGAACACGGCGCGGGCCTCGCGGGTACGGCCGGACCAGTACAGCGCCGCCCCGTAGACGCAGTAGGCGGCGGAACGCCCTAGCTGTACGTCACCAAGATCTGAGCGGGCCGCCTGCTCGGCGACGTCAACCGCCTGCCCGACATCGCCGGCCTTGAACATCTGAACGGCGCGCAGGACCGTGATCTCAGTCGCAGTCGTGTCGGCCGGGACGATGCCAGATGGCCCGGCCAGGTCCGCCAGGGCCCCCGCGCGGCCCTGGCGGGTCAGGTGATCAGCTAGCCCGGCTTGGGCGGCCTCGATCCACTGGGCAGCGTCGGGCAGCCGCCTCCTATCGAGGGCGATCCAGGCCCGGGCCAGGCAGAGGCGCGGGTTGCTGGCCACAGTCTGCTCCGGCAACAGATCCAGCCAGGCCGAAACGGTGGACAGCCAGCCCCGGTTGAACTCCGCGCCCCAGCGGTCGGTGATCAGCTCGACGCCGCCCGCTAGGTCGCCGCCACCGATCAGGTGGCGCACCGCTTCGTCGGTGAGACCCTCAGCCCGGAACCAGGCCGCCGCCCGCTCGTGCAGCCGCCGAATCAGGGCGGGCTCGGCGCGCCGCAGCTCGTTGCGCAGCAGATCACCGAACAGATGGTGATACCGGTACCAGTGGCGGGACGAATCCAGCGGTATCAGGAACAGGTTGTCGCGCTCGATTTGCTCCAGTATGGCCGCCGAGCCCGAGGTATCCAGGACAGCGTCGCACAGCGGCCCGCTCAGCCGCTCCAAGACGGCCGTCCGCAACAAAAAGAGGCGAATCGGCGGTGGCTGGCCATCGAACACCTCGGCACTGAGGTAGTCCACGATATGCCGGTCGTCGCCCGCGAATGCCCTGATGAACGAGCTGGCGTCGGAACGCCCTTCGAGTGACAGGGCGGCCAGGTAGAGCCCGGCGGCCCAGCCTTCGGTGTGCTGGCAGAGCAGCTCGATGTCCTCTGCGGCCAGGCCGAGGCCGAGAACGTCGTTGAGCATCCGGCCGGCCTCGCCTTCCGTGAAGCGCAGATCATCAGCCCGGATCTCCAGAAGATGGCCCCCGACCCGGTACCGCGCCAACGGCAGCGGCGGATCAGACCGGGTAGCGATGACGAGACGGAGATTCGCCGGCATCCGCTCAATAAGAAAGGCCATCTCCTCGTGGATCGCCCGGGTCGTTACGACGTGGTAATCGTCGAGTACGAGGACGATTCCCTTATCGAGGCTGGCCAGGTCGTTGAGCAGGGTGGGCAGCACAACCTGCTGCAGGTCGGCATTCACCCTGATGAGCTCGACGGCGCGCGTGTCCAGCCCTGGGCACGCCTTCTGCACGGTGGCGACCACATACGTCCAGAACCGGGCGGGGTCATGGTCGGCCAGGTCCAGGGCGAGCCAGGCCACTTCGTTACGTTCCCGCTCCTGCGCGATCCATTGGGCCAGCAATGTCGTCTTGCCCCAGCCAGCGGGCGCGTCGAGCAGCGTGAGCTTGCGCCCACCGCCCGCGCACAGAACCTGGACCAGCGCGACCCGAGTGATGAGCTGCGGCCGGAGGGTGGGGGCGGTGAGCTTGGTGGCAAGCAGGACGGCTGGCTCGGGGGCTGTCCCATCGGGGTTTGGTCCTGCTCCAGCCAGGGGGATCGCCTCCACGTCACCCGTCCCCTGAAGTGCTGGGACGCGGCCGGAGGGGCCGCTTTCCGATCATGAGGATACGCGTGATTCGCCCGGGTGAAAACGGGTGGCGGGCGAAGCCGTTCACCCGGGGCTGGCGGCACAGTGGAACGATCACCGAAGGAGGCCACTTGGAACGGACCAGATACCGGATTATGGTCCGGGGACGCCTGACAGAGCGGCTCGGGTCCGCTTTCGAGGGGCTGGACCTGGAGCCCGGCATGGAACAGACCGCTCTCATCGGTGAGATCCGCGATCAGTCTCATCTGTATGGCGTGCTCGAGCTGGTGCGCGGGCTGGGACTGGAGCTCATGAGCGTGGAAACGAACTGGGTGACGTCCGAGCCGGGCGATCAGGAGAGCACGAGATGAACCGGATAGTGCCGGACGGGGACGACAGGGTCACGTGCAGTGACGTGGCCCAGCCGCGAATGTATCTACGAGTTTCCCTGCTGGAGCACCTCGACCTGCGCGACGCCGTGCTGGCCGGGCATTCCATGGGCACCGGCGAGGTCACCCGCTACCTGGCCAGCTACGGGTCAGGGGGAACATCATGCTCTCCAGCTCGGACACCACCGGCCGCGGGTAGCCAAGGGGGTGCTGGTCTCCCCGATCCCCCCGTACCTGCTGCAGGCGCCCGACAACCCCGACGGGGTGCCGCAAAGCCTGTTCGAAGGGTTCGCCGCCGCCGCCCGGGCCGATACCCGGCCTGGATGAAGGGTTCCTGGGCACCTTCTACAACATCGACACCCTGCGCGGCACCGTGGTCAGCACCAAGCCTGGCAGGCCAGCTGGAACCTGGCCGTCACCGCCTCGGCCACCACCGCGGTCGCCTGCATCGGCACCTGGACCACCGACTCCCGCGCCGACCTGCCCAAGATCGACGTGTCCATCCTGGTGCTCCACGGCGACGCGGACCAGGTCCTGCCGCTGGACAAGACCAGCAAGCGGCTGCCCGGCCTGATTCATGACGTCCAGCTCGTCGTGATCGAGGGCGGCCCGCACGCCGTCCCCTGGACCGACGCTGGCCAGGTCAACACCGCGCTGCTCGACTTCCTGGGCAGCTGACAGCCGACAGCACCACCACCCAGACAAGGGCCACCGAAGGAGCCACCATGTCGAACCACTTCAGCGCCGACTACCTCAAGTCCCCCGCCGAATCGTCACCCTTGCGGGTATCCGCTCGCACGCTGCCGTGGCTGTCGCGTCGCACGGGCTTCTGGGCGATCGCTTTCTCATTCCTGGCCGTTGCGGCGTTCTCGACCGCCCCAAGCAGCCTTTACGGTCTGTACGAGCAGCAAGAACATCTGTCGTCGCTGACCATCACGATCGTCTACGCCGTCTACGCGCTGGGGATCGTGGTGAGCCTCTTGCTCGCCGGGCACGTGTCTGACTGGTATGGCCGGCGTACGGTGCTGCTGCCAGCCCTCGCCGTCGCCGTTGTCGCGGCCGTTATCTTCCTGACCTGGAGATCTCTGGCCGGCGTTATTGTCGCGCGTGTGCTCACAGGCCTGGCTCTCGGCGCCGCCGTAGCCACCGCCACCGCCTTCGTCACGGACCTGGACGCAGGCCCCGGCGGCGTCGCTACGCGCCGGGCCGGGATCGTCGCCACGATCGCGAACATCGGCGGCCTGGCACTGGGGCCGCTCATCGCCGGACTGCTCGCCCGCTATGCGGGTCACGGCCTCACGCTCCCGTTCATCGTCTTTCTCGCCCTCCTGCTAGCCGCGGTGGGCCTGGTCATCGTGGCCCCGGAGGGCCACCCGGCCATTGATCCGCGGCCGAAGTACCGCCCGCAGCGGCTCACGGCGCCGGCGAACGGGCGCGGCCAGTTCGCCGCGGCCGCGACCGGGGTGTGCACGGCATTCGCTGTCGGCGGGCTGTTCGCCGGGCTCGCGGGGACGTTCCTGGCGGGGCCCTTGCACCAGCCTTCTCCCGCGCTGACCGGACTGACGATCTTCCTGGCCTTCGGCGCCGGCGTGCTCGTGCAGACCACGACCACGAGCTGGCCGGCCCGCCGCCTGCTGGCCGCCGGGATCGCGCCGATGATCGCCGGCCTGTGCCTGCTGGTCGTCTCAGCCTGGACATCGCCGCCCAGCCTCGCGTTGTTCCTGGCCGGCGGAATCGTCGCCGGCACCGGTATCGGCGCGATCATCCGCGGCAGCCTGACCGTGGTGATCTCCACCGCCAGCCCGGACGACCGGGCCGGCGCCCTGGCGACGTTCTTCACCGCCGGGTACGCCGGCGTGTCGGTGCCCGTCGTCGGGGTCGGGCTCGCACTGCAGCACCTCAGTCCCCGGGTGACGCTGCTGATCTTCGCCGTGGCCGTCGCCCTGGTGATCCTGGCCGCCGCCCCCGTCCTTATCCGGCCGCAGAAAGCGGCAGCGCCTCGCGCGGCCGGGCGGGACCAACTAGCCGGCACAACGGAAACGACGCTCGCCGACACGGCGCATGCCACGTGCATGGACGAGCTGTGCACGGCTCATGGCATGCCGGCATCGACACCGATGAATTGCAGGGTGACCCGGTCCCTTGACCATGCCTCGCCCGGCGAGCTCCATTGAACCCGGGTCGGGCAGCCTGCCGCAGGGCGGTGGAGCTCGAGGGCTCGGGGGACACCGAGATGGCGGGCGACCTTGGGCGCGAACCTGTGCTGGCAGGGCCGGGACGATGAAGCCATTGCCGTCCTCGACAAGGTAGCGGGAGTCATTGAGCCGCCAATTAATAACCTGGCCAGCGTGTGGGTGATGGGCTGCCTGGCGATCATCCGTACCCGGGCCGATGATCTCGAAGCCGCCGGACGGTACGCCCGGACGGCCACCGACCTGGCTGCGGAACATGGCCTTGGCGAGTACTGGATAACCGCCACCGCGGCGATAGCCATGGCGGACGTGCTCGACCGCGGGGCCAGACAGCCGAAGCCGAGGCGGCCGCGCTCAGGGGCCTGGAGCTGGCCCGGCGGGGCCGGGCGCGACTGGAGACTGCGTGGGCGCTGATCTGCCTGGCCAGGATCAGCTCCCATGGGGACACCCACAATGCTCAGGCGCGGCTGTGCGCGGCCCAGGAGATCATCGCCGCCTGTGCCGACCCTGGCATCCTCACCGAGCCCATAACCAGGACCGAAACCGTGCTACCCAGCGCATCGGGACCGCCAGCCCGCCTGACCGCCGGCTCGCCGCGGGCGTTGCGGTAGGGGACACCATGATCCCCGATACGGCAGGACGACGCCGTAGTCGCCGGCCAGCGCGTCGGGAAGCTGGAGGATGCAGCCGCCGGGCAGTGCGGGGGTCGGCGCCGGGAACTGGTCGCCCGGGCTGAGCAGTGCCCTGAGGTGATCTCGGTGCGGTGTCATGGATCGGGGTTGCCGTGGGAGGCGGGTGCCCTGGGCTCCCCGCCTCCCACGCTTTGCGGACGTTCGCGGCCGTTGTCTCAGTTGACGCCGATGCCGCCCGAGCCCGGGGTCACCGGCATGGTGGTCACCTGGGTGAGCGAGCCGTCGTTGCCGACCTGGTAGCCGACGATGTGGTGCAGGCCGTCGGCCAGGACGTACAGGTAGTGCTGGTTGCCGCTGACGCCTTCGTCGAGCGGATGCGAGGCCGGGTTGCCCTCAACCAGCGTGGTGCCGAGCACGGTGAGGGTGCCGTCGTTCGCGACGGTGAATGCGCCGATCGAGCCGGCGCCCGCGTTCGCGGTGTAGGCGAATTTGCCGGCGGCGGCCAGCCATCAGGCGGCGGCCTGGTCGATGGGCACCGCCGGGCCGTTTGCGGTGACTGTGCCGTCATTGGCGACGTCGTAGGAGGTCGCGCCGCTCTGGCCGGTGGCCAGGGCCGCGTCGGAGACCAGCAGGTGACCGGCGCGGTCGAAGTCGAACCCGAACGGGCCGCCGCCGGTCGACGGCGTGGTCGTGGCCGAGCCCGCCGCGCCGCTGCTGCCGACCGCGAAGGTGTCGATGGTGTTCGAGCCACCCTCGTCAACGACCAGCACCTGGCCGTTGTTGGTGAACTGGATCTGCCGCGGCACCAGCGCTCCGGCGCCGAGCGGCTGGACCGATCCCGGGATCGGGCTGAGGCCGCTCGAGCCGAGCCGGAAGCCGGCGATCGATCCCGATCCGGCGACCCCGGCCGTTCCGGCGTTGAGCACGTAGACCAGGTCTCCCCGGATGGCGACGCTGTTAGGGTCGGTGCCGCCCGAGTCGGCGGTGCCGATCAGGCTCAGGCCCCCAGGGCCGACGGTGAACGCCGAGATCGAGTTGCTGCCGGCGTTGACGTTCACCACGATATGCCCGCCGCTAGACACCGCGATCGAGTGGCCGGAGCCCAGCGCCCCGCCGTCGCCGCCCGTCGGGTAGGTGCCGACCGGGGTCAGCGACCCGTCAGCCGCGCGGCCGAACGCCTCGATCGCGTTGCCGGCCGCGGAGTTGGTCATGGTGTACACGGCCCCTGGAAAGCCCGGGAAGCCGCCAGCTTGCGCCGGGCCGGCGAACGCCGCTGCCGCGCCGACCGCGGCGAGCCCGATCCCGGCCGCTACGGCCGCGCGGGTCAGCCGCGGAACGATTGGCACCCGCGCCCTTCTGTCAGCGGGTCCGCTGGCCACTTGCCGGCCGCTGGCGAGATCGGCGGCCGCCGTGCTGGTTGTTCTCCCAGGTCGCGGAATGTGCGTTGCCAGCGCTCTCCATTTCTTCACCGCTAGTTCATGTATCATCTGAGCCTCCTGTGATGTGTGTGTCGCCGGGTGGCTGGCGACACACGGGTCCGGCAAAGAGCGGAGCCGGTTGCGTCCTGCCGGTGAAACCGGTGGACTGGCCACGGACCTGGCCGCCAGGGCTGCTTGCCCCTCCCCGGGTCTGCCAGGCATCCGTTGAACGCCGATTCACGACACTTGGCCAGCCGGTCCTCGCGCGCATATCTGGTATTGGCTCATTCCATGCCGCCTCCGGCTTTCCCGCTGACGCTCATCATGCCGTCGGCCCGGGTGAAGCTGCATCGCCCCTGAGTCACTTTCACCCCGGGTGACTGACGGACCACGCGCGTCATCCGGGAGCACACGGGCGGCGCTTGAGATCCCGGCCCGCCGCTCCCGCGACCCAAGCAGCCAACCGCATCATGCAGCCACCGGGTCGGCCGGACACCGCGAGCGCCGGATCGGATAGGGCGGGAGCCCGTCCGGGTAGCGCGGCCGACGACCGGCGAGACCGGATGATCCTGCGCGATCGGTCACGAACGTGAGCCGGCGGGCTGGCCCCGGCTGCCATCGGCCGCGCGGGCCGAAGGTCGCATGCCTCTTCGGGCACCAAGGCGACCCGGGCTGCTAGACACCCAGGCTTGCCCGGCTTGACTTACTCCTGCTTGCCGTGAGCGGGGTTCGGCTGCCAGCGTCGACGATCTGGCCAGCGGTGTCGCCGTCGATGAGTACGACCCCCGCCCAGGCGGCCTGGACGGGGGAGAAGCCTTCACGCGCGAGCAGCGCTGCCGCGCGATGCCGCGTGCCGCGCCGTGACGATCGCCGCCTTGCCTGCGAGTTGTCGCGGCCTCAGGCGCCCGGCCGGTGACCCGGGAAAGCTGTACTCACATCGGCTATGGCCACCCCCGATCAGGCCGGGGATACCGGCTCCGGCGGGTAGCGGGCGCCCGCCTGCGTGACGGATCCGGAGTTCCTCGCGCTCCGTCGGCGGCCCCGCGCGACCGGAGGCTGACCCTCCCGCGGTGGCCAGGGCAGATTAGTCACGCCAGTTCCGGGCCAGGATCTCCGCGGCGGGCCCTTAGCCTCCAGAAGATGGCCGTAACCCCGGAATCACCCGGGTGAAAGCAGTCCGGGGGATGCCCGCTCCTTCCAGCCGGGCGCACCGTGAACGTCACCCGACCATGGCGGAGGCGACGTGGAACCAACGCGATACCAGATCAGCGTGCGAGGGCGGCTGACCGAGCGCCTTGGGTCCGCGTTCGAGGGCATGGCCCTGGGAGCCGGGACGGGGGCAGACAGCCCTGGTCGGCGTAATCCATGACCAGTCCCATCTCTACGGCATCCTGGACCGGGGGCGCAGCCTGGGCCTGGAGCTGGTGAGCGTGCAACCGTCCCCGCTGCGGCAAGCCAGCAGCCCGGAAGCCGCAGACACAGAGTGAACCCGCTCAGAAAGGCGGCCAGGAAACTCTGACCCTCGCCTCCCGGCGTCCGCGGCCGCTGGCGCGCGCACGCCGATCCGAACCGCATCCCGCCCGGCCAGCACGTGACCGATGACTTCCCCGTCTACGCCCCCAAGCGGCCAGTATTTATCGGGCCGGCGGAGGCAGTCCCGGATGTCTGGCTCGCCGCCGCCGCGTCGCTGAACAACCTCGCGAACCGGGCTGGGGCGCCCGCCCGGCGATGGACGCCGAACTCGAGCGAGAGCGCGGTGCAGCGCGGGTCCTCCTCATCCGCGCCGAACTGGATAATCTGGGCGGTCGCCGCCTCCCGGCCGGTCGACGACCGCCCCGCTCCGAGTCGGCAGGGACGCGCCCTGATACGAGCGGCAAGGCGAATTGACGGTCGCTGCTGTCGTTGGCGAAATGCAGAACGGCGCATAAGTATACGGGAATGCAACGCCCGATATTCGGCAGATGGGGGCGTTGGATGGCCGTTGGACTGCGCGATCTTGCGCGGGTACCGGCGTGCGTGCGCGCTGACCCAGCAGCAGCTGGCGGACATGGTGGGCTATGACCGCAGCTACATCTCGATGATCGAGTCCGGCCGCCGTGACCTCACCGGCCGGGGCACGCTGGCGCACATCGCGCGCACGCTGGTCATCCCGCCGCACGTGCTCGGGATCGCCGGACGACGCCGACTTTGCCGCGATGCTCGCGTTCGGCACCTCGGTCATCCGGCTGGCTCGGATCGTGCGGCAAAGCGGCCGGGCCGCCGAGGCGGTCAGCGAGCTGTGGCCGCTAATCACCCGGCTGGAAGCCCGCGTCGCGGCCGGGTACGCCGAACCAGAGACGATGAGCCTGCTGGCCTAGGCGCGGATGTCGCTCGGGGTCGCGCTGGGGCACCTGCTGCCCGATGAGCGGCTGGCCACCGCCGCGCTCTGGACCGGGCGGGCGGTGCGCATCGCCTGGCATCTGGGGGACCGGCCGCTGCTCGGGCTGGTGCTGCGGATGCACGGAAACGAGCTGCGCAAGGCAGGGCATCGCGCTGCCAGGATCATCCGGCTCCGCCAGGCTCTGCAGGTCGAAGATCACCCGGTACGTCAGGGTGCCGGGCTGGTCCTGCTGGCCCGCGCGGCAGCCGCCTCCGGGCAGGCCGGCCTGTTCGACGCGACCACCAGCCAGTGCGTCCTGGCGGTAGAGCAAGCGTCAGAGCAGGATGTGCTGTTCAGCCCGTTCACCGTCCGGGAGGTCCGCCTGCGCGGGCTGCTGGCGACCGGCCGTGCCGCTCAGGCTGCCGAGCTGGCCGGACGCTGCCCGGCTGACAGCGGTCCGCCGTCCCGGCACTGGCGGGTCATCGAGCGGATCACCACCGCTGAAGTGCTCGCCAGGTCCGGAGACCAGCACACCGCCGAGCCCATGCTGACCGCCGCCATCAGCGACGCCGAAACCCTCCGCCTGCCCCACCAGGCCCAGCGGATCATCCGGCTGGCCAGCGAGCCCGGTGTCCTGGCCGGGCAGGCGGTACACCAGCAGGCGCGGGCAGCCCTCACCCGCCTGGACAGGTAACTTGCAGGCACGGCCATACAGATGGGCTGTGAGACAGCCCGCATCAGGGCCGGTGAAGCGCGTTGCCGGGCCGTCCGGGCTCAGCGGGTGGGGCCGCGTGGCTGAGGTGGCGGTGGCCGGCGTAGCGGGGGCGGATCGCCAGCGCCAGGTCCGGGCTGCCCTGGTGCGGGCGGCTGCGGGCGGGGCGCGGCGGGGAAGCTGAGCTGGGCCAGTCCGGCGGCAGTGTCCGGCCGGGGCCGGCCGGATTTCGGTGCGGACGGCGCGGTAGCCGTGGCGGGCCTGCCTGGTGGCCGGGCGGGCGGGGCGGGCCTGGTGGCGGCGCGGAGGTGCCGGGCGGCGCGGAGCGCGGCGGCAGCCTGGGCGGCGCGCTGCTGGGACTCGCGGAGTGCGGCGACGGCCTCGGCCAGGGCGGCGAGGCGCACCAGCAGCACGACCGGGGTCAGGGTGCGGTCGCCGGTGAGGTAAGCGTAGGCGGCGATGAGCCGGGCGGCGTGACGGAGCTGGTTCCCGGCCGGGGTCGGTTCGGGTACCCGGCCGTAGGGCTGGCGGGCGGCACGGTCGAACGAGTCAGCGGCCTGGCGCAGGGCGCGGCTGCCGAGCGCGGCGGCGGCCACGTGCAGCGCATCGGAGGCGGCGCTGGCAGCATCGGCGGCGGCGGCCGGGTTCCCGGTCGCGGTACAGAACCTGATCCGCGCGGTCGCATCGGCGGCGGTGCGGGCGGCGTACTCCCACATCGCGTCAGCCTCGGCCGCCGACAGCGGCGAGTCCGGCCGGGCCGGGCAGGTCCACCGCTGGGCGAGCCGAGGCCAGGACAGGTCGGCCGCGAGCTTGCCGCCCCCGTACCAGACCGGTTCCCCGTTCCCGGCGGTGTCGCCGGGCAGCGCGACGGCGTACCCGGTGACCTGGCCGGGGCTGGTCACGCTGTACCGGAGCCGGACCAGCACCCCGGCCTGGTCCAGCCGAGCGAAGAACTCCTCCCCGCTTCCTGCCCCGGCGGCAGCGGTGGACACATGGCGGCGCAGGGTGAGCCGGGGCGGCTCGCTGCGCCCGTGACGGGCGGCTTTGCCGGCCTCGGCGCGGGACGGGCGGCGGGCCGCGGTGCGGTCGGCCGGAGCGGTGGACCGCAGCCCGTACCGCCGCTCGGCGGCCAGGCAGGCATCGCGGACCCGGTACCGCTCGTTCACGATGCGAGGACGGACCCGGTCCTGACGGGCCAGCATCGCCACCAGGTGGATGTGGTCCGGGCCGTGCCGGATCGCGATCCACCGCACCGCGTCGTCTTCCTCCCCGCGCGGACACAGCCCGGTACGGTGCATCACATCCGCTGCGATGCCGGCCCATTCCCGGTCGGAGAGCAGACGGTCCTCGGGGGCGGCGCGCATCGAGCAGTGCCAGACCGGCTTGGTGTACCCCCACTTGCCGAGCACGTCGTGCGGGAGCCGGAGCAGCCCGGCCAATCGGCGGAAGTCCCGGCTGCCGTTGGCGCGCAGCCGGGGTTCCAGGTCCGATTGCGGCCGGTAACCCGCGATGATGTGCGGGTCAGTGTGCTCCTCCCGACGTCCGGGACCATACAGGTAGCGGATCAGCCCGGCCACGTCCTGACCGCGCGGGCAGACCTTCCCGATCACCGCTCACCCGCCCCCGATCATCCGAGCGGGCCGGCGGGACGCCATCGGCCGTATTCCGGACCACGCGGAACGCCATCCGTCCCGATCCCGGACGCGCGGAACGCCGCGCGGAAGACCATCCGCACCGTGGCGGGCCGACGCGGAACGCCATCCGGTCATCCTGGACCGGCGGACGGGCCCGCGGATTCTTCTCCGGCCGACCGACGGCGTAGCCCAGGCGCGCGGATGGCCCAGAGGAATCGCTTCCGCAGGTCTTCCCCAGCCGCCTCCAGCCGGGCCGCGCGGCGCACCGACTCTTCCGCATACGCGGGAAGGTCACCGGCCCACTGCCCCGTCGCGTTCAGCTTCGCGACCGCCTGGTTCAAGTTCACGCCGATCCGGCGCACTCCCAGCGCAGCGCGGTCCAGGGCATGCACCGCGTCCGCCAGCGGCACGTCCGGTGCCGTCACCGCGCCCCGCGCGATGGCCAGGGTAGCTTCGGCCGCGTACGCGCCGCGTGCCAGCCCGGCCTGCCGGGCGGCGGCCGACACCTCGGCATACTCCTCATCGGTAAGCGCGAACCGCACCGTGCGGGATCGCCGCGCCTGATGCCGGGTCCGGCGGCGCGGCCGGGCACTGGCCCGCCCATCGTCGTCACGAGCCCGGTCATCGCCGCGAACTGCGTACGCCACGAGCCATTCCCTTCTCGCTGCAAAGCCCGGCGCGAATGCGCCGTGAATTTCATGCTCTGAGCCCGGCCGGCCGATTTCAGTATGCCTCCGGGACCGCGCCGGTCCAAACGGAAGTGAACGTTATGCGCATCTTGCTTCGCGGCCCTGACGGCCACCTTCACCTGACGAAGAAGGCGCAGTCTAATGGCCGCGCATTCCTTCTCCTCGCCGCCCGGGCTGACGGTCACCGGAGCACGCCGGAAGCGAACTGGAACTCTTGCTGGCAACACCGGGCTCCAGCGCCGCGCCGGGGTTGCCGGGAACGCCGGCCCCCAGGTCAGCGACCCGATTCCGGTGCCCGGTGAGGTCGGCGTGGCACACCGGGACCAGGTTCCGGAACCAGTCGGCTGGTGTTCCGGTGAATGCCCGGGCACGCACAGCGGTGACGTATCCCGGGTTTACGCGACCAAGCGAAATAATTTTACTGTCCTTTTCCGTGCTAGCCGGTATTAGCCGGTATTTGCTGAGTGCGGCTGAGTGTTGCCCAGTCCGGTTTAAAGAGGTCTACGTTGCCGCACCACGATTTGCCGACTGACCGCCAATAGCTAGCCTTCAATTCATGCGTGCCAGGGAATCAGCGCCGCAGCGGGAAACCCGAACCGGGACGGCAAGCCGGCCGGGCACCCACGCCCCGGCCGCCCCAGCCGGCCGCGACGAGAGTCACGACCACAACGGGCACCCCGCACCCCACTCCGGCAGCGGCCCGGATGCCTGGATCAGGGAACTGGCCGAGGCGGCACCCCCGCTCACCCCCGCGCAGCGGCACGCGCTCGCGCTCCTGCTCAACAGCCCCAGGCCGGCGCATGCCCGGCCAGCCGGCGCCGCGGTCCCGGGCCAGCGGGCATAACCGGTCACGCGGGCTGGCCGGGAAGAACGCCCGCAACCAGTCCGCCGTGCTGATGGCCGTGTGTCCGAGCGCTGGGCCGGGTCCTTGACCGCGAGTTCCAGGTCCTAGCGAGCAAGGCCTGCGCTTCGGCGTCACCGGGTGCCCGCGCGGGTCGCTCGCAGCAACTTCTCCGCTTCGCTGGCCTGGCGGGCGCGCTGGACGCGATGACCGGTCCCGGCCAGGGTCCCGGCGTCTGGCTCACCGGGTCAAGATCCATCCGCACAGCCATCTCCGCCCGCCGTGCCGCCTCCACCCCCGCCCGCACCCAGCGGCGGCATGCTTCCCCTGAGCTGCCCCGCGGCGTATGGTTCTCTTCTGCTGCCGGGGCCGGGCCCGAAGTGACCCGCTGCGGCGCATCACGCCGAGCGTCGGTTGCTGGCCCTACCCGTCTCATCTCCGCCTGCTCGCCTTGACGCCGGGATGCTCATCATGGCGGCTTCAACCGGCGCGTGGCCCAGCCAGGCTGGCGTCACGAACGGTAGCCGCGAGACTGGCCGCGGCGCCCGAGATCCGCCCACTTGGTTCGGTTCGCTGCCAGGAACGTGGCAGCATAGCCTCCGCCGCGTGCATATCAGGGTGGTCGGCGCCGTCAGCCAACCAAAGCCCGAATCTGCCGAAAAGAGGGCGTTGCGAGCTCGTATACTTATGCGCCAGACTGTATGTAACTAACGGTCGCAGCGATCGTCAATTCAGCATTGTCATTCGTATCGGGGGCGCGCATATCACCGAATATTTGCGGCTGACGCTTGAGCCGCTACAGCGCAGCACCTGCGCGCAGGTGCTCCAGATCTGCGTGAGCGATTCCGTGACTAACCCGGTCGCTGATCCTGGCGGGCGCGAGCCTGTCGGTGTTGCAGAAGTTGTTGTGGAAGTCATCGAAGCAGGCGTACCGGTTCTCGAGATTGCCGGACGGCTGTCTGCCGATGCGCTCGGGGTTTGCCGCCGGGTTTCAGCTGCTGCCGTGATCCTCTTAATCGATCTGGACATTGGCGCCGTTCTCCGGGCCGGCGGTCACATAGGCCATTGGTTTCGCTCACGGTCCTGGCCCAGCTGGTGACACGGTGGCGGCTGCCCCGGGTTCCTGCTTGCCGATGGCTTCCTGCCAGTGATTGTCATGCTGGCCGGGCCGCGCTCGTATGCGCCGGTGTCCGGTGCAAGTGGCCAGTGCGTGGCCCGCGCCCAGGTCACCGGCTGGCCAGGGCCGCGGCGCGCTCGGCGATGGCGTACACCGTAGCGTTGGTGTTGCCGGAAACGATCGACGGCATGATCGAGCCGTCGGCGATCCGGAGCCCGCTGATGCCGTGCACCCGCAGCTCGGGGTCCACCACTGACATCGTGTCGGTCCCCATCCGGCAGGTACCTACCGGATGGAAGTAGGACTGCATTGTCCGGTCGGCGTGGTGCCGCAGCGCGTCGTCGGTGTCCGCGCCGGGACCGGGCAGCGCTTCGGCGGCCCGCCACGGCTCCAGGGCCTTTGCCCGCCCGATCTGCCGGGCGATCTTGAGGCCCGTCACGATGGCCTCGACGTCCCGGGGGTCGCTCAGATACCGCGGGTCGACCACGGGAGCGGCGTCCGGGCTGCCGCTGGCCAGCCGGACCGTCCCGCGGCTGAAGGGCTGCATCAGCGCGGGCGCGATCGTGTAACCCGGCTCCGGTCCGCCCGCGGAAGGCGGAACCAGAGAGATGTCGACAAAGAGGATCTGCAGGTCGGGGTAGTCCAGATCCGGGCGGCTGCGCAGCAGGCCCAGCGCCTCACCGTGATTGTTCGCCGCCGCGGGCACCGGCTGGGCCGGGCGGTAGATGATGAAGGCGTACGGGTGGTCGTGCAGGTTCTCTCCGACGCCAGGCAGCTCCGCGACCACCTCGATGCCGTGCGGGCGAAGGGCAGAAGCCGGGCCGATCCCCGAGAGCATCAGCAGCTTCGGCGTGCCGATGGTGCCCGCGGTCAGCACCACCTCACCGGTGGCTCCGGCCCGGCACAGCTCGCCGCTCACGCTGTACTCGACGCCGGCGCATCGCTGCCGGTCCATGAGCAGGCGATGGGCGAGCGCCTCGGTGACCACGCGGAGATTGCCGCGCTGCATCGCCGGCCTCAGGTACGCGGCCAGGGCACTTTGCCGCCTGCCCGCCACGATGTTCAGATCGGACCACCCGAAGCCCTCCTCGAGGCCGCCGCTGATATCGTCCGCGCGCCGGTACCCGGCTTCTCCGGCGGCATCCAGGCACGCGGCCAGCACGGGATTGGGCGGGGTCGCCGGGCCGACGATAAGCGGCCCGTCCATCCCGCGCAGCACGGGATCACGTCCTTTGGCGGTCTCGGTGCGGCGGAAGAACGGGAGCAGGTCGTCGAACCCCCATCCGCCGGCGCCCTCCTTGACCCACCGGTCATAACTCGACCGGTGGCCCCGCACGAACACCATCGCGTTGACCGAGGACGAGCCGCCCAGCACACGGCCCCGGGCCACCGCAACCGGCCGTCCGGCGGCGGTCTGGCCGGGCGCGACGTCACCCCAGTTCGCCGGGGACTGCAGAAGAGCCGGCCACGCCGGGGGATACTCCGCGCCTGCAGGCGACTCCGCGGCGCCCGCCTCCAGCAAGAGCACCGACACCTCCGGGCTCTCCGAAAGCCGCGCGGCCAGCACGCACCCGGCCGTCCCCCCGCCCACGATCACGAACTCGTAGCTGTCCATCCAGACCTCTCCTCCCGCATTCCCCAGCGGGCAGCCGTGGATGAGCACCACCAGCTGGCCGCCGCCATGACCCCCTAACAGATCTCGGTACCGGCACCGTTGCCGGTACCGACGGTCACAAAGGCCCTTGATTTCTCCCGCCGGTCTGGCTGCCCGCTGGTGGCACTGCCACGGCTGCCTCAGGTGGCTCCCCTGGTCTTCTGTGCCTGGGATCACGGTCCCGCTCCCGGGTCCCGCGTCGCACCCGTGAAAGCCCTGGCCGGTACCCTGGTCCGCGATCAGGCGCGGACCCCGGTCGCTGGCCTCCTGGATTCCGCGGCCGACGTACCATAGCTGAGCTTGGAGGCTCACCACCATCGGTCCGGACACCGCCAGCCCGGCGAACCCGCCGTCGATGCCGTACCTGCCCCGCTGCCCGGCCCGGCCACCGCGTTCCCGGCGGCCGTGACCTCCGCGGCTGGCTCCACGCCGCCAGTCTGCCAGCAATCAAGACCGGCGAGGTGGTGCTTCATGAGCTGAGCGGGATCCGCCGGGCACGGCCGGTGCGATACCGGCCGCCGGATATTGCTGCGTCAAGCCACGCTGCCTGTGATGCCGCGGCGAATACCTATCGTCTGCAGCCGTGCGTGACCGCGGGCTGCCGTCTCGCCGGGGTTTGCTGTGACGCCAGCGAATTCCCCGCCGCGCGCCGGGCGGCGGTCCGCCCCGGGATCACCGGGCTGGCTGGTATCGAGAACGTTGCGCCTTCCGCAAGAACTCAATCCACTCCTGGCTACTGAGCAGCCGGGTGAACTTGCCCCGGCTGAACGCACAGCCAGCGGCCACGGCCAGCTCGATGCCCGCTGCCGTTTTGCTACCGGGGACCGCGTTGATGTGACGTTCGAGAATCACCTGCCGGACCGGACGGTCATCGAGGTGGAAGCCGAGGGCGAACGCGAAGTCTGCGCTGGCATCCACCAGGCCATCAAGTACCGCTCGCCCGCCGCGGCTGACGCCGGTTACCCGCTGCTGACCTCGCGGGTCAGGTCCCTGGTGGTGGCGTACTCCACCGAGTACTCGAAGGCCCGTGAACTTGCCGACCGCTACGACATCCCGCTTGTGTCCGTCAATGGCGAAAAGGCGCTGAACGGAGCACGGTAGTCCCGCCTGCATGGCATGCACGAATCCGCCCGGAAAGTCAGCGCCGCCGCCGCTTCGGTCCCGGAAATGTGATCGGATCGGAGACGGCAGCGGGCTTTCGGTGAGCGGAGCGGCAAACCTTAACCGGACAGCAGTGCCCGGGCGACCTCGTTCGGCTGGTCGATCTGGGGCCAGTGGCCCGCGCCGGCCAGGATCGTGGTCGTTGCTGTGCGCAGGTGCTTCGCCAGGTCCTCGGCCACGCCGGTGTTGAGGTAGGGGTCCTCGGCACCCCAGATCAGGCGGAAGGGAATGTCCAGCCGTTCAAGCTCTGCCAGGTGCTTGTCGTTGCGGGCGACTTCGGGCAGGAGTTGCGCGGTCATCTGGCCGAATGCGGGGCCGGCGCCGGGCTGCCTGCGGAAGTTCTCATCGATGAGCGGACCGAGGAACTCGTCGTACCCGGCTCGCTTGTCGCTGGCGAGGACAGCACGGAACTGGCCGCGCTGGAACTGCAGCAACTCGGCGAAAAGCGCGGGATTCCGCAGGAAGTGCTGGCTGAGGGCGCTCAGCGAGGGAATGGCGAAAAGCCCGATGAATTCGGGGAACCGCAAGGTCTCGGCGTTGGCGTAAAAAGAGTTGAGCAGCGCTACCGCGGCGGTGCGCCGGGGGTAGCGCAGCGCGAAGTTCACCGCCGCGGGACCGCCGGCGTCATGCGCGACCGGAACGACCGTGTCGAGGTTCAAGGCGTCGACGACCGCGAGCAGGTCACCCACTTGCTGGTCGAAGGAGTACCCCTTGCCGGGCTTGTCGGATGCGCCGAAGCCGAGGAAATCGAAGAGCACGACCCTCCTGCCAGCGCTCGCGAGCAAGGGGGCGACCTTCTCGAAGATCCGCAGGTTGTCGGGGAAGCCGTGGAGCATGACGAACGCGGGTGCGGAACCGCGGTAGTCACGGACGTAGAGTTCACCGCGGGTCGTGGGCACGCGCCGTTCCTGGTAGATGGCCTCGCCGCCGTTCGATACGGCGGGACTCCGCGCCGTCATGACTCCACCCGCGCGGGCGGGACGACGGTCTTGATGAGTCCGGTGGCCACGTTGCAGACGAAGCCTGAGACGAAGACTCCGGCGGGGAGCCTCCTCTTGAGGACGTCGACGCGGACGGAGGCGGCCGGGTCGGTGACCGCCTTGGTGTCCAGGTCACTGACCGGGATCTCGAAGTACCCGGCCAGCACTTCGGGAAACACCGCCAGGTCCCTCATTCCGCAGCCGGTGTGATGCAGGACCACCAGGTGCGCGTCGCCCGGGGGCGGCCATCGCTATTCGCCTGGCTGACCTTCGCGAGCATCGCCAGCGTGCGGAGCGTCGCAGGCGTGACGCGTCCGCCGACGTTGCGGATCATGGTGGCCTCGCCGAGCTTGAGTCCCAGCACGTCGCTCGGGTCGACGCGAGAGTCGACGCACCCGATGACCCGCAGGTTTCCTCCGGGCCTGATGGTGAGGCCGGCGAAGGAGCGGCCGTCGGCGAACGTGGCGTTCCGCCTGATCAGCTCGTCCGTATCGATCACGGTGACAGCCATCCTCTCTGTTGATCAGGCCAGATTCCCGGCCTGCTGGCTCGCCGCGGACGCTGCGAAGAAAACGCTTAGGTACTCCTCCGGGGTGGTCTGCCCGGTGCCGACCGCGCCGATCGCGGCGGGCGCCCAGCCGTGCATGCCCGCCGCGCCCCGCGGCGCCGACGACGCCAGAATCAGGCACCGGACCAGAGCGGGTCGGCGCAGGGCGATCTCCAGGGCCACGAAGCTGCCGATGGAAAACCCGAGCAGGTCGACCCGGCTGAGCCCGAGCGCGGCAGTGAAGGCGATCGCGTCACGGGCCATCTGCCCAATCGTGTCGGGTGCCACGCCGCTTGAGCCGCCGACCCCGGCGTTGCCGGAGGCGATCACCCGGCCGGATCTGGCCAACTCGTCGGCCAGCGCGGGGTCCCAGTAGTCCAGGTTGCCGCGGAAGTGCTGGAGGAGCACGAGCGGGACCTGCGCCGGGTGGCCGCCGCTGTCCCGGTACGCGTAGTCGACGCCGTTCGCAGCCGTGGCCACGCTGTTCGGCAGTTCAGAGTACGACTGTGGCATAGCCTCAACCTGGGCCGCGGCCCCGGCGCGGAGATATCCGCATGCTGACTGCACCAGATCCGCCCGGCCGGGGGGATACTGTCCGCCCCCCCTGACTGTGCCCGCCAGGACCGCAGCGCAATCACGCTGCTGATACCGCCTCCGCCGGGACGCATGGTGACCTGGAAGGGCAAAGGGCGAAGACATACCGAGGCTGGAGGCCAGCATGCCCACCATCGTTACCGCGGACGGCACGCAGATCTTCTACAAGGACTGGGCAGAGGGGCAGCCGATCTTTCCTGACCACGGCGCCGGGACCGCGCCGCTCGCATCGCCCCAGTCCGCGCTGCGGCTGACACACCGGGCCGGAGGAGTCGTATCGCAGACCAGCACCCGGCCAGCGTCCCGCCGCACGGCGGGCGTGCACGTCCTGCGCCACGACGAACTGACCCGGCAATTCCCCGGATAGCGCCGATGGCTCCGCTGCGCCCCGACGCGTGATCCACTGTCGTGTCACATGGGCCGTAACACCACTGCCCGTTCGGGACAGATGAATTGAAAATCGTCCCGAACGGACGGGTGGTATCAGCCCGCAGCGATGCGGCGCGTCCCGGTGTCTCCTGCTCCGGGAACCGCGGCAAGGGATCAGTTCGCCGGCCGCGGGTCCGGGGAAGTTCATCGAGTGGACACCACGTGACCGCGCGGACGATAGGAGCCTCCATGACCGTCTCGTTTCATCTCAGCCCGGAGCAGGAGCAACTGAAGCTCGGTGCCCGCCAGTTCGCCGAAGAGCACCTGCACCCGCTCGCCGCCGAGGTCCGCAAGGAGCCCGACCCGCTCAGGCGAGCCCTGCTGGCACGCCCGGTGTTCGAAAAGGCGGTCGCCGCGGGATTCCTCAAGGGGCTCATCCCGGCACCGTTCGGCGGAACCGCCGCCGGCGGGGTCGAGGCCTGCATCCTCATCGAGGAGTGGGCCTGCCACAGCCCCGACTTCGTGATCTCGCTCGCCGGACCGCTCCTCGCGCTCGCACCCGTCTACGAGGCCGGCACGCCGGAGCAGATCCAGCGCTTCGTCGCCCCATTCCTGGCCGACCACGGCGCTCCGGTGGCCGCCATGGCGCTCAGCGAACCCGACGGCACCGCCAACTTCGCCGCGCCACCGCCGGCCCAGGGCCTGCGCACCACCGCGGCGCCCGACGCGGACTGGTGGGTCATCAACGGCCGCAAGGCGTGGGCCTCCCATCTGGCAGGCTGGGATGGCAACGGCCCCGACGTGATGACGATCGTCTGCCGCACCCCTGGCGGGGTGTCTCTTATCGTCGCCGAACGCGAACACCTGGCCGGCCACATCGAGGTGGAAGAGCACTATGACCTCGCCGGCCTCCGCGGCTGCATGACGTCGCGGATCCGCCTGCACGATGTCCGCGTTCCGCGGTCGAACATCCTGGGCGCCGAGGGGCAAGGTGTCCAGCTCACCTACAATACGTTCTGGGCCAGCGGCGCGTCGATCGGCATCTTCGCCGTCGCGGCGATGCGGCAGGCGTTCGATGTGGCCTATCACTATGCGCTGACCAACAAGCGAGGCGGCGCGGTGCCGATCATCGCCCACCAGTCGGTGGCCGATGTCCTCGCCGACGCGAAGGGCCGGATCGAGGCGGTCCGGCTGCTGGCCTGGCGCGCGCTGGATGCCGTGATCGCGCAGGACCCGGCGGGTCCCGAACTGGCCCTGCACGCGAAGATCTTCGGCTCGGAGACGGGAGTGGAGGTCATCACCCGGCTCATGAACGTCGTCGGCGTCCAGGCCTACGACAGCAGCTTCCCGCTGATGGCCTACCTGTCCGAGGCCCTCGCCTACCCGGTCATCGAGGGCGGCAATATCGGCTTCCGCCGCCGCCAGCTCCAGGACCTGCTCCGCGCACCCGGATACAACCCGCTCAGCGCCTCAGGAATGGCCTGAGCGGCGGGTTCGCCGCACCGAGTCTCGCTCCGGCGATCAACCGCGCTGAGCACCCCACCTCCACATATCAAGCCGAAGGAGGCCAAGAACCGGGTCCCACCTCGGACCTGATCCCGCCGGGCGACGACCAGCAGGCTGAACTGACGTCCGGGCCGCCTCGGCGCCACAGTGCAAGCCGGCCAGCCGCCCGGCGTGAGCTGGATCATCCTGGCCGGCCCGGAAGGCAACGAGTTCTGCCTGGAAGGATGACACATCGCCCTGACGGAACCCAGTGAGCTGGGCCGCCCTGCCGACGCCGGTCAGCGCGCTCGGGCTGACCGTCAGGACCGTCGGCCCTGAGCGGCTGCGCTCCCCGCCGGCAGCGAGACGACGCAGGTACCGAACGGCGGGCACGCGCACGGACAGCAAGCAGCCTTCGCCCTCTCTCCACGGCCCTGCGAACAGCGTTCGATCCAGCGAGCGTTTGACCAGCCTGTATAAATATGCATCGCCGCCTTGCGCGGCGGACGCGCGCTCATGCCGCATATCGCGCGTTGGGTCAAGCCTGATGTAGTCGTCTCCGCGGCCGGGTGCCGCATCGACGAGCACCTCGAGCAGTGGCCGGCGCATGCCTCAAGTGAACCAGTCATACCGGATCGTCCTGAGGTTGCCCCAGAGGCTACGTCGACCTATACGTCACGCTGAGTGACTGATAAGGCTAGGGAGAACGCTCACCGAGCCGCCTAAGGGCGGTTGCCGACTTCTCAGCGCTCACTCCTCAAGGCGCGCAGATCAGGTCGCTCTGCGTGTAAGGGAGCGGTCTGTAGACCGACGGCTCAGCTCTCCCCTTCACTCTGTTTCATTTGCCGTTCACGACCGGACGGCCGTGGATGCACCGAGGATGAATGGGCGGTCGTCGGGTGCGGCCCGGCGTGCGGCCAGGATCTGGGCGGCGGGCCGGCCGATGGGGATGCGCAGGGGCAGTTGTGGTGCTTCTGCCGCGTCGGCGATCCCGGCCGCGACCTCTTCCGGCGTGATCATCTGGCTGGCGGGCGGGCCGCCCTGGGTGAGCAGGCGGGCGTAGGGATCGCCGGGCAGGGTGTAGGTGGTGACGTGGTCGGACGCGCCGGAGCTGACCGGGCCCGGTTCGAGCAGCGCGGCCTCGATCCCCAGCGGGCCCGCCTCGATGGCCAGGGCCTCGACCAGCGCCTCGAGGGCCCATTTGGTCGCGGCGTAGGCCGCCTGGCGCGGCCGCACGATGCGCCCGGCGATGCTCGACAGGAACAGCAGCCGCCCGCGGCCGCGGGCGCGCATCCCCGGCAGGACCGCCTGCGCCACCCGCAGGGCGCCGATCGTGTTGACCTCCAGCAGCCGCGCGAGCGCCTCCGCCGGCGTCGCCTCGACGGCGGCGACGAAGATCGCCCCGGCGTTGGCGACCAGGACGTCGACCTCCCCGGCCTCCCCGACCGCCGAGGTGATGCTGTCAGGGTCGGTGACGTCCAGCGCGAGCCGCTGGTCCGCCGGCAGGCCGGCGAGCGTGCCCGGGTCCCGCGCGGTGGCGATCACCCGGTGGCCGCGGCGGGCGAACTCCGCCGCCGCCGCGCGGCCGATGCCCTTTGACGCTCCTGTGATCAGCACCGATGCCATGACGGCCTCCTGGATCCGGAAACTTGGGCAGGTTTGACCTCTAAACCCATGAACGCCACGCTAGGCCATGTCGGTTTGATATGCAAACCTTCGTGCGTACACTTCAGGCATGGACACGCAGCACGGCCGCCCCTGCTCGGCCGCGGCGGCGCTGGGGCTGGTGGGAGACCGCTGGGCGCTGCTGGCTGTCCGCGAAGTGATGTTCGGCAACCACCGGTTCAGCCAGATCGCGCGCAACACCGCAGCCCCCCGGGACCGCCTCGCGGCGCGGCTGAAGGCCCTCGTCGCGGCGGGCATCCTCGAGCGCCGGCCATACCAGTCCAGCCCGCCGCGGCACGACTACCACCTCACCGCCGCGGGCCGGGAACTGGTACCGGTGCTGCACGCGCTGCGTGCCTGGGGCGACAAGTGGGCCATCGACACACCGCCCCTGCGGGTCGAACACCACGGCCACCCGGTCCGCACCCGGGTGATCTGCGCGACCTGCGGACAGCGCATCCGCGGGGACGACCTGCAGTACATCTCCGCCGTGCCGGACTGGGACATCCCCGGCCCCAAGCGCGGCGCCGGGCAGGCGGTTCCCGCCCCGCAACCGGCACCGGGCAGGACCTGACCAGCTCCGCATGCCGCCCCGGGCCCGCGCGCTGCCTACCAGGCCACCCCGGACACCCGCGCAAGGCTGGCTGCTGCTGACCCGGCCAGCACCCAGCGGCAGCGTGACCTTAAATACGCGCACCAGCGAACCGGCGGTCTCCGCCACTGAGCCTTGCCGTCCCCGCATGAGATGCGCCCGCCTGGCGGACCTATCATCATGCCCTACATCTGCCCCGCTGGCGGCGGCCTCCGGCACTACGCATCAGGGCTCGCTCATCGTCGGCCCGGTAAAACCGCCGGCTCAACCTCCAGCACGGTCCTACGCCCACTCTGCCGTACGTGCGGAGATGGCACATAACCCGGTGATCTGCACCCGGCCGCACGCATCGTCGGCGTGGTTCCCAGCCGCGCCGAATCGGCAGGGAGGATGTGGATAAGTGCTTCCGGCCCTGCCTCCCCCGTTTTGAGATGGTACGGGCGTAGGGTCGGGGGCCTGGGTCCCGGTCTGACCTCCTATTCGGCTGACACCATCTAGGGCTGTCCTGCGATCGATCTGTCGGCCGGGATCCCAGGTTTTCAGGCACCCACCGGCGTGCCGGTCTGATCTGCCTGGCCTGGACTAGAGGCCGGGGTTTCACAGGTCCGACGGCCAGCGGGTGCGTGCCACCCCTCAACGCAGAGAAAAGGGATGGCAGTGACCATCGTAGAGACACGCGCGATTACCGGCGGCGTGGACACCCACGCCGATACCCATGTCGCGGCCGCGCTGGATCCGGTCGGCGGGCTGCTCGGCGTCCGGGAGTTCCCCGTGAGCGCGGCCGGGTATGCCGGGTTGCTGGGCTGGCTGGGCGGGTTCGGGACGGTGTGCCTGGTCGGGATCGAGGGCACCGGCAGCTACGGTGCCGGCCTGGCCCGCCACATGTCAGCGGCTGGCGTCCGGGTCGTCGAGGTGGACCGCTCGGACCGGCAGGACCGGCGCCGTCAGGGGAAGTCCGATCCGCTGGACGCGGTCAGCGCCGCCCGGGCCGCCCAGTCCGGCCGGGCTCGCGGCGCCCCGAAGGGACGCGACGGCGCGGTCGAGGCGATCCGGGCGCTGATGATCGCCAAGCGCAGTGCCCGCTCCGAGCGGACCCAGGCGATCAATCAGGCCCGGGCCCTCATCGTGACCGGCCCTGAGGACCTGCGCGCCCGGTTCACCGCGCACGCTACCGCTGACCTGGTCGCCGAGCTGGCGGCCCTGCGGCCCCGGCCCGGCGCTGTCGTCGGCTACCACACCCGGATCGCGCTGCGGGAGCTGGGCCGCCGTGCCGAGTTCCTCGACAGCCAGATCGAGCGCCTGGATGACCTCATCGGGCCCCTGGTCACCGGCCATGCTCCGGGCCTGCTCGCCCTGCACGGCGTCGGCTCCGACACCGCCGCGATCCTGCTCATCGCCGCCGGGGACCACCCCGAGCGGCTGCGGTCCGAGGCCGCCTGGGCGCACCTGTGCGCCGTGGCCCCGATCCCGGCGTCCTCTGGCAAGACCGTCCGGCGGCGCCTCAACCCGGCCGGCGACCGGCAGGCCAACCACGCCCTGTGGCGGATCGTGATCACCCGGATGAGCTCCCACCCGGCGACCCGGGCCTACGTCGACCGGCGTACCGCCCAGGGCCTGTCGAAGAAAGAGATCATGCGCTGCCTCAAACGCTACGTCGCCCGCGAGGTCTATCCCCACCTCCGCCACGTCGCTGACTGACAGCCCGCGCACTCCGGGGGCGGCCTGACCCTCTATTCGGCTGCCGCATCCGTGCTGGCCTTCTATCGATTTGTCGGCCGCCCCCGGTCCAACTTTGACCCGCTGCCCGCGTGACCTAATAAGAGCTTGCACCCTCCACCCGGAGTGGCCCTTCCCTGTCGTGTCCGCAATCAGCAGCCCCAGCCAGAGCAACATTTCCTGAACACGGAAATTGAAAGATTCAAAACATCATCCGAACCCTTGACAGACATAGGAGTCGTCGATGTCGCGCGCGACGCCCTGAGGCGTGAAAATCGGGTGGGGTGCCCGCTGAAGCCGGCGATGCTTGGTGCCGCTGAGCCCGCATAGGAGTCTGGCGCTGGGAGCCTGCCACAGGGGTCCTGCATTGTTGCCTCGAGCACGCGATTCCGCCTCTGAACCCCCTCTTGGCTCCCGCGGGCAGCCCGCCTGGAATCTGCCCGACCGGAAAGGACCAATGGTCATGGAAGAGATCACAGAAGAGCCGGGCGCGCTGGTGGAGCGGGTCGCGGCGCTGGACATCGGGAAGGCGACGCTGACCGTGTGCATCCGGGTCCCGCATGAGGACAAGCCCGGAGCGCGCCGCCAGGAGGTCCGCACTTACGCCACGCTGACCCCGGCGCTGCTGGAACTGCGGGACTGGCTGATCTGCCAGGGCGTCACCCTGGTGGTGATGGAGGCCACCTCGGCGTACTGGAAGCCGCCGTTCTACCTCCTGGAAGACGACATCGAGTGCTGGGTGGTCAACGCCCGCGACGTCAAGAACGTCCCCGGCCGGGCCAAAACGGACAAGCTCGATTCGGTCTGGTTGTGCAAGCTCGCCGAGCGGGGCATGCTCCGGGCCTCGTTCATCCCGTCCCGCCCGCAGCGCCAGCTGCGGGACCTGACCCGCTACCGGCGCACCTTGACCCAGGAACGGACCCGGGAAAAGCAGCGCGCCGAGAAACTGCTCGAGGACGCCCAGATCAAGCTGTCCTCGGTGATCAGCGACATCTTCGGCGTCTCCGGCCGGGCCATGCTCGATGCCCTGATCGCCGGGCAGCGTAACCCGCACGAACTGGCCGCCCTGGCCTATAGGAACATGCGCGCCAAGACCAGCGTCTTGCAGGAGGCGCTGACCGGGCACTTCACCGATCACCACGCCTTCATGCTGGGCATGATGCTGGCCCGGATCGACGCGCTCACCGCCCAGATCGATACCCTCACCACCCGGATCGGCGAGGCCATCGCCCCGTACGCCCACCAGGTCGCCCAGCTCGATGAGATCCCCGGCATCGGCATCATCGCCGCCCAGGACATGCTCGCCGAGATCGGCACCGACATGTCCCGCTTCCCCACCCCAGGCCACCTGGTGTCCTGGGCCAAGTTCGCGCCCAAAGCCCGCCAGTCCGCCGGCCGCAGCAAGGCCGCCGCCACCGGCAAGGGCAACCCCTGGCTCGGCGGCACCCTCGGCGAGGCGGCCGCCGGCGCCGCCCGCACCAAGACCTTCCTGGCCTCCCGCTACAAGCGGATCGTCAGGCGCCGCGGCAAGCAACGCGCCCTGGTCGCCGTCGGCAACTCCCTGCTCACCATCGCCTGGCACCTGCTCTCCGACCCCGCCGCCCACTTCACCGACCTAGGCCCCGACTGGCACGACCGCCTTGCCCCGCTACGCCGCAAGCGACAGCTCATCACCGAACTCGAACGGCTATCCGGCAAGAAAGTCACCCTCCACGACGCCGCCTGACACAACCTCCCCGTAACCGCGGCACCTCGCAAGAACCCGGCTCCGCAAGAGCTCCGCCGGGTGCTGCCGCCTGCCCACTGACCGACCGATTTTCGATTCAGCATCGTTATGTGCGATCTTAAAATGCCGAGCATACGTTTCTCGTTACGGTACGTAGCCCTATGGCACTTGGCCGCCAGGCCGGGGCGCTGGGTAAGGGGGGCCATGCCGGGCGTGCACGGTGGTGTTTTCTGAAGCGCCTGCGTGATCCGGCGTCCGTGAGTCCGCTGGTGCGCCGCGTCGCGGCAGTGGAACTGGACCCGGGCCGGCGGGAGATCAAAGTGCGGGGGAAGGGCGGCAGGGACCGGGCCGTCAGGATCGATATGAGGCCGCGCGCCGGGTTGACCGGTACCTGCGGGTCCGTACGAGGCACGAGCAGGCGCACGTGCCTGGCTCCTGCCTCACGGGGGCCTGCCCGGACAATGGCCGGTGTCAGGCAGCTGGGGTGCGGGCTGCGCGCCGGGTGGTCTTGACGCCGGCTGGGCTGCTGCCGTTTGCGGTGGGGGCGTCGGGGCTGGCGGCGCGGAGCCGGTCCAGTTCGTCGCGGTAGGCATCAGCCTGGCGTTCGGCGCGCTCGGCGCGGGCGCGCAGGTCGGCGCGCAGCTCATCGCGTTCGCGGGCCGCCTCGGCCCGCACCTGATCCAGCATCTTGCCGGCGTCGGCGCGGACCCGCTCGGTTTCTGCCTGGGCAGCGCGGGCGGCGGCCTGCGCACGTGCGGTCTCCTGCCCGGCGTGCCGGGCAGTGTCCTCGGCGGCGGCTGCCGCTTGGCGGGCCTGATCCCGCTCCGCGTCGGCGGCGCGGACACGCTGCTCGGCGTCAGCGCGGGCCTGGGCGACGGCGGCATCCCGCTCGGCTCCGGCGGCGGTCACCCGCTGATCAGCCTCGGCGCGGGCCTGCCGCACCGCTTCGTCCCGCTGGTTCTCCGCGGCGGCGGCACGCCGCCCGGCGGCCTGGGCGAGGGCTTGGGCGTCGGTCAGGTGCTCGCTCATCTCCTCGGCGGCGGCATCGGCCTCGGCGCGGAGCTGCTCAGCGGTCGCGGCGCGCTGCCCGGCGGCTGCGGCGCGGGCTTCGGCGGTGGCGGCGCGCTGCTCGGCGGCGGCGCGGACCGCTTCTACCTCGGCTTCGGCGGCGGTCGGGTCGGTGAGGGTATCGATCCGGTCCCGCAGCCCGGCCCCCAGCGCGGTGATCCGGTCGGCCTCGGCGCGCAGCGACCGCAGCAGCTCCGCCCCGGTCATCTTGGCGGTGGTGAGCGGGCTGCCGTCCTCGGCCGGGCTGATCGTGGTGCCGGCCTGCCCGGCGGCCAGCCGGCGCCGTTCCCGCCACGCCGACACGCGGGTGTGGCCGCGCCGGGCGCAGTACTCCGGCGGCCGGCCGGTCCCGGCCGCCGGGGGGCGGCAGGCTGCCCGCAGCCGGGGTACCTGCACGTCTGGCGCGCTATGGTGGTGGTGCTCATCGGCCCTCCTCGTCGTGGTGGCCTGCGGTCCGGGGCCGCGATACGTATCGCGGCGTAACGGAAGACGGAACGAAGCGCAGCGGTTCGCTGCGCGGCAGGCGCGGGTCATGCGGCGGTAGGGGTGGGGGAACCGGGCCGGGGTCAAGGCGTCCGCCGCGCTACTGGCGCCACTCGATCCGCATTTGCAGCTGGGGGTCGAACGGCTGCCGCATCCGGCCGGGCAGCAGGGTCACCTCGCACAGCAGCCGGACGATTTCCCGCTGGCGCGGCAGGGACAGGCCCTGCCAGACGCGGGCCGGGTCGGCTCCGGGGGCGCGCAGTTCCGGCAGCAGGTCGATCTGGGTCGCGTCGGCCAGTTCGGTGCTGATCTGGGCCAGCCGGGCATCGATCCGCTTGCGTTCCTGCCGTACCCCGGCCTCGGTCAGCACGTCCTCGCTCAGCAGCCGGGCCAGGTCATCCCGCTTGGCGTGCAGCTTCCTGGACTCGCCGCGCAGCGCCGCCACATCCACCTCCGGCCTCGGTTCGGGAGCCGGCAGCAGGCCGGCGATGTCGGGCTGGCCCAGCCGGGCGATCATCACCTGGGCCATGGCCTGGTCGGCCGGGATGGCCGGGGTGGCGCAGTGCGACCCCTTGTCGCACCGGTAGGCGCTGCCCCGCTCCGGGCCGTACCCGCCCATCCCCGAGGCGTGCATCGTGGAGCCGTCAGCGCAGATCCCGCACCGGGCGTGCCCTGATAGCAGCCAGCGCGGCGCGTTGGCGTTGTGGGGGTTGGTGCGCCGGGCCGGGTCGGTCAGCATCTCGGTCAGCCGCTCCCACCGGTCCGGCTCGATGATCGGCTCCAGCCACGACGACGCGTCGTACTGTGCCCCGTTGCAGGTCGCGATGCCGGCCACGTGCGAGGCCAGTAGCGCGTCGCGCAGCGATACGGCGCTGAACGGCTTGCCCGTTACGGTGCGCAGGCCGCGTCCGCGCAGGTCGGCGGCGACCGCGCGCAGCGAGATGCCCCGGTCCAGCACGTCGGTCACCGCATCCTGGAGCACCTTGGCTTCCTCGGGCACGGTGATCAGCCGCTTGGCGTGCTTGGGCGCGGACGGGTCGATCATCCGGCCGTAGGGACGCCGCCCGCCCCAGTACGACTTGCCCGCCCACCGCTTGCGGCCACGCTGCACCTTGTCGGAGATATCGGCGCTGTAGTCGTGGGCGGCCCTGGCCCGCTCGCGGAACGAGCGGATCTCCTCGCGGGTGCCGCCCCGGGTGATCCGCAGCGACCCGATGCCGTCTGCGGAGTCCTCGCTCGGGGAGAACGCCGACGCCCTGCCCAGCTCGCATGCGTCGATCAGGTCCAGGGCGTCCCGCTCATCGCGGGCGATCCGCGACACGTCATCGCAGATCAGCACCCCCGCCTTCCCGGTTTGCAGGTCCAGCAGCACGCGGGCGAACACCGGGCGGCGGGTCCGCATCGTCACCAGCCCGGTCGCGGTAGTGACCCGGACCGGCCGCTTGTACGCGGACGCAGGCCGGAAACCGCCGTTACCCGCGTCGTTCTCGATCGCCACACGGACACGCTCAGCGGGAATGCTAACGGGCTTTCCCCAGCCCCAGCTGTGGGGGGTGCTATGTTGGGTTGCCCCTCTCCCCCCCCTAGCCCGGCGGCGAAGTCGCGGAGCTGCTGCTCACGCTCGCCGAACGTGGTGAAGTCCTCGTCGCGGAAATCCGACATCCGCAGGTAGATGATCGCGTCACCGAGGATGAGCGTTTCGCCGAGGGTGATGATGCCGTTGCCGCTGCTCATGATGCCTCACTCGGGGGTGTCCTGCTTTAACCCCTTGAGTGTATTTGCTTCTAGATCGGCTGACCCGGACCTGGCCCGCGACCTGGCCAGAGCGGCCGCCACGAATCCCAAGACCACCTGGTGCGTAACCGTCACCGACCAGGACGGGCACGCCATAGGGCACGGCTGCGCCCGGCCCGCACCCCGCAACCGGCAGGCCACAGGCGGCGCACCCGGCAGAAACGGCACACCCGGCAGAAACGGCACAGCCGGCGGGCACGACCCGCCCGGCAGCACCGGCACGCCGCGGTTCACGTTCACCCCGGACAGCCGGGACGGGCCACCCGGCGGATACGGGACCTGGCGGCTGGACACCGGCATCGCCGGGCGGCCGGACCTGATCATCAGCCTCGGGCCTCTCAGCACCGACCCATGTGACCATAGGCACCAGGCCCGCGGGCATGACCCCGGGGTGCTGCTGCGGCACCTGACCCAGATCCGGTACGCGACCTGCACCGGACCCGGCTTCCGGCGGCCCGCTACTCAATGCGATTTCGAGCACAGCGTGCCGTACGAAGCCGGCGGACGCACCTGCACATGCAATGGCGATCCACGGTGCAAACGATAATGACACACGTCAACCGTCCGCCTCTGGTACGGGTCTCGTTTTATCCGTCGGCCGCAGTTCCGGGCGTTGGCCGGGCTGAACGCTGCGTGTGGGGGTGCCGGGTCAGGCGGTCCGGCGCAGTTCGTGCTCGACTGCCCGGCGGATCCACGCCGATAGCGACCGGTCGTCGGCATCGGCCGCGCGGCGGGCCTGCTCCAGTAGTTCCGGGGGGAATCGCACGGGCACCGGTGTGCCCAGTCGGGAGGCATGGCGTCGGCGGGACGGTCCCTGCGGCTCCTGGTTTTCCGGCTGCGCGTAGAAATCGAATTCCTGGTCAGGTGTCATAGGCGTGTTCGTCATCGGTCTCTCCGGTACTGGGCGACAAGCCTGCCCGCCGCCTCATAGCAGCCGATCGGACGGCATCTGTGCGGGTCGCCGCTGCGCGCGGGAGCCAGCGGAACCACAAGCACCCGGCCCCCGACCTCGGCGCACATGAGCCAGTGCGCTGGAGGCTTGGCCTGGTAAAACAGCGGGTCGCTGGCCCACACGTCATCAATGTCATCGATTCCAAAGTGCGGATGCTTGAACAGGTGCGCGGCCTGGGTGTCGATCTCAAACGGGTCTTCCTCATCCAGCAGGTCCAGATCGAACCGCTCACCGCCCACTTGATTATTGTATTACAAACGACTACCGACTAGCCAGCGGACCTGGGCGCGAGCAAGCTGGTGCAAGCTGGTGCAAGATATGCAGTCATGAGATGCAAGCGCGCCGTCGAGAAGCTGCGGATCCTCGCCGAGACGTGTGAGCGCGTGAAGACCTTCTGGTTCGACACGGAGCCGTTCCTGAAGGCCGTGTATGCCTTCGGCGAAGTGGTGGACGGAGCCGACCCGCTGGATGCTGATCAGGTCGCGGTCGCGATCAACCTGTCCCCGCAGGAAGTCCCGTGGGAGTCCAGTCCTGAAGGCACCGGCTGGCTGGCGAACGAGTTGCGGCTCAGCAAGGGCGGCTTCATGTACTTCTGGCGGTCGTACCTGGACCCGATCTGGAATCACTACATCCGCGGCCCGGTGCGCATCTGGTCTGTCGATGACGGTCCCGACGAGCGGGCGCTCACGGCGCTGGAAGCGAGAGACTTCGGGTCGCTGAAGCGGCTGATCCCAGAGCCGGCCGATGAGCGGCTGCAGCTCCGCGAAGACCTGGGCGCGGCGCTGGCTCATCTGCGCGAGGTCCGCGACAAGTACTGGGATCATGGCTGGCGGCGCGAGCACCGTGGCTCCGGCCGCTACCCGGAGAACGACCTGTGGGAGGCGGTCGAAGGCTATCTCGACCTGCTTGATGCCTCACGGTCCAGCGATCCGGGCGCCTGAGGTCTCGGTGACCGGTGTCCGCCGGGCGGGACAAGTGGAGCAAGACGGTACGGATCAACCCGCT
Source organism: uncultured Actinomycetes bacterium (assembly GCA_963739135.1). Taxonomy (GTDB): domain Bacteria; phylum Actinomycetota; class Actinomycetes; order Streptosporangiales; family Streptosporangiaceae; genus Palsa-504. Next base: position 388,820 of record CAVTZG010000013.1, read on the forward strand.
GCTCGTGTTCATCGCGGTGCTGGTCGGCGCCTCGATCGGCACCTTGATCGGCGGCATATTCGGCGGTTTCGTCGCGGCGCTCCTGGCCATCCCGACAGTCGGCGCACTGCAGGTGCTGGTCAAGGAGGTCTGGCAGGCCACCGCCCCGGACCACCCCCAGGAATCCCCGGCGCCCGCGGCTGAGCCAGCAGACAAGTACGGTAACCCTGCCGCTCAACACCGACCCCATCCGACCGTCCAGGCCAGCTCCAGATGACCCGGGAGCCGGCATGAAGCTCAACGGCAAGGTCGCCTGGGTCGTCGGCGCATCCAGCGGAATCGGCGCAGCGGTCTCCCGGGAACTCGCCTCCCGTGGAGGCACCGTGGTTCGTGTTCTACGGGTGGGTGTCGACGGAGGACTGGCAGGATCCGGTGACCTCGTGGGCGCGGCAGCTGGACCATGTCAACGGCAACGGAACTTTGACCCGTTTGGCGGAAGTTGAATTCTGACCCGCTTCCGCTGGTTAGTCCTCGTTTGCCTGGGCGGGGATGCGGCCCAGGTCGCGGTCTTTGAGCCGGTAGCTGTCTCCTTTCAGGCTGATGACCTCGGCGTGGTGGACGAGGCGGCCGCGCTGCCGAATATTTGCGGCTCGATTATTGCGACCGCCTGGTTGGGGAGGCGCACAGACGACCCCGGTTCGGGGCGCAGGCATCTTCGCCGGTGCCATGCGGTCAGGCGCCATTGTGGCTTGCGGCATCGCTGTGCGCTCCGCTGGTCGGCGGCCGTGCCGAGCGATCAGGTCTTGCTGGCCTGGCCTGGGCGGGCGCGGCCGGAGGCGAATCTCCCTAATGAGGTCCTGCACCGGCTCCGGAGGCAGTCCCGCAGATCGCCCCTGCCAGCGGGGACGCGCCGCGGCGCCGGAACGCGGGCGCACCCGGTACGCAGGGCCGTTGCCGGGGCCTCCTCGGCGGCGACAGCGCGCTCCGCGAGGCGGCGTCGTTAGTCCACCAGGTCGGTAGCTCTCGCAGCTGCCGCTCTTGGCCGCGTGACGGCCGCGTCCGGATCCGCCCCTGCATTGCTGACCTGGCACGAGGAATAATCGGTACGACATCCCAGGGTTGCCGTCGGCCGGGTCGGCGGCGGCCATCCCGCGCCGGTCTGGAGGAGGCCGCGATGGAGGAGAACTTTGTCTGGATGACAACGCGCCGGATCAAGCCAGGTACGCTGGCTGACTTCGAGCGGCTCTGGCGGCCCGAGCGCCATCCCGACGGCATGCTGCACGCGTACGCATACTGGTCTGACGACGAGCAGGAGATCATCGGCGTGTCGTCGTGGGTCTCCCGGGAGGCATGTGATGAATGGCGGGCATCGTGGGAGGAAACACGCCGACGGGCGGCGATGGCTCCGTACGTCCTGAGCGAGCAGGAGGGGTTCTACCGCGGCCGCGAGCTGATCGTGCCGGAGCAGCCGTGATCAGCCACGCGGGGTTCACCGCCATCGATGACCTGGCGCACGGCGTCGGCGGCGGCTACCTACCGCCGGTCGTGCCAGCACCGGGCCGGGCGGGCGTTCAGACGGGAGAACTCCTCCTATCACCATGAATCGCGTGTCGCACTGCCGTGATTGGCGCTCCTGACGCGCTGCTCGACCCAATCTGCGCGGTCCAACTGGTGGGCGGGTGAAGTCCAATAGCCGTCCATAACGGGACTGAGCGCCGTGGCGACGACGGAGAACAAGACGCTGCGTGACGCCGGTACAACCCGAGCGCGTCGCCGGACGGGCTGCGCGGGCACGAGGGCACCTTCTCGATGTGCACCTTCTTCTACGCCCTGGCCCGAGCCGGCCGGCTCACCGAAGCGGAGCTGACGTTCCAGAAGATGTTCACCTACGCCAACCACCTCGGCCTGTACTCCGAGGAAATCGGGCTCACCGGCGAGCAGCTCGGGAACTTCCCCCAGGCCTTCAGCCACCTGGCCTTCATCGGCGCCGCCATCAACCTGCACTACCAGCTCGAGCACGGCGCCGGAAACCTGGCAGCTGCTCGGTTCCGCTCGCTGGTCTCAAACATGCTTGAACTCCTACGGTCGGGTGCATGACCGCTCAGGGTGAGCGGAACGCGAGACAGAGGGGCCTTCGATGGCGGCACAGGGCGCGGGGCTGCTTGCCGGAGCGACCGGCACGGTTGGGCGCGAGGTGGTGGCCGGGCTGGCCGCCGCGGGCCCCGAGGTGCAGGCGGTCACCCGCAGCCCGGGGTCCGCGCGGCTGGCAGCCGGAGTCAAGGCTGTTCGCGGTGACCTGATGAATCCCGATAGCCTAACCGGGTAGCGGCGCTGCGGGACGTGCTCCCCCGCCCGGGCCCCGAGTGGTAGCAGTAGAACTCCGCCAGCACCGACAACGCGTGGTTGACCGTGCCGGCGCATGCCCGGCCTGCAGGTAGGCCTTGCCCGTGCGCGGGTTCACCTCTCCCGGTACGGGCGCGCCTGGCCGGCGCTGGTCACGCGCCGGGCTGCGGGCGACCCGCAGCCACAGGACGAAGTCGCGGACATCGGGCCGCCGCGCCCGATCCCACGCAACACCGACCGCGGAACGTAACCGGAACCACTGCAGCAGGTCATGGCCGTAGGACCGGCACGATGCGGCGCTATTGCCATAGGCCAGGAAGTCCCGCAGGAAGCTGCTGACCGCCCCCGATCGGCTCGCCGGTCTCAGCCGCGACCACCCACGGCAGCGCAGGATCCCTCGTCGCCCGGACCGATCCGGGCCGGGCAACAACCAGCGCCGCCATGTCCCGTCGCTGGACTGCCTCACCCGGCTCCACGCCATCTCCGTCCTCGAGATCAACAAGGACGAAGCCTGCCGCACCCGCACCTCCTCCCGCCGCGGATCGCACGACAAGGAGCAGTTAGTGCGGTCAACGGATCATGAGCAGATAGGCGAGGCGGAACAGCGCGAGTGCCGAGGATAGAAGCCCAGGTCATGTGCTCTGCACTAGTTATGGCACTACCCGGCGATCGATGTCGGCTATTGGTGACCGGCCAGACTGGTGGCACTACATCGAATGCATAGGGGAGAAGCTCACATGGACATGCGGCAGCTCGACGCGGTAACGGGCGCCTGGCGGAGAGGCGGGATCCGGTGACAAGCGGCTATGCACGCGTTACCACGGAGGCTGACCTGTTCGCCAAGGCCAGGGAACTGTCGGTCAGGACGATCATCTTCGACGTGGAACCGCTGGTCGCGTACTGGCACGGCGGCCAGAAGTCCCTGGACCAGGGAGTGGCGCGTATCCTCGGCGAGGTCAAAGCGGTCCCGTCGGTGCGCGCGGTGGTCTTCGCGACCAACTCGGCCCGTCGCCCCACCGCCCTTCCGGCCTGCGACGGCATCCAGGTCAGGTACCTGGCCCAGGCCGGCAAGCCGTTGCGGACCGCGCCGTACCATGATCTGCCCAGGCCGGGCGCCGTGGCCGGTGATCAGCTCCCCACCGACGGGATACTCGCCTATCGCCTCAATTTTTCGTTCCTGCACTACATGCCGCCGCTGACCGGTGTTCCGCTCGGGCCGGACCTCATGCACCGCTGGGGCGAGGTGGTGCGTCCGGTGCTGTTCCGGCGGCCAGCCTCGGCACCCGATCGCGACCGGCCCGGCTCATGACGGCTGGGCCCGGGTAACCGCGCGGGCTGGGTCGCGCCTGGTCAGCCGGGCGCTTACGGTGCCGGACCGGCCTGGGCAGCTGCCAGGAGGCGGCGCACCGAGGCTCGGCACCTACGCCGAGCCCCAGTGCTGACGCTGGCCTCGGAGGTGAAGGTGTGACGATCGAGGTGGCGGCCCGGCACGGGCAGGCGACGCCCCCACCGGTCCCTAGCTCTTGAGCGCTTCCTGCAGCCCGCTGGTGATTTCGTCGGTCGTGGCAGCCACGTTGCGCTTGACTACCTTGTCGGCTTTCGTGAGCGCCTTGTCGAGCGCCTTTTCGATCGTCGGCTCGCCCACCGCGATCAGCCCTGCCTGGCTGGCGGTGAGTTGCTCGGCCAGCTCGTGAAGCTCCTTGCGCGGCAGAGTCCCGCCGCCGAACCATTCAGGGATGACACGGACGCGCGGGCGATCCAGCCGTTTGGCCACGTGGGGTTTGCCGTTCTCCTTGTCGATCACCGCCGCGTCGACCTCGCCGATCACCTTGTCCTTGTGCAGCTGCTCGATGGCATCCAGGTCTGCCTCCGCGGACGAGAGGCTCTCGTAACTTGCGGCGTAGACCACCATGGGCTTCTTGTCGGCCACGACATCTCCTTAATCTCGGGTCATCCGACGGATGGTTCAGGACCAGCGTGTTGAGCACCACGCCCAGGACCACCTGGTCCACCCGGTAGGATCAGCAGCCCGCTGAGGCTTGCCTCCACGATGCCCAGCCCGCCCGGGGTGATGGGCAACAGCGCGACGATGCCGGCGGCGGAGTAGGCCAGCAGCACCAGGGACGGCCGCGGGCTGGCTCCGGTGGCGCGCAGCGCGGCCAGCAGGCAGCCGTAGTCGAAGCCGAGCCGGCCGGCAGTCAGCACGACCGCCTGCCGCCATTTGCGGCCCAGCACCGCCCTGATCGTGTCGCGTTCGGCCAGCAGCCGCTGGTCCAGGCCGGTCGGCGTAGCGGTGCAGCAGCTGCTGCTGGCCTGGGTCGGGGCACTCGGCGATGACCCAGGCGGTCCAGCGTTCCAGCCTGCTCATCTGCTCGTCGCGTTCCGGCAGCGTCCCGATAGCGACTAGGACGCTGCGCAGGTGCTCGACTGTCTTGCCGGCGGGCAGCTCGTCGAGGGCGCGGTGGGTGAGTTCCTTCCCGGCCAGCCGGCGCATGATCGCCGGGGCGGCGCTCTTGTTCAGCCATGCCTCGACGGTGGCGGGCCGGTCCGCGGCCGCCAGGGCCGGGTAGAGGGCTTGCAGTTCGGGGCGGATCTGGGCCCAGCAGGCCCCCGCAAACGATCATGAATTGCTAGTGGACGACTTTGCCGGGGCCCCCTTGGGATGCCTCCACGACGAGCTTCCAGCGGCTACCCTCGTCATTCCATGCTGTCTCCCGGTCGGCGGAACTCACACGGCCTGCTCGCGCTCCAGATACCTCAGGGCCGCCCAGCCGAACGGGATGGGAAGCCAGAATGTCACCAGCCGGAACAGCAGCACCGCGCTGGCCGCGGCCGCGCCCGGCACGCCCGCGGCCGTGAGCCCGGCGGTCAGCGCCGCTTCCACCGCGCCGATGCCGCCAGGAGTGGGCACGATCGAGCTGATGGCGCTGCCGGTCAGGTACACCACGCCGATTTTCGCGATCGGCGCCGACCGGCCGAACGCCGCCACGCAGGCGGCCAGGCAGAAGATGTAGGACAGGCTCAGCAGCAGCGTGCCACCGATGCCGCGGGCGAGCTTTTTCGGCTGCTGCGCGACCTCGAGCAGCCGCGGCAGCACCTGCCCCAGCATCGGCGACAGGCGGGCGCGCAGCATCCGCCGCCCGGCGGGGATGGCCAGCACCACGAGCGCGATGAGGACGAGCCCGCCCAGCACGAACCAGGTCCACCGCGGCGGCTGGGCCGGTTTGCTGCCCGAGCTGCCGGCGATCGCGGCGAACACGAGGATCAGCAGGACGTGCAGGACGAACGCGACCACCTGGGATACGCCCACGCTGGCCGCCGCGACCGCCGCGGAGATCTTCTGGCGCTGCAGGTACCTGATGTTCAGCGTCGCCCCGCCGACGGCGGCGGGGGTCACCAGCGTGACGAAGGAGCTGGCCAGCTGCGCGAGCAGGGTGAGGCGGAAGCTCAGCTGCCCGGGGACGAACCCGATCAGCGCCTCCGTGGCGGCGACGTAGGTGACCGCCGACAGGGCCAGCGCGGCGATGCCCCAGCGCCAGTCCGCCTTGTGCAGCACGCTCCCGAGACTGGCCCGCTCCAGCTCGCCGGCCAGCAGGTAGACGGCGGCGACGCTGGCGACCAGCGTCACCAGGGTGCGCGGCCGGATGCGTTCCAGCTGGACGGGCTCGACCTCGCGGCCCGGCACCGCCGCGAGCAGCCGGGTGCGCAGCGCGGGCAGCACGTCGCGGCGGCGGCGCAGCGCTTTACGAGTGGGACGGGCCAGCGCGACCGGCTGCAGCAGCGACACCACTGCCACCAGGTCGTCCGCGCTCATCTTCTCCACCGCCAGGTCGGCGGCGCGGTCCGGCCCGACGATAAGGGCGAGCTCGGCGAGGAGCTGGGCCACGTCCAGGCGGATCTGCAGGTCGCTGGCTTCTACGTCGCCGTCGCCCGGGTCGAGCAGCATGGCCTGGCCGTCGTCGGTGAGCAGGATGCGATCCGCGGTCAGGCCCCGGTGCGTGACCTTGTGGGCGTGCAGCCGGCCGACCGCATCCCAGATCTGGCTGAGCTCGGCGTCGCTGCAGCCGGGATTCCGCTGGGCCAGTGTCGTCCCGTCGTGGTGCTCATAGGCCAGCACGGAGGCTTCAGGACCGGCCCGGACCAGGGCGCGCAGCCGGGGCGTGGGCGCGCCCGCGTCCTCGGCCGCGTAGGACAGCAGGGCCCGGCGCTCGACCGCGTGCTCCACGGTCAGCGGGGCGTTGCGGGACACCTGCCCGCGCACCCGCACCCTCCGGTACAGCCGGTAGACGGCGCCGGCCGCCTGCTGGTCCCGGTCGTACACGACGACGTCCAGCCGGCCGCCGTCTCCCTTGGTTGTGACCGCGTAGTGGCGCGATGGGTTTCCCTGGCGGGGTTCCTGGCGGCGGACCCGCCGTATCGCGGTCACCGGCAGGCCGGCGGCGGCCAGCGCGCCCGCGATCTCCAGGGCGCCCGGCCGCTGCGACGCGGAGCCCGCGGCGTACCGGACGGCGAGGCCGATCGCGCGGCCTCCGATCACCGTGATCAGCAAGGTCAGCACGGTGGTGTGCAACCCTCCCACGTGCACGATCGCGTACACGGCGATCGCCGCCCACAGGGCGTTCCGCCAGTACGGCAAGCCGGCCAGGCCGACCATGGTGGCGTAGGCGACCAGGCCCGCCAGGTAAGGGTCGAGCGCCGCGGCGTGGCTCGTGCCCGGACGGGCCATGATGATCGCGTCGTAGAGCCGGCTGGCGGCGGGCCGCGTGAGCAGGTCGTTGGCCACCGCCGTCAGGACAACGGCCAGGACGCCGGTGGCCGCCGCCTCGGCGAGCCGCCGGAACTGGCGCCGGACGAGCAACTGGACGGCCATGGCCACCGGCAGGATGAGCAGGGCGAACAGCGCCAGCGGAGCGACCACGACGAGCAGCGCATGCGGCAGCCGGCGGCTCGCGCCCACGATGTCGGTCTCCACGCCGGACGTGGTGGCGCTGGCCGCGATGCCGGCCACCGCCAGCGCGACGATCCCGATGCAGGACAAGATGCAGCGCAGCAGGTCGACCGGCTTGCGGATGCGGCGCTCGAGCTGATCCTCGACCTCGATCTCACCTGGCTGCGGTGCCGTCACGGCACCATCGTTTCACCTGGTGCTCGGCCTCGGTCCGCGGCATCGCGACATCTGGGTTCTCCCACCGTTCCTCAAGGGGATGCCAGCGGTGGATGGCGAATTCCGCCTGGAAGTGGTGCCGGGCCAGCACGTCGCTGGCGATCCGCTCAGCCTGCCGGGCGGCGACCTCTGCCCCGGCTTACAGGAAGACCTGAGAGCCGCCTGCGCCCGCCGCGATGTTGTAACCCAGCCGACGGCGGGCATCTTCAGCCAGCTTGCGCCGGGGAAACAGTATCTTGGCCCGTTACGCCTGCGCCCGGTCTGTGAACGAGATGGTCACCCGCCAGTCATCGTGGTCCATTGTGGCCCGACTGTAGCGCGCGCACGCGCCCAGCCTCCGGGATGCCCCGGGTTACACCTCGTTCGTCTTCTTCACGGTGGCTGCTGACGGCACGATACGGGTCGCGGCCGTGCGGGCCGCAGGCTTCCAGGTCAGCGGGCTTGGCTGCCGCGCGCCGGGGGCGGGGGGCCGGGGAGGTGGGGGCGCGCTGATGGCGAGGCGCCGGGGTGGCGGGAGGAGATCCGGACCCGCAGCGCCCCGGGCCGGATGGCGAACCGCAGCGGCGGACTGAGGTCCACCGCCTCGCCATCGACACCGGCGTGCACCGCCGCCGGGGCATTGACCTCCAGCCGCGGCGTGCTCCAGGCCCGGCCTGGAGCGTGCGGCCTGCCGCCGGGTGCGTCGAGGGCGACGATGCCGAGCTGGCCGGTGTCGAGCGCCGGGCGGGTGCCGGTGACCAGCGGGCGATCCAGCGCGTAGGGGTTGTTCGACACGAGCACGACGGCGAGATCCCGATACTCGCGCCCCAGGTCATCGACCAGGCGCAGCTCAGGCGCCTCCGTACTTGGGCCCATTACCGCAGCCGCGGTCGCCAGCAGCGTGCGCACCTTGGCGTCGCGATAGGCCGGGCTGCGGACCGCCTCGCCGTAGATGCCGAGCGAGACATTGTTGAGAAACAAGCGGCCGTTCACCTCCGCCATGTCGATCTGGCGCTCGACCCCGCCGGTGAACGCGTCCAGAGCGCCGGCCAGGTCATGCCGGTCCACCCCCAGGTCGAGCGCGAAGTGGTTGCGGGTCCCGGCCGGAACGCACACGAACGGGATCCCGTGCGCGGCCGCCGCGGCGGCCACGACCGCCAGCGACCCGTCACCGCCGGCCATCCCGAGCGCGTCTGCGCCGGCCGCCACGGCTTCATGGGCCAGCGCGGCCAGGTCCTGGCCGGGGGCGAGGATGACGGTCTCGATCCCCTTTTCGCGCGCCCGGTCGGCAAGCCCGGCGCGCTCGGCCGTGCCGTCGCCCGACCTCGGATTGACGAACAACACGGGCCGACGCGGCGGATCTGCGGGCCGCCAGCCTGAGGTGGCGCCCATCGGGGCGCGGGGCAGATTCACCTGGGGCTTCCTTTGGATTTGATGCGAAGGTAGGCCACGGCACCGGCAGGCAGCGGCAGCCAGTACCTCACCAGCCGGTAGCCCAGTACGGCAAGGACCGCCGTCGCCCGGGCTCCCAGCAGGAACATGAGGCCCCACGCGGCAAGGACCAGGGCGAGAGCGGTGCCCACGATCACCAGGTATACGCCGCGGTCGGCATCCACCGCGACACCGCCCCGTGCGCAGCCAGGCATAATCACAAGACCCGCGGCGAGAACAGCACATGCGGGGACTTTGGCGCGGTACGTCATGTGTACTCCGGTTCCTGCGGCTACTCGCCAGACCCTTTGACGCTCCGCCGCGTGGCCAGAGCATCGTATTGGGCAGAATGCCGCCAGGGTCGGCAGCAGGTCGGCAGCGAGACCAAACCCGGATTTCAAGCTGACTCGTCCGGACGGCAGACCAGCAGCTCATCTGAGGTCGTGCCCGCCGCAGTTCATCACGAGGACGAGTCGCTCCCGGCGGGCGCCGCGGGTGCCTCGCGGCCGGGCCGCGCCGCGGCCGCGGGCTCGGACCGGCGCAGCGGCCACCACCGGAGCGTCAGCATCCCTACGCCCACGCCAACTACCCATCCCCCGGCGATGTCGGACGGGTAATGCACGCCGTTCACGACCCGGGACACGCCGACGGCTACCGCGAGCGCCCCGACCGGCGCCGCCAGCGCCGGCATTTCCAGCCCGACGCCGGTGGCGAAGGCGGCCGCGGCGGCGGCGTGCCCGGACGGAAACGAGCTGGTAACCGGCGTCCGGCCCGGGCGGCGGGCCGGCGGCACCTCGCCGGCCGGGCGCGGCCTGCGCGCCAGGCCCTTGGCGAGGACGTTGCTGGCCGTGCTCGCGATCGCCATGCCGGCCAGACCCCGCAGGGCCGCCCGGCGGCCCCGCTCGTCGTTGCTGGCCGCTAGCGCCGCGGCGATGCCGATCCACAACACGAAGAAATCGGCGGACCGGCTCAGCGCGGGCAGGAAGCGGTCCAGCATCGGTGAGCTTTCGGCGGAAAGGCGGGCCATGATGGCCTGATCGGCGGCGTCGATCCTGTCGCGCAGCGTAACGCCCGCAGTCCTGCCCATTCGCATTCGCGGCCTCCAGGCTCGGCAAAGACCCTCGATATACAGTACGACGGCGAGAACAAGGATCACTTCACCGCCTACAAGCTCTCATCGCGAATGGGCGACGGGCAAGTTAGTACGACCTGGCGAGGACAGACGAGACAGTGCGTATATGGGATGCGGCAGGCATGCCGTCGTCAGCGCCTTGGGCGCCTGGGCGTGCGCCCAGGCGGGCCTCCCAGGGCAGGGCCGGGGGAGCTGACGCCGGGCCAGCGGCGCCGCGCGGATCTTGCCGCAACCGGCTCATCTGGCCAGACCGCAGGTCACAGCACCTGCGGCGAGTTCTGAGGCGGTACAGGGCCTTTCGGCCCTAGAGAGTCCTGGTGGCTCCGGCGTACTAATAACTCGCGGGTACGAGAGATCCAGGGGGCTCCATGACCACGGACTCGTCCACCCAGGCGCGATGAACCTCCTCTGGCGCGATCGTGACCGTGCTGAACTACCCCATCACATTCGGAGGAAATGCTGAACTACCCCATCACATTCGGAGGAAATAATGCCCACAGTTTCGGAATCGCTGGCCAAGCTGTCGGCGTCCATGGCTGAGCTGTCGCAAAGGGCGAAGGAGGCCGAGGACCACATCGCCGCCGCCCGTAAGGAGACCCACGAGCAGCTCGAGACTCGTGTCGCCGAGGCCAAGGCCACCGCCCAGCGGCGACGCGAGGAGATGAAGACGCGTGGCACCAAGGTGAACGACCAGCTGGCCTCGGCGTGGGCCAGTCTCGTGGCCAACGTGCAGGAGCAGTTCGAGAAGATGCGGGCCAAGCTCGGCGAGAAGCGGGACGACCATGATGCAAAGGCCGCCGAGCAGCGGGCTGAGCGGGCCGAGGCCAACGCCGCCGTTGCGGTGGACTTCGCCCAATATGCCCTCGACGAAGCCGAGGCGGCGGCCCTCGAGGCTGCCGATGCCCGGAAGACCGCGGATGCCCAACGCCCGGGCACCCCATCGTCGACAGGTGAGAAGTGACGTCAGGGGCAGTCGCCCCCCACAGAGACCTGGTGGTAGGTAGCGGCGAATCTGGTCATGAGGGCCGTCTGGCCTGATGGATGCCGTGCCGGGATAAGGAAGACTGTCTTACCTGCAAAGCCCGGACGAAGTTGGCGACAACGGGGTGGCCGGAACCTGAGCAGGCCACCGGGTGGCCATGCCCGGCCGCTGCGTCAAGCCTTGAGGTCGGCCGTGAAACCCCGCCCGTTCGGCCGGAAGATCTTTTTCCCCGAACGGGCTGTGGTGCACGAGGTGCGTAGGGGGAAAGGGACGATGCGGGGATGAGCGCGGTATCGGGTGCGAAGTGGTTGCGCGTGCCGGCCGGGACGCACACGAACGGGATCCCGTGCGCGGCCGCGACCGAGCTACGACCGCCAGCGACCCGTCGCCACCGGCCATGCCGAGCGCGTCCGCGCCGGCCGTCACGGCCTCGCGGGCCAGCGCGGCCAGGTCCTGGCCCGGGGCGAGGATGACGGCCTCGATCCCCTTTGCGCGCGCCCGCTCGGCCACCCCGGCGCGTGCGGCCTTGCCGTCGCCCGACCTCGGGTTGACGAACAACACTGGCGGGCGCGGCGGATCGGGCGGCCGCCAGCCATAACCTGACAGCTGGTGCTTGGACGGGTTCATCGCGGGCGCGGGAAGCATGGACGAATCACGATGCTGGCATCAGGTGCCGGCCGAGGTACCTCTCCGCACCTAGTATCCCTGGGCCTGCGATCTCCGCGCCCGCAGCCATCCGGCCACCCGGCGTTGCTGACCGGGAATGCGGTCGGCGGCATCGTCGCGGCTGTTACCACGTGCCGGTGTCCGGGAGGGGGAGGGCGGCGAGGCGGGCGGCTTCGGGTGCGGGGACGCCGAGCATGCGCAGCTCGGCCTCGGCGAGCTGGTCGACTGTGGTCTCCGTGACGCGTTCCGGGTGCCGCTGGCGCATCCGGAAGAGCCCGAGCATGCCGCCGGTCGCGGCGCTGAGCGCGATCTCGGCATCGGCAACCGTGAACCGGCCCGTGGCCTGCCCGGCCTGGATGTCGCGCAGGGCGCGCGGTGCCAGGCCGGTGGGGATGTCCAGGACATCCAGGCCGGCGCCAGTGAGGAACCCGGCGATGTCGGGGTGGGTCCAGCCGAGCCGCCCGGTGATCCGCGTGCCCACGGCGAACAGCTCGGCCGGGTCGGTGATGCCGGCGCTGGCGCGGTCGATCAGCTGCCCCCAGCGTTCCAGCACCTCTTCGGAGGCAGTCTGGAACAGCTGCTCCTTGCTGTCGAAGTGGTTGTAGAACGACCCGAAGCCAATGTCGGCCTCCTCGGTGATCTCGGCGATGCTCGCCCGGTCCCCGCGGCCCTCGGCGATCAGCCGCACCGCGGCGTCGATGAGGGCCTGCCGGGTCCGGGCCTTGCGCCGGTCCAGCCGCGACACCTTCGGCGTGTCGGCTGCCGATGCTGCCTCTGCCATCACTGCTCCTCCCGTCGTCCCGCCTAGCACATTAGCGGCCACGGTTCCCGGCCATAGCCAGTCCGCGGCCGCCGCTGCCGAGCGGTGCTCAGCATCCATCCAGATGATACTCGTAATCAATGCTGATAACTTATGACAATTTTGATCCTACCAGATACGAGGCCGATACGCATCTCCGCTTCCGGGTCCTGTGTCTCCGGCGTGGCGAGGAAGGGTCCCGCGGGGCTACGTAATGGAGCGCTCTAGCTCCTGGGGTGCTACTTGTCCTGCCCGGGCCAGGAGCCAGGTCACCAGCAGGCCGAAGACGAACCCGCCGACGTGCGCGAAGAACGCGACGCCGCCCCCGTTCGCCGAGGCGCTGAACGACCCGAAGCTCGCCTCGATCAGCTGATACAAGAACCAGACTCCGAGGAAGATCCAGGCCGGGATCCGGACCAGGAAGATCGGGAAGATCCACGTGCGGATCCGCGACCCCGGGTAGAGGACGAAGTAGGCGCCCAGCACGGCGGCGATGGCGCCGCTGGCGCCCAGCTCCGGCACCCGCGCCTCAGCGGCCGTGCCGAACAGCAGGGTCATCGCGGTCTGGATCATCATCGCGGCGAAGTAGAAGCCGAGGTACAGCAGCGGCCCGAAGGCGTCCTCGACGTTCTTGCCGAAGATCGCCAGGAAGAGCATGTTGCCCAGGATGTGGTCCCAGCCGCCGTGCAGGAACATGGCGGTGATCCAGCTCTCCCCCCACGGCTCTGGCCCCCGGCAGGCGTTGTCGACGGTGCACGGGTAGAACGAGGCGTGGTACACCCGCTGAGTTCATGTTCGGCAGCTCGTACAAGATGAACACGGCGAAGTTGGCCACGATCAGCCACGATCAGCAAGATGTTGACGACCGGGAACCGCCGCGCGGGAAGGCCGTCTGACACGGAAGCATTTCAAGACGTCCCTTTCCTTAGCCGAATATGTCCGGGCCGAAGGACCTGACCTGCGGCATGGCCGCGTTGCCGAGGTGCGGCAGGCCGAAGATGTCCTCGATGGTGCGCAGCAGCGAGTAGTGGTTGTAGTCCACGGTGCTGACGGTGCCCGGCCTGATCAGCGGGGACAGCAGGACCGCGCCGATGCGGCCGCCGCCGGGCCCGGTCTTCCCGGGCAGCGGCACGTTGGGGTGGTCGGAGCTGATGCCGGAGGTCTCGCCGCAGCAGGCGGCGGAGTCGCTGCCCTCGTCGAAGGTGATCACGATCAGGCCGCCGTCCCGGTAGGCCGGCGCGGCCATGATCGTCGGCACCCACTGGGACAGGAACGCGTCGGCCTGCGCCAGCCCGCCCGGGGCGCCGGTGACGCAGGGCGAGTCGTGGCCGTCGTTGCACAGGTCCGGCACGACAAAGGAGAACGCCGGGGTGGTGCTGACCCGGGCCAGGTCGCCGGGCAGCGGCCCGAACGACAGGATGTGCGCGGCGCAGAACGCCTGGTTTCCGGTGACCGACCGGAAGAAGGTGAACCCGTCGTGGCGGGCGGCGTACTGGTCGCCCCTCTCGGCCTTCTGGGTGTGGTCGACGGCCCAGGTGGCGGGATGGCCGCAGGCGGGCCCGCGGGCCGTGGCGACCGTGCGGTCCCGGCCCGGGTCGTTGCCCATGTCCTGCAGGTACGCGGCCCAGCTGCGCCCGGCGGCGGACAGCTGACTGCCGAGCGTCGGGACCGCCGCCGGGTAGACGCAGCCCTCGCCGAGGACCTGGTGGTACGGCCCGGCGATGACCTGGCCGGGGAAAGGTGTCCAGACCGGGCAGTCGATCTGGGTGGCGATGTCCGGGGCCTGCCCGGAGACCTGCGCGATGTAGTTGGCCGCGCTGGCGTGGCCGATGGCGTAGTAGTTCTCCAGCAGGGCCCCGATCCGCGGCAGGGTCCGGGCCAGGTACGGGTCGGCGGCCGGGGTGCCGAAGCTCTGGGCGTACCCCTGGTTCTCCAGCTCGATGACCCACACGTGCCGGACCGCCCTCAGGCCGCCGGGTGCCGCAGAACCGGACCCGGCCGCCGCGCCGGTCGTGCCGGTGCCGGGGCCCGGGCGGCCGGCCGTGCTCGTGCACGCGGCGAGGACGAGCGGGAGTACCGCGGCGGCGGCCAGCCACCGCCGCTTCTTCACCATCAGCACGCCTGCCTCCAGCTACGTGACAGTGAACCACGCTGGTGGCGGGCTCGCCCTAGGCCGGGGTCTTTTCCCGCGCGGCGGGGTCCAGCGTCTCGCCGGTGCGGCGCAGCTCGATGCCCTGCACCAGCATCCAGATCCCGGCGATCAGGCTGAACAGGCCGAACAGCAGCGCGAGGGTGACCGCGCCGATGCCGGGGCGGGCGCACAGCACCACGCCGAATGCGGCCGTGATCAGCCCGCCGAGGATGAACAGCGCCCGGGTCCCGGCGGCCTCGCCGTGACCGAAGGCGGCGGCGATCTCCGCCAGGCCGGCGACGATCGCCCAGACGCCCACGATCAGTACCAGGACCAGCGCGGTGGGCCCCGGCCAGGCCAGCGCGATCACCCCGGCGGCCAGGTCGACCAGCCCGAGCAGCAGGTGCCCGATGACCGGGCCGGCGTTGCGGCTGCTGAACGCCCGAGCGGCCTGCAGGCCGGCGGCCATGAACGCGTACACGGCGAACAAGATGACCAGCGCCAGGACCGTGACCGAGGGCCAGGCCACCGCGATGATCCCGACGATCACGGCCAGGATGCCGCGCACGATCAGGGACGTGCTCAGTGACTTGAGCATGACAGTTCCTTTCGCTTGGCTGCCCTGGTCACCCGGGGTACCTGACTCCGCCAGGCCAGCTCTTGACACCATCGTAATCATAATTGATGATATATTGCAAGACTGATCGAAGGATTCAGTATCGAGGGTGAAGGAGCCGATCATGACGCCGCAGCCGAGCCCGGCCCACGAGGCCACCGGCGACGAAAAGCTGCTCGTGCACAACTGGCGGGTGGCACGGCTCACCGGGCTAGGCATCCCCGGGGCGCTGGCCGAGGTCAACGCCGACCACCTTGACTGGCACCAGGTCGCCCGGCTGGTGCAGCTCGGCTGCCCCCCGCGGCTGGCCCTGCGCATCGCCCGCTGATGAGCGGACCCGGTAACTGGCGCGACGCCGTTTGCCGCCACGCCGACCCGGATCTCTGCCGGGATCGACCCGGAAGGGTTATTCCCGCTCGTTGCTGAGAGCTTCCCCGCATGGCTACCAGCGGCTGCCAGGCAAGAAGGAATCGACATGACGTCGGGAGTGACGCATACACCGAGATCGGGACGGCCGCCGGCTGGCGGCGAGCTCGCGTGGCACACGCTCGGCGCCGATCAGGTCCTGCAATCCGAAGGGGTGGACGGGCAGCGCGGTCTCAGCTGCTGGTCCTGTCGACTGGCCTGGGCATTTTCCACACCGTGATGAAGACCGTCACGCTCGATGTGCGTGCAGTGGCTGATCTGCACCGCTGTGGCCCTGTCGGTCGTCGCGGCCGCCGAGATCCGCAAAGCGGTCCTGCGGCGGCGGACGGCCGCGACGGCTGCCCAGTCCGCCGGCGCCCGCCCGACCGGAGCCACCACCCTCTGAACGCCCATCGGGGGCCTGGCCGGGCTTCAGATGCCCGCCTGGGCTTGGACGCGCCCGGAGGCAACCGCGTCAGCCAGTGCCGCGTGGTCGCGTTCAGTCTGGTCGGCATAGGTCTCGCCGAAGTCGGCCACCGCCCGGTCGAACTTGTCTGACCCGCCAAGGTAGGCAGCGATCGCGATCCGGTCCCCGGTGCGGGCGTGAGCACGGGCGAGTGTCCAGCCGCACAGGCGGCCATAGTCGGTCATCGCCGCGGCGTTCATGGCTTCGATCTCGGCGGAGTACTTCCAGTCGCGCAACTGGCGGAAGTAGTAGTCGGCAGAGCTGCGGCCGGGAGGAGTGGCGCTCTGCCAGCCGAGGAAGATGTCGCTGACGGCCTGCATCAGATGCTGGCCGGCGACGACACGCTCGCCCTGGTTGTGGTATTCGCTCTGGCCCGTGTAGTCGGCCAGCACCGAGCGCTGCGCCTGCTTGGCCTGCAGCAGCAGCGGCTCGACGCCGTCGTCGGGCTCCATCAGCAAGATCCACGCCTCGGTGCCGACGCTGCCGACGCCGACGACCTTGCGGGCCACGCGGGTCAAGGTGAACCGCTCGACCAGCCGGCGCCGATAGGCCGGCAAAGTCCCCGTGTACCCGGTGAAGAGGCGGCGGATGAACCAGTAGACAGCGTCGACGTCAAGGTTGCCGGCCAGTTCTTCGAGCGGGACGATCAGCGGCGGGTCGCTGATGATCCGGCGCCGCCCGTCCTCGACGGCCGTCAGTTTCGCCAGCGCCTGGGTGCTGTCCCGCGTGCGAGCCTTCGCCATCTGAGCCTTGGTCTGGCGCACCGCCTTCTTGGGCAGATCAGATTTGAGCCGGACGAGGGCGTCTTCGACGTCGAAGCGGGCATACCAGACGTTCAGGATCGACATGGCGGCGAATTCCCGCATCGCGGTGCGGTAAGCCGCCGCGGTCGCTAGAGCAACCCCGCGCCGTTTTTTAGCGGTGAAGCCGCTGCCGCGGCCTGCCACGGCCATGCTCGCCACCAGCCGCTTGACATCCCACTCGAACGGGCCGGGCAGCGTCTCGTCGAAGTCGTTCAGATCGAAGACCAGCCGCCGTTCCGGTGAAGCGAAGGCGCCGAAGTTCGACAGGTGAGCATCACCGCACAACTGCGCCCGTAGCCCTGAGGACCTCGTGCCGGCCAGGTCGGCGGCCATCGGCAGCGCAGCACCCCGGTAGTACGTGAACGGCGACACCAGCATCCGTCCGTGGCGCACCGGGACCAGCTCCGGTACGCGGGACTCGGCCTGGCGGAGGAGCAGCCCTATCGGATCTCTGGATGCCGGGGCGGAGAAGTCCCGGTGGGATTCCAGCGGCGCCTGCCGGCGCGCCGCCTTGCCTGCCGCAACGCTGTGCTCACGATCCGGATGTGCACCGAGGTCGGGTGTCTTGCGCCCGCCCGTCGCGGATGAGGCAGGCTGTGTCCTTGCCGCCATCTACCGGACATTAGCACCGGGGCCCCGCTGGCGGGGACCGGTAGTCCTAGCCTTCCTGATGGCAGACGAAGACGGTGGACTTCGATTTGAAGAGGCCTCCGGGCAGCACCGCGTGCCGCGCGGGTCACCGGCGTGAGAGCGCTCGCAGACGGCGGCTGGCTGAGCGGCAGCCTCATGGTCCAGGGCCAGGCAGGTGCGCTCGTTGAGGCTCCGGAACCAGGAGACGGTCGTGAGCGAACATCCCAGGCGCGAGTCGCCGGCGAAGGCCGCAAGGGCCCAGGCGGAGGCAAGGACCCAGGCGAAGGCCGCAAGAGCCCAGGCGGAGGCCGAACAGGCCGAGGCCGGCCTGGCCGAGGCTAAGGTGAAGGTGGCTAAGGAGCAGGACGCGGCCATCGCTAGGGCCTTGCAGGAGGATGATGAGGCACGCCGGGAGGCGGACCTGATGGAGGTTGCTGAGAAAGAGGCCGAGGCCGTGCCGGACTGGCCACCCGACCCACCGGCCGGGCGAGGATCTGGCTGAGTGCGGCGGCCAGGACGGCCCGGGGGTCGCCGCTGCCGGCCGGGGATCGCCAGGCGATGAACCGGTCCGGGCGGACCAGGATCGCGCCGTCGCTGGCGATCTGGCGGTGGCGCTGCCAGGCGCAGCGCGGGTCGTGGTAGTCGCCGTCAAGGTGGCCGATCCGCAGCGCGTCCAGCGGGACGTCCGCCTCCGCGGCGAGCTGCCTGGCTGCCTGGCACCAGGCCTGGCCGTCCTCGCCGGCGATGAGCAGGAACCGCCCCGGTGCGAGGAGGTCCTTGACCGGGCGGCGGTGGCCGTCCTCGTCATCGATCCAGGCGTGCGGCAGGGGGGCACCCGGGCGGGTGGACGGCTGGTACACGCGGATCTCGTCGGCCGGCGCGGGCGCGGCGCTGCCGTCGGGCACGACGGCCGCGGACTGGTAGCGGTAGCCGTATTCGACGTTGAGCTCGCTGAACTCCATCGACTGCGCGCGCATCGCCCGCAGCACGGCCGAGCGGTGCGCGGCGTCCTGGGGCCGGCCGCTGCACATCCGGCGCAGCTGCGCCATGTTCTGCCCGGGGGTGTTCTCGGGGGAGAGGCCGAGCGCCGCGCCGATCTCGAAGTGGTTGACCGCGTTCTCCAGTGAGCGCTGCGCGTTGCGCTCATCGACCGGGCGCCGCTCGGCTTGGTAGGTGTCCAGCAGCGCCGGCGACGCGTGGCCGGCCAGCACCAGCGCCAGCTTCCAGCACAGGTTCTGCGCGTCGTGGATCGCGCTGGTCAGTCCCAGCCCGCCGGTGGGCGGGTGGCGGTGCGCCGCGTCCCCGGCCAGGAACACCCTCCCGGCCCGGAACGACGACGCCATCACCGCCTCGACCGACCAGCGGGTGATCTTGTGGATCTTCATCGGCAGGTCCGGCACGCCCAGCGCCTGGCGGGCGTCGGCTTCGACCTGCGCGTCGGACTGGGCCCGGGGATCACCGGCCGGGTAGTTCAGGTGGATCACCCACTCCTCGGACTGCGGACCCCACCGCTGCGGCCCCATCGGGACCATCACCACCAGCACGCCGGCCTGCGGCGAGAAGATCCACCGGATCAGCACGTCGGGGTCCCTGGCCCAGGGTGAGAAGTCGGCGGACACGTGCAGCGTCGCGGTCTGCGTCACCACGCCGAGCCCCTCGTAGCCGACGCCGGTCAGGCCGGCCACCCGCCGCCCCCCGTCCGCGCCGAGCAGGTACCGGCAGCGCACCACGTAGTGGCGGCCGGAGGCGTGGTCGCGGATCGCGGCCCGCACTCCCTCGCCGTCTTGGTCGAGGCCGGTCAGCTCATGGCCGAACCGTATCCGCCCGGGCGAGAGCTCCTCCGCCCGGGCCTTCAGCAGCGGCTCGAGGCGGATCTGCGGCAGGTTCTGCTGCCGCCACGGGCTCGCCGCCCGCCAGTTCTCATCCGCCCCGCCGGCGCCCCAGGACTCCAGCCGGGCCAGGCGGCGCCCGTGGTCCGGGCCGGGGCCGGCCAGGCCGGCGTAGAACGCCGTCGCGGCCATCTGCTCGGCCGGCGTGCCGCGCCGCGCGATCGCGCCGGCCACGCCCACGTCGTCCAGCACCTCCATCGCCCGCTGGTTCAGGACATGGGCCTTGGGCAGGTCAGAGGTCTGCGGCCGCGCGCTGACCAGCAGGTGCTCCACCCCCAGCCGCGCCAGCAGCATCGAGCTGGTCAGGCCGGCGCCGCCGCCGCCCACGATCAGAACCGGGACTTCTTCTTCGTCGGCACCTGCGGTGAAAGGCATGGCGCCCCCTCTCTCTAGAACTGGAATGAACACTACAATAGTAGAATTGGAGTGTCAACTCCAACACTTGCGCTATCCTGGACCCATGGCAGCACGCGCTGAAGTGACGCCCAACCGCCGGGGCCTGAGGTCCCGTGAACTCGTGCTGGACGCCGCCGAGCGGGTCATGGCCGAGCACGGCTTCGAAGCCGCGACGCTGGCCCGCGTGGTGACCGAAGCCGGCATCCCGATGAGCTCCGTCTACCACTACTTCGGCTCCAAGGACGGCATCCTGCTCGCCGTCATGGAACGCGGCGCCGACCGGTTCTTCGCCGACCTGCCCGACCTGGACCGGCGGGCCGGGCGCCCGGCGCAGCACCTGGCCCGGGCCGTGTCGGCCGCCGTTCGCACGCTCGAGCGCCACCCAGACTTCCTGCGGCTGCTGATCGTCTTCGCCGCGCAGCCGCCGGCTGCGGGCGACGGGGAGGTACAGGCCGTCGTGTGCCGGGTACGCGGGCAAGCGCTCGATCTCCTGCGGGAACAGATCGCGATCGCGTTCGGCGACGATCCGCAGAGCCCGGCCACCGACCAGCTCGCGCGCTTCGCGCTGGCCGCCATCGACGGCGCCTTCGTGGCCGGTCAGACCGACCGCGGCGCCACGCTCGAGAGGCTGCTCCAGCCGCTGGTGCCCTCACTCGTCGCGTCCCGGCGGGCCCTGCTGGCCGGAAGCTGAGCAGGCCGCCCGGTGTCCGTGGCCGGCCGCCGTGTCGAGCCCCGGTTCGGCCGTGAACCCCGCTCATTCGGCGGAAAGGTTGTTCCGAAACGGCTGCCTGCCTTGTCGGGCTCGCTCTGCCCCCGGATAACCGGCGATCCGGGTAGACCACACGCATCGCAGCGCCACCCTGGCTAGCCGGTGATCACCAGAGCCCCCGCCGCCAGATGAGCCGACGGTGACCAGGGACGTCACTTCTCACATGTCGATGATGGGGCGCTCAGGCGTGCCCGCCAGCCGCGATGCCCCAGATGCCTGCGCCCGGCAGTGCGGCGTTCACCCGTGCCATCGCTCTTGACAATCATCCGATCATGTCTGATAATTTATTACAAAACTGATGAACCCTGACAGTAAATTGGGGCGCGAAGGAGCTGATCATGATGAAACAGGACAGCCAGACGGAGGTCCTGGCCGACGTGGGACAGGCCCAGGACCCGCATCGCTCGCTGCACAGCGAGACCGGGGCGCGGCCCGGGGAGCATCCGGGGCGGTCGAAGAATCCCCTGGTCAAGGTGGCCGGGCTGGCCTGGCTGGAGTTCGAGAAGCCGGACCTGGACCGCGCCGAGCGGTTCGGCACCGACTTCGGCTTCACCGTCGCCGACCGGACGCCGGACACGGTGCTGCTGCGCGGCCGGCAGGCGGCTGCCGCGTGCCTGGTGGTCCGCCGCGGCCCGCAGGCCCGCTTCGTCGGGCCCGCCTTCGCCGCGGCCGCCCGGGACGACCTGGACCGGCTGGCCCGCGGCGCCGACGGGACGGTCACCGCGCACCGGGGCGGCCACGCCGTCCTGCTCCGGGACCCCAGCGGGATCCCGGTGCGCGTGGTGCACGGCGTGCCGGAACTGCCCGCGCTGCCCGAGCGCGCCCCGCTGCCGCTGAACTTCGGGTCCGAGCCGGTGCGGGCCAACGCCACCCAGCGGCCGGCCCGGCGGGCGGCGGAGATCCAGCGGCTGGGCCACGTGGTGCTGGGCACCACCCGGTTCCGCGCGGCGCTGGACTGGTACCTGGACGCGCTCGGGCTGATCGTCAGCGACTTCCTGTACCTGGACGGGCAGCGCGACCGCGGCCCGGCGATGGCGTTCATCCGCTGCGACCTGGGCAGCGTCCCCGCCGACCACCACACCCTGGCCATGGCCCTGCAGCCGCACACCGGCTACGTGCACTCGGCCTACCAGCTCACCGACCTGGACGAGGTCGCCGCCAGCGGGGAGTACCTGCGCGAGCAAGGGTACCGGCACGCGTGGGGCCTGGGCCGGCACATCCAGGGCAGCCAGATCTTCGACTACTGGCGCGACCCGGACCGGCTGATGTTCGAGCACTACACCGACGGCGACGTGTTCGACGCCGCGATGGAACCCGGCTGGGCCCCGCTGTCGCGTAGCGGCCTGTCCCAGTGGGGGCCGAGGGCGACCGCGGAGTTCACCGGCACCAACGACCCGCGTATCGCGGTGGCGGCGATCAAGGCGCTGCGCGAGGCGGGCAACGAGGTCGACCTGCGCGCGCTGCGCGGCCTGATCAAGGCGATGAGCTCATGAGCGCCCGCCTGGCCCGCACCGCAGACGGCTGGTGGGCCGTCACCCCGGCCGGGCTGGTCCGGCTCGGCCTGCCCGCCGCCACGACCGCCGCGCTGCTCGCCGACCGGCCGGCCCTGGCCGCGGCCATCGACGCCGCGCACGCCGCCGCGGCCGCCACGCCGCAGGACGCGGTGCCCACGGAGTCCGTGGACCTGCTCAGCCCGGTGACCGCCCCGGCGCGCGTGGTCGCGCAGGCGGTGAACTACCGGTCCCATGCGATCGACTCCGGATACGACCCGGACACCGTCCCGGCGGCGTTCTTCCGCAAGGCCTCGCACTCCATCACCGGCCCGGCCGGGGACATCATCCGCCCCGACGGGGTCGGGTTCCTGGACTACGAGGTGGAACTCGGCCTGGTCATCGGGGCGGACCTGCCGGTGGGCACCACGGTGACCGAGGCGGACCTGGCCCGGTACGTCGCCGCCCTGGTGGTCGCCGACGACGTCAGCGCCCGGCAGATCCAGCTGGTCAAGACCCAGTTCTACGAGTCCAAGTCGTACCCCACCTTCACCCCGGTGGGTCCCTGGCTGACCCTGGTGGACGCGGCGGACCTGGCCCGCGTGGACTCGCTGCGGCTGACGCTGCGGGTCAACGGCGAGGTACGGCAGGACAACACCGTGGCGGCGGACATGCTCGTCCGGCCGGCGCAGGCGCTGACCTTGCTGTCCCGGTTCCAGCCGATGGCCCCGGGCGACCTGCTGCTGACCGGCACGCCTGGCGGCACCGCGCTGAAGGCACCGGCCAAGATCGCCGGCATGCTCGCCGGGCTGCTGCCGCCCGCCACCAAATGGAAGCTGTTCTTCAAGCGGCAGGCGGCCAACCCCCGGTACCTGCGTGACGGCGACGTCATCACCGCGACGATCGCCTCGCCCGACGGGCAGCTCGACCTCGGCACCCAGCACAACACGATTATCGGGAAGCTGCCATGAACACGCGAGAAATACTGCCGCTGCCGGAGTCGACCTACCAGCTGCTGCTGGACGCGGCCCGCACCTGGCCCGACGGCGTGGCCACCCAGTGGATACCGGACCCGGGCGATTACACCCGGCGCCTGGCCTGGACCTACGCCGAGCTGGCGGGCACGGTGACGCGGATCGCCAACGCGCTGACCGCGCTGGGGGTGCGGCGCCGGGACGCGGTGACGCTCAGCAGCGTCAACACCTCGATGCTGTACGCCGCCACGCTGGCCGCGCAGGCCGTCGGGATCGCCGCCCCGGTCAACCCGGCGCTGTCCGGCGAGCGGATCGCCGAGCTGATCCGCCGGACCGGATCACGGGTCCTGGTCGCGGCCGGTCCGGAGCTGGACCCGCAGCTGTGGCAGCGGCTGCTCGAGGTGGCGCGCCAGGCGGGGATGAGCGCCGTCCTGGCGCTGCGACCGGACGGCGCCCGCGGCACCCCGCCCGCACTGGACCCGGCCGGTGACGCGCCCGCCGACGGTACCCCGAACGGCCGCGCGCCGGTCGTGGCCTACCTGGACGAGGTGATCGCCGGGCAGCCGGACAGCCACCTGGCCGGCGCCGCCCTGCCGGAGGCAGACGACCTTGCCGCGTTCGTGCACACCGGGGGGACCACCGGCGCCCCGAAGGTCGCCGCGCACAGCCACGCCAGCCAGCTCGCCTGCGCTCGGGGGATCGCCCTGTGCAGCGGGCTGGCACCCGGGGAGGGGATGCTCGGCGGGCTGCCGCTGTTCCACGTCAACGCCCTGATCGTCACCGGCATCGCCCCGATGTTCAGCGGCGCCCGGGTGGTGTGGCCGGGCCCGGCGGGCTACCGCGACAAGGCCCTGTACACCCGGTTCTGGCAGATCATCGAGCACTACCGGATCGCGGCGATGTCCGCCGTCCCCACCGTCTACGCCACCCTGGCCCAGGTCCCGGTCGACGCCGACATCAGCACGCTGCGGCTGCCGATCGCAGGCGCAGCCCCGCTGCCCGCCTCGGTGCGCGAGGACTTCGCCGCGCACACCGGGCGGCGCCTGCTAGAGGGCTACGGGCTCACCGAGGCGACCTGCGCCAGCACCTGGACCCGGCCGGGCGAGGACCGGCCCGGATCGGTCGGCCGCGCCCTGCCCGGACAGCAGATCAAGGCCGTCCGGATCGGCGACGGGTCGTGGGCCGACTGCGCCCCCGGCCAGACCGGCGTGCTGGCCATCGGCGGGCCCGCCGTGTTCGCCGGCTACGTCACCGACCCCGAGGCCGGCGGCCCCCGGGTCAGCCGGGAAGGCGCCGTCCGCGACGGCTGGCTGGACACCGGGGACCTCGGCCGCGTCGACGCCGACGGCTTCGTCTACCTCACCGGCCGGGCCAAGGACCTCATCATCCGCGGCGGCCACAACATCGACCCCCGGGTGATCGAGGAGGCGCTGCTGGCTCACCCCGGCGTCCGTGGCGCCGTGGCCGTCGGGCGCCCGGACCGGCACTCCGGCGAGGTCCCGGTGGCCTACGTCGTCCCCGCCGGCCCCGGCCGGTTCGACGAGGCGGAACTGCTGGCGTGGGCCGCCACCGCCATCGACGAGCCCGCCGCCCGGCCCAAGCACATCCATCCGATCGACGCCATCCCGGTCACCGCGGTGGGCAAGCACTTCAAGCCTGCCCTAGCCGCCGACGCCGCCGTCCGCGCCATCACCGATGCGCTGGCCGCCGCGGGCCTGGCGGATGCCCGGGTCACCGCGGCGCACGAGGATGGACGGCTGGTCGTCACCGTGACCGGCGCCGACCCCGATCGGGTCCGCGACGCCGTCGCCGGGTTCGCCCTGACCGTCCGCTCCGGGCCATCGCCCACCCCCCAGAGCACCAAAAGTGACCCGCAGAAAGAGGCACGACCATGAACGACCGCTACCCCGCGACCCAGGAACCCGTCATCGTCGTCGGCGCCGGCCCGGCCGGCTGCAGCGCGGCCCTCCTGCTGGCCGACTTCGGGATCCCCGTCACCCTGCTGGAACGCCACACCCAGCCCCATCCCTTGCCCCGCGCGGTCCATCTGGACGACGAGGTCGCCAGGACCTTGGACCGGATCGGCGTCAGCGAGGGATTCCTGGACCGGTCCCGGCCCGGCAGCGGACTGCGCCTGCTCGACGCCGGGCACCGCGTGATGGCCGAGTTCCGGCGCGAGCACCAGGCCAGCGTGCACGGTTTCCCGCAGGCGAACATGTTCCACCAGCCCGACCTGGAAGAGCTGATGCTCGCCCGGGTTAAGGCGCACCCGCTGATCGAATTGCGCCGCGGCGCCGAGGTGATCGGGATGGACGGCGCCGACGGCCCGCTCACCACGGACCCGGTCCGGGTGCACGCCCGCATCGCCGGAGACCTGCAGACGTTCACCGGCGCCGTCGTGCTGGGCTGCGACGGCGCCAACAGCATCATCCGGGAGCTGACCGGGATCACCATGGACGATCTCGGCTTCACCGAACGCTGGCTCGTGGTCGACATCCGGGCCGAGACCGGCCTGGACACCTGGGACGGCGTGGAGCAGATCTGCGACCCCGCCCGGGCCGCCACCTTCATGCAGGTCACCGGCGACCGGTACCGCTGGGAGTTCCGGCTGCTCGACGGCGAGGACGAAGCCGGCCTGATCACCCCGGCCGCCCTCGGCCAGCTGCTGCGGCCCTGGACCGGACGCGGCGACCTGGAGGGCCTGGAGATCATCCGCAGCGCCAGCTACACGTTCCGGGCCCGGCTGGCGTCCCGCTTCCAGACCGGAAGGGTCTTCCTGCTCGGGGACGCCGCCCACCTCACCCCGCCGTTCATCGGCCAGGGCCTGGCGGCCGGGCTGCGCGACGCCGACAACCTCGCCTGGAAGCTCGCGCATGTGCTCACCGGCCGGGCCGGGGCGGGCCTGCTGGCCAGCTACGAGACCGAACGCCGCCCGCACGCCAAGGCCCTGGTGAAAAAGGCCGTCCGGGTCGGCTGGGCGATGACCGGCGGCCAGGACCGGGCCGCCGCCGTCCGCCGGATCGCCCTGGCCGCCGCCGTCCGCAGCGACCGCATCTGCGAGTTCATGGGCTCCACGGCCACGCCGCGGCTCAAGGCCGGCGCCCTGCAGCAACCCCCGCGGCGCCTCCTCCCGTCCGGCATTCCGCCCGCGCTGCGGGTCGGCGGCCTGATCCCCAACCCGCTGGTGTCCGTCGGCGACGGACCGCCGGTCCGGCTGGACGCGATCCTGGCCGGACGCACCGTCGTGCTGACCGCTCGGCGCCCCGACGCCGCACTGGCGGACTTCTGCCGCCGGCACGGCCTCATCCTGGTGCGGATCAGCAGCACATCCGGCACCGACACCCCCGCAGGACCAGACGCCGGGGAGGACGCCGACTGGATCGACGTCCGTCTCGCCGGCGAGCGGCGCCTTGCCGGTCTGCGGGCCCTGGCGGCTCTGGGGTCCAACCCGGCGCTGACCGTCGTCGTGCGCCCGGACCGCGTGGTGGCGGCGGTGGAGCCCCGGCGCCGGCTGCCGCGCCTGCCCTGGCCCATCCCGGCCACGGCCGGCCGCGGGTCTCCGGTCACGGCTCACCCGCCAGCTCATCCCGATCACGCCCGCCCGTTCCCGTCTACCCGCTAGAAGAGGTTCCCATGTTTGTCACAATCTCGCTGCTCATGACCGCGGTCTGTCTCCTTCCGTCAGTCGGTAAGCTGCTGGGCCAGCCGAAGATGCGGCAGTCCGCCGAGCACTTCGGTATTCCCTGGCCCAGGTACCGGCTCATCGGCGTAGCCGAACTCGCCGCCGCCGCAGGCATCCTGATCGGCCTGTGGTGGCATCCCCTCGGCCTGGCCGCCGCGGCCGGAATGGCCCTGCTGCTCCTCGGCGCGGTGATCACCCACCGGCGGGCAGCGGACGGCGGGAAGGAGATGGCACCGGCCCTGCTCGCCCTCGCCATCACCATCGCCTACCTGGCCATCGCCCTCATCAGCTGGGCGTGACAGGCCCAACGGCGGCGTCAGGGTGGTTCCCGGGCACGCACCACAGTCCGTTCGGATCAATAGCTTTCTATCCCGAACGGACCTGGGTGCTAGCCGCCGGATCCCACTCGGCGGACTTGATGTCCTCTGCTAGCTCCGACGCGATGAGCAGCGACACCGCCTCGATCAGGGCCAGGTGGGTGAACGCCTGCGGGAAGTTCCCGAGATGCTCGCCGGTTGTGGTGTCAATCTCCTCCGCGTAGAGCAGAAGCGGCCCGGCGAACGACAGCAGCTTCTGGCAGAGCGCTCGTGCGCGGTCCGTCTCGCCTATCATCGCCAGCGCCGACACCAGCCAGAACGAGCAGATGGTGAACGTTCCCTCCTCGCCGGAGAACCCCGTGTCGGTTCCCTCGACCCGATACCGCAGGACCAGGTCATCCTTGGTCAGCTCGTCGGCAATGGCCAGCACGGTCGCTCTCATGCGCTCGTCGCTGGGAGGCAGGAACCCCATAAGCAGAAGCAGCAGCAGCGAGGCGTCCAGATCGCCGGTCTCGTAATGCTGCCGGAACACGCCCCGGTCTGACACGCCCTTCTCCAGTACCTCGGCCCTGATCTCGTCGGCGCCCGCCTGCCACTGCTTGGCCCGCTCGTCGCCGCGCTGCCTGGCCAGGTCGGCGCCGCGTGATGCCGCCACCCAGCACATCACCTTGGAGGCGGTGAAGTGCTTCGGCTCGCCCCGGACCTCCCAGAGCCCCTGGTCCGGCTCACGCCAGTGCTCGAGGGCGGCCTGCACGAACCCGGCCAGGCCCTCCCACAGCGGCATCTCGATCTGGGAGGCATTCCGCCGGAACTGGATGTCGACCGCGTCCAGGATCATTCCCCATACGTCGTGCTGGCGCTGGTTCCAGGCGCCGTTGCCCACCCTGACCGGGCGGGCTCCCCGCCACCCGGACAGGTGGTCCAGGGTCCGCTCGGTGAGCTCACGTTCACCGCCGATGCCGTACATGATCTGCAGCTCGAACGGCCCGTTGCGGTCGCCGCTGCTGACGGCGTCGATGATGAAGCCGAAATACTCGATCGCCTCCCAGCCGAAACCGAGCTCATACAGCGATCGGAGCATGAATGCCGAATCCCGGATCCAGGTGAAGCGGTAGTCCCAGTTTCGCGCCCCGCCCGGTGTCTCGGGCAGCGAGGTGGTCGCCGCGGCCATGATGGCGCCGGTCGGGGCATAGCTCAGCCCCTTGAGGGTCAGCGCGCTGCGCTCGAGGTAGGGCCGCCACGGATGGTCGGGCACCTTGGCCGCGTTCAGCCAGTCGCGCCAGTAGCCGACGGTGGCGTTCAGCGCGGCGGCGGCCTCCTCCCAGCTTCCAGGGACGCTATCGGCGCCCCAGGACAAGGTGACGTACGCCGACTCGCCGTCGGTCAGCGTGCTGCGGCCGTAGCAGCGGATGCCGAACACCCCGAGCCGGATGCTCCCGGCCAGATCGAGCCGGAGGCCGCCCTCTTCCGGGGCGGCCGTCATCGACACATACCCCTCACCCCGGTAGCTCCACGTCCCGCCGGTGGCCCCGTAGCTGAACAGCGGGGAGCAGTCCACCATCACCTCGACCTGCCCGCCGATACAGGTTGCGGTCCGCAGCAGCACACCGGTGGCGCCGAAGTCGGTCGGCGCCCGGCGGTAGTCCGCGCGGCGGTGACTGCCCTCGGTCCGGCCCATCACCAGCAGGTCATGAACGACCAGCCAGCCGGTGGGTGTATGCCAGGTCGTCTCGAGCACCATGGTGCCCGGGACGTATCTGCGGTGATGCGGCGCCTGGGCACTGGTTGGACCGAACCTGAACTCCCCTGCGGTCCGGTCCAGCAGCGCCCCGAACACACTCGGCGAGTCGGGGCGGGGCAGGCACAGCCACTCGACGGAGCCGTCCGGCGCGACCAGGCAGCTCTGCTCGCAGTTGGACAGGAAGGCATAGTCCGCGACGGGCGGAAATGTGCTCATGGGCCCGTAACCCTCCGTAGGCAACAAGCAGGCCAGCCGTGATAGGCAGTGCCGACCGGAGCGTCTCAGGACCAGCCTAACGTAATCGGCGGGCGCCCGGCCATGTCCCCCGGCCGGGCGAGCTGCTTTTAGACCCGCCGGGCGGTGCCACGTGGAGGCGGTGCAAACGGATGGATCACAGACGACAAAAGCCCCTGGTGACCAGTCCAGTACAGGTGCCGTCAGTGACCTGCGATCCGGCCGCCATCAATGTGGAGGATCTTGCCGGTGATGTAGGCGATGACTCAGGGAACAGGATGCCGTCGACGACGTCGCTGACGCGGCCGAGGGGGCCGGTCGCCGAGTGAGTCGTAGCTTTCCGGCGGCGCCGTACGCCTGCAGCGCCGCGACGA
Organism: uncultured Actinomycetes bacterium; assembly: GCA_963739135.1. Lineage (GTDB taxonomy): Bacteria > Actinomycetota > Actinomycetes > Streptosporangiales > Streptosporangiaceae > Palsa-504. The sequence goes on from CAVTZG010000013.1 coordinate 418,212, forward strand.
CGTCACCGACCCCGCCGGCCAGCCATGAGCGCCTCCACCCCATGGGGCCGCTGCCGATGTCACGGATGGTTATCTGGTAGCTGGTCCCTGTCGTCGGTGGCGATGAACCGGTCGAAAAAGCGCGGTCCCGACGGCTCCCACGTGCGCTATGCCATACGGCGTACTGGAGAACGGCCCCGCTCTCCCTCAACGTGAGCACCATTAACGATCAGCCGCAGATGAGTGCCATCGGGCGGCAGGACCGTTCGCAAGGATTGCTTCGATCAGAACAGCGCCTCGATAGGTGCGACAGTCACCAGATCCTTCACGGCATCGGCGAGTTGCCGATCGAGCGTGATCAAAGCGTCGGCCTGGAGCTGGGTCAGGGCGACGTACTCGGCGTCAAACGTGTCAGACCAGCCGAACTGGTCGGCGACCTTCCATGCGACGACCTGAAGCTCGTGGTCTTCGAGCAGCCGGATCCGCATCCCGCGCACGTAGAAGAGGCGTCGCTCGGCATCCTCCTTGGTCATCTCACCGCGGCGTACCGCCTGGTAGAGGAGCGACAGCATCTGCGAGCGAAGAAGCGCCGGAGCCACGCGGTACCCCATTTAGGAGGCCCCAGCGGGAGCCGGTCGCGCGGTCGCCGCCCACGCGGTCGCGATGACTTCGACTGGGCCGTCGGGCAGCAGGCGCCGGCACCGCTCGCGCAGCTCGTGGCGCCGATCCTGGGTCAGCGCCGCCACGTAGTCGCCGGACGGCCCGACCCCGAGCGTGAACCGCTCCCACCATTGCTCGAAGCTGGCGTGCCGGACGCGGACGGTCAGGGCACCGGACTGGACCTGCTCCAGTCCGGCCTGGGCGAACAGCAGGGCCAGGTGACCTTCGCGTACCCCGGCCAGGCCCGATTCGTCATCGGCGGCCGGGTCAAGCTCGCGCGCGGCGGACCAGAAGGCAGCCAGCGGCCCGCGGCCGCCCGCGTGGTCCCAGACGCAGGCCGCGACCGTCCCGCCGGGCCGGGTCACCCGGCCCATCTCCCGCAGGCCCGCCACCGGATCGGCCATGAAGTGCACCACCAGCTGCGCCAGCGCGGCATCGAAGGCGCCGTCAGGGAACGGCAGCTGCTCGGCCCCGCACCGCCGGATATCCACCTCCGGCCACCGCTGTCGCGCCGCGGCGGCAAACGACGCCGACGGCTCCACCGCACTGACCGCGGCCGCTCCGGCCCGGCTCACCAGCTCGGCCGTCAGCGGGCCCGGCCCGCAGCCCACGTCCAGCACGCGCTGCCCGCCGCGTATCCCGGCCAGATCGCAGAACCGCGCCGCCAGCGGCTGCGAGTACGGCCCCATGAACCGCAGGTAATCATCCGCGCTGACCTCGAAGCTCACCGGCCACCGGCCAGGATCTGCTCGCGGAGGATGTCCGCGTGGCCGCAGTGCTGGGCGAATTCCCGCAGGGCGTGCAGGTAGACCCAGCGCAGCGGCAGCGGTCCGAGCCGGTGGCCGCGAAGAACCTCACCCAGGCCCAGCCCGGCGGTTGCCTGGCGGGAAGCGTGGCAGGCTTGGTCGTGGGCGCGCCGGACGGTTTCGATGGTGTCGGTGTCGGTCAGGACGAACGCGTCGGAGGCGTTCGGCGGCAGGCCCATCTCCTGCCGCGAGCGCCCGGTGACGGCCTCCTCGAACCAGACCCTCTCCGCGTAGGTGGCGTGCTTGACCAAGCCGAGCAGCGTGGTCTGGGACGGCACCAGCCGACGGCGGACCTGCTCCTCGGTCAGCCCGTCCAGGCAGGCGCCCAGCGCAGCCCGGTGCTCGTCCAGGAACGTCTCGAGCTGTACCTTGAGCGGCTCCCCGGTCACATCGAACGCTGTCCGCCCGCGCTGCATCGTCACCACGGGAGTATCGCCCTGGCCGCGCACTGGTTTCAACCTGGCGAACGTTCGGAGGGCTGACTTCGCCAGCCTCGCTCACTGGTTGTCGTACTCGTCGTGGCGGCGCCACCACATGCCGGTCTCATTGCGGCCGAGCGGCGCGCGGTCGAGCCACTGGTACATGCCCCACAGGATGTCCAGCCCGCGCGCGTACGTGGAGTAGGTGTGGTAGACGGTGCCGTCCTGGCGGGCGAAGGCGCTCATGCCGGGCCCTTCACGCCGGTAGGTCTCCCAGTCCGTACCGACGATCGACTGGCTGAAGGCGTCACGGGCACCCTCTTCGCCAGGCGCCGGCCGCAGATCCTCATTGCCGAAGTTGTACGCGACGACTCCCGCTTCCCACTCCTGCTTGGTGTGCGCCACCCCGAAGTCGAAGTTGAAGTCGCTGCCATAGCAGGACGCCCACGGGAAGCTCCAGCCCATCCTCCGCCTGTACGCGTGGAGCTTGGCGAACGGGGCCCGCGACACCGCGCAAAGCGTGACGTCGTGGCTGGCGAGGTGCACCGCAGAACCGTTGAAGCCGTCGGCGATCGCCGAGCAGGACGGGCATCCGGCGGTGTAGTCGGGGCCGAACATGAAGTGGTAGACGAGCAGCTGCGAGCGCCCGCGGAACAGGTCGGTGAGCGAGGCCGTCCCCTCGTCGGTCTCGAAGCGGTAGTCCTTGTCGACCCGGACCCAGGGCAGCTGCTGCCGCCGCCGGGACACCTCGTCGCCGCGCCGGGTCAGCTCCTTCTCGGCCTCGAGCAGCTCCAGCCGCGCGGCCAGCCACTCCTCGCGTGTCCCCGTCTTGTGACTGGTCATTGCCTGTCTCCTTATTTTCTTGATTCCGGGTTTTCTTGTTTCTGGCCGTTACATCGTTGGCGGCGTGAGTCCCGGAACCATCCAGGGTGCGAAGACGATCACGAGCCCGAGCGTCGCCGCCAGCGCCACCGGCGGCGCAGCCGCGCGTCGGGATTCCACGTTCACCATCAGTTCTCCCTCCTCGATTCCTCCGGCGGCGACCCGCGTCACGCGGATCCGCGAACATGATGGTCGAGGTGATCTTTCAGCGCGTCGAGCGGGCCGTCCCAGTCGCGCGCCAGGGCGGCCAGGAACTGCTGCGCCACCTGCATCGGCGCCGAGCGCAGCCGGTACCGCACCCGGCGCCGCTCTCCCGGTTCGGCCGTGACCAGGCCGGCCTCGGCCAGCAGCGCCAGGTGCTTGGCGATGGCCTGACGAGTGATCGGCAGTCGGCCGGCCAGGTCGGTGGCCGTGGCCGGACCTGCCGAGGCCAGCGCGGCCAGGATGGTGCGCCGGCTCGGGTCGGCCAGGGCGACGAAGACCTGCTCGGCGATGGCCTCGATGTCAGCCGGCGGCATCGAGGTAGTCGGTGAGCTCGGCCAGCTCACTCTTCCACCCCCGGGTATTGCCGTCGTAGGCCGTGCGATAGGCATCCTCGGGAAGCTGCGCGAAGCCGGACTCGACCACGGTCAGCCGCGTGCCCGCACCAGCCGGCTCCAGCGTGAATTCAACATAGGTGCGGCGCGGATCATCCTCGGGCAGCCCGAAGATGTGCCAGGTGAAGCCGAATACCGTCGGCTCCTCCACCCGTTCCACCCGCATGTCGGCGATGTGGCCGCTGTCCCACTTCATCCAGGCCGAGCCGCCCGGGCGCAGGTCGATCCTCGCCTCCTGGCCGAACCAGGCACTCAGTCCCTCGGCCGTGGTGAGCGCCGCCCATACCGTGGCCGGCGGGTGAGCGATCTCGACGGTTCGCTCGATGCGATCAGGGAACGCCACGACTGCCTCCATCATGTAGCAACTGATTGATTGCGATAATATGGCAACCAATCAGTTGCGTCAAGATCCTGGGGCGGCTCGCGCTTTCCCGGCCCGTGGCAGGCTGTCCGTTCGGATCAATAACGACCTGACCGGGACCGACAGCCGCAGGTCGGCCGATGAGCGGCCGATGCGGACGGAGAACTCACCGGGCGGCCAGGCCCAGGCCCGGGCCTCCTCGTCGTACCGGGCGAACGCCCGGCCGGGCACGGCCAGCCGCACCTCGGCGCGCTCGCCGGGCCCGGCCGTCGCGGCAGCAAAGGCAGCCAGCGTGCGCACCGGGCGGCCGCCTTCGAGCCGGAGCGGTTCCACGTACGCCTGGACCACGTCACGCCCCGTCCGCGGGCCGGTGTTGCGGATCACCACAGTCAGGCCGATATCACCGGCCGGGCCGGCGGCCTGTGAGTCCGCCACGACCGACTCGTATTCCCAAGTGGTGTAGCCCAGGCCGTGGCCGAACGCGAAGTGCGGCCGTATCCCGGCCTGGTCGTAGCCCCGGTAGCCAATGAGCAGCCCCTCGCGGTACACCAGCTTGCCTTGCTCGGGCACTGAATGCAGGACCGGACAGTCGGCCTCGGCGGCCGGGATGGTGACCGGCAGCCGGCCGCCCGGCTCGGTCCGCCCGAGCAGGACGTCGGCCAGCGCGTGGCCCATGGCCTGCCCGGGCAGCCAGCAGTGGCCGACCGCCGCAACCTGGTCCGCCCAGGGCATGAGCATCGGCATCCCGGCGTTGACCACCACCACGGTCCGGGCGTTCACCTCCGCGACCCGCCGCACCAGTTCGTCCTGGCGGCCGGGCAGGGCCAGCCCGGCCCGGTCGAACCCCTCGCTCTCGGTGGCCGGGCCCGACCCGACCACCACCACGGCGGCGTCGGCGGTCCGCGCGGCCTCGACGGCCTCGGCCAGCATCGGGTCCGCATCAGGGGCGGGCACGACGCCGAGCCGGATGGCCACCGGGCCTTGCGGCCAGTCATCCGGCCGCAAGGCGATCTCGATCTCCGCTTCCCCTCCGGCCGTCAGGTTCACGGTTGCCCGAATCTCGCCCGGCCGGACCATGGCCTCCACCGGGTCGGCCGGCGGGTCGGTGTGACCCGCGGCCACTTCGGTCCCGTCGACGGTGACCATGAGGTGCCCCACCCCGCCGGCCCCGATCACGTGCGGGCCGTCGGTCCCGGCGCGGTAGCAGGCGCGCAGCACGATGGTGCCCGCGCCGCCCCGGCCGATGCCGCCCGGCAGCCCGTCCCACCAGGTGAACGTCGTGGCGGTGCGGTGCTCGGCGGCGGCCAGTTCGCCCGTCCCGGTGCGGAATTCCAGCCGGACGCCCGGCTCGCCGCTCTCCGGATCCCGCAGCATGGCGGGTTCCGGCTCAGGCACGATGCTCCAGGTCACGCAGCCCGGCCAGACGCTCACCTGAACCACGCCCGCCAGTGCCTCGGTCAGCGCGCCCGCCGGGGTGGACACGCTGACCTGAGGCACGGTCGCGCTGCCGCCGCCCTGGGTGACGGGCCGGACCGCGTTGGGCCCGATCACCGCCAGGCTCCGGATCGTGCTCAGGTCCAGCGGGAGCGCTCCGCGGTCGTTGCGCAGCAGCGTGAACGCGGCTGCGGCACAGCGTCGCAGCAGCGACGGGTCGGCCAGGACCGGCGTGCCCGCCGGCCGGTGGCCGTTCCCGGAATCCTCGGCCGGGCCATCGAGCGAGGCGCCGTTGCGGCCGAACGCGCCCACCCGCCGGGCCAGCCGCAAGATGCGCAGGACCTTGGCGTCCACCTGGTCCTCGCTGACCCGGCCGTCGCGGACCGCATCGGCCAGCTGGCCGCCCCATGGTCCTTCCGGGCCCGGCATGGCCAGGTCAAGGCCGGCCAGCGCGGTCGCCACCGTGGTGCGCGCCGCGTGCCAGTCGGACAGGGCGACGCCCTGGAAGCCCCATTCCTCCTTGAGGATGCCGGACAGCAGCGTGGCGTGCTCGGTCATCGTGGTGCCGTTGACCATGTTGTAGCCGGTCATCACCAGGTCCAGATCGGCCTCGCGGACGCAGGCTTCGAACGGGACCAGGTACAGCTCGCGCAGCACGTGCTCGGCGATGCGCGCGTCGTACGTCCAGCGCTGCGTCTCGGAGTCGTTGCCCACGTAGTGCTTGGCCGCCGCGGCCACGCCGGCCTGCCGCAGGCCGTCGACGTAGGCCACCGCCAGCCGGGCGATGAGCACCGGGTCCTCGCCGAACGACTCGAAGCCGCGCCCGCCGAGCGGCGTGCGCACGACGTTGATGGTCGGCGCGAGCAGCACGTCGACCCCCTTGCTCTTCGCCTCGGTGCCGAGCGCGAACGCGAGCTCGCTGACTAGGCTGGGGTCCCAGGTGGCGCCGAGCGCCGACGGGCAGGGCAGGCTCGCCGACGGGTTGCGTTCGTCCATGGTCTGACCGCGGACCCCGGCCGGGCCGTCGGACATCACCATCGGGCGCAGCCCGATGGCGGGCAGCGGGCAGGTGCTCCAGTTGTCCGCGCCGGTCAGCAGCCGGACCTTGTCTTCCAGGCCGAGCCTGGCCAGCAGGTGGTGGTCATCGGTGTACTGGGCCCCGTGGTTATGGGCCCCGTGGTTATGGGCCCCGTGGTTATGGGCAGGGCGGGGCTGCGCCCGGCCGCTGGTGCGGCCGGGCGCCCCGTGGGCGTCGTTCATATGGTCCGGTACAGCTCAGGACGCCGGAGTGAGGTGCAAGAGCGTGTACTCCATGTAGGGGGCATTCGGCACTGGGTCGATGTACTGGTTCGACTCTGTTGGCCAGCCGGTGTATTGCTTGGTCGAGTACTCATACCAGGCCGCCCCGTAAAGCAGCGGGACCACCGGCGCCTGCGTGGAGACGATAGTCTCCAGCGCGTTCAGCGCCTGCTGCTGCGCCGAGGCGCTGTTGGTGCCGGCGTACTGCGCCAGCAGCGTCTGGACCTGCGGGTTGCTGTACCGGCCGAAGTCGGCGCCGGCCGGCTTTCCGACCGGTGCGGTCAGGGTGTTGTCCATCCAGTAGTCGAAGTAGTCCCACGGGGTGGGTCCCTGGTTGCTCCAGTGGATAACCGCGTCGAAGTTCCCGGCGGCGAGGTCGGTGTACCACTGGGTGGCCTGGACTCCGTTGAACGAGACCTCGAAGCCCTCGGCGTTCAGCTGGTTGGCGATCAGCGACGCGTCGGTGGCGTAGTCGGTGTAGGACGACGGGTCCTCGATCGAGAACTTGATCGGCTGCCCGTTCTTCATCCACTTGCCGCCGGTCTTGGTGTAGCCGTCGCTGGTCAGTATCTGGGCGACCTTGGCGGTGTTGCTGGTGTTGGAGATGTCATTGTTGTAGGAGGGGTCGAGTAGGGCGCTCTGGGTCGGCAGTAGCAGCCCGCTCGACGACGTGGCCGGCGGCTCGTAGCTGGTCTCGCCCTGGGCCGAGAGCTGCTGCCGGTCGATCCCGGCGCTGACCGCCAGCCGCACCTTCGGGTCGCTTAGCGGCGCCTTGGTGACGTTCGGCCACAGGGTCACCACGTTGTTGTCGGCGAACCAGGGCTGGCTGGCCGTCCAGGTGTGGTTGGTCGGGTTCACGGACAGGTAGTCGGATGCGACGTTGGCCACGTCGTTGCCCGCGTACCCGATCTGCCCGCTGTCCAGCGCCGGGTTGGCGGTGGTGTTGCTCACGTAGTTGGGGAAGATCACCTCGGGCACGGTCACCTTGGACTTCTGCCAGTAATACGGGTTCTGCTTGAACGTGACCTTCTGCGAGGAGAACGAGCCGAGCTCGTACGGGCCCGTCCCCACCGGGTTGGCGTCCCCGTAGGTGGCCGGGTTGGACTCGCTCTGCCAGATGTGCTCGGGCAGGATGTACGTCGACCCGATCAGGAACAGGTTGGCGTACTCGGGCTGGTTGAACGTCAGCACGGCCGTGGTCGCGTTCGGCGCGGTGGCGCTGACCGGCAGCGGCGTCGGCCCAGGGGCCTGGGAGGCCAGGGTGGTGTTCTTGATCAGCAGGTTGAAGGTGAACGCCACGTCGCTGGCCGTCATCGGCGTGCCGTCGCTGAACTTCACGCCCTGCCGGATGGTGAACGTCAGCGTCTTGCCGCCGTTGGACCAGGTGTAGCCGGTGGCCAGCCAGGGGATCGGCGCCTGGGTCGGCTGCATGATGTTGAACTCGAGCAGCGGCTCGTAGGTCATCGACTGCATGTTGTCCTCGACGCCCAGCGAGGTCGAGACGTAGGGGTTGAACGTCTGCGCGAAGACCTGGCCGGTGTTGTCCACGATGACCAGGGGCGGACCCTGCTTGGCGGTGGACGTCGATGTCGAACCGGAAGATGAGCTCGTGCTGCTGCAGGCCGCCACGCCCATCGCCAGGATGGTCGCCGCAGCCAGGGCTTTTACAGTTCTGTGATTCATTGTCTAAACTCCCATTGCTCGGCCGGCTATCGCCGGCCTGTCATGGTGACCGTGTTGGGGTCCGTCATAACGTGGTGCGTGCGAGGCCGGCCGGGCGTGAAATCCCTCCGGTCCGCCGCTTCGTGCGGCTGGTACGGGCGCGAGGCCTTTCCGGGCCATGGCCGCTAGGTGATGTGCCGGTTCATTGCTTCTCCTCTCCGCTCCCCTGAGGTCCTTGGGTTTCCCTCGGCGGCGGTTCCCTCAGTACTGGTTCCTTCATGGCCTGTTCCTTCAGGGCCGGTTCCTTCAGGGGCCGGGACTGGGCCGCGGTCAGGCCGGTGGCATGCAGCCAGCACGCGCTGAAGTGTCCCGGGGCGACCTCGATGGCCGCGGGCCGCTCCTCGGCGCAGGTCGTCATGGCGAACGGGCAGCGCGGGTGGAACCGGCAGCCGCTCGGCGGCCGGATCAGGTTCGGCGGTGCTCCCCGGCCCCGCAGCGACGGTGGCTGCGTCCGGTCCGGGTCGGGCGCGGCGGACAGTAGCAGCTGCGTGTAGGGGTGGGCCGGGACGTCGGTGACCTGCGCCGCGGGTCCGGACTCGATGATCTGCCCGGCGTACATGACCGCGATCACGTCGGCCAGGTAACGCGCGGACGCGATGTCGTGGGTCACGTACAAGATGGCCAGTCCTTCGCGTTCACGCAGACCCGCCAGCAGGTTGAGGACGCCGAGCCGGATGGAGACGTCCAGCATCGAGACGGGCTCGTCGGCCAGCAGCGCCCGCGGCCGCATGGCCAGTGCCCGCGCGATCGCCACCCGCTGCCGCTGGCCGCCGGACAGCTCGTGCGGGTATTTCCCGGCGAACTGGTCCGCCGGGGTCAGCGCCACCCGCCCGAGCAGCTCGGCGATCTGGGCGTCCAGGCTCGCCTCGCTGGCCAGACCGTGTATCCGCAATGGCCTGGCCAGGTGGTACCGGACGTTGTGCACCGGGTTGAGCGAGGAGAAAGGGTCCTGCAGCACGAGCTGAACCTGGCGGGCGTATTGCCGCCGGCCAAGCGTGGCCGCGCCGTCGAGCAGCACGGACCCGGCGGTCGGCTTGATCAGCCGGGCCAGCAGCCGGGCCAGCGTCGACTTGCCCGAGCCGCTCTCCCCGACCACCGCCGTGATGCCGGCCTGCGGCAGCGCGAGGGTCACGTCCTCGACCGCGTGCACCACGGCCCGGCGCGCGCCCCGGTGGGTGTGCACCGGGAAGTGCTTGGTCAAGCCGCGCGCCTCCAGCACCGGCTGGCCGCCGCTGGCCCCGTTGAGGCTGTGGGCCCGGTCCACGGGAACGATGGTCATGACGGCCCTCCCGTCGCCCCGAAGTCGGCTGGCCCAAAGTTGGCTGGCCCAAAGTTGGCTGGCACAGCGCCCGCGGTTATGGCAGACGGCGCGGGGCGGGCCAGCTCGGCGGGCACGGCCCCGAGGCCGTCCTGCAGCCAGCACGCGGCCGCCCGGGTGTCCGCGTCCAGGTCCAGCAGCGGCGGCGGGTCACTGCGGCACCGGTCGAACGCATACCCGCAGCGCGGGTGGAAGGGGCAACCGGCCGGCATGTTCCGCAGGTCAGGGGGTGACCCGGGAATGCCTTCCATGGCCAGGCGCGGCCCGTGCAAGGCCGGGAAGGAGCTCAGCAGGCCGAGTGAGTACGGGTGCCGCGGCGCGCGGAAGATCGCGTTGGCGCCGGCCCGTTCCACCAGCCGGCCCGCGTACATGACCGCGATCGAATCGGCGATCTCGACCAGCAGCGACAGGTCGTGGGAGATGAACAGCACGGCGAAGTCCAGCCGGTTGCGGAGCAACGTGAGCTCCTCGAGGATCTCGCGCTGGGTCACCACGTCCAGTGCGGTCGTGGGCTCGTCCAGGATCACCACCGACGGGTCCAACGCGAGCGCGGTGGCGATCATCACCCGCTGCCGCATCCCGCCCGAGAGCTCGTGCGGGTAGCTGCCCAGTCGGTCGGCGGGGATACCCACCATCTCGAGCAGCTCAGCCGACCTGGCCCGCCGGTCGGCGCGGCTCATGCCCGGCCGGTGCGCCTTCAGCACGTCGGAGAACTGGGGAGCGCCGGGATGAACCGGCACGAAGGAGGAGATGTGAGAGCTCTACGTTGAAGGGCTAGCGACCCGCGACGGCCCCGAGTCATGCGCCGTTGTCCGTGAGGGCAGGGGTGAAGCGTTGGCAGGGGTACGCGCAGGCCGGGCTATTGAGCCGCGAAATTCCAAGTCCGGGGTGCCGACGTTGTCTCAGAATGCGGAAGGCGACATCCCTGGCAGCGTTAGCGCGAGCTGCCGGGGGACCCCGCGCGGTCAGAGAACCAGGGCATGTGCGGAACCTTCGTGCACGAGAACCGGGAGGGCCCGTTGCTGCCCGTCCGCGTGGTCTGCGGGCGGGCCGCCTGGGGAACGCCAAGGCGGTAATCCCAGGATGCACGGCGCGGGCAGTCAGATCACCTCGTAGTACCTGTGATCCCGCCGAACAAGGGCGCGGCTACGGCCGTGGCCTGCGGAGGCGGTGGAGGAAAGGAGAGTGAGCGTGAGGAACACGGACAGCGAAACACGTCCCGGACGCGGAGCCGGGCCAGGCGTGTCAAGTGGGCTGGATCGTGTGCGGGAAGTTGCTGTACGGGAGAAGGATGCGCGGTTCACCGCGTTGCTGCACCACATCACGCTGGAACGGCTGTGGAAGGTGTTCACGGAACTGAAAAGGGACGCGGCGCCGGGCGCGGACGGGCTGACGTGGTGGCAGTACGAGCAGGACCTGCGGGCTAACCTGGAGGATCTGCACGGGCGGGTGCAGTCGGGGAAGTACCGGGCCAAGCCGGTGCGGCGGGTGCTGATACCGAAACCGGACGGGCGGATGCGCCCGCTGGGGGTGGCGTCGCTGGAGGACAAGATCGTCCAGCGCGCTGTGGTGGAGGTGCTCAATGCCGTGTTCGAGGCGGATTTCCTGGGCTTCTCCTACGGGTTCCGGCCGGGCCGCGGCCCGCATCGTGCGCTGGACGCGCTGACGGCCGGGATTCAGGGAACGAAGGTGAGCTGGGTGCTGGACGCGGATATCCGCGACTTCTTCGGGTCGCTTGACCGAAGCTGGCTTGAGAAGTTTCTCCGGCACCGGATCGCGGATGAAAGGGTCCTGCGGCTGATCGGCAAGTGGATGGCCGCAGGGGTCATCGAAGACGGGAAGCTGTCGGAGATGGAGCAGGGAACGCCGCAGGGGGCACCGGTTTCGCCGTTGCTCGCCAACGTGTACCTGCACCACGTCCTGGACCTGTGGGCCGTGTGGTGGCGGAACCATGAGGCGCGCGGCGATGTGATCATTGTCCGCTTCGCTGACGACTTCGTCGCCGGGTTCCAGTACCAGGACGACGCCGAGCGGTTCCTGGCGGCGCTGCGCGAGAGGTTCGCGAAGTTCAGCCTGGAGCTGCACCCGGGCAAGACCCGGCTGATCGAGTTCGGGCGGTTCGCCATCCCGAGACGAAAAGCCCGGGGTGCGGGGAAACCGGAGACGTTCAGTTTCCTGGGGTTCACGCACATCTGCGCGATCAACAAGCGCGGGCAGTTCTGGGTCCGGCGGATCACCGACAGGAAACGGCTGACGGCGAAGCTGGCCAAGCTCAAGGCCGGGCTGCTGCGCCGCCGGCACGACCCCGTGCCCGACCAGGGCATATGGCTGGCCAGCGTCATTAACGGGCACATGAATTATTACGCCGTGCCCGGCAACGGCAAGGCGGTACGAGCGTTCCGGGAACAGGCAGTCAGGTACTGGTACACGTCGCTTCGGCGGCGCAGCCAGAAAACCCGGCTCACCTGGGAGCGGATGGGCCGTCTGGCCAGGCGCTGGATACCCAGACCTGTGACTAAGCACCCGTTTCCCGAACAGCGGTTCGCCGCCAGATACTCATAGCAGGAGCCCAGTGCGGTAATCCCGCACGCTGGGATCTGCGCGGGGGGCCGCCCGCAAGGGCGGTCCCTACCGCGATTGCCGATCGACAGCACCGGGTTCAGCGCGTTCATCGAGCTCTGCAGCACCACCGCGATCTCGTTCCAGCGCAGCCCGCGCAGCTCGCGCTGGCCGGCGGTGAGCAGGTTGACCGACCCGGTGTTGACTGACGCCGCGAAGCGCGCCGAGCCCGCGGTGATGACGCCCGGCGGCCGCAGCAGCCGGGTGATCGCGTAGGCCAAGGTGGACTTGCCGCTGCCGCTCTCCCCGGCCAGGCCGAGCACCTCGCCGCGGCGCAGATCCAGGTCGGCGTCCACCACGGCGTGTACCGCGCCGCCGCCGAACCCGTAGTCCACACACAGGCCGCGGACCTCGATGAGGACGTCGGGCGAGCTCATGATGCCTTCTCCGAAGCCCTCAGGACGGGCGTCAGGCCCAGCTCAGGCCGCCGGGGCAGCCCGGCCCGGCGCGCGCGGCGGCCGGAGATCCCGTCGGCTCCGCCGGCCCGCAGCCGCGGGTTGACGAACTCGTCGATTCCGAAGTTCAGCAGCGCCAGCCCGGTGCCGAACAACCCGACGGCCAGCCCCGGCGGCAGGAACCACCACCATTCCAGGTGCACCTGCTGAGCCGCCTGCGCGCTCTGCGCCCAGTAGAGCATCGTCCCCCAGCTCCAGTGGGACGTGCTGAGGACGCCGAGGAAGGACAGCGCCGTGTAGGTCCCGACCCCGTAGATGACAGTGAACAGGAACGAGGTGGCCACCACCGGGATCAGGTTGGGCAAGATCTCGAACGCCATGATCCGCCAGCTCTTCTCGCCGATGATCCTGGCCGAGTCGACGAAATCCCTGCTGCGCATGGACAGGGTCTGGGCCCGCAGTTGCCGGGCGCCGAACGCCCAGCCGGTGATCGCGATGATGACCCCGATCACCGCGTCGTTGGGGCTCGCGCCCTTGCCCAGGAACCCGAAGATGACGATGAGCAGCGGCAGCGCCGGCAGTACCAGGAAGATGTTGGCCAGCATGGACAGCAGGTCGTCGCCCCAGCCGCCGAAGTACCCGGCCGACAAGCCGAACAGCACGGCCAGCGCGGTGGCCGCCACGCCGGCGATGAGCGAGACCAGGATGGTGCTGCGCCCGCCCACCAGCAGCTGGGACAGGACATCCTGCTGCACCTGGGTGGTACCGAGCAGGTGCGCCGCCGAGGGCGGCATCGGCGTGCCGTTGGTGGTCGACACGCTGGTGCTCGGGTTGTATGGCGCGACCAGCGGGCCGACTATGGCCAGGAGCAGGAACACCACCGACAGGCACATCCCGACCACGATCTTCGGTGACCGGAGCAATCGGGTCATGTCAGGCCTCCTGCCGGGTCCGCGGGTCGAGGAACGCGTAGACGAAGTCGGCGGCCAGGTTGGCCAGCAGCACCGCCAGCGTGATGATCAGGAAGATCCCCTGCAGCAGCGGGTAGTCGTCGCTGCCGATCGCGGTGAACAGCAGGTATCCCACCCCCGGATAGGAGAAGACGATCTCGGTGAGCAGTGCGCCCGAGACGATGAACCCGATGGCCAGTGAGAAGCCGGCCACGCTGGGCAACAGCGCGTTCCGGGCCGCGTAGCTGATCACCCGCCCCGACGGCAGGCCCTTGGCCTGCGCGAGCAGCACGTAGTCCTCGTCCATCGTGGTGATCATCATGTTGCGCATCCCGATGATCCAGCCGGCGATGGAGGCCAGCACGATGGTCACGGCTGGCAGCACGGCGTGGTCAATCACGTTCGAGATGAACGGCCAGTTGAAGCCCGGGTTCAGCGTGGTGGTGTCGTAGCCCGAGTTCGGCGGGAACCAGCCCAGTTTGGTCGCGAACAGCGCGACGGCCAGGATCGCGACGAAGAAGTACGGCGCGGCCTGGAAGAACGTCATGGCCGGCAGCAGCCCGTCCAGCCAGCTGCCCCTCTTCCAGGCGGCAGCCACGCCGAGCAGCGTGCCGAGCACGAAGCTGATCACCGTGGCGACGCCGACCAGGGCGATGGTCCAGGGCAGCGCGGCCCGGATCAGGCCGCCGACCGAGGCCGGGTAGAAGTTCAGCGAGGTGCCCAGGTTCCCGTGCAGCAGGTGGCTCCAGTACTGCACGTACTGGCCCCACAGCCCGGTCTTGGTTTGCACCCCGTACTGCAGCTCGAGGGCGGCGATGGCCTGCTTGGACTCCTGACCCTGGACCCGGCCCAGCACCGCCAGCGCCGGGTTGCCCGGCATCAGCCGCGGGATGAAGAAGTTCACCGTGATCGCGACCACGGCGGTGACCAGGTAGAACGCGATCCTGCGGGAGATCATGCGCATAGCCGACTCCTCAAATCTCCCGGTACCAGCCGATATCGGCCCGGTCGGCCGGGGCCGGGCAGCCGCAGCTCTCCCGGCGGATGAGCTCGGTGGGCAGCACGATGTCGCGGACCGGCAGGTGCTCGTGGTTGAGCATCGAATACAGCACGTCGAACGCGGTCGTCCCCATCTGCTTGATCGGCTGGCGGACGGTGGTGAGGCTGGTACGCAGGTGGCGGGCCAGCGGGATGTCGTCAAAGCCGGTCACCGCCACCTGCCCGGGGACGCTGAGACCGTGCTTGCGCAGCGCGGACATGACACCGAAGGCGGTCTGGTCGTTCGCGCACACGATCGCGCGCGGCAGCGCACGGCCCGTCTCGAGCAGCTGATTGATGACCTGGGCGCCGCCCGAGGCGAAGTAGTAGCCCTGCCATTCCGGCCCGCACTCCAGGGTCGCCCCGGCCGCGGCGGTCTCGGTCTCGAGGACCTCCCGCCGCTCGATGCTGTCCGGGCTGTCGGCGTAGCCGCCCAGGTAGCCCAGGGAGCGGTAGCCGTGGTCGCGCAGCAAGTGCCGGGCCAGCGCGCGCATGCCCGCCTTGTTGTCGCCGTGGACGTTCGCCGTGGTCGGGGTCGCGTACCCGGCCAGCGTGACGATGGGCAGCTGCCGGGACAGCCGGTCCATCTGGTCCGGCTCCAGCACCCGGTCGTGCAGGATCAGGCCGTCGCTCTTGCGGGCCAGCGCCAGCGTCCGGCCGCCCGCGTCGTGCTCGGTGATGCCGACCGACCGGATCAGCAGGTCGAAGCCGCGGCGCTGGGCCGCCGTCTCGATACCGCGGTTGATCAGGTCCGGGTACTGCAGGCTCTCGGCCTCGTCCGCGAACAAGTCCTCGTCCCGATCCGCGGCCGGCCATGGCCGGCGCACGATCACGCCCACGACCTCCTTCAGGCGGGCGCTCAGCGCCCGCGCCGCCCCGTCCGGCACGAAGCCCAGGTCGGCCACTGCGGCCAGCACCCGGACCCTGGTGTCCTGCCGCGGGTTCCGCTGCCCGTTCAGCACGCGCGACACCGAGGCGATGGACACCCCGGCCGCCCGCGCCACGTCGTAAATCGTCGGCGGCGCCGTCGGATCCCCGGCCAGGCTCCCCATCCCGGAGACCGCGCTGCCGCCGTCGCTCGTGCTGGCCGAGCCGCCTGCCGCGCCCGTGCTGGCCACGTCGCCCGCCGCATCGGCTGCCGCGCCCGTGCCGGCCACGTCGCCCGCCGCATCGGCTGCCGCGCCCGTGCCGGCCACGTCGCCCGCCGCGTCCTCGTCCGCCGTCACCGCATCTCCTCACCTGCGCCGGTAAGCGCTTACCGATATCGCCCGAAGAAAGGCGCCGCCACTGACGGCACCCGATCTCCGCGTCCGGTAAGCGCTTACCGGCGCTGTATGCCAGCAGCGTACGTCTATCGGACGATTTATCTCAAGTGCCTTCACGGCGAGTGTTACGGGAACGTGACACGGCCGGAGGCCCGGGCCGGCGGGCGCCGCCGGGCTCCAGCGCTGTGCCGGCCGCCCGACCAGGCGATCAGCTACGACACAACAAAGTAACGTCGGCCGCACTCGTTACCGGCCGCGTAACAACCGAGTAATACGTCCGAAACTCTCGCATGGGACACATTCCTTGCAGGAATACGGAGCGGCCGGGGTAGAGCCAGCGCACAGGTTGGCCCCCAGAAGGCCCCGATAGCCCCTGGAGGCGTAGTGGTTCCATATCCTAGCTGGCTGAATGCCGGGGATAACTCCTGGCAGATGACAGCTGCCACGTTCGTCGGGTTGATGTCGATCCCGGCCCTGGCGGTGCTCTACGGCGGCCTCGTCCAGAAGAAGTGGGTGATGAACACCATCATGATGGTGTTCAGCACCTTCTGCCTGGTCTTGATCACCTGGGTCCTGTGGGCGTACAAGATGGGCTTCGGCACACCGCTGGTCAACACGTTCCTCGGTGCACATGGGGGTTTCCTCGGTGACCCGCGGGCGGTGCTCGGGTCCAACGCCCTGCAGGGCCAGACGAGCATCCCGCTGGTGAACGCCGGGGTACCGAGCTGGCACTTGCCGCAGGCCTCGGTGATCTACTTCCAGTTCGTGTTCGCGGCCATCACCCCGATCCTGTTCATCGGCAGCGTCCTCGGCCGGATCAGCTTCAAGGTGTGGATGATCTTCGTGCCGCTGTGGATCACGTTCGCCTACGCGGTGAACGCGTTCCTGCTGTGGGGCGGCGGCTTCTGGGCGGCCAAGGGCGCACTGGACTTCTCCGGCGGCTACGTCATCCACCTGGCCGCGGGCGTGTCGGGCTTCGTCGCCGCGGCGGTGGTCGGCCCGAGGCTCAAGCGCGACCGCGAGCGCGCCATCCCGAACAACCTCGTGTTCGTCGCGGTCGGCGCTGGCATCCTGTGGCTGGGCTGGAACGGCTTCAACGGCGGTGACCCGTACTTCGCCGGCGCGGACGCCGCCGCCGCGGTCGTCAACACCAACCTCGCGACCGCGGTGGCCATGATGACCTGGATCTTCATGGACATGGCGTTTAGCTCGGAGAAGAAGCCCACGTTCCTGGGCGGCCTGAACGGCATGATCTGCGGCCTGGTCGGCATCACCCCGGCGGCCGGCTACGTGAACGGCTTCGGCGCGATCATCATCGGCCTGGTCTGCTCCTCGATCGTCTGGGTGGCCTGGTACACCCTGCCGAAGTACGTCTGGCCGTTCAAGAAGGTCGATGACGCACTCGGCGTGGTGTACACGCACGGCATCGCCGGCCTGTGCGGCGGCCTGCTGGTCGGCCTGCTGGCCGACCCGAGGATGATCGTGTACCTCGGCATCGGCAAGAATCCCTCGATCTCGGGTACGGGCCTGTTCTACGGCAAGGCGCATCAGCTGCTCGTGCAGGCCGGCGCGGCGCTCACCATCATCGTCTGGGACGCGGCCGTCACGTTCCTCATCCTGATGTTCATCAAGTACGTGCTCAGGATGAAGCTCCGGCTGCCCGATGAGGTCCTGGAGATCGGCGACGTGGCGGTGCACGGCGAAGAGGCGTACCCGTCCGACGAGCTGGTCAGCGTGGGGGCCACCTCGGCCGCGGACGAGCTTTCCGCCGCCGACGGCAAGCTGCCCGAGAGGGCGTCGACCGCGCGGAAGGACGATTCCTAGCGGCCCTCCGAGCCTGCGCTACGTGCGGCCGTAGCGTAACCAGGGGCGCATCCGGGCACCGCTGCGGTGCCCGGATGCGCCTCCGGGTCTAGCCGGGCTAGGAAAAATGCGTCGTCGGCCGGGCCAGCCGCTGGCCGTCCAGGCTGATGTCGGCCTTCTCGTTGTAGAACGCAATCATTCCCGCGATGGGCAGCAGCTGCCTGGTGGGGAAGTCATAGGCCCAGGCCAGGTCGGCATGCACCGCACCGTCCGCCTGGAACGACCAGTAGCCGCTGGTGACGCCCTTGTACGGGCACGCGGTCACCGTGTCGCTCGGGACGAGGTGCTCGAAGTCGACATCGGTCCGGCTCAGGTAGTAGCGGGTCGGCAGGCCGGTCTCGAACACCATCACCGACGAGCCCGCGTCGGCCAGCACCACACCCTCCAGCTCGACGTGCACCGGCCGGTTCGAGCGCAGCGCGTCGACCCGGGTGTACGGGCTGCGCGGATGGACGAATACCTGCTCGTCCTCCTCGAACCACGCGTCCATCGCGGCCCAGCCGAAACGGACCGTGCCGCTCAGTCCGGCCACGCTGGATTCGGCCAGCACCTTGGCCGCCCGCGGCCGGTGCACCTTCCCGGCCCGCAGCGCATGCACCTCCACCACGCCGCGGGCCGTCTGCTGGGTGTGCCCCTCCGGGTCGAGCAGGTCGGCGCGCACGTCGGCCAGCGGGATGTAGTACTGCGGGTAGTTCGGCCATTCCCAGACGTAGCGGGCCCGGGTCGTGTCCAGCACCTTCTCGCCCCCGGCGTAGGCCCGGATGCGGCGCGGCACCGGCTCGACATGGTTGGTCGCGGTGAGTATCGCCGGATAGTCGCTCATGGGCGCGGTTCCCCTCGGTCCAGGTCAGGCTGCTTCCAGTCACGGTAACCGCTCGGCCGGCCAGCACGCGCGCCGGTCAGTGGCCGCGGAACGCCTCCTCCAGCCACCAGGACCCGCGCGCCGAGGTGACCTTGGCGTCGATGAGCAGCGGGCGTGCCCGCGGTCCGCCCAGCCAGTTCCTGACCGCGGCGAGGTCCCCGGCCGCCCGGACGGTGACGCCCTCGAAGCCGTATCCGCGGCCGATGGCGGCGATGTCGGCGGGCGGGAACCTGACCGTCTGCAGCGAATCG
This sequence comes from uncultured Actinomycetes bacterium, assembly GCA_963739135.1. GTDB lineage: Bacteria > Actinomycetota > Actinomycetes > Streptosporangiales > Streptosporangiaceae > Palsa-504. The sequence goes on from CAVTZG010000013.1 coordinate 436,931, forward strand.
CCCTCGGGCCCGAAGTGGTGCACTTCCGCGCCGTACGCCTCGTCGTCGTAGACCACCACGACCATCGGGATCCGCAGCCGCACCACGGTTTCCAGCTCGCTGGTCGCCATCAGCGCGCCGCCGTCGCCGAGCGCGGCGACGGTCAGCCGGTCCGGCCGCGCCACCGCGGCCCCGATGGCGGTGGCCAGGCCGAGCCCGATCGACTGGAACGCCTGGGTGAAGCAGAAGCCCGCCTCGTCAGGCACGGACAGGTACATGCTCGGGTAGCCCATGAAGTTGCCGGAGTCGACCGCCACGGTCCGTTCCGCAGGCAGCATGTCATCAAGCGCAGCGGACAGCGCGCGCGGATCGATCCGCTGCCCGTCGCTCTCGTCGGTGAACGGGACGTCCCGCCAGTGCACCTCCCGTGCGATCCGTTCCCGCAGTTCCGGCGACCGGTAACCGTCCGCCCGGGCGGCACCGAGTGCGTCCGCGACCGCCCGCGCGGTCTCGGTCACGTCGCCGAGCACGCCGAGGTGCACCGCGCGGTGCGCGCCGAGGGCGCTGGCGTCGTCGTCGACCTGGATCAGGGTGGTTCCCGTCCCGATCAGCTTGCCGTGCCGCATCGTCCACATGTTGAGCGAGCAGCCCCAGCCGACGATCACGTCGGCGCCGGAGATCAGCTCGGCCGCCAGCGGTGAGGCGAACCCGCCGCTCACGTCCAGGTCCCAGGGGTTCCCGCGGAACAACCCCTTGGCCACGGCCGAGGTGGCCAGCAGCGCTCCGCAGGCATCGGCGAGCCGCTCGAGTTCGGCCCGCGCGGAAGGGCGCGGGCCCGCCCCGCGGGCGCCGCGGCCCGCGACGAACACCGGCCGGCTGGCGCCGCGCAGCACGGCCGCCACCGCGGTCACCGCGTCGGCGGCCGGGGCGGGCGGATAGGTCCGTGGTGCCGCCTGGACCGGTCCGGGGGCCCACTCCGCGGCCTGCACGTCAAGCGGCAGGGCCAGGATCACGGTCCGGCGGCCGAGCGCGGTCTGGTAGGCGCGGTGCGCGTCGGCCAGCGCCGACCCGGGGGAGTGCAGCCGGGCCGGCACCGCCCCGACCGCGGCCGCCAGCCCGGCCACGTCCACGTGGAAGTTGGACCTGATCTCCGGCGCCTCCGCGGCCAGTACCACCAGCGGCGTGCGGCTCTTGGCCGCTTCGGCGATGCCGGTCATCGCATTGGTCAGGCCCGGGCCCTGATGCACTGACACCAGGCCCGGCCGGCCGGTGGTCCGGGCCCAGGCGTCGGCCATGACCGTCGCGCCGCCCTCATGGCGGGCCGCCACGAACCGCGACCCGCCTGCGATCAGCGCGTTGGTGATGTGGAAGTTGCCGCTGCCGACCACTCCGAATACGACCTCGGCGCCGAGCTTGGCCAGCCCCTGCCCGACGGCGTCCGCGACGCGCATGCCCCGCCCCTAGGACCGGCCGCGCTCGACCAGGGCCAGCGCGCGGCACGGGGATCCAGAACCGCCGACGATGGGCAGCGGGCCGGTCAGCACCACCGCGCCGGTGGCGGGCAGCTGGGCCAGGTTCTGCAGCTGGGTCAGGCCGTACTTGCCCGCCCCGAGCAGAGCCGAATGGCAGGGGAAGGGCGGATCGAAGGAGTGCGCGGCTCCGGCGTCGGTGCCCACGGTCTCGGTCCCGAGCCCCATGATCGGCGCCTCCTCGGCCAGCCAGGAGGCGCAGGACACGCTGATTCCCGGCGTGTGCGGGCCGGTCTCGTTGGCGTTGAGGAATTCGGCCTGGTCGTTGGAGCGGGTGTCCCAGCCGGTCCGGTACAGCAGCCATCCGCCCTCGGGCAGCGGGCCGTGGTCGGCCTCCCACCGCTTGACGTGGTCAATCTCCAGCAGGAAGTCCGGGTCAGCGGCCGCCTCGGCGCTGAAGTCGAGCACCACCGCCGGGGCGATCAGCCGCGGTACCGGGACCTGGGCCACATCCTCGCGGTCCTTGCCGGTCAGCCAGTGCACCGGAGCATCGAAATGGGTGCCGGTGTGTTCGCCGGTCATGATGTCGTTCCAGTACCAAGCGGGTCCGCGCTCGTCGTAGCGGCTGATCTCGGTCAGCGCGAACCTGGCCGTGTTACCGAACGGCTCAGGCAGCTGGATGATCGGGGTGCTCGCCGACAGGGGTGCGGTGAGGTCGATCACCTCCACCGAGCCGTCGCGGACGGCATCGGTCAGGGCCTTCAGCACGGACATGCTGCTCCTTCGTTCGAGGGCTACCGTTCCTACTGAGCGGGCAGGGCATTGTCCTGTGTCGCCGGCGGCCCCGAACGGTCCTGGGTCGCCTGGTCGGGCGGGCGGGTCCGGTCGGCTGTCGCGGTCTTCGGCCACCGGGGTGGCTGCCGCTGGGTCTGGCGGGGCCTGCCGTTCCTGATCGTTTGCCTGGCCACGGGCGCTCGGGGGGTAGCTCTCCGGCGGCTGGTCCGCTGGCCGCCGCCGGTCACACCTGCCCTTCGCCGCGCCCGGTGGCCGAGCGCACGCCTGCCGATCACCACGGCGGCCGCATGGTGGCCGCTGGCAGGGACCGGGTAAGACTGGTCTTGCAAAGGGGACAGCCAGTGCTCGCGGCCCCAGCGGGAGGTGTAGGCGGGGTCGACGACGATCACTGCCAGCCCGGCGTTGGAGGTCATCTGGACCAGGCGGTCCCGGAATCGCGCGGTCGGGAGGCCGGAGACCAGCGCACGATAGCTCCGGCCGCGCCGGCCGCGGGACGGTCGGCCGCCTGCCCGCTCCCGGCCCTGCTCGCGGGCATCAGCGAAGTCCAGGTCCTCGATCACGACCGCCCGGCAGCCGAACTGGCGGGCGAGCCGGGTCAGGGAGCTGATGGCGGCGCGGAGCCGCCCGTCGCGGGTGGCGGACGGCAGCCCGGCCAGGTCGATCGGGATCGTCACGGGCGGCCCGGCCGGGTTCCCGTCCGGGGTGATTGCCCAGGCGGCGAGGTGACCGTGGTTCAGGTCGACCGCCAGCACCGGGTGCTGCCGCAGCCGGTCCAGCGGTGCCGAGGGTGCGGGCGCGGGCCTCCACGACGCGTCGATGTACCACCGGCCGCGTACCGGGTCACAGCTGATGTCGTAGCGGATCGCGCCGGAAGCGGCCTGGGCGGCGACCTCATCGCCCCGGTAGCAGAACCGGACCGGGGCCGACAGCCGGTACCGGCCGTGCGGCCGGTTCGCCAGATGGGCCAGCGGGACGGGCAGCTTGATCTCCAGCCAGCCCTCGCCGGGGTCCCAGCGGATCGTCTCGTTGCCCCACGCCTTGTCTTTCTCTCCGTCGGCGGTCAGGAACAGCCGGGCCGACTCCGACTCGCGCCGCCACCAGGCCTCGGCCATGTCGGCTTCGGTGAGGCTGCTGCGCTTGCGCAGCAGCGCCTTGCCGCCCCGCACCACCGACACCGTTCCCGCCTCAAGCCGCCGGTCTACCCGGGCGAGCCTGGCCCGCAGCGCCTGCAGGCGAATCGCCTTGGCGTGCCGCTCAGCCGGGGTGGCGTACCCGCGCACCCGGCCTGGCTTCACGCCAGCCGGGACCGGCAGCCGTGCCTCGATCCTGCGGATGCGGGCCTGCAGGGTGTTCCTCTCGGCGCGCAGGTTCTGCCCGGCGAGCCGGACCTGGTCCTCGCTGGTGCGGGTGATCGCCCCGGCCCACCGCGACGATGACTGCGCCGTCAGCGCCTTCTTCCGCCGGGCACGCGATCCGGCCCTGCCCGTCGCGTCCAGCCGCCCCTCCGCGCACCGGGCGGCCAGATCCCGCCCGGCCAGCGACCCCAGGTGCCTGCCCGCCGCCCACAGCACCGCCTGGTCCTGCGCAGACACGCGGAGCCGGGCCCGGACCCGAGCCCCGGCCGGGACGGCCGCCACGAACGCCGCGGCGATGGGCCGCAGCCCGCTCACCCGGCACCCCCGCACCAGACGCGCCCTGCCGTCAGCACGGCCCGCGGGCCGATGTGCCGCCGGGCGCACCCGACGGCCTCCAGCGCCCGGTCCCGCGCCAGCCCACGCCCGTAACGGCGGACGCACAACGACGTCAGCACCTCGATCATGTCCCCTACCAGGTCGCTGGCCACCTCGCCCTCCTCCAGCACGATCACGCCAGCCGCCGGATCGGCCAGCAGCCGCCGCGCCCTGGCCCTGGCGCCGTTCATGCCGGACCCTACCCCGGCCCGCACCCGGACCCACGGGCAGGCCGGCCTGCGCCGCCCACCCCGACAGGCGGGCGACCTGGCGGTCGGCCTTCTGGTCATGGGAGGACACCCGTGCATACAGGCCAGCCCGCCCTGCGGGGCCAGGACGACGGCCGTCTCGGGGGACACCAGGATCAGCCGCCCGACCTTACGCGCCGGCACGGGCAGCGTGCCCTCCCGGTACCAGCGGTACGCGGTCGTCACGTGGATGCCCTTAGCGTGTGCCACTCCGTCAGGTTCACACTACAAGCCTACTATATAGAACATGTGTTTGTTATCTAGAACACGCCGAACAGGTCAACCGTAATAACCCCGGTAGCCTTCACCTTCGGCGGCCCCGCCCGCTAGTCCCGCCCGCTGCTCCCACCCCCAGCCGGCCCGGCGGTAATCTGGCTTGCGGAGTGAGACATGACAAAGCCCGCTGTCACGGCAACGACCCTGGTCACGCAGGACGGCGTCCCGATTGACGCCATCCACCTGCCCGGCCCGAAGGACCTCGCGATCGTCGTCGCGCACGGCTTCACGCTGTCCTGGCAGCGCCCGAACGTCTGGCGTATCGCCAACCGGTTCAACCAGATGGCCGGTGTGTTGACCTTCGACTTCCGCGGCCACGGCCGGTCTGGCGGGCTGTCTACGCTCGGTGACCGTGAGATCAACGACCTGGACGTGGCCGCCGCCTTTGCGCGCGAGCTCGGCTACCAGCGGGTCGCCGCGGTCGGCTTCTCGATGGGCGCGTCCATCGTGCTGCGGCACGCCGGCCTGATCGGCGGGCTTGACGCGGTGGTCTCGGTCAGCGGCCCCGGCCGCTGGTACTACCGGGGCACCGAACGGATGCGCTGGGTGCACCGCGCCGTCGAGCGCCGGGCCGGGCGGTACGTGACCAGGCGCTGGCTGAAGACCCGGGTCAGCCCGGGCGGCTGGAAGATGATCCCGGTCCCGCCCGCCGAGGCTGCGGCCAAGATCTCGCCGGTCCCGCTGCTCATCGTGCATGGCGACCGGGACCTGTATTTCCCGCCCGAGCACGCGCGGCAACTGTACATGGCGGCCCGGGAGCCCAAGGAACTCTGGCTCCTGCCCGGCATGGGCCACGCCGAGGCCGCCACCAGCCAGGAACTGGTCGACCGCATCGCCCGCTGGATCGACGAGGCCGCCGCCCGCCCCGTCACCCGTTCCTCCGCCCCCTACCCGCCACCGGGCGAACCAGCCTCTGCCGACGCCGACCCCGACGCCCCTAACGCCGCCGCCTAGCCCCACCCCGCCGCCCACGCCGATGCGCCGGGAGTGGCGCGTGTGCAGCGATCTGCTACGCCATTGCACCTGCTTAGGGGCAGCGCAATGTAAGCGGTGAACAATTGTCGACATGTCCCGTTAACGGATTTTTGACGGCGGCGCAATGATGTTTATGGCGCGTTAACAGCGGCACAGTTAGGTTAAACCCCGGTTCCATTTCCCGGGTAAATGATCATGAAAGGGAGCGACGTCGACGCATAGCCCGTGAGCTGCGCGAATGCATTCTTCGCCGGTTGTTACATACATTTCGCGGGCGCAGTGATCACCTGGGAATGACGATCACATCGAACAACTTAAGGGGGGCCGGACAGGAAGGAAGCCATCATGCCAGAAACCAGCCAGCCTCCCGCTCGCGCAAGGGCGGCGTCATGAAGCCGATCATCAGCGGGCTACGCCAGCGGCGGGTTCATCGCCGACTCCCAGTTCACCGGCTCAACCGTCGTCAACGGTTCCCAGCAGCAGTGGGTGACGAGGAATAGCAACCTGGACGGGTGGAGCAACGGAGTCTGGAACCAGGTCTTCTGCGGAGACCCCGGCGCTCCCGCGCAGTCGTTCGGCGTGGCGGGGGCGAACCCGTACACCACGCTCGCCACCTGCCCCGCGACCGAGGAAGAGCCGTTCCTCTACACCGACTCGCAAGGCAAGTACCACGTCTTCGTTCCCGCGGTCCAGCACAATTCGTCCGGGCCGGCCTGGGCCAGCGGGACGGAAGCCGGCACCTCCATCCCGCTGTCGAAGTTCTTCGTGGCCAGCCCGAATACGTCGGTCCTAGCCATCGATGTCGCACTGGCCCTGGGCCGAGACCTGATCCTCACCCCCGGCGTCTATAACCTCGACCAGCCCATCCTGGTCACCCGGCCCGACACCGTGGTGCTGGGCTTGGGCATGGCCACCCTGGTCCCGCAGCACGGTAACGCCGCCATGGTCGTTGCTCCTAACAACGGGGTGAAGCTGTCCGGCCTCATCATCGACGCGGGCCCGGTCAACTCGCCGGTCCTCCTGCCGGTGGGGACGCCCGGACCGGGCAACGCCAGCGACCCGGATCTCATTCAGGATGTCTTCTTCCGCATCGGCGGCGCCGAAACCACGCCCGTCTCAGCGACGGTCAGCCTGCTGGACAACGCCAGCAACTCGATCATCGACGACCTGTGGGCCTGGCGCGCCGACCACGGCAACGCGGTGGGCTGGACGGTCAACACCGCCGACACCGGCGTCGCCGTCACCGGAAACAACGTCACCGCCTACGGCCTGGCCGTGGAGCACTACCAGAAGAACGAGGTGATCTGGAGCGGCCAGGGCGGCACGGACATCTTCTTCCAGAACGAACTGCCCTACGACCCGCCCAGCCAGTCCGCCTGGATGGCCAGCCCGACGCAGGACGGTTACCCCTCCTTCCTGGTCACCCCCAACGTCAAGAGCTTCCAGGGCTACGGGATGGGCAGCTACGTCGTGTTCATCCAGACCTCGGCGACGCTGTTCGACGACGAGGCCTTCCAGGCCCCCAAGACGCCGGGTGTCCAGTTCCACGACCTGCTCGCCGTCTACCTCGGCGGCTCGGGCGGCGACAAGTCGATCATCAACGGCGTAGGTGGCCCGGTGACCTCGACCAACAACCCCGGAACAGGAACCCCCGTCGACCTCACCAGCTACCCGTAACCGCAGATCGCGGATCGCCGCTGCCCTCCTGGGGTAGTGGCGATCCGCGATCCCCTATAGGCGGCAAATCGGGCACAGCCGGACTGACGGCATTCGGCCTTTGCTCATCCAGTGTTGCCCGGGCTTGTCCCGGAAGAGGCGAAAGTCCCGCATATCCGGGCCCTCCGCTCCCGGCGGGCACCGTGGTGGGCTGCCGTACTCTGTCATCTGACCGAGGGCGCCGGCCGTCGAGCGGCCAGCCCTGAGGGACGCTGCGGGCGGCGGGCCGCCGTGATGTCCCGGCGCGGGCGGGAGGGCGGATGGCAGGCGGGCCGCGTATCCAGTGCCGGGCTGTCGCGGCCAAGGTGATGTCGGCGGAGGACGCTGCGGCGTTCATCACGCCAGGCGACCGCGTTGGGATGAGCGGCTTTACCGGATTCGGCCACCCCAAGGCGGTGCCGACCGCGCTTGTCGGCCGCGCCGCAGCTGCGGTCGCGCGCGGGGATCGCTTCGCGGTCAGCGTCTGGACCGGATCGTCCACCGCACCTGAGCTGGACGGTGCGCTGGCGGCCGTGGACGGGATCGACCTGCGCATGCCCTACCAGTCCGACCCGGTGACCCGCGCCAAGATCAACGCCGGGACGCTGGAGTACCTGGACGTGCACCTGTCGCACGTCGCGCAGATGGTCGAGGAAGGCTTCTTCGGTCACCTCGACATCGCGCTGATCGAGGTAACCGGCGTGACCGCGGACGGCGCGCTCATCCCCTCCTCCTCGGTCGGCAACAACAACACGTGGCTCGACCAGGCCGACCGGGTCATCCTCGAGGTGAACGCCTGGCAGCCCGCCGAACTGGACGGCATGCACGACATCTACTACGGCACCGCCCTGCCCCCGGACCGCACGCCGATCCCGATCCTCCGGGCCGGTGACCGGATTGGCGTGCTCTACCTGCGCTGCCCGCCGGAGAAGATCATCGCGGTCGTCCCGACTGACCACCCGGATTACCCCACGCCGTCCCGGCCGGCCGACGGCGATTCCCAGCTGGTCGCCGGTCACGTCCTGGACTTCCTGACGCACGAAGTCAGGTACGGGCGGCTGCCGGCCGGGCTGCTGCCGATTCAGTCCGGCGTGGGAAACGTCACCAACGCCGTGCTTGGCGGGCTCGACAGCGGCCCGTTCGCGCCGCTGACCGCCTACACCGAGGTGGTCCAGGACGGCATGCTGCGGATGCTGCGCTCAGGCACCATGACCGTGGCCTCGGCGACGGCCTTTTCCCTCAGCGAAGATGGCCTGGCCGATCTGCGCGCGAACATCGCGGCCTACCGCGACAAGATCATCCTGCGCCCGCAGGAGATCAGCAACCATCCGGAAGTGATACGCCGACTCGGCTGCCTGGCGATGAACGGCATGATCGAGGCGGACATCTACGGCAACGTCAACTCCACCCATGTCATGGGCTCGAGCATGTGCAACGGCATCGGCGGGTCCGGCGACTTCACCCGCAACGCCTACCTGGCGATGTTCCTGTCCCCGTCGACGGTCAAGAACGGGGCGATCTCGTGCATCGTGCCGATGGTCAGCCATGTCGATCACACCGAGCACGACGTGCACGTCATCGTCACCGAGCAGGGCGTCGCCGACCTGCGCGGCTTGCCGCCGCGGCGCCGCGCCCGGGAGATTATCGACCACTGCGCACACCCCGACTACCGCGCCGCGCTGCACGACTACCTCGACCGCGCCACCGCCACCGGCCCCGGCAGGCACACTCCCCACCTGCTGGGCGAGGCATTGTCATGGCATGTGCGGTACCTGACGGAAGGGACCATGCGACGATGACCGGGTACGCGGAAGACAGCACGTACGCGCTGCTGACCGACGGCCGCACGATCGAGATCCGGCCGGCCCGGCCCGCGGACTTCGCCGCGGTGCGGGACATGCACGCCAAGCTCTCCTCGGACAACCTCTACCTGCGTTTTTTCAGCGTGAGCCCGATCGTGGCCGAGCAGGAGGCGCGCCGGGTATGCCGCGAACCCGGGCCGGACCACGCGGCGCTGCTGGCCGTACTGGACGGGGAGGTGGCCGGCTGCGGTACCTACGAGCAGGCCGGCGCCGGGTCTCGCTCGGCCGAGGTCGCCTTCACGGTCGCCGACGACCTGCATCGCCACGGCATCGGCACGCTGCTGCTGGAGCACCTGGTCTCGCTGGCCCGCGGCCGCGGGTTCCGTGCCTTCACTGCGGAGACGCTGAACGAGAACACGGCCATGCTGCGGGTGTTCGCCGACGCCGGGCTCCCGGCGCAGCGCTCGCTGGTGGATGGCGTATACGACATCACCTTCCCGCTGCCGTCCGACGAGGCAGATGCCGCCCTGGGCACCTACCGGGACACGGTCGCCGTGCGGGAGCGGTCGGCCGACGTGGCGAGCATGCGGCACGTGCTGAGGCCGGCCTCGGTAGCGGTTGTCGGCGCCAGCCGCCGCCCCGGGTCGATCGGGCGCACCATCCTGCACAACATCATCACCGGCGGTTTCGCCGGCGCGGTCTACCCGGTCAACCCGCACGCGGCCGAACTGGACGGCATCGAATGCCTGCCGTCCGCGGCCGCCCTGCCCGACCACGTCGACCTGGCGGTCATCGCCGTGCCGGCGCCGGCCGTGCTCGGTGTCGCCGAGGAATGCGGGCGGCGGGGAGTCAAGGCCCTGGTGGTGGTCGCGGCCGGACTCACCGGCGCGGCCCGCGCGGAACTGTTCGGCATCTGCCGCCGCCATGGCATGCGGATGGTCGGGCCGGCCAGCTACGGCGTGGCCAACCCCAGCATCGGCCTGAACGCGACATTCGCGGCCCGCCATCCTAAGGCGGGCGTGGCCGGCCTGGCGCTGCAGTCCACCGGCGGCACCGGCTTCGTCCTGCTGGAACACCTGTCCCGGCTGGGCGTGGGGATCTCCTCCCTGGTCTCCTTCGGCGACAAAGACGACGTGTCCGGCACCGACATGCTGCAGTGGTGGGAGACCGACGAGCAGACCAACCTGGCCCTGCTGTACCTGGAATCGATCGGGAACCCGCCCAAGTTCGCCCGCACCGCCCGCCGCGTGGGCCGCACCATGCCGGTGCTGACCGTGGACGTGGGCCGGTCCGCGACGGGCAAGCGCCTGGCCGGGGCGCGCGCCGCCCGGGCGGCGACCCCGCTGGTCACCAGGCGGGCCCTGTTCGAGCAGGCCGGCATAATCGCCGTGGCTGACCTCGGCGAGCTGCTGGACACCGCGACGCTGCTGGCCGTCCAGCAGGTGCCCGCAGGAGACCGGGTTGGCGTGGTGTCCAATACCCGTGGCGGCGTGGTGCTCGCCGCCGACGCGTGCGCCGACGCGGGCCTGCAGATCGCCGGCCTGACCGGCGACACCCAGCGGGCGCTGCGGGCGCTGCTCGGCGGTTATGCCGAGGTGGCCGGACCGGTCGATACCACCCTGCTCGTCACGCCCGGCAGCTTCCGCCGGAGCCTGGAGCTGGTCGGCGCCGACCCGGGCGTCGACGTGGTGCTGGCGCTGACGGCTACGACCGCAGGCGGCGACCTGGTTCCCGAGGTGGGCGCCGCGCGGCTGCCGGTGCCGATCGCCGCCGCGGTGATGGACCAGGTCGAAGTGGTCCGGCTGCTGCCGGCCCCGGACGCGAACTCCGCTGCCGTTCCGGCCTACGCCTATCCCAGGTCCGCCGCTCTCGCCCTCGGCCACGCCGCCCGCTACGGCATCTGGCGGGCGTCCCCGCCGGGACAGGTACCCGACCTGGATGGCCTGCACCAGGACCGGGCCAGGGAGCTGGTCGCCGGCTTCCTCGCCGAACCATCCCGGGGCGGCTGGCTGTCCCAGGACGCTGCCGCCGAGCTGCTCGGCTGCTACGGCGTGCGGCTGGCCGACAGCATCGGGGTCACAACCGAGGAGACCGCGATCGCGGCGGCGGCGCGGTTCGCCGGTCCCGTCGCGCTCCGGGCGGACGTGCCCGGCCTGCTGCACACCGGCGACGCCCGCGACGTGCTGACCGGACTGCACGACCCAGATGAGGTCCGGCGCGGGTTCGGCGTGCTGACGGAGGCCTTCGGCAGCCGGCTAGCGGGGGTCATCGTCCAGCCGGTGGTCACCGGCGGCGTCGAGGTGATGATCAGCGTGCTGCACGAGCAGGTAGTCGGCCCGCTGGTGCTGCTCGGGCCGGCGGTGCCGCCTATGATGCGCTGGCTGACCGCGCCGCCCGGCTCGCCCCGCTGACCGACGCCGACGCCGACGACCTGATCCGCTCGGTACCGGTCATCCTGCGGCTGCTGGGGCGCGGTCGCGACGGGCCAGCGGACCTGGCCGCGCTGCGGGACGTGCTGCTGCGGGTGTCCCGGATGGTCGAGGACCTGCCGCAGATCGCCGAGCTCGATCTGCGGCCCGTTGTGGTCCGCCCCAACGGCGTCCAGGCCGTTGACGGCCGGATCCGCATCCAGGCCGCCGAACCCGCCGACGCCCACCTGCGCCGGCTGCCCTGACGAGGGCGCGCTGAACGCCTGGCCGGCCCGGGACCTCCGGCCCTGGCGATCCCGGGATGAGGCGATCAGCCTGGGCCGTGCAGGAGGTAACGATGGCTACCATCGAGAGTGCCGCCGCCGGGCCGACCGGATATCCCCGGGAGTGGGAGTTCGACGGGCTGCTGCGCAACGGCGCGGCGGTCGTGGTCCGGCCGATCCGGCCGGATGACGCGCCGGCGCTGGTCGGGCTGCACGGGGCCGTGTCGCCCGGCACGCTGCACCGGCATGTCCTGCTGGCCGGACCGACCCTCAGCTTGGAGACGGCGGCCGGCTTCAGCGAGGTGGACTACGACACCCGGATGGCGTTCGTCGCGCTGGTGTCGGACGAGTTGGTCGGGCTGGCCAGCTATGACCGTCTCGACGCGCCGGCGACGGCGGCCGAGGCCAGCTTCATGCATGCCGACGCCTACCAGGGTCAGGGCGTGACGACGCTGCTGTTCGAGAGCCTGTCGGAGTATGCGCGGGCCAGAGGAATCCTGCGTTTCATCGCCGAGATCAAGGCGCAGAACACGGCGTTGCTCGAGGTCTTCGCGGCCACCGGCCTGCGCTGCGCCCGGCAGGGGGGCCCGGAGACGGTGCGGGTCGAGATCGACCTGCGGCCGACGGCGGCCTACCGTGCCTCGTGTGACCGGCAGGAGGCGATCGCGGAGGCGGCCAGCGTCGCGGCGGTCCTGCGGCCGCGCTCGATCGCTGTGGTGGGGGCGGGGCGCCACCCGGAGAACGTGGGACACCAGGTTGTCCGGTCGCTGCTGATCGGCGACTTCTCCGGGACTGTCTACCCGGTCAACCCCGCGGCGCGGGCGGTCTGCGGCGTGCCCGCGTTCCCGGCGCTGCTGTCGGTACCCGAACCGGTTGACCTGGCTGTCATCGCGGTTCCGGCCGCGGCGGTCCCCGGCGTGCTCGAGGAGGCCGCCTCGGCCGGCGTGCGCGCCGTCACGATCATCACCGCGGGCTTCGGCGAGACGGGTCGCTCCGGTGCCGCGGTCGAGACCGAGCTGCTGAGCGTCGCCCGCAGGCACGGGATGCGGATCGTGGGCCCGAACTGCCTGGGTGTGATGAACACCGACCCCGCCGTGCGGATGAACGCCACGTTCGCCTCGCTGGACCCGCGGCCCGGGCACCTGGCCCTGGTCTCGCAGTCCGGCGCGGTCGGGATCGTGCTCACCGAGCAGACCCGCACGGCCGGCCTCGGCCTGTCGGCCTTCGTATCGGTCGGGAACAAGCTCGATGTGAGCCCGAACGACCTGCTGTGCTTCTTCGAGGCCGACGAGCGAACCTCGGTGGTGGCCCTGTATCTGGAGTCACTCGGCAACCCGCGGAAGTTCGCCCGCATCGCCCGGCGGGTCGGCGCGGCCAAGCCGATCGTGGCACTGAAGGCGGGCCGGACCTCGGCCGGGGCCAGGGGCGCCCGCTCGCACACCGCGGCCGCGGCGACCCCGGAGGTCACCGTCACCGCCCTGCTGCGCAGCGCGGGGGTGATCAAGGTCGACCGCCTGGAGGAACTCCTGGACGTCTCGGCCATCCTGCTCGCCTCCCCGCTGCCCGCGGGGCGGCGGGTAGCGCTGGTCGGGAACTCCGGCGGCCCGCTGATCCTGACGGCCGACGCGTGCGAGGGCGGCGGACTGGCGGTCCCGGAGCTCGGGCCGGCGACGCGGCAGGCGCTGGGCGAGGTGCTGGCTGCCGCGGCGGCGACGGCCAATCCGGTGGACCTCACCGCGGACGGGACCGCGGTGACCCTCGAGCGGGCGCTGGACATCGTCCTGGGCGACGACGCGATCGACGCCGTGATCACCGTCGTCGTCGAGACCATGGCGATCTCGGCTGCGGCGGCGCGGCAGGCGATTGCGCGCGTCGCGCAGCGGGCGGGCAAACCGGTGGTCGTCTGCTCCGTAGAGGCGGCCGCCCCGCGCGGGCCCGGCGGACACGCTCACGCCGCCGAGATCCCCTCCCCGGAGCGGGCTGCCGCAGCCCTCGGCCACGTCTACGGCTACGCACAGTGGCGCCGGCGCGCGCTGCTGCCCGCGGCAGCGCCCGAAGAGCCCTCCGACCATCCGGTGATCAGGGAGATCGTCGACGCGAAACTGGCCACCAGCCCCGAAGGGGGCTGGCTCGAGCTCGATCAGGCGACCCGCCTGCTGGCGGCGTGCGGCCTGCCCGTGCTGCCGGCTAAGCCCGCGGCGAGCGCCGCCGAGGCGGCCGCGGTGGCCGAGGCCGTCGGGTTCCCCGTGGCGCTGAAGGCCCGGGCGGGTGACCTGGTGCACAAGTCGGACGTCGGCGGCGTCGCACTGGGCCTGGCCGACTCCGGGGCGGTGCGCGCGGCGTACGAGACGATGCAGGCGCGGCTCGGCGCGCAGATGGGCGGCGCGGTGATCCAGCCGATGGCGGCGCCGGGGGTCGAGGCGATCGTCGGCCTGGCCACCGACCCGGAGTTCGGGCCGGTCGTGATGGCCGGCCTCGGCGGGGTCCTGACCGACCTGCTCCGCGACCGCGAGTTCGCCGTCCCGCCGCTCGAGCCCGGCGCGGCCGACGCCATGGTGGCATCGCTGCGGGCCGCTCCGCTGCTGGACGGATACCGGGGCGCGCCGAAGGCCGATCGCCAGGCGCTGGTGGCGGTGATCGAGACCGTCGCCCGGGTGGCCGAGGAGATCCCGGAACTCGCCGAGCTCGACCTCAATCCGATCCTGGTCGGTCCGGCCGGGGCGATCGCCGTGGACTGCAAGGCGCGGATCGCCCCGCGCTCCCCGGGTCCCGGCCCGTTGTTCCCCGCACTGCGCCGCCGTCCGCGAGCGAGCGATCCCTGACCGCGATGAGGAATACCGCGACGAGGCATCAGGCCCGGCCGGGCTCGGAGTGGACCACGACCCAGATCGCGTGGACGGGCTCGCCGGTCTTGTTGAGGTACTCGTGCGGGGTCGAGGAGTCGAAGGAGATCGAGTCGCCCGGGCCGAGCTCGTAGGTCTCGAAGCCCACGTTGGCCTGCAGCGTGCCGCTGATGATCAGGCCGTACTCGCGCCCGTCGTGCCGCAGCGGGCGGCGCTCGTCGGTGGAGTGGCCGCCGGGGGAGTAGACCACCTCGAGGAAGTCGGTCATGGCGTCCGCGCCCGGTGTGAGCCGTTCCCAGCGTACGCCGCTGGCCAGGTCGATGATGCTCCGGCAGCCACCCCGCTGCACGATGCCGGGCGCAGCGGGAACCGGGCCCGGCGCCGCAACCACGGGCTCACTGCCCGGCGCCGTGACCACGGGCTCACTGCCCAGCGCTGTGACCACGGGCTCACTGCCCAGCGCTGTGACCACGGGCTCACTGCCCAGCGCTGTGACCACGGGCTCACTGGCCGGCGCCGTGACCACGGGCTCACTGGCCGGCGCCGTAACCGGGCCCGGCCGGTCCGCGCCGAACAGCAGGTGGTCCAGTGAGCTGTCCAGCTCGGTGGCCAGCGAGTACAGGACACCCACCGACGGTACCGAGACACCCCGCTCGATCTGCGAGATGAGGCTGGCCGAACATCCGATCCTGCGCGCCAGCTCACGCGCCGACAGTTGCCGTTCCTCGCGGGCCAGGCGCAGCCGGGGGCCGAGCCCCGTCCCCGGATCGAAGCCAGCCGACATGGTGTAAACCTACACTGCACGCGGGCCGCCGCAAAGCTTGACAGTCCCACTGCACACAGCATTGGATAGTGGGTGCACAAGCCCAGGCATAAAGCGCAGTGCACGAGCAGCGGACGAGCACAGGAGCTCCCATGGCCGTACCCGCCCTTCCCCTTGCCCCCGCCCCCGGCCGGATGAACGTCGACTTCGAGGAGAGGCTCGACTTCGGCCGGCTCCGGGCCTACCGGCTGGACCGCGCCCGGCAGGCCATGGAAAACGCCGGGCTGGGCGCGCTGCTGGTGTTCGACAACAACAACATCAGGTACCTGACCGGCGTCGCCATCGGCGAGTGGACCCGCGACAAGCTGTGCCGCTACGCGCTGTATACCCGCACCGGCGAGCTGGTGCTGTGGGACTTCGGCTCGGCCGCGGTGCACCACCGGATGTACTGCCCGTGGCTGAAGCCGGAGAACTGCATCGCCTCCTTCACCACCATGCGCGGCGCCGCCCCGCCCGCCTCCGGGCTCACCCAGAAGCAGGTGGCCGAGATCAAGGACCGCCTGCACGCCGCCGGGGTCACAGACGAACCCATCGGGGTGGACTGGGCCGAAGTCCCCACCTTCTTCGAGCTGCAGAAACAAGGGCTTCAGATCCGCGACGGCCAGCAGGTGATGCTGGACGCCCGGGAGATCAAGTCCCGGGACGAGATCACCCTGCTGTCCACCGCCGCTGCCCTGGTCGACGGTACTTACCAGGACATCGCCGCCGCGCTCAAGCCCGGCGTGCGGGAAAATGAGATCGTCGCCCTGGCCAACAAGCGGCTGTACGAGATGGGCTCCGACGACGTGGAAAGCATCAACGCGGTGTCCGGCGAGCGGTGCAACCCGCACCCGCACAACTTCTCCGACCGCATGATCCGCCCCGGTGAGCAGGCGTTCTTCGACATCATGCACTCCTACAACGGCTACCGGACCTGCTACTACCGCTGCTTTGCGGTCGGCTGGGCCACCGAGCCGCAGAAGGACGCGTACAAGCGGGCCCGCGAGTGGATCGACGTCGCCATCGACATGATCAAGCCGGGCGTGTCCACCGACCAGGTGGCCCGGCTGTGGCCGGAGGCGCAGGAGATCGGGCTGGCCGACGAGAAGACCGCCTTCGGCCTGGAGTTCGGGCACGGGCTCGGGCTGGCCCTGCACGAACGCCCCATCATCTCCCGGCTCACCTCGCTCGACGCGCCGCTGGAGATCAAGGAAGGCATGGTGTTCGCCCTGGAGACCTACTGCCCGGCGACCGACGGGCAATCGGCGGCCAGGATCGAGGAAGAGGTGGTGGTCGGGCCGAACGGGGTGGACATCCTGACCAAGTTCCCGGCCCAGGACCTCTACGTCACCAACCCCTACTGACGAAGGCGATCCCGTTGCCAGAGATACCTGAGGCCACCGCGCTCGAGATGTACCGGACGATGATCCGGATCCGGCTGTTCGAGAAGCGCGCGCACGACCTGTTCCTGCAGAACCTGGTCAAGGGGACGACACACCTCGGCACCGGCCAGGAGGCGGTCGCGGCGGGCGTGTCACAGGCGATGAACGATGACGACTACGTGTTCACCACCTACCGCGGCCACAACCATGTGCTGGCCCGCGGCACGCCGATGACCCCGGTAATGGCCGAACTGCTCGGCCGGGAGAACGGGCTCATGCACGGCAAGGGCGGCTCGATGCACCTGCTCGACGTCTCCCACGGCATCCTCGGCGCCTACGCGATCATCGGCGCGCAGCTGGTCATCGCCAACGGCTCGGCCTGGTCGGCCCAGTACCGCGGCACCAAGCAGGTCACGGTCTGCTTCCTGGGTGACGGGGCGACCAACATCGGCGCCTTCCACGAGGCGCTCAACCTGGCCGCGGTCTGGAACCTGCCGGTGATCTTCATCTGCGAGAACAACCAGTACATGGAGTACACCGCGATCGGGACGGTCACCGCCGTGCCGCGGCCCGCCGCCGACCGGGCCGCCTCCTACGGGCTCGACGCGGTGGTGGTGGACGGCAACGACGTGGAGGCGGTCTATGAGGTGGCCCGGGCCGCGATCGGCCGCGCCCGGGACGGCGGCGGCCCGGCCCTCATCGAAGCGCTCACCTACCGGCACGGCGGTCACTCCCGCGCCGATCCCGGCAAGTACCGGCCGGACGAGGAGGTCAAGGAGTGGCTGTCCCGCGATCCGGTGCCGGCCTACCGTCAGGTCCTCATCGGCCGCGGCGTGGACGAGGCGGTCCTGGACGCGATCGACAAGTCCGCCAAGGACGCCGTGGACCGCGCCACCGAGGAGGCCAAGGCCGGGCCCGAGCCCCGGCTGGAGCTGGCGGGCACCAACGTGTGGGCCGACGGCGGCAACTCCTGGAGGAACTGATGGCAGAGGCTTTTCCCGGGGGGAGACCCCCCGGATCCCCCTCTTCTCCTCCCGGGGGGAGACCCCCCGGACCCCCCTCTTCTCCTCCCGGGGGAAGCCCCCCCGGACCCCCCTCTTCTCCTCCCGGGGGAAGCCCCCCCGGACCCCTCTTTGTTGTCATGCCCAGGATGGGGGAGACGGTCGACGAGGGCACTGTCAACGAGTGGTACAAGCAGGTCGGCGACGCGGTGAGCGAGGGCGAGCCGCTGCTCGAGATCGGCACCGACAAGGTGGACACCGAGATACCCGCCCCCGTGACCGGCGTCCTGTCCGAGATCCGCGTCCAGCAAGGCGAGACAGTCCCGGTCGCCACGGTCATCGCCGTCATCACCTGACCGCCGTAATTATTTAAATTTTTATTCCGAACGGAGGCGTGGTGGCAGTTATCACCTACCGCGAAGCAGTGGCCCGGGGTATCGCGCAGGAGATGCGCCGTGACCCCAACGTCGTGTTCATCGGCGAGGACGTGGCGGCGGCCGGCGGGGTGTTCAAGACCACGGTCGGGCTGCTCGAGGAGTTCGGCCCCCGGCGGGTCCGCGACACCCCGATCAGCGAGCAGGCCATCCTGGGCGCCACGGTGGGCGCCGCGATGACCGGCCTGCGCCCGATCGCGGAGATCATGTTCAGCGATTTCTTCGCGGTCTGCTGGGACCTGATCGCCAACGAGATGGCCAAGATCAGGTACATGTCCGACGGCCAGCTGACGCTGCCGCTGGTCGTCCGGTGCGCCAACGGCGCCGGGGTGCGGTTCGGGGCCCAGCACTCCCAGTCGGTGGAGAACTGGGCCATGGCCGTGCCCGGCCTGAAGGTCATCGCGCCGTCCAGCCCGCACAACGTCGTCGGGCTGCTCGCCGCGGCCGTCCGGGACCCGGATCCGGTCGTGTTCTTCGAGCACAAGGGCCTGTACGCGAGCAAGGGCGACGTGCCGGAGGGCATCGAGGTAGTCGAGGAGTTGGGCCGGGCCAAGGTGCTGCGCGAGGGCAGGGACGCGACCATCCTGGCTCTGGCCGCGATGGTGCCGCGGGCCATGGCGGCTGCCGGGCGGCTGTCCGAGCACGGTATTGAGGTCACGGTGGTCGACGTGCGGTCGCTGGTCCCGCTGGACACCCGCACGATCCTGGCCGAGGTGACCAACACCGGCCGGCTGTTCACGGTCGAGGAGAACCCCCGGCTGTGCGGCTGGGGCGCGGAGATCGTCTCGATCGTGGCCGAGGAGGCGTACGGCGCGCTCACCGGCCCCCCGGTCCGCATCACCACCCCCCATATCCCGCTGCCGGCCGCAGATAAGCTCGAAGACTACGTACTGCCCTCGGCGGACAGGATCACCGAGACCGTGCGCAAGTCTCTGGAGGAATGGTGAGCGCCAACCTGACCGAACTGGTCGGCATTGAAGTACCCACGGGCCTGCTGATCGGCGGGGAGTGGACCGGAGGGCGGGGCGGCGGCACGCTGTCCGTCATCGACCCGGCCACCGAGGACGCGCTGGCCGAGGTGGCCGACGGCACCGTCGAGGACGCGCTGGACGCGGTCGGCGCGGCAGCGGACGCGCTGGCCGGCTGGGCCGCCACGCCGCCCCGCCAGCGGGCGGAGTGCCTGCGCCGGACCTTCGAGCTGATGACCGCCAACGCCGAGTCCCTGGCCCGGCTGATGGCGGCCGAGAACGGCAAGGCGCTGCGCGACGCTCGGGCCGAGGCCACGTACTCGGCCGAGTTCTTCCGCTGGTACGCCGAAGAGGCCGTCCGGATGGAAGGCGTGCTGATGCAGGCGCCTTCCGGTGCGAACAAGATACTGGTCATGCGCCAGCCGGTCGGCGTGTCGGTGCTGGTCACGCCGTGGAACTTCCCGGCTGCGATGGCCACCCGCAAGATCGGCCCGGCGCTGGCGGCCGGCTGCACGGTGGTGCTCAAGCCGGCCTCGGAGACCCCGCTGACCGCGCTGGCCATCGCCTCGCTGCTGGCCGAGGCCGGCGTGCCGGACGGGGTGGTCAACGTGCTGCCCTCGCGGAAGTCCGGTGCGGTCGTGTCGGCCATGCTGAACGACCCGCGGGTCCGTAAGCTGTCCTTCACCGGGTCGACCGAGGTAGGCCGGATCCTGCTGCGTGAGGCCGCGGATACCGTGGTGAACTGCTCGATGGAGCTAGGCGGCAACGCGCCGTTCATCATCTTCGAGGACGCGGACGTCGACGCCGCCGTCGAGGGCGCCCTGATCGCCAAGATGCGCAACGGCGGCGAGGCCTGCACCGCCGCCAACCGTTTCTACGTCCACGAGGCCGTCGCCGACGAGTTCAGCCGGGCCTTCGCGGCCCGGCTCGACCGCATGGTCGTTGGTCCCGGCCTGGACGAGGCCACAGACGTCGGCCCGCTGGTCAACGAGCCGACCCGGACCAAGGTCGCCGAACTGGTCGAGTCCGCCACGGCTGACGGCGGCAAGGTGGTCACCGGAGGGCACGTGCCGCAGCGGCGCGGCTACTTCTACCAGCCCACCGTGATCGACCAGGTGCCGGCAGGCGCGGGCATCCTCGGGACGGAGATCTTCGGCCCGGTGGCGCCCGTGGTCAGGTTCACCTCAGAAGCAGATGCGGTCGCCTGGGCCAACGACACCGAATTCGGGCTCGTCTCTTACGTCTACACCCGCGACCTGAGCCGCGGCCTGCGGGTCAGTGAGGCGCTGGAGGCTGGCATGGTCGGCCTGAACCGCGGCCTGGTGTCGGACCCGGCGGCCCCGTTCGGCGGCGTGAAGCAGTCCGGAATCGGCCGCGAGGGCGCACACGAGGGGCTCCTGGAGTTCACCGAGACCAAGTACATCGCTACCAACTGGTGACGCGGACGGGGTGCACGGGACCGGCGAGGATACCCGGGCGGCCCAGGACGGGACCGGCACGATCGACGGGACACGGTCCTAGCACCCGCCCGGGGTTCCTCCAGGAGTGGTTCGGTGGGGTGGACAGGCAACGGCGTTGACAGCCCCGCTCATCACCGGTTGTCGGTGCATCAGGGAGTCTTGAACCCGCCGATGGCCGGTATGTTCAGCCGGGTCAGCAGGTTGTAGTTGTAGACGGTGATCGTGTACTCCTTGAAATGGTAGGTGCGGGCGGGCGGGCCGAACTGGGCGCGTATCACGTTCGGCTTGATGTCCGCGACGTCCCCGGGCGGCCAGGTAACCGAGACGATGAAGTTCGCCTGCGATACGGCAGGGTTGTACCACGAGTAATCGGACTCATACGCATGGGCGGAGGCGCCGTTATCTGTCAGCGGGTGCCAGCCTGACCCGGCCGCCGCTGTCGAGCGTGGTGATGTTCGACTCCCCGCCTCCGGCCAGGCCGTAGGTCAGGTGGTGGGCCTCCAGCCAGTCCGCGAGGTCCTGGTGCCAGGGGGCCTGGACGGGCTGGAGATCGTTGTGGGCCAGCGCCGCCGAGGTAGCAGACGAGCCCGAGGGCGAGCACCGGCTCCAGCCTGGCCTTGGCCAGCCGGGGGCCGAGCAGCAGGCCGGCCAGCACCGCGCAGAACGGCAGCACGGTGACGATCTCATGCGCGCCCGAGACCGGGGCCATGTAGGGGCCGAACGCGCCCGCGGCCAGGACGATGATCGTTCCCGGCGACCAGGACCTGGGTGACGCGGTCGATGCGGCCGAAGAAGCCGCGCAAGCCGATCCACAGCGCCCAGAAGCCCAGCGCCACCCCGATCAGGTGCAGCAGCGCGAATATCGCGTTGATGCCCATCGGCTGCCCGATGAAGTCGGCGCCGAACAAGATCAGCACGCAGTAGATGGTCACCCAGAACTGGGCCGGCAGCGCCGTAACCGGGACGAACCCGGTACCGAATCTCGGCGGGGGGATGTAGAAGCCGCCGGCCTTGTGGATCTGCGACAAGATGAGGTGCGCCAGCCCGATCGACAGCAGCGCCGTCACGGCCAGCGAGGCGTCATACCACCGGGCCCTGGGCGGGCGCTGGCGCCGGGCGATCTCCGCGCAGGCCCGCACGCCGCAGGCCAGCCCCACCGGCAAGGCGGCGGCATAGGTGGCGAGCGGGTCATTGACCTGCGCCCAGACCAGCATCACGCCCACCGCCACCGGCACCCACCACCGCTCCTCCGGTGCCCGGTCCAGTATCAGCAGCATCACCAGGATGGGAATCACGGTGCCGGTGTGGTTCGGTCCTTGCAGCAGGATCCGGGTCCCGTACTGCAGCGAGGGTGCCAGCATGATGCCCGCGGCGAGCAGGGCCCGCACGACGCCCTCGCCGCCGCGGGCGTTTCCCCGGGCCAGCAGCGCGCCCAGCAGCACCACCGCCGTGTAGATCAACGCCGCCAGGATGTGCACCTCGCCTGGCCGCAGCCCGTAGACCATCTCGATGATCACGTTCAGCGGAAGCTCGACGGTGTAGAACGATATGTCCCCTAGCCACCAGCCGCTCAGCAGCACGTTGCCGTGCCACATCTGCCAGGCCTGCAGCGCCTGCGCCGCAGGGTCGGCGTCCAGCTCCAGGGTCTGGGCCTGCCGCAGGTAGCACCAGTACAGCACCAGCCCGGCCGCGGCCAGGCCCGCCGCCCACAGCAACCTCGGGTGGCGCCGGGCCCACTCCGGCAACCGCCGCAGCCGCTCCGGCAACCGCGACGGCGGCGTGCTGCCCGGCCCGACGGCCGTCCGCTCGCCGCCCTCGGTCAACCCGACATCTGCCATGGTCCCCTAACCAGCTCCCCAGATCGACAGCAGGTCCTCGCCCGCACCATGATGGTGTACCTCTCCGACGGCCTGCTCCGCACAACGATAAAATCGGGATAACGAAAAATCTCGCCCGGCTCGCCGAACTTTACCCGCGGCCACCCGGCCAGGCCGCGTGATCACGGGGTCTTTAACCCGCCGATGGCCGGTATGTTCAGCCGGGTCAGCAGGTTGTAGTTGTAGACGGTGATCGTGTACTCCTTGAAATGGTAGGTGCGGGCGGGGGGACCGAACTGGGCGCGTATCACGCTCGGCTTGACGGGCGACTTGTCCATGGGCGGCCAGGTGACCGTGACGATGAAGTTGGCCTGTGACACGGCGGGGTTGTACCACGAGTAGTCCGACTCATACAGCATAGGCGGAGGCGCCGTTATCTGTCAGGGGTGCGAGCCTGACCTGGCCGCCGCTGTCGAGCGTGGTGATGTTCGATTCCCAATATCCGGCTAGGCCGTAGGTCAGGTGGTGGGCCTCCAGCCAGTCCGCGAGGTCCTGGTGCCAGGGGGCCTGGACCGGCTGGGTGTCGTTGTGGGCCAGCGCCCCCAGGTAGCAGACGAGCCCGAGGGCGAGCACCGGCTCCAGCCTGGCCTTGACCAGCCGGCCGCCGAGCAGCCTGCCTGCCAGCACCGCGCAGAACGGCAGCACGGTGACGATCTCATGCGCGCCCGAGACCGGGATCATGTAGGGGCCGAACGCCCCCGCCGCCAGCACGATGATCGTCCCGGCGACCAGGACCTGGGTGACGCGGTCGATGCGGCCGAAGAAGCCGCGCAAGCCGATCCACAGCCCCCAGAAGCCCAGCGCCACCCCGACCAGGTGCGCCAGCGCGAATATCGCGTTGATGCCCATCGGCTGCCCGATGAAGTCGGCGCCGAACAAGATCAGCACGCAGTACACGGTTACCCAGGACTGGGCCGGCAGCGCCGTAACCGGGACGAACCCGGTACCGAATCTCGGCGGGGGCATGTAGAAGCCGCCTGCCGCGTGGATCTCCGACAGTATGAGGTGCGCCACCCCGATGGAGACCACCGCCGTCACGGCCAGCGCGGCGTCATACCACCGGGCCCTGGGCACCGGCAGCCGCCGGGCGATCTCCGCGCAGGCCCGCACGCCGCAGGCCAGCCCCACCGGCAAGGCGGCGGCATAGGTGGCGAGCGGGTCATTGACCTGCGCCCAGACCAGCATCACGCCCACCGCCACCGGCACCCACCACCGCTCCTCCGGTGCCCGGTCCAGTATCAGCAGCATCACCAGGATGGGAATCACGGTGCCGGTGTGGTTCGGTCCTTGCAGCAGGATCCGCGTCCCGTACTGCAGCGAGGGTGCCAGCATGATGCCCGCGGCGAGCAGGGCCCGCACGACGCCCTCGCCGCCGCGGGCGTTTCCCCGGGCCAGCAGCGCGCCCAGCAGCACCACCGCCGTGTAGATCAACGCCGCCAGGATGTGCACCTCGCCTGGCCGCAGCCCGTAGACCATCTCGATGATCACGTTCAGCGGAAGCTCGACGGTGTAGAACGATATGTCCCCTAGCCACCAGCCGCTCAGCAGCACGTTGCCGTGCCACATCTGCCAGGCCTGCAGCGCCTGCGCCGCAGGGTCGGCGTCCAGCTCCAGGGTCTGGGCCTGCCGCAGGTAGCACCAGTACAGCACCAGCCCGGCCGCGGCCAGGCCCGCCGCCCACAGCAACCTCGGGTGGCGCCGGGCCCACTCCGGCAACCGCCGCAGCCGCTCCGGCAACCGCGACGGCGGCGTGCTGCCCGGCCCGACGGCCGTCCGCTCGCCGCCCTCGGTCAACCCGACATCTGCCATGGTCCCCTAACCAGCTCCCGAAATCGGCAGCAGGTTCTCCCGGCGCGACCCTGGTCACCTCACCGGGTCCTGTTCCGGTCCCGGCTCCCGCCGCGCCTCGATGTAGACGGTGCCGCCCGACCGCGCCGCCACCTCGACCGCCGTCGCCACCAGGGCGAGCGGGAGGACAGCCACGGCGGCGGCCAGGGCGTACAGGCGCAGGAGCGGGCTCTGGGCGTCCTGGCGCGCCTCGCCGCGACGGATGGCATCGTAGAGATCCGGATGCCCGGGGAGCTTGCCCACGAAGCCGTGGACCCACCCGAAGACGACCTGCCCGCCCCGCAGGTAGCTGACCCGCTCGACCCGCAGCCCCAGGGACTCGATCTTGGCCAGCAGGGCTGGAGGGTTCAGGTGGACCAGATGGCGCGGCAGGTCGAGGGCCAGCCAGCGATCGCCGAAGAAGCGGGCCTGCAGGCTGGCCGCATTGGGTACGGCCACGACCAGCGTCCCGCCGCCAGACAGCAACGACGCGGCATGGCTCAGCGCCCGGCCCGGGCGGCGGAGGTGCTCGAGCGAATGCCAGAAGATGACCGCCGACCAGTTCCCGTCCACCTCCTCGACCTCGGCGTTGCGGATGTGCGGCCCGGACGCATGCGGCTCGAGACCGACCGCTTCACGCCCGTGCCGGACGAAGGCACGCACCAGGGTCCCGTCGCCCGCGCCGACGTCAAGCACCGGGCCCGGCGGCAGGATCTTGTGCAGCCGATCGGCCAGCGC
Organism: uncultured Actinomycetes bacterium; assembly: GCA_963739135.1. GTDB lineage: Bacteria > Actinomycetota > Actinomycetes > Streptosporangiales > Streptosporangiaceae > Palsa-504. The sequence continues at coordinate 461,924 of CAVTZG010000013.1, forward strand.
CGAGCGCGTGCGGCTCAGCACCTTGTCGCCCAGGCCGGAGAACCGGCCCGACTCCGGGCGGTACCAGTCGGCGTAGGCCGCGCTCAGCTGCGCATCGCTCGGCCAGGGCGACGTGGTGGCCACGCCGCAGCGGGAACATTGCACCCGGCCGGTAAGACGGGCGTCGCCGCTGTCGAACCGGTGCTCGCACCAGGCACACTCCACGGCAGGGGGCGCGAGGGTCCGCGCATACGCCACGGTGTTATTGGCGCGCCGCGGCGGACCGCTTCTGTCCAGCACGTCCTCGGCACGGATCGCCGATGACCTAGGGTTCGACAACAGACCCATCCTCCTCGCGTTCGGCACGGTCGAGGTGAAGCATAGCTGCGACGGGGCTTACTGGCGCCCCGGACGCTCCGCTTGGCGCGCTGCTTACTTCCTGACCGCGATAGGGTGCGGCCACAGATCCCAGAGCCGACCCGCGATCGAAGCAGAAGAAGGAGTGACATGGAGCCGATCAGTATCGGCGGTGCCTGGACGTTCACCCCCGGCGTGCACCGGGATGACCGGGGTTACTTTCTGGAGTGGTTCCGGGCCGGGGAGCTGTCCGAGTCCCTCGGGTACTGGCCGGAGATAGCGCAGGCCAACTGCTCCGTATCACGCCGGGGCGTGATCCGCGGCATCCACTTCTCCGACGTCCCGCCTGGCCAGGCGAAGTATGTCAGCTGCGTTCAGGGTGCGATCCTGGACGTGGTGGTGGACATCAGGGTCGGCTCGCCCAGCTACGGGCGCTGGGAGGCGGTACGGCTGGACGACGAGAGCCGGCAGGCCCTGTTCATCTCCGAAGGGCTGGGGCATGCCTTCACCGCCCTCAGCGATCAGGCGACCGTCATCTACCTGTGCTCCACGCCGTACGCACCGGGACGCGAGCACGGCGTGAACCCCCTCGACCCGGCCGTCGGCATCCGGTGGCCGGCCGATGCCGAACCCGTGCTGTCCCCGAAGGACGCCGCCGCGCCCACGCTAGCGGAGGCGCGGGCCGCCCGGCTGCTGCCCGATTACCGGGAGTGCGAGGCTTACCTGGACCGGCTGCGCAAGCAGCGGGAAGGCTCGATCCAAGCGCTCTTATCCAGTGGCCGCAGCGGCTTGCCGCGCGGCCAGGATGCCGGGGAAGGCGCTGTGCAGCGCCGCCCGCCAATCGCCGATCGGCGCGATGCCCGGGCCGGACCAGGCACCGTGACCCAGCACGCTGTACGCGGGCCGTTGCGCCGGCCGGGGAAAGGCGCTGCTCGGTACGGGCCGCACCCGGGACAGATCGGCACCGAGCAGGTCGAAGATCTCGCGGGCCAGCCCGAACCAGGTCGTCTGCCCGCCGCTAGTGGCGTGGTAGACGCCAGGTCGGGCCGCCGAGTGGACCAGCGCGATGATCTGCCGGGCCACGTCGGCGGTCCAGGTGGGCTGGCCGTGCTGGTCATCAACCACGTCGACCGTGGGCCGCTGGTCGGAGAGCCTGATCATCGTCTTGACGAAGTTTGGCCCGTGCGCCCCGTACAGCCACGCTGTCCTGACGACATAACCCGACCCGGGCAGGCGGCTGAGGACCTCACGCTCGCCGGCCAGCTTGGTACGCCCGTAGGCGGTCCGCGGCGCCGGGACGTCGTCCTCGGCGTACGGCCGGTCGGCATCCCCGGCGAAAACGTAGTCGGTGGAGACCTGCACCAGGCGGGTCCCCGATCCACCTGATCCTGCGCAGGCGGCGGCGAGGACGGCCGCCCCGCCCGCGTTGACAGCCAGCGCCTGCTCCTCGGACGCCTCGGCGTCGTCGACGGCGGTCCAGGCCGCGCAGTTGACCACCACATCCGGCCGGGCCGACGCGATCGCATCGGCCACCGCGTCGTCGTCGGTCACGTCCAGGCTGGCCCGGTCCATCCCGGATACGGGCTCGCCGCGGTCGGCCAGGGCAGCGACCAGGTCAGTGCCGAGCATGCCGCCGGCCCCGGTGACCAGCCACCGGGTCACGAGACTGGCCCGGATGCGGCGGGCGCGGGTTCCGCGTCGCGCCGCTTGAGCGGCTCCCACCAGGCGCGGTGATCGGCATACCAGCGGACCGTGGCCTCAAGGCCCACACGGAACGGGACCCGCGGCGCGTACCCGAGAGCCCGCAGCGCGCTGTCGTCCAGGGAGTAGCGTCGGTCGTGTCCCTTGCGGTCAGGGACGCGGCTGACCATTTCCCATCCCGCGCCGCAGCACTCAAGGAGGGCGGCGGTCAGTTCCAGGTTGGTCAGCTCGGCGTCGCCGTTGATGTGATACGTCTGGCCTGGCTGACCGCGCTCCAGGACCAGCTGGATTCCCCGGCAGTGGTCATCAACGTGGATCCAGCCGCGGACGTTGCCGCCGTCACCGTACAGCGGCACCTGGTGCCCGTCGAGCAGGTTGGTCACGAACAGCGGGATGATCTTCTCCGGGTACTGGTAGGGGCCGTAGTTGTTGCAGCAACGCGTGATCCGCACGTCCAGCCCGTGGGTGCGGGCGTAGGCCCGGGCCAGCAGGTCGCCGCCGGCCTTGGCCGCCGAGTACGGCGAGTTCGGCTCCAGCGGCGCCTGCTCGGTCCATGAGCCCGATGCCACGCTCCCGTACACCTCGTCGGTGGAGACCTGCACCACCGGCCCGACCCCGGCCTCCAGGCACGCCTGCAGCAGCACCTGCACCCCGGCCACGTTGGTGGCGACGAACGGCGCCGCGCCGTGGATCGAACGGTCCACGTGCGTCTCCGCGGCGAAGTTGACCACGGCGTCGTGGCCGGGCACGAGCGAGCTCACCAGGGCGGCGTCGGCGATGTCGCCCCGGACGAACCGCAGCCGGGGGTTCGCGGAGACCGGATCCAGGTTGGCGAGGTTGCCCGCATAGGTCAGGTTGTCCAGGACGGTCACCGCGGCGTCCTCGTAGCCCGGGTAACCCCCCGAGAGCATCGTGCGCACGTAGTGCGAGGCGATGAATCCGGCCCCGCCTGTCACCAGGATTCTCACGCGTCCTCCGCGGTTATGAGCTGATCTGGACCTTGCTGTGGTCCCCGAGCACCAGGCGGTGCGCCTGGCACACCCGGGGGGCGGGGGTTACCTCGACATCGTGCCCGATCAGGGAGGCCTCGATCCGGCGTACGCCCTGGATCGAGGTCCGTTCCAGGATGATGGAGTACTCAATCTCGCTGTCGGCGATCGCGCAGTCGGCCGCCACCGAGGTGAACGGGCCGATGTAGGAGCCGGTTACCTCGGTGCCGGCGCCGATGATCACCGGTCCGACGATCCGCGACCCGCTCACCCTGGCGCCGGCCTCGATGACCACCCGGCCGATCAGCTCGCTCGCCTCGTCCACCTCGCCGGCTACCGCCCGCTCGGCGCCTTCCAGCACCATCCGGTTGACCTCGAGCATGTCCGCGACATTGCCGGTGTCCTTCCAGTACCCCGAGATGACCGTGGAGGTGACCTTGCGGCCGCTGCGCACGAGCCACGCAATCGCCTCGGTGATCTCCAGCTCGCCGCGCCCTGACGGGGCCAGCTGATCGACTGCTTCGTGTACCGCGGGCGTGAACAGGTACACCCCGACCAGCGCCAGGTCGCTCTTGGGCCGCTCCGGCTTCTCCTCCAGCCCGATGAGCTGGCCCTCGCCATCGAGCTCGGCCACCCCGAACTGGCTTGGGTTCGCCACCGGGGTCAGCATGATATGCGCATCGGGCCGGGACCCCCGGAACTCCTCCACCAGCGCGGTGATACCGCCCACGATGAAGTTGTCGCCCAGGTACATCACGAAGTCGTCGTCCCCGAGGAACTCCCTGGCCACCAGGACCGCGTGCGCCAGGCCCAGCGGCGCCGACTGCCGGATGTAGGTCACCCGCAGCCCGAACGCCTCGCCCGAGCCGACCGCCGCACGGATCGCCGGCTCTGTATCACCGACTACGATCCCCACCTCGGTGATGCCGGCTTCGCGGATCGCCTCCAGGCCGTAGAACAGCACCGGCTTGTTCGCCACGGGGACCAGCTGCTTGGCCGAGGTGTGAGTGATCGGCCGCAGCCGCGTACCCGATCCTCCGGCTAGAACGAGAGCTTTCACGGTCCGGAAGCTTATCGCGGCTCTCGCTACGGCTTGGTCAGCACCACGAGGACTAGGCCTGATACCACCATGACCGAGCCCACCCAGGTCAGCACGTTGGCCCGCTCGTGCAGCACGAGGATGCTCGCGAGCAGGATGACGAGATAGCCGACGGCGTTGAACGGGTAGGCCACGCTCAGCGGCACCTTGGACAGCGCCGCCAGCCAGGCGATCGCGGAAACGCCGAACACGACCAGCCCGAGCAGCACCCACGGGGACGTGGCCGCGCGCAGGGCCAGCGAGCCGCCGGAATCGGCGGCGCGGGCCGAAGCGATCTGCATGCCGTGTTTGAGCATCACCTGTCCGGTGGCCGCCGTGACGACAGCGAACAGCACGAGCCCGAGGCTTGCAACGCTCAAGTGACGCCTCCCTGATGTTCCTTTATCCTCAGGACGGCCCGGTGGGCGGACTTGCGGTGCCTGCTCCGGGTCGTCCGGCCGCGTATCCCGGCGCAGCGGGGCATCCGCGTCAGATGTCTTCGACATTCGCCGTTCCTCGATCGACTACCTGGCGGCCATGACAGGCCAGCCGAAGTCTACGCCCGGTCCGCCCGGACGGTGGCCAGTCTTGCCCGGTGCAGGCCCCGCCGCGCCGGGGTGGCGCTACCTGTCGGCGCGAGCCGACTCGCTGACCGTGGCCGCCGGATCGGCCGCCGGTTCGGCCGTGCCCGGGCAGGCCACCTGCCGCGGCGGTGTCGAAGTCGAGATACGGGTAGCCGCGGAGCCCGTGCTTGTGCAGCCGGTACTGCCCGCACGTGCGCAGCACGCCGAGGCCGTAGCGGATGCTCCGGCGCAGGTTGATCGAGGACGAATCGGTCTCGTAGCGAGTCGGGCAGGACACCTCGCCGATCCTCGCGCCGGCGGCAACGGCCTGCGCGATGATCTGGTTGTCGAAGACGAAGTCGTCGGAGTTGCGTTCGAAGGGCAGGTCGGCGAGCAGCGTGCTGCTGAAGGCGCGCAGGCCGGTGTGGTATTCCGACAGCTTCTGCTGGAGGAATTCGTTCTCCACGAAGGTCAGGAAGCGGTTGGCGACGTACTTGTAGCGGGGCATGCCGCGGGCGACCGAGTTCTGAGCCAGGATGCGCGAGCCGAGAACCAGGTCGTACTCGCCGTAGGCGATCATCGACGCCATCGCCGGGACGAGCAGCGGCGAGTACTGGTAGTCCGGATGCACCATGACGATGATGTCCGCGCCGAGCTCGAGTACCCGCCGGTAGCAGGTCTTCTGGTTTCCGCCGTAGCCCAGGTTCTTCTCGTGGCGGATCGGCTCCAGGCCGAGCTCACGCGCCACGCTGACCGTCTGGTCGGTGCTCGCGTCGTCGACGAGGACGATCTCGTCGATGACCGATTCGTCAAGCTCGGCTACAGTGCGCGCCAGCGTGGCTGCCGCATTATAAGCGGGCAGCACTACGCCGATCCGGTGGCCATTGATCATTGCGCTAGTTTACGGAACCTCGGCAGCGGATGTCGGCTAATGCTGAGGTCACGGTATGTCGCCCGGCGAGGATGACGGCCGCGAGCCCAGGTCGGCAAGCAGGTTGTGGTTCCAGACCAGGATCGTGAACGTCTCGTAGTGGTACGTGTGCGCCGGGGGCCCGGCCAGCGCGAGGTAGTCGCGGCGGGGGACGAGGGATACGCCCGGACGCCCCGGGTTGTCGGCACTGTTCATCACGACGAAGTTGGCGTAGTTCGAGTGCGGATCGTACCAGGACGCCTCCGACTCGTAGGCGCGAGCGACGGCGCCACGGGAGTTCCAGGAGGCCGTCCTGACCGCGACCCGGCCTCCGCTGTCGAGCGTGATGAGGTTCGCCTCGGTGTAGGTGCCGAGCCCGTAACTGAGGTGGTGCGCCTCGAGCCAGGCGACGACCGGGTACTCGCTGTCGTTGACCTGGGCCTGCGCGGCTCCGTACCCGAGGGACAGCGCGTAGCAGGCCAGCACGCCCGCTAGCACCGGCCGCAGCCATGCCCGGTCCAGGGACTGGGCCAGCAGGCGGCCCGCCAGGACCGCGCCGAACGGCAGCACGGCCAGAATCTCCCTGGTGTCGAACCAGGTGGCGGGCTCGACGCTGACCACGTAGGCGGCTACGTTGACCACGATCCCCGTGGCCAGCACCGGGACGATCAAGTCGGCGGAGAAGAAGCGCCGGAACGCCCGCAAGAAAGCCCACAGCGCCAGGGCCAGGCCGGCTAGGTGCACCACGGCAATGGCGACTGGAAGGCCAGACGACAGCCCCAGGAAGTCGGCACCGTACATGACGACGATCCCGCCCAGGCTCAGGCTGATGTGGGAAGGGAGCGAGGCCAGGGCCGCATGCTGCGTGGGCAGCCGGAGCCCGACGTACCCACCCAGATGCTCGATCACGCGGATGGCGACCTCGGACGCGCCGAACGAGACGATCCCCGCCGCGACGAGGGACAGCTCGAAGCGCTGCGAGGCCAGCGGCTGGCCGTCGTGCGCGCACGCCCAGTAGGCGCGCAGGCCGCACACGATAACCAGCGGGATGGCCGCATCCAGCACCGCGACCCGGTCGGCGACGATGACCCAGGCCAGCATCGCCGTGACGGCGACGGGGACGTACCAGCGTCCCCGCGCGGGGGGGACAGGGGGGTCGTCCCCCCGGGCGAGAACTGCGCGCGGTCGATCACGATGAAGATGACCAGCAGCGGGACCTGGGTGCCGAGGTGGTCCGGCTGCAGGATCAGCAGGTGAACGCCGTGGCCGAGCTGCGGGGCGAGCAGGATGCCGGACGCTATCAGCGCCCGCAGTACGCCCTCGCGCCCGGTGGCCCGCCCCTTGGCCAGCAGGCCGGCCAGCAGCACCAGGAGGGTATAGCTCACCGCGGCCGACACGTGCACCACGCCGGCGCCGAGGCCCTTGACGAGCTCGACCAGCATGTACTCGGGTATCTCGGTGGTGTAGTACGACACGTCCCCGACGGTCCAGCCGTGCAGCAGCAAGTTGCCGTGCAGCATGTCCCACGCCTGCAGTGCCTGGTCCGAGGCATCGGAGTTGTCCGGGACGGTGCCTGACAGCCTCAGGTAGAGCAGGAACAAGATGAGGGCTGCCCCCGCCAGGGCGGCGGGCCACGCCCACCGGGCCGACGGCGCGCGCCCCGGGTCCCGCGTCGCATGCCTGCCGGACCGGATGCTGACCTGCGTGCCCTGAGCGGGAATCTCGTCTGCCGCGTTGGCGAAGCCCTCGACCACGAAGTGACATTAGCAAAGTCCGCGCGGCGATGAGCTCGCCTCAGGCCAGGCCGGCTGGGGCGTCGGCCTCAGGACCCGGTCAGCCTGTGCTGCGTGACCACGATCAAGGCGGGCAGCATGACTGCCCCGAGCCCGGGCAGCAGCGTGGTCCAGATGCTGCGCCGCGGCGTGCCCAGCAGGATGATCAGCGCCAGCAGGTACACCTCGATGAAGGAGCGCAGATCGGCGTCCAGGCTGCTCCAGGTGCTGGGCGTGACGACGCAGATCTCGACCAGATACAAGACGAAGGCGAGCCGCTCGTGGACCGGCGCGCTCGTCGACCCCAGCGCGATCAGCGCCGCGACACTGAGCAGGGCAAGAATCGCTACTTCCAGGAGCCACAGGTCGTACTGGTCAAACTGATGCACGTTGAGGTGCGCTAGGGCCGACTTCAGCGCGCTCAGCGGCGCGATGAACGGCGCGCCCGCGTTGCGCCCGCCGTCGGCCAGCAGCGGGATGCTCCCGGTGGCCGCCTTCACCACCACCTGCCAGGCCGCGAAGACCACCGACGGCACCACCCACGGCAGGTCGTCACGGCCGGGTCGGTGCTGGCTGGGTCCGGGCCGGCCGCGGACGATGCCGACGACCCGGACGATGGCTATGGCGGCCACGGCGACCATGACCGTTTCCCTGGTCAGCGCGCCGAAGGCCAGCAGCACGGCGGCCAGCACCTGGCGCCGGGCGCGGATCGCGAGTAGCCCGGCGAGCAGCAAGGCCGCGGCGAGCGGCTCGGCGGTGTCCCGGGACAGGCTGGTGATCAGGCCGAAATACCCGGCCAGCAGCAACCCGGCCAGCGCGTGCCGGCCGGCCTGCCGGGCGAAGATGGCGCCGAAGTAGGCCATGGCGCCGACGGCGGCGATGTTGACGGCGACCAGCGCCACCGGGACCAAGGAGTGCTGGCCCAGCGAGACCAGCCAGGTCAGCGCCGGATAGCCGATCCGCATGTACCGGTAGGGCCGGTCCATGGTGATGCCGTACGCCGTGTGGGACAGGTTCGCCGGATCCAGCGCCAGACGGTAGAAGAACTGGCCGTCATAGCCGTAGGTGGGCGCTATGGGGATGCCGGGCGGCACCTGAGCCGGCGCCGCGAAATGGCGTCCGACCAGGATAAACCGGCCGATGTTGCCGTGCGCCCAGGTCTGCCAGCGGCCCAGCGCGAAGGCCAGCGCGGCCAGCAAGGCGATCAGGCCCGCCACGGCGGGGCGGTCCGTCCGCGACAGCAGCGACCGGCCCGTCCGCGGACCGGATCCCCCGGCGAGCCCGGGACCGGCCAGGCGGTCCAGCGCCCCGGCATCCGGGCCGTCCGGCATAGCGTCCTGCGCGGTCGGCGACCGGGTCGGCACATGCTCTTGACCAGGCATCGTCATTCCTCGTGAGGGGCGACCCGGGCCCGGGCGCGCCGCCGCCCTTGCATCGCTGCGAGAGCTCATCCTAGCGTGCGGGCGCTCGCGCGGCGGGATGCTTCACCCCAGCGCGGTAAGGTAATGCGCCAGAGACTTAGTGGGGGGCGTCGGCTTGATGGCCTGCCGTGATCAGCCGGAGGTGTGTGCGTTGGCGAACTTTCCTGACCAATTCGACCGCGACGTTGTTGTCATCGGGGGATGCGGGCATGTCGGCCTGCCGCTGGCCCTCGCGTTCGCTGACCGCGGCGCCACCGTCGGCATCTACGACACCAGCGAGGCCTCGGTCGATACCGTGAACGCGGGCCGGATGCCGTTCGCCGAGGCCGGCGCGGATGAGGTACTGCTCCGGGCGCTCCAGGCCGGGCGCCTGCGTGTCTCGGCCGATCCGGCCATCGTGGCGACGGCTGAGCATGTAGTGGTGGTCATCGGCACACCGGTGGACGAGCACCTGAACCCCAAACAGGCGGCGATCACCAGGGCGCTCGGCGGGTGCTCGGATTATCTGCGCGACGGCCAGCTCCTCGTCTTGCGCAGCACCGTGTTCCCCGGCGTGACGGCGCTGGTGGAAAAGATGATGGCCCGGCTCGGGCTGCAGATAGAGGTCGCATTCTGCCCGGAGCGGATCGCCGAGGGCAAGGCGATGACCGAGCTTTTCAAGCTGCCGCAGATCGTCTCGTCGCGCACGCCGAGCGGGACCAAACGGGCCTCCGCGCTGTTCGGCAGGCTGACCGGCAAGCTGGTGGTGATGTCGCCGGAGGAGGCCGAGCTGGCCAAGCTATTCACCAACGTCTGGCGCTACATCAAGTTCGCCACCGCCAACCAGCTGTACATGATGGCGAACGAGCAGGGCCTGGACTTCGACCGGATCCGTCGCGGGCTGGCCGAGGACTACCCGCGGGCCGCGGACATGCCCGCCGCGGGCTTCGCGGCCGGGCCTTGCCTGTTCAAGGACACCATGCAGCTGGCCGCCTTCAACCACAACAACTTCCCGCTCGGGCACGCGGCGATGGCGGTCAACGAGGGCCTGCCGCTGTACGTCGTGCACCGGCTGGAGGGACGGTTCGACCTGGCGTCGATGACGGTCGGGATCCTGGGCATGGCGTTCAAGGGGGGCTCGGACGACATCAGGTCCAGCCTCTCCTACAAACTCAAGCGGATCCTGGCGTTCAAGGCAGGCGCCGTCTTGTGTACCGACCCGTACGTGACCGTCGACCCCGGCCTGCTGCCGCTCGAGGAGGTGCTGGCCCGGTCGGACCTGCTCGTCGTGGGGGCGCCGCATCCCGAGTACCGCGGCCTGGTGACCGACAAGCCGGCCGCTGACATCTGGGACATATTGGGGAACGGCGTAAGAGTATGACCGAGCGTCCTTGATGGAGCGGGTGCTGGTCAGCGGATCCGCGGGCTTCATCGGCGGGTACGTCGCGGCGGAGCTGCTCAAGCGCGGCTACGAGGTGATCGGCATCGATAACTTCTCCAAATACGGGAAGGTCAGGAAGTCCTACGGCGACCACCCGCGGTACCGGTTCGTCGAGGGCGACGCCCGTGATACGGAGCTGATGACGGAACTGCTGGACGGCTGCGATCACTTCATCGCGGGCGCCGCGATGATCGGCGGCATCTCCTACTTCCACACGTATCCCTACGACCTGCTGGCCACGAACGAGCGGATCATCGCGGCGTCCTGCGACGCGGCCATCGCCGCGCACCGCCACGGCCGGTTGCGCAAGGTCACCTACGCGTCCTCGTCGATGGTGTTCGAGAGCGCCGACGAATGGCCGTCCTATGAGGGGCAGCAGCGGCAGATACCGCCGCCCATGTCGTCCTACGGGTTCCAGAAACTGGCCGTGGAGTACTTCGCTCGCGCCGCCTGGGACCAGTACCGGCTCCCGTTCACGCTGGTACGGCCGTTCAACTGCGTGGGCATCGGCGAGAGCCGGGCCGTCGGTGGCGAACAGATCCCGTCCGGCAACGTCAAACTGGCGATGAGCCACGTGGTTCCCGACCTGGTCCAGAAGGTGCTCAAGGGCCAGGATCCGCTGCACATCCTCGGCTCCGGCGACCAGGTACGCCACTACACCTACGGCGGTGATCTGGCCGTCGGCCTGGTCACCGCGATGGAGCGGGAGGAGGCCCGCAACGAGGACTTCAATCTGTCCACGGCGGAGAGCACGACCGTGCGTCAGCTGGCCGGGCTCATCTGGCGCAAGATCAAAGGCGACCGCGTCCCGCTAAGGCTGGCCCACGACCAGCCGTTCGAATACGACGTCCAGCGCCGCGTGCCCGACACAGAGAAGGCCAAGAAGATCCTCGGCTTCGAGGCCACCACCACGCTCGACGAGACCCTGGACGAGGTCATTCCCTGGATCGACGCCGCCATCAGGGCCGGAACCATCTGAACGTGATGGTCCGCGGCGCTACCCGGCGCCCGTAGTGGGCCCGGGCGGTCCCCATCCCTCACATGTACAGGATGCGCCGCCGCGCGACCACCAGCAGCACCGGGATGACGCAGGCCACGAGCAGGCCCAGGTACCGCCCGGACAAATACCGCCGCGGGGTGGCGAGCAGCAGGATCAGCGCCAGCAGGAACGGCTCGACGAGCGAGCGCCCGTCGCCGAAGTCGCCGGCGGTGCCGCCCCAGATCTGGCTCGACAGCAGGCCGAGCTGGAGCGTGAAGAAGACAAAGGCCAGGCGCTCGTGCACCGGCGCGGTGGTGACGAACAGCACGGCCAGCCCGGCGAAGATGACCAGCCCCAGCGTGGCGAACTCGAGCAGGGCGATGTCGTTGGTGCCGAGGTGGCTGGTGTCGATGTGCGCGATCTCGTATTCCAGCGCGCGGACCATGGCCTGGAACGGCAGCGCGAGGTTCCGGCCGGTGTTCGCCAGCAGCGGGAACTCGCCTTTGACCACGAAATTCACGGCGATTTCCACCACGCCGTACACCGCGGCCGGGATCACCCAGGTCAGATCGGCCAGGCCGGGGCTGGTCCGGCGGCGGACCAGGGCGATGATCCGGGTGACGGCGATGCCGGCCGGGGCGAGCAGGATGGTCTCCCTGGTGATGCCGCCGAAGGTGAACAGCGCCGCGGCCAGCGCGTACATCAGGCGGGCCGAACGGGCCGGGGAGTCCGCCCGGCGGTAGGCGAGCAGGCCACCCAGCATGCAGGCCTCGGCCAGCGGTTCGGCGGTGTCCCGGCCCACGCTGATGACCAGGCCGAAGTAGGCGGCGAAGGCGAGCCCCCACAGGGCGTGGCGGCCGGATTCACGGGCGAACATGCCGCCCAGGACGGCCATGGCCGCCACCGCCAGCAGGTTCACCGCCACCAGGACCACCGGCACGAGCCGGTGCTGGCCGGCCGACAGCACCCAGGCCACCAGCGGGTACCCGACGCGGGTGTACCGGTAGGACTGGTCCATGGTGATGCCGAACGCCGTCTTGCTCCAGTCGAACGGGTCCAGCGCGAGCCGGTAGTAGAACTGGCCGTCGTAGCCCTGGGCCTGGACCAAGGGCAGCTTGGCGTCATGCGTGTAGGTGTGCCCGGCCATGATGAACAGGGTGAAGTGCCCCTTGGCCCAGATCTCCAGGCGGGCCAGGACGAACCCGAGCCAGCCGGCGAAGGCGATCACACCCGGCACCGCGGGCCGGTCCATCCTCGCCCACAGTGACGGTGCGGCTGGCCGGAGCGACCTGTCCTCTTCCGAGGTCGACGTGAGCTGCAAGCGCGAGCCTCCACCAGGATGTCGCAGCGTGAAGGGCAAATTCTTGGCCAGGCGCGCGCAGCCTACCAGAGTGAGGCCCTACGCTGTGACAATCTGCAACGAACACCCGGCCAGACCCGGTGATGGCCCGGACGAGGGGACGTGAGCGTGAAGGACGTGGTGGCTGCCGTACAGACGAGCGGCACGCCGGAGAAGTCGCCCGCCCCGGCCGGGACCCCTCGGCCCGCACCGTCCGCCCGCCGCCTGCTCGCCGCCGGGGCCGCCGTGGCGGCCGTGGCCCTGCTCTTCGTCGCCTACCTGCAGGTGTCGCGCACCTACCCGGAGAACTCCGACGAGTCCAACACGCTGCTCATGGCCTGGGACATGCTGCACGGCAACCTCTTGCTGCATGGCTGGTCCCTGTCGGACGTCTCGTTCTACACCACCGAGCTGCCGGAGTACGCGGTCCTCGAGCGGCTGTTCGGCCTGCATACCGGCACCGCCCACATCGGTGTGGCGGTGACCTACACCCTGGTCCTGGTGCTCGCCGTGCTGCTGGCCCTGGGCCGTGCCGACCAGCGGGCGGCATCTGGCGGCCCTGCCCTGCCGCGGATGCTGCTGACGGCCGGCATCATGTTCGCCCCCCAGCTCGGGGTCGCGGTGTTCGTCCTGCTGCTGTCCGTCGGGCACATCGGCACCGCCGTGCCGCTCATGCTGACCTGGCTGGTGCTCGACCGGCTCGGCGGGGCCAGCACGGCCAGGGTGCGCTGGCTGGTCCCGGTCCTCGTCGGGCTGCTGCTGACCTGGGCGCTGATCGCCGACCCGCTGGTGCTCGTGGTCGGCGTCGTCCCGCTCGTGGCGGTATGCGCGATACGCGTGGCAGGTGCGGTGGCCGCCGAGCAGCGGAAGGCGGGCCGGGAACCGGGGGAGCGGGGATGGGCGCGGGCCAGCCTGCGGGCGAACGCCTGGCAGCTGTCACTGGCGGGCGCGGCGATCCTGGCCGAGGTGCTCGCCTCGCTGGTCGGCCGGCTGCTCCGGGCCAGCGGCGGGTTCATCCTGCATCCGGTGGGTTATCAGCTCGCGCCGGCGCATACCTGGCCCAAGCACGCCTGGGTGACCGCGCAGGGACTGCTGGCGCTGTTCGGCGCCAAGCCGGAAGGCCCCGCCGCGGCCATGGCCTTCGCCCTGGTCCACCTGGCCGGCGTGGCGCTCGTCGTATGGGCCATGTGGCGGGTGACGCGTCACTTCCTGAGCTGGCCCGACATGATCAGCCAGATCCTGCTCGTGGCGATCGTCGTCAACGTGGTGCTCTACGTGCCGAGCACGCTGGCCGACGCGACCGACCTGAACGCGCGGGAGTTCGCGGTGGTGCTGCCGTTCGGCGCGGTGCTGGCGGGCCGGACCCTGGCGGGCGGCCTGCGCGTGCGCGCGGGCCAGGGGCAGGGCTGGCCCGGCTGGCAGAAGTGGCTGGCCTCCGCCCTGCTGGCCGTCTATGCGGCCAGCCTCGGCTACGCGGCGGCGCAGCCCTCGGTGCCCCCGGCCAATCAGGAACTGGCGGAGTTCCTGGCTGCTCACCACCTGACCAAGGGCATCGGCGGGTACTGGCTATCCAGCGTGGTCACCGTCGGCAGCGGCGGCGCCGTCACGGTCAGGGCGGTGACGCCGGCCAACCTGGAGCCGAACATGTGGGAGTCCAAGAGTTCCTGGTACGACCCGGCTTCGCAGCGGGCGACGTTCCTGGTCACGGACAGCGGAGCCGGCTTCTTCAACTACTGGCAGCCCAAGGCGGCGGCCCTGGCCGCCCTGGGCCAGCCGGCGCGTATCTACCATTACGGCTCGTACACGATCTACGTCTGGGACAGGAACCTGCTGCCCCAGGTGGCCAGCGGCAGAGGGTAGCGAACGCGCTGAAGGACGGCAAGGCCCCGCGGTGCTGTCATCACGGCACGACGGGACGTAGCCTTGGCGTGTGGATCGGCGAATCTTCGGGCTGGAAAACGAGTACGGCGTCACCTGTACCTTCCGTGGGCAGCGGCGGCTGTCACCGGATGAGGTGGCACGCTACCTGTTCCGGCGGGTGGTGTCCTGGGGCCGCAGCAGCAACGTCTTCCTCAGGAACGGGGCACGGCTCTACCTCGACGTGGGCAGCCATCCCGAATACGCCACCCCCGAGTGCGACAACGTCATGGATCTGGTGGCGCACGACAAGGCGGGCGAGCGGATCCTCGAGGGGCTGCTGGTCGACGCCGACCGGCGGCTGCGTGAAGAGGGCATCGCCGGCGACATCTACCTGTTCAAGAACAACACGGACTCGGCAGGCAACTCCTACGGCTGCCATGAGAACTACCTGGTCGGCAGGCACGGCGAGTTTGGCAGGCTGGCCGACATCCTGATCCCGTTCCTGGTCACCAGGCAGGTCATCTGCGGCGCGGGCAAGGTGCTGCAGACGCCGCGGGGCGCCGTCTACTGCGTCAGCCAGCGGGCCGAGCACATCTGGGAGAGCGTGTCGTCGGCGACCACCAGGTCGCGTCCGATCATTAACACGCGGGACGAGCCGCACGCGGACGCCGAGCGGTTCCGGCGGCTGCACGTCATCGTGGGCGACTCCAACATGAGCGAGACCACGACGCTGCTCAAGGTGGGCTCGACCGACCTGGTGCTGCGGATGATCGAGGCCGGGGCGATGATGCGTGACCTGACCCTGGACAACGCGATCCGGGCCATCCGCGAGGTCAGCCACGACATGACCGGGCGCAGCCGGGTCCGGCTGGCCAACGGGCGCGAGATGGGCGCCCTGGACATCCAGTACGAGTACCTGAACCGGGCCAAGGACTTCACCCTCAAGGCCGGCCTCGACCCGATCAGCAAGCGCGTCCTCGACATGTGGGAACGGGCCCTGTCCGCCATCGAGACCGGCAACCTCGACATGATCGCGCGGGAGATCGACTGGGTCACCAAGTACCAGCTCATCGAGCGCTACCGGGCCCGGCACGACCTGCCGCTTTCCTCGCCGCGAGTCGCCCAGCTCGACCTGGCCTACCACGACGTGCACCGCGGCCGGGGCCTGTACTACCTGCTCCAGCGGGCCGGCGCGGTCGAGCGGGCCGCGCGCGACATCGACATCTTCGAGGCCAAGTCGGTTCCGCCGCAGACCACGCGGGCCAAGCTGCGCGGCGAGTTCATCCGCCGGGCCCAGGAAAAGCGGCGTGACTTCACCGTCGACTGGGTGCACCTGAAGCTGAACGATCAGGCGCAGCGGACCGTGCTGTGCAAGGACCCGTTCCGCTCTGTGGACGAAAGGGTGGAGAAGCTCATCGCCGGCATGTGACGCGGATGCCCCGAAGGCCGGGTAGCCTTCCCCCGGGGCCAACACTGACGTCCACCACCATTGAGGTTCTTCATGCGCCGCCTTCTCGCGATCACCGTCCTGTTCATGCTGGCCGGCCTGACCCTCGCCGGCTGCGGTTCGTCTAAGCCCGCCGCGTCGTCGAGCCCGACCGCGAGCACGAATCCCAAAGCGAACAGCTCCGTCACCGTGGCCGGGAAGTTCGGCACGACCCCGCAGGTGAGCATCCCGAAGGTCGACGCTGACAACAAGCTCTTCGTCAGGACGGAAATTAGCGGCACCGGCAGTACGGTGACCAAGGCGGACGCCATGGCGGCGAACTTCGTCCTGTACTTCTGGGACGGGTCCAGCTCGGCGCTGAAGGCGAATACCTTCACCCTGAACCCGACGATGATCGGCGGCACTATGCTGCCCGGCCTGCAAACCGCGCTGGTCGGCAAGAAGATCGGCAGCCGGGTCCTGGCCGTGGTACCGCCCGCCGACGCTTACGGTACCGCCGGGGACGCTCAGCTCGGCATCTCGGCCACCACCACCATGGTGTTCGTCATCGACCTGATCAAGGCTTACCCGCTAACCTCGGGCGCGACCGGCACGACAGTCTCTGACGGCGGCGGCAGCCTGCCGACGGTCAGCGCGCATCCGGGCAGTACCCCCAAGCTCACGTTCCCGTCCGCCACGCCGCCGTCGGGCCTGGTGGTCAAGACGCTGATCCGGGGGACCGGCCCGAAGGTGGCCAAGGGCCAGTACGTCATCACCCAGTACGCCGGCTACATCTGGCGGACCAAGCAGGTCTTCGACTCCTCCTGGACCGATGGCTCGCCGTTCGGCTTCCTCATGGACGCGAACCCCGAGCAGGTCATCCCCGGCTGGGATGCCGGGCTGGCCGGCCAGACGGTAGGCAGCCGGGTGATGCTCATCGTCCCGCCGAAGGACGGCTACGGCAGCAGCGGGCAGTCCCAGGCGGGCATCAAGGGGACTGACACCCTGGTGTACGTGGTCGACATCATCGACGTGCTCAAGAAGTCCTAGGGTGGGTTCGGGGGAAGAGCAGAGCCTGACGCCGGTTCGCGGCCCAGCAGGCGGCGGGCGTGCCGGCCCGCCGCCGCGGCCGCCAGGAAGTACCCGGGATCCTCTTTCAGCCCGCGGCCCATGGTGGACAGCGGAGCCGGACAGCAGCGCAGTGCTTCTTCCAGGCCGCCGACAGGCACGGTGACCAGCGCATGCCGCGCGCCGAGCGGCGCCGCCTCGGCCGCCACCCGGGCGCCGAGTTCGCCGGGCAGCCCGGGGATCACGACGTCCGCCCGGGCCAGCGCGACGCGCCCGTAGGCGGTAAGGCTGTGGTGTGAGATGCCCCGGTGACGCTCGCGCGGGTCGGCGTCGCTCACCCGCAGCGAGGCCACCGGATGCCCGCCCAGCGCCGCCACGGCGTTCACCGCCTCGCCCGCCGCCACCCCGGAGAACCCCCAGCGCGTCCCGGTGCCGAGGTTGCCCGGGCCCTGCGCGACGACCGCGAGGTCGGCGCCCAGCACGTGCCGGGCGGCCAGCAGCCCGGTGTGTACGGTCACCGTTTCCAGGTCCCCGCCGAACGACTGCCCGGTCGTGACCGTTGCCGCCAGCCACCCCGCGTCCTTGAGCGCCGCGCAGGTCTGGGAGAACCAGGCCGGCAGGGCGCCGCCGTCCTGCATCACGTAGACCACGACCGGCGTATCAGCTGACGGCGCTGCTCCCGCCCCGGGCCGTTCGGCAGAATCGAAGACCCCGGCCAGCACAGCCGGGAGCGCCGAATGCAGGTCCGCCACCACGACGGGCATCCCGCCGATGTCATCGGCGTCGCGCAGCACGTCATGATGGGGCGATCCCTGCTCGTCGGCGCCGGGCACGGTCGCCTGCAGGGGGGTGTAGCGGGCCTTGACCAGGTGGCCGCCGGGTTCCCGGTCGGGCGGCAGGCGGTCGGGGATCGCGATCACCAGGGCGTATCCGCCGGTACCCAGGCCGAGGTCCAGCGCCGTGGTGTTGAGCAGGACCCGGTCGCCGGGCTGCGGGCACCCGGTCAGCACGGGGTAGGCGAGCGCCCGCGCCGGCTTCCCATCCACGGTCACGTCAAGCTCGACCGCGCCCGGCCACTCCCGGCGTACCCCGCGCACCGTCCCGTTCCGCCATGTGATCACCTCGGGGAGTCTAGGCCAGGGTTACGGGGGGCGGGCAGCCCCCCGTGAGCGGGGGTCGAAGGGGTTTGGGGGGAACGACTTCCCCCCAAGATCGGGGGGATTCCCAAGGGGGGTCCGGGGGGATGGGTCCCCCCGGGAAAGGACCGTCGTCCCCCCGGGGCAAAACTGCAATAGCCTGGAGCCATCGCAGGGGGTTTGGAGAGGGCCATGTCGAAGCGCAAGACCGAGAGGCTGCTCGGCCTTGTTGTTTGTCTCCTGTCCACCAGCCGCTACCTCACCGCGGAGCAGATCCGGGAGGCGGTGCCCGGCTATCCCGAGCAAGACGATCTTTTCAAGCGGATGTTCGAGCGGGACAAGGAAGACCTCCGTGATCTCGGGGTGCCGCTGGAGACCGGCCTGAACCATCCGTTCGACGACGATCCCGGCTACCGGATCAGGCAGCAGGCCTACGAGCTGCCCGAGCTGCGGCTGGAGGCGGATGAGGCCGCGGTCCTCGGCCTGGCGGCGCGGGTCTGGCAGCGGGCCGAGCTGGCCGGGGCGGCCGCCGGCGCGCTGCTGAAACTGCGGGCGGCCGGCATTGAGGCCGGCGAGGAGCCTCGTGCCTCGCGCGGCATCGAGCCCCGGCTCGGCGCGCCCGAGCCCGCCTTCGGCCCGCTGTGGGAGGCGGTCAGGGACCGCCGGCCGGTGACGTTCAGCTACCGGGCCGCGGGGCGCAGCGAACCGCAGCGACGGGAGCTCGAGCCCTGGGGCGTGGTGAACAGGCACGGCCGCTGGTACGTGGCGGGCTGGGACCGCGGCCGCGACGCTACCCGGGTGTTCCGGCTCGGCCGGATCGCCGGGGCGGTGAAGTTCTGCGGTCCTGCGGGCAGCGTGACCGTGCCGGACGGCGTGGACGTGCGCGAGATGGTCCGCGACTGGGATTCCGCGCCCGCCCGCGAGCACACCGCGGTCTTGCGGGTGCGGCCGGGAACCGGCGTCGGCCTGCGGCAGCACGCTGTCTCCGTGGCCGCCGACGAGGCAGAGCCGGACGGCTGGGACCTGGTCACGACCCGCTTCGCGGACGTGGGGTCATTCGCCGACTACGCCGCCTCGTTCGGCCCGGTTGTCGTGGTGCTCGGGCCTCCCGACCTGCGCGAGGCCGTGATCCGCAAGCTCAAGGGAGTCCTGACGTGAGCGCGCTGGTCACCTCCACCGAGCGGCTGCAGCGGCTGCTGGCCCTGGTGCCGTACGTGGTGAGCAGGAAGATCGTCGGGCTGGCCGAGACGGCGGCGGCGTTCGGGGTCAGCGAGCGCGAGCTGGTCGATGACCTGAACCTGCTGTGGTGCGTCGAGCTGCGGGCGCCCGATCCGTACTGCCCGATCGACCTGTCCTACGAGGGCGGCGAGATCGTGGTCAGCCAGGCCGAATCCATCGGCCGCCCGCTGCGGCTCGCGGTCGACGAGGCCAGCGCCCTGCTCGTCGCGCTGCGGATGCTGGCCGAGGTACCGGGGCTGGAGGATAGGTCCGCCCTGTCCCGGCTGATCGCCAAGCTGGAGGCCGCGGCCGGCGAGGCCGCCTCGGTCAGCAGCCAGGTGGCCGTGCAGGTCGACATGCCGCCGGGCGACGGGCCGGACGGGCTGGCCGCCCAGCTCGGCGCCGCCTTGTCGGCCGGGCGGCGCGTGCATCTGAGGTATTACGTACCGGGCCGGGACGAGGCCACCGAGCGGGACGTGGACCCGATGCGGCTCCTGGTGGTCGAGGGCCGGCCGTACCTGGAGGGCTGGTGCCTGCGCGCCGAGGGCGTGCGGCTGTTCCGGCTGGACCGGGTCCTCGAGCTGACCGTGCTCGACCAGGCCTCCTCGCCGCCCCCGGAGGCTACCCCGGTGGACGTGGACCAGGGCCTGTTCCGGCCTTCACCCGACGACGTGCACGTGGAGCTCGAGCTGTCCGCCGAGGGCCGCTGGGTGGCCGAGTACTGGCCGTGCGAGTCGGTGTCCGACCTACCCGACGGGCGGCTGCGGGTGGTGCTGCGCACCCCGGATACCGGCTGGGTCCGGCGGCTGGCGCTGCGGATTGGCGAGGACTGCCGGGTCCTGTCGCCGCCCGCGCTGGTCGCCGAGGTCCGCGACGCGGCCGCCGCGGCGCTGGCAAATTATGTGGCGTTATCCGGGGTTGCGCGCCGTCCGCCCGCTAAACCAGGCGCTGCCAGGCCCGCCGTGTAGACTCGGGCCGAGAAAGACACGCAGAAAGACGTCTCCTGCTCTAAGAGGACGGACATGATTGGTGACCTTTTCGACAGCCCGTGGAAGGTGCTGATCGTTGCCATAGTGCTGATCGTGCTGTTCGGGTCGAGGAAGCTGCCTGATGCGGCGCGTTCGCTGGGCCGGTCGATGCGCATCCTGAAGACCGAGGTCAGCAACCTGCACGAGGATGAGTCCGAGGCCAAGGCATCGGCCGCTCCGGCTCAGACTCCGACGGGGACCGGGTTCCCGGCTCCGGCCGAGCTCAGCCCGGTGCCGCTGCCGCAGGCCGATCGGCAGCCGCAGGCCGATCAGCAGTCGCAGATCGACGCGCTGCAGCAGCAGATCCGCGATCTGCAGCGGGCCGCGACCATGGACGCCGCGCCCGCCTCGGCGGCCCCGGAACCGCAGCGGACCCAGCCCAGCTAGTACCGGACCCACGGCTTACGGCGGGAAGCGGCCATGGCGAAACTCCCCGGAGCGATTCAGGGTGCACGTGTCGTCGGCGAGCGCTTTATCCACTCGCAGCGGCAGCAGAACCCCGAAGGCCGCATGCCGCTCATCGACCACCTGCGCGAGCTGCGCAACCGCATCGTCAAGATCGTCCTCGCCCTGGTCGCGGGCATGATCATCGGGCTGGTGTTCTTCGACCCGATCTGGAAGTTCATCGAGCGGCCCTACTGTCGCGCGGTGGTCTGCAAGACCAATGTCATCGGGCACACCCTGATCGTGACCAGCCCGCTCGACGGCTTCTACCTGCGCATCAAGGTGGCCTTTGTCGTCGGGGTGGTCATCACCTCGCCGGTGTGGCTGTACCAGATCTGGGCGTTCGTCGCCCCCGGGCTGTACGCCCGGGAGAAGCGCTGGACGTACCTGTTTCTCGGCACCTCGGGGCCGCTTTTCCTGCTGGGCGCGTACTTCGCCCTGCTGGTGATGGGCCGCGGCCTGCACTACCTCATCGCACTGGTGCCCGGCGGCACCGCCGCGCTGTTCACCGCGGATACCTATATCGGCTATTTCATGGCCATGCTGTTCGGGTTTGGGCTGTGCTTCGAGTTGCCGCTGTTCCTGGTGATGCTCAACCAGGTGGGGATCCTGACCCACGAGCGGTTCAAGAAGTGGCGCCGGGTCATGATCTTCGTGGTGTTCGTGTTCGCCGGGATCGCCTCGCCGAGCCCCGACCCGATCACCATGTTGATGCTCGGCGGCGTGTGCCTGGCCCTGGTGGAAGGGGCTGAGGTCATCGTGTTCCTGCACGACCGGCGCAAGGCCCGGCTGCACCCCGACCCGTACCAGGGCCTGGCCGACGACCAGCTGTCCCCGATCGACCTCGACCAGACCGACACCACCAGCAGGCACACCTAACCACCCGGCCGCGCTGGCCACCTAATCTGGACACCATGAGTACTCCGGCGGAACGATATGCCGCGTCCCGCGCACGGGGGGGCGATCCGGAGTTCGCGTCGTTCCGTGGGCTCTACGATTTCGACTTCGACGATTTCCAGGTGTCGGCTTGCCGCGCGCTGAGCGCGGGCAGCGGCGTCCTGGTCGCCGCGCCCACCGGATCGGGCAAGACCGTGGTCGGCGAGTTCGCCGTGCACCTGGCGCTGAGCCAGGGCCGCAAGTGCTTCTACACCACGCCGATCAAGGCGCTGTCCAATCAGAAGTACACCAACCTGGTCCGCCGGTACGACCACAAGACCGTGGGCCTGCTCACCGGGGACAACAGCATCAACGGCGACGCGCCGGTGGTGGTGATGACCACCGAAGTGCTGCGCAACATGCTGTACACCGGATCGCCGACGCTGGCCGGCCTCGGCTACGTCGTCCTCGACGAGGTGCACTACCTGGCCGACTCCTCGCGCGGCGCGGTCTGGGAAGAAGTGATCATCCACCTGCCCGAGTCGGTCCGGGTGGTGGCCCTGTCCGCGACCGTGAGCAACGCCGAGGAGTTCGGCGACTGGCTTGATCAGGTCCGCGGCGGGACGACGGTCATCGTGGACGAGCACCGGCCCGTGCCGTTGTGGCAGTACGTGCTGGTCGGGAACCGGCTCTATGACCTGTTCACCGACGACGACCACACCCGGGTCAACCCCGAGCTGCTGCGGGTCGCCCAGCGCGACGCCTGGATCGAGCGCAAGGCGCCGGGACGCCCCGGCCGGGCCCCCAGAAGCGGCC
Source organism: uncultured Actinomycetes bacterium (assembly GCA_963739135.1). Lineage (GTDB taxonomy): Bacteria > Actinomycetota > Actinomycetes > Streptosporangiales > Streptosporangiaceae > Palsa-504. Next base: position 484,304 of record CAVTZG010000013.1, read on the forward strand.
GTCGGCCACGCCGGTTCCCGCTGGCCTACCGGCCCGAGGTGATCTCCCGCCTGGACTCCTCCGGGCTGCTGCCCGCGATCACGTTCATCTTCAGCCGGGCCGGCTGCGACGCGGCGGTGCAGCAGTGCCTGGCTGCGGGCCTGCGGCTGACCACGCCCGAAGAGGCGGACCTGATCCAGCGGACAGCGGAACGCCGCACGGCCGACATCCCCGCCGAGGACCTGATCATCCTGGGCTACGGCCAATGGCTGGACGGGCTGCGGCGCGGGATCGCGGCCCATCACGCCGGGATGCTGCCCGCCTTCAAGGAAGTCGTCGAGGAACTGTTCGCCGCCGGGCTGGTCCGGGCGGTGTTCGCCACGGAGACGCTGGCCCTCGGCATCAACATGCCGGCCAGGACCGTGGTCATCGAGAAGCTGGACAAGTGGAACGGCGAGACCCACGCGAACCTGACGGCGGGGGAGTACACGCAGCTGACCGGGCGGGCCGGGCGCCGCGGCATCGACGTGGAAGGCCACGCGGTCGTGCTGTGGCAGCCGGGCCTGGATCCCGGCGCCCTGGCCGGCCTGGCCAGCACCCGTACCTACCCGCTGAACTCCAGCTTCCGGCCCTCCTACAACATGGCCGTCAACCTCACCGGCTGGGCCGGGCGGGCCCGGGCCTCCGCCTTGCTGGAGTCGTCCTTCGCCCAGTTCCAGGCCGACCGGGGCGTGGTCGGCCTGGGCCGCCAGATCCGCAGGAACCACCAGGTCATGGACGACCTGGCCGCCAAGATGACCTGCGATAAGGGCGACTTCGCCGGGTACGCCCAGCTGAGGCGGAGCCTGTCGGTCCGCGAAGGCGACCTGTCCCGGGCCCGGGCCAGCTCCCGGCGGGCCGAAGCGGCCCGGTCGCTGTCGCTGCTGCGACCCGGCGACATCATCCGCGTACCCGGCGGCAGGCGGGCCGGCCTGGCCGTCGTCCTGCAGCCCGGCCCGCACTCCGGCCGCGGCAGCAACGGCGGCCACGGGCCGGCCGGGCGCGACGGCCGGACGCACCGGGCCGCCGCCGATCACGGCAACGGGCGGCCCGCCGGGCCGGGACCCCTCGTGCTCACCGAGGGCCGGCAGGTCAAACGGCTGGCCGTGGCCGACTTCCCGGTGCCGCCGGAGATCATCGACAAGATCCGGATCCCCGGCTGGTTCAGCCCGCGTTCTCCCGAGCACCGCAAGGACCTCGCGGCCACCATGCGCAACCGGCTGAGCTCTACCAGCCGGGGGGGCGACCCCCCAACACCCCCCCGCTCACGGGGGGGCTCCCCGCCCCCCCGTACCCCCCCGGCCCGTACCCCCCCGGCCCTTGGCCCACCTTCGGAGGGCGATTCTGCCGAGGAGATCGCCGAACTGCGGCGGCGGCTGCGGCGGCATCCCTGCCACGACTGCCCGGACCGCGAGGATCATGCCCGGTACGCCGAACGCTACTTGCGGCTGGCCCGCGAGACCGAGGCGCTCGAGCGCCGGGTCGCGGGCCGCTCGCACGTGATCGCCCGCACCTTCAACCGGGTCTGCCACGTCCTGGAGCGGCTGGACTACCTGGACGGGGACACGGTCACGCCGGACGGCCGCCGCCTGGCGGGCCTGTACACCGAGCTTGACCTGCTGGCCGCCGAATGCCTGCGCCGCGGCCTGTGGGACGGCCTGTCGCCCGCGGAGCTCGCCGCCTGCGTGTCGGCCCTGTCGTTCGAGTCACGGCAAGCCGATGACGCGCATCCGCCCCGGCTGCCCAAGGGCCGCGCGGCCGACACCCTGGCCGGCATGGTCCGGACCTGGGCGGAGCTGGACCAGCTGGAGAAGGACAACGATCTGTCGTTCCTGCGCGAGCCCGACTTCGGCTTTGCCTGGGCCGCCTACCGCTGGGCCAGGGGAGCGCGGCTAGAAGACGTGCTGGAATCCTCGCCCGACCTGACGCCCGGTGATTTCGTCCGCTCGGTCAAGCAGCTCATCGACCTCCTCGACCAGATCGCCGGCGCCGCTTCCAGTGCTCCCATCCTGGCCGCCTCCGCCCGGGCGGCGATCGACGCGATGCGCCGCGGCGTCGTGGCGTACTCCGCCGTCGCCGACTAGCCGGATTGCCCTCCCATCAGGCCACCAGATCAGGACGATGAACTTGGCCGCATTGATCAACCCTGTCTATGCGTCAGCCAGCCGATTGGCATTGGTGCCCGTCGGCCGCTGGCCGCTAACCTGAGATCATGTCGCTGACCAGCACGGATAGAGCAGTGCCGGGCATCATGACCGACCTGGGGACCTGCCCGGACGGCCTCATGCGCGCGGTCCGCGCCGAAGTCCGCCGCGGCCTGGACTGGCAACAGACCGCCAACCGCGTCGTGCACGCGCTCCGCAGCCGTCTTCCCGACCCGGCGGCCATCCTGCCCGCCTGCCTGCGGGACGGCAATCCGGACTGCTACCAGAGCCACCTGATCTACGCCGAGCCCGACGGCTCGTTCTCGATCGCGGCCATGGTCTGGCTGCCCGGGCAGGAAACGGTCATCCACGATCACGTGGCCTGGTGCGTCACCGGCGTCCTGCAGGGGCAGGAGTACGAAGAGGTCTTCGCGATCGCCGACGGCGGCCGCGCCCTGACCCTTGCCGCCCACAACGTCAGCCCGACCGGGTCCGTGAGCGGCTTCGCCCCGCCCGGCGACATCCACCGCGTGCGCAACACCGGCGACGGCGTGGCCATCTCGATGCACGTCTACGGTGCCGACATCTCCCGCCTGGGCAGCAGCCTCCGCCGCGAGTACACCCTCCCCATCCGCCCGTAACCGCCATTGGCGCAACTCAGGCCCCAAGCATCGTCGCGGGCACTCACCGCCCCCATGACGGCTGAGGGAAGCAAGTACCCACGATAAGTTGATCATGACCGGACGCGGTGACCTTAGCGGATGCGGCATACGTGGGACAGGCGCGCAGGTCCCGCGAGCAGGTCAGAGCGCGAGCCAAGATCGTGGACACACATACCCTCATATATGCCTGCAGGTAACGGTGCCCGATCTGTTCGCACTCAGGGCTCGCGTGAGCAGTGAGGCTGACGTGACTGCGGAGGCCCAGGCTGGTGCCCTGCGCTTCCCGGCCCAACGACATCGTTGTCACAACGACGCGCACCAGACGACGTGGTTGTCACAACGACGCTGTTGGCCAAGGCCGTGCCCGTCCGCCGCGCCTCCGGCCATAGGCAAACCGGGAAGCTGTCCCCCCGGCCCGCCTCCGGCCATAGGCAAACCGGGAAGCTGCCACCCCGGCCCGTTCGGAAGAAAAATCGCGGAACAAACTCTTGCACCCCGATCGTTATCGATATATCGTTAACCTAACGACATGGATCGAGAAGCGATCTAGAGACTATCAAGGAGTATCACAATGCATAACGAAGGATGGGAAGATCCCCGAGAGGGCCGCGGCGGCCACCGCGGCCACGTGCGAGGTCGCGTCCGGATGCGCGGCGGCCCCGGTCCGTGGGGCGGCCCGGGCCCGTTCGGGTTCGAGATGCGCGGCGGGCCGTTCGGGCCGCCGAGGCCGGGTCGGGCGGGCGGCCGCGGGCCGCGGGTCCGGCGCGGCGACGTCCGGGCCGCGATCCTCGACCTGCTGGCCGAGGGCCAGGCGTGGAACGGCTACCAGCTCATCCAGGAGATCGGCGAGCGCACGCAGGGCGTGTGGCGGCCGAGTGCGGGGTCGGTATACCCGGCGCTGCAGCAACTGGAGGACGAGGGCCTGATCACGCCGGCGGCCGGCGAAGACCGGCGGCGGAACTACACGCTGACCGATGAAGGCCGGGCCTACGTCGAGGCCCACGCCGACGAGCTGCGGGCGGCCTGGGATGCGGTGACCGGCAGCGTCGACGACGCCGCGGTCCAGATGCACAACCTGGCCCGCCAGGTGGCCATGGCCACCGTGCAGGTCGCCCAGGCCAGCTCGCCGGCCCAGGTCCAGCAGGCCAGCAAGATCCTGGCCGACACCCGCAAGGCCCTGTACCGTATCCTCGCGGCAGACGACGAGGCAGCGGAACAGGACGCGTAAGGGTGACACCTGCTATCTCGGTCAGCGAGCTGACCAAGAGCTACGGCGAGATCGAGGCCGTCCGCGGCATCGATTTCGAGGTCGCCGCCGGCGAGACGTTCGGCTTTCTCGGGCCGAACGGCGCAGGCAAGTCCACCACCATCAAGATCCTGTGCACCCTGGCGGATCCCACCTCGGGCACCGCCAGGGTCGCAGGACACGATGTGGTCAGGGAGCGGGACACCGTGCGCCGCAACATCGGCCTGGTGTTCCAGGACACCACCCTGGACAACTACCTGACCGGGGAGCAGAACCTGCGTTTCCACGCCGACCTGTACGGGGTGCCCAAGGCGGCGTTCGCGCCGCGGCTGCGCCAGGTGCTGGAGATGGTCGGGCTGTGGGAGCGGCGGGCCAGCGCGGTATCCACCTACTCCGGCGGGATGCAGCGGCGGCTGGAGATCGCCCGCGGCCTGCTGCACGCGCCGCGGGTGCTGTTCCTTGACGAGCCCACGGTGGGCCTGGACCCGCAGACCCGGGTCTCCATCTGGACCTACATCAACGAGCTGAAGCGGCGTGAGGACATCACGATCTTCCTCACCACGCACTACATGGACGAGGCGGAGAACTGCGACCGGATCGCCATCATCGACCACGGCCGGATCGTCGCGATCGACACGCCGGAGGCGCTGAAGGCGTCCATCGGCAAGGACCGGGTGCAGATCAGCACGGCCGACGACGAGGCGGCGATCCGCGCGCTGGACGAGGTGTTCGGCGTCGACTCGGGCGTGCATGAGGGGCTGGTGACGTTCTCGGTGGAGTCCGGCGAGCACTTCGTGCCGCGGCTGTTCGCCGGGATGCCGGTCGCCATCCGCTCGGTGAGCGTGTCCCGGCCCTCGCTGGACGACGTGTTCATGTCGTACACGGGTAAGACCATCCGTGACGCCGAGGCCTCGGTCGGCGACCGCAACCGCCGGATCGCGACCCGGTTCGGCAGGAGGTAGCACAGTGGCGACGAAGGATATTGCGGCACAGGTAGCACCCGAGGCCGACGAACTGGCGCTTACCGAGACGATCAGGGTCGCGGTGCCCGAGCGCAGCCTGCGCCACGACCTGCGCGCGGTCAGCATCGTCTGGCGCCGCGAGCTGATCAGGTTCCGCACCGACCGGCTGCGGGCCATCACGTCCCTGGTACAGCCGGTCCTGTTCCTGTTCGTGCTCGGCACCGGCCTTTCCCGGCTCGCCTCCCGCGGCCTGCCGGTCGGGGTGGACTTCAGGACTTTCATCTACCCGGGCGTGCTGGCCATGTCGGTCCTGTTCACCGCGATCTTCTCGGCCGCCTCGATCGTGTGGGACCGGGAGTTCGGCTTCCTCCGGGAGATGCTGGTTGCCCCGGTGCGGCGGTGGGCGATCGTGGTCGGCAAGTGCCTGGGCGGCGCCACCGTGGCGACATTCCAGGGGCTCATCTTCCTGGCCCTGGCCGGGGTGGCGCACGTGCCCTACGACCCGACGCTGCTGCTGACCCTGATCGGCGAACTGCTGCTGCTGTCGTTCACGCTGACCGCGTTCGGGGTCATGATGGCGGCGCGGATCAAGCAGATACAGGCGTTTATGGCGCTCACCCAGTTGTTCGTGTTGCCATTGTTTTTCCTGTCCGGTGCGCTCTACCCGCTGAACGGCCTGCCCGGCTGGCTCACCGTGCTGACCCGCATAGACCCGCTGACCTACATCGTGTCCCCGATGCGCCACGCGGTGTTCAGTCACCTTTCGGTCGGCCCGCTGGCCACCGCGGCATTGAGCCCCGGCATCACCTGGTTTGGCTGGGAGGTTCCACTGGGACTATCACTGGCCATAGTTGCCGTCATGGGCGCCGCGATGCTCGGCATAGGCATAGCCGAGTTCCGCAAGACCGAATAACTCCCCGTATTCAAAGCCCACCATGTGGCATTCCTCCCACCCATTGGTAAGCCCTCGCCCATCGTTCTCAGTTATGCGTTAGCCAATAACGAAAGAACCTGTCCAATTCTCAGAGGAAACCCTTAGCGTCGCCAGAGCTACCCCATTCCCCGCCCCCAGGGGTTCATTGGATACAAAATCCACCCCGAACCGCACCCTCTCCCGCCGCCCCGGCCTGTAGTCCCGCCAGCCACCTCAGCTGCCCGGCACAAGGCACGCCGAGCAAGCGGGGCCAGACGCAGAGAACCAAAGAAGCAGAGAACCACAGAAGCAGAGAAGCAGAGAAGGAACCGAACCGTCCCCGAACAGAACCTGGCCACCGGCCCGGCCCTCACCAGGCAGAGTGCCGCGCGGGGGGTCCGGGGGGTCGTCCCCCCGGGAAAGCACTGCGAGCCCCGCCGAAGCCCCTGAAAGGGGGCGAGCATAGAGCGACGCCGGGTGGCTACGGGGGCAAACCACCCGGCGTCGCGATCATCGGCGTTCCGACGGGGGCCCGGAACGCCGGCAGCGGCGCTCCGACGGGGGACCAGAGCACCGATATGAATGCTACACGGAAACACCCCCCAGTGTGTCAAGACCCAATTACAACCGGATCTCGGGACGAGCCTGAGCAGGCGAATCAGTTGTCGCCGGAGCCGGGCCGCGCGGGCCGATGGCCGTTTCCTTCTGATGCCCCGGTCGCGTCATGGGTAGCAGGCAGGTTCGGCTGGTACTCCATGAAGCCGCGAGTGTTGTCCGGCTCTCGGCCGCCGTTGGCGAACACCACGGCAAAATACGGAATGACGATAGCGCCGACGGCGGGTATCACGGTGAGCCAGCCGAGGTGATTGACGAACATAACCACGGCGATTACGAAGCAGACCGCGCGGATGCCCATCATCAGCAGGTACCTGCGCTGCCGGTAGCTGATGTCGTCGGACAGCGACCGCCGGGCCTGCGTCACCATGTGCACCTGCGACCGCCCGCGGCCAGCGTGACCCAACCTCACCCTTCCACGGTATGCCCGAGCACCAAACCCGGCCACCATGCGCCGGACAGTGAGGTGGGCACAGCGCGGCGTGGATGAGTTCTTCAGGCTGGCACCAGACGGCCGCACCTGGCGCGTCCGGCTTCCGGCAGTTTGCGCAAAGGCGGGCGAAACATATCGGTCCGCCTCGGCTGCTGACCGCCGACGTCAAGGAGATGCCCCGCTCTTGAGGTATCGATGACAAACCGTGATAATTCTGGGGAGGGAAACTCCATTTGACGCCGCTACGCTCACCTCACTGACGGCCGGCCCTGGAACACCGGCACAGACGACCGGCACGACTGGAGGAAGGCGAACCAAATGACCCGACGACCACCATGCGGTCGCCGCATCGGCGGCACGCAGGCTCCCTCGGTACAACTCACGGCGAAGGGCGGCGGGCGATGATCAGGCTTACGACCCGGAGGGGCGGCGCAGCCCTCCTCGCTATCGCCTGCGTTACCGGGATGGCGGCCTGCAGCAGCACCAGCAGCAGTTCGTCCTCGGCGACGGCCTCAGCCGGCGCCGTGAAGAGCGGCGGCACCCTGACCTACGCGCTGGATGAGGACCTGGCCGGCTTCAACATCCTGCAGGCCAACGACGCCGAGTTCGTGCTGCAGGAGATCCTGGACCAGGTGTGGCCCTCGGTCTACGTCCCCCAGCCGAACGTCGGCCTGGCGCTGGACACCAACGTCGTCACGAGCGCCACGGTCACCAGCCAGAACCCGCAGACGGTCGTGTACGACATCAACCCGAAGGCCACCTGGTCCGACGGGACGCCCATCTCCGCTCAGGACTTCATCTACAACTGGCAGGCGCAAAGCGGCAACCCCGCGTTCAAGGACGTCGGCGGCAAGGCCTTCCTGCCCGCGACCACGGCCGGCTTCAGCTCGATCAAGTCGGTGACCAGCTCCAACAACGGCAAGACCGCCACCGTGGTCTTCTCGTCTCCGTTCGCCGACTGGAAGGCGCTGTTCGCGCCGATGATTCCCGCGCACATCGCGTCCAAGGTCGGCTTCAACGACGGCTTCCAGAACTTCGGCCCGGCGGTGCAGGTGTCCGGCGGTCCCTACGAGATCCAGAGCTACACCCAGGGCGAGGACCTGGTCGAGGTGCCCAACCCGCATTACTGGGGCGTCCCTCCCAAGCTGAGCAAGGAGATCTACCGGTTCATCCTCGACGACACCCAGATTCCCCCCGCCATGCAGAACGGCGAGGTTAACCTGGCCAACCCGCTCGCGGCCTCCGTCGCCTTCAAGGACGGGGTCAGCAGCATCCCGAACACCACCACCACCGTCATCCCCGGGCTGGAGTTCCAGCACATCGACTTCAACCAGTCCAACCCGTACCTGGCGCTGGCCAACGTCAGGCACGCCATCGCCTACGGCACCAACCGGGCGGAGATCGTCCAGCGGCTCGTCGCCCCGCTCACCTCTAAGATCGTGCCGCTGCAGAACCGGATCTGGATGCCCATCCAGCCGCAGTTCCAGAACACCAGCGGCGGTTACGGGGACTACAACCCCAGCATGGCCACCACGCTGCTCAAGCAGTCGAACATGACGATGGGCTCGGACGGCTACTTCCACCCGAACTTCGGGCCGCTAGCGGGCAAGGACCTCAGCTTCAACATCTCGACCACCACCGGCAACTCGGTCCGGGCCGAGATCGAGCAGCTGTTCCAGGCCGACATGAAGGCCATCGGCATCAAGATCAACATCCAGAACTACAACGCCAACACGCTGTTCGGCACCGTCCTCCCCAAGGGCGAGTTCGACATCACCCAGTTCGCGTGGGTGTCGACGCCGTTCGCCTCGGGGAACCTGTCGATCTACTGCTCCTACACCAACGCCTCCCAGTGCGGGGAGAACTGGGACCACTACTCGAACAAGCAGGTGGACAGCCTGATGACCCAGGCGGCGTCCACCGTCAACCTGGCCCAGTCGGCGAGCCTGTGGAACCAGGTCGACACGCTCCTGTGGAAGGACATGGTCACCTTGCCCCTGTTCGAGTCGGCCCAGCTGTACAGCTGGACTAACACCTTCGGCAACATCATCCCCAACCCCACCGAATACGGCGTCCCGTGGAACGCCCAGATCTGGGGGGAAAAGGCCGCATGAGGCCGCACCGCGCTTCGCCCCCGGCCCCCAGCGGGCCGGGGGCGGCGCGGGCTGATGGGCACCAGGTCGGCCCTGCGACGGCTCGGAGGTAGCGATGGGCGGATACATCCTGAGGCGCTGCCTGGCCGGGCTGGTCACCTTGCTGGTGGCCAGCTTCCTGGTGTTCCTCCTGGTCGCCGTGTCCGGGGACCCGCTGGCTGCGCTGAAAGCGAACCCGCACGTCTCCCCGGCCACGATCCAGGCCGCCAGGGTCCAGCTGGGCCTGAACCAGCCGTTGCTCGAGCGCTACTGGACCTGGCTGACCGGCATGCTGCACGGTAACTTCGGGACCAGCACCACCGGCCAGGACGTCGGTGCCCAGCTCGGCGTTCGCCTTCTGGTCACGCTCAGGATGGTGGTCCCGGCGACGATCCTGGCCGCGATCGTGGCCGTCCTCATCGGGGTCATGAGCGCCGTCAAGCAGTACAGCATCCTCGACCACACGATGACCGGCGTGGCGTACCTGTTCTACTCCACGCCCGTTTTCGTCGTCGCGATCCTGCTCAAGGACTTCCTCGCCGTCGACGTGAACAACGCCGCCGGGCACACGGTGCTGTACACGATCGGCCAGAACACGCCGGGCACGACCGGTGCGTGGCCCGTGTTCACCGACTCATTCGCGCACACCGTGCTGCCCGTGATCACCCTGGCCCTCGTCACCTACGCCGGCTGGAGCCGCTACCAGCGTGCCTCCATGCTCGACGTGCTCAACGCCGACTACGTGCGCCTCGCCCGCGCGAAGGGACTGTCCCCGCGCCGGGTGCTCTACGTGCACGCGCTCAGGAACGCCCTCGTTCCGATCACCACCGTGATCGCGCTCGACTTCGCGACCATCATAGGCGGCGCGCTGATCACCGAGATCGCGTTCGGCTGGGAGGGCATGGGCCGCTTCCTGCTCGGCGGCCTGACCGGCCCGGTAAGCCCAGACGTGTACGTGGTGCAGGCCTGGCTGATGGTCGCGGCCACCGCCGTGATCATCTTCAACATCATCGCAGACCTGATCTACGGACTGCTGGACCCGAGGATCCGCTATGCCTGAGCCGCAACCCGACCCGTTTGACCATTCGTTCATGCCGGAAGGGGCGCCGCACTACGGCGAGGTCATCGGCGGCGCGCCGGGAACCGAGATACGCGGCTCGGACACGCTGACGCCGGCCGAGTTGTCCTCCGAGACGCTGACCCCCGACGAGCTGGAGGCGGCCCGCGAGGGGCTCACCGTCAAGAGCCGCAGCCAGCTGAAGATGGTGACGGAGCGTTTCTTCCACCACCGGATGGCACTGGTGGGCCTCGGCATCTTCGTGTTCCTGCTGCTCGTATCCACCATCGTGCCGCTGTTCTGGAAGTACAACTACACGGACATCACCAACCAGTTCGGGACCGGGCCCACGTGGCAGCATCCCTTCGGCACGGATCCGATCGGCCACGATAATTTCGCGCAGGTGCTCCAGGGCACGGCGACGTCGATCAAGACCGCCCTCGTGGTCGCCGTGCTAGCCACCGTGATCGGGACCCTGATCGGGGCCGCGGCCGGATACTACGGCGGGTGGGCCGATGCGGCGCTGATGCGTTTCACCGACCTGATCCTCGTGGTGCCCCTGATCGCGGTCCTGCTCGTGCTGTCCAACAAGTTCAGCAAGCAGGCCAACGGCTGGGTCTTCGTCGCGCTCCTGCTCGCGCTCCTGCTCTGGACCTACCTGGCCCGGCTGGTGCGAGGCACGTTCCTGTCCCTGAGAGAACGTGAGTTCATCGAGGCGGAGTGGGCGATCGGCGCCACCGACCGGCGCATCATCTTCAGGCATATGATCCCCAACGCGGCGGGCGTCGTCGCGGTCAACGCCACCCTGACCGTGGCCAACGCGATGCTGATCGCGGCCGCGCTGTCGTTCCTCGGACTTGGCATCCAGCCGCCGCAGGTGGACCTGGGCAGTCTCATCGCCGCGGGCGAGGGTGACGCCACCGCCCTGCCCTGGCTGTTCTACTTCCCGGCGATCTTCCTCGTCCTGGCCATCCTCTCGGTGAACTTCGTCGGGGACGGGCTGCGCGACGCCCTCGACCCCACCCAGCGGATACGCACGTGAGCGGGCCGTCCTCCCCGGCCCTCCTCCAGGCGACCGGGCTGTCGGTGACCTTCCCGACCAGGGATGGAGACGTCGGGGCGGTCCGGGACCTGAGCTTCACGCTGGAGCGCGGCGAGACCATCGGCATCGTGGGCGAATCGGGGTCGGGCAAGTCGACCGTGGCGCTGGGCGTGCTCGCCCTGCTGCCCAAGTACGCCCGCGTGACCGGCTCGGTGCGCCTGATGGGCAGGGAACTGATCGGGCTCCGCGAGGACGAGATGGCGAAGATCCGGAGCAGCACCATCGCCTATATCCCGCAGGACCCGCTGACCTCGCTCAACCCCGCGTTCACCGTGGGCTACCAGGTGTCGGAGACGATCTGGACACGCGGGAAAGCGTCCAAGGAGGAAGCCCGCCGCCGCGCGATCGAACTGCTGGAGATCGTAGGCATCCCCAAGGCGGCCGACCGGGCCGATAGCTACCCGCATGAGTTCTCCGGCGGCATGCGGCAGCGTGTCGTGATCGCCATCGCCATGGCGAACGATCCCGACGTGATGATCGCCGACGAGCCCACGACCGCGCTCGACGTGACCATCCAGGCCCAGGTCCTGGAGGCGCTCCGCGCCGCCAAGAAGGAGACGCAGGCCTCGCTGATCCTGATCACCCATGACCTCGGCGTGGTGGCCGGCATGGCGGACCGGGTCATGGTGATGTACGCAGGCAAGCCGGTCGAAACCGCGTCCGCGGACGCTATTTTCTATGAGTCCCGGATGCCGTATACGCTCGGCCTGCTTGGCTCGCTGCCGCGGCTGGACGCCAAGACCCACGGTCCGCTGCGGCCGATACCCGGCAGCCCGCCGTCCCTGCTCAACCTTCCCTCCGCCTGCCCGTTCGCCCCTCGGTGCCCGATCGCCTATCAGCGCTGCCTGACCGAAGAGCCCGCGCTGACCGGGGTCGGCCCCGATCACGCGACCGCGTGCCACCGGTCGGCGGAACTCACCCCCGGCGACACCGGCCTGTTCGCTCCCAGCTGGGCCGACACCGAAAGTGAAGGATCCGACGCGGCTCTCGTCTCGGCCGAGGTCTCCGCAGACGGAAACGGCACGCAGGCGGCGGCCGCTAATGGGGCGCTGATCGAAGTCCACGACCTGGTCAAGCACTTTCCCATCCGCGGCGGCAAGCTGGTCAGGCACACGGTCGGCGCGGCCCACGCGGTCTGCGGAGTCTCCTTCGATCTGGCGGAAGGGGAGACGCTGGGCCTGGTCGGGGAGTCGGGCTGCGGCAAGTCGACCACGGCGCGCACCGTCCTTCAGCTGCTGCCCGCGACTTCGGGGTCGGTTCGCTATCGGGGCACCGAGCTCACCGGCCAGAGCCGCAAACAGCTCCGGCCGATGCGGCAGCATCTGCAGGTGGTCTTCCAGGATCCGTACGCCTCCCTCGACCCGCGGATGCCGGTGGGCGAGATCGTGGGGGAGCCGCTGCGGGTGCACGGGCGCTGGGACCGCAAGACGGGCCCCGAGCGCGTCGACCGGCTCTTCGAGCTGGTAGGCCTCAACCCCGAGCACCGCAACCGCTTCCCGCATGAGTTCTCCGGCGGTCAGCGGCAGCGTGTCGGCGTCGCCCGGGCCCTCGCCCTCGACCCCAAGGTGCTGGTTCTCGACGAGCCCGTGTCGGCGCTCGACGTCTCCATCCAGGCCGGGGTCGTGAACCTGCTGGAAGAACTGCAGGACCGGCTCGGCCTCGCCTACCTGTTCATCGCGCACGACCTGTCCGTAGTGCGGCACATCTGCGACCGGGTAGCGGTCATGTACCTGGGCAAGATCGTTGAGATCGGCACCGGCACGCAGGTCTATGAGACCCCCGCGCACCCCTACACGCAGGCCCTGCTGTCGGCGGTACCGGTGCCGGACCCGGCCATCGAGCGGCAGCGGCGGCGGATCCTGCTCACCGGGGACGTGCCGAGTGCCGTCATGCCGCCGTCCGGGTGCCGGTTCCGTACCCGGTGCTGGAAGGCGCAGGAGATCTGCGCGCAGGAGGAACCGACGCTGACCGAGCGAGGTCAGGGCCATCCCGTGGCCTGCCACTTCGCCGACGTCACCCGGGTCATCCCGGGCGAGTGATCTCGGCTGGCCCGGGCGGCGAGCCCCTTCAGCTGGCCTGGCTTACCGAGGACATGTTGAAGCCCTCGACCCGCAGCGGCGGCATCGCGGTCCGGTTGAAGTAGTCGCCCCATTCACGCGGCAGCGTCGGCACGGTGGCGCCGACCTCCAGCAGCCGCCCGAGCATGCCCACCGGCGACTCGTTGAACCTGAAGTTGTTCACCGCGCCCACCACCTCGCCGTCCTCCACCAGGTAGACCCCGTCCCTGGTGAGGCCGGTGAGCAGCAATACCTGGGGATCGACCTCGCGGATATACCACAGGCAGGTCAGCAGCAGCGCGCGGCCGGTGGACGCGATCATGTCCTCCAGGCTCGGCGCCCCGGCCCCGGAAGTGGGCACAGCGGTCGCGAGGACCAGGTTGTCGATGGCGGGCGTGACCGGAAGTCCGGCCAGCGCGGCCGAGTGCCGCGAGGAGTGCAGCGCGGCCAGCGAACCGTCCTGGATCCACGCGGTCGAGCGCAGGCGCAGCCCGTTGTCGAAGACCGAGGAGTCAGGCCCGGACGCGTGCGCGATCACGAACGGCGGGCAGCGCAGCCCAGCGGCCAGCGGGTCACTGGACAGCGTGACGGGGTGCGTCGAGAGCCGCTCGCCGACCCGGGTCCCGCCGCCGGCCTTGCTGAACACCGTCCGCCCGTCTGCCGCGTCCTTGGCCCCGGCCGACCAGTACAGGTAGATCATCAGGTCGGATACGGCGGTCGGCGGCAGCAGCGTCTCATATCGCCCGGCGGGCAGCGAGATCGAGCGCTTGGCCCAGTCCAGGCGCTCGCTGAGCCCGGCATCCAGGGCCGCGATATCCACGTCGGTGAAGTCACGGGTGGCCGCCCCGGCCCAGGCCGAACGTGCCAGGTCAGCGGATTTCGCGTTCAGCTCCACCCGCCCGGTCGGCTGGTCGTACCGCAGCCGCAGCCCTCCCGAGGTGCCCAGGAACGTGCTGACCAGGTCGTGCTCGGCGAACCCGTACAGCTTCCTGCCCGCGGCCTGGGCCTCGCGCAGCGTCTCGCCGAGCGCGGCCGCGAAGTCGCGCAGCACGCCGATCTCGGTCCGGCCAGGCGGGGAGTCCCAGCGTTGTTCTCCATTTTTTATGCCGAACGTGCCGCCGGTCTCCGGTCCAGGCAACGGTTCCGCGTCCTCGGCGGGGGTAGCCTCGGCCGCCGCGTGCTCCGCCTCACGGACCACCTCCTCGATCTGGTCGGGGCGGACCCCGGCCCGGGAGATGATGCCGACCGAGGCACCCTCGGCCCGCCGGTCGATGGCGATGACGGTGAGCTGCCGCGAGCGGGACACCCCGTTGGTGGTGAGCGTGTTGCCCGCCCACCGCAGGTTAGCGCCCGAGGTCTCCTCGGCGATCACGACGCAGTCGCCGGACCGGCTGGCGGCCAGGGCCCGCTCGACCGCTTCCTGGGGCTCTGTCATCCCGCTCACTGTGTCGGTCCCGCTCGCCTCCGGACGCCTTCTGAGGCGCCTCCTTGCTGGCCTGGCCGCCTTCGGCGGCGGGCCCTCGTCGCTCCTTCGTCGCTCCCGGGGTGGGTCAGGGGGGACAAATACAGTCCAGGCGGCGCCGGCGCCCTTTGGCTCGCGGTGGACTCGCTCACTGGCCCTCCTCGACCGTGTTGAGGATCCGTATCCCGCGCAGCAGCGCGGCTGGGCAGCCATGGCTGACCGGGGCGACCTGGCCGGGCTGGCCCTTGCCGCAGTTGAACGCCCCGCCGAGCACGTAGGTCTGCGGTCCGCCGACCGCTTCCATGGAGCCCCAGAAATCGGTGGTGGTGGCCTGGTACGCCACGTCCCGCAGCTGCCCGGCCAGCTTGCCGCTCTTGATCTTGAAGAACCGCTGGCCGGTGAACTGGAAGTTGTACCGCTGCATGTCGATGGACCAGCTCTTGTCGCCGATGATGTGGATGCCGTCCTCCACGCCGGAGATGAGGTCCTCGGTGGACGGGCCGCCCGCCGGGGCGGGCTGCAGGGACACGTTCGCCATCCGCTGCAGCGGGATGTGGTTCGGGCCGTCGGAGAAGGCGCAGCCGTTGGAGCGCCCGAAGCCGCAGCGCTGCGCCATCCGCCGGTCGAGCTGGTAGCCGGTCAGGATGCCGCCGCTGATCAGGTCCCAGGACTGGCCGGCTACGCCCTCGTCGTCGTAGCCAATCGTGGCCAGGCCGTGCTCGGCGGTGCGGTCGCCGGTGACGTGCATGACGCCCGATCCGTACTTCAGGCTGCCGAGCTTGTCCGGGGTGGCGAACGAGGTGCCGGCGTAGGCGGCCTCGTAGCCGAGCGCCCGGTCGAGCTCGGTGGCGTGGCCGATCGACTCGTGAATGGTGAGCCACAGGTTGGACGGGTCGATCACCAGGTCGTAGTGCCCGGCCTGGACCGAGGGGGCCTTCAGCTTGGCCGCGAGCAGCTCGGGCAGTTCGGCCAGCTCGGCGTCGAAGTGCCAGCCGGTGCCGGTGAGGTACTCATACCCGCGCCCGGCCGGCGGAGCGATCGTCCGCATGGTGTCGAACCTGCCGTCGTCGGCCACCGCGACAGCGGTGACCACCGGGGACAACCGGACCCGCTGCTGGGTTGCGGTGGTCGCGCCGTCGGCGTAGAACTTGCACTCCCTGACCTGCTGCAGCGAGGCATCCACGTGGCTGACCGCGTCGTGCCGGAGCAGGGTCGTGCTCCACTCGGTCAGCAGGGCCACCTTGTCCGCGACGCTGATCGTGAACGGGTCGGTCTGGTACGCCGATATCCAGCTCACGTCGCCGTAGCTGGGCTCGGGGGCGAGCTCGATGGGCTCGGTGTTCATGGCCGCCGCCACCTTGGCGACCTCGACGGCTTGCCGCGCCGCGTGTGCCGCGGCGTCCGTGGTCAGGTCGACGGTCGACGCGAAGCCCCAGGTGCCGTCCACGATGACGCGGACGGCCAGGCCGGTGTCGTCGGCGTCGAACAAGGTCTGCGGGGTCCCGTCCGACAACCCGATCTGCTGTCCCCGCAGGCGCTCGGCCCGGAAGTCGGCGTGCTGGGCCCCGAGGGCCTTGGCCTGCGTAAGCGCCGCGTCCGCCAGGTCGCGCAAGGGCAGGGCGGTGAACTCGGGGTCAATCTCAGGCTCTCGATCAGTCACGAGATCAAAACCTATCTCACCGGCTTTATCACCCACGTCTCAGCGCCCCGACGTCCTCGCCTGCCCCGGCGCGCCGCGCGCCCCAACGCGCCCGCGCCCGCCCCAACGCGCCCCCCCGGCGCCCCAACGCGTCCCCCCCGCCCCAACGCGTCCCCCCGGCGCCCCAACGTGATGAAACCCGGGATTCACGACGTTCTCATATGAAGCGGTGCGCCGGGATCCGCCCGACTCCTGCGGTAACCTCAGTGAGCCGAGGAGAGGTGAACGTGGGGCGTTCTGTACTGGTGACGGGCGGGAACCGGGGTATCGGGCTGGCCATCGCCCGGCGGCTCGCGGCCGACGGCGACAGCGTCACGGTGACCTCGCGCTCCGGTGAGCCGGTGGACGGGCTCGAGGTGGTCCGGTGCGACGTGCGCGACACGGCGTCGGTCGATGCGGCCTTCGGGGAAGTGGAGAAGGCCCAGGGCCCGGTCGAGGTGCTGGTCGCGAACGCCGGCGTGACCCGCGACCAGTTGCTCGCGCTGATGAGCGAGGACGACTTCGGCGCTGTCCTGGACACGAACCTGGCCGGCCCGTACCGAGTAGCCAAGCGAGCAGTACGCGGCATGATGAAGATGCGCCGCGGGCGGCTCATCTTCATCTCCTCGGTCGTCGGCCTCTACGGCTCTGCCGGGCAAGCCAATTACGCAGCGTCCAAGGCCGGCCTGGTTGGCCTGGCCCGGTCTCTGGCCCGCGAGCTTGGTTCCCGCGGCATTACCTGCAACGTGGTCGCCCCGGGATTCGTGAATAGCGACATGACGGCCGTACTGCCAGAGCAGAGGAAGGCGGCCATCATGGCCGCCATCCCGCTGGGCCGCTTTGCGTCGGCGGACGAGGTCGCCGCGGCGGTGGCGTTCTTGGCCGGCCAGGACGCCGCCTACGTAACCGGCGCCGTCATCCCAGTGGACGGCGGCCTCGGGATGGGGCACTGATGCTGATTTGGTCCTGAGGCCGTCTTGTCAGGAACCCACAATCCGCCCGGCGGCAGCTTCGTGATGAGGGCCATTTCAGTGAACGAGGTCGTCGCGGCAGGGTGTTGAAGGTGCAGGGAGTTCTGATGCGATCGGGAGTGAGATTTCATGGGCATCCTGGCGGGCAAGCGGATTCTGGTCACGGGAGTCATCACGGACGCCTCCATCGCATTCCATGTGGCCCGGGTGGCGCAGCAGGAAGGCGCAACCGTGGTGCTGACTGGGTTCGGCAGGCTCAGCCTGGTGGAGCGGATCGCCAAGCGGCTGCCGTCGCCGGCGCCGGTCCTCGAACTCGACGTGACCAGCGATGAGCACCTCGGTTCGCTCGCTGAACGCGTATCCGGGCACGTGGACCGCCTGGACGGCGTGCTGCACGCGATCGCCTACGCGAACCCGGAGCAAGCGCTCGGCGGGAACTTCTTGCACACCAGGTGGGCCGACGTCGCCACCGCGGTGCACGTCTCCACGTACTCGCTGAAGGCGATCACGATGGCTGCGCTGCCGCTGATGGGCGGCGGCGGGTCGGTCGTGGGCCTCGATTTCGACGCGAGCGTGGCCTGGCCGGGCTATGACTGGATGGGCGTGGCGAAGGCCGGGCTCGAGTCGTGTGCGCGGTATCTCGCCCGAGACCTCGGCGCCCGAGGGGTGCGCGTCAACCTGGTCGCGGCGGGGCCGTTGCGCACCATGGCCGCCAAGTCGATACCGGGCTTTGACCGATTCGAAACCGTGTGGGGCGACCGTGCCCCCCTCGGCTGGGACATCACCAACCCGGAGCCCACCGCGCGGGCCTGCGTGGCGCTGCTTTCCGACTGGTTCCCCGCCACGACCGGCGAGATCGTGCACGTCGACGGCGGCGTGCACGCGATCGGCGCCTGATGAGCGAGTACGTCCTGACGCTGTCGTGCCCAGATCGGATCGGGATCGTGCACGCGGTCGCGGCTTACCTGCACCAGGCCGGCTGCAACGTGCTGGACAGCCAGCAGTTCGGGGACCGGACGGTTGAAGGGTCCAGCCAGTTCTTCATGCGGGTCCATATGGAAAGCCTGCCGCCGGCGTCCGCCACGTACCACGACCTGTACTCCGGCTTCGTCCCAGTAGCGGCCGAGTTCGCCATGGAATGGGAGCTGCACGACACCGCAGTGCGCCCCCGGGTGCTGATCATGGTGTCCAAAGCCGGTCATTGCCTGAACGACCTGCTCTACCGGCGAGCGGCCGAGTCGCTTCGCATCGACGTCCCGCTCGTCCTCGGCAACCACCCTGACCTGGCCCCGCTCGCCGCAGCGCAAGGCGTCGGGTTCGAGCATGTGCCGTCCGATCCGCACGACCCGCTGTCCGCGCAGCGCGCGGAGGGCCGCCTGCTGGATCTCGTCAGCGAGCTGAGCATTGATTTCGTGGTGCTGGCCCGCTACATGCGCATCCTGTCGCCCGGGTTGTGCGCCAAGATGCCTGGCCGCATCATCAACATCCACCATTCGTTCCTGCCCAGCTTCAAGGGGTCCCGGCCTTATCACCAGGCGCATGCGCACGGTGTGAAGCTGATCGGTGCCACCGCGCACTACGTCACCGCCGACCTGGACGAGGGCCCCATCATCGAGCAGGAGGTCGCGCGGGTGGATCACACCAGCAGTCCGGAAGACCTCGCGGCCATCGGCCGCGACGCCGAGCGGGTTGCGCTCGCGCGCGCCGTCCGCTGGCATGCCGAGCACCGGGTCCTGCTACACGGCCGCCGTACGGTCATCTTCAGGTGATGATGACCCCACCGGGCCGGACCGGGGCCTGCGGGCGGGCGAACCCGCCCTCCGGCTGCGGCCTCCGTTCCGCAGCGGGCTACGGTGACGGCAGATATCCGCGGCTTTCCCTTGCCCGGAACGCGGATGATGCCGATACTCCATTCATGGGAGGGTCGCCGGCGGACACGCCCGCAACGCCCGAGTATCTCCGCGCCTCCGACGCGGAGCGCGACCATGCGATCAGTGAGCTCCGGCAGGAGTTCATCGACGGGCGCCTGTCGCACGAAACCTTCATGATCCGCATGCAGGACGCCCTGAGCGCACGGCACCGCGGTCAGCTGACCGGCCTGTTCAACGACCTTCCGCCGCGCCGGGTCCGGCTGCTGGCCCGTATGCGGGCCGCCTTCCGCTGGTGGGACCGCGACGAGGAGGCCGGCCCGGCCGCCAACTGGACCCGGGGCAGCCACGGGCCCCAGGTACCTGTCGGCCTGCCGGGACTCGGTGGCGTCCCCGGTCCCGGCGGGTGGCCGCCGGCGTTCCCGCCGCCCCGGCCGCCCGAGGCCAACCCCGTCCCCTCGGGACCACCGCAGCCGCTGTTCTTCCCGCCAGGCGCCGGCACCGCCTTCACCATCGGGCGGACCCAGGACTGCGACCTGCGCATCGCGGATCTTTCGGTATCCAGGCTGCACGCCCAGCTATCGCGCGGCGAGGACGGCTGGCTGCTGTCCGACCTGGGCTCCCACAACGGCACCCGGGTGAACGGCTGGCGGGTCCGCGAGCCGGTGCCACTGCGGACCGGTGACCTCGTCCAGTTCGGCTCGGCCACGTTCATCGTGCATGGCCCCGGCCCAGGGGGCCGGGGAGATCCCCCCGTAAGTGGGGGCCAGGGGGGCACGGGGGGACGGGCAGTCCCCCCGTAAGTGGGGGCCAGGGGGGCACGGGGGGACGGGCAGTCCCCCCGTAAGTGGGGGTCCGGGGTGGTTCTACCCCCCGGTAGAGTCATAGAGCGTGACGACCGTTCTGCTGGTGCGACATGGGCTCACCGCGACGACCGGCCATGTGCTGACTGGGTGGACGCCTGGCATCTCGCTCGACGACCGCGGCCGGGCCCAGGCGGCTGCGCTGGCTGCCAGGCTGGCGCCCTTGCGGCTTGATGCCATTGTGAGCAGCCCGCTGGAACGATGCCTGCAGACGGCGGCGGCCGTCGCGGCCGGGCGGGACAGCCAGCAGGTCATCACCGAGGACCGGGTGGGGGAGTGCCGCTACGGCGACTGGACCGGCCAGCCGCTGAAGAAGCTGGCCAGCGAGAAGCTGTGGCGCGTGGTGCAGGCGCATCCGAGCGCGGTGACGTTTCCCGGGCCTGACGGGGAATCGATGCTTGATATGCAGCACCGGGCGGTGGCCGCGGTCCGGGACTGGAATGCCAGGCTCGGCCATGATGCCACCTACCTGATCTGCTCGCACGGTGATGTCATCAAGGCCATCATCGCCGATAGCCTGGGATTGCACCTCGATCAGTGCCAGCGGATCCAGGCCGATCCCTGCTCGCTGAGCGTGATCAGGTATACGCCGCTGCGACCGTTCCTGATCCGGATGAACGACAGAGGGGGTGGAGTCGATGACCTCATGCCCCGTCCTGACGGACACCACTCCCGGGCCAGCGACGCCGCGGTCGGCGGCGGCTCTGGCGGAGCGGAGCAGGCTAACGGGCAGGCCGAGGCCATGAACGGTGCGACTGCAATCCGGGCCGGGACCGTTGCCGACCCTGCCAGTCGTCAACAATCCGCGGACACGCGAGGATAGTGCTATGCCGGTCTACTTCTATGACCCGCCGGACAGGTTCGTGGCCGGCGCGGTCGGGCAGCCAGGAGAACGGATCTTCTACCTGCAGGCGACCTCAAGCGGTCGCGTGACCAGCGTTGTCCTGGAGAAGTTCCAGGTCAGCCTGCTGGCCGAACGCATCGACGAGTTGCTGGACGAGGTGCTCAGGCGCACCGGCGGGTCGCCCGAGGTACCGGCGGCCGCCCCGGCCGGGCTGGCGGACGACGGCCCGCTCGACCTGCCGCTGCTGGAGGACTTCCGGGTCGGCGCGATCGCACTGGCCTGGGACGGCGACGGCGGCATGGTCGTGATCGAGGCGCAGGAAGAATCGGACGAGCCGGTGGAACCGCTGGCGGATGACATCCCGGCCGACGGACCGGGAGTGCTCAGGGTGCGCATCACGCCAGGGGCCGCGCGCGCCTTCGCCCAGCGCGCGGCCAAGATCGTCGCGGCGGGGCGCCCGCCCTGCCCGCTGTGCGGGCTGCCGCTGGATACCGACGGCCACGTGTGCCCACGGCAGAACGGTCACCGCGTCAGCCATGCTTGACGATGCTGGTCCGAACTCCCCGTACCGGTCCCGGCCGGATGCCAGCCAGGAGGAACAAGCCGCGCTTGAGCTGCTGGCCAGCGGGAAGCTGGAGGTCGAGGGCCGGCTGGTAGACGCGTCGAACGCCACGCTGTACTGCACGATCACGGTCGCCGGGCCGCAGGCCCGAACCGGGAGGAACCCGGGCCGCCCCGCGAAGAATGCCAAGAATCCGCCACCCGCGCAAACCAAGGTCGCCTGCGTCTACAAGCCGATCGCGGGCGAGCGCCCGTTGTGGGACTTCCCGGCAGGAACGCTGGCCGGGCGGGAAGTCGCCGCCTACATCGTGTCCCGTGCGGCCGGCTGGGACGTGGTCCCGCCCACGGTCATGCGGGACGGGCCGTTCGGCCCCGGCATGTGCCAGCTGTGGATCGACCACGACACCGATGCGGACCTGATCGCGCTGTCCCGCCGCACCGATCATGCGGGCCTGCGCGACATGGCCGTATTCGACGCCGTGGTGAACAACGCCGACCGGAAGATCGGCCACCTGCTGCCCGTTCCCGAGGGGCACCTGTACGGCTGCGACCACGGAGTCTGCTTCGCCGAAGATTACAAGCTGCGCACCGTCTTGTGGCAGTGGCGGGGCAAGAGCCTGCCCAGGCGCTCGGTGGAGGCCCTGCGCCGCCTGAACGCGCAGCTCAGCGACGGCAGCCTGGCCGAGGAACTGTCTCCGCTGCTGGCCTCCAGCGAGATCAGCGCGACCAGGATCAGGATCGAGACCCTGCTCAAGCACCGGGTGCATCCCTACCCGCCCGCGGACTGGCCAGCCGTACCCTGGCCCCCGGTCTGACCCGGCCCGAGCCCTCCCAGTCGGGGTTGCTGCGTAATGAAACCCTGGTTTCAGCACCTCAGAGGGTAGTGGAACCCGGGTTCATTACCCTCGGCCGCTTGACCGCAGCGCCCGCCGGTCAGATGTCGCCGGACTCCTCGGCACCGCCGTGGCGCCTGAAGTAGCGCTCGAATTCACGGGCGATGGCGTCGCCGCTCGCCTCGGGCAGGTCCATCGCGTCCTTGGCCTCTTCGAGCGTCCGCACGTAGTCGGCGACCTCGGAGTCCTGCTGGGCGAGTTCGTCGACGCCTCGCTCCCAGGCGCGCGCCTCCTCGGGCAGATCGGCCAGCGGCAGCGGCGCGTCCAGGATGTCCTCGACGCCCCGCAGCAGAGCCAGGGTGGCCTTCGGGCTGGGCGGCTGCGCCACGTAGTGCGGCACCTGCGCCCACAGTGAGACGGTGGGAATGCCCGCGCTCGTGCAGGTGTGCTGGAGCACGCCGATGATCCCGGTCGGGCCCTTGTAGTCGACCCGGCCGATGTCACCCACGGCGATATCGCTGGGCAGCTTCACATTCGACGAGCCGACAGAAACCGGCACCGGGCGGGTGTGCGGCGCGTCGGCCAGCAGCGCGCCGAGCAGGATGACCAGGTCGACGCCGAGGCCTTCCAGGCTCTGCACGATCTCTTCGCTGAACGCCCGCCAGCGCATGTTCGGCTCGATGCCGTGCACCAGGACCACGTCCCGGGACAGCCCGGTCGGCGGCGCGGACCCGTCGGCCGGCTGCGCCCGGGCCAGCGAGATCCTGCTCGTGGGCCAGATGAGGCGCTTGGTCTGGCCGCCCTCGACCTCGATCACCGGCCGGTTGACCTGGAAGTCGTAGAAGTCCTCGGGGTCGATGGCGCCGATCGGGGTCGCCTGCCAGGCGATGCCCAAGTGGTTGACCACCCCGCTGGCGGCCTCACCGGCGTCGTTCCAGCCCTCGAACCCGGCGATGGCAACGGGAGAGGTGAGTTCGCCGATGTCGTTGAACTCGATGACTCTCCACCTCCATCATCGGGCTGGCCATCATCGCGCTGGCCACCCGGCGGCCTCAGGCCCGGGGCCGTTCCCGCGAGCCGGCACAGCTACAGACTACGTGGTTGCCCCTACTCGTTGGGTGACCTGCTGGCGTGTCCGCGCCTAGAATGGATGCCGATGAGCACACTACGGGCCGCCCTGGCGGAGCGAGTCGTGGTGGCAGACGGGGCCATGGGCACCATGCTCCAGGCGAGCGAGGCCACGCTCGAGGATTTCGCCGGCTACGAAGGCTGCAACGAGATCCTCAACGTGACCCGGCCCGATATCGTCACCGGGGTCCACGACGCTTACCTGGAGGCGGGTGCCAACTGCGTCACCACGAATTCGTTCGGGGCGAACCTGGGGAATCTCGGCGAGTACGGGATCACCGAGCGGATCAGGGAGCTGTCCGAGGCGTCGGCCAGGCTAGCCCGCGAGGCCGCCGGCCGCTGGGCCACGCCGGACCGCCCGCGCTGGGTGCTCGGCTCGATCGGCCCCGGCACCAAGCTGCCCACGCTGGGCCACACCACCTTCCGCGAGCTGCGCGACAGTTACCAGGCCAACGCGGAAGGCCTGCTGCGCGGCGGCGCCGACGCGCTGATCGTCGAGACCTGCCAGGACCTGCTGCAGGCCAAGGCGGCGATCATCGGAGCCAAACGGGCCGTGGCTCACCTCGGCACGGACACGGTGATCATCGCCCAGGTCACTATCGAGACGACTGGCGCGATGCTGCTCGGCAGCGAGATCGCCGCGGCCCTGACCGCCATGGAGCCGCTCGGCATCGACATGATCGGCCTGAACTGCGCCACCGGCCCTGGCGAGATGAGCGAGCACCTGCGTTACCTGGCCGCTCACTCACCGATCCCGATCTCCTGCGAGCCGAACGCCGGCCTGCCGATGCTGACCCCCGAAGGGGCCCGTTACCCGCTTACCCCCGCCGAGCTGGCCGACGCCCACGACCGGTTCGCCAGGGAATTCGGCCTATCCCTGGTGGGCGGCTGCTGCGGCACCACGCCCGAGCACATCGCGGCGCTGGCCAGCCGGCTGGCCGGGCGGACGCCCGCACGGCGCAGGCCGCGTCCTGAGCCAGGGGTAGCCTCGCTGTACGCGCACGTGCCGTTCCGCCAGGACACCGCGTTCCTGGCCATCGGGGAGCGGACCAACGCCAACGGGTCCACGGCGTTCCGCGACGCGATGCTCGAAGGCCGGTTCGAGGACTGCGTGCAGATCGCGCGGACCCAGACCAGGGACGGCGCCCACCTGCTCGACGTGTGCGTCGACTACGTGGGCCGGGACGGCGTGGCCGACATGCGCGAGGTGGCGGGCCGGCTCGCCACCGCCGCCACGCTGCCGCTGGTGCTCGACTCCACCGAGCCCGCGGTGATCGAGGCCGGGCTGGAGCTGACCGGCGGCCGCGCGGTGATCAACTCGGTGAATTACGAGGACGGCGACGGGCCCGGCTCCAGGATCGCGCGGGTCATGCCGCTGGTGCGCGAGCACGGCGCCGCCGTCATCGCGTTGACCATCGACGAGCAGGGCCAGGCGCGCACCGCCGAATGGAAGGTCGCCGTCGCCGAGCGGCTGATCGACGACCTGACCAGCAACTGGGGCATGCGGGTCGAGGACATCATCGTGGACTGCCTGACCTTCCCTATCGCCACCGGGCAGGAGGAGACCAGGCGCGACGCGATCGAGACCATCGAGGCGATCGCCGAGCTCAAACGCCGTCACCCGGCCGTGCAGACCACGCTGGGCATCTCGAACGTGTCGTTCGGCCTGAAGCCCGCCGCCCGTGCCGTGCTGAATTCCGTCTTCCTGGCCGAATGCGTGCGGGCGGGCCTGGACTCGGCGATCGTGCACGCCGCGCGGATCGTGCCGATCGCCCGGATACCCGACGAGCAGCGGCAGGTCGCGCTGGACCTGGTGTACGACCGGCGGCGGGCAGGCTACGACCCGCTGGCCCGGCTGCTCGAGCTGTTCGAGGGCGTGGACACGGCCGGGCTGAAGGCCAGCCGGGCCGCCGAACTCGCCGCGCTGCCGCTATGGGACCGGCTGAAGCGGCGGATCATCGACGGCGAGCGGACTTCCGGGGACGGGCTGGAGGCCGATCTGGACGCCGCACTCGAGCAGCGGCCGGCCCTGGAGATCGTCAACGACGTGCTGCTGGACGGCATGAAGACGGTGGGCGAGCTGTTCGGCTCCGGGCAGATGCAGCTGCCCTTCGTGCTGACCTCCGCCGAGGTCATGAAGGCGTCCGTGGCCTACCTCGAGCCGCACATGGAACGCAGCGGCGAAGCGGGCAAGGGCAAGATCGTGCTGGCCACGGTAAAGGGCGACGTGCACGACATCGGCAAGAACCTGGTCGACATCATCTTGTCCAACAACGGCTACAACGTGGTCAACATCGGCATCAAGCAGCCCATATCGTCCATCGTGACGGCGGCGGAGGAAAACGGCGCCGACGTCATCGGCATGTCCGGGCTGCTGGTCAAGTCGACCGTGGTGATGCGGGACAACCTCGCCGAGCTGAACTCGCGCGGCCTGGCCGCGCGCTGGCCGGTGCTGCTCGGCGGGGCCGCGCTCACCCGTGCCTACGTGGAACAGGACCTGGCCTCGCTGTTCGACGGCGAGGTCCGCTACGCCAGGGACGCCTTCGAAGGGCTCCGCCTGATGGACGCCGCGATGGCGGCCAAGCGCGGTGTGGACGGGGCCAAGCTGCCCGAGCCCCGGACCCGGCGGGTCCGCTCCGTCGCCACCGCCGTGCCTGACGTCCCGGACCGTGCCGCCACGGACCGTTCTGATGTATCCACCGATGTGCCGGTGCCGCAAGCCCCGTTCCTCGGTACCGAGGTGATCAAGGGCGTCCCGCTGGCTGAGTACGCGGCCTACCTGGACGAGCGGGCGCTGTTCATGGGCCAGTGGGGGCTCAAGCCGTCCCGCGGCGGCACTGCTCGCTACGGGGGGACGAACCCTTCATCCCCCCTGGCACCCCCCGCAAGGCGAATGAGCTACGAGGAGCTGGTGGAGACCGAGGGCCGCCCGAGGCTGCGCATGTGGCTGGAGCGGGCGCAGACCGAGGGCCTGCTCGAGGCGGCCGTGGTCTACGGGTACTTCCGCTGCGTCAGCTCGGGGAATGACCTGGTCATACTGGCCCAGGACGGGGTGACCGAGCTCGAGCGGTTCACCTTCCCCCGGCAGCGGCGCGACCGGCGGCTGTGCCTGGCCGACTTCTTCAAGCCGCAAGGCTCGGGAGCTGGGGCTCAGACCGACGTCGTCGCCTTCCAGCTCGCCACCATGGGCCCCCGGGTGTCAGGCGCGACCGGCGAGCTGTTCGCCAAGAACGCCTACCGCGAATACCTGGAGCTGCACGGCCTGTCCGTCCAGCTCACCGAGGCGCTGGCCGAGTACTGGCATACCCGGATCCGGCGCGAGCTCGGCGTGGGCGGCGCCGATCCCGACGACCTGGCCGGCTTCTTCCGGGTCGGCTACCGCGGCGCGCGGTACTCGTTCGGCTACCCCGCCTGCCCGGACCTGGCCGACCGGGCCAAGGTGATGCGCCTGCTGGAGCCGTCCCGCATCGGCGTGGAGCTGTCCGAGGAGATGCAGCTGCATCCCGAGCAGTCCACCGACGCGATCGTCGTCCACCACCCCGAGGCGAAATACTTCTCGGTATGAGCGAGGCCGCGGTCCTGTTCGATATGGACGGCCTGCTGATCGACTCCGAGCCGCTGTGGCTCGAGGCCGAGACCGCGGTCATGGCCAGGCTCGGGGTGCAGTGGACCCAGGCCGACCAGCGGCAGCTGCTGGGCGGCAGCCTGGAACGCTCGGTGAGCTACATGCTGGCCAAGGCGGCGCAGCCCGTGCCGCCGGAGACGCTGGCCGCGTGGCTGATGGCCGATATCACCGAGCGGGTCCGCCGCGGCGTGCCGCTCCGGCCGGGCGCCCGCGAGCTGCTCGCCTCGGTCGCCCGCGCCGGCCTGCCCCGCGCCCTGGTCACCTCGTCCGAGCGGACGTTCGCCGATGCCGTCCTGGCCAGCGCCGGCCTGCGGTTCGACGTGCTGGTGTGCGCCGACGACGTGACCGCGACCAAGCCCGACCCGGAGTCGTACCTGCTCGCGGCCAAGCTGATCGGCGTGCCGCCGGGGGACTGCTTCGCCCTGGAAGACTCGCCCAACGGCGTGGCATCCGCCGAAGCCGCCGGGTGCCGGGTCATCGCGGTGCCGTCCGTGGTCCCGATCAGCCCGGCACCGGGCCGGACCGTAGTCCGCTCGCTGCTGGACCTGACCGCGGACGCCGACGGGATAAGGCTCCGCGACGCCAAACGCGGGGGGTAGCCCCAGCGACCCGGTGCCGATCACCGCCTAGACTGCTCCTAGAAGCGCGGGGAGGTGTGCATGTCCACCTACGACAAGATCGCCTGGCTGCCACTGTGCGGGGGACTGACTGGGCTCGGCCTGGTGCTGAGCTACCTCGCGATGCGGCGGCGCGGTATGGGGGTCGGCCTGCGCTGGGCGGCCTGGTCGCTGCTGCCGCTGGCCGCCTACCTGACCGGCTCGATCGAGATGTTCTGGAAGATGGGCGTCGCGATCGGGGACTTCGCCAAGGGCTTTGTCTTCTCGCCCCGGGTGTGGTCGGGGATCGCGCTGGCCGGGGTAGCCGTGGTGCTGTTCATAGTGTCCGGCCCGCTGCGGCGGCGCGGGGTGAAGCAGGGCCAGGACAAGCGGGCCGCCGAGTCCGGGTCCGGCACGGCCGGGGCAGTGACGGCCAGCTCGCGGACCGCCGGAGGGCAGCTGGCCACCCGGCCGGCCAGCCCAGCGCCCGCCAAGGCGCGCAAGGGCAAGAACGCCGACGACGATGACGACGACCTCGGCGACGTCGAGGACATCCTGCGCCGCCATGGCATCACCTGACGGCGGCCCGACCGGGTCAACCTGGACGTATCTTTGACGTTTCCTGGGTGACGAACCAGAACGATTTCCATCACAATCACGCTACGACCGTGGTTTTAGTCTGGATTTCGCTGCCGGAAGCGCCCAGTCTCTCTTGATAGGTAGCGATCAGCAGCGCGGGCCGCCAGCGGGTGGGCTTGTGCTCGTTTGCATTTTCCACAACCAAGAGGAACATGCCCATGATCAGTGCGCCCAAGCGTTTCGCCGGGCTGGCAGTGGCGGTGCTGGCAGCCATGGGGCTCGCCGCGTGCAGCTCGTCGTCGTCATCATCCACGTCGGCGTCAAGCTCGGCAACGCCTGTCTCCGGCGGGACGCTGCACATCGTTGCCGCCTCCGGCCCTGCCCACATCGATACCGTGCCCGAGTACGACACCGCGGGCTACGAGATCGAGCGTGGCTACACCCGGCAGCTCGTCTCGTACCCGACTGTGCCCGCTACCAGCACCTCCAGCCCGGGGTGGACGACTGATACCACGCCGGTGGCGGACATTGCGACCGTGGTGCCGACCGCTGCGAACGGCGGACTCACCAACGGCGGGAAGACCTATACCTTCCATATCAGGCCGGGAGTGGACTGGGACTCCAGCCCGGTGCGGCAGGTCACCGCGGATGATTTCATCCGCGAGTTCAAGGCGTTCTGCAACCCGGTCAGCCCGGTCGGCAACTCGCTCTACTACACCTCCACGATCGTCGGGCTGAATGCGTACTGCAACGCGGAGACGGCGTATTTCGCGAACAAGGCGAACGCGCCGACCGCGGCCAACATCGCTAACTTCCAGAACACGCACACGATCTCGGGGATATCGGCGCCGTCCACGCTGACGCTGCAGTTCACGCTGATGCAGCCGGCCAGCGACTTCCTGAGCATGCTGGCCATGCCGTTCGCCTCGGCCCGGCCGGTGGAGTACGACAGCTACGTGCCGAACAGCCTGCAGCTCGACCAGCACACCCTGTCCGACGGCCCTTACCAGATCAGCTCCTACGTCCCGGGCAAGTCGATCACGATGGTGAGAAACCCGGCGTGGAACCAGTCCACGGACCCGCTCCGGCATGACTACGTATCCAGCGTGGTCGTGACGCTCGGGGTGACGTCGGCGCAAACCCAGCTGTCGGATATGCAGGCCGGCACCGAGGACCTGCCGATGGACACGAACGTCAACCCGGCGTCCATCCCGTCCCTGGAGGCGTCGAAGGTCCCCAACTTCGTGGTCTGGCCTGACTCGGACCTGTTCCCCTACATCGTCTTTAACCTGCGCAGCCCGGACGCGAGTGGCGCCATGCAGAAGCTGCTGGTGCGCCAAGCGGTCGAGTACGGGCTGGACAAGGAGGCCGTGGTGAAGGCGATCGGCGGCCCGACCGTCGCCCAGGTCACCAATACCGCGATCCCGCCGGGCAACCTCGGCTACCAGAACACCAACATGTACCCGGACAATAGCGGGCAAGGCAACGTGGCCGTGTGCAAGTCCGACCTGGCCAAGGCGGGGTATCCGAATGGTCTCACGGTGCTCTACCTGTACCTGAACGACTCAGCGAACACCCGGATGTTCACCGCAATCCAGGCGTCCCTGGCGAGTTGCGGCATCACGCTGAACGGAAAGCCGGAGCCATTCGCGTCGTTGTTCACCGACCTGGGCAACGCGCCGGAGAACAACAAGGCCGGCCAGTGGGACATGGGCCAGTCCATCTGGTATCCAGACTGGTGGGGCAACAACGGCCGTACCGTCGTCCAGGCCCTGTTCGGGGGCCCGAACTGCGTGATCAACACGGTCAACTACGGCTGCTACAACAACGCGACCGTGAACTCGCTGATCACCTCGGCGGAACAGGCGCCCTCGACGGCGACTGCCGCGGGTTTCTGGCAGAAGGCCGACACTCAGATCATGTCGGATGCGGTCATAGTGCCCGTCCTGAGCCAGGAATTCGCGTATTACGCGAGCTCGCGGGTTAAGGGTGTCGGCGGGTACCCGACCGCGATCTTTAACCCGAACATCGGCAATGCCGACATCACCAACCTCTACCTGGCTGGGAGCTGAACCCTAACAGACCTGGATAGAGCAGTGGTCAGGCCGGGAACTTCGGCTCCCGGCCTGACCTGCGTGACGGTATCCATGATCGTGTGCGACGCTTACCCTGACAGCCGCGTGCGACGCTTACCCTGACAGCCGCGTGCGACGTCACGCTGCTGACGCGGCTGGCCGGAGGGATGGCAGTGACCCTGCTTGACGTAACCGACCTGACCGTTAGCTTCCCCACCGCTGACGGCGTGGTCAAGGCAGTTCGCGGCGTGTCATTCAGCGTCGACGCGGGGCGAACGCTCGGCATCGTGGGCGAGTCGGGCAGCGGCAAGACCGTCCTGACCCAGACCCTGCTCGGGCTGACCCCTGGCGCCGACATATCGGGCCGCGCCGTGTTCGACGGGACCGACCTGCTGCAGCTCAGCCAGGACCAGATGCGGAACTTTCGCGGCGCTCGCATCTCGGTAATCTTCCAGGACCCGCTGACCAGCCTGCATCCGCTGTACAAGATCGGGTGGCAGATCGCTGAGATGATCCGGGCTCATGACAAGTCCGTCTCTAAAAAGGAAGCCGCCGAACGGGCCGTGGATCTTCTTCGCCGGGTTGGGATTCCCCGCCCGGAGCAACGGGTCAACGACTACCCGCACCAGTTCTCCGGTGGCATGCGGCAGCGGGCGATGATCGCGATGGCACTGTCACTGTCACCCAAGATGATCATCGCGGACGAGCCGACTACGGCGCTTGACGCCACCGTACAGGCGCAGATCCTCGACCTGCTGTTGCGCCTGCAGCAGGAGTCTGGAACCGCGCTGATCATGATTACCCATGACCTAGGCGTGGTGGCGGACATGGCGGACGACGTCATGGTCATGTACGCGGGGCGGGCCGCGGAGAAGGCGGCCAAGCGTGACGTGTTCTACGCACCGCACCACCCCTACACGAAAGGGCTGCTTGAGTCGATACCGAGCAGCTCCGCGGCCGGCGACCGGCTGCGGCCGATCCCTGGCCAGCCGCCCAGCCTGATCAACCTGCCGTCCGGCTGCAAGTTCCACCCGCGGTGCGGCTACGTGCTTGACCGGTGCCTGACCGAGGAGCCAGGGCTGCGGGCGCTCGCTCAGGACGCCTACCACACCTCGGCGTGCTGGCTGCCGGTCAAGGCAGCAGGCCTGTCCGAGCAGGCGGAAGAGCTGCGCGCACAGACGGTGCGCGAGGGCCGCGGCGAGGCGGCCGCCGAGGTCTTCGACGCCGAGATCGCTGGTGCTTTCGGGTCCGAGGGGAGCGTGACGGGGTGAGCGCTCCGCCATTTGACACGGGGCCAGCCAGCACGGGGCCGCTAGGCACGGGGGCGGACCCTGCCCTCCCTTCAGGCCCCGCCGAGGACGACGTGCTGGTCAGGATGGAGAACCTGGTCAAGTACTTCCCGGTGCGCGCGGGCGGCCTTATCCAGCGGACGGTCGGCCACGTCCAGGCGGTCGACGACGTGTCGCTGTCCATTCCGCGCGGCAAGACCCTCGGCCTGGTCGGCGAGACCGGCAGCGGTAAATCCACGCTCGCTCGCTGCGTCGCGGGGCTGATCCCCGTCACCTCGGGCCGGGTGACATTCGATGGCCGCGACATCACCAACCTGTCCCACGGCGCGATGCGGCCGGTGCGACGGGAGATCCAGATGATCTTCCAGGACCCGTACAGCTCGCTGAACCCGCGGCGCAGGGTCGGCTCGATCATCGGCGACCCGTTCGCCATCCACAAGACCGCGACCGGCGCCAAGCGCAAGCGCCAGGTGCAGGAGCTGATGGAGCGGGTCGGGCTCAACCCGGAGCACTACAACCGGTTCCCGGCCGAGTTTTCCGGCGGGCAGCGGCAGCGCATCGGGGTCGCCCGCGCGCTCGCGCTGCGGCCGAAGCTGATCATCTGCGACGAGCCGGTGTCCGCGCTCGACGTGTCAATCCAGGCGCAGGTGCTGAACCTGCTCGCCGACCTGCAACGTGACTACGGGCTGACCTACCTGTTCATCGCGCACAACCTGGAGGTCGTCCGGCACGTCAGCGACTCGGTGGCGGTCATGTACCTGGGCCGCATCGGCGAGCTGGGGCCGAAGGAGCCCGTCTACCGCTCACCGCGGCACCCGTACACCGCCGCGCTGCTGTCCGCCGCCCCGGCCGCCGACCCGGACGCTGTGGCCGGTCGGCAGCGGATCATCCTGGCTGGGGACGTGCCGTCCCCGATCGACCCGCCCTCCGGTTGCCGGTTCCACCCGCGGTGCCCGAAGGCGCAACCGCTGTGCGCCGAGACCGAACCCCAGCTTGAGGTGAAAGCGGGCGACGCGGCCACCCACGTGACCGCCTGCCACTTCCCCGTCGAGGCGGGCGAGAACCTCGCCACCGCAGGCAGGAGCGAACTCTCATGAGCATAGGCGGAATTGAGGTCGAGGGGCGGGAGGCCATAGCCGCCGAGGGGGTGCTGGATGTCACGAATGTCGAGGGACGGAGCCAGTGGCAGCTGACCTGGCGGCGGCTGCGGCACGACCGGGTGGCGATAGCGTCACTGATCGTGATCCTGGTTATACTCGTGCTCGCCATCGCCGCGCCCCTGTTCGTCTCGATCACCCACCACCCGCCGAACATCGCGTACCCGAATACCGGTGAGACGGTGGCGGGCAACCCGGTGCCTCCTGGCACAGCCGGGTTCTGGCTGGGCACCGACAGCACCGGCCGCGACCTTTTCATCCGGATCCTCTACGGTGCGCGCATCTCACTGTTCGTCGGCTTCGTCACCACCGCGATCGGCACTGTAGCGGGCGTGAGTGTCGGCCTGATCGCCGGCTACTTCGGCGGGATTGTCGACAACGTGCTGGCCCGGTTTACCGACGCCGTGCTCGCTTTCCCCTACGTGGTGCTCGCGCTCGCGCTCGCGGTGGTGCTCGGCCCGAGCCTGACCGTGATTATCGGGGTCATCGCGTTCTTCTCCTGGGCCGCCATCGCCCGGATCGTCCGCGGCCAGACGCTGTTGATCAAGGAGAAGGAATACATCGAGGCGGCCAGGTCGCTGGGCGCCGGGCCGTTCCGGATCATGTTCCTCGACATCCTCCCCAACCTGCTGGCGCCGGTGCTCGTGCTCGCCACCTTGTACATCCCGACCGCTGTCGTGTTCGAGGCGACGCTCTCCTACCTGGGCCTCGGCATCCAGCCGCCGACGGCGAGCTGGGGGAACATCCTGTCCGACGCGCAGAACTTCTACCAGGTGGCCTGGTGGTATATCGTCTTCCCGGCGGCGGCGCTGCTCATCACCACACTCGCGTTCAACCTGCTCGGCGACGGGATAAGAGACGCGATGGACCCGCGCACCGAGCGGGTTTTCGCGGCTGGGCGAGCCCGTGGGCGCCGCGGGCGGCGCGGAAAGCGTCAGAGGCTCGCCGGCGAGGTCGGTGGATCCGGTGTGCCACACGTGGAGCCCTCCGTTCCCCCGGCGGGGGGTAACTGACATGGCGCTCACTAGATTCCTGATCCGGCGCATCCTCGCCGGCATCGTGGTGATCTGGCTGGTCGCCACCGGCGCGTTCTTCCTGTTCTTCGCCCGCCCGGTCGCTACGGTCGCGCACCAGCTGGCGGGCCGGGCAGCTACCCCGCAGGTCATCAACGAGGTGATCAGTAACCTCGGCCTCAACCAGCCGATCATGGTGCAGTACTGGCACTTCATCGACAACCTCCTGCACGGTGACCTTGGCTTCTCCTACTTCAACGGAGAGTCGGTCAACACGATCCTGAAGCAGGACCTGCCGCCCACCGCCTCCCTCGTGCTCGGCGGCACGATCCTCTGGCTGGCCGCCGGGCTGATCGTCGGCATCATCAGCGCCACCAGGCCGCGCAGCCTGTTCGACAGGTCCTCCACTGTCGCCGTGCTGATCGGCCTGTCGATGCCGGTGTTCGTGATCGGCGAGCTGCTGATCCTGTTCGTGTTCGTGCCGCTCAACCAGCACGGGTTCCACTGGATCCAGACCGGGTACGCCGGGCTGTCGCAAGGGCTCGGCCCGTGGACGGGGCACATGATCCTGCCGTGGATCACCCTCGCGGCCGTGCAGGCCGCCGTCTACACCCGGCTGACCCGCGGCCAGCTGCTCGATACGCTCGGCGAGGATTACATCAGGACGGCCAGGGCCAAGGGGCTGTCCGAGCGGCGGGTGATCTACCGGCACGGGGTCCGCGCCGCCCTGACCCCGGTCGTCTCACAGCTGGGCGTGGACCTGGGCCAGCTGCTCGGCGGCGTCATCGTGGTGGAGACCGTATTCGGCCTCGGCGGCCTCGGCGAAACGGCGGTCCAGGCCATCGATACCGACAACTTGCCGGTGATCATCGGGTTCGTCATCCTCGCGGCTGTATTCGTGGTAGTAGCCAACATCATCGTGGACGTCGTCTACGCGCTGCTCGACCCCCGGGTCCGGATCGCCTGACCGTGTTTCACCGTTCTCCCGCCGCACGCGCCACGCCGACCACCCATCGCTCCGCAAGCTTCGGCTCTGACCGCGAGGTGTTCCGGCTCGCCCCGCCCGTGGTCCTGTGGTGGGTCTGGGTGGCTTTCGCGGCGGCGAACGTCGCTGATTTCGCCATCCAGGGTGCGGCGGCCAGGTTCGCGGTCATGGTGTCCGCGATCCTCGTGACGGTCACCGGGCTGGCCTACGCCTTGGCGCTGCGCCCTCGCGTCATCGCCGAGCAGGCCGGACTGACCATCGTGAACCCGTTCCGCGACCATCACGTTCCCTGGACGGCGATCCAGGCGGTGGATACCGGCGACTGGGTGCGGGTGCATTACGCTCTCGACGGGAATGCGCCTGCCGTCCGCAGCAGCGCGGCCTTCAGGGTGATCTCCTGCTGGGCTCTCTACATCTCGGCGCGGACGAAGCGCAATGCCGCCAGGCCGGCGCCGCGTCCGCGGGGCGGCTGGCTGCGCTCTTCCTTGTATGGCGGACTCAGCGACGAGCCGGGCTACGCGCGGGACTCCCGGCTGCCCGAGGAGGCGAAGTACCTGGCCTCGCTTCCGGCAGCCAAGGCGATCGCCGTCGTCCTGGACAAGCGCGCGGCCCGCGAGCGCGCCCGCAGTAAGCCGGACTCGCACACCCAGGAGAACCCCGTTACCGCCAGGTGGGCGTGGCCCGCGATCGCCGCGGTTCTGCTGCCCGCGCTCGCCCTGCTGATTACCGCCCTGGCCTAGGCGTTCTGCTGTACGGACACCCGCGAACCTAGATACCTGGCCGGGCCGCTAGGCGTTCTCGCGCAGGAACACCCGGGAGCCGAGCCATAGGAAAATAACGGCCATGCCGACGGCCACGGCGAGCCCCTCCACCATGAGCGTGTTGAAGTAGTGGCCCTCGTAGGCCTGGCGCATGGCGTCGCCCACACCCCAGCGAACCCAAGCGGTCCTGGCAGCCTGGCACGCCGCCGCCGCATAACTGCGAAACACCAGGCACACTCTGAAGTCGTGAAACCCGGGTTTCAGTCCGCGCCGGAAGCCGCCACGGCCGCACCGTCCTGCGCGGGCACCTCCGCTGGCAGCGGCAACGGAGGAGGGGTGCCGCCGAACTCCGGGCACAGCGCCTTGTGGTTACACCAGTCGCACAGCCTGCTCGGCCGCGGCCGCCAGTCACCCGCGGCCCGGGCCCGCTCGATGGCCTGCCACAGCGCGGCGATCTTGCGCTCGGTGGCGCGCAGGTCCGACTCGTCGGGGGCGTACCGCAGCACCTCGCCCTCAGCCAGGTACATGAGCTGGAGAAGCCTGGGGACCTGGCCCCGCAGCCGCCAGATCACCAGCGCGTAGAACTTCATCTGGAACAGCGCGCTGCCCTCGTAGGCCTGCATGGGGGCGCGGCCGGTCTTGTAATCCACGATCCTGATCTCGCCGCCGGGCGCCACGTCGAGGCGGTCAATGTAACCGCGCAGCCGCAGGCCGGACTCCAGCGTGGTCTCCACATAACACTCGCGCTCGGCAGGCTCCAGCCTGCGCGGGTCCTCCAGGGTGAAGTACGCGTCCAGGACCGCGGTCGCGGACTGCAGCCAGGCGTCCCGCTCGGCCTCGTCGGGGAACAGCGCGGCCAGATCGGGCTCGGCCGCCGCCAGCCGGTCCCACTCCGGGATCACCAGGGCCCGCGCGGCCTCGGGGGTCCGCTCCGCGGCGGGCAGGTCGAACAGCCGCTCGAGCGCCGCGTGCACCAGTGTCCCGCGGGCCGTCGCCGTGGTGGGCGGCTCGGGCAGCTTGTCGATCACCCGGAACCGGTACAGCAGCGGGCAGGTCATGAAGTCTGCGGCCCGCGACGGCGACAGCGCCGGCCCCCGCGGCGCCTCCAAGGGGGGTCCGGGGGGATGGGTCCCCCCGGTCGCGGGGGGCTCCGGGGGGTCGCCCCCCCGGGCTAGCACCATCTCTTCCACAGCAGCCACCGTAGGGCAAGGCACCGACATTCGGGGGTATCTCGGCACCTCCGCAGTGCGCGTCAATTTTCGTACCGGTGTCGATTTCGGCCGACGCCGTCCGTGTAGGAGGTGAGAGGCGGATAACTGGGAGTCAAAGGAGACCTGAAATGGGCCGGATCGTGGTTATGAACCATGTGACGCTTGACGGCGTGATGCAGGGACCGGGCCGCGCGGATGAGGACACCCGAGGTAGTCGACAATGAAGCAGTACCTGCTCAGCATCTACCAGCCGGACGGCGACCCGCCACCGGCCGGCGTGCTGGCCGAGATCATGCGCGATGTACGTGCGGTGGACCAGGAGCTGCGCTCAGCGGGAGCGTGGGTGTTCTCGGGCGGCCTGCACGCGCCGAGCACCGCGACGGTGGTTCGCCCTGGCCAGGAGGAGGTGCCCATGACGGACGGGCCGTACGTGGAGGGCAAGGAGCACATCGGCGGCTTGACCATCATCAAGGCGGCCGACCTCGATGAAGCGCTCGAGTGGGGGCGAAAGCTCGCGCGCGCGACGACGCTCCCGATCGAGGTACGCCCGTTCCAAGGCGAGCTGGAAGACTGACAGCGGCGTGGCGGCAGTCGCCCATTCGGAGATCGAGCGCGTGTTCCGCGAGCAGTACGGGCGCGCCGTGGCTGTCCTGGTCCGCGTGTTCGGCGACATCGACCTGGCCGAGGAGGCGGTCCAAGATGCGTTCACCGCGGCGGTGGCGAGCTGGCCCGACAGCGGCCTACCGCCGGCCCGGCCGGCTGGATCATCACCACGGCCCGCAATCGCGCGACCGACCGCCTGCGCCGCGAGTCGTCCCGTCACGACCGCCACGCCCAGGCGATGCTGCTGCAGGCTCGCGGCGAGCCGCAGGAGGAGGGCCCGGTGGCCGATGATCGCCTGCGCCTGATCTTCACCTGCTGCCACCCCTCGCTGGCCCGGGGCGCCCAGGTGGCGCTCACGCTGCGGCTGCTCGGCGGACTGAGCACACCCGAGATCGCGCGGGCGTTCCTGGTCTCCGAGTCGACGATGGCCCAGCGACTGGCCCGCGCGAAGGGAAAGATCCGCGACGCAGGCATCCCCTACCGGGTCCCCGAAGAGGCCGACCTGCCAGAGCGCCTCGCCTCGGTGCTCGCAGTCATCTACCTGATCTTCAACGAGGGCTACGCCGCCAGCTCGGGTGACCGGCTGATCCGCGAGGAGCTGACCTCCGAAGCGATCCGCCTCGGCCGGCTGCTGGCCGAGCTGATGCCGGACGAGCCCGAAGCGGTCGGGCTGCTGGCGCTGATGCTGCTCGAACAGGCACGCAGCCCGGCACGCAGCACTCCGGAGGGGAAGCTCATTCCGCTGCCCGAGCAGGATCGAAGCCGCTGGAACCGCAGCCTGGTACTCCAGGGACAGGAGCTTGTCCGCCGATGCCTGCGGCGAAAGCAGCCAGGGCCCTACCAGATCCAAGCCGCGATCAACGCCGTCCACAGCGACGCGCCCACCGCGGCGCAGACTGACTGGATCCAGATCCTCGCGCTCTACGACCTGCTCCTGGCGATCACCCCCACCCCGATCGTCGCCCTCAACCGCGCCGTCGCGGTCGCTGAGATCGACGGCCCGCAGGTGGCCCTCGAGCTGATCGACGAGCTACCCCTCGAGCATTACTACCTCTTCCACGCGATCCGCGCCGATCTCCTGCGCCGCCTCGGCCACGCAGACCAAGCCGAAGCCGCCTACCGCGCAGCGATCGAACGCGCCGGCAACGCCGCCGAGATTTCATACATGAAAGAGCGGATTTCAGCCATCAGAGCTGCCACGTCAACAGGACATACCTGCTAGCCCGCGTTCGACTAAAGCCATCGCCTGCGACGGCAAGACCCGCCATCGACCCGAACGACCGGCTATGCACGTAGCATCGGTATCGTGGCACGCACGACGCCGGAGAAGCCGCCGCGGCGGCGCGAGGCCGGTCATGGGATCGTCATCGCGCGCCCGTTTGGCATACCGGTGTACATCTCCCCGTACTGGTTCGTGATCGCCGGCGTCTTCACCCTCCTCTACGCCAACGATCTCGCCGCCACGCTGCGCGGCTCCACCAGGTTCGTGGTGGCGGCCGCCTTCGTCGTGCTGCTCTTCGCGTCCGTCCTGGTCCACGAGCTGAGCCATTCGGTGGTGGCCCGCGGGTACGGGCTGCCGGTCCGCCGCATCGTGCTGTACCCGCTGGGCGGGGTCTCCGAGATCGAGCGGGAGCCGCCGACGCCGGGCCGGGAGTTCCTGGTCTCTGCGGCCGGTCCCGCGCTGTCCCTGGCGCTGAGCGCGGCGGGCTACGGCCTGGAGCATGTGGTCACCGCGGGCACCATCATCGGCGTGCTGGTAACTCAGCTCACGTGGGCCAACCTGGTGGTCGGGGTGTTCAACCTGCTGCCGGGCCTGCCGCTGGACGGCGGCCGGATGCTGCGCGCCGTGATCTGGAAGATCACCGGCCGCCCCGGCCCCGCCACCATCGCCGCCGCCTGGGTCGGCCGCGTGCTGGCCGTCAGCCTGTTCGTCCTGGTGCTGGCTCCGCCGGTGGAGAACAGGATCGGCGGGGACCTGTACACGGTGGTGTGGATCGCGGTCATCGCCGCCTTCATGTGGACCGGCGCGGGGCAGGCCATCAAGGCGACCAGGTTCCGTGAGCGGCTGCCCGGCCTGCAGGCCCGCCGGCTGGCCCGCAAGGCGGTCTCCGTGGCCGCCGACACCCCGCTGGCCGAGGCCATCAGGCGCGCGGACGAGAGCCAGGCCCGGGCCGTGGTGGTCGTCGACCACGAGGACAAGCCGATCGCCATCCTCAACGAGACGGCCGTGATGGCCACGCCGCCGCAGCGGCGGCCCTGGGTCGACGCCGGCTCGCTGGCCAGGACGCTCGACCCGAGCCTGGTGCTGCCCGCCGACCTGTCCGGCATGGCGCTGCTAGACGCCATCCGCCGGGCCCCCGCCTCCGAGTACCTGCTGGTAGAGCCATCCGGCCAGGTCTACGGCGTGCTGGCCGCCCGCGACGTCGACCACGCCTTCGCGGGCGTCTGACCGCGCACCGCTACTCTGACGCCATGACCAAACCGCGGCACGGGCCGCTGACCGTCGGCGAGCCGGTGCGGCTGACCGACCCCAAGGGCCGCAGCCACCTCATCACGCTGCGGGCCGGCGCGTCCTTCCACACCCACCGGGGCACGCTGAGCCATGACGAAATCATCGGCGGCCCCGACGGGAACGTGGTCCGGTCCAGCGGCGGCACTCCTTACGTAGTCTTCCGGCCGCTGCTGGCCGACTACACGCTCGCCGCCAAGCGCGGTGCGGCCGTGGTCTATCCCAAGGACGCGGCCCAGATCGTGGCCTTCGCCGACGTGTTTCCCGGTGCCCGGGTGCTCGAGGCCGGGGCGGGCTCCGGCGCGCTCAGCTGCTGGCTGCTGCGGGCGGTGGGGGAGCCGGGCACCGTGATCTCCTTCGAGCGCCGGGCCGATTTCGCCGAGATCGCGCGGCGTAACGTCGAGCAGTTCTTCGGCGGCCTCCCCGCCGCCTGGCAGCTGGTGAACGGCGAGTTCGGCGGGGCCGCGCCAGCCGGCGACCTGGACCCGTTGGCCGCGGCGGACTTCGACCGGATCATCCTCGACATGCTGGCGCCGTGGGACTGCCTGGAGGCCGCGGCCGAGGCGCTGGTACCCGGCGGCCTGGTCTGCTGTTACGTGGCCACCACGACCCAGCTGTCGCGGACCGTGGAGGCGCTGCGCGGGCAGGGCGGCTTCGACGAGCCCGCCGCCTGGGAGAGCCTGGTGCG
Source organism: uncultured Actinomycetes bacterium (assembly GCA_963739135.1). GTDB lineage: Bacteria > Actinomycetota > Actinomycetes > Streptosporangiales > Streptosporangiaceae > Palsa-504. The sequence goes on from CAVTZG010000013.1 coordinate 524,944, forward strand.
CGGTTGGCACGTGGAAGGCCTGGCCGTCCGGCCCGAGCACCGCATGGTGGGCCACACCGGCTTCCTGGTCACCGCACGGCGGTTCGCTCCCGGCGTAGTCCCGCCGCCGCGCAGGCGCCGGCCGCAGTCAGGGGGGTACGGGGGGACGGATAGTCCCCCGTGATCGGGGGGTCCCCGGGGGGGGCGTCCCCCCGGGAGACAGCACACTGTGACAGATTGGTGACCGGACGGGCGGCAAGACGGCATCGAAACGGCCTCGCGAGGTTAGGGAATGCCCGTGGATAGGTAATGTCTTATTAGCGGTTCAGGAGGAGGTGAGGGCGTGGCCCCCAGAGACGAAAGCGGGCGTGCCTCGCGGCACGACGATGAGGTTAAGAGCCTTACCGCACAGATCTCCTTCCTCGACGAGGAGATCGCTGTGCTCCGGCGCAGGCTAGCGGACTCGCCGCGGCAGGTCAGGCTGCTCGAAGAGCGGCTGCGGGAAACCGAAGGCAGCCTCTCCGGCGTTACTACCCAGAACGAGCGCATGGCGGCGACGCTGCGCGAGGCGCGCGACCAGATCGTCGCGCTGAAGGAAGAAGTGGACCGGCTGGCCCAGCCGCCGTCCGGGTTCGGCGTCTTCCTGAGCGCATGCGAGGACGACACGGCCGATGTCTTCACCGGCGGCCGCAAGATGCGGGTCAACGTGTCTCCGAACGTCGAGCTGGCTGAACTGCGCCCGGGCCAGGAAGTGGTCCTCAACGAGGCGCTCAACGTCGTCATCGCCCAGGGCTACGAGAAGGTGGGCGAGGTCGTGATGCTCAAGGAGGTGCTCGCCGACGGCGAGCGCGCCCTGGTCATCTCCCAGGCCGACGAGGAGCGCGTGGTGCGGCTGGCCGAGCCGCTGCTGAACCAGCCGCTGCGGGCCGGTGACTCGCTGCTGCTCGAGCCCCGGTCGGGGTACGTGTACGAGCGGATCCCCAAGGCCGAGGTCGAGGAGCTCATCCTGGAGGAAGTGCCGGACATCTCCTACTACGACATCGGCGGCCTGGCCAGCCAGATCGAGCAGATCAGGGACGCGATCGAGCTGCCGTACCTGCACGCCGACCTGTTCAAGGAGCACCAGCTCAAGCCGCCGAAGGGGGTCCTGCTGTACGGCCCGCCCGGCTGCGGCAAGACGCTGATCGCCAAGGCCGTGGCGAACTCGCTGGCCAAGCAGGTCGCGGCCAAGACCGCGGACGAGGGGACCAAGGAGGGCAAGAGCTTCTTCCTCAACATCAAGGGTCCCGAGCTGCTGAACAAGTACGTGGGCGAGACCGAGCGGCACATCAGGCTGGTCTTCCAGCGGGCCAGGGAGAAGGCCAGCGAGGGCATGCCGGTCATCGTGTTCTTCGACGAGATGGACTCGATCTTCCGCACCCGCGGGTCCGGGGTGTCCTCCGACGTGGAGAACACGATCGTGCCGCAGCTGCTGTCGGAGATCGACGGCGTAGAGGGCCTGGAGAACGTCATCGTCATCGGCGCTTCCAACCGCGAGGACATGATCGACCCGGCCATCCTGCGGCCGGGCCGGCTGGACGTCAAGATCAAGATCGAGCGGCCGGACGCCGAGGCGGCCAAGGACATCTTCTCCAAGTACGTGCTGAAGGAACTGCCGCTGCACCCGGACGACATGGCCGAGCACCAGAACTCGGCGCAGTCCACCGTCGACGCCATGATCCTGCGCACGGTCGAGCGGATGTACACCGAGTCCGAGGAGAACAGGTTCCTCGAGGTCACCTACGCCAACGGCGACAAGGAAGTCCTGTACTTCAAGGACTTCAACTCCGGCGCCATGATCGAGAACATCGTGGCCCGGGCCAAGAAGATGGCCATCAAGGAGTTCCTGGAGACCGGTCAGAAGGGCATGCGGGTCAGCCACCTGCTGGCCGCCTGCGTGGACGAGTTCAGCGAGAACGAGGACCTGCCGAACACCACCAACCCGGACGACTGGGCCCGCATCTCCGGCAAGAAGGGCGAGCGCATCGTTTACATCAGGACCCTGGTGTCCGGCAAGACCGGCACTGAGGCGGGCCGTTCGATCGACACCGTGGCCAACACCGGGCAGTATCTCTAAATGACTGTTCGCGCTAAGGAAACCGTGTCAGCATGACGGCTTCGTCCGTAACGGCATTAGGCTGCTGGACATGAGCGTTCTTCGCGTGATGGGCACAGAGACCGAGTACGGCATCTCGGTGCCAGGTCAGCCCGGCGCTAACGCGATGGTGACCTCATCCCAGATCGTCAACGCCTACCAGGCGGCCACCGCCGCCCGGGCCCGGCGCGCGCGCTGGGACTTCGAGGAGGAGAACCCGCTGCGGGACGCCCGCGGGTTCGACCTCACCCGGGAGGCGGCGGACTCCTCCCAGCTGACCGACGAGGATCTCGGCCTGGCCAACGTCATCCTCACCAACGGGGGCCGGCTGTACGTCGACCACGCCCACCCGGAGTACTCGGCGCCCGAGTGCACCAATCCGCTGTCCGTGGTGATCTGGGACAAGGCCGGCGAGCGGGTGATGGCCGAGGCCGCGGCCAAGGCCGCCACCGTGCCGGGCAGCGCGCCCATCCAGCTGTACAAGAACAACACCGACAACAAGGGCGCCTCCTACGGCTCGCACGAGAACTACCTGATGCGGCGGGGCACGCCGTTCGCCAACATCGTCAAGTTCCTCGTCCCGTTCTTCGTGTCCCGCCAGGTCATCTGCGGAGCGGGCCGGGTCGGCATCGGCGCCGACGGCCGGGGTTCCGGCTTCCAGATCAGCCAGCGGGCCGACTTCTTCGAAGTCGAGGTGGGGCTGGAGACCACGCTGAAGCGGCCCATCATCAACACGCGCGACGAGCCGCACGCGGACCCGGAGAAGTACCGGCGGCTGCACGTGATCATCGGCGACGCCAACATGAGCGAGCTGAGCACCTACCTCAAGGTCGGCACCACCTCGCTGGTGCTCGCCATGATCGAGGACAAGTTCCTCGGCACCGACCTGTCGGTCGAGGCCCCGGTGGCCGAGCTGCGCGCGATTTCCCACGATCCGGCCTGCCGCCGGCTGGTCACGCTCAAGGACGGGCGGAAGATGACCGCCGTTCAGCTACAGGCGGAATACCTCGAGCTGGCCCGCAAGTACACCGAGGACCGGTACGGGAACGACGTCGACGACATCACCGCCGACGTCCTCGACCGGTGGGAGTCCGTGCTGAACCGGCTGGCCGAGGATCCCATGCAGCTGTCCAGGGAACTCGACTGGGTAGCCAAGCTCGAGCTGCTCGAGGGCTACCGGTCCCGGGACTCGCTGGCCTGGGATCATCCGCGGCTGCAGCTCGTCGACCTGCAGTACTCCGACGTCCGGCCGGACCGCGGCCTGTACAACCGGCTGGCCGCCCGCGGCCGGATGATGCGGCTGACCGACGACGCCACCGTCGACCGGGCCATCGAGAACCCGCCGGAAGACACCCGGGCCTACTTCCGCGGCCGTTGCCTGCGCCAGTACCCCGAGTCGGTGGCCGCCGCCTCCTGGGACTCGGTGATCTTCGACATCCCCGGCCGCGAGTCGCTGCAGCGTGTCCCCACCCTCGAGCCGCTGCGGGGCACCAAGGCGCATGTCGGCGAGCTGCTGGACCGCTGCCGCAGCGCGGCCGAGCTGGTCGCCGCCCTGACTGGTCAAGACTGACTGGTCAAGACTGACCGGTCAAGACTGACCGGCCAGGATTAGCCGGGCGCCACCCGAGCGGCGAGTCGCGAGTTCGTACCGATTTACCTCCGGCGGGATTGCGCGGGACTGCCACGGGTGACGATAGCGTTGGGACATACGGAGGTAGGGAAATGGCAACCAACAAGGACACAGGCGGCCAGCGGCAGACCACCCGCCGCGCCGAGGAAACCGAGCAGGCGGAGCCGGGTGCTACCGACGAGGTCAAGGAGCGGCACGAGAAGCTCTCCGACGACGTGGACTCGATCCTCGACGAGATCGACGAGGTGCTCGAGGAGAACGCCGAAGAGTTCGTCCGGTCGTACGTGCAAAAGGGCGGCCAGTAGTACCGCGTAGCTAGGTTACCTGCGCCCCGTCGCCGGGCCTGGTTCGCCCAAGGCGGACGCGCCGGCGCGTTCCGGGTGCTGTCTGGCTCTGGCGCGGCAGTAGGGTCTGTTGGGGGCGGTGCTGCCCGGGAGCAACCCGGGCCGCGCCCGGATAGCTGACAACCTCGGGAGGAGGCTCGCGTTGGGCGCTTACTTCGACGGCAGCCAGTCCGGCCCATTCGCCGTGGGAGAAGGAGGCATGCGGGCAGCCCAGGACCGCCCGCCCGGGAACTTCATGGACCTGCAGACCTCATCGTTCGCCGACGCCCTGGCCGCCCGCGCCCCGGGCCTGGTGCCGGGCCGGGCCCCTCTGGTCCCGCGCCACAGCGCGGATCCCGCCGGGACCGCCCTGCGTGACCTGCCGCACGCGACGACGATCGTCGCCGCGACCTGCGACCACGGGGTCGTGCTGGCCGGCGACCGCCGGGCCACCGCGGGCAGCATGATCGCCAAGCGGGACGTGGAGAAGGTCTTCCGCAGCGACGAGTACTCAGCCGTCGGCTACGCGGGCACGGGCAGCGTGGGGATCGAGTTCGTCCGGCTGTTCCAGGTCGAGCTTGAGCACTACGAGAAGATGGAAGGCCGCTCGCTGTCGCTGGAAGGCAAGGCGAACCGGCTGGCCTGGATGATCCGGGGCAACCTGGCCGCGGCCATGCAGGGGCTGGTAGTCGTGCCGCTGTTCGTCGGCTACGACGAGGACGCCGGAATCGGGCGGATCTTCAGCTACGACGTGGCCGGCGGCCCGTACGAGGAGCAGCGGTTCCACTCCATCGGCTCGGGTTCCGTGTTCGCCCGGGGTGCGCTGAAGAAGCTCTACGCCGACGGCATGCCGGTAGGCGACGCCGTGCTGGCCTGCGTGCAGGCGCTGTACGATGCCGCCGACGACGACTCGGCGACCGGCGGGCCCGACCTGACCAGGCGGATCTTCCCGGTCATCGTGACGGTGGCGGCCGATGGCTTCCGCAAGCTGCCCGAAGCCGAGTCCGAGCAGTACGCCGAGCAGGTCGTGCAGAGCCGGATGAGCGAGCCGGACGGCCCGCAGGCTCCCCTCCACCCGACCGGCTAGCGCCTGACCTACTGACCGCCCCGCCCATCTCCGAGGTAAAGGAAGCGTTCGCGGTGTCCATGCCGTTCGGTTACGTCTCACCCGCGCAGGCCATGCGCGACAAGGCCGAGTATGCGCGGCAGGGGATCGCGCGCGGCCGCAGCTGCGTCACGTTGCAGTACGACGGCGGGATCTTGTTGATGGCGCCCAACCCGTCCAGCGCGCTGCACAAGATCAGCGAGATCTACGACCGCATCGCGTTCGCGGCGGTGGGCCGGTACAACGAATACGAGAACCTGCGCAAGGCCGGGATCACCTACGCCGACATCACCGGCTACCAGTTCGACCGGCACGACGTGACGGCGCGCGGTATCGCCAACTACTACGCCCAGAACCTGGGCACGATCTTCACCGAGAACCTCAAGCCGTTCGAGGTCGAGATCGTGGTGGCCGAGGTAGGCCAGCGGCCCGAGGACGACCAGATCTACCGGATCACCTTCGACGGCTCGGTGACCGACGAACCAGGCTACGTCGCCTTCGGCGGCCAGGCGGACCAGGTCTCCGCCGCGCTGAAGGAACGGTACTCCGCGGGCATGTCCCTGGCCGAGGCGTTCGCCGCCGCGCTGGCCGCGCTGTCCGCGTCCGGCAACGGCGAGCGCAGCGAGGTGACGACCACCCAGCTTGAGGTGGCCATCCTGGACCGGGCCCGCGACCACCGCACGTTCCGCCGCATCAGGACGGCCCGGCTCGAGGAGCTCATCAGCCAGGCCCGTTCCGCCGAGTCCAAGGCCGCCGAGGCATCCGGCGAAGGCCAAGGCCAAGGCGAAGGCGAAGGCCAAGGCCAAGGCGCCGCGCCCGAGGCGCCGGCCACCCCTGCGGCCCCCGAGCCGCCCACCGGCCCCGATGCGCACAGCATGGACCGCGGCAGCGGGACGGCCGGCGGGGGAAGCGGCGACGGCACCCCGCCCAACCCGATCTGACCCGGAACCGCGGGGGCCGCCCCGTGCGGAGTTTACAGCGGGATGTTGGCGTGCGCCCCGCGTAGCTGCGGTGCCTCCGCGAGGGCCCGGACCAGTTCCCGGCGCGTCTGCGCCGGATCGATGACCGCGTCGATGACGCCCAGGTCGACGGCCCGCTGCAGGCCTCCGGCGGTGGCCTCGTGCTCGGCGGCCAGTTCTGCCTCGGCCTCGTGCAGCTGCTCGGGCGGCACCGAGGCCAGCGTGCGGCGGTGCAGGATGCGCACCGCGGCCACCGCGCCCATGACCGCTACCTCCGCGCCCGGCCAGGCGAACACGCGCGTCGCGCCGAGCGCGCGGGAGTTCATGGCGATATAGGCCCCGCCGAACGCCTTGCGCGTCACCAGCGTGACCCGCGGCACGCTGGCCTCGGCGAAGGCGTGCAGCAGCTTGGCGCCGCGGCGGACCACGCCGTCCCACTCCTGGCCCACGCCGGGCAGGTAGCCAGGCACGTCCACCAGCACCACCAGCAGCACCCCGAACGCGTCGCACATCCGCACGAAGCGCGCGGCCTTCTCGGCCGCCGCGGCGTCCAGGCAGCCGCCCAGCCGCATCGGATTGCTGGCCACCACGCCGACCGTGCGCCCGGCCAGGCGGCCCAGGATGGTCACGATGTTGGGCGCCCACCGGGGGTGCAGCTCCACGCCCGGCGTGTCGAGCAGCTTGCCGGTCAGCAGGTGCACGTCGTAGGCGCGGCGCGGGGAGTCGGGCAGCAGGCCGGACAGGTCCCGGTCCTGCGTTTCGTCCTCGGTGATCTTGCCCTGGTCGCTGAGCATGGCCGCGACCTCGCGGGCCCGGTCCAGCGCCTCCGCGTCGGTCTCGGTCACCACGTGCACCACGCCGGATCGCCGGCTGTGCGGCTCGGGGCCGCCGAGCCGCGCGGCGTCCACGTCCTCGCCGGTCACCGAGCGCACCACGTCCGGGCCGGTCACGAAGATGCGGCCCGGGCCGGAGAGGATGACGATGTCGGTCAGCGCCGGGCCGTAGGCGGCGCCGCCGGCTGCGGGCCCGAGCACCACGGAGATCTGCGGCACCCGTCCGGAGGCCATCGTCATCGCCGCGAACACCGTGCCCACCGCGTGCAGGCTGGCCACGCCCTCGGCCAGCCGGGCCCCGCCGGAGTGCCACAGGCCGACGATCGGGACGCCCCGGGACACCGCCTCGGAATAGGCCGCGACGATCGTGGCGCAGCCCGCGCTGCCCATCGCGCCGCCCTGCACCCGCGGATCGGAGGCGAAGGCCACCACGCTGGCGCCCTGCACCAGCCCGGAACCCGCCACCACGCCGCTGCGCTCGTCCGCGTCGGCGGGGGGCAGCAGCTCAAGCGTGCCGGGGTCGAACAGGGCGGCCAGCCGCTCCCGCGGGTCGCGCGGCAAGCCCTCCCGGGTCGGCACAGCGGGCCGGGATGTCACGGCATCCACAGCAGTCATCTCAGGTCTCCTCTAATCTGGCCGCCGGGCCAGGGGCGGGCGACGAAGAACAGGCGAAGCCGCCGGTCAGGCGGCAGTGAAAACCAGCGACACGTTGTGGCCGCCGAACCCGAAGGCGTTGTTCAGCACCGCCATCGGCTCAGAACCCGTGCCGCTCCGCTTGCTCAGCGGCCGCGGCTCGGTGGCCACGTCCAGCGGCACGTCGTCGTCCAGGTCGTCCAGGTTGATGGTGGGCGGTGCCACGTGCTCGCGCAGGGCCATGATGGCGGCCACCGACTCGATGGCGCCCGCGCCGCCGAGCAGGTGCCCGGTCATCGACTTGGTCGAGGTGACGACCACGCCCTCGGCCGCCTGGCCCAGTGCCTTGAACACGGCCTGCGCCTCGAGCGCATCCCCTTCCGGGGTCGACGTGGCGTGCGCGTTCACGTGCACCACCTGCGCCGGGTCGACCCGGGCGTCGGCCAGGGCCCGGCTGATCGCGGCCACCACGCCGGCCCCGTCGGGTGCCGGGTGGGCGATGTGGTAGGCGTCCGAGGAGTACCCGGCCCCGGCCGCGACCGCGTAGATGGTGGCCCCTCGGGCCTGGGCGTGCGACAGCGTCTCGAGCACCAGCACGCCGGCGCCCTCGCCGAGCACGAACCCGTCCCGGGCCTTGTCGAACGGCCGCGAGGCCAGTTCCGGTTCGTCGTTACGGGTGGACATGGCCCGCATGACCGCGAACGCGCCGATGTTCAGCGGCATGATGGCCGCCTCGGTGCCGCCGGCCAGCACCACGTCGGCCCGCCCGGCCCGGATCATGTCGATGCCGTACCCGATCGCCTCCGCGCCGGACGCGCACGCGCTGACCAGCGAGTGCGCCCCGGCCCGGGCCCCCATCTCCATGCTGATCCAGCCGGCCGACCCGTTTGGCATCAGCATCGGCACCGTGTACGGCGAGATGCGCTGCCAGCCCTTGGAGTTCAGCGTGTCGTAGGCCGCCAGCGTCGATCCGATACCGCCGATCCCGCTGGTGACCGTCACCCCGAGCCGCTCGGGGTCGACCTCGGGCGTACCCGCGTCGGCCCACGCCTCACGGGCCGCGACCAGCGCGAACTGCTCGCAGCGGTCCATCCGGCGGGCCTGCACGCGGCCCACTACCTCGACCGGGTCGACGGCTGCCGATGCGGCGATGCGCACCGGCAGCGTCTCCGCCCACGGTTCGGTCAGGCGCCGCACGCCGCTGCGCCCGGCCAGCATCGCCGCCCAGGTCGACGCGACATCCCCGCCGAGCGGGGTAGTCGCGCCGAGCCCGGTGACGACCACGGTCTCGCGGTCAGCTGTCACGCTGTGCTCCCGGCGTTCTTCATTACGAAGTTCACCACGTCCTGCACGGTGGTGAGGTCCTTCAGCTGGTCGTCGGGGATCTCGACGCCGAACTTGTCCTGGGCCGCGACCGCGATCTCCACCATGGACAGCGAGTCGATGTCGAGATCGTCGACGAAGCTCTTGCCCGGGGTCACCTCGTCCGCCGGCACGCCCGCGATCTCCTCGACGATCTCGCCCAGCCCGGTGAGGATCTCCTGCTCTGTCATGGTCATTTCTCCTTGTCGTGAAGTGATGTATGCCGTGTGCCGCGCCATGGCGGCCGCCTGCGGCGACCGCGGCGGGGCCCGGTCAGGGTACCGTGACGACCTGCGCCGCGTAACACATCCCCGCGCCGAACCCGAGCAGCAAGGCCGGCGAGCCCGTCTTGACGTCGCCCCGCTCGACCATCCGCGACAGCGCGAGCGGGACCGACGCCGAGGACGTGTTGCCGGCGTGCACGATGTCGTCGGCCAGGCGCTCCCGCGGCACGCCGAGCCGGCGCGCGATGGCCTCGATGATCCGCAGGTTCGCCTGGTGCGGCACGAAGGCCGACAGGTCGCTTACCGCCACGCCGGCCCGCTCGCAGGCCTGCGCCGCGATCGGGTGCAGTGCGGTGGTGGCCCAGCGGAACACCGCCTGGCCCTCCTGGTACATGTACGAGTTACGGTCCGGGATGGCGATCTTGGCGGCCATATCGCCCGCACTACCCCAGACCACCGGGCCGATGCCGGGCGGCTCGCCGTCCGCGACCGGCCCGACCACCGCGGCGCCGGCCCCGTCCGCGAAGATGATGCAGGTGGAGCGGTCGGTCGGGTCGATCCAGGCCGTCATCTTCTCCGACCCGATGACCAGCACGTACCGGGCGGTGCCCGCCCGGATGGAGTCCGCGGCGTTGGCCAGCGCGTAGCAGAAGCCGGCGCAGGCGGCGTTGAGGTCGTAGGCGCCCGGAGCCAGGATGCCGAGCCGGTGCGCGACGACCGCGGAGGTGTTGGGTATCGACGCCTCGGTGCTGCAGGTGGCCACGATGACCAGGTCGACGTCGCCGGGGGACAGGCCGCTGCCGGCCAGCGCCTTGCCGGCGGCCTCGACCGCCATGTCGGCCACGGTCTCGTCAGGCCCGGCGTGCCGGCGGCTGATGATGCCGACCCGGCTGCGGATCCACTCGTCGCTGGTCTCCACCTGGGCGGCGAGGTCGTCATTGGTGACCACGTTGCCTGGCTGGTAATCGCCCAGCGAGATGATCCGGGCGCCCGCGGCGGGCGCGAAGGGGCCAGCAGATGTCATGCGCCGTCCTCGGGAGAAATGCGGACCAGTGGCTGGCCCTCGCTGACCGGATCCCCGTCCTCTACGAGCCATTCGATGATCTCCGCCGGCCACGGCGCGGCGACCCGGTGCTCGCCGCCGCGGGCCACCACGGCCCCCAGCCCGGCACCTTCCCCGGACCGGAACGTGCCCGAGGTCGGCGCCACGATCAGCCGCCAGTCGGGCAGGTGCCCGTGCCCGTCCGGCTCCGGTTCGGCCAGGTGCTCCTCGATCAGGTCGCGCGCGGCGTCGAACTGGTCCGGGGTCTTCAGGGCCAGCTGGGCCACACCGGGCAGCCCCCGGCGGGCCAGGCTGGTCAGCGTGCCCGCGGGCGGCAGCTCGATGAGCGCGGTCACGCCCAGGTCGGCCATGGTCCGCATGCACAGGTCCCAGCGCACCGGAGCGGCGACCTGGGCCACGATGCGCTCCAGCCATTCCTGGCCGGCGGTGACCGCGGCCCCGTCGGCGTCCGACAGCAGGGTCTTGGCCGGGTCGGCCACGGTCACGCCCGCCGCGGCCGCCCGCAGCGCGGCCACGGCCGGTGCCATGTACCTGGTGTGGAACGCCCCGGCCACCTGCAGCGGCCGCAGCCGGGCCCCGGCCGGCGGATCGGCCGCGAAGGCCTCCAGGTCGGCCAGCGCCCCGGCCGCCACGATCTGGCCCGCCCCGTTGACGTTGGCGGGCGTCAGGCGGTGGCGAGCGATGGCCGCGAGCACCGCTTCGGTGTCTCCGCCCAGGACGGCCGTCATCCCGGTCGGCTCGGCCGCCGCCGCCGACGCCATGGCCTGGCCGCGCACGGCGATAAGCCGGATGGCGTCATCCGCGCTCAGCACTCCGGCCAGCACGCCGGCGCCCAGCTCACCGACGCTGTGTCCGGCGGCCGCGTCGGCCCGCAGGTCGCCCGGCTCGCCGCCCGCCAGCGCGCCCGCCGCGGCCAGCGCGGCCGCGACCAGCAGCGGCTGCGCCACCGCGGTGTCCCTGATCTCCTCGGCGGTCCCGGTGGTGCCCAGCCTGATCAGGTCACGGCCGGCCAGCTCGGAGGCGGCCCCGAGACGCTCGGCGACGCCGGGTACCTCGAGCCAGGGCGCGAGGAAACCGGGCGTCTGCGCGCCCTGCCCGGGAGCGGTGATGATGAGCATTCTCTCAGGGTGCCCTGTAGGACTTCGCCAGATGAATGCCGGGCAGTACGAAAGTAAGCCGCCTGGTCTTGTTATGTTCCTACAAAAACCGTTTACGTGGCTGTCACCTTGCCGTTACCCCCCCGCGTCACGGTGGGTGTCAGGAGTCCCGCTCAGCCGCGCTTGGCGGTCAGCCGGCCAAGCGCGATGGCGACCCACAGGGTGAAGCCGTCCCGCCCGGCGGACGGGGTGTAGTCGGTGAGCTCTGCGACCCGCCGCAGCCGGTACCGGACGGTGTTGGGGTGCACGAACAGCAGCCGGGCCGTGGCCTCCAGGGACGAGCCTTGCTCCAGGTAGGTCGTGAGCGTGTCGAGCAGGGCATGGCCGCCGCCGAGCAGCGGCTCGTAGACGTCGCTGATCAGCGCGGCCCGGGCGTCAGGATCGCCGTCCAGCGCGCGCTCGGGCAGCAGGTCGTCCGCGCCGGCCGGCCGGGGCGCATCCGGCCAGGCGGGGACGGCGCGCAGCGCGGCCAGCGCCGCGCGGGCCGAGACCGAGGCGGTGCGCAGGTCGCGGACCAGCGGGCCCGCGATCACCGGCCCGGGCCCGAACCGGCCGGCGAACCGTTCGGCCACCGCGATGGGATCGTCGCTGCCGCCGATGACCAGGATGAGCCGGTTGCCCTGCACCCCGGCCAGCAGGTCCAGCCGGGCCCGCCGGGCCTGGGTCCGCAGCTCGTCGATAAGCGGCTCGGCCGCGCTGGCAGGCTGGCCCTTGGACCCGTCGCCTTCCTCGTCGCCCAGGGTGCCGACCACCACCGTGACCGGCGAGGATGACCAGTTCAGGGCCGAGGCCCAGGAATGCAGCGAGTCCTCGGCCTCACCGCGCACCAGGGAATCCACCACCAGCGCTTCCAGCCGGGCGTCCCACGCGCCGCGGGCCTCCGCGGTCCGCGCGTAGACCTGCGCCGCGCTGAAGGCGATCTCCCGGGCGTAGGTCAGCACCGCCTCCCGCAGCGCGGCCTCGTTGCCGGGCGCGGCCAGCTCGTCCACCTGCGCTTCCACCGCGTCGACGAGGACCCGCACCATCTCCACCGCGTGCTGCAGGCTGACCGCACGGGCCAGCTCGCGCGGGGCCGTGCCGAACACCTCGGTCAACGCCGGCCGGTTCCGTTCCGGGTGCCTGATCCAGTCCAGGAACGCGGCGATCCCGGCCTGGGCCACCAGGCCGAGCCAGGACCTGTTCTCCGCCGACATGTTGCGGAACCAAGGCAGCCGCTGCTCCATGGCCGCGATCGCCGCGGTGCCGAGCGCCCCCGTGGCCCGCTCGATCCGCCGCACCGTCTCCGCGTTCACCTGCGGCCGGTGCGCCTCAGCCAAGGAAGCCCTCCATGATCACGAAGGATTTAGTATTCAAAAAACGTAGTAGATCCTTCGTGATCATGAGAACGCCCAGCCTATGCAAGCGCCTCACTGACCGGCAGGTCCAGGCGGTACCGCTCGATGGCCTGGGCCGGGAACCTGGCATCGACCGCTCCGCTGCGGGCCAGCTCCCACAGCACCGCGACGGTGATCGACTCGGCGTCGACGTGGAAGAAGCGCCGCGCGGCCGGGCGGGTGTCGGAGAAGCCGAACCCGTCGGTGCCCAGCGAGGTGTACGTTCCCGGCACCCAGCGGGCGATCTGGTCGGGCACGGCCTTGATCCAGTCCGACACCGCCACCACGGGACCGGGCGCGCCGCCGAGCACCGAGGTGAGGTACGGCACGCGCGGCGGCTCGTCCGGGTGCAGCATGTTCCACGACTCGCAGCCCAGCGCCTCCCGGCGCAGTTCGGTCCAGGATGTGGCCGACCACACGTCGGCGGACACGCCCCAGTCCCGGGCCAGCATTTCCTGCGCGGCCATCCCCTGCCGCAGCGCCACCCCGGAGGCCAGGATCTGGGCCCGGGGCACGGGCACCACGGACCGTTCGGCCGAATCATCCCCTGATCGTCCGGCCAGCCAGTCCCGCACGGCCGAGGCCGGCTCGGTCCCGGCAGCAGCCGCCGAGCCGCCCAGCGCGGGGCAGTACAGGTACAGGCCGTGCAGGATGCCGTCCTCCAGGCCCGAGGTGCCGCCGGGGAAGTCGGCGGGCTCGGCGGGCTGCGGGTACGGCTCGTTGTAGACGGTGAGGTAGGAGAAGATGTTCTCGCCGTCGGGGAACTCCGGCGTGGCCTCGTACATCCGCCGCAGCGCGTCCCGCATCACGTAGGCCAGCTCATAAGCCCAGGCGCAGTCGTAGGACACGCACGCCTCGCTGACCGAGGACAGGAGCAGCGAGTGCCCGTCGTTGTGCTGCAGGCCCTCGCCCGTCAAAGTCGTTCTGCCAGCGGTCGCCCCCAGCAGGAAACCGCGGCCGAGCTGGTCGCCGAGCGCCCACATCTGGTCCCCGGTCCGCTGCCAGCCGAACATCGAGTAGAACACGTACACCGGGATCATGTGCGTGCCGTGCGTGGCGTACGAGGTGCCCGCCGCGATCACCGACCCCATCGCGCCGGACTCGCTGATGCCCTCGTGCAGGATCTGGCCCTGCTCGGACTCCTTGTAGGACAGCAGCAGGTTGCGGTCCACCGCGTCGTAGGTCTGGCCGTGCGGTGAGTAGATCTTCGCCGTCGGGAACAGCGAGTCCATGCCGAACGTCCGGGCCTCATCCGGGATGATCGGCGCGAACCGGTCGCCGATGGCCGGGTCCTTCATCAGCTCCTTGAGCAGCCGGACGAAGGCCATCGTGGTGGCCACCGCCTGCTTGCCCGAGCCCTTGCGCAGCTCGTCGTAGATGGTGTCGCCGGGCAGGGTCAGCGGCTTGGCCCGTACTACCCGGCGGGGGAGCACGCCGCCCAGGGCAGCCCGCCGCTCGCGCATGTACTGGATCTCGTCGGAGTCCTCGCCCGGGTGGTAGTACGGCGGCAGTTCGGCCTCCAGGGCCGAGTCGGGAATCGGCAGGTAGAGCCGGTCCCTGAACTCCTTCAGCTCGGCCACGGTGAGCTTCTTCATCTGGTGCGTGGCGTTGCGGGCCTCGAAGTCCTTGCCCAGCGTCCAGCCCTTGATCGTGTGGGCCAGGATGACGGTGGGCTGGCCGGCGTGCTCCCGCGCGGCCTTGAACGCCGCGTACACCTTGCGGTAGTCGTGCCCGCCGCGGGACAGGTTGCGCAGCTCGTCGTCGGACAGGTGCTCCACCATCTTGCGCAGCCGCGGGTCGCTGCCGAAGAAGTTCTCCCTGATGTAGGCGCCTGACTCGACACTGTAGGTCTGGAACTGGCCGTCCGGCGTGGTGTTCATCCTGTTGACCAGCACGCCGTCGGTGTCCTGGGCCAGCAGCGGGTCCCAGTCCCGGCCCCAGATGACCTTGATCACGTTCCAGCCCGCGCCGCGGAAGAACGCCTCGAGCTCCTGGATGATCTTCCCGTTGCCGCGCACCGGCCCGTCCAGCCGCTGCAGGTTGCAGTTGATGACGAAGGTGAGGTTGTCCAGTTCCTCGCGGGCGGCCAGGCCGATCCCGCCGATCGCCTCCGGCTCGTCCATCTCGCCGTCGCCCAGGAACGCCCACACGTGCGACCGCGAGGTGTCGTGGATCTCCCGGGCCAGCAGGTACCGGTTGAACCGGGCCTGGTAGATGGAGTTCAGCGCGCCGAGCCCCATCGACACCGTGGGGAACTCCCAGAACTCCGGCATCAGCCGCGGGTGCGGGTAGGACGGCAGCCCGCCGCCGGGGTGGGACAGCTCCTGCCGGAACCCGTTGAGCTGCTCCTCGGTCAGCCGGCCCTCCAGGTAGGCCCGGGCGTAGATGCCCGGCGCCGCGTGGCCCTGGAAGAACACCTGGTCGCCGGACTCGCCGTGGTCCTTACCGCGGAAGAAGTGGTTGAAGCCCACCTCATAGAGCGAAGCCGCGCTGGCGTAGGTGGCGATGTGCCCGCCCACGCCCATGCCGGGCCGGTTGGCCCGGGACACCATGACGGCGGCGTTCCACCTGATGTAGGCCCTGATCCGGCGCTCGACATGCTCGTCGCCGGGAAACCAGGGCTCATGCTCGGGCGGGATCGTATTGATGAAGTCGGTGCTGCGCAGGCCGGGCACGCCGACCTGCTGCTCGCGCGCCCGCTCGAGCAAGCGCAGCATCACGTACCGGGCCCGGGCCCGGCCCCTGGTCCGGACGACGGTATCGAACGACTCGATCCATTCGCGCGTCTCGTCCGGATCGATGTCGGGCAGCTGGGTGGGCAGCCCGTCGCTGATGATGGAGAATCGCTGGCGTCCGGAAGCCACGGGGTAGCCTCGCCTTCCGCATAGATCGGGCGGCTGTGCGGCCGCGGGTCGCAGAATTTCGTGATGTGTTGTCCAGACCAATCGTCGTACGAACTGGCCCCGAGCGCATCTCTACTCGACGGTAACCGCCGTCCGGAGGGAGTCGGCACCGCACCGGCCAGGGAATACCAGGGTCCGGTGGAGTTTCGCCGAAAGCAGATTCTCTCGTCACTGTACGTGATGAGAACCGCGCTGTGTGACCGGGCCATGGATCGGGGAGGTCAATTTATGGCGGCGGTTTTCCTGACCGGGCCGATTGGCACTTGCGCGCCGGGCCAGGCCAGTGTGAACTGTCCCAACAAGAAGTGCTGACGCGTCACGCCGTCAGGGACCGGTCGCGGGCTCCAGGGCCTTGGCCGGAGGCGTGCGGCGACGCGGGGAGGGATTCAGGGAGGACGTCAGTGAGCGCGACCGCGGGCCAGGCGCAGGATGAACGCGGCCAGGCCGAACGGCTCGGCATCAAGCCGGGCCAGGTGGTGCAGGAGATCGGCTACGACGATGATTGCGACGAGCAGCTGCGCGGCGCGATCACCAAGGTGGACAGCGTGGAGCTGGTCGACGAGGACTACGACGACGTGGTCGACGTGGTCCTGCTGTGGTGGCGGGACGGGGACGGTGACCTGGTGGATGCGCTGGTCGACGCCCTCACGCCGCTGGCCGACGGGGGGTACATCTGGCTGCTCACGCCCAAGGCGGGCCGGTCAGGCCATGTGGAGCCGAGCGACATCGGCGAGGCCGCGCCGACGGCCGGGCTGTCCCAGACCTCCAGCGTCAGTGCAGCCCGTGACTGGTCGGGCACGCGTCTCGTCGCGCCGAAGGCGCGCCGATAGGCAGAGTGGCGCGCGCGCCGCTGACCCGCCTGTTCACCTTCTTATTTATGCCGAACGGGCCGTGGTTCCCCGCCTGCCCTCAGATGGCAGACTTGGGTGGAGCGGGCATTCCCGGCTCAATCTCCCGGATCCAGCGAAAGGACTACGCATGGCGGTAGAGGTAGGCGATCGGGCGCCTGATTTCGAGCTGAAGGATCAGCACGGTACCCCGGTGCGGCTGTCCAGCTTCCGCGGGGCCAAGAACGTCGTGCTGATCTTCTACCCGCTGGCGTTCAGCGGCGTGTGCACCGGCGAGCTGTGCGCCATCCGCGACGACTTCCCCGAGGTGACGCGGGACGACGTCGAGCTGCTCACGGTCTCGGTGGACTCCACGTTTACCCATCGGGCCTGGTCAGACGCCGAGCACTTCACCTTCGAGCTGCTGTCGGACTTCTGGCCGCACGGCGACGTGGCGAAGCTGTACGGTGTCTTCGACTCCGAGCGCGGCATCGCGACCCGGGGGACGTTCATCATCGACAAGGCAGGCGTCGTTCGGTGGAAGGTCGTCAATCCGATCCCGCAGGCGCGTGACCTGGCCGAGTATTCCAAGGCGCTGGCCGCTCTCGGCTAGCGCCGGTCGCAGTGTCGGTCAGCAGGGGAGGCCTGGGGGACATTGCCGTGTTATCGCTGCGGCATCCGGCAGACAGACCCGGAGCGGGGCAAGAGTCCCTGGCGGCGCGGGGTGGTAAGCGACCAGCTGGTCCTCATCTGCCCCGCGTGCCAGGAATCCGGTGACTGGACCGCGGAGCTCGAGCACTGCGGCCGGTGCCGCAGCGCGCACCTGATCCGGCGGCTGGGCCAGGTCGAATGCCTCGACTGCGGCCTGGTCAGCGAGCCGGACGCCACCCTGGTCCCGGCCGTCGGGCCGCCGGCCGAGCGCGGCAGCGCGGCCAGCCCCGACGCCCTGGCCAGCCCTGACGCCGCCCTGGCCGATGAGGTCGGCCGGGCCCTCGACCGCCTCCTCGGCCGCATCTGACAATCCCACCTGCCACACGGGTTTAGAGCCCGTCCTGCCTGGTAGCGCGGATGGTACGGAGCAACTGAACCCACGACAGCCAGGAGGGACGTCATGAGGGCCAGGGTGCGCGACGTGATGACGCCGGGCCCCATTGGGGTGGACTACCACCAGTCGATCGGCGAGGCCGCACGGACCATGCGGGACTGGGGAGTTGGTGCCGTCCTCGTGGTCAGCGACCAGTCCCTGCACGGGCTGGTCACCGACCGCGACCTGGTCGTGCGCGCGGTGGCGGAGTCGAAGGGGCCGGAGGAGCCGGTGGGCCCGCTGAGCACCGGAAACCTGATCGGCGTCAATGCGGACGACGACGCGGAAGTGGCCGCCAGGCTGATGCGCCAGCACGCCATCCGCAGGCTGCCGGTGATCGACAACGGGCAGGTCGCGGGGATGGTGTCGCTCGGTGACCTGGCCCTGGAGCGGGACGAGCGGTCCGCGCTGTCCGGCGTGTCCGCCGCCCCGCCGGACGTCTGACCGGGCAAACCCATCATGGGGTGTCGACCAGCCCGCGCGCGGCCGGCGAGGTCACCGCGGCGCGACTGACCGGCGCCACGAGGCGGTTTGCCGCCCGCGGGCGCGGGTAGGCGACGGTTCCACCTCGCCGCGCGGACCGGTGCCCGAGGATCGGAGGTCTGATGAGTCTGCCCGCCCGCCAGCAACGTGTGCTGGAGCGCATGGAGGACGGGCTGCGGGCAGCCGAACCGCATTTGGCGTCGATGTTCGGCATCTTCGCCCGGCTCAACGTCGCCGAGCCGGTCACCACCGAACGCCTGATCCCCCGGCCGCGCTGGCGCCGGCCGCCGGGCGCCACCCTGTACGCGGTGGTGATCTTCCCGGTCATCTTCAGCCTGGTCGTCATCGGCGCGCTGCTCAGCGGCAGCGCGCACAGCACCAGGACCTGCGACGTCGGCTACTCGATCAGCGGCGGCGCGGCGTCGGCGAGCCGGTCGCAGTGCCAGACGGCCGGCCAGCCCGCATCAGGCTCCCACGGGGTCTCGGGCCCGGCCGGGGCTTCCTCCTGCCCGCGGGCGGCCGTGGTAGTCTCGCGGTCCGCCATCCGCACTAATGGTGACCTGGCCTTTCCTCCGTCGGCCGGGGCCAGTCCGATGCTGGGGGACACCTCGGGAATGTGCTACAAATGACCCCAGGGACGGAGGGTCGGTTGCCGATCGAGCATCTGGGGCATGAGGCCGCGGAACTGCTGAGCCTCACCAGCGGCGGAGAGGCCAGGTCGCTGAACAAGCTGGCCGCGCTGGCCGCCTGGCAGGTGCCCGCCTGCTCAGGAGCCCACGCGGCGGTGTGGTACGACGGCGAGGTGATCAGCTCCGCGGCGACCCACCCGGACCTGGCCGAGCTCGCCGACCTGCAGCTGCGGACCGGGAACGGGCCTATCCTGGCCGCGGCCGACGCGAGGTCCGCGGTCAGCTGCCCGGACACCCTGGACGAGACCCGCTGGCCCGAATACGCGGAGGCGGCGCTGCGCCGCGGCGTCCGCTGCTCGGTCCACCTGGTGCGTGAGCTGCCCGGCGGAGCCCTGGTCCTGTCCCTGTTCGGGGTGCGGCCCCGGACCCTCGACGCGGGATCTGATCCGATGGCCGATACCCTGGCCGCCTTCGGCGGCGCGGTGCTGACCAACGCGACGGCCTACAACCAGGCGCAGCGGACCGCCAGTCAGCTCAAGGACGCCGTGGTGGCCCGCTCGGTGGTAGACCAGGCCAAGGGCATCCTGATGCACGCGTTCGGCTGTAACGCCGAGGAGGCGCTGGGACGGCTGCGCGCCGAATCACAGCGCCGCCACGTCAAGGTTACCGAGGTCGCCAGCGAGGTCGTGGCCTCTTCCCGGGCCAAGAAGGGCACCCGGCAGTAGCCACGTACCACATCACCCGGCCGCGTCAGGCGGCGCTTTCACCTTGGCCACCAGGATGGTCAGGTCGTCCCGCAGCTCATCCTCGGAGAAGCTGGCCACCACGCCCTGGATCAGCCGGGCCGTCTCGGCCGCGGTGCGGCCCGCCAGGCCGGCCAGCTCGTCGGCCAGGCTGTCCTCGAAATAGCGCATGTCGCGGCTGCGCGCGTCGGTGACCCCGTCGGTGTAGAAGAAGAGCAGGTCGTCCTGGCCGAGCTCGAGCTCATCCACGTGCGGTTCCGCCTCGGGAAACAGGCCGAGGGGCAGGCCGCCGCCGGCCAGCACGTCGACCTGGCCGTCCGGCCGCACCAGGGCCGGGCCCAGGTGGCCGGCGCTGGCCAGTACCACGTGCAGCCGGCTGCCCTCCCAGCGCAGGTAGGCCAGCTTGGCCGTCACGAACCGGTCCTCGTAGTCGCCGGCCAGCATGACCTCGTTCACCTTGGCCAGTACGTCCGCGGGGTCCGGATTCCAGTGCGCGAGGACCCGGATCGAGTGCCGGGCGGCCGCGGTCATCGCGGCCGCCTCCTGGCCCTTGCCGCAGACGTCGCCGACGGTGATGGCCCAGCCCCCGGCCACCGGGAACACGTCGTAGAAGTCGCCGCTGACCTCGAGTCCCTCGCTGGCCGGCACGTAGGCCGCGTACAGGTCTAGCCCGGGGACGTCCGGCAGCGTGGCGGGCAGCAGGCTGCCCTGCAGCGCCTCGGCCACCTCAGAGCGGTGCCGGAACATGCGGTCCACCCGGATGGCCACGCCCAGGTGCCGGCCCAGTTCCTCGGCCAGGCCCAGGTCAGCGAGCTCGAAACGTCCCTCGTCGGCGGTGCGGGCCAGGGTCAGCGCACCGTAGCTGGTGCTGCCGTCGGTGATCGGCACACTGAGCAGCGAGGTCGTGCCGAGCAGCATCAGCAGCGGCGCGCCGTCCGGGCTGGTGCCGAGAATCCCGGTGTCCTCGGCGTGGGCCAGCAGGACGGACGTCCCGGCGGCGTGCACCTGCCCGGGCACCGACCCGGGCTGCGGGTCGACGGTACGCGTCTTCCTGGCCAGCGCCTGGGACGCCTCGTCGTGGGGGCCGATCACGAACTGGCGCCGCAGCACGCCGGCCCGCTCGACGTCCACGATCACCCAGCTCGCGATGTCACCCGCCAGCTGCCGGGCGCAGCGCTGCAGCGTGACCGCCTCGCTGAACGTGCTGTTGTCCAGCAGCAGCCGGGTGACCGCGGTAATCATGTCCATCCGGCGCGTCATGGCGCGGATCGTGTCCACCGCCGGGCCGGGGTCGCCGGGACCGGCCGCGGCCGTCCGGGTGGCGGGCCGGGCCGGGGCGTCCGCCCGGCGGTCAGCGGTGACCGTCAGCAGCCGCGTGCCGTCCTGCAGGGTGGCGACGCCCGCCAGCAAGGTCACCTCGACCGGTCCGTCCGGGCCGAGCAGCCGGCACTCCACCTGCCGGGCCGTTCCGGTCCGCGTGGCCGCGGCGAACTGGCTCTTGACCGCGGCGCGGGCGGGCAGGTCGACGAACGCCGTCAGCGGCTTGCCGGTCGCGTACCCGGGCGGGGCGCCGATCAATTCCCCGGCCTGGCTGTTGGCCCGCCGGACCGTGCCGTCCTGCTCGAGCACGAACATCGGCACGGGCGCGTGCTGGAACACCGCCCGCAGCAGGGCACGCTCGGACGCGAGCGCATCCGGCCTGGCCGCCGCGGCAGGTTCGCCCGTGGCGGCCTCGGCTAGCTTGGCCAGGACCTCGGAGGCCGCGTCGAGCTCGGCGAACGCGGCGTCGAGCAGAGCCCGCGGATCGGACCCGGGCAGCGCTGCGGCCTGGCGGAGCGCCTCGCGCCGCCCGGCCAGGTCGGCCAGATCGGGGTCAGAGCCGTTCGTCCAGGTGTCTTGCGACATGTCTCCAGACCGTCATCCCTGGTGAAACGCGCCGCCCTGGGCCGGAACAGCGGGGCCGGGCGCGAGCACAAGGCCACCCTGCGCCGTCTCAATAGTACTTGGGGTACAACTGCGTCAAAGCAGAAAAGATCCGCCGGGGCCCGGGCCCCGGCGGATCTGCGCCCGCGGCTACCAGCGCCGCCAGGCCGGCCGGCGGCGGCTGCGGTAGCGGCCGTAGCCGCGCGTGGCGAACGCGCTGACCAGCAGGGCAGCCGCCACCACGGCGACGATGAAGGTGATCACGGTGTGACCGGCACCCAGGATGGCGGTCGTGATGATCCCGGCGACCACCGCGGCCACGATGCCAATGAGGACCGTCAGGATCAGCCCGATGTGCTGGCGGCCGGGTACCACCAGCCGGGCCAGCGCGCCGATCACCAAGCCGATGAGGAGCCACGCGATGATGACGGAAAGTGTGATGGTCATGACCTCTCCTTAGTAAGTCCTTGGTCAGGCTTTACGGTTCGGGTTCGCCTTGTGGGCGGCCAGTTCAGTCTTCGTAGACGTCCTCCACCACCTCGGTCTCGCCGGGACGCAGGCCCGTGGACTCGGTTGGCTCGGCGGCCAGGTCACGGCTCGCGCCCAGGTGGCGTGCATCCTCGGGGCTGCCGAAGGCGCCTGGGGCCGGCAGGCCGGCCTGCACGCGGGTGTTCGACGGATTGCGGACGGAGGTCGGGTAGGTGACCTCTTCTATCCGGTTCCCCGGCCGCCAGCGGGCTTGCCGCACGAACAGGCGGCGGCCGACCCAGCCGTAGCCGCGGCGGGGGACGGCCAGCCCGAGGATTCCGATGATCATGATCACGTAGCCGGCGGTGTGCAGGTTGAAGACAGAGGTATTCGTCGTCACGGCGAAGGCGAGGATCGCCCCGATGCCGATCAGTACGAGTCCCATCCCGGTTTTCATGAGGTTCCTTCGCTTTCTCGCCCGGCCGTCAGGCGGTCGCCGTGTCGGGGGCTTCGGCCGCGTCGAGCAGCTTGCTTCTGAGGTGGGTCAGAGCCCGGGCCAGGAGCCTGGAGACGTGCATCTGCGAGATGCCGAGCCGGTCGCCGATCTCCGTCTGGGTCAGGTTGCCGTAGAAGCGCATGACCAGGATGCGCTGCTCGCGCTCGGGCAACTCGTCCCAGTGGGCGTTGACCGACTCCATGTCGATCGCGTGCGTGACGCCCGGGTCGTCGTCGCCGAGCATGTCCGCCAGCAGGGCCGGGTCGTCCCGGTCGGACAGCGGAGCGTCCAGGGAGTAGGTGCTGAACACCAGGTCCGCCTGGAGGGCTTCCTGCATGTCGTCCTGGCTGACCCCGAGCCGTTCGGCCAGCTCGCCTTCCGCGGGTGCCCGGCCGAGCTGCTGGGTGAGTTCCTCGTTGGCCTTGCGCAGTTCGAGCAGCAGTTCCTGGGCCGACCGGCGGACGTGGATCTGCCAGCGCTTGTCCCGGAAGTGACGCTTGATCTCGCCGCTGACGCACGGCTGGGCGTAGGCGGACAGGCTGTCGCCGACCTCGGGGTTGTAGTTGTTGATCGCCTTGAGCAGGCCGACGTACCCGACCTGCATCAGGTCCTCGGTGGGTTCCGGGCTGCCGCGGTACTGCCGAACGCACGAGCGGACCAGCTTGCTGTAGCGGTCCACCAGGATCTCGCAGGCAGCGGCGCGCAGCTCGCTGTCCCGCGGCAGCGCGCGGACCTTGGCCAGCAGCGCGTTGTCGGAAAGCTCCCGCAGCCCCGCGCGCGACCCGGGCTGGAGGTCGGCGTCAGGAGCGTCGGCGGCCTTAGCCGGGGCCGGCAGCTTGAGGGTTCCCTGCGTCAAGGCGGTCTCCTCGGAACCTGGGGGAAACTGGACCTGTAGGGGTGTGCCCGGCTCGAGGCGAATAAACGTCAGTCAATGTGATGCTGGTCACAGCTGGCCTCAGGGTCCGGGCCGAGGTGTAGGCCGGGGGCGGCGGGGAAGCAGAAGGGCCCACCGCCAGCGTCGCGCTTGCCAGGAGCGCATGCCGGTGTGCGCATGACACCAGCTCAGACCCGATGAGGACTGCGATGACGCCAACCGGGAATGTCACCAACTGGCGGTCGGCGGGCGCGTGCCTGTCGGCCGACCCCGACCTCTTCTTCCCCATTTCGACGGCCGGTCCGGCGCAGCGGCAGATAGCCCGGGCCAAGATGATCTGCGCGGAATGCCGGGTCAGGCAGAAGTGCCTGGAGTTCGCGATATCTCACGACCAGGTGTACGGCATCTGGGGCGGCACCACGCCAGAGGACCGGCAGCGGGACCGCAGGCGCAAGCGGCGCGCCGCGGCCGCCGCGGCCAAGCGGGCCGTGGCCGTGTTATCCGGTGATGCCGCGGCCGACCGGCTACCGTCGCGCGAGCCAGCGCTCCATGCAGGCCAGGAGTTCGTCGGTGTCGACGGGCTTGGTGACGTAGTCGCTGGCGCCGGCCGCGATGCTCTTCTCCCGGTCGCCCGGCATGGCCCGGGCGGTCACCGCGATGATGGGCAGCGTGGCGAAGGCCGGCATCTGCCTGATCTTGTTCATCGTGGTGTAGCCGTCCATCTCCGGCATCATCACGTCCATCAGGATCAGGTCGGTGTCATCGGCGGTCAGCAGCGCCTCGATGCCCTTGCGGCCGTTGGGCGCCTGGGCCACGGTCATCCCGTGCAGCTCGAGCGTGCTGGTGATCGCGAACACGTTGCGGGCGTCGTCGTCGATGACCAGGACCCGTCGGCCGCGCAGCGCGTCGTGCCGCGCCGCCGGCGGCGGCGACGGCACCCGCTCCATGGTCTCGGCCGGCTCGCTGATCAGCGCCGGTATGTGCTCGGGCTGAGCAGCGGACAGGTGCAGCGTGATGCGCTCGCGCAGCTCGTCCAGCGAGGGCAGCAGCTCGAGCGACCGGGAACCGAACCGCAACCGCGCCAGCCGGGCCTGGGCACTGTCCAGCTTGTCCCTGGTGTGCGCGAGGACCGGGACGCCGCGCAGCTCCGGGTCCTCCTGTAGCCGGTCGAGGAAGGCGAAGGCGGAGGCATCCCCGAGGCCGAGGTCGAGCACGACGCACTGGTGCGGCGCGGCGCTGAGCGCCTCGATGCCCTGCTCCGGGCTGACCGCCGTGCCCACGTGCACCGACCCGTGGATGCCGGACAGGTCTGAGACCGCGCTGTGGGCCAGCAGGGTCAGCAGGCCGCCGCGCGCGCCCTCCAGGACCAGCAGGCGCCGTCCGCCCGGCACGCCATCGTCGGGCAGGGTCGGCTGCATCTGCAGCGCCTCGGTCGCCTCGGCCTGGAACCCGGCAGCGTCGCCGTTCGCAGTGATCGCGACCGCGTCCGGGGCGCCGGACGCCGGCGCCTCGCCGTCGGCCGCGCCGGGCAGCTCGCACGGCAGGTGGAGCGTGAACGTGCTGCCTTGGGCGAGTTCGCTTTCCGCGCTGATCTCGCCGCCGAGCAGGGCCCCGACCTCGCGCGCGATGGACAGGCCGAGCCCGGTACCGCCGTAGCGGCGGCTGAGCGTGCCGTCGCCCTGCTGGAAGGCGCCGAAGATCGTGGTCAGGTTCTCCGGCGCGATGCCGATGCCGGTATCGGCCACTGAGAACGCCAGCACCTGGGCGCCGGGATCGGCCGGGACCCCTTGGGTGCGGGGGTCGGGGCCGACCCGGAGCAGCACGTGGCCGCTCTCGGTGAACTTGACCGCATTCGACAGCAGGTTGCCGAGCACCTGGCGGAGCCGCTGGCGGTCGGTGAACAGCTCGGCCGGGGCCTCAGGATCGGCCTCGACGGCGAACTCGAGCCCCTTCTCCACGGTGAGCGGCTGGAAGGTGGCCTGCATGTCGTCAAGCAGCGCGCTGAGCGGGAACCGCTCCGCGTGGATGTCCATCCGCCCCGCCTCGACCTTGGACAGGTCCAGGATGTCGTTGATCAGCTGCAGCAGGTCCGAGCCCGCCGAGTGGATCACGTTGGCGTACTCGACCTGCTTGGCGGTCAGGTTGCGGCCGGGGTTTTGCGCCAGCAGGCGGGCCAGGATGAGCAGGCTGTTCAGCGGGGTCCGCAGCTCGTGGGACATGTTGGCCAGGAACTGCGACTTGTACTTGGAGGCCAGCGCCAGTTGCCGCGCGCGCTCCTCGATCTCCTGCCTGGCCTGCTCGATCTCGGCGTTCTTGGTCTCGATGTCGCGGTTCTGCGCCGCCAGCAGCGCCGCCTTGTCCTCCAGCTCGGCGTTGGACCGCTGCAGTTCCACCTGCTGCGCCTGCAGCTCCTCCGATCGCGCCTGCAATTCGGAGGCCAGCCGCTGTGATTCGCCCAGCAGCGTGTCGGTCCGCGCGTTGGCGATGATGGTGTTGAAGTTGACGCCCAGGGTCTCCGTCAGCTGCTCGAGGAAGTCGGTCTGCACCTGGCTGAACGAGGTGAAGGAGGCCAGCTCGATGACCCCCAGCACCTGGTCCTCGAACAGGATGGGCACGATGGCCAGGTTGGCGGGGGGCGCCTCGCCGAGCCCGGAGGAGATCTTCACGTAGCCTTCGGGCAGGTTGGCCACCACGATGGACCGCCTGGTCCGGGCCACCTGGCCGATCAGGGACTGGCCGAGCCGGTACTGGGTCAGCGCTGCCTGGTCCGCGCGCAGCCCGTATCCGGCGATCAGCCGGAGCTGGGTGTCGCCGCCGGCGTGCTCGGACAGGAAGAAGGTGCCGTGCTGCGCGCCGACCAGCGGGGCGAGCTCGTCCATGATCAGCTCGGCCACCACGGCCAGGTCGCGGTGGCCCTGCATCATGCCCGCGATCCGGGCCAGGTTGGTCTTCAGCCAGTCCTGCTGCTGGTTGGCCCGGATGGTCTCACGCAGGGACTGGACCATCGCGTTGATGTTGTCCTTGAGCTCCGCGACCTCGCCCTGGGCCTCCACGGAGATGGAGCGGGTCAGGTCGCCCGAGGCGACCGCGCTGGTCACCTCGGCGATCGCGCGCACCTGCCTGGTCAGGTTCCCGGCCAGCTCGTTCACGTTCTCGGTCAGCCGCTTCCAGGTGCCCGACACGCCCTCGACCTCGGCCTGGCCGCCTAGCCGGCCCTCGCTGCCCACCTCACGCGCCACCCGGGTGACCTCGGCCGCGAACGAGGAGAGCTGGTCGACCATGGTGTTGATGGTGGTCTTGAGCTCGAGGATCTCGCCGCGGGCGTCCACGTCGATCTTCTTGGACAGGTCGCCGTTGGCGACCGCGGTGGTGACCAGGGCGATGTTGCGGACCTGGCCGGTCAGGTTCTGCGCCATCGAGTTGACGTTGTTGGTCAGGTCCTTCCAGGTGCCCGACACGCCCTTGACGTCGGCCTGGCCGCCCAGCCGCCCCTCGGTGCCGACCTCGCGGGCCACCCGGGTGACCTCGTCGGCGAACGCGGACAGCGTGCCGACCATCCGGTTGATCGTCCCGGCCAGCGCGGCGACCTCACCCATCGCGTCCACGTCGATCTTCTGGCTCAGGTCGCCGCGTTCCACCGCGGTCGCCACCTGGGCGATCGAGCGGACCTGGCCGGTCAGGTTGGAGGCCATCACGTTGACGTTGTCGGTCAGGTCCTTCCAGGTGCCCGACACGCCGCGGACGACGGCCTGGCCGCCGAGCTTGCCCTCGGTGCCGACCTCGCGGGCCACCCGCGTGACCTCGTCGGCGAACGCGGACAGCTGGTCGACCATCGTGTTGATGGTCTCCTTCAGCTCCAGGATCTCGCCGCGGGCGTCGACCCGGATCTTCTGGCTCAGGTCGCCCTTGGCCACCGCCGTGGTCACCTCGGCGATGGAGCGCACCTGGTCGGTCAGGTTGGCCGCCATGACGTTGACCGACTCGGTCAGGTCTTTCCAGGTACCGGACACGCCCTTGACGTCGGCCTGGCCGCCAAGCAGCCCCTCGGTACCCACCTCGCGGGCCACCCTGGTCACCTCGTCGGCGAACGACGACAGCTGATCGACCATGGTGTTGAGCGTGGATTTCAGCTCCAGGATCTCGCCGCGCGCGTCGACGTCGATCTTCTGGCTCAGGTCGCCCTTGGCCACCGCGGTCGCCACCTGGGCGATGTTGCGGACCTGGCCGGTCAGGTTGCCCGCCATCGCGTTGACCGACTCGGTCAGGTCCTTCCAGGTACCGGACACGCCCGGCACGTAGGCCTGGCCGCCCAGCTTCCCCTCCGTGCCCACCTCGCGGGCCACCCGGGTGACCTCGGAGGTGAACAGGTCAAGCTGGTCCGCCATGCCGTTGAAGACCGTGGCGATCTCGTCCATCAGCGGGTCGCCGGTCTTCGCCAGTCGGGTGCTGAAGTCGCCGCCTCTTACCGCGGTCAGCCCGGCGAGCAGCTGCTCGAGGCCGGACTCGTCAAGCCTTGGGCCCGAGTGGACCGTGTCAGTCACCAAGCGCTCCCATCACCTGTGCCGACGCTGAGCGGATGCATTCGGCACCGTTGTGCGATCTATTCCGATGGTAGACCGGACCTCACTATCATGGGCCGAACGGAAACTTGCAGCCGGGCTAAGCCTCGAAATCCCCGCCCGCGACGGTGGCGCCGGCCTCGACAGGCACGGCCTTTGAAGGGATTTATGACGTTCAGGGGCCTTGCGGACCGTCCTCATAGTGTGGGGGAGGCGGGTGATCGTGGCCGACAGCACTGACCACCTGCGGCGGCTGGCCGGCGTCGTCGATCGCCAGCGCCGCGAGCTTGACCGCATCCGCACGGCAGCGCCCGGCGAATCGGTCGTCGCGATGGCCAGGGGCGCGCTGATGGAGCGGCTCGGCCTGTCCTCAGCCGAAGCCGCCAGTCAGCTCGCCGAGCTGTCCGCCGCCACCGGCATCCCGCTGGCTGAGATGGCCGCCGCGGTACTGTCACCGGAATCCGTCACGGGCGGCGACGGGCCAGACGCGCCCGCCGCGGCGGGCGGGCCTGCCGGTGCCGACGCGCCGGGCCCGGCCCGCGGGGCCGCGGGGCGCGGCCTGCTCATGGCCGAGGCCGAGGCCGAGCTGTCCGCCGACGGCGCGGAACTGGCCAGCACCCTGGCCGGCCAGGTGCTGGGCCCCCTCGGCGCGGTCACGGTCGCGTTGTGGCTGCTGGAAGCCGACGGCGCGCTGAGCATGCTCGGTGAGGCCGGCCTGTCGAGCAGCGAGGCCAGCCGCTGGCGGCAAATCCCGCCGCAGCTGGACGGGCCAGTTCAGCGGGTGGCCCGCAGCAGCGCCGATCTGTGGTGGCCCGCGGGCCTGCCCGAGGGCGACCGCGCGCCGGTCACCGGGCAGCCCGGCGGAGCCCGGGCCGTCCTCGCGCTGCGCGAGCGCCACGGCGAGCTGCTCGGCGTGCTCGAGGCCAGCTGGCCGGAGCCGGTCGCAGAGTTCGGCCCCGACGTCCGCCAGCGGCTGTCCGCGCTGGCCGCGGGCTGCGCGCCGGTGATCAGCGCCCGCCTGGCCCACGGCAGCCTGGCCGCCGCCCAGCCCAAGGCCGCCGTCTACACCTTGCTCGACAGCCTGGCCGACTCGGTGCTGGTAGCCCAGGCCGTCAGGGATGACGCCGGACGGGTAGCCGACTTCAGCATCGAGCACGCCAGCCCGGGCTTCCGCGATCCGGCCGGGCGGACCGCCGCGGACCTGGCCCGGCTGACCCTGCTGGAGGCCTATCCGGCCAGCGTATCCGGCCAGGGCCTGTTCGCCCGCGCCCTGCAGGTCCTGGCCGACGGAGTACCCCAGCACGTGCCCGGGCCGCTCGGCGAGTTCCCGTCCGCGGCCGACGCCGACCAGGCCCCGCTGGCCGATCTGCGCGTGGCCAGGTTCTTCGACGGCGTGATCTTCACCTGGCACGGCGAGGACCCGGCGGGTTCTGGGGCCCGGCTGGCCGCGCTGCCCGATCACGCCGAGCGGCTCGGCCGGCTCGGCGGCTGGGAGGAAAACCTCGTCACCGGGATGGTGCGCTGGACCGATTCGGCCTTCGAGCTGTTCGGCCTGCGGCCCCGCCCGGGCGCGGAGATCCCGCTGGCCGACCTGCACAGCTACGTGATGGCGGCCGACAAGCCCGTGGTGAAGCGGTTCCGCCAGCGGCTGCCCGAGGGGCGGGAGGCGGCCACCGCGACCTTCCGCGTGGTCCACCCCGAGGACCGCAGCATCCGCCAGATCCGTGTCTTCGCCGAGCCGGTCATCGATGCGGCCGGCACCGTGGTCGCGCTGCGCGGAGCCTTCCAGGACATCTCGGCGCACTACCACACCCAGGTCGCGCTGGCCGCCACCCGTGACCAGCTGGCCGACACCGAGCAGCGGGTCGCCGAGGAGCACCTGCTCGCGCTGCGCCTGCAGCAGGCCATCATGCCGCCGGACGAAGTGCCGGTGGAGGCGGCCGGGATCGACGTGGCCGTACGCTACCGGCCGGTCGGCGAGGGGCACTTGGTCGGCGGCGACTGGTACGACACGCTGCTGCTCCCGGACAACGACGTGCTCCTGGTCGTGGGCGACGTGGCCGGGCACGGCATCGACGCGGTGACCGGCATGGTCGCGGCCCGCAATTCGCTGCGCGGCCTGGCCATCACCGGGGCCGGCCCCGCCGACCTGCTCCGCATGCTCAACGGCGTGATGTGCCACCTCACCTCGGGAGTGGTCGGGACCGTGGTGTGCGGGCTGTACGAACCCGGGACCCGCGTGCTGCGCTGGGCCCGCGCCGGCCACCTGCCGCCGGTCCTGATGCGCGGCGGCACGGCCTGGGAGCTTCCGCTGCCCAGCGGCGTTCTGCTCGGCATGGACCCGGAGGCCGACTACGAGGAAGCCACGCAGTCGCTGCAGCCCGGCGACTCCCTGCTGCTGTTCACCGACGGGCTGATCGAGCTGCGCGGGGAGTCCATAGAGGACGTGCTGGGCGAGTTCGTCGCCGCCCTGCCCACCGGCTCAGGCGAGCCGACCGCGGCCATCCAGGCCGACCACATCATGGCCAGCGCGACCTCCGACACCGGCGACGACGCCTGCCTGGTCGTGGTCCGCATCGGCGCAGACCTCAGCGCGGATCCTCTCGCGGCGCATGCCGCACGCTGACCCAGTGCTCGGTGGTGAACTCATCGACCGCGCGGGCCGCCAGGCCGCCGAAGGCGGTACCGGCGTCATCGTGCGCCGGAGAGTCGTTCACGTACGTCATCCCGGCGCCCGCCCGGAGCGCGAAGCGCACGCCGCGCTCGGCGTCACCGGTGAACACCGCGCCCGGCCGCCCGTCCGGGGCGTCGTTCGCGACCTCGAACGCGTCCTGCTCGTCCCGGACCCGGATGACCGTGATCACCGGGCCGCAGGGCTCCTCCCGGGCCGCCGCCACGTCGCTTCCGGCCAGCAGCACATGCGGCGGGAGGGCCAGCCCGGCCGGGCCGCCCGGCACGCCGCCGAGCACCTGCCTGGCGCCACCGGCCCGGGCCCGTTCCAGCCGGTCCTGGATGAGGCTCAGCTGCCTGACGTTGATGAGCGGGCCGACGTCGGTATCCTCGGCGGACGGATCGCCGGCCCGCAGGCAGCCCGCGGCGGTCACCAGCCGCTCGGTGAACTCGCGGTACACCTTGCGGTCCACGACCAGCCGGCTGGTCATCAGGCAGACCTGGCCCGGCCGCACCACCGACCCGAACAACGCGGCGTCCACCGCCCGCCCCAGATCGGCGTCGGCCAGGACGACGAGCGGCCCGGGACCGCCGAAGCCGAGCACCAGCCGCTTGAGGCCGGCCTGCCTGGCCAGGGCGCGGCCGGTGGCCGCCGAGCCGCAGAACGAGATGACCTGGGACAGCGGGTGCCTGGCCATCGCGTCGCCGATCACGTCACCGGAGCCGATCACCACGCTGAGCAGCCCGGGCGGCAGCCCGGCCTCCTCGTAGATCCTGGCCAGCAGCAGGCCGCCGGCCACCGGCGTGTCACTGGCGGGCTTGAGGACGACCGCGTTCCCCGCGGCGAGCGCGGGGGCCACGGACCGGTTGGCCAGCTGCAGCGGGAAGCGCCACGGGCTGATCACCGCGACCACCCCGGCCGGCCGCCGGTAGACCCGGCTCTCCTGACCCGCCAGGTCAGAGGGCATGATGCGGCCAGCCACCTGGTGCGGTACCGACCCGGCCCGCAGCATCGCCGAGCGGGTCAGGCTCCACTCCAGCTCAGCCTGGCCGACCGGGGCACCGGTCTCGCGGATCAGCCAGCCGGTGATCTCTGCCTCGCGGTCCTGCATCAGCGCGGCCGCGGTCAGCATGACCTCAGCGCGGCGCGCGGGCGGCTGCGCGGCCCAGTCCCGCTGCGCCTGCGCCGCCGCGGTGAAGGCCTCGTCCAGGTCGCTGGTCGCGGCCAGCGGTATCTCAGCCAGGACGGCACCGTTCCAGGGATCGGTGTCGGCGGCGGTCTTGCCGCTGCTCCCCAGGCGCCACCGGCCGCCGAGCGGCATGGCGGCGAAGCCCTCGTAGCTCGCCACAGTCTCAGCGACTACCCGGCCTGACCGCAGCTACACGCACCGTCATGATGTTCGGCCAGCCCATGCCGTCCAGCCCATGCCGTCCAGCCCATGCCGTGCCAGCCCATGCCGTCCAGCCCATGCCGTCCAGCCCGTGCCGTCCAGCCCGTGCCGGCGGGTCCTGCGCGGGTCCGGGGCCCGGGGAGAGGGTTCCGGGCCGCCGGACCCGCGGTTCCGGGAAAGCTGCGGTCCGTGCGGGCATGACCCGCACTCACTGTCCAGCACGGGCGGCGTCAAACATCGCGGCCCCAGCAGCGCACAGGGGACAGAGCTCAGGCCGTCAGATCCCGCTCCGGCCGGCCAGCGCGTCCCTGATCCGGTCCGTGGCCCCGATGATGCGGCCGGCCAGCCGCTGCACCTCAGGCGCGGGCGGCACGCTCGGGTGCGGCCGGGTCGGGGCGAGCCTCCGGCCCTCCCTCGCGGCCCTCCCTCGCGGCCCCTCTCCTCGCGGGCCATCCTCGCGGTAATCTTGCGCCTCTTCCCGGACGGGTCCTGGCCAAACGGCGGGGCCCGGGAAGCGAGATCCTTCCCGGGCCCGGTAGGTGAGCCGTTCGTTACGCCGCCAGGGCGGCCGCCTTGTCGTAGACCGCGAGCGTTTCCCCGGCGATCCGGTCCCATGAGTAGCGGGACCTGACCCGGTCGGCCGCCGCGACACCGTACGCCTCGAGCAGCATCGGGTGCGCGAGCAGCTGCCGGATCCGCTGGGCCAGCAGGGCCGGCCGCCCCGGCGGGATCAGGATGCCGGTCGTCCCGTCCACCACGGCGTCCGCGTGACCGCCCACCGGAGGCGCGATGACCGGGGTGCCGCACGCCATGGCCTGCAGCGACGTGGTGCCGGACGGCTCGTACTGGCAGGTGGACAGGACCAGGTCGGCCGACCGCAGCAGGGCGGGCATCGCGTGGTGCTCGACCTTGCCGGTGAAGATCACCCGGTCGGAGACGCCCAGCGTGCCGGCGAAGCCGGCCAGGCCGCGGTACGCGGCGTCGCCAGCCAGTTCGGCGCGGTCCGGGCCGCCGACGACCAGCAGCTCAGCGCCGGGAACCTTGGTCAGCGCCCGCAGCAGCGTCTCCAGGGCCGCGCGCTCCTTCAGGTCGGCGGCGGTCAGCAGGCGCGGCCTGCCGTTCCGCTCCGCCACCGGGCCCTCGGGCGTGAACGTGTCGGTGTCGACGCCCCAGGGGATGACCCTGATCGAGGAGCGGTGCACGCCCAGGCTGGCCAGTTCCGGCACCTCGGCGGAGTAGGTAGCGACCACCGCGGTGGCACTGCGCCCGATGGCGGGCTCGAGCCGGATCCGCGCCGCGGCCGAGCCGTCGGCCTGCACCCGGTCGCGCCGTTCGGTGACGCCGAGTGAGCTGAATTCCTGCACGACCGGTATGCCCTGGTCGCGAGCGGCGGCCAGCGCGGCCAGGCCGCTGGTCCAGCGCAGCGCGTGCACGACGTCGGGGCGGTCATGCTCCCAGCTGCTGCGCAGCGGGCCGCTGAAGGCCGGGACCCGCTCGAGCAGGCCCGCGTCGCCGCTGTCGGCAGGGACGGGGCCGGCG
Organism: uncultured Actinomycetes bacterium; assembly: GCA_963739135.1. GTDB lineage: Bacteria > Actinomycetota > Actinomycetes > Streptosporangiales > Streptosporangiaceae > Palsa-504. The sequence goes on from CAVTZG010000013.1 coordinate 558,308, forward strand.
TTGATGTGCTCGACCCGGACGCCGTCGTGCAGTTCGGCCTGGTCGGGCAGGTCCAGCTGGTGCTTCTGGGCGTAGACGGTTACCTGGTGACCTTGGTCGGCCATGCGCCGGGTGAGCTCGGAAAGTCCGATGTCGTCGCTGTCCGGGCCGGAGCCGACGCGCGGGTGCAGGGGAGTCGCATTCTGAGCGACCAGGGCGATCTTCATGAGGGGGGCCTCCTGGCTGACGAAACTCTGTCACGGTGTCGCCAGCGGGAGCTGAAAAGTGGTGCCTCATCCAGGCGCTCCGCGAAAACACCGTGTCGCGTTGAGCGTGCCTGCGTCGTAGGCACCACTGAGGGGAAGCTTATCCCATCTTGCGCGTCCGCAAACACGCGAACGGCGGATCGGCTTTTTTGCAGGCTAAGAGGGTTCAGCCTGATGCGGCGTCGGCCACGCTCTCGAAGACCGGGATCAGCCGGTCAGCGGTGGTCAGCCGCAGGATCTTGGCCACCGCCGCCTGCGGCGAAACCAGGGCCAGGACCCCGCCCTGCCGGTCCAGCGACCGGTTCACCCGCAGCAGCGCGTGCAGCGCTGAGGAATCCATGAAGCGCAGGCCGGACATGTCGATGATCAGCGTCCGCGGCTGCTGGGCGACCTCTTCTTCCAGCAGGCGGCGCAATTCGTCGGTATTCGTCACGTCGGCCTCGCCGGCGATCTCCACCAGCGTGTAAGGCTCGCCGGCGGACTCCCGGGCCGTCACAGAGACCGTCAGCAGATCCACGCACTTGTTGTACCACACGGCGGATTCCAGCGGGATAGTCCTCACCTGGCCGGGAGCAGGCTGGAAGCCGACTGTTACCAGCGCGCGACGCAATTGCGTCAGCGGGGCCGGTGGCCGGGCAGTTTCATGTGCAGGCGGATGGTCGTGCCGGTCTCGCCGGAGCGCATCTCTACCTGGTCGCAGACCTGGTAGACGATCCAGAGCCCGTGGCCGCCCATGGCGTCCAGTGACGGCCTGCGCCGTCCCGCCAGCGGATCGGAGATCAGGCCGTCATCTTCGATCTGGCAGACGATCTCCTCGGTGTCGTACCAGATCTTCAGTGCCCCGGGAGACTTGGCGTGGCGGATGGTGTTGGCCGCGACCTCGCTGACCGCGAGCACCAGGTCGACCGCGCGCGGCTCAGGCAGCCCTGCTTCCCTGGCATAGCGGTACACCACGGCGCGGATCGCGGCCAGGTCTGTGGTGTAGGTGTAAGACATCGCACCCGGCGCCGGGGATGGCAGCGGGCCGCCGGTGCCCGGCCGAGGGGACGGCGGGCCGGCGAGCGCCTCTTGTGCCGCGTCTTGTGCCACCGGTCCGCGCTGCGCGGTCTTTGCGTCCCAGGACATCAGCAGCAACGATACACCAGGGCCAGAAAAGGACGGCGGGAATGGCAGCGGTATCGCCCGCCGCCAAATAGGTGCCATATCGGACCCGGCTCGCACGTGTATTCGCCGTGCGCAGGGTAGACGAAAGAACGACTTGCGTCCACGGCTCTCCGGAATCAGCGGAGCTGCCCGTCTTTGGGAGGTAAATATGCGAGTCGGAGGGGTAGTCCTGCTGATCTGGCTGGTCATCGGCGCGATAGCCGCCGGGCAGCGCGGTTATTACGGCTCGTCGTCCACGAGTTGCGCCCATGCCGGAACGATTGTCGCCACCGTAGCGGCCGGCCCGCTCAATTACGTGGGCGTGAACCCGAAGGTCTCGTGCCATATGCCATCTCCGAGCAGCTGAGCCCCGGGCCAGCCGTCATTCCCGGGGGGAGGAGCGACGCAAGCCGGCGATGCCGCCTGAAGCCTCCTTTCGGGAGCTAGTCGGCTACCCCTGCCCGGCCGGGCCAAACCCCGCCTCCCTGACCCTCTGGCCATCGCGGTTTTTTTGTGCCGAACGGACCGTGGTGCCACGACCCGGGCGACGGCGACGGGCCGGGGCCCGTGGGCCCCCGGCCCGTCGTGCGCCACCGCCGTGGCGCTGACGCTGACCCCTGGTCAGCAGCCGTCGTAGGCCGACCAGCTGGACTGGCCGCCGCTGGCCAGCGCGGTACCGAACACCTGGTTCTGCTCCGCGACGCTGGCGTGGCCGAAGTCGGCGGCGGAGCCGCCGTACTCGGGCGCGCCTCGCCCGCTCCGCCGGGGGCAACCTGGGCCGTGGCTGGGCGTCCGTCCCGAACTAGCGGGGAGCTTGCTTCGAGGAAGGCTGAGCACGTCCGGGCCGTGCTTATCGTGAGTATGTGGACGAGCTGGCCGACTCCGCGGCGCTGGTGAACGACCCGGCCGGATTGCGCGGGCGCCTGGCCGATCAGGGGTACCTGTTCTGCCGCGGACTGCTGCCTGCCGCCGAGGTCCGCGCGGCCGGGCTGGCCGTCGCCGGCCGGCTGCGGGATGGCGGCTGGATGGACGACCGGGGCATACCGTCGATGGAGCCGCGCGCGGTCAACTCGATGGACGGGCTGCGTGACCCGGCCTTCCGGGGCGCCATGATGAGCGTCGCGTTCAACCGCATCGCCTACCTCCCGGCGCTGTGCGCGGTGGTTCGCGGCGTCCTGGGACCGGAGGCGTTCTGCTATCCGGCGAAGGTCCTGCGTGCGGTCTATCCCGAGCGGCCGCAGGCCCGGCCGCGCGGCCGCTACATCCACTATGACTACGCGGTCGGCGGCGTACAGGACATGCTGACCAGCTGGATCCCGCTGATGGAGATCCCGGTCCGGATCGGCGGCCTGGCCGTCAAGCCCGGCGGCCACCTCCGGCCGCCCCGCCCGCCGCGCCCGCTCAGCCGCTTCCAGCCGGGCTGGGCGACGACCAGCTACGAGCCGGGCGACGTGATCATCTTCCACTGCCTCACCCCGCATGCCGCCTTGCCCAACACCGGCTCGGTGCTGCGGGTTTCCGGTGACTTCCGCTGGCAGCGGTCGGACCAGCCCGCGCCGGCTGAGCTGATCCTCGGCCCGAACGGGCGCCCGCCTGAGCTGTACAGCCGCCTGTTCCGCCACGAGCCGTGGTGGGAGCCGGTTCCCCCCGGGCTCGTCCTGTACCCCCGGGCCCAGATGGCCGCCGTCCCGCCGGGACCCTCACGGCTGGTCCCCGTGCACCCGGGCTGGCGGTGCTGGCGGCCGCCGCCCGCGGCCGCGCACTGACCGCCGGCTACTTGACGCCGCGGGCGATGTTGCTCGCGGTCCGCACGATGACGCGATTCTCCGTCTCGCCCAGCTTGGTGATCAGGCGGGCCCGCACCTGTTCCTGAGCATCCCCGGGCAGCGCCGAGACCAGCGGCCCGAACGGGGTGCCGAGCAGCGTATTGGCTGCCGTCCCGGCGTTGTCCCAGGTCGCGTCGAGCTCGACCGTCTCTATCTGGACCTCGCGCAGCCCGCAGTCTCGCAGCAGCTTGCCGAGTTCGGCCGCGCTGAGCCGGTAGCTGTCCGGATCGAAGGCCCGTGGGTAAGGCTCGGCCAGGCCGAGTTCCTCCAGGGTTTCGCTCATCGCGCCGAACAGGCCCAGCGGGCGCTCGGCCGCCCAGGTCGAGACCAGCACGATGCCACCCGGCCGGGCCACCCGCCGCATCTGGCCCATCGAGGCGGCCCGGTCGGGGAAGAACTGCAGCCCGTGCTGGCACAGCACGGCGTCGAAGCTGTTGTCCTCGGCGTCGATGGCGGACGCGGGGCCCGCCAGGAACTCGATCGTGGCCCATCCGGCCAGCGCCGGCCGTGCCGCCGCCCGGGCCAGCATGGGCTCGCTGATGTCGCTGGCCACCACCCGGCCTGCCGGGCCCACCGCGGCGGCGGCCAGCCGGGCCACCGGGCCCAGCCCGCTGGCCACGTCGAGTACGGACCACGCGGGCCGCAGACCGGCCCGCCTGACCAGTTCCGTGGCCCACGGCTCGAACAACTGGCGCAGCATGAACTGCTCGTATCCGTGCGGAACCGAGGCCGGGGCGAAGCCCTTGCTCCGCGGGTCTTCCATCGCGCCTGCTCCCTTACCTCAGCGCGGCCAGCACCACCAGCAAGATGGTGAGGGTCGCCAGCATGCCATGGATCGCGATGACTGGCACGGGAAGCCTCCGAAAGCCGGCGGCCGCGGTGTCCCGGCTCGGCTCGGGCAGTGCGGCGGCCAGGACGGCCATGCCCAGGCTGGCGATGATCACCACCAGCGCCACCGCGATCCAGGCCAGGGCAGCCAGCCCGGTCACGACGAACACGATCCAGAGCAGGAGCCCGGCCAGGGCCAGCCCGAAGTGGCCGACGATGAAGCCTGTGACCGATCCCGCCGTCCGGCCGCCCCGCGGGCGCCCCCCGCTGCGCCGCAGCCGCCCGCCGCGCCGCCCGTCCGCCAGCCACGGGCCGCGCAGCCGGTCGGCGAGCCACCCGGCGAGCAGGTAGGTCCCCGCGGCCGCGGTGAGGACCCAGGCCGCCAGGGCAGCCAGGCCGAGCGGCAGGGCCGCGCCGGGCTGCGCCGGGGCCGTGGCCGGCGCGGCCGGGGCGGGCGGGCGGAAAGCCGGGACCGAGCTGACCATGTCGGCCAGGTAGGCGCCGTCCTGGCGGGCCAGGCGCCGGGCCACGGCCTTGGGCTGCCCCGCGGTCAGGTCCCTGATGGCCCGGGCCGCAGCCTGGTTGACCTGCTCGGGGCTCAGGCCCGCGCAGGCGCCGGGCACCGCGGTCACGGTGTCGTGCCGCTGGATGGCCCGCACGGCGAAGGCGTAGCACGTACCGGCGGTCGGCCGGTCCGGGCCCGCCGGGGCCGCGGAGCAGGCGGCCGCCAGCATCACCGCCAGCATCACCGCCAGCATCACCGCCAGCGGTCCCGCCCGCGCCGCGCCGGCCAGGCCGCAGGCCGGCCGCCCGGCCAGCCGCCAGATCTGGCCCGCCCAGCGCCGCATATGCGCTCCCGGGGACAAACGATTGCGTTCCAGCGTACTCGTCCCCGGATCGGCGGCAGGCCGGGGACCAGTCGAACCAGAACCACCCTGATATCCAGACTCCGGCATTTCAAGCTGTGTTATTGAGCCCAGTCGGGAATTTCCCGGCGTATTTTTATCGTGCTCGCGCAAATAGCTGGCCCGCCCGTCCTGCGCAGGTCAGCCGGTTCCCGGCGGCCAAAAGCACCGGCATAAGCGCGGATCTTGACCGCACGGCCGGCGCCGCGCGGTAAATACCTGATTCGTGATCTTCGCGTATCCGCCAGCGATACCGGCGCGTCAGGAATACCCCGGTCCGCGCAGAATAGAACAAGGCCCCCTCCACGTATGAGATGGAGGGGGCCTTGCCTGGTCTCGCCGCGCCTATCCAGCCAGTCACCTGGCCTTCCCGGCACCACAGGACCGCCCGCCAGTGCCGTGCACCCGTGTGATCGGCCAGTCACCCGGCCTCTCTCACGTCCCCCGGAGTCGCCCCTGAGGTGGTGCCCGTTTCCGACGGTGAAAGTATTTCTACTGCTTCAGCGCCAGCCGCGCAAGGGTTTACCGCGAAGTCATTCCGAATTTCTTGGCTATCCACATTCTGTCCACAGAACGCGGCCGGTTATTCGCAGCCGACGGCGGTTATCCACCGGTTGCTCACAACTCTTCCACAGCTCACGTGCCGTATCGGAGAGAATACTCCGGCCGACGTCGCTTTATGTAATGGGCATATTCCCGATCGTCAGGGCTCCTGCTCGGCCTGCAGCTGCTTGACCACCTCGAGCGCGTCGCTCACGTGCTGGCCGATATTGATCATGGAGTTGAAGACGTGCCGGACCGTTCCCTGGCGGTCGATGACGTAGGTGACCCGGCCGGGGAGCATGCCGAACACGGCCGGTACCCCGTAGCTCTTGCGGAGCTGGCCGCCCTTATCGCTGACGAGGGTGAACGGCAGCTTGTACTGGCCGGCGAAGGAGGCGTGCTTGTCCGTTGAGTCCGAGCTGACCCCGATCACGTCGGCGCCCGCCTCGGTGAAGGTCTCGTAACTGTCGCGGAAGGCGCAGGCCTCGGCAGTGCAGCCGCTGGTGTTGTCCTTGGGGTAGAAGTACAGCACGATCACCCGTTCGCCGAGCCGGTCGTACAGCCGGACCTGCTCACCGGACTGCGATGGGAGGGTGAAGTCGGGCGCCTGGTCGCCCACCTGGATGCTGCGTGCCATGCGCTGCCTGCCCTTCTGCGATCTGGCTGGGATCATGAGACCCGGGCCAAGATGACCCTAGTCCTGACGCCCGGCGGCGAGGAAGATGACCACCATAGCGGACCTTATGGGCACCTGTGAGCAGCCCTTATGGGCACCTGTGAGCAGCGGTTCGAGGGGGTACGCGCCGCGCCGGCCCGCTGGGTGCTGACTTCCAGATCGGAGCGGCGGAAAGCGACTGGAGCCGGATCGCGCCCGTGGTCCCGACGCCGCCGCTGCCGTTCGACTTCGCGGCTCTTGACCCGGCCAGCCCCACGGTCAGGACGCTGACCGGGCCCTTCGTTCCCGCCGAGGTGGCCAACACGCCCGGCTGGCGCCAGGCCGACATCGGCGCCGCGAACGGGCATGGGAACGCCCGGTCAGTAGCCAGGATCATGTCCGTCGTGGCCCGCGGCGGTGCGGTCAACGGCGTCCGCCTGCTGGGCCAGGACACCATCGACCTGATCTTCCGCGAGCAGCAGAACGGCATCGACCTGGTGCTCGGTGTCCGCTGCGCTTCGGCATCGGCTACGGTCTGCCGCGGCTCGACATCCTGCCCTGGATCCCGGACGAGAAGATCTGCTACTGGGGTGGCTGGGGCGGCTCCATGATCGTCATGGACGCCGGGCGCCGCATGACGATCTCCTACATGATGAACAAGATGGCGCCCGGCATCATCGGCTCCGACCGCAGCGCCGAGTACGGCCAGGCCATCTACGCCGCGGTGGCAGGCTGATCACGTTGATATAGATGGGCGCCCAGATACCTGGCCCGCAGCCGCCTGGCCCGCAGCCGCCTGGCCCGCTCCAGCGGCCAGGCGGCAACAGCATCGTTGTGACAACCACGTCGTCCGGTGCGCATCGTTGTGACAACGACGTCGTTGGTTAGGCCGATCGGAGCGGCTGAACGGGCCGGCGGCGGCAGGGCCCGAGCAGGGTGGGACGAGCTCTTGCATGGCCATGCTTGACAAAGTAGTGAGTCATCACTAACTTAGGGGCCATGGCCGAGACCAAGCAGCGGATGTCCGCACCGGAGCGCCGCGAACAGGTCCTTGACGCCGCGGTGACCGACTTCGCCGTGCACGGCCTGGCGGGCACCTCGACCGAGGACGTCGCCCGGCGGGCCGGGATCAGCCAGCCGTACCTGTTCCGCCTGTTCCCGACCAAGAAGGCGCTGTTCCTGGAGCTGGTCGACCGGTGCTTCCGCCGGGTGGCGGACGCCTTCACCGCGGCGGCCGGCGACCTCACCGGCGAGGAAGCGCTGATGGCCATGGCTGACGCCTACGAGCGGCTCCTGGAGGACCGGACGCTGCTTCTGCTGCAGATGCAGGCCTATGCCGCGTGCGACGATCCCGAGATCCGTGCCGCGACCAGGGCTGGGTTCAAGAAGCTGTGGGAACTGGTCGAGCGGCTGACCGGCCTGCCGTTCCAGACCGTGGTGGACTTCTTCGCCGTCGGCATGCTGATGAACGTGGCCGCGGCGATGGACCTGCCGGCCGTGGACGAGCGGTGGACCAGCTGGTGCCCCAAGAACTCGCCTGCGTAATTTTTTTTAGCCCAATAAGTTAGTGACTACTCACTTCCTAGGAGGGAAGATCATGACTGCCAAGGGGCGCACCGCCTGGACCTTCGCCGTTACCTCGGCGGCGCTGTTCATGGCCTCGCTCGACAACCTCGTCGTCACCACCGCGCTGCCGTCGATCCGGGACCACCTGCACGCCTCGCTCGAGGGGCTGCAGTGGACGGTCAACGCGTACACGCTCACCTTCGCCGTCCTGCTGCTAACCGGGGCCACGCTGGGCGAGCGGTTCGGCCGCCGCCGGCTGTTCGTGGTCGGGCTCGGCCTGTTCACCGCCGGGTCCGCGGCCGCCGCGCTCGCGCCCGGCATCGGCGCCCTGGTGGCCGCCCGGGCTATCCAGGGGGTCGGCGCCGCTATCTTGATCCCGCTCACGCTCACGCTGCTGTCGGCAGCGGTCAGCCCGCAGCGACGCGGCCTGGCCCTGGGCGCCTGGGGCGCGGTCGGCGGCCTGGCCATCGCCATCGGCCCGCTGGTCGGCGGCGCCGTCGTCGAGGGCGCCTCGTGGCAGTGGATCTTCTGGCTGAACGTCCCTATCGGCATCGTGCTCCTGCCGATCGCCCGGGCCCGGCTCACCGAGAGCCGCGGGCCGGCCACGAGCCTGGACCTGCCCGGCCTCGTCCTGGCCAGTCTGGGCCTGTTCGGCGTCGTCCTCGGCGTGGTACGCGGCAACGACCACGGCTGGACCAGCGCTACCGTGCTGCCTCCCATGGTCATCGGCGCGCTGCTGGTCGCGGCGTTCATCGCCTGGGAAATGCGGACCCGCCAGCCGATGCTGCCCATGCACCTGTTCCGCAGCCGCGGCTTCACCCTCACGAACGTGGCCTCGCTGCTGATGTTCTTCGGAATGTTCGGCTCGATCTTCCTGCTCGCGCAGTTCCTGCAGGTGGTCCAGCACTACAGCCCGCTGCAGGCCGGACTGCGGACCCTGCCCTGGACCGCCATGCCGGTGTTCATAGCCCCCGTCGCCGGCGCCCTTTCCGACCGCATCGGCGGGCGGCCGCTGCTGGCCGCCGGACTCGCTCTGCAGGCCGTCGGGCTGGGCTGGCTGGCCGCGGTGACCAGCCCCACGGTGCCGTACCTGACACTGGTGCCGGCCTTCGTGATCTCCGGCGTCGGGATGTCGCTGTTCTTCGCGCCCGTCGCCAACATGGTGCTCGGCTCGGTCCGCCGGGACCAGGAGGGCATCGCCTCCGGCGCGAACAACGCCATCCGGGAGCTTGGCGGCGTGTTCGGGATCGCCGTGCTCGGCGCGGTGTTCTCGGCCCACGGAAGCTACGCCAGCGGCCCGGCCTTCGTCTCCGGCCTGGTCCCGGCGGTCTGGGTCGGCGGGGCGGCGGTGGCCGCCGCGGCCGCCGCGGCGCTGTTCCTGCCGCGGCTGCGCCGGACCGCAGCAGACCGCCCCGAGGCCGTCCCGGCCGCGGCAGCCGGGGATCTCGACCTGGCTCGCCGGTAATCCCATCCAGCAGGGCCCGGATCCCGCGCGGGGATCCGGGCCCTTCGCTTCGGCCAGGACCTCGACCGGGTCCAAACGCCGTCGGGCGAGGTGCCCGGGCTGGCGGGCACCGCGCCCAGGTGGCCGCTCGCCCCGTTACACATCAAGACCCATCACGCTCTCCGAAGGTCCCGTGACGTCCCTCGCCCGCCGCGAACCGGGCGGCGCCCGGGCCGGCCTCCCGGGCCAGGGCGGCCTGCCCGTGCGCGAACTCCGCGGCCAGCGCGGCGGTCTCGCCGAGCCCTTCACCAGCCAGCACCGACGCCCGGTCGCTGCGCAGGCACACCTGCGGGAACGCGGCCAGCTGGGCCGCGAGCTGCTGCGCCGCGGCCAGAGCCTGGCCCGCCGGCACCACACGGTTGGCCAGGCCGATCGCCGCCGCCTCGGCCGCGCCGACGGCGCGCCCGGTGAGGATCATGTCCATGGCCCGGCTGGTCCCGATGAGCCGGGGCAGCCGGACCGTGCCGCCGTCGATGAGCGGCACGCCCCAGCGCCGGCAGAATACGCCGAAGACGGCGGTCTCGTCAGCGACCCGCAGGTCGCACCACAGGGCCAGCTCCAGCCCGCCGGCCACGGCGTACCCGGCGACGGCAGCGATGACCGGTTTGGACAGCCGGAGCCGGCTGACCCCCATCGGCCCGTCACCGTCCGGGGCCACCCGGTTGCCGCGGTCGGTGCCGGGCGCGGTCAGGTCGGCACCGGAGCAGAAGACCCCGCCCTCGCCGTGCAGCACGGCCACCGCGGCCTCCGGATCGGTGTCGAAGGCCCGGAAGACGTCGGCCAGCCGGGCGGCAGTCGGGCCGTCGACCGCATTGCGGCGGGCCGGGCGGTGCAGGAAGACGGTGCTGACCGGCCCCGACTTCTCCACCCGGACCGCCTGCTCGCTCATCAGGATGGCGGCGTGGAGACCCTGGCCTTCAGTCCGGGGAGGAAACGCCGCTTCACCTCCCCGGAAATGTCGGTGGTGTCCGATAGTGTGTTCGCATGTCCCGGTTCCGGCTGTTTCCCGCGCCCGCCCAGGAGGCGGTGCTGCGGGACCACTGCGGCCACGCCCGGTACGTATGGAACCTGGCCGTCGAGCAGCACTCCCACTGGCACCCGGGCCGCCCGGGCGCGCCGGGCTACCTGGAGCAGTGCCGGCAGCTCACCCAGGCCCGGGCGGAGAACCCGTGGCTGGCGGCCGGCTCCCAGACGGTCCAGCAGCAGGCCCTGCGCGACTTCGCCCAGGCGATGACGGCGTTCTTCGACCCGGCGAACCCGGCCGGGCGGCCGACCTGGCGCAAGGCCGGGAGAGATGAGGGGTTCCGGATCGTGGGGCGCGGCGGGCAGTGGGAAGTGCGCCGCGTGTCCCGCCATGTCGGCCAGGTCTGGGTGCCCAAGGCCGGCTGGGTGCGCTTCCGCTGGTCCCGCGCAGTACCGCCGGGCGCCAAGTCCTACCGGGTGACGATGGACCGGGCGGGCCGCTGGCATGTCGCCTTCGCCGTAATCCCCGGGCCGGTTCCCGCACCGGGTAACGGCCAGGTGGTGGGCATCGACCGAGGCGTAGCGGTCTCCGCGGCCCTGTCCAGCGGGCAGCTGCTGCACGCCCCCGGCCTGACCGCGCGGGAGCGGATCAGGCTGCGGCGCATGCAGCGCATGCTCGCCCGCGCTGCGCGGGGCTCGAACCGCCGCGGCCGCGTCAGGCACGCGATCGCCCGGCTGCGGGCCCGCGAGAGGGACCGGCGCAAGGACTGGGCCGAGAAGGTGTCCACGGACATCGCGCGGCGGTTCGACGTGATCCGGGTCGAGGACCTGCAGATCGGCAATATGACCCGGTCGGCGAAAGGCACCCGGGAGAACCCGGGCCGCAACGTCCGGGCCAAGGCCGGGCTGAACCGGGGGATCCTGGGTGCGGGGTGGGGCCTGCTGGTGCGCCGGCTGGCGGACAAGGCGCCCGGCCGGGTGGAGAAGGTCAGACCCGCGTTGACGAGCCAGCGGTGCTCGGCGTGCGGGCAGGTGGACCGGGACTCGCGTGAGAGTCAAGCCGTGTTCCGGTGCACTGCCTGCGGTTTCGCCTGCAATGCGGACGCGAACGCGGCTAAGAACATCGCGGCGGGGCACGCCGTGACTGCGCGGGGAGGCGACGGGGTTGCCCGGCCCGTGAACCGCGAACCTCAACTGCTGCTCCAATCGGCGTAGTAGCTGGAATCCCTCGCCTTCAGGCGAGGGAGGATGTCAACTCCGTGCTCCTGTCGCCAGCCAGCCGCGCTGGTCGGCGCCTGACCGGCCGGCCCCGATCGGCCGGCCGCCTGGCTGTCGCCTACCGTAGTGCCATGCGGGACGTGCCTTGGTGGGGCGTGATCTCCTCGGTCGCGGCTCCGGTCCTGCTGGTCGGCGGGTTCACGGTCGCGGCCAGCCTGCAGCCCAGTTTCAACCCGGTCGCGGATACGGTCAGCGCGCTGGCCGCTCAGGGGGCCACCGACCGCTGGGTGATGACGCTGACGTTCCTGTTGGTCGGCGTGTGCTACCTGGTCACCGCGCTTGCGCTGCGGCCCGCCGGACGAGCCGGGCGGCTGATCCTGTTCACCGGAGCGGCGGCGGGCATGCTGGTGGCGGCGAACCCCGAGACCGTAGGGAACGCCTATCCGGTCCAGCACATCCTGTGGTCCTCGATCGGGCTCGCCGGGCTGACCACCTGGCCGGCCGGGGCCTGGCAGCGCGGGCCCGCGGTGCCCTGGGCGCTGCGGCCGGCGGTGGCCGCCGCGACCGTGGCGGTGCTGCTGGCCCTGGTGGCCTGGTTCGGCGCGGACCTGGTGGCCGGGGCCGGCCAGACCGGGCTGGCGGAGCGGGTCGCGGGCGGCGCCGAGGCCCTCTGGCCGCTGGCGGTGGTCGTGTCCTGCTGCCGGAGCGCCCGCTACCGCGCCGAGGAGGCCCATCCCGCCGTCCCGGCCAGGGCGGCGTAAGCCAGCGCGGCGGCCCCGGCCCCGAGCACCGAGCCCGCGACCACCTGCGCCACCGTGTGGTCCTTCAGCGCCACCCGGGACCAGCCCAGCAGGGCCACCAGCGCGTAGCCGGGCAGGAGCAGCGGCCCGTAGATGAGGGCCAGGATCGTCACGGAACCGGACGCGACAGCGCAGTGGATGGAGATCTTCCACACCAGCGTGATGGCGGCCAGCACCGCGACGCTGGCCAGCATGAAGGCGAGGTAGCCGGTCAGGATGCGCGGCGCGCCGCCCGCGATCAGCAGGACCAGCCCGGCCGCCACCGAGGCCATGATGAAGGCCAGCACGAGGAGCCGGGGCCGCCGCGCGCCCACGTTCCTGTCGCTCCAGTGGCCGCGGCGGACGCCGTAGCCGATGAACGCGGCCGGCAGCACGCCGGCGAACAGCGCGGCCACCAGCCCCCAGCCCAGGCCCGCTCCGCCGTCGGCGTGCCAGCCGATCACGGCCACGGTGAGGATCAGCCAGTTCTTCGGCTCCATCAGGTAGGTGCACCGCTGGGCCCAGGACCTGGATGCTTGACGAGTGCCCATGGGCAGAAGGTACCGTCCCCGGTATGGCGGCGCGCAGCGGCAGCGAATTCCTCGGCCGGCTCGCCTCCGCCCGGGTGCACGTCGAGATCCAGGGGCAGACCCTCACCGGCGGCGTGGCCGACCACCCCGCCTTCCGCAATGTGGTGCGCAGCTACGCCGAGCTGTTCGACCTCCAGCACGACCCGGCCTGCCGTGACATCCTCACCTATCCCTCGCCGCTGACCGGGGAGCCGGTGGCCACGTCGTTCCTGGTCCCCAAGACACCCGATGACCTGTCCAAACGCCGGCAGGCGTTCAAGGTGTGGGCCGACCGCTCGCTCGGCATGCTGGGCCGCACCCCGGACTACCTGAACAGCGCGCTGATGGCCCTGGCCGCCGCGCACGACTGGTTCGCCCAGGCCGATCCGGCCCTCGGCCAGAACATCCGCGCCTATTACGAGCAGGTCCGCGAACAGGACCTGCTGTGCACCCACACGCTGGTCCCGCCGCAGGCTAACCGGGCGGTGACCGCGAGCCAGCAGGCCGGAGGCTCGCTGATGGCGCACGTCGTGCGCGAGGACGACAACGGCATCGTGATCCGCGGCGCCCGGCTGCTGGCCACCATCGGCCCGTTCGCCGACGAGCTGCTCGTGTTCCCCTCGACCGTGCTGCGCAACTCGCCGCAGGACAAGCCGTACTCGTTCGCCTGCGCCATCGCCAACGACACCCCCGGGCTCCGCTACATCGCGCGCGAGCCGCTTGACTACGGCCGCCCCCGGCACGATCACCCGCTCGGATCCCGGTTCGAGGAGTCCGACGCGGTGGTCGTGTTCGACGACGTGCACGTGCCCTACGAGCGGGTCTTCGTGCTCGGCGACCCGGACCTGTGCAACGGCTTCTACTCCCGCACGTCGGCTGTGGTGCACATGACCCATCAGGTCATCACGCGGACCACGGCCAAGACCGAGTACATCCTCGGCCTGGTCTCGCTGCTGGCCCAGGCCATCGGCATCGAGCAGTTCCAGCACGTCCAGGCCGACATCGCCGAGGTCATCACCACCCTGGAGACGATGCGCGCCTTCTGCCGCGCCGCGGAGGCCGACGCCGAGGTCAACGAGTTCGGGGTGCTCACCCCGGCCTGGCCGCCGCTGAACACGGCCCGCAACCTGTATCCCCGGCTCTACCAGCGGTTCCCGGAGATCCTGCGCAAGCTCGGCGCGTCCGGCCTGATGGCCACGCCCACCCAGGCCGACGTGGTCGGCCCGGCGGCGGCCGACATCGAGACCTACCTGCAGTCCGCCGCGCTGGGCGGGGCGGACCGGGTCAAGCTGTTCCGCCTGGTGTGGGACACCTGCATCTCGGCCTTCTCCGGCCGCCAGGCGCTGTACGAGTACTACTTCTTCGGCGACCCGGTCCGGATGGCCGGGGCCTACCTGGCCAGCTACGACCGTGAGCCCTACCTGACCGCGGTCCGCGCCTTCCTGGACCGGGATTGACGGCGCGCCGCCGGCCCCGGGCGCTGCGCACGAGCTACTATCACAGCAGGCGTATCGCCGGATTTGTGCCCATGGCGGGCCTCAGGGCGGCCATGGTAGCGGCGACGGAGGTCACGATGACCGAGTTTCCTGACCCGTTCGGCGGACCCCAGTAAGGTGCCCCGGTCAGCGAGGAGTTGCCCGCAGCTTCTCCTCGGCCATCTGCCGCAGCCGGTAGCGCTGGGTCTTGCCGCTGATCGTCTTGGGCAGCTCGGCCACGAACTCCACCCGCCGCGGGTACTTGTACGGGGCGATGGACTGCTTGGCGAAGTCCTGCAGTTCGGCCGCTTCGTCCGCGTCCGCGGCCGCGCCGTCGCGCAGGACCACGAAGGCCGCCACGATCATGCCCCGGTCGGCGTCGGGGGCGCCGACCACGGCGCACTCGAGCACGTCCGGGTGGCCGACCAGCGCCTCCTCGACCTCGGGCCCGGCGATGTTGTAGCCGGCCGAGATGATCATGTCGTCGCTTCGTGCCTGGTACCAGAAGTAGCCGTCGGCGTCGCGGACGTAGGTGTCGCCGGTCATGTTCCAGCCGTGCTGCACGTAGACCTGCTGGCGAGGGTCGGCCAGGTACCGGCAGCCGGTGGGCCCCTGGACCGCCAGCCGGCCGGGTTGGCCGTCGGGGACCGGCGTCCCGTCCTCGTCGACGATCATGGCCCGGTAACCGGGCACCGCCCGGCCCGTCGAACCCGGGCGGATGTCCCCGTCCGCGGCGGCGATGAAGATGTGGAGCATCTCGGTCGAGCCGATGCCGTCGATGATGGCCAGGCCGGTGGCGTCGCGGAATTCCTCCCAGACCGACTTGGGCAGGTGCTCACCGGCCGAGACGCAGCGCCGCAGGTTCTTCAGCGATGAGGCTTTGCCCGCGGCCAGCATGGCCCGGTAGGCGATGGGCGCCGTGGACAGCACGGTCACGCCGTGGGCCGCGATCGCGTCGGCCAGTTCGGCGGGCGTGGCCCGCTCGATGAGCAGCGTGGCCCCGCCGGCCCGCAGCGGGAACAGCAGCAGGCCGCCAAGACCGTAGGTGAAGCCGAGCGGCGGCGTGCCGGTGAACACGTCGCCGGAGTTCGGCTTGATGAGGTAGGAGGAGAAGCTGTCACAGGTGGCGAGCACGTCGCGGTGGAATTGCATGGCCACCTTGGGCTGGCCGGTGGTGCCCGAGGTCGACGCGAGGAAGGCCACGTCGTCGACTGCCACCTCCACCGCGGTGAACGTGCCGTCCTTGGCCGCGCAGCGCAGGGCCAGTTCGTCCTGCTCACCGCCGTAGATCACGGTGGTGAGGTCGGGCGCGCCAGCGGCCAGGTCCGCGGCGAAGCGGTGATCGCAGATGGCCAGGCTCGGCCTGGTCAGCCCCGCGATGGTGGCGATCTCCCGGGCGCGCAGCAGGGCCATGGTGGTTACCGCGACCCCGCCGGCCTTGATCACGGCCAGCCAGGCCGCGGCGAGCCACGGGTTGTTCGGGCCGCGCAGCAGCACCCGGTTGCCTGGCTGCAGGCCGTAGTCCTCGGTCAGCACCCGGGCCAGCTGGTTGGTCCGCCGGACCGTCTCGCCGTAGGTCCAGGTCTCGGTGGGCGAGCGCAGGCAGGGCCGGTCGGCGCCGTGCCGCGCGGCGGTGGCGTCGAGCAGTTCCGCGGCGCAGTTCAGCCGCTCGGGATAACTGAGCTCGGGCAGGTCGAAACGGAACTCGGGCCACTGGTCCGCGGGCGGCAGATGGTCACGGCAGAACGTGTCCACGTGCGCCGAAGGGGAGAGCCGCATCAGGCCGCACTTCCTCAGGTTGCTCGATTTCCAGTATTTACTTTTTGTGACGGCAGTCAAGGGTCCGCTATATCATCGGCCGGGCCGGGGCGGCGGCCGTTACCTGGGACCGGCCGGGCAGGCTCGGCACGCTCACGTTCGAAGCGTACGCCGGCCCGGCCGTGACCTAGACGCGGCCGGTGTAGGGCCTGCGGGACTACACCAGATCCGGCCGCGCGCGGACCTCCTAGGCTAGGTCTGTGGAGACTTTCACCTTTCTCTTCACCGACATCGAGGGCTCGACCGCCCTGCTGCGGCGCCTGAGAGAAAGCCTCTACGCGCAGGTGCTCGCCGATCATCGCGCGCACATCCGGTCGGGGCTGGCCGCGCACGGCGGCCGGGAAGTGGATACCCAGGGGGACGGGCTGTTCGCCGTGTTCTCCTCACCGAGCGCGTGTTCGACGTCACCGATCTCCTCGGCGCGCTCGTAGACAAGAGCCTGGTCCTGGCCGAGCCGTCCGGGGGAGCGCTCCGTTACCGGCTGCTCGAGACGATCAGGCAGTTCGCCGCGGAACGGCTCGCCGAGGCCGGCCAGGACGAGGCCGCGGCCGTCGCGGCGGCCCACTGCCGCCATAACCTGTCCGTCGCCGAGGCGGCGGCCCCGCACCTGACCGGATCCGATCAGGGCAGCTGGCTCGCGCGGCTGGATGACGACCAGGCCAACCTGCGCCGGGCCGCCCAGCACGCCTCCGGCGAGGCCGGCACCACGGATCAGGCACTGCGGTTCGGCGTGGCCCTGAAGCGCTACTGGATGGCGCGTTCCCGCGCCGCCGAGGCCGTAGCCCTGCTCATGCCGGTGCTGGAGCGGTCCGACGCCCGGGCGGACCCTGAACTGTACGGGATGGCCCTGGTCATGACCGCGCTGGTCGGCCGGTTCATCGACATCGCCACGGCCCGGCGGCTGGCGGAGCAGGCCGTCGAGCTCGCCCGCGGCCTCGACGGCGACCGGGTGCTCATCAACGCGCTCGCGGTGCTCAGCTCCGTCTGCTACTTCGGCGGCGAGCCCGAGCGCGGCCTCGTCTTCGGCCGGGAAGCCGTCGAGCGGGCCCGGCCGCTGGACGACGACGTCCTGCTCGGCCAGAGCATGTGGGGATACCTGCTGTGCATCGACCTCATCGACCCGCCCGCCGCGGAGGAACTGTACGCCGAGGCCATCGCGTGCACGCAGCGCCCCGATGACGGCTTCGCCGGCCAGATCCAGGTGTTCTTCACCAGTGCCTGGTCCTAAGCGGTACATCTCGCGGGCGATGATCGTGCGCTGGACCTCCGAGGCGCCCTCGTAGATGCGCGGTGCGCGCACCTCGCGGTACAGGTGCTCGAGCAGGTGCCCCTGACGCAGGGCCCGCGCCCCATGGATCTGCACCGCCGCGTCCACCACGAACTGGGCCGTCTCGGTGGCGAACAGCTTGGCCATGGCCGACTTCGCGGTGATACGTTCCTGCCCGGCGTCGTAGGCCGCGGCCGCCGCGTAGACCAGCAGCCGGGCCGCCTCGGTCCTGGTCGCCATCTCGGCCAGCAGGTGCGCGATGGCCTGCTGGTCCTTCAGCGGCCCGCCGAACGCGGTCCGGGTTCCCGCGTGCCGAACGGCCGCGTCGCTGGCAGCCTGGGCCATGCCCACCGCGAACGCGCCGACGCTGGGCCGGAACAGGTCCAGCGTGCGCATGGCCACCCGGAAGCCGCGCTCCGGCTCGCCGAGCAGCTCGGCCCGATCTACCCGGACGCCGTCGAAGATCAGGCGGCCGATCGGGTGCGGGCTGATCATGTCCAGGTGCTCGCCGTGCAGGCCCGCCCGGTCGCCGGGCACCGCGAACGCGCTCACGCCGCGGGCGCCGGTACCGGGCCCGGTCCGGGCGAAGACCGTGTAGACGTCGGCTTCCGGGGCGTTGGAGATCCAGGTCTTCTCGCCGGTCAGCCGCCAGCCGTCGCCGTCCGGCTCGCCCGCCAGCCGCAGCGCGGCGGCGTCGGAGCCGGCCTCAGGCTCGCTCAGCGCGAACGCCGCCACGGCGTCGCCCGCGGCCACGGCGGGCAGCCAGCGGCGCACGACCTCCTCCTGCCCGGACTGCAGGATCGGGTAGGCCCCCAGGCCCTGCAGGGCCAGCGCGGTCTCCGCCTCGGTGCTCTGCGTGGCCAGCGACTCCCGCAGCAGGCACAAGTCCATCGCGGCGGCTTCCCTGGACACCGACGCGCCGCCGATCCCGGGAAACAGCCGGGCGAGCAGGCCGAGGCTGCCCATGGCCTTGATCAGCTCTCGGTTCACGTGGCCGGGCTGGCCCGCCTCGGCGATCGGCCGCAGCTGCCCGGCGGCGATCTCGCGGACCACGGCGCAGAAGGCCTGCTGCTCCTCGGTCAGCGCGAACGCGGTCACCAGGCCGCTCCCGGGCGCCAGCGGGCGGCCGCGGTCACCGGGCCGCTCCCGGGCGCCAGCGGGCGTGCGCGGTGCGCGGTATCCCGGACCTGATCAGCTCCAGCCGCGGCCGCGCGTCCTCGGTCCGGCCGGCCTGCGGCCTGCGGCTGCCCGCGGCGAACGGGTCGGGCCAGACCGCGCCCGGGCCCGCGTACCCCTGCTCGGCCGCGGCGTGCAGGGTCCACTGCGGGTCGTACAGGTGGGTGCGGCCGAGCGCGCACAGGTCGGCCCGGCCCGCCAGGATGATGGAGTTCACGTCGTCATAAGAGGAGATGGCTCCGACTGCGATCACGGCCACACCGTACTTGGTGCCGATCTCGTTCCGTACCCGGTCCGCAAACGGCGTCTGGTAACTGCGGCCGAACGCCGGTTTCTCTTCGCTGACCACCTGCCCGGTCGACACGTCGATCCCGGCCGCGCCGTGCTCGGCGAACGCGCGGGCGATCTCGACCGTGTCGTCGATGCCCAGGCCGCCGGTATGCCAGTCGGTGGCCGAGACCCGCACCGTCATCGGCCGGTCCTCCGGCCACGCCGCGCGGACCGCGTCGAAGACCTCAAGCGGGTACCGGAGCCGGTTCGCCAGCGACCCGCCGTACCGGTCGGTGCGCTGGTTGGTCAGCGGGGACAGGAAGGAGGACAGCAGGTAGCCGTGGGCGCAGTGCAGTTCGAGCAGGTCGAAGCCGGCCCGCGCCGCAGCCCGGGCCGCCGCGGTGAACTGGTCCTTGATCTCCTCGAGCTCCGCGACGGCCAGCTCGCGCGGCGTCTGGCTGGCAGGCCCGTACGGGATGGGTGACGGGCCGCACACCTCCCAGTTGCCATCGGGCAGCGGGTCGTCCATCCCCTCCCACATCAGCTTGGTCGAGCCCTTCCGCCCGGAGTGCCCGAGCTGGATCCCGATCTTCGCGCCCGTCTGCCCGTGCGCGAACCCTACGACCCGCCGCCAGGACTCCTCCTGCTCGGCGGTGTAGATGCCGGTGCAGCCGGGCGTGATCCGCCCGGTGGGGGAGACGCACACCATCTCGGTCATCACCAGGCCGGCGCCGCCCAGGGCCTTGGAGCCCAGGTGCACCAGGTGGAAGTCGCCGGGCACGCCGTCGCGGGCCGAGTACATGTCCATGGGGGAGACGATGACCCGGTTGGCCAGCTCCAGGCCGCCCAGGCGGAACGGCTGGAACATCGGCGGGCCCGGTTCCTGCACGCCGCCGTCGGCGCCGGCGCTGGCGCGGGGCTCCTGGCTGGCCGCGAACCAGGCGTCCATTCCGTCCACGAACTCCGGGTCACGCAGCCGCAGGTTGTCATAGGTGACCCGGCGGCTGCGGGTCATGATGTTGAACGCGAACTGGTGCGGATCCTGGCCCGTGTACTGGCCGATGTTCTCGAACCACTCCAGGCTGGCCTGCGCGGCCCGCTGGGTCGAGGCCACCACCGGTCTGCGCTCGGCCTCGTAGGCGGCCAGCCCCTCCGGGACGCCGCCCTGCTCGTGCAGGCAGGCGGCCAGGGCCAGCGCGTCCTCCATGGCCAGCTTGGTACCCGAGCCGATGGAGAAGTGCGCCGTGTGCGCGGCGTCGCCCAGCAGCACCACGTTCTCGTGCCGCCACGTGGCGCACCTGACCGTGGTGAAGGTGGTCCACCGCGAGTTGTTGCCGACCAGGCTGTGTTTGCCGCCACCGGGCTTGCCGCCACCGGGCTTGCCGCCACCGGGCTTGCCGCCACCGGGCCCGCCCAGCACGTCGGCGCACAGGCCGCGGATGCGCTCGATCGAGACCTCGTCGCTGCGGCCCGGCGCCAGCCCCTCGGGCTCGGTGAACCCGGCCCGGGCCCACACGTCCTCGTGCATCTCCAGGATGAAGGTGCTGGCCTGGTCGCTGTACGGGTAGCCGTGCAGCTGCATGATCCCGGCCGGGGTGTCCAGGACGTAGAACTTGAACGCGTCGAAGACCAGGCTGGTGCCCAGCCAGATGTACCGGCAGCGCCGCCGCTCCAGGTCGGGCGCGAACGTCCCGGCGAAGCGGGCCCGGGTGGCCGAGTTCGCGCCGTCGGCCGCCACCACCAGGTCGTAGCCGGCGGCCAGGGCCGCCGCATCAGGCGCCTCGGCGCGGAAGCCGACCCGCACGCCGAGCTCCGCGCAGCGGGCCTGCAGGATGGCCAGCAGCCGCTTGCGGCTCATGGCCGCGAACCCGTGGCCGCCCGAGGTGAAGCACGTGCCGCGGAAGTGCACGTCGATGTCGTCCCAGCGGGCGAACTCGCGGCGCATGCGCGAGAAGATCTCGGTGTCGGCGTGCTCGATGCCGCCCAGCGTCTCGTCGGAGAACACCACCCCGAAGCCGAACGTGTCATCGGCCGCGTTGCGTTCGAAGACGGTGATCTCGTGCCGGGGATCGAGCTGCTTGGCCAGGGCCGCGAAATACAGGCCGCCCGGGCCGCCGCCCACGACTGCGATACGCACGGTGCCAGCTCCTTCCGTGCTCAGGATCCCACGATATGACGGAAATTGTACGGTCGTCAAGAGAACGAAATACTGCTTCACCGGCACAACTCGCGTTCCCGGACCCCGCCGGGAAGGCCGGTGACTGTAGCGGACGAGGGCGGCCCGCCGCGCGCTCATTATTTATGCCGAACGGGCCGTATTTATGCCGAACGGGCCGTGGTTTCCGCGTCCGGCGTGCCCGGTCGTGACCGGTGGCCGAACTGCTATTTCCCCGGGCTATCCCCCGGGCTATCCCCCGGGCTATCCCCCGGGCTATTTGCCGGGAGTATACGTTGAGTGTATTCTCTCGGGTATGAGCGTTCCGCTGACACTGCTGGGCCTGCTGGAGCGGGAGCCGAGTCACGGCTACGACCTCAAGCGGGACTACGACACCTTTTTCGGCCGCGGCAAGCCGCTGCCCTACGGGCAGGTCTACGCGACCTTGTCCCGGCTGGCCCGGGACGGCAAGGCGATCGCCGGGCCGGCCGAGCACGGTGAGGGCCCGGACCGCAAGCGCTACACGATCACCGAAGCCGGCATCGCTGACGTGGAGCAGTGGCTGTCCGAGCCGGCCCCGCCCGAGCCGCACCTGCAGACGGTGCTGTTTGCCAAGGTCGTGCTGGCCCTGATGCTGGGCCGCCCCGCCGCCCGGTACCTGGACCTCCAGCGGGCGGCCCATCTGCAGCGGATGCGCGAGCTCACCGAGCTGAAGCAGCGCGGCGAGGTGGTCGACACCATGCTCGCCGACTATGGCCTCTACCACCTGGAGGCGGACCTGCGGTGGATAGACCACACCGCAGCCCGGTTGGACCTGCTCGCGCGGGCGGTGCGCCAGTGAGCGCGATCGTCGAGGCGCGGGGCGTGGTGAAGTCGTTCGGGCAGACGCCGGCGCTGCGCGGCGCCTCGCTGGGAGTCCGGCAGGGCGAGATCGTCGCGGTCATGGGTCCGAGCGGCTCGGGCAAGTCCACCTTGCTGCACTGCCTGGCCGGCATCCTGGTCCCGGACGAGGGAGAGGTCTGGTTCGGCGGGCAGCGGCTGGACACCCTGAGCGACGAGCGGCGCAGCGCGCTGCG
Source organism: uncultured Actinomycetes bacterium (assembly GCA_963739135.1). Taxonomy (GTDB): domain Bacteria; phylum Actinomycetota; class Actinomycetes; order Streptosporangiales; family Streptosporangiaceae; genus Palsa-504. The sequence continues at coordinate 580,289 of CAVTZG010000013.1, forward strand.
CCGGGACCGGTTCGGGTTCGTGTTCCAGTCCGGTCAGCTAGTGCCCGAGCTGACCGCCGAGGAGAACATCGCCCTGCCCCTGCTGCTGTCCGGCAACCGCCGCGGCCCGGCGATGACGGCGGCCAGGAAGTGGTTCGGCACGCTCGGCCTGGACGGGCTTGAGCACCGCAGGTCGGGGGAGCTGTCCGGGGGGCAGGCGCAGCGCGTCGCGCTGGCCCGCAGCCTGGTCGCCGGTCCGGAGGTGCTGTTCGCCGACGAGCCGACCGGGTCGCTGGACTCGGTGTCCGGCGAACTGGTGATGGACCTGCTCACCGGCGCCGCCCGCGAGCACGGCACCACCGTCATCCTGGTCACCCACGACGCCCGGGTCGCCGCCTACGCCGACCGCGAGGTGATCGTCCGCGACGGCAAAGTCAGCTCGCTCACCGGGGCCACGCCGTGATCGGGCTCGGGCTGCGGCTGGCGGTCAGCGGCGGCCGCGAGGCCGTCATCCGGCTGGTCGTCCTGGCTGTCGCGGTCGGCCTGGGCGTCGGCCTGCTGCTGACCGCCGTGGCCGCGACCAACGCGGCCGTCACCTGGAACAACCGCCACGGATGGTTCTGGACCGGCACCGCGTCCATGCCCCCGGGCCCGGCGGCGGCGGGCACCGCCGCGCTGTGGTGGCACCCCGGCGGCGACACCTTCTACGGCCAGACGATCAGCCGGTTCGACGTGGCCGCCACCGGCGCCTCGTCCCCGGTGCCACCGGGCATCCCCCGTGACCCGGGGCCCGGCCAGTACTACGCCTCGCCCGCGCTGGCCGCGCTGCTGCGGTCCACCCCGGCGGACCAGCTGGCCGCCCGCTACCCCGGCCGCCTGGCCGGGGTGATCGGCGACGCAGGGCTGCCGTCGCCGGACTCGCTGGTCATCATCATCGGGCACACCCCGGCGCAGCTGGCGCACACCCCGGACAGCGTGCAGGTGACGTCGATCGCCACGGCGGTGCCCGGCAACCAGGGGAGCCAGGTGAACCCCAAGGGGCTGGACTACGTCCCGCCCGACCCGGGAGGCGGGCAGAGCGCCATCGACCTCCTCTTGTCCGTCGTGGCGCTGGCCATCCTGGCCCCGGTGCTGATCTTCATCGCCACCGCGACCCGGCTGTCGGCCGCCCGCCGCGAGCAGCGGTTCGCGGCGATGCGCCTGGTCGGCGCGACCCGCAGGCAGGTCTCCCTGCTCGCCGCCACCGAATCGACGGTGGCCGGGGTCGCGGGGGTGGCGGCCGGGTTCGGGATCTTCTTCCTGCTGCGCATCCCGGTCGCGGGCATCCCGTTCATCGGCCAGCCGTTCTTCCCCGCCGAACTGTCGCTCAGCCCGCCGGACATCCTCGCGGTCGCGATCGGCGTGCCGGTAGCCGCCGCCGTGGCGGCCCGGCTGGCGCTGCGCCGGGTGCGCATCTCCCCGCTCGGCGTGGCCCGCCGGGCCACGCCACCGCCGCCGCGGGCCTGGCAGATACTCCCGCTGCTGGCCGGCTTCGCCGAGCTCGGGTTCTTCACCGTGCACGGCAAGCCGACGAGCCCTACCGGGGAGGACCTGGCGTTCGTGCCCGGCTTCGCGCTCATCATCGTCGGCCTGGTCCTCGCGGGCCCGTGGCTCACTATGGCCACCGCCCGGGTCATGGCCCGGCGGACCAGCCGCCCCGGCACGCTGATCGCCGCCCGCCGCCTCGCCGACGACCCGAGGGCCGCCTTCCGCGCCGTCAGCGGCCTGGTGCTCGCCCTGTTCGTCACCACCGTGGCCGTGGTGGCCATCACCACGTGGAACGCCCAGCAACACAACGTTAGGGTCAGCGCCGCTGAAACGAACGTGCTGACGGACCAGCTGGCGGACCAGCAGCCCGGCTCCGCGTCCCAGGCCAGCCCGGGACCGGCCGCGCCCGCCGCGCCGCTCGCGGCAGAGCTGCGCGGGATTCACGGCGTCCAGGGGGTGGTCGTGGTCCGCGCGGTCCCGGGGCTGACCATCCCCGCGGCATTCCACAACCTGGGCGCTAATCTCGGCAGCACCGGTCCGGTTCCGGCAGGTGTGGTCTCGTGCGCGCAGCTCGCGGCCGTTCCCGCCCTGGGCCGCTGCCCCGCCGGGGCGACAGCGGCGGCGTTCCCGGCGGACGGGTTCGCCGGGCCCCTGGACGGCGTGGACGCCACCGGGATCACCTGGCCAGCCGCGAACGTCCCGGTCCCGCGGCTGGGCAGCCTCGCAGTGGACGCCATCGACGTGGCGACGAACGGCACCGTGCCAGCGGTCGAGCAGGCCAGGACGGTGCTGGAGAACGTACCCGCCTATCCCGCCCCCTATCTCGGCGACGGCCCCCCGTCCACCGTCGGCGAGCTGATCGCGCTGTCGAATCCCACCAACAGCGGCTACCAGCAGCTCGCGAACACGGTGATCCTGGTCAGCCTGCCGATCGCCGGCTGCACGCTGGCGGCGGGCATCGCGGCCGGGCTCGCCGACCGCAAGCGGCCGTTCAGCATGCTGCGCCTCACCGGCGCCCGGCTCGCCATGCTGCGCCGCGTCGTCGCGCTGGAAAGCGCCGTCCCGCTGCTCGCCGCCGCCGCCGTCGCGATCGGCACCGGATTCGGCGCCACCGCCATGTATGCGTCCCTGGAGATGCAGCACCCGATGGCCGCCCCCGGCGCCGCCTACTACCTCCTCACCGCGGGCGGGATCCTGGCCGCCCTCGGCATCATCGCGGCCACCTTCCCGCTGCTGGCCCGCATCACCGGACCCGAGGTCGCAAGGAACGAATGAGCGGCCGCGGCGCGCCGCCCCGTGATCGAGGCCACGTACCCGCCAGCCCGGGTGCCTGATTTATCATGGGCTCGCCTATGCCGGAGATGCGGACGTGCCCGATGACCAGGGTAACGCCACGTTAAGCGGCCATCGTGGACCTTAACCAGGGACTGGTTGACCTGGTGGCCGTGCCCTGGCTGGCCAGGAGCAGCACGGTGCAGCGGATCATCCGGGAGGGCCAGGACGCGACCGGGCAGACCACGCTGCGCTGGGCGGTGGTGCTGCTGTTCCTGCTGCTGGCCATCGCCAGCCGGTTCGGCCTGGACGTCGTGCTCGGCGCCCTGCTGGCCGGGATGGTGCTGCGGGCCTGGACCCGCCGGTTCAACGTGGACACCGAAGGCCTTGAGCATAAGTTTGACGCGGTCGGCTACGGGATCTTCATCCCGATCTTCTTCGTCTCCTCCGGGATGACCCTGGACCTAAAGGCGATCAGCCAGGACCCGCTGCGCCTGCTGCTCTTCTTCGGGTTGCTGCTGATCGTCCGTGGCCTGCCCTCCCTGCTGGTCTACCGGCGTGCCCTTGCGGCCCGGCAACGCGCCGAGATGACGTTCATCACCGCAACCACGTTGCCGCTGCTGATCGCCCTGGCCGAGATCGGCCAGCGAGATGGGGTCATGCTCCCCGCCACTTCTGCCGCCCTGATCGGCGCGGGCGTGCTGTCGGTCCTGGCATTTCCCCTCATCGCGGTCGGATTGCACCGGTCAGCGCCGCTCACACCCGCCGACGTCGGGATCATAGCGGCCCAGAGGGCCGCCGAGACCAGCGGACCACAGGAGAATCCCAGTCAGCACGGCCAAGACGGCTAGCCCGGCTCACCGGCATGCGCGCGGCTTCCGGCGATCTTCCGCTTGCTTGGCTACAGCCGCGATGTCGGCCCGAGTGCTAGTGACCGTGGCAGCAGATGACTCGCAGTGATCCGCCGCACGACCGCAATCAAACCTCCTCGGGGTCTACCAGGCGCCTAGAGTCGGTAGGGTGTCACAACCATTGGTTGGCGAGCCGTACGTCTGTGACGCGGGGGTCTAGTGGCGGTGGAGCGGATCAATCCGGCCGAGCTCGGCCGGCCCTCTGGCTTCTCGCATGCGGTGGCAGTGACGGCGGGCCGGATAGTGTTCCTGGCCGGCCAGGTCGGCCTCGGACGGGACGGGAAGCTGGTCAGCGGCGGTGTCGTGGCCCAGTTCGAGCAGGCCCTGGCCAACCTGCTCACCGCGCTGGCCGCGGCGGGCGGCCAACCCGGTGACCTGGGCAGCCTGACCATCTACATCGTCGACCTGGCGGACTACCAGGCGCACGCCAAGGAGATCGGCGCGGTGTGGCGACGGCTGGTCGGCACCGAGTATCCCGCCACGGCAGGCGTGGGAGTGCCACGGCTGTGGGACCTGGACGCGCTGGTCGAGATCCAGGGCATCGCGGCCGTCGGCCCATGAGCCCCCGGCTCCGCCCGCTGGAAGAGTCTGTGGCTCTTGTCGTCCCGCGCTGAGATAGCACGGAATACGGCATAACGGCGGTCAGCCGCTGAGTACCTGCTGGACGTAGGCTCGCGCCGGTCCGTCGAGCAACGCCCGCAGGGCGAAGAACTCCTCGGTGGCGCGGAGGCCTACCCAGCCCGCCGGGAGCAGCTCGGCCGACAGGCCGGGGTCCAGGTAGGGCAGCTGCCGCCAGTCGCTGAGTACGCGCACGTACTGGGCGAAGGCATCCCTGCTGCTGCACGGGCCGGTCTGCTTCAGCCGCGCCAGGGCCGGCTCATACGCCCGGATGAACGCCTCATACCGGCGCTCGAGCTCGTCCAGATCCCACCAGCGGCGGATCTTGTCGGCCGGGTCGCCGAAGGCCAGGTGATCCGCGTGGAACAGGTCGGCATAGGAGTCCAGGCCGAGCCGCCGCAGCGTCTCGGCGGTCGCGTCGTCCGGATGCGCGGGCACAATCCATACCCCCGGGGCGACCATCCCGAACCCCAGCCGGGTCAGCTCGGACCGCAGCACGTGCCGCCGGTGGCGTTCGGCTTCCGGCACCGAGAACACCGCTAGCAGCCAGCCGTCAGCGAGCGCTGCCCGCCGCCGCCGGAAGATCCGGGCGTCGCCCTCTCGCAGGATGGCCAGTGCCTCGGCGGACAGGTGATAGCCCGCCGATCCCTCCTGCCGCCGCGCCTGGAGTATTCCCCGCCGCTTGAGCCGCGAGATTGCCGAACGTACCGCGGGCTCGTCCACCCCCAGCTCGGCGAGCAGCCGGATCAGCGTTGCGACCGACAGCCAGCCGCCGTCGGACCGGGCGTAAAGCCCGTATACGGTGACGATCAGGTGCCGCGGCCGCGCTGAGCGGGCGGTGGCTTCCCCATCCGGTTCGTTCGTTTCCGCTACGGCCGTCACCGGCCCACGATACCAATTACCCTTGCCAGGCCCGAGGCACCGCCCCGATCATGAATGGTTGACATCCTCCCCCGCCTGAAAGGACGGAGGATTCCAGATGCTACGCCGATTGGAGCAGCAGGTGAGGTTCGCGGTTCACCGGCCGGGTAACCCCGTCGCCTCCCCGCGCAGTCACGGCGTGCCCCGCCGCGATGTTGATGGCCGCGTTCACGTCCGCGTTACCGGCGAAACCGCAGGCAGTGCACCGGAACACGGCTTGGCTCTCACGCGAGCCCCGGTCCACCTGCCCGCACGCCGAGCACCGCTGGCTCGTCAACGCGGGTCTGACCTTCTCCACCCGGCCCGGGGCCTTATCCGCCAGCCGGCGCACCAGCAGGCCCCACCCCGACCCCAGGATCCCCCGGTTCAGCCCGGCCTTGGCCCGGACGTTCCGGCCCGGGTTCTCCTGGGTGCCTTTCGCGGACCGGGTCATGTTGCCGATCTGCAGGTCCTCGACCCTGATCACGTCGAACCGCCGCGCAATGCAGGTGCTGGTCTTCTCGGCCCAGTCCTTGCGCCGGTCCGTCTCGCGGGCTCGCAGCCGGGCGATCGCGTGCTTGACCCGGCCGCGGCGGTTCGATCCCCGCGTGGCGCGGGCCAGCTTGCGCTGCAGCCGCCGCAGCCTGGTCCCCTCTGGCGCGGTCAGGGCGGGGGCGTGCAGCAGCTGCCCGGTGGACAGGGCCGCGGAGACCACCACCCCCCGGTCAATGCCCACCACCTGGCCGTTACCCGGTGCAGGGATCGAATCGGGGATCACGGCGAAAGCGACATGCCAGCGGCCCGCGCGGTCCATCGTGACCCGGTAGGACTTCGCGGCCGGCGGCACCGCGCGGGACCAGCGGAACCGGACCCATCCGGCCTTGGGCACCCAGACCTGGCCGGTTTTCCGGCTGAGCCGGCGCACGTCCCACTGCCGCCCGCGCTGCCCGGTGATCCGGAATCCCTCATCCCGCCCGGCCTTGCGCCACGACGGCCGCCCGGCCGGGTTCGCCGGGTCGAAAAACGCCGTCATCGCCTGGGCGAAGTCGCGCAGCGCCTGCTGCTGGACGGTCTGGAGCCGGCGGCCAGCCACGGGTTCTCCGCCCGCGCCTGGGTGAGCTGCCGGCACTGCTCCAGGTAGCCCGGCGCGCCCTTCCGGCCCGGGTGCCAGTGGGAGTGCTGCTCGACGGCCAGGTTCCACACGTACCGGGCGTGGCCGCAGTGGTCCTGCAGTACTGCCTGCTGGGCGGGGGTGGGGAGCAGCCGGTACCGGGCCATACGAATACACTATCGGACAGCACCGACATTTCCGGGGAGGTGAAGCGGCGTTTCCTCCCCGGCCTGAAGGCCAGGGTCTCCACGCCGCGATCCTGATGACCGAGCTGCCCAGCTACGGCGACCTGCCGCGCGCCCCGGGCGGCGGCCGGTCGGCCTGGGGCATGTTCGGCGCCGGGGACAACCTGGGTCTGGTCAACCTGATGACGCCGCAGCGGATCGCGGCCGCCGCCCGGCTGGTCCGCCGGGGACAGGTCTTCTGCCTGGATATGCCGCTCGGCAGCATCTCCCCGGCCCTGGCGACGTTCCGCGGACCGCCCCGGCACCGGGTGCTGCACGAGCGCGGGAGCGCGGGCTTCGACGACGTATATGACAACTTCTACCCGCAGGCCTCCAGCCAGTGGGATTCCCTGGCCCATTACGGCTACGCGCCGGACCAGATGTACAACGGCGCCACCGAGGCCGAGGTGCTGGCCGGCACCAGGAACACCATCGACCACTGGGCCCGGCACGGGCTGGCCGGCCGCGCGCTCCTGCTGGACGCCGAGCGGGCCATGCGGGCCGCCGGGCGGCCCTACGGTCCCGGCGGACCCGTCGCCCTTGGCGTCGACGACCTGGAACTGGCCCGGCACCTGGCCGGCGTGGAGTTCGCGCCGGGTGACATCATCCTGCTCCACACTGGCTTCGCCGCCTGGTACGTCGGGCAGTCCAGCCAGGTCAAGCACCGGCTGCACGGCAACGTCGTCGCGCCCGGCGTCGCGCACACCGAGGAGGTCTGCGAGTACCTGTGGAACAGCCACGCGGCGGCCATCGCCGCGGACAACTTCGCCGTCGAGGTCTTCCCGGCCGACCGCACCCCCGCGGCGCATCCGTTCGGGTTCCTGCACCACGTGCTCATCGGCCAGTTCGGCATGGCCCTGGGCGAGCTGTGGTGGCTCGCCGACCTGGCCCGCGACTGCGCCGCGGACGGCGTCTACGAGATGTTCCTGGTCAGCGCGCCGCTGAACGCTCCCGGCGGGATCGGTTCACCCGCCAACGCCGTGGCCATCAAGTAACGCGGGATAAGCCCACCAGGTTCACTCCTTGACCTCCCGCAGGCGGCCAGTCTCGACCTCGTACACGAAGCCGCGGACGGAGTCCTTGTGCGGGATGTACGGGCTGGCCTTGATCCGCGCGATGGACTGGCGGACGTCGCCGTCGAGGTCGGGAAATGCCTCCAGGGCGAACGGCGGCCGCAGCCCGGTGTCGGCCTCGATCTGCGCCTTCAACTCGTCGTCGTGGAAGGTGAGCATCCCGCAGTCGCTGTGGTGGATGAGCACGATCTCGGTCGTGCCGAGCAGGCGCTGAGAGATGGTGAGTGACCTGATCACGTCGTCGGTGACCACCCCGCCCGCGTTGCGGATGACGTGGGCGTCGCCCTCGGACAGGCCGAGGATGCCGTAGGGGTTGAGCCGCGCGTCCATGCACGCGACCACCACAGCGTGCGTGGCGGGCGGCAGGGGAAGATCGCCCGCCTCGAACCGGGCGGCGTACTGCTCGGAGTTGGCCACGAAGGTGTCAGTGCTGCTCACGGTTTCCTCTCCGGGAGAAATGATCGGATGTCGGGTGGAACGTATCCACGCAAACCCTAGCTCAATCCATACTACTCCGACCAGAATTAACTTCTTTACCGATGGGCTGGCTGAGGAACAGCGCGCCCCCCGGGGATCCCGGGGGGCGCGCGGCGACGAGCGGCTGGGACGGCTCAGTTCGAGCCGAGCCGGTCTTCCAGTTCCTCGTGCAGGTCCCACAGCCGGTCGGGCAGGTGCTGGTGGAAGGTCCGGAAGAACTCGGGGATGTGCTCCGCTTCCAGCTTCCAGGCCTGCACGTCGACCGTGAGCAGCTGGGCCAGGTCGAACCAGCTGATGTCCAGGCCCTCCAGGTCCAGCGAGCCCGCCGCCGGCAGGTAGCCGATCGGGGTCGTGACGGCCTTGGCGTCACCGGACATCCGCTGGATGATCCACTTCAGCACCCGGATGTTCTCGCCGAAGCCGGGCCACAGGAACCGGCCCTCGGCGTCCTTGCGGAACCAGTTGACGTAGAACAGCCGCGGCAGCTTGTCCCGGTCGCCCGTCTGGCCGAGCTTCAGCCAGTACCCGAAGTAGTCGCCCATGTTGTAGCCGCAGAATGGCAGCATCGCGAACGGGTCGTGCCGCAGCTCGCCCGGCTTGCCCTCGGCCGCGGCCGTCTTCTCCGACGCGATGTTGGCCCCCAGGAACACGCCATGATCCCAGTCGAAGGACTCGATCACCAGCGGCACGGTGCTGGCCCGCCGGCCGCCGAACAGGATGGCCGATATCGGCACGCCCGCGGGGTCGTCCCACTCCGGGGCGATGATCGGGCACTGGGCCGCGGGGGTGGTAAACCGGGAGTTCGGGTGCGCGGCCGGCTCGTCAGAATCGGGCGTCCAGTCCCGGCCCTTCCAGTCGGTCAGGTGCGCGGGCGGCTCGTCGGTCAGGCCCTCCCACCACACGTCGCCGTCGTCGGTCAGCGCGACGTTGGTGAAGATGCTGTTGGCCGTGAAGGTCGCGACCGCGTTGGCGTTGGTCTTCGCGCCCGTGCCCGGCGCGACGCCGAAGAATCCGGCCTCCGGGTTGATCGCGTACAGCCGGCCGTCCTGGCCGAACCGCATCCAGGCGATGTCGTCGCCGACGGTCTCGACCTTCCAGCCCGGGATAGTCGGCTGCAGCATGGCCAGGTTGGTCTTGCCGCACGCGGACGGGAAGGCCGCCGCGATGTACCTTGTCTCGCCCGCCGGAGGCGTGATCTTGAGGATGAGCATGTGCTCGGCCAGCCAGCCCTCGTCCCGCGCCATCACCGAGGCGATCCGCAGCGCGTAGCACTTCTTGCCCAGCAGTGCGTTCCCGCCGTAGCCGGAGCCGTACGACCAGATCTCCCTGGTCTCGGGGAAGTGCGAGATGTACTTGACCTTGTTGCAGGGCCACGGCACGTCCTGCTGGCCGGGCTGCAGGGGGGCCCCGACCGAGTGGACGGCCTTGACGAACGACCCGTTCTCCTCGATGGACCGCAGCGCGGGCGTACCCATCCTGGTCATGATCCGCATCGAGACGACCACGTAGGGCGAGTCGGAGATTTCCACGCCGAGCTGGGAGATGCTGCTGCCCAGCGGGCCCATGCAGAACGGGATCACGTACATAGTGCGGCCCCGCATGCAGCCGTCGAAGATCTCGCCGAACGTCTCCCGCATCTCGTCCGGCGCGATCCAGTTGTTGGTCGGGCCCGCGTCCTGTTCGCGCTCCGAGCAGATGAACGTACGGTTCTCGACCCGGGCCACGTCTCCGGGGTCGGACCGGCAGTAGAAGCTGTTAGGCCGCAGCTCCGGGTTGAGCCGGACGAAGGTCCCGCTCTCGACCAGCTCGCTGGTCATCCGCTCCCACTCGTCCTGCGAGCCGTCGCACCAGAACGATGTCGTCGGGCTTGGTGAGCTGGGCGATCTCGCGGACCCACGCGGCCAGCTCCTTCAGGCTCGTTCGTGATTCATAGTCGAATACCTCTGCGCTGGTCATGACGATCCCTTTCCCTGCATAGGAACTCCGGGGGAGCGGCGTAACCCGAAGTCCTGGCCGCTGGTTACGGCTATATACACATTCAGTCAACTATGGCTCGGTTCCGATTTGACCGGGACAGAGCCGAAAGTCCCGGTACCGAAGGACCTGGGGTAGGGACCTCCGTGTCGGACATGGTGTTCGTATCACTTCTAGTGTCTCATTTTGCGACCAGCTTGCTGGAGCGGGCCGTGGTGCGGTGGTGACCCAGCGGATGGCCTGGGTCATGGCGTGCCCGGCCGGGCGGATCAGCACGGTCTCCGTCACCGGCAGCCGGGGTAGCCGGAGCGGCCGGCGAGCCCATTCGGGCAGCAGCGAGACCGCGGCCGCGGCCAGCACGCCGTAGGGGGCCCGGGCCACCGCGGGCAGCGGCGGCCGTAGCAGCAGGAACCGGGCGGCCTCCCGCGCCTCGGCGGTGGCGGCCAGTTCGGCGCGGTAGCCGCTGATCCGGTCGGCGAGCTCGGCCTGGGTGCGCGGCGGGTCGGGTACGCCGAGCTCGATGCCGATCCTGGCCATGTCCGCGACGTAGCCGTCTCGCCCGGCTTGGTCAAGCGGCCGGGTGCCGAAGCTGGTGTGCGCGTGCAGGAAGCTGTCCGCCTCGGTGATGTGCACCCAGGTCAGCAGGTGCGGGTCGGAGGCCTGGTAGGGCTGCCCGTCGGCGGTGGTCCCGGTGACGTGCCGGTGCACCGCCCGGACCCGGGCGATCGCCTCGTGCGCGTCGCTGGTCCGGCCGAAGGTGGTGACGGCCAGGAAGTAGCTGGTCCGCTGCAGCCGGCCCCACGGGTCACCGCGGTAATCCGAGTGCTGGGCCACGGCCGCCATGGCCAGCGGATGCAGCGACTGCAGCAGCAGGGCCCTGATCCCGCCGATGTACATCGACGTGTCGCCGTTCACCCGCCGGATCGGCCGGTCCTCGGCGAACCAGCGCTCACCTGGGGTCTGGTGGATAAGGCGCGCGCGCGAACGGCCCTGCGGTCCCGCCACCCGTTCGAAGATCGCCGCGCCGATGCGGCCGCGGATCCGATCCGCGGCGCCGTGACCTCCCACGCTTTCATTATCTCTGGTTGCTAACGATCTCCGGGCCGTCCGGCTATGTGCCGATCGTCACATGCTGCTGCGGGCATCACCACGGCACGTTCAGAGAATAAATTCAAAAAAATATTTGTAAAACAATTTCAACCTTCTCTATGTTGACATAATAGTTCGTGTATTGTGTTTCATATCTTTTCTGCCGAACGGGCCGTGGCTGATGCGCCGCGCCCCCGTTCCGGGTCCCGTGGCGCAGCGGGACGTCGGCTCGGCAAACAGTTTGTCCGCGGGCGGGCGGGAGCGACACAATCCATGATCATGAGCCTCGACAGGCGGCCGATCACGCCGGACGACGCGGGAGCCTGGGCCGCGCTGATCACCGCGATCCAGGACGCGGACGGCAGCGACTACTACATCAGCGAGCAGGACCTGCGCGAGAGGTTCGACGGCCCGAACCCGGACTTCGCGCGCGGCTCGATCGCGATCTGGGACGGCGCCACGATGGCCGGCTGCGCCGTGCTGGCCTGCCGCAGCGTCGCCGACCCGGTGCACAACATGCGGCAGGACGGCGGCGTGCATCCCGCCTACCGCGACCGCGGCCTGGGCGGGAAGCTACTGGACTGGGCCGAGCAGGCTGCCGTTCCGCTGCACGAGGAGCGCTTCCCCGGACGCCCGCTATCGCTGTCGAGCGGGGTCTTCTCGCGGAACACCGGGGCGATCGCCCTGCACGAGGAGCGCGGCTACCAGGCGGTGCGCTGGTTCCACTCGATGGTCAGGGACCTGTCGGAACCCATACCCGAGGCCGTGGTCCCGGCCGGCGTGCAGATCACCGGCTACACGTCCGACCAGGCCGACGCCGCCCTGCTGGTGCGCAACGAGTCCTTCCGCGACCACTGGGGCTCCACCGACGTCACCGAGCAGCACTGGGCGCATTCGCTGGCGCAGCGCGCGTTCCGGGCCCGGTTCAGCTTCCTGGCCTACGAAGGGCCCGAACCGCTCGGCCTGCTGATCAGCCATGAATACGACGCCTACAACGCGAAGATGGGGCGGCGTGACCTGTACATCGCCATCGTCGGCACCCGCGCGGCGGGCCGCAAGCGGGGCATCGCCACGGCCCTGCTGGTGACAGCCATGGCCGCCGCATGGGCGCAAGGGTACGAGTCGGCGTCACTGGCGGTCGACGCCGACTCGCTCACCGGGGCCCTGGGTGTGTACCAGCACGTCGGGTTCGCGGTGGACACGACCTGGGTCACCTACTCCAAGCAGCTCAGGTAAGCGCCCCGGGTCAGCCGATCGGTGGATGCGCTCCGCCGACCGGCCCACCGCGCGGTTCATCCGCCGGATTGGCTAGCCGGTCGATGCGCTCCCTGGCGCCATGCTGAGACCCTCACAGTACTTAGCGCAAAGGGACTGGAGCCGGAAGGATGGGAGCATGTCCACTCTGATCGGGGGAACATCATGGTAGGCACGTCTCAGGCATCGACGCAGGACACGCAGGCCGCGCCCGCCGCGCAGTCGGTGGACCTGCGCAAGACGTACGGAACCGGGCAGGCCGTGGTCCATGCCCTGGCCGGGATCAACGTGACGTTCGAGCGCGGCCGGTTCACGGCCGTCATGGGCCCGTCGGGCTCGGGCAAGTCGACGCTCATGCACTGCATGGCCGGCCTGGACCGGCCGACGTCCGGGCAGGCGTTCGTCGGCGGCCTGGATATCGGGACTCTCGATGACGCCGGGCTGACCCGGCTGCGGCGGGACCGGATCGGCTTCGTGTTCCAGTCCTTCAACCTCATCCCGACGCTGTCCGCGGCCGAGAACATCACCCTGCCCGCCGCCCTGGCGGGCCGGAAGGTCGACCAGGAGTGGTTCGGTTACCTGGTCAAGCAGCTGGGTATCGCCGACCGGCTGACGCACCGGCCCAGCGAGCTGTCCGGCGGCCAGCAGCAGCGGGCGGCGTGTGCCCGGGCGCTGATCAACAAGCCCGACCTCATCTTCGCTGACGAGCCGACCGGCAACCTGGACTCCAACGCCTCAGCGGACCTGCTGGCGTTCCTGCGCCGCTCGGTGACCGAGCTCGGCCAGTCGATCGTCATGGTGACCCATGACCCGCGCGGGGCCGCGTACTCGGACCGGGTCGTCTTCCTGGACGACGGTCAGGTGGTCGGCGAGCTTCAGCAGCCGACCGCCGACTCCATCCTGGAACGCATGCGGATCCTGGGAGCCTGACATGTGGAACGTAACGATCAAGGGCCTGCTGGCGCACAAGCTCCGGCTGGGGCTGACCGCACTGGCCATCGTGCTCGGCGTCACCTTCATCTCCGGGACGTTCGTCCTGACCGACACCCTGCACAACACGTTCACGGAGCTGTTCGGGAACATCTACGCCAAGGTTGACTTCCAGGTCCGCGGCGTCGCCCAGCTCGGCAGCGGCGGGAACGCGGTGCGCAACGAGCTGCCCGAATCGCTCCTGACCACCGTCCGGGCCGTGCCCGGCGTCGCCGCCGCCGAAGGCGAGGTCGAGGGCTACGCCCAGTACATCGGCCACAACGGCAAGGCGATCCAGACTGGCGGCGCCCCCACCCTCAGCGTGAACTTCGACCCGTATCAGCAGCTCTCCAGCCTGCATCTGATCGCGGGCGGTCCGCCGGCCACCTCTCACGATGTGGTGATGGACGCCGGGACCGCTCAGAAGTACGACTTCACGGTGGGGCAGCAGGTCCGCATCCTGACCGCCGGGCCGACCCAGACGTTCACCATCACCGGCATCGCCGACTTCGGTACGGCGAACAACCTGGCCGGGGCGACCCTGGCCGCGTTCACACTCCCCACCGCGCAGGCCATCGCCCAGGAGACCGGCCAGCTCGACGACATCAACGTGCTGACCGCGCCAGGTACCAGCAAATCCGCGGTCCAGCAGGCCATCGCCAAGGTCCTGCCCCCGGGCGTGCAGGTCGTCACCGGGCAGACCGTGGTGAATGAAAGCACGAACTCGGTCGACCAGGCGCTGGGCTTCTTCAACACGGCGCTGCTGGTCTTCGCGTTCATCTCGCTGTTCGTCGGCGCGTTCACCATCTTCAACACGTTCTCGATCATCGTCGGGCAGCGGACCAGGGAGCTGGCCCTGCTGCGGATTGTCGGGGCGAGCCGCCGTCAGGTGTTCCGTTCCGTGCTCGGCGAGGCGGCCATCACCGGGCTCGTGTCCTCGGTGATCGGCCTCGGCCTCGGCGTGCTGGCGGCGCTCGGGCTGCAGGCGCTGCTGAGCGGGTTCGGGTTCACGCTGCCGCCCGGGTCGCTGGTGTTCGAGCCGCGCACCGCGGTGGTCGGGCTGCTGGTCGGCGTCGGCGTGACGGTGGTGGCCGCACTCGGCCCGGCCCGCGGTGCCGTGCGCATCCCGCCGGTCGCCGCGCTGGATGACCGCCGGTCCGGCCCCACGGCCTCGCTGCGGCGCCGGTTCATCGGCGGCACGGCGCTGGCCCTGGTCGGGGTGATCATGCTGGCCATCGGGCTGGCCAAGCCGGCCATCGCGCTCGTCGGCCTTGGCGCCGTGGCCATCTTCCTCGGGACCGCCACCCTGGCCCCGGCCATCGCCCGCCCGCTGTCCAGCGTGATCGGCCGTCCGCTGGCCCGCGTGCTGGGGGAGCCCGGCAAGCTCGGGCGGGAGAATTCCATGCGCAGTCCCCGGCGGACCGCCCAGACCGCCTCCGCGCTCATGGTGGGCCTGGCCCTGGTCGCTGCGATGTCGGTGTTCGGCGCCTCGGTGTCCCGGTCGGCCACCAGCAGCGCGGACCAGGCCATCAGCGCCGACCTGATCGTGACCCCCACCGGATCGGGAGAACTCAGCAACTCGGCGGCTTCGATCGCTTCCCACGTGCCCGGTGTCACCGCGACCACCACGGTCTACGGCGGGCAGTTCGAGTTCGGCAGCACGCTGGCCAAGCTCGCCGCGGTATCCACGGATAACCTGGCCAGCACGGTGATCCTGCGCATGACGTCGGGCACCTCGGCCGCCCTGGCCCAGGGAGAGCTGCTCATCGACTCGACCACCGCGCAGAACAAGCACCTGGCGGTCGGCGACACCGTGCCGGCCAGGTTCGCCCTGACCGGTCCGGCCACCCTGCGCATCGGCGGGATCTACGAAGCCAACGCCCTGATCGGCAGCTACGTGGTCGGCTCCGCGTTCTTCCTGTCCCACTACCCGGCCCAGCCGCCGGGCGCCCTGCTGCTGCGCACCAACGGCAGCACGGCGGTGGACAACGCCGTCACCAACGCCCTGGCCTCGTTCCCGAACGTCCAGGTCCAGACCCGGGCTCAGTACGACCAGGCCCAGGTGTCGGCCATCAACCAGGTGCTCGGCCTGGTCTACGCCCTGCTCGCCCTGGCCGTGCTCATCGCGCTGATCGGAATCGTGAACACCTTGATGCTCTCGGTGTTCGAGCGCACCCGTGAGATCGGCCTGCTCCGAGCGGTCGGGATGCGGCGGCGCCAGGTTCGGACCATGATCCGGTCCGAAGCGGTGATCCTGGCCATCTTCGGCGCCGTCATCGGGATCATCGTCGGCACCGGCATGGGCGTCGCGCTGGTCTCCTCGCTGAGGAATCAAGGCATCACCGACACCGTGGTGCCCGTCTCCAACCTCGTGATTTTCCTGATCCTCGCGGCCCTGCTCGGCCTGATCGCGGCCAGCTGGCCCGCCCGCCGGGCGGCCAAGCTGGACGTGCTGGCGGCCATCGCCGCGGAGTAGCACACGTCCGATCCGTTCGCGGGACCCGGCCCGGGCCGGGTCCCGCGGCGTCAGCAGACCCGGCACGGCGGGTGCCAGACGCCTACCGCCCGCCGCGCGCAGGACAGCTAAGCTGGACCTGGCCGTGATTGGAGCGGCGGAGGCGAGCACAGGGATGGTGCGATGCAGCCGAACGAGGACTCAACGCTCCAGCCATCTGGGCAGCCTGGGGTGGCAGACGCTGTGGTGGCCGACGCTGTGGTGGCCGACGCTGTGGTGGTCGACGTCGACGGGCTTTCCGTCTTGTTCGACGCGTTGCGCGGCCGGGGTTATACGGTGGTTGGCCCCACCGTCCGCGACGGCGCGATCGTGGTGGCAGAGCTGGCCTCGGTCGCTGAGCTGCCGTTCGGGTGGGGAGTCGAAACCGAGGCGGGGCGGTACCGGCTGCGGGAACGGGCTGACACCGCCGCGTTCGGGCACTCGGCCGGCCCGCAGTCATGGAAGAGCGTGCTGCATCCGGCACGAGCCAGGCTGTGGTCGGCGGATCGGGCGACCGGTAGCGTGGAAGCCGGCGAGACCGCGGAGCCGCCAAGGTACGCCCTGCTCGGCGTGCGTCCGTGTGATGTGCGCGCGGTCGGCATCCTGGACCAGGTGCTGACCGCCGGCCGGCATGCCGATCCTGTCTACCGCGGGCGGCGCGATGGCGCGTTCATCATCGCGGTCGAGTGCACGGAGCCGGGCGCGACATGCTTCTGCACGTCGATGGGTTGCGGTCCCGGTGCCGAGTCAGGGTTCGACCTGGCCATGACCGAGCTGGTCGACTCCCAGGGGCACCGCTTCGTCGTGCGGGCCGGCACGCCGGCCGGTACCGATGTGCTGGCGGACGTGCCGAGCCGGGCCGCCGACGAGGCAACGATCCGGCGCGCCGTCACGGCCGTAGATGAGGCGGCCGGCCGGATGGGCCGCACCATGCCCGCACAGGGCTTGCCCCAGCTGCTGGCCGACAGCCGCGAGTCCCCGCACTGGGACGACGTCGCCTCCCGCTGCCTGACTTGCGGCAACTGCACCATGGTCTGCCCCACCTGTTTCTGCACGACCACCGAGGACGTGACCGACCTCACCGGCGATCATGCCGAGCGGTGGCGAGTATGGGACTCCTGTTACGCGCTGGACTTCTCCTACCTGCATGGCGGCAGCGTGCGCACCAGCGGGCAGAGCCGGTACCGGCAATGGATCAGCCACAAGCTGGGCACCTGGCACGATCAGTTCGGCTCATCGGGGTGCGTGGGCTGCGGGCGGTGCATCGTGTGGTGCCCGGCCGGCATTGACATCACTCAGGAGGTGTCCGCCTTGGCCAGCCTGCTGGACGTGGCGGCCACGGACGAGGACAAACCATGACCGGCACGGTGACCGCGCGGCTCTCGGCTCAGCCTTTCTTTGACGTACTCACCGACCCCCAGCGCGGGGTGCTGGCCGAGGACGGCACAGCGGTAACGTTCGCGGCCGGGGAGCGCCTGTTCGAGGAGGGCGGCGTCGCGGACATGTTCTGGCTGATCGAGCAGGGCGGCATCGCCCTGGACATGCGGCTGCCGGGCCGCGGTGATCAGATTGTCGAGACGCTGGGCCCCGGCACGGTGCTCGGCTGGTCCTGGCTGCATCGGCCCTACCGCTGGCATTTCGGTGCGGTGGCCCGCCTGGCCACCACCGCGATCGCGTTCGACGCCGCCTCGGTACGCCGTCGCTGCGACGCCGATCCGGCCTTCGGATACGCCATGCTGCGAGCGTTCACGCCGGTCATCACCGAACGGCTGCAGGCGACCCGGCTCCGCCTGCTGGACCTGTATGCCGCCCCGTCCCAGGTGAGGCGCGTCGACATCGGGCCAGTGAACGCATGACCGGCCAGCGGACGGCACCGCACGCGCTGGCCGAGCCAGCGGCCGAGACGGCCGCGGTTCCCCGCTTTTACCGGGTGGCTTCCCGCCGCCAAGACACCGCCGACACGGTCACCTTGGAGCTCACAGAACCGGCCCAACCGGTCCCGGCCTTCGCGCCGGGGCAGTTCGCCATGCTGACCGCGTTCGGCGCCGGCGAGGTCCCCATCTCAGTAAGCGGTCTCGGTGCGAGCGGCGGCGGCCGGGCCCGTCGCCTGGAGCACACGCTGCGCGCGGTGGGCGCGGTCACCCGTGCGCTGTGTGCCGCGCAGCCCGGCGCCCTTATCGGCGTGCGCGGCCCGTTCGGCACCGGCTGGGATGTGACGTCCGCGGCCGGGCGGGACATCGTGATCGTGGCGGGCGGGATCGGGCTGGCGCCGCTGCGCCCGGTGGTGCTCACCGCGCTCGCCGACCGGTCCCGGTACGGCCGGATCGTGCTGCTGGTCGGCGCGCGAACCCCCGGTGACCTGCTCTACGCCGACGAGCTGGAACGATGGCGCCGCGACGGGATTGAGGTGGCGGTCACGGTCGACCAGGCGGGCACCGGCTGGAGCGGTGAGGTCGGACTGGTAACGGCGCTGATCAGGCCGGCCGGGCTCGCGCCGGGCAACAGCGTGGCGTTTGTCTGCGGCCCGGACATCATGATGCGGGTCACCGCCGACGCGCTCGCGGCACTGGGCATTCCCGCGGGCCGGATACGGGTATCGCTGGAGCGGAACATGCGCTGCGGCGCCGGCTGGTGCGGGCACTGCCAGCTCGGGCCGCTGCTGGTCTGCCGGGACGGCCCGGTAGTCGGCTACGACCGGGCGGCGGCGCTGATGAGAGTGCGGGAGCTGTGATGGGCGTGCCTACTTTGGCGGTGTGGAAGTTCGCTTCCTGCGACGGCTGCCAGCTCACGCTGCTGGATTGTGAGGATGAGCTGCTGGCGATCGCCAGCCAGGTGAAAATCGCGCACTTCACTGAGGCCTCCAGTGAGACCCAGCCCGGCCCGTATGACGTGTCCCTGGTGGAAGGGTCCATTACCACGGCGGCCGACGCCGAGCGGATCCGGCAGGTGCGCGAAATGTCACGGACGCTGGTGACCATCGGGGCCTGCGCGACCGCGGGCGGCGTGCAGGCCCTGCGCAACTTCGCCGACGTCCGGGAGTTCACTTCGGTGGTGTACGCCCGGCCGGACTACATCTCCGCACTGGCCACGTCGACCCCGATCGCGGCGCACGTGGACGTCGACTTCGAGCTGCACGGCTGCCCGATCGACCGGCGCCAGCTGCTTGAGGTCATCACGGCCCTGCTCGCCGGCCGCAAGCCGAACATCCCGGCCCACAGTGTGTGTTTCGAGTGCAAGCAGCGCGGCAACGTGTGCGTGGTGGTCGCGCACGGCACGCCGTGCCTCGGACCGGTAACGCAGGCCGGCTGCGGCGCCCTGTGCCCGGCACACCATCGCGGCTGCTACGGCTGTTTCGGGCCGATGGAAACCCCTAACGCGGGCGCCCAGGTGGGACTGCTGCGGGCCACCGGCATGAGTGCCGCCGATGTCCGGCGGGCATTCCGGACGTTCAACGCCGGGGCACCCGCGTTCATCGAGCTGTCCCAGGTCACCGCGGGGCCGCCGCCGGCGCTCGGACCGCGCGACACCGCCGGGAACGGGAAGGCGCCAGGTTGAGCCATAGGAACGACCGCACGCTCGCGGTCAGCGCGCTGGCCCGGGTCGAGGGTGAAGGCGCGATGCACGTGCGGGTGCGCGGGGGCACCGTTGAGGACGTGCGGCTGGAGATCTATGAGCCGCCGCGGTTCTTCGAGGCGTTCCTGCGCGGGCGGCAGCACACCGAACCGCCCGACATCACCGCCCGCATCTGCGGGATCTGCCCGGTCGCCTACCAGATGAGCGCGTGCCTGGCCATCGAGGCGGCCTGCGGGATCGAGGTCACCGCTCCGATCGCCGATCTTCGCCGCCTGCTCTACTGCGGAGAGTGGATCGAGAGTCACGCGCTGCATATCTACCTGTTGCACGCCCCCGACTTCCTCGGCTACACCAGCGCGCTCGCCCTCGCCGAAGACCGCCGTGACCTGGTCGAGCGGGGGCTGGCGCTGAAGAAGGCCGGCAACGCGATCATGGAGCTGGTCGGCGGCCGGGCGATCCATCCGGTCAACGTCCGGGTGGGCGGCTTCTACCGGGCACCGGCCAGGTCCGAGATGGCGGCCCTGGCCGAGAAGCTGCGTGCCGCGCTGGATCTGGCGCTGGACACCGTGCGCTGGGCGGCCGGGTTTGAGTTCCCCGACTTCCATCACGACCACGAGATGCTGGCCCTCGTCACGCCAGGGCAGTACGCCATAGAACGGGGCACGGTCGCCTCTACCGCCGGGCTGAGGTTCACCCCGGCGGAGTTCGAGGACCATGTGATCGAAGAGCAGGTACCCCACTCGACGGCGCTGCACGCCCGGCTGGCCGGGCGAGGCCGCTACCTGACCGGCCCGACCGCCCGCTACACCCTGAGCGGGCAGTGGCTGTCCCCGCTGGCACGGCAGGCCGCCGACGCGGCGGGCCTCGGCACCGACTGCCGCAACCCGTACCGCAGCATCCTGGTCCGCGCCGTCGAGGTGGTGTACGCGGTGGATGAGGCGCTGCGGCTGATCGATCGGTACGAACCGCCCGCGCCGTGCTATCTGGAGGTTCCGCCGCGCGCCGCCGTCGGGCATGGCGCCACCGAAGCGCCGCGCGGCGTGCTGTTCCACCGGTACGCCCTCGACGCCGGGGGTCTCATCACCTCCGCCCGGATCGTGCCGCCCACCTCGCAGAATCAGGCCAGCATCGAAGACGACCTGCGCCGGTTCGTCGCCGGCCGGCTGGATCTCGACGACCAGCAGCTGACCTGGCGGTGCGAGCAGGCGATCCGCAACTACGACCCGTGCATCTCCTGTGCGACCCACTTCCTCGATCTCACGGTGGACCGCGCATGACCAGCCAGCTGGCCGAGCAGGTACGCGTGATAGGCGGTGAGGTTGTGCCGCACTCGTTAATGCCGTTAACTGGAGCTGCGGCCTGACCGGCCCGGACCCCGCCTTTACTCGCCGCTCGTCTAGGTGATCGCGGGAGAGCTAATGGGCATGGGAATCAACGCACCGCTGAGTTCTGCCCACACAGATGGGCCACGTCCGCCGCCGCCCGTCGCGCACGTGCCCGGAGACGCGGGCTCGGCTGGCGAGCTGGGTTTCCCTGACGTGCCGCGGCTGGAACTCGATGACCTGCTGGTGCAGCTAGTGGACCGGGCCAGTAACATGCAGGCCGCGCAGGGCCGACTGCGCGGCCTGCTGCGCGCCAATGCCCTGGTAGCCGGGGATCTGAGCCTGCCGGTGGTGCTGCGGCAGATCGTCGTCGCGGCCCGGGATCTTGTCGGCGCCCGGTACGCGGCGCTCGGCGTGCTCGGCCGCGACGGGGAGCTGGAGCAGTTCGTGCACGCCGGCATGGGCAAAGAGCTGGTCGGCCGGATCGGTGCCCTGCCCCGGGGCCGGGGAATCCTGGGCCTGCTGACCAGTGAGCCGGTCCCGATCCGGCTCGTCGATCTCAGCGCTCATCCGGCGTCGGCGGGGTTTCCGCCGGGACACCCGCCGATGGGCAGTTTCCTCGGCGTTCCGGTCCGCATCGGCGAGGAAGTCTTCGGCAACCTTTATCTCACCGAGCGCACCGCAGGCGGCGACTTCACCGCGGAAGATGAGGAGCTGGCGATTGCGCTCGCCGCGACCGCCGGGGCGGCGATCGCCAACGCACGGCGGTTTGCCGAGTCCGAGCAGCGCCGGCGCTGGCTGGATGCCTCCGCCCAGCTGGTGCCCCTGCTGCTGTCCGGCCAGGCGGAGCAGCTGTACGCGCTGATCACCCGGCACGCCGCGGCTGCCGCGGACGCGGACTTCGCCGCGCTGGCCGTGCCCTATCAATCGGATCAGGTGATCGTGACAGGCACCAGCGGCCCGCTGGCCGCGGGACTGATGAACCAGACAGCGCCGCTGGCTGACTCGCTGGCCGGACAGGCGATCAGCACCGGCAAGCCCGCTCTCGTCACCGGCAGCCGCCTCCAGGCGGCAGCCGCCGCGCTCGGCGCCGATACCGGCCCGCTGATCGTCGTCCCGCTGGCGGTCGGCGAGCAGGTCCGCGGCGCGCTGCTGCTTGGCCGGGCGGCCGCACGCCCCGGATTCACCGAGACAGACCTGGATATGGCCGCCTCCTTCGCCGCCCACGCCGCCATGGCCATGGAACTCGCCCAAGCCCGCGCCGACCAGATCGTGCTGGCCCGGGTGGAAGACCACGACCGCATCGCGGGCGACCTGCACGACCATGTCATCCAGGAACTGTTCGCCCTCGGCATGATCCTGCAGGGCCACGCCGCCCGCAGCGACCCGGCCACCGCCGAACTGCTCAACGGCTATACCGACACCCTCAACGAGGTCATCAGGAAGATCCGCACCAGCATCTTCGGGCTTCACCAGCCCAGCCAGGCCCCCGCCAGCCTGCACGCCCGGCTCATCGAGATCACCGAGGAGCATACCCCGCAGCTCGGCTTCACCGCCGGCATCAGGCTCTCTGGCACCCTCGACCCGGACCCGGACGAGGCGCTGACCCACGACATCCTGGCCGTCACCCGCGAGGCGCTGTCCAACTGCGCCCGCCATGCCCGCGCCACCGCGGTCAGCATCTCCCTGGCCCTGCAGGACAGGCTGATCACCCTTGACATCACCGACAACGGCCGCGGCCTCGGCACGCCCGCCAGATCCAGCGGCCTGGCCAGCATGCGCCGCCGCGCCGAACGCAACGGCGGCACCCTCCAGCTCAGCACCCCCGCCAGCGGCGGCACCTGCCTGAGCTGGACTGCCCGCCCGCATGAATCGCCACCGTCCGCTCGGGAAAGAGATTTAAGAGCACTTCTACCGAACGGGCTGTGGTTTCTCCAGCCCGCCAGTCCTGCCCGTCACCACGGGGCGCCGCTGGCGCCGCGTAGCACGCGGGCATAGCCCTAGGCTGCTGGGGTGGATTATCTCGCGGCCGCGGGGCGGACCGGGCAGTGGCTGCTTTCCGTGGCCGACCGAGGCTCGCAGGGCTGGTCCTGGCCGGTCCGGCCCGGCGTCTCGGCTGCGGTTGAACCAGGCCTGGGCTGGGGGACCGCGGCGCCGGTTCTGTTCTTCGTCGAGGCCTTCCGGACCACCGGGGATGAGCGCTGGCTGGCGGCGGCACGGGCCGGCGCCCGGTGGATGGAGCACCATCTCGGCCCGGCCGCCGAGCAGTGGGCGGGGTGCGGGCTGCTGACCGGGGTCGGCGGCTGGGCGGTCGTGCTCGATGAGCTGGCCGTCGCGGCCGGCGACACGCAGGCCCGCGACCTGGCCGGGCGGGTGCTGGAGACGGTCGCGGCCAGGGCCTCCAGGACCGATGACGGGGCGCACTGGCACGACCTGACCGAGATGGTGTGGGGCACGGCCGGCATCGGGTGCGTCATGCTGGCGCTGGGCCCGGCCTACCTCGGGCCGGCCGCCCAGGACCTGGCCGTTGGCGCGGGGGACTGGCTGCTGGCCCAGGCCGAGCCGGCGGCCGGCGGGATCCGCTGGTCCCTGGGCCGAGCCTGGGAGGCCGAGCATCCCCGGGACCGGCGCCGGTTCCCGAACTTCGCGCACGGCGCGGCCGGCATCGGGTTCTTCCTGGCCCGGCTGGCGCAGGTCACCGGCGAGCAGCGGTTCGCCGAGGCCAGCCTGGCCGCGACCGGGTGGATCATGACCACGGTCCGCACCGGCCAGGACACCTGCGCGGCGTTTCATCACGATCCGGGCGGCACCGAGCTGTTCACCCTGGGCTGGTGCCACGGGCCGCCCGGGCTCGGCTGGCTGTTCCGCCAGCTCGAGCTGACTACCGGGTCGTCCAGCTGGCGGACCTGGCTGCGCCGTGCCGCCCGCGCCAACCTGGTCAGCGGCATCCCGGCCAGGAAAGAGCCCGGATTCTGGGACAACGTGGCCCGGTGCTGCGGTTCGGCCGGCGTGGCCGAGTTCTTCCTCGACCTGCACCGCCTGGAGGGCCGGCCGGAGGACCTGGCCTTCGCCGTGCGCCTGGTCGACGACATCCTGAGCCGGGCCATCACCGACGAGTCAGGGATGCGGTGGTCGAACTACGAGTACCGGCGGGCCGACCCGGATCTCCCGCCCGAGACGACCTACATGCAGGGCGCCCCGGGAATCGGCTCGACCCTGCTGCGCCTGCACCGCCACCTGGCCGGGGACTCCTGGGCGGTGCGCTGGCCGCACGCCCCGGCCTGGACCTAAGGAGTGTTTCATAAGTCGTTTCGGACGGTCCCATCCCACCCAAAAACCCACCCGCCTCAGTTATGTGGCCGATCCAGGTTTTGCGGTTGATTTAGGGTGCTGGGATACCCGTAAGCCACCGCAAAACCCGAATCCACCGCAGTAACTGGACCGGTCCCTCCGGCTGGTGTGGGGGTGGTGGCTGCTGTGACGGCTGAGGCTCCGGCCCGGCGAGGCGGTCACGCGGCAACTGCGGCTTCGATGGCCAAGCGGCGGCACGAAGGCTTTATGAAACGGGGCTTAGGCCGTTACGGACAGCCGGGCTGGGTGAGCCAGCGTCTGGTAGACCACGCAGTACCGCTCGGTCAGCTTGATCAGCGTCTGGACCTGCTCCGCGCTGGCGTCGGTGTCGAGGTCGAAGGCCAGCCGGATCGAGCTGAACCCGACCGGCGTCTCCTTGCTGACCGCCAGCGTCCCGCGGAAGTCCAGGTCGCCCTCGGCGGTGACGGTTCCGCCGGCCACTTCGATCTCCAGCGAGGTGGCCACGGCCCGCAGGGTCACTCCCGCGCAGGCCACCAGCGCCTGCAGCAGCATGTCCCCGGAGCAGACCAGCAAGCCGTCGCCGCCGGTGGCCGGGTGCAGGCCCGCCACGGCCAGGGCCCGGCCGGTGTCCACCGAGCAGGCGATGGACTGCTCGTCGAGCTGCCCGCGGGCACGCAAGGTGATGGCCGCCTGCTGCGGATCCTCCCGGTAGGCGTCCTTGAGCGGCTGCTGCACGGCGCGCAGCTCAGCGCTGTCCACGGCGGTCCTCCCATCGGCGGGGCATCATCCCCTCAGCCTAGGACCGACGAGCGACGCTGGGAGCCCGCGTGGTCCGGACGCAACCAAGTCGGCCCGCGTGACGTCTGATGCGCATGAAGAACCTTCGGGGGACGGCCGTCCTGGTCGCCGCGGGTTTGGCCCTGGCCGGATGCGCCACCGGCAGACCTCAGTCGCCAACCGGCCTGAACCGGCCTGAACCGGCTGCAGCCGGCCAGCTGTCGTCAGGCGTTCCAGCTGGACAGGAAGGCGGCGTCCTTGGCCGAGATCTCGGACCGGAACATCGGGTGCAGCTCCATCGACGGCGAGTACTTGCTCGCCGGGACCTCGCGGCCCAGCGCCTCGGCCATGGCCCGCACGTGATGCGGCCCGGCCCCGCAGCAGATGCCCACGTAGTCCACCCCGAGCTCGCGCGCCTGGACCGCGAACTGCGCCATCTCGAAGCGGGTGCAGGTGAACGGGTCGAGCGCGACCGGGAAGGCCCGCTTGCCGTGCGCGGACCGCAGGGCCTGCATGGTGGGCTCGGCCGCGCTGGTGCGGTACGGCACCGGCTGGACCGCCACCGCGCAGTCGACCAGGTCCCGGATCTTGCTGATCAGCGGCACTATCGTGGCCGGCCCGCGGTCGCAGTTCAGCCCGACGACCTGCGCTCCCTCGGCGGCCAGGATGCGGCACGCGTCGGCGTACTCGTACCCGTCGCGGGTGTGGCCGGGCTGGGTCGGCGCCAGCGTGACCATCGCGGGCAGGCCCAGCTCGCCGATGACCTCCAGCGCGATCAGCGCCTCGCCCAGGTAGTCGTTCGTTTCGGAGATGACGAAGTCGACGCCTTCCTCGGCGGCCCAGCCCAGCTGCTCGGCGTACATGGCCCGGACCGTGTGCCTGGTAGCCGGGTCACCGGGGTCGTAGGCCCAGGTGTTGCACACATTCCCGGCCACCAGGGCGCCGCCTTCGCGGGCCACGTCGCCGGCGATCCGCACCGCCGAGCGGTTCATGGCCTCCAGGTCGCCCTCGCGGCCGACATCCCGGAGCTTCTCCCGGTGCGCGTAGTAGGTGAGCGCCACCATCACGTCCGCGCCCGCGCGCAGGAACTCCCGGTGCAGCTCGCGCACCGCGTCAGGGAAGTCCAAGACCACCTCGGGCACGAACGGCCCGGCCTTGATGTAGCCGCGCCGTTCCAGCTCGAACACGTAGCCCTCGGCCCCCAGCACCGTGCCGGCCCGCAGCCGCTCCGCCAGCGATATGTTCATGACGCCACCCCTCCAGCCAGCGGGCCGACTGCCACGCCGCCGCCGGCGAACCGGGCGGGCGTGAAGCGGCCGATGTCGTAGACCGTGCCGCGCTGCACGGCCAGCTGAGCAAGCACCTTACCGCCTGTCACCTCGCACGCTCCCCTCCGCCGCCGCGATAGCTCAGACATCGTACGCCAAGCCGGGAAGCCCAGGTTACGGCGCGCTGGCCAGCACCTCGCTCACCTTCACCCAGCGGCCCGAAGCGGCCGAGATCTCCATCGCCTCGCACACCGCCTGCGCCGCCGCGCCCTCGGCGAAGCCGGGGGTCCACGGCGTGTCAGGCCAGCCCGCCAGCAGGTCCGCGGCCTGGTTGGCAAATGACGAGCCGTACCCGACGCCCTGGCCGATCGGCCACCACTGGGCCGCGTACGGGTGCGAGGGATGCTCGGCCCGGATCCGCCGCATCCCGTACAGCCGCACGTCGTCGTCGGCACCGGCGTACCACAGCTCGTTCAGCCGCGCGTAGTCGAACATCAGCGTGCCGCGGCTGCCGTTGACCTCGACGGTGAAGTCGCAGGGCCGGCGGACGGCGGCCCGGGCCACCTCGAAGCTGCCCAGCGCGCCAGACTCGAACCGCAGCAGGGCGCTGGCCGCGTCGTCCACGGTCACCGGGACCTGGCCGCCGCCGGCCCCCGGCCGCTGCCTGATGAACGTCTCCGCCTGCGCGCAGGCCGACTCGACCGGCCCGGCCATGCTCAGCGCCAGGTTGATCAGGTGGCAGCCGAGGTCGCTGATCGTGGTCCCGCCCATGGCCCGGTCGAAACGCCAGTCGTGCGGGGTGGCCGGGTCGGTGAACTCATCCGACAGCCAGGTGGCCCGCCATAGCCGAACCTCCCCGACGGCGCCCTCGGCGATCATGCGCATCATCAGCGCCAGCGCCGGCAGCCGCCGGTAGTTGAAGCCGACCGCGTTGAGCACCCCGGCCCTCCTCACCGCGGCCAGCGCCGCGGCCGCCTCCCGGTAGGAGGTGGCCAGCGGCTTCTCGCACAGCACGGCCTTGCCTGCCGCCGCGGCCTCCGCCGCGACCTGGGCGTGGGTGCCGGGCGGCGTGCAGATGTCCACCACGTCCAGGTCGTCCCGCGCGACCAGCTCCCGCCAGTCGGTGACGGTATCGGGCAC
This sequence comes from uncultured Actinomycetes bacterium, assembly GCA_963739135.1. Classification (GTDB taxonomy): domain Bacteria; phylum Actinomycetota; class Actinomycetes; order Streptosporangiales; family Streptosporangiaceae; genus Palsa-504. Next base: position 607,553 of record CAVTZG010000013.1, read on the forward strand.
GCCGTACGCGGCCGCCGCGGCCGCCACCGCTCCCGCGTCCCGCCCGGACATCACCGTGACCACCGGCGTCACCGGCAGGGTACGCAGCATCGGCGCCACCCGGTAGCCGTAGCAGTGCGCCTTGCCCATCAGCCCGTAGCCCACGATCCCCACCCGCAGCACCGGCCCGGCTCCGGCGGCACCCGGCATCGCCCCGGCTCCGGCGGCGGCCCGCGGCGTCGCGGCGGTCATCCGCCCGGCCGGTGCCGGTAGCTGGGCGGCAGGTCGGCACTCACGTCCGCCCGGCCCGACGACAGCGCCGGTATCGCCGTGGTGACCTGCTCGGCCGCGGTCAGCGCCGCGACCGCGTCGTCGGCCGTGGCGCCCTCGCAGGGCCCGCCAAGAGCGAACAAGGCGAAGCTCTCCGCCTGCCGCCGCAGCGCCTCCAGCTGGGCCACCTCGCCCTCGGCCGGGTCGATGACGTCGCAGCGCTCGCTGCCGCGGGTGCCGAACGCCTCGGCCCACACGATGTCGCCCAGCGGGTAGTAGCGGCCCAGTGAGACGAACCCGGTGGCGCCGCCGGACAGCGTCAGGATGACCTGCGCGCCGTCCACGTCGGCGATCCCGTCCGGCGCCGCGCCGGACGCGACCGCGGCCAGGCTGGCGATGTCCTGGCCGGTCAGCCAGCGCAGCTGGTCGAACTCGTGCACGCCCATGTCGATCGCGATCCCGCCGCTGTGCGCGCGGAAGAGGGGTGACGGCGGCCGCTCGTCCCACTGGTAGCAGGTGACCAGGTGGATAACGCCCAGCGAGCCGTTGGCGATCCGGTCGTGCAGCTGCCGCAGGCCCGGCACGAACCGGCGCCAGTACGCCACCTGCAGCGGCACCTCCGCCGCCGCGGCCACGTCGGCCGACGCCCGGGCCGCGGCCGCCGTCAGCCCGCACGGCTTCTCGCACAGGATGGGCACCCCGCGCGCGGCCACCTCGGCGATGATCGCGCCGTGCTGGTCGGTCGGGGCGGCGATCAGCACCCCGTCCAGCTCAGCAACGTCCAGCATCGAAGCAGGGCTCTCGAAAAGCGACACGCCGGGCGCCGAGACCGCGTCCCGGGCCGCTTCCGACATCTCCGCGATGGCTGTGACCGCCACCTGCCGCGAGCCGGCCAGGGCCCGCAGGTGGGTGCGGCCCATCCGGCCCGCGCCGATCAGTCCCAGCCGGAACGCGGCCACCCTCACAGCCCCCGCGCGGCGAGGAACTCGCGGTTATGCTGCTGCTCGGCCGCGGCCCGGGCGAAACGCTCCGCGCTGCGCGGCAGGATGTCCTGCTCGACCACCAGCCAGCCGCCGAACGACATCCGCCGCAGCCCGTCGAGCACGGCGTCCGCGTCCAGGTCACCGCCGCCCAGCGCGCAGAACGCCTCCCGGGTCCAGATCTCGGTCACCGGCGCCTCGTCGGTGATGATCTGGTTCATGACCGCCCGCCGGGCGTCCTTGAGGTGTACGTGGTTGACCCGGTCACCCAGGTCCGCCAGCATGGCCACCGGGTCGCCGCCGCCGAGCAGCATGTGCCCGGTCTCCAGGCACAGCCCGACGTCGGACACCTCGAGCACCCGCTCGATCTCCCACGGCGCCTCGACGTTGGTCCCGGTTTCCGGGTGGAACGTCGGCTCGTAGCCGCGGTCGCGGCAGCGGCCGATGACCCGGGCCAGGCCCGCCGCGAAACGGCGCCAGGCGTCGGCGTCGAACCCGAGCGCGGGGTCCCGCACCGAACGGCCCGGCCTGCTGCGCCGGGCCGCGCTGCCCGCCTCGGCCAGGGTCGGCCGCGGCGGCGGGCCCGGCAGGTAGGGCCGCACCGCGTCGAAGGTGGCCAGGATGGCGTCGAGCTCGGGCAGCGCCCGCTCCAGCGCGTCCGGATCGGCATAGGGCAGCTCCACGTAGGCGCCCGCCAGGCCCAGGCCGCGCTCGGCCAGCAGCTCGCCGAGCCGCTCGTTGCTGCCCAGGTAGCCGACCGGGCCGAGGTCGATGCCGTCGTAGCCCGCCGCGGCCACCTGGTCCAGGACCGTGGTGCCATCCGGCACGTTCGGATCATGGCCCACGGTCAGCTCGAAGGCCCCGTAGCTGACCGGGGCATTGGCCACCGCGATCGGCCGCGCGCCGTTCTCCTCGCTCATCCGGCTGTCCTTAGCTTGTTGGGTCGTCCACCGGCATGCCCCGGTGGTGGCAGTCGATGATGGCCTGGCACAGCAGCACGTCCCGCAGGCCGTCCGCGCCGCCCGTCTCCGGCGGCCTGCCGGTGACGATGGCCTCGTGGAACGCCTCGAGCTCGCGCTTGAACCCGCTCTCGTAGCCCGTGGTCTCCTCGGTCCGCCAGGACCGGCTCGACCCGTCGCCGCCCTCGATCTCCAGCATGGCCGGCTCGTTGCGCAGGAACGGCGAGGGGAACGTCAGCCGCAGCCGCCGGTCCGGGGCGTACAGCGCGAACTCCATCCCGTACCTGGCGATGCCCGGCAGGTCGATCCAGTGGATGGCCACCGGCAGGCCACCGAACCGGAGCATGACCGTGACCTGGTCCAGGGCCAGGCCGGCGTACTCCAGCCGGGTCGGCTCGCCCAGCAGGCCGCGGACCGTGTTCAGCTCGTGCACCAGCGTGTCGAGCAGCACCATCTCGTAGACCTGCCGCTCCAGGCCGGTGGCAGTGCCGGTCGCGGCCCTGATCCGCTCGTCGCTGTCGGCCCGCAGGCCTGCCGCGGTCTCGGCCGGCAGCGGGGCCCGGGGGAGCAGCGGGTAGTGCCCGATGTAGGGCCGCAGCGGCGACTCGAAGGTGGTCACCCGCAGCAGCCGGGCGCCGTCCAGCCGGGCCGTCTCCTCCCGCATCCGCGCGAACGCCGGGTCGTACCGTTTCGGGTACCCGGTCATCAGCACCACGCCGGCCTGCTCGGCGGCCGCGACCATGGCCCGGCCCTCGGCGGCGGAAAAGCACATCGGCTTCTCCGCGAACACGTGCCGCCCGGCCCGGGCCGCCGCCTCGGCCATGGGCGCGTGGCTGCCCGAGGTCAGCACCAGCACGGCATCGAGCGGATGGCCGACCAGCTCGCGCCAGTCGGTGTACACGGCAGGGATGCCGTACCGCCCGGCGCAGGCCCGGGCGCTGTCGCCGTCCAGGTCGCACACCGCCGCCACCTCGAACCTGTCGGCCAGTTCGGCCAGGTAGTGCAGGTGCATGACCTGGGCGATGACGCCCGTCCCGACCAGCCCGACCCGGACCCTCACGTCGGCTCCAGCGCGACGTCCGGGACGTTCGCGGCGTCCTCGATGGCGGCCCGCAGCAGCCGCGCGGCCTCGGGCACCCCGGCCGTGGCGGGCACGAACGGGTCCTCGTGCTCGATCGAGATGACCCGCGCCGCCGAGCCGTCAAGGGCGCGGACCAGGCCCGCCCACCAGGCCAGGTCGTGGCCCCGACCGGGCACCGCGAAGGTCCACGGCATCTCGGCGGCCGGCTCAGGCCAGCGCCGGTCGAGCAGGCCGTTGAGAGCCATCTGCTCGGCGTGGAAGACGGTGTCTTTGCCGTGCACATGCGCCACCCGGTCGCCCAGCACGGCGGCCACCTTGTGGCCGTCCATGCCCATCCAGAAGAAGTGGCTGGGATCGAGGTTGGCGGCCAGCGACGGCCCCAGCGCGGCCACCCGGCCGAACGTCTCCACGTTGAACGCGCACGTCCCCGGGTGCAGCTCCAGGCAGACCCGCAGCTGCGGGCTCTCGGCCGCGGCGAACTCGGCCAGCCCCGACCAGTACGGCGCGATCTGCTCTTCCCACTGCCGCTGGTAGATGCCCTCCAGGTAGGGCAGCCAGCCGCCCGCGCCGAAGTGCGGCACCTGGTCGCCCGGCGCACCGCCCGGGCAGCCGGCCAGCGCCACCACCCGGTCCACGCCGAGCAGCGCGGCCAGCCGGATGGCCTCACGCAGCGCCCGGTCGTGCTGCCGGGCCAGGTCGCGGTCGGGATGCAGCGGGTTACCCCAGGCGTTCAGCGCGTCGACCCGCAGCCCGTGCCTGGCCAGGCCGGTCAGCCACTCCGACCGGGCCTGGCCGCTGGCCAGCAGGGCGGCCACATCGCAGTGCGGATGGGGCGCGTAACCGCCGGCCCCGATCTCGAGCTCGGTCACCTCGGGGGCGTTCTCCCGCAGCCACGGCATGACCTGCTCGAGCGGCCAGTCCAAGAAGGCCTCGAGCGCCACGCCGATCCGCAGGGTACTCCCGGCCGTCATGCGCGCTCAGCCTCCCCAACGGTTGCGATAGCTGATCTTGTCCCGGCCCGTTATGACCTGTCAAGAGTCTGTGAGTATGTCAGGACAAAATGGAAAAGCGGCCCCGCGCGCGGTAACCAGCTCTGCAGTGGTTAAAATGTTCAAACAAATGTGTCTAGTGACCCGCCGGGATGACAAGGATGCCAGCACTCGAGGCCACCACCAGTGGCCCCATCACCATCGACCGGACCAGTCCGGTTCCGCTGTACTTCCAGCTCGCCCAGCACTTCGAGTCGGCCATCAGGTCCGGCGCGCTCAAGGTGGGCGCGCGCCTGGAGAACGAGGTGCAGCTGGCTGAGATGCTGGGCCTGTCGCGGCCGACCGTGCGCGCGGCCTTCCTCTACCTGGCCAACAAGGGCCTGGTGGTCCGCAAGCGCGGCGCGGGCACCCTGGTAGCCAATGAGCGGATCGACCGCAACGTCGAGCTGACCAGCCTGTATGACGACCTGGCGGCCAGCGGCCGTACCCCTGCTACCCGGGTGCTCAAGGCCGAGGTCAGCCACGCCACCGACCAGGTCGCCGAGGCGCTGAAGCTGCCCGAGCGGGCGCTGGTGATGTCCCTGGAGCGGATCCGGCTGGCCGACGGCGAGCCCATGGCCCTGATGCACAACTACCTTCCGGCCGGACTGGTCCAGCTGAACGTCGAGATGCTGGAGCAGCACGGCCTGTACGAGCTGCTGCGCGCCTCCGGCGTCGGGCTGTACACGGCCACCCAGCGCATGTGCGCTAAGAACGCCTCGCTGGCCGAGGCCCGGATGCTGAACGAGACCCGCGGCACCGCGCTGCTGACCATGGAGCGCATCGCCTACGACCAGGCCGGCCGGTCGAGTTCGCCCGGCACCTGTACCGGGCCTCCCGGTACGCCTTCACCACGACCTTCCCCAGGCACGAGCCGCTGGCCGGCTGATCCCTGCGCGGCTGACCCTGCCCGGCCAGCCCTGAAGGTCTTTTATGCCGAACGGGCCGGGCTGCTCGCCCCGCCTCAGCTCTTGCGCAGCGTGGCGGTCTCCTGCTCGACGTTATCCGTCCAGCGGTAGGCCAGGGCGGCGCCCTGGCGGGTGAACGTCACGGTCCCGGCCACGCACCCGCCGGCCTGGGGCTCGCTGAACGTGAGCACCGTCGCCGTGGTGCTAGTCAGGGTAAGCGTGTTGACGCAGCCGCCTGCCTCGTTCTCGTGCGCCGTCGTCCCGCCTGTCGTCATCGTGAACGTGATGGCGTTCTTGAACCCGAAGCCCGGAGCGCCGATGGCGGCCAGGGTCGCCGTGCCGTTCCAGGTGCCCGCGAAGGCGGCCGGGATGGCGGACCCGGCGGCCTGGACCGTGGCGGGCGGCGAACTGGCGGGCGGCGTGCTGCCGGCCGAGGCCGGCGGGGAGCTGCTCGAGGTGCCGCTCGGAGGGTTCGATGCGGGCCCCCGGTTGAGCAGCAGGACGCCCACCACGGCCAGGACGACCACCGCTGCGGCGCTGCCGGCGGCCAGGGCCAGACCGCGCCGGGACCGCCGGGACCCCTTGGGCGGCGGGACGGCCGGGACCCCTTGGCCGGCCAGCGTGGACCCGGGCAGCTCGGGCACCGGGCCGGTCCGGGGGTCAAAGGCCGCCGGCCCCGCCGCGCCCGCCCCCGGGGCCGGGCCGGACGGCGAGCTGGGGTGGGTGGGCCGGCTGGCGAAGGGCACGCTGTCGACGGGGAAGGCCGGGGCTCCCTGGCCTGCCGGGGACCCCAGGACCCCCGGGCTCGCCGGGGTGAGCAGGGTCTGCTGCGGGTAGGGCGCGGACGGGTCGACCAGGCGGAGCATGATGTCGCGGGCCTTCGGCCGCCGGGCCGGATCCTTGTCCAGGCACTCTATGATGACCGGCCGCAGCGAGTCCGGCACGCCGGTGACGTCGGGCACCTCGTTCATGATGCGCATCATGACGGCCATCACCGAGTCGCCGCCGAACGCCAGCCGGCCGGTGGCGGCGAAGATCATCGTCACCGCCCAGGCGAAGATGTCCACGGCGCTGGTCGGCCGGGCGCCGGTCAGCTGCTCGGGCGCGATGAAGGACGGGGTGCCGATCAGCCCGCTGGTGATGGTCGAGGCGTCGATGAGGCGGGCGATGCCGAAGTCGACCACCCGGGGGCCGTCCGGGCCGAGCAGCACGTTGGCCGGCTTGAAGTCGCGGTGCACCACCCCGGCGCCGTGGATCGCGGTCAGCGCGGTGGCCGTCCCCACCGCCAGCCGCTGCAGGTCGTGCTCGGGCAGCGGGCCCCGTTCGCGGACCCGGTCCTGCAGCGACGGGCCGTCCACGAACTCGCTGACGATGTAGCGCCGGTCGCCCTCGGCGGACGCCTCGATGACGCCGGCCGTGACGAACGGCTGGACCTGGTGCACCGCGTCAAGCTCGCGGGCCAGCCGCTCCAGAACCATGGCGTCGACGCTGGACCGCAGCACCTTGACCGCTACCCGATCTTCCCCCGGCCCGGTGCCGCGGCCGAGATAGACGATGCCCTGGCCGCCCTCGCCGAGCCGCCCGAGCAGCTCGAAGCGGCCCAGCCGCTCGGGGTCGCCAGGCTCCAGTGGTTTGACCGGCATCGCCTCTCCGGGATCGCTCGGCGCGGCTGCGTCGTGAAAAGATTATGCGCCCGGCGGGTCACGGTGTCCTGGACGACCAAGCCGACCGCGTTCATCATGAGGTTGACAGCTCCCGTAGCTGTAACGGGGAGGATCACGATGAAGTTCAGCCGCGGCCTGGCCGGCATCGTCACGGCGGTCCTCCTGGCCTCGGTGCCGGTCCCGCTGCTCAGCCAGCCAGCCAGCGCCGCGGCCAGCACCGCCGCGACACCCATGACCCCCTCGTCCCCCTCGGCCAGCTGCCGGTCACCGGCCCATCCGGCGCTGGCCGCCCGGCTGGCCCGCGACATCGACCGGGCGCTGCGCGGCCGGGTCTCCACCGTCGCGGTCGGGGTCGATGATCCCGGCCAGGACGTGCAGTGCTGGCTGGACAGCTCGGCGCACTTCGACTCCGCCAGCGTGGTCAAGGTGATCATCCTGGGCGCCCTGCTCCGCCTCGCGGAGGATCAGCACCGCCACCTGACCAGGACCGAGGCCGCCCTGGCCACGGCGATGATAACCGAGTCGGACAACGACGCCGCCTCCGCGCTGTGGGATGAGCTGGGCCACCGGTATATCCAGCACTTCCTGGGCCTGGCCAAGATGAACCGGACCTACCTGGGCGCCGGCCCCTACTGGGGGCTGACCCAGATCACCGCCTACGACGAGGTACTCCTGCTGCGGCTGCTGCTGAACCAGAACGCCGTGCTCGACACTGCCGCACGCGACTACGCGCTCGGCCTGATGGCCCGGGTCATCCCCTCCCAGCGGTGGGGTGTCCCGGTCGGCGCGCCGCGCAGCCTCACCGTGCACGTCAAGAACGGCTGGCTGCCGCTGTACCCGCACGGCTGGCGGATCAACAGCATCGGCTGCTTCACCGGCCGCGGCGGCGGTTACAGCATCGTGGTGCTGACCCAAGACAACCCGACCATGACCTACGGGATCGACACCGTTCAGGCCGTCGCCTGGGTCGTCAACCGCGACCTGAACCCCGGGACGGCGTCGGTCGTGCCCGCCTCGGCGGCTTCCTCGTCGTGGGGCACGCCTGACGAGCCCGTCCCAGCCGTCTCCGGCTGATCCGTGTTATCCGGATCCGTGTTATCCGGATCCGTGTTATCCGGGCCCGTGTTATCCGGGCCCGTGTTATCCGGGCCCGTGTTATCCGGGCCCGTGTTATCCGGGCCCGTGTTATCCGGGGGAGTGCTCGCTGAGCCAGGTCGCGGCCCGCCGGGCCGACGCCTGGGCCAGCCAGGCGTCCTGGACCACCTCGGTCAGCTCCTGCAGCGTTAGCTCGCCGATCCGGCTGCCGCGGATCAGCACCGACGGATGGCCGTCGAAGTGCGGGGTGGTGAAGAACGGCGAGAGCTCGTCCTGCACCAGGGCCTGCTTGTCTGCCTCGGAGCCGACCCAGAACATGATCACGTCCGGGTAGCGCTCCCCGGTGCCTGGATCGGCGGCGTCCGGCCGGGGGGTGCGGAAGAAGACGAAGGACTTGCCGCCCACCTGGTAGACCGGATTGCCGCTCGGTCCCTGCCAGACGGTGACGTGCGGCATGGCCATGGCCAGCTCGTGGACGTCCGCGACCCGGGCCTGGCGGGCTCTGGCTGCCATGACAGCAGCCTAGGCCGCGGCGATAATGGCCGGGTGATCGAGGAGCTGATCGGCCGGATGGCGGCGATGCTCGAGCCGCTGCAGGCCGCTGGGGACCAGCGGCGGTATTTCCACGCCACCTACCAGCGGACCACGGTCGCGGTGGCCGCCGAGCTCAATTGCGGCGGATTTATCGACCCGGATTGGGTGGAACGCTGGGACGTCGTGTTCGCGGACCTGTACCTCGACGCCTTGGCCGACGCGCTGGCCGGCCGCCGCCCGTCGCAGCCCTGGGACATCGCCTTCCGCGCCCCGGCCGGACTGCCTGCCCTGCGGCACGTGCTGCTCGGCATGAACGCCCACATCAACTACGACCTGCCCCAGGCCCTGCTGGCGGTGATCACCGACCGGGAGTTCGACGACCCGGCGGTGATGGCCTGCCGGGAAGCCGACCACCGGGCCATCGACCAGGTCCTGGCCGCCCGGGTCGCGGCCGAGGATGACGAGCTGACCAGCATCTCCGGGCCGGGCAGCCTGCTCGACCGGCTGCTGCGGCCGTTCAACCGGCTCGGCACCCAGCGCTTCCTGCGCGAGGCCCGGGAGAAGGTATGGGCCAACGCCGTCGCGCTCAGCCGCGCCCGGCGCCAGGGCCCGGAAGCCTACCAGACGGTCCTGGCCCAGCTCGAGGAGCTGAGCGCGGCCAAGGTCACGGCCCTGCAGGCGCCCGGCCCGGTCCTGCTCAAGCTGGCCGCCACCGGCTTCGGCGTCCGGCTGCCCGCCGGCCAGCCGGCCTCATGACCATTCTCCCGACGGTACGCCATGGTCACAGCAGGCTGACGGCGGTGTCCACCGCGGCAGCCACGTCGTCGTCGGCCGGGTACAGCAGAGAGCGGCCGGCTACCAGGCCCTTGACGTTCGGCAGCCGCAGCGCCTTGCGCCAGCCCGCGTACGCGGACTCGGGATCGTCAGGCACCTCCCCGCCCAGCAGCAGGGCCGGCAGCGTGGACGCCGCCATGACCCGCTCCATGTCCGGCACCACCGGGACCTTCAGCCAGCTGTAGGCCGACGTGGTGCCCAGGCCCGAGGCCACGGCGATGGCCCGCATCATCGCCTCGGAGGACAGGTCGTTGCGGACCCGGCCGTCGGCCCGGTGCGAGATGAACGGCTCGATCATCGCGATCAGCCGCCGGGAGGCCAGGTCGGTCACGGCGTGCGCGCACGCCTGCAGGGTGGCCGCCGACGCCGGGTCATCAGGGTCGATGCGCATCAGCATCTTGCCGCCGTCGAACCCCATCCGGGCGATCGCGGCCGCGTCGTAGCCGGTGAACCGGTCGTCGATCTCGAAGACCGTGTCGGCCAGGCCGCCCCGGTTCATCGAGCCGATCACGACCTTGCCGTCCAGCGCGCCAAGCAGCAGCAGGTCCTCGAGCACGTCAGCGGTGCCGAGCACGCCGTCGACCCCGGGCCGGGCCAGCGCCACGCACAGCCGCTCGAGCAGGCTAGTGCGATCGGCCATGGCCACCTGCAGCCGCCCGGCCCGCAGCGAGCCGCGCGCCGGATGATCGGCGGCGATCAGCACCAGGGTGCCGCCGGGGCCGAGCAGCGCCGGAGCCCAGGGCGGCCGCGGCCGCCTGGCCGCCGTCTCCGCCACCAGCTCCGGGTGCCGCGCGCGCGTCTCGATGACCTTGGCCAGCCGGTCAGCGAACACGACGGCCTCCGGTCATGGCCTGCTTCCGTCCTCTTCTTCCGGCTGCTGGTACCAGCGCACCTTGTCGCCGACCTGGCTGCGCAACCGCCACTTCATGGTCTTCGGCTCGGCCTCCAGGCAGCTGGTCGCCGCTCATCCCGTGGTCAGCAGGAAGTCGAGACAGCCCCCGTCCTGCGCGATGTCGATTACGGCGCCGCGCAGCACCCCGGAGGAGTAGTCGCTGCCCGGGTTGACGCACAGCGTCCGGCCGATCTTCTGCGCCCCCCGGGACTCGTGGATGTGCCCGTGCAGGCCCACCACCGGCTGGCTCTACCAGCTCAGGCGGCTCCTCAGGCTGACCCCATGGTCAGGCCAGGACAAGAGATTGTCAATACCTATGGACATACTGAAATGCTGACAGCCAGACACGGCCGACAGGCCGCGACAGCGTCCCGCATAACTCGCGCTCCATTCCACACCCCCGGTGCTGTATCAGCGCCGGGGTCCCGCCCTCCGATTCTGAAGGGATGCAACGAACAACGGGACGGGGGTTTCCGATGGATGCCAGCGTGATGTTCCTGGACTGCCCGGCGTACATGGACCGCACGGGCGCGGCCCGGTGCGGGCTGCCGGCGTCGGTGGAGGGCCGGTACACGGTCAACTCGACCGACGGGCCGCTGGAGAGCGCCAGGATCCGCTGCCCGCGGGGTCACTTCTTCAACGGCCCGCTCGAGTCGCTGCTGTGGGACAAGGCGGCGGCCGCCCCCGGGCCGGAGCGCAGCCGCAGCCAGGACTCGATCCGGGTCCGGCGTAACAGGTAGGGCCGCTGCCGCTCCTTGGCCTTCTCGTAGGCCGCCCGGGCCTCGCGGGTGGTCTCCAGCGCGGCCACCTCGGCCACCGGCACGTCCCACCACGCCTCGCTGGACGGCGCGCCCAGCAGCGGGTCGGTCTCGATGCACACCATGGTGATCCGGTCCGCGGCCCGCGCCTTGACCAGCGCTGCCCGGAATTCCTCGATGGTCTGTGCGCGCAGCACGTCCACGCCGAGGCTGGCGGCGTTGGCTGCCAGGTCGACCGGCAGGAACCGGCCGTCCAGGCGGCCGTCCGGCCCGCGGAACCGGTAGCTGGTGCCGAACCGCTGCGAGCCGACGGACTCCGACAGGTTCCCGATCGAGGCGAACCCGTGGTTGTCCACGCACACCACGACGAGCTTGATCCCTTCCTGCACGGCGGTGACCAGCTCGCTGGCCATCATCAGGTACGAGCCGTCGCCGACCATCACGAAGACCTCGCGGTCCGGTGCCGCCAGCTTGGCCCCAAGACCGCCCGCGATCTCGTAGCCCATGCACGAGTAGCCGTACTCGACGTGGTAGCCGCCCGGATCGCGGGTGCGCCACAGCTTGTGCAGGTCTCCCGGCATCGAGCCCGCGGCGCACAGCACCACGTCCCGCTCCTGCGACACCTCGTTGGCTACCCCGATGACCTCCGCCTGGGCGGGCAGCGGCTGGTGCCTGGTGGTGTAGGCGGCCTCCACCGTGGCCTGCCAGCGCCCGGCCAGCTCGGCGGCCCGGGTCCGGACGGCCGGGTCGGCCAACCAGCCGGCCAGCGCCCCGGCCAGGGCTTCGAGCGCCGCCCGGGCGTCGGCCACGACCGCGGCGCCGGACTGCTTGGCCGCGTCGAACGCGGCCACGTTGATGTTGACGAACCGCACCCCGGGCTCAGCGAAGACGGTGCGGGAGGCGGTGGTGAAGTCGCTCCACCTGGTTCCGATGCCGATGACGACGTTGGCGCGGGCGGCCAGCTCGTTGGCTGCGGGGGTCCCGGTCGCGCCGATCGCGCCCACGCACAGCGGGTCGTCGGAGCGCATCGAACCCTTGCCGGCCTGCGTCTGGCCGACCGGTATGCCGAACGTGCCGGCGAACGACTGCAATGCCGCGGTGGCCTCGGAGTAGATGACCCCGCCGCCGGCCACGATGAGCGGCCGCCGGGCGGAACGGATGACCTGCGCCGCCCGGGCCAGGGCGGCCTGGTCCGGGGGAGTCCGGGGGACGGGCCAGATCCGCTCGCGGAACAGCTCCTCGGGCCAGTCGTGCGCCTCTGCCTGCACGTCCTGCGGCAGCGCCAGGGTCACCGCCCCGGTCTCGGCCGGGTCGGTCAGTGCCCGCATGGCGGCCAGCAGCGCCGAGGGCAGCTGCTCAGGGCGCCAGATGCGGTCGAAGAACCGTGACACGGGCCGGAACGCGTCATTGACGCTGATGTCCTGCGCGGCGGGCAGCTCGAGCTGCTGCAGCACGGGGTCGGCCACCCGGGTGGCGAAGGTGTCGCCCGGCAGCAGCAGCACCGGCAGCCGGTTGATGGTGGCCAGCGCGGCCCCGGTCACCATGTTGGTCGCGCCGGGCCCGACCGAGGACGTGCAGGCCAGCGCGGACATCCGGTTCCTGGTCCGGGCGAACGCGGCGGCCGCGTGCACCATGGCCTGCTCGTTGCGTCCCTGCCAGTAACGCAGGCCGGGCTCGGCGGAGAGCTCGGCCTCCAGCAGGCCCTGGCCGAGGCCGGCCACGTTGCCGTGCCCGAAGATGCCGAAGCAGCCCTCGATGAGCCGGTGCCGTGTGCCGTCCCGCTCGCTGCGCTGCGCGGCCAGGAACCGCACCACGGCCTGCCCCACCGTCAGCCGGATGGTCGTCAAGGCATGCTCCACGTGGTCACTCGGGGATCGACCGGCTGGTCCTTCCACTGCTCCCGCACCCACGAGTGCGCCGGATCGTCGCAGATCAGCCATTCCCGCCTGCCGGGCCGGCCATCACGTTCAGGTAGTACAGGTCGTAGCCGGGCACGGCCATCGACGGCCCGTGCCAGCCGTGCGGGATGATCACCACGTCCCCGCTGCGCACCTCGGCCAGCACGTCGGCCGGCCGTTCCGCCGTGCCGTACACGCGCTGGTAAGCCAGGCCAGGTCCGGATGGGCCGTCGGCCACCTCGAAGTAGTAGATCTCCTCCAGGACCGATTCCCCTGGCCGTTCCGTATCGTGCTTGTGCGGCGGGAACGATGACCAGTTCCCGGCCGGGGTGACCACCTCGCAGGCGATCAGGCGGTCAGCTTCCAGCACGTCCGGGGTGCCGAAGTTGTTGACCCGCCGCGAGCAGGACCCGGCCCCGCGCAGCTCCACCTTGACCTCGTCCGCTCTCACGTGCCGGAACGGCAGTCCCTCCGCCTGGGACCGGGCGCTGGCCAGCGCGAACCGGCCGCCAATCGGCGTGCTGATCCGGTAGGCGGTATCCCGGGGCACGTAGGCGCAGTCGGTGATCGCGGCGAACACGTCGGCGCGGCCGGCCAGATCCGCGCCGCCCGCGTCGGTGTCGACGGTGCACGCGCCGGTCAGCGGCAGCACGATCATCTCGTCCCCGCCGGTGTCGCCCAGCTCGACCTCTCCCGCGGCCAGCTCCAGCACCCGCAGGCCGCTGTACCCCCAGCGGGCCACCTCGGGCGTGATGCGCACGACCTCCCGTCCGCCGGCCGTGCTCCCGGCCGGGAAATGCCAGTTCACGGCCCCATTATCGGCGCTCACGCAGTTCCTCCAAGTTGGGCTCACGGATACGACATCTGCAGGAAGCTCTCCACCTCGGCAGTGGTCGGCATCGCTGAGGAGCATTCCAGCCGGGTGGTCACGATCGCCCCGGCCGCGTTGGCGAAGCGGAGAACCCGGGCCAGGGGCCAGCCGGCCAGCAGCCCGTGGCACAGGGCGCCGCCGAACCCGTCGCCGGCGCCGATCCCGTTGACCACCTCGACCCTGATCGGAGGCACTTCCACCTCCTCGTCCCTGGTACGGGCGTACACGCCGTCCGGGCCTCGCTTGACCACGGCCAGTTCCACGCCCGCCTCGAGCAGCGCCGCGGCCGCGGCCCGCGCGTCCCTGATGCCGACCGCGGTGTCGACCTCATCCAGGTTGCCCACGGCCACCGTGACGTGGGGGAGCGCGGCCTGGACCTGCTCGCGGGCCTGTTCCCGCGAGGCCCAGAACACCGGCCGGTAGTCCAGGTCGAGCACGGTCAGCGGCGCCCGGCCGCGGGCCTGCCAGGCCGCGAAGTGGGCCGCGCGGCTGGGCTCGGCGCACAGCCCGGTCACCGTGGCCCAGAACAGCCGGGCCGCGCTGACCTCGGCCGCCGGGATCTCCTCCGGCTTGATCTCCAGGTCGGGCGCCTTGGGGTACCGGTAGAACCAGATCGGGAAGTCGTCGGGCGGGAATATCTCGCAGAACGTCACCGGGGTGGGCAGGTCAGGCACCGCGGTGACGAACACGTCGTCCACGCCGAACTCGCCCAGGGCGCGGTGCACGTACCGACCGAACGGGTCCGCGCCGGTCCGCGTGATGACCGCCGACCTGCGGCCGTGCCGGGCCGCCGCCACCGCGACGTTCGTCGCGCTGCCGCCGGGTACCTCGCAGACTCCCCAGGAGATCGGCGCCCCGGCCACTCGTCCCTTCATCGGCCGCCCTTTCCCGGGCTGCCCGCTTCGGGCGGCCCTGTCATCGGAGGCGCGGCGTGTATACGCTGGCCCTCAGGCGCGCAAGACACGCCGCTTCACCTCCCCGAAAACGTCAGCAGTATTCGCTAGTATGTTCGCATGTCCCGGTACCGACTGCTCCCCGCGCCAGTCCAACAAGCGGCGCTGCGGGACCACTGTGGCCACGCCCGGTACGTGTGGAACCTGGCCGTCGAGCAGCATGCGCACTGGCAGCCGGGTCGCAAGAGCGCACCTGGCTACCTGGAGCAGTGCCGGCAGCTCACTGCTGCCCGCGCCGAGCACGACTGGCTGCGGGAAGGCTCCCAGATGGTGCAGCAGCAAGCCTTGCGGGATTTCGCCCAGGCGATGGCCGCGTTCTTCGACCCGCAGAACTCGGCCGGACGGCCGTCGTGGCGCAAGGCCGGGCGGGACGAGGGATTCCGGATCGTCGCTGTTAAGCCCGGCGAGGTGCGCCGCCTGTCCCGGCACGTCGGCGAGGTGCGCGTTCCGAAGGTGGGATGGGTGCGGTTCCGCTGGTCCCGCGCCGTGCCCAAAGGCGTGAAGTCCTACCGGGTGACGATGGACCGGGCGGGACGCTGGCATATCGCCTTCGCCGTGATCCCCGAGCCGGTTCCCCCGCCGGGTAACGGCCAGACCGTGGGCATCGACCGGGGAGTGGCGGTGAGCGCGGCGCTGTCCACCGGGGAGATGCTGCACGTCCCGGGCCTGACGGCGCGAGAGCGGCGGCGCATGCGGCGGCTGGAGCGCAGGCTCAACCGCACCCGGTCCGGCTCGCAACGCCGCGGGCGTGTCCGGCTGGCCATCGCGCGGCTGAAAGCCCGGGAGACGGACAGGCGTAAGGACTGGGCGGAGAAGGTCAGCACGGACATCGCACGACGGTTCGACCTGATCCGGGTCGAGGACCTCCCGATCAAGAACATGACCCGATCGGCGGGAGGCACGCGGGAGAGCCCGGGCCGCCACGTCCGCGCCAAGTCCGGGCTCAACCGCGAGATCCTGCGATCCGGCTGGGGCTTGCTGGTGCGCCGTCTGGCGCACAAGGCGCCCGGCCGGGTGGAGAAGATCACGCCGCATTACACCAGTCAGCGCTGTTCGGCATGCGGGCACGTCGACGCGAAGTCGCGCGAGAGCCAAGCGCGGTTCGCCTGCACGGCCTGCGGTTTCGTCGGCAACGCTGACCTGAACGCGGCCAGGAATATCGCGGCGGGGCACGCCGTGACTGCGCGGGGAGGCCTCCGGGATGCCGAGCCTGTGAACCGCGAACCTCAACTGCTTGCCTCCTAACCGGACGTCAGTAGCTGGAATCCCCCGCCTCTAGGGGGAGGATGTCAAAGGCTGACCTATCACCGGCGCACCTCCGCCACAAGGGCCGGCTGGTTCCGCTGCCGGGACAGCTCGCAGGCTTCGGCCACGTAGAACCCTTCCAGCGCGTCTTCCAGCGTGCACGGGCTCGTCATATGACTGGCGATGACCTCGGTGAAGGCGGCCAGCTCGGGCAGGCCTGGACGCCGCGGTTGATGAGCTCGGGATGGGAGCCGGTCGCGGAGGCGATGACCAGTCCGTCGATTCCCGCGCCGAGCAGTTCGGCCACCGACCCGGCGGCCTCCACGCCCAGCCGCCCGGCTACCTCCCGGGCCAGGGCCAGGTCCGCGTCCGTGACGACCAGGGAGTCAACGCCGGGCAGTCCGCGCAGTGTGCTGGCGCGGAACGCGCCGATCCGGCCGTCCCCGACGAGTCCTATGCGCATCACGTGCCCCTGCGATCCGTGCCCTGGCTTCACAGCTGGTCGTGCCCAAAGAATATGCCAAGCTGATGTCTTAATGACATGACATTCTCAATGGGAGGCACTTCTCCCATCCGCGCAAGCCCGGGCTCGTCACCGTCGCGGGCAAACCCAGCACTACCCTAAAGGAGAAGACCGCGTTACCGTGCTCGATCCCAGCGCTGCCTGAGGTGGCGGTACGCTGCTTGCGGCCGTGATCGCACGTCGTCCGGGAGCCATCCCCTCATGCTGAGCCAGCACGTCATCGATTCCCTGTTCCCGCCGGAACTGCCCGAGCCCGAGCACTGGGAGAACCGCTACCCTCCCCGTGACCTGCCCGCAGGGGCGGAAGTCACCAGGTTCGCGCCGAGCCCGACCGGCTACCTGCACATCGGCGGCGTGTACGCGGCCACCATCGACGTGGCCGTCGCCCACCAGACCGGCGGCACCTACCTGGTCCGGCTGGAGGACACCGACCAGGCCCGGTTCGCCGAGGGCGCCGCCGAGCAGTTCGCCGAGGCGTTCGCCTACTTCTCCATCCGACCGGACGAGGACGACCAGACCGGCCGGTACGGCCCCTACCATCAGTCCGCGCGGGCGCTGACCTATCTCACCTACGTCCGCGAGCTGCTGCGCCAGGGCCGGGCTTACCCCTGCTTCGCCACCAAGCAGGACCTGGAGGAGATCACGGCCCGGCAGCGGGCGGCCGGCGTCCTGCCCGGCTACTACGGGAAGTGGGCCATCTGGCGGGACGCCGATCCGGACATGGTCACCGAGCGGCTGGCGGCCGGCGACCCCTACGTGGTGCGGTTCCGGTCCCCGGGGCTCACCGGGACCAGGGTGAGCTTCACCGACGCGATCCGCGGCGAGCTGACCCTGGACGACAACAGGAACGACGCGGTGATCCTCAAGAGCAGCGACGCCGAGCCGCGGCTGCCGACCTACCATTTCGCGCACGCCGTCGATGACCACCTGATGCGGATCAGCCTGGTCATCCGGGGCGAAGAGTGGATCTCCTCGGTGCCGCTGCACCTGCAGCTGTTCGATGCCCTCGGCTTCGAGCGGGTCACTTACGCGCACATCGCCCTGCTGATGAAGCAGGACGGCGGCAGCCGCCGCAAGCTGTCCAAGCGGAAGGATTCCGAGGCCACCGTCAGCTTCTACATCGAGCAGGGCTTCCCCGCCCCGGCGGTGCAGTACTACCTGCGCGGCCTGGCCAACGGCCGGCTGGCCGAGATGCCGCTGGCCGAGGCGCTGACCGCGCCGATCAGGCTGTCCGAGTGCGGCACCGCGGGGCCGCTGGTCGACATGGTCAAGCTCGACGACATCTGCGCCGACTACGTTGCTTCCCTGACCGGCGAGCAGATCCTGGCCGAGGTGACCGCCTGGGCGCACCGCTACGCGCCCGACCTGGCCGCGGCCCTGGAGGCGGAGCAGCCGCTGGCGCTGCGCGCCCTGGCCATCGAGCGCGAGGGATCCGCCAACCCGCGCAAGGACCTGCGGAAGTGGGCGGACTTCCGTACGGTCTACGGCTACTTCTTCCCCGAGCTGTTCATCCCGGTGACCGACCCGGCCGATCCCCGGTTCGGCGGGCTGGACCCGGACCTGGTCCGGGCGGTGGCCGCCGCCTTCGCCGCCGGGTACACCCCGCCGGGCCTGGACACCGACTGGTTCGGGCAGATCCGCGAGCTCGCGGCGGTCCTGGGGTTCGCGCCCAACCAGAAGGCCTACAAGCAGGACCCCGCCGCCTATCCGGGCTCGATCCGGGAAGCGTCCCAGGTCATCCGGGTCCTGCTCACCGGGACGCCGCGCAGTCCGGACCTGGCCGCGGTGGCGGCCGCGCTCGGACCCGACGAGGTGCTGCGCCGCGTCTGCGCGCTCGGCTAGACGGTCTCAGGAAAGCCGCTCGGCTAGACGGTCTCAGGAAAGAACTGCCGCCCGGAGTAGGCTGCCGGTGATTCCTGACAGCGATCCCGGCGGAGGCCATCATGCCGTTGTTCCAAGGCCAGCAGAATCCAGGCGGCCCGGTGTTCGAGCCGGCAGCCGCCGACGGTCGGCTGGCCAAGACCGCCGGAGCCGATCCGGCCGGCGTCTTCACCTCCGACCTGTCGGTATCGGAGTACGTGCTGCTCGGCGAGGCCGGCTTCGAGCCGCTCGGCTTCGTGGTCGGCTCCTCGATCTACCATGTCGGCCTGCAGATCGGCCGCTGGAGCAAGAACCAGGAGCTGCAGGTCCTGACCCAGGCCATGTACAACGCCAGGGAACTGGCCATGGCCCGGATGCGGGCCGAGGCCGACCACCTGGACGCCGACGGCGTCGTGGGCGTCCAGCTGCGGATGCAGATGTACGCCTGGGGGCAGAACTGCCTGGAGTTCGTGGCCACCGGCACCGCGGTCAAGCACCTGGCCGGCCACGGCGCGCACCGCGCGCCCGACGGCCGCGCGTTCACCTCCGACCTGTCGGCCCAGGACTTCTTCCGGCTGCTGGCCGCCGGCGCGGTGCCGGTCTCCTTCGTGCTCGGCACCTGCGTCTACCACATCGCGCACATGGGCGTCATGCAGTCGCTGCGCCAGGTCGGCCAGAACCAGGAGATGATGCAGTTCACCCAGGGCGTCTACGAGGCCAGGGAGCTGGCCCTGGCCCGGATGCAGGCCGAGGCGGCGCAGGCCCGCTCGTCCGGCATCGTGGGCGTGACCGTGGAGGTCAAGAACCACGTCTGGGGCGAGCACGCCACCGAGTTCCTGGCCACCGGCACCGCGGTGCGGCGGCTGGCCGAGGAGCACAAGCTGCCGGCGACCTCACCCAAGCCGACGTTCACGCTCGGCCTGGACAGCTAGATCAGCGGGCGCGCATCAGGCCGGTTTCCGCCAGTATGGTGAAGTGTGGTTTCGCCGACACGCTGGACATCACCCCCTGGCCAGCGGACTGTCACGATGGAGGAAGTCGCCCGCGCGGCTGGCGTCGGGAGGCAGACCGTCTCCAACGTGCTGAACGACAGCGGGCGGGTGGGATCGGCCGCCCGGGCCCGGGTGCTGGAGGCGGTCGCCGAGCTGGGCTACCACCCGCATCACGGGGCCCGCAGCCTGCGGTCCCGCCGCACCATGCAGCTCGGCTACCTCATGCCGCCGGACCAGCTGCAGGCCAGGAACCTGATCATGATGCAGTTCCTGCAGGCGCTGGTGAGCGAGGCCGCACGCCGGAAGTACCGGGTGCTCGTGGTCACCAGTGACAGTGATCCCCGCGACGAGATGCGCTGCCTGATCAACAGCCGCAGCGTGGACGCGTTCGTGCTGTCCGAGCTCAAACCCGACGACCCGCGGGTGGCGCTGCTGGCCGAGGCCGGCATGCCGTTCGCCGGTTTCGGCCGGACCAGCCCGAACGCCCCGCAGCACTGGGCCGACATCGACAATGCCGAAGCCGAAGCCGAAGCGGTGCGCCATGTGCTCGACCTCGGGTTCACCCGGCCGTGTTTCATCGGCTACGACACCGGAGACATCTGGGATACCAGGCGGGAGGCCGGCTACCGCGACGGCCTGGCCAGCCGCGACCTGGCCGGCGAGGACGCCGGCCTGCTGCACGTCCAGGATGACACGGCCGCGCGGGCCAGGATCTCCGCGTTCCTGTCATCGGCCAGGCCCGATGCCGTGCTTACCGGAAGCGACAAGATCGCGATCATCGTGTACGGTGCCGCGGCCGAGCTCAACCTGTCCATCGGCCGTGACCTGGCGGTGGTCGGCTTCGACGGCAGCATCGGCGCCGAGCTGCTGCACCCCACGCTGACCAGCGTGGTCATCCCGGTTGAGGACATCGCGCGGCGTGTCGTGCGCCGGGCCCTGCGGCAGCTGGAAACGGGACCGGACAGCGATCCCGGAGAGATCGTCACGACCGGGCTACGGCTCGGCGGGAGCACGCAGGCTAGCCGCCGGTGACCTGACCGGCGCCGCGCGCGTTGATCACCCGGTCCGGCCCGAGGCCGGCCTTCTCGGCCCGGGCCGTGCCGTTGCCGAGCCAGTCCAGCTGGCCTGGGGCGTGCGCGTCGGTGTCGATGGCGAACAGGCAGCCGGCCTCGGCGGCCAGCTGAAGCAGCCGGTCCGGCGGGTCCATGCGCTCGGGCCGGCAGTTGATCTCCACCGCCACGCCGTGCTCGCGGCACGCGCCGAACACCGCCGCCGGGTCGAACACCGACTCGGGCCGCCGCGCCCGGCCCCCGAGCATCCGCCC
This sequence comes from uncultured Actinomycetes bacterium, assembly GCA_963739135.1. GTDB lineage: Bacteria > Actinomycetota > Actinomycetes > Streptosporangiales > Streptosporangiaceae > Palsa-504. The sequence goes on from CAVTZG010000013.1 coordinate 628,201, forward strand.
GGTGCAGTGGCCGAGCACGTCGGTGCGCGGGTTGCGGACCGCGGCTACCATCCGGGCCGTCATGGGCCCCGCGGGCATCCGCAGCTGGGAGTGCACGCTCGCCACCACCACGTCCAGCCGGGCCAGCAGGTCGTCGCGCTGGTCCAGCGAGCCGTCCTCCAGGATGTCGACCTCGATCCCGGTCATGATCCGGAACGGCGCCAGCTCCTCATTCAGCGAGGCGACCAGCTCGAGCTGGGCCTCCAGACGCTCGGCGGACAGGCCGTTGGCCACCGTCAGCCGGGGTGAGTGGTCGGTCAGCGCGATCCACTCGTGCCCCAGCGTCCGCGCCGCTTCGGCCATCTCCCGCGGCGGGCTGCCGCCGTCCGACCAGTCTGAGTGGGTGTGGCAGTCCCCGCGCAGCGCCGCGCGCAGGCCGTCGTGCTCCGCGGGCGGCCGGTCGCCAAGCAGCCGGGCCAGGTAGGCGGGCTGCTGCCCGGCCGCGGCCTCGGTGATGACCTGGGCTGTGGTCGCCCCGATCCCGGGCAGCGCCGCCAGCGTGCCGGTACGGATCCGCCGGTCCAGCTCACCGGGCGCCAGGCCGTCAACCACCGCAGCGGCGCGCCGGAAGGCCCGCACCCGGTAGGTCGGCTCCCCGCCCCGCTCCAGCTCGAACGCGATCTGCCGCAACGCCTGCACCGGATCCACTGCTGATCTCTACCCCGGTCGTTCGCCAGGCATCCGCGCTGAATCGGGCACAATTGAGCCTTCGGCTGCGTCCGGCTGCTGACCCAGCTTCGCTGACGGCCCCTGACATCCCGCTGACGGGCTCATCGTGAGATAACTGCAAGACCAGGATCCATCGCGAAGGGGGCGCCGTGTTCCACGTGGACTCCGAGGTCGGCCAGCTGCGGCAGGTGATCCTGCACCGCCCTGACCTGGAGCTCAAGCGCCTGACCCCGGACAACGCCGCGGACCTGCTGTTCGACGACGTGCTGTGGGTGAGCCGGGCCCAGGCCGAGCACGACGCGTTCGCCGAGGCACTGCGCGCCCGCGGCGTCGTGGTCCACTACTACAGCGACCTGCTGGCCCAGACCCTGGACATCCCGGAGGCGCGCGGGTACATCCTGGACCGGGTGTTCGACCCGCGCTGGCACGGCCCGCTGGCCGCCGCCACCCTGCGGGAGGCCATGGACGGGCTGGACTCGGCCCGCCTGGCCATGTTCCTGGCCGGCGGGATCACCAAGCGCGAGATCGCCGAGTTCGGCCCGGAGCCCAAGAGCATCGCCTTCCGGTCCCTGGACCCCGACGGTTTCGTGCTCGCCCCGCTGCCGAACCTGCTCTACCAGCGCGACACGTCATGCTGGATCTACGGCGGGGTTTCCGTCAACGCGATGCGCCAGGCCCGGATCCGGGAGACCGTCACCGACGTGGCCATCTACCGCTGGCACCCGATGTTCGCCCGGGCTCGCTTCGACGTCTGGTACGACGGCGCCGACGCCGCGCCCGCCACCATCGAGGGCGGTGACATCCTGGTCATCGGCAACGGGGCGGTCCTGGTCGGCATGAGCGAGCGCACCACACCGCAGGCGGTGGAGGTCCTGGCCCACCGGCTGTTCGCCGCCGGGGCGGCCCGCTGCCTGGTCGCCGTCGACATGCCCAAGACCCGGGCCTTCATGCACCTGGACACCCTGCTGACCATGGCGGACTACGCCGTCTTCACCAAGTACGCGGGGATGGGCATGCTGCCCTCCTACACGGTCGAGCCCGGCGCGACCGCCAGCGAGCTCAAGGTCACCGACCACCCGCCCGAGGACATGCACCGGGCCATCGCCGCCGCCCTGGACCAGCCGTACATCACGGTGCTGACCGCGGTGCAGGACGTCCATTCCGCGCAGCGGGAGCAGTGGGACGACGGCTGCAACGTGCTGGCCGTGGAGCCGGGCGTGGTCGTGGCCTACGAGCGCAACGTGACCACCAACACCTACCTGCAGGACAACGGCATCGAGGTGATCCCGGTGCCGGGCGGCGAACTCGGCCGCGGCCGCGGCGGTCCCCGCTGCATGAGCTGCCCCATCGAGCGCGACGCCTGACCCGGTTAGCATGAGCCCATGAGCAGTAATCGCATGCCGGCGGTGTACCTGAGCCACGGCGCGCCGCCGCTGGCTGACGACCCGATCTGGCCGGGGGAGCTGTCCGCCTGGGCGGCCGCGCTGCCGCGCCCTGAGGCCATCCTGGTCGTCTCGGCCCACTGGGAGAACGCCCCGGTCTCGGTGAGCGCCACCCGGACAGTGCCGCTGTATTACGACTTCTGGGGCTTCGCCAAGCACTACTACGAGGTCACCTACCCGGCGCCCGGCGCGCCCGCGCTGGCCGAAGCCGTGCGCAAGCTGCTCGGCGGCCAGGTCTACGAGCACGCCGCCCGCGGCCTCGACCATGGCGCCTACGTGCCGCTGGTGGAGATGTACCCGGGCGCCGACGTGCCGGTCATCCAGCTGTCCATGCCGACCCTGGATCCCCGCCAACTGATGGACCTGGGCCGCAAGCTGGCCCCGCTGCGCGACGAGGGCGTGCTGATCATGGGCAGCGGGTTCTTCACCCACAACCTGCGGGAATTCGTGTTCGAGGGCCCGGTGCCCGAGTGGTCGCGCGAATTCGACGACTGGGGCAAGCGGGTGCTGGCCGACGGCGACCTCGACGCGCTGCTCGATTTCGGTCACAAAGCGCCGGCGGCGCACACCGCGCACCCGCGCACCGAGCACTTCGCGCCGCTGTTCGTCACGCTCGGCGCGGGCGAAAGTGATCTTGCTCAGCAGCGCCCGGTGATCGAGGGCTTCTGGGGTGGCCTGGCTAAAAGGTCTGTTCAGCTGGGTTGATGGTCGCAGACTGAGACACGTGATCTTAGGGTCTGTCGAGCACCCGCCAGGCTGGCCTATGGTCTAGACATGACCACGAATGACACGCTGCGCGTAACCGACTCACGCACCGGCCGCAGCTACGAGCTCCCGATTGTCGACGGCGCCATCCGCGCGATTGACCTACGGCAGATCAAGACATCCGATGACGCCTTCGGATTGCTGTCCTACGACCCCGCCTTCCAGAACACCGCCAGCTGCCGCAGCGCCATCACCTTCATCGACGGCGACAAGGGGATTCTGCGCTACCGCGGCTACCCCATCGAGGAGCTGGCCCGCCGCACGTCCTTCCTGGAGGTGGCCTGGCTGCTGCTCAACGGCGACCTGCCGGACAAGAAAGAGTCGGCCGCCTGGTCTCACGAGATCTCCCATCACACGTTCGTGCACGAGAACGTCAAGAAGTTCATCGACGGCTTCCACCACGACGCCCACCCGATGGGCATCCTGGTCAGCACGCTGGCTGCGCTGTCCACCTTCTACCCCGAGGCGAAGGCGGTCCACGACAAGGATGTCCAGGACAAGCAGGTGGTGCGGCTGATCGCCAAGATGCCGACGCTCGCGGCCTTCGCCTACCGGCACGCCCGGGGGCTGCCCTACGCGTACCCGGACGATGACCTGTCCTACGCGGGCAACTTCCTCAACATGATGGACAGGATGACCGAGCCCAAGTACAGCCCGGACCCGATCCTCGAGCACGCCCTGGACGTCCTGTTCATCCTGCACGCCGACCACGAGCAGAACTGCTCGACCAACGCCATGCGCAGTGTGGCCAGCTCGCAGACCGACCCGTACTCGGCGGCGGCCGCGGCCGCCGCGGCGCTGTACGGCCCGCTGCACGGCGGCGCCAACGAGCAGGTGCTGACCATGCTGCGGGAGATCGGCTCGGTCGACAACGTGCCCGCCTACATCACCCGGGTCAAGGCCGGCGAGCTGCGGCTGATGGGGTTCGGCCACCGGGTGTACAAGAACTACGACCCGCGGGCCACCATCATCAAGCAAGTCGCCGACCAGGTGTTCGAGGTCACCGGGCGGAACCCGCTGCTGGACATCGCGCTCGAGCTGGAGCGGATCGCGCTCGAGGACGACTACTTCATCAGCCACAAGCTGTACCCGAACGTGGACTTCTACTCGGGCATCATCTACCAGGCCATGGGCTTCCCGGTGGCGATGTTCCCGGTGCTGTTCGCGATCGGCCGCATGCCCGGCTGGCTGGCGCAGTGGCAGGAGGGTTCGGCCGACCCGGAGCAGAAGATCGCCCGGCCGCGGCAGATCTACATCGGTGAGACCGAGCGTCACCTCGACGGGGATTCCGCCGGAGAGCAGTCCTGACCACCTGGCTGGACCTGCCGTCCGGTTCGCTGTTCGGGCTGGCCAACCTGCCCTACGGCGTGTTCTCCTCAGCGCTCGATGCCCGCCCGAGGGTCGGGGTCCGGGTCGGCGACTCGGTGCTCGACCTGGCCGCGGTCCTCGGCGAGCAGGTCTTCGGCGAGCCGTCGCTGAACGCCTTCATGGCCCAGGGCCGGGCCCGGTGGGCCGACGTCCGGGCCCGGATCGTCGAGCTGCTGGCCGACGAGCGGCGAGGCGACAGCGTGGCCGCCGCGCTGCACCCGCTGGCCGGGGCGCGGCTGCACCTGCCGTTCGAAGTCGGCGACTACGTTGACTTCTACGCCAGCGAGCACCACGCGGCCAACGTCGGGCGTCTGTTCCGGCCGGACGGTGCGGCGCTCATGCCCAACTGGAAGCACCTGCCCGTCGGCTACCACGGCCGCTCGGGCACCGTGATCGCCTCCGGCACCCCGGTGACCCGCCCGAACGGCCAGTTCACCGGGCCGGACGGCGCTGTCGTGTTCGGCCCGTCGCAGCGGCTGGACTTCGAGGCCGAGGTCGGGTTCGTGATCGGCACCGGCTCACCGGGGCCGGTGAGCGTGGCTGACTTCGCCGAGCATGTGTTCGGGGTGTTCCTGGTCAACGACTGGTCAGCCCGGGACCTGCAGTCCTGGGAGTCCCGGCCCCTCGGCCCGTTCCTGGCCAAGTCGTTCGCCACGTCGATCTCGCCCTGGGTGGTGCCGCTCGACGCCCTCGAGCAGGCCACGATCAGCCCGCCGACGCAGGATCCGCCGCCGCTGCCCTACCTGGCCGGCGCCGGGAAGCGGGGCCTGGACCTGGCCCTGGAGGTGCGGCTGAACGGCCAGGTGGCGTCCCGCCCGCCGTTCGCCGCCATGTACTGGACGCCGGCCCAGATGCTGGCCCACATGACCGTCAACGGCGCCTCGATCAGGACCGGGGACTTCTATGCCTCCGGCACGGTCAGCGGCCCGGACCGGGACCAGCGCGGCTGCCTGCTGGAGCTGAGCTGGGGCGGCGCGGATCCGCTCACCCTGCCCGACGGCTCCGTGCGCACCTTCCTCGAAGACGGCGACGAGGTCACGATCACCGCCACCGCGCCCGCCGCCGACGGCGGCCGCATCGGCTTCGGCGAGGTCACCGGCCGGATCCTCCCCGCCCGCTAGCTGTTGCTGCCCTGCCGCACCCACTGGCGCAGTTTCTTGCGGTCCAGCTTGCCTACGCTGGTCAGCGGAATGGCGGGCACGATCGTGATCTGCCGCGGGTACTTGTTCGCCGCGAGATGCTTCTTCGCGTGCTCGGCGAGCTCTGCCACGGTGACCTCCGCCCCGGGCCGGACCGACACGAACGCCACCACCTCCTCACCCAGCCGGCCGTCCGGCCGTCCCACCACCCCGGCCTGCGCCACCGCCGGGTGGGCCACCAGTGCCTCTTCCACGTCGCGCGGGAAGACGTTGAACCCGCCCCGCAGGATCAGGTCCTTCTTCCTGTCCACCACGTACAGGTAGCCGTCGGCGTCCAGGTGCCCGATGTCGCCGGTGTGCAGCCAGCCGCCCGCGAGCACATCGGAGCTGGCCGCCGGGGTATGCCAGTACCCGGCCATCACCCCCGGCGACCGCACGCAGATCTCCCCGTCCTGGCCCGCGGGCAGCATGGCCCCCGCGTCGTCCTGGATGGACACCTCGCAGCCGGTCACCGGCAGGCCCACGCTGCCGGGGCGGCGTGCGTCGGGAGGGTTGGACGAGATCAGCGTCGCCGCCTCGGTGCAGCCGTAGCCCTCGTAGATCGACGCCGGCGGCACCCGGGCCTCGAACTCCCGCCTGACCTCCTCGGGCAGCGGCGCCGCCCCAGACGAGATGGCGGTCAGCGCGGACAGGTCGGCCTCCTCCAGCGGCTGGCCGAGCAGCATCTGGATCATCGACGGCACCAGCGCGCTGCCCTGGGCCCGGTGCTCGGCGGCCAGCTCTACCCAGCCCGCCGGGTCGAACCAGCGCATGAGGATGGTCCGGGCGCCCTCGTCCCGGTGGAAGCCGCCGCAGAAGACCAGCAGCCCGTAGGCGTGGGCCAGCGGCAGCGGCAGGACCGAGGTGCTCACGTGGGCCCGCACCGAGTTCTGCTGCGCCGCCGAGCCGCACCAGAACAGGTTCGCGTGGGTCAGCGGCACGCCCTTCGACCGGCCCGTGGTGCCGCCGGTATAGAGCAGGGCGGCCAGGTCGGTGCCCGACCGGTCCGCGATCGGCCCCGGCGCCGCGCTCGCCACCTGCGCGAAGTCGAGCACCGGCACGTCCGGGGCGGCTTCGGCCGGGGCGCCTCCCGGCACCACCACGAACCGGACCCCGGGCGCCCCACCCGCCTCCCCATCCCCCTTCACCGCGGCGGAGACCTTGGGCAGGAACTCGGCCGTGGTCACCACGCCGACCGCGCCGGAGTCGACCAGCGCGTGCCGCAGCTCGTCCTCGCTGACCAGGAAGATCAGCGGGGTCACCACTGCCCCGGCCCGCCAGGCCGCGTTGTAGGTGATCAGGACCTCGGGACAGTTGGCCATCAGTACGAGCAGCCGGTCCCCGGGACGGACGCCGAGGTCGGCCAGCCCGGCCGCGAACCTGGCGGCCCGGTCGGCCAGCGAGCCGGACGTGTGCCACTGGCCCTCGAAGAACAGCGAGTCATGGTCGCCCTGGCGCTCCAGCGCGAGTTCGGCCAGCCGGGCCAGGTTCATCTTGTCCATGTCACCCATATCCACCTCCGTCCGGCTGTCCGCGGCGCGCTCAAGCCAGGTTGATCTCGAAGTATGCGCCCTGATCATCGTGAATGATCCGGGCCGGGCCAGTCCAGCCGGCGAAGTCCCCCGTCACCTGCCGCGGCTCGAAGCTGTCGACCTGGAAGCGGGCGATCAACGTCATCGATTCCTCCTGTTCGGGCCTGGACGGGCATCCTGACGATACCCGCCCTTCCGCCGCCCGCCCGGCCGGGTTAGGGTCGCGCTCATGGTGACCCAGAGCGAATTCGATGAGCTGCTCGACCTGCTGCGGTCGTTCATCCGTCATGAGGTGATGCCCGCCGAGGCCGGCATCGACGAATCTGACCAGGTGCCCGCCCACCTGATCCAGCAGGCCAAGGAGATAGGCCTGTACGGCTACGCGATCCCCGCCGAGTACGGCGGCCTGGGCCTGTCGGTGCCGCAGCAGGTCCGGCTGACCATCGAGCTGGGCTACACCAGCCCGGCCTTCCGGTCGCTGTTCGGCACCAACAACGGCATCGCCGGGCAGGTCCTGGTCCTGGCCGGGACCGAATCGCAGCGCAAGCACTGGCTGCCGCGGCTGGCCTCGGGCGAGGTGGTCGCCTCCTTCGCGCTGACCGAGCCGGAGGCCGGATCGGACCCGAGCCGCCTGGTCACCACCGCGCGTGAGGCGGACGGGGGCTGGGTCATCGACGGGCTCAAGCGCTTCATCACCAACGCCCCGATGGCCGACGCGTTCATGGTCTTCGCCCGCACCGACCCGCAGGCGCCGCCCGGCAAGGGCATCGGCGTGTTCATCGTGCCCGCCCGCACCGAAGGCGTGATGGTGGCGGCCCGGGATCACAAGATGGGCCAGGCCGGCGCCTGGACCGCCGACGTCTCCTTCGCCGGCGCCCGGGTCCCCGCGGACGCGCTGGTCGGCGAGGCCGCGCAAGCCGGCTACGGCACCGCCATGCGCAGCCTGGCCCACGGCCGCCTGGTCATCGCGGCCATGTGCGTGGGCGTCATGGCCCGGCTGATCGACGAGAGCGTCGCCTACGCCAGGGACCGCTCCCAGGGCGGCCACCGCATCGCCGACTACCAGCTCATCCAGGCCATGCTGGCCGACTCGCAGACCGAGTACCTGGCCGCCCGGGCCCTGGTCCTGGACGCCGCGGCCCAGTACGACGCGGGTACTGACCAGCGCCTCGCCCCGTCGGCCGCCAAGTACTTCGCCAGCGAGGCCGTCGGCCGCATCGCGGACCGGGCCGTGCAGATCCACGGCGGTTCCGGATACATGCGCGGCGTGCCGGTCGAGCGCCTCTACCGCGACGTCCGCCTGTTCCGTATCTACGAGGGCACCAGCCAGATCCAGCAACTCGTCATCGCCCGCGAGATGCTCCGCTGATCATCATCCCGAACGGTCCGTGCTTCCCGCCGCAGCCACCCTTCGACGCCGCAGCGGCGCCAGCAGGTGCCCCCATTCCTCGATGTAGTGCCGCTGCGAGCGGCTCAGGCGGCGGCGCTCGTGCTCGGGCACGGTGCGCACCTCGCGGTGGTAGACGGCGCGTCGCATCCAGGCGCTAAGGTCGCTAGTGAATGACGAGTCACAATCTTCAGACCTGAGGGCTGGCGTGGACTTTGCTGAAACCGACGAGCACAAGGCTCTGCGGGCCGCCGTCGCCGAGATAGCCAGGGATTTCGGGCCGCGCTACTATGCCGACCGGGCTGCCGAACGCCGCCCGTGCGCCGAGCTGTGGAAGGCTCTTGGTGAAGCCGGGTTCATCGGGGTGAACATTCCCGAGGCCTACGGCGGAGGCGGCGGCGGGCTGACCGAGCTCGCGCTGGTCTGCGAGGAGATCGCCGCCGCGGGCACGCCGCTGCTGCTGCTGGTCGTCTCGGCCGCGATCTCGGCCGAGATGATCTCCGACTTCGGCACCGAGGAGCAGCGGCAGAGGTGGCTGCCCGGCCTGGCCAGCGGCGTCACCAAGGTGGTGTTCGCCATCACCGAGCCGGACGCGGGCTCCAACACCCTGCGCATCTCGACCGCCGCCGTCCGGGACGGCGAGGAATGGGTGCTGAACGGGACCAAGCACTACATCTCCGGGGTCGACGAGGCCGAGGCGGTGCTGGTGGCCGCGCGGACCGGCCAGGACGAGCGCGGCGGGCGCCTGTCGCTGTTCCTCGTGCCCACCGGCGCCGTGGGCCTGGATAAGCACCTGCTCCCGGTCGACCTGCTGCTGCCGGAGCGGCAGTTCACCCTGCACTTCGACGGCGTCCGCGTCGGCCCGGGCGCGCTGGTCGGCGGCGAAGGGGAGGGCTTCAGGCAGGTCTTCCACGGGCTGAATCCCGAACGCATCACCGGCGCCGCCCTGGGTGTCGGCGTGGCCAGGTACGCGCTGACCGCCGCGGCCAGGTACGCCCGCGAGCGGGCGGTCTGGTCCGGCCCGATCGGCACCCACCAGGGCGTGTCGCACCCGCTGGCCAAGGCAAAGATCGAGACCGAGCTGGCCGCCCTGATGGTCAGGCAGGCCGCCTGGCAGCACGACCACGGCCAGCCCGCGGGGGAGTCCTCCAACATGGCCAAGTACGCCGCCGCCGAGGCCGCGCTCGCCGCCCTCGACGCGGCCATCCAGACCCACGGCGGGAACGGCCTGGCCACCGAGTACGGCCTGATGCCGTACTGGGGACTGGCCCGGCTGCTGCGCATCGCACCGGTCAACCGGGAGATGATCCTCAACTACGTGGCCCAGCACAGCCTGGACCTGCCACGCTCGTACTAGCCCGCGACGCACAACGGCCGCATCAAGGAGGAGCCGTGGACCAGGCCAGCAACCTCATCGGCCGGATCAACGTCGGCGACAGCCTGACCAGGACCGCCGCCACCCGCTCGGGGCAGCTTGCCGTCGTCGACGGGGACCGCAGGTTCAGCTACGCGGAGTTCAACGCCTACGTCAACCGGCTGGCCCACGGCCTGTCCGGGCTCGGCTATGAGCGCGGCGCCGTCTTGGCCCTGGCCTCAGGCAACAGCGCCGACTTCCTGGCCGTCTACTACGCCTGCGCCAAGCTCGGCGTGGTCTGCGTGCCGATCAACCTGGGCTGGCGGCCCGACGAGGTGGCCTACGTGCTGGGCCACTCGCGTGCCCGCGGCATCGTCGTCGAGGCCCAGCTGGTCCCCGCGATGCGGGACGCCATCGGCAAGGTACCCGAGGTCCTCGACGTGATCACCGCGCCGGGAACCGGCGCCGACGTCGAGCCGGAACCGGCCGACCGGGCCTGGACCACCATCGAGGCCCTGACCGCCCACGATCGCGCCGTGGAGCCGGAGCGTTTCGTGGCCGACCGGGACGCGCTGAGCTACCTCTACACCTCGGGCACCACCTCGTTCCCCAAGGGCGTGGTCGGCTCCCACCTGGCTATTTACCTCGAGTCGATGTCCGGCGCGCTCGACTCCGGGTGGAACGCAGACGACCGGTTCGCCGCCATGATGCCGATGTTCCACACCGCCCAGCTCAACGCGTTCTGTACCCCGGCGGTCCTGGTCGGCGCCACGATCTACGTGCTGCGCGGGTTCGACCCGGCCGCGCTGCTCGACCTGATCGAGCGGGAGCAGATCACCCAGGTCTTCGGGCTGCCGATGATGTACCGGGCCATGCTGGACCACGGAAGCTTCCGCGGCCGCGACCTGAGCAGCCTGCGCCGCGCGGTGTACGCCATGGCGCCCATGCCCGACGACCTCATCCGGCGCTGCCTGGACGGGTTCGGCTGCGACTTCGCGCTGCTGTTCGGCCAGACCGAGATGAGCCCCATCACCACCTTGTTCCGGCCCGAGCACCAGCTGTCCCACATCGGCGCGGTCGGCACGCCGCTCGTCGGCGTCCAGGTCGCGATCATGAGCCCGAACGGCGACCTGCTGCCGCCCGGCCAGACCGGCGAGATCGTTTACCGGGGGCCGAGCACTATGTCCGGCTACCTCTACGACGACCAAGCGACGAGCCAGGCCTTCGCGCACGGCTGGTTCCACTCCGGCGACGTGGGCTATTTCGGCGACGACGGCGTGCTGTGGTTCACCGACCGGTACAAGGACGTCATCAAGACCGGCGGGGAAAACGTCGCCTCGATCGAGGTCGAGAAGGCCGTCTACGCCGCCGACCCGCGGGTGGCCGAGGCCGTCGTGGTCGGGCTCCCGCACGAGCGCTGGAGCGAGGCGGTCACCGCGTTCGTGGTACCCAAGCCGGGCGAGACGATCGACGCCGACGAGCTGATCGCCGCGCTGACGACCAGGCTGGACGGATTCAAGGTGCCCAAGTCGGTGGTCTTCGTCGACCAGCTGCCCAAGACCTCCACCGGGAAGATCCAGAAGAACGTGATGCGGACCCGGCACGCCTCCCACTACGCCTCGGGGGGCTGAACCGCGTGCCGGTCCTGACCTCCCGCCTCGATACCGCCGACGGCGCCTACCGGGCCAACCGCGCCGCGCAGCTCGCCCTGCTCGACCGGCTCCAGGCCCAGCTCGAGCTGGCCATCGCGGGCGGCGGGGAGCGGTACCAGCAGCGGCACCGGGCCCGGGGCCGGCTGCTGGCCAGGGAGCGGATCGAGCTGCTCCTGGACCCGGACAGCCCGTTCCTCGAGCTGTCCACGCTGGCCGCCTGGGGCACCGAGTTCACCGTCGGCGCCAGCGTCGTAACCGGCATCGGCGTGGTCTCCGGCGTCGAATGCGTGATCATCGGGCACGATCCGACCGTCCGCGGCGGCGCGATGAACCCGTACTCGCTGCGGAAGGTCCTGCGCGGGTTGGCCATCGCCCGGGCCAACCGGCTGCCGGTGGTGAACCTGGTCGAGTCGGGCGGCGCCGACCTGCCCACCCAGGCCGACCTGTTCGTCCCGGCCGGCCAGATCTTCCGCGACCTGACCGAGCTGTCCGCCCTGGCCATACCGACCGTCGCGCTGGTCTTCGGCAACTCGACCGCGGGCGGGGCGTACGTGCCCGGCATGTGCGACTACGCGGTCCTGGTTGACCAGCAGGCCAAGGTGTTCCTCGGCGGGCCGCCGCTGGTCAAGATGGCCACCGGCGAGGAAGCCGACGACGAGGCCCTGGGCGGCGCCGAGATGCACTCCCGGGTCTCCGGGCTGTCGGACTACTTCGCCGTCGACGAGCACGACGCGATCCGTATCGGCCGGGCCATCATGGCCCGGCTCAACTGGCGCAAGCTCGGCCCGCCGCCGGGGCCCGCGATCGAGCCACGGTACGACCCGGACGAGATCCTCGGCCTGGTGCCCGCGGACGTCAAGGTGCCGTTCGACCCGCGCGAGATCCTGGCCCGGGCCGTGGACGGCTCCGATTTCGACGAGTACAAGCCGCTGTACGGCACCTCGCTGGTGACCGGCTGGGCGCGCATCCACGGGTACCCGGTCGGCGTGCTGGCCAATCACCGGGGCGTGCTGTTCAGCGAGGAGTCGAAGAAGGCCACCGAGTTCATCCTGCTGGCCAACCAGGCCGACACGCCGCTGGTCTTCCTGCAGAACACGACCGGCTACATGGTCGGCACCAGCTACGAGCAGGGCGGCATCATCAAGGACGGCGCCAAGATGATCAACGCGGTGACCAACTCGGCCGTCCCGCACCTGACCGTCAACCTGGCCTCGTCCTTCGGGGCCGGCAACTACGGCATGTCCGGCCGCGCCTACGACCCCCGCTTCATGTTCGCCTGGCCCGGCGCCCGGCTGGCCGTCATGGGCGCGGCCCAGCTGGCCGGGGTGCTCTCGATCGTGGGCCGGGCGAGCGCCAATGCCACCGGGCGGCCGTTCGACGAGGAGGCGGACCGGGCCCGCACCGCCGCGATCGAGGCCCAGATCGAGGCCGAGTCGGACTCCTTCTTCGTCACCGCCCGCCTCTACGACGACGGCATCATCGACCCGCGCGACACCCGCACCGTCCTGGGCCTGGCCCTGTCCGCCGTGCACTCCGCCCCCGTGGCCGGCCGCCGCGGCTTCGGCGTGTTCCGGATGTGACGCCGCTGATGCCAGAGATACAGACGCCGAAGACGCCGAAGACGTTGAAGATGCCTGAGACGCGGACCATCACCAAGCTGCTCGTGGCCAACCGCGGCGAGATCGCCGCCCGGATCATGCGCACCGCCCACGCCCTGGGCCTGGCCACCGTCGCGGTCTACTCCGATGCCGACGCCGATGCCCCCTACGTCACTCAGGCCGAGGAGGCGGTCCGGCTGCCCGGGACGGCGCCGGCCGACACCTACCTGCGCGGCGAGGCGATCATCGCCGCCGCCGCGGCCACCGGGGCCGACGCGGTGCATCCCGGCTACGGGTTCCTGTCGGAGAACGCGGCGTTCGCCCGGGCCTGCGCCGACGCCGGGCTCGTCTTCGTCGGCCCGGCCCCGGACACGATCGCCGCGATGGGGTCGAAGGTCGAGGCCAAGGCCATCATGGCCGCCGCCGGCGTCCCCGTCCTGCCCGGCATAACCCTGGCCGGAACCGGAACCGGAACCGGAACCGGAACCGGGATCGGGGACCTGGCGGCCGCGGCGGCCGCGCAAGTCGGCTTCCCGCTGCTGGTCAAGGCGGCCTACGGCGGCGGCGGGCGCGGCATGCGCCTGGTCCGCGACCCGGCCGAACTACCCGGGGCGGTCAGCCGCGCCCAAGGCGAGGCCGCCTCCGCGTTCGGCGACGGCACCGTGTTCCTGGAGCGGTTCCTCGAGGACCCCCGGCACGTCGAGGTGCAGATCCTCGGCGACGCGGCCGGCGCGGTGGTCCACCTGTTCGAGCGCGAGTGCTCCATCCAGCGCCGCTACCAGAAGATCGTGGAAGAGTGCCCCTCACCTGCCGTGGGCAAAGACCTCCGGCACGCGCTGACCGAGGCGGCCGTGGCCGCCGGCCGGGCCATCGGCTACGTCGGCGCGGGCACCGTGGAGTTCGTGCTCGACCGGGACGGGTCGTTCTTCTTCCTCGAGGTCAACACCAGGCTCCAGGTCGAGCACCCGGTCACCGAGCAGGTCACCGGCCTGGACCTGGTCGAACTCCAGCTGCGCATCGCCGCGGGCGAACCGCTGCCGCCGCAGGTCCGCGACGCGCAAGCCAGCGCCCACGCCATCGAGGCCCGGCTGTACGCCGAGGACGCCGCGGCCGGCTTCGTGCCCGCCGCCGGCGTCCTGCACCGTTTCGCTATCCCGGAAGACCCGGGCATCCGGGTCGACGCAGGGGTCGCCGACGGCTCGGTGGTCAGCCCGCACTACGACGCGATGCTGGCCAAGGTGATCGCCCACGGCCGCACCCGGGCCGAGGCGGCCCGGCGCCTGGCCCGCGCGCTGGAGCGAGCCGAGATCCACGGCGTCACCACCAACCGCGACCTGCTGGTAGCCATCCTGCGCGAGCCGGAGTTCCTGGCCGGTGCCACCGACACCGGCTACCTCACCCGCCACGACCCCGCCGCCCTGGCCGCCGCCCCGGCCTCGGCCACCAAGCTGCACGCGCTGGTCGCGGCCCTGGCCCGGCAGGCGGTGCACCGGGCGCAGGCGCCGGTCCTGGGCTCGCTGCCGTCCGGCTGGCGTAACGTCCGTTCCGCCCCGCAGCAAGTCAGCTACGGCGCGGCCGGCCGCCGGTACGCCGTGGCCTACCGCGTCGCCGGCCGCACCGTCCAGGCGTCCGTCAATGGCGAACCCGTGGGGGAGACGCTCATCGTCCGCAGTGCCAGCGCGACCCAGGTCGACCTGGAAGTCGACGGGACCCGGCGGCAGTACCGGGTGCACCGGGTCGGCGCCGACACCTACGTCGACGCCAGCAACGGGTCGAGCGCCCTGGCAGAAGTGCCCCGGTTCGGCGACCCGCAGCAGGCGGCGCCCTCCGGGTCGCTGCTCGCCCCGATGCCCGGCCTGGTCCTGCGGGTCCTGGCCGACGTCGGCTCGGCCGTGACCGCCGGCCAGCCGCTGCTCGTGCTGGAGGCGATGAAGATGGAGCAGACCGTCACCGCGCCCGCCGACGGGGTGCTGGCCGAACTGCGCGCCAAGGCCGGGGACCAGGTCAGCACCGGCCAGATCCTCGCGGTCGTGGCGGCCTAGGTGCCTGCCGACATGGCCGCGCTGGCCGCGGATGTCGCCGCCGAGACCGCCGTCACCCGCGCCCTGCTCACCACGCTGGACGAGGCCGGCTGGCACACCGCCACCGCGGCCGAGGGCTGGGATATCGCCGACCAGATCACCCACCTGGCCTACTTCGACGAGGCAGCGGTCCGCTCCGCCCTGCACCCGGACGACTTCCTGGCCGACCTCGCGGACGCCGGGGCGGCCGGGTCCAAGATCGACCCAGACGCCATCGCGGCCCGGTACCGCGACCGGACCGGGGTTCAGGTACTAGCCTGGTTCGACCAGGCCCGCGCGGAACTGCTCGCCACGTTCGCCGCCATCGACCCGGCCGTCCGGCTGTCCTGGTTCGGCCCGGCCATGAGCGCCGCGTCGTCCCTGACCGCCCGGTTCATGGAGACCTGGGCCCACACCCAGGACATCGCCGACGCCCTGGGCGTGATCCGCGAGCCGACCGACCGGCTCCGCCATGTGGCCCACATCGGCGTCGGCGCGCGGGCCTTCAGCTACGCCATCCACGACCGGGCCCTCCCGGACCAGCCGGTCAACGTCAGCCTCATCGCCCCGTCCGGCGCCCTCTGGACCTGGGGTCCCGCGGACGCCGCCGACCGGATCACCGGCCCGGCCCTCGACTTCTGCCTGCTGGTCACCCAGCGCAGGCACCGCGACGACCTGACCCTGGCCGTCGACGGCCCGGCCGCCGCCGAGTGGCTGGCCATCGCCCAGGCCTTCGCCGGACCGCCCGGTCCCGGCCGGCGTCCCCGAGGGAGGTAGCCAGATGCCCAGGCCGGTCCGCATCGCGAACTGCTCCGGCTTCTACGGTGACCGTTTCGCCGCCGCCCGGGAGATGCTGGCCGGTCCTGTCGACGTGCTGACCGGTGATTATCTGGCCGAGCTGACCATGCTCATCTTGTGGAAGGCCCGCCGCAAGGATCCCGCCCTCGGCTACGCGACCACGTTCCTGCGGCAGATGCAGGACGTGCTCGGCACCTGCCTGGAGCGCGGCATCAAGGTCGTGGCCAACGCGGGCGGCCTCAACCCCGCGGGCCTGGCCGCCAGGATCACCGAGCTGGCCCCCGCCGCCCGGGTCGCCTACCTCACCGGCGACGACCTGGCCCCTACCATCAAGGACCTCCAGGCCGGAGGCCACGAGCTCACCAACCTCGACACCGGCGTGCCGCTGGCCAAGGCCGAACTCCCCGTAGTCACCGCGAACGCCTACCTGGGCGGCTGGGGCATCGCCGCGGCCCTGCAGGCCGGCGCGGACGTCGTGATCTGCCCGCGGGTCACCGACGCCAGCCTGGTCACCGGGCCCGCCGCGTGGTGGCACGGCTGGGCCCGGGATGACTGGGACGCGCTGGCCGGGGCGGTCGCCGCCGGGCACGTCATCGAGTGCGGCCCGCAGGCCACCGGCGGCAACTACCCCTTCCTGGAGGAGATCGCCGACCGCCGCTATCCCGGCTTCCCGGTGGCCGAGGTGGCCGGGGACGGCAGCAGCGTGATCAGCAAGCATCCCGGCACCGGCGGGCTGGTCTCGCCCGGCACCGTCACCGCTCAGCTGCTGTACGAGATCGGGCCGCCCGCCTACCTCAACCCCGACGTGACCGCCCACTTCGACACGATCCGGCTGGCCCAGGCCGGCCCGGACCGGGTGAGTCTGGCCGGCACCCGCGGCAGCCCGCCCCCGGACACCCTCAAGGTCGCCGTCAACATGCTCGGCGGCTACCGCAACACCATGACCATGGTCATCACCGGCCTGGACGTCGAGGCCAAAGCCGAACACGCCACCCGGCTGCTGCTGGACCGGCTGGGCGGCGCCAGCCAGTACCAGGACGTCGACATCCGGCTGCTGCGCTTCGACCGGCCCGACGCCGCGACCAACGAGCTGGCCACCGCCCACCTGCGGGTCACGGTCAAGGACCCCGACGAATGCAAGGCCGGCCGGGCCTTCTCCGACGCCATCACCGAACTGGCCCTGGCCGGCTACGCCGGATTCCACACCACCACCCCGCCCGCCGCCGCCAGTTCCTACGGCGTCTACTGGCCCGCCCTGATCCCCGCCGCCGCGGTCACCCAGCAGCTCCACCTTCCGGACGCCCCGCCCCAGGTCATCCCGCACACCAGCGGCCTCCCCGGCCTCCGGCCCGCCCCCGCCGGCCCGGCACCCGCCCCCGCCGGCCCCGGCCCGGCACCCGCCCCCGCTGGCCCGGCCGGCCCGCTGGTCACCGTGCCGCTCGGCCGGCTGTGCGGCGCCCGGTCCGGCGACAAGGGCGGCAGCGCCAACGTGGGCCTGTGGGCCCGCACCCCGGACGGCTACGCCTGGCTGCGCCGGTACCTGACCACCGGCCGGTTCCGCGAGCTGCTCACCGAGGCCGCCGGCCTCGACATCGACCGCTACGAGCTGCCGAACCTCCTGGCCCTCAACTTCGTCGTCCACGGCCTGCTCGCCCCCGGGGTGTCGGCCACCACCCGGCCCGACCCGCAAGCCAAAGGCCTCGGCGAGTACCTGCGCTCCCGGCTGGTCACCGTCCCCGCGGGCCTGCTCGCCGCAGCAGCCCTCAGAAGTTGCTGAAACCCCAGTTCAGCAGGCGGGCGGCCACCGCCCGGTGGCAGGGACGTCATCGCCGGGCGTGCCCAGCGTCACGCCGATCAGCGTCAGGCCGTTCCTGGTCGCCTCGAACAGCAGGCAGTTGCCCGCCACCTTGGTGTCGCCGGTCTTGATACCGGTCGCGCCTGCGTAGGTCCCGATCAGCGGGTTGGTGTTCTGCCAGTCGTAGGCGTGGTGCCCGTCGCCGGCCGGGCGTACATAACTGAGCTGCCCCACGAGGTTCTTGAACACTCCGTAGCGCATCGCGTGCCGCCCCAGCGTGATCAGGTTCGCGGGCGTCAACCAGGTCGACGTCTCGCTCGGCCACGGCATGCCGTCGAAGTTCGAGAAGTACGTCTGGGTCAGTGGTCAACGATTTCTTCGGCCAGGTGTGGGTTGCGCAATTCAGAGACGGAATCACCGGGAATCGTCATGAATGGACGTCGCTAGGCTTCGGGACTCCTCAGCTGAAGGTTACCGGAGACAACGCCACCATGACCGTCAGCTCAAACCCATTCCGGCTCCTGCTCGACCAGCAATACGTCGAGGTCGGGCTGCCAGCCGCGTATACGACAGCGCCGTCTAGTTATCTTGAGTTCGCGTACAAGTCAGGAGTTCAGGTCCTCGACTTCACCGGTGCCCATCTGGAGTCTGCGGCCGGAGGCGATACTGATCTGCAGCGCGGCGATTCGGTAACGACGGTGGTGCTCCGCGAACCCGGGCCGGACTGGACAACCGGCCTCAGGGCCGTGGGCGGCATCTATCTCCCGATCGTCAACGGTCCTTTGCAGCGCCTGGCCAGCATCGCGATCTACATCGTCCTGCTGTACAGCCTCACCTGGGTCAGCAAGGCCTGTGCTCATGCCCTCCGCAGCGTCAAGTCCGTCCTGATGGTCAGCGCGAACGCGGTCGCCGTGATTGTCGGTGCGTTCGTTTCGCTGTCGTTTCTTCAACTCTGTTACCAGCTGATATACGACTCTGTTACCAGCTGATATACGACCTGGTATCCCGTTCACCCCATTCGCCGCTGCTCGCGCCTGCGCTGGCTGGCCCCACCGGGCTGGCCCTGTGCGGGGCAGTGGTGATGTGGCCAGCGGCCTGCTGCCGGGTGACGCCGACCAGGCTCCGGGGCGTCTCACGGCATCAGCGTCGGCGACCCGTGCCCGGTCGGCCGCGCGACCGTGATGGATGCTGGCTCGCCGACGTTCTCGAGTACCCGAAGGCCTCCGCGCGGCGGTTGTCCGTGATGCTATTGATCGCTGCCGCCTATATAGCGATCCTGCACTACTGCTTCGGCGCTGATCTTTGGGCACAGTGGGAGATCTGGCCGAACACCGCAGGGATCGTTGTTCTCGTCTATCTGCTCGGTTACGCCGTCTTTCTGCGAAGTGACCGGAGCGGGCTAGTGCCGTTGAGCGTGCTGGCGGGCATGCTCGCCGTGATTCTCACCTCCACGGTGGCTTGGCCAGTACTTGTGTATACCGGCTTCTTTAAACGCAACGTGCTGTACGTGAACGTGATCGGCAAGTGGCTCTATCTCATCGCCGTCCTGATCACGCTCGTCGGTTTGTGCGTGCTGGCTGTCCGTGTCATTCGGGCGTCTTATGCCAGCCGTATCAGATACCTCAGGGCGCGCCAGGCGCGGCGGCGGATGTACCGGGCCGCGTGCGCCGCTGTCATCGTAGTGACGCTGGCCGCCACCGTACCGGCGCTCATTGGTCAATCACAGATCCGTGATCCGCACGCTGCGGGCTTGGTGACGCCCAGCCTGGTCTTCAACTCCGGTCTCTACCGCGCCTTGCCGCAGCTTCTAAACTGGTTGCTTCTCGCACTGGCTATCGCCGTGCTCCTGACGATCTCGCGCCGGGCTTCTGTCCGGCGGATGCCGACCTACCGGGCCGCGGTTCGGTGTCTGGCGATCCCGGTCATGCTGCTTATTCTTTTCGGTGCCTACAATTACGCGCATAATCCCTGGATCATCAGCAGTTATACCTGGCTCTATCTGCCGGTCACGCCGGTCGCCGGGTTGGTCATCCTTACCTGGCTGGTGCTGCCCGCGAAACTGACCACGGCGGAGGGGACGCTCGCTCCCGGTAAGGCCTGCACTCGGCTGGGCGATCGGATATTTCCTTCCGCTCATACATGGCCGAAACGGGCTTAATAAGGCATTGTGGATTTATGCCGCCGTCGCTGCGCCGCTTCCGATGAACCTGCTGTGGCTGGACGGCCGGGGCTGGCAGAATGCGCTGATCTACTACCTCGAGCTTTTCGCGTTCCTGCTTATCATCGGCATTATTCTTTGCGATCTGATGGCGTTGAATTCGGCGGGCATGTCACTCTCCGCCTGGACCCAGGTGCATAACTGGAAATTCCTAGTCACCTGGTCAACTGCCGTTCTGGCGGCCGTCGGAACCGCGGCCGCCACATTCCTGTCCACCGCCGCTACGGATCTCGGCCATGAGACGGTCACGGTGGTTACTGGGCAGACCGTCTCGTCATCACCCAGCCCGGTCAAGAATGACGGCCCCTGATAGGAGCCAGAGCACCTTAGGAACGCTCGCGTGCAACGCGCCAGGTCGGCTCCCGTCGTTCCAGGAAGGCGTGGATGCCTTCCTGGGCCTCGTCGCTGGCGAACAGCCGCGCGGACAGGGCCGCCATGTCCGGGCCGTCGGCTGCCAGCCGCTGCCGCCGCGCCGCGGTCAGCAGCTTCTTGGTTTCCGCCGACCCCTGCGGCGAGGTCGCCAGGATCTGCGCCGCCAGGTTCCCGGTCACCTCTTCGATCTCCGCGTCGCCGCAGGCCACCGTGATCAGGCCCAGCCGGGCCGCGGCCGCCGCCCCGAACGTCTCCCCGGTCAGCCAGTACCGCGCCGCCTGCCGCTGGTCCATGGTGTCCAGGGTGGTCAGCGAGATCATGGCCGGCGCCACCCCGATGCGCGCCTCGGTGAACGCGAAGTTCGCGCTCTCGGCCGCCACCACCAGGTCGCAGGCGCCCACGATGCCCATGCCGCCGGCCCGCACCGGGCCGGCGATCCGGGCGATGACCGGCTTGGGCAGCTCCACGATCAGCCGCAGCACGGCCAGGATCGCGGTGTTCGCGTCGCTGACCGAGCCGCTGCCCGCCGCCGCCAGGTCGGCCCCCGAGCAGAACACCCGGCCCGCGTGGGTCAGCACCACCACCCGCACACCCGGGTCCGCGCCCGCCTCGGTCAAGCCCGCCGACAGCTCGGCGACCAGCCGGGCGGACAGGGCGTTCCGGTTGGGCTGGGAGTCCAGGGTGATCGTCGCGACTCCCCGGCCCGCGTCGTACCGGACCAGGCGATCCCGCCGATCACTCACCGCGCGTCCTCCCGTGCCGGCCAGCCCTGGAACCCCATTATCCGGCCTGGCGGTCCGGCTCAGTCCGGTGCCTGCACGGACGCCGGCTCGGCCGTCGGCGGCGGAGCGGAGACGGGGCCCGCGGGCAGCCGCCGGGCGACGGCCAGCAGGACCAGGCCCACGGCGGCGGCGATGGCGAAAGCGGCCGTCAGGCCGGCCCGCAGGTCGCGGCCGGTCTGGGCGGCGACGGCGGCGCCGCCCACGCCGATGCCGATCGCGGTGCCGAGCACGTCGGCCAGGTTGAGCGACGCCGAGGTCCGTCCTTCCTGGCCGGGCGGCGCCTGCTTCAGCATCATCAGCGAGATCGGGGCGTAGGCCAGCCCCATGCCCAGGCCCGCCACCGTCCAGGCCGCGATGCCCTCCGCCACCGGCACGGCGGGCTGCAGGACCAGGACCATCCCGGCGATGCCGGCCAGGATGATCACCATCCCGGTGCGCACCAGGCGGCGTCCCTCCCAGCTCTCGCTCAGCCGGGCCTGGACCCAGGCGCCCACGGTCCAGGCCAGGGTGGCGCCGGTGACCGCCAGGCTGGCTACCACCGGGGTGCGGTGCCTGATGGCCGTGATGGTCAGGGTGACGTAGGCATCCGCGCCGAAGAACGCGAACGTCAGCAGGGCCCGGCTGGCGATCGTGGCGGGCAGCCCGGGACGGACCCGCAAGGTGCCGGGCGGGACCAGCCGGCGCAGCGCGGGCAGCCCCACCAGCCCGCCCGCCGCGATCAGGCCGAGGCCGGCCAGGATGGCGCCGGAACCGGCGGCCAGGGTCAGGCCGCCCAGGATCAGCGCCGCGCCCGCGGCCGTGCGGATGCCGTCGATCAGCCGGTGCTCCTGCGCCTTGACCGCGGCGGGCGGGCCCAGGCGGATCAGGGCGGGCAGGGCAATCGACCCGGTCACCACGACCAGCGGCAGCAGGCCCAGGAACACCCACCGCCAGCCGAACAGCCGGGTCACCTCGGCGCTGATCGCGGGCCCGGCCAGCCCTGGCGCGACCCACGCGGTGGACAGTACCGCCATCATGCGGGCTCGCAGCGCTCCGGCGAAGCTGCGGCCGATCGAGGCGTAGGCCACGGCCGGTACCGCCCCCGCGCCGATGCCCTGCAGCACCCGGCCCGCGACCAGGATTCCCATCGAGGCGGCCGTGCCCGCGATGGCCAGTCCCGCGCTGAACAGCACCACTCCGGCCGCGAACGGGACCGCGGGTCCCCGCCGATCCGCCTCCCGCCCGGCCAGCACGATCCCGATCACGCTGCCCAACATGAACCCGCTGAACACCCAGCCGTACAGGCGCAGCCCGCCCAGGTCCCGGGCCACCACCGGCATCACCGTCACTACGGCCAGCGCCTCCGACGCGACGAAGGTGATGGTCAGCACCAGGCCCGCGGTCAGTGCCCGCCGGTCCGGCGCCCACAGTCCCCCTACCTGGCCCCGTACCTGGCCCGGGCCGGAAATATCAGGCCCCGTGATCGCGGACGCCGATGGGATCGCTCATGCCTGACACCGATCCAGGCTATGCACTGCGCTCGCGGTGGTCGAGGTGCCTGGTCCTGGCGATTGCCCTGAATTAGCCTGCTTTGTCTGAGACCATGAAACGCTGGTCGGGCTCTGACCAGCCTGACTTGTCGGCCCGGTGGTCCTCGGCTTCCCGCGCCCCGCAGGAGCGGTGTCATGGCGATGCGCGAATCTCTCGCCCTTACCGAGGACCAGCATGCCCTGCAAGAGACCGTGCACGGCGTGCTCACCGAGCAGCTGTCCTCCGGCGGGCTGCGCAAATCGCTGGACAACTCCTGCGGCTTCAGCCCGGAATTGCATGCCTGCCTGACCGGTGAGCTGGGCCTGGCCGGGCTGACCATTCCCGAGGAGTTCGGCGGCCGCGGCCTGTCCCAGGTCGAGGCCAGCGTGGTCCATACCGAACTCGGCCGTGCCCTGTACCCCGGGCCGATCCTGCCCACCGGCCTGGCCGCCGCCGGCCTGATGGCGGCGGAAGACCAGCAGGCCCGCGAGCACTGGCTGCCGCTGCTGGCCAGCGGGTCGGTGATCGGGACGGTGGCCGCGGCCGACGAGGCCGGCCACTGGTCGGCCGGCCCGGGCGGCGTCAAGGCCGAGCACGCGACCGGCGGCTGGCGGCTGTACGGCCGCCGGTGGTTCGTCATGGCCGCCCACGTGGCGGGCATGATCGTGGTCCCGGCCGTGACCGAGTCCGGCGTGGCCATGTTCCTGGCGGAAGGCGGATCCAGGGGCCTGACCGCGTCCCGGCAGCTGAGCCTGGACCTGACCAGACGCATCAGCATCATGACCTTCGACGCGGTGCCCGCCCTGCTGCTCGGCAAGGACGCCGACGCGGCGCTGGCCAGGACCGAGCACGAGTTCCTGCTGGCCACCGCCGCGGAAGCCGCCGGCGGCATCACTTGGTGCCTGGACGCGAGCATCGCCTACGCCCAGGAGCGGGAGCAGTCCGACGACCCGCCGGACTCGTTCCAGGCGGTAGCGGGCCGCTGCGTTGACATGCTCTCCAGCCTGCAGTCCATCTCGGCCGCCGCGCGGTACGCCGCGGCCGCTACCGCCGACGGCGCGGCCGAGGCCCCGATGGCCGCCCGCGTTGCCGCGCTGCGGGCGGGGGAGTCGTACCGTTCCGTGACCGAATCCGCCATCCACCTGCTCGGCGGCCTGGGCTTGGCCCGGGAGCACGACGCGCACCTGTACTACCGCCGGGCCTGGTCAGCCGACCGCCTGGCCGGCGGCCCGCAGGCCCACCGCGCAGCCATCACCGAACTAGCCGACCGCTAGTCGGCCAGTCCCACGGAAGCACCCAATCGGGAGACCTGCGACACCGCTGTCTCATAGTATTTCCGTGATCATTAGTTGCTATACGTGACGATCGCCTAGGGGAAGCGTGGCGCGTCAAGGCGTTCGCTGGCGGAGGGCGGTCGTGGCCGTCGCCGTCCTGGCCCTGGTCCAGCTCGGCGGGCCCGCGTCCGCGGCGACCATGTCCGCCGCGGGCGGGACGACCGTCGGTCCCGCTCAGATCAATACGATCGGCCACCCGGGCCTGTGCTGGCAGGCCACCGGCAACGGCGCTCCCATCGTGCTGGCCACCTGCGACGCCGCCCTCCAGAGCTAGCAGTGGTCGCTGACCGGCAACGGCGTCGTGATGAACGGGATCGGGTACTGCCTGGAGGCGCTGACCGGCCAGCAGCACGGCGTGCCGCTGTACATCGATTTCGCCGACCAGTGCGGGGGAGACCGCGGCCAGGTCTGGCAGTACAACGGCCGCACCGGCCAGCTGTCCAATGCCGGGACCAGCATCTGCGCGAGCCTGAGCAGTCCGGTCTCCTCCGGCGTCCAGATCGAGCGGCTAACCTGCCGCAACGGCCCCCGGTGGAGCATCGGCTACAGCGCCGTCACCCTGCAGCCGGGAACCGGCCGCGGCCCGGTCGGCGGCACCTTCAACGCCTCCGTGGCCGTAGCCAACGCCGCATCCTCGTCCTGGGCACGGCCCTGCTGGCCGCCGCTGCGCGCCGGAAGCCGCACCCGGCCAATCGGCGCGGCCGCCATGTAGCCCGCAAGGCGCTGTAACTCCCACGCCATCGCCCTTGCGCCGTCCCGATACGGCGGAAGGGCGGCGAACCGGTACGCTAGCTGCGTTCGCGGTGCCTCTACGGCGCCCGGAACACAAGGGCGCATAGCTCAGTGGTAGAGCACTCGCCTTACAAGCGAGAAGCCGGTGGTTCGAACCCACCTGCGCCCACCAAAGGTTTCGCAGCTAGGCCGTAATTTTTGAAACACTAATCGGAGACTCGGGAACCACAGCGGGAACCACCGGTGCATGCTCCCTGATGAACGAAGCGTGTCCAACCGCCATGGCAGCATCCCTCCGACCATCAGGGCGCGCCGCGCCGACAGCGGGCCCCCCGGCACTGGAGCGGCACACAGTCATAGGCTCGTTGGTCCGGTTGACCTGTGTCATCGGCCCGCTGACCGATCTTCGGGCCGCACGTTTTGGCATGCTCATCTGCCGATGTGAGTGCGTCGCCGTCTATTTAGATAGGATTAATTCGGCCGTTATTTCAGATGGGGTCTTATGTTGAGCTTCCGAACATCCGGGCGAGCCATTTAGGCCCGGAATGCCGAGCTGCGGTAATTTCCTGCAGATGCAAATTACTGTCGATCTGCCAGCGCAAGTCACGTTCGCCCGGGTGCTCGCGGCGACCTCGGCGGCCAGCGTCGGCTCCGAACGCAGCGGCTCATCGGCCGCGGCCAAGACGGCCGCGTGCACCTCGGCCATCAGGTCGGCGGGCTCGTCCAGGAACACCCGCGCGACCCGGCGGACCAGGTCCGCGGCCTGCGGCGACAGCGGCGAGGCCGGCCAGGTCCGCGATGCCGGGCACGGGGAAGCTGCCGCTGGGGACGGGGCGGCACGGCGGCATTTATCCACGGCGGGACCTTGGTGGCGGGAGCGGGTGCGGGATGGCGTCGGCTACCTCACTCCAGGCACTTTCTCGTTCAGCCGCGCGTCAGACCGGGACCGCCTCAAGGGCTTGCCCGGCGGCGGGCTGGTCAGCAACGCAGTCAACTTCTCCTACGTGGAGAGCGCGCTGCCGGGCTTGGACGCCGCCAGGCTGCTTACCGGCTGACAGCACTCTCAAGTGGGGCGGGGCGGCAGCGAGACGCCGAAAAGGACGACCGAGTTGACGAAGCCGAGGGCGCCGAACTGTCCGAGGAAGGTCTGGGCGGCCGACCCCTCGAAGCGCCTCGTGCAGCACTGACAAAGCGACGCTGTGCGGCACCGACACGGGCCCGCACGGGCAGACGGCATGATCGGTCTTTGTCCTGGCGGGGAGAAGACCGATTGTCCGCGGTATCAGGCGCGGTCATCTGCCGGGCCTCCTGTCGCGCACTTCAACGCAGTGCCCGGGTCCGTCCACTCCGCCGCTGGCCGGAAGCGGCAACGGCACGGACAGCCCGCCGGGCGGAAAAGCAGCTTCCCGGCCGTCCCTCGAGTACCGCTCAAACCCAAGCGCAGCCGGCGACGACGAACACCATCATCAAGGGTGCTAGTGCGCTGCAGCAACCGGCAGAGCCGTTGGTCCCTCTTGATTCCGCCTCTGGTCACCGCGCACACAACCCGCGCCGTGCCTCGCGCTGATGTCGCGGTGGGTCGGCCTGCCGCAGGTCGTGGGCGAGCCGTTCCTGGAGAAGAGCCGACCTTGAGCGCAGGTCTATCCTGGCCGTGCTGGGGGGCACGTGGTGCTGGCGCTCCCGGGAGCATCGCGTTCCGGTACTGGGGATGTACGAGGAGCTGACGGTCTTTCGTGGCCTGGACAAGCCGAATCGGCGTCAGGGCCCGCCGGCGGGCGCCGCGACCACACCCGGCCCGGCCCCAGGACGTCGCGTGGGCCGGACTCACCGCCGGGCGGGCCCGCGGGCAGCACCGCGCTCTCCCCGGCAGGATCTGGGCACTCCACAGCACCTGGCCGTCCTTCCCCGGTCCCTCCGGCACCGATGATGCCAACCTTCATCTGGCCCCTCCTTGCGTTGCGTGGCCCTGTCCTGCCGTCACGCCAACACCTCGGCGGGGGTGGCTAGCTGGAGATGCTGAGGACCTGCGCGTTCACGTTGCCCCGGCCGTGGCCGTTGCCGTGGCCGTGGCCGACGTGGCTGCCGTCCCGGTGCCGGCGGATCTTTTCATGGCCGCGTTCACGGCCGCTTACGGAACCGGTGACGGCGCGGTGGCTGCTGGCGATCACCCGCACTGTCCCGGTGTCGCCGGGGCTGGTGCCGGGGCCGGCCTTGCGGCTGGGGATGGCGGAGGACGGCGGGTGGGCCGGCGGGGCCGCTGCGGTCCCGCCGGCCGGATGTCCCGGCGGCGCAGGCGGTAGCGCGCCGACCGGATGGCGGATCAAGGCGGCACCCACGGTAACGGCCAGCACCATAGTGATGAGCCCCGCGATCGCGGCAGAGGCGAGGACCGGGACTGGCCTGCGGCGACGCTGGCGAGCGCCCGTCCGCGCACGGAATGCGGGCAGGGGCGCGGCCGGGACTCGCCACCGGGTGTCAGCTACGAAGGCGGCCGGCGCTATCACCGGCGCTGGCGGCGGAACCGCGGCCGGGGCGGCCCGGGGGTCGCGGGTGCGGCCCGCGCCGACGCTGAAGGTGTCTCGCAGATCGTCTCGCAGCTGGCCTGCCAGGTGCGCGACCTCGGCGCTGCCCGGCCGCCAGGCCGGATCCTTGGCGACAAGCTGCATCACCAGGGCGCTCACGTTGGCAGGTACCGACGCGGGCAGCGGCGGTACCGGGCGGTCGCGGTGCGCGCACGCTACGTCCAGTGGCTTGCCCGCGAAAGGCGGTGCCCCGGTCAGGCATTCGTACGCGACGATTCCCAGCGCGTACAGGTCACTGGCCGGGGCGGCCTGAGCCCCGGCTATCCGCTCCGGCGCCAGGTACCCCGCGGTCCCCATCACGACCCCGGTGACCGTGACGGGCGCCGAGCCGATCGCATGCGAGATGCCGAAATCGGTAATCTTCACGGTTCCGTCCGAGGCAAGCAGCAGGTTCCCCGGCTTGATATCACGGTGAATCAGGCCCGTAGCGTGCGCCGCCTGCAGCCCGGCCGCGGTCTGCGCGACGATGTCCATGGTCCGCCCGGCATCCAGCGGATCGCCGGCGAGCACGCCAGCCAGACAGGGCCCGTCGACCAGCTCCATGACCAGATAGGGCCGCAGGCCATCGGCCGGCTCGTCGTAGTCATAAATGTGCGCGATGTTCACGTGCCACAAGACCGCGGCGTGCCGCGCCTCGGCCCGGAACCGGGCCAGGGCCTCTGGCTGCCGGGCGTGGCCAGGATCCAGCAGCTTCACTGCGACCGGCCGCGACAGGACGACATCGGTCGCGCGCCATACCTCGCCAAACCCGCCTCTGCCGATCGGCTCAGCAAGCCGATAACGACCGGCGAGGAGGCTTCCGGCGAGGGCCATCAACCGGTCGTTACCCTCATCAGCGGACCTTTACCCGCCTTGGACGCCAGATGCCTGTGGCCCAGCGCCGCTAACAACTTACCCGCGGGTCAGCCGCCCGTCACGCCGCGCCCGACGCAGAACTCGCTGGCCCGCGGGGACCAGGTTCTTCACCTGCGTGGGTTCGGGCACCCGCATGAACGGCAGGACTATCCAGCCGTCGGGCGCGATCAGCACGCCTTCAGAGTCCTCTGGGTGATCGGTGCTGTCCGGGTCCTCGGCGAATGCCGTGACCTATGACCAGAAACCAGCCAGCAGGCAGGGATGGCGGCAATCGGGTGGAACGGTTCCTGATCCGCATGGTCATCCGTTGACTCTCCCGGTAAAGGGAGCGCCATCCGCGTCTCCGCGCTGCTTCTCCCGGGTCCGCCGGGCAGGTTCACGTCCCGCCGGTACCGGTATGCGGCCGGATCACTTGATCGTCGGCCGCACTCGAGCCATCTGTGCCTTCATCGAATCCGGTCACCGGGTGAGTACCCGAA
>CAVTZG010000014.1:0-28278 GCA_963739135.1 uncultured Actinomycetes bacterium
GTGGTGCGGCTGGTGAGCGAGCCGGGCAGGGTGATGCCGATCTGGGCAAGCTCGGCCTGGATCTGCTGGTGGCGGCGGGCCGGGTCGTCCATGGTCACAGGATTCCTTATCCGCCGCGCCGGCGGCATCCCCCGCTGGCTTGCTTGAATTCACTATATTTCAAGCATGGCTGTCCCTCCCGGGGACGATGCGGCGGGCGCGGGCTTGCGCATGCTGCCGGCCGGCCGGGTGACCGGCCCCGCGCTGCGCGGTCTGTCCCGGTTCGCTGGTACCCGGGGAGTCCCGGCCGGCCGGGAGTTCCTGCTCGACTACGACGTGATCGAGGCGTTCTGCGTGACCGGCCTGGCCGGCCGGGCGTGCTCGACCCGCGGGACGTACCGGTCGGCGCTGTACCGGCTCGCCGAGGCGGCGTACGGCCCGGCGGGGCAGCGGGCGACGCCGTTTGCGGGCGCGCGGGCGCCGGCGCCGTACTCGCCGGGTGAGCGGGCGGAGCTGGCCGCGGTCGCGGCCGCCCAGCGCGATCGGGCGAAGCGGTCCTCGGCGCTGGCGCTGGTGGTGTTCGGCATCGGGGCCGGGCTGCGGCCCGGCGAGCTGGTGGCGCTGCGCGGCAGCGACGTCACCCGGCACGGCCGCCAGGTCTTTGTCTATGCGAGCGGGCCGTCCGCGCGGGTGGTGCCGGTCAGCGCGGGCTATGCCGGCCGCGCCTGGGAGCTGGCCCGCCGCGCGGGCAGCGGTTTCGTGTTCCGGCCTGGGCCGGCCGGCCGGTCCTATAAGAACTTCGTCACCAACTTCGCCCGGGGCCTGGCCGCGGACCCGGCCGCGCCCGGCTTGTCGCTGCGGCGGGCCCGGTCCACCTTCATCTGCGGCCACCTGGCCGCGGGCACCCCGGTAGGCGTGCTGCTGGCCATCACCGGGATCGCCGAGGCCGGGTCGCTGGCCCGGTATGCCCGCCACGTGGCCGGCGTCAGCTCCTCCAAGGGCGTCCTGCGCGAGCGCTGGCGCGTGGAGCGGACGCCATGAGCGGCAGCGGCCTGGCCCTGCCGCCCGCGGGCGGCGGCGTCAGCGACGACACGGTCGCCTTCGCCGCCGGGCTCATCGACCGCTCCGGCAAGGCCCCGGTCATCGAGGCTGCGCTCGCCCATGCCACCGGCCGGCCCCGCCCGCTGCCGGTCCGCGCGGTGCTGACCGCGCTGCTCTGCCTGGCCCACGATGACCGGCCGCTGTTCCTGACCGAGGCCACCCGGCTGCTGTTCTGCCAGCTATCGGGGGCCTCCCGCCGGCTGCTCGGCGTCCCCGGCACCGCCAGCGGCGAGCAGGCATTCCTGGCCGCCTACCGCAGGGTCCGCTACTGCTTCGGCGCCATCTGCTCGGTCATGGACCCCTCGCCGCTGCCGAAAAACCGGCGGCTGACCGAGCAGGACCTCACCGCCCGCACCAGGAAGATGACCCCCGCCCAGGCGCAGGCGGCCCGCGGCCGGCTGGAAGCGTTCATCAACGCCCTGATTGAAGCCAGCATCAGCGTCCTGACCGGCGAAGAACGCGCGGCCTATGACGGCTGCACCGGGCTGGACGCCACCCCGGTCCCGCTGTTCTCCCGCGGACCGTCCAAGCGCGCCGGCCTGTGCGCCAGCGACCCCGACGGCGGCTGGTACGTCCGCGAAGGCGACCACCGCGACCGCGAAGACGACAAAGGCAAGCCGCTGCGGAAGATCAGCTGGGCGCTGGAAGCGACCATCGCCACCACGGCCCGGCCGCCCGGCGCCCCGCCTGCGCATCCCGATCTCGCCATCGGCCTGGCACTAGCCCGGCCCGGCGAAGACCCCGGCGGCACCGGCGCCCGGGTGCTGGCCTCCGCGGCCGCCCGCGGCCACAAAACCGGCTGGCTCGGCTACGACCGCGCCTATACCCAGGCCCTGCCCGGACGGTTCCACCTCCCCGCCCGGGCGCTGGGCTACTCCCCGGTCATGGACTACCGCACCGACCAGCTCGGCATCCAGGCAAACACCGGCGGAGCCATCCTCGTCGAGGGAACCTGGTACTGCCCGGCCCTGCCCCAGCCGCTGATCACCGCCACCACCCGGCTGCGCGACCACGCCATCAGCCGCGAGCTCTACGACCAGCAGATCACCGCCCGCTGCCCCTACCAGCTCAAGCACAAAGACGGCCCCGACACTGACGGATACCAGCGGCTGACCTGCCCCGCCCTCGGCCGCCACCCGGCGCTCATGTGCCCCCTCCGCGCCGGCTCGCTGTCACCACGCGACGGGCGCGCCAAGGCGCTCCAGCCACCGGCCGAACCGCCGCGGATCTGCCGCCAGACCGCGATCACCATCGCGCCCGGCATCGGCGCCCGCTACCGCCAGGACCTGCCCTACGCCAGCCCCGCCTGGCACGCCCGGTACGCCACGCTGCGCAACACCATCGAGGGCCTCAACGGCTACATCAAAGACCCAGCCCACCAGGCCCTCGCCCAGCCCGGCCGCCGCCGCGTCCGCGGCATCGCCGCCCAGTCGATCTTCACCGCCCTGCTGCTGATCGCCGCCAACATCCGCAAGATCCGCGCCTGGCGGGCACTGACCGCCGACGGCAAAACCGCCATCGCCAACCGGGCACGGCGCCGCCGGGCCAGCCTCCCCAGCTACCTCCCCGACGGCTGACACCCGCCCAGCAGCCACGCCACCGCGATCACCACCAGCCAGCCGGCCTGCTCAGGCATGCCCGAGCAGGCCGACAACAGCGCAACAACGCCATCACTCGCCAGGAAGCTGCAGGAACGCGACCAGCGCCAGTGTCAGACCCCGGCGCCATACCAAAAATCAGGCCACCGCCAGAGTTCTGTCGGTATGACACCGGCAGTTCTGTCGGTAACCCGTGGTGGGCCAACGACAGAACCCTGCTGATCAGCGGTTATGGGATGTTCGCCAGGGGCTGGTCCCGGCTTAAGCGGGCTGATCTCCCGGTGTTTTGGGTGTTATGTGTTGTTTGGCGAGTTCGATGGAGATGGCTTCGAGTTCGGTGATGAGCTGGCGCAGGCGGCGGTGGGCGGCGAAGTAGGGGCGCAGCCGTTCGGCGTCGTCAGGGGTGAGGGTTTTGGTGATGGAGCGGGTGCCGGCTTTGCGGGTCCAGGTGGGGTAGGGGCCGTGCAGGACGGGCGGAGTGGCGCGGCAGTGGCAGCCGGGCCGCTGGCAGCGGGTGGTGCGGCTGGTGAGCGAGCCGGGCAGGGTGATGCCGATCTGGGCAAGCTCGGCCTGGATCTGCTGGTGGCGGCGGGCCGGGTCGTCCATGGTCACAGGATTCCTTATCCGCCGCGCCGGCGGCATCCCCCGCTGGCTTGCTTGAATTCACTATATTTCAAGCATGGCTGTCCCTCCCGGGGACGATGCGGCGGGCGCGGGCTTGCGCATGCTGCCGGCCGGCCGGGTGACCGGCCCCGCGCTGCGCGGTCTGTCCCGGTTCGCTGGTACCCGGGGAGTCCCGGCCGGCCGGGAGTTCCTGCTCGACTACGACGTGATCGAGGCGTTCTGCGTGACCGGCCTGGCCGGCCGGGCGTGCTCGACCCGCGGGACGTACCGGTCGGCGCTGTACCGGCTCGCCGAGGCGGCGTACGGCCCGGCGGGGCAGCGGGCGACGCCGTTTGCGGGCGCGCGGGCGCCGGCGCCGTACTCGCCGGGTGAGCGGGCGGAGCTGGCCGCGGTCGCGGCCGCCCAGCGCGATCGGGCGAAGCGGTCCTCGGCGCTGGCGCTGGTGGTGTTCGGCATCGGGGCCGGGCTGCGGCCCGGCGAGCTGGTGGCGCTGCGCGGCAGCGACGTCACCCGGCACGGCCGCCAGGTCTTTGTCTATGCGAGCGGGCCGTCCGCGCGGGTGGTGCCGGTCAGCGCGGGCTATGCCGGCCGCGCCTGGGAGCTGGCCCGCCGCGCGGGCAGCGGTTTCGTGTTCCGGCCTGGGCCGGCTGGCCGGTCCTATAAGAACTTCGTCACCAACTTCGCCCGGGGCCTGGCCGCGGACCCGGCCGCGCCCGGCTTGTCGCTGCGGCGGGCCCGGTCCACCTTCATCTGCGGCCACCTGGCCGCGGGCACCCCGGTAGGCGTGCTGCTGGCCATCACCGGGATCGCCGAGGCCGGGTCGCTGGCCCGGTATGCCCGCCACGTGGCCGGCGTCAGCTCCTCCAAGGGCGTCCTGCGCGAGCGCTGGCGCGTGGAGCGGACGCCATGAGCGGCAGCGGCCTGGCCCTGCCGCCCGCGGGCGGCGGCGTCAGCGACGACACGGTCGCCTTCGCCGCCGGGCTCATCGACCGCTCCGGCAAGGCCCCGGTCATCGAGGCTGCGCTCGCCCATGCCACCGGCCGGCCCCGCCCGCTGCCGGTCCGCGCGGTGCTGACCGCGCTGCTCTGCCTGGCCCACGATGACCGGCCGCTGTTCCTGACCGAGGCCACCCGGCTGCTGTTCTGCCAGCTATCGGGGGCCTCCCGCCGGCTGCTCGGCGTCCCCGGCACCGCCAGCGGCGAGCAGGCATTCCTGGCCGCCTACCGCAGGGTCCGCTACTGCTTCGGCGCCATCTGCTCGGTCATGGACCCCTCGCCGCTGCCGAAAAACCGGCGGCTGACCGAGCAGGACCTCACCGCCCGCACCAGGAAGATGACCCCCGCCCAGGCGCAGGCGGCCCGCGGCCGGCTGGAAGCGTTCATCAACGCCCTGATTGAAGCCAGCATCAGCGTCCTGACCGGCGAAGAACGCGCGGCCTATGACGGCTGCACCGGGCTGGACGCCACCCCGGTCCCGCTGTTCTCCCGCGGACCGTCCAAGCGCGCCGGCCTGTGCGCCAGCGACCCCGACGGCGGCTGGTACGTCCGCGAAGGCGACCACCGCGACCGCGAAGACGACAAAGGCAAGCCGCTGCGGAAGATCAGCTGGGCGCTGGAAGCGACCATCGCCACCACGGCCCGGCCGCCCGGCGCCCCGCCTGCGCATCCCGATCTCGCCATCGGCCTGGCACTAGCCCGGCCCGGCGAAGACCCCGGCGGCACCGGCGCCCGGGTGCTGGCCTCCGCGGCCGCCCGCGGCCACAAAACCGGCTGGCTCGGCTACGACCGCGCCTATACCCAGGCCCTGCCCGGACGGTTCCACCTCCCCGCCCGGGCGCTGGGCTACTCCCCGGTCATGGACTACCGCACCGACCAGCTCGGCATCCAGGCAAACACCGGCGGAGCCATCCTCGTCGAGGGAACCTGGTACTGCCCGGCCCTGCCCCAGCCGCTGATCACCGCCACCACCCGGCTGCGCGACCACGCCATCAGCCGCGAGCTCTACGACCAGCAGATCACCGCCCGCTGCCCCTACCAGCTCAAGCACAAAGACGGCCCCGACACTGACGGATACCAGCGGCTGACCTGCCCCGCCCTCGGCCGCCACCCGGCGCTCATGTGCCCCCTCCGCGCCGGCTCGCTGTCACCACGCGACGGGCGCGCCAAGGCGCTCCAGCCACCGGCCGAACCGCCGCGGATCTGCCGCCAGACCGCGATCACCATCGCGCCCGGCATCGGCGCCCGCTACCGCCAGGACCTGCCCTACGCCAGCCCCGCCTGGCACGCCCGGTACGCCACGCTGCGCAACACCATCGAGGGCCTCAACGGCTACATCAAAGACCCAGCCCACCAGGCCCTCGCCCAGCCCGGCCGCCGCCGCGTCCGCGGCATCGCCGCCCAGTCGATCTTCACCGCCCTGCTGCTGATCGCCGCCAACATCCGCAAGATCCGCGCCTGGCGGGCACTGACCGCCGACGGCAAAACCGCCATCGCCAACCGGGCACGGCGCCGCCGGGCCAGCCTCCCCAGCTACCTCCCCGACGGCTGACACCCGCCCAGCAGCCACGCCACCGCGATCACCACCAGCCAGCCGGCCTGCTCAGGCATGCCCGAGCAGGCCGACAACAGCGCAACAACGCCATCACTCGCCAGGAAGCTGCAGGAACGCGACCAGCGCCAGTGTCAGACCCCGGCGCCATACCAAAAATCAGGCCACCGCCAGAGTTCTGTCGGTATGACACCGGCAGTTCTGTCGGTAACCCATGGGGTGAGCGAGGGGACTCGAACCCCCGACACCCAGGACCACAACCTGGCGGCATTTCCGGCGCGCAACTGGAAAGTCACGCCAGCCTCGGCGGGGTCACGGAACCGGTGCAGCACCGACAGTTGCGAGGTGCCGGGCTGGGCGGCGGCTAGTCGCAGCGCACGGCCGGACTCGATCGGAGGCAGTTGCCGGTCATCTTCCAGCAGTCGCACGACCGCGCTGCGCGGAAGCGGACCGCACCAGCTAATCCCGTAGGAACGTGTCCGCCATCCCGGGCCTCATTGACGGGCATCACGTCACACGACGCGAGCCGGAACATCCGCGCCGTCTCACTCCGCCACCAGCAGCGTGTCAACCGACAGCAGCGAACCGACGAAAATCTCCTCGAACGCATCCGCCAATGCCGGGTCGGTACCGCGACGTGACCTTGAGACCTGGCGCTGACCGACACCAGTCTGCACCAGACGCCACAGTCTCAGCGCATCCTGGCATTTCTAACAAGGAACCTAACGCGTCGTTAGAATCCCGCACTCGCGCACGTCGAACGCCCACGTCAGCGCAGCGAGTTATGGAAGATTTGACAGAATGCCCCAGAGCACCCAAAGCACGCGCGCTAGCCAAGCTGCGCTACAGCCCGTCCCGCCCGAGGATAATCGGCCTGTCAGCGGCTCCTTCTAGGAAAGGAGGTCACAGGCGGCCACAAACCCCATACCTGCTACGCCTCTAAGTCGCGTTGCAGCTCGTGCGTCAAGCCAGTGTAACGGGTCCCTGGTCAAGGCCGCGCACTGTCGGCGACGGTTCTCTAGGCCACGTCGCCAAGGATGGTTGCGATGGCATCCGCGGCGGTGGAGTCCTCTTCGTCCAGGATCTTCACGTAGCGCGTTGTGGTCGTGAGATCCCCGTGGCCGAGCCTGTACCGCACACGCTCCAAGTCCACCCCCTTGTCGATGAGCCAGGAAGCGTGCGTATGCCGGACCTGGTACGGAGTGTAGGCAAAGGGCAGCCGGGCATCCTGGACTGCCGCAGTCCAGATGCGTCGCCACATGTCAGTTCCCAGGTACTCGGTAGGGTCCCGGCGCCACTGCGGCGACCATTCCCTGTCCACCCGGCCGGTCCTGGCACGCTTGCGGTCGCGGGCATAGTCAGCGCTCCATTGCTTGCAGCCGCGGCACCGGCACTTGGCCGTGATGTACGCGCCCATGGTCCCGTGGGTGTAGCGACGCCCGTTGGGCAGCGGATCGGTGACCCCTAGCGCGTCGAGTTCGTCCTGGCTGAGGCGAGGTTTTCCAGATGCTTCCCGCTTCGCGAATAGGCGTACCGGGAAGATCAGCTGGCCCGGACCGATGCCGTGTTTCTCGATGTGCTCCTGGACCATTTTCGATACCACCGCGTCGATCTTGAATCTGCGGTGGTCTCCGTTCTTGGTGTAGGAGCGCGTGAGGAACCGATGGCCTTCCGGGTGGAATTCGGCTGTGACCTCAACAGTCGACTTGTTGACGCTCAGCATGCCGGTGTCGAAGTTGAGGTCTTCCGGCGTGAATGAGATCAACTCGCACAGCCGCACGCCCGACGCCACGCCGAGCCGCGCGAAGACCTTGGCCGGCTGGTGCGGCAGGGCGTCATAGACGCGCTGGAACTGCGTGCTGGTTGCGACGACTATCGGCTTTCCTGGTACTCCTTTAAGCCGGATCCCGCGTAGCGGATTGTCCTCCCGGTATCCGTGGTCCCATGCCATCTGCATCATCGCGGAGAGCGCTGTCCGCGCGTACAGGATGGAGGGCTGCCCCACGCCCTCGTCCTTCAGCACGACTGTGAGGAGGCGGTGGAACGTCTCACGGGAGATCTCCGCGACCCGGCGGTGCCCGATGTAGGGGATGGCGTGCGACCGCAGCACTTCTGCGTATCGCTGCCTGCTGTTCGGTTCGATGGCATGCTCACGCAGGAACTTCGGCACGAACTCCTCGACTGTGACGGTCGCCTTCTCGGCCGGGCTCGTCTCGGCCAGTCGCAGATGTGCGTGCCGCTCTGATTCATCAGCGACCTGTTGCGCCAGGTCTTCGTCGTCGTAGGTGCCGGCGCTGCGGTATTGACCGTTCTCGGCCTTGTACATGGCCGTGAAGCGGACTTTTCCGTCCTTGGCCGGACGCCGGAATACGTAGGCCATCGTGGCTCCCCATGCTCTCCTGTTAGAAATCTTGTTAGTCGGACGCTGCTGCACTGGCCTCCACACGACTGCACGATCTAACAAAAAAATGCCGCCTGAGCTGCTATTTTAATGCAATGCTAGCATCCGGGTTCGAGGCTCATAACAATTTTGGGTCGCGGAGGCCGCCGGTTCGAATCCGGCCAGCCCGACCGTCAGCACCGACCATCAGCACCGACCGTCAGCACCGACCATCAGGGCCGGGCACTGAGCCGGTCCCCGCTGTTCAGCACGCCCAGCAGGGCCCGGACGGACCTGGCCCGGAGCAGGGGCCCGGTCTCCGGCCTCCAGGCCGTCGGACATCATCATCGCCGTGGCGCGGGCGCTGGCGTAGTTCATCTCGCCGAGCGTGTCGCGGATCCAGCGGGCCAGGTCGGAGATCCAGGAGCTGAATGCGTCCATGTCACCAGCTTGCTCCGGCGGCCGGGAACCGGCCAGTGGCAGTAAAGTCATAGTTAGCTGAGATCCTGCCAACTGTCGCGTATGCTCAATATATGCTGCGCAATGTGGCCGCCGTGCTGGTCAACGGTTTCCTGCCGTTTGAGTTCGGCACGATCTGCGAGGTGTTCGGCGTCGACCGGTCCGATGACGGGCTGCCGCGCTACAACTTCTGTGTGGTCGGCGGCGAGCCGGCGCCGCTGCGTGCCCTCGACTTCGCCGTCCAGACCTCCTGCGGCCTGGAGCGGCTGGAGGACGCGGACCTGATCGCGCTGCCCGCGGTCAGCGATGAGCGGCTGCGGCTGCCCGCCGACCGGCGCGGCGCCGCACCGCAGTTCCCCGACGAGCTGCTCGAAGCCCTGCGCCGGGCGGTCGCCCGCGGCGCCCGGGTGCTGAGCATCTGCAGCGGGGCGTTCATCCTGGGGGACGCGGGCCTGCTCGACGGGCGCCGCTGCACCACCCACTGGCGCAACGCGGCCGAACTGGCCCGCCGCTACCCCAACGCCAAGGTCGACCCCGACGTCCTGTACGTCGACGACGACCCGGTCATCACCAGCGCGGGCACCGCGGCCGGCATCGACGCCTGCCTGTACCTGGTCCGCAAGGAGCAAGGCTCCCGGGTCGCCAACGGCATCGCCCGGCGCATGGTGGTGCCACCGCACCGCGACGGCGGCCAGGCCCAGTACGTGGTGCAGCCCGTCCCCCCGGCCTGCGACGGCTCGCTCCGGGACCTGCTCGAGTGGCTGAGCGCCCATCTCGACCAGGCCCTGACCGTCCGCCAGCTGGCCGCCCGGGCCAACATGTCGGAGCGGACCTTCGCCCGCCGGTTCGTGCAGGACACCGGCACCACCCCGCAGCGCTGGCTGATCGGCCAGCGCATCCTGCTGGCCCAGCAGCTACTCGAGGAGACCGACGAGACCGTCGACGCCATCGCCGACCGCACCGGCTTCGGCAACGCGACCGCCCTGCGTCACCACTTCCGCCTATGGCGCGGCACCACCCCCAACGCCTACCGCCGCCTCTTCCGCGGCGACCCCGCCCCCGCCCCCTGCTAGCCCCCGCCCCTCCCCTCATTCGCCCCACTGTCCTCACCAGTCCCTCTACCGACAGCTACCCGGGGGCGCCGCCGTCGATCCCATGTTCGTGGGCCGTTACTGCCCGCCGGGGGGCAACGGCCCACAACCCCGGTTTCAGCAGCCAGGAGGGAGGATTTGGGCATAGCAGCGAACGGGCAAAGTCGAGTAATATCTGGTTCATGAGATTCCTGCTTCGGGTGCTGGTCTCGGCCGCGGCCCTGGGCGTCGCGACCTGGGCGGTTTCCGGAATCGAGCTGCAGGTCGGCAGCACCTGGTCGAGGGTCGGCACGCTAGTCGCCGTCGCCTTGATCTTCGGCATCATCAACGCCACGCTCAAGCCGCTGATCAAGGTCGTCGGCTGCGCGTTCTACGTACTCACGCTGGGCCTGGTCGCGCTCGTGGTCAACGGCTTGCTGCTGTGGCTGGCCAGCGTCATCGCCGGTGACCTGAAGCTGCCGTTCCACGTGACCGGATTCTGGCCGGCCTTCTGGGGCGCCATCATCGTGGGACTGGTGAGCTGGCTGCTGCACCTGATCATCGGCGATGACCGCCGGAGGAACAAGAACAACGAGCCTCCGCCGGTACGCGTAGTCCGCGTTCGCTAGCCCCTAGACTGGCGGCCTAGACTTCTCAGCGATCCAGCGCTGAGTTACCATCCTGAACTCCGGAGTGACGCGGACGTGAAGACTGACGTCGAAGAGCTGAGCCCTACTCGCGTGCGGCTCAGCGTCGAGGTGCCGTTTGATGAGCTGAAGCCCAGCCTCGACAAGGCCTACCGCGAAGTCGGCCGTCAGGTCCGCATTCCGGGTTTCCGCCCGGGCCGCGTGCCGCCGCCCGTGATTGACCGCCGGGTGGGCCGGGACGTGGTGCTCACCCAGGCCGTCAACGACGCGATGCCCGACCTGTACGCCAAGGCCGTCGAGGAGGGCGACATCTCCGCGCTGGGCCAGCCCGAGGTCGAGATCACCGGCATCGACGACGGCAAGGAGCTGACGTTCACCGTCGAGGTCGACATCCGGCCGAAGTTCGAGCTGCCCGACCTGAACACTCTGGCCGTGACCGTCGACAACACCCTGGTCAGCCCGGATGAGGTGGCCGAGTACCTGGGCTCGCTGCAGGAGCGGTTCGCCTCCCTGAAGGGCGTGCAGCGGCCGGTGGAGAACGACGACTATGTGTCGATCGACCTGTCCGCCTCGGTGGACGGGCAGCCGGTCGAGGACGCGCAGGCCAGCGGCCTGTCCTATCAGGTCGGCAGCGAATCCCTGCTGGATGGCCTGGATCAGGCCCTGATCGGGATGTCGGCGGGGGAGTCCGCGACCTTCAGCACCGAGCTGGCCGGCGGGGAGTTCGCCGGCCGCGAGGCCGACGTGACGGTGACCGTGCACAGCGTCAAGGTCAAGGAAGTGCCCGGCCTGGACGACGACTTCGCCCAGCTGGCCAGCGAGTTCGACACGCTCGGTGAGCTGCGGGCCAACACCAGGGCACAGCTGGAGCAGATGAAGAGCACCCAGCAGGTGGTCCAGGCGCGGGACCGCGCCCTGGACGTGCTGCTGGACAAGATCGACATCCCGCTGCCGGAAGGCGTGGTCGCGGAGGAGGCCAAGCACAACCGCGATGCGCTGCTGCAGCAGCTCGAGCGGGCCGGGGCCACCCTGGACGGCTACCTGGAGATGTCGAACCAGACCGCGGAGCAGTTCGCCGCCGACGTGGAGCAGCGGGCCCGGCGGGCGGTCAAGGTCAGCCTGGTGCTCGACCAGCTGGCCCGCGACGAAGAGCTCAGCGTGGACTCTGCCGAACTGTCCGCCTACGTCACCCGGCAGGCCGAGCAGATGGGCGTCGCGCCGGAGCGGCTGGCTCAGCAGTTGGCCGACGACGGCCGCCTGCCCGTTGCCGCCGCCGAGGTGCTGCGCGGCAAGGCCATCAACCTGATCGCCGAGCGGGTCAAGGTGACCGACGCCTCCGGTAATGAGGTCGACGTCCAGGCGGCCCTCAACGCGCCCGGGGCCAGCGAGGACGAGGCCGGCGAAGACGGGGCCGGCGAAGACGAGGCCGACGACGAATCCGGCGCCGAGGACGAGGCCTGATCTTCCCGTCTGCTGGCGGCGGTCGCGGCGTAGGCGCAATGGCGTGCGCCGGTAGCGAACAGCGCACTGCGCGGGACGAACGGGCTCCGCGGCGGCGTTATGGTCCTGACAACGACACCAGATGTGACTGGAGCAGGTGAGTGAGTGTGACTCAGCCCTTGTGGAGCCCGACGCTGTCGGCGCCGTCGATCGTGGCCGCGGCGGAGGCTCCCATCCTGCCGTTCGGGGACCAGTTGTTCCAACGGCTCCTGCGGCACCGCATTATCTTCCTCGGGCAGCAGGTGGACGACGACATCGCCAACCGCATCTGCGCCGAGCTCGCGTTGCTCGCCTCCGAGGACGCCAAGCACGACATCAGCATCTACATCAACTCCCCGGGCGGCTCGGTCTACGCGGGGATGGCCATTTACGACATGATGCAGTACGTTCCCAACGACGTGGCCACCTACGCCATGGGCATGGCGGCGTCGATGGGGCAGTTCCTGCTCACCGCGGGCGCACCGGGTAAGAGGTACGCGCTGCCGCACGCGCAGATCCTCATGCACCAGCCGTCCGGCGGGATCGGCGGCACGGCGTCCGACATCCGGATCCAGGCCGAGCAGATGCTCTATATCAAGCGCACGCTGTTCGAGCGCACCGCCTACCACACCGGGCAGCCGATCGAGCAGATCGAGAGGGACGCGGACCGCGACCGCTGGTTCACCGCCGAGGAGGCCAAGGAGTACGGCTTCGTCGACCAGGTGATCCGCAGTGCCGTCGAGGTGCCCACCGCGGGGGTCGTGTCATGATGAACGAAAAGGAGCCGAACGTGAGCGAAATCAGCTTGCGGAGCCCCCAGCCAGCCCCGCAGTCCAGGTACGTGCTGCCGTCCTTCGTGGAGCGCACCTCGTACGGGATCAAGGAGATGAACCCGTACAACAAGCTCTTCGAGGAACGGATCATCTTCCTCGGCGTCCAGATCGACGACGCCTCCGCCAACGACGTCATGGCCCAGCTGCTCACCCTCGAGGCCATCGATCCCGATCGTGACATCACCATGTACATCAACTCGCCCGGCGGGTCGATGACGTCGATGATGGCCATCTACGACACGATGCAGTTCATCCAGCCCGATATCCAGATCTGCTGCATCGGACAGGCCGCCTCAGCGGCCGCGGTGCTGCTCGCCGCCGGGACCAAGGGCAAGCGGATGGCCCTGCCGAACGCCAGGATTCTCATTCACCAGCCGGCCACCGAGGGCGGCTACGGGCAATCAAGCGACATGGAGATCCAGGCGCGCGAGATCCTGCGGATGCGGGCGGCCATGGAGGCCATCCTGGCCCGGCACACCGGCAAGGAGGAGGAGTCGATCCGCCGCGACATCGAGCGGGACAAGTTCCTCACCGCCGAGGAAGCCAAGGAGTACGGCATCATCGACGAGGTCCTGACCATGATCAAGCGGGGCAGCGAGCGCGCCGTGGAGGTAGTGTCTTCCTAACCGGGAGGATTCAGCTCTTCCCTCCCGGGCCGCTGAGGGGGTTTGATGGTGTCCATCGGGCCCCAGGAGGCGGTACCGTCGATATGCAAGCTCTAGACGGCCTCGCGGGACATGTCCGCTGGAGGCGGCCAGGACGGCCGTCGCGGCGGCACCATGTAAAGGAGTATCTGGGTGGCACGCATCGGTGACGGTGGGGACCTGCTGAAGTGCTCGTTCTGCGGTAAGAGTCAGAAGCAGGTCAAGAAGCTGATCGCCGGCCCGGGCGTGTACATATGCGACGAGTGCATTGATCTGTGCAACGAGATCATCGAGGAAGAGCTGGCCGAGCCCGCCGAGTTCAAGTGGGACAGCCTGCCCAAGCCGCGGGAGATCTACGAGTTCCTCGACGCCTATGTGATCGGCCAGGACAAGGCCAAGAAGGCGCTCTCGGTTGCCGTCTACAACCACTACAAGCGGGTCCAGTCGGGTGACGACCGGCCGGGCGACGAGGGCGTAGAGCTGGCCAAGTCCAACATCCTGCTGCTCGGCCCGACCGGCTCGGGTAAGACGCTGCTGGCCCAGACGCTGGCCCGGCTGCTCAACGTGCCGTTCGCGATCGCCGACGCGACCGCCCTGACCGAGGCCGGCTACGTCGGCGAGGACGTCGAGAACATCCTGCTCAAGCTGATCCAGGCCGCGGACTACGACGTCAAGAAGGCCGAGACCGGCATCATCTACATCGACGAGATCGACAAGATCGCCCGCAAGAGCGAGAACCCGTCGATCACCCGCGACGTATCGGGCGAAGGCGTCCAGCAGGCGCTGCTGAAGATCCTCGAGGGCACCACCGCCTCGGTCCCGCCGCAGGGCGGCCGCAAGCACCCGCACCAGGAATTCATCCAGATCGACACGACCAACGTGCTGTTCATCTGCGGCGGGGCGTTCGCCGGCCTGGAGAAGATCATCGAGCAGCGCTCCGGCCACAACGGCATGGGCTTCCACGCCAAGCTCCGGGTCAGGAACGCGAACTCCACCTCCGACCAGTTCGGCGACGTGATGCCGGAGGACCTGCTGAAGTTCGGCATGATCCCCGAGTTCGTCGGCCGGCTCCCGGTCATCACCTCGGTGCACAACCTGGACCGGGAAGCGCTCATCCAGATCCTGACCGAGCCGCGCAACGCGCTGGTCAAGCAGTACCGCCGCCTGTTCGAGCTGGATGGCGTGGACCTGGAGTTCACGCCGGACTCGCTTGAGGCCATCGCCGACCAGGCAAACCTGCGCGGCACCGGTGCGCGCGGCCTGCGGGCGATCATGGAAGAGGTCCTGCTGTCGGTCATGTACGAGGTGCCGAGCCGCAAGGACGTCGAGCGGGTCGTGATCACGCGCGAAGCCGTGCTGGAGAACGTCAACCCCACCATCGTGCCCAGGGATGTCAGCCGGCGCACGCCGCGCGAGAAGTCGGCCTGAGCGCCTGTAGCACATCTGTTCGGCAGTAGGGGATCATCCTGCCGATCTGCCGTTATGTGACGTGTCTGGCGGCATGTCGAATTTGGGGGTATTGCCCATAATCAGCGCTGTTCGTGTGTAGCCTCCAATTGATTGCGTTAGTCTGGCGCGGTTTCCCGCCACGCCAGGATCTCGGACGCTGACAAGCAGCCGTCTTCCATAGTGATGGGGAATTGAGCGCGGATGAGTGGTTGGGACGCCCCCACCGGTGGCTGGGAATCGGACGAGGAATCATCGGGATCAGGATCGGACGATCAGGATTACCGGCAGACTCAGCCGACGGGCGGCTACCTCGCTGCGAGAGGCGCCGACCGTGCCCTCCGGACCGGGCGACGGGGCTTGCCCGGCTACGACCAGGCCCAGAACCCCGAGCAGACAATAC
This sequence comes from uncultured Actinomycetes bacterium, assembly GCA_963739135.1. GTDB lineage: Bacteria > Actinomycetota > Actinomycetes > Streptosporangiales > Streptosporangiaceae > Palsa-504. The sequence goes on from CAVTZG010000014.1 coordinate 15,211, forward strand.
GCTACGACCAGCCGCAAAGCCGAGACCAGGGCTATGACCAGACCTGGCGTGTCGACCAGCCAGCGAGCTCGGCCCAGACCGTGCGCTACGACCCGGGCCAGCCGGCCGCATACGACCAGGAATCGGGTTACCCAGCCAGGTCCGGCTACGGGCCCGGATCCGGTTATGAGCGGCAGCAGGCCGACTACGGGCAGCAGGCCGACTATGGGCAGGCGGGCGGCTACGGCTCCCAGGACGGTTACCCGCAGGGGACCGGCGCGCAGCCCGGCTACGGGACGGGAACTGCTCCGGGCCAGGTAGCGCGCTACGGCCAGGACCACACCGGACACGGTACGGCCCCGCGGGGCCAGCTCGGCTCGGGACCGCAGAGCCCAGCTGACCCCCTGTCCCAGACCATGCCGGCTTCCAGCTGGCCGTCCGCGTCCCGCCGGCCCGGCGGCACTGCGTCCTCGGGCGGTGGCGGCTATGACCGGGCGCCGAGCGGGTCCTACCCGGCTTCCGGCTCGGCCGACGCCAGCCCTGCGGCCTGGTCGGCTGCGGAGGACCCGCTGGGTTCCGGTACCAGGGTCTCCGGTCACCAAGGCTACGCAGACCAGCGTTACGGCGATCAGGCTTACGCCGACCAGGGTTACGGCCAGCCGTCCGGACAGCCCCAGGATTTCGGGACCGTCGCATCTTCCCCGCCCGCCCACGGTCGCCATGATCGCGGACCCTCCGACTACGACCGTCCGGGGCGCGGCCAAGACTACGGCCCGCAGGATTACGGTCAGCAAGGCTACAGCCCGCCAGACTACGGGCAGCAGCAAGGCTACGGCCAGCAGGATTACGGCCAGCAGGATTACGGCCAGCGAGGCCACAGCCAGCCCGGCTACGGGGCCGCTGGCGCAAGTGCCTTCGCCGAGACGGTCCGATCCCACCCGGGCCAGGGCTACCAATCCGGCGCCCACGCCCGGCCAGAGTTTGACCAGCAAGCCTTCGACCAGCCTGGTTACGACCAGAACGGTTACGGCCAGAACGGCTACGCCGACCAGGGCTACGGACAGGGTGCCTACTCGCAGGACGCGCCCGGCCCGGACGCGTACTCACCCGACGGTTACGCTCAGGCCGGATACGCCCCGGAAGGCTACCGCCAGGATCCCTACGGCCAGGACGGGTACGGAGCGGACCCCTACGCCCAGCCCGGCCCCGACCCGTCCGCCGGGCAGCAATATGGCCAGCAGTACGGGCAGGATTACGGCCAGGACGCCTTCCCCGCTCCCGGCGGCCCGCCGCGCTCGGGCTCGTCACGCTCGGGCCAGCGGTCAGCGCAGCGCATGAGCGGCATCAGGATGATCCTCTATCTGGCCAGCGCCGTCATTGGCGTGGTGCTGATCGTCCTGCTGGTCGTCCACCTGAGCAAGAACGGGTCGAGCACCGGGGCCAGCGGGACCGGCAGTACGCCGACCGGCTCCAGCAGCGCCCCGGCCGCCGCGGCGTCCACGGCCAAGTACGTATTCAGCAAGCCCGGCGTGGCCGGTCAGTACCCGCTGAACCCCACCGCGACTACGGACTTCTCCAAGAGCGGACAGAGCCGGGCGGCTCTTGTCGTGCAGAAGATCAAGGCCGATGGTGCGGGTAGCCCGGGACAGAGCGTCTTCGCCGTGTACGGCCTCAACGCCGAGCCGGAATCCTCTCCTTTGTTCAAGGCGGTCGAGTTCGTCGGCTACGACGGCACGTTCAACCCGGCGGCGGTCATCAAGTACGAGAAGACTCAGCTCGCGTCCACCAGCACGGTGAATCCGGGTCAGCACGGCGGCCAGATGATGTGCGGTGAGGACACCTCGAGCGGCTCGGACAACACCGAGTGCCTGTGGGTCACCTCCACCACCTTCGGCGAGGTCGACTTTGTATCCGGCCAGTCGCTGACCAAGTTCACCGGAAACGCGGCCGGGATCGCCCTGTCCATCAGGAACGCCGTGGAGACCCCGGCGCACTGACCGGCCCGGCGCAGGAACCGCTAGCCGGCCCGCGAGGCACCGCGGGGTGCGTAGACTCACCTGTCGTGAGCAGACCCGACCAGAAGGTGCCCGTCGAGCTGCCTTCCCAGTACACGCCCGCCGAGGTGGAGGGCCCGCGCTACGAACGCTGGGAGAAGGCAGGTTACTTCGCCGCGGACGCGAACTCCGACGCACCCGCGTACAGCATCGTCATCCCCCCGCCGAACGTCACCGGCTCCCTGCACATCGGCCACGCGCTCGACCACACGCTGATGGACGCGCTGGTGCGCCGCCGCCGCATGCAGGGCTACAACACCCTGTGGCTGCCGGGCATGGACCACGCCGGGATCGCCACCCAGAACGTGGTGGAGCGCGAGCTGGCCAGGGAGGGCCTGAGCCGCCACGACCTGGGCCGCGAGGCCTTCGTCGAGCGGGTCTGGCAGTGGAAGAGCGAATCGGGCGGCAAGATCCTGGGCCAGATGCGCCTGGCTGGGCGACAGCGTGGACTGGTCCCGGGAGCGGTTCACCATGGACGCGGGCCTGTCCCGCGCCGTGCAGACCATCTTCAAGCAGCTGTTCGACGACGGGCTCATCTACCGGGCCGAGCGCATCATCAACTGGTGCCCGCGCTGCCTGACGGCACTGTCCGACATCGAGGTCGATCACAGCGACGACGAGGGCGAGCTCGTCTCGATCCGTTATGGCGACGGCCCCGACTCGATCGTGGTCGCCACCACCCGCGCCGAGACCATGCTCGGGGACACCGCGGTGGCGGTGCACCCCGACGACCCGCGCTACACCCACCTGGTCGGCCGCACGGTCGAGCTGCCGCTGACCGGCCGCCGGATCCCGGTCGTGGCCGACGACCACGTCGACCCGGCCTTCGGCACCGGCGCGGTCAAGGTGACCCCGGCTCACGACCCGAACGACTTCGAGATCGGCCGCCGGCATGACCTGCCCAGCCTGGCCATCATGGACGAGCACGGCGTGATCACCGCCCATGGCCCATTCGAGGGGCTCGACCGGTTCGAGGCCCGGCCCGCCGTGCTGGCCGCGTTGCGCGAGGACGGCCGGATCGTCGCCGAGGTCCGCCCGTACGTGCACGCCGTCGGCCACTGCAGCCGCTGCGGCACCGCGGTCGAGCCGCGCCAGTCGCTGCAGTGGTTCGTCCGCGTCGCCCCGCTGGCCAAGGCGGCCGGCAACGCGGTCCGCGACGGCCGCGTCCGGCTGCACCCGGCGGAGATGAACGCGCGGTACTTCGGCTGGGTCGACGACATGCACGACTGGTGCATCTCCCGTCAGCTGTGGTGGGGCCACCGTATTCCAGTTTTTTATGGGCCGAACGGCCAGACGGTCTGCGTCGGCCCTGACGAGCAAGCACCCGAGGGCTGGGTCCAAGACTCCGACGTGCTCGATACCTGGTTCTCCTCCGCGCTGTGGCCGTTCTCCACGCTCGGCTGGCCGGATGACACCCCGGACCTGCGCACCTTCTACCCGACCAGCGTGCTGGTCACCGGGTACGACATCCTGTTCTTCTGGGTCGCCCGGATGATGATGTTCGGCCTGTACGCGATGCGCGACAAGGCTCCGGCCGACGCGGTCCCGTTCCGGGTGGTCGCCCTGCACGGCCTGGTCCGTGACCAGTTCGGCAAGAAGATGTCCAAGTCGCGCGGCAACACCGTGGACCCGCTGGACTGGGTCGACCGGTTCGGGGCCGACGCGACCAGGTTCACCCTGGCCCGCGGGGCCAACCCGGGCGGCGACATCGCGATCAGCGAGGAATGGGCGGCCGGGTCGCGCAACTTCTGCAACAAGCTGTGGAACGCCGTCCGCTTCGCCCTGCTCAACGGCGCTCACGTCACTGCCGCCCCCCCGAAGCCCGCCGCCTCGCCCGAGCGCGCTGCCCCGCCGGAGCCCGCCGCCTCGCCCGAGCGCGCTGCCCCGCCGGAGCTCGCCGCCCCGCCGGAACCCGCTGCCCCGGTCAGTCCGGCCTCCACCTTCCCGGCCAACAAATCCGACATTTCATACTCTGTCCCAGATCGGTGGGTTTTGTCCCGACTGTCAGCCGTGATCGCCGAGGTGGACGACCTGTTCGAGTCGTTCGAGTTCGGCAAGGTCTGCGATGTGCTGTACCACTTCGCCTGGGACGAGGTGTGCGACTGGTACCTGGAGCTGGCCAAGGTGCCGCTGACGGGCGATGATCCGCAGGCGGCCGAGACGACCCGGCAGGTGCTCGGGTTCGTGCTCGATCAGCTGCTCCGGCTGCTGCACCCGGTCATGCCGTTCGTGACCGAGGAGCTCTGGACGGCTTTGACTGGTGAGGATTCGGTCATGGTGGCGCCCTGGCCGGCGTTTTCTCGTCCCGATCCGGCGGCCGAGGCGGAGATCTCGTCGGTGATGCGGCTGGTGACCGAGGTCCGCCGGTTCCGCTCCGATCAGGGGCTGCGCCCCAGCCAGCGGGTGGCCGCCCGGCTGGCCGGCATCGAGGGCACGCCGCTGGCCGGGCACCAGGACCGGATCCGGTCCCTGCTGCGGCTCAGCCCGCCCGCCGACGGCTTCGCCGCCTCGGCCTCGCTGGCCGCCGAGGGCATCATGGTCGAGCTGGATGTGGCCGGAGCCGTGGACGTGGCCGCCGAGCGCCGCCGGCTGGAGAAGGACCTGGCCGCGGCCAGGAGCGAGGCCGAGCAGGCCGCCCGCAAGCTGGACAACGCCGACTTCACCGCCAAGGCGCCCGCCGCGGTGGTGGACAAGACCCGCCAGCGGCTCGAGACGGCCCGCGCCGACATCGCCCGGCTCGAGCAGCGCCTGGCCGCGATCGTAGGCTAGCAGGATGGATATCGAGACCCGGATGCACGAGGTCGAGCGGGAGATCATCTCCCGCCTGCCGAACACTCCGTGGATCTTGCCTTGGACCGGATGACCGAGCTGGTCGGGCTGCTCGGAGATCCGCAGCGGGCCTGCCCGGTGATCCATATCACCGGCACCAACGGCAAGACGTCGACCGCCCGGATGAGCGATGTTCTGCTGCGCGCCCGCGGGCTGCGCACCGGCCGGTTTACCAGCCCGCACCTGGTCTCGATCAGGGAGCGGATCTGCATCGACGGCGCGCCGATCAGCCCGGAGCGGTTCGTGGCCGCCTACGACGAGATCATCCCGTATGTCAACCTGGTCGACGAGCGCCATCCGGTGGCGATGTCCTTCTTCGAGGTCCTGACCGGGATGGCCTTCGCGGTCTTCGCCGACACCCCGGTCGACGTGGTGGTGCTCGAGGTGGGCGTGGGCGGTCGGCTCGACTGCACCAACGTCGCGGACGGCGTGGTCGCCGTCATCACGCCGATTTCCATCGACCACACCCGGCTGCTCGGCGACACCATGGAGGAGATCACGGCCGAGAAGGCAGGCATCATCAAGCCCGGAGCGGTCGCGATCCTGGCCCAGCAGCCGCTGGGCGCCGCCGAGGTACTGCTGCGGCACGCGGTCGAGGTCGGAGCCACGGTGGCCCGGGAAGGCGTGGAGTTCGGCGTGCTGAGCCGGGAACAGGCTGTGGGCGGGCAGCAGATCGCCCTGCGCGGCCTGCGCGGCACCTACGAAGATGTCTACCTGCCGCTGTTCGGTGAGTACCAGGCAGGCAACGCGGCCTGCGCGCTCGCCGCGGTCGAGGCGTTCGCCGGGGTTTCTGAGGAGGGGGAGACGTCCGGGCTCGACGCGGGCCTGGTCCGCGAAGCGTTCGCCACGGTGACCTCGCCCGGCCGGCTGGAGGTCGTCAGGCGCAGCCCCACCATCATCATCGATGCCGCCCACAACCCGGCCGGGATGGCCGCCACCTCGGCCGCCGTGCAGGAGTCGTTCACCTTCACCCACCTGACCGGCGTCTTCGCGGCCAGCGGCGACAAGGACGTGCTCGGCATGCTCGCCGAGCTCGAGCCGCTGCTGGACGAGATCGTGGTCACCCGGAATTCCTCTGAGCGGTCCATGGAGCCCGGCGAGGTGGCCGAACTCGCCGCCGACGTCTTCGGCGAGGACCGGGTCACCTCTGCCGACCGCCTCGATGACGCCATCGAAGCCGCCGTCGCGCTGGCCGACGAGGCCACGGCGGAGGACCTGCCTGGCAGCAGCGGCGTGCTGATCACCGGGTCGGTCATCACCGCGGGAGATGCCCGCCGGCTGCTCGCGCCGGGCGGCGGCGAGCTGCCCGCCGAGCCGTCGGTCGGCCAGCCCGCGCGGCACTCGTTCACCGCCGCGGAACTGTCATGAGCCGCGCAGGGAAAGTCATGCCCACGAAGCAGCTGCGGCAGCTGTGCGGCACGGTGCTGGCCATGGAGGCCATCGTCATCGGGCTTGCCATCCCAGTCGCCATCGTGCTCGAGCACCTGCGCCACGGCGTCGCGGGCGGCGTCGGCGGCGGCCTGGCCCTGTGCGCCCTCGTGCTGTCCGGCCTGGTCGGCCGGCCTGGCATGGGCTGGGCCCTGGTGGCGGGCTCCGTCCTGCAGGTCCTGGTCATCGCGGCCGGCGTCGTGGTCCCCGCCATGTACATCCTCGGCGCGATCTTCGCCGCGCTCTGGGTCACCGGCATCTGGCTGGCCCAGCGCATCGCCGCGACGCCGCCCGCGCGCGCTCCCGCTTCCCCGGCCGCTGGCACCCCTTCACCGTCTTCCGCCTCACCCGTCCCGGGCGCCCCAGCCTCGCCCGCCTCAGGCGCCCCGGGCCCGTAGCGCCGCGCGCCGCGTTCCATGATCGCGAAGGATTTGGTATGGCGGGCTCAAAACGTAGTAGATCCTTCGCGATCATGATTTAGCCCGCCCCGAGGGCGCCAGCTCTGCGCCTCACGCCACCGACGAGCGCTGAAACGCGCTGATTCTGGATTGTTCGCGTACATGATCATGGACCAAGGCGCGACGCTCCCGGTAGCTTTAAGTAGTTCTATGAGTGCTAAAAGTAATCACTCGGGAGACCTTGAAGTGGCGACGGACCTGGGAAAGGGGTCGGCGCGGCGGGAGGATGGCGTCCCGCGGCCGCGCGGCGGTGCGCACGCCGCGGTCAAAGGCGGCCGCTTCCGCCGCGGCGCCCCCGCCTCCGCCGCCGGCGCCCCCGCCTCCGCCGCCGGAGCCGGGACCCGCGCCGCCGCTGGTCCCCGCTTCCGGTGCCCCCGCTTCTGGTGCCGGTGCCTTCGGTGCCGGGACCCGCGCCGCCGCTGGTGCCCCCGCTTCCGGTGCCCCCGCTTCTGATGCCGGTGCCTTCGGTGCCGGGACCCGCGCCGCCGCAACATCCGTACCGTCCGTCCCCGGCACGTCGTCCGTCCCTGGCCCGTCGCCCGCAACGCCCACAACGCCCGCAACGCCCGGAACTCTCGTGGTACCCCGCCCGCGCGCGCCCCGGACGCGGGACGACCACGCAGTGGCCGCGGCTGCCCTGGCCGAGGCGGTCGCCCTGGCCGCCCTGGCCGCCCTGGCCACCAGGGCCAGCACGGCCGACCGGCTGGCCGTGGTCTGTGCTGTGACCGGATTCACCCTGGTCCCGGCGGTCGGCGCGGTGGCGGCGCTGGCCCGGCCGGGCGCCGGAGCCGGATCCGCGGCGGTCGCAGCCGCGCTGGCCGGGTCGGCCAGGAGGGTGCCCATCCGGGCCCTGACCGCGGCCGGCCTGCTGGCTGCCGCCGTGGGTTTCTGCGTGGTCAGCCTGGCCGGATCCGCCGTCGCGCGCCCGCTCGTGCTGGCGCTGGTGTGCCTGCCGGCGGCCGGCGGCCTGGCTGCCGCCCTGGCGGGGACGTTGCGCGCCACCAGTGCCGGAGGCGCTGCCTGCGGTCTCGTCCTGCTGGTGACCGGGGTGCTGGCCGGCTACCTCGCGGCCGGTGCCGTGCGACTGCAGGCGCTGGGACAGGCCCGGACCGTTGCCACGGTGCACGCCGCGCTGATCACCACCTCGGTGCGCTGGGCCCTGGTCGCGGCGGCCGTCAGCGCCGTCGGCGCCCTGGCCGTGGCCTGCACGCCCCGGCGGCGCACAGACGGAAATCCTCCTAAAGGATGAGGCCCTCCAGGGTGCGGCGGTCGGGGGTGACGCCCGTTCACGGGTAAGCTTGGCCGCAGTGGCGAATCATCAGCATCCGGCGGCTGGCTCGCTCACGCCCGGGAAGATCACCTTCCCGGAACCCGGTGAGCCGGCGTCACCGTTGTCCAAGTAAGAACCCAGGACACTCCCAGGGCGCGGATCGCCCCATCCGCGCTGACAGTTCCAGATCTCCAGCCCGGATCGGAAGGTTCCCGTTCCCGATGAGCAACGCGCTGACGTTCCTCGGCCGTGACATGGCGGTCGATCTCGGCACTGCGAACACGCTGGTCTACGTGCGTGGACGTGGCATCGTGCTGAACGAGCCGTCGGTGGTCGCGCTCAATACCAACAATGGCCAGATCGTCGCCGTGGGTGCCGAGGCTAAACGCATGATCGGCCGTACCCCGGGCAACATCGTCGCGGTGCGCCCGCTCAAGGACGGCGTCATCGCCGACTTCGACGTCACCGAGCGGATGCTGAGATATTTCATCCAGAAGGTGCACCGACGCACCCACCTGGCCAAGCCCAGGCTGGTGGTGGCCGTGCCGAGCGGGATCACCGGTGTGGAGCAGAGCGCGGTGAAGGAAGCGGGCCACCAGGCCGGCGCTCGGCGGGTCTACATCATCGAGGAGCCGATGGCGGCCGCTATCGGTGCCGGCCTGCCGATCAACGAGCCGACCGGGAACATGGTGGTCGACATCGGCGGCGGGACCACCGAGGTCGCGGTGATCTCGCTGGGCGGCATCGTCACCTCGCAGTCGATCAGGATCGGCGGCGACGAGCTCGATCAGGCCATCATCACGTTCGCGAAGAAGGAGTACTCGCTCATGCTGGGCGAGCGGACCGCCGAGGAAATCAAGATGGCCCTCGGCTCCGCGTTCCCGTCCGAGGACGAGCCGCACGCCGAGATCCGAGGCCGTGATCTGGTCAGCGGGCTGCCCAAGACCGTGGTCATCTCCGCGGCGGAAGTCCGTCGCGCGATCGAGGAGCCGGTTAACCTGATCGTCGACGCGGTCAAGAACACGCTGGACAAGTGCCCGCCCGAGCTGGCCGGCGACGTCATGGACCGGGGCATCGCCCTGACCGGCGGCGGCGCCCTGCTGCGCGGCCTCGAGTCGCGGATCCGGGAGGAGACCGGGATGCCCGTGGAGGTCGCGGACAACCCGCTAGAGTCCGTGGTACTCGGCACCGGCAAGTGTGTCGAGGACTTCGAGACCTTGCGTCAGGTGCTGGTGCCGGACTCCAGGCGCTGACCCTGGCGCGGCCCCCAAAACCCCGCCGTATCGGCCACGGCGGGACTGACGAGGAGCGGTAGTGCACGACACCCGGCGGACACGCCTGGTCCTTGGCGTGCTCCTGATCGTCGCGATTGCCCTGATCACGCTGGATTTCAAAGACGGCGGCGCGTCACCGGTCCGGAGAGCGGGCGCCGGGTTCTTCGGGCCCGTCGAGCGCCTCACGCATGATGTGACCGACCCGGTGGCCAGCCTGTTCGACTCGATCACCGGTGGGCCCTCGGCCCAGAGCACCATTGCCAACCTGCAGAAACAGAACGCCGAGCTGCGCGCCGAGCTCAGCCAGGCCCAGCTGAGCAAGACTGCCAGGCAGCAGCTGGCCCAGCTGCTGCAGCTCGACGAGGGCGGCTACCGGATCGTGGCCGCGAACGTCATCGCCGCCGGCGGCGACTACTCCGACACCGTCACGCTGGATGCCGGCAGCAGCGACGGGATCAAGCAGGACGAGACCGTGCTGAGCGGCGCCGGGTTCGTCGGCACCGTAACCCAGGTCAGCCCGGACACCTCCACCGTGCTGCTGGCCAACGACGCGTCTTCGGTGATCGGCGTGCAGTTGGCCGGCAGCGGCCAGATCGGCGAGGTCACCGGAACCGGCCACGAGATGTCCGGGTCCACGCTGCTCAAGCTGAGCCTGTTCGACGCGAACGCGGTGCTGCAGCCCGGGCAGGAGGTCGTCACCTATGCCTCCGTGGGCGACCAGCCGGAGGTGCAGGGCGTGCCGGTCGGCACGGTCGTCTCGGTGCAGAGCGGCAGCGGGGCGCTCACCCAGACCGCGCTGGTCAAGCCGTTCGTGAACTTCACCTCGCTGGGCGTGGTCGGCATCGTGGTGGGGGTGCCCAAGCACAACCCCAGGATCTCGGTCCTGCCGCGGCCCGCTCCGACCGTCACGGTCACCACCACCCCGACCCCGTCCTCGACCGCGGTTGCCCCGTTCAGCCAGCCGTCCCCGGGCGGGACGCTCCCCTCCGCGACGCCGTCGGTGTCCGGGACGGGTCGCGGCCGATGATCCGCGGGATTATCTCGCTCGCGGCCGTGACGGTCGCGGTCATCGTCCAGATCACCATCGTGGACCGGATCGCCTTTCCCGGCGGGACCGGACCCGACCTGGTGCTGATCGCAGTGGCCGCGCTGGCCCTCGCGACCGGCCCGCTGACCGGCTCGCTGACCGGGTTCTGGGGTGGCCTGGCGCTGGACGTCGCCCCGCCGGGCAGCCACTTCGTCGGCCAGAACGCCCTGGTCTTCTGCCTGGTCGGCTACGCCTGCGGCCTGGCCGCCGACGCCCCGTCCGGCGACGGGGTACCTGAGCAAGGACACACCGCGCTGTTCGAGATCATGGTCACGGCGGCGGGCGCCATCGTCGGTGAGGTGCTCGCCTCCCTGCTCGGCGTCATGCTCAGCGATCCGCGGGTCACCTGGCGCGCGATCACCCACGTGCTTCCGGTCGCCGTCGTGTATGACGTGCTGCTCTGCCCGTTCGTGCTCTACGCCGCAGCCGCGGTGCTGCGCCTGGCGGGATCGCGCGGGGAGCGCGACCGGGCCGCGTGGTCGGGCCTGGCGGCCCGGACCGCGGCGTCCAGCCCCACCCCGGCCGCGGTCAGGGAGGTCGGCACGGGCATGCCCAGGCTGCGGCTCTCCGAGCGCGGCAAGGGCGAGGGCTGGGTCGGCGCCGCGCGCGGCCAGGGCGCAGGCGGCAAGCCCCCGGCCAGGCGGGAGCCGCGCCTCAACCTCGGCCGCGGCGGCTCGCTGGGCGGGAGCGCGCTTGGCGCGGCGTTCGCCGTCGGCGGGTTCGGTAGCGGCGCCGCCAAGGTCAGGTTTTCCACCCGGCGGCGCCAAGGCGTGCTGGGCGGTTCCCGGCTCGGCTCCGCGAGCGTGAGCTCCGGCCTGGCCGGCTCCAGGTTCGGCCCGTCCCGGATGGGCCGCTCGCTGCTCGGCGGTTCGGTGTTCAGCCGCTCGCCATCGGCGCTCAGCCGTCCCGCGCCGTCGCGCCGGACCGCCTCGCTGACCCGGTCCTCGTTCCTGGGCCGGACGTCCTTCCTGGGCCGCTCGTCTGGGCTCGGCAGGTCATCCGGGCGCGGCCGGCCGTTCGCGTCGCGCGGCCGGACCGGGGCGATCGGGTCGGCCCCGGGCGGGCTGGCCGCCGGGCACACACCGCGCTTCGCCCGCGCGTCATCCGCCCACCAGTCAGCACTGCGGCCCTTGGCCCTGGGCCGGTCCCCGGGACGTGGCTGGCTGCGGCGGTCAAGGACCGGCGTGATGGGACGTGGCTGGGGGAGCGGGCCGCGGCTGGGCGCCGGGCCTGCCCGGCTGCGCATGCCGCGCCCGAGATCGAAGCGGAAATGGCGGACGGGAGGTTACCGGTGAACATCTCGTCGCGCCGTCGGCTGCTGGTGCTCTACCTGGTCGCGGCCGTCATGCTGGTCTCGCTGGGCGGCAGGCTGTGGTACCTGCAGGTGATGAACAGCACCGCCTATACCAAGCTGGCCGCCCAGAACCAGACCAGGGACGTGCTGGTGCCCGCGGTCCGCGGCCAGATCCTGGACGACGTCGGCGCGCAGCTGGTCACCAACCAGACGGCCCTGGTCGTCTCGGTGGACATGATGCAGGTGTCCCAGCAGCCCGATGGCGGGGTGGCGGTGCTGCACCGCCTGGCCACCCTGCTCGGCATGCCGTACCAGCTGCTGAGCGACAAGGTCCGGCTGTGCACCAAGGGCGTCTCCCAGCCCTGCTGGGCCGGCTCGCCCTACCAGCCGATCCCGGTGGACCAGAAGGTCTCGGACCGGGTCGCGCTGCAGGTCATGGAGCAGCCGACGCTGTACCCGGGGATCACCGCTCAGGTCCAGCCGGTGGTCGATTACCCCCAGCCGGACGGGGCCGACCCGGCCCAGGTACTCGGCTACTTGCAGCCGATCACCCCGCAGGAGATCGCCGCCCGCCACCTGTCCGTGACCGGTTTCTCCGGCGTGGACCTGGTGGGCCAGGCGGGCCTGGAGGCGCAGTACGACAGCCTGCTGCGCGGCACGCCGGGCAATCAGGTGGTATACGTCAACGCCGCCGGCGACGTCACGGGCACGGCCGGGACTACCGCCCCGACCAACGGCGACGACCTGGTCACCACCCTCAACGCGCAGCTCCAGGCCGACGTGCAGAAGGCCTTGGCTGGCGCGGTGTCCCGGTCGCGGGCGTCTGGGAACGACACCAACCAGGGCGCGGCGATCGTGATGACCACCACCGGCCAGGTGGTGGCCATGGCCAGCTACCCGGACTACGACCCGAGCGTGTGGACCGGCGGCATCACCCAGCAGCAGTACGATGATCTGATCAGCCCTGGCGACGGCGAGCCGATCTACAACTGGGCCGCCCAGGGCCAGTACGCCCCGGGCTCCACCTTCAAGGTCACCTCGACCGCGGCCGCCGTGGCCAACGGTTACCCGCTGGACGGGCTGTACAGCTGTCCGGCCTCGGTCAGCATCAACGGCTCGACGTTCAAGAACGACGGCGAGCCCAGCCTCGGCGACCTGACGTTCGCCGAGGCGCTCATCCAGTCTTGCGACACGGTGTATTACACGCTCGGCGAAGACATGTACAACAGCGACCCGTACAACTTCAAGCCCGACCCGAAGCCGACGCCGGACGCCCCGGTGCAGAAGATGCAGCAGATGGAGCTGGACTCGGGCTTCGGCCAGAGCGCCGGCATCGACCTGCCCGCCGAATCGCTCGGCAGCATCCCCACCAGGCAGTGGCTGTACTACCTGTGG
>CAVTZG010000015.1:0-22280 GCA_963739135.1 uncultured Actinomycetes bacterium
GGCAAGTCTCTCCACCGCGCGCGCGGGGTCACCCGCGCATGCCGCAGCGGCCAGGTCCTTGGCGCTCTTCTGCAGGTACTGCCGGGCGCTGCCTCTGCCCGTCGCCTCAGAGGCGGCCTGCTGTAGTTCCTTGGCGTATCGCATCACCTGGACCGCCTTGTTGAAGAATTTGCAGCCCGGCTCGTGATCCTGCGGTTGCGGTCGGCCTGTGGCTTCGGTGTCTGCCAGCTCCCCCCCGCACCGGGCGCAACGGTTCCCTCGGAAAGAACGGAACCACGGCCCGGGGATCTCGACCACGATCAAGCCACCCCCCTTCACAACACGTTCTTGACTAGGAGGATAGACGGTGGATCTTCTCCCAGCGCTGGAGGCGAGATGGCTGTCAGTGATCAGGCTAGGCCCGAGCCCGGTGTCGAGCCGTCGCACGGACCTTACTGGGAAACCCCTGATCTCTACGGAGAGGCAGAGGCCCACAACAGCATGGGAACCATCGCGGCGCCTTTGCTCGCTGGGTTTTCCCTGGCTGCTATGGTGCAGACGCTCACCATCACGACACGTGAGGCCCGTTGGCCGGACGCGGCGTTCCTGCTTTTCATGCTGGCCGCGGTGTTGTTCGTCACCACAGTGCAGGCCATGTTCTGGGCACGGGGGTACCAAACTAATCCTTCAGAGATGAAGGCCTGGTGGCCCGACGCTGAAGACCCTGCGCGCTTGGAGCGGCTCCGGCGCGAGCAGAAACGGCATGCTGCGGGCTTCCGCATGTGGTCTGATCGGGCTCGCGTCACATACAGTGCTGCCCTGCTGTGCCTGTTGGCGGCACTGACAATGCTCGCTGTTCCCCCGGAGTCTTATGGGCAATCGCCCTATTTGCGGTGGCTGGCCGTGGCAGTGGGTACAGCTGCGTTCATCGCGGAGATCATCTGGATCACGGGAAGTTTCACCAATCCCAAATGGATGGCATGGCTACGATGGCCCCCACGAGACGACACCTTTGATGGCTCTTCCGCTGGTGGCTCTTCCGCCGACGCTGCATCCTGAGCCCCGCTCCCAGGGACTGGGATGTCTTCCTCCCCTGGCGAGTGACCCGGTCCCGGGTACACAGGTCACGGCTAGTGTGGGCATAGGCCGCCCGGCGCTCTGGCGGCTGGGCAATGCGGCGGGCTGTCTCCACAGGACGCGTTATCAGAGGTAATGGCGCATTATCTCTGATAACATGCTGCCTCCCCCACGGGAACAGCACCTGCGGCGGGACCTGACTACTGCACGTTATCTCTGATAACGCCCCGCCGCCCTGCCGCCCCGGACGGCGGGTCTTCGGGCTGCACCGGCCCGTGCACCTCCAGGTGAACGGGTCCGTCACCTCATCCAGCGGCCGCCCCGCAGCTGTCGCTGTGGTCGGCCAGCTGCCCAGGCCGGGGACAGCTTTGCCCGGCCGCAGTGATCTGGACCGTGCGGGCCCTGATCGTGCCAACCCGGACCAGCGGGCCGCCGGGCTGCTCGCCACCGCCCGGCGAGCGTGCCTGAACCACGGCTACCGCACGGCAACCAGCACAAGACCCGCGGTAACGCCCGACAGCGGCACCCAGTCATGCGCCCACTACCAGGACCTGGGCACAGCACCCACCGCCAGGCCAGACACCACCGACAGCAAGACGGCGAGCACGGCAGCCAGGCCTGCCCCACACCACCACAAGCCGCCGTCGGCCCACGCAGCCCACCCCCTAAGGCGGGCATCCAGCCTCCCGCACAGCCCGCAAGCGGACCAATCAGAACAGCGCCACAGCTACGGGAATCTTCATCCGCCACGCGCATCGTGGCGGCCGCCGGCATACTGCGCAACGCGGTACGGCACCACACGCCACGAGACTCCATGTGATTGACGTCACACAGATGTCCTACAAAAATCCTAACAAGCCGGTTAGGAAAAACTTGGTGCTCCTGCCAAACCCGCAGGTCACCGGCTATACACGATGGGGGGCCAACGACAGAACTCTGCTGATCAGCGGTTACGGGTTGGCCGCTTGGTTCCCGCGTTAAGCGGGCTGATCTCCCGGTGTTTTGCCCGTTTCGGTCTAGTTTGCCGGGGGCTGGTCCGGCTTCGCCGGGCTGGTCTTCGGGTGTTGCGAGTGCTGGGGTTGTTTGGCGAGTTCGATGGAGATGGCTTCGAGTTCGGTGATGAGCTGGCGCAGGCGGCGGTGGGCGGCGAAGTAGGGGCGCAGCCGTTCGGCGTCGTCAGGGGTGAGGGTTTTGGTGATGGAGCGGGTGCCGGCTTTGCGGGTCCAGGTGGGGTAGGGGCCGTGCAGGACGGGCGGAGTGGCGCGGCAGTGGCAGCCGGGCCGCTGGCAGCGGGTGGTGCGGCTGGTGAGCGAGCCGGGCAGGGTGATGCCGATCTGGGCAAGCTCGGCCTGGATCTGCTGGTGGCGGCGGGCCAGGTCGTCCATGGTCACAGGATTCCTTATCCGCCGCGCCGGCGGCATCCCCCGCTGGCTTGCTTGAATTCACTATATTTCAAGCATGGCTGTCCCTCCCGGGGACGATGCGGCGGGCGCGGGCTTGCGCATGCTGCTGGCCGGCCGGGTGACCGGCCCCGCGCTGCGCGGTCTGTCCCGGTTCGCTGGTACCCGGGGAGTCCCGGCCGGCCGGGAGTTCCTGCTCGACTACGACGTGATCGAGGCGTTCTGCGTGACCGGCCTGGCCGGCCGGGCGTGCTCGACCCGCGGGACGTACCGGTCGGCGCTGTACCGGCTCGCCGAGGCGGCGTACGGCCCGGCGGGGCAGCGGGCGACGCCGTTTGCGGGCGCGCGGGCGCCGGCGCTGTACTCGCCGGGTGAGCGGGCGGAGCTGGCCGCGGTCGCGGCCGCCCAGCGCGATCGGGCGAAGCGGTCCTCGGCGCTGGCGCTGGTGGTGTTCGGCATCGGGGCCGGGCTGCGGCCCGGCGAGCTGGTGGCGCTGCGCGGCAGCGACGTCACCCGGCACGGCCGCCAGGTCTTTGTCTATGCGAGCGGGCCGTCCGCGCGGGTGGTGCCGGTCAGCGCGGGCTATGCCGGCCGCGCCTGGGAGCTGGCCCGCCGCGCGGGCAGCGGTTTCGTGTTCCGGCCTGGCCCGGCCTGGCCGGTCCTATAAGAACTTCGTCACCAACTTCGCCCGGGGCCTGGCCGCGGACCCGGCCGCGCCCGGCTTGTCGCTGCGGCGGGCCCGGTCCACCTTCATCTGCGGCCACCTGGCCGCGGGCACCCCGGTAGGCGTGCTGCTGGCCATCACCGGGATCGCCGAGGCCGGGTCGCTGGCCCGGTATGCCCGCCACGTGGCCGGCGTCAGCTCCTCCAAGGGCGTCCTGCGCGAGCGCTGGCGCGTGGAGCGGACGCCATGAGCGGCAGCGGCCTGGCCCTGCCGCCCGCGGGCGGCGGCGTCAGCGACGACACGGTTGCCTTCGCCGCCGGGCTCATCGACCGCTCCGGCAAGGCCCCGGTCATCGAGGCTGCGCTCGCCCATGCCACCGGCCTGCCCCGCCCGCTGCCGGTCCGCGCGGTGCTGACCGCGCTGCTCTGCCTGGCCCACGATGACCGGCCGCTGTTCCTGACCGAGGCCACCCGGCTGCTGTTCTGCCAGCTATCGGGGGCCTCCCGCCGGCTGCTCGGCGTCCCCGGCACCGCCAGCGGCGAGCAGGCATTCCTGGCCGCCTACCGCAGGGTCCGCTACTGCTTCGGCGCCATCTGCTCGGTCATGGACCCCTCGCCGCTGCCGAAAAACCGGCGGCTGACCGAGCAGGACCTCACCGCCCGCACCAGGAAGATGACCCCCGCCCAGGCGCAGGCGGCCCGCGGCCGGCTGGAAGCGTTCATCAACGCCCTGATTGAAGCCAGCATCAGCGTCCTGACCGGCGAAGAACGCGCGGCCTATGACGGCTGCACCGGGCTGGACGCCACCCCGGTCCCGCTGTTCTCCCGCGGACCGTCCAAGCGCGCCGGCCTGTGCGCCAGCGACCCCGACGGCGGCTGGTACGTCCGCGAAGGCGACCACCGCGACCGCGAAGACGACAAAGGCAAGCCGCTGCGGAAGATCAGCTGGGCGCTGGAAGCGACCATCGCCACCACGGCCCGGCCGCCCGGCGCCCCGCCTGCGCATCCCGATCTCGCCATCGGCCTGGCACTAGCCCGGCCCGGCGAAGACCCCGGCGGCACCGGCGCCCGGGTGCTGGCCTCCGCGGCCGCCCGCGGCCACAAAACCGGCTGGCTCGGCTACGACCGCGCCTATACCCAGGCCCTGCCCGGACGGTTCCACCTCCCCGCCCGGGCGCTGGGCTACTCCCCGGTCATGGACTACCGCACCGACCAGCTCGGCATCCAGGCAAACACCGGCGGAGCCATCCTCGTCGAGGGAACCTGGTACTGCCCGGCCCTGCCCCAGCCGCTGATCACCGCCACCACCCGGCTGCGCGACCACGCCATCAGCCGCGAGCTCTACGACCAGCAGATCACCGCCCGCTGCCCCTACCAGCTCAAGCACAAAGACGGCCCCGACACTGACGGATACCAGCGGCTGACCTGCCCCGCCCTCGGCCGCCACCCGGCGCTCATGTGCCCCCTCCGCGCCGGCTCGCTGTCACCACGCGACGGGCGCGCCAAGGCGCTCCAGCCACCGGCCGAACCGCCGCGGATCTGCCGCCAGACCGCGATCACCATCGCGCCCGGCATCGGCGCCCGCTACCGCCAGGACCTGCCCTACGCCAGCCCCGCCTGGCACGCCCGGTACGCCACGCTGCGCAACACCATCGAGGGCCTCAACGGCTACATCAAAGACCCAGCCCACCAGGCCCTCGCCCAGCCCGGCCGCCGCCGCGTCCGCGGCATCGCCGCCCAGTCGATCTTCACCGCCCTGCTGCTGATCGCCGCCAACATCCGCAAGATCCGCGCCTGGCGGGCACTGACCGCCGACGGCAAAACCGCCATCGCCAACCGGGCACGGCGCCGCCGGGCCAGCCTCCCCAGCTACCTCCCCGACGGCTGACACCCGCCCAGCAGCCACGCCACCGCGATCACCACCAGCCAGGCCTGCTCAGGCATGCCCGAGCAGGCCGACAACAGCGCAACAACGCCATCACTCGCCAGGAAGCTGCAGGAACGCGACCAGCGCCAGTGTCAGACCCCGCGCCATACCAAAAATCAGGCCACCGCCAGAGTTCTGTCGGTATGACACCGGCAGTTCTGTCGGTAACCCATGGGGTGAGCGAGGGGACTCGAACCCCCGACACCCAGGACCACAACCTGGCGGCATTTCCGGCGCGCAACTGGAAAGTCACGCCAGCCTCGGCGGGGTCACGGAACCGGTGCAGCACCGACAGTTGCGAGGTGCCGGGCTGGGCGGCGGCTAGTCGCAGCGCACGGCCGGACTCGATCGGAGGCAGTTGCCGGTCATCTTCCAGCAGTCGCACGACCGCGCTGCGCGGAAGCGGACCGCACCAGCTAATCCCGTAGGAACGTGTCCGCCATCCCGGGCCTCATTGACGGGCATCACGTCACACGACGCGAGCCGGAACATCCGCGCCGTCTCACTCCGCCACCAGCAGCGTGTCAACCGACAGCAGCGAACCGACGAAAATCTCCTCGAACGCATCCGCCAATGCCGGGTCGGTACCGCGACGTGACCTTGAGACCTGGCGCTGACCGACACCAGTCTGCACCAGACGCCACAGTCTCAGCGCATCCTGGCATTTCTAACAAGGAACCTAACGCGTCGTTAGAATCCCGCACTCGCGCACGTCGAACGCCCACGTCAGCGCAGCGAGTTATGGAAGATTTGACAGAATGCCCCAGAGCACCCAAAGCACGCGCGCTAGCCAAGCTGCGCTACAGCCCGTCCCGCCCGAGGATAATCGGCCTGTCAGCGGCTCCTTCTAGGAAAGGAGGTCACAGGCGGCCACAAACCCCATACCTGCTACGCCTCTAAGTCGCGTTGCAGCTCGTGCGTCAAGCCAGTGTAACGGGTCCCTGGTCAAGGCCGCGCACTGTCGGCGACGGTTCTCTAGGCCACGTCGCCAAGGATGGTTGCGATGGCATCCGCGGCGGTGGAGTCCTCTTCGTCCAGGATCTTCACGTAGCGCGTTGTGGTCGTGAGATCCCCGTGGCCGAGCCTGTACCGCACACGCTCCAAGT
The DNA here is from genome assembly GCA_963739135.1 of uncultured Actinomycetes bacterium. Classification (GTDB taxonomy): domain Bacteria; phylum Actinomycetota; class Actinomycetes; order Streptosporangiales; family Streptosporangiaceae; genus Palsa-504. The sequence goes on from CAVTZG010000015.1 coordinate 6,153, forward strand.
CCACCCCCTTGTCGATGAGCCAGGAAGCGTGCGTATGCCGGACCTGGTACGGAGTGTAGGCAAAGGGCAGCCGGGCATCCTGGACTGCCGCAGTCCAGATGCGTCGCCACATGTCAGTTCCCAGGTACTCGGTAGGGTCCCGGCGCCACTGCGGCGACCATTCCCTGTCCACCCGGCCGGTCCTGGCACGCTTGCGGTCGCGGGCATAGTCAGCGCTCCATTGCTTGCAGCCGCGGCACCGGCACTTGGCCGTGATGTACGCGCCCATGGTCCCGTGGGTGTAGCGACGCCCGTTGGGCAGCGGATCGGTGACCCCTAGCGCGTCGAGTTCGTCCTGGCTGAGGCGAGGTTTTCCAGATGCTTCCCGCTTCGCGAATAGGCGTACCGGGAAGATCAGCTGGCCCGGACCGATGCCGTGTTTCTCGATGTGCTCCTGGACCATTTTCGATACCACCGCGTCGATCTTGAATCTGCGGTGGTCTCCGTTCTTGGTGTAGGAGCGCGTGAGGAACCGATGGCCTTCCGGGTGGAATTCGGCTGTGACCTCAACAGTCGACTTGTTGACGCTCAGCATGCCGGTGTCGAAGTTGAGGTCTTCCGGCGTGAATGAGATCAACTCGCACAGCCGCACGCCCACTGCCCTTAAGTTTCCGGGGCTATGTCCCATTGCGGGAGATTCGACTTCGTGATGTCGATGGTGTAGGTGACTTCTTCGGTGTGCCGGGTGCGACGTTCGGCGGTGGTCCTGCCTGATGTCCGCTGGCGTCCGGTCCGGTGCCTGGGGATGGCGAGGATGGCGGCGTTCAGGCTGGCCAGGGTGTCATCGGCGCTGGCGGGCCGGTGCCCGCAGTGCCGGCAGCAGGTGTCCGCGGCGACGTGGGACCGGATGAGGCCGAGGACGGCGGTGAACGGGATGAGCCCGGGGTCGAGCCCGGCGGATCCGGCAGCCCGGGCGGCCGTGGTGGCGGTGATGTTGTGGATGAGCAGGAGTGCCCAGGCTTCCTGGCGGGCGAGTTCGGGGGACTGGCCGCGCAGCGGGCGGCGGGGACCGCGGACGGTCCGCTTCAGATGAAGGAACGCGATTTCGATTTGCCATCTCTCGGCATACAGGACGGCGATCTCCCGGGCCGGGTAGGCGTTGTAGTCCAGGAGCGTGGTCAGCACCCGCATCCGGGTGGTCTTCGTCCTGCCGCTCCTGGTCGTGGCGGTGACGGTGAAGGTGACGAGCCGGGCGGTGGTGTCCGGGAGCCGTTCCGCGCGCGGGTTCCCGGTGTCGTGCCTGCGCCGGGTGCGCATGCCGTCCGATTCGTGCAGCATGACCAGCTCAGAGCCGTCGGGCAGGGTCTTGAGGGTCTTGAGGGGGACGGACTTCGCGCGGTCCTTGACGCGCCAGGCCAGGTGGGCGCCGGTGCCGGAGAACCGCAGGAACCGGTCCATGGAGAAGAAGCCGCGGTCGGCGAGGTTCAGCATTCCGGGCCGGAAGCTGCCTTCGAGCTGGTCGGCCAGGGCGTTCTCGCCGTCGTGGTAGCCGCCGATCGCGGCGCCGATCCAGCGGAAGGTCGCGGTGCGGACGTGGGCGGTGACCCGCAGCAGCGGCCGGGCGCCGTCCGCGGGGGTGCCGAATTCGCCGTCGAGCACGCCGTTGCGGGCCAGCTCCATCGTGGTGCCGTCGATCGCGGTGACCTCCAGGCCCTTCCACCGCAGGCCGATCCCGAGGTCCGCGTCCGCGACGGCGGCGTCGAGCTCGAACAGGCGCTGCATTACCTGCTCGCCGAGCAGCTTCCTGGCCTGGGAGAACGCGCTGCCGGACGGGATATCCGCGCCCGGCCCGGACCGCAGGCCGGGCAGCCCGAACGCCGTCGCCAGCACCGCGTCATAGCCGGCGCCGGGAAACAGGCACGCGACCAGGACGCAGACCACGGTCATCTTCGCGGTCAGCACCCGGTCATACTTATGGCCCGACGGCGCCTCCCGCAGCGCGCGGGCGATCACGCCGTCGGCGAGCAGTTCTTCCAGCAGGCCCGGCCGGCCCAGCTCCGCCAGCCACTCCGTCCAGAACCCAGGCCCGGACGCGACCCGGGCGGCGATCTCCGCGGCCCCATCGTTATCCCGATGCGCCACGGCCGGAGTGGACGCAGGCGCGATGACCATGGCAAACTTGGCAGGCAACAAAGCTCCAGGTGGACGGTAAGGGCCTCGACAACCCAGTTCCTACCAGGAGCTTTGTTTTATTTCAGGGACCACCGCATCCCGTCACGCCGCCGCGACCGACATGCAGCCAGACCGTGACCAGACCCGGGAAACCAGACACCAGACCCCATAAACCCGAAAACTTTAGGGCAGTGGCCGCACGCCCGACGCCACGCCGAGCCGCGCGAAGACCTTGGCCGGCTGGTGCGGCAGGGCGTCATAGACGCGCTGGAACTGCGTGCTGGTTGCGACGACTATCGGCTTTCCTGGTACTCCTTTAAGCCGGATCCCGCGTAGCGGATTGTCCTCCCGGTATCCGTGGTCCCATGCCATCTGCATCATCGCGGAGAGCGCTGTCCGCGCGTACAGGATGGAGGGCTGCCCCACGCCCTCGTCCTTCAGCACGACTGTGAGGAGGCGGTGGAACGTCTCACGGGAGATCTCCGCGACCCGGCGGTGCCCGATGTAGGGGATGGCGTGCGACCGCAGCACTTCTGCGTATCGCTGCCTGCTGTTCGGTTCGATGGCATGCTCACGCAGGAACTTCGGCACGAACTCCTCGACTGTGACGGTCGCCTTCTCGGCCGGGCTCGTCTCGGCCAGTCGCAGATGTGCGTGCCGCTCTGATTCATCAGCGACCTGTTGCGCCAGGTCTTCGTCGTCGTAGGTGCCGGCGCTGCGGTATTGACCGTTCTCGGCCTTGTACATGGCCGTGAAGCGGACTTTTCCGTCCTTGGCCGGACGCCGGAATACGTAGGCCATCGTGGCTCCCCATGCTCTCCTGTTAGAAATCTTGTTAGTCGGACGCTGCTGCACTGGCCTCCACACGACTGCACGATCTAACAAAAAAATGCCGCCTGAGCTGCTATTTTAATGCAATGCTAGCATCCGGGTTCGAGGCTCATAACAATTTTGGGTCGCGGAGGCCGCCGGTTCGAATCCGGCCAGCCCGACCGTCAGCACCGACCATCAGCACCGACCGTCAGCACCGACCATCAGGGCCGGGCACTGAGCCGGTCCCCGCTGTTCAGCACGCCCAGCAGGGCCCGGACGGACCTGGCCCGGAGCAGGGGCCCGGTCTCCGGCCTCCAGGCCGTCGGACATCATCATCGCCGTGGCGCGGGCGCTGGCGTAGTTCATCTCGCCGAGCGTGTCGCGGATCCGGCGGGCCAGGTCGGAGATCCAGGAGCTGAATGCGTCCATGTCACCAGCTTGCTCCGGCGGCCGGGAACCGGCCAGTGGCAGTAAAGTCATAGTTAGCTGAGATCCTGCCAACTGTCGCGTATGCTCAATATATGCTGCGCAATGTGGCCGCCGTGCTGGTCAACGGTTTCCTGCCGTTTGAGTTCGGCACGATCTGCGAGGTGTTCGGCGTCGACCGGTCCGATGACGGGCTGCCGCGCTACAACTTCTGTGTGGTCGGCGGCGAGCCGGCGCCGCTGCGTGCCCTCGACTTCGCCGTCCAGACCTCCTGCGGCCTGGAGCGGCTGGAGGACGCGGACCTGATCGCGCTGCCCGCGGTCAGCGATGAGCGGCTGCGGCTGCCCGCCGACCGGCGCGGCGCCGCACCGCAGTTCCCCGACGAGCTGCTCGAAGCCCTGCGCCGGGCGGTCGCCCGCGGCGCCCGGGTGCTGAGCATCTGCAGCGGGGCGTTCATCCTGGGGGACGCGGGCCTGCTCGACGGGCGCCGCTGCACCACCCACTGGCGCAACGCGGCCGAACTGGCCCGCCGCTACCCCAACGCCAAGGTCGACCCCGACGTCCTGTACGTCGACGACGACCCGGTCATCACCAGCGCGGGCACCGCGGCCGGCATCGACGCCTGCCTGTACCTGGTCCGCAAGGAGCAAGGCTCCCGGGTCGCCAACGGCATCGCCCGGCGCATGGTGGTGCCACCGCACCGCGACGGCGGCCAGGCCCAGTACGTGGTGCAGCCCGTCCCCCCGGCCTGCGACGGCTCGCTCCGGGACCTGCTCGAGTGGCTGAGCGCCCATCTCGACCAGGCCCTGACCGTCCGCCAGCTGGCCGCCCGGGCCAACATGTCGGAGCGGACCTTCGCCCGCCGGTTCGTGCAGGACACCGGCACCACCCCGCAGCGCTGGCTGATCGGCCAGCGCATCCTGCTGGCCCAGCAGCTACTCGAGGAGACCGACGAGACCGTCGACGCCATCGCCGACCGCACCGGCTTCGGCAACGCGACCGCCCTGCGTCACCACTTCCGCCTATGGCGCGGCACCACCCCCAACGCCTACCGCCGCCTCTTCCGCGGCGACCCCGCCCCCGCCCCCTGCTAGCCCCCGCCCCTCCCCTCATTCGCCCCACTGTCCTCACCAGTCCCTCTACCGACAGCTACCCGGGGGCGCCGCCGTCGATCCCATGTTCGTGGGCCGTTACTGCCCGCCGGGGGGCAACGGCCCACAACCCCGGTTTCAGCAGCCAGGAGGGAGGATTTGGGCATAGCAGCGAACGGGCAAAGTCGAGTAATATCTGGTTCATGAGATTCCTGCTTCGGGTGCTGGTCTCGGCCGCGGCCCTGGGCGTCGCGACCTGGGCGGTTTCCGGAATCGAGCTGCAGGTCGGCAGCACCTGGTCGAGGGTCGGCACGCTAGTCGCCGTCGCCTTGATCTTCGGCATCATCAACGCCACGCTCAAGCCGCTGATCAAGGTCGTCGGCTGCGCGTTCTACGTACTCACGCTGGGCCTGGTCGCGCTCGTGGTCAACGGCTTGCTGCTGTGGCTGGCCAGCGTCATCGCCGGTGACCTGAAGCTGCCGTTCCACGTGACCGGATTCTGGCCGGCCTTCTGGGGCGCCATCATCGTGGGACTGGTGAGCTGGCTGCTGCACCTGATCATCGGCGATGACCGCCGGAGGAACAAGAACAACGAGCCTCCGCCGGTACGCGTAGTCCGCGTTCGCTAGCCCCTAGACTGGCGGCCTAGACTTCTCAGCGATCCAGCGCTGAGTTACCATCCTGAACTCCGGAGTGACGCGGACGTGAAGACTGACGTCGAAGAGCTGAGCCCTACTCGCGTGCGGCTCAGCGTCGAGGTGCCGTTTGATGAGCTGAAGCCCAGCCTCGACAAGGCCTACCGCGAAGTCGGCCGTCAGGTCCGCATTCCGGGTTTCCGCCCGGGCCGCGTGCCGCCGCCCGTGATTGACCGCCGGGTGGGCCGGGACGTGGTGCTCACCCAGGCCGTCAACGACGCGATGCCCGACCTGTACGCCAAGGCCGTCGAGGAGGGCGACATCTCCGCGCTGGGCCAGCCCGAGGTCGAGATCACCGGCATCGACGACGGCAAGGAGCTGACGTTCACCGTCGAGGTCGACATCCGGCCGAAGTTCGAGCTGCCCGACCTGAACACTCTGGCCGTGACCGTCGACAACACCCTGGTCAGCCCGGATGAGGTGGCCGAGTACCTGGGCTCGCTGCAGGAGCGGTTCGCCTCCCTGAAGGGCGTGCAGCGGCCGGTGGAGAACGACGACTATGTGTCGATCGACCTGTCCGCCTCGGTGGACGGGCAGCCGGTCGAGGACGCGCAGGCCAGCGGCCTGTCCTATCAGGTCGGCAGCGAATCCCTGCTGGATGGCCTGGATCAGGCCCTGATCGGGATGTCGGCGGGGGAGTCCGCGACCTTCAGCACCGAGCTGGCCGGCGGGGAGTTCGCCGGCCGCGAGGCCGACGTGACGGTGACCGTGCACAGCGTCAAGGTCAAGGAAGTGCCCGGCCTGGACGACGACTTCGCCCAGCTGGCCAGCGAGTTCGACACGCTCGGTGAGCTGCGGGCCAACACCAGGGCACAGCTGGAGCAGATGAAGAGCACCCAGCAGGTGGTCCAGGCGCGGGACCGCGCCCTGGACGTGCTGCTGGACAAGATCGACATCCCGCTGCCGGAAGGCGTGGTCGCGGAGGAGGCCAAGCACAACCGCGATGCGCTGCTGCAGCAGCTCGAGCGGGCCGGGGCCACCCTGGACGGCTACCTGGAGATGTCGAACCAGACCGCGGAGCAGTTCGCCGCCGACGTGGAGCAGCGGGCCCGGCGGGCGGTCAAGGTCAGCCTGGTGCTCGACCAGCTGGCCCGCGACGAAGAGCTCAGCGTGGACTCTGCCGAACTGTCCGCCTACGTCACCCGGCAGGCCGAGCAGATGGGCGTCGCGCCGGAGCGGCTGGCTCAGCAGTTGGCCGACGACGGCCGCCTGCCCGTTGCCGCCGCCGAGGTGCTGCGCGGCAAGGCCATCAACCTGATCGCCGAGCGGGTCAAGGTGACCGACGCCTCCGGTAATGAGGTCGACGTCCAGGCGGCCCTCAACGCGCCCGGGGCCAGCGAGGACGAGGCCGGCGAAGACGGGGCCGGCGAAGACGAGGCCGACGACGAATCCGGCGCCGAGGACGAGGCCTGATCTTCCCGTCTGCTGGCGGCGGTCGCGGCGTAGGCGCAATGGCGTGCGCCGGTAGCGAACAGCGCGCTGCGCGGGACGAACGGGCTCCGCGGCGGCGTTATGGTCCTGACAACGACACCAGATGTGACTGGAGCAGGTGAGTGAGTGTGACTCAGCCCTTGTGGAGCCCGACGCTGTCGGCGCCGTCGATCGTGGCCGCGGCGGAGGCTCCCATCCTGCCGTTCGGGGACCAGTTGTTCCAACGGCTCCTGCGGCACCGCATTATCTTCCTCGGGCAGCAGGTGGACGACGACATCGCCAACCGCATCTGCGCCGAGCTCGCGTTGCTCGCCTCCGAGGACGCCAAGCACGACATCAGCATCTACATCAACTCCCCGGGCGGCTCGGTCTACGCGGGGATGGCCATTTACGACATGATGCAGTACGTTCCCAACGACGTGGCCACCTACGCCATGGGCATGGCGGCGTCGATGGGGCAGTTCCTGCTCACCGCGGGCGCACCGGGTAAGAGGTACGCGCTGCCGCACGCGCAGATCCTCATGCACCAGCCGTCCGGCGGGATCGGCGGCACGGCGTCCGACATCCGGATCCAGGCCGAGCAGATGCTCTATATCAAGCGCACGCTGTTCGAGCGCACCGCCTACCACACCGGGCAGCCGATCGAGCAGATCGAGAGGGACGCGGACCGCGACCGCTGGTTCACCGCCGAGGAGGCCAAGGAGTACGGCTTCGTCGACCAGGTGATCCGCAGTGCCGTCGAGGTGCCCACCGCGGGGGTCGTGTCATGATGAACGAAAAGGAGCCGAACGTGAGCGAAATCAGCTTGCGGAGCCCCCAGCCAGCCCCGCAGTCCAGGTACGTGCTGCCGTCCTTCGTGGAGCGCACCTCGTACGGGATCAAGGAGATGAACCCGTACAACAAGCTCTTCGAGGAACGGATCATCTTCCTCGGCGTCCAGATCGACGACGCCTCCGCCAACGACGTCATGGCCCAGCTGCTCACCCTCGAGGCCATCGATCCCGATCGTGACATCACCATGTACATCAACTCGCCCGGCGGGTCGATGACGTCGATGATGGCCATCTACGACACGATGCAGTTCATCCAGCCCGATATCCAGATCTGCTGCATCGGACAGGCCGCCTCAGCGGCCGCGGTGCTGCTCGCCGCCGGGACCAAGGGCAAGCGGATGGCCCTGCCGAACGCCAGGATTCTCATTCACCAGCCGGCCACCGAGGGCGGCTACGGGCAATCAAGCGACATGGAGATCCAGGCGCGCGAGATCCTGCGGATGCGGGCGGCCATGGAGGCCATCCTGGCCCGGCACACCGGCAAGGAGGAGGAGTCGATCCGCCGCGACATCGAGCGGGACAAGTTCCTCACCGCCGAGGAAGCCAAGGAGTACGGCATCATCGACGAGGTCCTGACCATGATCAAGCGGGGCAGCGAGCGCGCCGTGGAGGTAGTGTCTTCCTAACCGGGAGGATTCAGCTCTTCCCTCCCGGGCCGCTGAGGGGGTTTGATGGTGTCCATCGGGCCCCAGGAGGCGGTACCGTCGATATGCAAGCTCTAGACGGCCTCGCGGGACATGTCCGCTGGAGGCGGCCAGGACGGCCGTCGCGGCGGCACCATGTAAAGGAGTATCTGGGTGGCACGCATCGGTGACGGTGGGGACCTGCTGAAGTGCTCGTTCTGCGGTAAGAGTCAGAAGCAGGTCAAGAAGCTGATCGCCTGCCCGGGCGTGTACATATGCGACGAGTGCATTGATCTGTGCAACGAGATCATCGAGGAAGAGCTGGCCGAGCCCGCCGAGTTCAAGTGGGACAGCCTGCCCAAGCCGCGGGAGATCTACGAGTTCCTCGACGCCTATGTGATCGGCCAGGACAAGGCCAAGAAGGCGCTCTCGGTTGCCGTCTACAACCACTACAAGCGGGTCCAGTCGGGTGACGACCGGCCGGGCGACGAGGGCGTAGAGCTGGCCAAGTCCAACATCCTGCTGCTCGGCCCGACCGGCTCGGGTAAGACGCTGCTGGCCCAGACGCTGGCCCGGCTGCTCAACGTGCCGTTCGCGATCGCCGACGCGACCGCCCTGACCGAGGCCGGCTACGTCGGCGAGGACGTCGAGAACATCCTGCTCAAGCTGATCCAGGCCGCGGACTACGACGTCAAGAAGGCCGAGACCGGCATCATCTACATCGACGAGATCGACAAGATCGCCCGCAAGAGCGAGAACCCGTCGATCACCCGCGACGTATCGGGCGAAGGCGTCCAGCAGGCGCTGCTGAAGATCCTCGAGGGCACCACTGCCTCGGTCCCGCCGCAGGGCGGCCGCAAGCACCCGCACCAGGAATTCATCCAGATCGACACGACCAACGTGCTGTTCATCTGCGGCGGGGCGTTCGCCGGCCTGGAGAAGATCATCGAGCAGCGCTCCGGCCACAACGGCATGGGCTTCCACGCCAAGCTCCGGGTCAGGAACGCGAACTCCACCTCCGACCAGTTCGGCGACGTGATGCCGGAGGACCTGCTGAAGTTCGGCATGATCCCCGAGTTCGTCGGCCGGCTCCCGGTCATCACCTCGGTGCACAACCTGGACCGGGAAGCGCTCATCCAGATCCTGACCGAGCCGCGCAACGCGCTGGTCAAGCAGTACCGCCGCCTGTTCGAGCTGGATGGCGTGGACCTGGAGTTCACGCCGGACTCGCTTGAGGCCATCGCCGACCAGGCAAACCTGCGCGGCACCGGTGCGCGCGGCCTGCGGGCGATCATGGAAGAGGTCCTGCTGTCGGTCATGTACGAGGTGCCGAGCCGCAAGGACGTCGAGCGGGTCGTGATCACGCGCGAAGCCGTGCTGGAGAACGTCAACCCCACCATCGTGCCCAGGGATGTCAGCCGGCGCACGCCGCGCGAGAAGTCGGCCTGAGCGCCTGTAGCACATCTGTTCGGCAGTAGGGGATCATCCTGCCGATCTGCCGTTATGTGACGTGTCTGGCGGCATGTCGAATTTGGGGGTATTGCCCATAATCAGCGCTGTTCGTGTGTAGCCTCCAATTGATTGCGTTAGTCTGGCGCGGTTTCCCGCCACGCCAGGATCTCGGACGCTGACAAGCAGCCGTCTTCCATAGTGATGGGGAATTGAGCGCGGATGAGTGGTTGGGACGCCCCCACCGGTGGCTGGGAATCGGACGAGGAATCATCGGGATCAGGATCGGACGATCAGGATTACCGGCAGACTCAGCCGACGGGCGGCTACCTCGCTGCGAGAGGCGCCGACCGTGCCCTCCGGACCGGGCGACGGGGCTTGCCCGGCTACGACCAGGCCCAGAACCCCGAGCAGACAATACGCTACGACCAGCCGCAAAGCCGAGACCAGGGCTATGACCAGACCTGGCGTGTCGACCAGCCAGCGAGTTCGGCCCAGACCGTGCGCTACGACCCGGGCCAGCCGGCCGCATACGACCAGGAATCGGGTTACCCAGCCAGGTCCGGCTACGGGCCCGGATCCGGTTATGAGCGGCAGCAGGCCGACTACGGGCAGCAGGCCGACTATGGGCAGGCGGGCGGCTACGGCTCCCAGGACGGTTACCCGCAGGGGACCGGCGCGCAGCCCGGCTACGGGACGGGAACTGCTCCGGGCCAGGTAGCGCGCTACGGCCAGGACCACACCGGACACGGTACGGCCCCGCGGGGCCAGCTCGGCTCGGGACCGCAGAGCCCAGCTGACCCCCTGTCCCAGACCATGCCGGCTTCCAGCTGGCCGTCCGCGTCCCGCCGGCCCGGCGGCACTGCGTCCTCGGGCGGTGGCGGCTATGACCGGGCGCCGAGCGGGTCCTACCCGGCTTCCGGCTCGGCCGACGCCAGCCCTGCGGCCTGGTCGGCTGCGGAGGACCCGCTGGGTTCCGGTACCAGGGTCTCCGGTCACCAAGGCTACGCAGACCAGCGTTACGGCGATCAGGCTTACGCCGACCAGGGTTACGGCCAGCCGTCCGGACAGCCCCAGGATTTCGGGACCGTCGCATCTTCCCCGCCCGCCCACGGTCGCCATGATCGCGGACCCTCCGACTACGACCGTCCGGGGCGCGGCCAAGACTACGGCCCGCAGGATTACGGTCAGCAAGGCTACAGCCCGCCAGACTACGGGCAGCAGCAAGGCTACGGCCAGCAGGATTACGGCCAGCAGGATTACGGCCAGCGAGGCCACAGCCAGCCCGGCTACGGGGCCGCTGGCGCAAGTGCCTTCGCCGAGACGGTCCGATCCCACCCGGGCCAGGGCTACCAATCCGGCGCCCACGCCCGGCCAGAGTTTGACCAGCAAGCCTTCGACCAGCCTGGTTACGACCAGAACGGTTACGGCCAGAACGGCTACGCCGACCAGGGCTACGGACAGGGTGCCTACTCGCAGGACGCGCCCGGCCCGGACGCGTACTCACCCGACGGTTACGCTCAGGCCGGATACGCCCCGGAAGGCTACCGCCAGGATCCCTACGGCCAGGACGGGTACGGAGCGGACCCCTACGCCCAGCCCGGCCCCGACCCGTCCGCCGGGCAGCAATATGGCCAGCAGTACGGGCAGGATTACGGCCAGGACGCCTTCCCCGCTCCCGGCGGCCCGCCGCGCTCGGGCTCGTCACGCTCGGGCCAGCGGTCAGCGCAGCGCATGAGCGGCATCAGGATGATCCTCTATCTGGCCAGCGCCGTCATTGGCGTGGTGCTGATCGTCCTGCTGGTCGTCCACCTGAGCAAGAACGGGTCGAGCACCGGGGCCAGCGGGACCGGCAGTACGCCGACCGGCTCCAGCAGCGCCCCGGCCGCCGCGGCGTCCACGGCCAAGTACGTATTCAGCAAGCCCGGCGTGGCCGGTCAGTACCCGCTGAACCCCACCGCGACTACGGACTTCTCCAAGAGCGGACAGAGCCGGGCGGCTCTTGTCGTGCAGAAGATCAAGGCCGATGGTGCGGGTAGCCCGGGACAGAGCGTCTTCGCCGTGTACGGCCTCAACGCCGAGCCGGAATCCTCTCCTTTGTTCAAGGCGGTCGAGTTCGTCGGCTACGACGGCACGTTCAACCCGGCGGCGGTCATCAAGTACGAGAAGACTCAGCTCGCGTCCACCAGCACGGTGAATCCGGGTCAGCACGGCGGCCAGATGATGTGCGGTGAGGACACCTCGAGCGGCTCGGACAACACCGAGTGCCTGTGGGTCACCTCCACCACCTTCGGCGAGGTCGACTTTGTATCCGGCCAGTCGCTGACCAAGTTCACCGGAAACGCGGCCGGGATCGCCCTGTCCATCAGGAACGCCGTGGAGACCCCGGCGCACTGACCGGCCCGGCGCAGGAACCGCTAGCCGGCCCGCGAGGCACCGCGGGGTGCGTAGACTCACCTGTCGTGAGCAGACCCGACCAGAAGGTGCCCGTCGAGCTGCCTTCCCAGTACACGCCCGCCGAGGTGGAGGGCCCGCGCTACGAACGCTGGGAGAAGGCAGGTTACTTCGCCGCGGACGCGAACTCCGACGCACCCGCGTACAGCATCGTCATCCCCCCGCCGAACGTCACCGGCTCCCTGCACATCGGCCACGCGCTCGACCACACGCTGATGGACGCGCTGGTGCGCCGCCGCCGCATGCAGGGCTACAACACCCTGTGGCTGCCGGGCATGGACCACGCCGGGATCGCCACCCAGAACGTGGTGGAGCGCGAGCTGGCCAGGGAGGGCCTGAGCCGCCACGACCTGGGCCGCGAGGCCTTCGTCGAGCGGGTCTGGCAGTGGAAGAGCGAATCGGGCGGCAAGATCCTGGGCCAGATGCGCCTGCTGGGCGACAGCGTGGACTGGTCCCGGGAGCGGTTCACCATGGACGCGGGCCTGTCCCGCGCCGTGCAGACCATCTTCAAGCAGCTGTTCGACGACGGGCTCATCTACCGGGCCGAGCGCATCATCAACTGGTGCCCGCGCTGCCTGACGGCACTGTCCGACATCGAGGTCGATCACAGCGACGACGAGGGCGAGCTCGTCTCGATCCGTTATGGCGACGGCCCCGACTCGATCGTGGTCGCCACCACCCGCGCCGAGACCATGCTCGGGGACACCGCGGTGGCGGTGCACCCCGACGACCCGCGCTACACCCACCTGGTCGGCCGCACGGTCGAGCTGCCGCTGACCGGCCGCCGGATCCCGGTCGTGGCCGACGACCACGTTGACCCGGCCTTCGGCACCGGCGCGGTCAAGGTGACCCCGGCTCACGACCCGAACGACTTCGAGATCGGCCGCCGGCATGACCTGCCCAGCCTGGCCATCATGGACGAGCACGGCGTGATCACCGCCCATGGCCCATTCGAGGGGCTCGACCGGTTCGAGGCCCGGCCCGCCGTGCTGGCCGCGTTGCGCGAGGACGGCCGGATCGTCGCCGAGGTCCGCCCGTACGTGCACGCCGTCGGCCACTGCAGCCGCTGCGGCACCGCGGTCGAGCCGCGCCAGTCGCTGCAGTGGTTCGTCCGCGTCGCCCCGCTGGCCAAGGCGGCCGGCGACGCGGTCCGCGATGGCCGCGTCCGGCTGCACCCGGCGGAGATGAACGCGCGGTACTTCGGCTGGGTCGACGACATGCACGACTGGTGCATCTCCCGTCAGCTGTGGTGGGGCCACCGTATTCCAGTTTTTTATGGGCCGAACGGCCAGACGGTCTGCGTCGGCCCTGACGAGCAAGCACCCGAGGGCTGGGTCCAAGACTCCGACGTGCTCGATACCTGGTTCTCCTCCGCGCTGTGGCCGTTCTCCACGCTCGGCTGGCCGGATGACACCCCGGACCTGTGCACCTTCTACCCGACCAGCGTGCTGGTCACCGGGTACGACATCCTGTTCTTCTGGGTCGCCCGGATGATGATGTTCGGCCTGTACGCGATGCGCGACAAGGCTCCGGCCGACGCGGTCCCGTTCCGGGTGGTCGCCCTGCACGGCCTGGTCCGTGACCAGTTCGGCAAGAAGATGTCCAAGTCGCGCGGCAACACCGTGGACCCGCTGGACTGGGTTGACCGGTTCGGGGCCGACGCGACCAGGTTCACCCTGGCCCGCGGGGCCAACCCGGGCGGCGACATCGCGATCAGCGAGGAATGGGCGGCCGGGTCGCGCAACTTCTGCAACAAGCTGTGGAACGCCGTCCGCTTCGCCCTGCTCAACGGCGCTCACGTCACTGCCGCCCCCCCGAAGCCCGCCGCCTCGCCCGAGCGCGCTGCCCCGCCGGAGCCCGCCGCCTCGCCCGAGCGCGCTGCCCCGCCGGAGCTCGCCGCCCCGCCGGAACCCGCTGCCCCGGTCAGTCCGGCCTCCACCTTCCCGGCCAACAAATCCGACATTTCATACTCTGTCCCAGATCGGTGGGTTTTGTCCCGACTGTCAGCCGTGATCGCCGAGGTGGACGACCTGTTCGAGTCGTTCGAGTTCGGCAAGGTCTGCGATGTGCTGTACCACTTCGCCTGGGACGAGGTGTGCGACTGGTACCTGGAGCTGGCCAAGGTGCCGCTGACGGGCGATGATCCGCAGGCGGCCGAGACGACCCGGCAGGTGCTCGGGTTCGTGCTCGATCAGCTGCTCCGGCTGCTGCACCCGGTCATGCCGTTCGTGACCGAGGAGCTCTGGACGGCTTTGACTGGTGAGGATTCGGTCATGGTGGCGCCCTGGCCGGCGTTTTCTCGTCCCGATCCGGCGGCCGAGGCGGAGATCTCGTCGGTGATGCGGCTGGTGACCGAGGTCCGCCGGTTCCGCTCCGATCAGGGGCTGCGCCCCAGCCAGCGGGTGGCCGCCCGGCTGGCCGGCATCGAGGGCACGCCGCTGGCCGGGCACCAGGACCGGATCCGGTCCCTGCTGCGGCTCAGCCCGCCCGCCGACGGCTTCGCCGCCTCGGCCTCGCTGGCCGCCGAGGGCATCATGGTCGAGCTGGATGTGGCCGGAGCCGTGGACGTGGCCGCCGAGCGCCGCCTGGTGGAGAAGGACCTGGCCGCGGCCAGGAGCGAGGCCGAGCAGGCCGCCCGCAAGCTGGACAACGCCGACTTCACCGCCAAGGCGCCCGCCGCGGTGGTGGACAAGACCCGCCAGCGGCTCGAGACGGCCCGCGCCGACATCGCCCGGCTCGAGCAGCGCCTGGCCGCGATCGTAGGCTAGCAGGATGGATATCGAGACCCGGATGCACGAGGTCGAGCGGGAGATCATCTCCCGCCGGCCGAACACTCCGTGGATCTTGCCTTGGACCGGATGGCCGAGCTGGTCGGGCTGCTCGGAGATCCGCAGCGGGCCTGCCCGGTGATCCATATCACCGGCACCAACGGCAAGACGTCGACCGCCCGGATGAGCGATGTTCTGCTGCGCGCCCGCGGGCTGCGCACCGGCCGGTTTACCAGCCCGCACCTGGTCTCGATCAGGGAGCGGATCTGCATCGACGGCGCGCCGATCAGCCCGGAGCGGTTCGTGGCCGCCTACGACGAGATCATCCCGTATGTCAACCTGGTCGACGAGCGCCATCCGGTGGCGATGTCCTTCTTCGAGGTCCTGACCGGGATGGCCTTCGCGGTCTTCGCCGACACCCCGGTCGACGTGGTGGTGCTCGAGGTGGGCGTGGGCGGTCGGCTCGACTGCACCAACGTCGCGGACGGCGTGGTCGCCGTCATCACGCCGATTTCCATCGACCACACCCGGCTGCTCGGCGACACCATGGAGGAGATCACGGCCGAGAAGGCAGGCATCATCAAGCCCGGAGCGGTCGCGATCCTGGCCCAGCAGCCGCTGGGCGCCGCCGAGGTACTGCTGCGGCACGCGGTCGAGGTCGGAGCCACGGTGGCCCGGGAAGGCGTGGAGTTCGGCGTGCTGAGCCGGGAACAGGCTGTGGGCGGGCAGCAGATCGCCCTGCGCGGCCTGCGCGGCACCTACGAAGATGTCTACCTGCCGCTGTTCGGTGAGTACCAGGCAGGCAACGCGGCCTGCGCGCTCGCCGCGGTCGAGGCGTTCGCCGGGGTTTCTGAGGAGGGGGAGACGTCCGGGCTCGACGCGGGCCTGGTCCGCGAAGCGTTCGCCACGGTGACCTCGCCCGGCCGGCTGGAGGTCGTCAGGCGCAGCCCCACCATCATCATCGATGCCGCCCACAACCCGGCCGGGATGGCCGCCACCTCGGCCGCCGTGCAGGAGTCGTTCACCTTCACCCACCTGACCGGCGTCTTCGCGGCCAGCGGCGACAAGGACGTGCTCGGCATGCTCGCCGAGCTCGAGCCGCTGCTGGACGAGATCGTGGTCACCCGGAATTCCTCTGAGCGGTCCATGGAGCCCGGCGAGGTGGCCGAACTCGCCGCCGACGTCTTCGGCGAGGACCGGATGCACCCTCGCCGACCGCCTCGATGACGCCATCGAAGCCGCCGTCGCGCTGGCCGACGAGGCCACGGCGGAGGACCTGCCTGGCAGCAGCGGCGTGCTGATCACCGGGTCGGTCATCACCGCGGGAGATGCCCGCCCGCTGCTCGCGCCGGGCGGCGGCGAGCTGCCCGCCGAGCCGTCGGTCGGCCAGCCCG
>CAVTZG010000016.1:0-26944 GCA_963739135.1 uncultured Actinomycetes bacterium
GGCCGCAAAACCAAGCGCCCGTGTCCCGCCGCAGCGGGACACGGGCGCTGACCAGCCTGTCGCGGCAGTCAGCTCTTCGCGGCAGGCGAGCTCTCCTTGTCGGCCGGCGCCTCGGCCTGCGGCTTGGGCTTGTAGGCCAGCGTGAACCAGGCCCCGACGGCGAAGACGATGCCGACCACCAGAGCGCCGATGGCCCTGATCGGGTGGTGCCCCGTCGACCCGGCGATGTGCCCGGGGATGAAGCTGGGCAGCGACTTGGCCGGCTCGACCATGTAGATGATGGCCACGACGATGAAGATGACGGCGACGATGCCGAGGACCACAGCAAGGGCCGTCTTGCCCGACGACCTCTGGCTTGATCCGCTCGTAGAACTCACGATTCCTCCTAATGCGGGCATTCGGTACAGCTGTCTTAGTGCCGGCCGGCCCCGGCCGCCCCAGGTGCGGGTCGGCTGCGACGGGCCGCGGCTCGTCAGCCGGTTAGCAAAATCTACCGCCGGCTGACGCGTCGGGTACGGAGGAAGTCACGGATGACATACTCACCGAGACGTTCCGGGTCCGCCTGAAGCACCCGGCCCCCGTTCCTTCTCGCGACATTGTCGACGAACGCGCTGAGCCTGGCATCGTCCGCAAGCATGAAAATATTCAGTGCGGCGTGCCGCCGTGTCATCTTATCCACCTCGGCCAGGGTCAGCTCGAGCGTTTCGGGCGACGGCGGCCAGTCGAACCAGGACCGCCCGTCCCGCTGCAGGTGCGCGGTCGGCTCGCCGTCGGTCACGATCAGCACGACCGGCTCGTGCTCGGGATGCTTGTCGATGTGCCGCCCGGCCAGCATCAGCGCGTGGTGCAGGTTGGTGCCCTGCACCATGTCCCAGCCCAGCCCGGCCAGGTCGGTCTCGCGCAGCTCGCGGGCGTAGTTGGAGAACCCGATGACCTGCACCGCGTCCTGCGGGAACCGGCTGCGCAGCAGCGCGTGCAGGGCCAGCGCGGTCTGCTTGGCCGCCGCCCAGGTGCCGCGCAGCTGCATCGAGTAGGACAGGTCGACCAGCAGCGACACCACCGCCGCGGTGCGCCGCTCGGTCTCGGCCACCTCGAAGTCCCGGGCCGCCAGCTTGACCGGGCCGCCGATCTCCGCGCTGCTCCGGCGGAACAGCGCGTTCCGCACCGTGGCCGGGACGTCGAGCGGCTGCTCGTCGCCGAACTCCCAGGCCCGGGTGGTCCCGGTCAGCTCGCCGGCCTGCCCGGCGTCGCGCTCGTCATGGTCGCCTGACCGGCCGCCGAAGCTCATGTCGGCGAAGATCCGGCGCAGCGCGGTGTCACCCAGCCTGCGCACCGCCTTCGGGGTGAGCTCCAGCCGCCCGCCGTTGCGGGTCAGGTAGCCCTGCCGCTCCAGCTCGCGCTCGATGCGGCGCAGCGCCTCGACGTCGTCCACCGCCTGCCGGCCCAGGGCCCGGCGGACCGCCTCCTCGTCGATGTCGTCCAGGCTGGCGCCCGGGTAGTCCTGGCCCAGCGCGTTCTCCAGCTCGGCCAGGTCGGCCAGCTCGGCCAGCGCCGTGGTGGCGTCCCCCAGGCCCAGCGGCTCCTCGCCGGACATCTGGGCGCCGCCCATCATGCCCGCCCGGTCCAGGTCGGGGCGCCGGGACCGGAGCGCGTCGGCCAGCCGGGCCATCTCGGCGGCCAGGCCGGCGTCGTCCAGCGCGCTGGCCATCAGCCCGGCCAGCTCGGCCCGCTGCTCCTCGCTGAGCGAGCGCAGCAGCCGCTCCGCGGCGGCCATCCGGCTGACCAGCGAATCGATCAGTTCCTCCAGGTTGCCCGGGTTGTCGGGGAACAGGTCGCCGTACCGCTCCATGAAGTTGTCGAAGTCGGCCTGGGTGTGCTCGCCGCGGGCGTCCGCGGCCATCATCTCGTTCAGGTCGCCGAGCATGTCCTTGACCCGCTGCATGGCCTGCGGGTCGGGGTTCGCCAGCGCCTGCCGCATGCCGCGGAACTGGCTGTCCAGCACGTCGCTGCGCAGCATCTGCCGCAGCCGCTCGAAGGTCTCCCGGGCCGCCGGCGACCGCCAGTCGTAGTCGGCCAGCCGCCTGATGGCCTGGGCCGTGTCGGCGGGCAGCGAGTCCAGGTCCGCCTCCCGCATCCTGGCCTCGTCGCTGGGATCGGGGAACAGCTCGGCCCGCTCCTGCCCGACCGCGGTGTCCAGCAGGGCCCGGGCCTGCTCCAGGATGCCGTCCAGGCGGCCGCGGCCGCGGACCTCGCGCTGCCGCTCGCGCACCCGGCGCAGCAGGTCGTCCAGGCCCCGCCGGTCCGGCATGCCCCGCCGCATCAGCTCCCGCAGCGCGTCGGCCGGCGTGCCGCCGGCCAGGATCGAGTCGCCCATCTCGTCCACGGCACCGCGGACGTCGAAGTCCAGCGCCAGCGGGTCCGGGCCGTAGACGTACCGGCCGTACCGGTAATTCGCCATGGTCAGGTCCGGTACACGCTGGTGCCGTCGGCGCTGTCCTTGGACAGCCGCCGCATCAGGTACAGCCCCTCCAGGGCGAACTCGACGGCCGCCGCGGCCTGGCCGAACGACTCGCCGCCGTCCATGCCGAGCCGGGACATGATCCGGGCCAGCCCGGGCACGTCGCCGATCCGCTGCAGCAGGTCGGTGGCGGGCACCAGCTCGCCCGACTCGACCGTGCCGCCCTCCTCGAACTTGGCCAGCAGGCCGGACAGGTCGACGCTGCCCAGCCGGGACCGGAACGTGTCCGCGGTGGCCCGGCGCAGCATGGCGACCAGGATCTCCTCCTCCCGGCCCTCCTCGCTGACCTCGAACTCCACCTTGCCGCGCAGCGTGCTGACGATGGGGGGCAGGTCGCAGATCCGGGCCACCGGCGGCTCGCCCGCGGCGCCGTCCGCAGTGCCGTCCGCCGGCCCGGCCAGCGCGGACCGGCGCACCGCGGAGGCCGCGGCGCTTTCCGCGGCGGCGATGGCGAACCGGGCCGACACGCCGGACCGCGCGTCCACCACCGGCGACTCGCGCACCCCCCGGGTGAACCGGGCGATGACCTCGACCAGGTGGCCGGGCAGTTCGGCGTCGGTCCTGATGTCGGCTTCCTGGGCGATCAGGGTCAGCTCGTCGGACAGCGACAGCGGGTAGTGGGTCCTGATCTCCGCGCCGAACCTGTCCTTCAGCGGCGTGATGATCCGGCCCCGGTTGGTGTAGTCCTCCGGGTTGGCGCTGGCCACCAGGAGCACGTCGAGCGGGAGCCGCAGCGCGTAGCCGCGGATGCCGATGTCGCGCTCCTCGAGCACGTTGAGCAGCGACACCTGGATCCGCTCGGCCAGGTCGGGCAGCTCGTTGAGGGAGAAGATGCCGCGGTTGGTCCGCGGCACCAGGCCGAAGTGGATGGTCTCCGGGTCGCCCAGGGTGCGGCCCTCGGCCACCTTGACCGGGTCGATGTCACCGATCAGGTCGCCGACGCTGGTGTCCGGGGTGGCCAGCTTCTCGCCGTACCGCTCGCTGGCGTGCCGCCAGGTGACGGGCAGGTCGTCGCCGAGCTCGGCAGCCAGCCGGCGGCACCGGGCGCAGGCCGGGGCGTAGGGGTGGTCGTTGATCTCGCAGCCCGCCACGGCCGGGGTCCACTCATCCAGCAGCCCGGCCAGGGTGCGGATCAGCCGGGTCTTACCCTGGCCGCGCTCGCCCAGCAGGATGATGTCGTGCCCGGCGATCAGGGCGCGCTCGAGGTGCGGCAGCACGGTCTGGCCGAAGCCGACGATGCCGGGGAACGGGTCCTGCCCGGACCGCAGCATGGCCAGCAGGTTTTGTCTGATCTCGGCCTTGACGCCGCGGTATTCGTGACCGCTGGCGCGCAGCTCGGCGAGGGTGGTGATGGACGGCGCGGGTGACTGGCTGTCTTGGTGCACTATTCGAGGCTATGTCGTTATCGCGGGTATGCGCGTATGGCCCAGATCACATGCCGGGCGACGGGACCGCCGCCGCGTGGCACACTTCTGTGCCGTGGCCATAACACCCGACGCGGCCCGCGCCGTCCGCTCCGATGACGTGGTTGCCGCCCGCAACGTGCTGCGCGATGTGATCTCGGAGACCCCGATGCTGCACTCGCGGGTGCTGTCCGATTCCCTGGCCGGGCCGGTCTTCCTGAAGTGCGAGAACCTGCAGCGCACCGGCTCGTTCAAGGTCCGCGGCGCCTACACCAGGATCGCCCGCCTGTCCGACGCCGAACGCGCCCGCGGCGTCGTGGCCGCCAGCGCCGGCAACCACGCCCAGGGCGTCGCGTTCGCGGCCGGCCTGCTGGGCTGCGAAGCCGCCGTCTACATGCCCGAAGGCGCCCCGCTGCCCAAGGTCCAGGCCACCCGCGGCTACGGCGCGGACGTCATCCTGACCGGCACCTGCGTGGAGGACGCCCTGACCGCGGCGCTGGCCCACGCCGAGCAGACCGGAGCCGTGTTCATCCACCCCTACGACCACCCCGACGTGGTGGCGGGCCAGGGGACGCTGGGCTTCGAGATCGTGGAGCAGTGCCCGCAGGTGCGCACGGTGGTCGTGCCGGTCGGCGGCGGCGGCCTGGCCGCCGGGGTGGGGGTGGCGATCAAGAGCCTGGACCCGGCCATCGGCGTGGTCGGCGTGCAGGCCGACGCGGTGGCGCCCTATCCGGCCTCGCTGGCCGCCGGGCACCCGATTACGGTCCAGGCCGGACCGACCATGGCCGACGGCATCGCGGTGAGCCGGCCCGGCGACGTGCCCTTCGCCATCCTGTCCGAGCTGGCCGAGCGGGTGATCACGGTCTCGGAGGAGAGCCTGTCCCGCGCGCTGCTGCTGTGCCTGGAGCGGGCCAAGCAGGTGGTCGAGCCGGCCGGCGCGGCCGGGGTGGCCGCCCTGATCGAGCACGCCCGCGACCTGGCCCCGCCGGTGGTGGTGGTGCTGTCCGGCGGCAACATCGACCCGCTGCTGCTGGCCAAGCTGCTCCGGCACGGCCTGTCCGCGGCCGGCCGCTACCTGGCCTTCCGCTGCCGCCTGCCCGATCGTCCCGGGTCGCTGGCCAAGCTGCTGGCCGACCTGGCCGCCCTGGGCGCCAACGTGCTCGACGTGGCCCACGAGCGGCTGGCCCCCCGGCTGGAGGTGGACGAGGCCGAAGTGGTCCTGCAGATCGAGACCCGCGGACCCGAGCACTGCGGCGAGGTGATCGGCGCGCTCCGGGCCGCGGGCTACACCCTGACGTTCAGCTGAGCAGTTCCGCCGAGTCAGCGGGATCCGCGTTCGAAGCCGGGCCGGGCGGGGAACGATCACGTCGCGGGCGCCTGAGCGAGAAGGGCCCGCCGGGAGGATCGTGATGCGCCGCGGTGATCGCGCGCCGGGCAGGCGGAGACGGCTGGCCGGCCTCGCCGCCGTGGCGGCGCTGGCCCTGCTGGCGGCCGGGTGCACGGGCAGCGGGCCCGCCAACCCCGGGACCAGCCCCGCGGCCAACGCCGGTACCGGCGCCGGGGCCACCACCCGCGCCCCGTCGACCAGCATCACGATCACGCCCGCGAACGGCGCCACCGCGGCCGATCCGTCGGCGGGCATCACCGTCACCGCCGCCAGCGGGACCCTGACCGGCGTCACCGTGCGCACGTCAGGCGGGACCGTGCCCGGCCGCCTCAGCCAGGACCGCCGAGTCTGGCACAGCCTGTGGACCCTCGGCGTCTCCCAGAGCTACACGGTCACGGCCACCGCCACCGGCGGCGGCGCCGCGACCAGCGCGTTCCGCACCATGACGCCGGCCCGGACGTTCTCGACCGAGATCCTGGAGGGGTACGACCAGAGCTACGGCGTGGGCATGCCGATCATCTTGTACTTCAGCCAGCCGATCACGGACAAGGCCGCGGTCGAGCGGGCGCTGCAGGTCACCACCTCGGTCCCCGTGGTCGGCGCCTGGTACTGGGACGAGCCGTGCAACATGGCCGCCACCTGCGCCTACTTCCGGCCGCGGGACTACTGGCCGGCCGGGGTCACGGTGAGCTTCACCGGGCACCTGGACGGCGTGCAGGGCGCGCCGGGCGTGTACGGGGACCACACACTGACCCAGACGTTCAGCATCGGCCCCTCGCTGATCGCGGTCGGGAACACCGGTACGCACCGCACCCAGATCTACTACAACGGCAAGCTCCGCTACGACTGGCCGATCAGCTCCGGCCGGCCGGGCGACGACACCCCCGACGGGTCCTACCTGACCATCGAGAAGTCCAACCCGGTGCTGATGACCGGCCCCGGGTACAGCCTGGAGGTGCCGTGGTCGGTCCGGTTCACCTTCAGCGGTGACTACTACCACGACGCGTACTGGTCGGTGGGCGAGCAGGGCTTCGAGAACGTCAGCCACGGCTGCGTCAACCTCTCGCCCGGCGACGCCGAGACGTATTACAACCTGGCCGTGCCCGGCGACCCCATCACGATCACGGGCAGCCCCAAGGGCGGTGCCTGGGACAACGGCTGGACCCAGTGGTTCCTGTCCTGGCCGCAGTACCTCAAGGGCAGCGCGACCGGCCAGGCCGTGATGGCCGGGCCGGACGGCAGCACGTTCGTCGACCCCTCGACGCTGCCGCCCGACGTGGCGACCGCGCCGCTGCAGACCTCCCCGGCCGGCAACGCGAACTTACAGGTTGCCGCGCCGCGCCTGCTCCCGCTCGATCGCCTCGAACAGCGCCTTGAAGTTCCCCTTGCCGAACCCCTGGGACCCGTGCCGCTCGATCAGCTCGAAGAACACGGTCGGCCGGTCCTGCACCGGCTGGGTGAAGATCTGCAGCAGGTAGCCGTCCTCGTCCCGGTCGGCCAGGATGCCCAGCCCGCGCAGGTCATCGAGCGGAACCCGGGTCTTGCCCACCCACGAGCCGAGCTCGTCGTAGTAGCTGCCCGGGGTGGACAGGAACTCCACGCCCGCCGCGGTCATGGCCCGGACGCTGGCCACGATGTCGTCGGTGGCCAGCGCGATGTGCTGAACCCCGGGCCCGCCGAAGAACTCCAGGTACTCGTCGATCTGCGACTTGCGCTTGCCGACCGCCGGCTCGTTGAGCGGGAACTTCACCTTCCGGGTGCCGTCCGCGACCACCTTGCTCATCAGCGCGGAGTACTCGGTGGCGATGTCGTCGCCGACGAACTCCTTCATGTTGGTGAAGCCCATGACCCGGTGGTAGAAGTCCACCCACTGGTCCATCCGGCCCAGCTCCACGTTGCCGACGCAGTGGTCGATCTCGGTGAACAAGGGACGCCCGCCCGGGGTCCCGATGGGCTCCACGGGCACGTACCCGGGCAGGTAGGCGCCCGAGTAACCGGACCGCTCGACCAGCGTGTGCCTGGTGTCGCCGTAGGTGGCGATGGCGGCCAGCACGACCTTGCCGCGGTCGTCCTCGACGATGCGCGGCTCGGCCAGGCCGCAGGCCCCGTGCGCGACCGCGTACCAGTAGGCGTCCTGGGCCGAGCTCACCTCCAGGGCCAGGTCGGTCACGCCGTCGCCATGCGCGGCCACCCGGGCGCCCAGCGCCGTGCGGGCCCGCACCGGGGCGCGGAACACGAACCGCGCGCTGCCCGACTCCAGCACGTAGGCGGCCTCGTCCGGGGACCCGGTCTCCGGGCCGCGGTAGGCCACCCGCCGCATGCCGAACGCGGTCGAGTAGTAGTGGGCGGCCTGCTTCGCGTTGCCGACCGCGAAGACCACCGCGTCCATGCCGAGGATGGGAAAGCTGTCCCGCACTGGCGTCGTCATGCCGATATCATGCTCACGGGGCTTCAAAGTGCGCAACCAACGGCTTATCTGCTAGTCATATTGTCTATTTATGCCGAACGGATCGTGGTACCTGTGCACAGTCTGACTACCAGTCGCCCGGGGTCGGTCGACGGCCTGGACGCCGCGCTCATCGAACTGCTGGCCGCCGAGCCCCGGGTGGGCGTGCTGGAGGCCTCCCGGCGGCTCGGCGTGGCCCGCGGTACCGTGCAGGCCCGCCTGGACCGGCTGGCCGAGCGGGGCGTGATCACCGGGTACGGGCCCGAGGTGGACCCGGCCGCGCTCGGCTACGAGGTCACCGCGTTCATTACCCTGGAGATCCGCCAGGCCGGCGGCCACGACCCGGTGGCCGAGCGGCTGGCCGCCATCCCCGAGGTGCTCGAGGTGCACACCATCACCGGAGTGGGCGACCTGCTCTGCCGGGTGGTGGGCCGCTCCAACTCCGACCTGCAGCGGGTGATCGACGCGATCGTCTCCGCCGAGGGCGTGGTCCGTTCCTCGACCCTCATCTCCCTGGCCACCCAGGTCCCCTACCGGATCCTCCCCTTGGTCCGGGCCGCCGCCGCGTTGCGGCAGGCATAACGTATTTTGGTGACGCCTCGGGAATCCTGTACATAAGGGCGTTGGAAGGAGGTGGTGGACCTGACCGTTGACGGCGACGTCCAGCTGGACACGCACAACGAGCAGGGTATGCCGTCAGTCATGACAGGTGCTGTCATGACTGATGCTGTCACGAGTGACATTGACCAGGTCGTGGTCGGTGACATCCCGCGGGTGCCGCCTGGTTTCCGGCCCCGGACCGCCCTGCTGGGGCAGCTGGACCGGGCTGATGCCGGGGTATCGGTTATCTACGCCGCTGCCGGGCTCCAGGGGCTGGGCGCCACGCAGCTGGCGGCCGCGTACGCGCGGGCCAAGCTGGCCGACGGCTGGCGGCTGGTGGCCTGGGTCAACGGCTCGGACACCGGCAGCCTGACGGCAGGACTGGCCGCGGTGGCTGACGCCACCGGGCTGATCGACAGCGATTCCGGACGGGAGATCGCCGACGCGGCGCAGGCGGTACGGCACTGGCTGGAGGCAGACGGGGGCCGCTGCCTGCTGGTGGTCGATGATGTGACAGATCCCGAGGAGCTGCAGCCGTTTATCCCGGTCGGCGGTGCAGCCCGGGTGCTGGTCACCTGTGCCCGGCAGTCAGCACCGAAACTGGGCCACAGCGTCCCGATCGACGTATTCAGCGCCGCTGACGCGGCAGAGTTCCTTGAGCACACCACCGGCCTGGCCGATGCCGAGGGATCCGCTGCGGTAGCGTCCGAGCTGGGGCAGTTGCCGCTGGCGCTGGCGCACGCCGCGACGGTGATAGCCGGGCAGCGCCTGACGTACTGGGCGTACCTGGACCGGCTGCGGACGCTGTCGGCCCAGGAGGACCTGGCCTACGACCAGACGCAGCCTCACGAGCGCGGCGTGGCCGGGGCGGTACTGCTGTCCTTGCAGGCGGTCAGGGTCTCCGATCGGACCGGCGTGTGCAGCCGGGTCATGGAGATCATGGCGGTGCTGTCGGCGGCCGGGGTCCGTCGCGACCTGCTGCACGTCGCGGGCCGGGTCGGCGTGCTCGTCGGCGGGCAGCGGGTAGCGGCGGGCACGGTGGATCGGGCGCTGGAATGGCTGAGGGCTCGGTCACTGCTGACCTTCAGCCTGGACGGCCAGACCGTCATCATGCACCGGCTGGTAGCACAGGCGGTCCGCGATAGCCTAGCCCGCCGCCAGCGGCTGATGGCGGCGCGCCTGGCCGCCACATTCGTATTGGACACCTACGCCCGGGCGCTGGTGGGGTCAGAAGATCGCCCGGCGGCCAGGGCGATCCCCCAGCACGTGACGGCGCTGCTGGCTTTGGCCGAGCCCGCGGTAGAAGCCGACGACGAGCTAGAACGGGTTCTGCTGAGGCTCCGGTTCATCGCGCTCTACCACCTTGTTGAGCTGCGCGACAGCGCCACGCAGGCCATCGCGGTCGGCGAGCCGCTGAGTGCGGATCTTGAGCGGCTGCTGGGTCCTGACCATCCGGACACCCTGAACGCGCGGAACAGCCTGGCCGCCGCATATCTGGCGGTAGGCCGGACCGGCGAGGCAATCACGCTGTTCGAGCAGATCCTGGCCGTCCGGCAGAGCTTGCTGGGCTCGGATCATCCTTACGCGCTGAATGCACAGAACAACCTCGCCGCTGCCTACCAGGACGCGGGCCGTGCCACCGACGCGATCCCGCTGTACCAGGCGAACCTGGCCGTACGAGAGCGGCTGCTGGGCGCCGAGGATCCCAGCACCCTGGATTCCCGGGGCAACCTGGCCGCTGCCCACCGGGACGCAGGCCAGGTGACCGAGGCGATCCCGCTGTTCGAGCAGACCCTGGCCGACCGGGAACGAGTGCTGGGCCACGATCACCCCGATACCCGGACCTCACGGAAGAACCTCGCTGCCGCCTACCAGGACGCGGGCCGGGCCGACGACGCCCTCCCGCTGGTCGAGCAGACCTCGACCGGCCGGAAGAAACTCGCCGCGGCCTACCGCGACGGGGCCCGGACCGCGGAGGCGATCCCGCCCGTCGAGCAGGCCTTGACCCCGCCGGGGAGGGAGCAGAGTGCTGATGCCGCCGAACAGGTTCTGGCCAGCTTCCGCCGTCCTCCGGCCGACTCTGCCCGGCGCGCGATTCCGGCCGGCTTCCGCCGTCCTCCGGCCGATCCTGCCCGGCAGGCGTTCCCGAAGAGCTTCACGCTCCCGGCGGTCAAGCCGGCCGTCCACGCCGACCCTGGCCGGAGCCAGCAGCCGCCGCCTGAAGACATCCACCGCGACCGCGATGTCGTCGCTGCGATCGCGGCGGGAGACCCGGCGGGCATCGCCACGGCCTACGGCCGGTACGCGGCTGGCCTATACGGCTACTGCCGTTGGCTGCTCCGGGATCCGGCGGACGCGGCCGCGGCCCTGCGGGACACCTTCGTCATCGTCGCCACGACCAGCGAGCTGTCCGATGACTCCAAGCTGCGCCCGTGGCTGTACGCGGTAGCCCGCCGCGAATGCCGCCGCCGGCCCCTGGCCTCGCCGGCGGCCCGGGACGAGAAGGCCGATCCCGCGAACCAGCAGCCCGAGCCGGTCTCCGAGCCGGCCGATGCGACGGTGCCGGTCAGCCCGGTCAAGCCGCCGTCCGCGCCGGCCTGTGACCCGGCGGATGTGACGGTGCCGGTCAGCCCGCTCAAGCCGCCGTCCGCGCCGGCCTGCGACCCGGCGGATGTGACGGTGCCGGTCAGCCCGCTCAAGCCGCCGTCCGCGCCGGCCTGCGACCCGGCGGATTTGACGGTGCCGGTCAGCCCGGTCAAGCCGCCGTCCGAGCCGGCCTCCGACCTGGGCGATGCGACGATAATGTTCCGCGCGATCAAGCCGTCCGAGCCGGTCTCCGCGCCGGCCGATGCGACGGTGCCGGTCAGCCCGGTCAAGCCGCCGTCCGAGCCGGCCTCCGACCTGGGCGATGCGACGATAATGTTCCGCGCGATCAAGCCGTCCGAGCCGGTCTGCGCGCCGACGGATGCGACGGTGCAGTTCGCCGCGATCAGGCCGGCGCCGAGCCGGCCCCCGACCCGGCCGATGCGACGGTAAGGTTCCGGGCGATCAAGCCGCGGCGCGAGCCGGCCTCCGACCTGGGCGATGCGACGGTAACGTTCCGCGCGCTCAGGCCGCCAAGCCAGATGATCGACGCGACCATACCGTTTCCCGCGATCAGGCCGGCGGCGGACCCGGCGAACTTCCTGCCCCGCGCCGACGGTGAGATGGGGCAAGCTGAGCTCCGGGCTCTGATCCGCTCCATCCTGGCCGACCTGAAACCTCGTGAACGGGAAGCTATCGAGCTGAGCTTCAGGCACGACCTGCACGACAACGATCTGGCCGTCGCGCTCGGCGTGTCATGGAAGCGGGCCCACACCCGGGTCTCACGGGCCAACGCTCACCTGGATAAAGGCCTCGCCGCGCTGCGCATCGCGCACACCAGACGAGACGCATGCTCGGTGCTGGCGGAGTTGCTGGCCGACTGGGATGGGCAGCTGACCGAGGAGGTGCGCGAGCTGGTCAGCTGGCACATCGAGGAGTGCCAGACCTGCGCTAGTCACAGGCAGGGCCCGCTGCGCCCCGCGGCGATCTCCCACCTGCTGCCGCTGGCCCCGCTCCCCCCCGACCTGCGGGAGCAGGTCCTGAGCCGCTGCACCTCTCCTGCTGCGGCCCCGGCAGCGTATCGCCGGCGGCTGGCCCGCCGCGCGGAACCGACCTGGTTCGCGGATTTCTGGCAGGCGGTCAGGCAGGTCAACGGGGCCAGTATCCGGAGCAACCCCGGAGCGGCGATCGCTGCGGTGGCTATCGCGGTGTGGCTGGCGGCGGCGGTGAGCGTCCCGCTGTTCACCCTGGCCGGCTCCCACACCGCCCAGGCCCGGACGGTTCAGCCACGCGCCCGGACCTCTTCGAGCAGTCCGGCGCCGGCCGCGACCACAGCCCAGCCCGCGACCCGGGCGGCCGTCCGCGCGTCGCCCGTCGCGCCGCAATCCCCGACCGTCAGCGCGACTCCGGCCAACGTGCCGCCTTCGGCCCAGCCGTCGTACTCGCCGACGGTGTCGCCCTCGCCATCAAGCTCGGCGTCGCCGTCGACATCGGCCTCGTCGTCGACATCGGCCTCGGCCTCGCCATCAACATCGCCCACGTCGTCGCCAACTCGCCCACGTCGTCGCCCTCGCCCACGTCGTCGCCCTCGCCCACGTCGTCGCCCTCGCCCACGTCGTCGCCCTCGCCTACGACATCGCCGTCGTCGTCCCCATCACCGACGGCCTGAGGCCGATGGACCTGAGCTAGCCGGGTGCCGCGCCCGGCTGCCGTGCTAGCGCGGCCCAGTGAGCCAGCTGCTGCCGGACGGCCATGGTCTCTACGTCCTCGGCGCCACAAACCCGCTCGCGTACCTGCAGCAGCGCCGCGAACTGGTCCCGCGCGGTGGCGGGATCCCCGGCGCGCCCGGTCCAGTAGGCCAGTTCCTCTCGTAGGGCCAAGGTGTCGGGGTGGTCCGGGCCAGAGACACGCTCGCGGCCGGGCAGCAGCGCGGTGAGCTGGTTCCGCGCGGCGGCGGGATCCCCGGCGCGCCCGGTCCAGTAGGCCAGGTTGAACCAAGCGGTCAGGGTTTCGGGGGAGTTCGCGCCGAATACGCGCTCACTGGTCGGCGCCAACGCAGCGAAATGGTCCCGTGCGAGGCTCGCATCTCCCGCGTAGCCCGTGAAGTTGGCGAGATTATGGCGGCTGGTCAAGGTGTCGGGATGGACCGGGCCCAGGACGCGCTCGGTTACGGACAGCAGCGCGGCGAACTGGTCCCGCGCGCCGGCGGCGTCCCCGGCCTGCCCGGTCCAGTAGGCCAGGCTGGCGCGGGTGGCCAGGGTGTCGGGGTGTTCGCTGCCGAGGACGCGCTCGGTTACCGGCAGCAGCGCGGCGAACTGGTCCCGCGCGCCTGCGGCGTCACCCGCCTGCCCGGTCGAGTAGGCGAGTTCGCTCCGCGCGGCCAAGGCGGCCGGGTGCTCGGACCCGGGCACCCCGCCCGCATCGGGGCTCGCATGACCATTGGCGGAGACCGTGTGGGCCGACGCCGGCGACTCCTGGCCCGTCGATACCGTCCGGATCTTCTGGATCAGGACCCGCAGGTCAGCCTCAGCGTCCGGGTTCTCCTCCAGGAAGTCGGCCAGGCGGCCCGTCCACTGGACCGTCAGGGTCGTGCGGATCATCCCCACGTCCGTACCGGCCGCAGCGACAAGCTGCTCGCGCGTCTCCTTGAGCCACTGCTCGGCCATCTGGATCTGGTTGGCATCCCCCCCGCCCAGCAGTTGCGCGAATCCGCATTGTGCCGTGTCCCACCCGTCGGCGGCGGCGGCCTCTACCACCATCTGGCCGGCCCGTGCCGCCAACGCGATCAGACTCTCCTGGAGCATTTCCCGCCCCCCCTCACCGCTGGATGAGAAAGCCAAGAGGGCTGAGCTTTAAGCAATTATACAGTTAAGATGCCGCGGATCACCTTACGTCATCATGCGGGTGCGTATCAGTGGATCAGATCGGTGGCTATCTCCAGGACGATCGCGCGGAGCTTGTCCGGGTCATCGACCTGCTGCAGGTAAAACATGCACGTCGCGCCGGCGGACAGCACGGCCGTGGTGGCCCGGACCCGATCCCGCAGCGGGGCGTCGGGGCCGGCCAGCAGCTCGACCAGCCCGTCCAAGCGGTCGCGGAAGCGCGCGAACCGCTCCTTGCCCGCCTCCATGCCCTGCACGGCGGCTCGGTTCTGCTCCAGGAAATGGAACACTTCACTGCCAGCCAGGACGATCCCGACGTACCGGTCGAGGACCTGGCGCCGGGTCGCCTCGCCGGGCGGCTGGTCCTTGGCCCACTCCAGCAGGGCGTCGATCTCCGCGAAGTAGTCGTCGGTGAGGCTGTGAACGATGTCTTCCTTGGACTTGAAGTGATAGTAGAGCGCGGCCTTGGTCACGCCGAGGCGCTCGGCTATCTCACGCAGCGAGGTCTTCTCGTAGCCCCGCTCGGCGAACAGCTCGAGCGCGACCTTCTGGGCCTGCGACCGGGTGTCGCGCCTGCCGCCGTGACCGCCCCCAGCGGC
This sequence comes from uncultured Actinomycetes bacterium, assembly GCA_963739135.1. Classification (GTDB taxonomy): domain Bacteria; phylum Actinomycetota; class Actinomycetes; order Streptosporangiales; family Streptosporangiaceae; genus Palsa-504. The sequence continues at coordinate 14,419 of CAVTZG010000016.1, forward strand.
CGCGGCCTCCGTCGGTCCCGCCTCGTCCATGTCCCTATCGCTCTCTCCTGGGCCGTAATTAACTTGACGGCCGGTTAGTAACCACCATAGCATATAACTTGCCGGCCGGTAAGTAGGCGAGCCGGGGATGTCGCGGACGGGAAACAGCCGAACGCAGCGGGACGTGGCGGAAGGAGCAAGCAGGTGGCGGAACAAACGGGGCCCGGCGCGAGCAGGACGAGCGGGCAGGAGCTGCCGAGCGGGGGCGGGCAGTTCCTGGCACCGCGCGAGGTGATGATCATCCTGCCCGGGCTGCTGCTCGCCATCCTGCTGGCCATGCTCGACAACCTCATCGTGAGCACCGCGCTGCCGCGGATCGTCGGTGACCTGGGCGGGGTGGCGCACCTGTCCTGGGTGGTGACCGCCTACATTCTCGCGTCCCTGGTCGTCACGCCGTTCTACGGCAAGCTCGGCGACATGTACGGGCGGAAGAAGTTCTTCGTCGTCGCGATCATGATCTTCCTGGCCGGGTCGGCGCTGTCCGGCCTGTCGCAATCCATGGCCGAGCTGATCATGTTCCGCGCCATCCAGGGCCTGGGCGCCGGCGGGCTGATGGTTGGCGCGATGGCGACGCTGGGCGACATCGTGGCGCCGCGGGAGCGCGGCCGCTACATGAGCTACATGATGGTGGTCATGATGCTCGCCACCATCGGCGGCCCGCTGATCGGCGGCTTCATCACCGAGAACTTCTCCTGGCGCTGGATCTTCTATATCAACCTGCCGGTGGGCGGGGCGGCGCTGGTCTACATCATCTCCACCCTGCACCTGCCCGCGAAGCGGGTGAACCACCGGGTGGACTACCTCGGCGGCGGCCTGCTCGCCGTGGCCGCCATCTCGCTCGTCCTGCTGGCCACCTGGGGCGGAACTGAGTATCCCTGGGGCTCGGAGCAGATCATCGGCCTCGCCGTGCTCGCGGTGGCGGCCACCGCCGCGTTCTGCGTGGTCGAGCTGCGGGTGGCCGAGCCGATCCTCCCGCTGCACGTGTTCAGGAACAGGAACTTCTCGCTCACCATGGTGCTGACCTTCCTCACCGGCCTGGCTATGTTCGGCGCGCTGACGTTCCTGCCGCTGTACCAGCAGACGGTGCAGGGCGCGTCGCCGACCCTGAGCGGGCTGATGCTGACGCCGATGATGCTGGGCGTGACCGTCACCTCGATCTTGGCCGGCCAGGTGACCACGAGGACCGGCCGGTACAAGATCTTCCCGATCCTCGGCGGGGCCATCATGGGCGTCGGCATGTACCTGCTCACCGGCCTGGGCGTCAGCACGACGAAGACCACGTCGGCGATCTACTACGTCGTCCTCGGCCTCGGCATGGGCTTCCTGATGCAGATGGTCTCGCTGATCGCGCAGAACAGCGTGCAGCAGCGGGATATGGGCGTGGCCAGCAGCGCCCGGATGTTCTTCCAGCAGATCGGCGGCTCGCTGGGCGTGGCCGCGTTCGGCGCCATCTTCACCCGGCGGCTGACCGAGTCCCTGGCCACCGCCAGCGGCGCGCACATCAGCGCCAGCGGGGGCCAGCTCGACCCGGCCACCGTCAACTCGCTGCCCGCGGCGGTCAAGCACGACGTGTTCTTCGCCATCGCGCACGCGGTGCAGGGCGTGTTCATCTGGGCCCTGCCGGCCGCTGTGCTCATCTTCGCCCTCGCCCTGTTCATCAAGGAAGTCCCGCTGCGCGGACGGGCCCCGGAAGCCGGCGAAACCGCCAGCCAGGAGCCCGAGCTGGTCTCCTAGCGCAATACCAAGCCGGGACGTGTGAACCATCGCGTTCCTGGATAATTCTCAACCGTGGGCCTGTTGGTGCCAATAATTGCCCTGGCCATGGCACCCGACGCGGCATGGGCGGTAGGCGTTACCCAGGACGGGACAATACGGACGTTCGGCACCGGAGCGGAGCCGAGGGCCCTGCCCCACGCTGTGCCCGTGGACGGTCGCCAGCCGGTGGCCGTGTCCTGGTCCGGCGAGCGCCTCATCAGGGTCGCCTGGGCGGCGGAGGACGGCCTCGGCCTGTACGAGAACGACGATGCGGACGGGCCGAGGATCGAGACCTTCCCGGCGTCGGCCCCGGTCCGGGCCCTGGCCTTCTCGCCCTCCGGCCGTATCGTGGTGGCGGCCTGCGCCGACGGGACGCTGCTCGGCCTGGACACCGCCACCAGGGAGTTCGGCCGGCGGCTGGCCCTGGGCCTGCCCCCGGCGGGAGCCCTGGCGCTGGCTGCTGATGACGGGCCCGTGGTCGCCAGTTTGCGCGACAGCAGCGTGCGCCGTTTCGATCTGGCCACGGGAGTCGCGTATGTGGTCGATACCGGACTGGAAGTCCGTCACCTGGCCATCACCCCGGACGGCGACGCCGTGCTGGCGCTCGGCGCGGACGGCATCCTGCGCCGGTGGCAGGTATCACTCGGCACGCCACCTGACCTGCTGGACCTCGATGCGGCCAGCACCGCCCTGGCCGTCGACCGCCGCGGGGACCGGGTCCTGATCGGCGGGCCGGACGGAAGGCTGTGGCTGCACGATCTCGCCGGCGGCCCGGCGGTCGAGTTCGGCGCGCCGGAGCGGGATGTCCGTCCCGTCGGCCGGGGCCCTGTCCCGTCGGACGCTGGTCTTGTCCCGTCGGACGCTGGCCCTGCAGGGCAAGAGCCCTCGGCTCCGGCCCGGCCCGAGTCCGCTGCCATCATCGACGAGGACGTGAGTTTCACCGTCTACCGGCCGCGGTTCCTGTCACCCGAGAAATGGGCGGACCTCCTGGTCTTCGCCCACAAGACCGACCCGGTGGTAGATCCGGACCTGGGACCGATCGACCCCAACGAGGTGGTTGAGGCCAGGGCCCGGGCGCATTTCGGCGGCAACGTGCCGCCGCGCGCCCGGGTGGACTCCACCAGCGGGCTCTCCCGTGGCGCTCACCTGCGGATTGTCCCTGACCTGCCGGGTATCCAGTGCAATCCGGCCGAGGCGGAACTGGACTGGTGGGAGCCAGTCCATGAAGTCTCGTTCCGGCTGCGCGCTGACGCCAGCCTGGTCGGGTCGACCGTGCGCGGGGCCGTCCGCATCTGGTTCGGTCCCATCCTCATCGGCGAAGTGTCTCTCGCGATCAACGTACGGGCCGGTGGCGCCGCCGATGATCAGTCCATAACGGACCGGGCGCCGATGTACAACAAGATCTTCCCCTCCTACTCCCACCTGGACCTCCCGATCGTCGCCATCTTCGAGGACTTCGCTCGCGCGCTCGGCGTCGGGTTCACCCGGGACGTCATCGCGCTGCGGGCCGGTGAACTCTGGCAACCCCGCCTGCTCGAGCTCATCCAGGAAGCCGATGTGTTCCTGCTGTTCTGGTCGAGCAACTCGATGAGATCGCCATACTGCCAGCAGGAATGGGAGCATGCGCTGACCCTGCGGCGCCCGGCCTTCATAAAGCCCCTGTTCTGGGAAGATCCGCTGCCCGAGGACATGACGCTGGGGCTGCCGCCCGCGGCCCTGCGGGAGATTCACTTCGTGAAGGTCCAGTCCGGCCCGCCGGGGCAAGCATCGGAGAGACCCGGCTCGGCCTGGTCAGGTCCGGTTGCGGACCCGGCCGCCGCCTACCTGCCGCCGCCACCCCCACTTGGCGAGGCCGTGACCCAGCAGGTCGTCGCCGGCCCGATACTCGTCGTGCAGGCCGAGGGCACCAGTTACGTGCTGCACACCGGATCCTCCTACCGGGTGGGCCGCGACCCGCAGTCCAACATCGTCATCGCCAATCCCCGGGTGTCCTGGGCGCACGCGGTGCTCCGGGTTGAGCAGGGCGGATGGCTCGTCGAAGACCTGGGCAGCACGAACGGGACCTTCGTAGGCTCGCAGCGGATCAGCCGGTACCCGATCACCGCGGACAGCACGCTGCGGCTGGCCAGCCCGGCCGACGGCCCGGTCATCGTCTGCTCGCTGCCCGGTGCGGCCAGATCCTCGCCGCCCGTCGCCGAGCCTGCGGCCGAGACCTGGCTCGATGATGATTCCCGGACTGCCGCTGGCCCGGCCGTCCAGGAGCAACATGCGCCTGGACCCCAGCCCTCGTCCGCCTCGGCCGGACCGCCGCCCGGCCATGCCGGACCGCCGCCCGGCCATGCCGGACCGCCGCCCGGCCATGCCGGACCGCCGCCCGTCGATGCCGGGCCGCCGCCCGTCTATGCGGCAGCCCCCCGCTCCGGCTCCGGCCAATATCCCGCCTGGCCCGCTAGCCCTCCCGCGAGTCCGGCCGCCAGACGCCCGGCACTCCGGCGGCCACTGCTCGTCATCGCGGCGGTCGTCGCCCTGGCGGCCATCATCGCGGTGATCATCATCGTGCTCCACTGACCGGCCAGGTAGATGAATCACGCCATCCTGCCGGTCGCCGGCCGGCGGGACCCCGGTAGTGACGTGACCATCAGCCGATGCCATGTCTTCCATCTGGACGGCTTCCACGGGCCCTTGATGAAATAGAACCGCCCGGGGGCACTTTGGAAGACAACGACGTCACTGGCAATGCTCTCAAGGGCGTATCTGTCAGGACCGGGGGCATTCTCATTGTGCGTGGCAACCGTATCAACCGCAATGGTCCCGAGGCAGTATGGGTTCGCATGGGCGGCCGTGCCGTGGTAGAGGATAATGACCTGAGGAATAACGGCGGGGACGGCCCATGGAACATCGCCCTCGGCTCCGCGGCCGACGTTTCTAGCGCACGCAACAAGGTGTAGCCATATGGCATGTCCTCAGGCTCGAATTCGGTCTCGTCCTGCCGCTGGTCCTCACCCTCCCCGCAATCCATAGTACGGGGGATTGACAGGAGCGGGGCGCGCACTTCAGTCTGGTGGTGGGTCATCAGGCTGGGGGGTCTTTACCTGCGCACGCGTGCGCTTGGTGAAAGTTCCCGGTGGGGATTCCCGCTGGCCGGGTGCCATTTCAGGGTCACCGGGTAATGGTGGGGGGATTTGATGGTGCTGGTGTTTGTGTCCGCGCTGGGCCGGGGCATCCCGGTCGGCCTGGGCAAGCTCGGGTCCTGATGCCGTACTCATCCAGCGGGGCAGGTACCCCCGGCCCGTCTGACGCTGACCCGGACGGGCCGCCGCATGCGCTGACCGATGCTGCCGGGGATGGTCCCGGGGTTCCCGCGGTCTCGGCCCAGGGGCAGGTTTCCGGGCGGGCGTGGGAGGTGCCCGGGTATACCACGTTGAAGGTGCTTGGCTCGGGCGGGTTCGGTGAGGTGGTGCTGGCCCGGCACCACGCCTCGGGCACCCTGGTGGCGGTCAAGTACCTGCGCCGGGACCTGCTGGCGGATCCGCAGTTCGCCGAGATGTTCCGTGCTGAGGCCGGGGTGCTGGCCTCGATGGATGACCGCAACATCGTCCGGCTGTATCAGTACGTCGAGTCGACGGCGGGCGCGGCGATCGTGATGGAGCTGGTTGACGGGGTTCTCAGTGCGGGAGATCTTGTCGCGTCAGGGCCAGACCTCGGCGGAGGCGGCGCTGGTCGTACTGCAGGGCTCGCTGCTCGGGCTGGCCGCGGCGCACGCGCGGGGGGTGGTGCACCGGGATTACAAGCCGGAGAACGTGCTGGTCGACGGGCACGGGACCAGTAAGCTGACCGACTTCGGCATCGCCGCGCGGGCAGGCGACACCCCGGTCCCGGCGGGCACCGCGGCGTATGCGCCGCCGGAGCAGTTTGCCGGCGGCACGGCCAGCCCGGCCGGGGATGTGTACGCGGCCACGGCCACCTTCTATGAGTGCCTGACCGGGCGCCCCCCGTTCACCGGGCAGACCATGGAAGAGCTGCGGTCCCAGCACCTGTCTGCCCCGGTGCCCATGGATCCGGTGCCCGAGCCGCTGCGGCCGCTGGTGGCCGTGGGTATGGCCAAGGACCCCGCGCACCGGCCCGCCGACGCGGGCGCCTTGGTCGCCCGGCTGCGCACCGCCGCCACCAGCACGTACGGCCCGGACTGGGAAGACCGCGGCCGGTCCAGCCTGGCCGCGGCAACGCTGCTGCTCGCCGCCCTGTGGCCAGCCGGCTCCGCACCCGCGCTGCACGGCATCGCCGCGGAGAAGCTCACCCTAACCCATCACCCATCCCACGAAGCACACAACCTGAGACAGGTAGAGCACCAAGAGCATCTACAGCACGTACAGCATGAAGAACACCTGCAGCATGTGCAGCGCGAAGAACACCTGCAGCACGAAGCGCACCTCAAGCACCTCAAGCACCTCAGACGCTTCAGCCGCCCCAAGGTGGCGATAGCGGCGGCGGCGGCGGCTGCTGTTGCGGCTTGCGCCGTGATAGCGGTGGCGGTCATTCCCTCTGGAAGCTCCGCCCCAACGCTGACCGGAGCATGGGTCGACTCATCCGGCGACACCTTCAACTTCACGGCGGCAGGTTCGGGCACTTATATCGCGAGCGAAGTATCGAAAGACGCGCCGCAATGCGCGGTCTCCGACGACGCGAAAGTGACTGGAAGTAACGGGCACTACAAGGGGTCCATTGACATTTACAGCCAGAGCGGTAATTCAGGTGCGAATGGTTGCCACCCGAGAGTCGGAGTTGCCACCCTCACCATCGATATCGCCGCCAGTGGCTCCTCAGCGAATATAACGATCGCCGGGGCTACCAACTGTCCAGGATGCGTACCTCAGACCTGGACCCGGCGAAACTGAGCTGCACTGGCCGAGCGGGCGCCCACCCGAAGAGGCGCCCGGCGAGGTGTCCATGTAGGGCCCGTCGCCTACCACGAACACGTGGATCGCCGCCTGGCTCCGCCACCCTGTGTTGCTCGCCATGCTGATCCTCCCCGGCCAGAGCTACTCAGACGTACGGGGGCTCCGCCGGGTGTCCTGATACAGGGCGTTACTGGGAGGTCATGATTGCCTCGAGGTGCCAAGGTGGGCATGTCCCTGTTGCTGGGGCTGTCACGTTGTACGGGCCGCTCAGTTCCTTGGTCCTGCGCACGGTCGGGAGCGTGCGCTTGCCTGAGTGGTGAAGTCCCGCGCCGCTCAGCGGGCCTGCGCTGGCGGGGGGCGGCGGGGTCGCGCCTGCGGCGGCAGCTGCAGCGGCGGCAGCGTCCGTAGCGGCAGTTCCGGCACCAGTGCCGCCTCCGCCGAGGTCTTGCCGTGACGCGACAAGATCTCCCGCAGCGGGACGCCGTCAATAAGCTCCATGACGATCGCGGCGCCCGCCGTCGATTCGACGTACTCATACAACCGGACCCGTTCCGATCATCCATAGAGGCCAGCACCTCAGCTTCCGCGCGGAACATCCCGGCGGACTCCGGGTCACCGAACACCCCATCACGCAGGTACTTGAGCGCCACCAGCGTCCCCGAGGCGTCATCCCGGGCCAGAACCACCTCACCGAAACCACCTGAGCCCAGCGCCCTAACCTCGGTGTAGCCAGGGACGTTCCACTCACGCATCACAATCTGCCTCTCTCCAATGGGCGGCCAGGCGGCCATCAGAAACTGAGAACGAAAGAGGTCGACACAGTCCCCGTGCCAGGCCCGAGCACCTGCAAGGTGACGGCCCGCACGACGCTGCCCCAGGCCTCGAGCGCGACGGTCACATCCACCGCATCCTGGCCGGACGTGCCGCCATCAGCGCGAGCGCCTTCTCCAGTCCCGGATTCCTGGGATCCCTCGAGGCAACCTGAGCAACTCGGTAGGAGTGTTCACCATAAGCTGCTCTTCGACACCGGTTACCGGCACCATCAAATCCCCCACCGCCACCTGACGACCAAATGCCTTAATCTGCCGATCCGTCCCAAGACTGAAGTGCGCATGCAGCGCTGTTAATCTCTCGAGTGCAACACTCAGATAATGCCTCGAGACATGGTATTTCCTGACTGATTATGCATTCCTCTTTATACGTAACGTAGTTGACCGGTCACTAGATGAGTAGCTCGCGTTCGCGGCATATACCTGTGCCCGCCTTGTCGCCGGGGCTGCTGGCTTGCATGGCTCGATTCACTGCGCAGGGTATCTGGCGTGAATCCGCTATTGGCAGGGAGCGCGATCGGTGGACAGCGGACGCTGGCCATATCCCGCCGCCGCTGTCCGGCCACGAAAGACCGGCATAATTCCGGACATATACCATGAAATTCTGCTGCGTACCGGAAGCTGATATCATGCTTGCCAGTTCACGCTTGGCGTAGTGGCGAGATTCCCGGGGGGGAGGGTCGCAAATGACGGCTCGGCGGCGTCGTGCCAGGGTTCTCGGCTCAGCAGATGAGTGAGCGTTCGCTCGCGTCGAACGCCGCTCCTGATCCAGATCAGTCCCGGCCGGCGCCGATAACCACGCGACAGGTTCCGGGGCCGGTCCGGCGACTGGCGCTCGGGCGGGAGGGGCGTTGAGCGAGGATTTCCCGGTTCAGCTGGCCGGACTCCGGCCGGGCTCACATCTGGCGGGCTACCGGCTCGAGGCCCAGCTCGGGGCAGGCGGCATGGGAGTGGTGTTCCGCGCGCACGATGAGCGGCTAAGGCGGCCGGTGGCGCTGAAGATCTTCGCGCCCGCTACGGCCGCGGACCGGGCCACCCGGCAGCGCTTCATCGCCGAGTCGCGCCTGGCCGCGGCGGTGGACCACCCGCACATCATCCCGGTATACGACGCTGACGAGGCGGGCGGCGTCCTCTTCATTGCGATGCGGCTGGTCCGGGGCGGCGACCTACGCAGGCTGCTGCACCGGGAGGGCGTGCTGGCTCCGGCCCGGGCGGCCGGGATCATCTCCCAGGTGGCCTCGGCCCTGGATGCCGCGCACGGCGCCGGCCTCGTGCACCGTGACGTCAAGCCGGCGAACATCTTGCTGGCGGCGCCCGTAGGCGGATCCGACTACGTGTACCTGTCGGACTTCGGTTTGAGCAAGCACGCCACGAGGTCGACGACGCTGACTCGGGCTGGTCAGTTCCTCGGGACCCCCGATTATGCCGCGCCGGAACAGGGCCAGAACGTGGCGGTAGACGGGCGCGCCGATCAGTACGCGCTGGCGTGCGTGGCCTACCACCTGCTGACCGGGGCGCCGCCGTTCGAACGCGAGGACTACCGGGCGGTGCTCATGGCCCACCTGTCTGAGCCGCCGCCGCCGGTGCGGAGGCGGCGCCCGGAGTTGCCCGAGGCAGTGGATCGGGTCCTGGCCCGGGCCCTGGCCAAGGCACCGGACAAGCGGTTCAGGTCCTGCCGGGAATTCGCGAGCGCGCTGCGCGGGGCGCTCGGCCTGGCGCCCGGCTGGGCGGCCGTCCCGGCCGAGCCGCCGACGGTCGCCAGCACGGACCTGGCGTCGGTCGACCGGCCCGATTATCGCTCGCGGCAGGCCATCCGGGCCAGCTCCGCCCCGGCGAAGGGTTCCAGCCTGCTCGAGCCGGCGGGCCCCGGCGCTGGTCCGTCGCGCCCCGGGCGGTTCGCCACCGACCGGAGCCGGCGCGTCCTGCGACTGGGCGCATGGGGCCTGGCGGTCCTGGTGCTGGCGGCCGTCGGTCTGACGGGATTCATGCTGGCGACACATCACAGCCCAAAGCCCGTGCCCGCCAGCGACCAGAGCCCTGCGGTGGCGCCGCCGGCCGGCCCGCCGGTCAATCCCGCCCAGCAGCCGGCGGGCGTCTCCCGGCAAATCGAGCGCATCGTCGCCGCGGGCAACACGATCGTCACGACTGGCTGGCAGACCAGCGGCGGCGTAGTCCACCAGCAGTTCTTCGTTTCCGCCGATGGCGGCGCCACATGGTACCTGGCCCCGATGCAGCGGCCGGGCGGCAATCTGCCGACGGCCGGGTACGTGGCCGAACGGATCGCCGGCGGCCCGCGCGGATGGCTCGCCGAGGGCCCGCAAGCCATCTGGACCAGTAAGAATGGCCAGTCGTGGACGCTGGCGGCCACCCACGGGATCAGTCCGCAGATGCCCGGGGACAACATCACCGCGGTTACCGCGACCGCGGACGGGTTCCTGGCCACCGGCGGGGCCGGGAAAGCCGATGGAAACCAGGCGGTGATCTGGATATCGCACGGCGATACGACGTGGCAGCGGCTGACGGCCACCCAACTGGGCCTGAAGGTAGCCGGTACCACCCCCATGAGCATCGTGTACGCCACCTCGCAAGGGAACGACACGCTAATCTCCGACGGGTCCGGCGTATGGCTGAGCACTGACGGCGGTACGTCGTGGACGCAGGTCACGGTGCCTGTTGATCATGGTGCGGGAGATCACATCAGCGGCCTGAGCTTCGACGGCTCCGGCCTGCTCGCGGTGCGGCCGGGGACCGCGGCGAACGGCGCCCCCGACGGGGTGGCCTACTTTTCCCCGAACGGGCAGGTGTGGCACTTCGCGGGCCTCATCGACCCGGCCGGCGGCTGGACACCCCGAGTGGTGAAAGGCAGCGACAGCGGCTTCGTCGTCCTTGGGACCGCGGCCGACCAGAACGTGGCCTATACAGAGCACCGGCATCGGCACGACCTGGCGGCCGACGGAATCGCTCGGCAGCACTTCGGACACGACGATCAACTCGGCCACCGTCGGGCCGCGCGGCACGGTCATCGCAGTCGGCTCCGCCGGCCAGCACGTAGTCTTCATCAAGACCAGCCCCGAGCCTTAGCGCTGGCGAGCCGACACTGGCGAGGTCAGGCCAAGGCGAGCACGACGACACATAGGATCAGATCCCACGCCGGCCCCACATCATCGTCAGGACCTCACGGCCGCTGCAGGTCACCGATTGGGGAGGAATGCCGGCATGGCGGGGACCGGATGGCTGCGGGACTGTGTGATCTACCAGATCTTCATGCCCTCGTTCGCCGACGGCGACGGCGACGGGATCGGCGACCTGAGGGGTGCGATCGCGCACCTGGACCACCTGGAATGGCTCGGGATCGACGCGATCTGGTTCAACCCGTGCTTCGTGTCGCCGTTCCGCGACGCTGGGTATGACGTCGCGGACTACCTCACGATCGCGCCACGGTACGGGACCAACGACGACATGGCGGCCTTCATCGCCGAAGCCGGGCGGCGCGGCATCCGGGTCCTGCTCGACCTGGTCGCAGGCCACACCTCGGTCCGCCACCCCTGGTTCCAGGCCTCGGCCAGCGACACCGGAGATGACCGGTACATCTGGTCGGACCGGCCCGGACCCGGCTTCGTCCCCTCCCCCGGGAGGCGGCCCGGGTATTACCTGAAGAACTTCTTCGACGAACAGCCCGCGCTGAACTTCGGCTACGCGCGTGCGGATGACGCCGAACCATGGCGGCAGCCGGCCGATGCGCCCGGACCGAAAGCCAACCGGGACGCCTTGTGCCAGATCATGGCGTACTGGCTGGACCGCGGCGTGGCAGGATTCCGCGTCGACATGGCGTACTCTCTGGTCAAGGACGACCCGGACTTCACCGCGACCGTAGCCCTGTGGGCGGACCTGCGCGCCTGGGTGGCGGCCCGGTATCCCGACGCGGTCCTGCTGCCGGAGAATCATTACCGCCTGGCCCCCGGCATGGGAGCCCGCGCCGGATTCGACGCGGACTTCTTCCTGGTCATCGAGCAAGCCCACAGCCTGCTGTTCAACAACGGCGGCGCCGGAACCCTGCCGACCCTGCCGGAGCAAAGCGGCTGCTACTTCGACGCGAGCGCCCCCGACCCGGCCGCGACCCTCGGGGCATTCCTGCGCAGGTGGGAAGAACACCAGGCCGCATCCGGGGGCAGGCGGCTTGTCGTCCTTCCCACCGCGGACCACGACTTCTCCCGGCTCGCCACCGCCCTGCGCACGGCCGCGGAACTCGGCGCGGCGTTCGCGTTCCTGCTCACCTGGGGATCAATCCCCTCGATCTACTACGGCGACGAGATCAGCATGCGCTACCTCACCGGGCTTCCCGACCACGAGGGCAGCAGATGGAGCCCCAGGTTCAACCGGGCCGGATGCCGCACCCCCATGCAGTGGGACCCCGCCCTGCCCAACGCGGGTTTCTCGACCGCCCCGGCTGAGCGGCTCTACCTTCCCCAGGACCCCGACCCGGACCGCCCGGCCGTCGCGGCCCAGCACCCCGACCCAGCCTCGACCCTCAACCGTGTCCGCAGGCTCATCCAGCTCCGCCGCGGCACCCCCGAGCTGCGCACCACCGCCGCAACCACGGTCCTGGCCGCCGGCTACCCGCTCGTCTACCTCCGCGGCAACCGGCACCTCGTCGTCGTCAACCCCTCCGGAACCGCCCGCACCGCCGGCATCCCGTCCCTGGCAGCACGCACCGCCCGGCCCCTCGAAGCCAGCCGAACCGCCGTCACGGGCGGACGCGTGCAAACCGGGCCCTTCGGATACGGCGTGTTCGCCCTCGAACCCCCGCCAGCCAGCCCATAGCAGCCACACTCACCGCTGCCCCGCGCAGAACTGGTCCATCGGCCCGAGACCAGCCACGCGCCTACCGCTGGTACTGAGTGGGTCCTGTGGCGTAGCTCCGTCCCGAAGGGGTGTGCCAGATCAGCACGCCCGGCTCCGGCATCGACAGCCGCCAGCCCTCGGCCTGCTTGACGCGATGATGGT